>NZ_JBIWAI010000002.1:0-2543002 GCF_044759945.1 Amycolatopsis sp. NPDC098790
CGGCAGTTGCTCCTGTGTAAGGACAACGGTCCGGCCGCGCCATGCTGACCAGCCACAACCAGGTTGAAACAACCCCAATGTGGCCTTGGTTGCGTGTGACGCACCCAAGGCGGCCTTCGGTGCGTCTGACGCACCGAAGGCCACATTGGGGCGCTGGGCGACCACCGACGAATGGCGGATTTACAACGTTGTATCTACCCGGTAAACCTACTTTTACAACGTTGTAAATGTGAGCGGAGGCCGTGCCGTGTCGCTGAACCGCAGGCAGTTCGTCACCGGAACCGTTGCCGCCGCTCTCCTGACCGGGGTGAACGCCCCCAAGGCGACCGCCGCGTCGGGTGGGCTCTACACACCCAACGCCGCCCCGCTCAAGCCCGCCGCCTTCCTGAAACTCCCTCCGGGCGCCGTCACCGCGAAAGGCTGGCTCGCCGGCCAGCTGCGACTCCAGCTCGACGGCCTCTGCGGCCACTACCCCGAAACCTCGCACTTCCTCGACTTCGCCACCAGCGGCTGGGTCCACCCCGAACGCCCCGGCTGGGAAGAGGTGCCCTACTGGCTGCGCGGCTACGTCGACCTCGCCGCCGTCACCGGCGACGCCACCGCGAAGGCCACCGCCAAGAAGTGGATCGACGCCATCGTCGGCACCCAGCAGTCCGACGGCTTCTTCGGTCCCACCGCCCTGCGCACCGCGCTCAACAACGGCCCCGACTTCTGGCCGTACCTCCCGCTCCTGCAGGCCCTGCGCTCCTGGCAGGAGTTCACCGCCGACACCCGCGTCATCCCGTTCCTCACTCGGTTCCTCCGCTACATGAACGCCCAGGGCAAGAGCGCCTTCGACTCCAGCTGGGTGTCCGTCCGCTGGGGCGACGGCCTCGACAGCGTCTTCTGGCTCTTCAACCGCACCGGCGACGCCTTCCTGCTCGACCTCGCCGACAAGATCCACGCCTACGGCGCCAGCTGGGTGAACAACCTCCCCAGCCTGCACAACGTCAACATCGCCCAGGGCTTCCGCGAACCCGCCCAATACGCGCTGCGGTCCGGCAACGCGAGTCTCACCCAGGCCACTTACGAGGACTACAACACCGTCATGGCGGCGTACGGCCAGTTCCCCGGCGGCGGCTTCGCCGGGGACGAGAACGCACGGCCCGGCTTCGGCGATCCGCGGCAGGGCTTCGAAACCTGCGGGATCGTCGAGTTCATGGCGAGCCACCAGCTGCTCACCCGCCTCACCGGCGACCCCGTCTGGGCCGACCGCTGCGAGGACCTCGCCTTCAACTCCCTCCCCGCCGCGCTCGACCCGGCCGGGCGCGCGATCCACTACGTCACCAGCGCCAACAGCGTCGACCTCGACGACGTGCCCAAGAGCGAAGGCCAGTTCCAGAACGGCTTCGCCATGCAGGCCTACCTGCCCGGCGTCGACCAGTACCGTTGCTGCCCGCACAACTACGGCATGGGCTGGCCGTACTTCACCGAAGAGCTGTGGCTGGCCACGCCGGACAACGGCCTCGCCGCGGCGATGTACTCCGCCAGCAGTGTCACGGCGAAGGTCGGCGACGGCACCTCCGTGACCATCGCCGAAGACACCACCTACCCGTTCTCCGAACAGGTCACCTTCACGGTCCGGACGTCGAAGCCACTCGCTTTCCCGCTGTACTTCCGGATTCCCGCGTGGTGCTCGGCGCCCCGGCTGGTCGTTGCGGGCACGCAGGTCGCGGCGACCGCCGGGCCGAAGTTCGTGAAAGTCGACCGGACGTGGATCAACGGCGACGTCGTCACGCTCACCCTGCCCCAGCGCACCACCACGCGGACCTGGACGGCGAACCACGACTCGGTCTCGGTCGACCACGGCCCGCTGACGTACTCGCTGAAGATCGGCGAAAGCTACGAAAGCCTGGGCGGCACGGCGCAGTTCCCCGAGTACGCCGTTCACGCGACGACGCCGTGGAACTACGGCCTGACCGTCGGTGCGGCGTTGACGTTCTCCCCGGCGAGTGGCGCGCTGCCCGCCAACCCCTTCACGCCCGACACCGCACCCGTCAAGATCACCGCCACGGCAAGGAAGATCGCCGAGTGGACGGCGGACGACCAGGACGTCGTCACGCCGCTGCAGACGTCACCGGCGCGCAGCGACGCGCCGGTCGAGACGGTCACGCTGATCCCGATGGGCGCCGCGCGGCTGCGGATCACGTCGTTCCCGACGGCGGACCCGAACGGCCACCCGTGGTCGCCGGGCGGCGGGGGAGGGGGTTTCCGGATCGTGAACCGCAACTCCGGCAAGGTTCTCGGTGTTGATCAAATGTCCACTGCGGACAGCGCAAAAGTCGTGCAGTTCGCGGACAACGGCACCGACGACCACGTCTGGCACCTCGTCGCCAACGGCGACGGCTGGTACCGCGTCCGCAACCACCACTCGGGCAAGGTGCTGGGCGTGGACCAGATGTCCACTGCGGACAGTGCGCGGGTGGTGCAGTTCGCGGACAACGGCACCGCGGACCACCTGTGGCAGCTCATCGACAACGGCGACGGCTGGTGGCGGCTGAAGAACCGCAACTCGGGCAAAGTGCTCGGCGTGGATCAGATGTCCACCGCGGACAGTGCGCAGGTGGTCCAGTTCGCCGACAACGGCACGGCCGACCACGTCTGGCGGCTCGTCCCGGACGGCCGCCCAAGGGTCGAGAACCGCAACTCCGGCAAGGTCCTCGGTGTGGATCAGATGTCCACTGCGGACAGCGCAAAAGTCGTGCAGTTTGCGGACAACGGCACCGAAGACCACCTGTGGACGTTCGAAGCCGCGGCCGACGGCTGGTTCCTGATCCGCAACGCCCACTCGGGCAAGGTGCTGGGCGTCGACCAGATGTCCACCGCGGACAGTGCGCGAGTCGTCCAGTTCGCCGACAACGGCTCGGCGGACCACCTCTGGCGGCTGCTCGACAACGGCGACGGCTGGTGGCGGCTGAAGAACCGCAACTCGGGCAAGGTCCTGGGCGTGGATCAGATGTCCACTGCGGACAGTGCCCAGGTGGTGCAGTTCGGCGACACGGGAACCGCCGACCACCTCTGGCGGCTGCGTTAGCGCTTGACCCCGACGATCCCGGCCACGCACTTCGCCGAGCCCGACAGCGGTGTGAGCCGGGGGCCGTCCGGCCACCACTCGTCGCACACCGCCAGGCCGGGGCCGGACGTCGCGTTCGGCTGCAGGAACTCCAGGCCCGGCAGCATGGCTTCGATCTCCACCCGCGTGCGGAACCGGCCGGCGCCGAGCGGGCCCTGGGTCAGGATGTTCTCGATGCGCTTGGCGATGGAGGTCAGCTCCGGCACCTCGGGGTCGAAGAAGTGCGACAGCACCACGTACGAGCCGGGGGCGAGCGCGTCGATGTACTCGCGCATGACGTCGACCGCGCCGTCGCCTTCGAAGTGGTGCATCGTGCCGACGTGCAGCAGCGCGACCGGCTCCGAGAAGTCGATGTGCGCGCGCACCTCGTCGTTGCCGAGCACCGCTTCCGGCTTGAAGATGTCCGCCTCGACCATGTGCGTGAAGTCGTTCTCCACGAGCAGCGCGCGGCCGTGCGCGAGGACCACCGGGTCGTTGTCGACGTAGACGACCGTGTGGTCCTTGTCGATGCGCTGGACGATCTGGTGCGTGTTCTCCGCCGTCGGCAGCCCGGACCCGCAGTCGAGGTACTGCCGGATCCGCGTCTGGTTCGCCAGCATCCGCAGCGCGCGGTTGTGGAAACCGCGATTGCCGCGGGCGATGTCGACCGCTTCCGGGACCGCCGCGCGGATCTTCTCCATCACGACCCGGTCGACCTCGTAGAAGTTGTTGCCGCCGAGGAAGCCGTCGTAGATCCGCGCGATGCTCGGCCGGTCGGGATCGACTCCCACCGGCTTCTGGCTCGGGGACAGCGTCTCGGACATGGCGACCTCGCAGGACTTCGGCGCGTGGCGTGGGGCCACCCAGCGTAGTAGTTCGCGTCCGCGCGGTAAACGCGAGGTCAGCCGCTCGGACGAAGCCGCTGGTCAGGGATGTCGTCACGGGCGCGCTCGGCGCGTTCGCGACGCAGCCGGGCGAGGTGCTGCTCGATCCGCCGGTCGAGGTCGCGCGCGGCCTCGGACAGTTCCGCCAGGTCGCGACGGGACGCCGGGTGGCCGACGGCCCCCGTGTCCACTTCGTCCCCTGCCCTGTCCACTCCCGGTACCTCCTGGATCGGATCGGCCCTGACCCCGTTCAAGGCGTTACTGCCCCAACGGACGCTTGCCAAAACACGACGGGCGGTGACGCCGGGCACCCCGGTGCCGCCGTCCGGTGGACCGGCGGCGAAATCCCTGGTGCCAATTTTGACCAGGTGGTAGAAATTCAGCGAACCCCGCGACCCCTGGAGCCGGTGATGAGCGAGCTTTCCGTGCAGCTGTATTCGGTCCGCGACGCCTTCGCGGCCGATCCCGACGGCACCCTGCGGCGGCTCGCCGCGCTCGGGTTCACCCGGGTCGAGCCGTACGGCGTCGTCGAAAACGCCGAAGCGCTGCGGGCCGGCCTGCCCGCGCACGGCATGACCGCGCCGACCGCGCACGCCCGGCTGATCGGCGCCGACCAGGCGGCGGTCTTCGCCACCGCGGCCGAGCTGGGCATCGGCCTGGTCATCGACCCGCTCGTCAAGCCCGAGCAGTGGCAGGACCCGGCCGACATCGCCGCGACGGCGGACGCGCTCAACGCCGCCGCCAAGGTCGCGGCCGAGCACGGCGTGCAGATCGGCTACCACAACCACTGGTGGGAGCTGCAGTCCCGGATCGACGGCCGCAGCGCCTTCGAGGTCTTCGCCGACCAGCTCGACCCGGCCGTCGCGCTGGAGGTCGACACGTACTGGGCCACCGCGGGCGGTGAGCACGCGCCAGCGCTGCTGCGCCGGCTCGGCGACCGCGTCCGCGCGATCCACGTCAAGGACGGCGGCCTGGCCACCGACGCCTCCGGTCAGGTGCCGGCCGGCCAGGGACGGGTGCCGATCGCCGACGTCCTCGCTGCCGCGCCGGACGCGTTGCGCGTGATCGAGTTCGACGCCTACGACGGCGACCTCTTCGAAGCCATCGCCGCCAGCCGCGCCTTCCTGACCGGGGCCGGACGATGACCGGCGGGCCGGTCGGCGTCGGGGTCATCGGCGCCGGCGTCATCAGCGGGACCTACCTCGAGAACCTGACGAGCTTCCCGGACGTCCGCGTGCTGCGCGTCGCCGACCTCGACGACGAGCGCGCGGCCGCCCGCGCCGCCGAGTACGGCGTGCCGACGTCGGGCACGGTGGCGGAACTGCTCGCCGACCCCGAGGTCGAGATCGTCGTCAACCTGACCCTCCCGGCTTCGCACGTCGAGGTCGGCCTCGCCGCGCTCGAAGCGGGCAAGCACGTCTGGGCCGAGAAGCCCCTCGCGCTGGATCGCCAGACGGGCCGCAAGCTCCTCGATCGCGCACGGGAGAAGAGCCTGCGCGTGGCGAGCGCACCCGACACCGTCCTCGGCGCCGCGTTGCAGACCGCGCGCTCCGCCGTCGACGCGGGCCGGATCGGCCGCCCCCTGACCGCGTTGGCGCTGTTCCAGGTGCCGGGCCCGGAGGTCTGGCACCCGGCGCCGGAGTTCTACTTCCAGGCCGGCGGCGGGCCGCTGCTCGACATGGGCCCGTACTACCTGACGGCGCTGGTGCACCTGCTCGGCCCGGTCCGGCGCGTCACCGGGGCCGGCGGGCGGGCGCGGGACACCCGGGTCGTCGGGTCCGGGCCGCGGGCGGGGACGGAGTTCCCCGTGACGGTGCCGACCACGGTCACCGCGCTCGTCGAGTTCGAAACCGCCTCCGCCCAGCTGGTGCTGAGCTTCGACTCGGCGCTCAAGCGCACCGGGCTGGTCGAGCTGACCGGCACGCTCGGTACCGCGGTGCTGCCGGACCCCAACCGGTTCGACGACCCGACCCGGCTGCACCTGCTCGGCCACGACGAGCCGGAGGAGCTGCCGGCGCGGGGGCACGCGGCTTCGCGCGGCACCGGGACGCTGGAGCTGGCGCGGGCGATCCGGGCGGGCGTGCCGGAACGCGCGTCCGGCGAGCTGGCCTACCACGTGCTCGACGCGATGCTGGCCATCGACGAGTCCCTGACCCGCGGGCAGACCGTCGAGGTCGCGAGCACCGTCGAGGTCCCGCCCGCGCTGCCGGCGGGCTGGGACCCCTACGCGAAGACCCTCTAGAGCGGGACGGTGAGCAGGTTCTGCAGGTAGAAGCGCAGCGAACCGATCAGGTCGACGTCGCCGGGGACGGTCAGCCACTGCACCTGCAGGCCGTCCATGAGCGCGATGAACGTCAGCGCGGCCTGTTCCGGGGTGACGCCGTCCCGCAGCTCGCCGCGGGCGGCGAGGACCGCGAACGACTCGTGCACGCCGGCGCGCGCGGCCCGGTAGTGGCGGACGAAGTACTCGTGCGCCGGGTGGTCCGCGGCGACCGCCTCGGCGGCGAGCCGCGAGTACAGGTCGACGATCCCGGGGTGGCGGACGTTGTGCTCGGCGAGCGCGACGAAGTGGCGCAGCACCTCGAGCCCGGGCGGCACGGTCAGCTGCTCGCGCTCGGAGTCTTCGCTGTCGCGCCGCTCGAGCACGGCGGCGAGCAGCGCCTCCTTGGTGGGGAAGTAGTACAGCAGGCCGGCGTGCGAGATCCCGACGCGCTTGGCGATCTCGCGCAGCGACGAGCCGTGGTAGCCGAGCTCGCCGTACGCCGCGGCCGCCGCCGTGATGATGTCCTCGCGGCGGATCCGGCCCTTCAGGTAGCCCCCGGTCACGGGGTCGTGGTGGTCTCGGCGGCGTGCACGGCCCCATCATGCCGCAGCGGCTTTTCGCACAAGCGACGTGAGCGGACGAACAAACCGGTTGTGCGAACGCCCGCGGCTTGCGAGCATCGCGGGGTGAAGAGCGCAGAACGGCAGCGGATCATCGTCGAGCGGCTGCGCGACGCCGACCTGGTGGCGGTCGCGGACCTGGCGTCGGCGACCGGCGCGTCGGAGATGACCGTGCGCCGGGACCTCGACCACCTGGCCTCGCGCGGTGTGCTGCGGCGCGTGCACGGTGGGGCCGTCCCGGCGTCGCCGTCCGGGATCGAGCCGCCGTTCGCCGCGCGGGCGACCGACGCGGTCGAGGCCAAGCGGGCCATCGCGGCCGCGGCGGCCGAGCTGGTCCGCGACGGCGAAACGATCATCCTGGACAGCGGCACGACCGCGCTGGAGCTGGCGCGGCTGCTTCGCGGACGCCCGGTCACCGTCATGCCGCTGTCCCTGCACGCGGTCCGCGAGCTGGCCGACGACCCGGCCGTGCGGTTGCTGCTGCCCGGCGGCGAGCCGAGGCCGGGGGAGCAGGCGCTCGTCGGCCCGCTGACGTGCGCGTCGCTGCGGGCCCTGCGCTTCGACGTCGCGGTGCTGAGCCCGTGCGCCTTCGCCCTCGACGCCGGGCTGACCGCCTTCGACCTGGGCGACGCCGAGGTCAAGCAGGTGGCGCTCGACGTCGCCGCGCGCACGATCGTGCTCGCCGACGGCGCCAAGTGGGGCCGCGCCGCGCTCGCCCACGTCTGTCCGGCCGACCGCGCCGACGTGGTGATCACCGACCCGGGCGCGCCCGAAGACCAGCGCGCGGCGCTGACCGAACTGGGCGTGCTCGTGCACGTCGCCGTCCCCTTGGAGAACCGATGACCGCCCCGCCCCGCCCGCGCGCCGCCCGGTTCGCGACCTTCATGTTCTTCGGCCTCAACGGCTTCGCGATGGGCATGTGGGTGGTGCACATCCCGAACGTCGAGCGCGCGACCGGCATCTCGCACAGCACGCTGGGCGCGCTGCTGCTGGTGCTGGGCGGCGCGGCGTTCGCGGGCATGCAGATCTCCGGTCCGCTGGTCGACAGGCTCGGCCACCGCCGGCTGGTCCCCGCGGCGGGCGTGCTGCTCGGCCTCGCGGTGTGCGCACCCGGGTTCGCGAACTCGTGGTGGACGCTGGGGCTGTCGCTGATCTTCTTCGGTTTCGGCAACGGCGCGATCGACGTCGGCATGAACTCGCACGCGGTGGTGGTGGAGCGCGCGTACCCGCGCCCGATCATGGCGGCGTTCCACGCGTTCTGGTCGATCGGCGGCGCGTTCGCGGCGGTGATCGGCGCGGCAACGCTCGGCGGCGGCGTCCCGACCGGCGTCACGCTCACGTGCACCGGGCTGCTGTGCGTGCTGCTTTCCCTGGCGTCGGCACGGTTTCTGATGGAGCCGTCCGAGGCACCCGCATCGTCCGTCGCGGAAGAGGCGGACGCCGCACCGGTCCGCCGCCGCACGCCGGGCCGCGTGGTCTGGCTGCTCGGCTTGCTGGCGCTGGCCCTGATGCTGTCGGAGGGGGTGGCGAACGACTGGGCGGCGCTGCACATGGAGAAGGTCCTGGGCACATCGTCGTCAACGGCGGCGCTGGCGTACGGAGCGTTCGCGGTGGCGATGACCACGGGCCGTTTCCTGACGGACCGCGTCGCGGCGTGGGCCGGCCCGGCGGCAATCGTCCGCTACGGAGCAACGTTGGCAGCGGTGGGCCTGACAACGGCCGCGGCGGCACCATGGGTGCCGTTGTCCTTGGTGGGCTGGGCGGTGTTCGGCCTGGGCCTGTCGGGCGGAGTCCCCCAGCTGTTCACGGCGGCGGGCAACCTGGACACGCGAGCTTCGGGCGCGCTGATGGCCAGGGTGGTCGGCCTGGGATACGTAGGCCTGCTGGCCGGCCCGGCACTGATCGGCGGACTGACGAGGTGGATGCCGCTGAACGTGACGTTCGCGGTCCCGGTGGTCCTGTGCGTACTGGCGGCATTGTTCGCAGGCGTCCTGAACCCGAAGCCGGAGCCGGCAAAAGAACCGGTCGCCTGAGCAGAACCCACCCCCGACCCGATACGCAGCCTCATCAGCGGCCCTGGCGCCGGGTCAAGGCACGCTTTCCCGCCTTGACGCGGTGCCGGGGCCGTTGAACAATCCGGCGTTCGGCTCGGGGGCCACACTCACCGTTACTCGCGGGGCCCCGCTCACCGTCTCTTGAGACCTGCACCCGCCACTCTCTGAGTGTCGACAGTTAACCGCTTTCTTGCTTCCAACGGCTTGACACTCGCAGATCGCCGACGCAGACTCTCACAAAGTGTCGACACCTTGCGATCCGCAGCGCAGCCATCAGCAAGGAGGAGCGGTAGTGATCCACCGAAAAAACCCGGCCAAGGCGAGGCCGTCCTGATGTCCGCCATCTGCCTGGACGCGCGGGACCTCCTGCTCGGCCACCGGGCCCGCCGCGGCACCGGGTTCTCCACGGCGTGCCTGGACCTGAACCTGCAGATCCACGACGAGGAGTTCGTGGTCATCGTCGGCCCCAGCGGATGCGGCAAGACCACGTTCCTCGAAGCCGTCGCCGGGCTCGTCCCCGTCGCCGGCGGGGCCCTCGAACTCGCCGGCCGTCCGATCAACGGCCCCGGCCCGGAGCGGTCACTGGTCTTCCAGCACGCCTCGCTCTACCCGTGGCGGACCGTCCTCGACAACGTCCTCTTCGGACCGCAGGTCCAGGGCCGGCTCAACGCCCAGACGCGCAAGCGCGCCGAGGACCTCCTGGACATCGTCGGCCTCGCCGAGGTCGCGAAGAAGTACCCGCACGAGCTGTCCGGCGGCATGCGCCAGCGCGTCAACCTCGCGCGTGCACTGGCCACCGATCCGACGCTGCTGCTGCTCGACGAGCCCTTCGGCGCCCTCGACGCGCAGACCCGCGAGAACCTGCAGGACGAGCTCCTGCGGATCTGGCAGGCGGACGCCGTCACGAAGAAGACCGCGATGTTCGTGACGCACGACGTCAACGAGGCCGTGCTGCTCGCCGACCGCGTCCTCGTCTTCTCGCCGTCGCCCGCGCACGTCGCCCTCGAAGTGGTCATCGACGTGCCCCGCCCGCGTGACGCCGCCTGGCGCCGCAGCGCCGAATTCCTCGCCTACGGCGACAAGATCCTCTCGGCCCTCCACCACGAACCCGCAGCTTCGGAGCCGAACCATGACAACAGCGTCACTCCCGCGCACGACAGCAGCACCGACCGCGCCGCCGGCGACGTCGGCGAGCTCCGGCTGGGCGCGGCGACACCGTAGCGGGCTGCTCGGCACCGCCGGGATGGCGATCGTCCTGGTGCTGTGGCAGCTTTCGACGGCGCTCGGCCTCGTCGACGTCTCCTTCAGCAGCAACCCGCTGCGCATCGCCGCGGCCGAGGGGAAGCTCTTCGGCTCCGGCGAAATCTACCCGGCGCTCGGCGCGACCGGCCTGGAACTGCTGTGGGGCCTGGGCATCACGTTCGTCCTCGGCATCCCGATCGGGCTCGTGCTCGGCCGCAGCAAGATCCTGCACGACATGACCGAGCCGATGGTCAACATCCTCTACTCGGTGCCGTACGTGATGTTCCTGCCGATCATCATCTTCTGGTTCGGCATCGACAACACCTCGCGCGTGATCGTCATCGTGTGGGCCGCGATCCTGCCGCTGATCATCAACATCACGGCCGGCGTGCGGAACCTGGACAGCGACTACACCCGCGTCGCGACGGTGTTCTGCACACCGCGGCTGAAGTTCTTCTACACCATCGCGTTGCCCGCGACGCTGCCGTACATCCTCGCGGGCGTGCGCCTGGCCGTCGGCCGCGCACTGGTCGGCGCGATCGTCGCCGAGCTGTTCCTGGCCAGCCAGGGCCTCGGCTACTTCGTGCAGACGCAGACCTCCAACTTCAACATGGACTCGGCGATGGCCGGGATCGTCCTCCTCGCCGTGGTCGCGCTGCTCCTGAACTGGGCCGTCCGCCTCGTCGAACGCCGTTTCACCCACTGGGCAGGTGCACAATGAGAATCTTCCTCGTAGCGGCGAGCCTGGTGCTCGGTCTCACGGCGTGCGCGGGCGGCGGGGCCGGCGGCACGGTCACCGCCGACGCCAACGGCGCGCTGCCGGTCACCATCGGCTACACCGCGCTCGGCGCGGGCTACTCCGACCTCTACACCGCGCAGGACTACGGCATCTTCGCCAAGCACGGCCTGAACGTGAAGCTCAACCGGCTCAACGACAGCTCCCAGCTGGTCGCCGGGCTGGCCAGCAACAGCGTCCAGATCGGCGTCGGCGTCGCGGCCGACACCGCGGCCGCGATCATGAAGGGCGCGGACCTCAAGTACGTGGCGATGTCCGAGCCGCACTACAACCTGGAGATGTGGGCGAGCCCGGACGTCAAGTCGGTCGCCGACCTCAAGGGCAAGAAGGTCGCCATCACCTCGCCCGGCTCGGAAAGCGACTTCGGGCTGACCGCGCTGCTGGAGGCGAACGGCCTCAAGCGCGAAGACGTCACCGCGGTGTTCGTCAAGGGCGTCCCGGCCGAGGTGGCCGCACTCGGCAGCGGCGCCGTGTCGGCGATCCTCACCCAGCCGCCCAACGGCACCGAGAGCCGCGAGAAGGGCGCGCACCGGCTGGCCGCGCTGTCGAACATGCCCTTCCCGCTGGGCGCCTACACCGTGCAGTCGAAGTACCTGCAGAACAACCGCGAGGTCGTCAAGCGGTTCGTCGCCGCGGAAGCCGAGGCGCTGCAGTACATCCGCGGCCACAAGGACGAGACGGTCAAGAGCATCCAGAAGTACAGCGGTGTGAAGAGCACCGAACTCGCGTCCTACGCCTACGACTTCTTCCTCGACGTCTGGGCGAAGACGCCGGTGGTGGACGAAAAGGTGATCAAGCAGGCGTTCGACGAAGCCGCGGAGAACGCCAAAACCACGGCGCCATCGGACATCGCGAAGTACATCGACAACAGCTTGACGACGTCATGAGTTTCGAAGACCAGTGGTCGAAGTACCTGACCGAGCGGGACCGCGCGGTGCTCGCGGCGACGTCGTGGGCGAAGCGCGCCCCGTTCGGCCTGGGGGAGAACCCCGCCGTGCTCGTCGTCGACCTGTACTACGCGGCGCTGGGCCTGCCCCGGCGCGACATCCTCGACGCCGTCGCGGACTGGCCGAGCGCGTGCGGCGCGGACGGCTGGGCTGCCGTCGACCGGACCGTCCCGCTGCTGCGCGCGGCCCGGGACGCCGGCGCGCCGGTGATCTACTTCCACGCGACGCCGGCGCGGTACGGCCGGTGGAACCGGAAGCCGGGCGGCGCCTTGGCGCCGAAGTCCACAGTGGATCCGAACGCGATCGTGTCCGAAGTGGAACCGTGGGCGGGTGACGTCGTGCTGGAGAAGATCGGCCCCAGCTGCTTCCACGGCACCCCGCTGGACACGATCCTCCGGATGGGGGGCCACGACACGCTGCTCGTCGTGGGTGAAGCCACGAGCGGCTGCGTGCGCTCGACCGTCGTCGACGCGTGCAGCCGCGGCTACCGCGTCGGCGTCGTCGGCGACTGCTGTTTCGACCGGTTCGAGGCGTCGCACTGGCTGAGCCTGTTCGACCTGGACCAGAAGTACGCGGACGTGCTCACCGCCGAGGCGGCGATCGGCCACCTCCGCCAGACCTCGCGAAGGATCCCGGCATGACCGACCTGCGGAAGTGGCTCGCCGAAGCCGAAGCGGCCGGGGAGGTGCAGACCGTCGAAGGCGCCCACTGGGAGCTGGAGATCGGCGCGCTGTCCCAGGTGAACTACCGGCGTTCGCACCCCAAGGCGCTGGTGTTCGACGCGATCAAGGACTACGCGTCCGGCTCGCGGGTGCTGTCCGGCTCGGTCAGCAACCCGCGGCTGCTGGGGTCGGTGCTCGGGCTCGGCTGGGACAACACCGACGAGGACCTCGTCGAGAAGCTCGCGGTCAAGCCGGGGGAATGGATCACCCGCTCGGCCGACTTCCGGGCGGTGTCCGTTTCGGACGGACCACTCCTGTCCCATGTGGACGACGAGGTCGACCTGCTGAAGTTCCCGGTGCCGCGCTGGCACGAGGGCGACGGCGGCCGCTACATCGGCACGGGCTGCGCGGTGGTCACCCGCGACTACGACACCGGCCGGATCAACCTCGGCGCGTACCGGATGCAGGTGCAGGACGAGGGCCGCGCGGTGAGCGTCAACATCGAGGCGGGCAAGCACGGCGCCCAGCACCTGCGCCGCTGGTTCGAGGCCGAAGGGCGGGCGCCGATCGCGGCGTCGCTGGGCCACCACCCGGCCTACCTGGTGGCGGCCGGCGTCGAGGTGCCCGGCGACGTCTCGGAGTACGACTACGTCGGCGCGATGGCCGGCGCCCCGGTGCGGACGATCGCCGGGCTCGCGACCGGGCTGCCGCTGCCGCACGACGCCGAGATCGCGATCGAAGGCTGGGTGCGGCCGGACGACAAGCGGCCGGAGGGCCCGTTCGGCGAGTGGACCGGCTACTACTCCGGCTCGCGCGACCCGATCCTCACGATCGACGTCGAGAAGGTGTACTACCGCGACGACCCGATCCTGCTCGGCGCGCCGCCGGGCAAGCCGCCGCACGACTACTCGTACATGCGCACGGTCATGAAGTCGGCGATCATCACGGACTCCCTGCGCAAGACCGGTTTGCCGGGCCTGCGGGGAGTCTGGGCGCACGAGGCGGGCGGCGGGCGGTCACTGCTGATCGTCGCGATCGAGCAGCGGTACGCGGGTCACGCGCGCCAGGCGGCGTACCTGACGTCGCAGCTGCCGAGCGCGGCGTACATGAACCGGTTCACGGTGGTCGTCGACCACGACGTCAACCCGCGCGACCTCGGCGAGGTCGTCTGGGCGATGTGCGGGCGGACGGACCCGTCGCTCGACATCGAGGTGATGAAGCGGACGTGGGGCAGCCGCGTCGACCCGCTGACGCTGCCGGGCGCGGTGGCGTTCAACAGCCGGGCGATCATCGACGCGTGCCGCCCGTTCGAGCGGCTGGGCGACTTCCCGGAGGTGGCGGAGTCGAGCCCGTCGCTCATCGCCGACGTCAGCCGGCGCTGGCCCGAGGTGCTCGGCTAGTGACGGCGGTCGATCTGCCCGATCTCCGGCGGGAGCTGCTCTTCACCGCGCTGCGCGGGGTGGAGGGCGGCTCGTCGCTGGCGTTCACGATCTTCCAGGAGATCGCGGTCGGCATCGTCGAGGGGCGCCTGCCCCCGGGGCACGAGGTGAACTCGGCGGAACTGGCGCGAAGGTTCTCGACGTCCCGGACGCCGGTGCGAGAGGCGCTGCTGATGCTGGAGCGCGAGTCGCTGGTGATCATCCCCCCGCGCCGGCGGCCGTACGTGTCCCCGGTGGACATGCGGCAGGTGCGGGAGATCTACGAGATCCGGGCTTCGCTGTACGCGCTGGTGAGCGAGCTGCTGGTGGCGCGGGCGTCGGACACGGAGATCGTCGGGTTGCGCCGCTGGCAGGGGTTGCTCGCGGCGGACGCCGAGTGTGGCGACGTCGACGCGTACTTCTGGCACAACGTCGGGTTCCGCAACGCGGAGGTGGGCCTGGCGAAGAACGGCGAGCTGCAGCGGCGGTTGAGTTCCTTGGGGCTGCAGATGCATCGGTTCCGGCATTTGAGCCTGTCGTTGCCGGGGAGGTTGCTGCATTCGGTGGCGGACCACGAGAGGTTGGTGAACGCGTACGCGGACCGAGACGCGCCCTTGGCGGCGGCGGTGAGCCGGTCGCTGGTGATGCGGGGGTACCGGGCGATCGAACGAGCCGGCGGCGTCTGACTCACTCCCCTTCGGCGAGCCCCGACCAGCCGGAAGCCTCGATCGAGTGCAACCCGGTCATGATGATCGACCGCGTCAGCGCCACCGCCAGGTCCGCGTCCCCATCGGCGTACGCAGCCAGCAACCGCTCGTGGTCCGCCACCGACCGGTCCAACCGCCCGGGCAACGACAAGCTCACGTGCCGCAGCTGCAACGTCCGCAACCCCAACGACCCCAGCAACCGGGTCAACTGCCGGTTCCCCGCCGTCTCCGCCTCGGCCTGGCGGAACGACACGTTGTGCCAGAAGTACGCGTCCACGTCCCCGCGCGCGGCATCCGAACGCAACTGGGACTGCCACGAAGCCAGCACCGACAAATCCGGCGAACCCGCCACGATCAGCTCGCTCACCAAAGCGTGCAGCGAAGCCCGGATCTCGTACAGCTCCCTGGCCTGCGCGAGCGTCACCGGCGCGACCCGCGGCCGGCGGCGGGCCGGGATGTCCACCAGGCCCTCGCGCTGCAACGTCAGCAACGCCTCCCGGACCGGTGTCCGGGACGTCGAAAACCGCCGCGCCAGGTCCACCGAGTTGACGTCCGCGCCCGGGGGGAGCGAGCCGTCGATGATGCGGCGGGCCAGGTCCTCGACGATGCGGTCGACCAGCGAGACCTCCGTGCGTCCGTCGAGCAGCATCCGGCGCAG
Organism: Amycolatopsis sp. NPDC098790; assembly: GCF_044759945.1. Taxonomy (NCBI): domain Bacteria; kingdom Bacillati; phylum Actinomycetota; class Actinomycetes; order Pseudonocardiales; family Pseudonocardiaceae; genus Amycolatopsis; species Amycolatopsis sp. NPDC098790. The sequence continues at coordinate 15,343 of NZ_JBIWAI010000002.1, forward strand.
GACGTCGGGCGGTTCGGTCACGCGGGTTCCTCCGGGTCGGTCGTCGCCACCACCCGCAATACTTCCAGCATCTGCCGCGCCGCGGGGGGATGACTCGCCTCCAGCAGGCGCACCGCCGCGATCCGGCGCCGCGGGGCCGCCGGGGCGATCGCCACCGCGACGACGTCAGGGCGTTGCGCCACCAGCGCCAGCCGCGGGGCCGCGCCGATGCCGATCCCGGCCGCGACCAGGCCCTGCACCGACAGGTAGTCCTCGGTCGCGAAGCCGATCCGCGGCTCGAAACCGGACAACCGGCACAACGTCGTGAACGCTTCGTCGTAGGGCGGCCGGTGGCTGCGCACCACCCACGTCTCGCCCGCCAGCTCCCGCAGCTCCACTTCGGACTCCCCGGCGACCGGGTGGTCGAGCGGCACCAGCACGCACAGCGGGTCGTCGGCCAGGTGCACCCACTCGACGTCGGCGGGCACCGAGCGCGGGTCGAAGTCGTAGTCCCAGACCAGACCGAGGTGGATCGAGCCGTCGCGCAGCGCCGCCGTCATGTCCGACGCGTGCGCCGAGCGCAGCACGAGCTTCGTATCCGGGTACCGCCGCTGGTACTCGCGCACGACGCGGGGGATGAGGTCGGCACCGGCGGTCGGGAACGCGCCGAGCCGCACTGACGAGTGCTGCGCCTTGAGGTCCGACATCTCCTGTTCGATGTGGGCGATCGTGCCGAGCAGTCCCGTGCTGCGCTCGGCCAGCAGCCGGCCCGCCTCGGTCAGCTCGATCCCGCGCGGCCCGCGCAGCATCAGCGGCACGCCCAGCTGCCGTTCGAGCAGCGCCATCTGCTGCGAGACGGCGGAATGGGTCATGAACAGCGCCTCGGCCGCCGCGGTGAACGAGCCGTGCTCGGCCACCGCGGAGAAGATCTGCAGCCGCCGCGCCTCGAGCACCCCGGTCCCCTTCGTCACCGCCCCAGCAGGTCGGCCGGGTCGGCCCTGGTCAGTTCGCCGTCCCACGGTTCCGGCGCCAGCTCCCATAGTCCCACCCGGGCCAGCGCGCGGCGAGCCGTGTAGTCCACGAGGTCCCCGACGGACCGCGGCCGCGGGTAGAACGCCGGAACCGGCGGCGCGACGATCGCGCCGGCCTCGGTCACCGCGACCATCGACTTCAGGTGCCCCAGGTGCAGCGGCGTTTCGCGGACCATCAGCAGCAGCGGCCTGCCTTCCTTGAGGCAGACGTCGGCGGCGCGGCTGACCAGGTCGTCGGTGTAGCCGGTGGCGATCGCCGAAAGCGTCTTGATCGAGCAGGGCGCGACGAGCATCGCCGCGACCGGGAACGAGCCGGACGCGATGGCCGCCCCGATTTCGCCCGGCCGGTAGGTGACGTCGGCGAGCGCGCGGACGTCGGCCAGGGTGAGGTCGCATTCGTGGCGCAGGGTGAGGATCCCGGCCTTCGACAGCACCAGGTGCGTCCGGATCCCGGGCTGCTCCCGCAGCAGTTGCAGGACGCGCACGCCCAGGCACGCTCCGCTGGCACCGGTGATCGCCACGACCACGTTCCGGGTTTCCGCCACGACCGCCGCCTTTCCGTTGTGGACTCCCATCGCAGCACGAACGCCCGCCGGAAGCGAGGCTTCCGCTGTCAGATCTGCTTACGCCTGCTGCCAGGAAAGCGCGCTGGTCCCTTCTCCGCACCCCGCTTAGCGTTCGGGACACCAACCCGACCGGTGGAGGTGAGTCGGACGGAAGTCCTCGACACGCACGCGCACATCGTGCCGCGCTCGCTGCTGACCGCGCTGGAACAGCGCCCCGTCGCGGGGTTCTCGGCGCGGCGCACCGAGCGGGGCTGGGTGGTGGCGGTGCCCGGCACCGGCGAAACCCGGCCGATCGGCGCGCGGATGACCGAGCCCGGCGTCCAGGACGGCTGGCGTCGGCAGGCCGGCGTCACGCGGCAGATCCTCTCGCCGTGGCTGGACATCCAGTCGGCGCCGCTGAACCCGGCCCGCGCCCGCGACTGGGCGCGCACGGTCAACGACGCCATGGCGGAGTCGGCGGAAGGCACGGTCGCCCTGGCGTCGGTGGCCACCGACGACGGCGACCACGCCGCCGACGACCTCCTCGAAGCGTGGAAGCGCCCCGAATTCGGCGGGCTGATCCTGAACACCGACCCGCCCGCAGGCCCGGCGCCGCACGAGCCGTCGTTCGATCCACTGTGGACGCTGGCCGCCGCCGAAGGCATCCCGGTGGTGCTGCACCCGCCGACGTGCGGGCCGTCCGGCGACCTCGCCTCGCTGGGCACGATGGGCAACGTCCACGGCAGACTCATCGACAACACCGTCGCGGTCACCAAGCTGATCCTCGCCGGGGTGCTCGACCGCCACCCGGACCTGCGGCTGGTCCTCGTGCACGGCGGCGGGTTCCTGCCGTACCAGGCCCACCGCCTCGACGGCGGCTACCGCACCAAGGAAGCCTTCGCCGGTGAGCTCCGGCGCGGGAAACCGTCCGCGTACCTCGGCGACTTCCACTACGACACGGTCGGCCTGTCCGGTCCGGCGATCGCGTTCCTCGCCGGGCTCGTCGGCCCCGGCCGCGTCCTGCTCGGCAGCGACTACCCGTTCGCGCTCGGCGACCCCGAGCCGGTCCGGACGGTCCGCGAAAGCGGCCTCGACGACGCGTTCGTCGAGGCGATCCTGCACACCAACGCCGACGCGCTCTTCCGGAGGCCCGCATGAGCAAGCCCTTGGCCGTCCGCCGCCGCGGCGCGGGGGAGCCCCTGGTGCTGCTGCACCCGCTCGCCCTGTCCGGGGAGCTGTGGACCCCCTTGGCCGAAGCGCTGTCCGACGAGTTCCAGGTGTTCGCCCTCGACCTGCGCGGCCACGGCGACAGCGCCTGGGACGGCAAGCCGTTCTCGATCGAGGACCTCGCCGACGACGTCGCCCGCACCCTCGACACGCTCGACCTCACCTCGGCGAGCCTGCTCGGCCTGTCGATGGGCGGCAGCGTCGCGGTGAACTTCGCCGGCCGGTTCCCCGAGCGCGTCCGGTCGCTCGTGCTGGCCGACACCACGGCCTGGTACGGCGAAGACGCCGTCACCACCTGGGCCGAGCGCGCCCAGAAGGCCGTCGCCGTACCGCGGGCCAAGCAGGTGACCTTCCAGCTCGACCGCTGGTTCTCCCCGGAGTTCCGCGACCGGCACCCGGAAGAGGCCGACCGCGTCGTCAAGATCTTCCTGCGCACCAACAGCGAAGCCCACGCCGCCGCGTCGATCGCCATGGGCGCCATGGACTCGCGGCCGCTGCTGCCGTCGGTGACCGCGCCGACCCTGGTGCTGGTCGGGCGGCACGACTACGCGACCCCGCCGTCGATGGCCCGCACGCTGGCCGACGGCATCGCGAACGCCGAGCTGGAAGTCCTGCCCGACCTGCGGCACCTGTCGCTGATCGAACGCCCGTTGCTCGCCGGCCGCGTCCGGCAGCACCTGCGCCGCGTCACGGAGACCCGATGAAACCCGCCCGCTTCACCTACCACGCCCCGCGCGAGCTCGACGAAGCCCTCGAGCTGCTGCGCGACCTCGGCGACGACGCCAAGGTCCTGGCCGGCGGCCAGAGCCTGATGCCGATGCTCAACTTCCGCCTCGCCCACGTCGAGCACCTCGTCGACGTCAACCGCATCGGGGATCGGTTCGCACAGCCGACGTTCGGCGGCACCACGATCACCATCCCGGCGCTGGCCCGGCAGCGGCAGCTCGAACGCTCGCCCGAGGCCGCGCGCCTGCTGCCGGTGCTCACCGAGGCCCTGCACCAGGTCGCGCACCCGCAGATCCGCAACCGCGGCACGATCTGCGGCAGCCTGGCCCACGCCGACCCGGCCGCCGAGCTGCCCAGTGTCCTCACCGCGCTGGACGCGAAGTTCACGCTGGCCTCGGCCCGGGGCGTCCGGACCGTGCCCGCGGCCGACTTCTTCCTGTTCCACCTCACCACCGCGCTGGAACCGGACGAGCTGCTGCTGGAGGTGAGCGTCGACCGGCCGGGCGCGAACCAGTTCTCCGCGTTCCGCGAGTTCGCCACCCGGCGCGGCGACTTCGCGCTGGCCGGCGTCGCGGTGGTGTGCGAAGTGGACGGTGGCGTCGTCACGGCGTGCCGGATCGCGGCGGCCGGCGTGGCGCCGACCCCGCAGCGGCTGACCGACACCGAGCTGCTCGTCACCGGGCAGCCCCTCGGACCCGACCTGGGCGCGGCCGCTGAAGCCACCGCCCGCGCCCAGGTCGACCCCACCGGCGACATCCACGCGAGCGCCGCCTACCGCGCCCGGCTCACCGGTGTGCTCGTCAAACGCGCGCTCGCCGACATCAGGGAGAAGGCTCATGCCTGAACTCACCCATCCGGTTCGCGGCACGGTCAACGGCGAGCCGTTCGACGAAGCCGTCGACTCGCGCATGACGTTGGCCGACTTCCTGCGCGAGAAGCTGCGGCTCACCGGCACGCACCTCGGGTGCGAGCACGGCGTCTGCGGGGCGTGCACGGTCATCGTCGACGGCGCCGCGACCCGCGCGTGCCTGATGCTCGCCGTGCAGGTCGACGGCGCGGCCGTCGAGACCGTCGAAGGCCTGGCCGTCGACGGCGAACTCGCGCCGCTGCAGCAGGCGTTCAAGCGCAACCACGCGCTGCAGTGCGGGTTCTGCACGCCGGGGTTCCTGATGAGCGTCACCGCCGCGCTGCGCGAGGACACCGTCCGCGACGAGACCGAAGCACGCGAGGTGCTGAGCAGGAACATCTGCCGCTGCACCGGCTACACCGGGCTCGTCCAGTCCGTTTTGGACGTCGCGAAAGGACGGGCGGATGCCTGAGATGATCGGACAGCGGCTGCCGCGGCGCGAAGACCAGCGGCTGCTCACGGGGCAGGGCCGCTACCTCGACGACCTCGACCTGCCGGACGCCCTCGCCGCGGCGTTCCTGCGATCGCCGCACGCCCACGCGCGCATCACGGCGTTCGACGCCGCCGAGGCCCGCGCGCTCCCCGGCGTCGTCGCCGTGTTCTCCGGCGCGGACCTGATGGAGATCCAGAAACCCCTGGCGCCCAAGGTGCAGCACCCGAAGCTGCGCGACTACCCTCGGCTGCCGATGCCACCGGAGGAACTGCACTACGTCGGCGAACCCCTGGCGGTCGTCATCGCGGAGTCCAGGTATGTCGCCGAAGACGCGCTGGAACTGATCGACGTCGACTACGAAGTGCTGCCCGCCGTCGGGTCCACCGCTGCCGCACTGCGCCCCGGCGGCCCGCTCGTCCACACCGGCGACGAGTCCAATGTGGCCGTCCTGCTCACCCAGAGCGCCGGCAACGCAGTGGAAGCGCTGAGCACCGCACCGCACACGCTGAGCGAGGAGTTCTACCAGATGCGCGGCGGCGGCCACTCGATGGAACCGCGGGCCGTGGCCGCGCGCTTCGAGCCGGCGACCGGGCAGCTGACCATCTGGGACACCACGCAGTCGCCGCACTACGCGCGTCAGCAGCTGTCGATGATCTACGAAATGGCCGAGGACGACCTGCGCGTGATCGCCCCGCCGGACGTCGGCGGCGGCTTCGGCCCGAAAGCCCAGTTCTACGGCGAAGAAGTCGTCATCCCGTGGGTCGCGAAGAAACTGCGCCGCGCGGTGAAGTGGGTCGAGGACCGGCAGGAGAACTTCGTCTCGGCGATGATGGAACGGTCGCAGACCCACCGCGTCGAGGTCGGCTTCGACGACGACGGCCGGCTCCTGGCGGTCAAGGACGTCATCGAGCACGACCAGGGTGCCTACTGCGCCGGGCTGCAGGTGCCGTCGATCACGACGTCGACGGTGCCCGGCCCGTACAAGGTGCCGAACATCGACATCGAATTGCGGGCCTGCTACACCAACATGGTCCCGACCTCCTCGGTGCGGGGCGCGGGCCGGCCGCAGGCGGTGTTCGTGATGGAACGCATGATGGACCGGATCGCCGCGCACCTCGGCCTCGACCCCGCGGAAGTGCGGCGGCGCAACCTCATCCAGGCCGACGAGTTCCCGTACCAGGTCGGCATCATGTTCCGCGACGGCAGCCCGCTCACCTACGACAGCGGCGACTTCCCGGCGTTGCTGGAAGGCGCCCTCGAACGCATCGACTACGCCGCGGCCCGGGAAGAACAGGCCCGGCTGCGCAAGCAGGGCCGGTACATCGGCATCGGACTCGCGGTGTACGTAGAAGGCTGCGGCCTCGGCCCGTACGAAGGCGCGAAGATCCGCGTCACCAACCGCGGCCGGATCCTGGTGACCCTGGCCGCGGCCGGGCAGGGCCAGGGCTACGAGACGATCTACGCCCAGATCGCCGCCGACGGCATCGGCCTGGACATGTCCTTCATCGACGTCACGACCGGCGACACGGCGCGAATCCCGTTCGGACAGGGCACGTTCGCCTCGCGCATCACGGCCACGTGCGGACCCGCGGTGTTCGACGCGGCCAAGCAGATGCGGGCCCGGCTGCTCGACACGGCGGCGGTGCTGCTCGGCTGCTCCGCGTCCGAAGTGGACTTCGACGGCGATCTGGTCTGCCTGGGCGGTGACCGCGAGAAGTCCGTGTCCCTGCAACAGCTCGCGCAGGTCGCGAACATCGGCAAGCACGGCATCACGCTGCCGCGCGGCATCACCGCGGGTCTGGAGACGGCCAGCTACTTCTCGCCGGAGCGCGCAGCCTACGCGAGCGGCGCGCACGCGGCGCTGGTCGAGGTCGACCCGGAGACCGGCGGGATCACCATCCTCAAGTACGTGATCGGGCACGACTGCGGGACGGTGATCAACCCGCTGCTCGTCGACGGCCAGGTGCTCGGCGGGTTCGCCCACGGCCTCGGCAACGCGATGTACGAGGAAGCCGTCTACGACGACGAGGCAACTCCGCAGGCCACGAGCTACCTCGACTACGCGCTGGTGTCCTCGGCCGAGGTGCCGCCGGTCGACCTGTTCCACATTTCTTCGCCCAGCCCGCTCAACCCGCTGGGCGCGAAGGGCGCGGGCGAGGGCGGCACGGTCCCCCCGCCGGCGGCGATCGCCAACGCCGTCGAGGACGCGCTGCGCCCGCTCGGCGCCCGCGTCACGCGCGCGCCGGTCACGCCCGCTCGGATCGTCGACGCCCTACTCGCTGCCGGGAAGGTTTCCTGATGCTGATCGAAAATTCGTTCGAGGTCGCTGCCGACCCCGACGAGGTGTACCGGTTCCTGCAGGACGCCCACAACGTCGCGGCGTGCTTCCCGGGCGCGGAGCTGGTCGAGGACCTCGGCGAGGACGCGTACCGCGGCAAGGTGAAGATCAAGGTCGGCCCGGTGACGGCGGCCTACCAGGGCGTGGCGAAGGTGGTGGAGCGCGACTCGGTCGCCCGCACCGCGGTGCTGGTGGCGGACGGCAAGGACACCCGCGGATCGGGCACGGCGAAGGCCCGCGCGACGATGCGCGTGACACCGGCGGGGGAAGGCGCGAACGTCGTGCTGGCAACGGATCTGACGATTTCAGGGAAGCTGGCGCAGTTCGGCCGCGGGATCATGGCGGACGTTTCGGGCCGGATGGTGGGGGAGCTGGCCTCGCGGGTGCGGCAGCGCATCGAACACGGCGACGAGCAAGGCGCGGTCCCGGCTGTCGCAGAACCCGCACAGGTCTCCGCGCCCCCGGTCGCCGAAGTCCCGGCCATGAAGGCGTCCGCGCTCATCCGGGTCGTCCTCGCCGGCATCCTCGAACGCTGGGCCGCCCGCCTGCGCGCCACCACCCCGGAGTCGACATGACGACCCGCATCACCGTCCCCGCGCCGCCGGAAGCGGTGCCCGTCTTCGACGTCGGCATCGACGACAAGGTCCGGGTCTCGAGCGCGGTCGGGCTCGGCATCCAGAACATCCTCGGCATGGCGGGCCTGCTGATCTTCCCCGCGCTGATCGGCACCGCGTTCAAGCTGTCCACCGCCGACACCGCCTACCTCTACGGCGTCACCTTCATGACGTCCGGGCTGGTGGTGATCCTGCAGTCGGTGCTCCTGCTGCGGCTGCCGATCATCCAGGGGCCGTACGCCGGTTCGCTGGCCGCGCTGCTGGCGGTCGGGCACGGTCGCGGTGGCCTGGGAGCCGCGTTCGGGTCGATGGTCGTCGCCGGGCTGATCTGGTGCGTCATCGCGATCCCGCTCCGGCGGTTCGGCCCGATCGCCCACCTCGCGAAGTTCGTGCGCGACCCGGTCATCTCCGGCGTGCTCGTCCTCATCCTGGCCACCCAGCTGACGAGCACCGCCCTGCCGAACTGGATCGGCACGCCCGCGAGCCCCGGCTTCCCGTGGGTGAACCTGCTCGCCGGCGGTGTCGCGGCGGCGCTGGTCATCGCGTTGACGTTGCTGCCCAAGGGAACCCTGCTGCGCCGCGGCGCGGTGCTGGTCGCGGTGGTCGCCGGGACGGTCGTCTACGCCCTCCTCGCGCCGACGAGCTTCGGCGCGGTGGGGGAGAACCTCGGCGTCACGGTGCCGCGGATCTTCCCGTTCGGCTTCGAGGTGCACGGCGACCTCGTGCTGATCTTCTTCATCACGCTGCTGCCGGCGATCGCCGAGAGCATCGCGACCTACGACATCGTGGCGAAGTGGGGCGGGCAGGAGCTGTCCGGCCACCGCGTCGCCCAAGGCGTGTTCGGCGAAGTCCTCGGCAGCACGGTCGGTGCGGTGTTCGGCGGACTGTCCACTTTGGCCTACCCGGACAACATCGGCCTGCTGCGCGTGACGAAGGTCGGTTCGCGGTACGTCACGCTCGCCACCGGCGTGATCCTGCTGGTGCTGGGCGGGCTCGGCCCGTTCGACCGGCTGCTGCAGGCGGTCCCGCTGCCGGTGCTGGCCGCGGCGGGCACGGTGCTGTTCGGCGTCCTGTTCGCCGGCGCGATCGACGTCCTCTCGGGCGTGCACTGGTCCCGGGACAACCTGATGCTGGCCGGTTTCCCGTTCATCACGGCGATCGGCGGCCTGTTCGTCCCGCCGGCGACGCTCAAGGTTATGCCGACGGTCGTCCAGCTGGTCCTCGCGCAGCCGCTGATCCTCGGCACGGTGCTGCTGGTCGTGCTCAAGCTGGCGTTCGGGCTGCGCCGGAGCTAGCCGGTTCGGTGTGGACGACGACCGCGGCCAGGTGGGGCACCGCGTGCACCATCCGGTGCTCCACCTCGTGGGCGAGCGAGTGGGCGTCGCGGACCGTCAGCTCCGACGCGACCGCGACGGCCAGCTCGGCCCGCAGGTGGTGGCCGATCCAGCGCATCCGCAGGTCGCGGACCGAGAACACACCGTCCACTTCGGACGCCGCCCGCTCGGCCAGCTCGACCGACGCCGGGTCAACGGCGTCCAGCAGCCGCCGGAACACCTCCTTCGCCGCGTCGCGCAGCACGAACACGATCGCGACCGTGATGCCGAGCCCGACGATCGGGTCCGCCGCGGGGAAGCCGAACGCGACGCCGGCGGCGCCCACGACGACGGCCAATGACGTGAAGCCGTCCGTCCGGGCATGGACGCCGTCGGCGACCAGCGCGGCCGAGCCGATCTCGCGGCCGACCATGATCCGGTACCGCGCGACGAGCTCGTTGCCGGCGAAGCCGATCACACCCGCCGCCGCGACGACCCACGGATGGCCGACCGGCTGCGGATCGAGCAGCCGCCGCACCGACTCGTACCCGACGAGGACCGCCGAAGCCGCGACGACCAGCACGACGATCACGCCGGCCAGGTCTTCGGCGCGCCCGAGGCCGTAGGTGTAGCTGCGCGTCGCCGCCCGCCGGCCGAGCACGAACGCGATGGCGAGCGGGACCGCGGTCAGCGCGTCGGCGAAGTTGTGGATGGTGTCCCCGAGCAGCGCGACCGACCCGGTGACCAGCACGAGCACCAGCTGCGCGACGGCGGTCACGAACAGCGCGACGAACGACCACGTCAGCGTGCGCAGCCCGCGCCGGCTGGTTTCGAGGGCGTGGTCGACGCGGTCGGCGCTGTCATGGCTGTGCGGGCGCCACCGGGAGTGCCGGTGGCCGTGTCCGTGTCCGGTCATGCTGTGAGTCTATCTGCGCACACACGCAGATACGCAAGTAGTAAGGTTCACGGCATGCACGCGTCGCTGCCGGAGTTCGACATGCCCACCGACGAGCAGGTCCACCTGGCGGCGGAGTCGTTCCGCCTCCTCGCGGACCCGACCCGCATCAAGGTGCTGTGGGCGCTGCTGCAGGGAGAGTCATCGGTGGCGTGCCTGGCCGAACTGGCGGGCGCGGCCCCGACGGCGGTGAGCCAGCACCTGGCGAAGCTGAGGCTGGCGGGCCTGGTGAAGGGCCGCAGGGAGGGAACGTTCGTGTACTACTCGGCGGCGGACGACCACGTGCGCGGGCTGCTGGCCCAGGCCCTGCACCACGCGGACCACCTGGACCGCGACCTCCCCGCCGAGCACGCCCATCACCCGCGGTCGGAGTAGCTCAACGCTTGAGCGGAGCGGCGAGCCGCGCGACCAGCTCTTCGGCAACCTCCGGCATCGTTCGGCGCAGGTCTTCAGGCGAAAAGGCATCTTCGGGATCGATCCGAATGCGTTCCGGAGTACTGGAGTTCAGGCTCGCCGTGGTCGCCGAGGCGTCTTCGGCCTTGCCGAGCCTCGTCGTCGAGGTGACCGGGTCCAAGCCGATCGCCGGCGTGACTCTGTCCGCCAGTGGAAGAGCGATCCGCATGAGCAAGAGCAGCCGGTCCGCTATTCGCGGCGCCAGGTTTTCCCGGTCGAGGATGTGACCGATGGTCGCATTGGGCAGAGCGAACCAGCACGTGCGTTGACCGCCGCGAAGGATCGCGAGCCCGCACTCTCCGGTCCGCCAGTCGGACGACATGGCCCAAGCGGCGTCGGCCGAGGAACCGACGGAGACGGACTGAGCTTGCGTGAACAGTCCTTCGGACCGACCCGACACCGCCAAGTCTTCGCAAGAACCTGATGCCCTATCCGGAGGAACGCGCACTCGAGGACGCTGCCTACGGCCACGGCCTGACACCGGTCCGGGTCTTCGCCGTCCTCCTGCCGGTCTGGCGGGTGGAGGTGCTGACGACCGACGGCAGGCCGTACGCACTGACTGATCGTCTGTCTTCACACACCGATGATCACCGGTGGCCGCACCAGTTCCCCGACCAGTCCCCGAGCCTCGGCAAAGTCGCGTGATGTCTGCTTCTGAGAGGATCCTGGCGTGTTCAACTTCGGAATCGAAAGTTACCGGCCTCAATGGCTCAACGGTCGCTCCACGGTCGCTGCAGGCCACGGCAAGCACCTGCGTGCGCTCATCGACCGTCCATTGACCCATGCCTGGCTGGTCTGGGACGTCCGGGGCGACGAGTGGTTCTCCGACTGCCCGGTCCTGCTCGACTTCGCCGGAGAGCAGATTGAGATCAACCACGCAAAGGTTGACGACCTTTCGATCACCTGGAACACGGTCGACCCCCACCAGCCGGTCCGATGGCCCGACTTCGATCTCCAGTGGCGCCACGACATCCGCCCCGAGCTGTGCGCCCTGCAGGGCCAGAGTCTTCAAGACATCGAGCTCCTCGAATGGACCGGGAGCGACATGGCCCAAGGAACGGTCGCGGTCAGCTTCTGCTTTCCCCAGAGCCAACTGACCATCTTCAACGCCCTGGACGAGAACGGGCTGACCTTCGGGCCACCGGACTCGCGCTACCGGCGTCGCTCACCGCGCTAACGCAACTGCCCCGAACCCGGGCACCTTCACGCGTGCCGGGGTCACAGGACCGGCCCCCGATCAGAGGTCGCGATCTACGGCTGGAGTACTAGCCGATCGGCTCCTGCAGCTCCGTCACCCACCCCGCCGGATCCGCCGGGCAGTCCAGGTACAGCTCCCGCTGCGCCCCGGCCGACGCGAACCCGCGCTCGGCGATCCACCGCACCACCGCCTGCCAGCTCGGCAGGACGCCGTCGATCGCGCCGTGGTGGACCAGTGTCGCCGCGCGCACGGACGGCAGGTCGGCCACCGTCAACCCGTTCAGGTCGCCCGATCCCACTGACGCCGGGATCGCCGCGTGCACGACGACCTCGTCTTCGGCGCGCTGCTCGTAGTAGCACGTCAACCGCCCGGCCGGGGTGACGTCCGCGGTGGCCAGGCGCCGGCCGAGCTCCGCGCACAGCGGGCGGACCACCGGGCCGATCGCCTCGGGCCCGAACCCCGCCGCCACGCCCGTCAGCTCGACCACCCGCAGCGCCGGCAGCTCCTTGACCACGACGTCGGGCGCGCTCCCCTCCGCCTCGATCGTTCGCAGCCGCGCTTCCACCTGCGCCAGCCGGGCCACGCCCTCCGCCAGCGCCGCCTCCAGCTCCGCTCGCCGCAGCGTCAGCATCCCGCGCACCTGCTCCGCCGAAACCTCGTCGGCCAGCAGCGTCGCGACCTGGTCGAGGGTGAACCCGAGGTCCTTCAGCGCGACGATCCGGTTCAGCCGCGCCAGCTGCCCCGCCGCGTAGCTGCGGTAGCCGGTCGCGGGGTCGACGCGCGCCGGCCGCAGCAGCCCGAGCGCGTCGTAGTGGCGCAGCATCCGGACCGACACACGGCCGTGGCGGGCGAAGTCGCCGATCGAGAACACGCGCCGATCATTCCTCAGGAGGGACGAACCCGCCGACGACGTCCGCGGCGAGCTCGGCGAGCGTGATCGCGGTGTCGTCCTCGCGGGACGGTCCGACCACCTGCAGCCCGGCCGGCAGCGGGCCGCCGATCGGCGCGCTCACCGCCGGCAGCCCGGGCAGCGACGCCTGCGCGATCCAGAACACCTGGTCGTCGTAGCGGCGGCGGTCGTCGTGCGCCGGCGCCGTCGTGAACACCGTCGGGCAGAGGAAGGCGTCGACGTCCGCGAAGTACCGAGCCCACGCCGCGCCCAGCGCCGCCCGCAGCCGCTCCTGGGCGTCGGCGCCGTCCGGTTCTCGGCCTTCCTGCGCGGCGAAGAACCACTCGACCTGGTAACCGAACGAGTCCGCCTGGACGACCGGATCGACACCGTCCGGCCAACCCTCCGCGACTCGCACACCCGCTTTGGCCAGGGCGTCGACGGCGTCCGACAACGCCGTCCCGACCTCTTCGGTGACGGGGCAGGCCGGGTCGTCGAGCACCACGCCGACGCGGAAGTCCGCGAGCCGCGACCGCCGCGACGGCGCGAGTGGCTCGCCGGTGACGCGCAACGCGAGCCGCAGATCGGCGGCCGACCGGGCCAGCGGACCGACCGCCGACGGGAACTCGCGGACGAGGTCGGTGACCGGCCCGGGCGGCTGGAAACCGCGCAGCGGCACGGTTCCCGGCGTCGGCTTGAGGCCGTAGACGCCGCAGTAGGCCGCCGGGATCCGGATCGACCCGGCCAGGTCCGAGCCGTACTCCACAAAGGACAGCCCGGCGGCGAGGGCGGCCGCCGCGCCGCCGCTCGAGCCGCCCGGCGTCCGCGCGCGGTCCCGCGGGTTCACCGTCCGCCCGTAGACCGGGTTCTCCGTCCGGCCGAAGTCGGCGAGCAGGTGGTGCACGTTCGACTTCCCGACGACGAGCGCGCCCGCCGCCTGCAGCCGTTCGACGACGACGGCGTCCCGGTCCGCGACGGCCTCGGCGAACGCGGGTTCGCCCCAGGTCGTCGGCATGCCCGCGACGGCGAAGGCGTCCTTGACCGTCATCGGGACGCCGTGCAGCGGGCCGCCGGTGGTCACGTCGGCGCGCGAAGCGGCTTCCAGCGCGAAGTCGCGCCGGGTCGCGACGACGGCGTTGACGTCGGAAGCGTCGATGCGCGCGAAGAGCTGTTCGGTCAGTTCACGTGACGAGAGCGCGCCCCGGCGGAGGTCGGCGGCCACGTCGGTGGCGGTGCGGAAGAACGTCATGGGTCCGGGATAGAGGCTGACACGGTGTCAGGGTCAACGGCCGGGGTTTCCCTTTCGCGTCGAGGTGGTAGCCAAGGGTGATCGCCGTCCGAACGGCGGACGGCGCAGCGTGGCGGAGGGAAGACCGATGCCGACCGCAGCCCGTCTGAGCGCACCCCCGGTGCCGCCCGAAGAAATCCCGGCCGATCCCGGCGTCCCGGACCCGGTTCCGGCCGACCCGGACCGGCCGTCGCCCGAGCCCGGCACACCCGTCCCGGACCCGTTGCCGCCGGAATCGCAGCCTGGCCCGGAACGTCGCTGATATGGAACACAGATCATACGAGTTTCGTATGACTTGGTGTACGGTCGTGACATGACAACAGCGCAGACCTACCGGCGGATGGTCAACGCCGGCAACAAGATCGTCGTGGGGCTCCAGCGGCTGGGTGTCGCGTTCGGCCCGATGCAGCTGCTCACCGTCCCGGGACGGCGGACGGGCGTGCCGCGCACCTTCCCGATCGCGGTCATCCCCATCGACGGCGACCGCTACATCTTCCAGGCCTACCCGAAGGCGGCCTGGGTGGCGAACGCGCGGGCGGTGGCGGAGGTGACGCTCACCCGCGGCCGCCGGACGTCCCCGGCGCGCCTGGTGGAAGTGCCGGTGGAGGAGCGTCGTCCGCTCCTGCGCCGGCTGGTCGCGGACAGCCCGGCGAGCGTCGGGAAGCGGCTGGTGACCACGGGCCTGGCCGACGCGGCCACGCCGGACGCGGTCGCGGCGGCCGCCGAGCGCATCGCGGTATTCCGCGTCGAGCCGGCCTGAACTACGGGCCGGTCAGCTCTACGCGGCCGGGCTCGAACGCCCGCAGCACCTGTTCGGCGGCGACGCGCGCGGCGGGGCTGGGGTCGATCGTGCGGTCGCCGTCGGGCTGCGGCGCCGGTGCGCCGGCCAGCAGTTCCACCAGTGCGACGGCGAGTTCGCGCACCTTGACGTTGAACTGCTGGCTGGCGCGCCGCAACGTCTCCCAAGCTTCGTCGGGGTCGCAGCGGCGCAGGGCGATGACGATGCCCTTCGCCTCTTCCAGCGCAGCCCGTGACTGCAGGAGGTCCAGCATCTGCTCGGTGCGGTCGGGCCGGGCCGCTTCGGCGACGACCAGTGCCATCGCCGTGAACCTTTCGTGTCGCCGCAACGCTTTCAGGGTCTCTTCGGTCGCGGGCCGGTCGAGCGTCACCGACAGGACCAGCCTGCCGTCGGTGTCCCACGGCGCGGGCAGGGCGGCGACCCCTCGGACGCGCAGCCAGTCCGTACCGGGGTGGCGTTCGAGCAGGGTGGTCAGCGTGAGCGACGGCCAGCGTTCGTCGGCGAAGACGTCGGCGGTGACGACCGGCAGGCCGGTGTCGCCGGCGGTCACGACCGGGCCGCCGAACTCGTCCAGCTGGGCCGCGACGAAGACGGCCGCGAGCCCGTGGGCGGCGGCCACGTGCAGCGGCAACCCGTGGTGGTGCACGGAAACCGCCGCGCCGACGGCGCCCGGCACGTCGGCGGCGATCCGCTTCAGGAGCTCTTCGAGCAGTGCGGTCACGGGTTCGGTCACGTGATTGTCCTCGACACCGTACGGAGGGTCAGGCCGGGTTCGCCGGGGCTCGCGCTCGACGAAAACTCGCGTTCTGTTCTAGCATGTCGTCAGGCTGATGACAACATCAGGGTCGTCGGAAGGATGACGAATGGGCGATGGTGATCCCGCCGGCGCGGTGAGCCGGATCCACGAGGTGGTCGCGGCGGCCCGCGCGGGCGCGGCGGACCGCGAGGGTCTGCTGGCGGCGCTGGCCGACCTGCGCGTGCTGCGCGAAGAGCTGGCCGGCTGGGAGCCGGAGCTGATCACGGCGGCCCGCACGGCCGGCGCGAGCTGGGTGGCGCTGGCCCCCGCGCTGGGCGTGGCGAGCCGCCAGGCCGCGGAACGCCGCTACCTGCGGCTGCAGCCGTCGAACACGGGCGAGAAGACGGGCGAGGCGAGAGTCGACGCGGAGCGCGACCGCCGCGCGGGCGACCGCGCGGTCGCCGACTGGGCCCGCAGAAACTCGGCGAACCTGCGCAAACTGGCCGGCCGCGTGAGCGCATTGGACGGCCTCGACGCGGCAGCGCAGAAGAGCGCGGACCGCTTGGGAGCAGCCCTGGGCGACGACGACCCGGCGACGCTGTTGCCCCCGCTGGCCGCGGCCCGGTCCCACCTGGCCGACGACCACGCGGGGCTGGCGGAGGAGCTGGGGGAGATCTCGGAGGAGACGGACCGCCTCCGCCGCGACGCGGTCGGGCACCGGAGGACGAGGGACTGAGGCGCGTTCCGCGGGACGCGGCCGCCATTGCACTGCGCGGTCTGTTGAGGTGGCCGGGCTGCTGGTTCCGCGTGGGCGGGGCTCGCGCGCCAGGTTTGCCCGCTTCCCCGCCGGGCACCCGTCGCGCAAGCCGACCGCGACGGAAGGATCCCCATGACCGCCCAGCCCCCGGATCCGGACCCCAGCCGGACGCCGGACCTCGAGGCCGGCGGTGGTGTGCCGCCGGGCAGCACGCCGCCCGACTCCGCGCAGACCTCCGGCCTCTCACACCCTCAGCCGATGCCCGGCAAGACCGCGCCCGTCCTGTGGCTGATCCTCACCGGCGTCCTGGTGCTGATGGTGGCCGGGCTCGTGATCGCGCTCGCCGTCGGCTGGCTGGGTGTCTGACTTCCGCCGCGATCGGGTACCACCCCGGCATGGACGACAAGATCCCCGACCGCACGGAAACCCGCGCCGAGCTGCTCCCGGAGGAACAGGCCGCCGACAGCGCCGACCCGGAAGCGCAGGCCCGCCAGGTCCTCGAAGACTCCGACCACCGCACGGAAGACCCGAAGCCGACCATGCGCCGCCGTCCCGAGGAGACGGCCTAGTCGCCGCGGAAGTTGTCGTGCGCGCCGGGGTGACCCGGCCGCGCACGCGCCTCTTCGTCCTCCAACGGCCCGTCCGGCTCCTCCCGGCGGACCGGCGGCGAGACCGGATTGCCGCTCGAGTCCTCTTCGCCTGCTTCATCACGGGGTTGCGTCATCCTGGCGGCTACCCCGCCGAAACCGGCTCCAACCGCGACGGCGCCTCGCCCCGCAGCATCAGCACCGCGACCAGCCCGAACGCGGCCACCACCGCGAAGAAGTAGAAGCCCCACGGGTACGCGACGCCGGCGGTGACCAGCGCGCCGGTCACGAACGGCCCGAGGATCGAACCGAGCCGCCCCACCGCCGACGTCAGCCCGAGCGCCGTCCCGCGTGCCTGCGCCGGGAACGCCTGGGCGACGTACCCGTAGATCAGCACCTGCGCCGAGAACACGAACACGCCGGTCAGCAGCACGACCGCGTTGAGCACGAACGCGTTGCCGATCTTCAGGCTCAGCGCCGCGAGCAGCACGGCACCGGCGCCGAACCAGATCCGCGCGATCGGCCGGATGCCGAACCGGTCGGCGATCGTGCCGGCCAGCACCAGCCCGAGCACCGCGCCGATGTTGAGCACCAGCAGCAGCGTGATCGACGTCGAGATCGGGTAGCCCGCGGTCCGCATCAGCTGCGGCAGCCACGTGTTGAGCCCGTAGACCAGAAGCAGCCCCATGAACGACCCCGTCCACACGGCGATGCTGATCCGCCGGAACCGCGCGCCCAGCAGGTCGCGCAGCCCCACGCGCTCGGCCGAGGCGTCGTCCCGCGAAGCCAGGTACGCCGCGGATTCGGGCAGCTTCCACCACATCAGCGGCACGGCCAGCAGCCCGACGATCCCGCCGCCGTAGAACAGCCAGTGCCAGTCGTCCTTCACCGACAGTGCCAGGATCGACGTCAGCACCGCACCGACGTGGTAACCCGTCATGGTGAACGTGCTCGCACTGGCGCGCCGCCGCGCGGGCAGGTTCTCCGACATCACGGTCAGCGCCACCGGCATGCACGCGCCGAGCCCGAGCCCGGCGACGAACCGGAAGACGCCGAACAGCGCGACGCTGGACGCCAGCGGCGTCAACAAGGTGAACAGCGAGAACAGCAGCACGGAGCCGATGAGCATCACGCGGCGGCCGAACCGGTCGGTGAGCGGGCCGAGGCAGGCCGCGCCGACCGCCACGCCGACCAGCGACACGGTGGCGACCGCCGTCGCGCCGGCCGCGGTGAAGCCGAGGTAGCCGCTCTTGAGCAGCGTCGGGATCGTCGCGCCGAGCGCGACCAGGTCGTAGCCCTCCAGCAGGACGGTCAGCCAGCAGAGGACCGCCGTCCACACGGGACGGGCGGGAGACGTCGTCATTGCCGTACTCCTAGAACAGTGCTCAGAAGGGGTAACCCGCGATGTCCGCGCGGACGGTCAGCCACTGGGTTTCGGTGAAGGCCTCGATGTTGGCCTGGGCGCCGCCGAAGCGGGAGCCGTTGCCGGAGTCGCCGACGCCGCCGAACGGCGCGGTGGGCTCGTCGCCGACGGTCTGCTCGTTGATGTGCACCTTGCCCGAGCGGACCTCGTCGGCCAGCGTCATCGCCGTGCCGACGTCGCCGAGGATGCCGACCGACAGGCCGTATTCGGAGTCGTTGACGAGCCGCGCGGCCTCGTCCAGGTCGCGGTAGGCGCGCACCGGCGCGACCGGGCCGAAGATCTCCTCGCGCCACGCTGGAGTGTCGTCGCTGAGTCCGAAGAGGACGGTCGGCGGGTAGAACGGCGCGTCGGGCTTGCCGCCGGCGAGCACGCGGGCGCCGGCCGCGACACTGCGCTCGACGACGTCGGTGACGTGCGCGAGCTGCCGGTCGTCGATGATCGGGCCGAGCGCGACCTCGTCGGTGGCCGGGTTCCCCACGGGCAGCCGACGCGCCTTCTCCGCCAGGGCTTCGACGTATTCGTCCACTTGGGACTCGTGGACGAGGTGCCGCCCGGTCGTCATGCAGATCTGGCCCTGGTGCAGGAACGAGCCGAACGCGCCGGCGGACGCGGCCTTGGCGACGTCGGCACCCGGCAGCACGACGAGCGCGTTGTTCCCGCCCAGCTCCAGGTGGACGCGCTTGAGCGAGCGCGCGGCGGCTTCGCCGACCTTCCGACCGGCCGCCGTCGAGCCGGTGAACGACACGACCGACACCTCGGGCGCGTCGACGACCGCGGCGCCCACGGCGGCGTCACCGGGCAGCAGGTGCAGCAGGCCGGACGGCAGCCCGGCCTCCTCGAAGACGCGCACGATGCTCACCCCGCCGGACACCGCGGTGCGCAGGTCCGGCTTGAGCAGCACGGCGTTGCCGAGCGCGAGAGCGGGCGCGACCGAGCGGATCGCCAGGATCAGCGGGAAGTTGAACGGCGAGATCACCGAAACCACGCCGGCCGGGACGCGCCGGGCCAGCGACCAGCGCGGTTCGCCGGTGCTCAGCACCTCACCGCGCGGGTGCGTCGGCAGCGCCGCGGCCTCGAAGCAGATCCCGGCCGCCATCTCCGTCTCGATCCCGGCCTTGGGCCGCGTCGAACCGGCTTCGCGGACGATCCAGTCCTGCACCTCGGCGGCGTGGGACTCCCACAGTTCGCCCGCGCGGCGCAGCACCGCGGCACGCTCGGCCGGCTTGCGCCGCGCCCAGTCGCGCTGGGCAACGGCCGCGGCGCGGGCCGCCTCGGCGACGTCGCCGGGGGTCGCGACGCCCACGCTGCCCAGCGTCTCGCCGGTCGCCGGTTCGACGACCGCGTGGGTTCCGCCGCTGCCGTCGAGGAACTCGTTGTCCAGCAAGGTCATGATCACTCCGGGGAGGTCGGTTCGGTGTCGACCTGGATCAGCCGCGGGCCGTCCGGGGTCGTCTTGAGCTCGGTGTGGAGGTGGTCGAGGTCGGTGACGGCGGTCGCGGGGACGCCGTAGCCGGCGGAGATGGCGGTGAAGTCGAGCCCGGGGATCTCGGTGCCGGGCACGTCCGGCGTGCCGAGCACCTCGCCGAACCACTTCAGCGCGCCGTAGACGCCGTTGCGCAGGATCACGAACGTGACCGGGACGCGGTAGTGCGCGGCGGTCCAGAGCGCCGTGATGCCGTAGTTGGCCGAGCCGTCGCCGATGACGCCGACGACCGGGCGGTCCGGGCTGCCCATCGCGACGCCGACCGCGGCCGGCAGGCCGAACCCGAGGCCGCCGGCGGCAGGGAAGAAGTACGAACCCTCGCGGCGCAGGTCCATCTGCCGCCACCAGGCCGAGTTCGTCGACGTCGATTCGACGACGTACCGGGTGTCGGCGGCCTGCGTTTCGCGCAGCGCCGCGAAGACCTGCTCGGGGTGCAGCGCCTTCCCGGCCGTCTTGGGTTCGGGGTTCGCGACGAACTCGCCGCTCGACGCCCGGGCGGGCACCTTGGCCAGCAGCGCCTCGATCACCGGCGCCGGGTCGGCGACCAGCGCCTCGCCCATCGGGGCGCGGGCCGCGGCGCCGAAGTCGTCGGTCACCTGGACCAGCCGCGTGCCCTCCGGCAGGTAGGCGCCGGGCACGTACTGGTGGTAGCGGAAGACGGGCGCGCCGAGCACGAGCACGAGGTCGTGCCCGGTCAGGGCGTCCGAAACCGGCGCGATGCCGGCCGGCAGCACGCCGCGGAAGAGCGGGTGCCGGTTCGGGAAGGGCAGCCGGTGCGGCGACGGCGCCACCCACGTCGGCAGGCCGAGGTGCTCGGCCAGGGCGACGGCGCGGTCGAACAGGCCGAGGGCGTCGAGGTCGCCGCCGAGCACCAAAGCGGGGTTCTTCGCCTTCGCAACGCTTTCGGCGAGGTCGTCGAGCTGCGCTTCGGACGGTGTCAGTCCTCTTTGGACGTTCCGGTCCAGCGTCACGGCGGCGTTCGCGTCCAGCTCGACGGCCCAGTCGTCGTAGGGCACCGAGAGGTAGCTCGGGCGCCGGTGCAGCTCGGCCTCGAACACGGCCTGGGCGAGCGAGCGCGGGACGTCCCCGGCGCAGCTCGGCTCGCCGGACCAGGCGGCCAGCGGGCGCATCAGCTGCGTGGCGTCGACGTTGGCGAGCATCGCCTCCATCCCGATGGCCGCGCGGACCTGCTGGCCGGCCGTGAGCACCAGGGGAGAGCGCGAGTGGACGGCGTTGGTCAGCGCGCCCATGGCGTTGCCCGACCCGGCGGCGGCGTGCAGGTTGACCAGCACCGGGCGGCCGGTCGCCTGGGCGTAGCCGTCGGCCATCCCGACGACGGCGCCTTCGTGCAGGCCGAGGACGTACCGGAAGTCCCCAGGCAGCTCGGCGAGGAACGGCAGTTCGTTGGAGCCGGGGTTGCCGAAGATCGTGGTCAGGCCGCGGCGGTGCAGGAACTCGTGGGCGAGCCGGCGGGCGGTGGGCATGCGCTGTCCTCTCGGGCGGGTTGGACCAGACCCTAGGCAGAACGTGGCGTGTGTTCCAATAAATGTTGCCTCGGTGGTTCATAGACGGGATCGATGATGCGCGACTTCGACCTCAACCTGGTGCGCACGTTCGTGCTGCTCTACGAGACCCGCAGCGTCACCGCGACGGCCGAGTCCCTGCACGTCACGCAGCCGACGATCAGCTACAGCCTGCAGAAGCTGCGGCGCCGGTTCTCCGACGAGCTGTTCCGCCGCACGGGCGGCGGCCTGGTCCCGACGACAACGGCCCGCGCGCTGTACGAACCGCTGCACAGCGCGTTGTCCGGCATCGAGACGGCGGTCAGCGGCGCGTGGTCGTTCGACCCGTCGACCGCCCGGGCCGCGTTCACGCTGTGCCTGTCGGACCTGGGGGAGATTTCGCTGCTCCCGCGTCTGATGGCGGCGCTGCCGTCGCGTGCTCCCGGCGTGACGCTGACGGTCCGCCCGCTGGACGTCGACCGCGCGGCCGACCAGCTCGGCCGCGGCGAGATCGACGCGTTCATCGCGTCCCCGCTGATCGGCTCCCAGCGCGTCGCTCGCGTCCCGCTGTTCTCCGAGGGCTACCTGGGCATGGTGGCTTCGGACCACCCGCGCTTGGGCTCTTCGGTGGACTTCGCCGCGCTGGCGGCGGAGCGCCACGTGACGGTGTTCGGCCCGACCGGCCACGACGGCCCCCGCCGGGCGCTGGAGGCACACGGGCTCTTGGACCGCGTGGTCCTGGAGGTGACGCGCTTCGCGGCCCTGCCGTACCTGGTTCAGGACGGCGAGCTGGTGGCGATGGTGCCGCGCCTGGTGGCGGAGATGTTCGCGGCCCAGCACGCGGTCCGGTTGTTCGAGCTGCCTCTCGAGGTGGAGCCGGCGCAGGTGTCGGTGTACACGCGCCACACGCACGCCCGCAGCCCGGCGCAGCACTGGCTTGTGACATTCATGCGTGAAGTGCTCGACTGATTTAACACGCATTTTTCACGGGTGCCCATTTCCCGCCGAAAGGGCTGGGCCGAACGTGTAGTGCTTGGTGCTGAACCGATCCCGCCCTGCCTAGTGTCGATCACGGTCCTGACAACCGAACTAGGGAGGAATCCGGTGAAGCTCGTCCGCCTGGTCAAGAAAGCGCTTCCCAAGAAGAGCCTGAAGGCTTACGCCTGGTACGGCTGGATCTGATCGCGCGGCCGGTCCCGGTCACCGGGACCGGCCCCCGTTCCCTTCGAGGAGTGCCGAACGTGGTCATCGCCCCCGCCCACCGCGCGGTCGTCTTCGCGCCCCGCCTGGAGAACCTGCTGCGCGAGCACCGGGACGGCGGGCTCTTCCGCCTCGAACCGGACACCGTCGGGATCGCCGATCCGGCGCTGATGGACGCCGTGCTGCGCGCCCGCCCGGCGAACGCCGAGGAGCGCCCGACGTTCAAGCCGGTACTGGGCCGCGAAGTCACCCGTGCCGAATCCGCGAGCCTGATGCAAGCGCTGGGCGCGGACGTCCGGGCCGCGCTGAAGCGGCCTGCCGACGAGCCGGACCTCGCCGGCGCCTGGCCGGCCGTACCGCACGACTACCTGCGCCGATTCGTCTTCGGGCCGGAGACGCGCCGGTTCCGCGTGCTCGTCGACCGCCGCCTCGAGCTGACGCCGAAGCTGACGTGGTCGGCCGTCGCCGCCGGCGCCGCGCTGGCCCGCCGGCCGGGCGCGGACGCCGAGCTGTCGACGCTCGCCCGGCAGGTCCTCGCCGCCGGAACCCTGGCCGAGCGGCGCTTCCGGATGTACCTCTACCGCCGCGTCGCCGCGCCGATCTGCTTCACCGTCGCCGCGCTGGTGACCAACGCGGTGTGGCTCGGTGCGCCGTTCGACGACGACGTCCCGAACGAGTGGGTGATCAACGAGGCGCTCCGGCTGCTGCCGCCGTCGTGGAACGTCCTGCGCGTCCGCTCGCCGGAGTTCACCGAGGTCGACGCCCGCATCACGCCCGGCGACGACGTCCTGCTGCTGCCACTGCTGAGCCACCGGTCACCGGCGCTGTGGGAAGCGCCGGACGAGTGGCGGCCGCGGCGCTGGGCCGCGCTCGACGCCGACCGGCACCCGGGCTACCTGCCGTTCGGGCACGTCAGCGAGCGCTGCTGGGGCCGGCACCTGGTGCTGCCGCTGGCGAGCCGCCTGCTCGACGTCGTCCGCGCCCAGGGGCTGGTGCCCGATCCGCGGCGCACTCGCGCGCGCGTCGAACTGGACGGGTTGCTGGAGCTGGCCGACGTGCGGATCGTCAGCCCGCGTCGCAGCGGGCGCCGTTGAGGGTGAACGCCGTCGGCGCCGGGTTCCCATGGTCGAAAGCGCCGTTCAGCCCGGTGCTGACGGTCGCGCCCGGCGCGAGGGTGGCGTTGTAGGACTCGGCGGTCACGGTCACGCGGTTGCCGCTCTGGCTGTACTTGCCGTCCCACCCGTGGGTGACCCGCTGGCCGGCGGTGAACGTCCAGGCGAGCGTCCACGGCGAGAGCGTCTCGCCGCTCTTGTTCGTGACGGCGACCTCGGCGGTGAAGCCGTCGTTCCACTGGTCGGACACGGAAAAGCGCACGAAACACGTCGCAGCTTCGGGTGGCGGCTTCTGAGTGGCCGAGGTCGACGGCGGCGTCGACGTCTGCCGCAGCACGGTCGGGATCGGCGTCGGACTCGGCGTGGTGAACGTCGGACGCGGAGTCGTCGTCGCCGGCGCGAGCAGGTCCTGGGGCGTCGCCCGCGGCTGCGGCGCGCTTTCGGACGTCACCGCGATGAGGACGAGGCTGCCCAGCACCACGACGGCGCCGGCGAACCCGAAGATCCACCGGATCCGCCGTCCGGCCCGCTGCTGGCCGGCCGCGGCTTCACGAGCTCGCTGCTCGAGCCGTTCGCGGTAGCCGTCGCCGGTGTCCTCGTCGCGGGGCGGCGCGGCCTCGGATGGCCCGCCGAGCGAGCGCGGCGTCGCCCCGGTCTCCCGGAGCAGCTCGGCGACGGAGATTTCGTCGTCGTCCCGCCGCCGACCCATCCGAAAACCTCCCGTGCCGCGGCCCGACCGGCGAATCCTAGGAAGCGGCGGCGGCCTTGTAAACCACGTGCACACCACGTGCACGATTCGCTGATGCCGGAGCGGTTTCCTGAACCGGTGGCCGGGACACGCCGGCCCGGACCCAGGAGGCTGCACCATGTCCGACCCGAAGATCATCGCCGTCGTCGGCGCCACCGGCCAGCAGGGCGGCGGCCTGGCCCGCGCGATCCTCGACGACCCCGAGCGCCGGTTCAAGCTGCGCGCGCTCACCCGCAACCCGGACTCCGCGGCCGCGCAGGCGCTGGCCGCCCGCGGTGCCGAAGTCGTCGCCGCCGACCTGGACGACGAGGCGAGCCTCACGAAGGCCTTCGAAGGCGCGTACGGCGCTTACCTCGTCACGGCGTTCTGGGAGTACAACTCCGTCGAGCGCGAACAGCACCAGGCGCGCGCGATGGCCGCGGCGGCGAAGGCGACGGGCCTCGAGCACGTGATCTGGTCGACCCTGCCCGACACCCGCCTGCACCTGCGCGACGACCGCGTCCCGACGCTGCACGAGCGGTACAAGGTTCCGCACTTCGACAGCAAGGCCGAGGCGGAGGCGTTCTTCGTCGAAGCGGGCGTGCCGACGACGTTCCTCTCGACGACGTTCTACTTCGAGGCGTTCCTCGACTTCTTCCGCCCGGTCCGCGACGACGACGGCGTCGTCGCGCTGCACCTCCCGATGGCCGACCGGCGGCTGCCGGGCATCGCGGCGGAGGACATCGGCCGCACGGCGTTCGGCGTCTTCGCCCAGGGCCCGTCGCTGGCCGGCGAGACGATCAGCATCTCGGGGGAGAACCTGACCGGCGAGCAGTACGCGGCGGCGTTCGCCAAGGAGCTCGGCACCGAAGTCGCCTACCGCCCGATGAGCGTCGAGGCGTTGCGGGCAGCGGGTTTCCCGGGTGCGGACGACCTGTCGAACATGTTCTTCTACTACGCCGAGCACGAAGACGCGTTCGCCGGCGTGCGCGACCCGGAGGCGGTGCGGAAGCTGAACCCGCGGCTGCAGGACTTCGCGACGTGGCTCGCCTCGCGGCGGGAGGCGTTCGAGGGGCTGTGACGGAATACCGGTCCGCGGCCACCGGTTGCGCTCTGCGTGACCGATGCGGTGCGGTTCGAAGTCCTCGGCCCGGTCCGGGCGTGGCGCGGCGACGTCGAGCTCGAGCTGGGACCACCCCAGCAGCGGGCGGCGCTGGCGGTGCTGCTCCTGCAGGAGGGCACGCCGCTGTCGCCGTCCCAGCTGGTCACGGCGTTGTGGGGCGGCGCGGAGCCGCGGGCGGCGATCGGCATGGTGCGCTCGTACGTGTCCCGCCTGCGGCACGCGGGCGTCCCGATCGAGTCGGTCGGAGGCGGCTACGCGATCCGCACGGGCGCTTTGGACGTCACGGAGTTCGAGCGCCTGTTGTCTTCGCCGCGTGCCGCTTTGGAGCTGTGGCACGGCACGCCGCTGTCCGGGGTGAACGGCGACTACGCGGAGGCGGCCCGCGAGCGCCTGGTCCAGCTGCGTTTCACGGCCCTCGAGGACCAGGCGGCGGCGGACCTCGCGGCGGGCCGCCACGTCGACCTGACGGAGCTGATCGCCGAGCAGCCGTTGCGCGAAAGGCCGCGCGAGCTGCAGATGCTGGCGCTGTACCGCGCGGGCCGCCAGGCCGAGGCGCTGGAGCTGTTCACGGCGACGCAGCGCCTGCTGGAATCCGAGCTGGGCCTCGACCCGGGGCCGGAGCTGCGGGAGATGCAGCGCCGCATCCTGGCGGCGGACCCGTCGCTGGCGCCGCCGGTGTCCCGCCCGTCCCAGCTACCCCCGGACCTCCCGGAGTTCGTCGGCCGAGCATCTCTGACGGCCGCGCTGTCCGAGGCGCTGACCAGCTCTCGCGCATCGATGCCGGTGCTCGGTATCGAGGGCCTGGCGGCGATCGGCAAGACGACGTTGGCGGTCCACGTGGCCCGAGCGGTGGATTTCCCGGACGGTCAGCTGTTCCTGGACCTGGCGGAGTCGCCGGACCCGCTGTCCGAGCTGCTGCACGGAATCGGCGTGACGAACCTCCCGGCGTCGCCGAGCGAGCGAGCGGCGTTGTGGCGAACTCGAACGTCAGGCCGCAGGGTGCTGGTGATCCTGGACAACGCCCGCCAGCACGACGACATCCGCCCGTTGCTGCCGGGAGCGGGAGGCCCGGCAGTGCTGATCACGGCCCGCCGCCGGCTGTACGACGTCCCGCACGCGCAGTGGACGAAGCTGGGAGGCTTGAGCGTCGAGGAGTCGGTGGCCCTGCTGGGTCATCTGCTGGGCGAGGACCGAGCAGCGGAGGCGCACGAGCTGGCGGCGAGGACAGGAGGGCTCCCGCAGGTGGTGAGGGCGATCGGCGAGAGGCTGGCATCCCGCCCGGCGTGGACGATGGCGGAGGCGATGCAGAGGGTGGGCCGCCCGGCCCCGGGAGCACCGGCGAGGCCCCCGGAGTGCCAGGCGATAGAGAAGCCGTACGAGTCGGCGCTGGCCGAGCTGACCCCGTGGCAGGCGTGGGCGTTCGAGAGGATGTCGGCCTTCCCGCGGTTTTCGGCATCAACGGCGTCAAGGATCCTGGGCCTGCCGCTCTCGGACGCTCTGATCTTGCTGGAATCCCTGGTGGACGCTCACTTGCTGGAGTCATCGGGTCCGGAGGGGTACGCCTACCAGGAGCCGGTCCGCTTGTTCGCTGAATCGATGCAGGAGAGCCGAAACCGGCCGATCATGCCAGAGGCGCCGGAGGTGTCGATGAAGACCCCCCTGAAGGAGGGCGTGGGGGAGCCGTATACTCTTTCTTCAGCAGGTCCGAGTGGCGGAATGGCAGACGCGCTAGCTTGAGGTGCTAGTGCCCTTAACGGGCGTGGGGGTTCAAGTCCCCCCTCGGACACACGCATTATTCACCCGCGGAGAGGCCGTCACGTCGACGGCCTCTTTTTCGTGGTCGAACCGCAGGTCAAGCCGCAAGTCCCGGTAGAGCTGAGCCAGCCGGCCCGGCTGACCGTCAGCCAGTGCGGCGCTGACGTTCCCAAGCGAGTCGATCATCGCGTAGACCTCGGCCTCGCCGAGTCCCGCAGGCTCGCCGACCGTCATCAGTTCCGCTTGAGCTGCCGCCCGATCGGCTTGCGCCCGGTTGATCCCCTCGACGACTGCCGACGGGGCGACCCCTGCGGAGATGGCGTTCTGGAACCGCTGGAGCCTGGCTTCCGCATCCTCCAGTAGCTTCCGTGCTGGCCCGTCATCCGCCGTCTTCGGTGTCGGCTGAGCCTGAACGAGTTGTTCAACGGTCCGCGCGATGTTCTGCCGGTCGAACAGGCCGCCGATCCACTCGTTCAGCGCGTCCCGCAGCGGTTCTTCCTTGAGATAAATCGTCGGCGGGTGCGTGAGCAAGACCGGCGAACCCGGTGTGAGCGTCCGGGCCGGACAGCGGTAGTACATGCCGTGCTTTCGCGGGCTGCCTTCCATCTTCCGTCCGCAGGCAGTGCAGCGAATGAGTCCACGGAGCAGGTACGCGTGCTTGACCGTTCGTCCTGCCCGCTCGGTCTTACGCGCGGTTCGCAGACCACCCGCCGCTTTGGCGCGCCGCATCAACTGTGTTTGCGTGAAGTCCTGAACAGACACAATCTCGGGATGTGCTGGCTTGCGCGAGCGAACCACCCGATCCGGCTTGGCGCGACGGAACCGCACAACGTTCCCCGCCGCGACGTCGTCAGGATCGAGCAGCATTTCCTGCCGCGCCCACCGACCAAAGAAAGCGAACCCGGTGTAGCGCGGGTTCTCCAGAATCGAGCGTACGGTGCTGCCCTGCCAGCCGTCGGCGAGGCGATGCCGGTTCTGGTCCGGCCGTCGTGCCGACGGGCAGGGGATGCCGTCGCGGTTCAGCCCATTCGCAATCGCGCGGTCTCCGTTGCCGGCGAGGTATTCGGCGAAGATGCGACGCACGACCTCGGCGGCTGACTCGTCGAGGGCGAGCAGGCGCAACCGGAATCCCTCCGCCGCCTTTCGCGGGTTCGGATGCGGCCCACCGTCAACCACGACGTACCCGTATGGCGCCCGGCCGCCCTGGTGACGTCCTTCGTTGACTACCTGCGCGTCCATCGCGGCCCGCACGCGAGCTTGAACGTGCTGCCGTTCCGACTCGCTCATCCCGCCGAGCACGCTCATCAGCATCTTGTGCGATGGGTTCCGCGGATCAAACTTCCCGCCCAACTCCGGCACCCACAGGTCCACGCCATAGGCAGCGAACCGCGGCGCGATGAGCGAAAACTGATTCCCGAACCAGCACCGGGTACCCTCACCGACGACCAGGGCATCCCATCCGCGACGCGGGTTCTTCAGCTGGGCGAGCAACTGCGACGCCTCTGTACGCCGGTCCCACGGCACCGAACGCGACTGCCCGATATCGAAGTACTCCGCCACGATCCGGCCACCCAGCGGCTCGACGAACTTCCGCGCGTTCCCGAACTGCCATCCGCGCGAGGTCTCCGGGTCCTGGTTGTCCTCCGTCGAGCACCGCCCGTAGACGGCCAAGGCGCCGATCCCTTCGTCTACGGGCTCGGCCACCTCCAGTCCAAGGATTTCGTCTAATTTCGACCATGGGTCGCTGATTTCAGCGGACATCGGTCGCCCTCCTTGCCGGTTCGTCGAGCACCGGCACCTCGGTCAGTTCGATCAGTACGGCCAGCAGTGCACGCGCAGCCGCGGGCGTCAGCTCTGGCAATCCCGCAGGTAGGATAACCCGATAGGCCTGACCTTCCACCCGTGCACTCATGACGGATCACCGGCCCCGGCGGGTTCGCCGCCATCGCGAACACGCTCGACAGCTCGGCGGATATCAGCGGTCAAGTAGCCGCGCACCTGCCGCGTCTCGCCGTCTTCGCTGGTCACGCGGTCACGAGTTGGCCGGCACCCCACCTCGCTCATCTGCTGGGAGAACGTCCGCCGGTCGGCGTCCAACGCCTCCAGCAGCTCGGCCGTCGGCACGAAGTCGCGACCGTCGGGGCCGAGGTCGTCACCCAGGTAGGTGACGAGCGAGGCGAGCGGTTCGCGCAGCTCGACCAGAGGTGCGGCCGTGCCTGCGCCGAGAGCGTGCGCCACGGCCGCATGATCGAGCGTCGGCATGGTGTCCTGGCCCGCCGCGTGCCCGGTGAGTGTTCCCGCAGCCTCGCGCAGAACGCGCCCCTGCTGGCAGATGGTCTGCCAATCCTCATTCGGCATGTAGTACGTCCGGACCGTCATCGCTAGCACGTCGGCCCCGGCCGCCGTGTCGCCGTCCGGCCGGAGGACACCGACACCCTTGTGCGAGGCCAGCAACCGCGAGGAGTCGAACCCGCGGGTGTTCATCTGCTCGCCGAGCACGATGTTGGAGTCGCGCCAGTCCATCACCCGGAGCGCGAACCGCGACCCGAGCACCGCACGGAGCCCGGACGGGATGGTCTTCGAGTCCGGCCGTTGCGTGGCCAGGACAAGCACGATCCCAGCCGCCGGCCCCTTCTTCGCCAGCCACGTCAACAACTCGCCGACGTACTCGCCCGCCGCGAGCTTCTTCCCTTGTACGTCAACGGGCGTGCGGTCTTCGAGCGGTACCTGAACCTCGTCGATGAAGATCGCCGTAATCGGCATGTTCAGTGCCTTGTCCCGCGACATGTCCGGCGTCACCTTCGACTCCGGGCACACGATGTCGTCGAGGTCCCGCATGCGCCGGTACCGACCCTGGACCTCGGCGACCAGCTCGGCGAGCCAGTCGATGAGGGCCAGGACGTGCTCGGGTTCGTCGCCGGCCATGAAGCGGTGGGCAACCTGGGCGGCCGCGATCCAATCCTTTCCGGCCTTGAAGTCCGCCACGTAGAGCCGCACCCACGCATCCAAGATGAGCCCGCTCGCCGCCAGTCGAGCAGCGAACGTCTTACCCTGCCGAGGAATCGCACCGATCAGCAACGACGTCCACACGAGCGGAAGATCGATCCGCCGGTCTCGCGCGTCACGTCCGAACGGGACCGCCCGCCACGCGTCCCACCGCGTCACGCCGAGCAACGGCGTCTGGAGCGGCGGCCGGGCATACGGGTCCTCATCGGCGACCCACATCGAGATCCGCCCAGCGTGCCCGCCGTTGCCGCGGACGCGCTCGACGATGAGCTGAACCTCGTCGACCGCGAGCGCAGACGCCAGCGCATCCCGGTTCTTCACGACGTCCGCGGCCTTGCGCGTGGCCGGCAAGTCCACCGTGACAGCCCATCCGTCGCCGACGCGCGTCGCCCGCTCAACCAAGCGAAGCGTCTCATCCTTCCCGATCAGCTTCGCGTCTCGGAACGCGTCCACGAGAACCTGCGGGTCCATCGTCCACGTCAGCGTGCGTGGCCCCGCGAGCGCGGGCTTCCGTCCCGGACTGCCGTCCTTGCGGCGGCCCAGGACCGCGAGTGCCAACGACGCGGCAGCTCCGCCTATCCACAGCGGATCGCTGCCGTACAGCAGATTCACGACGGCGACCACCAACGCGGCGACAGCGACCACGGCGCCGGTGACCTTCCAGCGGAACAAGGTGAGTTCGCGGATCTCCGTGAACTTGTCGGCTAGCTTCTCCGACTCCTCCGCGGCCGTCCGGTAGTCGTTGACCTTGACCCAACCGCGCCACGACCGGATGCCAACCACGATCCCGCGGACGACCGCGCCGACGTACCGGATCGGTGACTTGACCACCCAGACCACGGCATCCTTCGCAGCCTGGATCGCTTGTGGCTTGTTTTTGAGCCACAGGGGTACACGCGGCGAGTGCTTCCACCACCGAGCGAACCGACGTCGGACAGTCCGGGCACGCGGCTGAGGCAGGGTGTCGTCGATCAGCTCGCCGTCGAGCACCGGGCCGACGTGCTCGACGTCCCCTGAAGCCACCCGAGCGAGCGTGGCCCTGCGATTCACCTCGGCATCCGATTCATCGGTCATGGCGCACCTCATCCGCAAGCGCGGTGGCCAGCCGAGAGGACAACCCGCGCGAGCACCCGGTGACCTCCCGGACCCATGCCGGCGTCACCTTCACGTCGGGCGTCCAAGCTTGACGCGCCTCGGCGAGGTAGTCGGCGAACAGCCGCCGCGCAGGCCGTTCACGGGCAGGCGCGGGCAGTTCATGAACGTTCGTGGCGTTCCCGTGTGCCGCCTGAACGGCGTCGGTGAGCTTGTCGCGCAGGTCGGTGACGGCCTCGGCCGCGACAAAAACGACCATCGGCGGCACGGAGTGCAGGACAACGCCGGCCGGCGACCCGGCCGCCCACGACGACCAGGTGTTCATGACGTACGTGGCCGCCAGCGTGAGCCACTTAGCCGCTCGGACCCACGGTCCGGTGTGGACCTGGTACCGGGCGGTCACCTGTTCCGCCCGCAAGATCGCGAGCAGCACCAGGCACACGGTCGGGTCAAGTAGCCAGGCCGTCAGCCAGGGCAGCGACCCGAAGGCAGCACCGGCAGCAGCGAACCACTGCACATTGGCCGTCGTGAAGGCCAGACCGAGGACGATCCCGGCCCAGCACAGCCGGTCGACCTGAGTCCGAATTCGCTCGACCTGCAGCGCGACCACATCCGGGTGGGTTCGCCAGCGCCGGACGTCAGCCGCTTCGGCAGCATCCTTGGCGAGCTGCTGAGCGCGGGGGAGCTGCTCGCTCATCGGCGACCACCGCCCCGGCGCGTGGTGTCCAACGACGTCACGGTGAGAGCGCGCGTCAGGACGTAGGCCGCGACTAGGTCCGGTGCCCCGAGCACCACGAGCAGCAGAGTCGGGTTCCCCGGGTGCGTGATCACGAGCCACTGAACGCCGACGAACGCGGAACCCGTGAACAGCACCCGCCCGGCGAGCGAAACCACCCGGGCGCCGGCTCGCGCGGTCTCGGCGGCACGGCGCGCCTTACGTGCGCCGAACCGCCATACCGTGAACAGGGCAAGCAGCACCGCGAGGCCGGCGAGGACCTGCGTAGGCGAGAGGGTGAGCGTCATCGCGTCTCACCGCCCCGTCGCTGCAGCCAGACGGGGTGCAGGGTGCGCCGGTCGGTGTCCGGCAGGGCGCCCCACACGCCGACCGTGTTCGGCCCGGCGGTACGCAAGTCGAGTTCAAGGCACTCATCGATCACCGGGCAGCCGGCACAGAGCTGCGCAGCCAGCTCCCTGTCCGGCGGATCGTCCCCGGTCAGCTCCGGCAGGTCGGCCCGCTCGAACGTCCAGAAGCACAGGCCGTCCCTGGCCACCACGTTCGTCAGCACGTCATCGGGCACAGCGGCGTACCGGTCGAGCCGGGCAGCGATCGCCCTGTAATCGTGATCGCTCATCGCGCACCACCGCCGAGTGCGCGCCGGAGCTCGGACGCCGGGATGACGAGCCGGGAGCGGCGCCGCACTGCACGCAGCTCGCCGACCCGGACGGCGCGATGGATCGAGTTGAGGTCGACACCGAGAAGCCACGCGGCGTCGGCCGGTGA
This sequence comes from Amycolatopsis sp. NPDC098790, assembly GCF_044759945.1. NCBI lineage: Bacteria > Bacillati > Actinomycetota > Actinomycetes > Pseudonocardiales > Pseudonocardiaceae > Amycolatopsis > Amycolatopsis sp. NPDC098790. The sequence continues at coordinate 48,042 of NZ_JBIWAI010000002.1, forward strand.
GTAGAACGCCGGACCACCGGCGTCAGGAAGTTTCTTCTGCATTTTGAAGTCCCTAAAGTCGTTACGCTGATTTAAGCGTGAAAAGTGAGCTGATTTAGTCGCACGAAGGCATGAGAATGGTCCGAATGCGCGACGCGGTGTGGATCTCGGCGTCGTCGAATCCGTCAAGCGCTAATGTCGGCGCTGAGGCGGACCACGGAGGAATGGGTGTCGGAAGACTGGGCGGCGGTCGCGAAGGCCATCAACGAGCGCGTGCACGAGCTCGGGTGGAAACAACGCGAGCTGGCCGAGCGCTCGCAGGTCTCCCAGGCGATCGTCCGCGAGATCCAGAACCACACCGTCGAGCGCAAGCGCAGTGACCGGACGCTCGAAGCGCTGGCCGTGGCGCTCGGCCTGCACCCGCAACACCTGCTCGCCGTGCTGCACGGGCGCATCCCGCCGGCCTTGGGGCAGCCCCGCGAGAACATGGAAGACGCCGTGTCGGCGCGCCTCGCCGCGATCGAACAGCGCCTGACGTCGATCACCGAGCAACTGGCCGATCTCACCGAGCTGCTTCGCCGCGATGGGAAGTCCCGCGACTAGCGCGAGTCCTTTGTGGTGGGCGGCCAACTCGGCAGCCCGCCGGGGTTTCCTGTCGTATGTCATGCCACTAAGAAACGGCATTTCCGCGCGGGCCGGCAGCTGGCAGAGGATGACAAGCCCCGTGTTATCTCTTGTTATCTACGCAGGTCAAAGCGCACATTTGGCGGCGGTGGCATGACGTCGACAACCGCTTTGCAAGCGGCGCGCAATGCGCTCGGCTGGAGTCAGGAAAAGCTCGCACGAGCAATCAACACGCGCGCAGCGGCGCACGGATTGCCGGAGCGTTCAGTGGCGAGCCGGAAGACGGACATCTCGCGGTGGGAGAACGGGCACGTGATGCCCGAGCCACCGATGCGCGCGGTCCTGCGCGAGATCTACGGTCGCACCGATGACGACCTCGGGTTCCCGTCCGGCGACTTCGCAGGCCCGTCCGGTGACGAACTCGCCGAGCGGCTGATCATCGCCCGCCGGGTCGACGAGCAGACGATCGAGCTGTTCCGAGAGGAAGTCATCAGCGTCCGCCACGCCGACCGCCGGTTCGGCTCAGCGGCCCGGCTCGAACGGCTCCGCGGACAGATCACCGAGGTAGAGGGCCTGCTCAGGCACACGATCTTGCGCCGCGACCGGGCGCCGCTCGCTGGCGTGCTCGTCGAGGCGTCGACGCTGGCCGGTTGGAACTCGCTCGACATCGGCGCGCTCGACCAGGCGTGGACGCACTACGAACGCGCGAAGTACGCCGCGATGGAGTCCGGCTCGGCCGCTCTGCTCGCCCACGCCACCGCTGAACAGGCATACGTACTCATCGACGTCGGCAACATTGACGACGCGCTCGCCCTGTTCGCGGAAGCGCGTTCGATCGGCGAGCGCGCTCCTGAGTTACTACGCGCTTGGCTCGCGGCCGCTGAAGGAGAGGGCCACGCGATCGCCGGCCACCGGGACGACGCTCTTCGCTCGTTCGACGAAGCCGACACATTCTTGCCGAACGAGGTCGTCCATCCCGAGCTGCCGTTCGTGTTCCTCGGCGGCAGCCACCTCGACCGCTGGCGCGGGAATGCACTCGTCCACCTCGGCGCGCCGGAAGCGATCGAGCACCTCGAGCGCGTGGTCGACAGTATTGGGTCGACGTCGTTCGTCCGGGCCGGCGCCGCGGTGTATGTGGATCTCGCTCTTGCGCACAGCGCAGCCGGCGACCGGGAAGCCGCCAGGACCTACGCACTGCAGGCCCGGCGGGTCATCTCCCAGGTTGGTTCGGTGCGGTTGCGTCGCCGCCTGGAACGGCTCGTACTGCCAGGCTCACGCCCGGCGTGAGTTGAGGTAGTAGAGCAGGGACACCAGCGTGCCGGAGCCGAGCAGTTCCTGACGCTGCGCAAGCTCGTTGACCCGTGACAGCGTCACCCACTCAACCCGGCCGACCTCTTCGGTGTCGGTCGGGTCGCCGACGTGCTCGGCCTGACGCCACAGGTACACGTCGACCGGCGCGGTGACCTGCCCGGGAAGCGGCTCGAAGCTCACCAGGTGCTCGGGCTCGCCGACCGGCTGCCAGCCGGACTCCTCGGCAGCCTCGCGTGCGGCGGTCCCCGCGGAATCGTCGCCGTCGTCGACCATGCCGCCCAGCAGCTCGTAGCCCCACTGCTCGGTGGCGAACCGGTAGCGCCAGAGCATCAGCGCTTCGTCCTGGTCGTTCACGATCAGCGCTATGGCGATCCTGGCCAGGTGGACTACGTGGTAGTCCCAGCGTTCGCCGTTCGGCGCCTCGACGTCGGTCAGCCCGACCTTGACCCACTTGTTGTCGTAGACCAGCCGCTCGCCGAACGTCTTCCACGACCCATGTTCGTCAGCCACGCCGCGAGCCTACGGGCAACCGATTCCCGCCCGTACCGCCCTTCAGTTCGTCGGCCCGACAAGCCGAGCGATCCGACGCTGCTGCCGGACAGAACCGATTTCGACAGCTAGTGCCCGAGCACGCTGAGCGTGCGCGCGTCCCTCGACACGCTCGCCCACCGCAAGGAACGCCGTCGCCAGGTCCACGCGCAACGCCGTCTCCGCGCGCGTGAACGTCGGATCGAGACGGCTCAACGCAGTAGAGAGCACGTCGACCGCGTCCGGCTCGCCGATCCGGGCGAGCGCGTGCCCCCGCCAACGCGCCAGATGGACAGGATCGAGCACGACGTATGGACCGTCCACCGCGGACACATCGGTTGGCAGCAACCCCGCGGCGCGGTCAAAGGCCTTCAGACTCGCCGAGCGTTGGCCGTCCGCCGCGAGGGCTTCGCCGTGCGCAGCAGCGAGCCACGCCCTGAGCAGGCGGCCTGCGACGCGCTGAGCCCGCCGCTCGGCGACGCCCAATAGCTCGACGGCCGATGCCGTCTCGCCGACGTCGAGCAACACGAACGCCTGTTCAGCGGAGGTGTGCACCTCGAAAGCCGCGTCACCGGACTCGCGAGCTGCCGCTTTGGCTCGCTCGTAGAACTGCCAGGAGTCGCCGACGAACCCCATGTCGAGGTGCTGCCAGCCAGCGAGCGTGCCGAACTCGGCGAGCAGAGCGCCGAGCTGGCTCCGAATCCTCAAAGTCAGGCTGTGCGAGCGCAGGCGCGTGATCTGTCGGACCTTGGTGGACACCTCTTCGTGTGCCGTCGAGGCACCCAGCTGCCTGTCAAGGCGGCGCACTGCGGCCAGCTGGTCGTCAAGTAACGCCAGGACGTCGGTGTTCACGCGGCGGGCAGCGCTGAGCCGCTGCCGCAACTCCTCTTCGGCAGCCTCGACCGGCCCGCGGACGACGTCAGGAGACGACAGGAGGTCGTCGATTGGGAGGCCGAGCATCCGTTCAAGCAGGCGGGCAGTGGCTGGCCGGGGACGTCCGACTGGAGAGCCGTCCGCCTTGCGTCCCGAGATCAGGCGCTGCAGGTGCCGCACGCTGAGCGTGCCGGGCTCGCCGAAGGTGCGCGCGAAGCGCTCGGCATCGTCGACGAACTCGGCGAGCGTCTGACTCCGCTCTCGGAGCTTCAGTTCCAGAACGGTGCGTGGCAGCTCGCCGGCCCCGTCCTTCGCTGCCATCTCCGCTCCTCCTGAGGTGCCGCCAGCGATATGTCCTCGCTAAGTCGTCCGCGTGACCTGGCGCCTATATGAGCGCACCAGTCAGGCTGATTTCAGATCTTACAGCTTGTAGTGGCTGGTCAGTCGGTAGGTAGCGGAGGGGCACGTGAGCGACGTAGTACGGCAGGGGAGGGCCGCCGGACTGTACGTGAGTTGGCACCGGAGCGAGGTCGACGACCGCGACCACGCAGTGACCGACGAGGAGTTCTCCCGAGGCCGGCGCGACGCACTCGGCCAGTACGAAGGACTGTGCGGGCACGTCGTGCTGCCGACGTCGATGCTCGTCGCGCCTGGCCGGCCGTGCGTCCGCTGCCGCGCGTTCTTGGCAGCTCGGACGACGCTTCCGACCGTCGAACGACGCCTTCACCCACCGCGGCACCGCAAGCCGTCCCGCTGGCGTCGCCTCTTCCAGCACATCCCGCAGGTCAATGTGCCTGAACAGGCCCACTCGCACAGCACCCGCACTTCCAGCGCTCGCGGGTCCCAGACTCCGGTGGGGGCGGGTAGCGCCCCGATCGCGCCCGTCCTCGCCGGACGCCACGAACTGCGGAGTGAGCGATGACGACCAGGCTGATCATCGCGCGTCCGCTACCCGGCACGGTGGGCGAGACTCGCCGCGTGGTCCACCTGTTCCCGCTGCCGGCCGACGACGCCATGCCAGAGCGCCTGACCGCGTACTGCGACGCCACGTTCGGCCCCGGCGAACTGGGGCTGCTGGAACGCCCGCTCGGGATGCCGTGCTTGATCTGCCTCCAGCGCTCACCGCACCCCACCGGCGAACTCCCGGCGGCCGAGTCGTGACGCCACCCGTACGGGCCGTTCTGCCGACGTTTCAGCAGGAACTCGACCCGCTGCTGCTCATGCCGGTTCGGCTGTTCATTGCGTGCCTGCTCGCCGACGGCGAGTGGAGCGACGACATCGCCGTTCGGAGCGCTCTGCAGCTCGGTGACCGGTCCTTCGTGACGCATGTCGAGTGCCTGCGTGCGGCGGGTTACCTGGAGGTCCGCACCCAGGGGGACCGTAAGAAACTCCGCTTGACGTCTCTCGGCGGCGATAGGTTCGCCGAGCACGTCGGCGCGCTGAGCCGGGTGACGTTCGCCGCTGTCAAACTCCTCCCAACCGCGCGCCGCTCCCGGAGCGACGACAACCTGTGACGGGCACGAGCCGCGTCTCGAACTTTGGCCTGCGAGCCCGCTAAGGCAAATCGTGACGAGCGTCCCGACGGCCGTCACAGCCGTCACCGGCACCGTTCTCGCAGGTCAGTCGGTCTTTCGAGTCGTGACGCCAGTTCGGTGGCATCACGAGTGCCCGGGACGGCATGTGACGGCTGCCCTTCTCCAGTACGTCTGCAGCGTCCTTTGTCGGACGCACATTGAGTCTGAGGCGGTTCGCGGCGATGAGGAGTACTCCAGGCTCCGTCGGCGTGCGTCGAGATCAGACTTCGGATTCGATCAGGAAGCTAGGAGACCGGCGACTGCGTGCCGGCTCTGTGGCTTGGACTCCGGGAGACAATCGAATGAGCAACGAACCTGTGAGCGGCTGTTGGATCGGTGGCAACGCCAACGACGACTCAGTCAGCACCCGCGGCTGGCTGGTGGGGCACTTTATCGCCCCATCGCAAGGCGTCCGCTCCACTGAGGATGTCGAGGTGAAGTGGGCCCGCCATCCTGCAGGCGAGAAGCGCCCGACGTGGACAGCGGGTGACCGTCGCACCACCCTCGTGATCCTCATCTCAGGCTCGTTCCGCGTGGATGTCACGGGTGGGAGCGAAACCTTGAGTCAACAAGGAGACTACGTGATGTGGGGACCAGGTATCGACCACGCTTGGGAGGCTTTGGAGGACTCAGGAGTTCTTACTGTGCGCTGGCCTTCAGTCGCGCCCTGACGTCGTGAAATAGGGCGCAACTACCTTATTGACTAGTTGAAGTAGTAGTTCTCGTCATTGACTACGCAACCACAAGTCATACTGGTATATGCCTGGATGTAACCGAGCCCGTAAGTTAACGCCACGCGGCCGCCGTTGCCGCGATGCTCCGATGCCTCCGCGGGCAAAGGGTCTGCTCAATCTTCATCACCAAATGTCATTCGGCAGCTTCCAGGCTGAGATGTTTGACTCGTCCCGGATCTGAATTTTCAGCTTTTCCAGGACTCTGACAACGGCCGAAGATCGAAGCTTCAGGGCTGAGTCTTCATCGCCGCCGCTAGCTTCTTCAACTTCGGTATCGGTGAAAGCTCTGACGCCAATCAGAATGTTCAAGTCCGAATCGACCTCATCGCCATCATAGAGCATCTCGGGTGCAGCGCGTGCGATCGATATCCCCTGAGGATAAGTAAAAGCAAGTACGTAAGGATCACGATCGTCGTAGACTCGTTTTAGGAATGCGTTGGGTCCGATACTCAGAAGCCCATTGTTATTCGATAAGACAAGCTCGTCGAAGGCGTGAAGTGCTTGATGCGAGTTTGTCAAAACCAAAATGTCACCGGCGTGCCCCTTGGTCCACTTCTTAAAGTTCTGCAGAAGATCATCAGTTGAAGATTGCTGAAAATTCTCTTCTACTGCGGCGAGGGCAGATTCGACAAGGTGAGCCTCCTCGCCGCGAGAAAGGCTACGGACGAGATCCGCTGCTAAACCCTCGGGCTGCGCTGATACGTGTGTATCGGCGAAGTACCACTTCGGGTATGCCTTGTTTACTCCGAACGCGATGTCATTGTCAAATTCAACGTCTTCACTATTTGGGAAGATTGATATCAAGCGCCCTTCAAGCACGGCTAGCTCGTGGCTGAACTTCGTTCTGAACCGTGCGATACGCTCTTTATCTAGCGGGAGCGCGGCCTCGATTACTTCTCGCTGATGTTCAAAGTTATCGACCTTTTCCTGTAGTCGTAACGCTGCTTCTTCCAGTTGCTCATCGGACCGAGGATCGAGTTTCCTGGCCTCAATATCAGAACCGATAAGACTTCTGATGGAGTCTACGAAGCGGCGGGTCAGGTATGCCTCATCGTCATCCAGAGATTCGGGAATTATCAATGGACTGTGAGCCTGTGCAATTATTGCTGAATATAGGATATAGGTGTCTAGTTGCTGAGATCCGAAGTTGATTGGGTGAAGGGTGTCCAGTTCCCACCAAGACCAGCCAATGGAATCTTGATGAGAGCCGTCGAGTGCTATCTTGACAGACTCCCAGAGGTTTTGGTCTTCGCGTAGATGTGCCTGAAGTGAATTATGGACCATCTTGTCTAGCCCATTTGATAGCTTGTCGGCTTTGTATAAGAGCCAGGCGTCTAAGGCTAAGAAGGCGGCATTTCGGGTGCGTGCGAGGACTGACTCATCGGAATCAGCGTAGTCGGACGACGCTATAAAGTATTCGATTGACAATGCTGCGGCGTCTGACTGCTTTCTGTCGATGCAGTGTTTTATCGCCGCCGTGAATGTTCGTGCGATGGCCACGGCCTGATTTTTGACAATGCCTGCGTCAGACTGTTTGCGAGCCTTTGCCCGCAAAGGAACCTCCTTCAGGCGCATAAGAATCGCTTGCTGCCGACTTGGTGAGGGTTCTTGAGCGTTGATTACTCCAGTCCATGCCGCCAGAACAAGATTTAGGATACTTGGCAGGTTTTCAACTTTGTCGGCAGATGTGAAATCGTTGGTAATTTCGAAGATCCACTTTACAACCTCGATCCATGTCCTATCGTCGCGCAGGTCGGATATCTTGCTTACAACGTCGTGCATATCATTCGTCAGAATTTCCCATTCGCGCCCCCGTGCGGCTAGCCATGAAGTCAGGGCTAGCGATTCGGGAGCGATAGAGTCATGCTGTGAAATCTTGAGCGATTGCTCATGTACTTCTTTTGCAAGCTCGGTGTAAACAAGCAAACCATCCAGCAGGTCGCCGAGAGCCTGCCTGTTGATTGCAGCAATCAGATTGTCGCGCAAGGCGGAAATCTCATCGCGAAATAGCTCGTGATGGCGAGACGAATTCCTCTCCCATACTATGATTTCCGCGAGTTTATCTGAGGCGTTTAGTTTGATGACGTTTGGATTCGACTTCTGCACGAGAAATAGCGGGTCGCCGACATCGACACGTTGCCCAAGTGAGAACAATGTATGTAAGGTAGGGATGTTTGCGGGTTCCGAGAAAGAGAAATCTTTACTGGTTTCTTGTGTCTGATCCGCGTTATTTGTTGCGGCGCCTTCAAGATCTTCCAGAAATTCCCGCAGTAGTCTCATGTCGAGGTCGCCGACGGTGCCACTTCGCTTTGCTCTCACAACGATCTCTTGAGGTTTTTTTGCTTCTTCGTCACTGAAAGTGCGGTAAATCCTGGGTATCTGAGTAGCTAATCGACGATTGGCTTCAGCCAGCGTCCGATCGTCGTACAAGCTGTCAAGCGCGCGATCAATTAGGCCGCTTTTTCCGAGGTCAAATGCGTAGCGTGATGAACGAAATATACGTGCAGTGCGAGAGTAAGCAAAGGCTACGCCTGTGACTGCTAGACCAAATGTAAGTATGAATTCGAGAAGGATAGCTGAACCCGAGACTGCCCAAAACGTAATCGCGCCTAACTGCATGGTGCCAATCAGGGCGTAGAAAAGAATTGGGACAAAGTAAGTATTCTGGAAGATGATGGCCCGCAGGCTGCGCGCAGTGACTACTGGTCCGGTTGCAAGTTGGAATATTAGGGCAAGGCCAGCGTAGGCGATAGACACAAAAGTCACATGCACTTGCCAAAGCACCAGGAGAACATTTCGGGGATCTGGCGGCAGCAAGTTTGGCAGGAAAGATGGCGATAAGCTGACGAAGAGTACTGCTATGACGGCGATCAAAATATGTGCAACCAAGGCGGGAAGTATTGGATGGCGCTCTACATTCAGATAGAGGCGCCGGCGCCATGGCCGCTTTTCTCGGCGGGATGCTATTTCCCTGCGTGTTTCATCGAGTAAATAGTGACTGCGCCTGCGTGGTTTCGGATTGAGGTAGGCCAGGAATCGGCGAACCATCTCCACCTCCGTGTCATATTATTGGTCGCTGTGGCAATCTACACCAAGAGCTCATGCAAGGCCCGCTCTGCTTGAAGTGTCGGATAACGCTCTGGGAACGAAGTGATGTCCGTTCAACGGTGTGCAGGATGAGAGCCGCGTAATCTTCCAATGCTAGAGATGGAGAATCTGAACGCAGGTTCTGGTAGAATTTCGTCAGGCTCTGCGCCTGCGGGTAGATAGTTTAAGCTAATAATATCTTGGGTTGACTGTTGAGCGGGGATTGCAGATGACTGATAAGCCGGTTCCGGATACCTCTTGTTGGCAGCCTAAGCTGAGTAAGTCGAAAACCCTAGAGCGAGCCTTTTATCTTCGATGTCTCCATCTGGAGAAGGTGACGCTTTTGCGCGCAGAGAGTGAGAAAAACTTAAACATCCATAACTTCGACTCGGGGCCAGGTGTGGAAGACTTAGTTCGTGACGGAATTAGGCAATTGCTGCCCACGCGCTACGCCGTCGACGCCGGCTTGATCAGTGACAGAGGGGGCTATTCGTCAGGAGACTGTGACATTGTCATCTACAATGGCACATGGTTTCCGGTCGTAAAAGACGGAGCAACCAGCGAATCGCGGCGTAAGATATTCCCAATCGAAGGCGTCTATTCGGTGCTCGAAGTAAAGCAATCTTTGAGCCTGGAGTCGCTGGATGCGGCTATGGAGAAGTTGGTGACGTCCCATCGGCTTTTTAGGCCAGATGTCTCCCGAGGTCGGATTGTCGAAAACAGGGAGAGTGGTAGATGTTTACATCACGTTTCGAACTCTCTCCATACTGGTGTTATAGCAACAGGGTTGGCGTCCGGGTTTACTATAGATGAAGCGATTGAAAGGTTCATTAGGATAAACCAGAATTTGCCTCGTGCGGACGTAGTGCGGACCCTCTGCATTCTCGGGTCTGAGACGTTAGCGTGGGGATACTATGGGATTGACGACAATGCAAGCGTTATAAGTATGGAGCCGGAGCTAAGGCCGGCTATGTTTATGCGGGATGATCGATACTTGGAACTGTTTCCAGTCAGGACAGGATTTCAAGAAGATGGATGCGCTTTGTTTGAGTTTATGCAGAACTTGTTGGCGCATCTATATAACTCGGTGCTGGCCCCTGAAGATCTAGCAGTTCAGTATGGATTCAAAGACCTCAACGTTCGTGTTGCGCGAGATCCTGGAGTGACTTTGCCGTCGGAGCCCCTTCCGTCTCCCTGTGGATGTGACGAATATGACTCTTTCTGCTAGATTGATCCCATCATTTGTTTGGAGATGGCAGTAGTCAACCACTTTCCTTATGTTAGTGTCGGTGCGGGTGTTGCTGGTGCCCTCGATCCTGCATGGCGGCCCATTCTACTTCGCTGGCTTTCGTGGCTATGGCCGGAATGTTCCGTTGCCACTGACGTGGGGCTATGCGTTACGAGCGCCTCAACAGGTCAACTAGCGGCAGTCAGGACTATCGGCTAGCCGAGCAAGCGGATGCATGTGGATAGTGTGCAACTCGCCCCTCGGACACTCAATTACCCCATAGAGTCGCGAGTCGCGGCGAGGTCAGAGTAACAGCAGCTGGTCGCCGACGGTTTCGTCTATCGTGGCAAGTGTGCAGCGTGGACCGCATGCCTTGACTACTTGTGTCGGGCCGCCACACATGATCGTTAGGTCGTTCCATCTCAGGTGGTCGGCGATCGCGGATCCGTCGTCGCCTACGGTTCCGGCGAATCGCATGCGGAGATCGTCGAGTAGGTGGTCTTCGCGGACGTTCTTGGCGAGTTCTGGTGGTCGGTCGCGGGCGCTGGTGTGGCCGTGTCGGCAGCGGTAGCCGGGGCGTCCGTTTACCCAGTGCGAGTCGAGCCGGCGGCCGCACACCTGGCATTGCACGAGGCCTGCCAGCACGTACGTCCTCGTGCCGCCGTGCTGAGTGGCCCGGGCCGCGCGCATCCCCTGGACCGCCAGGAACGTCGCCTCGTCCACGAGCGCCGAATGCGCCACCTTCTCGGACTGTGACCAACCTCGTGTCGCCGACGGTGGGGCTGGAGCGCCGTGGTGGGCCGGCCCGGTTGTTCTGGCGCCGTGCCGGTTCCACACCTGCCGCCCCGTGTACCTCGGGTTCTCGAGGATCCCGACGACGGTCCGGACGATCCACTCGTGCTTCGTCCGGTGACGGTTCCGCGCCTGGTCGACACTTGACGGGCACGGGACGCCGCGATCGTTCAGCTCCCGCGCGATCCCGGCGACGCTGCGTCCGGTGGCTCGTTGCTGGAAGATCCATCGCACCCATGGTGCGGTGGCCGGGTCGGGTTCGAGGCGGTGCAGGCGTCGGCCCCAGCTCGCGTGGGCCCGGTTCGGGTGCGGACCGGCGTCGGCAAGGCGGTAGCCGTAGGGTGGCCGGCCACCGAGGAACCTGCCCTGGACGCGGGCTTGGACGTTCATCGCAGCCAGCACTCGGTGCCGAGCCCTCAGCACCTCGCGACGCGATTGGGACCCGAGCAGGAGCATTAGCGCCTGGTGCACCGGGTCATCGAGGTTCACCGGACCGTCCGCTTCGGGTAGCCACAGTTGGATGCCTTGCTCCTGGAGCGCGGTGAGCACGGCGTTGAACTGGTCGCCGTAGAACGCTCGCTCGTACTCGCCGATAACGACGGCATCGAACGGGCGGTTCGGTTGTTCCGCTGCTGCCATCAGCTGTGCCGCGGCCGGCCGTTGACGCCAGGGCAGCCGACGTGAACATCCTTCGTCGAAGTACTCCGCCACGATCGTGCCGCGCCCGCGGATCGTCTCCTCGGCGACCTCTCGCTGCCACCCTAACGATGTCGTCCGGTCCTGGAACTCGACCGTGGACATCCGTCCGTAGAACGCGAACCTCAGCCCATGGCCCTCGGTGGCCTGTCGGCGGCGCCGGGCACCGGCTCGGCGCGGGGGTACAGCGCGTGTCATGGTGTCTCTACAGGCGATATTGATCATCGTGCACCTCGGTGCTTGAGGCGAGTTCGGGTCGAGGGCGGAACGCAGTCGCCCGGCACCGATGACGAGCTTGCGGTTGATCTGCACTCGAATGGCCGCACTGCCGCCCGCATCACACATGTTGCGCTATAAGTGACCAACCTTGTCCGTGGGTAGCCGTCGGAGAGGCGTCGGATGTCGAGCTTGGTGCTCTGCCGCGACGCTTGGATCCGTCTACGCGATGTCTACTTTGCTTGTGTGGGGAACCTGTCGGTCGTCCACGACACAACGGGCCCACCGCTGCGGCCTGCGGAGACAGTGGCCATCTCGAGGTAGGTTGGCGGCTCGGCTTCCCGTTCCCATTCGTAGAGGGTGGCTCGCAGTGTGTTGCAGGCGCGGCCCAGCATCACGGCGAGAGGGAATGGCACGCGCATGAACAGGTGCAATGGCCGACTTCCTGCTACTTCGCCGATGCGTCGGCGTAGTTCGGTGACGAGTGCGGGGGCCGACTCGGCGGGGATGGGTTCGCGTTTCGCCACGGCGATCTCGACTGCGTGGGCATAGGGGTGGCTTTCCGCGTAGCGGCGAAAGCCTTTGTTTGGCGGTGCGGGTACGAGATCGAGATACACGGCGACGGGGCCGTCGGGAGGACCGTCGAGGGGAAGCGCGCTCTGCGCAAGTGCAACAGTCTGGGTTTCAGGTCCTGTCCACTCGGTTCCGTCCTGGTCGGCGATTGTGACGGTCAGCCCGGTCGTGGTCGGTAGTGCGGCTCCGAGCGCGAACGCCATGCTCAGGTGTGCGCCGCCGGTGATGTGCAGGTGCTGAACGCCGGCCGACTGCACGATACGGGGCAGGTCGCCGAGGAACGGCGCGAAGTCTTCCCACGCCTCGGCAGGCGGCACGCTGGTGTTGCGCAGCGGCGGGCGGATGCGGCTCGCGAGCGGCACTTTCGGAGTGCCCAGGGCGGGTGTCCGGGTTTGGATGTCCAGATGTAGTCGATCATCGACGGCTGCGCGGCGGACGCGGCGGATCGCCATCTCGCTGGCCAGACGAGCGAGCCCAGGGTGGTCGTGCACCGGGAACTGATCGAAGTCGCTCAGCGTCGCGAGTTCTTGGGGGAGCAGACGGTCAGGGGCGCCGTAGTCCAGTCGACCATCGGAGGTGGTGACGGTGTTGCCGATGGCAAAGGTAAAAGCGGAGTCCGCTTCTAGACGAAGAAGTTCCGGCAACTCTAACTCCCGGACGAAGCTTGAGTACACCATGTCGTCCGTGACGAGGAGTACGGCTCCGGACAGCCCCGAAGCGAGGGCTTCTTGCAGTCGCCGCTGGAAGCGTCCGGGTGGTAGGTGGGTCTGGTCGTGCCACACAGGGATGCCGTGGGCACGAAACACCCATGCGGCGCGTTCGGCCAGAGCATCTCCGTCCGAGTGGCGGTAGCTGATGAAGATCGGATCCAAGTCGTTAATCGGGGGCATTTACAACCTCGTGTACATGGATGGGGCAGATTCAGGCCAGCAGCGGACGGGGATCTGCTTTACGGGCTTCTGGTTCCGCGTGGCGAAGATCGGGGCTCGGTATCAGTTCGGCGACGATGGTGAGGAGGCGTTCGTCGCGGAGCGAGGGCGTGGAAGGGGGCCGGGTCGAGAGCACTGGGGCGATTGGCGAGCATGAGCATCGGATGTCGTGCGGTGGCGGTTTGGCGAACTCGATCGAGCGCTCATCCCGGAACAGTGAACGCCGGTATGTAGCCGAGCCCCGCTCCGAGGTGTTCGTAGACCACTGTGGTGCGGGTTCGGTTCCAGCGATGGCCGAGTACGAGCGCGAGCCCTCCGGGGCCGGCCAAGAACAAGTGAACCGCCTCGGCGGTCGCTTGACCGCCGAGCTCTGCCCGAACCAGGTTGCGTATCTTTTCTGCGTACGTCACGGCGTGCCGTGCGTCGGTGATGGATGCGTCGTCAGGTCCCGCGGCTGGTGTGATCGTTAGCAGATGATGGACCGGAACTCGGTTCGACCGCAGCCAGGTGACGACTTCTCCAGCCGGGTCGAGGGTGGTGCCGACAGCGACTGCGAGGTCCTTTCCGAGGTCGAGTTGCGTTCGTCTCAAGATGGGTTCGCCCAGCGGGACTTTGGTGGCATTCGTCGACCAGGTTTCTCCGCGTTGGACGTAGTGGAGTGTGTGCTGGCGAACCTGGGGCAGTGCGGTGCCGACTCGGAAGAACGTCGCTTGCCGCATGGAGCCGCGGACCACGGTCGTGGACCAGCCCTCGTTTTCGATCATAGCGGCGGTCGTGGCAAGTTCGCGGTCCATGCGGTTCCAGCTGTCCGGGTCACGTGGGACCACCCGTGCACGGGGGTCGTCACCGTCGTACAGGCCGACCCAGTGCAGAGCCACAGTCGCTTCGTCGGCGTGCGGGTCAGCGTCGATCGCTTGGACGACCAGCAGGGCAGAAGGTGGCTTTTGCCGTAGTCCGGTAACGGCCTGGCGGATGTCCTGCTCGTTGACCGTCCGTGTGCCTCCGACGACCCAGGCTGCGACGGTCGTCAGGCCTTGCTGAAGTGCCTCCTCGCTGCCGTCGAGCCCCGCGGCGAGCATCAGCGTGCGGACGTGGTCTCGTTCTGCGCTGATCGTCCGGCCGGTGATGAACTGCAGGTGGCCGAGCATGTCGAGAAGCTCTGCGCGGCTTGCGCCGACGTGCTCCGCCCAACGGGCGACCGTCGTGCCGGCCTCGGTGGTCGCGGACGTTTGGGAGACGTAGGGCACCAGAAGGTCGGTACGGCCGTCGACATGCCCCAGCAATGGATGGCCGCGGTCGAGGGCACGGTTGGTGATCAGCTGCATCGTGTGGTTGTCGCCGTACTGCTTGAGTGCGACGTGGCTGGCGTACAGCTTTTGCAGCAGGGTCTTGCTTTTGCCCGCGCGTGGCGGGGTCGTGAGGAAGGCTTCGTCGACGAGATCCGCGGGGTTGGTGGCCCACTTGACCTGCCCGTACACGTCGCCGCCGGCAGTTCGGCTGCGCAAGACCACGTCGTCGACATTGCCCGCTCCGGTGATCTCGACTTCCACCTGGGCGAATCGGCTGGCCGGGCCGATCACGCGCATCGCTGCGCCCCAAACGAAGAGGTCCTGGAAGGTGTCGCCTCCACGGCGGACTCCTGAACTCGACGGTGGACCGGCGGCAGGCCGGGGTGCGGTCATGACGATTCCTTCTCCAGGGTCTCGGAGAGCATTCCGTGCACAAGTGCGTGCTGCGCAGACTCGGTGACGATTGCCTCGACGAGGTCGTCGGCTCGGTGGATGAGGAGTACCAGCGGCTGCTCGTATTGGTCGGACGCACGTAGGATTGACGTGATGTCCTGGCTGCTGGCCCCGCAGGCCGCGGGGTGGCTGTGCCAGTCCCCGACGTAGCCGAGCCAGGGGTGCGGGTGCCGGTCGAGGGCCTCTTCAAGCGCGGCCTGCGCGGTGCTCTCGACACGCACCCAGGAGGTATGCGTGGCTTTGGGATCTGGCACTTCGATGGCGTGGCGTACGACTACCCGCCCGTCATCCCACCAGCCGAGTAACAGCCCGCCGGTTTCGCACGGGTGGGCGGCGTCTGCCGCCTTCCCAATCGCCGCGAGCACTTCCGGGCCGCTGCGGCGTACACCGCTGCGTGACGGGAGCCCCGGGGAAGGGGTGAGGTGGGTCATGTCGGCAGGCGTCCTTGTCCGTCAACGTGCTCGGTGAGTTGGATCGGCACCGCGGTGGTGCTGCGAGGGGCGCAGGCCCAAGCGATCATGCCGATGTCGGGTGCGTGTGGTGACGGCAAAGGCCCGATGATGATGGACAGGATCACGGTAAATCGGAGTTCTGGATCGGCGAGTAGGTTGCAGTAGGTTTCGAGGTCGGTTTTGCTGGGGGCAGGTTCGGTGGTGGGGTGGGTGTGCCATTCGCCAATCCAGATGCTGCCGTCCGCCTCAAATGCGCTATCTGCCAACTGCTGGGCATGAGCGCGATCGCGGAGGAAGAACGTTGGCGTGCGCACCGCGGCGGGGCCAGGGTCACCGGCGTGACGCACGTTGGCGACGCCGTCTGTGCTGATGTCACCGAGCAGGATGCCGCCGGTCTCTCGGCCATCACTGGCAGTGTCGATCTCGTGGGCGATTGTTCGGGCTGCCAGATCGGCGAGCCGCACCTGTCTAATCTTCTCAGGTTCCGCGCGGGTCATGCTGGCTCGCATGTGGGGCAGCCCGGCCTAGGGGGTTTCGCCGGCAACCAGCGAATAGTGGCGCTGTCTTCAACGTTGAACGGTGGCGCGAGCCCTATCTGGGGCCGGAGGCCGATAACGCCATGTTCCCCGGCGAGCGTCTGGTCGGGATGGCCACGCCGCTCCAGCAGGGTCGCCACGCTCACTTTCGCGGCGAGCTGTCCGACGAGGTGAAGATCGGATCCGACAGCCGTCATGGGGCGGTGGGTTGTTCCCGTGCCGTAGTCGGCGTCCAGCGAGGGCTCGGGATCGATGGCGCCCTCTTCGACCAGTGCCTCGCGTTGGCAGACCAGACAGCCTCGGTCCCGCCACGGTCGTAGTCGGATGACCTCGCCGAGGCCGCCGTCTTCCAGGACGCAGGCAAGGACAGCATCGCGGTTGGCGCGGCGGGCAAGGTGGCTGACGACGCGGCGAGGAGCGACGCCGTCGGCGGCACACAGCACGAGGTCGACGCGACGCAGCAGGGCTCGGACACAGTCGGCGTCTCCAACGACGTCGAGCCGAAGCGCTTTGACCTCAGTGTCGGGGCGCAGGTCGTCGAGCTGCTGTTTGAGGACGTCGACCTTGTATTGACCGACGTGTCGGGCGTCGCCGACGTGGCGGACGAGGTTGTGTCGGAGCAGCCGGTCGGGATCGAGCACGGTCAGACGCCCGACTCCGTATGTGGCCAGCGCGTGGGCGGCGGCACCTCCGATGCTGCCTGCGCCCACGAGCAGTACCGCGGTTTCGGCGAGGGCGGCGACGGGCCAGTAATCGGCAAGCTGTCGCATTCCCTGGTCAGCGGCTTGCACGTCGAGATCGACGGGTTCCACGCCGTTGGGGGTGACGTACCAGGCGGCAATGTCTGGAATGTCCACCTCCGGATAGGAGGCGTGGACGTCGGCGGACAGCGTCAAAGCCAGGTAACCGCCCCCACTGGGGTTGAGCCATCCGCTGTCAATCCACGATCTGAACCCCTCAAGCTTCAGCGCGCCCCGTATCTTGCGGAGTTGCCACCAGAACAGGTGTAGTTCAGGTGGGACCCGGTACCACCGATGTCCGCCGCGAGAATTCGCGGAGTGAAGAAAGTGGGTCTTGGGTTGAAGCGGAGCAGGCAAGATCGGCTCATTGCCGTGCGATACGGCAATAACCGCTCCCACCTGATGGGGATCGGAGGCCTGAAAGGTGATCTGACCCCACTGCCCCCCGCCTCGGATGCGTTGCGCGGCAAGCTGAGGAACAAGGACAAGGAGGCCGCTCATGCAGGTTCCTCGCTGGCGGGTGATGCCTGCTCGAGAGCTTGCGCTATAAGGTGGTCTTGGCTGGCATCGGTGACGATGCCGTTGACTGTCATCGCTTCAATGACGTCGGCCCTGAGGAGTGCGTACTCGACTCGCCAACCTGCGGCCTTCAGCAGCAGGTCCACTATCGAATCGCGTCCGGTCCATGCCGCTGCGTCCTGCAACAAGCACAGGCTGCCGTCACCCATCACATGGAACCGGGCCTGGGTGTATTCGATCGGCTCGGGGGCCGGGTCGAGCGGGTAGATGGCGGGTGGCACCATCGGATAGGCGTGTCCGTAGTTCACCGTGACAGGCATGCCGGCGTCACCGATCAGCTCCCGTAGGCGGGCAGGCTCTGGCCGGTCGAACGGCCATGGCGGTAGTCGCCCTTCCCATCGTCCAGGCCCGTCCGGGATCCAGGTCAGGTCCGGGAAACGCGTCGTGACCTCGGATTGGTCGCGGGCGAGCCTTCTCGGCTCACACGCCCACCAGGTCACCGGCTGATCGTCATTTGGAGGCATTGGGTCAGCCTTGCGGCGCGTCCTTGACTGGGCGGGGCCGCAGCAAGGTGGGACCGGTCACCGCTGCTGCTTGGGTTGTCTTCTTCTCCTCCGGAACCGGGAAGTCCTCACCGAACAGCTCCTGCCAGATCTGCGCTGCCCCGTCGGTGTCGCCGTCCGCTGCAGCAGCACACGCCCGTACGG
Organism: Amycolatopsis sp. NPDC098790; assembly: GCF_044759945.1. Classification (NCBI taxonomy): domain Bacteria; kingdom Bacillati; phylum Actinomycetota; class Actinomycetes; order Pseudonocardiales; family Pseudonocardiaceae; genus Amycolatopsis; species Amycolatopsis sp. NPDC098790. The sequence continues at coordinate 65,882 of NZ_JBIWAI010000002.1, forward strand.
CGAAATCACGTGCGCTCTCCAGGGTCGAGCGCAAAGCAGCCACGTCGAGGTCGGGCTGGATAGCGCCACAATGCCCGGCTGGATCTTCGACGCCGTAGCCGACCTCCACGGCTGCTGAGGTGAAGAACGCCTTCAACGCTTCAGGCCGGTTCTTGTCCACGGGCAGGCACTCGAGCGCGAGCACTTCGATGACCAGAGACTTGACCTTGGTCGGCACGCCATGCCGCCACAGCTTGAGTACACGAACCATCGGCCGGAAGTATGACCACTTCTCCTGACGCAGCTGCACCTCGCGAATCAGGTACTCAGGATCGGCCGTGTTCCACTCAGCCTGCCGAGTGCTCGGCAACTGCAGAGTGTTGTCGGGTTGCCGCAGGGCCGGCATGACGTCGACCGTGAACGCGTCGTCCTGCTCGGGCGGGTCAATGAAGCATTTCACCGCCCGGTCGCGGGTCCGGCCCAGCCGGACCAACTGGTCCACGCTGCCGTTGGTCGCTCCCAACAGCGTGTTGACCCGCTTGCGCACGTGATCGAGGGCGTCTTGAGACGAGGTGCCCGGCGAGCCCCAGTCGGTGTGCTGCTTCCCGTCGAAGACGACGATGAGGTCGACATCGTGGACCGGCTTGAGCTGGGTGCTGCGGCGCAGCGACCCCGATCCGAAGACCTCTACGACGTCGCCTTCCGCGCGGAGCGCGTCGCTGAATACGTCCCGCCGCTCCCGGGCAAGGGCGACCTGCTCGGGGTCGGCGTCCACGGTTTTCTGGTAATCGTCGAACGCTGCGTTCAAGTCCATGCCACACCTCGGTAAGTGATCTACACGTTCGGAGCTGTAGGTCACGACCCAGGACTCCCGTCCGAGGTTGAGTGGCTCATACGGCACCCGCTAAAGCCACGATAAGCGCACCCACCGACAAAACAGCACTCATTTGGCTCGAGTCGGACACCAGCTCGAAGCGTAGAAATAGCATTGGGAGCTGGGGTGATTACGGAACGGTGCGACGGGGTAACGCAACGGACGTCACTGAATCGAGTGTATTCGATGGCCGCCACGTGAGGCTTGGGGAAGTTGCTCAGGCGCAAGGAGCTCCTCCTCCCGGGCCCGACGGTGAGGTGGTCGTCGAATCCAGACGGCCAGCCGACGCTGGACCGGCAGGTGTCATCCACTCGATACGAGGTCGAAGACGTCCGGCAGGGGTCGCCGTCGCCCGGAGCTCACTTGTCGCGATCTGTGGATGCAACCTGGATCAAGTGGCCGGGGCGAAGCCGTGCTCGAGGTAGAGCGGCTCGGGGTGGCCGGTACGCGCGTGCAGGACGCAGGCGGCCACCCGGCGGGCCAGCCGGGGGACCATCAGTTCGGTGAGCTGGTCAGGGTCGGCGTAGGCCTGTTCGCCGATCTCGCCGTCGACGTAGCGGATGTTCGCCGACTGTTCAGGGGTGAGGACGCCGCCGTGGTAGAGGAACGCGAGCATGGGGGCGTGGTCTTCGCCTTCGGGGATCGAGTCGATCCCGAGGATCCGGCCGACGGTGATGTCGAGGCCGAGTTCTTCGGCGACCTCGCGCCGGGCGGTGCCGAGGGGCGATTCGCCGCGGCGTGCTTCGGTGACGCCGCCGGGGATTTCCCACAGCGCGCGTCCGGTTGGCTTCACGATCAGGACGCGTTCGTGGTCGGGGTTATCGAAGAAGAGCACGCCGGCGGACGGGATGGCCATCGGGTAGTTCTCGAAGAAGCGCTGCTGCGTCGCGGCGGCCGTCGTCACGCAGGGCAGGCTATCCCGCCCCCAAGTGTCGCTATCCGTGTAGGTTCTTGTGACGCGATGTAGTCGAGCGGATCCGCGGTGCTCGTAGCGACTCCCGCAGCGTCTGCAGGCGGTGCCGATAAGGCGGGTGCCGCACCGGCAGGCCCAGCCGACGTGCCGGTGCGGGTTGCCCGCGACGAGCGCGTGGGGCGGGACGCCTGACCGGTAGTGAGCCAGTGTTGCGCTCCATTGTGGAATCCTTGCGGCGGTTGTCTCAGAACGGTCCTCCAAGGCGACGTCGACGTGGCGGCTGGAGCTGGCACGAGTCAGGTGCGGTCCGGGTGAGTCGGCGTGGTGAGTCGACCGATCCCCGTGGTGTGCGGAATGTCGCTGTTCGCAGGGACCGGCCGACTGGCCAACCGGGTGTTCGGTGTGGCGCTGTCATCGGTGGCCTCTTGCTGCGCGCGGTGTTCGGAGTCGCCGGCTGCCGCTACGAGGCGGGTTGCGTGTGCGGCTTTACAGCTAGCTTTCGCGTACGGACGACACGCTCCAAGCGTGTCGCAGCTTCTGCGGCATCTTCGTGCTCCCAGATTCTGGCAACCAATCACCCCATCGCAGTCAAGACGGCGTCGGTATCACGGTCACGTCTGGCGATACCTCGGAGTTTGAGCCGCCACCAACTCCTGTTAGCAATGGGCAGGTGACCGTGCTCAGGGCAGGAGTGCCAGAAACAACCGTCGACGAATACCGCGATGCGCGCGCCACGCAAGAGAATATCGTCCCGTCGACGCCGATTCCCGCCCGGAACCGGCTGGTCGACGACAAATCGAAGACCGCGACGGTGAAGCGCGCGTCGGAGCGCGATCTCGGGTCCCGTGCCTGCCCTGCGGGTCCGGCGCATGACGGCTGAAGTAGCCGCGGATGACGCCGGCGGAGCAGGGCCGGGATCCAGGTGTCGGTACACGTGAGGAGTCTCTCATCAAGGTCCGACAGAACCGATTGGCTCTGTGCCGCCTGCGGTAAGGGTTGAGCCGTTCCGTCAGCGGCAGCAGGCCGAGCACCGGCGCTTGCTCCGCCGGACTTCGGTTCGTGAACTTCGGCCCGCGACTGCGCCGAAGGCGGATCTGGCGCATCGTATCCTGGTCAGGAGCGGTGGTTCGTCTTGGCCGGAAGGTGCAGATGGGTGACGAGCGAGTCGAGCTGGCCGGGTCCGATAACCGGACGGTGCCCAGGGTGTTTGTCACGTATTCCCACGACTCACCGGAACACAAGGAGCTCGTGCTGCGGTTCTGCACGTTCTTGCGGGCCGAAGCCGGACTGGACGTTCACGTCGACCGGTGGTACGAGGACGTGCGCCGCGATTGGTCGCTCTGGGCGATTGAACAACTGGCGGTGGCGGACTTCGTCTTGGTCATCGCTTCGCCCGGGTACCGGCGACGGGTGGACGGGTGGGCTGCTCCGGACGAAGGGCGAGGGGCGCAGTTCGAGGGCGCGATCATCCGCGACAATCTGACGCGGGACCTGCCGTCGGAGACGCGTCGTGTGCTGCCGGTCGTGCTACCAGGTAGATCAATCAGTGAGATCCCGGCGTTTCTGCACGGCCATTCGACGTCGCACTATGTCATCCCGGCGTTCACCTTGGACGGCGCCGCCGAGCTGCTGGCGGTGATCGCGGGAGTCGCACGGCATCCGTGGCCGGCGCGCGGCCGTTACGTCGGCGCACGAAGCTCACCGGGTGGCTCGGGCCTCGTGCCGTGGCCGGCGTTGCTCACGCGAGCCCGCGACGGCGGTACCAAGGTCCTCAGTGTGGTGACGGGGCTCGCGGTGCTGTCGGGGATGGCGGGGCTGACGTGGAGCGGCCGGGACGAGGCGGCGGTCGGAGGGTGGACCCTGACCGCGTTGGCCGCAGGCGTCCTGCTGGCCGTGCTGACGTGGCGGCGGCTCGACTCCGGGAGGCCGGGATCGCTCGATGAGCTCGCCGTAGCCGTGCGGGCGCAGTGGCGCGTCGAGGAGCGGTTGCGGCGGTTGCAGGATCCGGCGCCGATGCAACCGCGCTGGAACGTCGCCGGTCGGGAACTGCAGGACCACGAGGCAAACATCGGCATCCCGCATCGGAACGATGCCGGCCGGCTGGACGATGTCGCCGATCTTTTCCTCCACGTTCCCTCCGGACGGCTGGTCGTGGTGGGCGAACCGGGCGCGGGCAAGACGGTGCTGGCGTTGCGGCTCACTTTGGCTCTGCTCGAGCGGCGGGGGACGGGTGATCCCGTGCCGGTGCTGTTGTCCCTGGCGTCGTGGGATCCCCGTCGGGAGGGGTTGCGCGATTGGCTGGCCGCGAGGCTGGTCTCCGACTACGCGTGGCTCGGCTGGTCCGGCCGGTTCGCGCGCGAGCTGGTCGAGACCGGACGCGTGTTGCCGGTTCTGGATGGACTGGACGAGATGCCTGGGGCGGTGCGCACTGCGGCCATCCGCCGGATCAACGCCGGTCTGCACCCGGGTGACCGGATCGTGCTGACCTGTCGCCGGGCCGAGTACGCGGCCGTGGTCGAGCAGGCGGATGTGCTCACCGCCGCGCTGGTGCTCGAGTTGCAGCCGCTGGTCGTCGAGGAAGTTGCCGGCTACCTGGTCCGTACGGCGCGGGTGCCGTCGGTGCCCGGCGCGCCAGGCAAGTGGGACGCGGTGCTGGACTACCTGCGAGCTGGCGCCGAGCCTCGTGCGCTGGAGCTGCTGTCCGTGCTCGGTCTGCCGCTGATGACGTCGCTGGCCCGCAGTGCCTACAGCGACACGACCGCCGACCCGATCGAGCTGGTCGTCGATCACCGCCTGGCGCGGGCGACGGACGTCGCCGACCACCTGGTCGGCCAGTTCATCCCGGCTGTGTATGACGACCTGCTCGGCGACCACCGGTGGACGGCCGAGCGAGCCGGCCGCTGGCTGGGGTTCCTGGCGACGTTGATCGAAGGCGCGGACGGCGTGGGGTTCGCGTGGTGGGAGCTGTGCCGTGCCGTGCCCCGGGTGGTCGAGGGCGCGGTCGGGGTGCTGGCGGGCGGGCTCGCCGCCGGGCTGCTGGTGGGCTCGGTCAGTGGGGCGGTGCCCGGTCTGCTGGCCGGTGTGGCGGGGGGAGCGGTCAGCGGGGTGGTGAGCCTGTCGGGGCCGCCACTGCCGTCGACCGTGCGGCTGCGCGCACGCGGGCCGGACCCGGTCCGGCGTCCGATGCTGTTTCGCACGCCGCCGGTTGGGTGGCTCGCCGCGGGGGCGGTCTTGGCCGGCGCTCTGTGGTTCGCGGCCGGCCCGTTCGGCCTGGCGCTGGGTGGTTTCGCGATCGCCCTGGCGTTTTGGCTGGACGCCTGGTTCGATGTGCCGGCCGATGTCCGTGACGCTGTGGGGCCGCACTCCATCCTGCGAGCCGACCGGACCGCTGCGCTCACGCGCGGGGCGGCACGCGGTGTGGTGATCAGCGCCGCTGTCGCGCCGATCGTGCCGCTGCCCACGACGATCGGCTTCGCCCTGGCAGCGCTCGTGGTCAGCGTGGCCTATACGTCGTGGGGGCGGTTCGTCGTGGCCAGGGGCTGGTTCGCGCTGACCGGACGGCTGCCGTGGCGGTTGATGGAATTCCTCGATGACGCGCACCGGCGAGGTGTGTTGCGGCAAGCCGGCAGTGTCCACGAATTCCGCCATGCGATACTGCGGGAACGTCTTCGGACACGAGCGGGAACGAGGAGCAAGCGTGACCGAACCCTCCATTGCCGATCTGCGGGCGGCGCGGCAGGAACTGGACGACGTCATCCGTGAAATACAGCAGGTGCCCGGGTTCGAGGACTTCCTTGCCGCGCCGGGGTTTCCCGACATCGCCCGGGCGGCCGCCGACCAGCCCCTCGTTTACCTGGCTGCCGCGGACGAGGGCGGATTCGCGCTTGTCGTACGTGGTTCGGGGGTTACCCCGGTCGAATTGCCGTTGTTGACATCGGCCAAAGTGCACGAGCTGGTGGAAAAGTACCGCCGCTGTGTCGAGCGCATTCGGCGAGACGGCCGGAACCAGGAATTCCGGAAGGAATGGCGGGGATTTCTCGACGACGCAACCCAGTGGCTGTGGGACGCCGCCATGGGCGACGTGCTGAGCGGGCTGGGGCAGGCTGCCGAAACTACCTTGGTGCCCTGCGGGCAGCTGGGGCTGCTGCCGCTGCACGCTGCGTGGACCGCCGACGAAGCCGCCGTGACTGGCCGCCGGCATGCGATCGACACGGTCGCGTTCGCCTACAGCGCGAACGCGCGCGCCCGCGAGACGTGCCGACGGCGTGCCGCCGACCGGTCGGCCGAGCGGATTCTCGCGGTGGCCGACCCCCGGTCGACGGGCGCCGGCCTCGAGGACACCCAAGCCGAAGCCGTGATCGCCGCGCAGTCGTGCCCGCAGCATGAGGTGCTGAAAGGCGAGCAGGTCACGGTGGCAGAGCTGGAGCGCGGCCTCGCCGTCGCGGATGTGCTGCATTTCGGCGGCCACGGCCGAGCGCACCTCACCGCGCCGCTGACCAGCTACCTCTTGCTCGCCGACGGCGCGCGGTTGTCGTTGGAGCAGATCCTCCGGATGCGGCTGGAGACCCGGCTGGCCGTGCTGTCCGCCTGCCAGACGGCGGTGCTGGGTATCGACCTTCCGGACGAGGTGGTCAACCTGCCGACCGGGCTCGTGCAGGCCGGCGTCGCCGGCGTGCTGGCCACGATGTGGGGTGTCGGCCAGCACGCGAGCGCCCTGTTGACTGCGACGTTCTACCGCCACTGGCAGGGTGGGTCGCCTGCCGTTGCGCTGGCCCGGGCGCAGCGGTGGCTTCGTGACGCCACCGTCGGCGAACTCGAGGAGGACTGGGCTCAGGCAATGACGGCGGGAGAAAAATGGCTGCCCGCGGAAGCCGGAGAGCACCTCCTGGCACGCATGCTCGACTTGCACGAGGACATCGACGAACGGCCGTGGTCGGCCATCGACGCCTGGGCGGCGTTCGCCTTCACAGGAGCATGAGGGCCCGACACGGATGAACGAAGCCACCTTGCGCCGGCTCGCGCAGCTGCTGCTGGCCGACCTGACTGTCGTGGTGCCCGACCCGGTGCAGGCCGAGGAGATCAGGGCGGAGCTGCGCCGGTTGCTCGACCAGCCGCCCGGCGTGAGCGTGGCCGGTGGCCTGCGCCGGATTCTCGCCCGCCGGGAGATCCGGGGGTGGGTGCGGCAGCAACGCGGGGCTGGCGAGGACACTCCCAAGTCGGACGGCGACGAAGACGCGCCGGTGCGCTACCTCTGCGGCCAAAATCCGAAGCGGGTGCGTGTCGGACAGGTGTTCCCGTTGGAAATTTCGATCCGCCGTCAGCCAGAGGGACGGGCCGCCCCGCTGGCACCGTTCGCAGTGCCGCTCAGAGGTGTAACGGTCACCTTGGCGCTGGACGCGGACGACCTGGACGTTCTGGACGACCAGTGCCAGGAGCTCTTTGTCCCGCCGGGTGAGGAGGACAGTCGGACCGTGCTGTTCCGACTCCGCGCACCGGTCGACCGGGTTTACGAGCCGTCGGTGCGGGTGTACATCGGCGGCAGCCCGGTCGGGGAGTTGTCGGTGCGGATCACGGCCGGAATCGAGAGCGCCGCCTCGCTGGTCGACGTGGCCGCGCCGATCGTCGACCTGCGGCCGGCGCCGCGTGAACTGGCTCTGGACGTCGTCCGTGTGGAGGACGGCTACGAGTACCGGTTGCTGGGTGGTGGTTCGGACGACCTCATCTGCCATCGGCGTGTTCCGGCCGGCTTGGTGACCCGGCTGCACCAGGAACTGACCAGACTGGCTGCAACGCGTGAGTACGACGCGGCCGGCGCCCGCCGGCATCTGGAAGATCTCGGGCTCGACTTGTGGACGAGCGGAGTTCCGGTCGGCCTGCGAGACGCGCTGGTCGGCCGGGTGGAGGCGGCTGATTCGCTGTCGATCGTCACCGATCTGCACGCGGTCCCGTGGGAGCTGCTGTGCCCGGACCCGGCGGGCTCGGCAGGGCGCTTCCTCGCGGAACGAAAACCAGTCGTCCGGCGGGTCACCGGACAGACCTACCGGCGAGAGCTCGATCTGGGTCGCGCCGCATACGTCCATCCGCCGACGTCGCCGCCGGACATCGCGGGCGAGCTGGACGCGGTGCGGGAAATCCTGGGTGCCCGGGCCGACCACCTGCCTCGGATCAGCGGCTTCACCGAACTGACTGACCTGGTCGACGGCGGTGCGTTCGAGTTGCTGCACCTGGCCTGCCACAACGAATTCCAGGATCGGGGCTGGGATCGCGTCGGCCTGGCCGGCGGCTCGTTCACGCCCCTGAACCTGCAGCGGGCGAAGCTGGCGGTGACCAGCCCACTGGTCTTCTTCAACGCGTGCCGCACCACGGGCGGTGCGGTGGATACCAGGCTGGAGTCTTGGGCGTCCGGCTTCCTACGGGCGGGCGCCGGCGCGTTCGTGGGGACGGCCTGGCCGGTCCGCACGGGCACCGCTCGCCGGTACGCGAAGAGCTTCTACCGCGCCCTGGTGGATCAGCACATGTCGCTGGGTGACGCGTCATTGTTCGCACGGCGGGCCACTCAAGACGACCAAGATCCGTCCTGGCTGGCATATGCCGTGTACGGCCACGCGTCCGCAGCCCTGACCAAGAGGTGAGAGGTCATGACAACGACCCCGGTGTTCGTCATCCACGGCACCAGCAACCGCACCGGCGATGAGCTGACCGCGCGCGTGCGAAGGCTGCAGAAGGAAATAGGCGACCGCTGGACCCTCTACCCCGCGTTCTGGGGCGACCTCGGCGCGGCGCCCGAGGAGCGATGGATCCACGAGACCATCCCGGGCTACCGTCCGGGCCGGGAGGAGGTGCGCGGCCCCGAAGACGATCCGCTGCCGGCACCCGGCATGGACTTGCTGGCGGCAGCGCTGGCGGCCGCCGAGGCCTCGGACGGGCCGGCGCCCGACGAGGCGCGGCAGGTGGCCATGGTGGTGTCCGGCATCGAGCGGGCGTTGGGCGAGCACGGCGTCTCCGACGAGCTGCTGAAGCGGCAGATCATCGAAGCCGTCGGCGCCGCGTGGACGGCCGACATGTACTGGCTGTGGCAGGTCACCGACGCCGCGGTGTTGGACGAAATCGGCCACTCCGTGGCGACGGACCTGCTGAGCAGGCTGCCCGAAGAGCCGATCGAGGTGCGCGACGCCGCAGCGGTCCGTGAGCTGGTCGGCAACCGGCTCGCGGACCTGAACCGCGTGATCGGCGTGACGCTGGGCGCGGCCGGTGGCCGGGTGAACGCACTGGTGCGGATCGCGCTCGCCGGCCAGATCGCCGGCAACTTCGGTGATGTCATCGTCTACCAGCGAAAGCAGCAGGAGATCCACGACCGGATCCGGCAGATCGTCGCCGACGTCGACGACCGGCTGGGCCGTGATCCCGAGCATCCCGTGCACCTGATCGGCCACAGCCTCGGCGCGACCATCGCCCTCGACTTGGCGACCCGGGCCGACGATCCATTGTGGACGGATTCGGTGATCACCTTCGGCAGCTTGTGGCCGCTGTTCCACGTCTGCGACCCGCGTCGTGGCCTCCCGCCCTACACCGGCAGCCCTGTTCGCCTGCCGCCTTCGGTCCGGCGGTGGACCAACCTGTGGGAGCCCCTGGATCCGCTCGCGTTCGTCGCCGCCCGCGTCTTCACCCTCGCCAATGGCGAGCCGCCCCGGGACGTGGAGGTCCAGCACCGCTACGCGTCCGGGCTGTCGACGCACTCGGTCTACTGGACCGCGCCGCAGCTGGTGTCCGAGCTCGTCCGGGCGTTGAGCGGCTGACCGCGCTCACGACCGGCCGTCCACGATCGCGAGCCGGGTCGCGGCCCGGCGGAAGCGGTCGGCCAGGTCCGGCGCCACCACGTCGAGCCTGCTCAGCTCGGCGGGCGTCCGGTCCAGCGCTTCGGACAGCAGGTAGGCCCGTCCGGACTCCAACCGCACCGTCGCCGAGCGCGCGTCACCGGTGCGCATCAGCGCGTGGGCGCCCAGCGCGGGTAGTTGCTGCGCTGCGTCCAGCCAGTTCTCCTTGTGGCCACGGACGTGCTGGGCACGGAACAGGCGGTCGGTGGCTTCGGCCGCGTACCGGTCCGCCGCCACCGCGTCCGCCCAGTCGCGGCGTTCGCAGGCCCACATCGCCCAGTTCTTCGCGGCGATGAGCCGGTCCTGCGCGCCGCGTTCGGCGGTCAGCTCGCCACACAGGCGGTAGCAGCGCGTCCCGTCGTTTAGTGACTCAGCGTCGCGATCACGGCGCCATGACTGGTACCGGCCGTTGCCGAGGTTGTTGAGCCGGGCAGGCAGGTCCGGTGACGTCCCGGGTGTCTGGTCCACTGCCCGGACCAGGTGCGTCAGCGCTTCGTCGAGGCTGGCCGGCTGGCTGTCGTGCCGGTAGCGGTCCAGCAGCGCGTTGCCGAGGTTGGTGCGGATGGCGGGACCGTCCGGTGTGCTGTCCGAGGTGTGCGTCAGGGCCGCCCGGTAGGCGGCGATCGCGCGGTCGAGGTCATGCGAGTCGTCGGTCAGCGCGTATCGCGCGCGGAGGGTGCCTGCCAGGTTGTGCCATCGCACGGGCAAGTCAGTGCTCCCCGCCTGGGCGGTGATCGCGCGCTCATGCAGGTCCACGGCCCGCCCGAGTTCCGCGTAGTTCTTCGTCCGGACAGCGTGCGTGCGCAGGGCGGACGCCAGTTGGTCGAGCCGGAGCGAACGGTCGCTGCTGCCCGTCGGGGTGGCGGCGAGCGCCAGCCGGTACTGGCTGATCGCTGCTTCCAGCTCTGCGAGGTCGCCGGTGGTCCGGTACCGCTCGACCAGCGCGGTGCCGAAGTTGGTCTGCAGTACGGCGAGCCGGGGTGTGTGGGCGGGGGTGAGCTCGACAGCGCGCTCGAGGGCGGAAAGGGCCGCGACCAGATCGGTCGGCTCGCCGTCGGCGCCGTAGCGGTGCTGCAGTGCGGCTGCCAGCGTCGACAGGCGCATGGGCAGTTCGGGGTCGCGGTCGGCTGTCCCGGCCACTGCCGCCGTCAGCAGGAGCACGGCCTTCGCCAGGTCGGCCGGCTCGCCCTGGTGGACATGACGATCGGTCAGCGCGAGGCCGAGGTTGTGCTGGTTCCTGGCGTAACCCGGATCGTCGGGTGTCGTCGCGTCGAGAGCGTCGCCGAACGCCGTGATGGCGGCGGCGAGATCGGCGTCGCGGCCGTCGCGTTCGAAACGGAGGTGGTAGGCGCCGCCCAGGCTCGTGTACAGCATCGGTTGGCTGGGATGGTCCGGTGCTGCGGTCGCGGAGGCTTCTTCCAGGCGCGCCACGGCGTCGAGCAGATCCTGCTCGCTCGGTGCCAGGTCGTAGCGCTCCTGCAAGGCCCGGCCGAGGTTGACCAGTGCGTCGACGCGGATCGGGTCGTCGGGCGGGGACAACGAGACGGTTTCGCCCAGGTCGAGGACGGCTTGGTCGATGTCCGCCGCGCGGCCGTACCGCCGGAACGACTCGACGCGCGCGACGCCCAGGTTCATCAGGGCGATCACCCGGAGCCCGGTGCCGATCGCCGCCGCGACCGCCTCGGCGAGCAGCCTGAGGGCGTCGTCGAGCAGCGCGTCGCCGCCGCCGTCCAGGAAGTCCCGCAGCGCGTCGGTGCCGGTGTCGAGCAGCTGTGGATCGGCGTCATCGGCCGGAAACACTTCGGCGAACGCGACGTCGGGGCCGACCGCGCCGCAGCGCAGCAGCAACGCCAGACAGAATTCGTGGTCGGCCGCCTGACGGTACGCCCCTAGGCCCCGGTGGTGGCTGGCGAGTTCGGCGAGCTCCGCCGTTGTCTCGGCACTCAGCAACTCCGGATACCTCTTGATCAGCTGGCAGGCCCGGGGCCAGCTCGTGGTGCGAAGGAAGCGCCGTCGCGCGTACCGTACCGCGAACCGACGTGGAAAGGCAGGCACGTCAGGTGGCCTGCGGCAGGGGAAACGCCGGCTTGGCGAGGGTCGCGGCCAGCAGACCGGCCAAGCGATCCGCCCGATGCCTGAAACGGGCGTGCAGATCCGGTCGCTCGCGGGCGAGCCGGTCGAGATCGGGCGAGGACAGGTCGAGCAGTTCGGTCAGCAGGACGCCACGGCCCAGTTCGAGTGCCGCACCGGCCTCGGCGGCGTCGGTGTACCGGAACGTGTCGGCGGCCTCGATGTGGACGTCCGTCATCCGGCGCAGCCACCCCTCCTTCTGTCCGCGCGTCGCCTGCTCGCCGACCAGGGCCCGCACCGCCTTCAGGGCGTCCCGGTAGGCGTCGGCGGCCGCCGGCCGGTCGCCCAGCTCTCGTGCCCAGTCTGCGCGTTCCAGTGCCGTGTCCGCTGCCAGTTCGAGATCCGTGTCCACGGCCGCGGCGGTGGCTGTGCGAAGGTGCTCGGTCCCGTTCCGGAGATCCTGTGCGTCGCCTGTCAGCCGGTGCCGGATGTGGTGTGCGTGACCGAGGTTCGCGCGGTAACGGACCGCGTCGACGCTCGTCTCCGGCGTCACCGCCACCGCTGTCTTCAGGAGGTCGATGGCCTCGTCCACGGCCGGTGGCAGCGGGGGAGCGGATGTTGCCGTCAGTAGCGTCGAGGCGAGCGTGTGACGCAGGCCGGCCGAGGGCATGCCCCGCGCGATCACCGTGGCCAAGGTGGTCCGCAGCAGCGCGAGGGACTCGGCCCGCAGGGACTCCGAGCCGAGCAAGGCGGCCTGATTGCGGAGTGCAGTGCCGAGATTGCCGCTTATCTCAGCGTGCTCCGGGCCGTCGGATGGAGTCGCCAGCCGCGCTTGACGAAAGAGGTCGACGCAGTCATCGAGGTCGTTGGTCCGCCCGGTCCAGGCGTGCCGTTCGGCGAGTGCGATCGCCAAGCTGTTCAGGCAAACCGGTCGCTCGGCCGAGTCCTCCCGCCCGACGTCCACTGCCCCACGCAGGACCTCCAGCGCGGCGTCCAAGTCGTCCAGACGGTGGTTGCGCGCGTACCGCAGCCACAGCACATTGCCCAAGCTGAGCCGGTCCGTCGCGGTGTTCAGCGATCGGGAGGGCGTTTTCCGCGCGGCCACGCGAAGCGATTCGATGGCGCGGTCCAAGTCGGCGACCGTACCTCTCCGGAGGTAGCGCTCGGCCAGGCAGATGCCCAGGCCCGTGAGCCGGTCCGGTCGCTTCGGCGACTCATGGGGCGTCGCGGCGACGGCGCGGTCGTAGCAATGCACGGCGCGGTCGAGATCGGTCGCCGCGGTTGTCGACTCCGCGTCGCGCCGCATCCGGGTGGCCAGGACGGCGCCCAGCTGTGCAAGGCACTCGGCGGGCGCGGTCCCGCGCGGGTATCCGTCGAGGACGGCTTCGGCCTGCTCGACGGCGGCGTCCAGAAAGGCCGGGTCGCCGGACTGGTGGTAGCGGTCGCGCAGGCACATGGACAGGGTGTTGCGCGCTGTCCGGCCCAGAGGCGACGACGGGTGCAATCTCGTCACCGCTTCGCTCAAGAGGTCTTGTGCGGCGTTCAGGTCTTCGACCGCACGGGTCTCGTTGTACCGCAACAACAAGGCGGTGCCCATGTTCAGCGCGTGGGCGTCCCGGTCCGGCGAGCCGGCCGCGGCACCGGCGAGCGCTTCGCCGAACGCCGTGATGGCGCGGCCGAGGTCCTCCTGCTGGGTGGTCGCCTGGTAGCGCTGCATCAGCCCGGTGGCCAGATCGCCGAGCCGGGCGGGCCGCAGGGTGAGAACGTCGTCGATCCAGTCCTTGGCGTCGGTGAACGCGCGGATCGCGCGCTCGAGGTCGTCCGGATCGCCGCCGACCGTGTACCGCAGCCGCAGTGCCTGGCCCAGCGCACCCAGCAGGCCAGGCCGGGTCGCCGAGTCCTCCGGCAGCGCGGCCAGCGAACTCGCGAGCACGTCGATCGCCCGCTGGAGGTCCCGCTCGTCCCGGGTCGCCTCGAACCGCGTCCGCAGGGCGGCGGCCAGTGCCTCGGTCACCACAGCCTGCGTCCGGGCGCCGGCGCCCGGGACCAGCCATGCGGCACGCAGCGCGGCGACAGATTCGTCCAGGTCGGCTTCGGTACCCGCCTGCCGGAAGCGGCGCAGGAGCATCCGCCCCAGGTCCAGCCGGGCGCCGCGGATCCGGGATCGGGACGTGCCCGTCAGGAGCTCGTCGATTTCCCGGGCGGCCGCCAACGCGCGTTCGAGAGGCACCGGATCGGAAGTGAAGATGAACTCTCGTTCGGCCGCCTCGGCGTTCGAGCGCAATTGGCGAGCGCGGTCCACCACTCGGTGGTATTCGGCGTAACCGGCCGCGACGCCGTGCCGGCGGCACAACTGCAGCAGCCAGGCGTGGTCGTCCGCCTTCAGCGCGGTGGTGGCTCGCGGCTGGGCATCCGCCAGCCGGTGCAGACGCCGCACCGACTGCTCGGTGAGCAGGTCGAGATGATCGTTGAGGAACGCCTCAGATGCGGGCCAGTCCGGTTGGTTGACCCACGAAGTGAGGGGCTCGGGATCGTTCTCGCGCGCATCGGTCATGACGTGCCGATGTGGTCCGCGTGCGGGGATCGGCTGACGCGGTCTTCGAGGTGGCTCAGCGCTTCGACGGACGTGCGGTACCGCAGGACGAGGTCTTCGCGGCCGGCGGCGGCGAGTGCGTCGAGATCGAGCGCGTCGCGGGCCAGCACTTCGGACAACACCTGCGCGCGGCCCTCTTCCAGCGCGCTCACCGCGTCGGCGGGCCGGCCCAGCCGGAGATCGGTCACCACGGCGTCGATGGCCAGGCCGGTGGCCTGGCGCAGCCAATCTTCCTTGTGCTGCCGTCCGTGCTGCAGCAGGAACAGCCGGCGCGCCGTCGCCCGGCCGTGACCGTGGGCCTCGGCAGCCTCGGCCCACTGCTCGCGGGTCATCGCCGCCCGGCCCCAGTTGCGAGCGCCTTGCAAGCTCCACGCGAGGTCGGTGTCCGCGCCTTCGACACACGCGGTGCGGTGCAACTCGCGGGCCGCGGTGAGGTCGTCCGGAGCGCCCGTGAGGCGATACCGCCGCTCGAGTGCCACCGCGAGATTGCTCGACCACCGGACCCGGGCGACGTTGGTGTCCGGCGCAATGGACAGCACAGTGTGGAGCGTGTCGATCACCGCGTCGAGGTCTTCCGGGCGATTGGACAGCGCCCAGCGTTCCCAGAGCGCGGTCGCGTGGTTGGCCTCGATCCGCGGGCAGTCGGGGGCCGTGTCCGGCAGCTCCGCGAGCGCGTCGTGGTAGGCCGCCAACGCCGATGCCAGCAGAGCAGGGTCCCGCTCGTCCCGGTAGTGGTCGATCCGGCAGGTGGCCAGGTTGTCGAGGTAGATCGGGCGGTCCGGACAGGTCGCCGCCGTCTGCGCCAGCGCGGAACGGAACGCCTCCTCTGCCCGGACCAGGTCGTCGAGTCGCCCGAGATGGCCATAGCGCACCCACAGGCAGTTGCCAAGTGAGTTCAGCAGCCCGGCCCGCGCGGGAGCGGTGGCCGGTGTCTCGCTCACGGCTTGGCGGTACAGCGCCACTGCCTGGTCGAGGTCGAGGCTCGTGCCTTCGCGTTCGAAGCGGCCCTGGAGCAGGCTGGCGTGGTCGCCGCGATACTCGACTCGGATCGGTGCTTCCTCGGCGGTGAGCGCCAGGAGGCGACCCAGCACGGACAAGCCGTCGGCCAGGTCCTGCGGATCGCCGATGTGCCGGTACCTCGCTTCCAGCGCCCGGGCGAGATTGCCCAGACAGCGCGGCAATGACGCGGCGTCCGGAGCCATGTGCGCGGCCGCGTCCCGCAATCCGTCCACCGCACGGTCGATGTCGGCGCGGTCACCGGAATGCCGGAACCGGTCCCGCAGCATGACGGATAGATCGTGCCGGGCGCCGATTTCGTCGACACCCGGTTCGCCCCGGGTCTCGAGTCCGCCGGAGATGGCCAGTTCGAACGCCTCGACGGAGTGGGCCAGATCCGCCGGATCGCCGATGGCGTCGAAGCGAAAGCCGTACGCGGCACCGAGGCTTCGCAGCCGTCGCACCCGGGCCCAACCCTCGAACGGCGTCGCGTCTAGGGCCGACTGCGCCGTTTCGATCACGATGGCCAGGTCGGCAAGCTCGCCGTACTGCTCGTACCGGGTGATCAAGGCCGTCATGAACGTGCCGGCGTAGAGCGACCACGCGGGGGTGCCGGGCTCGGCGACTTCGAGTGCCCGCCGGCTCTGCGCCACGGCTTCGTCCAGTTCGCCGGACACCCCGCTCAGCTCGAACCGTTGCAGGTGCGCGATGGCGCAATTGTTGGCGAACGCGGCTTGTTCGGCGGACTTCGCCGCGGCCGCCCCGCGAGCGTAGAGTTCGAGGGCGCGGTCGAGATCCGAGCCCGCGGTCGACAATCGGTATCGCTCGACGAGCACGTCAGCGAGTACGCGCACCCGCCGGGGCCAGTCGGACTCGGTTCCCGTACTCAGCTCCACCGCGAACTCGGCGCACTCCACGAGAGCGTCGACGTCGATGCCCGGCACACCTGCGGCGAGCAAGTCGTGACGCGCGCTGGCCAGGTTGGCCAGCCGCATGGCCAGTTCCGGACTGCCGGGGGGTGTCTCGTCCACCGCGCACGCGAACGCCCATTCGGCTCTGCGCAGTACGTCGAGGTCCTTGGTCTGCGAGAACATCTCCTGGGCGCAGGCACCCAGGTTGTTCAAGAACAGCGCCAAATTTGGGTTCGTCGGTCCGACGTGGGCCACAACCTGCTCGTGCAGCGCGAGCGCCGCGCGCAGCTCTTCCGCATCGCCGGACCGTGCGAACCGGTCGGCACGGGTCAGAGCGAGATTGTCCTGGCATAACAACAGGTCGTCGTCCGCGTCCGGCATCTCCGCCGCGGCCTCGGTCAGCACCTCGAACGCGGCGTCGAGAGCATCCGGTTCGCGCAGGTCGTGATGGCACTGACGCAGGCAGTTGCCGAGGTTGTTCAGCAACGCGGGATGCCGGTCGAGGTCGACTGCGGTTTCGTAGGCGGTCCGGGCGCGGCGCAGATCGGAGGCCTCGCCGCCGCTGTCGTGCCGGTCCATCAGCGCATTGCCGAGTTCGTCGTGGTAGTCCGCCGCACCTTCGATCGCCACGATCGCCTCCCACCGGTGGACAGCGTCGTCGGCATCCTGCCACCGTCCGGTGCGCGCGTAAGCGTCCCTTGCCTCATCGGCTCGCCGGATCATCGCCGCGAGGTCGATCGCGTCCGTCGACATGCAGTCACACCTCGTCAGTCCTCGTTTCGGGCTCTCGAAGGCTATGGCGTACTGAGCCGGTTCGCCAGGCCGGATATGGCGTCAGCGTCGACCCCGAGACGCATCGGAGACCACCCCGCCGAGCGCTGATCAGGTTCAGGACTTCGCCCGGACGGGTGGGACGAACGAATCCGGGCCGGAACGCTCGAACTCCTGAAGGAGGTTGTCCCTCAGCATCTTCGAGTTGGTGATCCGGCTCTGCAAGCCTTCACCGAGGCAGCGTTCGGCCAGCGTGTCGAGGGAGCCGAAGGTGACGACCTTCGTCAGTTTCTGGGCGCCTCGTTGATCTATTTCCGCCATCTTGTGGCGGTACTCCTCGTCGCGGCCCGGGTGTTCCCGCTGCAGGTCGGCGATCTGGTTCTCCAAGGCTTCACGCTGAGGCCTCATCTCGTTCTCCACCTTCTCGAGGTGCTTCGAGAACCACCGGAGGTGCTTGTCGGCCAGCTTCCTGCCGGTCGATCGGCTGTGCCAGGACTCCAGATAGCGCATCTGCGCCTGGAGCACCGGGTGCCCGATCCGAGCCGCCTTGTCGAGGCGGCCGCGCCGCGTCACCGCGTCGTCGAGTTCGAACTTCTCGGCATTGCTGTTGATCACGAAGACGATCCACCGGTTTTCCCGCAGGCGCTGCAGCCGCGGCAGCATGCCCGAGGTGATGAAGGCACCCACCGTCCGGCTCTCGATCGGGGTCGCGCTGGGGCGCCATTTGAAGAACTCTTCGCACTCGTCGAACAGGACCACCGCTCGCCGCAGGTGCATCAGATCTTCGAAGATCTCGTCGGCGGCGGCCTCGAAACCTTCGATGCCGTGCCGGAGGAATACGGGAGGTGACAAGGTGAGGAGGGGCCAGTCCAGCTCGCGTGCCGCCGCGGTGACGAGGGACGTCTTGCGGGTTCCCGGCGGCCCGTACAGGAGGAAGGAGGCGGTCTCGACCGGGCGTTCGTTGACGTTGCGCAACGTGGGCTCCAGGATCTCGGACTTGATCCCGTCCACGATGCTGTTGGCTTCGGTCGGATCGACGAGTGAAGCGAACTTTCCGAGGCGGCTCGCCGGCAGCTTCTGGGTCTGCAGGATCCGGTAACGGCTCGGCTGGGGGATCAGCCAGGTCAGGTCGGCCCAGAAGCTGCGGAACGCCGGCGCGCTCCTGGTCGCGCGGTACTTCCGGAGGATTCGTTCTTGGCGGGCGAGCCTCAGTGCCTCGCGGTAGGCGAACAGGAACTGCAGGACCACGGCCGTGGTCCAGGACTCGATCTCGTAGCCGGCTCTCGTCCGGTCGTTGCGCCACCCGCTGGCGTCTTCGTGCTTGGCGAAGGAGCTCTGCACCAGCCGGAACGAGGCGTCCATGGCCGGCAGTGCAGCCGTGTAGATGCCCATGTCTGACTCTTGGAGATCGAGGAGCGTGACGGTGGACAGCGCCAGGCTGAGCTCGACGCTGGGGATGTACACCAGGCGCCGCCCGCCGAAACTGAGCACGCCGGCGCTCGTCCACGTGCCGCGCTGCGACTGGTCCTTGACCAGCGCCGCGACTCCTTGCTCGATCAGCGGCGAATCCGCATCACCGGTGAACCTGGCCAGCAGCGCACAGCAGCTGACCAGCGAACTCGAGTCGAAACCGGGAGCGGGCAGCAGGTGCAACCCGAGCTGTTGCACGATCTCGTCACGGACCCGGTTGAGCAACTGCGCCTGCGGGAACGTCCCGTCCGGGCCCCGGGTGCCACTGGTGTTGACCTGGGCGAGTGTGCGAGCGGCGGCGTCCAAGGCGCGGACGCTGTGCAGGGTCAGGAAGTGGTGGGTGCGCGCGGATTCGTGGACTTTGACGCCGTCGTCCGAGAGCTGTTCGCTGACGACGGCGGTGAGTTCGCGGAGATAGTCGATCAGGTTGTTCCGCTGATCCTCGGAGAGCTCGAGGTCGCACGTCAATGCGGTGACCGGGCTCAGCGCGAGCGAGAGCGACAACAGCAGCTGGGCGTCGGTGAAGGGGTTTTCCCGGTTTTCACCGTGGCCGCGCAGCAGGTCCAACGGCAGGCTGAAGTACTCGGTGACCATCTGGGCCACGGCCGACCGTATCTTCGCCGCGAGGGATGAGGAGGGCGCGAGCAGGTCGTTCTCGCTGAAGAAGTAGGCGGCAGCGACCAGTGCTTGGAACGACCGGTTGTTCGAGGTGGCGCCTTTGCCGCGACCGAGTGCGGCCGGGCTCTGCGTCTCGTGGTCGGAGGAGTCCCCTTTGGCGCGCCAGCTGTCCCGCCAGAAGTTCCCGCTCCGGTCGTCCCAGGTGCTCATCAGCGATTCGCAGGCGCGGACGAGCCACCTGTCGACGACCTCGGTCGAGACTTCCTGGCTTCCGGGTGGTGTCTGATACACGTGGTCTCCCCAGCAGTAGACGATCCAAGTTGCCCTCTCGGGTCGCCCGCAACTCGTGCCGTGCTACAGCCCGCCCCGGGACCAAACGACGAAGTTCACCCGAACAGCGCAGCCCGCGGTGGTGTTTGCGGCCGTTGTAACTTCGGAAGGTGATCTAGCGACCCAAGGGGACGATGGACATTCAGGCTTCGAGCTCATCGCTGCTCGCCGGCGCGGTCACTGCCGACCGCCTGCGTGCGCGAGTGGCGCGCTGCGCGGAGACGATCTCGGCCACGCGGGACGATGTGGTCACGTGGGTCACAGCCCGTCGCGGAGAGCGTCTTTTCCGACGGTTCGCCAGTCACCTCGATGTCCTGGAGTCCGTGTTGCTCGGCGTACTCGACCGGATCGCGGCCGCCCAGAGGGAGCAGGAGAGCGACGCCGGCGCGGAGTACGCACGCTGCCGCAGGATCGACCGGTGCACAGCCGTGGTGCGTGCCGTCTGGATCTGGTATGCGGTCAAGTATGACCAGCGGCTCAGCGGGCAGCCGCATGCCGATCTCCTGGCTTCGGCCGACGCGATCACCCTCAGCTGCTGGCAGGAGCCGTTCAGACGGGCCTTCCGGACACCGCCGACCGGACCGTTGTGCTTCGTCGACGACCGTTCGGACGGACACGTGCTGCGGCGTTGCTCGGTGCCGGGGGAGCTGAAGCTCACCGGGGACCAACTCGTGGACGAGCTTATCACCGAGCTTCCGGTGCCGATCATCGCGCTGCCCGAAGGAGCAGGCAGAGGTGCCTGGTGGCTGGCGGTCACCGCCCACGAGACGGGGCACCACGTGGAGCACGACCTCGGGCTGAACGGCGCAGTCCGGGACGCGCTGTCCCAGGCGGTTCCGCAGGCGTTGAGGAGCAGCTGGCGCGCGTGGTCGGGCGAAGTGTTCGCGGACGCCTACGCCGTGGTGATGCTCGGACCGGCCGCGGTGTGGCCCATCGAAGAGCTGCAGTTCGGTCCGGCCGGCTTCATGCTGCAGGCCACGAAGACATATCCTGCTCCGCTCGTGCGGCTGGCTTTGCTGGTTGAACTGCTTCGGCAGCTGGGCGCGAAGGAGCCTTTGTTCGGCGCCGAGGAAGCACTGAGCCAGCTCGAAGACCTGGCAGCAGGGCGCAGGGAACGCACCATGGCCCATCTCGGCGCGCTGCCGGAGGTCGCGAACGGCCTTCTCGAGCTGTCCGTGGGCGGTGGCGCGCTCGGCACCTTCGCGGATCCGTCAGTGATCCAGGGAACGGGACTGGTGATGGGCTGGGCCGAGCAGCTGGGGAGGGAGGACCGGGTGATTTCGCCGAAGGACGGACGCAGCGCGCCCAGGTTGTTGCTGGCGGCGGCGGCGCGACGGCACCGGACCGTGGTCACCCCGGACGACTTGGCCGGTCTGCACGGCAACCTGCTGGCCGAACTGGCCGGAAGCGGCGCGCCCGGAGTTCTCGCGGACGACGCTCGAGTGCTGCCGGCGGGACTCGCCGATCGTCTCGCTGATCGCCTGCTCGCCGCGGGAGGTGTGGCGTGATCCTGCCCCGGGTCGTCGTGGACGTCACCTCGGTACCTTCGGCCGGTTGGCTGATTCAAGTTCGCGGGGCGGAGGTCGAGGCCACCTACGACATGGCCGGTGAAGAGGTCGTCGTCGCCGGCGAGCCGCAGCGTGTGCCCGCCGGCATGGACGATCCTGTCGGCCTGCTCGGCCGCATCCGGAGCCGGACACCGGAATGCGGCGACATCAAGAAGTACGGCAAGTGGCTGTTCGACGCCCTGCTCGGTTCTGTGTGGCCGCAGCTGCGTGATGCGCCGGTGGTCCGTGAAGCCGGTGGCCTCGAGCTGGGCTTGCGCTGGGCCGTGGGTGAGACGGATCTGCACCGGCTGGTGTGGGAGGCGATGCACCACGACACGGCGCCGCTGGCGGGTGACCCGGAGCTGTTGATCGCGATCACCCGGCTGGTTCCCGTCGAGGTGGACAACGTGGTCACGGTGGAACGGACACCCCGGGTGTTGTTCGCGATGGGCGGGTCGGCGGTCGACGACACGATCCGGCCGGGTGCGATGTTCATGGGACTGCTGCGGGCGTTCGACGCTGAAGGGGTGTGTTCCTCGAAAGCCGTGCAGGTCAACGGCCTCGACGGACTGGCGGAAACCTGCGCGGCGTTCCGGCCCGACCTGGTGCACATCGTCGCCCACGGCGCGTACGTCGCCGGAAAGGGCAGCGTCAAGCTCGGGCGGGATCGCGACGTGACAGCCGAGAAGCTGGCTCCCGCCTTGACCGGTGGCCATCGTCCCCTGGCCGTCGTGCTGAGTGCGTGCGGCAGCGGGTCGTTCGCGACCTCCGACGGCGGACCCCTTGCGGCAGAACTTGTCCAGCGTGGCATCCCGATCGTGTCCGCGGTCTCCGGGGAGGTCAGCGAGCAGGCGTGCCGTCTGTACACCCGCAGGCTGGTGGGTGCCATCGGAGACGGGACGCCGCTGGCGACAGCGGCGGCGCAGGGCCGTCGCGCCGCCTTGCGGACGTCGTCGAACAGCGCCGACCAGCTCGACTGGGCGATGCCGTCGTTGTTCGTCGCCGACTCGGTACCGGCCACGTTCCGCCCGATCGACCCGGATCGGGCCGGCCGGGCGGTGGATCTCGCGACGCGGCTGATGCTCCGCGAGCCGCCGTTGTTCATCGGCCGGACAGGGATTCTCGAGAAGGTCGAGCGGCTCGTGACCGATCGGGACGCGGACCGGGTCGGTGTCCTGGGGGCGGTGGGCGAGGACATCTCCGGGCTTGGCGGCACCCGGCTCTTGCGCGAGCTCGGTTACCTGCTCCTGTTGCGTGGCCACTTGCCGCTGCTGCTTGGGCCGTACACGTCGACGGCGCCACCGAACACGTTGAAGGACCTGCTCACCCAGATCCTGGCCAACATCGGCCTGCTGGCTTCGAGGGCGAGCCTGGTCCTTCCCCGCCTGGAACTCCTCGCCGGGTACTACGACACCGACCCACCGCCAGACACCCAGTACGAGGCGGAGCTGGCTTTCCGGCAAGCGTCCGTCAACTTCGGGAACGATCCCACCACCCCCGACTGGGGTATCGCACAGACGAAACTGAGAGCCGACTTCGCCGCCGTGGCTCGCGCCGCGGAGTCCCTGGGTGAGCCGTTCGGCCCGAAGACCCGCATGGTGCTGCTGGCCGATGACATCCACAAGTGGGGTGTGACGGCCGAGCTGCTCCGACACCTCGAACTGTATGGCCAGCGTGGACTCGGTGACGCATCAGTGGCCTTCACCTCGTCCGTCGGGACACCCAACGGGCTGAGCGTGAAAGCCTTCCACGAGCGCATGATCTCGATGCCCGGGTTCCTGTTCCCGCAGCTGGGCCCGCTGACCGCCGAAGAGGCGGTGGTGGGATTCCAATGGGTGCTGTTGCACCCGACGCAACTGTATCCCGAACCCGGGAAGACGCGGCCGGTCTACGCGGCGCTGCCGACCGCGCCCCGGGCCGTGCTGTCCAAGGCATTCCAGCTGCTGAAGGGCAAACCGACCGCGGTCTGGGACGACGACTTCTACCTCATCGCCGAGCTGCTCGCCTTGAACGACAAGTTCGTCGCCGCTGACGACGAGGCGGCGTGGACCAGCTACCTGGAGCTGTACCCGTGACCGACGAGCTGAGCGAAGCACTGCTCGACGGGCTCGCTCGCCTGCGCGCGGGGTCCCGTGGCAACGCGCTGCGCGAGTTCGATGCTCGGACGCTGTGCCGGGTCAGCTTGCTGCCGCGGTGGACCGAGTTGCTCGCAACCAAGCTCTCCCTTGAGATCCCCGGCGAGTACCGGGATTTCGTCGACCGGCTGAGCCAGTCGGGACTTGTGGAAGTCGGGATCACGACTTCGCCTGTCGGAGAGCCGCAGGAAGCGTTCTGGGTCCGTACCCGGCGCCGTCGTGAAATCGGAGACCACCTCAGGGACCGGCTGGGCGCGAGAGAGCTGCACGAGGAATATCGGAGCTTCCGCGCACTCGTGGAGCGGGAATCCGACGCCGACCCCGAGCTGGACCTGTGGCTGAGCGTGCGCCGGTTCCACGATGACGCCTCCGGGCGCGCCCTCATCGACGCCGTCGAGGATCTCATCAGCCGAGGCCACGGCGCGTCGGCGGCGACGACGATCGCCGCGGCCCGGCTTGTGGCCGACGTGATCGGAGGACCGCTCGACAACGCCGTGACGAGGGCCCAGTGGCGGCTCGATCGCGACTACCGCGCCCGGGATGACCTCGACCACCTGCGCGGCTACTTCCGCCGTGAGGAGGTCGAATCCTCGTTGCGGAAGTTGCTCACCGAGAACGGCAACTCCTGGGCCCTGCACCTGAGGGGCGAAGCGGGCGTCGGCAAGACGATGGTGCTGCGCTACCTGGCCTCCGGCCAGTTCGCCCGGGACCACGACCTGTCCGCCTTCCCCGTGGCGCGGATCGATTTCGACCACCTGGATCCCCGTTATCCCGAACAGCGTCCCGTCGAGCTGCTCGTCGCCCTCACCGACCAGCTTGTGGGCTTCGCTTCTTCGCGAGACACCGAGCACTACTACCGATCCGTCCACGACGTGGCCGAGTCACTGCACGAGGAGTTCGAACGGCAGGCTCCCGACCCCGCCCGGACGGCGAAGCTGATCGACGACGCGATCCGCCGGTTCGTGTCGCTGGTCGAGGGGATCGGCGGACCGGTGGTGCTGGTTCTCGACACGTGCGAGGAAATGGCGAAGCTGTATGCGCCGGGCACCACCGCACCGGCCATCGACCGGACCTTCGAGCTGCTCGAACGCTTGCACACGCTCGCGCCGACTCTTCGCGTCGTCTTCGCCGGACGACGCGAACTCGTCCCCGGCTCCGAGGAGTCCGGGAGTCCGGCGCTGCAGCCGAGGCCGTACCTCGATGTCCTGACCGTCGAGGGATTCACCGAAGAAGAAGCCCGCCGTTTCGCGAAGGCGCGCCAGGTGCCGACCACGCTGCTCGCCGCCGTCCTGGAACGCTCATGGATCCGGGGGACCCGCCGCTACAACCCCTTCGACCTCGAAAGCTACTCGACCTGGGTCCGGTCCGACCCGGCGCTGGACCCGGAAGAGCTGCTCAACGCGCCAGGAGATCCGTACATCGAGCGACGCATCATCGCGCGGATGGACCCGGACGCCGCGACCGCGCTGCCCGTCGCCGTCGCGTTCGGCACCTTCGACCGCGACCTGATCGGTCCCGCGCTACGACGGATGGACCTCGACCCGGAACCGGTGTTCGACGCCCTCGCCGGGCAGGAGTGGGTCCGGCTTCGCCAGGGCGGTCACGGCGACCGGCCGTGGATCATCGAGATCGATCCGCACATCCGCGAGCGGATGGAGCGCGCCCTCGGCGACGGTCCACAGGTCGACATCGACGAGCTGGGGCGGGACGCGGCCGGGCTGATCCGGGGGAGCCGCCTGGGTGAGGTCCCGTCCGAGGTGGTCGAGGCGGCGATGCGGATGTTGCCGATCACCGAGGCTGCCACGGTCTGGGACGACCTGGACCGCCGAATCCTCCTCGAAGGCGAGTGGGGTTGGGCGATGCAGGTCGCCGGGCGGGTCGCGGCCGGTGAGGCGGCGCGCGGGCAGACCGGTGCCAACCTGCTCGCGACGGTGCACGCAACCCAGGCGTCCGCGCAGATCCACGCCCGGCTGCCGGCCGGCAGCCGGGCGGGCGCGTCCGCTGGCGTGCCTGGGGGACGATCGAATCTCCAGGCGATGTGGTCCGCCGTCCTCACGCATGCGAGCCGCTACCCGGATCCCCGTCGGCGGCACACTCTGACGGTACGGGCGGCCTGTGGCCTGGTGGCGGCGGGAGCCGACCATGAAACGGTCGACTGGGCCGACCTGGCCGACCTGATCCGGGAGGGCACCTTCGCCGGAGCTGTGCTGGCGGCAGCCGAAGCCGCGGCAGCGGCTGCGGTGCAGCCGGAGAGGCTCGACCTGGTGCTGGCCAAGCTGAGCGGACACGACGCAGCTCAGATCGCCGCGCAGGCACTGATTCTCCGCAGCGGTCTGCTGCTGCGAGAGGGGAATCCGGCCGACGCCGCCGAGTTGGCGCAGCGAGCGGTCGAACTGACCGACACACTGCCGGCGGACCCGGGGTGGCACGACTGGGTGCCGCCGAGAGGATTGACGGATCGGGCCCGACTGCTGCGGTTGGCCGTCGCCCTCCGCGGCGGTGAGCCGGTCGAAGAGGCCCGATGGCAGAGCTGGCGGAAGGATGCGTTGTCACGAGTCCGTACCCTCGACGTGGACGCCGACCGCCTGCTGGGCGCGACCATCGACTACGAATTGTGCCACCGAGTGCCGTACTCGATCCCCAATGTGGACTTCCGCGCCGAAGCAGCGATGACCACGGAATGGCTGCATTTCGGGCTGAGCAGGCCCGCGGTGGTCGCCGTAGCGGACGCTTTCGCCGCCCGGGGAGACGCCAAGTACGCCGCCTTGTTGCTGCGGAACTACCGCAACCGCGCCGCGCACGACGGTGGTGACTCGCGCGCTCTGGAATCTTGTGAACTGGCTCTGCTGCGGCTTTGCCGTCGGCACCGGACCGTAGAATTCGCTTCGGTCAGCCGTCTCGCACGAGAGGGCACTCCACGCGTCCGGGACGAGGCGTGGCTGGTGTTGCGACTCGTCCAGGGGATCGAACCGGATACGAAGAAGCTGGGGACCGGATACGGCCAGTGGCGCTGCGACCCCGACTACCTGCCGCCTCCCGATGACGGCAGTTGGCAGCCCGTGGATCACCTCGACGTATGGGAGTCGTCCGTACTCCGCTCGGAGTACGAAGACCTGCCTGACGTGCCCGATGCGGAGCGCGCCCGCGCGGTCGCCGCCCTGCTGGCCGGGGAAGTGCGGCAGCTCGTACCCAGATCCGGTACTCATCTGCTGAACCTGGCGGAGGCGACTTTTCGCGCCTGTGGCGATGCTCGCGGCGCCGAGCTCGCCCGGCGGTGGGTGGAGGAGCCGCCGGAAGCACGGTCGGCGACATCTGCCGGGCCGGGGAGCCAGCCGGTGACGATTCGCGGTGTCTACCGGTCCAGCATGCGCGTCCGTCTCCGGGACGCGCGTCGATTCCTGGGCAGGCTTGTCTCGACCCCCGGCTGGCCTCCCGGGCGGCCGATTCTCCTCACCCAGCTCCTGGGCGTTCTGGCCGTAGCCGTCTTCCGCGCGGTCGACCCCGCGACCGTTCCGGCGTCCTTCGTGCCGCTGGCCTGCGCGATCTTTCTGGTGACCTGGCTGGGGCTGCAATTCCTCGGCGATCACTTCGTCGACACGATCAGGATCCGCCGATCCTCGTCGGCCAATGCCGACTTGACCAACGGGCCACCCTTCCGGCTCGATCAGCTGGATCCCCGCCCTCCTGGGCAGCGAAATCCTGGCCGGAGGCGCGGCGGCCTGGCCGTGTTCGGGCGGTACCGGCTGCCCGATGCACGCCTGCCGATGCCGGTCGGCCGAGTCGACATCACCTTGTCCCGGCCGCTGGGCAACCGGCTCCCGCACGTCATCGCCTTGGACGTCGAGCGCGAGCTTCAGGGCCACCCGTGGGAACAGTGGGTCGGTCGTGGGCACCCCGCCCGGCGCACCCGTCCGCTCATGGTCCGCCTGCGCCGCGGAGAACGCCGCCGGGTTCACCCGCAGGCCTGGGCCGAGTGGGTCAGTGTGTTCCACGGCCCGGCGCACCTCGAACCTGATCTGCCTGTTCGCGACCTGGGCGGCCGGCGGTTGCTGCACATCGTCGGCGTTCCCGTCCCGACGCCGTCAGGGACGTTCATCCGCGTGCCGTCTTCTCGGGACACAGCCGCGGCCAGCCGGCGGGTCCACAACCGTGAATCGCTTCTCGACCTCGACGCGCTGACGGCCGCACCCACCGCGGTGCTCGTGCTCCAGGCGGAACCGGTGGACAGCCGGCCAAGACCGCTCGAGGAGATGCGCGCGGACTTCGTCGGGTGCGCGCTCACGGCGATGGACAACGGCGTGGACGTGGTGCTGATCATCCCGCCCCTGCCCGACGAACTGGCCGACTTCGTCACCCACCTGATCTGGCGCGAGCTGGCGGAAGCCGCTGAACCGCCGGCCGTGGAGCAGGTCTTGACCTTGGCAGCCCGGTTGCGGTCACGGATCGCCGCGGCCGAGCTGCCAAAGGCCGGTTCTTGGTCGGCCGAGCTCGACACCATCCTGTTCCACCGGGCACCCCACCTTGCGAAGGAGAACGACGTCTGATGCCTGCTGCCACGCTGGGTGAGCGAGTGAAGGGCTGGGTATCGGCCAACGCGGAACACGCAGTGGTCCGGTTCTTCCCCGATCCCGGCGGCGCGCCGTTGGAAGGGGGTGAGGGGTACCTCCGCCTCTGGCTGGTGGAAGGGTTCCTGGGCAAGCAGAAAAAGTGGGCAACGAAGTACTTCCCCGCACTACACGGCGGAGTGGTATTGAATTTCCTCGGCAGTGAAGACACGTCGTTCACCAAGTTCACCAAGCAGGGAGCCTCGTTGGCGGCGCCCGGTGCCTTTCTCAACTATCCGATGACGTCGCTCATCCCGTTCGCCGGTGGGACGGTCGAGGTCGAAGCCGAGCTCTACCAGGTCACGGCGGGCAGCCCGCTCGACACCGCGGTCACCATCGCCGGTGGCCTGGCCTCCCTGATCGGGCCTCCGCTCTCCGTCGCGGCAACGGTGGCCGAAAAGGTCTCGACCGGGATCAACGCCGTGCTCGACGCTCAGAAGGAGCGCCCGGTCCTGGCGGTGCACCAGGCCCTGAGTTCCGCAGGCGGCGGTGGTGAGCTGCTTCGTCCCGGTTACCTCGCTGTCGTGAACGACCTGCCGGCAGCGGCTCGGGCTTCGTTGCACATGGAAGACGGACGGCTGCACGGGGCCGACGGCCAGCTGACGGGGTGCGACTTCCTCCTCCTGCGCATCGAGTGCCAGGAAGAGCGCGACGATTGGCGGTTCCCCAAGCTGGAGCAACTGCGCAGGAGCGCCATCGACGCTTACCACTCGGAACGGTTCGAGGAGTTCGAGAAGCTAAAGAAGTTGGCCATCGCCGAGGTCTTCAACTCGGCGGATTTCACGGAATCGGATGCCTTTCGAGTCGCGGCGTATCTAAGGGCGAGCTTCGAGAAGGTGACTGAGTTCGGCGTGGTTCCGGATCAGGAGAACTCGACTCTCGATCCTATCCCCGTGCACTTGCTGCCCGACCGCTTCGAAGTAGCCGAACTGACGTTGGCGGACTTGCTTCGCTTCTGATCGGTCGATGCCGCCCGCAAGACCGGCTGTCCGGGTCTCGATCAGAGTATTAGCGGCCCGGCCTGGCGTCGGTGAACCACCGCAGTGAACGGGCAGTTGCTGTTCGGGATCGTGCCGCGCACGACCTCGAGTAGGTTCAGGGCCGTCGCGCGCGCCGGTGGTTGGTGGCTGCAAGCGCCCCGCGGCGGTGAGCAGCGCTATGATGGTCGCATGAACACGCATCCCGCGCAGGGATGCTACGAACATGTGTTCGAGTCCCCCTTTGAACACGTAGACGTGGGAATTCTCCCGCGTCGCGGTTGGGCTGCTGGGCGTCAGTCAAGCTGCAGGTCCGTGGCAAATTTCAGGGTGGGGTTATAGATCAACTCGGTCCTCGGACACAGTATTACCCCACGGATCGCGAAACGCGGTCGGTCGTCGCTTAGCTCGAATCGATCTCCTCCAGTCGCCATCCGGCGCCGTCGTACACGATGATCTTCCCTGAGTCGCGCAGCGCTGCTGCCACGCGTCTGTGTCGTGGTCGGTCGAGCTCCGGCCTGGTATGGCCGTCGTTGCCTGGATCTCCGAGCTGGATGCTGATCGCGTCGACGAGATGGTCCTCGCGGACGTAGAGCGTCTTCGGCCGCAGCTGGCCTGCGCGTTGGGTGCTGGTGTGGCCGTGGCGGCAGCGGTAGGTCGGGCGTCCGTGGTTCCAGTGCGAGTCCAGCCGCCGGTCGCAGACGCCGCAGTGGATCAGGCCGGCCAAGGCGAACTGGCGAGGCTGACCGTCGCTGGCTGTGCGTGTCGCTCGGATCTGCTGCGCTGTGATGAAGTCCTGCTCCGTGACGAGTGCTGAATGCGCCACCTTCGCGGACAGTGCGGGCGTGGAGGTTGGGCCGCTGGTGTCGGTGGCGCGCCGGTTCCAGACTTGTCGGCCGGTATAGCGCGGGTTCGCGAGGATTACTGCGACAGTGCGCAGTGTCCAGGCGCTGCGGGTTCGGTGGCGGTTGCGGTCCGGGTCGACGTTGGACGGGCAGGGGATATCGCGCTCGTTGAGGTGCCGGGCGATGCTCGCGACGCTGTGCCCGGCCAGGCGCTGCTGGAACATCCACGCTACGTGTGGCGCGGTGCGGGGGTCGGGTGCAAGTCGCTGGAGGCGTCGGCCCCAGCGGGCGTCCGCGGGATTAGGGTGGGGGCCAGCGTCGACGAGTCGGTAGCCATACGGCGGCCGGCCGCCGAGGTACCGGCCCTGCTGGATGGCTTGGTTGCGCATCGCCGCCAGTACCCGGTGGCGGGCGCGGAGCACTTCGCGCTGTGATTGAGCGGCAAGCAGCGACATCAGTGCCCGATGGTCGCGGTTGCCAAGATCGACCGGACCTCCTGTTTCAGGCAGCCACAGCTGGACGCCGTGCCTTAAGCACCAGGCGTACAGGGTGGCGAACTGGGAGCCGGTAAACGCGCGCTCGTACTCACCGACCACGATCGCATCGATTGTCTTGTTTGATCTGGCAATCTCGGCCATGAGCCGCGCAGCGCGCGGTCGTTGTGTCCATGGGACGCGGCGGGAGGTGCCGGCGTCGAAGTACGCGGCGACGATCCGACCACTGCCGGCGACGAGGCCGTTGGCCATGTCGCGCTGCCAGCCTTGTGACGACACGCGGTCTTGATGACGGGTGGTCCAGGTTCGGCCGTAGAAGGCGAACTGGAGTCCGCCGCTGTGGTCGGGTGGGGAGAAGTGCGGGTGGGCTTGCCGGTGGCCATCCACTGCGCGAGCAGGTCGACGGTCCCGGTTGTAGGCGGCGCCGGTTCTGCGAGTGGTCGATGCGGGATCACAATGACCGGATGCGTCTTCGGAGGACGTATGACGGTGAGTTCGGCAGCATTCGCTCATTCAGCGCAGTGGGTGCTCGCACAGGGGCGATGTATAACGTCCAGCGCCGGCAAGGACCTCGTCGACGACCTGGCCCTGGTCACGACGAGTCATCTCGACCGCCAGTTCCTGGTGCAGTGTGGCTGTTGGCATCGTTTACTATGCTGGCGACTTCTGCGGCGAGCACGACGTCCAGCCAGTGACCGACGCTAACGGGCGGTACCGGGCCACCCGACCCGGTCCGGTCGGGCCGCCACCGGGCCGACTGCGTGCCCGCCGACGGGCCCCTCGCGCTGGCCAAAGCGAGTACTGCGGACGTCGTCGTGATCCAGCCTGCCGAGCTCATGTCGTATACCGCCGCCCAAGTCGCGGACGGCACCATCACAGCGAGCGGCACTCTGGGCTTCCTCGCTTCACCCCGTTGGCCATCCCAGTCCGGATCGAGTATCTGACCGCGGGGTCGTCGTGCTGGACGACGGTTCCACGCACGTCGGAGTGGGCCGGAAGCGCTTTCGGGTCCTCGGCCGCGGAACAGCTGTCTACGGGTAGCGAACCCCCGTTCGACCGGACTCGTTGTGCAGGCCCATCAATCATGGGGCGCGAGGCACTGGCTCTCCAAGCAGTTGAGGGCCCCGGCTCAGCCGGGCAGGTGCGCTCCTCGTCCAGGAGTTCAGCCACCGCCAGCACAGTTGTCGATCCGATGTGCTCCGAGCTCTGAAGTTACTCAGTGTCACCGACCTGCTTGGCGGCCGTAGGGCTCGCGGTCCGCTATCACCGTCGAGTGGAAGACAAGGCGTGTGTTCCGGTGGGCCGATTCGGCGAAAAGTTGAAACGATCCGGTCACGGCGGGCGCCCCGTACGTAACAGTGGAGCTCTGCTCGACGACAGCGCACACGCACCATGATCCAAAGGGGAATTGATGCGAATGAGAACCGTCGTCGTGATCATTGCTGTATTCGGCGGTCAAAGCCGTGGTCGTGGGGAAGCTTGATCCGGATTGCGTGACGGCCGCGAACGGTCGTCGGACGGGGGAGGCGGATGGAGGAACTCGCGGACCTGCCGCCATCGGATCCGACATTCCCGGCCAGGGTGGCCGCGCTGCTTCGCTCGCGGCCCATCGTCGAGGCGGTGCTGGCGGCCGGTCGGCAGGATTGGCCGGCTGACAGCTACGACGTCACGACCCTCGCGCTCGCCGCGATCGACCTGGTCATCGCGCGGCAGGGATTCGACGAGGAGGCGACCTACGACGATCTGGTCGGCGGCTTGACAATCCTCGCCCGCCGTGCAGCACCGGGGAGGTCTGGCGAGGAACACCGGCGGGTGGCCGAGTTCACGATCGGCGGGCTGCTGAACCGGCCCGCGCAGGAAGCGCCGTTCACCTACCGGATCAGCGACCACACCGATCGCGGCGGACACCGGCAGCGCCAGGTACAGTTCCGGCTGCTGGTGGAACGGGAGGATCCGGTCCGCGGGGAAGTGGTGGTCAACGCGACCCGGGACGCGATCAACGCGCTGGTCGGCGGTCTCGAATTCGATGTCGAAGACGAGCAGATCGCCAACGAACTCATGCTGGAGCGCCAGCTCGCGAAGGGTGCGTTCGACGCTGCTGAGAAGGCGGCCGTGCGGGCTCGCCTGTTGTCAGTGTCGCTCGCGGAGGACCTGGCCCGGCTGATCAAGGACACGCGACGCGATCTGCGGTCGGTGCTCGACGAGTGGGCCGAGCAGGTGCCCGAGCGGCTCGAACTGGCGCGGGACCACATCGCGGGCAGGTTGGAATCCGAACACCGGTTGCTGGCCAAGGTCAGGGAGTCACTTGAAGCGGAGGATGCGCAGGTGACCGCGGCCGCGGCACGGATCGCGCGGCTGCTCACCGAGTGCGCGCGCAGACACCAGGCGCTCCACGCCCGGGTGATCACGGCCCGCAGCGTGTTCCTCGACGAACAGGACAGGCAGGCGTTCCGTCCTCCGGCCCTCGGCTACCTGCCGGACCTGGCCGTCGAGGTACTGAACCCGTTGCTCGGACTTCCCACTGCCGTTGCGCTCGAGGTCACGGATCGGTGGTTGTCCGATATCACCGGCCCGCGGCCACCGAAATTGCCGCGGCTCTATCGGCTGGTCGAAGACCTGTGGTCGGTGCGTGAGCCGGCCATGACTGATCCCGGCGCCGACACCGACGAGATCGGCGACGCCGACCCGCCGACGATCGTGCCCGAAGTCGTCGAGGCCGCCGCAGCCGTCGTGGGCAACGTCGGCCTGCCCGCCCGCCTCTCCGCGTTGCTGGCCGAAGCACTCACGGCGCCGGGCGAAACAGCAGACCGGCAGGCTACGGCGGAGATCGTCGCACTGGCGGCGTTGTGGTGCTATGCACCGGAGGAAG
The DNA here is from genome assembly GCF_044759945.1 of Amycolatopsis sp. NPDC098790. Taxonomy (NCBI): domain Bacteria; kingdom Bacillati; phylum Actinomycetota; class Actinomycetes; order Pseudonocardiales; family Pseudonocardiaceae; genus Amycolatopsis; species Amycolatopsis sp. NPDC098790. The sequence continues at coordinate 98,752 of NZ_JBIWAI010000002.1, forward strand.
CCGAGACCGGACGCCCGGAGTCGGCCGATCTCGCGGCGAGCATCTTTGGTCCGCGGGCCGCCGCCGATGCCGACGGGCTGCGCCTGGACCTGACCGGCTGGGACGGCGACGACCTCATCGTGGTGGCGCAGCCGGATGCCCTGCGCGATGCCGACCCGGCACCCGTGACCGAGCGAGGTGGACGACGATGACGCTCACCCAGGCCGACCACACCGATCTCGGGACCTTGCTGGCTTTCGCCTTACAGCCGAACCAGCGCCCCGGCCGCAGTCCCGAGTACCGCCGGGTGCTCGGCCGGTACCGGACCGAGCTGGACTTCCGCCTCGCCACGGACGCGGTTCTGCACGGCCTGGACACGCGGGTGCTGTCGGACGGTGACTTCGGGCTGGTGCTCGGCGTCAACCCGGAATCGCCGTTCGCGTTCCGGGTGGCCGATCTGCCGAACGCCGCCACGCGCGATGGCCGCCTGCTCGCCGGTCTCGTCCTGGTCGGCATCGCGGCCTATGCCTACCCCAGCCCGGCGGACCTGGACGAGGAGCGGGTCCGGCGCATCCCGGAAACTGAGTTCGAGCAGTGGCTGCGGGCCGCGTGTGACCGGCTTCGCGGGCGCGACGGGGCCGGTGAGCCGATCCCAGACGAGGGCTTGGACGAGGCGTGGCGTGCTTACCACAAGAAGCCGGCGCACCGGGTCGGCGAGCGCGGCCGTGGCGCCGGGCGGCTGTCACCGAAGTGCACATTGTACTGGGTGCGCAACACCCTCGCCTGGCTCGCCGAGCAGGGCATGGCGCGGCCGGAAACCAGCGGCGGCGCTTGGGTCCTGACCGAGCGATTCCGCATCCAGGTCAAGGACATGGCGAGCGAGCCCGCGTACACCGTCCTCGCCGCGATCGGGCGCGGCGAGCACTTGCGGCGGAACGAAGTAGCACCGGTGCCACTCGACGAGGAGGACGATTGACCTACCACCTCGCGGAACTCCGGTTGCACTCGGTCGGCGAGCGCTCGGCGAGGTTCACCGACCTCGCGCTCGACTTCACCGCGCCGGACGGCCCCGCGGTCACGCCAGCCGACAGTGTCGTGTGGCTGCGCAACGGCGGCGGCAAATCTTCCCTGCTCTCCCTGTTCTACGCACTCGTTCTGCCGAACGCCAACGACTTCCTCGGCCGCGTCGCCAAGCGCAGCCTCACCGACTACGTGGACACCGGCGACACGTCGCACACCATCGCGGTCTGGCACCCGGCGACCAGCGGAACGCTGGATGGCGCGGCGGAGCACGTGCTCGTCACCGGAGCGGTGTACGAGTGGGCGGATCTTCGCCGTCCTGCGGACGCGGACAAGGCCAGGGACAAGCTGAACATCTCATTTTACGCCTTCTACGCGGTGCCCGGAGTTCTGGAGCCCGGTCGTCTGCCTCTCTCCGACGAGTCCGGGACGCCACTCCGGCAGAACGCCTTCCTCGCCGCTGTCCGGGAAGCGGCTGCCGCCCACCCTCAGGCTGCCGATCTGGTCATCACCAGCCGGCAGCACGAATGGACGACGGCGCTGGTCAACCGCAGTCTGGATCCGGAGCTGTTCCGCACGCAGAAGCAGATGAACCACGTCGAGGGCGGCGTCGAGGACATGTTCAAGTTCGCCTCGGCCCGGCAATTCATCGATCTGCTCATCGAGCTCACCGCCGCGCCCGAAGACGCCGACAACGTGGCTCAACGCCTTTCGTCCATCGCTTCCTTGCTACAGACGAAACCGGCGAAGAAGGCGGAGCGGGAATTCTGCCTCGAATCCGTGACAGGCCTTGGGCGCCTGGAGGTTGTGCATGCCGAAGTCCTCGCGGCGCAGGACGCCCTCGGCAGGGCGGAAGATGCGGCTCATGCTCTCGCCGCAGCGTTCGTGGCGAGCAGGTCCGAGGCGCAGATCAGGACCGACGCACTCGGAGAACGCGCCGGTGAAGTGGACCGGCGGAGGAGCGTCGCCGATCAGCAGCAAGGCGTTGCTTATGACCTGCTCTATCTGTACCAGCTCCGTGGCGCGAGGTTCCGGGTCGAAGAGGCTGACCAAGAGGAAGCTGCTTCACGAGACGCCGTCAATGCGGCCAACGAGACTGTGTCCGCTTGGGAAGTCGCCGGTCACCTCGCGGCGAAGCGGAAGCTCGAGACCGACCTCGACGCCAATGCCCGGGAAGCCGCCGAGGAACGGACCCGTACCGCACCGCAACGCCGGGACCACGACGAGCACGCCGCTCGTCTGCGAACTCGCCTGACGATTTGCGCGTGGTCGGCGCGGTGAAGGAGGCCGTGCAGACGTTATGGGACGACGAGACTGTCCGGCACGCGTTGTTTGCAGCTGTCATCGGATGGTGTGGCGACGACAAGACCGCTGCCGCCGGTCGGCAGTCGTTCCGCACGCTCGCTCTTATGAGTCCTCCGGCCAATTCGCGGCAGCCGTCGTTGTTGATCGAACCTGTCGAGCGAGAGGAGCCGGCGCCCACGGTCGAGGACCTCTCCCGCGGTTGGCGCAGCTTGCTGGCGCCGGGCAACAGTGACGACCACCTGGAAGAGGTGCTGCCGTTCTGGCTTGAGGCAGCGGTCGCGTTCCCGGAACATCGCGGGCGGATCGCCGATATCTTGTGCCGGGCGGTGCGGGGTCCGGAGATCGCCGGCGAGGAGTCGCCGCGGAACCGCTTGACGGGGTTGGTACGCCAGTGGAGCAAACGTCCTTCGGTTGAGGCGGAGCAGCGCGAGCAGCTCTACACGCTCATCACCGGGAAGGTGGACGACGACTTCATGGCTTCTCACGGGGCGGCTTCGGGCAGCTCGGCATGACGCGATGGCGGAATCGAGGCCGTGAGCCGTACGAGAGGTGGGAGCACCAGGAGTATCTGCCGAGTCGGGATGGCGGCCTCTACTTCGATGTCCAGATTCGGTTCTTTGGTATCGCGATAGCCAACGCAGCGCAGAACGGTGAGGTTGGCACGGCTGGCGCCGACCACGTCCGAGCGGCGTTCGAGGATGTGACGAGCCAGTCTTCGCTGGTGCGGTGGCAATCGGTGCGGCAACTGCTGGCGAACCGGCTGATGGAGCGGGTTCCGTTCTCGGTGCCGGGTGCAGAGTTCCGGGAGGCGACCGTAGTTGTCCGGGTGCGCCCGGAGGACTTGGAAGCGGCGATGCGAGTGGAACATGCCCGCCATGAACTCAAACTCGACGAGCTTGCGCACCGGCAGATCAAAGCGCGTATGCGGTTCCTTCGGGAGGAGTGTCTGCGGGATCCAGCTGCGGCCGAGCTGTTCATGTTGCTGCCGCCTTCGCCGCGGCTTACCGGATCCTCACCTGCTGGAGACCCGGACCGGCTGGTGGAGCTTGTGCGAAAATGGGAGCCTGACAGTGGTTGGGTGCGGGCGGCGAAGACGCTCATCGATTTTGGTGACAAGCTGACACCGCCACAGCTGGTCATGTTGGGCAACCTCGTTCGCGACGTCATGGCGGGATTCAGCGAGGCTGAACGAGGACAGCAGTTTGCTGATGCGCTGCTGACTGAGTCGCAGGAGCGGCAGGCATCCAAGAACGGATGGACCCATCCGGCCGATGAACCATCGGCCGAGCCGAATGGGGTTGCTCGTCGAGCTGATGGCCGCTGAATCGTTGTGTTGCATCAGATGCCGGCGCGTACCGTGAGGTCTTCAATTTGGAGCCGTGTGATCATACCGGTCGATAACGGCCCGTGGACTCGACACTGTCCGGAGTGTCGTCCTGGCTGGGATGCGGCCGCGGTTCGTACTGAGCTGGGAAGTCAGGAGGGTAGGAATTGCTGGAATCGGTAGGGCTGGTGGTCGCCGCGTTGTCGGCTGGGGCAGCCGCGGGTGCGGGTGGTGCGGCCTCGGCTGCGGTGAGGGACGGGTACGAGGGATTGAAGTCGCTGACGCTCAGAGCGGTGCGACGCTCCCCTTCGACGTCCGAGGACAGACAAGCTGTACTGGAAGCAGAATTGTCAGCCCCTGAAGCACACCAAGCCGAGCTGGCGGCGGCGTTATCCGCAGCCGCTGTCGAGCTGGACGACGAGCTCGTCGCCGCGGCGCGGCACGTCCTAGAGTTGACTGGCCTCGCGGGGGTTTCGAGCAGTAGGTATGGACAGGTGGAGGTGCGGGACAACCAGGGAGTCCAGGTAGGGGACCACAACACGCAGACCAACACCTTCACTTCCTGAGCTACTGTGCCCCGACGCCGCTTTCCCCGCTCGGGTCAGTCCGCGCATCCGCTCGACGGGACGTTCGCCGTCGATCACAACCTCGGTGCCCAGGTCGGCGACAACAACGTCCAGCGCAACACCTTCTACGTGCCTGGCGTGAGGACCGCATGGCCGGTGCGCCTGGGTGTGCCCCCGCAGGTCGTCGACCACTACCAGCACCGCGACGCTCGCCGACAGCTGGCGGAAGCCCTGGCGCCAGGCGGAACCAGGGTGCGCGGCCGAAGTGTGGTGGTTTCCGGGCTGGGCGGAGTGGGTAAGTCGCAGCTCGCCGCCCGCCACGCGTGGTCGGTATGGCCTGACAGCGCCATCGACCTGGCCGTTGGATGCCGGCGTTTTCCCGCGACGCGGTGATCACCACCTACGCGGAAGCCGCTCGGCAGGTGCTGTCCGGAACAATACCCGACATTGCCCTGCGGGCCCCTGAGGAAGCCGCGCAACTGCTGAGGGACTGGCTTGCTGCCACGAGCCGACGTTGGCTGATGGTGCTCGACGACGTGCAGGATCCGCAGGATCTGCACGGACTCTGGCCTCCGCCCAACGACTCGGGCGAGATCTTGCTGACATCCCGGCGTCGTGACGCCGCGCTGCACACAGCCACTAGCATGTGGCACCGCGTCATCGAGCTCGGTGTCTACACGAAGACTGAGGCGATCGCCTTCCTGACCAAGGCGCTGGCCGGCCACGCGGTGGAGCGGGTGCAGCTTCAAGGGCTTGCCGAAGACCTCGGACGGCTACCGCTGGCGCTGTCGCAGGCGGTCGCCTTCTTGCACGACAAGCCGTTGCTCACCGTCGCCAGCTACCGGCGGCGGCTGGCCGACCGTCGGTATACGCTCGCAGATGTCCTGCCCAGCTCGGCCGAGCTACCTGACCAGTACGCAGCGACTGTGGACGCGACCTGGTCGCTGTCCATCGACCGCGCCGACCGGCTCCGGCCCCGGGGATTGGCCCGGCCGCTCCTCGAGGTGGCCAGCCTCTTAGATCCTCACGGTAGTCCGTTGGCGGTGTTCACCGGCACCGTCGTCCGGGATTGCCTGGCCGCGGCGGTAGGGCGTGAGGTGGATGAAGAAGCGGTCCAGGACGGCCTGGCGTGCCTGCACCGGCTCAACCTCCTCACCCTCGACCCCACTCGGCCGGGTCGCGCGGTGGCGGTGCACCCGCTGGTCCAGCGTGCGGTCCGTGACGCTCTCACCCCGGCACACGTCGGCGACCTGGCTCGACTCACGGCTGATGCGCTGCTCGACCTCTGGCCCGAGTTCGACACCGCCGACCTCGGTGTAGCCCGGACGCTGCGCAGTTGCAGCGAAGCCCTCGACGCCGTCACCGCCTCGGCCCTCTCCCAACCCGACTACCACCCGCTGCTGTTCCGCATCGGGCGGTCGTTGGCCGAATCAGGGCAGATCACCGCCGCCGCCACCCACTTTCTGCGCCTTCATCGGGATGCGACCGGCCGGCTGGGGCCAGTCCATCCCCAGACTCTGGCCGCCCGCTGTCATCTCGCCCGTTTGCAGGGGATGGCTGGCGATGCATCCGGTGCTGTCACCGAGTTCGAAGCGCTGCGAGCCACGGCCGAAGGTGCCGTTGGGTCGGACGACGATCTCGTGATGGCCATCTGCAACGATCTCGCCCATTGGCGTGACGAGTCCGGCGACTCGGCTGGCGCCATCGCCGGGTACGAGCGGCTCCTCGCCGACCATCAACGCGTACTAGGCCCCGACCACGTGGGCACCCTGTGCAATCGCGGCAACCTCGCTTCCTGCCGGGGTAATGCCGGTGACGCTGCTGGCGCCCTTGCCGATTTAGAAGCTTTGCTGGTCGACCAACTGCGTGTGCTGGGTCCCGACCACCACTCCATCCTGATCACACGCAGACACCTCGCGAGCTTCCGGGGCCAGGCCGGTGACGTACCCGGCGCGATCGCCGAGTACGAGATGCTGCTGGCCGAGCAGCAGCGCGTGCTGGACCCCGACCACCCCAGCACTCTGACCACCCGAAACAACCTCATCTACTGGCGAAGCTCGGCCGGTAACGCGACCCGCGCCGTCGCAGAAGCAGAAGTGTTGCTGGCCGACCAGCGCCGTGTGCTCGAAGCCGACCACCCCGCCCTCCTGACCACCCGCGCAAACCTCGCCTCCTGGCGGGGTGAGGCCGGTGACACCGGGGGAGCCGTCGCCGAACTCGAGGCACTATTGGCCGACCAACAGCGCATCCTGGGTTCCGACCACCCCAGTGCCCTGTCCACCCGCGGCATGCTTGCTCGGTGGCGCGGCGAGGGCGGCGACCCGGCCCGCGCGGTGGCCGAATACGAGTCGGTACTGGCTGACCAGCGCCGCGTACTCGGCTCCGACCACCGCGACACCCTGATCACTCGCAACAACCTCGCTTCCTGGCGCGGCGATGCAGGCGACCTGGCCGGCGCCGTAGAGGACTTGCAAGCCCTCCTAGCGGATTCAGCGCGCGCACTGGGGGCCGGACACGAGTCCACGCTGACCATCCGCAACAACCTCCTCTCGTGGCAGACGAGAGCAGACCTGCAGTCTTGGCCGGCCTGGTGGAAAATTCTGGTGATGCAGTGGTGGGCGCACGGAGCCTGAACGGCGGCTGATACGGTTCATAACTTGCAGCCTCCCGTGGTTGGTAAGAGCCACTGGCGTTGCGCAACTCGTGAAGGTTACGGGCGTCGCCACGACACTCCGGTCCGGACAAGCGGGCTTCCTGCTCGCACGTAGCTGGGTGAAGGAAGCGTCGCGAGCAGGTCTCGTCCTTGACGGTTCGATGGTCGATTGCGTTCTTCTAAGATCGGGCTTACGGGCGATGTCCTCATCGCGCAGCTGGTGAACGAGCTCGCAGATCCTCGCCGCTGCCGACCAGCTTCCACTGATGGAGGTCGCCGCAGCCAGGAAATAGTGACTCTGTGCTACCGTGAGCGCATGATCTCCCCAAACACTGGAGATATCCCACGCATGGGGGTTCAAGTCCCCCTTTGAACACGTAAACGTGGGAGAACTTCCGCGCTAAAACGGGTACTAAAGCCGCAGGTCGGTGGCGAACTTCAGGGTGGGGTTGTAGATCAACTCGGTTCGGCGGCGTCGTGGTTGGGCTGAAAGTGCTCAACGTCGACGTGGCGGCCGGGTCGGCCAGCATCGTCGGCCGCTCGACCTCGGGTGCCGACCGCTGCGGCGGACCGGGAGCGCACCTGCCATCGTTTGCCAGCCTGACGTCACGATTGGGCCAAGGATCTCGCTCCCGGTAGCAGCCCTCTGGGGCGCGGCGATTTCCTTTGGTGAGCATTGCCGCGATGACCCGTGCCGCGACGACGGGCAGAAGAATCGAGACGCCAAGACGTGGTGATCCGGCGACGCAGCAACGTCCCGGCAGCGCGTCGGCGGATCTCGGCGTCGTCGCCGCCACGGAGGTTGTGACGCGCTACATCCCGACCGAAATCATCACGGCCTACGTAGCCGTTGCCACGCTGGTGATGGATCCCGGCGGATCGCGGACCGGTCAGTGGGTGATGTTTTCGATCTTCCTGGTGCTCACTCCGGTGATCGTCTGGCTCTTCGCCGTTGCCCAAGCACGAAAACTCGGCCGGACGCCACCATGGCGGCCTGGTGACTGGCCGGTGTTCGAACTCATCACCGCGACGATATCCTTCGGGCTGTGGGCGTTCACCCTGCCGGCGACGCCCTTCGAGGACTTTTCCTGGTATCGGCCTGGCTACGGCACTGCCGCATTGATCGTTGGATCGCTGCTCATAGGCGCGATCGCCTATGCCGTCAAACCGAAGCCGTGACCGCGCCGCCGTCTCCAGCGCCTCCGGTTTCATGTGCCGAAGTGGACATAGGGTGCCCACGCGCTCGGTTTGTCCGGTTCGGCGTCCCGGATCGTCCGGACAGCCTGGCGCAAGGCTGCAGCGAAATCCGGAGATGCACTGGCCTCGGAAGCAATTGAACTGTGAACCAGCTCGGCCACGCGGGCGGCAACGTCGTCGACGACCGACCAAAGGGTCCCCACCACGCTCTGCCACCCGGTGTATTGCAGCGCGGCGACCAAGGTCACTGCCTCGTCGAGGTTGCCCAGCCCGCTGCGAGCGGTATCACACGCCGACAGGTAGACGAACTCGTGCTCGAAGCGTTCCTTTGCCAAGTCGGCCACGGTGAGCACCGAACCGTCGGCCAGCACCAATCCTCCCGACGCCGGCTCGGCCGGATCCTGTTTTCCGTGGCACGCGAAGTGCGCCCAGCGATGCCGCCGAAGGCCAGTCAAGACCGCATCACGGGTCGCGGACGGTCCGACGAGTTCGGTGACGCGACTGCCGTGGTGTGCTTTGAGCCGTTTCGCCTCGTTTGCCACTTCCGGTAGCGGAACGTGGTCAGGAGCGTCCGGAACCGCGACCGACAGGATTGAGCGCGGTCCGGCGGACTTCACGGACGGCGCAAGGCGAAGGGCGGAGAGGGTGGGCGTGTACGAGGAAATCGTGAGATCCAGGACGCCCGGCCAGCCTGCGGGCTCACGGCTGCCGGCAGCGTGCACGGGCAAGAGGGTCAACGGACCAGTCGGGCACCAGCAGATGCGGGGAAGATCCGCTCCTGGTCTCAGCGCCTTCAGGACCGGCTCGGCCACGGCTTGCCACATCCACCTCGACAGCGCGGGGAAGACCACCTCGTCGAAGGCCGCTTGACAATCTCTCAAACCTGAAAGGCCATCGAGGTACTTGGTGGCTTGCTCGGCAGCCTCGTCGCGCGAGAGGCCGGGCAGCGGCACGACCTGAACGCCCGATGACGAGACCAGCAGTGCGTCGCAGCGATACCTGCTCACGTTGATCACCGCGACGGTCAGGCCGGGATCCGCCGGTCTCAGGTCACGTATCTCCTTTGGCGCGAGGAAATCGGCGAACCCGGGCGTTCGGCGCACTCTGGCGACAAGTTCGCGCCAGCGCCGGTCGAGCACGCCGGCGTCCTCCCGACGTGACGACAGGCCGCGTGCGGCGTCGTCAGGTGCGTCAAGCCGAGTGCGCACCGCTTCCACTTCCGCGGCCAACTCAGGGGCGACTTCGCCCAGCCTGCCCAGGTCCGCGCGCTCGTCCAGGACACTCGACCACAGCACGCCCCGCCCCTGTTCGAGCAGCTCGATCGCCCGCTCCGCCTGCCCGGCTTCGACCGCGCATGCGGCGGCATCCGAGGCGAGCCCGGCCCATCCGCCGAGTCGGCGTTCATTGTCTCCGAAATCGCCGCCACGCAACGCCAACAGCGGAAGCAACTCGATCGCCAGGTTGTAGGCCTTCAATGCTTCAGCCCAGCTCCCGCCCATCCGAACCACCAGCTTCGCGGCATCGTGCGCGGCGTTCAGCCGGACATCGGTCGGAGCCGTGCTGGTGGTGGCAGCCACCCGCAAGCCGATGATCGCCTCGGTCGCGTCACCGCGTGTGTTCCGCACGCGGAATCTCGCAGCAAGCGCCCGCGCGAGGAGAACCCGATGGGCGGCAAGGCTGCGGTCGTCCGGCGTGCCGATGGCGACAGAACGCTGTCCCGAAGCGACTGCGGCATCGAGGTCACGCGATCGTCGTGTGACCTCGAATCGCAGGAGCAACGCCTGACAGAGGTCGGCCAGTAGCGCCGGCAATCGTGCGTGCCCGTCGGGGGTTAGGGCAACGGCACGCTCGAACATCTGCACCGCACCGTCGAGCAGTCGCCTGTGGCGCCTTCGTGCTCCCCAGCCATCCGCGCCTTCGCGAACCAGCTCAGCCAGGGCAAGTGAGGTGTGTCCCGCCGAAACGCGAGCCACCACTTCATCGGCAGTCCCGCCAAGTTCGCGTACTGCCGAGGTCGCGCGCCTGTCCGCATCTTCCAGGAAGGCAATCTCCTGAGTGCGATCGAACCTTGCACGCAGTGCGTTCGCGAGGTTGATCTTCAGAAGCGCCCGCTCACGGGCATCTGCCTGGCCCAGCCTCAAAGCGAGGTCGCCGAGCCGGACAGCTTCGTCGATGTCGGCGTGAGCACCAGTCTCCTCGAACCTTGTTACCAGGGCTCGGGACAAATTCGACATCATCGCAAACCGATACGGGTCACGAGGGTCCGCGCTCGTCGTTGCGAACTTACCCACCTCGATTCCTTCATCGAGGTCTGCGTGGCTTCCCAGCTGTTCGAATCGTTGGACCAGTGCGGCTGATAACTGGGAGAAAACGGTCGCTTCGTCCGCGTCTCCGCTCCCGACCAGTTTGCTCGCAGCGCGTGCCGCTGCCACGGCGCCGTCGAGGTCGGCAGTCAGACCGGTGCGTTCGAACCGCAGGTGGCGCGCGATGATAAGGGCTTGCAGGTGCGTGACGCGGTCAGTGTTGCTCACAGCGGGCGATCGCACCAGCTCGTCGGCAGCCTCGATGGCGTTGCCGAGAGACGGCAAATTATCCTGGGCCTCGAAGCGGCGCCGGAACGCGATACAGAGGAGTTGCAGAGCCGCTTGGCGGGCCTCGCTACCTTCAGCGATGCCCGGCAGGAGTACGGAACCCATATCGGTGACATCGACGAGGTCAGCGGGTTCACCTCGCGCTTCGTAGCGGCGGAACAGCAGCATCAGCGCGTTGAGGATGTAGAAACCTCCTTCCGGGTGTGCCGGACTGACTACGAAGGCCCCTTCCTTCGCCGCGGCGATCGCTTCATCCGGTCGGTTGAGATCGACGAGGCAATCGCTGAGCTCCACAAAGTAATCGGCCCGGTCGTCCCCGACGGCGGCCGGGACGGCGGCTAGAGCCGCGCGGTAGAAGCGGACAGCGTGGGCGAGATGACCGTGCTCGCCGAGTTCCTTGCCGAGGGTGAAGTGGTGCCTGGCGCGCTGAGCGAGCGCTTCGTGCGACTCCTCGGTCGGACCGGTTTTTGCCGCGGCATCGCTCATTCGTCGACCTGCGGCAAGCCGCCGACTCGCGGGAACGCGTGCCGGACCTGGCGAACGAACTCGGCTCCGGCATCCTTTTCTTTGGCGGTAAGTTTCACCGACCAGTTCTTCCACTCCGTGCCGGTGAATCCGACGAGGATCACCCCGATCGGCAGCTCGATCCCGGACAGCATCATGATCATCGGCATCATATCGATGTTCGTCACCCTGCCGATGGGTACCTTGGCGAGCCACGATGTCAGCAATTTCTTGCGATAAGCGAGCAAGCGCTCGGTAGTGAGGACCAGACTGGCCTCATCGAGGAACTCCCCGTCGGGGAAGTCGTACTGGAAGAAGCCTGGGATCGAGGTGAGGATCCGCTCGCCGTCCGCCAGCAATGGTACGAGGTTGCCGACGTTCCGCTGGTGGTCGAAAGCCATGATCACTCCTCGCAGGCAAGTTCGTTGCACCCCAATGCGGGGACGCACTGCACGAGTCGGCCGGAGAGCGGCACTTCGTTACAACCGATTCGCAGTCTGGCCGGCGGCGGGAGCCCCGTCCCGCGCGCTCGCGGCGGACCCAGCGGGTGGTATTGATCATCGCGCACCTCGGTGCTTGAGGCGGGTTCGGGTCGGAGGCGGAACGCAGCCGCCCGGCACCGATGACGAATTTCGATCGGATAAGCACCCGAATGGCCGCTCGTATCACGGTGTTGGGGATCAAGCGTGGTGACGTGGTCCCATCGAGCGTCGAGCAGGTTTGTTGTTGCGCTGGATTTCGCGGTCACGCCCGATGACCACCCGGACGTGTCAGCACATCCAGGGCCAGGAGAGGCCAGCCGGCTGTATAACGCTCTATGCATCGACGCGTGAAGTCTCAGGTCCGGAACTCCGGGTCGCGGCGTTGCTCGAAGGCCGTGATCCCCTCCGCGGGGTCTGGTCCACCCATGCTTTCGACCACAGCCACCAGCTCGAGGCGTAGGTCGGCCTCCAGCGGCTTCTGCCCGGCTGCTCGATCGACCGGATCCGCGATAAGGCAGGTGAACGGCGGTGCCCAGACGGCCGTCCGACGCGGGCTTCTCGGAGATGCCCGAGCCGCGGGCGGCAATCGGCCTGAATGATATGCCCGACGCTCCCCGCTCGCGCCGCGCCACGCACGTGAAGCGCGTCGCGGCGATGTTAGGGGCGATGCGCTTCGGCCTCGACGATTGCGGTCAGGTAGAACGGCCGATCGGCTGTCCGGGGCGCGTTCAACCCGTCGATCCAGCTGTTGACATCAGTTGCCGAGACGCACCTGCGGCCCCCGGCGCACGCGGCGGATCGGGGGCGAGCTGGCCGTATAACGACCTATGCGACCAGGCTGATGTGAGCAGCACATGGGTGAGGAAGCTGGAAGGTCGGTGGTGGCGTCGCGCCTGCAACAGCCCGTGGACCGATCGTGATCCCGCCAAGGCGGCGGATGGCGGTGTCGGATGCTTTCAGCCCTTGGCCAACCCCTCGAGCAGTGCCGCTGAGAACTCCTTCGGCTTCTCGATGTGCGGGCTGTGCCCGGTGTCTGCGATGACCACCTCACGGTAGTGGCCGCCGGCTGCGGCGTAGCGGTCGAGGACGGCTCTGGTCTGGGTGACCATCGGCTGCGCGGGATGGGTGGCCTCGCCCGGCCAGCCGGGCACCGCGCCGAGCCGGCCGAGGTGGGCGAGGTCGAACATGGAGGTGTCGGACACGATCTGGTCGTCCGCTCCCCGCACCCAGAGGATCGGGGGCTTGCGCTCGATCGCGTCGAGGTCGTCGATGCGGAAATGGCCGGGCGCCATGGTGTTGAGCACGCCACGGGTGCCCGGCGCGACGCCCGGCCACGCGTCGGTCGTGGTGAAGTCGCCGGGGTAGTGGTCGTCGCCGACCCGGGTGGTGAGCATCGCCTCGACGAGGTCGTCGAGGCGGGCGGGGTGGAACGGCGTTTTGACGTAGAAGGCCAGTAGCACCTGTCGGGGGGAGAACGGCGATTCGTCCGAGGTGTCGCCGTCCTTGAGCCGGGTGACGAAATCCGGATTGGCGCCACCGCCGCCCGATCCGGCGCCCGCGGCGTCGACCAGCTCGCCGTCCGCGCCCTTGGTGCCGCCGAAGCCGTAGGGCGAGACCGGGTTGACCAGTGTCACGGTGCGCGCGAGCGCGGGGTGCTCGCGCAGCAGCTGCAGGACCACGCCGCCGCCCATGCTCCAGCCGACCAGGTGCGCGGCGTCGATGCCCAGCGCGGCCAGCGTGGCGATCACGTCGTCGGCGTAGTCGCGCACTCCCCGCGTCGCGTCCACCGGCAGCGGGTCGGTGCCGCCGAATCCGCGCAGGTTCACCGCGATCGGGCGGTACCGCCGCGGCAGGTCGAGCATCGACTCCTGCCAGAAGACGGAGGACGAGACGTTGCCGTGGACGAACACGACCGGCTCGCCGTGTTCCCGGTCGGCCACCTCCAGCACGTGCGTGGTCAGCCGGTCGGTCGGCACCTTCGCCGAAGTGATTCCGTCGAGGAGTGTGGTCACTGTCGTCCCTTTCACGCCAGCCAGCTCGTCACCTGGGACATCGACGCCGATGCCCAGCCCAGCTGCACGTGGTTCACCGAACCGATCAGCGCCGTCGCGGCGAGGTGGCCGATGCCCGTGCTGTTCAACGCGCTGGCTACGAACACGATGCCGTCGCTCGGGCCGCGGTTCTCGTTGAACACGCCGACGATGGTGGGCGAGCCGCCGGCCAGCAGGTACACCGAGACGCTTGCCGGGGTGCCGGCGGACTGGATGGTGGAGATCATCGACCCGGCGTCGATCGCGGCCTGGATGCCCGTCCCGTCGGTGTAGAAGCCCTGGCCGCCGTAGTAGGTCGTGTACCAGTCCTGTTGCGAGCCGTCGACGCCGAACGTGCTGTCGAAGCGGGCCAGCATCTGCCGCTGCCCGGGGTAGGTGTCCCAGCCGACGGTGGGTGTGATCGACAGTTCCGGGTGGTAGGTGTACGCGCCGTAGCAGGTCATCCTCGTGTGCGGGCTCGGCGCGTTGATGCTGACGCCGCACTCCGGCCAGATCGACAGGTCGTGCGCGTAGCCGTGCGCGAACGGGTAGTCGTAGCCACCGTTCGGTCCGCCGAGGGTGATCAGCTTGCGCACGTCGCCGGCGTAGGCCCGTCCCCACGGGGGCTTCACCGAGGAGACGTACATCCGGGTGGACAGTTCGCCCTTGCTCCAGCCGACCAGGTCGACCTGGCCCACCCCGAGCCGTGACTTGATCAGCGCGATCGCGTCCCCGACCTGCTGTGCCTGCTGGCGGTTCTCGCCCTGCTTGTGCGCGAAACCGATGGCGAACACCCGGTACCCGCGCGAGCTGAGGTACTGCATCAACCCGGTCGACGGGCAGGTCGCCGAGCCGCATCCGAAGCCGCCGGATTCGTTCGGATTGGCCCAGGCGCGGTCGGGATTGTCGTTGGCACCGTGGACCAGCAGCACCGGCGTGGCCTTCGCGCCGGTCGACCAGCCGGGTGCGGAGTACAGCAGGAACCGCGACGAGGACGGCTGCGCCACCCCGCCGAAGAAGGTCAGCCGCTGCCCGTCCTGGTTGCCCCGCCCGTCCGGCGGGTACTGCTCATCGGCGAATCCCGATGTGGTGTCGCGGTAGCGCTCCACCCTGTCCCACCCGTTGGCGACGGTGCTGAACGTCGCCTCGTTGGTCAGGTAGGCGGGAGCGGCCGCGGCGACCGGCGGTGCCGGCGCGGTGACCTCCACGCCGACGACGATGGCGGCGACGGCCACCAGGCTGAGCAGGCGCACGACGGGCTCCTCACGACACCGGGGGAACTCCGCAACTATCGGCCACCGGGCGAGCCGAGACAATGTGCGCCGGCCACGTCCCGCGCGCCTCGGACATGGTCGTGGGCACCACATCGGGGGGTGCGTTCACGGGTCGCCGAAGGTGCTCGGTCCAGCGTGCCTCGGGCGAGGGGCGGCCGCCGCGTCGACGCACACGCAGTGCCCGCTTCGAACACGCAAACGTCGGAGATTCCCGCAGGAGGCAGCTCAATCAAGCTGCAGGTCAGTGGCGAACTTCAGTGTGGGGTTGTAGATCAACTCGGACACTCAATTACCCCATAAAGCCGCGCGTCGCGGCCAGGTCAGAGTCATAGCAGCTGGTCGCCGACGGTCTCGTCTATCGTGGCAAGTGTGCAACGTGAGCTGCAGGCCTTGACTTCTCGGGTCAGGCCGCCGCACATGATCGTTAGATTGTTCGTTCTCAGGTGGTCGGCGATCGCGGAGCCATTTTCATCGACGGTCTCGCCGAATCGCAAGCGGAGTTCGTTGAGCAAGTGGTCTTCGCGGACGTAGACGTTCTTGGCGAGTTCTGGTGGGCGGTTGCGGGCGCTCGCGTGGCCACCTCGCGCTGCCACCCCGAGGAGGCCGCCCGGTCCTGGAACTCGACGGTGGACATGCGCCCGCAGAACGCGAACCTCAGCCCGGACCCTTTGACGGACTGCCGGCGACGACGGGCACCTGCCCGGCGCGGGGAGACTGCGCGTGTCGTAGTGGCTCTGCGAGCGGTACTGATCATCGTGCACCTCGGGTGCTTGAGGCGGGTCCGGGTCGAGGGCGGAACGTAGCCGACCTGTACTGGTGACGAATTCGGAGCTGATGTGCAGCTGAATGGCCGTACCGTCGCTGCAGACCGTCTGGATGCGGCGTATCAGGTGGCCTGCGTGAGAAGAGTTCGGGCGCTGTGTCACCGAGTGAGTAGGATTGATCACAGTCTGGCTTGCTAACGCCGTTGGCTCGCTCACGATGAGCGGCGTTATTTCCCCAGGTCGAACCCGGTCTGCAACGATTAGCGCGTCCCTATTGTTGGTAAGTAACCGGCCATCGCGTAAACCTGTCTTGGTGAATCGTTGATCTGCTGCTAGAAGTTCTCGGGGATCAAGATCGGGTTCGGTCGACGCAGTCGGCCGGAGGTGGGGGAGTCTTCGTGCGCTTACTTCGTCGTGCCGTGCTGCCTGTTTTCGTGGGCAGCATATTGGCGGCTTCGGTTTCGCCGGTCGCCGCGGCGGCCGAACCATCCGGTGAGTCGCCGGCGGTGTCCGCTGCTCTCGCTGCCGCGAAGCGGTCCGGTGCGGTCGTTGGTGTTCCCGCGGAAACCACTGAATACGCCGAGGTCTTCGCCAACCCGGACGGCACCGTGACCCGGCGGGAGAGCCTCGAGCCCCAGCGGATCAAGCGTGCCGGCTCGTGGGTTCCGGTCGACCTCACGCTCACGGCGCGGCCCGACGGCACGGTGCGTCCGAATGCCGCGCCCGTCGAAGTCCGGCTTTCCGACGGCGGTGCCAATGAAATCCTCGCGGCCGCCACGAAGGGCGAGCACGAGATCGGTCTCGGGTGGCCGGGGACGCTGCCCGCACCGAAGCTGGACGGCCCGGTCGCGACCTACGCCGAGGTCATTCCCGGCGTGGACCTCAAGGTCACCGTGACCACCACGGGCTTCAGCGAGCACCTCGTGGTGAAGACCCCGGAAGCGGCGCGCGATCCGAAGCTGCGCGAGATCAAGTTCGGCAACCACACTCGCGGGCTGACGCCCCGCAAGACCGGCGTGGGGACCCTCGAAGCGGTCGACGCGGACGGTGAGGTCGTCTTCCGCGGTGACGCTTCGAAGATGTGGGACTCGTCCGGCGGAACGACACCGGGCGTCGCTGCGCGGTCCGCGAGCGAGCCCGAACCCGTGAAGCCGCCGAAGAAGGCGACGATGGACGTCGTCGTCACGCCGGAGACGACTGTGGTCAAGCCCGACACGGCGTTCCTCACCGACCCCGCGCGGGTCTTCCCCGTGGTGATCGACCCGGAGTACTTCTGGCCGGGCGCCAAGCAGAACCACGTCGTGGTCCAGGAACCGTGGCCGGAGGAGCACAACTTCAACAAGACCGACGGCGACCTGGGTGACCTGAAGGCGGGCTACCAGGGCGGGTACCGGTCGCGGTCGTACTTCAGCGTCGACGTCTCGGCCATGCGTGGCAAGGTCATCCACCGGGCGACCATGCGGACGCGGGTCGTGCACTCCTACTCCTGCAACGGCGGGCCGACCGAACTGTGGCGCACCGGGGGCATCGGCTGGGGTACCACCTGGAACGCCCAGCCCGGCTGGGAGGTCAACCTCGGCGGGATCGGCAAGTCCAACAACGCCAAGTACTGCCCGACCGACGGCGCGGCCGAGGTGCGCATCGACGACACCGCGCGCCAGGCCGCGAACGGCGGGTGGACCACCCTGACGTTCATGCTCAAGGCCGCCAACGAAGGCCAGCAGAACGACTGGCGGCGGTTCGCGCTCGACCCGGTCATCGACTACGTCTACAACTCCGTGCCGGGCCTGCCCGCGAACCTGGGCATGGAAGGCGGCCAGATCCCGTGCGCCTCCGGCGACGCCCGGCCGTACGTGTTCACCCCGACGCCGCGCCTGCGCGGCCGGGTGTCCGATCCGGACGGCGGCATGCTCACCGCCCGGTTCTCCCTGCACAAGGGAAAGCTCGGCGCCAGCAGCGAGGTGTGGTGGACGACGACGTCGAACATCCCGTCCGGCTCGTTCGCCGAGGTGACCGTGCCGTCCGGGGTGGTGACCGGCGAAGGTGTCTACAACTGGTCGATGTACGCCAGCGACGGCGGCAGCAACTCGGTGTGGGTGGGCAACTGCGAGTTCGAAGTGGACAAGACCCCACCGGGCACGCCCACGGTGACTTCCACGGACTACCCCGTCGGCGGTGACGTCGCGGCCGGGGGCATCGGCCAGACCGGCGCCTTCACGGTGACGGCGAACAACCCGGACGTGCGGCAGTTCCTGTGGTCGGTGACCGACCAGCAGAACGACGACCCGAAGGAGCCGGTGAACGCCGATCGCCTCGGCGGCAGCGGGGTGTTCCGCTGGACCCCGGCCACCGACGGCCCGCAGACGGTCTTCGTGCGCGCCGTCGACCGTGCCGGCAACCTGTCGCCGATCGCCCAGTACCCGATCCTCGTCCGGGCGGGCGATCCGCTGACCGGGAACCTGAAAGCGCACTGGAAGCTCGACGGCGACCTCACCGACGCGTCCGGCGAGGGCCGGTCGCTCACCTCGTCCGGCGGCGCGGACGCCACCGCGCCCGGCTACCTCGGCAACGCCGTCGCGCTCGGAACGGGCAAGCGGCTCTCCGCGACGGGCCCGCCGGTCGACACGGCCAAGAGCTTCTCGGTGTCCGCCTGGGTGCGGCTGGACCAGGTCGGCAACTGGCCCTCGGCGGTCTCGCTGGACGGCAAGCGCACCAGCGGGTTCCAGCTGCAGGCCTCGCCCGACGGCAAGTGGTCCCTGGCCATGTTCGCCTCCGATGTGGACGGTGGCGGGCCGGTGCACTCGCGCGCCATCTCGGCGGAGTCCGTGCAGCCAGGTGTCTGGACGCAGCTGACCGGCGTCTACGACCAGGCCGTGGGCAAGCTGCGCCTCTACGTCAACGGCGCGCTCGGCGCCGAGGTCGCACACACGAGCACGTGGACCGCGACCGGTGACGTCCAGATCGGCGCGGCGCAGTGGACCGGCAACCGGGTCGACTACTTCCCGGGCGCGGTCGACGACGTCCGTCTCTACCAGCGGGTGCTCGTCGGCAGCGAAGCCGCGGCCTTGGCCAACGAATCCGTCCTGCGGGCGCACTATCAGCTCGCCGAAGGCAGCGGGACGACGACCAAGGACGCGGTCAGCGGCCGGGACGCCACCTTCCAGGGCAGCGCCGCCTGGACCCAGGCCGACGGCTACTCCGCGGCGAAGTTCACCGGCATGCCGGATGCGGGGTACGGCTCGGTCGAAGGACCGCGGCCCGACCTGCGCACCGACCGGTCCTACACGGTCTCGGCGTTCGTGCGGATGGACGCGGTGGAGGAGGTCCCGCGCACCGCGGTCAGCCTGCGCGACGCCCGGTTCTCGCCGTTCATGCTGCAGTACCGGCCCGAAGTCAAGAAGTGGTGCTTCCTGATGTCGCTCGGCGCGAACCAGGAAGGCGGCTGGTGGGTACCGGCCGAAGCCGACGTCGCGGCGCAGCAGTGGGTGCACCTCACCGGCGTCTACGACCTGGCCGCCAAGGAAGCCCGCATCTACGTGAACGGCCGGTTCGCCGGACGGCTCGGCGGGGTCGCGGGCTGGAACGGCACCGGCGGGCTGATGTTCGGCGGCAGCCGCTGGGTCGGCCGGGACGTCGACCCGTTCAACGGCGCCGTCCGCGCGGTGCGGGTCTACTCCGGCACCTTGACCGACAACCAGATCCGGCAGCTGCCGGTGCAGGACTGACTCCCTCCCCCTTCGCGACCCGAATCTGGAGTTCGGCATGTCCGGAAGACGTTTCGTGCCCCAGCTCGCCCTCGTCCTGGCCGCGGTCATGGCCACGACGACGGTGCAAGCCGTCCCCGCCGCGGCCGACGAGCCCAGCTACGTCCACCTTCCCGAGCTGCAGCAGGAGAAGTCCGTGCCCGGCGGGCCGGTGCCGGTGCGCCCGCTGCCGGTCAACGCCGTCGACCAGGCGGCCGCCCGGCCGCGGCCGGAGGCGAAGTGGCCCGGCGCGGCCACCGCCGAGGCGACGGCACCCGCGGCAGCCGCGCGATCGGCCGCGACACCGGGCTTCCGGCAGGCCGGTTCACTCCCGGTCGCGGTGGCCGTGGCCGCCCCGCCGGCGCAGGCCCGCTCGGCCGCGTCCGCCGCGGAGGCGAAGGTCCGCGTCGAGACGTTCGACCAGGGCCGCGCGGAAAAGGCCGGTGTCACCGGGCTCGTGCTCGCCGTCGAAGACGCCGGGGGCGCGGCCGGGCGGTCCCTGTCGGTGCGGGTCGACTACCGCGGCTTCGAATCGGCCTTCGGCGGGGACTACGGTTCGCGGCTCAAGCTGGTGCAGCTGCCGGAATGCGCGGCGCGTACGCCCGAACGTCCCGAGTGCCGCACGGCGACGCCGGTGGAAACCACGAACGACGCGGCCGCGCGGACGGTGACCGCTCAGGTCACCCTGCCCGCCGAGCAGCGCGCCACGACGTCCCGGGTCATGCTCGCCGCCGCGGCGGCGCCGTCCGGCGCGGGTGGCTCGTTCGAAGCCACCGGCCTTTCTCCCGCGGGCTCCTGGTCCGCCGGCGGCTCGAGCGGCGACTTCACCTATTCGGTGCCGCTGCGCGTGCCGCCGCCGAACGCCGGGGTCGCCCCGAAGCTGGGTCTCGGCTACTCCTCCGGCACGGTGGACGGCCGCACCAGCGCGACCAACAACCAGGCCGCGGCGCCGGGCGACGGCTGGGAGCTGTCCGCCGGCGGGTTCATCGAGCGCCGCTACAAGGCCTGCGCCGACGACCTCGGCGGCAGCCAGGGTGACCGCAAGACCGGCGACCTGTGCTGGGCCACCGACAACGCGATCCTGAGCCTCAACGGCGTCTCGGCGGAGCTCGTCCTCAAGGACGCCAAGGCCGGACTGTGGGTGCCGAAGCACGACGACGGCTCCCGCATCGAGCACCTCACCGGCGCCACCAACGGCGACGACAACGGCGAGCACTGGAAGATCACCAGCAGCAACGGCACCCAGTACTTCCTCGGCCTCAACCGGTTGCCCGGCTGGAGCGAGGGCAAGCCGGAGACACGTTCGACCGCCACCGTGCCCGTGTTCGGCAACAACCCCGACGAGCCGTGCGCCAAGACCGCGTTCGCCGACTCCTGGTGCCAGCAGGGGTACCGCTGGAACCTCGACTACGTCGTCGACCCCAACGGCAACGCGACGACGTACTACTACGAGCCCGAGACCAACTTCTACGGCCGGGACATGGCCGCGGACAAGCAGACCTCCTACGTCGCCGCGAACTCCTTGCGCCGCATCGAGTACGGTCTGCGCGCGAACGCGCTGTTCGCGCCGGCGCCGTCTCGCGTCTGGTTCGACACGGCGGAGCGATGCCTGCCGACGAGCACCTTCGCCTGCAACCCCGACCAGCTGACCAAGGACACCGCGAAGAACTGGCCGGACGTGCCGTTCGACCGGATCTGCAAGGCCGGCGAAAAGTGCGACAACCGGACCTCGCCCGCGTTCTTCAGCCGCAAGCGGCTGGTCAAGGTGCTCACCCAGATCCGCCGAGACGACGTCACCGGCGACGCCCAGTGGCGTGACGTCGACGCGTGGACGCTGCGGCACGAGTTCCCGGACACCGGCGACGGGCTGTCCCCGGCCCTGTGGCTCGCCGGAATCACCCACACCGGACTGGCCGGTGGCAGCGAAGCCCTGCCCGAAATGGTGTTCCACGGTCTTTCGATGCCGAACCGCGTGTCGACCGGAGACGGCCTGCCGCCGATCACCCGCTACCGCATCGAGCGCGTCCAGAACGAGGCCGGTGGCATCACCGAGGTCAAGTACTCCGACCGCGAGTGCGTCTGGGGCTCGGCGATGCCGGCGAACCCGGAGAGCAACGGGAAACTCTGCTTCCCGAGCTGGTGGCTGCCGGAACACGGTTACGACGCGGTCCTGGGCTGGTTCCACAAGTACGTCGTCAAGGCGGTCACCGAGGACGACCGGACCGGTGGTTCGGCGCTGAAGAAGACCGCTTACGACTACCTCGGCGACGCCGCGTGGCACTTCGATGACGCCGAATTCAGCGAGCCGAAGCACCGGACCTGGTCGCAGTGGCGCGGGTTCGGCGAGGTCCGCACGACCACCGGCGAGCCGGGCACCACGCAGACGGTGACGGTCGAGAAGTTCCTGCGCGGCATGGACGGTGACCGGTTGCCGAGCGGAACCCGCTCGATCCAGGTGGCGCCGTCCGAAGGCGCCAAGGTCACCGACGCCGAGGCGCTGGCCGGGTTCACCCTGGAATCGCAGTCGTACGAGGGCGGCAAGCTCGTGTCCTCGTCGGTCAAGGTGCCGTGGCTGCACGGTCCGACGGCGACCGCGGGCGACGACAAGGCGTACATGACCAACGTCGAGACCACCCGCGGCCGCACGCTGCTCGGCGACGGGACCTGGCGGCGCACGGAGGTCAAGAACTCCTTCGACGGCCACGGCAACGTCGTGGCTGTCGACGACGCGGGCGACCTCGCGGTGACCGGCGACGAAACCTGCGCCCGGACCGAGTTCGCGGCGAACGACACCGCGTGGATCCAGGACCGCCCCTCGGGCGTGCGCACGGTCGCTCTCCCGTGCTCGGCCGACGAAAACACCCCCGGCAAGCTGATCGGCAAGGTCCGCCAGAGCTACGACGGCCTCGCCTCCGGCGCCGCGCCCACCAAGGGCAACCTGACCGCGACCGAACGCTGGACCGGCACGGACTGGCAGCTGACCCAGGGCACGACCTACGACGACCTCGGCCGGCCCGTCAAGGTGGTCAACTCCGACGGGGACGAGGTCACGTCGGCGTACGAGCCGGGGCCGGAATTCGGCGTCCGCAAGGTCACCAAGACCGATCCGCTGGGATACCAGTCGGTGACCACGATGGACCCGGCGCACGGCCTCACGACGTCCGATGTGGACATCAGCGGGCGCCGTGCCGACATGGAGTACGACGCGCTCGGCCGGCTCGTCCGCGCCTGGGCCCCGGGTCAGTCCAAAGCGGACAAGAAGGATCCGACCAGCACGTTCGGCTACCGGTACCGGACCGACGCGCCGACTGTCGTCACGACGGGTTCGTTGCGGGAGGACGGCGGCTACACGACGTCGTACACGCTGTACGACGGCATGCTGCGCGAGCGCCAGACGCAGCTGCCCGCCGTCGCGGGCGGCCGGATCGTCAACGACTGGTTCTACGACTCCCGCGGGCTGAAGGCCAAGGTCAACGGCTCGTACTACAACGACCAGGCCGCGGGCGACGCGTTGCTCGGCGTACTGGACAACGCCGTGCCGAACCAGACGGTCACCGAGTTCGATGCCCAGCAACGCGAGACCGCGGTGATCTTCCGCAAGCTCGACGTCGAGCAGTGGCGGACCAGTTCGAGCTACGCGGCCGACCGCGTGACGACCGTCCCGCCACTGGGCGGGACCACCACCACGGTCATCCGCGACGTCCACGGCAACGCCGTCGAGAAGCGCCAGTACCACGGCCGCGAGGCGACCGGGGACTACGACTCGACGAAGTACGAGTTCGACGTGCGCGGCCTGATGACCGCGCTCACCGGCCCGGACAACGCGAAGTGGAGCTACGAGTACGATCTCCTCGGCCGCAAGGTCGTCGACCACGACCCGGACACCGGCGAGCGGCGGTACACCTACACGGCGTTGGACCAGCCCGAGACCACGACCGACGCTCGCGGCGTCCGGCTGCGGTCCGAGTACGACAAGCTCGGCCGCCAGGTCGCGCAGTTCGAGCGCCTGGCCGCCGACGCCGCCGAGACGAAGGTGGCCGGCTGGTCCTACGACAAGGTCAAGCGCGGCACGGTGGACGCGTCGACCCGCTACGCCGGCGGCAAGGACTACACCAAGCAGGTCGTGTCCTACGACGCGGCGAACCGGCCCACCGAGACCAAGGTCGTCATCCCCGACGACGAAGGCAAGCTGGCCGGCAGCTACACGTTCAAGACGTCCTACGACGCGAAAACCGGTCAGGTGACGTCGCGTACCCAACCGGGCGCGGGCGGCCTGGATCCGGAGCTGATCAGCTACTACTACAACGACCTCGGGCTGCCCACCGAGACCCAGGGCACCGACACCTACGTCCCGGAGCACCTGTACTCCAAGTACGGGGAGACGCTGCGGCTGACGCTGGGCTCGGGCAGCAAGAAGGTCTACACCTCGATGTTCTACGAGGAGGGCACGCGGCGCCTTTCCGGCGTCGACGTCCAGCGCAACCTCGAGAGCGGGGCCTACCTGGCCAAGCGCAGCTACGGCTACGACCCGGCGGGCAACATCACGAAGCTCGCCGACACGCCGCCGGGCTCGGTCGGGGACGTCCAGTGCTTCGGTTACGACTACCTCAAGCGGCTGACCAGCGCGTTCACCCCGAAGACCGGGAACTGCGGCGAACAGCCGTCGGTCGCCGGGCTGGGCGGGACGGCGCCGTACTGGCACGAGTACGCCTACGACAAGGGCGGTAACCGCACGTCCGATGTCGAGCACACGGCGGCGGGGGACAGCACGCGGACCTACGCCTACGGCGGCCCGGACGGCGCCCAGCCGCACACACTCCGGACGGTCACCCAGACCGGGCCGACCGGCACGGCGAAGGACGAGTTCGCCTACGACCCCACGGGCAACACGACCGGCCGCAAGGTGTCGGGTTCGTCGCAGACCCTCGAGTGGGACGCGAGCGGGCGCCTGGCGAAGCTGAAGGAGCACGACGGCCGTGAGTCGTCGTTCGTCTACGACGCCGACGGCGGCCGGCTCATCAAGCGCGAGTCCGGGACCACGACGCTCTACCTCGACGGCATGGAACTGGTCGTGCGGAACGCGACCCAGGAGCTGACCGGGCGGCGGTACTACGACCACGGCGGCTCCGAGGTCGCGGTGCGGACGTCCGGCTCGGGTGGTGGTCTGTCGTGGTTGCTGGGCGACCACCAGGGCACGGCGTCGATGACGATCAACGCGTCCACTTTGGACGTGAAATCGCGGCAGGCCGATCCCTTCGGGAACCCGCGGGGGAAGCAGCCGGCGTCGTGGGCCGACGACAAGGGGTTCGTCGGCGGCACGAAGGACGACAGCGGCCTGACCCACCTCGGCGCGCGGGAGTACGACCCGGTCACCGGCCGGTTCGCCTCGGCCGACCCGGTGCTGGACGTCGACGACCCGCAGCAGCTCAACGGGTACGCCTACGGCAACAACTCGCCGGTGACGAACTCAGACCCGAACGGCTTGTACTGGAAGACCGTCTCGGTGGCCCAGCGAACCGCGGTGACGACGTTCATCTGGACGCTGTACATCGCCGGGCTGTTCATGCCGATCGTGATGCTCGTGGCGGTGACGTACTGGGTCGTGCAGGTCTTCTACTACCGGATTTGGATCGACCCGCCGTGGGCGGGCGGCGGTGGCGCGGGCGCGGGCGATGCGAAGCAGCAGGCGCTCAAGGAAGCGGGCCTGAGCCAGGCGGAGTACGAGGAAGCGAAGAAGGCCGCGGCGGACAAACGCAGCTGGATCGACGTGGCGATCCAGGTGGGCGGCGACATCCTGCAGGAGATCATCGGCGTGAAGGGCGTCGTCGACAACTGCATCAAGGACTTCAACCTGGCTGGCTGTGCCTGGGAGATCCTGACGTCGCTCCCATGGGGCAAGGTGCTCAAGGGCGGCAAGATCGTCGACAAGATCGTGTCGGCCTTCAAGGACACGCTGACGTGGATGCGCCGCCGCGACAAGGCGGCGTCGGACTTGAGGCGGGTGGAGGAAGCCGAGAAACGCCTGTCGAAAGTCTCCTGCAACAGCTTCCTGCCAGGCACGACGGTCATGATGGCCGATGGCACGCGCCGCCCGATCGAGCAGATTCGTCTCGGTGACCACGTCCTGGCGACGGACGTTTCGACGGGCCGCACCGCATCTCGCGAGGTCGTCGCGACGATCGTGGGTGAGGGCTGGAAAAAGCTGGTGGAACTCCGGATCGTGGGCACCGCCCTGATCGTGGCCACCGATGGTCACCCGTTCTGGTTGCCGGAACAGCAGAGCTGGGTGCGGGCGGACAACCTGCACGTAGGCGACGTCGTGCTGACGGCGAACGGCCGCACGGCGACTGTTGCGGCGGTCCGCGAACTGACGCGGCCCACCCGGGTCCACAACTTGACGGTCGACGCGGATCACACGTACTACGCGGGCGCGGTACTCGTCCACAACTCGTCCTGGTGCACTGACGAGGAGCGCATGGAAGACGCGGCCGACATCGCCGCGGGGCACGCGAACAACAAACATGCCTCCGAGTTCCCCGGGGTCTCCTCCGAGGGCCTCGGGCGACTGACCCAGGACGTCATGCAGAATCCGTCACGTATGAAGGAACTGGGCGGCGGTCGGAAGGCCTTCCTCGGGAAGGACGGTTCGACGATCGTCATCCATGACCCCACGCACCCCGACGGCGGAACGATCTTCCGAAGGGATCCGAGCAAGGTGGACGACTATTGGGAGAAGCTGAATTGAATCCGTTGACCCCGGGTGACTTGCTCGCCTCGGACGAGATCGCGCTGCTGGACCGGGCGCTGCTGGAGTGGGGTGGTCCCGCCCGGTGCAGTGACGAGCTGGCGGTCGGCATGGGGTTCGCGAGTCTCGATGACCTGGTCACCCAGTGCGAACGGCTGCGAGCCGCGCTGAGGACGGGGAGTCCGTTGGCCCCGGTCGACTGGGCTCGGGTGCTGATCGCGGCGGAGATCGTCTTCGTCAGCGATCTGGCGGGCACGGGGTTCGAGTGGCCGACGACGACCGGGCTCGACGACGTGGTGACGCTTCGGACCCTGCGTGGGATCCAGCGGAAGCTGGGGAAGGTAGTTCGCGCGTATTACGGGAAGCGGCCGAGCGAGGCGTGACCGAAGAGCCAGTGGCTGATGGGCAGGGGCGGGAGCGTCTGGTGGAGATCTCGGCGGCGGGCCGGTCCCCGATCGTGGCGACCGACGGTCGCCCGTTCTGGGTACCTTCCCGCGCAGTTGGGTGGATGTGGAGGACCTCCACGCTGGCGATGACCTGCTGATGGCAAGCAGAGCCGCGTGACGGTGTAGGCGATCCGTGAGCTGACTCGGCGGGTGCTGGTTCACAACCTGACCGTGCGTTCCGGGCCTGTCGCCTGCCAAGCCGAAGACGAGCGTCCAGGGTGGCGGCGGGCTCCGCAAGCGGTGGAAGGACAGCAAGGGCGATATCTACGAGTGGGACTCCCCGCACGGTGAGCTGGAAACCTACGACAAACGCCGGCGGCGCCTCGGACCGGTCGATCCGGCCACCGGAGATCCGATCGCCGGCAGGGGCCCGGTGCCGGAATGGACGGTGGAGCCGTGAGTTGGCTGGTCGAGGCCTTTCGGGAAGACGACGAGACTCCCGAGTGGGAGGTGGAACTGCGGCCGGTCGCTCGGGAGGATTTGGAACGAGCGCTGAGCGTGCCGGACCTTTCCGTTCCAGCGTCCTACCTGTTGTGCGTCGGGCAAGTGGTGGTCGCGTTGGGTTTAGCCGACACGACGATCGACCCGAAGCCGGATCTGGATCCGCGCCGGCTGGCCTTCTACCTCAGTGAGGTGGCTGATGAGGGGCCGGCTGCATAAGCACGTACTGGCAGCGGCAGGTCGCGAGGCTGCGCGGGACCTGGACCGTCCGGACAGCGACCGTACGGTCTGGGGGCACACGACTACCTTTCGGCCTTTTGCGTGTGACGCGCTCGCCGGCGGGCTTGGCATCGTCGGCGCGGAGCTGTCCGCGCGGGCGGTGGTCGATGCGGTCGACGAGGAGTTCAGGTCGTTCACCGAACCGGATGGCCGGAAGCTGCTCGCGCACATCGACGACGCGGTCGAGCCGGGTGCGGGCTGGTGGTGGACGAGGGTCCCGGTCGGTGGTCCGGCACGCCGGGAGATGGATGCGATCGTGAGGAACCTGAGCTGAGCAGTGGAGGTGCCGCCCTGTACCGGTTGGTCGATGGGAGCCGGGCCATCGTGCTCGTCGAGGCCGAAGAGCTGGAGGGGTTCTTCGTCTCTTCGGGTGACGGTGCCCCGGAAGTCGTCTTCCGTCGGGCGAACTCGAGTGACGAGCGTCCGCGACAGGTCGAGGATGCGGTTCTCGAGATAGTGAATGCGCGGCGGGACACGGTAGGCGAGTACCTCGTCGGGCGGGTGATCTTCGGTGACTTCGACCCGAAGCGCGTTGCGTTCCGTTTCTTCGGTGACCGGTGTGAATTTCTCGAGGCGGCAGGGATCTGGCGGCGTTGGGCGTCGGAGCCGCCGCTGCGAGCCGGAGAGTGGCTTCGGCTTCCGGTCGGTCACCACCCGGCGTGGCTGCACGTCGTGCAGAACTCGTGGTTCGCCACCGGGCACGGTGCTGTTCGTTACGCAGACGCGGAGGTGATGACACTGAACGGCGCCTCGACCGTGACGAAGGCCGGTTTCTATTGCGCGCTGGGTGAAGCGGCCAATGGCCCGGGCGGCTACTTCGGTGCGAACCTCGACGCACTCGCCGACTGTCTCCGCTCCAGTCCGGCCGGCAAGCGGCCGGCCAGGCTTTTGTGGAATGACTTCGTCTCGTACGAAGAGGCGTTGGGCACGGAGTTCCTCGGTGCTATCACGGCCGTTCTGGAGGAGTTCGGCGTGATCGTCGAGGCTCGGTGAGCGGTCTGACGCCGTCGACCAGCTCGCCCCGGGGGACGATGGCGCTGTTGGGCCGGGCGATCCTCGAGCAGGCTGGTCCGGCCAGGCGCGCGGTGACGAGCTGACTGTCGACTATGAGTTTTCGTCCGATAGGAGGACGACCAACTCCTCGGTGACCGCGAAACCGTACGTCTGAGGGTTCGAATACCCCTTTGAGTACGCAGATGTGAAAAACCCCGATCGGAGGCGGATCATTCAAGCTGCAGGTCAGTGACAAACTTGAGCGTGGGGTTATAGATCAACTCGGTCCTCGGACACCAAAAGTGGTGAACTTTCACCAACCCTCTCACGACAAGCCGATCACCGTTCATGGTGGTCGGCGTTTTGCGTTCCGTAGCCGGGTCGCCCGATCGGGGCGGAGGTCGGCGTGATCGTGGCACCCGTGATCCTCGGCGCAACTACGGACGGACTCCTGGACCGCCTGGCCTCTTCTGTGGAAGCTCTGCCCTTGCCCGCGCTGCTGCCGGACCGAACCCGGTCGGGACTGGAGTACGCGATAGCTCGAGTCAGCCCTTCCGGCCGGGTCTGTGTATGGCCGCTGCTGGACCGGCTGGGCTGGCGCGACGACGTCCGCCTCGCCGTGACAGCGGTCGAGACGTCGGTGCTGATCCGGCCGGACGCCGGTGGCGTGTTCGCGCTGGGGAAGCGGCGGATGGTGGTGTTGCCGATCGCGCTCCGGCGTCGCTGCAGGATTGCCGCGGGCGAGGACGTGGTCGCTGACCCGGCGCGCGGTGTTCTGGTTGTGCATCCCGTCGATGCCCTTGATCAGATGGTGGCGAGCTATCACCCGTTGCTGGCTGGTGGTGATCGTGATGACCGCTAGCTCGATGGAGCTGGATGCGGCCAGGCTGCTGCTGTCGAAAATGGGTATTGCTCCGGCGGATCTGCTTGCCGAGGCCGAGGAGCGGCGAACGGTCCCGACGTTCTCGGAGTACATCCTGCAGGTCTCGCGAGCGGTCTAGCCTTCGACGGCGAGGTCATACGGCTCTTATTGGCGTCGGGTCGAGGAGGCGGGGGGTGGGCGGCGGCTGGATGAGCCGTCGCCGTCGGAGATCAAGCAGTTGGAGCCGGCGAAGTGCCTGCTCGGCGTAGCCGTAACGCATCCGGGTGAGCGCAGCGCCGGCCAGCCGTCGCAGATCGTCCACGTTTCTCACGTGGGTGACCAGTGCCGTCCACAAGCTGTCCGGCGGGCATTCGGTGCGGCGAACCTTGCCGATGTGCTGGGCGAGGTAGTCGGCGACCACGTATCCCGCCACACTGCCTGCTTCCTCGCCGGCTACCGAGCTGAGCGCCGACACAGCGCCGTGCAAACGGCCGGTCGCGTGCGTCAAGGCACGGTCCAGCCACGCGTCGACCGGCACCACCCGCTCGGCGGGCGCGAGGTAGCCCACCATCGCGTTCGGCAGCGCCGTGGCCGGAAGCGGGCTCTGCACGCCGAGCCGGCGGGCCTCGGCCGTGGCCGAGATGGCGGCTTTGCTGTACGGGTCGGGCGCCTGCTCCCACGAGGTGACGACGTCGGGGGCAGCAGCCAGGACCTGGGTCAACCCGGCGTCGGACACCGCCAGCGCGCCTTTGATCCGGCTGTCGACCTCGGCGATCTCGGTCGCACGGCTCCGTTCGGTGTCGTTGAAGGCTTTCGGAACGCTGATCACCCTGGCGAAATCGATCAGGCGAGCCTCCGCGCGTACGTCGTCACCCTCGGCCGGAAGGCGTTTGAACCTGAGGTAGGAGTCGGGCCAGAGTGTGCCGACCACGATCATCCTCGTCCGGACCAAGGTCACCAGGTGTTCCCGCAGCAGTGGCGGATCGGCGCCGAAGCAGCGCTGAAGTTCGTCCAGCCAGAGCACCGTCCACTCGGTCGGTGCTGCGAGCAGGTCGTGGATTTCCTGGGTTCTCGCCTGCTGCACCAGCCACCAGTCGGGGACGACCACCCGGACAGCCTCGCCGAGTGAGCGGGTCTTCCCCCAGGACGATCCGCCGACCAGGAGGACGAAGCAGCCGCGATCGACACCGTGTGCGATCCGGTTGCGGAGCTCGTCGTCGAAGTCGCGCGGGACGTACGAAGGCAGATCGTCGTGGTCACCGTCGCTCGAAATCGCCGGGTGAACGCCCAGTTCGCGCAGGGACGCTTCATCGACGCGGCGTGCGTTGGCTGGTCCCTGGCCCATCGACGCGTTGAGCCGCTGCCACGCACCGACCACCTGCGCGTGTTCCGCTGCCGATACCTGTCACGCCTTGAGCAGGCTTTCCAGCAGGTCCTTCTTCACCGGCCGCCTGCCACGCAGCGCGTCGCTGACGGTGCTCCTCGGCAGGTCTCGCAACCTCTCGCCGGTCTCCGGCAGCCTCTTGCCGATCTTCTCCAGGTCGCCGAGGGTCTTCCCGCTCCGTAGGTGCAATCCGCCGAGGTGCTGGGCGAAGTCGGCCCACGTGTGCACCGCCGAAGGGTCGGAAGGGCCGACGGAGGTCAGTGTCATCACCTTCCGGAGCAGGCGCCGGACGTTCCCGGACAGCCTACGGATGGGCGGGCGGTGAGCGCTACGGCTGCACTTCGCCCCTCACCCGTTCGCCCCATCCGACATCGTCCGCGTGCGTCCGGATCCATCGACCGGCTGTCCGGCCAGTTGCTGCGCTGAGTCCCGGCTACCCCGGAACCACGGCGGAAAGAGGACTCACGATGCGACACCGGCGAGGTACAGGCCACGCAGTGCGGCGACCCAACATCCGGCAAGTGCGGGCACTGCTCGGTCGCTGTGGCTTGAGCGTGCAGGGCTATGACATCGAGTGCGTCGCCACGCTGCCCGGCACCGATGGTCGGCCCGCCTACGGGGCCAGCCCGCACGACGGATCCGGTCGTCCGCTCGTCGGTGCCCGGGGCTGGCCGCTCATCGTGCTGTCGAGGTTGGCGCTCCTCGACGTGGAGACCGCCGTGGTGACGATCTTCCACGAGGTCGCCCATCATCGGTCCTACCGGACGGCTGGTCACGCCGGCACTGAAGCAGCAGCTGAGAGTTATGGGCAGCGGATGTACCGGGAATTCGTCCGGCAGCGGGCCTAGCCGCGCCCGGCCGAGACGCCGGTGACGTACCACCGCCCATTATCGGTGACGGTCGACCTCACTCGGGAACCCCCTGGTCTGACCGTCCAGGGGTCATGCCGCACATGGGTTACAGCGCATTTGGAATCGCGGCGAAAGCGAACCGCACCGGCCACTACGGAGTCGACGACGTGTCGTTCATGATGACCGGCGTGCGGGAGATCCGGGTGCGGATCACGCAGCTAACTGTTGCGGGTCATGACGTTGGCAACGCCAGACTGGCCAGTGATCCTCGCCTACCACGGCTATCCGTGGCTGATCCACTGCCTGGCCTACCGGCGGACCAACCACCACGACATGCACGTGTGCGGCTACACCGAGCACGGTACGACGACCACGCCGTTCGACATGCTGGTGCTCAACCACACGGACCGGTTCCAGCTGGTGCTCGTCGCGACCAGCCCGGGGCGCGCACGGCGAGGACCTGCCCGAGATCCGCGACTGGATCTGGGAGGGCTGACGACATCGAGGGACTCGCCCGTGAGCGAGCCCCTCGAGTCTGCTACCTGTGGTCGTCCAAGCCGTCGACCGCCCGGCGGATGTCCGCGGCCGCGCTCCGAAGCCGGCTGGTACTGCTTTCGAGGCGGTCGAGTCCATCGACAACGGCCTGCAGCTGCTCCGCGGTGACGGGAAGATGGGCCAGCTTGCCGGCGGCTTCTTGAAGAATACTCGCGTTGCCTTCCAGCCTGGTCAGTTCTCCGACGGTGTTTTGGAGTCGCTCCGCACTCGTGGGGAGATGGGACAGTCTGTGAGCGATCTCTTGGAGAGCGTTGGCATTGGTTTCCACGTTGACGAGCTCGTGGGTGGTGCTCTGTAGGTTTTCCACAGTGGTGGGGAGGTGGCCAAGCTTGTCGGCGGCTTCGCGGAGCACGCTCACATTGCCTTCCAGAGGGGTGAGCTCGCTCGCGGCGTTGTGCAGGAGTTCCGCGCTGTCGCGCAGGTGGGACAGCTGGCCGGCCGCGTGGTACAGCATCTCGACGGCGTCGACATTGATCGCCGAGCCGGCAGTTTGGGCCGCGTGCAATTCGTCGCGCAGTTCTTTCATGAGATCAGCCGCTTCGGCGTCGCTCTGTTCGAGCCTGGCAAGTGTGTTCTTGACATCCTCGTCCCGGGACTCGACTGCACCGCCGATCATTTCGGCGAGCCGGTCCTCGGTGAGATGTCGTAGGCCGCGCAGCTGTTGGATACCGCTGCGTTCCCGTTCTTCCTTCCAAGCCCGCAGCTGGTCCGCCGGCCACCTCGTCGCGGCACCGCGTTCATCGACCACCTGGTGGTGCGCATGACAGAGAAAGATCAGGTTGCTGAAGGCGTCGCGCTCTTCATCGGTCATTTTCGGGTCGTACCGCTCGCCTGTAGGCTTCAACGCGCAGATGTGCGCGATCTCCAGCGCTATCTTGTAGGTACCTTCGACCCACTGGACGATCGGTGCCGAGCAGGCGGGCCAATAGCATGTTCCCGCGCTGAGTGAGATCAGAGCGGCCCGATCACCTCGGGTGTAGTCGCGGTTCCCGCTCATGACATCCCCTCCTCGCGGCAGGTGTTCTTCGCCTGGACCTTAGCGATGAAAGCGGGGAACTCCTAGACAGATCAATGACGGAAGCCGGTCAGCGGTCAGTCCGAAGACCTCCCGTGCGGCACCTTGACGACATCGACTGCGGAGGTGCGGCAGTCTGTCGTGATCCGGGTGCGGACACGGACTTCCGCTTCGTCTCGATGATCGAGCTTTCGTGTGCCCAGTGCCGTGTCGAGACCGTCGGGCAACTGCGCGAACCAGCCGCCCAACTGGGCCAGTTCGAGCGCGGTGATCAGCTCGAAGCCGGGCGAGGAAGGCCGGGATAGGCGGAGGTGCTCGCGCAGGGTGCTGTCGAACCGGTGCGTTTCCGGTTCACACCAGGCGATCTGGTCCCGCACTGAGCCGCCGTTGAAGGCGAGGGTGTTCGCGCCGTCGAGGAGGACTCGGTCCGAGGGTGGCGCCAGATAGCGCATCAGCGCCAAGATCACCGGTGCTTTTGCCGCGCCGGAGCGGCCGGTCAGCGCCAGCCGCCGACCGGGACCGATGATTAGGTCGACGTCTTGGGGGGCGTTGACGGGCGCGTCGGGCCAGCGGACGGCCAGACGTTTGGCGGCCAGTGAGCCGCGGCGGGCGCGGTGGGTTCGGTCTGCGCGACCGGGACGGCGTCCAGCTCGTTGAGCCGGCGCGCGGAGTGGCTGGCGCCGAGAGTCTCGTGGTGCACCGTCGTCCGCGGTCATGTAGCCCGGTTGCCCACGCATGTTGGCGCAAAAGCCGGATTTCCTCCTGCCAAGCTGATGCGTGTGGTTAACGAGCAAGATCTTCCGCGACCTTTCAGTCAGGACAGTGCGGTAGATGATTGCGCGGACTCGCTTGCTTAGTTGCCCAGCATCTAGAAGCTAAGAGTTGTTGCTGTCGAGTAAGATCGTCCTCGGACACTGGGTTTAATCCGTGCGGACGGACGCGAGGCCGTGTCAGTCAGCTGAGGCGTGATTCATCGCCTTGCCGGTGAACGCCTTCCTGCGCACGGCGCGGTTGCCGCTGTTCTGGGAAGCCACGCTCACGTAGGGATGGCCGCGGTCGATCACGCGCGCGTGGGTTCCAAAATTGGCTCTGCGGATCTGCTGGCGAAGCAACACACTACGTGTGTGGCCCGACCGGCCACGACGGGCTTCCGCCACCCTCCTGTCGGCCAACGGATTTCCGGGTTGGGTAGCCCCAGAAGTGACCGGTCGGGAATTACCTGCACCTCATCTAGGACGGCGAGCTTGGGAGCGGAAATGTTCGCTTCTATCTCCGGGACGTCTTGAATCTTGTAGTCGGAGCTAGTCAGACTCAGCCAGGTCTGAGCTGCTCCGACGATGCGGTGTCGCATCTCTTCGGGTCGGGGCCGATACTTGGGTCGGTCGAGTTTGAAGGCACCCGTGGCCAGATTGTGCTTTTTCGGGCAGGTCGCGACATGGGGTGTGCTCTGGTGCTGGTCAGAGCTCCTGGGCAGAATCCGCCGCCGGTCAACCGTTCCGGGCGATCTGCGGCGATTCGTGCGGCAACGACGTCCGCTAGGGCGGTCATCGACTCGGGTCTACCGTCGTGATGCTGATGTGCCGTTGGACAGTTGCCGTCTTGAGCGGGTCGTCATTCGCGGCGACGGCAGGCGGATCACCCAGCAGGACGTTCAGGAGCACGTCGTGCTCCTGGTAGACGGCTCGCCCGCGGTCGGTCAAAGCGGCGACCAGTTCGGGAGGGGTCTCCTCGGGCAATGGCCCGAGCGGCACCGCGGACGGGGCGGCATTCGCCTCGGTTACCGTGGCGTGGTCCATTGCCAGGATCCTCGCTCCGTACAGCTTCCGCACCTGGGCAGCGATGATGAGTCCGTCTCGGTCGACGTCACCCGCGTAGCTCAACCGTACCCCGCAGTCGATCGCACGCTGCAGGAACGCGTGGTCGACTGCTCGCAGGTGCCCGCTGGTGCAAGCGATCGGGCCGGTGAACCCCGCGGCCAGCGCCGCTTCGATCACCGACGGATTCTCGACGACCAAGACAGCCTCGTCAATCAGGGTCGGTGGGTTGACGGTGAGGTCGAACAGCGTCAGCGGTACCGGGGCGCCGCCCAACCTGAGCCGCTCGTCGACGACGCCGGTGCCCGAAGCCTGCAGGTTCAGCACCACGACTGAGGACGACAGCCGGTCCGCGAGCACCCCCGACCGCGCCAGCAGCGCTCTCACTGCGTCGGGCCGGGACGCGATCGGCTCGCCGGCCCGTTCGGCGACGGCTTCGACCAAGCGCCGACCGATGAGCTTGTCCAGGTCGAAACCGTGGGGGTCGCCGGTGCAGTCATGAGCCAGTTTGGCCAGCGTCACCGGGGGAACGCCCGGCCGGCGGAGCCGATCGATCTTTGCCACGGCTGCTGCGAGGTGCCGTGACTCGGTCCGGACCGAGTCGATGTCGGTGTCCGCAACGCCGGCGGCGCGGATCCGCTGCGCGAGCAGTGGCACGGCCGCCAGGGTGCGCCCGACTTCGGTCCAGAGCGCCGCGCGTGCGGCTGCGCTCGCGGCGCGTCCGGCCGCGTGGTTCGCCACCGGCAGCCCTGTCGCCAGCTCGGCGATGGCCGGGAGGTGTTCGGCGGCAACACCGAGCCTGGCCAGCAGCTCGCGCACTGGCACCTTGGCCACGCCTTCGGCGGGCGAGATCGCCGACTTCCCGCGGCGCCGCCGAGTGTTGGTGTCGAGCCAGCTGCGCAGGAACGCGACGCCGGCCGCGGACAGCCCGTTGACCGAGACCGTGGCGAGCTCGGTGGGGTCGTCCAGCTGGCACAGCCGCTGGTGGACCGCCTGCCACAGCGGAGCGAGATCCGTGTCTTCGGCCAGAGCGCGTGCGGCTCCCGGGAGCTCCGCCGCGGTCATGGCCGGGCCTCGGCGCTGCCGAAGCGGTCGGCGACGAGGACCGGCTGCCCGGAGCCGGTCCACAGCCAGGGGGTGGACACTCCCACCGAGCCCGACTGGGTGACCTGCGCGATCATCACCCGGCCCGACTCGGCCTTCAGCAGTGCGCTCATCTCCGGGGCGGTGGAGAGGACGTCGAAGTTCCACTCGCGCAGCAGGCCCAGGAGCTTCCGCACGTTCTGCGGGTCGAACGCGGCGTTCATCTCGTCCACGAACAGCAACCGCGGACCTGCGTAACCCGGGGCTTCGTACATCGACCACGCTGCCGCCAGCAGGGGCAGCATCGTCGCGAGGCGCATTTCGCCGGTGCTGAAGGAGGCAAGCGGGTTCGATCGGGGAGTGAGCGCACGGAACGTTTCCGTTTTGCCATCGCCGAACGACGCGTGGGTGACCTTGATAACCCACTCGTGCCACGCCCGGTAATCGAAGGTGTGTGCGACGCGCGCCTCCCAGGTCTCGCCGTTCGCGTCCTCGAGCCGTTGCCGTAGTACCTCGTACATCTGCTCGAACGTTTCGTCAGAGGGCAGCGCCTTCACCAGGTCGATCATGCGCTCCGCGTCGGGGTCTTTCTTGACCTTCCAGTCGACCTCGACGCCGACCCGCGCCACCCCCGTGCGCACGTCTTCGAGGGTGGCGCGAATCTGCCGGACGAGGTCTTCCGCAGCGGTCCGCCGCGTGGCGATTTCCCGTCGCAGCGCGGTGAACATGCTGGTCTTGAGTGTGGACTTGACGTCGCCGCGGAGATCGTTCTCCAGTTGTTCCGCCGTCTGGCGCAAGGTCAGGACCGTAGCGTGCAGGTCTTCTCCGCTGAGGGCGTCCGGTGCGGCGACGACCGCGCGGCGCCAGTCGGTGCCGGGAATCGTCTGCACCGTGACCTGCCGGTCGAACCGGGTCAGCGCCGCACTGACCTTCCTCGCTTCGCCCTCCAGTCGCAGGCGTCGGTTCTCGAGCAGCTTGGTGAGTTCCTCCCGGCTGTGCCCGCGCGGTTCCGTGGCCAGCAGAGCGGATCCCCAGGCGAGCGCGGCCGTGAGATTCGTCGGCCGGCCGTCGTCGTCGACTGCTATGTTCCCAGCCACGGGCACGACCGATTCGTCGACCAGCCGGTACATCCGGGCGAGGCAGCGTTCTCGCGTGTCTTCGGCCTGTTGCCGCTGCGGTGCGATTCCCTCCAGGGTGCTTTTCGCGCCGGCCGCTGCGACTTCGG
The DNA here is from genome assembly GCF_044759945.1 of Amycolatopsis sp. NPDC098790. Classification (NCBI taxonomy): domain Bacteria; kingdom Bacillati; phylum Actinomycetota; class Actinomycetes; order Pseudonocardiales; family Pseudonocardiaceae; genus Amycolatopsis; species Amycolatopsis sp. NPDC098790. The sequence goes on from NZ_JBIWAI010000002.1 coordinate 135,877, forward strand.
CCCGCGTGATCTTGTCCTTGATCCGGTCGACCTCCTCCCGCGCAGCCTGATGGGCTCGCATCATCTCTTCGAGAGCTCGGCGGAGTTCTTCATAGGCCCCGCCGTAGAGCTCGCGCAGTCGTTCCACCTCCGCCTGCGCGCTCACTGCGGCCGCACTGGCTTTCGCTGCCTCGCCTTGGGCCGTGCGGCTTCGCCGGCGTTGGTCGGCCGCGGTCTCCGACGTGCGCCGAGCTTGGGTGCGCAGCCGCTGTGTCCGGTCGACGATTTCCATCCACGAGCGGACCTGGACGGCCAAGTGGTTCACCTCGTCCGCGAATGCCTCCAGTGCCCGGCGTTCGGCGGGGAGCGACAGGCCGCCACCGAGGTCCACCGCCTCGTTCAGCGCCTTCAGCGCTTTCCGGGTTTCCAGCCGGGTGTACTCGAGCTGCTCGGCTATGCGCAGGACGTTCCGTTGAGCGCCTTGCAACTGCTTCGTGGCTTCGTCTTCGTCGTCCCGTGCGGTGACAAGCGCAGTGAGGGGTGGGAACCCGGCGCGTTGCTCGTCCGCGCTCGCTTGTTCGCGGACCGCGTCCTGCCAGGCGGCTGTGGCTTGTGCTGTGGCTTCGTTGCGCTGGGCGAGGTGCTCCGCCGCGGCCGCCGCGGCCTCGGACGCCGTCTCGGCTTTCCCCACCGCGGCAGTGAGCTCAGCCAGGATGCCGCTCAGCACCCGGTCCCGAGCAGCTTCGTTCTCCCGCAAGCGGTCCAGCACCGCTCGTCGCACCGATTCCGCCTTCGCGAGCCGGTCCGTGGCATCGCCATCAGCTCGGCCGGCGTTCAGTCGAGCGGTCTGTGCTCGGGTGCGAGCCTCCTGCCACGGCCGTGATGACGGCAGGCTGTCCCGTTCGTCGACCGCTTCGGCGAGCACGGCTTGCTGGCGCGTAACGTCAAGTTCCGCGGTCTCACGGCGTTGCGTCAATTCGGCGTGCAGGGCTTCGAGCCGGGCGACGCGCTCGGCCCGTGCTCGTTCCCGCGCGGTCGCGCCGATGTGGCGGGTGACGTATCCCGCGGGCGCGGCGGCGGTCAGCACCCCGGTCCGCACAATGGTGATACCGGCGTCCGTCTCGTCTAGCGAAATGCTGCGCAGGAGGGAGTTCAGCCGGCCGGAGGCGACCGGCGACTCCGGCTCCGGAGACAGGATATCGGCCAGCGTCCGGCCGGTCGGCTGCTCCCGTCCGGACAGGACGACGTCGCCCACGCGTGCCCGGCCGTCGGAGGTGACGACGGCATCGAGCAGCCCCGCCACCAGGAGTGCGCCCTCGCACGCATTCCGCCGCTGCGTGCCGACGCCAGGCCGGAAATCGACCAACGTCCACAAAGGATGACCGTCGGCGCGGGTGCGCCATACTGGAACGGGCGGTGCCGCCGGTTTCTGCCGCGCCTGCTCGAGTTCGGCGGCGACAGCGCTCAGCTCCTCGTCCAGTCCGGCGACGACGGCCTCGGCCTTGGCGATCTGCCCGTCGATCCGCCTGATCGCGACCTGCCCCGCGTTACCCGCCGCAGTCCGCAGCGCTTGGTCGTCGAATCCCATGAGCAGCTCAAGGGCCTGCTCGGACACCTGTACCGGCAACGCGATCCGCGTGAGTTGTTCGCCGGTCCGGTCGATCCGCAGCTGTGAGATCGCATCGATCGAAGGCAGGGCGCCAGCCAGTGAAGTCGGGTCGAGGTGCCGCAACGCCGATCGCCACTGCTCGACGCCGGCGTGCCAGCCGCGCAGCTCGTCGAGGGCCGAATCGGTCGAGTCGAGCTGCTCGACGAAGTGCTCGTGACGGTACAGCCGGGCGGCTTCGGCCTCTCGAGCGTGCTCTGTCTCGGCCTCCCGGGCGCTCTCGGCATCCTGTGCCGCTGCCACGTCCGACTCCTGCAAATATGCTGCTTCCCGCGCGCGCTGCCTCGCGACCTCACGCGCAGTGCGGTCCGCGATCGAACGCGTGTTTGCCGCGTCCTGGACAGCCTGATCCCGCAGCTGCTCGGCGGTGACCTTGAGCATCTCGTGTCCGGCCGCGTCGAGCCGCTGCCTGATCGACGCGGCTTGCTGATCGGCCCAGTCCACGAGCCGGTCCGGGACGACCCGGCCGTCGACCGGGTCCGGGTCGAATAGTCCATCGGGCACCGCGGGGAAGTGCGTCGCCGACATCTGCCAAGCGACGACGGCGGCTTCGAGACGTCGTTCGGCCTCTTCCCGCGAAGCCGCGCACTCGTTCAGCGTGTCCCGGTGGCCGTCCGCCTCCTCCTCCGCCTTGCGGTGCTGCTCGGCGGTGGCGACTGCGATGCCATTGGCCGTCTCGACTCCGGTCAGAGCCGCGGCCACGTTCTTAATCTTCTGCTGTCGGTTTTCCGTCCAGGCCAACGGAGTCTCGGCGAGGGTTTCGGCCGCGACGTCGATCGCGGCGGTTTCCGGATCCAGCTGGCCAGCCTTCGCGAGCTCGGCAGCGGCGCCGGCCAGGTTCGTCACTGCGCCTTCCGCTTGGACCTTCGCCGCAGTGGTGCTGAGTTCCTGCGTGATCTTGGTCAAGCTCCGCTGGGCGTCGACTGCGTCCTGCGCGGCGGTAGCGGCGTCCTGCGCCGCGGTCGCCGCGTCTACCACTGCCTGGCCCGCGCGCTCTTTCGCGGCGTCGGCGCTGTCGGCGAGGCTGCGGGCTCGTTCTTCCTTATGCGGCAGCTCGGCGCCGGCGTGATCGCGGACCGCGGTTTCCGCGGCCCGGTGGTCACCTTCGCGCAACTGCAGGTTGTGGCTCGCCTCGTCGAGCGCGGACTGTGCCTGCTCGATCGCGGCGTTCGCGTCCTCGAGCTTCTTCTCAGCTGCACGTTCCGACCGGGTGAGGTTGTCGAACTCCGTGTTGGCCGAGCGCAGAGCGGCGGCCACGGTGAGCGCGACCGCTTGCCGGTAGAGCTCGTAGACGCGGTCGGTGTCGGCGAGTTTCTTCGCTTGTTCCCTGGTGTCGGCCAGCTGGGTTTCCAGCGTGGCGATGCGCTGCATCGCCGATGCGATTTCGGTCAACCGCGTCTGGTCGAGCGCCGGCAGCGCGCCGGTAAGCACGGTGAGCATGTCCTTGGCCGAGATCTTTTCCGCGGTCCGGACGCTGCGGAGTGTCCGCAGGACGCTCAGCAGGGCGTCGTACTGGATCTCGTCGAGCGGCGCGAAGACCCGCGTCCGGACCGCGGTCCGGTAGCCGGCTTCGGTTCCGATGGTGCTCAGGTGTGCGGCCGCCTTGGGCTTGAGCCGCGGCGCGTCGGTGAACAACTCGCCGCCGTGTGCGGCGAGCTGTTCGGCCACGCTGTCGATGCCGGCCGGGTTGCGGTCGACGTGCAGGATGAGTTCGTTTCCGACCCGGCCGGGGACAAGGAAGAACGCGCGCAGCAGTGCCTGGCCGGACGAGCGCAGCCAGAGGCCCGTCGTCAGGTACTCCGTCCGGCCGGTGTGCGGCTCGGTCCGGCCGTATTCGAGCCACCAGACCCCGGTCTTGTCCTCCCGGTCGCGGTTGTCGGTGTGCCTGTTCAGCAGCGTGCCGGCGGCCCGCCCGGACACGCTCAATGCCGTCTGGGAGGTGTCACCGTCCAGCAGGACGGTTACCAGCTGCGATGCGGTGAGCGACTTGCCTGATCCGTTGCGGCCGATGAACGCGAGCCAGCCGTCGGCGAAGTGGAACTCTTCGTCGGCCCACTTCCAGCTGTTGAGGACGCCGGCGCGGGTCGGCTGCCAGCGCCCGGTCACGGCCGGCGCGCCGTGGTCGGTCTGAGGTGCGGTAGGCATCAGACGGTTCCTTCCGGGACGTCGAAAAGGGTGGGACTCACGGCTCTCTGCGCACTGTCTGCCCCGGAGGCGATGTGGAGCCTGACCCGCCACATCCGCACCGCCGGAGTGGGCCGCCACCGCGATTCCGGGACATCGTCGGCCGGCTCGGCCACGAGGAAACCCGCGTCGACGAGTCCGTTCGCCGCCGCCTTGGCCAGCGCGCGGAGCTGCCCGCCGTAGGCCGCCGCCCAACGTGGCAAGTCCTCCCTGACCTGTTCGAACAACGTGACGATCTCCTCGATCGCCACAAAGCGCTCGCGTCCGTCGAGCGTCGGATCCCGGGTGCTCAGGTGCCGGAGCAGGGCAAGCGCGGCCTGACGTTCGTTTCGCCTGCCGTTCGGGAAGTCGAGCGTGCTGCCCAGCTGGGACGGGTCGCTGACCTGCCACCAGTCATGGCGCACGGTGGCCACCAGGCCGAGGGCGTGCAGCACGCTGAGCGCACGGCTGCGGCCGGTGGACGACTGCAGGTAGTCGTCGGCCACCGGGTCGACGCCGGGGTCGTCCACCAGCCGTCGCATCGCCCGCAGCCGGCGCCGGGTGATCTCACTCCGCGCGGCGCGCCGGGCTTCGGGGCCTTCAGCGAGGTCGGGTTCGTCCTGGTCGTCGGGGAGCTCGTCGTCTTCGGTGATCCGGTCGGTGGCCAAGGCCGAGGCGTGCCGGCGGGGCGGCAGCTGCGCCAGGTTGAGCAGCGACGGCGAAAGCGAGGAGAATTTCGCGGTCAAGCGGTCCCGGGATGCGGACACCACCGCGTCACCACCATCACCGGCGGCTTGGTCGAGCGACCGGTCGACGGCGATGGTCCCATCGGCCTGCAGCAGGCGCAGCGCGTCGACGAGGCTGTGCCGGTTGCGGTGTGCCTCCTGCTTGCTCACCCCGTCACCGGGCACGACGGGAAACCGCGGGAGCAGGTTGCTCTCGCTGTCGGTCGCGCAGACCTGCGCCACCGACTGCAGCAGGTCGTTCAGGGTCATCCGGGGGCGTCGCCACAGCTGTTCGCAGGCGAGGGCAGACAGCACCAACACCAGCTGCGACGCCGGCACCGGGTCTTGTCCCTCGCGACGGATTCGCAAGCCGCGTGCGCCTGGGACGTCCTCCCGGCGCTTGTGCAGCCGGATCAGGTCCGCGGCCTCGAGCACTTCCAGCGTCCAGCCGAGTTCGGTGTGGAAGAACCTGGCGAGCTCGGCGCGGCCGCGGCTCGCGCTCCGGTACAGCTCCGGCTCCCGCTCGGCAAGCAGCCTGCCCTGCGCGATCAGGACCCGTGCGCTCTCGGCGAGATCCGGGTGGAGCAGGGTGTCGTGCCTCATGCGACCCTCCTGGGCCGGCCGGTGGCCGGCGGTTCCGGGCTCGGCATCGTTGCCCCGGCCGGGACCACCGTGACCAGCAGCCGCGGCGCGGTCAGCTCGCCTTCGGCCAGCGGCACGGTGACCTGTTCGCCGCGGCCGGCCAGCCGCACGCTCACCAGCACGCCGGCCTCGTCCGCTTCGGCCTGCCCGACTCCTGTCGCCGACTCCACCATGTCCAAGGCGAGCTGGATCGTGTCGAAGAGCACGGCAGCCGTCTCACCGTCGAGGCCCGCGAAGTGCTCGAGCCCGACCTCTCCCGGAGTCAGCAGGGCCGCGGCACAGCGCCGTCGGTGTTCGGCCTGGGCGGCAGCATCCGCCAAGGCCGCTTTCCGCTGCGGGCCGGCATCCACGACCTTGCGCGGGCGGCCACCCGCTGGGCCGTGCCGCTCGTGCTCGCGAAGCGTCAGATCCACGCCGAATTGGGCCTGGCCGGCTGCGGCGCTGGTGGCATGTTCGACGTCCTCCTCGGTCGGACCAGATACGACGTGCCACGCGGGCCAATCCCCGAAAGCCGCCGCATACACCTGCCGGGCCGCATCATCGTCCGGCTGCCGGTGCAAGGACTGGGCGAGCAGCCGGAAGTCCACCGCCAGATCCGAGCCGCGCAGCCGAGCGTTGTACCGCCTATCGACCGCATTGAGCAGCGTGTTCACCGCCCCATACGCCGATTCGACCAGTCGGTGCACACTGCCGCCGGGCACGAACCATGCCTCCAGCGCGGAGATCAGGGCGACCCGGTCGGTCACCCAGTGCTGCTGCGCGGCTGGATCGAGCAGCCCGGCGTGCTTGACAGCGCATTGCACAACGTGCTGGTGGCCGTCTTGCCGCAGAGCCTCGAGGGCGGAGCCGACGCGCACGAACGCTCGGTCGTACTCTCGGGCGAACTGCCGAAGCGCTTCCACGACCCGGTCGCGGTTGCCGTCGAAGACGTCGTCCTTCGTCACGTCCGACTGGACTAGCTGACCGAGGGCGTCGTAGAAGTCGGCTGTGACGCGCTGGAGTTCCGCGATGCGGGTCTCGACGTTGCCCAGGTCGGCGTCGAGCAGCCCGTGCTCGTCCTGGTTTCCGGCGTGCCCGAGCAACGTCCGTATCGTGTCTTCGACGCTGTCCAGCAGCCGACTCGGCAGCTGGAGCGCGCGATCGGCGGAGAGCACCGCCGTGCGGACGGCCGCGACGATCGCGCGGCCCCGGCGGGTCAGCGCCCAGGCCTCCTGCCGGCTGATGACACCATGGAGGTTCCGCAGTGGAGCGGCGAAGTCGCGGAACGGCTTCGCGAACTCCCACTGGGCGAGCTGGTCCAGCAGATCACGCAGTTCGACGTTGGTCAGCGGATCTTGGAACCCGACCGCGCGCAGCCTCTCCCCGATCTCGCTCAGCGTCGACTGGGGGCCGCGGGTGCTCAGCTCCTCGAGCGCGGCGAGCAATGCGGAGTACCGCTCACGAACCAGGTCGTTGTGCTGCGAAAAAGCTGCCCAATCGCTCGCAATGACCTGCCGCCACCAGCGCTGTAACTGGTCTGGCGGGGCGCTCGATTTGGTCACAGGACCCTCCCTGCCTGGACAGTTGTCGCGTCCGCTCCCGGGACTAACAGCGCCAGTATGGGGCTGCCTACCGACAAGAAGTGCGAGCCAACGCCGGGACTGGCCGCCCACGAGGTCTGGGAGCCGCGCGTACGTGTCCTGCGCCCGACGTATCGCCGCTGGTAGGGATCTTGCGATCGGCCGAAGGGGTGATCTTGCGGCGAATGTGGGACGAGCGTGCGGCCAGTTCCGCGGAAGTAGACAAAAAGATGTCATTTACCACCGAAGTCCCCGGCTTGGCCGGCTCTCGGCCACTATGTCGGCGCGCGAATGCTGCTGAAAGGGGTTGCTCAGCTGTTCGCCACGCCAAGCGTTACTCGGGAGAGACCGCTCCGTCGCTGTTTTCACCGTGTCCCGCCGGTGCGCTAGAACACCGCTTGTTCGTAGGGCACTGTTGCACGGTGCGGCGCGAGTTCGGGCGTGACTGAACTGTGATTGGCGGGTTGAAACGATCTACCGGTTGTGGCGATCTACATGTGGTCCGGACAGTGGCGGAATACCCCCAGCGAGGGGAGCAGGGTCGAATCGCGTGGTTCAGAGGAGGAACGGATGGCAGCGGGGGCCGATCGGGACACGCTTGGCGCAACCGGCGCCGCACTCCCGCCTGATGTCCGCAGGCTCGTCGATCTGCTTGCTCGGCAAGACGGTCCACTCGACCGGGCCGGTATCACGATGCTGGTCCAACAGCGGTTCCGGATGCGGCCCCGCGTCCTTTCCGAGCTGCTGGATAGGGCCTTCGCGGCAGGCGCCCTCGTGGAGTCCGGTGGCCGGATTCTCGTCGGTCATTCCGCGGAACCGCGAGAACCAACAGAGCCGGCCGCCCCAGGTGCCGACATCTTGCGGGCTGTCGTTGTCGATGTGGATTCGATGGTTCGGCCGATCGCCGCTGAGCCGTACACCGAGACGTGCATCTACCAAATCGGGGCACGCCGCATCGGCACGGATGATGCCTGGGTGGCCCAAGGGGATTCCTTCTCCCGGTACGTTGAACTGCCGGACGCCACTTGGGAGTTCACCTCGGCGGAAGTCGCGAAGCGGCACGCCGAGAACAGGCTCCCCGCGGCTGATGTGCTCAAGGAGTTCGCCGGCTTCTGCGAAGGAGCTGATTCGCTCGTCGCCTACAATGGCACCGAGTCCGATTTCGTCCTCCTCGAGAACGCCTTCCGGCGCGCCGATGTCAAGCCGCCGGAACACACCTTGGTGGACGCCTACTACTTGGCCCTCGCGCTGTGGCCGAACACCCGCACGCACCGGCTGAGCCCGCTGGCCACAGACCTCGGTGTCTCGCACAGCGATCTGCGCTGGCACGATGCGAGTGACGACTGCGCGCTCCTGGCCCGCGTGCTTATGCGCGCCGCGGACACGGTCGCGGGGTGGCCCGATGATCTCCGGGGTCTCGTGGCTTCCGCGTGCGCGGACTCACCCGCGTGGTCGCTCGTGGGGCGGCTGGCTGCGCGAAGCCGAGGCGAAGGGACGGCAACTCCGCGAGGCCACGGACACGCTGAAGTGGCGGCGACCTTGTCCCGGCTGCTCGCCGACCACCGGCCGCGCCGCGCACGGGTGCAGACCGCTGCCGCCTTCGAAGTGGGACCCGAGTTGCGCGGCGCTTCGGGGCGGGTCGACGCGCACGCCCTCGCGACCCTGTCCCACGGCCGAGGCGCGGCCCGCCGGCCTGCGCAGGACGAGATGACCACTGCTCTGCACCGCTGGGCGGATCGCGGGACGAGTGCCCTCATCGAGGCCCCGACAGGAACCGGGAAGAGCTACGCCGTTCTGTCAGCGTCCCTCGACTGGCTGTCGGGCACCTCGAAGCGGACGTCGATCATCGCGACGTACACCAAGCAGCTGCAGGGGCAGCTGGCCGACGACGTCGTGCGGTTCGAAGACACGGTGCCCGGCCTGGTCGCAAGCACGGACGTGGTCAAAGGGCAGGCCAACCGGCTGTCGCTCCGTGGCTTGGTCTCGGCTCTCGCCGAGGCGACCGCGCTCGGCTGGCCCGGCGGCGGGCACGGACACCAGGTTCGAAGCCGTTTCCTAGCCAAGAACCGCTACCGGGAGCTGCTCGTTTACCTGCTGCTCAGGCTGTTCTCGTCACCGCAGGCCCCAGCTTCGTGGACAGCGCGATCGGTGGACCCGGTCGATCTTCCCGCTTTCTTCGCAGCCTATGGCGGAGGGGCAGTGCCTGGATGGCTGCGATCCCTGTCCCAGGCGGCGAACGGCGACTACGCGGCGGGCGCGAACACGACGCTCGCCGTGCACACCGACACGGTTGCCGAAGCACTGTCGTCGCATCGGTTGGTGATCGCCAACCACGCCCTCTTGCTCGCTCATCTCGCGCACGTCCGCACCGCGGGTGCCGATCTGATGCTGATCCTCGACGAAGCCCATCAGCTCGAAGACGCCGCGACGTCGGCCCTCACCAGCGACGTCGAGTACGCGGCCGTGGAAGACGTCCACAGCGAGCTGGTGGTCTGGAGCCGCTCGGTCGCCGGTGCCGACGGCGGTCGCGTCCGGGCCGCCGTCGACGCGCTGTCGGTTTTCCTGGACCACGAACAACTTCCGCAAGTCGTCTCGCGCGCGTTCGACAGCCGCGGGACCGGCGCCGGTGTCCTCCTTGGTTCCCGGGCGGTGACTTTGGCCAGCGCGTACGCCGGACAGGCCGGGGTCGCGGCCGCCCGTCAGGTGACTGGCCTCCTGCGAAGGCTCCGCAAGCTCCTGGGGAACGTGGTTTCGACGGTGCGGTGGTACTTGGACGTCGACGAGCGGGATCTGGGCTTCTTCGAGGCCGAGCGGATCAAGGCGTTGCTCGCCCGGGCCACCGACCTGACGGAGAAACTGGACGGGGTCTGCGCTGACTTGGACGATCTCCTGATCGTCGAGGTCACAGCTGCGACCGTGGCGGGCAAGGCCATCGACGAGGACCTGCCGGTAGACGATGTGCTCGAGGCCGACGACATCGACGACGACATCGACGACGAGACGTTGCAGGCCGGGGCGGGCGAACTGGGGCCCCTGCCACCGGGAACGTCGAACCGGCTGGTGTACGCCGAGGAACTGGCACAATTGCGGGGGGAGCTCCGGCACTACCGGTTCAAGATCGCGACGAGCCCGATCGAGCTCCCGGCCGAACCGGCGTGGCGGCAGTTCACCAGCGCGTGTGCGCGGACCTTCTACCTCAGCGCCACCCTGACCGTCGCGGGTGATTGGGCGTTCCTGCGTTCGCGTCTCGGTTTTCCCGCCACGCTCCCGGCCCTGGAGCTGAGCACGCCGTTCGATCTCCGCCGGCAGGTGGAGCTGGTCTGCTTCTCGGATTTCCCCTCTTGGTCTGAACAGGGGGACGCGGCGATGCGCACGGTCGCCCATCAGCTGGCGGGGTATTCGCGCGAGATGATCCGCCCGGCGGCGGGGGAGCCGCACCGAGGCGGCTTCGACGGTGGAGGTCTGGTGCTGACCACCGCCCGGTCGACGGCGGGCGGCATCGCCGAACACCTCGCATCCAACCTGCGCCGGAACGCCCTCGAGACGCCGGTGCATTCATCACTGGTGCTCGGCAATGCCCGCAGTGTCGAAAAGTTCACCGACCCGTCGGCCGGTGGCGGGTTCCTGGTGGGAACGAAAGGCCTCTGGCAAGGCGTGGACGTTGCCGACGAAGAGCGCCTGCGCTTGGTGTGGGTCAACAAGCTGCCGTTCGCGCCGTTCGGAGCACCGCTGGTCGAAGCGCGCCGCGCCGCGGTCGCGGCGCGGGCCGAGAGCCGGCGTCTGGAGGACCCGGAAGCGGTGGCGACCGAGCGGTATTACCTGCCCCTCGCAGCCTTGCAGGTCAGGCAGGCGATCGGCCGGCTGATCCGCTCTGAGCGACATCGCGGAGTGGTCGTGATCAGCGACCGCAAGCTGGCCGGCGCGACGGCCATCCGCCGCGCCTACCGGCGGACCTTCCTCGGCTCGCTGGGAGACGGGCTGCTTCGCGACGATCCCAAGACCGGGGAACGCGGTGGTGGCAACGTCACCACGATGGCCGACGGCTGGTCCCGGATCTGGCGCTTCTTCGCCGACAACGGGCTCCTGACGGCCGAGCGTGCCGCGGAGTTGTGCACCGAGGCAGCGCTGTCCGTGCACACCGTCCTGCCGTACACCCTGCGCATTCGTGAACTGGCCATGAAACCGGAGGAAGTGGGGCAGCACCGGAGCGCGGGCACCCTGGAGGCCGAGGTGCTCCGCCGCGCGGAGTCCATCGGTGGCCTGCTGAAGTTGTCCGAGGAGCCGGCTGAGCTCCGCCGCGCCCAACGACAGGTGATCGGTGCGGTGGCGGCCGGGCGGAACGCCCTGGCGTTGTTGCCCACCGGGGCGGGCAAGAGCTTTTGCTTTCAGCTGCCCGCATTGGTGCTCCCCGGCGTCACGATCATCGTCTCACCCCTCGTGGCCTTGATGCACGACCAGGCCCTCGCGTTGAACCGGAGCATCGGCGGAGCCGTGCGCGCATTGGTCGCACCGTTGCGCGAGTCCAGCTCGAGAGCGGGAAAGACCGAGGTGGCCGAACAGCTGGAAGGCCGCGTCGACCACGGTATTCGCATGGTCTACGTGTCCCCGGAACGGCTGTGCCAGCGCCGGTTCCGCGAGCTAGTCCGGAGCGCGGTCGCCAACGGGATCGTGAGCCGGGTCGCGATCGACGAAGCACACACCGTGGTGCAATGGGACGACTTCCGCCCGGCGATGACCCGGGCCCTGAGCCTCTTGGCCGAGCTGCGGGCCGAATACGGTCTACCCGTGACAGCGCTCACGGCGACGGCCAACCGTGTCGTTCACGCGGAACTCCGCGCGAGCGTGTTCGGGCTGGAGCCGGACGCGGCGGACGAGAGCGCCGAGGCAGCGACCGGTGTGCTGGTCACAATTCGAGACAACCCCATTCGGCCCGAACTGGCGATTTTCCGGCGAAGCATCGACCGGGCCCAGCCTGCATGGCCCGCGCTGCTCGCCGAAGAAGTGGTCGACCGGTTGGACGGCCATGCCATCTTCTACTGCTTGACCGTGCGTGAAGTCACGGGGATGCACGCCCACCTCCGCGATTACCTCGGCGAGGCCGGAAGCCGTGTGCTGCGCTTCCACGGTCGTCTCACGGAGGCGGAGAAGGCCTCGGTGATGACGCAGTTCCGTGAGGCACCTTGCAAGGGACAGGAGGGGTTCGCGCCACTGGTGATCGTGGCGACGTCCGCGTTCGGGCTCGGTGTCGACCGCGACGACGTCCGGACCGTCTTCTGCACTTCGGCACCCACCGACATCGCGGCGTTGTACCAGCAGATCGGACGAGCCGGGCGCGACGCCGCGGGACGGCCGAGCAAGTCCGCCTCCGACGGGGAAGAGCCCGTGGCAGCCAATGTCGGCCTCGCGCTCTTGACCAGCCGGGGGCTTCGGACAGCCCGGTTCATGGCTGGCGCCGACCTTCCCGCACCCCTGCTACGCCGTATGGCGGCTGCAGTCCTCAGGAGCCGCGGAGTAGTGGACGCGGCACTCCTCGCAGACGGTTTTCTCGCGGAGGACGTCGCAGAAGGGAGGCTTCGCGAAGCGGACGCCCGCCGACGCCACACCGGTGAGTCTTACCGCGCCGGCGTCCTGCGGGCATTGACCGCTCTCGCCACGCTCGGCGCGGTCGAGGATCTCGGGGATTTCCCGCCCTATTGCGCCGTGAAGACCGGCGAGGTTGCCGTCACTCCGATGGTCCCAGCCAATACCGACCCGTTGGAGATGTCGGTCATCAAGGCTGTCCTCGCTCTCCCGGTCCGGAGAAGCGGAGTCGAGGCACTTTGGCGCGGCAAGCTGTCCATCACCGCGCTCGACGCGATGCTGGCCAGTCACGTGGCGGGATACCGGCAGCTGTCCGAGGACGCCGCGGCGACCTGGCAGCTGCTTTCCGACTTCCACGACCGTGGCCTGCTGGACGTTTCGGCGGCGCCGAGCCGGGGGGTGGTCACCGGAATCCGGGTGACCGGGTTGCCGTCGGTGCCGGCCGAGTTCGAGGCGGTCATCTCCGGAGGCCGTGAGCGCGCACTCGAGGAGGTACGACTACTGCACAACTTCTTCGAAAAGGACACCGTCTGCGCCAACGAGCTGCTGGCCGACTACTTCGGCGCCGAGGTTCCCGCTGACTGTTGTACGCACGCGGGCAACCGCTGCTCCGCGTGCTGGAAACACGCGGGAATACCCTTGACCGAGACCGAGCCCCGCACAGGAGAAGTGCTCAACTCGGATCCTTGGAAGCGACGCAACGGCGCCGCGGACGTGGCCTACCGACGCCGTCGCCTCGAGGAGCAGGTGTTCCGGATGCTGACCGCGGCGCCGCACGGTGTGCACCCTCGGAATATCCATCGTGCGTTGCGCGGTGAGGACACGTTCTTCAATCCGGGAACGCGAACCCAGGTCCGGCTACCGGCGGCGCTGACCTCGTCGCGCCACTTCGGTGTCGACCCGTTGGTCACCTTGGCGCAGGTGCAGGCCGCGTTGGCTTGCCTGGCGGAACTCGAACGTGTTGTTCAGGACCAGGCTCGATGGAGGCCGGTGAACCGGGAGAGGAATGGAGGTGTACTGGTATGACGATCGCGAGCACGCCCCCCGGCGCGGCAGATCGGCACGACACTCCGCTACTTGACCGGGATGACGAAACCGGTCCGTGGGAGCCGTACGTCCACGAGCCGCTGATCACGCCGCAAATGATCCTGGGTCCCGAGCGAACACCCGTCGTCGATTTCGAGCGTCTCCAGCGGTACTTGGCGGCGTTGGTCGAGGCGCGCGCGACGCCGGTGCACGTGAACGTGGCCTTCAACGCCGCCTACTTCGGGTTCGACCTGGTCGCTGGCGGGTACGTCGGCGGCCAGGTCGAACTGTTCGGATTCCCGGGGATCGACGTCGGATCCACAACCGAGACACTTCCCGTCGGCGCGATGGTGAACATTGTGGCCGGTGCGGACCCGCTGTTCGCCGAAGTGGTCTACAAGGAAGGTGCTCACCGGGAACTGGGGCCCGGTGGCGCCCTCCCCGATTGGCTGTCCGGCGCTCCGGCGGGCGCGGTCGGGCCCGGCGAGATCGACGAACTGTCGCCGCCCGTGCTCCGGGAGCGTCTGGTGGTCGACTTCAACGCGTTCGGCAGCGGGTTGTCGCGCACCAGGGAGCAATTCGCGCGGCTGCGTCGGCAACAGCGTGTGCTGAACCACCAGGGCCACCTGGTCGTCGAAGCCCAGTACGAATCACGAGCGCAAGCAGACCTCGACGAGCGCGCCCTGTACGTGCAGTACCTGCTTACCCGCGGGCGTAGCCAGCTGATGAGCGCCGCGCTGCCGATGCAGTTCGGCAATCTCCTGGGTGACGGCGCCGGGTCCGAGGAGCACCAAGCAGCACTGTTCGGGATCATGCGGACGATTCGCGCCGCGTTGGTGAGCCTCAGCGATCCGTCCAGGGAACCTTTGCTCCACATGTGGGGTGACTACGCCTTCAGCCGTCGCGCCTACTCCGCACGATTCGACGATCGCGGACCGCTGGGCGGGGAGGACATGCATGCACTGCTTGCCCAGCTGCACCGCAGCCCGCTGCCGTCCCGGCGGGGGCGCTGGGCTTCGGGACGCACCGTCAGCTACACCGCGGTCGGTCGGCTGTTGGAGGAGATCGAAGACGCGGGCGACCGGCTCAACGAACTGAAGTACCCGGCCGCGGTGTGCCACTTCAACACCGTTGTCACACAGTACGTGGCGAGGGACGGCGACGAGGCGACCGGACTGCTGCGAGACGGGGTCCACCTCCGGCTCGACGACCGTTGGCAAGGGGGCGGGGTCTGGCGCGCCGAGCACCCGGGCAGTGATTTCGCGCGAATCGATCCCGACGACGCGCTCGGCCTCGGCTGGCGAGGTAGCGTGCAGGTTCTCGGGCCGGCTGAAGGTCTGGACGTGAGCGCGGAGGAGGAGCCGGCACCAGAAGCGCCGAACGTCCCCGAAAGCTTTGATGATTTCGGTTCCGACCTCGTGGTCACCGACAGCCAGAGCAGCTGGGAGTTCGCGCTCCGGGCCAAGCACTTGGAGCAAGGCTGGTTGCCGGTGCCTGAGCGCGTAGCCGTCCGTATGCGATCGGCTGGTGTCGACACCGGGGTCCGGGTACGGCTCGTCCTCGATCACGACGGCCGGGACCTCGACGCGACCCACGAGCGGCAGCACGTGCAAGTCGAGCTGTTCGCGACACCCCGGCTGTGTGAGGTGACCTGGCCGGTCTGGGAGTTCTTCCCCGGGCTCCTGCTCTCCTGCCGGTGGGCTCACGGCAGCAGCAAGGTGCAGGTGAACACGACTCTGCTCGAAAAACCGGTCGAGGTGGAAGGCTTCACCATCGACCACCGTTACGACCCGCGGGCTCTCACGAGGGACATCATCCCCGTCGAGTCCAAGCCGTTCCGAGCTGCCGCCGCTCCTGGGGAGGCCCGGCTGATCGGGCCGGAGCAGTGGTCCGAGGAAGCACGCCGATCTGGCCGGCTCACTTTGGCGCAGCGAGTGGTTTTCGCCATCCGGACTCTCGGTCTGCTGGATGAGCGCGGGTGCGCCGTGGTCGCCCGTACTACGTTGCCGACGCTCGTGCACGGCGGGTGTGAAGCAGGCCGTGAGGTGCCATGGGAACTCGCCGATGTCGTCGACGACCTGGTCGCGTCGGGCCGGCTGCGCGTCGCCGACGGGAGTGTCGACGCCGCTGGAAACCTGGCTTACCCACCGGTACCGGGTGACCAGGTGATCCCGGTGGTCCGCTACGAGCCGACGGTGCGGGAAGGCCAGCCGCGGCGGTCGAAGCCGTCCACGCGCGCCGGGCTGGATCAGAAGTGGGTGCGGAGAAGCCCGATAACGCCGCACTTGCGTGATCTGCGCAAGAGCGGCAGGCGTGCTTCGGAAAAAGCACGACAGGCCTACCGGGAGGACTGGGCGGCGGGAGGGTACGACGGTCCAGCGGAACTCCCGGAGCACTTCACCTACGCACGGCCCAAGAAGCACTGAGGCGCCGACGAAGCACCGCGCTTTTGCACCCCACCGTTCTCTCGCATTCGCCGTTCTCCTCGCATTCGGAGGCATCATGGTCGCCCGACGTCATCGGCATTCCTGCCACCACGGTGATGATCGAGATCCGTATCCCGTCAGGTATCCCTCTGGCTACCGGTCCGGGCAGGACGAAGCTCTGGACGCCGCGCTACAGCGGCTCTCCGACGTGCTGAGCGCTTGCGGTGATCCACTGGCGGCCGCGGTGTCGCAGCTGACCGGCGACGAGATCGGCTGGGCGCTCAACGACATCTCGCTCGACGACCGCGAGCGGGTGCTGCACCCGCTCGGCCTCAAGCTGCGTCCGCGGAAGATCACCCCCGCCCTGTCGCAGGACGTGGCCACCTTGCTCCGGCGGCACCACGGCCACACGCAGCGCCACGCGATCGTCCAGCTGACCGTGGGTATCCGGAAACACTTGCTGCGCGCCGTTTTCGGAACCGAGCCCGAATCTGCGGACGAGGTCATCGCGAAAGCGGGGCCGGGACTCGCGCGAGCCGCCGTGTGGGCCGACGGAGTCGCCTCCATCCGGGATGCCCGAAGCTGGCTCTGGAGTACTCGGCAACAGTGGTTCTCCCCTGCAGGAACCACTGACGAACAAGTCGCCGCTATCGCGCGCGCCGCACAGGACGTGGTCGACATTTCACCCGATTACCAGATCGCAAGGGGGAATGGGATCGTGGCGAACCACGAGGACCTCGCCGAGCTCGCAGGCCAGGAAGCCGCTGGCGCCGCCGAAGGCACCGAAGCCGGCGAATCGGCCGGCAAATCGCTCTCGCTCGAAGACCTGGGCAGCATGCGCGACGACCTCGAAGCCGACCTGCGAAACGCCCTGACCGCTGCGCAACGGCTCGTCTCCGCGTTGCACGATCACCGCGGACCCGTTTCCGAGGACATCGCCGCCATTGCCCACGCCAGTCAGTCGTTCGAAGTCGTGCTCGCAGCGCTGGCAACGGCAGGTGTGCGCGCGGGCGACGCCAGCCTGACGTCCGTCGACGAAGCCATCAAGCGGTTGGCTTCCGACGCAGGCGAGCAGTCCCTCCGGGAGGGCTTGGTGGCCGTGTTGCGGCTGCGGGCACCGGACCGGTCACCCGCTCTGGCGAGCCTGCTGCGCGAGGCTCGGACGAGCATCTCCGACCTGCTGGCGAAGAAGCCCTGGAGTGCGGGGAGCCGAGCCGACGCCGGCGTTCTCGTCCACCTGAACGAGCTGGCGGCTTCCGATGTCGATGACACGCGGCGTCTTGCTCTGGTGCACGAACTGACGGCGGCTCGTCCGGAGCTGGCGCTGCTTGCTCTCCAGGCACAAGCGCTCGAGGTCGCGGAGTCGACGGACACCGAGGAAGCAGGAAGCCAGGAGGAACCCCGGGCGGCGACGGAGCAGGTCGGCGATGAGTGTCCGCCAGCTGAGCCGGTAAAGGACCACCTATCCGCCGCTCCTGCTCTCGAATCCTTTACCGGGGCCGATCCGGCAGAACCAGCCCCGGTCGTCACGCCCGTGAATGTGCCCACACCGGCGGAGGCCGACGTGGTGCTGGACGGCCGCACCGGCTCGCCAGGCACGGAAGACTTCCGGACCGCTCAGGCGATCGCCCACCTCGTTTCCGCCTCCCGGTTCGGAATGGCCGCGGCACTGATCGAGCGCTCCGCACAGCCGGCGGTCACCCCGTTGTCGGTGCTCCGCGTCGCTGCCCTGGCTTCCGTGGTGCGTAGTGAGAACGGTGCTTGCGCGGTCGCGTTGCGTTCGGAGCTCGACGCACTCGACACCGGCGTCGCGCTCACCGAGACCGCGTCCCTCCTCGTCGCCGTACCGGCACTCGTTCGTACCGCGTTGGTGACCGGGGCGCCGTTGGCGGGTGCGTTGCTAGCCGAGGTGGCCGCTCGAGTGGAGCCGAACCTCTCGGAGGTCGCGGACGAGGTCGGCAAGCGTGCCCTGCGCGGAGTGCTCGCCGGTTCGGCCGCGCTGGAGGTGTTCAACGACGTCACCGAGGTCGAACGCCTGCTTTCCGACCGGGCGGAAGCTGCCAAGGGCGTGCTCCGCCCGCGTACCCTCCGGTTCAAGCGCGCCACGGACATCGCCAAGCGGTGGCTGGCGCCGGACGGCCTGCTCGGCAAGCCGCTGACCACTGCGGCGAAGGACGACCGCGAAGCGGTCGACACGGTCCTCGACTTGGCGCGGAAGCTCGGAGACCCGACGTTCGTCAAGGAACAGATCGCGGTCCTCGACCGCAAGTTCAAGGGGAACAGCGGGAGATCGATCGAAGGAGCGGGTCTCCGCGACTTGGAGAATCTGGCCAGCGAGGCGCTCCAGGCGCTGACGGGCTGGGCGGAGTCCGTTGTATCCGTGGGGCGAACTAGCCGGCCGGGCGAGTGGAGTGCCGGCGAGGTCTCCGACATGCGCGCCGTGATGCTGGCCCGACGGGACGCCGTGCTCGCGGCGTTCGCCGCACGCGGGGAGCACGACGACCCGATGATCGCGGCTGCGGCACGAGGTGGTGCCCGGGTGATGGCTGCCACGTTCGACCTGTTGGAGCGAGGGCTCCCGTTGTCGGGGCGGGAGCCCTCGCCTGCGCTGGCGTTGTCCGTCGACCTGCTGAAGGTGCCCCACTCGTCGGTCGATCACGTTCTGGGGAAGGTCAGTGTCCCGGACACCGTTGAGATCGAAGACCTGGTCGTCGCGTCGCAGCGGAGCTGGAGCGCAGCGATAACGGCCCTCACCAAGGCTCAGAACTTCGACGCCGCGAACTTCGCCATCGAGGCTGCCCAGGACGGGTTTCTCGTGGAGTCCGACGGATCGCGGGCGGACCTCTCCGGCGACGCGGCTACCGTGCGCAACGCGGAGAACGTCAGCCGGGAATCGTTCGGTGAGCTCCACGACCAGCTGACCACGGAGCTGCGTCGTGCGCGGCTCAACGGTGAAGTCACCGACGAGCAGGACGGCGAGCTGACCAGCCGCCTCGAAGACGCATCCAACCGGCTCGGCGGTCGCGACTTGCTGGCCGTGCGCCGCACCCTCGACGAGGTGGCGGAGCTGCTGCCGCGCTACCGGTCGGAGGCGGGACGGCGGCTCGAGGACCGGCTCGCGAAGATCGGTACCGCGGACGGCGAGACCGTGGATCGCGTCACCCGCCTCATCCGGGACGGTCAGCTGTCCACCGCCGAAGAACTCATTTACTTCCTGGAGATCGGGGAACCCCCGCCCCACGTCGAGCAGCGCGATGACTTGACCCAGTTCTTCCCCGCCGTTCCTGAAGCCCTTCCCGACGGCATTACGGAGAAGCTGCTGGGAGTGGTGCGCAACCGCGGCAGCTTGAGCTCGACGCCGGTGCTCGACTTCTCCAGGATCGTCGAGCCGGAGGTCGTCGCCCAGGCGCTCGCCGGGTGGCGGGACATCACACGCTCCCGCGAACGCGGGAACATCAGCGAACGCGAGCAGCTCCTGCCGGCGCTGCGCTTGGCGGGTATCGAGGCCCGGCGCATCGACAAACTGCCCGACCTCAAGCCGTGGCGCGATCGCCGGTTCATCGACATCACCGAAGTCGACGTGGTGGGCAAGGCACTGGTGCCCGCATTCGGAACGAAGCTCAACCGCCGCTTGCGCGTGCTGCTCGCTTGGGGCCAGCCGGGGGCGGAGCTCCTGCTGAGCCACGCCGACCAGGATCCCGCACAAGGCAGTCTGCTGATCGCGCACTTCGGCACTATGAGCGCAAAGACTCGTCGGGAGCTCGCCGTGAGGACTGTCGGCCGGAAGGCTGCGATCGTGGTGCTCGACGACGCCGCGCTGACTTACCTCGCCGCGCACGGCAACCGTCAGATGGACGCTGCCATGAGCGTGCTGCTGCCGTTCTCCTCGGTGAACCCGTACCTCCGCCACAAGCGAGGGCTGGTCGCGCAAGAGATGTTCTACGGGCGCAATGCCGAGCTCGACAGCTTGCTCGACCCGGACGGGACCCAGCTCGTCTACGGGGGCCGCGGGCTGGGCAAGAGCGCGTTGCTCCGCGCCGCGGGAGCGAAGTTCGAACGCCAGCGGACGTCCGGGGAACACGTTTCGATCTACCTGAGCCTCGACACGCTCGGCATCACCGGGAACGCCGGGATCGGCGCCGACCTCGTATGGGGACACCTGAAGCGTGAGCTGGTCGACCGTGGCGTCATCTCCGCCCGGAGGCCGCAACGCACGGACGCCCATGAGGTGGTCCGCGCGAACTTGCTGCGCTGGGTCCAAGAGAACCCGCAGAGAAGGGTCTTGATCCTACTCGATGAAGCCGACCGCTTCTTCGAAGCCGACGCGCCGACGTTCATCCAGACCACCAGGCTCAAGGACCTCGGCCAAGCAAGCGAGAGCGCGGTGAAGGTGGTGTTCGCAGGGCTGCATTCGGTGCAACGCTGGGCGAAGAGCGCCCGGAACGGACCGTTCAGCCACCTCGCCCAGCGGCCCACGGTCATCGGACCGCTGCGTCCTCAGTTCGCTTCGGACCTGCTGACGCGGCCCCTCGGCGCGCTCGGGTTCGTATTCGCCGAGGTGGATCTCGTCAACCGCGTACTGGGATTCTGCTCCTACCAACCGTTCCTGCTCCAGATGTTCGGCAACCGGCTCGTGGAGACCATGCAGCAGCGGCGTGGCGAGGGCGGTCTGCCGTACATCATCACGCAGGAGGACGTTGAGGTCATCGAGCAGCACGCTGACCTCAAGGCGGATATCCGCGACGCGTTCCACGACACGTTGCACCTCGACCCGCGTTACAACGTGATCGCCAACGTCCTCGCTCAGCACGCTCACGAGCACGGTCTCGATTCGCGTCTATCGGATCGGCAGCTGCGCGACGAGTGCCTCGATTGGTGGGCTGCCGGGTTCCGCAAGCTCGACGTGGAAGGTTTCCGGGCTTACCTGCACGAAATGGTCGGTTTGGGAGTGCTGGCGCCGAACAACGACGCTCGTGGCTGGCACCTCCGCAGCCCGAACGTGCTCAGGATGATTGGCACCCAAGATGACGTCGACACGCAGCTGGCCGGGGCGGATACCCTGTCGATCCCAGAAGAGTTCATCGCTCTTGAGACTCGGCTCGCCCTGCGGGGTGGGCGGCGTTCGCCGTTGACGGCCGGCCAAGTGGATGACATCCTCGGTGATCGCACGAACCAGGTCCGGGTCGTACTCGGCTCAGTGGCAACGGGTATCGACGCCGTGGCCGGAGCGATCCAGGCGGCGACCGGCGCCACAGGACAGTTCACCGTTCCCGTCATCACACGTCGCTCGCAGTTTCACGACCAACTCGCCGAGGGGGTGCCAGGAACCCGACGAGTGGTCATGACGGATCTCTTCACCCTTGAGCCACGAGCGGACGCTTGTTCGGAGGCATTGACCGACGCGAGGAACCGGTGGCCGGAAAAGAGCGGGGTTACCCGCTCGGCGGTGATCATCGCCGGGCCGGCGCAGCTGCCACTTTGGCTGGAAGCCCTGGCAGCGTCGGAGCACGACACCTCTGTGGGGATGGTGTCGCTGCGGCGCTACAGCAGAGCATCGCTGCGCGTGTGGGCGCTTGACGGTGAGATGTTCACGAGAGACGAGCGCCAAGAGCTGCTACTCGCGGTCACCGGAGGCTGGCCGGTACTGGTCGAGGAGGCCGCCGACCTGGTCCGGAAGGGGAACAGCGAGACCCGGGCCATCAAGGCGATCGAAAGCAGACTCGCGGCACCGGCGGGTGCGGCGGAGTTCGTCGAGAAATCGGGCCTTCTGGCCGATCCGGCGCTGGGGCAGGCATACGAGGCCATCTCAGACCTCGCAGGCTCTCGCGGGCTACTGGTGCCGGAGGTGGTTGAGGCGGCCGAGATGGCGGTGCCGGAAGACACGGCGGCGGTGGTCGACTGCCTCGTGCTGCTGCAGGTCTTCGCAGTCAGTGACGACGGCCTCCACCGGCCGGAGCCCGTTCTCCGGCGATGCTGGAGCCAACGGGCTTGACCTGGTGGTGTCGGGAAGCCTGGTGCTACCGCAGGAACTCGTGCGGTAGCACCAGTGCGAGCTGAAGCCACTGCTCTGAGGCGGTTTCCGTCGACGTGGCGCTGTGCCGGCCGGTCAAAGGAGCGGGTAAGCCGGCCGGCACACCGGAGATCCACGAGCCGGGTGCGCCGCGCTTGGTGGACCGTGTCGGGGCCGAATCAAGGCGACGTCGACATGGCGGCTGGAGCTGACACGAGTCGGGTGCGGTCCGAGTGAGTCGGCTGTGGTGAGTCGACCGGTTCCCCTTGGTGTGCGGAATGTCGCCGTTCACGAGGACCGGCCGATTGCTGGCCTCCTGCTATGCAACGTGTTCGGAGGTCGCCCGGCTGATTGCAGTCACGCGCCGCTATCAGGCGGTTGCGTTTGCGGCTTTCGCGCACGGGAGACACGCTCCAAACGTGTCGCGGCTTCGACAGCGCTTTCGTGCTCCCAGATTCTGACAACCAGCCACCCCATCGCGGCCAAGACGGCGTCCTATCACGGTCGCGTCTGGCGATGCCGCGCAGTTTGAGTCGCCACCAGCTCCTGTTAGCAATGGGCAGGTGACCGTGCTCGGGGCAGGAGTGCCAGAAGCAACCGTCGACGAGTACCTCGATGCGCGCGCCACGCAAGAGAACATCCACCCGTCGACGCCGATTCCCGCCCGGAACCGGTTGGTCGACGACAAATCGAAGACCGCGAGGGTGAAGTGGGCGTCGGAGCGCGATCTCCGGACGCGTGCCCGACTGCGGGTCCGGCGCATGACGGCTGAAGTAGTCGCGGATGACGCCGGCGTGAGAACTGAGCTGTTCCGTTAGCGGCGGCAGCTCGTGCATCTGCATTTCTCGATGCGGATCCCACTTCTATTGCTCGCAGCCGGGAGTCTGGGAGCACCGACTTGGTCGACGGCTACTCCTGGGTTGTGGAGTCGCAGCGAAGCTGGCTGCCGACGCCGGCGCAGCCTATCCGTCGTGGGCAGAGCTGATGTCCGCATGTCGGGGGTCGAGTTGAGTAGCCGAGAGTGGTCCGGCGGCCAGCGCTGCTAGACAGCAGCCGGTCACTGGTGAACTCTCAAGATCGGGATATAGATCAACGCAGTCCCTGAACACGTGTCGGTTCAAGTTCCTCGGTTCGAACCGAGGACGCAGTCGGCTCCTTGATCATCACGAGGCGAAACAGGCGCTCAGCACGGTGGCAGCTGGTCGATCAAGCTCAAAATGACGAACAGAGTCTTCGTCACAGGGCGCGACACCATGGTGAGACTGTTTTGATCAAACCTCGTCCTCTCCTGAGACTCGGTGGTCGGGGTGGTCGCGGTCGACCCTGGTCGCGAGGTGCAGCGGGCCGGGTAGCAACGTCCGGCCGTCCCACCCGATTGGCTGATCACAGAGCCTGGCCGTCAGAGCGGCCAGACCGGTGGCTGTCCACGATCCCTCATGCACGACGACGATCTCCTTGGCCGTGTAGGAGTGCCACGGCTTGCGCAGTTCCGACTTCGCTTCGGCGGGCAACGTCCACCTCGTGTATTTGGCCCCCGTATCTCCGCCCTTCGCCGCGAGCAGGGTCGACCTGCCCGCGAAGAGCCAGGACGGCAGGTGACTGTCTGCCAGCTGGTACACCTTCCGATCCGGCGCCGCCGGCTGCTTGCAGTCGCGCGGCATGTTGGCCTTCTCATGCCGTGTCACCGGCCTGCCGATCTCCGCCACAGCGGTGCTCACCCGCACGACGGCGACGTCCTTCCCGCGCTCGCGTAGTACGTCGCCCGGCAACGGGCCCTTGCCGAGTCTCGTGTTTGGCAAGCCGGGCCAGATCTTGCGCGCAGCCGCCCCGTCGATGAACAGGACGACCGGCATGTCGGCGAGCTCACCGGTGACCAGTTCGCACAACCGCTGCTCTATCTCCGCATGTGTCCTCTCCGCCTTCTCCTTCGACCGACCGAGCCACGCGGTGCCGATCGAACCGGAGTGGAAGCCCGCGATCGCTTCACCCGTCCGACACCAGGTTCCGTTCTTGTCGCTGTACATGAGGACGCGGCAAGCTTCGAGGTCCCAGGGGTCGATGTGGAGTGCGCTCATCGTCACCACGAGTGGACCGCTACCGCGTTCCACCTGTTGCGCTCGCACATGTACGCCGACCAGAAGGACATCGCGGTCGACCGGACTGGGCAGCTCCGGGTCCGCGATCGCCCCGAGCAGCCGTCCGTCGAGCACCCCCGCCGACCTGAGCAGATCGCGCAGGGCGGCCCGCGCGGCGTGCTTGCGTTGCTCGGTAGTGCGCGGTTCGACGTGCTCCGGCAGGTTCAGCGGCTCTGTCGCCAGGAACTGGCTGGGAATGCCCAAGTGGCCCAACAGCCTGCGTAGGTGTGGCTTCGCATCACGATCGAGCTCCACCTCGGGGTGGTACTCGGTCTCCAGCCACCCCACGACGAGGTGGTCCTCGCCCTCACTGCGAGGCAGGTCTTCGAGCAGAGCGGCACGGTTCACCGTGTTGTGGTCCAGCAGCTCGGGGCAGTGGCACGCAGCGACGTCGAGCCGCTCGTTCACAGCGAACGGAAGTTCACCGTGCTGAGGTGCGACGGAGACGCCGGTGAGCTCCTTGAGCTCGGCGAGCATCCGTTGCCGTGCGTCCGGGGTCCGGTAGACGCAGGCGATCGTGACGCGCTTGTACCCGCTCGGCCCGACTCCGGCGACTGGCAGGCCGCCCTTTGGGTACTTCAGGATCCTCTTCGCAAGGGTGATCGACTTGTCGATCGGATACCGCAGCGGAACCACGTGCGGCAACGTGGCTGCAATGTGCTCGTGCAGCCTCAGCAGGAGACGTGGGCCAGGACCGCTGCCCAGGGTGTGGAAGCGACTGCGCCAGAGCTGCGGCCGGATCGCGCCGGGCCGGTCGGGCAACTCCGCGGGGATGTCCAGCGCATCGAGTCCGCACGCCTCGTAGATGGTCGCGGTCGCGGGGTGAAGCGTCACCCTCCTGACGTTGGTCTCCTTATCCAGCTGGTTCTTCATGGGAAGGTACAGGATCGGCAGCCGGGCATCGGCCGGCTCGATCCACACGTTGTTCGACCAGAAACCTTTCGGGGAGATCCGGCTCAGATGCGCGTCGAAGCAGAGAACGGGGTCCTCGACGCCGGCCCTGGTGACCAGGCGGCCGCTGATCCGCAGCATGCTGAACGCGGTCCCCTTGCCATTGGCAATGAGGTGCTCGTCCTGCCACGCCACCAATGCACCGCTGGTGTCCATGCGCAGCGGGAGCGCCGGGCCCTCGTCGATTTCGAGAGGACGCTCGGCGAGAGCCCGCATGATCTGCCACAAACCAGTGCGGAAAACCCAGTTGGGGGCTTCCGGAACCTCCAGTTCACGAAGCCTGATGAATTCGGAGAACGGGCGTGCGCGTTCCGGCTCCGGCAGCAGCGGTGCGAGGGTCGTCACGTCAGCGCCGCCTCGGACGTGGCGCTCCCAGGCGTTCGTCGCGATCCGCAGCCGGTAGTCCATCTCGCCGGAGTCGGTGAGCAGTAGCATCCGTTTCCCGTTCGCACGCTCGGTTTCGTCAAGGTCGTGCGCACCGAACAGCGTCACCGGCCTGCCGGTAGCGGACGTGAGACCGCGGGCGAGACTCGCGTACGGAGGTCCCCACGCACCGTCGGTGCGCGGGATTGCTTCCCAAGCTTCGAGGAAGTCCTCGGTGAGCGGATAGGCCGTTACCGAGCCGAAGACCTCGTTCAGGCACGCCTGTGGCACGCGGTAAGCAAGGCTGATCAGCAAGACACGTCTCCAGTTGCCGGTCGGTCCGCGAACTCCAGGAAGGCCACCAGGGTTCTGCCGTAGTACTTCTCCATCGCACCGAGTTCGCCGCTGCCTCGCCACTCGTCGCGCAGCGCGCTGATCAGGGAGGCTAAGCTCGTACCCGCCGAGCCATCGGTGAACGCGCCGTCCACCAGGTGCAGGACAGCCGACGTGCCGCCCCGCCGTGCCCGTCCGATGAGCTGAATGGCGCCGACGACGATTTCGGCGGCCACGCCGAGCTTCACTTCCTTCGGTTGGCATCGGAAGTAGGGCGGCCTGCGCACGATCTGCTCGAAGTAGGTGCCCGCGGTCTTGCGCCGTTCCTCCAGGAGGCCGAGCGGGTCGCCGGCCGGGCCCGGGTGGCAGGTGAGCGCTCTGGCCTGGATATGCGCGAGCAGTTCGGCCGGCTCGTCGATGAGCGGGATGGGGCGGACGAGCAACCACACGGACCCGAGAGCGGACCGGTCGCCTGTGCCGATGATGTTCACGCCGCGCTGGACGCGCGCAAGGGGGGCGATCAGGATGTCGGCTCCTTCGAGGCCAGGAAAGTCCTCCAGCCGGTTGGCAGACAGCTCCCACCACTGTCCTTTCCTCAGGACGGCGGAACCAGTGTCGTCATCCCTGCGTGGACGAACAGCCAGGCAGATGCGGGAGGCCGGCACGCCGGCGTCGGCCAGGCCCTGCGCGGCGTGCCGGGCTCCGTCGTAGGACGTGGTGGCCAGCAGAACCCGGGCGCGGGCATCATCCTTCTCGACCAGGGCCCGCAGCTCCTCTTTGAGCTTAGGCCATAACAGCGTGGTCATTTGCACCAGTGCGTCGGCTCGGTCCTCACCGTCCACCCCGGACACCTTGATCACCCGCCCACTCTCGTCAGTGATCTCTTCTGCTACGACCTCCACCTTTCTCCCGGTGTCATCGCTTCCGTCGGCGTCCGCGTCGGCGACCCACCACTTGGGCCGGACGTGCAGATGGCTGTGGGGCGCGTGGGGAAAGTACGACGTGGCGGACATGCCCAGTACGATCCGCCGGGTCCCGGCGTGCGCCAGCGCCGTGATGTCACCGAGGTTGATCGCGTAGAGGTGCGGGTCGCCGCCGAACGCGGCGGTGGAGAGCTGGGCCGGTTCATTGCCAGTGTCGTCGTAGTACTCGGTGAAAGCGAACACGAGGCGCCCCAGCGGTCCCGTCGGCATGACGCGCCACCTGCCGTAGGTCCCGAGGGCGTCGGCGATGTCCTGGGCTGACTCCACACCTATGTCGACCAGTTGCGCGTTGTTGGCCATCAGGCTGTGCAGCGACAACCGGATGCGCTCGAGAATCGTCCTGCGCAGGACCCGGTTCGCGACGAGCGCCTGATCCTTATCGGCGACCAAGTCGAAGAACTCGGCAAGCTTCGCCCGCGCGACGGAGAGGGCTTGCCCGCCGAGGCCATTGGTCACGACCTCCCGCAGCAGGTCGCGCGTCTCCTGGTACTCGGGCGGATCGTCCGGCTCCGGTCCCGGCTGGTCGGGGAACACCGACCGGTACAGTCGCATCTGCTCGTCGGTCGGTTCGGCGTCGATCGGCTGTCCGAACAACTGGTTGGCCAGTTCGTTGTCCCAACGTTGCGGGACTATCCAGTCCCTACCGGGGCCACGCGGCCGCATCTTGCGCTTCTTGCTTCTGCCGGCAGCACCGAGCCGTTCGTACCGGAGGTGGCTGACATACGTTTCCGCGAGGTAGCGCAACACGAAGTACGCGTCGCGGACACTCGCGTCGATCTCGTCGCTGAGCGAGCCGAACGCCACGCCGAAGTCCTGGTCCAGCCTGCGCAGGGGTGTGTTGATTCGCCCGCCCCGGTCGAGCACGAGGCCGCGGCCGGACTGCTCGATCATCGACCGCTGGAACGCGTCGATTTCGTCGATGACCACGACCTGGCACCGCCGAAGCAGCAATTCCTCGACGGTGACCCGGTCGTTGCGCCCGTGGCCGTCGTCCACCGGGGTCTGCAGCATACCGAGCTGGAGGTTCGCGTGGGAGGTCACGATCACGTCGGCGGTGCAGGCCTCCCGCGCCGCGCGGTAACGTCCGCAGGTTGTTCGCCAAGGACACGACACGGTCTTGTCCTTGCGGTTCGGCACGGGCTGGCGCAACGTCGCGCACGGTTCCCGACCCGGAACCCAGCCGTCGACAGACTTCTCGCTGGAAGCGACTGCCGCGAGCGCACAGCCGTAGCCGAATCGTTCCCAGATCCAGTCGGCCGACGGGCCACCTTTCGACGTGCGTGCTGCCGCGGTCTCCGCCACTTTGATCAA
Organism: Amycolatopsis sp. NPDC098790; assembly: GCF_044759945.1. NCBI lineage: Bacteria > Bacillati > Actinomycetota > Actinomycetes > Pseudonocardiales > Pseudonocardiaceae > Amycolatopsis > Amycolatopsis sp. NPDC098790. Next base: position 163,729 of record NZ_JBIWAI010000002.1, read on the forward strand.
CGACCGCGGTGAGACCAACGGCACGACCGAGGCCGTCACGTCGTCAAGTGCCTTGATCGCTGCTCCGATCTGGTAAGTGGCCTTGACGACGTCCGCGTTGGTCGGTAGCACGAACGCGATAGGGATGCCCTTCTCCGCCGCCCAGCACGCGAAGCTCTCGATGAGCACGACGGACTTGCCGAACCCGGTGTAGGCCAGCAGTTCGTTCAGCTCACCCGCCGCCAGGTCGAGTTCTTTGATCCCGTCCTCCGAGCGGTTCCGTACCTCGCGGCCGAACCGCCTGACCGAGTTGGCGCGGTAACCATCGGAGGCGACGCCGTCCAGTTCCTTATCGAGCCGGACGGCAATGCGCTCGAGTTCGACGAACGGCACGACGACTTCGGCGCGCGGGGGTGCGTCGACGATCACGGGCAGCGGACGGGCGGGCTCCTCGTGATGATCTTCGATGCGGTAGCGGAATTCGACGTAGGTCTGGTCAGTGCCGTCGGCGCCGACGATTCGTGTGGTCGTCGTGTAGTTGCCTGCCGTGGCGGGCGGAAGCGGCTTCCGGTTCGCCACGTACAGCTCGTCGAGCTCGGTCAGCGCCTGATCGATGAAAGCCTTCAGCGACATTCCCGGACTGACGACGATGCGCGGGTTCTTCATGACGGCGTAGTCATCGGCCGGCACGCAGCCGGGAATTTCACCGTTGACCAGGAGTTCGTCGAGCACCCTTGTGGCCATGTCGGCGTTGGCGAGCTGGTTGGTACGCCTGCGCAACAACCTCGCGAACCTAATCGCATCCGCCTCGGAGAGGCGTATCCGCCAACGGTCCCAGTCGGTGACGTGTCCGTCCAGCACATACAGCACGTGGTCCCTCGTCACCGTCACGTCGCCGCCGTCGGCGTCCTCCGGAAAGTGCCGGGCAGCTAGTCCGATCGCGGCGGTGATGATGCGGGGCAGCACCTTGCCCTTCTTGGTCATCGGGCCTTCCTCACAGCGGCGCGGACCTGACTCAGGAACTTCGTCTCGGTGGTGACGGCGAGTCCGGGCAATGCCTCCGTCAACGGCTCCAGCTGCCATTCGAACGACTTCGGGAGCAGGATGCGAGCACTCGGCGGTCTCGTCCGCAGGCGGTCGATTAGAGAGCTGAACGACAGGCATTCCTTGACGTCGACCGCAAACTTCTCACGGCCGGCTCTGACCAGCAGGTCGTAGCGGTCGCGGTGCGGCCAAAGCTGCACCTTGGCGTTGGCGCGTTCTGCGGCAGCTGCGATCCTCAGCTCGCTCACCCCGGGAACCACCACGAAACGCCAAACGCCCGCGTCGGCGCATTTCGCGCCCTCCACGGCTTGACTGACCGGCAGGAGAGCGCGCGGGCCGTCGTCTCGCCGCCGAAGTTTCGGCCGGGCCTCGGGCAGCAGATCGTAGACGGCGCTGTGGGGCCGATACCGGCACCGCACCTTGCCAGCCGAGGACACCGCCATCGGCCATTTGCAGTCCGGGCACGGCCACCACCAGCCTCGGCCATCGGAACCCCGGTAGACCTGCTTCTCCGGGATGTCCCGGTAGCCTCCGGGAGCCAGCCGGACGCCGCCGGTCCGATCACGTTGCTCGACCAGCTCCTGCTCGCGGCCTGCGGGATGCTCGACCAGAAACTTTCGTGAAGCGACGTACTCGTCCTGCTTTGTGGTGTTGATGATCGCCGTGAACACCCGATGCCGGATCTGGTCGGAGTGCATCGTGACCCACGTCGGCAGCCACGGCTGCGCACCGGCAAGTTCCCTCAGCGGCACCACGTGCTCGCACACGAGGTCGTAGGCGTTCTCGGTCAGGTTGCCTTCTTTGTCGAGCAGAACGACATCGGCGAGTTCCGCTGGTCCTTGCCGAGGACCCCCGAGCAGGCCGGCGAGCGGCTGTCGGAGGCCTTCGACCAGTGCCGCGGGCGTCACCGGTCCGCTACCGGGCCCGTGCACCTCCATCACGACGCCGGTCATCTTGGCGATCTCCAGCATGGCCGCGTTCCCGCGCACGTCGCGAACCGACCAGGCGTAGGCGGCACGCAGCGTGGCGGCAACCAGCCGCTGCCAGGGCACGTCGGTGTAGTGCTGTCCGAGCGCGCTCTCGCTCATGACTTCCTCTCCGGGCACCACTGGGCGAAGGGACACGTCTTGCAGATCTTGCCGGGCTTCGCCTTGAGCGCCGGCGCGGAGTGCCAGCCCTCGACTCGAGCATTGACCACCGCCCTAGCCGCTGCGACGAACCCGGGGTCGTCGACGTCCAGCTTCGCCACGACCGGGCCTGTTGCGCTGAGTCGCTCCAGCTCGACGCGCACGTGTTCTCCCGCTCGCAGTCCGTCCTCCGCGGCGAGGACGACGGCCAGAGCCAGTTGTGGGAACTGGGTCAAGAGGTCGCTCTCCTCCAGCACCGAGGCCGTCTTCGTCTCGCGGACTGTCCAGGCTCCGCCGACCCGGTAGAGCAAGTCGGCCTTCGCCACGACTACGACGTTCGCCTGCTGGTCGAACACCACGATGGCCTGCTCCGGGTGTGCCTCGACATGCCCGGCCTCGCCGCCCAGTGCGCAGGTGAGCGCGTGATCCGCGATCATCTGCGCGCCGAGCCTCGCCTGGTCTCCGGTGACCGACCACCGGCCGGCCGACCAAGCGTCCGGAGTGGGCGGAGCTTCCTCCGGTGCACAGGCGCGAGCCGGCACCCTTCGGTGTAGGTCTTCCAGCCACGCATGAACGGCGAGCCCGCGCCGCGTGTGATCGCTGTCCTCCGCCGCGCGCTCGCGCGGAAGGAACATCCGTTCGGCAACCAGACGGGCTGGACAGTCGTCGAAGGACCGTCCAGTCGACAGCGACCAGGAACGCCGGGCCAACCCAGTGCCGTCCACGCCGAGCAGGCCGGGGCGAACGGGCACTGCCGGGCACAGGCCGATCAGGTCACAATCACCGCAGCCAGCGCCAGGGAGGTAGCCGGTTCCTGCGGCGGCCGCGACCACTGCGGCTTCGGCATCCCGCTCATACTTCTCGTGAGCCTCCTTCGCCGTGCCGTCGAAGAGGACGTTGCCGGTGCCGTCGGAGCATCCGATCTCCGCGATCCGTACCCACTGCGGCCGGGTCGCCGGCCGCAAGGTCAGCGCCTGCTTCTCCCACGTCCCGCTCAGCACGAGATCGGCGCTCGCTACCACGCCGGCCGCCAGAGCGATCTCCGCTTCGTCACGTTTCCGGCCCTGTACTGATCCGGTGCGCAGGAGCCGCAACTCTCGGACACCGTCACCCTCGAAGCGCCGGCCGGACACGACCTCCTCGTGCACCACTTCCGCGCCATCAGCGTAGACGAACCGGCGACGACCCCAATTGCGCGACACGGGAGCCGGTCCCGTCCCGCCCGATGGCGTCGAATGCCAGGCGATGTCCTCGGACGCGGCGAGGTAGTGCGGTGCCGCCTTGGTGAGCCAGCCCACCAACATCGGCGGTGTGCGGTCGGCGTACCGCCGCCACCGCTCCAACGCCTGCTCGACGGTGAGGCCGTCGTGCTCGACGTAATCGAGCACCTTCCCCAACTCCGTGGTCGCTCGGGCGTTCCGCGTGGCAGGTGCTACGGACTCGACGCGCAATGCGGGTCTCATCCCCACTGCACGGCGCTGAGGACACGATTGCCCGGACTGCCGCACGTCGGAAGGACGAACTCGCCACAAGCGTTCATCGCCTACCACTCCGGCAGGCGCTTTCCACGCAACCATTCAGGAAGTTTCCTCGAACTGGGAGAGTGGGACAACGTGATTTCTCCGCCGCACAGGCTGAGCTATCGTGTCGTTCCGTGGAATACGAGCAGAAATTTTATGGCCTCTTCATCGGTGTCGACAACTACGAGTCGCCGGCGTTCAGTCAGCTGAAGTACGCGAAAAAAGACGCGATCGCACTGCACGCCCTCTTCACGGACACCTTCAGCGAGAAGGCCACCTTAATGCTCGACGCAGCGGCGACCAAGGACAGATTGACGACAGAAATCGGACACCTGCGGGCGTCGAGCACGGAGCAGGACATCGTGGTGGTCACCTACTCCGGGCACGGCACGCGCGACGGGGCCCCGGCCACTCATGACTCCAAGCCGGATCGTCTTGCGGAGACAGCACTGAGCCTCGACCAATTGTTCGACCTGGTCCGCGGGATCCGGGCTGAAGTGATCGTTCTTGTGCTGGACTGCAGCTTCTCGGGTCGGGCGGGAGCCAAGGTCCTGCGCGAGGACGGGGTGCGTGGGCCAGGTCGAGCGCTTCCGCCGGTCGCCGGGGATGGGATCGTCCTCATCGCTGCGACCGAAGCCGATCAAGACGCGCGGGAGAGCGGCGAGTTCCGGCACGGTTTTCTCACCCACTACCTGCTGGAGGGTTTGCGCGGCCATCCGGCCGTCCGCGACGGTGACCGCATCTCGCTGCCGAAGTTGGCCGACCACGTCTCGAGAAAACTCCGGCACCCGGGCGAGTCCGGTGCGGCGAAGCAGGCCCCGGGGGTGAAGGGCCGGATGACGCACGCTTCGCTACCGATCCTGGTCCCTGGGGTGAACTTCCGGGCGGCCGGCGAGGATACGCCCCGTCAGTGGGCCACGCCGGCCTTCTCCTCGCTCGCCGACATGGGCGTTCCCGAGCAGGCGATCACCGCGTGGGAACAACGCTATTCACGCCTGAACGAGGTGCAGCTCCTTGCGATCAACGACGGACACGTCCTTCGCGGCGGCAACGTGCTGGTCAGCGCGCCGACCTCGGCGGGTAAGACGCTGGTCGGCGAACTCGCCGCGCTCCGCGCGGTTGCGGACGGCGGTCGCGCGGTCTTCCTCCTTTCCACTCGCGCCTTGGTGAACGAGCAGTACGACCGCTTCTTGGAGACTTACTCCGCAGCCGGTGTCCGCGTGATTCGGGTCACCGGTGAGCTACGGGACCAGAGCAGGGCGTTGGTCATGGGCGACTTCGACATCGCGATCCTGACCTACGAGAAGTTCGGTGCCATGCTCGCGGGCCGCCCGAAGCTGCTGTCGATGACAAGAGTGCTCGTCATCGACGAGATCCAGGCACTGGCGCTGCCCGACCGGGGCCCCAGTTTGGAGCTCTTGCTCACGTGGATCAGGCTCCGGCGTCTCCCCGGTCCGGTCCCGCAAATCGTCGGTCTGTCCGCCGTGTTGGGCGAGGCCGGCGATCTCGCCGGATGGCTTGGCGCGGAGCTAGTGACCAGCACCCACCGCGATGTCCCACTGGTGGAGGGCGTTGTCACCGAGGACGGCACATACCGCCACCTCGACGAGAATGGACAAGAACAGGTCATTCCACTCGCTTCGCCAGGCGAAGAGGACACCCTGCTGTCTCGCGTCGTGCGCGCTCTTGCCGAGGCGAGTGACCAGGTCATTGTATTCATGGCCACGCGTCGCGAGGCCATCCGGTTCGCCAGGGAGCTCGCGGGCGAACTCGGCCGCGCACCCGCGGCTGCCACGATCGCGGCGCTTAGCGGACGGGGGCATGGTCGGCTTGTCGAAGAACTTCTGCGATGTCTGAGAGGCGGAGTGGCTTTCCACATCTCGGATCTCGGCGAAGACGCCAGGCTCGCGGTCGAGCGGGCATTTCGCCTCCACGACAGCGAAATCCGCGTGATCGTCGCGACCAGCACGCTGGCACAGGGGTTGAACCTCGCAGCAGACGCTGTCGTGATCCACCGCCTTCGCCACCCCGGGGAACCCGAGCGACCGTACACCGTCTCGCAGTACCGGAACATGGCCGGGCGGGCAGGTCGTACCGGCATCACCCGCAGGGGCCGGTCCGCCGTGATCGCGCACGGTTCCGTCGACGCGGAACAGAAGTGGATCAGCTACATCACCGCGGCCCCAGAGCCGGTGCGGTCTCCGCTGGCCGGGCGCGACGTGCGTTCGTTGATCCTCTTTTTCTTCGCCATGTCGGCAGCGGAGCTGGAAACGGTGTCGGCAGCGCATGTGGACGCGTTCCTGACGTGGACGTTCGCGGCGTACTTGCACCATATGGGACGCTCGGTCCGCTCGTTCTCCCCGAGCCAGATCTCCAACGCGATGGCCGGCCTTCTCGACGAAGGATTGATCAGGTCGGTCGGTGCCGGCTATGCGCTCACTGCACTGGGCAAGGTCGCCTTGCGCAGCGGGCTCAGCGTCGACTCGGTCGTCGTCATCGCCCAGGCGCTCCGCACGGTCGAGGCCGCCCAGCTGAACAGGATGACCCTCATCGCGGCTGCTCAGCTCACCGAAGAGCTTCTGGACATACGTTTCTCGTTGCCGATCGGCCACTGGCGAAAGGAGTGGCAAACCCTGCAGCGGAAGCTGCGGTCACAAAACATCGCCGAACCCATGCTGGACCGGCTTCTTGGTGACTACGAACCGCAGAGTCCTGGAGTGGTACGTGCCCGACGAAGCCTTGCTTGCCTGCGCTGGAGCCGCGCTGTGGCGCTGCCGATGATCGAACGTGAGCTCGTCGAGCACCAATTCGTCGAGGTGACGAACACTGGCCCGATCGAACAGGCCGCGCGGCGGACGAGCGGCGTCGTCGAGGCGGTGATCGATATCGCGATGGTCGTCCACCGGGGCGCCGACCTCGGAACCCTGCCCGAGATCCTTCCCGCGCAACTTGAGCTCGGTGTCCCGGCCGGCCTGGTGCCTGTCCTGCGGCATCTGCCTCTGCGTCTCGACCGGGAGTCCTGTCTCGACCTCGCGCGGGACGGCTTCGACACCGCTCGAGCGATCCTCGACGCGGACGAGCGCAAGCTGCTCGCTCACCTCGGCGACCACCACCTCGTCACCGCGCTGGTCGCCGCCGCCGAGAAGGCGGACCGACGGGACGACGTGGATGCTTCGTTCGACTTCCCGCCGGCTGTCGACTGAGCTTGATCGTATGCAGACTCACGGTCGCAGAGCTACGCTCCGCGACCGTGAGTCTGCTCAATGTGTTCGATGATGTTCTGCCACAGCTCGTCGAAAAGTCCGTCAGCTGTTAGCAGCCGGTCCTGGGTCTTGTGTCCGAAGGCGCTGAACCTGAACCGGCCTTCGTCGGCTTCCGCGTCCCATTCCGCGGTTGCCCACGCGTTGATCCCGCCGCCCGAAGGCCCCGGCCATCCGTGCGACACCGTCAGCCGGTCTCGGTCCAGCCGGACCTGCAGCCCGTACACCTGGCGGCCATGCTTCTCGACTCGAACTTCGAGAGAGCTGTCGGCCGTGCGTGCGTAGCAGGTGTAGCCGAACCGCGCGAGCGAGGATTCATCCTGGCGGAAGCGTTCGCCCAGGCTGACTAGCCCCGATTCGAGAGTGCGGAACTGGCTGAAGTCGGTCGGTGCCACCCTTGGCAACCGGGCTGCCGCGATTGGAGTTGGCGCGGGTGTGGGACTGGAGCCAGTCGAACCACTCACACGCTTGACGGCGATTTGCGCGAGTCGTTCCACCGAGTAGTTCTCCGAGCGGAGATAGCCGATCGAGGGCCGCACCAGGTTCTCCGGAATCTGCACGTCACCCACCGTGACCGGCAGAACGTAGGCGTCTTCCTCGCGCTGAATCCCGTGCGCGATCGCGGCGTAGAGCTCATCCATCGGGTAGGCGCTGTCGAAGTACTCCGCTGAGAAGAACGGCACGACGTACCGAGCTAGCCCGCCGCCGTAGACACGACGAAACTCCGTGATGAAGTCGCGGCCCCACATGTCTTCGGTGACGTTCTCGTCGAAGAAGACGCTGAGACCCAGTGACTCGCACTCATGAGCGAACTGCTTCGCCAAGGACCGCTGTGCCCCAGCGAACGACACGGCAAGATCATATTGCTGCCCTCGGTGAAGCATCCGGTCATCTTAGATCGCCGCTTGCGGCGCGCACGAGCGGGCTCGCTTCCAAGTTGCCGCTGCGGGAGCGAACATACAACCGGCTCCGGTCAGCGCACTCGACACCACAGATCGTTGTGTCGATGATCCTGTCGCGCTCATCAGCCGAGTGCGAGCTTTGTGGTTAGCGTGCAAGATCGTCTCGGACACTCAATTACCCCACAGAGCCGCGCATCGCGGCCTGGCCAGACCAACAGTAGCTGCCCTCCGGTGGTCTCATATCCAACGGGGGCCTACGCGGATCGACTTGAACCCTTCTACAGGTTCGCACCTCGACGCGCCGGAGGCCTGCGTGCGGCCCGGCGGGCGAGGTGCGCGGAGGCGCGGTCGGGGAACTGCCGACCGCACACCTTGGCGGAGGCGAGCCAGAACTGGCTTCGCGATGTCGCCCGCTGGCCTGGAACCGACGTGAGGCAGGGGCGGCTCTCCCTATCCGGTTAGATGGTCTCCAGTTTCGGTGTCCGGGCCTGGTCGACCGCCACGAGGCGGAGTTCGGCGGTGTACCTCCGGCCCGCGTCGTCGGTCAGCCACGTCTGGTCCGGCGTTGGCAGCATCTCCGTGATGGTCAAGCGTCCCGAAGGATCCTGACGTGCCAGCCGGCGGACTGCCTTGGCGAGGATGTTGACGTAGACCGGGCTGTCGAAGTCCACGTAGAACGGCCGGGGCTCGGTGGGGGACACCACGAACACGAACCGGGGGAGTTCGAGCTCGTCGCGCCACTGGCGGGCGCGGACGAAACGGCGGGCCTCGTCCTTGTCGGTTGCGAACGCCAGGTCGGACGCCGGGCGCTGCCAGGTCTCGCGGGACACGACCATGCGGTCGATCGTCACCCGGGGGGAGTGCTCGGCCTCCTCCGGCAGCAGGCGGAACAGGTCCATCGCCAGCGTCGTCAGCACGTGCGCGAAGACCTCGATGAGCGGGAACCGCGCGCCGTCGGGCAGGACGACCTCCAGCCGGCCCTCGTGGTCCTCCACCGCCACGTCCGCGCCCAGCACCGTGCGGGGGCGCGCCGGGTCGACCGTGTGGTCCACCAGGCCGACGTAGTAGTCCTGGTCGCGCACGAGCGCCTGGCGGATCCGCGCGGACAGGCGGGCCTTGTGTTCCTTGGCCAGCAACGGCAGGAGCCGCGGTCCCGGGTGGTCGCGGTCCGTTTCGGCGACGAGCTCGGCGGGGGCAGGGTGCTGGTTGACGAACACCGAGAAGCTGATCGTGTTGGCCGCCAGGTGCAGCTCGCCGAGGACGACGTCGAAGTCGTTGCGGGACACCGCTTCCGCGTCGCCCGCGATGAGCAGGTCCGGGCTCAGGTAGCGGGCCGTGCCCCAGCCCGTGCGCGGGGCGGCGAACGCCTTCTCGAGTGCGTCCGCGACGTCCTCGCCGCGCCGGCGGATCCGGCTCGTGCCCGGGCGGACGGCGAGGATTTCGTGCCAGCGGCGCTGGAACTCTTGCTGGATCGACTTCGCGTCGGTGACCGCGTCGCCGTGCAGGATGGGCATGCAGGCGAACCAGAGCGCGGCCAGGTCCACCGGGCCGGCCTCGGCCAGGCGGTCGAACACGGGACGGACCCGGTCCAGGACCCGGCGGCCGAGGGCCGAGGTCATCCAGGCCGCGCTCGTCAGCAGCTGCTCCAGCGGGGCGAACGCGTCGAGCACGTCCGGGCCGAGGCGCGCCCGCGCGGAGCGCACGCAGTCGGAGTAGACCAGCGCGCGGCACGGCGCCGTCTTAGCGCCCTTCGCCCGCGTCCCGGCGGTGTCGGTCAGCGCGGTGAAATCTTGTTCCAAGGCCGACATCGCGGCGGACAACGCGTCGGCGTCGGCACCCGCGGCGCGGATCCGCTCCCGGCCGCGTTCGAGCAGGTCCAGACCGGCCAGCCCGCGCTCCCGCGCCGCGGGGTCGCCGACCCGGTCCAGCCAGGTCCGCAGGTACCGCTCGGGGTGAGCGTCGGCGGGGACCTCCAGGCGCCAGACGATCCACCGCCGGCGGGCCAGCTCCGTCAGCTCGGCCTGGGCTTCGTGGCCGAACTCCCGGGCCGGGCGGACGCCGTCGCACATCTGCAGGACTTGGCGCGCGGCCGGGGAAAGCGGCTGTGGCGGACGGCCGGGGACCAGCACGGTGTCGCCTTCGACGCGCACGAACGGGACCCGCCGGGGCGCGGTCCACGCCCGCAGCGCGTCGTCCTCGGCCAGCGTCTTGGCCAGGGTGTCGACGGCCCAGCTCGAGAAGTACAGGTTGGCCGTGGTGATCAGGCCGGTGCCGGGATCGACCTCGATTCCGTGCGCCGCCGGGTCCCAGGCGCCCCAACCGACCGGGCCGAAGAAGCCGATGCTGTCGTTCTTCACGCAGAAGCGTTCCCAGTAGTGGGCGATCAGGCCCTCCCGGTCGCGGTGCCGGCTCGTCCGGCCGTCGGCCGGGGTCCACGCGATGAACGGGTCCACGCCGGTGTCGAGGACCGGCCGGTTCTGCCACGCGACGGCGGCCCGGAACGCCGGCTGGGCCGCGATGCGCTGGAGCTCGGCCGAGGTGTCCAACGCCGTTTCGGCGAACTCAGCCGCGAACGCGTCCCAGTCCGGCCCGGACAGGGCGGCGCCTTCGGGGAACTTGTCGGCGATCCGGGCCAGTCCGGTGGGGGCCAGGGCCAGAACCCCGGCGGCCGGGAACCCCGGGCCGCGCAGGGCGAACTGGGACCAGAGCCGCCAGCGCTCGCCCAGCCGTACATCGGTCATGCCAGGCCTCCGACGACGACGGCCAGCTCGGCGGGAGTCGGGTACGCGAAGACCAGCGCCACGGGCACGTCGGTCTCGAGGGCGTCCTGGATCTTCGCGGCGATCTGGAACGCGGCCAGCGAGTCGCCGCCCGCCTCGAAGAAGTCGCTTTCGGTGTCCAGGGTGGTGTCGTCGAGGGCCTCGCGATACCCCGCCGCGATCAGTTCCGGGAGGTCGAGCTGGGTCGTGGTCATGGGGTTGCCTTCCTGGAGTGGTTGTTGCCGCCGGAGACGACGACGGCGGCGCGGCCGGGGAAGCCGTGGCGCAGCGCCCCGGCCAGTGCGACGCTGCCGCTGGGCTCGGCCTCGATGCCCGCGCCGTGCAGCAGCCGCATGGCGTGGGTGATCTCCTCGTCGGTGACGCCGACCAGGTCGTCGACGCGCCGGCGGATGATGGGGAACGGCACTTCGCCCGGGTGCTGGGCGCGCAGGCCGTCGGCGATCGTGTCCGGGGGCGGGATCCGCACCGGACGGTCCGCGGCCAGGGACCACGCGTACCGGCGGCCGGCCTCGGGCTCGACCCCGACCACCCGCACCGGCCGGTAGTGCTGCTCGGCGGCCAGGCACGCCCCGGCCAGCAGCCCCCCGCCGCCGGTGGGGACGTACACGACGTCGGTGCCGGGGGCGTCGTCGAGGATTTCCAGGGCGACCGTGGCCTGCCCCGCCACCACCAGCTCGTGGTCGGAGGAGGGCACGACCCGGCCGCCGGTGCGCCCGGCGTGCTCGCGCGCTTGGCGATCGCGCTCGGCCACCCCGCCGGCGGCGTGGCGGACCTGCGCGCCGAGCCCGCGGATGACGGCTTCCTTGGCCGCGCTGGCGCCTTCGGCCATCACCACGGTGACGCCGACACCGAGGGCACGGCCCAGCAGGGCGACCGCGATGCCGTGGTTGCCCGAGGAGCCGGCGACGACTGCGGCGCTGCCCAGGCCGAGGAGGGCGTTGGCCGCACCGCGGGACTTGAACGAGCCGCCGCGCTGCAGGTGCTCGGCCTTGAGGACGATGCCGGGCAGCGCGTCGACCCGGAGCAGCGGTGTGGGCCGGACGTACCCGGCGATCCGGGCGGCCACTGCGCGCAGGTCGGTGCTGGTCGTCGTGCTCATGGGCGCTCTCCCCGGCTCAGGCGGCCGCGGTCGGTCTTGCCCGTGCGGGTGCTCGGCAGCCGGTCCACCCGCCGGAACCGGCGGGGCAGAAGGTGCGGCGGCAGCGTCTCGGCCAGGTGCCGGCGCAGGGCCGCGTCGGTGACCGCGGCGGTCGGGCCCGCGACGTGGGCCACCAGGTGGGGTCGGCCGCGGTCGTCGGTGGCGGACGTGACCACCGCGCCGTGGACCGCCGAATGCGTCAGCAGGCGGCCTTCGATCTCCGCGGGGTCCACGCGGTAGCCGCGGATCTTCAGCTGGCGGTCGAGGCGGCCGAGGTACTCCAGGGTGCCGTCCGGGCGACTTCGGGCCAGGTCGCCGGTGCGGTAGGCCCGGGCTCCGGGCGGCCCGGCGGGGTCGGGGCGGAACCGGTCGGCGGTCAGGCCCGGCCGGCCGTGGTAACCGCGCGCCACGCCCGCGCCGCCGAGGTGGACCTCGCCCTCGGGCACCGGGCGCAGGTCGGCGTCCAGCAGCCGGACCGACACCCCGGTGCGCGGTGTGCCGATGACGTCCGCCGCGAAGTCGGGCTCGCCGGGGACGTCCAGCCGGGTCGACGTCATCGTGGCTTCGGTGGGGCCGTAGTGGTTGAGCAGCCGGCCGTCCAGGAGGCCGCGGCCGCCCGCGGCGAGGAACGGGCGCAGCGACTCGCCGCTGGACAGCGTCAGCCGCAACGACCGCAGGGCGCGGGCCGCGCCGTCGTGCCGGCTCAGGAACGTCAGCAGGGACGGCGTGATGCTGAGGACGGTGTTGACGCCGTGGGCGGCGACGGCGGCGGCGAACCCGTCCGCGCGCAGCAGCGTGGCCCGGGGCGCCAGGACCAGGCGGCCACCCGCCAGCAGCGTGGCGAACACATCTCGGATCGAAGCGTCGTAGCCCAGCGGGGCCAGCTGCAGGGTGACGGTGGTGGCGTCCAGTTCCCCGTCGTGCACCACGAACCGGAGGTACGCGTCCAGGTGGCCGCGCTCGATCAGCACCGGGTTCGGGGTGCCGGTCGAGCCCGACGTGTGGCTCACGTACGCCAGCGCGCTCGGCCCCGGCGGCTCGGGAGCGAACGGTGAACCGGGCAGCGCGTCCGGCAGGATCGTCGGCCCGGGCACGGAAACCCCGGTGCCGACCAGGAAAGTGGCGCCCGCGCTCTCGATCATCCCGGCCAGCCGCGCCGAAGGCTGCCCGAGGTCCAGCGTGAGGAACGCGCCGCCCGCGTGCAGCACCGCCGCCATGGCGATCACGGCGTCCACTGTGGACTCCACCGCGATCGCGCACACCCGCTCGGGACCGACGCCCGCTTCCGCCAGAGCCCCGGCCAGCCGATCGACGCGGCCGGCGAGTTCCCCGTACGAGAGCACGGTTTCCGGCGTGTGCACCGCGGGCGCGTCCGGGGCGTGGGCGCGGATCTCGTCGAAGAACCAGCCGCTCACCGCGCACCGTCCACGACGATGAGCCGCAGCTCGGCGGTGTAGGTCGCGCCCTGGTCGTCGGTGAGCCACGTGCGATCCGGTGTCGGCAGCATTTCGGTGATGGTGAGGCGCCCCGCCGGATCCTGACGAGCCAGGCGGCGGACCGCCTTGGCGAGGATGTTGACGTACACCGGGCTGTCGAAGTCGACGTAGAACGGCCGGGGTTCGGTGGGGGAGACGACGAAGACGAACCGCGGCAGCTCCAGTTCGTCGCGCCACTGCCGGGCGTGGACGAAGCGGCGGGCCTCGTCGGTGTCGGTGGCGAACTCCAGCTCGGCGGCCGGGCGACGCCACGTCTCGCGGGCGACGATCAGCCGGTCGATCGTGATGCGCGGCGTGTGCGGGCCGTCCGGGACGAGGGCGAAGCGGTCGATCACGCGGTTGGTCAGGGCACTGCAGAAGCCGTCGAGGGCGTCGAACTCGGTGCCGTCGGGCACGACGGCGACCAGCCGGCCGGCGCGGTCCTCGACGGCGACGTCGGCGCCCGCCACCGTGCGCGGCCGGTGCGGGTCGCCGGTGTAGTCGACCAGGGCGACGTGGTAGTCCTCCGGGCGGACCAGGGCGTGCTGGCCGCGCGCGGAGATCCGCGGCGGGGCGGCCTTGGGCAGCATCGGGATCAGCCGCGGGCCGGGGTAGTCCCGGGCGTTCTGGGCGTGCAGCTCGCCCGGTTCCGGGTGCTGCCGGACGAACAGCGAGTGACCCACGGTGTTCATGGCCACGTGCAGCTCGCCCAGCACCAGCTCGAACTCGCCACGCTCGACCGCGTCGGCGTCGTCGGCGACGACCAGCAGGTCCGGGCTCGCGTAGCGGGACAGCGACCAGCTCATCGCGCCGCGGGGGAACGCCGTGCGCACGCGCTCGGCGAGCTCCGCGCTGGTGCGGTGGACGCGGCGGGCGTCGTCGGGCAGATCGAGGACGGTGGCCCAGCGACGGCGCAGCTCAGCCTGGATCGCGGTGATGTCGGCGACGGACTCACCGTAGGGGGCGGGCAGGCACTCCAGCCACAGCGAGCCCAGGTCGGCCGAGCCCTGGCGGGCCTGGATCCGGTCGTAGGCCCGGCGGAGGTGGGCGTCGGCCGCTTCGGCGAACTGCCCGGTCATCCACCGCGCCGCGGTGAGGCAGAGGCTCAGCGGGGCCAGCTCGTCCAGGACGGCGGTGCCGACCTCGGCCGTGGCCGACCGCCGGCAGTCGGCGTAGACCAGTGCGCGGCCCGGCGCCGTGCGGGCGCTCTTGGCGCGCTGGGCCGCGACCTGGGTCAGCGCGGCGAACTCGGTCTCCAGCGCGGTCATCGCCGCGGACAGCTCGTCGGCGTCCAGCCCGGCCGCGGCCACCCGGTCCCGGGACCGTTCCAGGGAGTCGAGCATCGCCAGCGAGCGGACGCGGGCGGGTTCGTCGCCGATGCGGGTCAGCGCCGTGCGCAGGTACCGCTCCGGGTGGGCGTCGAGCGGGACCTCGAGGCGCCAAACGAGCCAGCGCCGGGTCACCATCGCCTCGAGTGCGGCCCGTACCTCCGCCGCGGGGGCGGACACCGCCGCGGTGAGGGCGGCCAGGTCCCGGGTTCCGTCGCACAGCCGCAGCAGCTCGCGCTCCCGCGCGGTGGCTTCCTGCGGCGGCCGGCCGGGCACGCGGACGAACTCGCCGTCCGCGCGGACGAACGGCACGCGGCGCGGCGGGACCCACGGCCGCGCCGCGGGGTCGGCGTCGACGGTCCGGGCGAGGGCGTCGATCGCCCAGCTGGCGAAGAAGACTTCGGTGGCGCAGACCAGGCCCGTACCGGGGTCGACGGCCAGCCCCTTCCGGGCGGGGTCCCACCGGCCCCAGCCGACCGGGCCGAAGAAGCCGATGGTGTCGTTCTTGACGCAGAACCGCTGCCAGTAGTGCGCGACCAGTTCCTCGCGCTCCCGGCGTTTGCTGGTGCGGCCTTCGGTCGCCGGGTCCCAGCCGAGGAACAGGCCGACCCCGCGGCCCAGCACGGCCGGGTTCTGCCAGGCGACGGCCGTGCGGAACGCCGGGCTCGCCGCGAAGCCCTGCAGCGCGCGGGTCGACTCGGCGACGGCGGCGCCGAACCGGCCGGTGAACTCCGTCCACTCCGGACCGGACAGCGCGACACCGGCCTCGAACTTGTCCGCCTCCTCCGCGAGGCCGCGCGGGGCCAGCGCGAGCACTCCGGCGGCGGGGAACCCCGGGCCGCGCAGGGCGAACTGGGGCCACAACCGCCATTCGCCGCCGGGCAGCAGCAGGTCTTCCGCCATCAGGCACCTCCTCGTTCCCCCTCACGGTGCCGCCGCCGGGGAGCCGGCTCCAGGGAATCGGCGGCAGCACCGGAGCGCGGCTCCCGTTGCAGGTTTGTCTCTGGTCCGCACCGGGTGCCGCGGGCAGCGTCGGAGACCCGTGTGACCGACGACGAAAGGGACCGCCGTGGAGGACACCGATCGCACCTACCGCGTCGTGCGCAACGACGAGGAGCAGTACTCGATCTGGGCCGCCGAACAGGTCGTGCCCCGCGGCTGGCACGCCGAGGGGTTCACCGGGACCCGGCCGGAGTGCCTCGCGCACATCGACGAGGTGTGGGTGGACATGCGCCCACTGAGCTTGCGCCGGGCGATGGACGCGGCCGGCTGAGCCGATGCGGATCGACACCGCGGCCCTGGCCGTCGTCCGCGACCACTTCGACCGGTCGATGTACCCGCTGCTGGACCACCGGATGTCCCTGGAGCTGCGGCCGAGCCCGACCGGGTTCCCGAAGTTCGAGGCGCTGCGCCGGATCGTGGGCCGGCTGGCCCCGGCGCAGCGCACGCTGTTCCGGCTGTTCCGGCTCGGCGAGACCGTCGACGACCCGGCGTTCCGGCAGGCGTTCCCGGCCGAGGTGGCCGAGGCGCTGCGCACCGGTGAGCTGATCGAGCGGGTGGCCGACGGCTGGCGCTCGGCCGACCTGCTCGTCGTGCCCGCGCAGCGGATGCTGCTGATCACCGGCATCCCCGCCGGTTACCCGACCGCCGTGCGGTCGCCGAAGGCCGTGTTCGACTTCTCGACGTCGTTCGTGGCCGCCGCGCTGCCCGCGTCGCTGGCCGGCTGCCGGGTGCTCGACGTCTGTTCGGGCACCGGGGTGCAGGCCCTGCTGTGCGCGGCGCGGGGTGCGCGGGAGGTGGTCGGCCTGGAGCTTAACGAGTCCGCCGTCACGATCGCTCGCGCCAACGCCGTGCTCAACGGGCTCACCGACCGGGTCCGGTTCCGCCGCTCCGACCTGCTCGCCGCGCTGGAGCCCGGCGAGCGGTTCGACTTCGTGGTGGCCAACCTGCCCTACGCGCCGGCGCTCGACCCGGCCCGTCGTCCGTCCACAGTGGCCGAGATCGGGAACCGCCTGCTCTGGCCGTTGCTGGCGGAGCTGCCGCCGCACCTCGCCGAGGCCGCCCGCGGGGTCGTGGCGACCTGGCGTTCGGCCGGGCACGCGGGCCGGACCTATCAGCTGGAGGCCATCGCCTCCCGGCTGGCCGAGCACGGGTGCGCGGTGGGCGCGTACGTCGATCCGGTGTTCGACACCGTGGACGGCGTGCTCGACCTGCTGCGGCCCGAAGTCGGCGGCTGCCCCGACGCGGAGTCGCGGATGACCGAGCTGCGGGCGCTGCTCGAGAGCGACACGGTGGCGCTGGACGGTTTCTACAACCAGCTCGTGCAGTTCCGGCGCACCGCCGACCGCCCGGTGCTCCAGGAGGCGGTCACCTTCGGACTGTCCTGAAAGGATGCTGAACGGGGCCGGTGGGGAACCACCGGCCCCGTTCAGCGTGCCGCGCGCACGCGGGCCGAAGCGAGGACGCCGAGGGCGGTGACACCCAGGATCAGGGCCGTCCCGCCGAACATCAGCGTGGTGTGGACGCGGGCCAGCGCGCCGCAGAGGACCAGCGAGATCGGCGCGACGGCGTAGCCCAGCACCATGTCCAGCGAGAGCACGCGGCTCAGCACCGATTCGTCGATGGTGCGCTGGATCCAGCTGAGCCCGAAGACCCCCTGGAACCCGATGGCGAAGCCCATCGCGAGCACCGTCGCGACCGCGGCCACGGTGTTGTGCAGCACGCCGAGCACCGCCGTGCCCACGGCCAGCCAGCCCGCCAGCCCGGCGATCAGCAGCCCGATCCGGGGCCGGCCGTCGACCAGGCCGCCGGTCAGCCCGCCCAGGACGGCCCCGGCGGCCAAAGCGCCGTTGAGGACGCCCAGGGTGGCCGGGCCGCCGGCCAGCTCGAAGCGGGCCAGGTCGGCGAAACCGACGGTGAACGCGCCCGCGTAGCAGAACGTCACGGCCGCGTCGATCGCGAGGATCGTGCGCAGGCGCGGGTCGGTCCACGCGTAGCGCAGCCCGGCGCGGATGCGGACGAGCATGCGCTCCGGCTCGACGGTCTTCGCCGGTGCGTGGTCGTGGCGGGTGCGCACGCCTGCGACGCACAGCCCGCACAGGGCGAAACAGACCGCGTCGACGAGGAAAGCGACGTTGGCGTCGGACACCGCCACGACCACGCCGCCGGTGGCCGGGCCGACCATGGCGGCGATCCGCGCGCCTGTGCCGAGCAGGGCGTTGGCGGGAGCCAGGGTCTCCTTGTCCACCACCGACGGCAGGATGGTCATCCGGGCCGGTTGGAAGAACGCGTCCACCGCGCCGAACAACACCGCCGTGACGCACAGCAGCCCGATGCTCAACGTGCCGGTCAGCCCGGTCACGCCGACCGAGGCCATCACCGCGGTCCGGGTCCAGCTGGAGAGGACCATGATCCGCCGGGGCGACCACTTGTCCGCCAGCGAGCCGCCGACCAGGGTCAGCAAGGCCCGGGGGACGGCCTGCAACGCCAGCACCCAGCCGAGCGCGAGCGTCGAGCCCGTCAGGCTCAAGGTGATCCAGGAAAACGCGACGTAGCTGAACCCGTCGCCCAGCAGCGACAGCGACTGACCCAGCCAGAGCAGCCGGAACGAGGGCAGCCGGGCCGGGGCCCACAGCCGCGTCCCCGCCCGGCTCACCGTCTTGGGCACGGCGACCTCCCTTTCAGTACCGCACGGGCAACGCCGTCAGGCTGCGGTTGAGCAGCGACAACTGCCATTCGTGGTCGTTCCCGGCCAGTGCCAGTCCGGGGTAGTCGTGCACGAGCACTTCGAGCACCGCCCGCGCCACCAGCCGGGCGAGCGCGGCGCCGATGCAGAAGTGCGCGCCGTGCCCGAAGCCCAGGTGCGTCGAGTCCTCGCGGTGCACCGAAAACCGCCCGGGCTCGGGGAACCGGGCCGGGTCGCGGTTGGCCGCCGCGGTGACCAGGAAGATCCGGTCGCCCGCGCGGACTTCGTGGCCGTCGAGGTCGAAGTCGCGAGCGGCGGCCCGGATGGACATCTTGGACGGCCCGTCGAACCGCAGCGCCTCCTCGACGCTCGCCGGCAGCAGCCCCGGCTCCGAGCGCACCGCGGCCAGTTCCTCGGGGTGCTGGAGCAGCGCGCGGACGCCGTTGGCGATCAGGTTGCTGGTCGTCTCGCCGCCGGCGAAGGCCAGCTGGGTGAGCATCCCGACGAACTCCTCCTCGCTGACGGAGCTCCCGATTTCGCCGCCCGCCAGCACCGAGCTGATCAGGTCGTCGGCGGGCTCCGCGCGCCGGGCCCGCACCAGCTTGGCCAGGTAGTCGTCCAGGTTGACCAGCGACTGCAACGACGTCCGGTACTCGCGTTCCTCCTGCGCCGCGCCCAGGACGAGGTCGCCGACCCGGGCGTTCCAGTACCAGAACGACGCGCCGTCCCGCTGGGGAACGCCCAGCCAGCGCGCGAACACCAAAGCGGGCAACGGTTTCGCGACGTCGGCCAGCAGGTCGCCGACGCGGCCGGGTTCGGCCCGGCGGGTGAGCAGCGCCCGGGTCGCCCGGGCCACCATTTCGCCGTACCGGCCGACCGCGCGCGCCGAGAACTGCTCCTGGAACACCTTCCGCAGCCGCCGGTGCTCGGGCGGGTCGTTGAAGACCATCCAGCGAGACAGGATCGCGAACGCGCGTTCGGCGTCGTCGCGGGCCCCGGCCGGGACGGCGTCCATCAGCGGGCGCACCCGGTCGGCGGTGATCGCGGGTTCGCGCAGGCAGCGGGTCAGCGGCGCGTGCCCGGTGACCAGCCACGCGCGGTGCATCGCGCTCCAGTGCACCGGGTCGTGCTCGCGCAGCGCGGCCAGGTAGCCGTAGGGCTCGGCGTTGATCCCGGGTTCCAGGAGGTACCGCTCGGTGAAGGTGAGCGTGCTGGTCATCGTGTCTCCCGGAGTTTGTCGAGCAGCGAGGCCACTTCGTGGACGTTCGGCTCGGTGAGCATCGACATGTGGCTGCCGGGCACCACGTGCACGGTCAAGCCGCCGCCCGCGAGCTCCCGCCAGCGGTCGAGGTAGCTGCGGTAGTCCATGTCCAGGCCGGGCATGGGCTCGCCGTCCGGGGCGTCGGCGGCGTCCTGGCCGACGAGCAGGTGGATCGCGCCCGGGTACGGCTGGACGCGGTAGCCGGCCATCGCCGTCAGCAGCGAGTGCCAGACCTCGATGGGCGCGTTCTCGACCAGCTCGGCTTCGTCGGCCCGCATGCCCGCGCCCAGCAGCAACGCAGTCAGCTCGGCGCGGAGCGCGTCCCGCCGCGGTGACGGCGCCATCGCCCGCACCTGGTCGCGCAGGGGCAGCGCGTCGAGCATGTCCTGACCCAGCCGCGCCAGCCGGCGGGCCGCCTCCGGGTTGGGCAGGTACGGCTCGATCAGGATCAGCGGGTCGACGGCGTGGCCCTGCGCCCGCAGCTGGGACGCCATCTCCAGCACGAGGTTGCCGCCGAGCGACCAGCCCAGCACGGTGTGCGGGCCGGGCTCGTCGTGCTCGAGGATCTCGGCGACGTAGTTCGCGGCGATGCCGGGCACGGTGACCGGGTCGACCCCGCCGAGCAGGCCCCGGGCCTGGAACCCGCGCACCGGGCCGCGGCCGAGGGCGCGCGCCAGCGGCACGTACCAGGTGGCGCTGCCGCCCGAGGGGTGCACGCAGTAGAGCGGCGTGCCGTCGCCGTCGCGCAGCCGGACCTCCGAGCGCAGCGCGGTGACCTCCCGGTCCGGCTCGGCCGCGTCGACCCGAGCGGCCAGCTGCGCGACCGTGGTCAGCTCCACCAGGTCCCGGACAGTCAGCGGCACGCCGCGCGCGGTCGCGAGAGCGGCGACCCGGACGGTGGACAGCGAACTGCCGCCCACGCGGTAGAAGTCGTCGTGGGCGCCCACGTCGGACACGCCGAGCACCTCGCGCCAGACGTCGGCGATGATCCGCTCGGTGGGGGTTTCCGGTGCCACGTAGTCGGTGCCGGTGTCCGGCCGCTCGGCCGCGGGCAGTGGCAGCGCCCGGCGGTCGACCTTGGCGCTGCCGTTGAGCGGCAGCGCGTCGAGGAAGACGAACCACGCGGGCACCATGTGCTTCGGCACGCGGGTGCGCAGCGCCTGCCGCAGCGACTCCGCGTCGAGCGACCGGCCGACGACGTACGCGACCAGCGCGGGCTCGCCGGGCAGGTCGTCGCGCAGCACCACGACGGCTTGGCGGACTTCCGGCAGCGCGCGCAGGGCGTGTTCGATCTCGCCCAGCTCGATCCGGAACCCGCGCAGCTTCACCTGGGAGTCGCGCCGGCCCAGCCACTCGACGGCGCCGTCGGCGTGCTGCCGGGCCAGGTCGCCGGTGCGGAACAGCCGCTCGCCGGGGCCGCCGTACGGGTGCGGCACGAAGCTCGCCGCGGTCAGGCCGGGCCGGCCCAGGTAGCCGCGCGCCAGGCCGGCGCCGCCGAGGTACAGCTCGCCCGGCACGCCGACCGGTACCGGCTGGAGGTGCTCGTCGAGCACGTAGGACTCCGTGTTGCGGAACGGCGACCCGATCGTCGGCCGGCCCTCACCGGGCGCGCACGGCTGGATGTGCGTCCACACCGTCGCTTCCGTGGGCCCGAAGCAGTTGTAGAAGCGCCGGCCGGGCGACCACGTCTCGACGAGCTGCTCGGTGGGCGCCTCACCGCCGGTCAGCAGGGTCCGGACACCGGGCAGGGCTTCGCCGGCCAGCGTGGTCAGCGCGGTGGGCACGATCGTCGCGGTCGTGATGCCGAGGTCGCGGATGGTGCGGGCCAGATCCGGCCCCGGGCGCAGTGCTTCGGCCGGGGCCGTGCACAGGCGGGCGCCGTTGGCCAGGGCGAGCACGATCTCGTGGATCGACACGTCGAAGTTGAACGACGCCAGCTGCAGGATCCGCTCGTCCGGTGTGGTCCCGAACTCCGCGCGCTGGGCGTGGACCAGGTTGACCAGGCCGCGGTGCGGCACGACCACGCCCTTGGGGACGCCGGTCGAGCCGGACGTGTAGAGCACGTAGGCCGGGTGGTCGAGCCGCGGGCGCGCCGGCGTGGCGACCGGACCCCGCTCGGGCTCGTCCAAGAGCACCGTGGTGCCGGTGAAGGGAACCGTACCGTCCACATCGGACTGGGTGAGCAGCACGCGCAGCCCGCTGTCGGACGCCATGAACGCCAGCCGCTCGGCCGGGTACGTGGGATCCAGCGGCAGGAACGCGCCGCCCGCCTTGAGCACGGCCAGCGCCGCGCGGACCTGGTCCGGTCCGCGCCGGGCGCAGATCCCGACGACGACCTCGGGTCCCACGCCGAGCGCGGCGAGCCGGCCGGCCAGCGCGTCGGAACGTTCGTCCAGCTCGGCGTAGGTGACCTCGGTGCCGTCGTGGGCGACGGCGATCGCGTCCGGGGTGCGGACCGCGTGCTCGTGGACGATCTCGGTGAACAACGCCGGCGGGTTGGCCTCCACCGGACCGTGCGCCCACGGTCCGAGCGCGCGGTCGCGGGCGGCGCCGGCGAGCGCGGGCCGCGTGACCGGGCCGCTGGGGTCGGCCACCATCCGCTCGACCACCTCGCGGATGAGGTCCGCGAGCTGGTCGGCGGTGGCCGGGTCGAGGTACTCCGGGTCGACGTCGATGCTGAACCCGTCCACGCTCATGTTGGCGTACAACGGGAACATCGTCCGGGCGAACTCCTCGGCCTCCTCCCAGTTCTCCGGCGCGAGCTGGTGGAAGTTGACGTAGTTGAACACCGTGTCCAGCAGGTTCGGTGCGCCCGGGCGCAGCCGCGCGATCCGGGCCAGCGGAACCAGCCGGTGCGGCATCAGGTCCTGTTCGGCGGCGAACACCGCGTGGATCAGCTCCAGCCAGCTGCCCGGTTCGGCCGTGATGCCGAAGGGGACCGTGTTGACGAACAGGCCGCGCATCCGGTCCGCGCCCGCGCGTTCCGGCCGGCCGTTGGTGGTCAGCCCGACGGCGTGCCCGCGGGTCTGGTCGTCGCGTTCGGCGAACAGGCCCATCGTGTGGTGGAACGCGGCAAGTAGCACCGTGCGCCGCGGCACGCCGGCCCGGGTCGCCAGCGCCCCGATGTCCCCGGCCAGCCCGGCGAAGGAGCGGCGCACCTCGTAGAGCACCGCGCCGTCGGTGGCGCCGCGGCGGGTGAACCGCACCGGGGCCAGGTCGGCGAGCGTCCCGCGCCAGAAGGACAGGGACTCCTCCGACGACGTGGCCGCGCGCTCGGCCGCGACGTACTCGGCGTACCGCGGGGCCGGTTCCGGGTCGGGCACGGTCTCACCGCGCACGATCCGCCCGTGCAACGCGACCAGGTCGGCGATCATCGACGTCAGGCTCCAGCCGTCGATGGCGACGTGGCAGTCGGTGATGACGATCCGCAGGTCGTGGTCGGTCAGCTGGTGCAGGTGCACCCGGATCAGCGGCGCGCGGCTCAGGTCGAAGCGGTTGGCGAACTCGGTGTCGGCGTACCGCCGCCGCGCCGCCCGCTGCCCCTCCTGGTCGAGCCTGCGCAGGTCGCTGTAGCCGACCGTCAGCTTCGCGTCGGGGTGCACCAGCTGCAGCGGTTCGCGGTAGGACACGAGGTCGATCGACGTCCGCAGGCTTTCGTGGATGCGCACGAGGTGGTCCATCCCGGCCTGGAACGCGGCCCGGTCGAACGGGTCGGCCACGGTGATCTTCAGGTCGGTCACGTTGTGGTAGGCCCCGATCCGGGGCTGCGCCAGCATTTCGTGCAGCATTCCGGCCTGCAGCATGGTCAGCGGGTAGGCGTCGGCCAGGCCCTCCGGCAGCTTCGCGCGGTCGGCCGGGTCGAGCAGCGCGAACGGTTCCACCGGCGCGGGTTCGTCCCCCGGTGCCTCGGTGGCCAGCGCGGCCAGCTCGCCCAGGGTCCGCGCGCGGAACAGGTCGGCCACGGACAGCCCGAGCCCGGCCGCCCGGGCCAGCCCGATCACCCGCAGCGCCAGGATCGAGTCGCCGCCGAGGTCGAAGAAGTTGTCCGCGAGCCCGGCCCGGTCGATCCCGAGCACCTCGGCCCACACCGCGGCCAGCGCCGCCTCGGTCGCCGTCCGCGGGGCGACGTGCTCGGCCGGCGTCGCGACGGCCCCGGCCCGCACGGCCAGCAGCGCGGCCCGGTCGACCTTGCCGTTCGCGGTGACCGGCAGCGCCGGGTGGGCCACGAACAACGCGGGCACCATGTATTCCGGCAGCGTCGCCCGCAGCGCCGTGCGCAAGGCGGGGACGTCGAGGACGCCGTCGGTCACGACGTGGCCGACCAGCCGGGAGTCGTGGGCGACGACGGCGGCGTCGGCGACCCCGGGGCAGTCCCGCAGCGCACTCTCCACCTCGCCGGGCTCGACGCGGTAGCCGCGGATCTTGACCTGGTGGTCGGCCCGGCCGACGTAGTTCAGCTGCCCGTCGGGCAGCACGCGGACGAGGTCGCCGCTGCGGTACATGCGGGCGCCGTCGCCCGCGAACCGGTCGGTGGTGAACCGCTGCGAGGTCAGCTCCGCGCGGTTGCGGTAACCGAGCGCGACGCCGTCCCCGGCGACGTACAGCTCGCCGACGGTGCCGGGCGGCACGAGCCGGCCCCGCGCGTCCAGGACGTAGCCTCGGGAGTTGTACATGGGCCGTCCGACCGGCGATGACACGGCGGCGGTCGTGTCGGCGGCGGTGATCAGCCGGTAGGTGACGTGCACGGTGGTCTCGGTGATGCCGTACATGTTCACCAGCGCAGGCCGCTTTTCCGTGCCGGCGAACCAGTCCCGGTACTCACGGGCGTCGAAGGCGTCCCCGGCGAACACGACCGTGCGCAACGCCAGTTCGGCGAAGCCCGCGGCCTCGCGCTCGAGGTGGGCCCGCAGGCCGCTGAACGCGGCGTTGGTCTGGGTCAGCACGGTGACGCCTTCATCGCGCAGCACGGCGTGCACCGCGGCCGGGTCGCGGGTCTCGTCCTCGGTCAGCACGACCGTGCGCCCGCCGACGGTCAGCGCACCCCACAGCTCCCACACCGACAGGTCGAACGTCGCCGAGTGCACCAGCGCCCACACGTCGTCTTCGCCGAAGTCGAAGCAGCGGTCGGCCGCGTCGAACAGCCAGGCCACGTTGCCGTGGGTGACTTCGACGCCCTTGGGCTGCCCGGTCGACCCCGAGGTGTACATGACGTACGCGGGTGCGTCACCGGTCCGGGGCTCGGGCAGCGTCCCGGCCACCGCGGGGCCGTCCAGGGGGATCGGCTCGACCGCCAGCCCGGTCAGCGCGGCCCGGCCGGCTTCGTCGGTGACCGCGGCGGTGATGCGGGCGTCCCCGACGACGAACTCCAGCCGGCCGCGCGGGTGGGCCGGGTCCAAGGGCAGGTAGGCCGCCCCGGCCCGCCACACGCCGAGCACGGCCACGGCCAGGTCCACCGACCGCGCCAGGCTGATGCCGACCAACGGGCCGGTCTCGGCGGTCCGCAGCCGGGAGGCGAGTGCGTCGGCCCGGGCGTCGAGCTCGGCGTAGGTCAGCTCGGCTCCGCCACCGCTGACGGCGACCGCGTCCGGCCGCAGGCGGACCTGATCGGCGAACCGGTCCAGGACGGGCCGGGCGGCCGGCCCGCTGTTCCCGTGTTGTCCCGGCCCTTCCGGCCCGAGCAGCCACGTGCGTTCGGCGTCGGTGAGCAGATCCAGCTCGCCGAGCCGGGTGTCCGGCCGCTCGGCGAACGCGTGCAGCACGGCGACGAGGTGGTCGCTCAGCCGCGCGATCGTCTCGGCGGTGAACAGGTCGGTCCGGTACAGCCACGCCAGCCGCAGCCGGCCGTCGTGCTCGGCGGTTTCCAGGGCGAGGTCGAACTTCGCCTCGGCGAGGAGCAGGGGGAACGGCTCGCCGGTGGCCTCGCCCAGCGTGAACCCGGCCGAGCCGGCGCCGGTGTGCGAGAACAGCACCGAACACAGGGGAGTGCGGGACAGGTCGCGGTCGGGGACCAAGTCGTCGACGAGCCGTTCGAACGGCACGGCCTGGTGGCTCAGCGCGTCGAGAACGCGTTCGCGGGTCCGGGCGAGCAGGGTCGCGCTCGTCGGGTCGTCGCCGAATTCCGCGCGCATGACCAGTGTGTTGACGAAGAACCCGACCAGGTCCTCGGTTTCCGGCCGCTCCCGGTTCGCGACGATGGTGCCGACGGCGAAGTCGTCCTGTCCACTGTGGAACGCCAGGGTCGCCTGCAGGGCGGCGAGCAGGGTCGTGAACGGCGTGGTGTCGGCTTTCCGCCCCGCTTCGGCCACCGCCGCCGAGAGCGCCGCGGACAGCTCGATCCGGTGCACCGCGCCGGCGTGCGAGCGGACGGCGGGCCGTGGGTGGTCGGTGGGCAGTTCCAGCGGGCTGAGCCCGGCCAGCGCGCGGCGCCAGTGGTCGAGGTCGGCCTTCGCGGCTTCGGAATCAGCGGATTCCCGTTGCCAGACGGCGTAGTCGAGGTAGTCGATCGACCGCCGCGGGAGCCGGGCGTCCTCGCCGGCCAGCCGCGCGCGGTACAGCTCGCGCAGGTCGCGCAGGAGGACGTCGGCGGACCAGCCGTCGGTGATGATGTGGTGCATGGCCAGGACGAGTACGTGCTCCCCGGCTCCGGCGCGCACGAGGGTGGCCCGGAACGCGGGCTCGGTGGCGAGGTCGAACGGTGTCGTGGCCAGCTCGTGCACGGTGTCGGCGTCGCCGTCGCGCACCCGCAGGCAGCCGCCGCCGGCGGGCAGCACCTCTTGCGCCGGAACCCCTTTCTCGTCCGGGAATATCACCCGCAGCTGCTCGTGCCGGGCGACGAGGTCGTCCACCGCCGCGGCGAGCGCGGGCACGTCGAGCGGGCCGCGCAGCCGCCACACGGCCGGCATCAGGTACTCCGTGCTGCCCGGCTCGAGCTGGTCCAGGAAGTAGAGCCGCTGCTGGGTGGCCGACAGCGGAGCCCGGTCGCCGCCCGGGTCCCGGCGGGGGATGCCCGCGGTTGCGGTCGCGGCGCCGCGCAGGCGTTGGGCGAGCAGGCGCTGCGCGGCCGCCGACAGGTTGGCCCGGCTCCGGGTCTCCGAGGTGGTCATGCCGTGTCCTTCCTGAAGCTTTCAGTTCCGGTGATCCACCGTCAGGGACAGGTCGATCTCGTCGTCGCTCATCGCGGCGATCTCCGCGACGAGCCGGTCTTCCACCCGCGCCGCGAGCCGCGCGACGGTCGGGTGCTCGAACAGGTCGCGCACCGGCACCGGGCAGCCGAACGCGGCCCGCAGCCGGGCGGCCACCGCGACCGCGCGCAGGGAATGCCCGCCGAGGGCGAAGAAGTCTTCGTGCCGCCCGACGCGCGCGACGCCGAGCACTTCGGCCCAGATCTGCGCGGTCACCGTCTCGGTCGGCGAGTCCGGGGCCTCGAACTCCGCCACCACCGGCACGTCCGGGGCCGGCAGCGCGGCGACGTCGAGCTTGCCCGGCACGGTCCGCGGCAACGCCGCCAGCGGCACGAACACCGCGGGCACCAGGTAGCCCGGCAGCCGGCTCGCGCACCACGCGCGCAGGTCCCCGTCGCCGGTGACGTACGCGACCAGCGCGGGCTCGCCCCGGACGTCGCGCACCACCACGGCGGCGTCGGTGACCGCCGGGTGCTCTCGCAGCACGGCTTCGACCTCGCCCGGCTCGACCCGGAAGCCCCGGAGCTGGACCTGGTCGTCGACGCGGCCGAGGAACTCCAGGGTCGCGTCCGGCCGCCACCGCACCAGGTCGCCGGTGCGGTAGAGGCGGCCGCCGGTGCCGCCGAAGGCGTCCGGCACGAACTTCTCCGCCGTGGCGCCCGGCCGGCCGAGGTAGCCGTGGGCCAGTTCGTCCCCGCCCACCAGCAGCTCGCCGGGCACCCCGGGCGGGACGAGCGCGCCGCGGGCGTCGGTCACGTACACCCGGCGGCCGCCCAGCGGCCGGCCGATCGGGACCCGGCCCGTGCCCGGGCCGGTGAGCCGGTGGGCGGTCGTGGAGACGACGGATTCGGTGGGGCCGTAGGTGTTCACGACCGGCACGTCGGGGTGCCGGGCGAACCAGCGCTCCAGCGTCGCGGCGGGCAGCACCTCGCCGCCGGTGACCAGCAGCCGCAGCCCGCTCAGGTCGTCGGCGCCGGCGGTCACTTCCGCCAGGTAGGACGGCGTCAGCTCCAGGACGGTCACGCCCTCGGCGTGCACCCGCTCGGCCAGCTCGGCCGGCGTCCACACCTCGTCCGGGCGCAGCACCACGCGGGCGCCGGTGCTCAGGGCGGGCAGGATCTGCTCGAAGGAGGCGTCGAACGAGAAGGACGCGAAGGACAGCACCCGGTCCTCGGCGGTGAGCTCGAAGAGCTCCCGGGCGGCGGCGACGTGCGCGGCGAGCGCGCCGTGCGGGACCGCGACCGCCTTCGGCCGCCCGGACGAGCCCGACGTGAAGATGACGTAGGCGGTCTCGTCCCGGTCCGGTGTCCGCGGGCCGATCGGGACCGCCGGGCACTCGGTGCCGTCGATGATCCGCTCGACGTCGGCTTCGGCGACCATGAACTCCAGCCGCCGCGCGGGGAACCGCGGGTCCAGGGGCACGTAGACGCCGCCGGCCCGCCAGACGGCCAGCATCGCCACCACCGCGGCCACGCCCCGGCCCAGCCGCACCCCGACCGCGGTGCCGGGCCGGACGCCGTCTTCGACGAGTGCCCCGGCCAGGCCGCCGACCCGCTCGTCCAGCTCGCCGTAGCTCAGGAGGTCGTCCCCGCACACCAGCGAGACGTCGTCCGGCGCTCCGGTGACAACGACGGGATCTGGTGCGGTGCAACCGGTTCCGGCCCACGTCAGCAGCTCTTCGCGCTGTCCGGGGGAGAGCAGGTCGACGTCCCCGAGCCGGACGTCCGGGTCCGCGGTCACCGCGACGAGGGTCCGGCGCATCCACTCGGCGAACCGGCGCACGGTCGCCACGTCGAAGAGGTCGGTGCTGTACTCGAGGTCCAGGTCGACCCGCTCGGAGTGGAGCACGACGTTCGCGGTCAGGTCGAACTTCGCCGACCGCCACGGCAGCGTGAAGGGCGCGAAACCGAGCCCGTCGACGGCGGGCGCCGGGCTCGCGGCCGACTCGGCGAGGTCGAACATGACCTCGAACAGCGGGTTGCGGGACAGGTCGCGGTCGGGCCGCAGCTCCCGCACCAGGTGCTCGAACGGCACGTCCTGGTGGTCGAACGCGCCCAGCACGCCGTCGCGGACGCGGTCCAGGAACCCGGCGAACGTCGGATCGCCGGCGAGATCACCGCGCAGCACCACGGTGTTGACGAAGAACCCGACCAGCCGCTCCAGCTCGGTCCGCCCCCGCCCGGCCACCGGGGTGCCCACGGCGACGTCGGTCCGCCCGGCCCAGCGGCCGAGCACGAGCTGGAAGACGGCCAGCAGCACCATGAACCGGGTCGCGCCGCAGCGGGTGGCCAGCTCGTCGAGCCCGGCCGGCAACGGCCACGAGACCCGCACGGCCGCGCCTCGCCCGGAGCGCACCGCCGGGCGGGGCCGGTCGCCCGGCAAGTCCAAAGGAGACAGTCCGACGAGGGTGTCGCGCCAGTACTCCAGCTGTCCGCTGGTGTCGCGGTCCCGTTGCCACACCGCGTAATCGCCGTACTGCACCGCGGGTGGCTCGACGTGGTGCCCGGCGTAGGCCTCGGCCAGCTCGGCGAACACGAGGCCCGTCGACCAGCCGTCGGTGGCGACGTGGTGGAAGGCCAGCACGACGACGTGGTCCTCGGGGCCGAGCGCCCAGACACCGGCGCGCAGCAAGGGCGGCTCGGCCAGGTCGAACCGGGCGGTGGCGAACGCGGTCGCCTCGGTTCGCACGGCGTCGGCGTCGGCGGCACCGGTCCACCGCAGCGGCACCGTGACGGCGTCGCGCACCAGCTGCACCGGCCGCCCGTCCCGTTCGACCAGCGCGGTCCGCAGGACTTCGTGCCGGACCACGACGTCGTCGAGCGCGCCCTGCCAGGCCGTGCGGTCCAGCGGGCCGGTGACCCGCCAGGAGAACCAGAGCACGTAGTCCTCGCCGAGGTCCGACATCCGGTCGAGGAACCACAGCCGTTCCTGCGCGAACGACATCGGCAGCGGCCCGCGGCGGTCCACCGGCACGATGCCCGCGCCCCCGGCCACGCGGGCCGCGGCGACCTTCGGGCCGAACTCGCGCAGCCGCGGGTTTTCGAACAGCGTGCGCAGCTCGACGTCGCGGCCGAGCCGCTCGGCGACCCGGGACACGGCCATCGTGGCCAGCAGCGAATGCCCGCCCAGGTCGAAGAAGGAGTCGTCGAGGCCGATCGGCTCGACGCCGAGCACCTCGCTCCAGATCGCCGCGATCGCGCGCTCGGTGTCGTCGCGGGGTGCGGTGAACCCGGCGCCCGGTGCGAGCCGGTGCTGGTGGGCCTCCGGCAGCGCGGCCCGGTCGAGCTTGCCCGCGGCGTTCACCGGCAGCGCGTCCAGGGTGACGATGTCCGTGGGGACCGCGTGGGCAGGCAGCCACCGCGCGCACTCCTCGCGCACCCCGCCGGCCTCGCCGACGACGTACCCGACCAGCGTCCGCCCGCCTTGAGCGTCCTGCCGCACCGCGGCGGCCGCCGCCCGGACGCCGGGGCAGCGGGCGAGCGCGGCGTCGACTTCGCCGAGTTCGATGCGGAATCCGCGCACCTTGACCTGGTCGTCGACCCGGCCCAGGAACTCGAGCTCACCGTCCGGACGGCGGCGCACCAGGTCGCCGGTGCGGTAGAGCCGCCCGCCGGTGCCACCGAAGGCGTCGGGGACGAAGCGTTCCGCGGTCCGCGCCGGATCGCCCAGGTAGCCCCGGGCCAGCTCCGGGCCGCCGATGAGCAGCTCGCCGGTGGGCGCGAGCCGGTCCTGGTCGTCCACCACGTAGGTGCGGCGCCCGCCCAGCGCTCGGCCGATCGGGACGTTCTCGTCCACTGTGGATACGTCGTGCACGGTCGCGGTGACGACGGTTTCGGTGGGCCCGTAAGCGTTGCTCACGCGGACCCAGCGGGCGTGCCGCCGCCACGCGGCCAGGGCGGCGGGCGGGACCGTCTCCCCGCCCAGGATCAGCAGCCGCAGCGAGCGCAGCGCGGGCGCGGTGTCGCCGGTGAGCGCGAACGCCAGTTCCGTCCAGTACGTCGGCGGCAGGTTGAGCACGGTCAGGCCGTGGTTCCGCACGATCGCCGGCAGCCCGGACGGCAGCCACTGCTCGTCCGGCCGGACGACCACGGTCGCGCCTGAGCTCAGCGCCGGCAGCAGCTGGTCGAGGGAGGCGTCGAACGAGAACGACGAGAAGGCCAGCACCCGGTCTGCGGCGGTGAACCCGAAGTGCCGCCGGGCCGCTGCAACGTGCGCGGCCAGGGTGTGGTGCTCCACACCGACGGCTTTGGGACGTCCGGACGAGCCGGAAGTGAAAATGACGTACGCGAGATCCCGCGGGTGCGCCCGGACGCCCGGTGCGTCCGGCCCGGTCTCGGTCACCGGCACGACCGGTACGCCCAATGCGGTCCCGGTGTCCGCGATCACGTGGGTCACGTTCACTTCGGAAACCATGAACCGCTTGCGCTCCAACGGAAGCGCGGGGTCGAGCGGGACGTACACCCCGCCGATCCGCCAGATCGCGAGCATCGCGGTCACCGACCACACACCGCGTTTCGCCGACACGGCCACCGCGTCCCCGCGGCGGACTCCCCGGGCGTGCAGGGCGCCGGCGAGTCCGGCGACCATGGTGGTGAGCTCGCCGTAGGTGACCTCGCGCTCGGCGTCGACCAGCGCGGTCGCGGCCGGATCTCCCGCTACGGCAAGCGAATCCGGTGTTGCGTCGAGGAGGGGACCCAGCCCGGCGGCGAGGTTGGCGACCGGGGTCGTGGGCGCGGCGAGCACCGCGGCCAGCAGCGTCCGGTAGCCCTCGCTGAACCGCCGCATGGTCGCCGCGTCGAAGAGCGCCGTCGCGTACTGGAGCCGCGCGGCCAGCCCGCCGTCGGAGCGCAGGTTGAGGTCGAGGAAGACGTCCATCGGCGCGCCGACCAGCGGTGGCGGCACCAGCTCGGCGGTCAGGCCCGGCAGCCGGATCGGCGCGAGTGCGGTGTTGACCAGCGTGAAGGAGGCTTGCGCCAGCGGGTGGCGGGAGAGGTCCCGCTCGGCGCTGACCGCGCCGACAACCCGCTCGAACGGCGCTTCCGCCGCGGAGAGCCCGCTGAGCACCGTCTCGCGGACCCGGCCCAGCAGCTCGGTGAACGACGGGTCGCCGCCGAGGTCCGTGCGCTGCACGACGGTGTTGACGAACGGCCCGATCAGCCCGGAGAGCTCGGGACGCGTGCGGTCGGAAAGCGTGGTGCAGACGGCGATGTCGTCGCGGCCGCAGTAGTGCGCCAGCAGCGCCTGGTAGACGGCGAGCAGCAGCATGTACCGGGTGACGCGGTGGGTTTTCGCCAGCTCGTCCGCTCGTGCGACCAGCTCGGCGGGCACGGTGAACCGCACGACGTCGCCGGCGCCGTCCCAGAACGCCGGGCGCGGCCGGTCGGTGGGCAGGTCCAGCGGCGCGAGGCCGGCCAGCCGGGTGCGCCAGTGCTGCAGCAGCCGCTCCAAGCGGGCGCCGGACAACCGGTCGCGCTGCTTCCGGGCGAACTCGGCGTACCGCGTCGCCGGTACCGGGACCGGCTCGCCGCGGTAACCGGCCGCCAGCTCGTCGAGCAGCACGTCCCACGACCGCCCGTCGACGGCGATGTGGTGCACCACGACGAGCAGGAGGTGGTCGCCGGAGTCCAGGCGCGCCAACGTCATCCGGATCGGCGGGGCGGCGGCGAGGTCCATCGGCCGGCTCAGTTCACGGTCGAACAGCTCGGCCGCGTCGCGGGCCCGCGCGTGGTGCACCCGCGTCCGGCCCGGTGGCTCGACCCGCGGCCGCGGTTCGCCGTCGACGGCGGCGAACCGGGTGCGCAGCACCTCGTGGCGGTCGGCGATCCCGGTCAATGCCCGCTCGAGCGCGCCGGTGTCCAGGTCGCCGGACAGCCGCACCGCCAGGGGCAGCAGGTAGTCCGCCGAGCCCGGGTCGAGTTGCTGGGCGAACCAGAGCCGCCGCTGCGCGTACGACACCACTGTGTCGTCGTCGTTGACCTCGTCGTGCACTTCGGCCTCCCGCGCTGTTGTCCCGGGCCTCGAGTCTCCGTCGCCCGCGCGGGACGTCACCAGGGAAGCGGCGGCACCCGCCGGGTGCGGGCAGTTCTGCGCGTTCTACCCATGCCCGGCGGTCAGATCAGCCCGGCGCGCACGCCGGCCGCCACCGCGTGGGCCCGGTTGCGCACCTGCAGCCGGCTCATCAGCTCGTAGATCACGTTCTTCACGGTGTGCGTCGAGCACGAGAGCGTCCGGGCGATGGCGATGTTGTCCAGGCCGTCGGACATCAGCCGCAGCATGGTCAGCTGGCGCGCGGTCAGCCGCGGCGGCTTGCGCCGGGCGCGCCGGTCGGTGCCCAGCAGCCGGACGAGCGCCTCGTGCGGCAGCCGTCCGTCGCCGTCGTGGGCCGAGCGCACCGCGGCGGCCAACCGGACCGGCGTCGCCTTCGCGGACTGGACGAGCACTGCGATCCCGGCCCGCACGGCCCGCCGCACGCCGTCCTCCGGCAGCCGGTCGGCGACGACCACGACGCCGGCCCGCGCACCGGCCGGGCAGTCCGCGAGCGCGTCGTCCACGGTGGGGCCCGCGGCCAGCAGGACGCTGTCGGCGGATTCCTGCACCGGCACCCCCGCGCGGCCCAGTGCCGCGTGGACGTTCTCGCGCCGGACGTCGTCGGACGCGGTGACCCGGACGGGCACTTCGCCGCCGGGCCGCGTCACAGCAGCCCCGCCCGCAGCACGTAGGCCACCGCGTGGGCCCGGTTGCGCAATCGGAAGCGGTTGGTGACGTCGTGCACGACCCCGGCGACCGTGCGCTGGGAGTAGCTCAGCTCGCGGGCGATCTCGGCGGTCTCCCGGCCGTCGGCGACCAGCCGGAAGACCTCCCGTTCCCGGTCGTCGAGCCCGAGCCCGTCGGCGGGGGCGGGGTAGGCGTCCGCCGCGGTGTGGTCGAGCAGGTGGTCGAGCAGGTCCGGGGGCAGCGCGGCGTCTCCGGCCGCGGCGGCCAGCACCGTACGGGCGAGCCGGTCCGGGTCGGTGTCCCGGCGCCGCAGCAGGCCGCGGGCGCCGGTGGCGATGGCGTGCAGCGCTTGACCGGGTGTCAGGTCGGTGCTCACGAGCACCACCTCGGGGCGGTGCTCGGCGGTGCGGGTGGCCCGCACCAGGTCCAATTCCCGCTCGCCCAGTTCGTCGACGATGACGACGGTGACCGCGGGCGGCACCCCCGGTGGGGAGACCTCGACGTCGGGGCAGCCGTGCACGGCCACCGTCACGCCGGCTTCGAGCATCGGGTCCTGTGCGACGACGCTGACGAGCACGGGTTCGCCCATGGGTCCTCCTCGGTCCGGTTCGGTCCTTCCAGACTCGGCCGGTGACGGACGGTCGCGCTTCGGTCACGGCCACCCAGGTTCCCGCGGCGCCGCGTCGACGCGCCGAACGCGACGCCGGCCGGGGAAAACCCCGCCCCGTGCGTGGCCGGGCCGCGGTGCGGTGGCCCGGGGGCGGGGCCGCGTCACCGAAAAGTGCGGGTTCGGCCCGCATGACGGCACGCGGGTGGTCCGGTACGGTCCGTACGCCCGTTTCCGTGCTGCTACGCCGATCGGATGCCGTCAGAAGTGTCCGCAGAGTTCGCGGGTGGACCGCCGAAGATGGTCCGATGGAGTACCGCTCACCCGTCGTGGTGGGGCGCGGCGAAGAGACACGAGCGGTGGACGAAGCGCTGGCAGCCGCCCGGGAAGGCCGTGGTGGCGCCGTTTTCGTCGTCGGCGAGAGCGGGATCGGGAAGTCCCGGCTGATCGACGCGGGCGTCGACCGGGCGACCGCGGCGGGCATGGCGGTGCTGCGCGGCCGGGCCAGCGCGATCGGACCTCCGGTGTCGTTCCGTCCACTGACCGAGGCGATCCTGCACCTGCTGCGCACGGAACCGGTCGACCCGGCCGCGCTCGGCTCCTACGCACCGGCGCTGGGCACCCTGGTGCCCGCGTGGAGCACTCCGCCCGCCGGAGCCGTGGCCGACTCGCCGGTTCTGCTCGGCGAGGCCGTGCTGCGGTTGATCGCGGTCGCCGGCGAAGGCCGTGGCTGCCTGCTCGCGCTCGACGACCTCCACGACGCCGACACCGCGACGCTGGCGACCCTGGAATACCTGATCGACAACCTCGACCGGCAGCCGGCGGTGCTGCTCTGCGGGCTGCGCGACACGCCCGGTGCAGCGCTCACGGTGGCGCGCGAAGCCGCGCAGCGCGGCCGCGGCCTGCTGATCGAGCTGAGCCGGCTCTCCCGGACCGACTTGAGGCCGCTCGTAGCCGCGCACCTCGGCACGGCCGCGGCGGTGCCCTCCGCCGCGCTGGATCTGGTGTGGGCGGGCAGCGCCGGAAACCCATTCCTGGCCGAAGAAGTCGTGACCGCGCTGGTGCAGGAGGGGGTGCTTGCGCGGGATGGCGAGGACTGGGTGGCCGCGGATCTCCCCGACGCCGTGCTGCCGCCCGCGCTGACCCGTCCGCTGGCCGCCCGCATCGCGGGTACGGGCGAGGGGACGCGTGCGGTGCTGTCCGCCGCGGCGGCGTTCGGCCTCCGCTTCCCGGTCGCCGTGGTCGCCCGCGTCACCGGCCAGACCGATGACTTCGTGCTCGGCCTGCTGCGCGACGACCTGGCCGGACCGCTCGTCGAACCGGACGGCGAGCCGGGCTGGTTCGCGTTCGGCCACCCGCTGGGCCGCGCGGCCGTGCTGGCCCAGCTCGGGGACGACGATCGCGTTCGGTGGGCGGCCCGGACGGCCGACGCGGTGGAGGCGATGCAGTCCGGACTGCCGGGGAACTGGTGCGAGTTCGCCGCCACCCTGCGCCTGGCCGCCGGCCAGCGGCCCGCAGCCGGCCGCCTGTTCGCCGAAGCCGGCCGCCGCGCGCTGGACCGGGGCGCGAGCACCGCGGCGGTCGATCTGCTCGGCCAGGCATGGGAACTGCTCGCCGGCGACCCGGCGACCCGGGCGGAGACGTTGGAACAGCTGCTGCTGGCCCTGGCCGAAGACGGCCTGGTGGACCGGGCGCTGTCGGCGATGACGACGCTCGAGCAGCTCGACGGGCCGGCCCCGGCCCGGCGGGCGGCGCTGCACACCAAGCTGGCGTGGGCCCTCGAGGTCGCGGGGCGGGTGGACGAGGCATCGGCCCAGGTGGACACCGCGCGGGCGCTGCTCGGCCCGGACGCGGCGGCGGCCGACCACGCCCCGATCGACGTCGTGGCCGCGCACATCGCTTACGACCAGCCGGATCCCGCCCGGCGCACGAGGGCCGAAGAGCTGGCCCGGCAGGCGGCGACGGTCGCCGAGTCCGTGCCGCTGCCGGTGGTCGCCTGCCAGGCTTGGCTGCTGCTCGCCGCGATCGCCCGCCAGCGCGACGTCGCCGAGGCGACCGCCTGCCTGGACCACGCGCATTCGCTGGCCGTGCTGCACCGGTTGCCGCTGTGGGAGCTGCACGCGCTGGTCCGCCTGGGCAACGACGACGCGCTGCGCACCGGCGACCTCACGCGCCTGCACCGCGCTCGCGACCAGGCGACCCAGGCGGGCTCGGTGACCGCCCGCTACCAGGCCGAGACGAGCCTGGCCCTGCACGCGATCCTGCGCGGGGACCTGACCGAGGCCCGTGAACTGCTCGCCACGGCGCTGGCCGCGACCGTGCGGTTCCGCCAGTCGGAGACCATGCGCTACGCCCTGCTCCTGCGGGTGGTGCTCGCCGGGCACCGCGGTGATCGGGCGGGGCTGACCGAGGCGCTGGCCGCGTTCGAGGAGCACCGCGGGGACCTCACGCTGCACACGCCCCGCGTCCACGGCCTGGCGGGCGCATTCCTCGCGCTGCTGGAGGAAAACCCCGCTCAGGCTCGCGAGGACCTCGAGGTGGCCGTGCGGCACCAAGACGTCGATCACCTGTCCGGCCGGCACGGGCTGCACCTCTTCCTCGGGGTGCTGGACGGGACGGCGGGCCGATCGGAGTGGCGGGCCGTGCACGCCGACCCGGCGGCGGGCCTGCGCTGGGACCGGCAGTTCGCCCTGTTCGCCCGGGCCGTCCTGCTGGGGCGAGAGGGTGAACGCCGGCGCGCCGAGCGGGTGATGGTCGACGCACTCCGGGTCGCCGAGCCGTACGCGACCAGCCGTCACCTCGCCCTGCGCCTGGTGGGCGAGGCCGCATTGGATGACGGCTGGGGTGACCCGGTCGCCTGGCTGCGCGCCGCCGAGCGGTTCTTCCACCGAAGAAGGGTGCCGGCGGTGGCCCGGGCGTGCCGCGCCCTGCTGCGACGCGAAGGCGTCCGCGTACCACAGCACCGGCGGGGCACCGACGACATCCCGCAGCGGCTGCGCTCGGCGGGGGTGACCGCCCGGGAGTACGAAGTGCTCGGGCTGCTGGCCGGCCGGCTGAACAACCAGGAGATCGCGGCCCGCCTGCACCTGTCACCCCGCACGGTGGAGCGCCACGTGGGCAACCTGATCGCCAAGACGGGCTTGCCCAACCGCATCGCCTTGAGCGGCTTGGCCCTCGAGGTCCTGGGTCGTGGGGCACCCCTTCCGCACGCAACGGTGGGGACAGCAGCCCGCGAGACCGCGGCCGCAGCACGTGGGCTGAATCCGTCACCGGAGTGAGGAAACACCGACCCCGCGGATCGCGAACGCGATCTTGAAGCCGGGGCGATCGGAGCGTAGCTCGAATCGACGTCCTGTAGTCGCCATCCGACGCGAGGCTGCGCGGCCGGTCGTCGCCGAGCAGCTTCGCGACGGTCGCCTTGCGCACGACGGCTTGCAAGACCGCCGGCAACGCGAAACCCAGGAGCGACGCCCACCGGATCTCCCAGGACATCGAGCCGGTCGTCGCCAGGGCCCGGCCGATCGCCGCTCCGTCGCGTCAGTGCGTGCCGGTGGCGACGTGGACGATCGCGGCCATGTCCTCGTCGCCGTGGTCGGTTTCGGCGGCGGCGAACTGGTCGTGCATGGCGGCCATCAGCCGGTCGTCGACGCCGGCTTCGCGCATCGCGCATCGCGTCGAGGATTAGGGCGCTGTCCTTGACCGCGCCGCCGAGCCCGAACGACGGCTCGAGCTCGTCCTGGATCATCGCCTTGCCCTTGAGCTGGGCGTAGTCGCAGTCGAGCGGGCCATCGGCGATCACGTCGAGGAGGCCGCCGGGGTCTATCCCGAGCCGGTCGGCGATGGCGATGCTCTGGGCCGTGGCGGCGGTGACCGACAGGACCCAGGCGTTGGCGGCGAGCTTGAGGCGATGCCCGTCCCCAGGCCGGTCGCCGACCCACACCGTGCGGGCGCCGATGGCGTCGAAGACCGGCGTGACGGTGTCCTTCAGGGCGGCGGGGCCGCCGGCGAGGACGACGAGCTTGCCGTCCTCGGCGGGCTGATCGCGCGCAACAGTTATCTCGCCGAGCACGCCGACGTCGCGAAGAAGGTCGCCATCGCGGTGCAGCAAGCCACCGCCTACCTCAACGCCAACATCGACTCCGAGCCGGTGCAGACCGCGGCGCAGAAGGCGCTGGCCGGGGTGCGGCCGAGGTCGTCAAGGCCAGCCTGCACCAGGTCGACTGGCCCAAGAGCGGCGCGATGAGCGCGGCGGACTGGGACAAGACCCCGAAGTTCATCAACTCGCTTGGGTGCGCTGGTCGAGCGCGCCTTTCCGGAAGGACACCGTGAACGGTCGGATCGCGTGGCTCGTCTGCTGCTCGAGCGTGGTCATCTCATGCCCGGCCTTTCCCTTGGATCCCGGCACGAACAGGCCCGGGTACGGGACGCGGTGTGCCCCTCGCCGGCGAGCCGCCGAACCTGCTCTCTGGACGTCCACCAGCATGGCGACCCGCTCGTGCGGTTCGCGCCCGTGAAGACCCCGGTCGACACACTGGGCCAGCAGTACGGCGATGCCGCGCCGCAGGGTGTCTCGGCCAGTTCGACGCCGTCGCGGAAACGGGCTCGAACCCGGCTCGGTCCGTCTAGGCTGAGGGCATGACCGACTCGAGGCGGGGTTCCGGCGAAACGCCGGTGGAGCTGGCAAGCGCGTTGCGGGACCAGGCCAGGAGCGCCGCTACCCTGGCGTTGCGCACGGGGCTGGAAGACGTCGAAGACCGGCACGGCCAGCACGTCGCCGACGAGGTCGCCGCCCTGGTCGACGTGGACGGCGTGTTCGCCGGCCTGAGCGACCCGGTCACCGCTCGCCGGGCGCGGCCGCAGGCGGAGGACGACGAGCCGTACGAGTTCAAGCCGGTGGGCTCGCTTTAGGGGTCACTTGCGCCAGTCGTAGCTCAGCGTGGGCGGCTGGTCGGAACCCTTCGTGACGGTGAGGTGGTCGTCGGGGTGCGCGGCGGCGTACCGGACCATCTCGTCGTACATGCGGTCGCGCATCTCGACGTTGCGCACCTCGATCGTGGATCGCTGACCCAGCTGTTCGGGGTTCACGTCCGGGTCGGTGCGGATGGCCAGGTTCCAGAAGTGCTTCTTGTCGGTGCCGTCGGCGCCCTGGCCGTCGTTGGTGAAGTAGACCTCGCCGGATTCCTTGTTGTAGATGGTCTGGGTCACCTTGATCTGGTCGTCACCCTGTGCGGCGTTGAAGTGCCCGTCGTTGTTCGGTGAATCGCTGGTGTAGAAGCCGACTTCCCCGCCGAACGACTGGTTCTTCCCGTACTGGCCCTTCCACAGCTCCAGCCGATAGGTCTTCCCGGTCTCGGGGTCGGTGAACTCCATGTTGTCGCCGTCGGTTCCGGTTTCGTCGAGCTTCATCCCGAGCACCCGGCCGAGCTTGTCGTAGAAGTCTTTCCAGCCCAGGTAGCTCTGCATCGAATGTTCGCCGGTGGTGTAGAAGTCGCCGTCCTTCACGTACTTGAAGCCGAGGTAGTCGTAGATCTTCTGGGCGACCTCGGGGTTCTGCATGATCTTGTCCCAGTCCCGGTGCACCAGGGCTTCACGCAGCTCCGGGTTCTTGGCGATCAGGGCGGCGAGGCCGGGTACTTCGCGGAGCATGATCGCGCCGATCTCGAGAAGGTTCCGCTTCTCGGAGCCGGCGAGCTCCCACACCTGACCGGTCTTGAACCGCAGCTTCTGGCCCTCGATGAGCAGGATGGCGTCGTAGGTGGTGGTCACCCGTTCCAGGTCGGCCAGCAGGACGAGGGCCTGTGCCTTGACGGCCTTGTCCTGCGCCCAGGCGACGGCGAGGTCGACCTGGCGGATCCCGAAGCCGTGCCAGCCGTGGTCGAGCTTCTTCTGCAGGCCCTGGGCATCCGCGCGCTTGTTCCGGGCTTCCTGCTGGGCCTTCGCCAGCGCGTCACGGATGGTCTCGAACGACTTGGCCGAGTCCTCGAGATCCTGGGCCTGGTCGTCGCGGTTCTTCTTGAACGCTTCCAGCGAGGTGAGCGCCGCTTCGCCGGCCCCGCCCTGCCAAGCCTCGCCCAGCTGAACGCGCACGCTCTCCAGCAGGGCTTTGGTGTCGGCGATGGTTTCCTTGGTGGCCCGGCAGGCCCGGGCGCGGTCGTCCAGTTCGGTGGTGCTGCCCTTCTCCACCTGGTCGGCGAGCGCGTAGATCTTGTCGAACACCGCCGTCACCGGTCGATCCTCTCGAAGCTGCTGTCCAGCGCTTTGAGGAAGGCGTCGCGGGCCCCGGAATCGGTGCTGTGGTAGCTCTTGGCGGCCGTCTGGATGCTTTCGACCAGGTTGTCGACCTGCTGCTGCGCGGCCTCCAGGTCGTCCTTGCGCGTCGCCAGCCAGACGTCGTAGTCCCCGGCGAAGCCGGCGGCGCGCGCTGTGCTCCCGACGTTCGGCGACCCGCCGATGGACAGCGTCGGCGACGTCCCCGCACTGAGCTTGGCCGCCGCGGTGTTGATGTCCGCGACGTCGACCTCGAAACCCACCGGATCTCCCTCTCCGCCGTCCGAGTGACAGGCCTCGTCGGCAATGTAACAGTTTGCCGCAGGTCGGAAGCCGAGGTGCCGTTTCCGCTCCCCGGTCAGTGGCCAGAACCGGACACGTCAGGCCGCGGGGGAGCGCACCACGGTGAGGGTCGCGGGACCCACCCGCAGGATTCCGTCGTCGAGAGGGGTGCAGCGCACGCCGCCGTGCCCGCGGAGCCCGCGGAACGCGCCGGGCGCCAGCACCACGTCCATCCAGGCGCACGGGTGGGCCGGGCGGTGGGCCTGGAACCGGATTTCGCCCGCTCCGGAGTCGAGGCCGAAGACGGCTCCGGTCCCGCCCCGCGGCGCGGCCAGCTCGTCGACGGGAAACCCGCGCACGACGATGTTGCGTCGCGGCAGGTGGGGCCCCGGCACCACGGCGAGGTCGAGGTCTCGCGCGAGGACGTCGAGTGACTCCGCGGCGAAGAGGGTGACGGCGGCCCGGCGGTGGGCGGGCTGGTTGAAGTACCGGTCACCGACGAGTCCGAGCCCGGCGCGAACGGTCACCTCGTCGCGCTCGACGGGTGCCGGGTCGGGCCGTGGGCCGTCCGCGGGGCGGCCTTCGAAGGCGTGCGTGGAGGAGACCAGCATCGCGACGATCTCCACCGGGGCCGAGGTCGTGTCGGGCGGGGTCGGCATGGGCTCTCCTCGATCGGGCCGGCGCGCGAACCGGAGTTCGCGCGCCGGTGTCCTCACTGGCCGTCGGTGTCGCCGGCGAACAGGGTGCGGTAGTCGCCGTAGCCCGCGTCTTCCAGGTCGTCGAGGTGGATGAACCGCAACGACGCGGAGTTGATGCAGTAGCGCATGCCGCCCTTGTCGAGCGGGCCGTCGTCGAACACGTGGCCGAGGTGGCTGTCCGCGTTCAGCGAGCGGACCTCCGCCCGGATCATCCCGTGGCTGAAGTCTTCCCGCTCGACGACGTTCGACTTGGCGATCGGCTTGGTGAAGCTCGGCCACCCGGACCGGCTGTCGTACTTGTCGACCGAAGCGAACAGCGGCTCGCCGGACACGACGTCGACGTAGATGCCCGGCTCGTGGTTGTCCCAGTAAGCGTTCGCGAAGGGACGCTCCGTGCCGTCCTGCTGGGTCACGCGGTACTGCTCCGGATCCAGCCGCGACACGGCTTCCGGACTCTTGTGGTACTTGGCCTGCTGAGGCACAGCTCTCCCTTCCCCGCCTTGCGGCGCGAAGCTGGGGCACCAGGTGAAACGCACCTGGACGTGCAGGTGTACAGACGTGCGGCGCACCCGCGCTATTCCGCTGGGCGGCCGGTCGGCGCGGGCGCGTTCTTCTTTCGTAAGGAATGGGTGAACACGCCCGCCGAGCGGACGATTCAGGGTCGTTGGGCTCTGGTGCCGGTTCGTCCGGCGTGGTCGGGTCGAGGGTGGGACAGGCGGCAGGGCCACGCGGGCGAGCAGCACCTCCGTTGCCCGGCGAGCGAGGTTCCGCCGCCGTCACCGGAGGATGTCATGTCTTTCCTAACGGTCAACGGAACGACGCTGTACTACGAACTGCGTGGCAAGGGGCCGTCGCTGTTGTTCATTTCGGGGGCTGTCGGCGACGCTGGTCAATGGAGTGCGGTCGCCGACGGTTTGGCCGACGAATTCACTGTGCTGACCTACGACCGGCGCGCCAATTCGCGCAGCCCGCGTCCGGAAGGCTGGTCCACCACGACCATGGACGAGCAGGCCGATGACGCGGCCGCGCTGGTCGCGGCGCTCGGGCTCGGTCCGGTCGCCGCCTGCGGGAACAGCATGGGGGCGATCATCCTCACCTGTCTCACGCTGCGGTTCCCGGAGGTGGTCCGGGGTGCGGTCCTCCACGAACCGCCCCTCGTCGCGGTCAGTTCGGCACCGGACGTCGTCGCCAAGGCGATCGAGGACGTCGTCGCCGCCGGCATGGCCGAGGGCGGGCCCCCTGCCGCGGTCGAGAGGTTCCAGCGGTGGGTCGCCGGCGACGACGCGTACGAGTCCTTCGACCCCGATTTCCGGGCCCGGCTGCTGACCGACGGAGAGGTCTTGTTCGGTGTCGAAGTGACCCCGGCGCTGAACTACCTTCCTGCCGCACGGGAGCTCGCCGAGGTGCGGGTGCCGTGTGTCGTCACGTCGGGAGCCGACAACCGGGATCCGTCCGCGGCCGGCTACTGGCTGTTCGAGTGCTGCCAATGGCTCGCCGGACAGCTCGGGGTGCCGGTGACCGAAACCCCCGGCGCGCACATTCCCCACCTGACCCACGCACCGGCGTTCGTCGACTTCCTGCGGCCGGCGCTCACCTCGTTCGGCAGTTGAGACGTTGTTCGTCGGGCCACATCCGGACGAGCCACCGCTCGACGTCTTCGTAGAACATCTCGTGCTCTTCGTTCGTGAGACGTTCGGCCTCTTCCCGGCCGGAGCAGCTCACCTCGACCCGGCTGTCGCCGGTGAACGGTGTGGGGATGTCGCGTGAGTAACCGGTGTCGACGGTCACGAGCACCACCGCTGGTGAAGGAACGATCGTGGCGATGCCCGTGACCGTCTCGACCTGGGAGGGGGCGGCTTCTGGTTCGCTGTCCCAAAATTCGAGGCGCACTGTTGCCGTGTGGTCTCTGCCGGCGCTGAAGAACCCGACGCCGCCGGGCGTGACGACGGCGACGTCGTGTTCGTCGGCGAGCGGGTCGCCGCCGGCGCCGGTGAGCAGGCCGAACATCCCGTAGGTCACGGGTACCTGCGCTTCCTGGGCAGCCAGCAGCCGCGCCACCGTCACCTCCGATAGGCCGGATTCAGCCTAGCTGTCGATCTGGACGTAGTACCCGTCCTTCTCGAGGATGTGGTCCACGGAGTACCAGATGCCCAGGGCGCGCCCGGCGGCGCGGTTCTGGGACCTGTCCAAGGGCATCGAGGAGTAGGACACCGCGGTGCCGCCTCCGTTCCAGAGGTTGTACGCGGCTCCCTCGTACGTCGACGCGAACGGGTACTCGTCGCAGTCCAGCGTGCCGCCCTTGGTGTAGCCCAGGCCCCAGAAGCGGATGCAGTTCGCGACCGCGATGAGCCGGTTGGCCTCGTACCGGTCGTCCCGCCCCACACCCAGTTCGGGAACGAGGCGGAAGAGATGGGCACCGGAGGCCCGCGAGCCTGGGATGTTCTTGCCCACGCCGCCGGGCTTGGTGTTCTCCGGGTGGGTCTGGGCCAGCTCGATGTGCTCGGCGACGGCTTTCACCGGTGAGCCGGCCGCCTTCGAGTAGTGCAGGACGGCATCGACGTTGGTGAAGATGCAAGCACCGTTGTCCCGGCGCTGGGTGTCGACGTTGAAGGTGTAGGTCGAGGTGTCGCAGCGCAGGGCGTCGTCGGGCAACGAGACCTCGGGGGGCAGGTAGTCCGGCGGAAGGGTGTTGGTGATGGTCAGCGAGGTGTTGTAGTAGGTCTTCTGATCCGGGTCGTCGGGGAACGCGCCGGGCCCGCTGATGGTGAGGTCGAAGCTGGTCTCGAAGCCGGAGCGGAGCTCGCCGAGCGTCCTGGTCACGCCGCCGCTCTGCGAGTTCTGGCAAGTTGAATCGTCCAGGGCGACGCAGTTGAGCCGGAGCTGGATGAGCGAACTGTCCGGCGCCGGCTCCGGCCCGTACTTCTGGC
Organism: Amycolatopsis sp. NPDC098790; assembly: GCF_044759945.1. NCBI lineage: Bacteria > Bacillati > Actinomycetota > Actinomycetes > Pseudonocardiales > Pseudonocardiaceae > Amycolatopsis > Amycolatopsis sp. NPDC098790. Next base: position 207,904 of record NZ_JBIWAI010000002.1, read on the forward strand.
CCTCGCTCGTGCGGATCGTGAACCGGGCCTTGCGGACCGGCGGGCTCGTGGTGCCGGGCGGCACGACGTTCGAGTCTCCGACACCGATCACGACCAGCCGGAACGAGTTGAGCGAGTCGCTGCAGAAGATGGGGCACGAAGCGGGCTTGTACAGGTTGTCGAACCCGGACCAGCAGGTGGAGTAGTGGTTCTTGTGCCACCACACCGGATCCCCGGACGGGAACTCGTGGTTGTCGCACTCGTCGAGGGTGACCGGGTCGACGGCGATCAGTGGTGCCGGCCCGGAAGTGGCGTACTTGCCGATGTCGGCCGAGTAGGTCTCCTGCTTGGGAGCCGACTCCCACCGGACTCGTTCGGCGAGCGTGCGCGGCGGCGGGTTCGTCTGGTTGACAGCGCTTACCGGAACCTGGACCGGCTGCCCGGTGGGCGACTGCCGGTCGGACACCAAACCGGCCTGTCCGTCGGTGGTGGTTTCGGCTGCCGCGGTTCCGGTGGTCAGGGCGGACGCCACGAGAACAGCCGAACTCAGGACGACGGTGAAACGGAATCTTCTTCTCTGGTAATTCGATCTACGCATTCGGTAGAACCCCCTTCGAAGAGACGAGGAGGCCCAACGTGAACAACGTGCGCGCACATTCCCCAAAGCCCCCTCGCGTGCGGACGGGAAGCTGTTGCAGGAGATCGACAACGGACTGATCTCGGCAACGCCCCCGAGGTCACCCTGGCACCGACCGGAAGTTGAGGGCAACAACGCGTGGCAACGTCACTCGAATGCCGCATTGGTGCCCCATTCATCGGTCATGGGGTGGTGATTGTTCGGATCAAGCGCGGTCTGCGGATTGCACCGGGCGAAGTTCGATCCGGTGCCCTAATCGCACCGGTTGCCGGCTCGGGAATGGAAATCCCGGTTTTCTGTCGTCTCGGCGGTCGCGTCCAGAATGGATTCATCAGAGCCGTCGAGGTCTTCCCGGCTCACGGAGAATCCTCTGTGGACGGCAGCATCGGACAGTTGCTCGCCAGGACCGGCGCGACCTAGCTGCCGGCCCAGCTGCGCGTAGCGATGGCCGACGGCCGCGCGGGGCCGGTGGGGCCGGCGGCGGTCCCGTATGGGTGATTCCGCGCGCCACGGGCGCCGACACACGGAGATGGGGCCGTTGACCTGATTAGGTCTCGCCCGGGCCGCCCGGTGTGGGCGGCCCGTTGTCATGGAGAAGGGAACGGGCCGGGAAGAAATGGCCGATCGGACATCGGTGCTCATCGTCGGCGCGGGGCCCGCCGGGCTGGTGCTGGGGAACCTGCTGCGCGCGACCGGGATCGACACCATCATCCTGGAACGCGGCAGCCAGGAGCACGTGCAAGCCCGGGCGCGGGCGGGGTTCCTCGGCTCGAACAGCGCCCGGGTGCTGACCGAGCACGGGCTCGGCGCCGGGATGCTTCGCCACGGCAGCACGCACGGCACCTGCGCGTTCCGCGACGAAGCCGGCGAGTTCGAACTGCGGTACGACCGGATCGGCCGCGGTGAACCGCACACCGTCTACCCGCAGCAGCTGCTCGTCACCGACCTCATCGCCGAATACCGCGCCCGCGGCGGCGAGGTGCGCTTCGGCGTGACAGTCACGGACGTCGACGCCGCGACCGCGACCGCGCGCTTCCGCGACGAGCGGGGGAGCACCGGCGAAGTGGCCGCCCGGTTCCTCGCGGGCTGCGACGGCGGCAACGGCGTCAGCCGCCGGGCCGTTCCGGCGCCGGCTCACTACGTCCGTGACCACGGGATCTCGTGGCTGGCCGTGCTCGCCGAGGCGCCCCAGAGCATGCCGGCGGTCACCTACGCGTTGCACCGCAACGGGTTCGCCGGGCACATGGCGCGCGGTCCGGCGGTCACGCGCTACTACCTGCAGGTGCCGCCCGGCGACGACGCCGCGGCGTGGACCGACGAGCGGATCTGGAGTGAACTGGCCGTCCGCATGCGCACCGGCGAGTTCGGTCCGCTGCGGCGGGGGCCGGTCACCGAACGCCGGATCGTGCGGCTGCGCTCGGACGTCGTCGACCCGGTGCAGCACGGCCGGCTCTTCCTCGTCGGGGACGCCGCCAGCCTGATCAGCCCGTCGGCCGCCAAGGGCGCCAACCTCGCGATCATGGCCGCCGAGGTGCTCGCGGCCGCGCTCGCCGACGCCCTCCTGCGCGACGACGAGCGTGCCCTCGCCGCCTACTCGCGTACCTGCCTGCCCCGCATCTGGCGGGCGCAGGAGTTCTCCCACTGGATGATCGGCCTGCTCCACGACTCGGCCGACGCCGGGAGCTTCGGGTCCGCGCTGCGCCGCGCCCGGCTCGACAACCTGCGCGAGTCCCGCGCACACCAGGATTTCTTCGCCGAGAACTACGTCGGCATCTGAGCAACAGGAGTGCCCATGACCGCGACGATCGCCCCCGCGCTCGCGCCGGAGGACCTCGACCGCCTTGCCGCGGCGAAAGACCTCGTCCACGCCAGTGACACCGATTCGGTGCTCGCGGCGGCCTTGCCCTCGCTACCCGCGGCCGAACGCGCGGCTCTTGCGGCGCACGCGCCCTTTTCCCACGTCGCACTGCTGATCTTCCCGCAGACCCTCGACGGGCTCGGCGAGGAACTGGCCCGGCACGGTCTCGAAACCGGGCCGATGCGGCCCAGCGTCGTCGTGCGGGAACGGCTGAGCCGTCGCTACGGCGTGCCCGCCCGTGACCTGACGGCCGGTATCCTGCGCGCCCCGGTGGCCGACCGCGCCGGCCGGTCGTGCTCGCTGGAGATCTTCGTCCTGCTCACCCCGCCGGAGCTGATCCACATCGCCGCCGACGAACGACGCCACGGCCACGAAAGCCACTTCGCGCTCGCGGTACCCCGGGCCGATCCGATCGTCCTCACCGGACTGCGCGCGGCGATCGCCGGGCAGCTGCGTCCGGACGGGGGCGGCTACAACGGCCACGAAGACGCCACGGTGCTCTACTTCCGCGACGCGCACCACCCCGTGCCCGCCTACCGGCGGCTGGAACTGCTCTGCGCCGGCGAGTTCCCGCGGCTGCTCGGCGCGCACCGCCGCGAGTCCGAGCCGGGCACGGAACTGCTGGAGCTGCTGACCGGCGCCTGGACCACGCAGGCGGTGGCCACGGCCGTCGAGCTGCGCCTGCCGGACCACCTGACCACGAACGAGGACCTCGCCACCCTCGCCGCGGCGACCGGAGCCGACCGGGACAGCCTGGCCCGGCTCCTGCAGTACCTGGGCACCCTCGGCGTCGTCCGCGCGACGGCCGCGGGGTACGTCCTCACCGAAGTCGGCGCCCTGCTGCGTTCGGACGTCGACGGGTCGATGAGCGCCCTCGCCCTGATGTACGGCGGCCCGTTCTACGAGTCCTTCGCCATGCTCACCGAAGCCGTCCGAACCGGCGCGGACTCCTACGCGAAGGTCTTCGGAGCGCACCACTTCGCCCACTTCGCGGCGAATCCGGCGCTGGCCGACCTGTTCCACCGGTCCATGGCGGCCGGCAACGCGATGTTCGCCGAGCTCACCCACGCCGTCGACCTTTCGGGTGCCGAGGTCGTGGTCGACGTGGCCGGCGGCAGTGGCGCGCTGCTGTCCCGCGTCCTCGACGCCTGCCCGGCGGCCCGCGGGATCCTGATGGACCGCCCCGAAGCCCTGGCCACCGCCGAGGCGACGCTGGCACGCCACGCGACGCGCTGCACGTCGGTCGCGGGCGATTTCACCGAAGCCGTGCCCGGCGGTGGCGACGTCTACCTGTTGTCCCGGGTCCTGCACGACTGGGACGACGCGCGGTGCCTCACCATCCTCCGGACCTGCGCGGCCGGCATGCCGGCCGAGGCGGAACTGCTCATCGTCGAACGGCTGTTGCCCGAGAGCGAGGGGACCGCTTCGCTGGCGGTGCCGTGGGACATCCACATGCTCTGCAACGTCGGCGGCCGGGAGCGCACCGAATCGCACTACCGCGCTTTGCTGGCCGGCGCCGGTCTCGAGCTGACCGACGTCCGCCCGCTGGCCCTGGACGCGCACGTCCTGCGGGCCCGCAAGGCGGTGCCGCACTCGCGCTGAGGTCACCCGCCCTGGGAGAGCCCGAAGCCCCAGGTGACGCCGAACCGGTCGGTGACCATGCCGTAGACCGGGCGGGCGTTCGCGGCCGAGGGTGGTCCGGATCACCGCCGGATGGTGTCGTGTCCGATGTGGTGAACCGCTAACTTAGGCAAGGCTAAGCAACCTGAGGGAGCGCCGTGGACGGAATCGATGGCAAGGTCGCCCTGGTCACCGGGGCCGCCAGGGGGATCGGGGCGGCGGTCGTCGCCGCTCTGACCGAAGCCGGGGCGACGGTCGCCGCTGTGGATGTCGTCGATGGCGTGCCCTTCGTGGCCGATGTTCGTGATCCCGAGGCGGTTGCGCGTGTTGCCGACCGAGTCGAGCGGGAACTCGGGCCGATTGCCATCGGTGTCTCGGTTGCCGGGATCCTGCGGCCCGCCGCGATCTGTGACACCACGGATGCCGAGTGGTCCGACACCTTCGCCGTCAACTCGACCGGTGTCTTCAACGTCTTGCGCGACCTCGGCCGCCGGATGCGTTCGCGGCGTTCCGGTTCGCTCGTCACCGTCGGCTCGAACGCCGCCGGGGTGCCGCGGGCCGGGATGGCCGCCTACGCCGCGTCCAAGGCCGCGGCCACCATGCTCACCCGGTGCCTGGGGCTCGAACTCGCCGGTGACGGCGTCCGGTGCAACATCGTCTCGCCCGGGTCGACCGACACCGACATGCAACGTCTGCTGTGGACGGACGAAAACGGGCCGGAACAGGTGATCGCGGGCGACTCCGCACGGTTCCGCGCCGGCATCCCGCTCGGGCGCATCGCGGACCCCGCCGACATCGCCGACGCCGTCGTGTTCCTGGCTTCGGCGCGGGCCCGGCACGTCACCATGCAGAACCTCTACGTCGACGGCGGCGCCACGCTGCGAGCGTGACGCCGGTGACGTTCCGGGCATCTATGCCTCAGTGAACATTTAGGTTAGGCTAACCAAAGTTCCAGCGTCTGGGGGCTGGACGCGGGAGCCTCGCCCGGCACGGGCGGAGCTGTGCCGTCCAGTGCGTTTGCGAAAGGGAATCAGCTGTGTCTTCACCTGCTCCAGTACGGCCGCGGCCGGTTCACCGCGCCGCCGACCTGCTGGCCGCCTACCTGCCCGGCTCGTTCTACTACTCCTCGGCACGCGGCTCGCTGCTGGCCGACGGGGTGCACGCCCGGGTTCACGCGGCCACCGGCTCCCGGGCGGCCGCGGCGACGGAGGCGCTCGAAGCTGCCCGGGACGCGGGGATCGGCGATCCGATCGTCGCCGGGGCGATCGGCTTCCGCCCCGACGCGCCGAGCAGCCTGGTCGTGCCCGCGGTGGTGCGCCGGGCCGGTGCGCCGGCCGCCGGCGGGGCCGCTCCGGTCGTGGCCGGGGACTGGACGGTCACCCCGAAGCCCGCCCCCGAGGTCTACACCACCGCGGTGCGCCGCGCGCTGGACCTGATCGGCGAGGGCGAGCTGCGCAAGGTCGTCCTCGCGCGGTGCCTCGAACTCACCGCGTCGGCCCCGGTTTCCGCGCCCGCGCTGCTGGCCCGCCTGGTGCACGCCGACCCGGCGGCCCACGCTTTCGCCGTCGACGTCAGCGCGCCCGGCGATCCCGCGCCGCGCACGGTGCTCGGCGCCAGCCCGGAACTGCTGGTGTCACGGCACGGCTCGGGCTGCGTCGCGAACCCACTGGCCGGCTCGCGCCCGCGCGTGGGTGACGAAGCCGAAGACGCCCGGCGCGTCACCGAGCTGCTGGCGTCCGAAAAGGACCGTGCGGAGCACGCCCTCGTCACCGCCCAGGTGGCCGAGGTGCTCGGCCGGTTCTGCGACGACCTCGACGTCCCCGCGGAGCCGGTGGTGCTCGGCACGCCGACGATGTGGCACCTCTCGACGCGGATCAGCGGACGGATGGCCGGCGACGGCGTGTCCTCGCTCGCCCTCGCCGAAGCACTCCACCCCACGCCCGCGGTCTGCGGGGTGCCGGTGGACCGGGCCCGCGACGCGATCGCGGTGCTGGAGCCGGAAGACCGGGGCTACTACGCCGGTCTGGTCGGCTGGACCGGCGCGGACGGCGACGGCGAATGGGTCGTCACCATCCGCTCGGCCGAGGTCTGCAACCGCACGGTGCGCGTGTTCGCCGGCGCCGGCGTCGTCGCGGGCTCGGACCCCGAAGCCGAACTCGCCGAGACGAGCGCCAAGTCGCGCACGGTCCTGCGTGCTCTGGGGCTGGAGGACGCGGAATGAGCGTCGACCACGTGCCCTGGCCCGCCGAGTTCGCCGCGCGCTACCGGGCGTGGGGCTACTGGCGTGGCCAGACGTTCGGCGCGTTCCTCACCTCGGTCGCCCGGGCGCACGCCGGCCGCATCGCCGTGGCCGGGGGCGGACAGCGCTGGACGTACGCCGAGTTGGACGACCGTGCGCACCGCCTCGCCGCCGGGTTCGCCGACGCCGGGATCCGGGCCGGCGACCGCGTCGTCGTGCAGCTGCCCAACAGCCCGGAGTTCGTCTCGTCGATCTTCGGGCTCTGGCGGGCCGGAGCCGTGCCGGTCTTCGCGTTGCCCGCGCACCGGCACACCGAGCTGCGGCACTTCGCCGAGCAGAGCGACGCCGTGGCGATCCTGACCGTTGCCGAGTTCGCGGACGAGGCAGCGCGAGTTCCCTCTGTGCGCTCGATCCTGAGAGCCGATCAGCTGACCGGGGCCGAGCCGCACGAACTGCCGGACCCGGACCCCGCGAGTGTCGCGTTCCTGCAGCTTTCGGGTGGGAGCACCGGTCTGCCGAAGCTGATCCCGCGTACGCACGACGACTACCTCTACAGCGTCCGGGAGAGCGCCCGAATTTGCGGACTGCGTCCGGAGAGCGCTTACCTGGCCGCCCTGCCGGCGGCGCACAACTTCCCGCTCAGCTCGCCGGGCATCCTCGGCGCGCTGCACGCGGGCGCGAAGATCGTGCTCGCCCCGCGCCCGGACGCCGACACCGCGTTCCGGCTCATCGAAGAGGAACACGTGACCATCAGCGGGGTCGTCCCGCCGCTGGCCGCCGCCTGGGTGCAGGCCGCCGCGCGGACCACCCGCGATCTGTCCTCTTTGGACGTCCTGCTGGTGGGCGGGGCCAAGTGCGGCCGCGAGCTGGCCGAACGGATCGGCCCGGCGCTGGGCTGCCGGCTGCAGCAGGTGTTCGGCATGGCCGAGGGACTCGTCTGCTACACCCGCCTCGACGACCCCGAGGACCTCGTGCTGGGCACCCAGGGCCGTCCCATCTCGGCCGACGACGAAGTCCGCGTGGTGAACCCGGACGACCCACTGGCCACTTCGGAAGATCTCGTCGAGCCCGGCGAGATCGGCGCGCTGCTGACCCGCGGCCCGTACACGATCCGCGGCTACTACCGCGCGGAAGAGGACAACAGGACGGCGTTCACCGCGGACGGCTTCTACCGCACCGGTGATCTCGTGCGGCAGCACCCGTCGGGACACCTGGAAGTCGTCGGGCGCGCCAAGGAGCAGATCAACCGCGGCGGCGAGAAGGTCGCCGCCGAAGAGGTCGAGAACCACCTGATGGCCCACCCCGGCGTGCTCGACGCGGCGGTCGTCGCGGTGCCCGACGCCTACCTCGGCGAGCGGACCTGCGCCTACGTCGTCCCGGCGGCCGGGGCCGCGCCCACCGGAGCCGAGCTGCGCCGGTTCGTCCGCGACCGCGGGATCGCCGCGTTCAAGGTGCCCGACCTGGTCGAGGTGGTCGGCGAGTTCCCGGTGACCGGCGTCGGCAAGACCAGCAAACGCGAGCTGCGGGTGGCGCTGGCCGCCCTGGCGAAGGAGAGGTGAAGGACGTGTCCCTGCCGAAGATCCGGCCCTACGCGCTGCCGTCGGCGGCCGAGCTGCCCGCCGGGCGGGTGGACTGGCGGCCCGATCCCGCCCGGGCCGCGCTGCTGGTGCACGACGCCCAGCGCTACTTCCTCGCTCCCTACGAAGGCGCGCCGGTCCCGGAGATGGTCGCGAACATCGCGACGCTGATCGAGGCCGCGCGGACGGCCGGGGTACCGGTGTTCTACACCGCCCAGCCCGGCCGCCAGGAAGCGAAGGACCGCGGGCTGCTCACGGAGTTCTGGGGCGACGGCATCGGCGCGGTCATCGACGACGACCCGCACGCGGCCGACGTCGTCGACGAGCTGGCCCCGCGTCCGGAGGACACCGTGCTGACGAAGTGGCGCTACAGCGCCTTCCAGCGCAGCACCTTCACCGAACAGCTCGCCGACGCCGGCCGCGACCAGCTGCTGATCACCGGCGTCTACGCGCACATCGGCTGCCAGGCCACCGCGGTCGAGGCGTTCATGCGCGACATCCGGCCGTTCTTCGTCGGCGACGCGGTCGCCGACTTCTCGCGCGAACGCCACGACCAGGCCTGCGAGTACGTCGCCCAGCGCTGCGGCGTCGTCACCACCACGGCCGCCGCGCTCGCCGCGCTGGCCCCGATCCCCGCCGGAGCACCCCGATGAGCCTGACCCCCGACCGGATCCGCGCCGACCTCGTCGAGCTGCTCGGCTGCGACCCGGCCGAGCTGACGCCGGAGACCGACCTGACCGACCTCGGGCTCGACTCGATGCGGATCATGGGCCTGGTCGAGCAGTGGCGGGCCGCGGGCGCGGACACCCTGGAGTTCGCCGACCTCGCCGAACAGCCCCGGCTGGACCACTGGACGAAGCTGCTGACCGGGAACTCCGCGTGAGGCGCGACGAGCACCGGCACCGCCACCGCGAACGCATCGCCGAGGTCCGCGCGGGCTCACAACCCGAAAAGGTGCCGTACCCGATCCGGGTCCGGCAGGCCGAAGTCGTCCGGACGGCGATGGTCGGCTCCGGGCTCCTGCGCGTCACCCTCGGCGGTCCCGGCACGGACGGCTTCGAGTCGCACGCACCGGACGAGCACGTCAAGGTGCTCTTCCCCGAGGTCGATCCCGAACCGTGTTTGCCCGTGCAGGACGGCGACTTGCTGAAGTGGCCGAAGCCGTCGCCGACGTCGCGCGAGTACACCGTCCGCCGCTACGACCCCGAGTCCGGGGAGCTGGACCTCGACGTCGCCCTGCACGACGGCGGGCTCGGCGCGGACTGGGCGCGGGCGGTGACGCCCGGGACGCTCGTGCCCGTCGCCGGGCCGCCCGGCGGGTTGATCGTGCCCTTCGCCTACGACCGGTACCTGCTGGCCGGCGACCTGACGGCGTTGCCCGCCATCGCGCGATGGCTCGAAGAACTGCCGCGCACGGCCGCGGGCTGGGCGTTCATCGAGGTCGCCGACGCGAGCGAGGAAATCGAGCTGAGCGCGCCCCGGGACTTCGAAGTGCACTGGCTGCACCGGGGTTCCGCCGCGCCCGGCACGTCGGACGTGCTGGCCCGGGCAGTCGAGGCCGTCACCGTCCCGCCCGGCGAGCGGCTCTACGCCTGGGTCGCCGGGGAAGCGGGCGCGATCAAGCCGCTGCGGCGCCGGCTGCGCGACGACCTCGGCCTCGGCAAGGCCGACCAGGACGTCACCGGCTACTGGAAGCTCGGCGTCGCCGACTTCGACGACGAACACTGAAATCGAGGAAACCCATGCGCAGAACCCGTCACCTGCTCGCACTGACCGCCGCCGTCGCCGCCTTGGCGACCGCCTGCGGGTCCGGCGAGGCCCAGACGCCCGGGGACGGCGGCCAGACGCGCGTCTTCGCCGCCGACAACGGGCAGATCACCATCCCGGCGGCGCCGAAGCGGGTCATCGCCACCGGCTACGCCGTGCCCGCGCTGCTCGAGGCGCACGCGCCGCTCGTCGGCATCTCCAGCTGGAAGCGCGGTGTGCCGCTGATGAACGCCGAAGAGCGCAAGCAGTACGACGAGCTGCCGAAGGTCGCGGGGGAGCAGGCGGCGGAGACGAACTACGAGGCCATCGCGCAGGCCGACCCGGACCTCATCGTCATCGGCGTGCCGAAGCCGGTGCTGGCCGACATCGACCTCAAGCGCCTGGAAGCCGTCGCGCCGGTCGTCGCGATCGGCCCGTCGATCCCGTCGGCGTGGCGGGAGCTGTCGCGCAAGCAGGCCGACGCCGCCGGCGCGGTGGCGGGCTTCGACGCCACGAAGACCGCGTACGAGACGAAGGCGGCAGGGTTGGCGGAGAAGTACAAGTCCGTGCTGCCGCAGCTCAAGCTGGCGCACGTCGGCGCGTACGGGGAGGTCGCGAAGGGCAACTTCCAGCGCGAGTTCAACGGCTCGTGGGGCACCAACATCGCCCAGGACCTCGGCGCGAACTACTACGGCCAGGTCAAGGTCAATGGCGGCGGTTCGAAGGACGTCAGCGAGTACCCGTCGATCGAGGAGCTGCCGACGGCGTTCGCCCAGGCCGACGCCATCACGTATTCGGTGAACGCCGACGGTTCGGTGCCGGCGCCGGTGAAGTACGTCCTCGACTCTCCACTGTGGAAGGACCTGCCGGCGGTGAAGGCGGGCAAGGTGTACCCGCTGCGCTACACCGAGGCCGCGACGTACCGCGCCGCGACGTCCACTTTGGACGCGGTGGACCAGGCGTTCGCGCCGCTGCTGAAGCAGTGACGGCCGGCGGGCGCGCCGCGCTGCTCGGGACGGCGGTGGCCGGGCTCGTGGTCGTCGCGGTGCTGAGCGTCGGCGTCGGCGCGCACGCCATCGCTCCCGGTGACGTCCTGCGGGCGCTGTTCGGCGGCGGCCAGGGGACCGACCAGGTGGTGGTCCGGGACGTCCGGGTGCCGCGGGCGGTATTGGCCGTCGGGGTCGGGGCCGCGCTCGGCGTCGCCGGGGTGCTGGTGCAGGCGTTGTCCCGCAACCCGCTCGCGGAGCCCGGGGTGCTCGGCGTGACCGCCGGTGCCGGGTTCGCCGTCACCGTCGGCTCGGCGTTCGGCCTGGCCGCGTCGGCGTCCGGGCAGCTGCTGCTCGCGGTGCTCGGTGCGGTCGCCGCGGCCGTGCTGGTCTACGCCGTGGGCCGGCGGTCGCCGCTGCGGCTCATTCTCACCGGGACCGCGCTCAGCTCCGTCCTGCTGGGCGTCGGGCTCGGGCTGCGGCTGCTGCTGCCGGACACCTTCGACGTCTACCGGTTCTGGTCGGTCGGCTCGCTGGCCGGCCGCGAGCAGGCGCCGGTGGCGCTGCCGCTCGTGTTGATCGGCGTGGCCCTGGTGGGTGCGTTCGCGGTGAGCCGGTCGCTGAACGCGGTCGCGCTGGGGGAGACCGTCGCGCACACCCTCGGCGTCCGCGTGCGGCGGATCCGCACTGTGACGCTCGTGCTGATCACCCTGCTCGCCGGCGCGGCGACCGCGCTCGCCGGGCCGATCCTCTTCGTCGGCCTGATCGTGCCGCACCTGGCCCGGCGCGCGGCCGGCGGCTCGGTGCCGTGGCTCACCGCGTTCGCCGTGGTGCTCGGCCCGATCCTGCTGCTGGCCGCGGACGTCGGCTCGCGCGTGCTGCTGCCGACCGGCGAGGTGCCGGTCGCGATCGTGACGGCGTTCCTCGGCGGCCCGGCCTTGATCTGGGCCGTCCGCAAGTACGGGACGGCCCCGCTGTGAGCGCCCTCGTCCTCCGCCGCGGGCGGTTCTCGGTCCGGGTCGAACGCCGGACGCTGGTGCTCGTCGCCGTCATGGCCGTGCTCATCGCCGGGCTGGCGCTGCTGGGCCTCTGCTACGGCGCCGCGTGGGCGAGCCCGGCCCGGGTGTTCGCCGCGCTCGGCGGGGCCGGCGGCGGCCCGGGTGTCGTGATCCGCGAATGGCGGCTGCCGCGCGTGCTGGCGGGCCTGGTGTTCGGCGCCGCGCTCGGGCTGGCCGGGGCGATCTTCCAGAACGTCACGCGCAACCCGCTCGGCAGCCCGGACGTGATCGGCCTCGACGCCGGTGCGTACACCGGCGCGCTGGTCGCCATCACCGTGCTGTCGGGGACGCCGGCGCAGCTGACGATCGGGTCGGTGCTCGGCGGCGCGGTGGCCGCGGCCGCGGTGTACCTGCTCTCCTCGGGTGGCGGGCTGTCCGGACTCCGGCTGGTCGTCATCGGCATCGCCGTCAACGCGATGCTCACCGCCCTGAACTCGTGGATCGTGCTGCGCGCCGAGCTGGAGGTCGCGATCGCGGCCGTCGGCTGGCAGGCCGGCTCGCTCAACGGCGTCGGCTGGGACGACGTCGGCGTGCCTTTCGCCGTGCTGGCCGGGTTCTTCGTGCTGCTGGCGACCCGGGCGCCGGCGGTCCAACAGGCCGCGCTCGGCGGGGCACTCGCCGTGACCACCGGCGTCCGCTGGGACCGCCTGCGGCTCCAGCTCGTGCTGATCGGCGTCGGCTGCACGGCCACCGTGACCGCGGTGGCCGGGCCGATCGCGTTCATCGCGCTGGCGTCCCCGCAGATCGGCCGCCGCCTCGCGCGCACGCCCGGCGTGGGCCTGCTGCCGGCGGCGTTGACCGGCGCGGCGCTGCTGGCCGGCGCCGACCTCGTCGCCCAGGTGCTGCTGGCCCCGGTGGCCCTGCCGGTCGGCGTGGTCAGCACGGCGATCGGCGGCTGCTACCTGATCTGGCTGCTCACCAAGGAGGTGTGGCGCGGATGACCGCCCGCTTGACCGCGCGGGACCTCACCCTGCGCTACGGCGACCGCGTGGTGTCCACGCGGCTGACCCTCGACGTCCCCGACCGGGCGTTCACCGCCGTGGTCGGGCCGAACGCCTGCGGCAAGTCGACGCTGCTGCGCGCCTTCGTCCGGCTGCTGAAACCGGCTTCGGGCGCGGTGTCCTACGACGGCCGGGACGTCGGGATGCTGCCGTCGAAGGCGCTGGCGCGGGAACTCGGTTTCCTGCCGCAGGATCCGGTCGCGCCGGAAGACGTGCGGGTGCGGCAGCTCGTCGCCCGTGGCCGGTACCCGCACCAGACGCTGCTGTCGTCGTGGTCCGAAGTGGACGAACGCGCCGTCGTGGAGGCGATGACCGCCGCCGGGGTCGCCGGGCTGGCCGACCGGCCGGTGCACGAGCTGTCCGGCGGGCAGCGCCAGCGCGTCTGGGTCGCTCTGGTGCTGGCCCAGGACACGCCGTACCTGCTGCTCGACGAGCCGACGTCGTTCCTCGACATCGCCCACCAGTACCAGCTGCTGGAGCTGCTCGCCCGGCTGCGCGACGAGGGCCGGACGGTGATCGCGGTGCTGCACGACATCAACCAGGCCTGCCGCTACGCCGACCACGTCGTCGCGATGCGCGACGGCCGGGTCGCCGCCGAGGGCGCGCCCGCCGACGTCGTGGACGCCGCGCTGATGAAGGAAGTCTTCGACCTGCCGAGCGTCGTCGTCCCGGATCCGGTGACCGGCACGCCCATGGTCGTCCCCGCGCTGAACACAGGAGCACCGCAGTGAACACCGCCGTCGCCGCCCCCGCCCTCGAACTCACCGGCGCGCAGCTGGGTATCTGGCACGCGCAGCGCCTGGAACCCGACTCGCCGTACTACCTCGTCGGGGACGTCGTCGAGATCTCCGGCGCCGGCCCGGTCGACACCGCGGCCCTCGCCGAGGCGATCCGGGCGACCACCGAGGAGGCGGAAAGCCTGCGGCTGCGGGTGTTCCTCTCTCCGGACGGGCCCCGGCAGGCCGTCTCGGACGAGCCCGTGCCGCTGCCGGCGGTCGTCGACCTCAGTGGGGAAGCCGACCCTGTGGCGGCCGCTCATGCACGGGTCGCCGGGGAACGCCGCCGCGTCGCCGAGGACTGCCGGGAGATGGTCGACCGGCCGCTGTTCTCCCACGTCGTGCTCCGGCTGTCGGAGACGGCGGTGTGGTTCACCCAGCTCGGCCACCACCTGGTCTTCGACGGCTACACCGCCGCGATGCTCGCCCGCCGCACGGCGGCCCGCTACACCGCGCTGGTTCACGGCGAAGACGCACCCGCCGCGAACTTCGGCCGGTTCGCCGACCTCGTCGACGCCGACCTCGCTTACCGCACCAGCGAACGGTTCGCCGCCGACCGCGCGTACTGGATCGAGCGGTTCACGCCGCTGCCGGACGTCGAGGAGTCCGGTTCGGACGGTCCGCCGGCCGGGACCGTCACCGCCCGCGCGGTGCTCACCGCGGACGAGCTGGCGGGCCTCCGGGCGCTCGGCGACCGCGCCGGAACCACCTGGGGCGACGCGCTCATCGCGTGTTACGCCGCGTTCCTGCACCGCGTGCTCGGCCGCGACGACGTCGTGTTCGCCCTCCCGCTGATGTGCCGGGAGGGTGCGGCGCTGCGCACCCCGGCGATGGCGGTGAACGTCCTGCCGCTGCGGGTCGGCGTCCGGCCGGGAGACCGGCCCGCCGAGCTGACCGCCCGGGTCGCGGGCGCCCTGCGGGAACTGCGGGCGCATCAGCGCTACCGCGGCGAGAACCTGCCGCAGGACGTGCCGGGCGCGGGCGCGCTGCTGCACGGGCGCGGGATCAACCTCAAGGCGTTCGACCTGACGCTGCGCTTCGCCGGCTCGCGCGGGGTCATGCGCAACGTCGCGGGCGGGCCGCCGGAGGACATGGGCCTGAGCGTGCTGCCCACCGCCGAAGGTGGCTTGCTGCTGAGCTTCGAGGTCGATGCCCGCACCCACGACCAGGTCGCCGTCGAGGCGAAGCTGACCGCCTTGCGCGCCCTCATCACGGTGTTCACCGGCTCGGACGCCCCGATCGCCGCCGCCGATCTCGTGCCCGACCCGGCCGCCTTGCTCGCCGAGTGGTCGACCCCGGCGATCCCCGGCTCGGTCGGCTTCCTCGCGGGCCTCACCGAGCAGACGGCGCTGGTGTGCGGGCAAGACCGGCTCACCGGCGACGAGGTCCTCGCCCGGGTGCGGCGGCTCGCCGGCACGCTGCGGGCCCGCGGGATCGGCCCCGACGACGTCGTGGCGATCGCCTTGCCGCGCTCGGTGGACCTCGTCGTCGCCCTGCTCGCCGTGCTCGACGCCGGCGCGGCGTTCCTCGCCCTGGACCTCGCCCACCCCGCCGCCCGGCGGCAGCAGCTCCTCGACGAAGCCGCGCCGAAGCTCGTCCTGACGACGACCGATCTGGACGGGCCGGTCGACATGTCCACTGTGGACGTACGACCGGACCACCTCGCGTACGTGTGTTTCACTTCGGGCTCGACCGGCCGGCCGAAAGGCGTGCTCGTCCGCCGTGGCGGGCTCGAAACCCTGCTGCGCAATCACAAAGCGACCACGGTCGCCGAGGCCGAACGCGTGGCCGGACGGCGGCTGCGGGTCGCCCACACGTACTCGTTCGCCTTCGACTCCGCCGTCGAGCAGCTGCTCTGGCTGCTCTGCGGGCACGAGCTGCACATTTACGACACCGAAACCGCCCGCGACGCCGACGCCCTGCAGGCGGCCTTCGCCCGGGACCGCATCGACGTCGTCGACACGACCCCGTCGATGGCCGGACCGCTCCTGGACGCGGGCCTGCTCGACGGGCACCGCCCGGCCATGGTCGTCCTCGGCGGCGAGGCCACCCCGCCCGCGTTGTGGCGGCGGGTCGCGGAGTCGGGTGTCCCGGCCCGCAACCTCTACGGCCCCACCGAGACCACGGTGGACGGTGCGGGCGCGGTGATCGAGGGCGACGACGTCGTGATCGGCCGGGCCGTGCCGGGCACCCGTGCCTACGTGCTCGACCGGGCCCTGCGCCCGGTCCCGCCGGGCAGCCCCGGCGAGCTGTACCTCGCCGGCCCGCACCTGGCCCGCGGCTACCTCGGCCGGCCGGGCGCGACCGCCGAGCGGTTCGTCGCCGACCCCTTCGGGCCGGCGGGGGACCGGATGTACCGCACCGGCGACGTCGTCCGCTGGACGTCCCGCGGCCTGGCGTACCTGGGCCGCCGCGACGACCAGGTGAAGATCCGAGGGCACCGCGTCGAGCTGGGTGAGGTCGAGGCCGCGCTGGGCAATCTGCCGGGGGTGCGGGCGGCCGCGGCGGCCGTGCACGGGACCCGGCTCGTCGGGTACGTCGTCGGGGACGCCGGCGACGTCCGGACCGCGCTCACCGGGCGCCTCCCGGACGCGCTCGTGCCGTCGGCGATCGTGACCCTGGACGCGCTTCCGGTGACAGTCAACGGAAAACTCGACCGCGCCGCCCTGCCCGCGCCCACCGCGGCCGCCGGTGGGCGAGCCCCGGAGACCGAACGGGAACGCCTGGTGTGCGCGACCGTCGCCGACGTGTTGGGCGTCGAGCGGGTCGGCGTCGACGACGACTTCTTCGCGCTCGGCGGCGACAGCATCACCGCGATCGGCGTCAGCAGCCGCCTGCGCGCGCACGGCCTCGAACTCCGGCCGCGCGACCTGCTGGCCCGCCGCAGCTTCGCCGCGCTGGCCGCTTCGACCCGCGCGCTGGCCGCCGCCGTCGAGCCCGACGAACCGACCGGGGCCGTTCCGGCGCCGCCGATCGTGCGGGCCCTGCTGGACCCGAACCCCGATCCCGCCGCCATCGCGGGCTACGCGCAGTGGACCACGCTCCGGCTCGACGCGCCCCTGGCCCACGCGGACCTCCTCGACGGTGTGCAAGCGATTCTGGACCACCACGACGCCCTCCGGCTGCGGGTCGAATCCGCGGGCTTGGTGGTGCGCCCGCGCGGTGCGGTGCGCGCGGCCGACGTCGTCACCGACGGATCCGACGTCGACGCGCTCATTGCGAGCCTCGATCCGCGGACGGGGGTGCTGGTGCGGATCGCCCTGGCGCCCGACCGGCTGCTTGTCGTCGTGCACCACCTGGCCATCGACGGCGTCTCGTGGCGCGTCCTGCTGCCCGACCTCCACACCGCCTGCACCGGCGGCGCCCTCGAGCCGGTGGGATCCTCGTGGCGGCGGCACGCCGTCCTGCTGTCCCAGCAGGGCACGAGCGGCGCCCGGCGCGGCGAGCTGGACCACTGGCGGACCGCGCTCGACGGCCCCCGCCTCGGCCCGCGGACTCTGGATCAGCGGATCGACACCGTCGCCACGGCCCGGCGGTCGGTCACCGTCGTCCCGGCGGAGGAGAGCGAAGCCGTCCTGACGACCCTGCCCGCGGCCTACCGCGCGGGCGTCGACGAGGTTCTCCTCGCCGCCTTGGTCCTGGCTCTGCGGCCGGAACTCGGCACCGTGACCGTCACGCTGGAAAGCCACGGGCGCGAGCAGCCCGGCCTCGACCTGGCCCGCACGGTCGGCTGGTGCACGGCGGAGTACCCGGTGCGGGTGCCGGCCACCGGCGGCGTCGCCGATGTCCTGCGCGCGGCGAAGGAAGCCCGCCGCGCGGTGCCCGGCGGCGGCCTCGGCTACGGCGTCCTGCGCCACCTCGACCCGGAAACCCGCGACGAGCTCGGCGCGGTCCCGCCACCGGACGTCCTGCTCAACTACCTCGGCCGGTTCACCCCGCCGCCCGGCTGGCAGCTGCCCGCCGACGACCCGTTCGCCGTCGCCGAACCGCCGTCGAAGGCCCTGGAGCAGGTGCTCGCGCTCAACGTCTTCGTGCGCGGCGACCGGCTCGCCGTCGAATGGACCGCGGCCGGCGAGGTCTTGAGCGCCGAGCGCGTCGACCGGCTCCAGCGGGCGTGGGCCGCCGCGCTGGCGGCGCTGGCCGGCCACGCCCGCGAGATCGGGCCGGACGGCGGCGGCCTCACCCCCTCGGACCTGCCGCTGGTCGGTCTCACGCAGGCCGACATCGACGCGCTGCCCGGGCCGGTGGCGGACGTCCTGCCTGCGACGCCGTTGCAGACCGGGCTCGCGTTCCACACCCTGGCCCGCGGCGAGACCGACACCGACGTCTACGTGGTGCAGGCCGTGACCCGCCTGGAAGGCGAGCTGGAGGCGGACCGGCTGCGCGCGGCCGCGGAAGAGCTGCTGCTGCGGCACCCGGCGCTGCGCGTCCACCTCCACCCGACGGCCGGCGGTGAAGTCGTCCAGGTGGTCCCGGCGCGTGTCCACCTCGACTGGCGGCACACCGAACACCTGGAAAGCATCGAAGAGGAGCTGCGGCGGCCGTTCGACCCCGCTGTCCCGCCGTTGATCCGCTTCCTGCTCGTCACGCTGAGCCCCACCGAGCACCGCCTGGTCATCACCAACCACCACGCGCTGCTCGACGGCTGGTCCATGCCCCTGGTCGGCCGGACCCTGCTGGCCACCTACGCCGAGCTGGGCGGCGGCCCGGCCGCGCCCGTGGCGCCCTCGCTCGCCGAGTACCACCGCGTCCTCGCCGGCCGCGACCCCGACGCCGCGCTCGACGCCTGGCGCACCGCGTTGGCCGGGCTCGACGAAGGCACCCGCCTGGCCGCACCGGGCGAGTCCACAGTGGAGCGACCGGACCGGGTGATCACCAAGCTGGGTGCGGAGTTCAGCAATCGCTTGCGTGCCTTCTCACGCGAGCAGGGGGTCACGCCGGCCGCGGTGTTCCAGACCGCGTGGGGCGTCCTGCTCGCCCGGCTCACCGGCAAGCACGACGTCGTCTTCGGCTGCCCGGTTTCCGGACGGCCCGACGACGTACCCGGCGTCGAGCGGGTGATCGGCCAGCTCGGCAGCACCATCCCGGTCCGGGTCGCGTTCGCGCCGGTCGACACCGCGGCGGCGCTGCTCGCGCGGGTGCACGCCGAGAACGTCCGCCTGTCCGAGCACCACCACGTCGGGCTGCCCGCGATCCAGCGTGCGGCCGGTGTAGGCGAGCTGTTCGACACGATGCTCGTGATGGAGAACTTCCCCCTCTCCAGCCGTGATCGCGAGACCCTGGCGCCCGGGCTCGACCTCGCCGGCGTCGACATCACCGACGCGACGCACTACGCGCTGACCGTGATCCTGTTGCCCGGCGAAGATTTCACCGTCGGGCTCGGCTACCAGCGGCACGCGTTTGAACAGGACTTCGTCCACGGCATCGGCCGCTGGTTCGCGACCCTGCTGCGCGAGATCGTCGAGTCTCCGAGCCGGGCGGTCGGCCGCCTGCGCGCGCTCGACGCGGACGAAGAAGCTTCGCTGCTTCGCCTGGGCGTCGGCGCGGAACCCCGCCGTGCGCGTGGCGGTGTCCTCGAGGAGTTCGGCCACTGGGTCCGGACGACCCCGGAGGCCGAAGCCGTCGTCTGCCGCGACCGCAGCCTGACCTACGCGGAACTGGACCGGCGCGCCAACCGCCTGGCCAACGCCCTGATCGCCGCGGGGGTCCGGCCCCAGGACCCGGTCGCCGTCCTGCTGGACCGGGACGTCGAGCTGGTCGTCGCCCTGTTCGGGGTACTCAAGGCGGGTGCGGTGCACGTGCCGATGGACCCGTCGTACCCGGCCGAGCGGCTCACGTTCATGCTCGACGACATCGGCCCCGCCGCCGTCGTGTCCACACCGGACTACGTCGAGCAGTCCACACTGGACATAGATCCGGCGTCCGCGCGCGAAGGGCTGACCGACGACTCGCTCGCGTACGTCATCTACACCTCCGGCACCACGGGCAAGCCCAAGGGCGTCGCGATCCCGCACCGCGGGCTGCCGAGCCTGATCGCGCTGCAGGAGGACGTCGTCGGCATCCGCACCGGCGAGCGCTACCTGCACTTCGCCTCCACCAGCTTCGACGTCGCCTACTGGCAGTTCTTCCTCCCGTTGCTGTCCGGCGGGACGTCCGTGATCGCGCCCGAGGAGGTGCGGCGCTCCGGGGACGACCTCCTGGCCTACGCCGCCGAGCACCGCGTCACCGGGCTGAACCTGCTGCCGTCATTCCTCGCCGTGATGCCCGACGACGCGATGGTCGACCCGGACGTGTTCTTCGTCGTCGGCGCCGAACGGCTCGACCCCGAACTGGCCCACCGCTGGGGGAACCGGCGGGCCCTGTTCAACGCGTACGGGCCGACCGAGGTCACCATCAACTCCGTCACCTGGCACTACACCCCGGACGACCCGGGCCCGCTGCCGATCGGCCGGCCGGACCCCGAGGTCCGCGCGTACGTCCTGGACGGCGGGCTGCTGCCGGTCGGCACCGGCGTCACCGGCGAGCTGTACCTGGCCGGCCCGAAGCTCGCCCGCGGGTACGTCGGCCGGCCCGGGCTGACGGCCGAGCGGTTCGTCGCCGACCCGTTCGGGCCGCCGGGGGAGCGGATGTACCGCACCGGCGACCTGGTGCGCTGGCGGCCCGACGGCAACTTGGTGTTCCTCGGCCGCGCCGACCACCAGGTCAAGCTGCGCGGCTTCCGGATCGAGCTCGGCGAGATCGAGAACGCGCTGACCCGGCACCCGGACGTCCGGGCGTCGGCGGTGATCGTCCGGGAGGACCGCCTGGTCGGGTACGTCATCCCCGTCGACGGCACGACGCCTGACCCGGCGGTGCTGCGCGAGCACCTCGCGGCCGAGCTGCCCGCGCACATGGTGCCCTCGGCGCTGGTGCCGCTCGACGCGCTGCCGCTCGGCCCGAGCGGCAAGCTCGACCGGGCCGTGCTGCCCGCGCCCGAGACGCAGCCGTCGTCGTCGCGTGCACCGGCGACGGCGGCCGAAGCGACGCTGCTGGCGGTGGCCCGGGAGCTGCTCGGCGCCGGTACCGGCCTCGACGACGGGTTCCTCGACGCGGGCGGCGACAGCATCGCGTCGCTGCGGCTGGTGTCCCGTGCCCGGCGCGAAGGGCTTCACCTGACCGCGCGGGACGTGTTCGAAGGCGGCACCATCGCCGGGATCGCGGCCCGCTGCTCGACCGGTGAGTCCTCTGTGGACTCCGGTCCGGCGGTCGGCGACGCACCGCTGACGCCGGTCATGCGCGACCTGCTCCGGCGCGGGAACGCCGGCGGCTTCTGCCAGTGGGTGGAGGTGTGCGTCCCCGCGGGCGGCACCGCGGAGCAGTGGCGGTCGGTGCTCGACGAGGTCCGCGCGCGCCACGACGTACTGCGTGCTCACCTGGCCGGGGACGTGCTGAGGATCCCGCCGCCCAGCCCGGTGGACGTGCTGACCGTGGTTCCGGTGGAGGCCGTGCCTTCGGAGATCGAAGCGGTTCGCGCGGCGATGGACCCGCGGACCGGGCCGCTGCTGCGGGCGATCTGGGGCGACGCCGGGCCTTCCCGGCCGGGCCGGCTGGCGCTGGTCGCGCACCACCTCGTGGTCGACGCGGTGTCGTGGCGGATCCTGCTCGACGACGTCGAACAGGCCTACCGCGGCGAACCGCTGCCACCGGCCGGGCCGTCGTTCCTGAGCTGGGCGCGCTCGCTGCGGGACGCCGTTCCCGCACGCGAGGGGGAACTGCCGCACTGGCAGTCGATCCCGGTGACGCCGTCGCGGCTCGACCCGGCTCGGGACACCTTCGCCACGGCCAGGCACCACGAGATCGCGGTACCCGGCGTGGCGGCGTGGGTGACCACGGTGCCCGCCGCCTACCGGACCGGCCCGGACACCGTGCTGCTCACGGCGCTGGCCCGCGCGGTGGGGGCGTGGCGGGGCACCGCGGCCGACGTGGTGGTCGCGCTGGAGAGCCACGGCCGTCCCGACCACACGCCCGGCTTCACCGGGGCCGTCGACCTGTCGCGCACGGTGGGCTGGTTCACCGCGGTGTACCCGGCGCGGATCACGCCGCCGGACGGCCCGGCCGCGGTGGCGACGGTCCGCGACCAGTTGCGAGCCGCGGGGGACGGCCTCGGCCACGGCATCCTCGGGCTCACCGCGTCGCCGGAGATCAGCTGGAACTACCTCGGCCGGTTCGACGACGGCCCGGCGGAGGAGACGCCCTGGGAGCGTCCGCCGGACGCCGACCCGCTGGGCTCGGGCGGAGGCGACGATCTGCCGCTGCCGCACGAGCTGATGATCAACGCGCTGGTGCGTGGGGACTCCCTGGCCGTGCGGTTCACGTGGCCGTCGGCGTTGTTCACCGAATCGGAGATCGCCGCGCTGGGGGAGTGCTTCCGGCGTGAACTGGCCGCGGTGCGGGTGCCGCCGGGGACGGTGCTGCCGTTGACACCGCTGCAGGAGGTGATCCTGCGCGAGTCGCGCGCGGCCGGTCCGGAAGATCCGTACACCGTGCAGGCCGCGTTCACCCTCGACGGCTCGCTGGACGTCGGCGCGATGCGGGCGGCGGCGGCCGAGCTGGTGCGGCGGCACCCGAACCTCGGCGCCGTTTTCCCGCCGTCGCACGAGGTTCAGGTGCTGCCGGCGGAACCGTCGGTGGACTTCCGCGTGCTGGATGAGTCCGATGTGGACACCGACCTGGCCGAGCGGTTCGACCTGGCGGCCGGGCCGCTGCTGCGCGTGACGCTGGCGCCGGGTCAGCTGGTGCTGACCAGTCACCACCTGCTCTCCGACGGCTGGTCGGCGCCGCGCATCCTGGCGGAGCTGTTCGCGCTGTACGCGGGAGCGCCGCTGCCGCCGCCCGTGCCGGTTTCGCGGTTCACCCGCTGGCTGGCCTCGCGCGACCACGCCGTGGACACGGCCGCCTGGCGGACGGCCCTGGCCGGGCTGCCCGAGTCCGACCACTATTCGGTGCACGTGGGCGTGACCGAGCCGGAACTGTTCACTGTGGACAGTGCGGTGGTCGCCGCGCTGACCCGCGCGGGCGTTTCCGCCGGGCTCACCGCGGGGACGCTGCTGCAGGGGGCGTGGGCGGCGGTGCTGGCCCGACGCGCCGGGCGTCCGGACGTGACGTTCGGGGTGATGGTCTCGGGCCGGACGGCCGAGGTCGACGGCGTCGAGGAGATCATCGGCCTGCTGGCCAACTCCATCCCGGTTCGCGCGCGGTTCGAGGGCACGGTCGCCGCGTCGCTGGCCCGCCTGCAGGCCGAGCAGCAGACTCTGCCCGGCCACGTCGGTCTGGGCGAGCTGCGGTCGTTGACGGGCCGCGCGCGGCTCTTCGACAGCCTGGTGGTGTTCGAGAACTACCCGATCGACCCGGCTCGCCTGCGCGAACCGGCACCGGGAGTGCGGGTGACGAACGCGAGGTTCCGCGAGCGCAACCACCACCCGGTGACGCTCACGGTGGTTCCGGAGGCGTCCGGCGGCTGGTCGGGAGTGCTGAGCCACCAGGCGGGCTGGTTCGCCGAGGGCGAGGCGGCGGCGTTGGTGGCGGAACTGCGGGAGCGACTGGCCGAGCTGCCGGGCCGGCTGGGCGACGACGCGGCCGGGTTCACGGGGTGTGCGGAATGACCGGCGATTCCCGCACACCACGGGCCGGCTGCCACGTCTTGGGCGACCTTGGCACCTCCCGCGGCCACGTCGGTAGGCGGTCATGACCACGCGGCCCGTCGACGCGACCCTGTGGCGCACCGCCGGCGTCCTCGTCCTCGGCACCTTCATGGCCACCCTCGACGGCACCATCGTCGCCGTCGGGGTGGACACCCTCGCCGACCGGTTCGGGGCGTCGGTCACCGACATCCAGTGGGTCACCACCGCTTACCTGCTCGCCGTCGTCGCGGCCGTGCCCGCCTCCGGGTGGCTCGCCGCCCGGTTCGGTGGGCGGCGGACGTGGCTCACCGCCGTCGGCGTGTTCGTCGGCGCCTCCCTGCTCTGCGCGCTGGCCGGTTCGCTGCCCGTCCTCGTCGCGTGCCGGGTGCTCCAAGGCCTGGCCGGGGGACTGCTGCCACCCACCGGGCAAGCGCTGCTCGCCCGCGCGGCCGGACCCGACCGGATCGGGCGCGTGATCAGCGTCGTCGGGGTCGTTCCCCTGCTGTCGCCGGTCTTCGGGCCGCTGGCCGGCGGCGCGATCCTCGGCGTCGCCGACTGGCCGTGGCTCTTCTACGTCAACCTGCCCATCGGGATCGCCGCTGTCCTCTTGGGACTCAGGTGCGTCCCCGCCGACGACGTGACCAACCCGCGCGAGCCCTTCGACTTCGTCGGCGCGGCCCTGCTTTCCCCGGGCCTCGCCGTCTTCGTCTACGGCCTGACCGACAGCGCGGTCGCCGTCGTGCTCGGTGCGCTCATGCTCGCCGCGTTCGTCGCGCACGCCCTCCGGGCTCGAACGCCGGTCCTCGACCCCAGGCTGTTCACGCGGCCGCCGTTCGGCGTCGCGGCGCTGGCACTGGTCGTCCTGGGCGCGTCGGTGTTCGGCACGATGTTCCTGCTCCCGCTCTACCTCCAGCGCGCCGCCGGCCTCGACGCGCTCGGCACCGGCCTGCTGCTGGTGCCCCAGGGCGTCGGCGCCGCTGCCGGCTCGCTGCTGGTCAACCGGCTGGTGGACCGCGTCGCGCCGCGCACGCTCGTGGTGTCCGGCATCGGTTTCGTCGCACTCGGCACCGCCGCTTTCACCCAGCTCGGGCCCGGGCTGCCCGACGCCGTCATCGCGGTTTCGCTGCTGCTGCGCGGGTTCGGCGCGGCGTTGATCGGCGCGCCGGTCATGACTTTGGTCTACCGCAACCTCGAGCCGGCCCACCTGCCCCGCGCGGCCGGGGCCCTCAGCCTGCTCAACACACTCGGCGGCTCGGTGGGCACGGCGGTGCTCGCGCTCGTGCTCCAGAGCCGCCTCGCCGCACGCGGCGCGGACGTCGCCGCGGCCTTCGCCGACACCTTCTGGTGGGTGCTCGGCTTCGTCGTCGTCGCGGCCGCCGGGGCCACGAAGCTGCCGCGCGCCCGCCCGGAAAGGGAATCCGCCGATGCTTGACACCCTGCCCACACCCGCCGAGCTGCTGGCCGCCGGACCGGCGCCGGACGGCGTGGCGCGGCACCGCGAGACGATCGCGGCGGTGCTCGACCGCCGCGACCCGCGGCTGCTGGTGGTCGCCGGCCCGTGCTCGGTGCACGACCCGGCCGCCGCGCTCGAATACGCGCACCTGCTGGCCGCGGCGGCCGCCCGGTTCGCCGACGACCTCGTCGTCGTCCTGCGCGCCTACCTCGAGAAGCCGCGGACGGTCGCGGGCTGGACCGGCTTCCTGCCCGACCCCACGCTGGACGGCAAGGGCGATCTCGCGACCGGGCTCCGGCAGGGCCGCGCGTTCCTCCTGGAAGCCGCGGCCACCGGCCTTCCGCTCGGGTACGAGTTCGTCGACCCGGTGCTCGCGCCCTACGTCGCCGACGCCGTCAGCTGGGCCGCGATCGGCGCCCGGACGGTGGCCAGCCAGCCGCACCGGCACCTGGCGTCGTGGCTGCCGATGCCGGTGGGCATGAAGAACTGCGTGTCCGGCCGGCTCGAGCCGGCCGTGGACGCCATCCGGGCGGCCGCGCTGCCGCACCCGTTCGCCGCGCTCGCCGCGGACGGCCGGATGCGGACGGTCCGCAGCCTCGGCAACCCGGACGCGCACCTGGTCCTGCGCGGCGGCCTCGAGCCCAACTACGACGCCCGGTCCGTCGCCGCGGCACTCGACGTGGTGACGGCGTCGGGCCTGCCGCGCCGCGTCGTCGTGGACGCGTCCCACGGCAACAGCGGCAAGGACCACGACCGCCAGCCGGTGGTCCTGGAAGACCTGGCGGCCCAGGTCGCGGGCGGGAACCGCGCGATCGCGGGCGTGATGATCGAGTCCTACCTGGCCGACGGCCGCCAGGACCCGGCGCTGTGGCCGCCGCGCCGCGACCTCAGCCGCACGGACGCCTGCCTCGGCTGGGAGCGGACCGTTCCGTTGCTGGAGCGGCTGGCCCGGGCGGCGCGAAGCAGGCGTGGACGGCTCTCGTGACGCACACACAGGGCACGACGGAATGGGTCCCGACCCCGGACGGGCGGCGGCTGCACGCGATGGTGCTCGGCCCGGTCGACGGCCCCGCAGTGGTGTTCGAAGCGGGCGCCGCCGCGAGCCGGTCGTCGTGGGCGGCGGTGCAGCCCCTGGTCGCCGAGCACGCCCGGGCGATCGTCTACGACCGGTCCGGGCTCGGCCGCAG
This sequence comes from Amycolatopsis sp. NPDC098790, assembly GCF_044759945.1. Taxonomy (NCBI): domain Bacteria; kingdom Bacillati; phylum Actinomycetota; class Actinomycetes; order Pseudonocardiales; family Pseudonocardiaceae; genus Amycolatopsis; species Amycolatopsis sp. NPDC098790. Next base: position 233,680 of record NZ_JBIWAI010000002.1, read on the forward strand.
CGCACCGGACCCCGGCGGGCGCACCCTGTCCCGGATGGCCGGCGACCTGGGCAGCGTTCTCGACCACTTCGGACCGGGCCCGTTCGTCCTGGCCGGGCACAGCGCGGGCGGCCCGATCGTGCGCCTGGCGGCCGCGGCGAAGCCGGACAGGATCGCCGGCCTGGTCCTGGTCGATCCGACCGACGAGGCAGCGGACGTCCTCTTCGGACGGTCGTTCCGCCGGATGGAGCGCTCCGCGATCGCAGTGGGCGGCGTACTCGCCCGACTGGGACTGCTCGGGTTCGTCTTCCGCGGCACGCTGCGCGGTGTCCCGGACGACGTGCGCGACGACCTCCGCCGGGAAGCGTTCGGTCCCGGGGTGATCCGCACCCAGCGCGAGCAGGCCCGGACGTTCCTCGACGAGCTGGCCACCTGGCGAACCACCCCACCCGGCCACGACGGCATCCCGGTGACGGTGATTTCCGGTGCCCTGCCGGGGAATGGGATGAACGCGGCGATGCGAGCGGCGGCGAACGCGTCGCACGCCCGCCGCGCGGCCGCGGCGAACGGCCGGCACGTACTCGCCGGACGATCCGGCCACTACGTGCCGATCACCGAACCGGAGCTCGTCGCCGGGGAGATCCGCCGGCTGCTGGAAGCGCATCGGCCCGGGTGAGACGACCCGAGCGCCGACCAGTGGCGGAACCGGTGCTGACGCGTTGCCGGCGAGCACCGGTCTGCCCGTGGTTCTGCCGGCGAAACCCCTACCTGCCGGCCCGCCAGCGCTCGATCGCCTCGGCCCACTCCTTGTTGCCGGTGGTCTCCATGAGCTCCTTGCGGTCGATCAGCAGGTACACCTCGCCCGCCGGCGTGTTCGTGCCCAGGATCAGGGGCTTGCCCGCGTCCAGCAGACCGCCGAGGAACCGCCCGTAGAGGTCGGTGTACTCGCGCCGCAGGCTCGTCACGTCGCCGGGCCGCAGCGCCAGCGCGTCGTCACCCCAGCCGGACAGCACCAGTGAGCCACTCGTCAGCTCGATCGTCCCGCGCCGGCGGAACAGTGCCTTCTGGCTGATCGCGCCGGCCGCCTTGTCGGCGGTCTTGTTGGCGTACAGCTCCGCGCCACTCGCTCCGATGTAGACACCCGTCTTCGACTCCACGCCGGAGACCCTCGTGCACGACCGGGGCCGGCCGCAGCGGCCGGAGGGCGACGGCCGCGTCGACTTTGGTCGATGGCCGCCGGCCGCGCCGGGGTGGTCGAATGGCCCGGTGACGTTTTCGTGGCAGTGGCTGCCCGGGTCGCTCCGGGCCGATGTCGATGCGGACCCGAGACCGGTCCGGTCGGTCCGGGACACAGTGGTCGACGTCGCCGCGGTGCTGGTCGCGGCCGCCGTCGGCCGGCTCGGCGCGTGGTCGCAGCTGCGGACGCTCGACCTGCTGACCACGACCGACCTGGTCGTCGGCGTCTTGGCGTGCCTGGCTCTGCCGGCCCGCCGGCGGTGGCCGTTCGGGCTGCCCCTCGTGCTGGCCGCGCTGACGGCGGTGTTCCTGGCGCCGGCCGGTGCCGCCGCCGTGGGCACGTTCACCACGGCCGTGCACTGCCGGCCCCGCGCGACCGCCTGGGTGGCCGGCGTGGGAGCACTGGCGTCGTTCGTCGTCGTCGCCCTGCACCCCACGGACCTGCCGTTCGGGATCGGCGTGACCATCAGCGTGCTGCTCACCGCCGTGGTCACCGGCCTCGGCATGCTGGTGCGAGCGCGTCGCCAGCTCGTGGTTTCGCTGGCCGAACGGGCGCGGCTCGTCGCCGGCGAGCAGGCCGCCCGGGTGGCCGACGCGCGACGGCTGGAACGCACCAGGCTGGCCCGGGAGATGCACGACGTCCTGGCGCACCGGATGTCGCTGCTGAGCGTGCACGCGGGCGCGCTGGAGTTCAGTCCGGGCGCCTCGGAAGCGGAGATCTCCCGTGCGGCCGGGGTGATCCGCAGCGGGGTGCACCAGATGCTCGTCGACCTGCGCGAGGTCATCGGCCTGCTGCGCGAGTCGCCCGACGAGGACCTCGCCCCGCCCGCGTTGGACACGCTGGTGGCCGAGGCCCGGCAGTCGGGCGCGGCCGTCACGCTGACCGCGCCGGCGCAGCTGCCGGTGTCCACTTTGGTCGGCCGCGCGGTGTACCGGATCGTCCAAGAAGGACTGACCAACGCGCGGAAGCACGCGCCCGGGCTGCCGGTGACCGTCACCATCACCGGTGCCGCCGGGGACGGGTTGACGGTCGAGGTCCGCCAGCCGCTGCCGGCCGGGCGCCGGACCACGATCCCCGGCGCGGGCGTCGGGCTCACCGGCCTCGCCGAACGCGCCACCCTCGCGGGCGGCGGGCTGGACCACGGGCCGGACGGGGGCGACTACGTGCTGCGAGGATGGCTGCCGTGGGAGGCGTGACGGAGACCGTGCGGGTCGTGCTCGTGGACGACGAGTGGCTGGTCCGCGCGGGGCTGGCGACCATGTTGTCGGGCGCGGCGGGCATCGAGGTGGCCGGCGAGGCCGGCGACGGCGCGAACGTCGCGGACCTGGTCCGGTCGGCCCGGGCCGACGTGGTGCTGATGGACATCCGGATGCCCGGCACCGACGGCATCGTCGCCACCGGCCGGCTGCGGGACCTGCCGGTGGCCGTGCTGGTGCTGACCACGTTCGACAACGACGAGCTCGTCCGCCGGGCCCTGCGCGCGGGCGCCGACGGCTACCTGCTGAAGGACACCCCGCCGGCGGACATCGTCGCCGCGATCCACCGGGCCGCGCGCGGCGAACCCACGCTGTCGCCGGCGATCCTGCGCAAGCTCATGGCGCGGATGACGGGGGCGGACGAGACCCGGCGCGCCAAGGCCGCGGCGGCGCTGGCCACGTTGACCGAGACCGAAAGGCGCGTCGCGGACGCCGTCGGCGAGGGACTGTCCAACGCGGAGATCGCGGCGGCGCAGTTCATGAGCGTCGCCACGGTGAAGTCGTACGTGTCCCGTGTCCTGGTGAAACTCGGGGCGGCCAACCGGGTGCAGATCGCGTTGACGATCCGCGACGCGGACGGATCGCTGTCGTAGGGCTTACCGGCGTAGTCCGTCCAGGACCAGGGTGATGACCCCGTCGGCCTCGGCCCGCCAGCCGGGGCGGTCGTGCGCCGCGCCGATGCCGTGCAGGGCCATCATCACGGTGCCGCTGCCGACGTCGTCGCGCACGGTGCCCTCCCGCACGGCGGCGGCCACCAAGTCCGTGACGGCCTCCTCCAGCGCCCGGCTGCCTTCGGCGAGCACACCCGAACGATCGGCCATGAGCGTCGCCAGGGTCCGGGCCAGGCCCTGGTGGGCGTCCATGTGATCGACCATGGCGTGCAGGAAGGCCGCCAGGGCTTCCGCCGCGGGCAGGGTCGACTGGAGCTGACGGGCGCGGTCGCACAGCGCCGCGACTTCCCCGCGGTAGACGGCCTCGGCCAGCGCGTCCCTGGTGGGGAAGTGGCGGTACAGCGTGCCGGTGCCGACGCCGGCCAGGCGGGCGAAGTCGTCGAACCGCAGAGTGAAGAACTCCCCGGCGTCGAAGACCTCCCTGGCCTTGGTGAGCAGGGCCTCGCGCTTGCGCCGGGCGTCGGCCCGCAACGGCTTGTCGGCGACCATGTGCTCCCTCCCCGTTGACAACTGGAGATGACCTCCATATTTTCGAAAGTGGAGATGACCTCCAAATCGATCGTAACCCACGAGGTGCCCCGTGAAGATCCTGATGTTCGGCCGAGGCGTGATCGCCACCGTCTACGGCTGGGTCCTGCACCAGGCCGGACACGACGTCGAGTTCTACGTCCGGCCGGGCCGCGCGGCGGAGTACGGGAGCGAGGTGGACCTCGACCTGATCGACGCGCGGCGCCGGCCGTGGGGGCGGCGGGTCGTCGAGAAGTGGCCCGTGCGCTACCGCGAAGCACTGGAACCGGACCACGACTTCGACCTGATCGTGCTCAGCGTGCCGCACCACCGCCTCGCGGAGGCGACGGCCTTCCTGGCACCGCGGGTCGGCCGGGCCACGGTGCTGGTCTTCGGCAACGTCTGGAGCGAGCCCCTGAAGGCGGTCGGCGCACTCCCCGCCGACCGGATCGCATGGGGCTTTCCGATGGGAGGTGGCGGTTTCGGCGCCGACGGCGTGCTCCACGGGGCACTGCTGCCGTCGGTCGTCTTCGGCACTCTCGGCGGGCCGCCGACCGAGCGTGAGCTGGCCGTGCGCGAGGCGTTTCGCGAGACCGGGCTCAGGCTGAAGGAACGGTCCGACTTCCGCGGCTGGCTGTGGGTCCATTTCGTGTCGGACGCCGGCTTGTTCTCGCAGGGCGTGCGGGTGGGATCCCTGTCCCGGTTGGCCGGGGCCGTCGGCGACCTGCGCGAAGGGCTGCTGGCCGGCCGCGAGCTGCTGCCGCTCCTCGAGGCACGCGGCGTCGATCTGCGACGGCACCGGGCCGGTTTGCTGTTGTTCCGGGCGCCCACGTGGCTGACGGCGCCCGCACTGGCCTGGCTGACCGCGCACGTCCCACTGGCGCGCGTGAGCATCGCGGCGCACTCGGACCCCGAGGCCGAGGAGCCGCGCGAGGTCTGCCGGGACACACTGGCCGAAGCGCGACGGCTGGGTGTTTCGGTACCGCGGTTGGAAGCGGCGGAACCGTACTTCGCCCGTTAGGCGATCGCCCGGTGGTGGGTACCGTCGGCCGCCCCTAGGGGTGGTAGGCCCGCGCCGCCTCTGCGAGGCGGGCTACGAACTCGTCGGCGTGCGTTTCTTCCCAGACCAGCGGTGGGCGCACCTTCAGCACGTCCGAGCCGGGACCGGTGAGGCCGGCGAGCACACCCCGGGCGACCAGTCCTTCGAGCAGGGCGCGCGCCACCTCGTGGGACGGCACTCCGTCGACCGGCCGGACGTCCACACCCGCCAGCAAACCCGTGCCCCGCACCGGACCGAGCAGCGGTGACTCCAGCGAGCGCAGACCGCGGCGCAGGTGCTCGCCGACCCGGACCGCCTGGGCCGGGAGATCCGTCAGTTCCAGGATGTCGAAGACCGCGTGGCCCGCGGCCGCGGCGGCCGGGGTGGCCGCGAACGTCGAGAAGTACTCGTACCGGCGCGCGAGCACGTCGGCTATCTCGCGGCGGGTGACCAGCGCGCCGATCGGGTAGCCCGCGCCCATCGGCTTGCCCAGCGTGACCAGGTCGGGTGTGATCCCGGCGAGCGCGAAGCGCCACAGCCGCGGGCCGCTGCGCCCGTAGCCGGACTGGACCTCGTCGGCCAGGTACAGCGCGCCCGCCGCGTGGGCTGCTTCGACCAGACCGGCCAGGAAGCCGGCGGGCGCGTCGAGGATGCCTTCCGACGTGAATTGCGAGTCGGCGAGCAGCAGCGCCGGGCGCAGCCCCGCCGCGTCGATCCGCGGCGTCGCACCGGGCTCGCGAGGTGCGGGGAAGGTGCCGACGCCCGCGGGCCGGTGGCCCGGCGGCCACTCGTTCGAGCTGAGGTCGGCCATCCACTTCGACGACCCGTGGTAGGCGTGCTCGGCGACGATCGCCGCGTCGCCTCCGGTGTACTCGGTCGCCAGCCGCCAGGCCAGCTCGTTCGCTTCGGTGCCGGACGTCGTGAAGAGGCAAGTGTCCAGCCCGGGCGGCATCGTGGCGAGGATCCGCTCGGCCAGCCCGGCGATCCCGCCGTGCAGGTAGCGCGAGTGCGTGTTCAGTTCGGCGAGCTGCCGCTCGACGGCCCGCGTGACGGCCGGGTGCGCGTGCCCGATCACGGCCACGTTGTTGTACGCGTCCAGGTACCGGACGCCGTCGCGGGCGTACAGCCACGGGCCCTCGCCGCGGACCAGTTCGAGCGGACGCCGGTAGAAGAGCGGGGACAGCTTGCCGCCCATCGCCGCGGCCCGCCGGGACGGCAGCTCGTGCGCCGGGACGGCCGCGGCGAGGTCGCGCGTCCCGGCCAGCCGCGCCAGCCGGTCGCCCAGCTCGTCCGGGGCCAACGCGCCGAGCAGCCCCAGCACCCGCTCGCTGGTGGCGTCGTACTGCGTGATGTACCGCTCGTTGTCCTGGTGCGCGGGGCGCCGCGTCGCGGACACCGCCAGCGTCGTGAGCAGCCGCGCGATCACCAGTTCCCCGAGGACGGCGACCTCGGCCGCGCTCAGCGGGCGGTACCGCTGGTAGCCGCGCAGCACGGCTTCGGTCGTGCGCCAGACGTCTTCGGCGCGCCGCAGGACCGAGGTCAGCGTGACGGCCAAGTCGGTGACGGCGGCCGTGTGGTGCATGTCGCCGAAGTCGATGACGCCGGTGACCGCGTCCCCCTCGGCCAGGACGTTGGTGAGCGTCACGTCGGCGTGCTGCAGCCCCGACGGGAGCGTGGCCGTCGTGGCCAGCGCCGGCGTCACCCGCTCGACGAGAGCGGCCCGCCCGATCCCGGCCGCGGCCACGACCTCCGGCATCCGTCGCACGTCCCACAGCAGTTCCCGGCCCGCGGCGGGGTGGAAGAACCCTTGCAGCGCCGTGGAGACCCGCGCCGCGACCGACCCGACCCGCGCGGCCATGCCGACGTCGATCGGGCTGCCTTCCAGGGGACGTCCGGGCAGCAGCGTGCTCAGGCGGGCCAGGCACGTGCGGCCGGTGTCGTCCGGCAGCGTCGCGATCTCGCCGACCGGCTCCGGGACCGCCAGGCCGGGGTCGGCGGTGCGCACGTGGGAAAGAGCGCGGACCTCCATGTCGACGACGTCGGCGCGCTCGGCGGGGTTGGAGATCTTGAGCACGAACCGGTCGTCGACGAGCACGTTCAGGTCGCGTTCACTGTCGAGCGGCTTCAGCACGGTGTCCGTGAGCTGCCAGTGCTCACGCAGCGCGGCACGCAGGCGTTCGGCGGAGAAGGCCGGCGCGGGCTCGGTGAAGGTGGTCATGACGGAGGTCCTTTCCGGATTCGCCGGAACCGCTCGAGGGTGTACGGGAGGACACCGCCGTGGGTGTAGTAAAGCGCCTCCTGCGGGGTTTCCAGCCGGGCCCGGACCTCGAACTCGAAGGAGGGGCGAGTGGCCGGCCGGACCCGTACGGTCACCGGCCGGGCCGGATCGGCGACGGCCTCGGGAATCCCGAGCAGGTCGTACTCCTCAGTGCCGTCCAGCCCGAGCGAACCGGAGCTCTGCCCGCCGGCGAACTGCAGCGGCAGCACGCCGAGCTGGACCAGGTTGGACCGGTGGATCCGCTCGAACGACTCGGCCAGTACGACCCGCACCTTCAGCAGCGCGGTGGCTTTCGCCGCCCAGTCGCGTGACGAGCCCGTGCCGTACTCCTTGCCCGCGATCACCAGCAGGGGAGTGCCGTCGAAGGACTTCGCGGCGTCGTAGACCGGTACGGCGGTGCCCTCGGCATCCCGGGTCCGGCCGCCGGAGCCGAGCCGATTCTGCAGACGCGGGTTGGCGAACCCGCCGCGCATCATCACCTCGAAGTTGCCGCGGCGGGAGGCGTACGTGTTGAGTTCCACCTCGCCCAGACCAGTCAGGTAGCGCCCGGCGCAGCTCGACGGCGGGATGCGGCCGGCCGGGCTGATGTGGTCGGTGGTCACCGAGTCGCCGAGGAGCAGCAGCACCCGGGCGCCGTGCAGGTCCGCGGGTGGCGGCGCGGGGGAGTCGAGGAACGGCGGACGGCGCAGGTAGGTCGAGCCGTCATCCCAGCCGAACCGCGCCCCGCCCGCGGCGGGCACCCCGGCCCAGAGGTCGTCGCCGTCGAACACGCCGGCGTAGGCGTCGCGGAAGAGTTCCGGGGTCAGGTGGGCGGTGACGACGGCGTCGACCTCGGCGTCGCCGGGCCAGAGGTCGGCGAGGAGCACCGGCTTGCCGCCGGCATCGGTGCCGAGCGGCTCGGCGGTCAGGTCGTGCGTGACCGACCCGGCCAGTGCGTACGCGACGACCAGCGGTGGCGAGGCGAGGTAGTTGAGCGAGACGTCGTTGTTGATCCGGCCGTCGAAGTTGCGGTTGCCCGACAGCACCGAGGCGACGACCGTGCCGCCCGCGACCGCCGCGGCGGCTTCGGGCAGCAGCGGCCCGGAGTTGCCGATGCACGTCATGCAGCCGTAGCCGACGAGCTGGAAGCCCAGCTCGTCGAGCGGCTCGTTCAGCCCGGCCCGGCGCAGGTACTCGGTGACGGTCTTCGAGCCCGGCGCGAGACTCGTCTTCACCCACGGCTTGGCCGTCAGGCCGCGGGCCCGGGCGTTGCGGGCGAGCAGGCCGGCCGCGACCATGACGTGCGGGTTGGACGTGTTGGTGCACGACGTGATCGCCGCGATGGCGACCGCGCCGTCCGGAACCGGACCGTCCTTTGTGGACTCGATGGCCACCCGCGCGTTCGCCGGGACGCCGGCGAGCGCGACGCGGTCCTGCGGCCGCCGCGGCCCGGCCAGGGAAGGAACGACGCCGGCGAGGTCGATCCGCACGTGCTCGGCGTACCGGAGAGAAGCACCGGGGTCGTGCCAGAGGCCCTGTTCCTTCGCATACCCCTCGACGGCGGCGACGTGCTCGGGCGCGCGTCCGGTGAGCCGCAGGTAGCCGAGCGTCGCGTCGTCGATCGGGAACATCGCCGCGGTGGCGCCGAACTCCGGGCACATGTTGGAGATCGTCGCGCGGTGGGCGAGCGGGATCCGCGCCACCGCGGAGCCGGTGAACTCGACGAACTTGCCGACGACGCCGTGCGCGCGCAGGGTTTCGGCGATGGTGAGCACCAGGTCGGTCGCCGTCACGCCCGGGCCGAGTTCGCCGGTCAGCTCGACCCCGACCACGGGCGGGACGAGCAGGCTCAGCGGCTGCCCGAGCAGCGCGGCTTCGGCCTCGACGCCGCCGACACCCCAGGCCAGCACGCCCAGCGCGTTGACCATGGTGGTGTGCGAGTCGGTGCCCGCGCAGGTGTCCGGGAACGCCCAGCCGTCGCGGCGTTCGACGACGCTCGCCAGGTACTCGAGGTTGATCTGGTGCATGATCCCGGTGCCGGGCGGGACCACGCGCAGGCCGTCGAGCCGCTCGCCCCACTTGAGGAAGCGGAACCGTTCGGCGTTGCGCGCGTACTCGATCTCGACGTTGCGGCGCAACGCGTCCGGACGGCCGGACACCTCGGTCGCGACGGAGTGGTCGACGGTCAGGTGGCTGGGGATGCGCGGGCGCACCGCCGCCGGGTCGCCGCCCGCCTCGGCCACGGCGTCGCGCAGTGCGGCGAGGTCGGTCAGCACCGGGACGCCGTTGGTGTCGTGGAGGAAGACCCGGGACGGGGAGAACGCGACGACGTCGGGTTCGCCCGCCACGAGCGACTTGATCTGCTGGGCGGTCACCGTGTGGCCGTCTTCGTGGCGCAGCAGGTTCTCCAGCAGGATCTTGTGGCTCAGCGGCAGGACGTCCGCACCGGGCACGGCGTCGAGGCGGTGCACGCGGAACCGCTCGCCCGCCAGGTCCATGGTGGACGCACTGGAGAAGCTGTCCACGGTCAGGAGACGCTTTCGAGGGCGGGGGCCGGGGAGTCCGCCGCGGCTACTCGCGCGCGGTGACGCCGTCGCGGTGGCCGGTCCAGCAGGTCGGCGAGCCGCGAGAGCCCGAAGTTGATGACGATGTAGAACACCGCTGTCAGCGCGTACGCCTGCAGGAAGTTCGCGTTGTACTCGCCGAGCACCTGCCCGTTGCGCAGCAGCTCGGGGTAGCTCACGACGTAGCCGAGGCTCGATTCCTTGAGCGTCCGGATCACCTGCGTGACCAGCGCCGGCCGCAGGGCGCGGAACACCTGGGGGAGCACCACCAGCCGCAGGGCCTGGCCGCGCCGGAGGCCGATCGCCGCGGCCGCGTCGAACTGGCCGCGGTCGAGGGAGTTCACGCCCGCGCGGACGATCTCGGCGAACACCGAACCCGCGTGCAGCACGATCGGGATCGACAGCACCCAGAACGGCGGCAGGTTCCAGCCGAACGCCGGCAGGCCGATCAGGAAGAAGTACACCAGCAGGATCAGCGGGATCGCCCGGAACAGCTCGATCGCCGCGGCGCAGGGCAGCGACAGCCAGCGGCGCGGCGACAGCCTGCCGAGACCGAACACCGTGCCGAACACCAGCGACATCGCCGCGCACGACAGCCCGATCCGCAGTGTCATGCCCAAGCCGTCGAGCAGGTAACGGATGTTGGGCCAGGACGCCAGCGGCGACCACAGCCGGGACGAGAGCTGGCCGACGTGCTGGAGCTGGAAGAAGATCCCGACGAGCGCGCCGGCCACGACCACGGCCGCGACGATCGTCGCGATGCGGAGCCGCTTGCGCCCGCGGGGGCCGAGCTCGTCGAACAACACGGTGGTCTTCATCGGCGGATCCGGACCTTCCGTTCGATGACCCCGGTCAGCTGGCCCGCGGTGAGCGTGATCAGCAGGTAGCCGATCGCCGCGGCGACGAAGCTGGGGATGGGCTGGGCGTGGTCGAGGTTGAACTGGCGCGCGGAGCCGGTGAGCTCCTGCACGCCGACCGCCGCGCCGAGCGCGGAGGCGAGGCAGACGTTGATGAAGATGGAGCCCAGTGGCTGCGCCATGGACCGGAACGCCTGCGGCAGCACGACCTGCCGCAGGACGCCGGCGAAGGTCAGGCCCAGTGCGCGGGCCGCTTCGATCTGGCCGGTCGGGACGGCCGAGATGCCGGAGCGGACCGTTTCGCACACGTAGGCCCCGAAGTACAGCCCCAGGCCGAGGACGACCGAGCCGAACAACGGCACGGTCGCCCCGACGTAGGGCAGCCCGAACACCACCATGACCAGGACGAGCAGCAGCGGCGAGTTGCGCAGGCACTGGACGTAGAACCCGGCGACCGCGCGCAGCGGGCCGACCGGGCCGACCCGGAAGACGCCGAGCAGGGTGCCGACGACCACGGCGAGCGGGAACGCGAGCACGGCCAGTTCCAGGGTCACCAGCAGACCGGTGAGCAGCTCACCGAGGTGGTCGAACAAGACGGACATGGTGGCCTCTCTCAGGAACCGGGCACGGAACCGATCTGCGGCGGCTGCGGCGCGGGCGTCTTGACGAGCTTGCCGACCGTGGCCTGCCAGAGCTTCGTCCAGGTCCCGTCCGCCTCGATCGCCTTCAGGAACTGGTTGACGACGTCCTTGAACGCCGGGTCGTCCTTGGGCAGGCCGATGCCGAACGGGTTCGAGCCGAACGTGGCGTCCAGCAGCTTGACGTCGCTCTTGGTCGCGACGACGCCGAAGAGCGACGCGTTGTTCAGCGTCATCGCTTCGGCGCGGCCCTGCTCGACGGCGGCGACGCACTGCGCGGCGGTGTCGAACAGGACCGGCTGCGCGGTGGGCACCGCCTTCAGGAGCGCGTCCTTCGCCGCGCCCGACTCGGTCGCCACCTTCTTGCCGGCGAGGTCGCTCGCCTGCTTGGTGGTCGTGTCCGACGTCTTCACGACGATGCCGCTGGCCGCCAGGTAGTAGGGGCCGGCGAAGTTGACGAGCTTCGCGCGGTCTTCGGTGATCGTGTACGTCTGGACGGCGATGTCGATGGTGTGGTTGCCCAGCAACGCTTCCCGCGTGTCGGAGCCGCCGCTCTGCAGCTTGGCGTTCGGCTTGCCCAGGAGGTACTTCGCGAGCAGCTGGGCGATCCCGGCGTCGAACCCGGACAGCTTGCCGGACGCCGGGTCGAGCTGGGAGAAGCCGATCGTGTTGCGGCTGCCCGCGAAGGACAGCTCGCCCTTCTGGCGGATCTTGTCCAGCATCGGCGTGCTGGGCAGGTTCTGCCCGACCGGGCCCGCGTCCACCACCGACGTCTGGTCGATCTGGCCGGCGATCTCCGCGCCGGCCGGTTTGGGGGCGGCACCGGGGGTCTGGTTGGGGGCGCTGCCGCACGCGGTCAAAGCGGCCAGCAGGGCGGTGGCGGTCACCGCGGCGCCGGCTGTGGTGCGCATTCTCATGAGGGCTCCCGGATCAGTGCTGAAGGACCTTGGACAGGAAGTCCCGCGCCCGGGCGGTGCCGGTGCGGTCGAAGAACTCTTCGGGCGTGCCCTGCTCGGCGATCCGGCCGTCGCTCATGAACACGACGCGGTCGGCGGCCCGGCGGGCGAAGCCCATCTCGTGGGTGACGACGACCATCGTGGTGCCGTCGGCGGCGAGCGCGGTCATCACGTCGAGGACCTCGTGCACCATTTCGGGGTCGAGCGCGCTGGTCGGCTCGTCGAAGAGCAGGAGCTTGGGGCTCATCGCCAGCGCGCGGGCGATCGCCACGCGCTGCTGCTGCCCACCGGACAGCTCGGCGGGACGTTTCCCCGCCTGGTCGCCGACGCCGACGCGGTCGAGCAGGCGCCGCGCTTCGGCTTCGGCTTCACGCGGTGGCTTCCCCCGGACCTTGATCGGGCCGAGGGTGACGTTGTCGAGGATCGTGCGGTGGCCGAACAGGTTGAACGACTGGAAGACCATCCCGACGTCGGCACGCAGTTCGGCGAGCCGGCGGCCCTCGGCGGGCAGGGGTTCACCGTCGAGGGTGATGGTGCCCGAACTGACGCGTTCGAGGCGGTTGATACAGCGGCAGAGGGTCGATTTCCCCGAGCCGGACGGCCCGACGACGACGACCACTTCACCGTGGTGGATGTCGAGATCGACGTCGTGCAGGACTTCGATGTCGCCGAAGCTCTTGCACAGGCCGCGGATGCTCACCAGCGGGGTCATCGGCTTCCTCCAGAACTTGGAAGCTTCCACTACATTCGATGTGGTGTTGTAGTGTTGGCTACCGATAAGATAGACCGCGCTACCGAGATGTCAACACCTGTCGTCGTCGCTACACCCAAGGAGCCGTCATGACGAGTCCGCGTCCGAGTGCGGAAGCGCGTGTCCTGGACCCGGTCGAGTACTACCACTCGGGTCCGACCGCCTTCTTCGCGTCGCAGCGCGACCAGCGCTTCTCGTACTGCCTCTACGTCCCGGGCGTGCACCGGACGGCGACGGCACCGCTGCCGCTGACCGTCGTGGTGCACGGGACGCAGCGGATGGCCGAGCGCTACCGCGACGCCTACCGGGGCTTCGCCGAAGAAAACGAAACGGTGGTGCTCGCCCCGCTGTTCCCGGCCGGCATCGGCGAACCGGGCGACCTGCACGGCTTCAAGCGGCTCAGTTTCCGCGGCGTCCGGTTCGACCGGGTGCTGCTCGACATCGTCGACGAAGTCGCGCAGCGGTACCGGGTCGATCCCACGCGGTTCGCGCTGCACGGCTTCTCCGGCGGTGGCCAGTTCGTCCACCGCTTCGCCTACCTGCACGCGCGCCGGCTGTCCGCGCTGTCGATCGGGGCGCCCGGTCGCGTGACCCGGATCGATCCTTCGGTGCCGTGGTGGCCGGGCACGGCGGACCTACGCGAGCGGTTCGGCGTGGACCTCGACCTCGAGGCGCTGCGGGCGGTCCCCGTGCAGATGGTCGTCGGCGCCGACGACGTCGAAACGTGGGAGATCGCCGAGCCCGGCGTGGACGCCGGTGGCGACACGCGCGTGGCCCGGCTGACGTCCCTGCGGGACAACTGGGAACGGCACGGCGTCGACGTCCGGCTCGACGTCGTGCCCGGGCTCGCGCACCGGGGCCTGCAGCTGCAGCCGACGGTCCAGGAGTTCCTCGCGCGGGCGCGGTCCCGGTCGTGACCGCGGTGGACGGCTACGATGCGGCGGTGCCAAGGGGAGAGCAGATGACCGAGCCGGGCGGCGACGAGCCGGCGCTGGGGGCGCGGATCAACCGCAACCTCGCGGGGATGTCCCGCGCGGAGCGGATCGTCGCCGAGTACCTGCGCGATCACGGGCGGCACGCCATCTTCGCCACCGCGGAGCAGATCGCCGGTGCGACGAAGACGAGCGACGCGACCGTGGTCCGCACGGCGAAGTCCCTCGGTTTCGGCGGCCTGCAGGAAATGCGGCGCGCCTTGGCCGCCGAGGTCGTGCGGGAAACGAACCCCGTCCGCCAGGTGCACGACACCGAGGGGCGCGACGGCGAGTCCGTGGTCGCGCGCGTGTTCACCGAAGCGGCCGAACGCCTCGCCGCGACCTGGCGGCTGGTCGACGAAACCGAGTTCGCGGCCGCCGTCGACCTGCTCGACGAGGCGCGCGAGGTGCTCGCCTTCGGGCTCGGCGGGTCCGGTCTGCTGGCCCGCTACCTGGCCCTGCGGCTGACGCGCATGGGCCGGCGCGCCCGGGCCAGCTGGGCGACCGGGTTCCAGCTCGCCGACGACCTGCTCGGCCTGCGGGCCGACGACCTCGTGGTGCTGTACGTGCCCAGCCGGCTGCTGGCCGAGATCGAAGTGGTGCTCGACCACGCCGAGAAGGTGGGCGCGCGGGTGTTGCTGATCTCCAGCTCGCTCCAGGCGCAGTTCGCCGAGCGCGTGGACGCGACGCTCGCCGCACCCCAGTCGATGACCAACTTCACCAGCGAAATGCTCAGTGCCGAGGTGCTGAGCGATGCGCTGCTGCTGCAGCTGGCCTCCCGCGACGAAGCGCGTTCGACCGCGGCGTCGGAAACGCTGACCTCGCTGCGCTCGGAGCTCGTCCAGCGGGACGAGCGCTCCTCGGTCTCCCGCAGGCCCCGCAAGCGCCGGAGCTGACGCCGGTTCCTTGTGCCGCCCGGTTTTCCGGGCGGCGAGTCCGACCTGCCCGATCCACAGTGGACACCCGCGCGAATGCGTTGTAGTAAAAATTTCCTTCTTTCCAATCCGGAAGTTTGCACTACACTCGGGTCATCCCCCACTCGCCGAGGAGATCGCCGTGATGTCGTTCCTGCTCGCGCAAGTCCCGGCCGCCGTCGCCAACCCCACTCCCGCACCGTGGCGGGTCATCACGAAGATGGCCTACTTCGCGGGACTGATCGGCACGATCGGCGCCACGATGCTGCACCTGCTCGTGCTGCGTCCCGTCCTCAATGGACGCACGGTCGACGGCGAAGACCGGGCGGTCCTGCGCCGCCGGACCAGCCTGCTGCTCGCCGCCGCCGGCACCTGGTACCTGGTCGCCCTGTACTTCCAGATCGCCGGGAAGGCCGCGCGCGTCAAGGGCGCGGACATCCCCTACGGCCGGGCGCTGGAGCCCGCGTCGATCTGGAAGTACGTCACCGTGCCGGCCAAGAAGGGCGAGTGGGTTTCCAGCGGTGCGCTGACGCTGACCCAGTACGCGCTCTGGGCGGCCTCGGCGGCCGTGCTGATGCTGCTCTGGTCGCCGCGGCTGCGCGGGCACCTGACCGCGATCGCCGCGAGCGGGCTCGTGCTGTCCTTCGTCGCCTACCAGGTCACCCTGCTGCCGACCGACTTCGGCAAGGAGACGGCCGACGCGCTCGTCGACGGGCTGCTGGACCACCTGCACGTGTCCGCCGTCTCGACCTGGGTGGGCGGCATCGCCTCGCTCGTGGTGCTGGCGACGGCGCGGCGGCGGCTGACCCCGCGGGCCGGCGAGACCTGGGCCCGGATCTGGACCCGGTTCAGCACCGTCGCCCTGTGCGCCGTCGGCTGCGTCCTGATCAGCGGCCTGTACCTCGCCTGGAGCCTCGTCGGCAGCCCCGGCGAGCTGCTGTCCACCAGCTTCGGCCGGTTCCTGCTGGTGAAGGTCAGCCTGGTGGCGACCATGATCGCGGTCGGCGGGCTCAACGAGTTCGTCCTCATGCCCCGCATCGCCCGGGCCCGCGCCGCCGGCGAAGAGGGGTCGGTGTTCCGGCTCGCGCTGCGGGTGTTCCCCGGCCTCGTCGCCGTCGAGGCCGCGCTCGCGGTCGGCGTGCTCTTCGTGCTCTCGTTCCTGACCGGTTCCGCCCGCGTCGAGGCCGGTGACCCCGACCCGACGCTGAGCGGCGGCATCGTCGGCATCGGCGTGCTGCTGGCCGTGCTGCTCGCGATCTCCTTCGTCACCACGGCGAAGGTGAGCGAGCGGCTGTCCCGGCCCGCCGTGGCCCCGGCCGCCGAGCCGGTGCCCGAGTTCTGAACCCCGTCCCGACGTCCCAGGAGGACCCGCTCCATGACCCGCCCGCCCGACCTGGCCTCCGAGCGCGCCCACTTCGTCGGTGGCACGCCGTTCTTCGCCTCGCAGCACGACCAGCGCCTGTTCTACGCGCTGTACGTGCCCAAGGACCACACCCCGGACGCCGAACCGCTGCCGCTCGTGGTCGTCCAGCACGGCACCGGGCGGTCGGCCGAGCTCTACCGCGACCGCTGGAAGGGCTTCGCGATCGAGCACCGGTGCGTGATCCTCACCCCGCTGTTCCCGGCGGGCCTGGTGGAACCGGGTGAGCTGCACAGCTTCAAGTTCCTGGAGTACCAGGGCATCCGCTTCGACGAAGAACTGCTGCACATCGTCGACGAGGCCGCGGCCGGGTTCAACGCCCGCGGCGACCGGTTCTTCCTGCACGGGTTCTCCGGCGGCGGGCAGTTCGCGCACCGGTTCTTCTACGCCCACCCCGACCGGCTCGCCGGCGTGTCGATCGGCGCGCCGGGCCGGATCACCCAGCTCGACGACGACCTGCCGTGGTGGCTGGGTACCGGCGGCTTCGAGGAGCGCTTCGGCATCCGGATCGACCTCGGCGCCCTGCGCCGGGTGCCGGTGCAGATGGTGGTCGGCGCGGACGACGTCGAGACGTGGGAGATCACCAACCCCGGCGGTCCCAACTGGCTCGACGGCGTCGAAGCGACCGGGAAGACCCGGATCGAGCGGCTGGAGACGTTGCGCGACAACTTCACCGCGCACGGGATCCCGGTGCGGTTCGACGTCGTCCCGGGCGTCGCGCACCGCGGCGCCGACGTCGCCCCCGTGGTGCAGGACTTCTTCGGCGGCCTGCTGGCCGGAACGGAGAGCGTGCGGTGACCGGGCCGATCGAGTCCCTTTTGGACGATCTCGCCGACCGCGGCATGCGGATCCACTCGCTGCTCGTGCACCGGCACGGCGCGGTGGAGCTCGACCTCTGGCAGTGGCCGCACGAGCCGCACCTGAGGCACAAGCTGCACTCGGCGACGAAGAGCTTCACCGCGGCCGCCGTCGGGTTCGCCGAAGCGGAAGGACTGCTCGACCTCGAAGACCCGGTCACCGGCTTCTTCCGCCTGCCGGAGGCGCCGGGGGAGAACCTGAGCCGGATGCGCGTGCGGGACCTGCTGACCATGCGGACCGGGCACGCGCGCGGGCTGTCCGGCGCGACGACCCGGCTGCGCGAGACCGGCTGGGCGGGGGAGTTCTTCGAGGAACCCGTCGTCGACCGGCCCGGCCGGTCGTTCCGGTACAGCAGCACGACCAGCCACGTCCTCTCGGCGATCGTGCAGGAGGTCGCGGGCGAGCCGGTCGACGAGTACCTGCGGCCCCGGCTGTTCGAGCCGCTCGGGATCACCGGCTACACGTGGGAACGCGATCCGGCCGGCGTGTCCAGCGGCGGCAACGGGTTGTCGCTGCGACCACGGGACCTCCTGTCCTTCGGCGTCCTCCACCTGCAGGACGGTATGTGGAACGGCCGGCGCGTCCTGCCGGCCGGCTGGGTGCGCAAGGCGTCGGCCCCGCACGTGCGGCGCGCGGTGAACGGCGAGTGGAACGGCAAGGAACTCGTCGCGCCGGCGCCGGACGCCGTCGCGGAATCCGGATACGGTTACCAGTTCTGGGTGAGCGAGGACGGCGTCTACACGGCGTCGGGCCTGTTCGGGCAGGAGTGCATGGTGTTCCCGGAGCACGGTGGCGTCGTCGTGGTCACGGGCGCGATGCCGGACCCGTCCTACCACGACCTGCCGCGCATGCTGCGGGAAGCGTTCCGCCGGGCGTTCGCCGCGGACGAGGTCGAGGCACTCGGCGACCGGGTCTCGCGGGCGCGGGAACCCGAGCGTCTCGAGTCGCGTGTGGACGGACCGGCGGTGCGGCGGACGTACGACTTCGCGCCCGGGGGGCCTGGTCCGCGCTCGATCGCGGTCGCCGCGGACGAACACCGGGTCCGGCTCGACGTCGAGGACGACCGGGGAACCCACACGATCGAGCACAGCCTGGGGGAGTGGGTGCCGCAGCGCACCGGCGTGAGCGTGTGGCGGCTGCACCACTCCTACCAGGACGCCGCGGCACCGATCCTGGCCGGCGCGCGGTGGGCGGCGCCCGACGTGCTGGAGCTGACGTGGCACTTCCTGGAAGGACCGTTCATCGACCGGCTGACCCTCCGGTTCGACGGCGACGACGTGGTCTTCGACCACCACACGAACTGCAACTCGGGCCCGACGGCCCTGCCGACCGCGCGAGGAGCCGCCCGTGCCTGACGTCAGCGATGCCATCCTGGACCAGGCTTGGGACGTGGTGTCCCGGCACCTGCCGCCGACCCCGCTCATGCCGTACGCGCGGGCCGGTCTCGACGTCCCGGTGTTCCTCAAGTACGAAGGCGCCCAGCCGATCGGCGCGTTCAAGGTCCGGGGAGCGCTGGCGGCCCTGACCGCGTACCGCGAGCCGGTCGTCACCGCGTCGGTGGGCAACCACGCGCTCGGGATGGCTTACGCCGCCGGGCTCCTGTCGGTCGAGGCGACCATCGTGGTGCCGGAGACCGTCGCCGAGGTGAAGCTGGCCGCCCTGCGCGAATACCCGGTCGACCTGGTGCTCGCGGGCGAAGACTTCGACGCCGCCGAACGGCACGCGCTCGAGCTGGCCGCCGAGGGCCGGCGGTACGTCTCCGCGTACAACGACCCGCACGTCATCGCCGGGCAGGCCACCCTCGCGACCGAGGTCGCGGCCGCGTTGCCCGAAGACTGCACCGTGGTGGTCCCGGCCGGGGGCGGCGGCCTGCTCGCCGGCGTCGCGCTGGGCGCTCGCCGGGCCGCCCGGGACATCCGCGTCGTCGGGGTCGAAGCCGCCGCCTGCCGCGCCTTGTCCACCGCGGTGGACAAGGGGCGCATCGTCAGCGTGCCGATGGGCGAAACCATCGCGGACGGGCTCACCGGCAACCTCGAAGCCGGCTCGATCACCCCCGGCGTCGTCCGCGACCACGGTGTCCGGATGGTCGCGGTGCCCGAGCCGTCGATCCGCCGGTCGGTCCGCGAGCTCGTGACCACCGCCGGCGTGGTGGCCGAGGGAGCGTCGGCGACGGCGCTGGCCGCGTTGCGCGACGGGCTCGTGCCGGTCGACCGGCCGGTGGTACTGGTCGTCTCCGGCCGGAACATCGGCCTGGACCTGCTGACCGAGATCCTGGGAGAGCGATGATCACGACGACCGACTACCACACCGCGGGCGAGCCGTTCCGGATCGTCACGGCGGGCGTCCCGGACATCCCCGGCGCCACCGTGCTCGAACGCCGGGCCGCCGCGCAGTCCTCGCCCGAGATCGACGCCGTCCGGCAGCTGCTGGTGCAGGAGCCGCGCGGGCACGCCGACATGTACGGCTGCTTCCTCGTCCCTCCCGACGACGACGGCGCGGAGTTCGGCGTCCTCTTCTGGCACAAGGACGGCTACTCGACGGCGTGCGGCCACGGCACAATCGCGTTGGGCGCGTGGGCGGTGCGCACCGGCCGGGTGCCGGCGGCACCGGACGGCGTCACCGACGTGGTGATGGACGTCCCCTCCGGCCGCGTGACCGCGGCGGTCACCTGCGCCGGGGGCAAGGTCCGGGAAGTGGCGTTCCGCAACGTCGGCGCGTACGTGATCGGCCGGGACGTCGAAGCCGGCCCGGTACGGGCCGACGTCAGCTACGGCGGGGCGATCTACGCGTCCGTCCCGGCTTCCGCCGTCGGGCTGGCCGTGCGGCCCGAGGACTACACCGGGCTGATCGCCGCCGGCCGCGAGATCAAGGCCGCGTTGACCGCGACCCCGTGGGCCGCGCACGCGGACAGCCGCTTGAGCGGGATCTACGGCACGATCTTCTACGACGACCTCGGCGACACCCCGGCGGGTCCGCACCAGCGCAGTGTCACGGTGTTCGCGGACGGCCAGGTCGACCGGTCGCCGTGCGGGTCGGGGACGTCGGCGCGGCTGGCGCTGCTGTCGGCTGACGGGCGGCTGCCCGCCGGCGCCGTGCTGACGCACGACTCGATCATCGGGACCCGCTTCACCGGCCGGGTCCTCTCCGCGGGCGACACCGTGGCCACCGAGGTCTCGGGCACCGCTTACCAGACGGGCGAGTGCACGTTCGGCCTCGACCCGGAAGACCGGCTCGGAAAGGGGTTCGTGCTGCGATGAGCACCACCATCGTGGGCGGCGGCAACATGGGTGAGGCGTTGCTGGCGGGGCTCGCCTCCACGGAAGTCACCGTCGTCGAGCAGTCCGCCGACCGCGCTTCTTATCTGCGCTCGCGCTACGACGTGGAAATCGCGGAGCTGGGTCCGGCCGTGGCGAAGGCGGACACCGTGTTCGCCGTCGTGAAGCCCTACCACTTCGCGGCGCTGCTCGACGCGCTCGCCGAGCACGCGCGCCCGGGACAGCTGATCGTGTCGGCGGTGGGCGGCACCCCGACGGACAGCATCGAAGCGCGTCTGCCGGGAACACCGGCGGTGGTGCGGACCATGCCGAACCTCCCGGTGTCGGTCGGTGCGGGCACGGTCGCGATCAGCGGCGGCCGGCACGCCACCCCGGAGGACCTCGACCGGGTGCGGACGATGCTGGCCCCGCTCGGCCGGGTCGTCGAGGTCGCGGAGTCCCAATTGGACGCGGTGACGGCCCTCTCCGGCGGCGGCCCGGCGTACTTCGCGCTGCTGGCCGAGGCGATGATCGACGCGGGCGTGCTGGCGGGCCTGCCCCGGCCGCTGGCCGAGGAGCTGGTGCTGACGACGGCGGCGGGAACCGGCCGGATGCTGGGTGAGCCGCACGCGGACCCGGCGGCGTTGCGGGCCGCGGTGTGCAGCCCGGGCGGCACGACGATCACGGCGATCCAGCAGCTGGAGGGCCGTGCCTTGCGAGCGGCGGTGATGGCGGCCGTGGTCGCGGCCCGCGACCGCTCGGTGGAAATGGGCCGGTGAGGTGAGCCGGCCGTGCCTGAGCGCGGCTCAGGTGCGGCGGGACCGCATGTCCCTCGGTGACAGGCGGTCCCGCAGGTCGGCCAGCAGTTCGGTGTTCGCCGACACCGCCCCGGGGTCGCGCTTGGCCACCGCCAGCAGGAGGCAGTCCAGTACCAGCGTCGTGGTCAGCCCTTCGTGGGTGAGTCCGCTCGGGGAGCGGACCGCCGGGAGCGTCACGTCGACCTGGCTGTCCAGGGTGGCGCCCAGCGCGTCGGTCAGCAGCAGGACGCGCGCGCCCGCTGCCCGGGCGTGGCGGGCGGCGGTGGTCATGTCCGGCAGCAGGCGCTCCGGCGCGTTCAGCACGAAGACGTCGCCGTCCGTCAGGGGGAGCAACTCGTCGGCGAGGCGGAACCCCGTCGCCGACGTGCTGCGCGCCCGGCGGCCCAGGCGCTGCAACCGCGTGGCCAGGTACCGCATCGGCAGTTCCGCGACGCCGAGGCCGTAGCCGAGCACTTCGCCCGCGCCCGCGAGCAGGTCCACCGCGGCGGTGAAGGCGGGTTCGGCGAGCAGCCGCCGGGTTTCGGTCAGGCGGTCGACGGACTCGGCGAGCAGCTGGTCGAGCTGGGCCGCGGTGTCGTCGCCGGCCTCCTCGACCCGGTGCCGCAGGCGGGTGGCCGGCGTGTCGGACACGACGTGCTGCCCGATGGCGCGCTTGAGCTCGGGCAGCCCCGAGTAGCCGAGCGACTTCACCGCGCGGACGACGGTCGCGTCGCTGGTACCGCTCAGCTCGCCCAGTTCCCCGGCGGTCGAAAGCACGATCATCCCGGGGTGCGTCCACAGGTATTCGGCGACCCGCCGTTCGGCGGCCGACAACGCGCCGATGTGCTGCCTGATCCGCTCGGACAACCCTTCTTCGAGACCGCTCACGCGGGCAGCCTACCCAGCGCCGGCCGGGATCCGCGGGACGTGCGCGGCCCCGGCCGGTGCTCAGCGGTGTTCGGCGTCGACCCGGGTGGTCACGCCGGTTTCGACGAGCGTGCGGGTCGCGTCCACCGAGGCGTAGGTCCACAGGATGCGCATCGGCTCGGTCGCCGACGCGTTGCGGAACCGGTGCGGGGTGCCCGCGTCGACGTACGTCGTGTCGAACCGCTCCAGCCGGTGCTCGACGCCGTCGATCTCCACGATCGCCGAGCCTTCCAGGATGACCACGCTCTCCGGGCAGTTGTGCGTGTGCAGCGGGATGCCCGCGCCGCCGTCGAAGTGCGTGGTGCCGTTGAGGAACGTCCGGGCGCCGACGGCTCGCGTCACCAGCTGCACCGTGCTCGCCCCGCCGCCGCGGTCGTGCGAGGGCAACGCCGCCGGTCGCAGGACCGCCGGCGGGAAGCCCGTGGCGCCCGGGCCGCGCCACACCGTCTTGACGTTGGTGAACTCGCGGATCCCCTCGGCGCCCAGTTCGCGGCCGTACCCGGACTTCTTGATCCCGCCGAACGGCAGCCGCGCGTCGGAGGCGACCATCCCGTTGACGAACACCGCACCCGCCTCGAGCTCGCGGGCGAGCCGCCGGGCGCGGGCTTCGTTACGCGTCCACAACGCCGCGCCCAGGCCGAATTCGGTGCGGTTCGCCATGGCGATCGCTTCGGCCGCGCCGGCCACCCGGGTGATCGCGGCGACCGGCCCGAACGTCTCTTCGTCGAACGCCGCCATCCCCGGTGTCACGTGGTCGAGCACCGTCGGTGGGTAGAAGAAGCCGGGACCGTCGGCGGGTTTTCCGCCCAGCACAAGGGAAGCGCCCGCGGCGACGCTGCGGCGGACCTGGTCGTGCAGTGCCTCGCGCAGGTTCTCCCGGGCCAGCGGGCCGAGGTCCGCGCCCGGGCGCAGCGCCGCGGCCGCGGCGGTGAACCGGCGGACGAACTCGTCCGCGACGGCTTCCTCGACGATGAACCGCTTGGCGTTGACGCAGCTCTGCCCGGCGTTCACGAACCGCGCCTCGACCGCGGTGGCCGCGGCCGCGGGTACGTCGGCGTCGGCCAGCACCACGAACGGGTCGGACCCGCCAAGCTCCAGAACCTGCTTCTTGAGCGCGGCACCGGCCTGCGCGGCGATGAGCGTACCCACCTGCGTGGAACCGGTGAAGGTGACGGCGGCGATCCGGTCGTCGGCGATGAGCCCCGCGACGGCGTCCGCCTCCACCAAGAGGACACCGACCAGCCCGTCCGGGGTGCCCGCGGCGGCCATGACGTCGGCGATGGCGAGCGCGCACCGCGGCACGTTCCCGGCGTGCTTGAGCACGATGCCGTTGCCCGCGGCGAGCGCGGGCGCGGCGAAGCGGAAGAACTGCCAGAACGGGTAGTTCCACGGCATCACGGCGAGCACGACACCGAGCGGGTCGTGCACGACGACGCTGTCGGGCGGAACCGGTCGCTCGGCGAGGTAGGCCGGCGCCTGCTCCGCGTAGTGCTCGCACGTCACCGCGCACTTCTCGATCTCGGCTTCGGCTTCGGCCGCCGGCTTGCCCATCTCCGCGTTGATCAGCCGGGCGTACTCGTCCTTGCCCGCGCGGAGAACGCGGGCCAGCTGCCGCAGGAGCTTCGTCCGGTCGACGACGTCGAGGGTGCGCCAGCGAGCCTGGGCGCGAACGGCCGCGTCGAGCGCCGCCTCGACGTCCGCCTCGGAGTGCGGCGCGAACCGCGCCAGCTCGGTGCCGGTGGCCGGGTCGACGGAGTGGATCATCGGGCTCCAGTCGTGGTGAGGGAGTGGACGACGGCTTCGGCGAACTCGGCCGTGCCGAGCGAGCCGCCGAGGTCGCGGGTCCGGGTGGCGGGGTCGTCGAGGGCGGTGTCGACGGCCGCGGTGATCAGCCCGGCCGCCTTCAGCAGGCCGGGGTCGTCGTCGCGGCGGCCGCGCCAGTCGAGCAGCATGGCCGCGGAGAGGATGAGCGACGCCGGGTTCGCGACGCCGAGCCCGGCGATGTCCGGCGCGGACCCGTGCTGGGCCTGGGCCACGCAGAGGTCGTGCCCGGCGTTGATCGACCCGCCGAGGCCGAGACCGCCGGAGAGTTCGGAAGCTTCGTCGGACAGGATGTCGCCGAACATGTTGGTCGTGACGAGGACGTCGAAGCGGTCCGGGGTGCGGACGAGCAGCGCGGCCGTCGCGTCGACGATGAGTTCTTCCAGCTCCACGTCCGGGTAGCGCCCGGCGACCTTGCGGACCTCGCGGAGGAACAGCCCGTCCGACAGCTTGAGCACGTTGGCCTTGTGCACGGCGGTCACCTTGCGGCGGCGGCCGCGCGCCAGCTCGAACGCGGCGACGGCGACCCGCTCGGCCGCCTTCGCGCTCACCTTGCGGACCGACAGCGCGAGGTCGGGGTCGGGCATGAACTCGCCGGTCCCCGCGTGCATGTTGCGGTCGGCGTAGAAGCCTTCGGTGTTCTCCCGCACGATGACGAGGTCCATCGGCGCCCGCAGCAGGCTCAGCTGCGGGCGCGAGCGGCACGGCCGGACGTTGGCGAACAGCTCGAACACCGTCCGCAGCTCGGCCGAGGGGTTGATACCGCCCTCGGCGCGTGGCGGGTACTGGTAGTGCGACACCGGGCCGAGCAGCACGCCGCCGACCTGCGGGACACGGGTCATGACGGCGCCGGGCAACGTGGTGCCGGACTCTTCGAGGGACGCGAGCCCGATCGCGTGGGTCTCGAACTCGAGGCCGAGGCCGAGCAGGCGGTCGGCGGCGGCGAGGACGTCGAGGGTGGCGGCGGTGATTTCGGGACCGATGCCGTCGCCCGGCAGGACAAGGATCTTCACGGGTGCCGTCCTTCGGTTCCGGTTCCGGTTTCGGGGAGCAGCGCGGCGAGGTGCGGCCGCATCCGGTCGGCGATCAGCCGGTAGCCCTCGGCGCCGGGGTGCAGGCCGTCGGCGAGGAGCCCGGCGTCGTCCGGGCCGAGGATCGCCGGGCCGTCGACGACGGGCAGGCCGTGCGCGGCGTTCGCGACCTCCGCCCGCACGTCGGCGAGGGTGAGCCCGAGCGCGTTGGGCCGGGTTTCGCGGTCCGGGGCGTGCAGGGGAGTGGTGAGCAGGATCGGCGTGTCCGGGTGGCCGTCGCGGATCGTCCGGACGAAGCCCTCCAGCGCGGGCCCGAGCGAGCGGGCGGAGAACGACGCGGCGCCGTGGATGTTGACGCCGACGCACAGGCTGATCACGTCCGCGTCGGTGTCCCGGATGTACCGCGCCACCGCGGGATCGAGGTGGCATTCGCCGGCGAACCCCAGGCAGCGCAACGACCAGCCGAGCGCGGTGGCCACCAGGGCCGGCCACGTCTCGGACGGCCCGGCGGCCAGCCGGCACTGGGTGATCGAGCTTCCGTAGGCGAGCCAGCGCGGCCCTTCCGGGACCGCCGAAGCCGTTCCGCGCACGGTGAAGTCCCCGAGGCTGACGTGGTGCGACTGCGGCAGCCAGATCCGCACGCGCTTGCGGCCGGCGGCCAGCCCTTCGACGTGCACCCGGCGGGACCGGCTCACCAGCTTCCCGTCGACCACCACGTCGACGTCCCCGGCGGTCTCGACGTCCCAGCCGAAGCCGCGGGCGTCGGTGTCGAACTCCAGCCGCACGCCGGCGGGCATCCGCGCGACGTCGTCGAGCCGCGGGTGCAGCGGTCCCGGAGGCAGCCGCCGGGGAACGAGCCGGCCGCCCGCTTCGACGAGTTCGGCGTGACCGCGCATGAGCTCCCTCACGAGCCGAGCTCCTCGGCCAGCTGCGCGACGGCGTGCCGCAGGTCGGCTTCGCCGATGACCAGTGGCGGCGCGAGCCGGATGGTGGAGCCGTGGGCGTCCTTCGCCAGCACGCCACGCCGGAGCAGCCCTTCGCAGACGTCCCGGCCGCTGCGGCCGACGACGTCGATCCCGGCCCAGAGCCCGAGCGTCCGCACTTCGCGAACGGCGTCCCGCGGCAGGTCGGCGAGCAGCCCAGCGAAGACGCGGCCGAGCTCCGCGGCCCGGCGCTGGGGTTCCCCGGTCGCGAGCTTGCGGACGACGGCGGTGCCGACGGCACAGGCCAAGGGGTTGCCGCCGAAGGTGCTCCCGTGCTGGCCGGGCCGCAGGACACCGAGGACGTCCCGGCGGGACACCACGGCCGACAGCGGGACGAGGCCACCGCCGAGTGCCTTGCCGAGCAGGTACACGTCCGGTACCACGCCGGAGTGTTCGCAGGCGAACGTGCGCCCGGTGCGCCCGAGCCCGGACTGGATCTCGTCGGCGATCAGCAGGACGTCGTGGGTGGTGCAGGCTTCGCGGACGGCGGCGAGGTAGCCCGCCGGCGGCAGCACGACGCCGGCTTCCCCTTGCACCGGCTCGATCAGCACCGCGACGGTGTCCGCGGTGATGGCCGCCCGCAGCGCTTCGGCGTCGCCGAACGGCACGGTGTCGAAGCCCGGCGTGAAGGGGCCGAAGTCCGCGGTGGCGACCGGATCCCCGGAGAAGCCGACGATGGTCGTGGTGCGGCCGTGGAAGTTGCCGTCCGCCACGACGATCCGCGCCCGCCCGGCCGGCACGCCCTTGACCGTGTACCCCCACTTGCGGGCGACCTTGATCGCGGTCTCGACGGCCTCGGCGCCGGTGTTCATCGGCAGCACCATGTCCATGCCGGCCAGCGCCGCCAGCTCGGTGCTGAAGGTGCCGAGCCGGTCGTGGTGGAACGCGCGGCTGGTCAGCGTCAGCCGGTCGAGCTGCTCGTGGGCCACGGCCAGGAGTTCCTTGTCGCCGTGCCCGAAGTTCAGCGCGCTGTACCCGGCGAGCAGGTCGAGGTAGCGCCGGCCTTCGACGTCGGTGACCCAGGCGCCGTGCCCTTCGGCCAGCACGACGGGCAGCGGGTGGTAGGTGCGGGCGGTCCCGGCCTCGACGCGGTCGATCTCGTCGGTCGTGGCGCTCATGGCGTTTCCTCCCAGGGGATCCGCGGTGGTCAGGTCATCCGGTCGGCTTCACTGTAGCGTACGTTTCTGAATTGGCAATGTTCGTAGCGTCGACTACGATGAGGCTCGGGCAGCGGGGACCGCCCTCGGCGCCGCCCGTCCGGCACTTCCCCGCGCACCGCACCTCCGGTAGGCCGGATCGAGTGACGTTCCTGCGACTGGACATCCCCGACCGAACCGCGCACGGGCGTTCGGCTCGCCCCCGCGTGGACTCCGGCTGCTCCCTCCGAGGGCAGGTCCTGGCCCTGCAACGCGCGGCGGGCAACGCGGCCACGACCAGAGCGCTCCGGGCGGTACCCGTGCAGCGGTCGATCGTCGACGAGGTCGCGGTGATGAAACCCGACGACCTGGCGGCGGCGCTGTCGGACCTCAACCCGAAGGCGGCCGCGACCAACCTGTGGGTCACCGTCGACGGCGTGCGGGTGAAGGACCTCATGGCCACCCCGGCGACCATGGAGTCCCTGTGGCCGATCCAAAGCGGTCGCGGCCCGCACGCCGAGGAGCGGTTCACCACGGTGGTGATGCCGCTGCTCGCGGCCCGGCAACCCAAGCACATCCTGTTGGAGATCAACAAATCGCCGTGCCCGGGCTGCACGGCGCTGCTGGCCAAGCTGGCCGACGACCACCCCGGCACGAAGTTCGAGCTGCACATGCTCGGCCTGTACCCCGGCGGCGACGGGACGGCGGAGGGGGAGCGCGGCGCGGCGACCCGGTCGCAGGACCTGGTCGTGCTCGAGCAGAAGCTCCAGGCCAAGCTGCTCGACCTGCAGGCCGTGGTGGACAGGTTGAGCGACGAGAGGTGGAAGAAGAAGCTCAAGCTCAAGCACACGAAGATCCCGTTCAACGCGCGGGTCGCTGCGCTTCAGTTCGTCAGGTCGGTCCAGTCGACCATGAGCGAGGGTCGGCAGAAGCTGGGCGCGAGCCAGGACCAGACCGCGTACGGGTCGAAGCTCAAGGACCTGGAGGCCACGTTCGAGCGCCTGGCGACGTTCCTGACTTCGGCCAGGGTCGGCGACAAGAAGCCCGCCCACTACGAGCCGTACCACAAGCGCGACAACAAGAAGGAGAAGCCGACGGACGTCACCGAGACGGTGCACGACCTCGATCGGTGGAACGAAATCAAGGAGCAGTACGCGGACTTGCAGTTGCAGCACGAGACGTACGGCGAGTACTTCATCTACTGGTCGCAGACCGCTTCCACGTGGTTCTACGCGCACCAGAGCCTGCCGGAGTAGCTAACTCGCGCCGACAGCGGTGTGGGGCTGCTGTGCGCAGCAGCCCCACACCACCGCAGCGTCAGGAGAGCTGGGCGACCTCCTCGTCCGTCAACGCCTTGCCGGCCACCCGGACGTCATCGACCGCGCCGCTCCAGAAGTCGACGTTGCGGCCGTCGTACTTGGCCCGTCCCACCGTGAACGCGCCGGTGCTCGGCAGCGCCGGGCCTGCCGGGGCCGTTGCCACCTTCACGCCGTCCACGTACAGCCGGATTTCGTTGCCGGCCCGGACACCCGTCAGCTCGTACCAGCGGCCGATCTCCGGCACGGTCTCGTAGCGGGCCCGGTTGCCGCCGGGGGTGCTGAAGGCGAATGCTCCCTGGCCGTACTGCAAGTAGAACGGGCTCTCCCGCTCCCGGCCGTCCTGGCTCACCGCCGTCGCGTAGTTGCCCGGCAGCTCGTCGAGACGCACCTTCGCCGACACCGTGTAGTCCGCCGTCGTGTCGACCACCGGGCCGTAGGTGTCGGCCGAGCCGCCCGTGAACTGCAGCGCGCCGTCCTTGAACGCCGCTCCGGACGGGGTGAGCGTCAGCGGGTTCTTGCCGCCGCTCGAGTCCTTCGCGGTCGTTCCGCCGCGCTCGTCGAGGTTCCACGAACCCTTGCCCGCGTACGGGTACGGCTTGCCCGCGTTGGCGCCGGCCTCGATCACGCGCCGGTTGATTTCGCGGACGGGGCCCGGGTCCACCTTCAGGCGCTTGCGGTCGTACGTCCAGAGCCCGTTCAGCTCGCCTTCCAGGTCGGTGACCTGCGTGTAGACCGACGCCGACAGCTCGGCGCGGGCCTGGCCGAGGTAGAACGTGCGGGTGTTGTCGACGTACTTCGCCGTCAGCGCCGCCTTGTCCGCCACGCCGCTGTAGATCGCGATCGGCGCGCCCGGCCACTGGTGACCCGGTGTGCGCAGCGTGAAGCCGCCGTGCTCGCCGTCCATCGCGACGCGCTTGCCGTCCGAGTGGGCGGGGTCGGTGTTGTTGTAGTCGTGGTGGTCGATGACGTCGCCCGCGCCCGAGTCGCCCTTCGACGCACAGCAGTTCACCCCGCTGTGGGCGTTGACGATCCGGCTCGGGTCGGTGGCCTTGACCTGGTCGGCGATCCGGCCGGTGGCGGCCTTGTCCCACTCGCCCCAGCCCTCGTTGAACACGACCCAGGCGTAGACCGACGGGTTGTTCTGCAGCTGGTGCATCTCTTCCAGGCCCTGGCTGAGCCACGCCTGCTGCGCCGCCGGGTTGTTGCCGTCCTCGACGGACACGAAGTCCTGCCACACCAGCAGTCCCAGCTGGTCCGCGTGGTAGTACCAGCGGGCCGGCTCGACCTTGATGTGCTTGCGGACGGAGTTGAAACCGAGGTCCTTCTGCGCCTTCAGGTCGAAGACGAGGGCGTCGTCGCTCGGCGCGGTGTTCAGGCCGTCCGGGTAGAAGCCCTGGTCCAGCTGCATCAGGGAGAAGAACGGCTTGCCGTTGAGCGTCAGCTTGGGTGTGCCGTTGACGTTCGTGATGCCGGTCGACCGCATGCCGAAGTAACTCTTGACCTTGTCACCGCCCAGCCTGATCTCCAGCTGGTACAGGTACGGGTCGTCCGGCGTCCACAGGTGCGGGTTCGGCACCGGCAGCTTCAGGTTCGCGTTCGCCGGTCCGCTGACCGTGCCGACCTGACGGCCGCGCGCGTCCTTGGCGACCGCCGTGACGGTGGCGTTGCCCGCGGACTTGACGGTGACCGCCAGCGAATTGGTGTTCAGGTCGGGCGTCGTCTTGATCTCGTCGATGCCCTTGTCCGCCACCGGTTCCAGCCACACCGTCTGCCAGATGCCCGACGACGGCGTGTAGAAGATGCCGCCGGGGTTGGCGGACTGCTTGCCCTTGGGCTGGTACGGGCCGGTCGTGTCGGTGACGGCGACGACGATCTCCTGCTCGCCGCCGCGCTTGAGCGCGTCGGTGATGTCGGCGCTGAACGCCGTGTAGCCGCCGGTGTGCTCGGCGACGAGCTTGCCGTTCACCCAGACCTTGGCCTGGTAGTCGACGGCGCCGAAGTTGAGCTTGAGGCGCTGCCCGCTGCCGATCTTCCAGTCGCGCGGGACGCTGACCGTGCGGCGGTAGAACATGTGGTCCTCGTGCCGTTCGAGCCCGGAGAGCTGCGACTCGATCGGGTAGGGGACGACCACCTTTTCGGGCAGCCGCTTGCCGAACGCCGGCTGCTGGCCCTCCTTGGCGGCCGAGAACTCCCACGGGCCGTTGAGGTTGAGCCACTGGTCGCGCTCGAGCTGCGGCCGCGGGTACTCCGGCAACGGGTTGCGCGGGTCGGCCTTCTCGCCCCACGGCGTCTTGAGCCGTTCGGTCGAAGTGTTCGTGACGGTGCGGCCGGACTTCCCGATCTTCGTGCCGTTCACCGCGAGCGCGCCCGCGCCGTCGTAGTAGAGGGTGACGCGCTGGCCCTTCAGCACCCGCTCGGCCAGCCGGATCGTGGCCCGGTCGCGGCCCGCCGAGATGGACGAGACCGGCATCGGCGTCGCGTCGACCTCGATCCGCAGGTGGTCGGCCAGGTCGCCGGTACCCGTGACGCGGCCGTCGAAGCTCGTGGTGAGCGTGCGGCCGTCTTTCGACACCTCGGCCGTGCGCGGCACGACGGCGAAGCCGGCCGGCGGCGTGAACGCCGAGAGCGGCACGATCTGCTTCGCGATCCCCGCGCCCGACCAGCGCAGGAACATGTTGGCGCCGCCGGTGTCCTGGAACATCTCCAGCTTGAAGTCGTACTGCTTGCCGGCGGTCAGCGTGACCGGGGCGCTGGTCTGTTCCTTGTCCCAGTCGCCGACCCAGTGGTCGATCACGGGCGCGCCGTCGATGAACAGTCGGAAGCCGTTGTCGCCGATGGCGTAGAACGTGTAGTCGCCGGTCCGCGGCACGGCGATCTGCCCGCTCCACCGGGCGGTGGTGTGCTCCGTGCGCCCGGTGACCAGCCCGAAGACCGAGGTCAGGTCCGCGTGGTCGACCTCCGAGTCGAGCGCGGTGCCTGCCAGGTTCGCGAAGTCGTGCGCGTCGGGCGCCGACGGCGTGAAGTACTCGGCCTTCAGGCCGTGCACGGGCTCGGCGGCGCCTGCGGGCGGCGTGCCGGACGCCACGCCCAGCGCCACCAGCGCGGCGACGAGGACGGAAGCGGCTCTTCTCATCGGCGAGGTCCCCTTCACTTTTACAACGTTGTAAAACGTCTCCGGGGGATCTAATCAGGCAAGTCGGACTCTCAACTACCGCCGAACGGCGGTATCTCGACGGCCGACTGCCGAGTGGGTCGCCGTGGGGCGGGTCAGGCGTCGGTGGTCAGTGCGGCCGCTTCGGGGCTGTCGAGCCACTCCTCGTAGCTCGGCCCGAGGATCGTCGTGCCCGGGCGGGGGAGGAGGCCGTCCGCGGCGATGCCCGTCACCGTCTGCTGGTCCGTCCGCAGCTCCAGCCGCAGGCCGAAGTGGTCGACGAACGCGCGGGCGAGGTCGAGCACCTCGGCCGGCCCGGGGCCTGCGATGTCCGGGGTGCGGCCCCGCGCCGGACCTTCGGCGACCTCGACGAGCGCCGCGGCCACCGCCGTCGCCGCCACCGTCTGCACGCGCAGGTCGAACACCGTTGCGTGGTCGCCGTCGCGGGTGCGGCCCACCAGCTGCGCGGGGAACTCGTGGAAGTGCGTTGCCCGCACGATAGTCGCGGGAATCGGTCCCGAACTCGCCGTGCGCTCGTGGTCCACCTTCGCGCGGAAATAGCCGAAACCCGTGTCGTCGATGCCCACGACCGACAGCGTCACGATGTGCCGCACACCCCGCTCGGCGCCGGCGCGCTGCAGGTTCGCTGCCGCGCTGGTGAAGAACCGCCTGGCCGGCTCTTCGTCCAGGGACGTCGAGTTGCTGACGTCGACCACCACGTCGACGCCGTCCAGCGCGGCGCTCAGCCCGTCTCCACCGTCCGGAAGGTCGGCGCTGGCCAGCGCTATGACCGTGTGGCCGCGCTCGCGAGCCGCCTCGACGATGTGCGGGCCGATCAGCTCGTCCGCTCCGGCCACGGCGATGTGCATGCTTTCCCCCTGCCCCAACGGTTTGCCGGACCGACCCTAGATAGGGGGACTGAACGGCGCAACCGTCACGCTGCGGGAGCGCGGCCGGTCCCGCACGATGGGTTCAGGACCGTCTGGGGGGACTCATGGAACGCTTGCTCGACCTCTTCGCCGCGCACGTCGCCGAGACGCCCGACGCCACCGCTCTCGTCTTCGCCGGCGAGCGCATGTCCTTCGCGCAGCTCGACCGCGAGGCCAACCGGGTCGCCCGGTACGTCGCCGGGCGGGGGCTGGGCGCCGAAGACCTGGTGGGGCTGCGGATGGACCGCGGGTTCGAGATGGCCGTCGGCGCGCTCGGCGTCCTCAAGTCCGGTGCGGCCTGCCTGCCGCTCGATCCCGTGTACCCCAGCGACCTCGTGGCCTGGATGGGCGAGGACGCGGGTGTCTCGCTCGTGCTCACCAACACCACCGAAGTCGCGGACGACGTACCGATCGGCGACGCCGTGGCCGGGCAGCCCGATCACGCCCCGGACGTCGAGCTGCGACCCGAGAACCTCGCCTACGTCATGTACACCTCGGGCTCGTCGGGCAAGCCCAAACCGGTGGGTGTGGAGCACCGCCACCTCGAGCACGTGTTCGCGGCGTGGGACGAGCTGTTCCGGCTGCGCGAGGAGCCGCTGACCTTCGTGTCCGTCATCGGGATCGGCGTCGACCTGTTCTTCGCCGACCTGCTGCGCTCGGTGTTCGCCGGCGGGACGATGGTCATCGCGACACGCGAGGCCGTCGCCGATCCGGCCGAGCTGCTCGCCGAGTTGCGCCGCCACGGCGGCGACGCGACGGAATTGGTTCCTGCACAGGCGAAAGCCCTCGGCCGCGCGGGGGAACTGCCCGTCATGCGGCTGATGTCGGTCGGCTCGGAAGGGTGGCCCGCGGCGGACTTCCGCGAGCTCGCCGGGCGGCTGCACGCGGACTCGGTGGTGCTCAACGCCTACGGCCTCACCGAGACCACTGTGGACTCGCTCCTGCTGCGCCCGGACGTCGACGTGCTCGGGGACAGCGCGATCGTGCCGCTCGGCACGCCGATACCCCGCGTCCACGCCTACGTCCTCGACGGCAGGCTCCGGCCGGTCGAGCCGGGCGGGATCGGCGAGCTCTACATCGGCGGCGCGGGCGTGGCCCGGGGGTACCGCGACCGGTTCGCTCAGACCGCATCGCTGTTCGTCGCGGACCCGTTCGCCGCGGGGGCACGGATGTACCGCACCGGCGACGTCGTGCGGTCCCGCGCCGACGGCAACCTCGACTACCTCGGCCGCAGCACCGACCAGATCGAGCAGCGGGGCCGGCGAGTGGAGCTCGGCGCGATCGAGGACGCGCTGCTGCGGGAACCGGGGGTCGTCCGCGCGGCCGCCGCGCTGCGCGACGGGCGGGTGGTCGGCTACGTCGTGGGCGACGCCGACGCCAGGCACGTGCGGTCCGCGCTCGCCGGCCGGTTGCCCGCGCACCTGGTTCCGCACCGGGTCCTCGTCCTCGACCGGATGCCGTTGCTGCCCAACGGGAAGCTGAACCGCCGCGAGCTGCCGGCGCCCGAAGGGTGACGTCGGCTAAACCGGTTGGCCGTCCCGGGCGTGTTCCGGTCGCGGTTCCGGATCGGGCCGCGACGATCGGAGGACGGGATCATGCCGAAGAGTCGCAGGAGGATGGTCAGCGCGGTCGTGGCCGCGGTCGCGTCGGTGGCCGGGATGGCCGCCGCGGCCGCACCCGCCACCGCGGCGGCCGGCTACAACTTCGTTACGCCCTCGGGCACCAGCTGCCTGGACGGTTACGACAAGCGACCGGTCAGCGAGGTCTACACCACCGGGTGCAACGGCGGTGACTTCCAGAGGTGGAAGTACCTGGGGTTCAACACGAAGACCTACCTCTACAGCTACGGGGCGGTCTTCTGCATCAAGAAGGTCGGCTCGGCGGTGACGCTGGACTACTGCAACTCCGCCGACAGCAACGTGTACTGGCTGGTGCAGGGCCGGACGGGCAGCCTGGTCATCAGGTCGTTCGCCGACCCCAACGTGTGCCTGACCAGGGCGGGGACCAATGTGGACGTCGGTCCGTGCAACGTGCCGTCGGCGGCCTGGGCCGTACGCTAGCGCCGGAGACGGCGGCGGGTGGCGGCACGGAACCGCCACCCGCCGGTGTCGGCCGAGAAACAGCCGGTGACCGTGATCAGCCGGGCGCGAGACCGACTCCGTCGAGCCGGAGCCAGGAGTCCGTGCCCGGTGCCCAATAGCCGGCGAAGACCTTCAGCGCCGTGTTGTCACCCGAGTCGAAACCCACCGTGAGCTCGGTGTACGTCCCCTGCCGGGCGAAGCTCGTCTCGGCGAGCACCGTCCGGCCGTCGGCGCCCCGGACGCCGAAGAAGCCGGCCGTCAAGCTCGACGACGTCTGCACCTGCGCCCGGAGGGTGTAGCGGGTGTGCGGGTGGATCGGGGTGTCGGCCGAGCCGACGTCCTGCGTGATCGCGTTCCACGCTCGCGTCGACCGGTTGAACGGGTGGATCCAGGCGTTGCCGGCGCCGCTGCTCGCCAAGCCGGCGCCGATGTCCGTGCCCTTGAGGTCCGGCCCCTCGGTCGCCCAGGGCGCGCCGAGCGGTCCCACCGGGAGCAGCTGCCCGGCCACCAGCAGCTGCTGCTGGCCTTCGAAACCCGGGTCGCGCAGCAGGTTGTCCGGTGTGGTGAGCCACAACGGCCGCAGGGAGAAGGAATAGCCGCCGAAGTGGTCCGGTGCGCCCTGCGGGCTCGGGCAGCCCGGCCTCGGGTTGCCGGGGTCGTGGACGAACAGGACGTTCGACTGCACCCACATCGTGCGGCCGTCGGGGCTGAGGAACTTCGACGGGGTCGTCGTCGCGTAGCCGGCGTGCTTGTCCGGTGTCCAGATCGCCTTCTCGTCGAGGCCGCACTTCGGTCCGAAATCCGTGGTGGCGAACCGGGTCCACGGACCCCACGGCGCAGGCGATTCGTAGAACTCCCAGGTGGAACCCCCGAGCACCCCCGCGTTCTTGTCCGTCGCCGTCTCGCTCCACGACGTGTAGATGTACCGGCCGAGCGGCTTGTCGTAGACCACGCTGCCCTGGCTGAGGTGCCCGGCGTCGTCGTGGATGACGGCGGCGCGGTCCATCACCCCGGAGGCCGACCACGTGCCCGGCCCGGTCGACCACTGCCACGTCGTGACGTCCTGGATGCTGCTCTTCGGCACCCTCGCCAGGTAGAGGTCCTGGCGCATCGCCCAGCTTTCGTCGAGCCCGTAGGCGTAGACGTGCTCCGGGTCGGGGGAGTTGACGCTGTCGCGGCCGTAGTCGAGGAAGAACACCGTCGTGAACCGGTGCTGGAACGGGAACCCGCCGAACATCGGCTTGTCCTGGTTCCACGTCCACGTCTTCCCGTGGTCGGTGGACTTCAGGATCGTGGCCGCGGGCGCGACGGAGAAGTCCTTGCGGAGATCCTGCACCGCCAGGTAGAACGTGTGGTCCACGCAGAGCAACCCGGTCGGCTTGCGGTTGTACTCCCCGCCGCCGGTCCAGATCTGGCCGATCGTCTTCCCCGGTCCGGCGTCGGCGGGGTTCCCGCCCACCGACACGGCGCTGCCCACGATCGGCGACCTCGTGCTCGTCCAGTAGGGCGAACCGCTGACCCGGTTGAAGACGATGTCCTCGGTGACCGGGTCCTGCGCGTGCGGCGGGGCGAACCCGATGCCGTCGCCGTTCGCGGTGTAGAGGGCGCCGTCGTCCCCGTGGCAGCTCGGCCAGAGGTCGCCGTGGCTGGGTTCGCCGTGCACCGTGTTGCGGTTTTCGGGGCGGCCGCCCGATACGGCTCCCGGATCCGCGTACCCCGCGGTCGCCGTGAACAGCAAAGCGGCGACCGCGGCCAGGATTCCCGTTGCGGCCCGCCGTTTCGATCCCGACGTTCTCACCTGTACCTCCCCTGACGGTTGGTTCGTCGGACCAGGTTGACGCGGTGGGCGTTGTCCGGGCTCGGTGGCATGATGGCTGACATCGAACTCCGTACAACGGTTGTGGGACGGGGCCGGTGCCCCACCGGAGGGGCGACGCGATGCCACGGAGTGAGCGTCCGCTGGACGCGGGCGACACGGCTTTGCTGCGGTTCGCGGCCGACTTGCGCCGGCTGCGGGAGAAGGCGGGTGGGCCGAGTTATCGTTCGCTGGCCGTGAAAGCGCACTATTCGGCGACGGTGCTTTCGGAGGCCGCGGGTGGCCGGAAGCTGCCGAGCTGGCCGGTGACCCGAGCCTACGTCCTCGCCTGCGCAGGGGATGCCGCCGAGTGGGAACAGCGCTGGCAGGAGATCGCCGCCGGACTCGCCGCCGAGACGGCGTCGGCCGGACCAGCCGACGGCGAAGCGCCCTACCTCGGCTTGGCGGCGTTCCAAGCGAAGGACGCGGACCGGTTCTTCGGGCGGCGGCGTCTGGTCGAGGAACTGCTGGATCGGTTGTCGCACAAGCGGTTCGTCGCGGTTTTCGGAGCTTCGGGTGCGGGGAAGTCGTCCGTGCTGCGGGCCGGGCTGGTGCCGCGGCTGCGGGCCGGCGCGGACTCCCGCCTCGTCCTGGTGCAGACACCGGGAGCGCGTCCGCTCGAAAAGTGCGCGGCCCGGCTCGCGGCCCTGACCGGTGATACCGCCGCGCGAGTCCACCAGGACCTGACCGAAGACCCGAGCACCCTGCACCGGCTGGTGGACCGGGCGCTGGCCGGACGCGGGGCCGACGCCGAGCTGGTGCTGGTGGTGGACCAGTTCGAGGAGGTCTTCACCCCCGGCAAGGACGACACCGAGCACGCCGGGTTCCTCGACGCGCTCGTCGCGGCCGCGGGCACGCGGAACAGCCGCTGCCGGGTCGTGGCCGGGGTGCGGTCGGACTTCTACGCGCACTGCACCGCGCATCCCGGGCTGGTCGAAGCGATGCGCGACGCGCAGGTGGTCGTCGGGCCGATGTCCGCGGAAGAGCTGACCGAGGCCGTCACGCGGCCTGCCGCCCTGGCCGGCTACCAGGTGGAGAGCGCGTTGCTGGCCACCCTCGTCGCCCAGGCCGGGAACCGGGCCGGGATGCTGCCGCTGCTGTCGCACGCGTTGTTCGAAACCTGGCGAAGACGCCGGGGGTTCGTCCTCGGCCTGGCCGGGTTCGAGGCCGCGGGAGGCATCGACGGCGCGCTGGCCCAGACGGCCGAAGCGGTGTTCGCCGAGCTGGCGCCGGCCCAGCAGGACGTCGCCCGCCGGCTGTTCCTGCGCCTGACCGCGTTCGGGGACGGCACCCAGGACACCAAGCGGCGCGTCTCCCGGGACGAGCTCGACCCCGCCGACGCCGACCTCGCGGTCGTCCTGGACGCGCTGGCCGCCGCGCGGTTGCTCGTCCTCGACCGCGACAGCGTCGAAATCGCCCACGAGGCCCTGATCCGCTGCTGGCCGCGGCTGCGCGACTGGCTGTCCGAAGACCGGGACGGCCGCCGGGTGCACCGCCAGCTCACCGACGCGACCGGGATCTGGGAGTCCGTCGACCGCGATCCCGGCGCCCTCTACCGCGGCACGCGCCTGGCGGTGGCCCGGGACTGGGCGGCGGGCGACGAATCCGTGCTGACTGCGAGGGAACGCGCGTTCCTCGCCGCCGGGGTGGCGGCCGAAACCGCGGAGCGGCTCGCGGCCCGGCGGCGGGCGCGGCGGCTCCGGCAGCTCGTCGCGCTGCTGAGCGTCCTGCTGGTGCTGGCGACGGCGGCCACCGCCTTCGCCTTCGACGCCCGGCTCACGGCCACCCGCCAGCGCAACGTCGCCCTCTCGGAAAAGGTGGCCGGGCAAGCCGCGGCGCTGCGGACCGCCGATCCGCCGCTCGCCGCGCAGCTCGGCCTGGCCGCCTACCGGCTCGTGCCCACGGCCGAAGCCCGCAGCGCCCTGCTCAGCGGGTTCGCGACGCCGTACGCGGTCCGGCTCACCGGGCACACCGGCAACGTGAACGCGGTGGCCGTCAGCCGGGACCGGCGCCTGCTGGCCAGCGGGAGCCGGGACGCCACCGTGCGGCTGTGGGACCTCACCGACCAGGACCACCCCGTGCCGCTCGCCACGATCACCGGGCACCCCCGCAACGTCAACGCGGTCGCCTTCAGCCCCGACGGCGGCCTCCTGGCCACCGGCAGCTGGGACCACACCGCCGCGCTGTGGGACGTCCGCGATCCACGCGCCCCGCGGAAGCTCGCCACGCTGGCCGGGCACTCCGACGACGTCAACGCGGTGGCCTTCAGCCCGGACGGGCGCACGCTGGCCACCGGCAGCACCGACCACACGGTCCGGTTGTGGAACCTGGCCGATCCCGGGCGGGCGGCCGCGTCCGCGCGCGTCCTCACCGGCCAGGACGGCGGGGTCGTGGCGGTGGCGTTCAGCCCGGACGGCCGGACGCTCGCCACCGCGGGGTGGGACGGCACGGCGGGGTTGTGGGACCTCTCGGGCGGCCCGGCGCCGCCCCGGCTGCTGGCCGGGCACCGCGGCCCGGTCGTCTGGGTCGCCTTCAGCCCCGGGGGCCGCTTGCTGGCCACCGCCGGGCAGGACCACACCGTGCGGCTCTGGGACGTCGCCGACCCCGCGCGCCCCGCGGAGGCGGCGACCCTGACCGGGCACACCGACGTCGTGCGCGCGGCGGCGTTCAGCCCGGACGGGAAGACGCTGGCGACCGCGGGACTCGACCGGCGCGTCCGGCTCTGGGACGTCACCGACCCGCGCCGGACCGGGGAACCCCGGGTGCTGACCGGCCACACGGGCGGGATCGCGTCGCTGGTCTTCGCCCCCGACGGGCACAGCATCGCGACCGGCAGCGACGACCGGACCGTGTGGGTCTGGGACCTGCCCGGCCCGGTCCTCACCGGGCACCGCGGGTCCGTGTGCGGCCTGGCGTTCAGCCCGGACCGGCGCACGCTCGCCACCGGGAGCTGGGACCGCACCGCCCGGCTGTGGGACGTCACGGATCCCCGGCACCCCGTCGAGCTGGCGACCGTGACCGCCCACACGGACTCGGTGTGCGGGCTCGCCTTCGCGCCCGACGGCCGGACGCTCGCCACCACGAGCTACGACCACACGGCCCGGCTCTGGGACGTGACCGATCCCCGCCGCCCGGCTCCCGCGGCGGTGCTCGCCGGCTGCGCGGACAACGCCAACGGCGCCGCGTTCAGCCCCGACGGCCGCACCCTCGCCGTCGCCTGCCTCGACCGCACGGCCCGGCTGTGGGACGTCACCGACCCCGGGCGCCCCGCGCCGCTGCCGACGCTGCGGGGGCACAGCGACGGCGTCAACGCCGTCGCGTTCGGCCCGGACGGGCGGACGCTGGCGACGGCGAGCTGGGACCACACGATCCGGTTGTGGGACCTGACGAACCCGCGTGATCCCGGCGAGCTGGCGACCCTGCCGGGCCACGACGACGGCGTGAGCTCGGTGGCGTTCAGCCCGGACGGCCGCCGGCTGGCCTCCGGCAGCTGGGACCGCACCGCCCGGCTGTGGGACGTCGCCGACCGGCGGCACCCGGTCACGCTGGCCACCTTGACCGGGCACAGCAACACGGTGTTCACGACGGCGTTCGGCGCCGACGGCAGCACGTTGGTCACCGCGGGCGCGGACCGGACCGTGCTGCTCTGGTCGCTCGCCGATCCGGCGCGCCCGGCCGAATCGGCCACGCTCACCGGCCACCTCGACCGCGTGTACCTGGCCGCGTTCGGCGCCGACGGGCACACGCTGGCCACCGCCGGCGCCGACGGCACGGTCCGGCTCTGGGAGACCGATCCGGAACGCGCCGCCGCCCGCGTCTGCGCGGCGGTCGAACCGGCGATCACCGCGGCGCAGTGGGCCGAGTACCTCCCGGACATCGCCTACCGGCCGCCGTGCCGGTGACGTTGCCCGGTTCTTGTTGTGCGGCCGAGTACGGCCGACACCGGACAACGCGGGCGGGCTAGACAGGGCGGGTCCGGAGTTTCGCCGGCATGACCACGGGAGGGAATCATGAAGGTGTGGAGCAGGACGGCCGTCGCGCTGGCCGGGGCCGCGTGTTTCGCGGCGGTGCTGGGAACCGGTGCCGCCCAGGCGGCGCCGCGGGACGGCACCTACTGCGCGCTGCTGGTCGGCAAGGCCACGGGGGACGCGTCTTCGCCGTTGCTGGGCAAGGTGTGCTCGGAGGTGTCCCTCGCCGACGCGGAGTCCGGGCTGCGGGCCACCCGGTCGCTGCGCGCCCCCGTCAAGATCATGTACTGGTACGAGAACGTCGACTACAACAACTACGCGCCCAGCGGCGGGGGCGCGATGGCCACCATCATCGGCGACGACGGACCGTGCGACGCCGCGGGCTACCGGGTCGAGCCCAGCAGCTGGTGGTCGCGGAACATGACCTCCCTCGCGGGCAACAACAGCTGCTACACCGCCCGCGTCTACAACAACGCGGAGAACGACGCCGACGACTTCGGCATCCACGTCGGCGGCCGCGGGCACTGGCTCGAGCGCTTCAACGACAACGTCGGGCGCATCCAGGTGCACGCCTGACGGCCGCGCCACGAGGGGGACCGCCGGTGCCGGACCCACGCGGGTCCGGCACCGCGCGGGCGGATCCTTCCGACATCCTTTGATCGGCTGATGTCTCGGACCCGCGTCGGCGGGACCGTTGCCTCATGAAGGTGAACGGATTCGACCAGACCCACCCGGACCTGCCGCCGCTCGGCGAGCCGCCGGATGCCCACGACCGGTGGAACTTCGCGGTGCGCCGCGAGACGCCGGCCCAGCGGCTGGACCGCAACTACGCCGAGATACTGCAGGAAGTGCGGGTGGCGCAGACCGGCGTGCAGCTGCTGCTCGCGTTCCTGCTCACCGTCGCCTTCACCCCGCGCTTCGCGACGCTGACCGAGTTCGAACGGCGGGTATACGTGGCCGCGCTCGTGCTCGGGGCCGCCGCGACCGCGTTGCTGATCGCGCCGGCCGCCTTCCACCGGCTGGTCTTCCAGCGGCGGCTCAAGCAGCAGCTCGTGCTCGCCTCCAGCCGCTTCGCCCTCTTCGGGCTGACCCTGCTGATGCTCTCCATCGGCTCCGCGCTGCTGCTGATCCTCAGCGTCACCCTCGGCCCCGCGCTCGCCGCCTGGTTCACCGCCGGCGCGCTGGGCTGGTTCGCGTTGTGGTGGTTCGTCGTGCCGATGTGGAGCCGGATCCGCCATTCCCGGCGGTGACCGTCAGCCCGAAGCCGCCTTGCGGGTCGCTTCCCGCGCGATGTCGATGCGCGAGTGCACGCCGAGCTTGGCCAGGATGTGCGAGACGTGCGTGGCGACCGTGCGCGGGGACAGGAACATCCGCGCCGCGATCTGGGGGTTCGACAGGCCTTCCACCACCAGGCCGGCGATCTTGGTCTCGGTAGGCGTGAGGCTGTCCCAGCCGTGCGTGGCCTGGCGGTGCTTCACCGTCGGGCCGCGCCGGATGCCGAGCGCCCGGAAGCGAGCGCGCAGCCGCGCCACGTCCCGCTGCGCGCCCAGGCTCTCGAACAGCCCCAGCGCGCGGGTGAACGCGGCGCGCGCCGAACCGCGGTCGCCGGCGTCGGCGAACACCGCCGCGGCTTCCAGCGCCTGGGCCCGGGGGAGGGGCCGGCCCGCGTCGCGGTAGCCGTCGGCCGCGCGCAGCAACGCCTCGGCGGCCCGTTCGGTCATCCCCTGGCAGTACCAGCGCAACGCCCGCCGGTGCGGCACATCCGCCCCGGCCGTGATCGCGCGGACCCGCGCGCCGATCGCGGCCGCGGTCGCGGTGTCCCCGACCTCGACGGCCAGCCGGACGGCGTCCCCGAGCAGGCCTTCGCCTTCGTCCTCGCCCGTGAGCGCGGCGGTCAGCGCGGCGAGCGCCCGCTCCGGTTCGCCGTCCTCCTCGAACGCGTGGCCGCGCGCCAGCGTCAGGGATTCGACCACCCGGCCGCCGATCCGGTCCGCGCACGGTGCCGCCGCGTCCAGGTGCCGGTGCGCGGCGGCCGGTTCGCCGCGGTGGAAGTGGATGATCGCCGCCACGCCGTGGTCGCAGCACGCCACACTCGGGTCCTTGAGGTCGTCCGGGACGACGTCCACTTCGGCGACGGCGTCGTCCCACCGGCCGCTGCCCAGCAGCAGCTGGCCGAGCGCGCTCTGCGCCTGGGTCAGCCGCACGACGCTGCCGGCGCGGTCCGCGCGTTCGCGAGCCCGCTCGGCGGCGGCGAGCGCCTCCGGGTAGCGGTCGAGCGCGCCGAAGGTGACGGCCTGGTTGATGCGCAGCAGCAGCCCGAGGTCGGTGAGCGCGGGGTCGTCCGCGGCGGTGGCCATCGCGCGGTCGAACAGCGGCAGCGCCTCGGTCCACTCGCCGCGCATCATCGCCACCAGGCTCAGCACGTGCAGCGCCCACCCGGTCGCCCAGTGGTCTTCGCCCGCCTCGGCCAGCGCGGCGGCGGCCACCTTCCCGGCGGTGTCGACCGCGCCGAGGTCGCGGTGCGTCCGCGCGGTGAGCACCAGCAGCCGGGCGCGGTGCCGGGCGGCCAGGCCCGGGGTGCCGACGGCCGGTTCCAGCGCGGCGAGGGACTCGGCGGACCGGCCGGTCATCGCGCGGCACTGCGTCACCGTCGTGTGCAGGTCGACGAGCAGGCCGGGGTCGGCGGTCCGGGCCAGTGCGCGGGAGGCGACCCGCTCGGCTTCGGCGAAGTCGCCCACGCGGTAGAGCGCGTCGGCCAGCCGGCAGCTCAGCACGCCCGCCGCCGGGTCGCCGCCCCGCACCGCGCGGCGCAGGAGCGTGACCGCGACCTCCGGGGCCTGGCCGATCAGCGCGGTGGCCGCCTCGCCCAGCCAGCCGACGACCCACCCGGGCACCGGTTCGCCGGGCGCCCCGCCGGTCACGGCC
This sequence comes from Amycolatopsis sp. NPDC098790, assembly GCF_044759945.1. NCBI lineage: Bacteria > Bacillati > Actinomycetota > Actinomycetes > Pseudonocardiales > Pseudonocardiaceae > Amycolatopsis > Amycolatopsis sp. NPDC098790. The sequence continues at coordinate 276,732 of NZ_JBIWAI010000002.1, forward strand.
GGGAGCAGCTGCCGGGCGACCCGCTCGACCGGGGCGCCCGCTCCGGCCAGCGCCCGCGCGGCGGCCCGGTGCCAGACGACCCGGACGCCCGGCGGCAGCTCGTCGTACAACGCCCGGCGGATCAGCGGGTGCCGGAACGCGAGGTCGTCGCCTGCGGTCATCAGGACGCCGGCCGCCCGGGCTTCGTCGAGCGCGGACAGCAGCGGGGCCAGTTCGGCGTCCGCGACGACCGTGAGGTCCGCGACCGAGAAGCCGACGCCCAGCAGCGCGGCCGTCCGCAGCACGGTCCGGGTCGGCTCCGACAGGAAGCCGAGCCGGTCGGCGATCGCCTCGGGCAGCGAGTCGGGGATGGGCCCGCCGGTCAGCTCGGCGATCCCGGCTTCGTCGACGTCCAGGCAGGTGCCGCGGGTCAGCGCGTCGAGCAGTTCGGTGAGGTACAAGGGGTTTCCGGCCGCGCCGTCGGCCAGCTGCCCGAGCCGGTCGCCCGGCTTGCCGCCGGCCAGCTTCGCCACCAGCTCCAGCGCCGCCGGTTCGGTGAGGCGGCCGACGCGCAGCCGTTCGGCGGGGCCGACGACCCGCCGCAGCGCCCGCAGGTCGTCGCGGCGCGGGACCGGCCGCAGCACGCCGATCAGCAGCAGCGGCAGCTGCCGGACCGACCGCGCGAGCCGGCTCCAGACCGCCACCGTCGCGCGGTCGGCCCACTGCAGCTCGTCGGCCACCAGGACCACCGGGCCGGCCTGGCAGAGCTCGTCCACCAGGGTGATCAGCTGCTCGGCGGCCGCCGCGGCGAGGTCGGTGCCCGTGCCGGATTCGCCGTGCAGGAGCGCGGCGATGGCACCGCGCCGGGGATCTGTTGCCGCGGCGGTGATCCGCAACGCGTCCAGCAGGGGGAGCAGGGGCAGTGCCTGCCCCAGTTCGTCACCGGCGCCCCGGTAGACCTGGCACCCCGCCCGGGCGGCGACCGCACAGGCGGACTGGACGAGCGCGGTCTTCCCGATGCCCGGCTCCCCGTCCACCAGGACCGCGTGCCCGCGGCCGGCCGCCACGTCGTGCACCCAGCCCGCCAGCCGGGACAGCTCACCGTCCCGGCCGATCAGGAGGTCAGCACCGTCCGTGAGCGGTTGCACACGGACGATAATAGAAGACGAACGGATGTTGAACAAGAGGTGTACTCGACGTAGCCGCAACGTCGTCCGGCAATCTCTCATTCCGGTTTCGGAAACATTGTGTTCGGCCCTTGTTCGGAATTCCGCGTGGGTCGGATTTGGCCGCCTTCCGTTGGCGGGTCCTTAACCGTCCGTTGTCCGCCGGTTGCGCCGGCTCTGGGAACGTCCGCCTCGCCCGAAAGCCAGTTTCGCCCCGATTGACCACCGGAGGAATGATGCGGGTTCGCCGAGCGGTCGCCACGGTCGCGTTCACCCTTTTCGCGGCTGGTGTCCTGGGTAGTTCCGCGGCCTTCGCCGTCGCCGCCGAGAGCGCGGCCTCGACGGCCGTCCTCGCCGACAACCCCGACGAGATGGGGTACAACGGCGTGTCACCCGACGAAATGGGCTACAACTAAGGGTGCGCCAGACCCTGCGGCCGCGACCGGAGAGCATTCCGGGCGCGGCCGTTCCGGTGGTTCCGGGAAATACGCGGTAACGAACAAACCCGCTCGGTAGACTTCCCGGGAGAAACGTCCGTTTCCCGCGGCGCAGCCGCCCGGAGGTCTGATTCGGTGACGACCGAGAGCCCCACCCTGGAAGAGCCGCACCTCACGGTCCAGCCCCGCCCGTCGGCCTTCTTCCTCCGGCGCGGCTTCCTGCGCTCCTTCGGCCCGGTATTGGCGCTGGCGGTCGCCGGCCTGGTGAGCCTGCTCGTGTCCGGCACGATCCTCGTCCCCTTCGAACGGACCCTGGACCTGTCCGGGAAGATGGGCTCGAAGGCGGACTTCTTCGCCGATCCGCAGGTCCGGGAACTCCTGATGGACCACCACATCCGGGTGCACGTGACCCGCACCGGCTCGCGGGACGTCGCCATCCACGACCTGGACCAGTACGACTTCGTCTTCCTCTCCGGCGAGCCGGCCGCGGGGCTGGTCCGCACGGCCCGCGCCGACGTGCTGGGCGGCACGATCCGCCAGCCGTTCACCAGCCCGATCGTGCTCGCGACCTACCGCCCGTACGCCGAAGCGCTGCGGCGCAACGGCATCGCGTCCGTGCCGCAGGGCCCCGGCGAACCGCTCTACTACACCCTGGACACCGGGAAGTTCGTGCAGGCGATGAAGGACGGCGCCACCTGGAACTCCCTGGGCATCCAAGGGGTGAACAACAGCAACCTGGTGCTCGCCCAGACCTCGCACGTCTGCGACTCCAACTCCGGCGCGACCTACCTGACGCTGATCGCGTACCTGGAGAACGGCAGGCAGGTGCCGCTGGCCGACCCGGCGCCGCCGGGCACCGCCGCCGGACCGGCCACGCTGACCGGCGCCCACGACCTGGCCAACCGGATCAAGCCGCTGCTGAACCGGCAGGGCTTCTCCTCCGCCGACCTCTCCGAGTCGTACTGGAACCTCGCCGAGGGCGACAAGCCGATCGTGGTGATCTACGAACACCAGTACCTCGAACAGCAGCTGCGGATCAAGGCCGCGACCGGCCGCCCCGACTCCGACCACGTGCTGCTGTACCCGAAGGACAACATCCTGACCAAACCGCAGTTCGTGCCCCTGCGGCCGGAGGCCGACCGGCTCGGCGAGCTGATCACCTCCGACCCGGATCTGCAGCGCCGGGCGATGGAGCTCGGCTTCGGCGTCGCCACCCCGGCCGGGAGCAACAAGAGCGGCCGGCTGTACGAGTTCCTCGCCGACCAGGGCCTGCCGACCCCGCAGCAGGCGGACAACGACAGCACGACGCCGCTGCCGGCGAACCCGGTGCTGGAAGAGATGATCAAGACCGTCGGCGACTGCCGGTGAAGCGGCTTCTCGCGGTGGTGCTGGGCGTGGTCCTGGCGGCGACCGCGTGCACCGGCGGGACGGCCGAGCAACGGCTGAGCGTGCTGGCCAGCTCCGAGCTCGCCGATCTCGGGCCGATCCTCGACGAACTCCGCGCGGACACCGGGATCCGGCTCGACCTCGACCTCCAGGGGACCGTCGATGCCGGCACCGCGCTCACGCCGGGGCAGTACCGCCACGACCTCGCGTGGCTGTCCACCGACCGGTACTTCCAGCTGAAGCTGCGCCAGTCCGGCTTCGCCGGCGAACGCCCGGCGAGCACGCGGATCATGCTCTCGCCCATCGTCATCGGCGTGAAGCCGGCGGCTGCGGCCGCGCTGCGGAGCCGGCACCCGGACGTGACCTGGGCCGACTTCGCCGACGCCGCCGCGGCGGGCACGCTGCGGTTCGCGCTGGCCGACCCCGGCCGGTCGGCCAGCGGGCTGTCCGCGCTGGTCGGCGTCGCCACGGCGGCCGCGGGCACCGGCGCCGCGCTGCGGCCGCGCGACGTCGCCTGCGACCGGCTGCGGGGCTTCCGCGCCGGGCAGTCGCTCACCGCGGACAGCTCCCGGGAACTGGCCGCCCTCTTCACCGCGCACCAGGGCGACGCCGACGCCGTGATCGGCTACGAGTCCACCTTGCTCTCGCTCAACGCGAGCGGGAAGCTCGCCGCGCCGCTGGAGCTGATCTACCCGCGGGACGGGATCATGCAGTCGGAGTACCCGTTGCTGCTGCTCGATCCCGGCAAGCGCGCCGCGTACGAGCGCGTCACGGAATGGCTGAAGCGCCCGGAGACGCAGCGGAAGATCATGGACCGCACGCTCCGCCGCCCGGCCACCGAAGGCGTGCCGCTCGAGCCGCGCCTGCCGAAGAGCGTCGGCACCGCGCTGTACTTCCCCGACGACCAGGAGGTCGTCGACAAGCTGCTCGCGTACTACGCGGACCCGCGCGGCCGCGTGCCCGGTCACGTCCTGTTCGTCCTCGACTTCTCCGGCTCGATGCGCGGCGGCCGGATCGCCGCGGTGCGCGCGGCGTTCGACGCGCTGACCGGGGCCGGCGCGGCGGAGTTCGAGCGGTTCTACCGCGGCGAGCGGATCACGGTGATCCGGTTCGGCGGCCGGATCCTCGGCGAGCGCGACTTCGTCGCCGACGGCCCAGCCGGCCTCGCCGCGGTGCGCGGCTTCCTGGACGCCGCGGACTTCGACAGCGCCACGGCGGTCTGGTCGGCGCTGGCGCACGCCTACGACCGGGCGGCGGAGTTCGCGAAGACCGAGCCCGTGTCGATCGTGCTGATGACCGACGGCGAGAACAACGCCGGCCTGAGCGCCGACGAGTTCCTGCGCCGCCCGACGCCGTCCGGAGTGCACACCTACGCCGTGCGGTTCGGGGAGGCGGACGGCGCCGAGCTCGGCCGGGTCGCGCAGGCGACCGGCGGCCGGCTGACCGACGCGACCTCGACGTCCCTGCTCGACGCCTTCAAGGAGACCCGTGGCTGCCGGTGACAGCTCCCTCTACTGGAGCAAGTGGGGAATCTGGTGGGGCGTCTGGATCGCGACGCTGCTGCTCGTGCTGGCCGCCGCGGCGATCCTCGTCCGGCACTGGCGCCGCGCGCGGAGCAGGCAGGGGACCGGGCCGATCAGCGGGATCGCGTTCTACCTGCACCACAACTCGGTGATGGGCCTCTACCAGCAGGACCGCTACAGCGAGGCGCTGGAGAAGGAGATCGAGAAGCGCACCAGCCGCGGCCGGTCGGTCAGCGGGAAGATCAAGTTCCCGGCGGGCGAAGGCGCGGGGGAGCAGAAGAAGACCGAAGAGGTGTTCAGCCGGTACATCGAGCGGGCCGAGCCGATCACCGTGATCGGCATGGTCATGGAAGTGCTGGAGAAGCGCGACGACATCGTCTACGTCAACCTCGTCAAGCAGGAGCTGGTGCAGAACAAGGCGCTGGTGACGGCGCTCGGCTGGGCCGACGGCCCGGACAGCACGCGGCTGCGCACGGCGCGGCTGCGCGGGATCGACGCGTTCGTGTCGATGCGCGGCCTGTTCCGCCGGGTCCCGTCCGACGAGCCGGGCACGACGTTCATCGCCGCGTACGGCGACCCGGCCGACCCGCTGGCCGCGCGCCGGGTGCGCTTCCGCTGCGGCACCCGCGGCTTCCGCGACGAGGTCCCGGAGGGCACGTTCCACGCCCAGTGCCTCGGGCGCGTCGAAGACTGGGACCCGCACCACGGGGAGCTGGTCGTGCACCCCATCGCGATCTTCAAGTAGTGGCCAGCGCCGCCCGGACCGCCCGCTCGACCAGGATCGGCACGAAGGCGTGGATGCGCGCGCCGGCGAAGCGCGCGCGTTCGTGGTCGACCATGGCGTGCAGCCGGGTCCGTGTGACGTCCGCGTAGTCGTGGCCCAAGCGGTCCTCGAGCTGGGCGAAGTGGGTGTCGAGCTGCTCGGAGGCCATGGTGTCCAACGTGGTCATCGCGCACCTTCCGGGTGGGGAGCCTCCTTATGAGACGACCGGGAAATGAACGTGAGGTGAACAAAAAGGATTCACGGACTGCCCGGCGACGAGGACACCCTGCGCCGTCATCCGGTTCGGTCGGCGCCCGTCGGTGTGACGATCCCGGTTTCGTAGGCCAGCACGATCGCCTGCGGGCGGTCGCGCAGGTGCAGCTTGGCGAAGATGCGGCCGACGTAGGTCTTCACGGTCTGCTCAGAAAGCACCAGGCCGGCGGCGATTTCCCGGTTGGACAGTCCCTTCGCGATCAGCCGCAGGACCTCCGATTCGCGCTCGGTGAGGGACTCCAGCACCGCCGGGGTGACCACCGGAGCCGGGGCGGCGCGGACGAAGTCGGCGATGAGCCGCTTGGTGACGGCGGGGGAGAGCAGCGCGTCGCCGGCCGCGACGACCCGGATCGCGGCGACGAGATCGGCGGCCGGGGCGTCCTTCAGCAGGAAGCCGCCGGCCCCGGCCCGCAGTGCCTCGTAGACGTATTCGTCGAGGTGGAAGGTCGTGAGCACGAGAACCCGCGGTCCCGGGCCCGCCAGCAGCCGCCGGGTGGCTTCGAGGCCGTCCATCCCGGGCATCCGGATGTCCATCAGCACGACGTCCGGGGGCGGGGTGAGGGCGGCGATGGCCGCCAGGGCGGCCGCACCGTCGGCGGCTTGGCCGACGACGGCCAGGTCCGGTTGGGCGTCGAGCAGCGCGGCGAGGCTCTCGCGCACCATGGCTTGGTCGTCGACCACGAACACCGTCGTCACGGCGCCACCTCCTCGCGGGTCGCCAGGGTGACAGCCAGCCGGAAGCCGCCGTCGGGCCGGGGTCCGGCTTCGTACGTGCCGCCGAGTGAACCGGCGCGCTCGGCGATCCCGGCCAGCCCGGTGCCGTCCCCTCGTCCTGGCGGGGGTGTCCGCTCGGCCGGGCCGTTCTCCACCACGATCGAAACCGTGCCGGCCGCCCGGGTGACGTCGACCGACACCGCCGACCCGGGGCTGTGCCGGCGGGCGTTGCTCAGCGCTTCCTGCACTATCCGGTACACCGCCAGCCCGACCGTCCCGGGCGGTTCGCCGACCTCGAGGCGGGCGCGGACGTCGAGGCCGGACTCCCGGCACCGCTCGACCAGCCGGGGCAGCTCGGCCGCGCCCGGCTGCGGTGCGCGCTCGGGCCGGGCGCCCTCCTCCCGAAGCACGCCGACGAGCCGTCGCGTTTCCTCCAGTGCCTCGCGTGCCGCCTGGCCGAGGGCACGCAGCTCGGCTGCCGCGGCTTCCGACACGTCCGGTACCCGGTGGGGCGCGCTGTCCGCGCGCAGGGTGATCAGCGTCAGGTGGTGCCCGACGATGTCGTGCAGCTCGCGGGCGATGCGGGTCCGTTCTTCGAGGACAGTGCGCTTCCCGCGCTCCTCGTCGGCCGTCGTCAACGCGCGCCGCCGCTGCTGGAGCGCGTAGCCGACCGCGATCGTCGTCACCGCCACGATCAACGCCCACACCAGCGTCTTCGCCCCGGCCCGCGGTTCCTGCACGATCCCGGTCGCGGCCGCCAGGAGGACCGCGACGGCCGCGATGCCCGCGCCTTCCCGGCCGCGGGTGCGGGCCAGCACCAGGGCGAGCAGGGGCAGGTAGGGGAGGAACTGCGTTTGCAGCGGCCAGTCCGCGAGGCCGGCACCGGGTCCGGGCAGCCCCCGCCGGACCGCGTAGCACGCCACCAGCATGCCCAGTCCCGCGAGCCGCAGCGCGGTCAGCGGGTGACGGCCGGCCAGGGGCAGCGGCAGCGCCTGCAGCGCCAGCAGCGCGAACACCAGCGGCAGGTCGCCGTCGAGGTAGCGCGACCAGGCGCTGTAGCTGGTGGCCGCGAGAAGGGCGAGCAGGCCGGTGGTCCCGAGCGCCTTCAGCCACTCCGGGCCACGCCACCACCGCGCGGGCGGCAGGAGGTCGCCGTCCTTGCCGGTGACCAGCGCCCACACCAGGGAACGGACCATGCGTCCGAAGCTAGCCCGAGCCGCCCGCGTCGCGCTTCCGGGAAAGTCCCGTAGTCCGTGGGGTTACCCGGCACGACCCCGCGGGGTGACGCGGAAACGCCCGCTCCGGCGGGATGACCGCGACGACCCCGAACCGCCAGCCTCGGGACATGGACAGAACCCTCCGCCTGCTCACCACCGCGGCGTACATCTGGCTGCTGTGCGGTCTCGGCGTGGCGGTCTACGTCGAAGCCGCCAACGCGGGCGCCGTCGACCCGCTCACCACGACGTTCAGCGAATACGTCCACACGGCCGAAGGCGCCCGGCTGGTCGGCGTCGCGATGCTGGCCGTCGGCTCCGGCGCGCTCGCCGCGGCCGCGGCCCTGCGGCTCACCGGCGCCGTCCTGGCCGGCCGGCTCGTCGCGCTCACCGGCGTCGGGCTCGGGCTGCTGGCGGTGTTCCCGCAGGAACCGGTGGGCGAGCCGCTGACCTGGCACGGCCTGATCCACCGGCACGTCGCCCTGCTGATCTTCGCGGCCCTGCCCGCCGCGGGTTTCACGCTGGGCAAAGCAGGCCGGCTGGTGGCCGCCGCGGCGCTGGGCCTGCTCGGGCTGTTCGTGGCGACCTTCCTCGTCGACGGCTTGCACGGCATCAGCGGGCTGGTCGAACGCGCGTTCCTGCTGCTCGACCTGGCCTTGCTGGCGCTACTGGCCCGCCGGGCGAGGCCGCGCGGCTACGAGCGCCGGAGCCGGCGCACCACCCCGCGGACCACCAGCGGCGCCACGATGGCCGCCGCCAGCACCAGTACCGCCCAGCCGCCGAAGCCGGGGTCGCCGCCGTGGTCGTAGGCGGCCGGGGCCGCGTCGCGCCAGTTCTTCGAGCCGCCGTTGGCCAGGTCGTCGTCCGGGGTCGCCGTCGCGGTCGCCGTGCCGGCCGACGAGGACGGGCCGGCCGACTTGTCCGGGCCGTGGCTGTCGGGGTTGGTCAGCTGCTGGACGCCGCCCATGCGTTCGAACGGGTCGGGCGGGCTCGTCGCGCCCGCTCCCAGGCCGCCGTGGAACGTCGGGTTCGCGCAGTTGCCCGCGTTCAGCTGCTTCGCCGGCTTGCCGGTCAGGCGCGCGTTGGAGTTCATCATCTCCTGCGACAGGTTGGGCGGCAGCGGCGAGTAGCCGATGCGGGCCATGTTGACCTGGCCGTCGCAGGCGATGTGCTCCAGGAACGCCGTGATGGTGCCGGTCTTGCCCGCTGCGTCGTAGCCACCGCGGCAGGTGTCGCGGCCGGTCGTGCACGGCATCATGAGGTAGGAGTACGCCGAGATCGGGTACGTCTTCGGGTCCGGGTTCGCGTAGACGCCGTCGAGCTTCTGGCTCAGGTCCGGCCGCAGCTCGGCCTTCGTCAGCGCGGCGGCGATGTTCTCCGCGAACGGCTGGGTGTACTGGTGCGCCTGGTTTTCCACCCACGCTGTCGGGGCCTGGTAGCGCAGCGCGTAGCTGAACTCGTCGTAGCCGATCGAGAACGGCACGCTGCCCTTGCCGACCGCCTGCGCGATCTGCTCGGAGTCGGCGAACAGCTTGTAGAAGTCGGCGTCGGGGCCGCTGTAGGGCAGCTGGATCGGCCGGACGCCGTCGGGCAGCGGGCCGATCCCGGTGCCTTCGTTGCGTTTCACGAAGGCTTGGTACGGCCCGGGCGCGGTGTGCGCGACGAAGTCGTAGAACAACGCCGTGGTACCCGACTGCCCGGTGCGGCCGAGCAGCGTGATCGGCTGGTCCGGCAACGCCTTCCCGCCGTTCGTGGCGCTGATCGCCGGGTCGCTCCAGCGCGTGATGTCACGGGTGAAGATCCGGCCGACCACCTCGCGGGTCAGGTGCAGGTAGTCGACCTTGTTGCCGGCCGCGTCGATCACGTTGTACATCACCGCGACCGCGCCGGCGACGTCCGGGACGTACTGGTAGCCGCGCTGCTCCGCGGACTGGCCACCGCCGCCCGCCGCGATCAGCGACGTGATCTCGGCTTCGGTGCCGGCGAAGTCGACCGTCCGGTCGCCGTACTGGTTGACGCCGGTGGGGGAGCCGCGGGTCGCGTAGTTCACCGGGACACCGCGGGAGTTCGCGCCGTTCTGCCAGTCGGCCATGGCCGGGCCGACGTAGGTCGAGCCGGAGCCGGTGATCTTGTCCAGCGCGAACGCTTCCGGCGCGGCGAACACCAGGAGGCTCAGCACGGTCACGGCCAGCGCCGCGATCTTGCGCGTCATCCGAACCGCCCGTTGACGTAGTCGTGGGTGCGTTCGTCCTCGGGCGAGCCGAAGATCTTCTCGGTCGGGCCGTGCTCGATCACCCGGCCCGGCTCGTTCTCCGCCGCCAGGAAGAACGCGCAGTGGTCCGAAACCCGTTGGGCCTGCTGCATGTTGTGCGTGACGATCACGACCGTGACCTCGTGCCCGATCTCGGCGATCGTCTGCTCGATCCGGCGTGTCGACGTCGGGTCGAGCGCCGAGCACGGCTCGTCCATCAGCAGCACGTTCGGTTGCACGGCCAGCGACCGCGCGATGCACAGCCGCTGCTGCTGCCCGCCCGACAGGGCACCGCCGGGCGAGCTCAGCCGGTCGCGGACTTCGCGCCACAGCCCGGCGCGCTGCAGGCTCTGCTCGACGAGCGCGTCCCGGTCGTCGCACTTCACGCCGGCCAGCTTGAGCCCGGCGAGCACGTTGTCCCGAATGGACATCGCGGGAAACGGGTTCGGCTTCTGGAACACCATCCCGATCCGCAGCCGGACGTGCTGGGCGCGGGTGCCGTCGGCGTAGATGTCCGTGCCGTCCAGCAGCACTTCGCCCGCCAGGCTCGCCGACGGCACCAGCTCGTGCATCCGGTTGAGGATCCGCAGGAACGTCGACTTGCCGCAGCCGGACGGCCCGATCAGCGCGGTCACTTCGCGCGCGGGCATGTGCAGCGAGACGTCCTCGAGCACCAGGCGGTCGCCGAACCACGCGGCGACGCCACGGGATTCGAGCTCGGCGGCGCCCGGCGGCGGGCCGCCGGTCAGCCGGACCGCGGGCGCACTGTCTACAGGGGACAGTTCGGTGGTGGTGTCGGTCACCGGTTCTCCTGGGATCGTTTCGCGGTGCTCCGCCGGGCGCGGCGCTTCGACCGGTCCCGCCCGGCGAGCCGGGCGAGGGCGAAGAGGCCGAAGATGAGCAGGATCAGGACGAGCGCGCCGACGTAGCCGCGCTGCTGGACGTTCTCCAGCGGTTCCTTGATGTAGCGGTAGACGAACAGCGGCAGGCTCTCCTGCGGCCCGGTGAACGGGTCGGCGTTGAGGAACACCGCGCCGAACGAGGTGAACAGCAGCGGCGCCGTCTCGCCGGCGACCCGGGCGACGCCGAGGATCACCGCGGTCGTGACGCCGGTGCGCGCGGTCGGCAGCACGACCGACCAGACCGTCCGGGCGCGGCTCGCGCCCAGCGCCAGCGACGCCTCCCGCAGCCCGTCCGGGACCAGCCGCAGCACGACGTCGATCGTGCGCGTGACCGTCGGCAGCATGACCATGGTCAGCGCCAGCGTCGCCATCAACCCGCTGTAGCTGAAGAACCCGACGCCGGCCTGGATGCCCGGGATGATCAGGGCCGCGTAGACGAACAGGCCGGCGACGATCGAGGGCAGGCCGCTCATCGCGTCGACCATGATCCGCACCGGGCGGCGGAACCGCGACCGCGTCTCGTTGAGGAAGATCGCCGTGAGCAGGCCGAGCGGGACGACCAGGACCAGCGTCAGCGCGGTCTGTTCGAGCGTGCCGACGATCGCGTGCAGGCCGCCGGTGGCGGTGACCGGGTCGGTCGGCCCGACCGTCGACATGTCGTGGCCGAAGAAACCCCAGCGCAGGAAGGGAAGGCCGTGCACGACGATGTAGCCGAGCAGGAACAGCAGCGGCACCAGCAGGCCCATCGCGCCGGTGACGACGATGGTCGAGACCAGTCGGTCGGCGGCGGCGAGCCGGCCCAGCCGGTCGCGCGTCACGACGTAAAGCATCGCCAGGTACAGCCCGTAGGCGACGACGAGGTCGGCGAGCCAGCCGGGCGAGGTCAGCAGCAGGTGCAGGACGAACCAGGTCAGCAGCACCGCCGAGACCGCACAGCCGAGCGCGGCCAGCTGGTCGGCCCGGGTCACCTGCGCGGTCCGGCGTTTCACGAGCGGGCGCGGCCGCGTACCGGCCGGGCGGGGGAGCGTCGCGGTCATCAGGCGTCCACCCCCGCACCGGAGCGGCTGCGCGAAATGATGACCGACGCGGTGAAGTTCGTGGCCAGGGTGAACACGAACAGCACCAGCCCGGCGGCCATCAGCCCGCTCAGCGCCAGCCCGGACGCGCCGGAGTTGTTCGCGATGAACCCGGAGATCGTCGCGCCGCCGAACTGCAGGACGTGCGTGGTGATCTGCGGAACCTGGGGCAGCAGCAGGGAAACCGCGATGGTCTCGCCGAGCGCGCGCCCGAGCCCGAGCATCGAGCCGCCGATGATGCCGCCGCGGCCGAAGGGCAGCACGACCGTCTTCACCATGCCCCACCGGGTGCTGCCGAGGGCGAGCGCGGCTTCCTTTTCGCCGGGCGGGGTCTGGGTGAAGACCTCGCGGATCACCGACGTCGTGATCGGCAGGACCATCAGCGACACGATCAGCCCGGCGATGAACATCGAGTTGAGGAACAACGTGTTTTCCTTGTGCGCGAACGGCGGGAACCAGCCGAAGTTGTCCGTCAGCCACGCCGAAACCGGGACGACCTGCGGACCCAGGAAGCTGAACCCCCACAGGCCGTAGAGCAGGCTGGGGATCGCGGCCAGGAGGTCGACCAGCCCGGTCAGGAAACCGCGCAGCCGCCCGCTCGCGTACTCGGTGATGTAGAGCGCGGCGAGGATCGACAGCGGGACGGCGACGCAGACCGCGATCAGCGCCACCACGACCGTGCCGTAGAGCAGGCCGAGCACGCCGAGCGCGCTGTTGGCGGCGTCGAACTTGATCGTGGTGAAGAAGCCGAAGCCGCTGGCCTCGAACGCCGGACCCGAGCGGTAGACCAGGAAGAACCCGATCACGACGAGGATGGCAAGCATGGCGAGGCCGGCGCCGGTGGTCACCCGCCGGAACGCGCGGTCGGCCCGCGACGGCAGGTCGGCGACGGCCCGGGGAAGCACGACGGTCACGAGGGGCCTTTCCTGGGAGCGGCGGATCGTGGGCAGCAGGCAGCGCCCCTGCGCCGGCCAGTATTCACAGCGGCCGCCGGGAAAAGGTGTACGCGCGGGGAACGCCCGACGGGGCGTGCGTGAATGACCTCGCGGACCCCTCGCACCGCGGCGCGCGCCTCCGGGAGGTTGGGGGTGGCACGGCGTGCGCCGTGCCGTTTCGCCTGCCCTGGAACCGGGAGTTCTCCGTGTCTTTCGTCCTGCTGCGGCGGGTGGGCCTGGTCGTCGCCTGCGGTGTCCTGGCGGTGCTGGGAAGCGCTGTCCCGCCGGCCCTCGCCCAGGAAAACCCGCCCGCGCCCCCCGCGTACACCCTGAAGACCGAGCCCGCCGACCTGTCCCGGGTCCAGGACGGCGACCCGCTGCGGGTCGTCGTCTCCGGATTGCCCACCGGCAGCGTCGCGGTGCTCAAGGTGTGCCCGACCCAGCTGCCCGACAACCTGCTCAAGCCCGACTTCTCCACCGGGGCCCTGCAGTGGGTGCCGGACCACGACTTCGGCTCGCGCGTGCGCGGCTACTGCTCGGAGGAGTTCAGCGACGAGCTGACCGGTCAGCGATCCGGTGCCCACAACGTCACCCGGGTCCGCAGCCGGACCAGCGGCGACGTCGTGTTCGACGTGACCGTCCCGCGTGGACAGTCCAAGCCGGGCTTCGTCGGCTTCGACCCGAAGTACACCAACTTCGACAAGAGTGAGAACTTCCCCTGGGCCGACAACCCGGCGGTGTCGCCCGACGGCCAGATCCGGACGCGGTCGTGGTCGTACTCGTGCGACGAGAATTCGCCGTGCGCCTTGACTTTGGAGATCGTCGGAGCCGACGCCGCGGGTAACTTCTTCGACGTTTTCGACACTTCCCGCGTCTTCAGCCCCGCCGCGCCCGGCCTCGCGGTGCGGGGCTGCGGAGGGATCGGCCCGCAAACGCTCAACGCCAGCATGCCGGAGCGCTTCGGGCGGACCGCGGTGGCGTGGAACCAGCTGCTGTGCGCGCCGACCGGCGGCGTCCAGCCGACCACGATCGTCGGCGAGACCGAGGACTCGGGTCTGAAGGCCTTCGACACCGGGGCCTCCGACGTCGCGGTCACCGGCTCCGGCGGCGCGCTCGCTTCGCAGACCGTGCGGTCGCGGGAGTACGTCCCGGTCGGGTTGAACGCCGCCGTCCTCGCCACGACCGGCTGGTCGCCCACCGACACCGACGACAACGGGTCGCCGCTGACTTCGCAGGTCGCCGACACGTTCTCGATGACCGCCGGCGAGCTGGCCCTGATGCTGAGCCAGGGCGGCCAGAACCCCGACACGACCGGCCGCGGCGGCATCTTCCGGGACGGCTCCGCGTTCGTCGCGCGGAACCCGTCGCTCGAGAAGGTCCAGGCGTCGCCGGTGCCCAGCGAGTTCCTGAACCCGGTCGTCCGCGCGGGCGCCGACCCGACGGCGTTGTTCTGGGGCACGACCGCGGAAGCGGGCGCCGGCACGGTCCCGGTCGTGCTGAGCACGGTGCTCGCGAAGACGGCCGAGTGGAAGTTCCCGAACCTCACGGAGGTCTACGGGAAGGCCGCCGGGAAGTCGCCCGGCGTGATCACCGACCTCGGTGCGCTCGACCCGACCGACAAGTCCCAGCACAACGTCGACGCCAAGGTCGGCCAGCTCGCCGTCCGCAAGGCCGTCGACAGCGTGATGACCGGGACGAGCGCGGCCTGCTTCGGCGGCTGCCTCAACTGGGTCGTCACCGATCTCGCGACGGCTCGCGCGTACGGCTGGCGGCCGGTCGCCCTGCCGAACGCGAGCGGGCGGTTCGTCGAGCCGACGGAAGCGAGCCTGCAGGCCGCGGCCGGCAGCATGACTGAGGGCCCGGACGGGACACTGCGGCCGGGCACCGCGACCGACCCGGCGGCCTATCCGCTGACCTTCGCGGAGTACCTCGCCGCGCCGGTCAACCCGCTCGTCGACGCGAACTGCGCGCCGCTGAAGCCCAAGCAGGACGAACTCGCGACGGTGCTGGCGATGGCACGCCACGGCGGGCAGGGCGCGCTGGCGCCCGGCTTGGCCCCGCTGACGCCGGCGCTGGCCGGCGTCGCCGACGCGCGTGCGGCGAAGGTCGGGACCGGGACGGCCGCCGGCGCCTGCGAGGAGCGGGAAAACGCGCAGAACCCGCCCGCGCCCGGAAGTTCGGGCGGGACCGCGACGCCGGTCGCCGCGTCCGCTCCGGCGGGGTCGCCGGCGGCCGCGACCGGACCGGCGCCGGCCGCCGTGCCGACGCAGGCGAGCGTGCTGGCGGCCAAGAACCTAGCCGACGCCGTCGCGATCCCGCCGTTCTCCGGGGCCGGCGTGCTCGGCGCGCTGATCCCGCTGCTGGCGTTGCTGGTGCTGGCCACGTTGCCGTCCCTGACCGCGTACGCGACGGCGGGCCGTCCGGTGCCGCCGTGGCTGCACCGCCGGGTCCTCGCGGTGCGTCTGCGCTTCGGACGCGTGGCATGACCACGACGGTGGAGGAGGAGCGCGCGCTGCGGTTCGGCCCGGGCTGGCTGGCCACGACGGTGGTGGCCTGGCTGGTGACGGCGGTCGTGGCGCTGGCGCTGGTCGTGTACGCACTGGGCCCGATGGTCCAGAGCGGCGACCAGCGCGCGGCGCTGGCCGGGATCCGCGGCGAGATGGACCGGGCGCTGGGGGCGAGCCAGAGCCTGCTGGGGGCGGCGCCGGCGACGACCCCGGTCGAGTTCGGCGCGCCGGTCGCGGTGCTGGAGGTGCCGTCGCTGAAGCTGCGGCAGGTGGTGGTCGAAGGCGTGTCGAGTTCGGAGACGGCGTCGGGGCCGGGGCACGTGCCGGGAACGTCCGGGCCGGGCCAGCCGGGCAACTCGGCGGTGGTCGGGCGGTACTCGGGCTACGGCGGGCCGTTCGCGTCCCTGGCGCGGCTGGCGCCGGGAGCCGAGGTCGTCGTCGCGACCCCGCAGGGCGTGTCGGTGTACCGGGTGTCCGATGTGGTCTCGCGCGCGCTGGACGAGGACGGCGACTACGGGAAGACCGACGACGACCGGTTGACGCTGGTGACGTCGACGTCGTGGTGGCCGCTGGCGGGGTCGCAGGCCACGGTCGTGACGGCGAAGCTGGAGGGCCGCCCGTTCCGCCCGACCCCGCAGAACGGCCGCGCGGACGCCCAGGACGGCCGCACTGGCGACGCGGGCGCGTGGGCGGGTGTGGTGCTGTCGTTCGGCGGCTTCGTGGTGGCGGCGGCGGGGGCGACGCTGCTGTACCGGCGCTGGCGCCCGGTGTCGACGTACGTCATCACGGCTCCGGTGCTGGTGGCGCTGGCGGCCTTGGCGGCGTTGTCGTTGTGGCGGTTGTTCCCGGCTTGGGCCTGAAAACGCGAGAAGGGGCCCGGCGCTGCGCGCGCCGGGCCCTTTCCGTCGCCGCGGGCCTGGGAGTCACCTGTGGTGCCGCGAATGACTCATTCGGGACGTGGGAGGTCCCGAATGAGTCATTCGCGACCTTCTCGAACCCGGCCCTGGCAGGCGGGCCCGTACCCGCTCGGCCTTTGCCTGGCCCAGCGTGGGTGAATCTCGGCGCGGCAAGCCTGGCCGCGCAGCAGCAAAGATCCGGAAACGCGAGCGGGGCCCGGCGCACTCGGCGCCGGGCCCCCTTTCGTTACCGCGTCAGGACTTGGTGCAGGTCAGCGTGCCCGTGCCGGTGATCGTCTTGAAGCCGTACTTGACGATCGTCGCCGCGAGCTTGCCGCCGCACAGCGGGCTGGCCGTCGTCGCCGTGTCGGTCGGGTCGAAGCCCACGCCCCGCTTGGCCGCGCTGTAGGAGCGGCTGCGCGTGTCGAGCACGTGGTAGACCAGGCGCGACCCGAGGAACGCGTCCGCGAACGCCGGGGCGTAGCTGCCCGCCGAGCCGGACACCGGGGCGCCGTCGGAGCCCGCGCCGGTCAGCTTGTTGACCGTGTAGCCGTTGCGCTTGTTCGGCACCACGGCGTTGCCCTGGGCCACCCACGCCGCGATCGAGAACGGCGCGATCGCGGTGGCCTGGTCGGCGGCCGCGATGGTCGTGGCGTCGTGCTCCTGGAAGCGCTTCACCGTCAGGCCGGGGATGGTCGCCGGGTCGAAGCCGAGGACCGTGCCGGTGAAGAAGCTCAGCGTGCCGGAACCGAGCTGCGGCAGGTAGAGCTGGATCGCCGCGTTGGTGCCGCCGACCTGGTTCCAGTTGGTGATGGTGCCGTTGTAGATGTCGCGCAGCTGGGTCAGCGTCAGCGTGAGGCCCGCGCCGGCACCGGTCGACGAGGACGACCACGTCACGCCGTCCCGGGCGAACGCGTAGTACTCGAAGGTGGACGGGTCCGAAGTGGCCCGGCCCGAGGACGACCGCGCGATGTCGATGGAGCCGTTGCCGGCGTCCGCCGAAGCCTTCAGCGCCGCCTTGCCCGCGCCGGAGCCGTCGGGCGGCAGGTTGCCGGGGTTGGTGTAGGTGATGGCCGGGTTGAAGATGTCGGCCGGGACGGTGAACGAGGCACCGGAAGCCAGCACCGGCGGGACGTTCACGAAGTTGTCCGGGTCGGTGTTCCAGGTCCGCGGGAGCTTGTTGGCGTCGGTGAAGACCGCCCCCGTGATCCCGAAGATCGTGTCGGACCCGACGGCCGCGACGACCTCCGGGTTCCCGTTCGCCGGCGGCACGGCCGCGGCGGTGCCGGACATGACGAGGCCGGCCCCGGCGGCCACGGCGGTCACCCCGAGAAGACGAGTGGTACGAGCACGCATCGTGTTGGCACTCTTTCTCTAGTCCCCATTTTCGCCGCGGGATCCCGCGGCTTCTTCATCTCCTCGCGACAGGCTGTCCGGTAAGGCTTTTCCGCGTTCCCGCCCGACGTCGTGGTGGTTAAAGTCCGGGAAACTCACCGCGCATCCGGACTATTCGCGGTGGTTCGCGGCGGATTCGCCGGGCGCGTTGCGCCGGTACTTCTGGCGCCAGTCCACGACCGTTTCGATGTCTTCGACACCGGCGGTGCCGGCGGCGAGGCGGAACCGGTCCAGTCCACGGTGGGCTTCGATCCGCCGCCCGTACGCGTGCGTGGCTTCCGCGACCGATTCGCCGTCCCAGTGCAGGGTCCAGCGCCACCGGCCGCCGCTGACGTGCCGGAAATCCACGCTCAGCACGTCCAATCGGGCCTTGAGCAGCGCGATCGCGGACAGGCACTCCGGCGGGCCCGCGCATTCGGCGGCGCCCGCGCCGAGCGATGCGTTGTTGCCGCCCAGCAATCGCCACCGCACCGTCCGCTGTTCGGTCTGGACGAGCTGGAACCTCGGGCCGGTGCGCGGCCGGCTCGCCGTTTTCCCCCGTGTCACAAAGGACTCATCGCCGACGCGGGCGCGGGTGGTAACGGGATTGCGTTAAGGCGCGACGGCCGGTCGGTGAACAACTCGGTCCTCCGCGCGGATGCGCCGAACGGCTGCGGGCTTTTTGTGCCGGCCGGACAAAAAGCGGGCCGACGCTGAAGCACCGACGGCCGGGTCCTGAACGCCGCGGGAAAACCGGCGCCGTCCGGAAACGCGGGCCGCGGCCGCTCCGACAGCACAGGCGCCAGCGCCGGCTCCCGGCGCTCGAGAACCCTTGGGGAAAAACCATGAGCCGTTCCATCGCCCGGTTCGCGGCCGGTCTCGCCGCGGCGGCGACCGTCCTGACCCTCAGTGCCCTCCCCGCGGCCGCCGACCCGGCCGTCACCAAACTCACCGCTCAAACGAGCAGCACCCGCGTCGACGCCGGCACGCCGGTGACCATCAGCGGGCGGCTCACCAGCGCGGCCAAGCCGGTCGCCGGCGTGACCGTCGGCATCGCCTACTGCACCGACGACTTCTGCGGCGAGTTCGACGCCCAGCCGGTGACCGACGCCAACGGGCGGTACCGGGCCACGGTGACCCCGGTCCGGTCGGGGCACTACCGGGCCGACTTCCTGCCCGCGGACGAGGTGCTCGCGCCGGCGAACGCGAGCACCGCGGACGTCGTCGTGGTCCAGCCCGCGGAGTTCACCTCGTTCACGGCCACCCGGGCCGCGGACGGCACGATCACCGCGAGCGGAACCCTCGGCTTCCCGCGCTTCACGCCGCCGGCGATCCCGGTCCGGATCGAGTACCTGACGGCGGGTTCGCCGTGCTGGACGACGGCGGCGACCGTCGAGGCACAGTGGACCGGAAGCGCTTTCGGGTTCTCGGCGGCCGCGCAGGTGCGCGGTCCGGGTGTGTGGCGGGCGGTCTACGCCGGCGTGCCGGATCAGTTCCACGCGGCGGTGAGCCGGGTGGTCTTCGTCCGCTGACGCCGGGCTCGGCGCGGGGTGGCGTTCCGGCGCGGGGTGGCGTCACGGCGCTGCCCCGCGTCACCGGGTCGCCTGGTCACCTGTTGCCGGCGAGGAACTCCGCGGCCCACCGGTGCGCGATCGCGCAGGCTTCGGCTTCGGTGGCCCGGAGGTGTTCGACGACCTCGCCGTCGGCCCACAGCATGAGCGCGACGGCGCCGGGCCGGATCGGGGTCAGCCCGATGAGCCGCCGGTGCCCGTCGCGTTCGAGAACGCGTTCGGCGGTGAGCCACTGCCCGGTCGTGCCGGTGCGGGTGACCGTCCACGCCGGATCGGCGCCGAGCTCGGCCACCGACCGCGGAACGAGCTCCACCGGCTGTTCGTCGTGCACGCCCACCACCCTCGCCTGGCTCCCACATCCGGTGGCCCGGAGGTGAATCCCAGGTTAACAACGTCGGGCCCGACTTTCCCGCGGCACGCCGCTGACCTCGGCTTTTCGGCGTGCTTGACCGGGGCTTCAGCGTGCGGCGAGCGCCCGGCGCACCTCGTCCGCGCCCAGCACCACGGGCGAGCGCAGGGAGCCGACCTCGTCGATCTCGATCTCGACGACGTCTCCCGCCCGTAGCCCTTGGTCGAGGCCCGGCACGACGGACGTGCCGGTCGAGAGCACGGCGCCGTCGGGGAAGTCGTTGTCGCGCCACAGGTACTCGACCAGCCCGGCCGGTTCGCGGTTCAGCTGCGCGGTGCTGGCTTCGCCGGCGAACACCTCGTGACCGTCGCGCAGGATGCGCATGCGGAGGCCGAGCGCCAGCGGGTCCGGCACCTCCCACGCCGGCCGCACCCGCGCCGACACCGCGCACGAACCGGTGTAGATCTTGGCCTGCGGGAGGTACAGCGGGTTCTCGCCTTCGATGCTGCGGGAGCTGACGTCGTCCACCACCAGGTACCCGGCGACCTCCCCGGCGGCGGTCAGCAGCAGGCCGAGTTCCGGTTCGGGCACGTCGTTGGCGGAATCGGCGCGGATGGCGATCGGTTCGCCGTCGGTGACCACGCGCCAGGCGGCGGACTTGAAGAACAGCTCGGGCCGTTCCGCGCGGTACACCCGGGCGTAGACGTCCTGATCGGCGCTTTCTTCGCGGCGCGCTTCCTCGGACCGGAGGTAGGTCACCCCGGCGGCCCACACCTCCATGCGCCCGTCCAGCGGAGGCAGCAGGCGAGCCCCGGACACGGGTTCACCGGCGGCTTCGGTCAGCTCGCGGATCTCGGCCAAGGGGCGGCGCAGAAGGTCACCCATCGACTGCACGCCGAGCGGCTTCAGCTGTTCGCCGTCGAGCAGTCCGATTCGGGTGTCGCCGGTTCCGTCGGTGAATCGCACCAGGTGGCTCAAGCCGGACCTCCTCGTTCGGTGTCGAACCTACGGAATGCCGGGCGCGGTGGTCAACGAGTGCCGGACGGCGCCGGCCCGGCCCGGTCACCGGCGAACACCCTCTTCAAGCGGAGGGCGGCACGCTGTCCGCGCTGGGTTCGCGGCGGTGGCCAAAGACGACCGGTGACCCGGCCGGCGTCATCCCGCCGGGATGCGCCGGATCTCGACGACCTCGGTGTGGTAGTGGGTACCGTTCACGACGGTCGTCTCGACGAGTGCCTCGAAGTGCTTCAACTTCCGCACCATGCGGAGGAACTTCCGCTCGCCGAGCGTCTCCGCCGCGGCCGCGGTGCCGTGTTCGAAGCACCCCGCCACGATGACCAGTTCGGACGTCTCCGGGGCCAGCGGGTTCGGTGCCCGGATGATCAACGCGTAGTCACTGACCGGATAGCCCGGCTCGTCGTACTGCGGCGCCAGTGCGCGACCCGACTTCAGGTCCCGCACCACCGCTGCCGCGTGGTCCGGGTCTTCGGCGAAACCGTACGAGATCACTTCGCCCAGCTTCGCCAGCATCGTCGCCGTCACCGTGTTCGCCAGCGGGCCGCCGATCAGGACGAGGTCCGCGCTCAGGTCGGCCGGCGGCAGTTGCCGGGACTCGAGGATCTTCCCGGTGCGGCCCAGCTTGCGGAGCTGGGCTTCGATTTCCACCAGGGCCCCGATGTCTCCCATGCCCACGACGCCGGCTCTCGCCCAGCGCCGCCGCGGTCCGAAGTCGTGTGCCCCCAGGACGATCAGCGGGTGGCGGCCGCCCACCGCCCGCCAGAACCTGCGCGCGCCGGCCAGGCTGAAGCGCCGTCGAGCGTTCGTCGCCGACCAGACCAGGACGCCGCCGATGGCCGCCGCGATCAGGTTGCTGGTGATGTCGGGCAGGGCTTGGACCAGCCAGCCGCCCACGCCGGCCAGCACCATGCGCGGCCACCCCTCGTCGACGACGATCCGTCTTCCCAGTCGCGCTCGGCGCGCGTCTCGTTACTTTCCCGGCCACGTCCGGGGTTTCTTGCCGTACGCCGGCACCGCGTACGGCCGCGGGTCGGTGTCGAAGAGGACGACCATTTCCTCGCCCGAGCCGCCCACCCACGCCGGGCGGCTCTCCTGGTGCCGCAACCAGGTACTGCCGTGGCTCGACAGCGTCGCCCGCAGCTCGGCCCGGCTCCCGTCGCGGTACTCGACGTGCAGGTCCGGCCGGTGGCGGTAGCGGCTGGCCAGGTCGGGCCGGACGGTGACCGCCGCCGGGCGCCAGCCGGTGCGCTGCACCGCCCGGTACCGCAGCGACCAGCGGCCCCAGCCGATCAGGCTGAGGACCACCGCGATCAGCAGACCCACGCCGAACATCCAGAAGAGGACGATCCCGCGGGGGTCCAAGCCGTCCTCCAGCGTCGTGCGCGCGTGGGACGGGTCGGCCGGGTCGTAGACCACCGTGACCGGCGAGCCTTCGACGTAGCGCTGTTTCGAGCTGACCGGAATGGACGCGAAGTGCGCTTCACCTCGCACGGAGTACTCGACGTGGATCCGTCGCGGGCGCTGATCGAACTCGAGCACCGTTCCGGGCACCTGGACGCCCTCCCGCAGGAGGGTGCCGGCCGGCGATGCGTACAGGACGAGCCCGGTGAACGCGCCCCCGGCGGCCAGGAGCCACAGCGCGGCGATCACCAGCGCCCGCCGGGCCAGTACTCGCAGCCTGCGAGTTTCAGCGGCCGAGTCCGCGCTCTCGTCCCCCGCTGGTGGCAACCATTCCGCATCGTCCGGCACGCGTTCAGCCTTCCACAGGTCGGTGCGCCTTCGCCCCTAACGGAACCGCTAGGGGTGCAGTTCGGATCGTACCGATCGGTATGTTTTCGGCGTGATGCGGACCACACCTCCGGGGGTATGGGACATGGGGATTTCCGATGGTGTCGCGGTGGTGGGGATGTCCTGCCGGCTTCCGGGGGCGCCCGATCCGGCCGCCTTCTGGCGGCTGCTGCGGACCGGCACCGACGCGGTCACCCCGGTGCCCGCCGGCCGGGTCGATCCGGGACTGGGCCGGGGTGGGTTCCTCGACCGCGTCGGGGACTTCGATCCTTCCTTCTTCGGGATTTCGCCGCGCGAGGCGGCGGCGATGGACCCGCAGCAGCGGCTGACGCTGGAGCTCGGCTGGGAAGCCCTCGAGGACGCGGGCCTCCTGCCGGGCGGGAACGTCGGCGTGTTCGTCGGCGCGATCCGGGACGACTACGCGGATCTGCGGCCGGACATCAGTGCGCACTCCATGACCGGCCTGCAACGCGGCATGATCGCCAACCGCGTCTCCTACGCCCTGGGCCTGCGCGGTCCCAGCTTCGTGATCGACGCGGCACAAGCCTCCTCGCTGGTCGCCGTGCACACGGCCTGCGCGAGCCTGCTGGCGGGCGAGTGCACCGCGGCTCTCGCCGGCGGCGTCACCCTCAACCTGAGCGCGGACAGCGCCCTGACCGCGGTGCGGTTCGGGGGACTCTCGCCGGATGGCCGGTGCCAGGTGTTCGACGCGCGCGCCAACGGTTACGTCCGCGGTGAGGGCGGCGGGCTGGTCGTGCTCAAGCGGCTGGCCGACGCCGTGGCCGACGGCGACCCGATCCACTGCGTCATCCGGGGCAGCGCCGTGACCAACGACGGCGGTGGCCGGACCCTGACCGCGCCGGAGCGGGCCGCGCAGGAGGAATGCCTCCGGCTGGCTTACGCGCGGGCCGGCGTCGCCCCCGCCGACGTGCGGTACGTGGAACTGCACGGCACCGGCACCAAACTCGGCGACCCGATCGAGGCCGCCGCCCTCGGCGCGGTCCTCGGCGACGGCCGCGACGCCGACCGGCCGCTGCTGGTGGGCTCGGTGAAGACCAACATCGGCCACCTGGAGGGCGCCGCCGGCGTGGCGGGTCTGCTGAAGACCGTGCTCAGCCTCGAACACGGCGAGCTGCCGGCCAGCCTGCACTTCCGCACCCCGAACCCGGAGATCCCGTTCGACGCGCTGAAGATCCGCGTCCAGGACCAGCCGGGCGCCTGGCCCGGCGCCGGGCTGGCCGGGGTCAGCTCGTTCGGCATGGGCGGCACCAACTGCCACGTCGTGCTGGCGAAGTGGACCGGCACCGCGGAGCCACGCGGCTCGCGCGTGGCGCCGTGGGTGCTCTCGGCCAAGACCGGGAAAGCGTTGCAGCAACAGGCGTTGCGCCTGCGGGAGCACATCGAGGCGCACCCGGACCTGGACCTGGCGGCCGCGGCGCACTCGTCGGCCACGACCCGGTCGGCCTTCGACCACCGCGCGGTGCTCATCGCCCCGGACCGCGACCGCGTCCTCCCCGGCCTGACCGCCCTCGCCGAGGGCATGCCGTTCCCCGGCCTGACCACCGGAGTCGCGCGGCGCGCGGGCAAGGTCGCCTTCGTCTTCCCCGGGCAAGGCACCCAATGGCCGGGGATGGCCACGGCGTTGCTGGAATCGTCGCCGGTCTTCGCCGGCCGGATGCGCGAATGCGCCGACGCGCTGGCGCCGCACGTCGACTTCTCGCTCCTCGACGTGGTTCGCGGGGAAGTGCACGACATCGAGGTCATCCAGCCGGCGCTGTTCGCGATGATGGTCTCGCTGGCCGCCGTGTGGCGGTCCTTCGGCATCGAGCCGGACGCCGTGGTGGGCCATTCGCAAGGCGAGATCGCGGCCGCTTGCGTGGCGGGGGCGTTGACGCTCGAGGACGCGGCGAAGGTCGTGGCCTTGCGCAGCCAGGCTTTCCGCGACCTGGTCGGCGAGGGCGCGATGGCCGCGGTGACCCTGCCGGAGCGGGACGCGGCCCGCAGGCTGACCGAGGGGGTGTGGATCTCCGCGGTGAACGGCCCGGACTCGACCGTGGTCGGCGGTGCCGTGGCGGGGGTCGAAGAGTTCGTCGCCGCCTGTGACCGCGACGGCATCCGGGTTCGCCGGGTGAAGGTCCGGCACGCGTCGCATTCGCCGATGATGGCGCCCCTGCGCGAACCGCTCCTCGCCGCCCTGCACGACATCCGGCCGGTGGCCGCGGACGTCGCGTTCGTCTCGACGGTGACCGGCGGCGTGCTGGCCGGCCCGGAACTGGACGCGTCGTACTGGTACCGGAACCTCTCGCAGCGGGTCGAGTTCGAGCGGGCCACGCGCTCGCTGACCGAGCTGGGCTGCGACACCTTCGTCGAGTCCAGCCCGCACCCCGTCCTCACCGCCCCGGTGCAACAGGTCGCCGATGGCGCGCTGGTGGTCGGCTCGCTGCGCCGGAACGCGGGCGGGCTGGACGAGGTCCTGGCCTCGGCCGCCCAGCTCCACGTGCGCGGGCGCGCACCCGACTGGGAGCGGACGTTCGACGGCGGCCGGGTCCGGCTGCCCACGTACCCGTTCCAGCGCGCGCGGTACTGGCTCGACGAGACCGCGCCCGAACCCGAGGTGCGCGAGGCGCCGCGAGACGTGCTGGGTCTCGTGCGGGCGCACACCGCCGCCGTGCTGGGCCACCCGGCTCCGGACGCCGTCGCGGCCGACGCGGCCTTGCGGGAGCTGGGGATCGACTCCCACCTCGCGGTCGAGCTGCGCAACCGGCTCGCCGCGGACACCGGTGAGGACCTGTCCGCCACGATCCTGTTCGACCACCCGACCTGCGCCGACCTGGCGGCCCACCTGACCGGCGGCCGCGGCGACACCGCGCCCGCGATCCGGTCGGCGTCGGACGACGACCCCGTGGTCGTGGTGGGAATGGCGTGCCGGTTCCCGGGCGGAATCGCCTCGCCGGACGACCTCTGGGACGTCGTGGCCGGCGGCCGGGACGTGGTGTCCCCGTTCCCGGCGGACCGGGGCTGGGGCACCGGAATCGGCGGGTTCCTCGACGACGTCGCCGGGTTCGACGCCGACTTCTTCGGCATCTCGCCGCGTGAGGCGCTGGGCATGGACCCGCAGCAGCGGCTGGTCCTGGAGTGCTCCTGGGAGGCGCTGGAGCGGGCCGGGGTCGACCCGTCGACGGTGCGGGGCAGCGACCTCGGCGTCTTCGTCGGGGTGATGGGCGGGGACGGTGCCGGGGTCACCGGCCGGGCGGCGAGCGTCGTGTCCGGGCGGGTCGCGTACGTCCTCGGGGCCGAAGGCCCGGCGCTGTCGGTCGACACGGCTTGCTCGTCTTCGTTGGTGGCGCTGCACCTCGCGGCCCGGGCCGTGCGCGACGGCGAGTGTTCGATGGCCTTGGCCGGCGGGGTGACGGTGTTGTCGTCGCCGGAGCTGTTCGAGGAGTTCTCGCGCAACGGCGGCTTGGCGGCCGACGGCCGGTGCAAGCCGTTCGCCGACGCCGCTGACGGCACCGGCTGGGCCGAAGGCGTGGGTTTGGTAGTGGTGGAGAGGCTTTCCGAAGCCCGCCGCCGTGGCCACCGTGTGCTCGCGATGATCCGGGGGAGCGCGGTCAACCAGGACGGCGCGTCGAACGGGCTGACCGCACCCAGTGGCCGGGCGCAGCGGCGGGTGATCCGGCAGGCACTGGCCAACGCGGGTCTGGCACCGTCCGATGTGGACGTCGTGGAGGCCCACGGCACGGGGACCCGCCTCGGCGACCCGATCGAAGCCGAAGCGGTGCTGGCGACGTACGGCCAGGACCGGGAACAGCCGGTGCTGCTGGGGTCGGTGAAGTCGAACATCGGGCACACCCAGGCGGCCGCAGGCATCGCGGGTGTGGTGAAGATGGTGCTGGCGATGCGGCACGGCGTGGTGCCGGCGAGCCTGCACCTCGAGCGGCCTTCGTCCTTTGTGGACTGGGATGCGGGCTCGGTGTCGCTGGCCACAGAGCCGGTGGAGTGGCCTGAGGTGGGACGGCCGCGCCGGGCGGCCGTGTCGTCCTTCGGGATCAGCGGGACGAACGCGCACGTGATCATCGAGCAGGGGCCCGATGCCGAGGTCGCCGATCGGCCGGACGGCGGTCCGGTGCCGTGGGTCGTGTCCGCTCGGTCGGAAGCTGCTTTGCGGGACCAGATCCGGCGGTTGTCCGGGTGGCCGGGGGCGGCGGTCGACGTCGGCTATTCGCTGGTGAGCGGGCGTGCGGCGCTGGACCACCGCGCGGTGCTGCTGGGCGATCGGGTGGTCGAGGGTGTCGTCGGGCCGGTGGCCAAGACGGTGTTCGTCTTTCCGGGTCAAGGTTCGCAGTGGGTCGGGATGGCGACTGAGCTGTGGGATTCGTCGCCGGTGTTCGCCGGGTGGATGGATCGGTGTGCGGCCGCGTTGGCGCCTCTCGATTTGCGGGGTGCGCTGAACAGTGACCGGGTGGAGGTGGTTCAGCCGGCGTTGTGGGCGGTGATGGTGTCGCTAGCCGGGCTGTGGCGGTCGTTCGGGGTCGAACCCGATGCCGTCGTGGGGCACTCCCAAGGCGAAATCGCCGCCGCGTGTGTCGCGGGTGCGTTGTCGCTCGAGGACGGCGCGAAGGTCGTGGTGGAGCGCAGCCGGCTGATCGCCGAAAAGCTTTCGGGCCGGGGCGCGATGGCGTCGGTGACGCTTCCGGAAGGCCACGTGCTGGACGAGCGCCTGTCGGTGGCGGTGGTGAACAGCCCGAACTCCGTGGTGGTGTCGGGTGATCCGGAGGCGATCGACGAGCTTCTCCTGACTGTTCAAGGTAAGCGGATCGCCGTGGACTACGCCTCGCATTCGGCTCAGGTCGAGTCGGTGCGCGACGAACTTCTCGCGGCTCTGAACGGGATCACGCCGCGCCGGCCGACGATTCCGTTCCGCTCCACAGTGTCCGATGCCGCGGCCTTCGACGCCGAGTACTGGTACCGGAACCTCCGGCAGACGGTGCAGTTCGAGCGAGCGGTCGAGTCGCTGGGCGAGGGCGTGTTCCTGGAGATGAGCCCGCACCCGGTGCTCACCCCGCACCTCCCCGGCACCGCGATCGGCTCACTGCGCCGCGACGACGGCGGACTCGAGCGGTTCCTCACGTCGCTGGCCGAGGCTTACGTGCGAGGCCTCGACGTCGACTGGCTGCCCCTGATGGCCGGCGGCCGGCTGGTGGATCTGCCGACCTACCCCTTCCAACACACCCAGTACTGGCTCGAAGCCAGGCCGGCAACCGGGTCGGCACACCCGATCCTGGCGACCACGGTGGAATCCGCCGACGGCGCCGGATCGCTGTCCGCCGGCCGGATCTCGCTGCGCGCGCAACCCTGGCTCGCCGACCACGTCGTGGCGGGCAAGGTCTTGTTCCCCGGTACCGGATTCCTCGAACTGGCGGGTCACGCGGGCGCCGGGCTCGTTCGGGAGCTGACGATCGAAACGCCGCTCGAACTGTCCACCCAGGACGTCGTGGACGTGCAGGTGCTGGTGGGTGCCGTCGACTCCGGTTTCCGGCCGGTGAGCGTGTACGCGCGGCCGGCCGGCGACTCCGAGTGGCGCAGGCACGCGAGTGGCTCGCTGGCGGAGACCGAACCGCCGACGGGGTTCAGCCAGGCCGTGTGGCCGCCGGAAGGCGCGGTGCCGCTGGACGTCCGGTACGACGTGCTGGCCGAGACCGGCTTCGAGTACGGGCCCGCGTTCCGGGGCCTGCGTTCGGCCTGGCGCCGCGGTGACGAGCTGTTCGCCGAGGTCGACCTGCTCCCGGAGCCGGACGGGTTCGTCCTGCACCCGGCGTTGCTCGACGCCGCACTCCACCCGCTGCTGCTCGACGGCGACGGCCTGCGAGTGCCGTTCGCCTGGGCCGGAGTGCGGTGCGCGGCCACGGATGCCACGACACTGCGCGTCCGGTTGGCACCGGCCGGTGAAAGCGCCTTCGCCGTGACGTTGACGGACGCCGACGGCACTCCCGTGGCCACGATCGACTCCTTGACGCTCCGCCCGGTCGACCAGGTCCGCCGCACGTTGTACGAAGTGGACTGGACAACCGCGCCTCCGACCGGGAAACCGGCGAACACCACCGTTTTCGAGTGTCCGCAACGGGACGTGGCCGTGGAGTCGGCGGTGCGCGAGGTGCTGAAGCAGGTCCTCGACGTGACCCAGGACTGGCTGGCGCGGGAACACGCCCCGGACCAGCGGCTGGTCGTGGTGACCCGGAACGCGACGGGCACCGACCCGAATCTCGTCCATGCCCCGGTGTGGGGACTGGTCCGCTCGGCGCAGGCCGAGCACCCCGGCCGGTTCGTCCTCCTCGACCTGGACGAGGACGGCTCCCTGCCGGACGTGGTGGGGCTGGACGAACCGCAGCTGGCCGTCCGCGACGGCGCGGTCCTGGTACCGCGGCTCCGCAAGCTGACCGCCGAACCCGGCCCGGTTCTCCAAGGGACAGTGCTGGTGACGGGCGCGACCGGGACGCTGGGTGGCCTGCTGGCCCGGCACCTCGTGACCGCGCACGGCGTCCGGCGGCTGCTGCTGGTCAGCCGGACCGCCACCGCCGAGTTGGGCACCGAACTGGCCGAGCTGGGGGCGACGGTCGAGGTGGTCGCCTGCGACCTCGCCGACCGGGACCAGGTGGCCCGGCTGCTCGCGGACCACCCGGTCGACGTCGTCGTCCACGCGGCGGGCGTCCTCGACGACGGCCTGGTCGAGGCGATGACGGCGGAGCGGCTGGACGCGGTGCTGGCACCGAAGGTCGACGCCGCCTGGCACCTGCACGACCTGGCGAAGGACCTGACCGGGTTCGTGCTGTTCTCGTCGATGGCGGGCGTGGTCGGCACGGCGGGCCAGGGCAACTACGCCGCGGCGAACGCGTTCCTGGACGCACTGGCGGCCCACCGGCGAAGCCGCGGCCTGCCCGCGGTGTCGATGGCCTGGGGCCTGTGGGCCGAGCAGAGCGGCATGACCAGCGGTGTCGGCGAGGTCGAACGCCGGCGGCTGGCGCGCGACGGAATGGCTCCGCTGTCCACCACGCAGGCCCTCGACCTGTTCGACGCCGCGCTCGGCGCCGGCCGTGCTGCGGTGGTCGCGACGAGGATCGATCCGCGCGCCGTGCGCCCGGACTCCACGCTGCTGCGCGAGCTGGCCGGACCGGCGGCCGCGGACCGTGGCCGAGCGCTCGCGGACCTCCCCGAGGCCGAGCGGTACCAGGCCGCGCTCGACCTGGTGCGCACCCACGCGGCCGCGGTGCTGGGGCACCCGTCACCGGCGGCGCTGGCGCACGGACGGCCGTTCCGGGAGCTGGGCTTCGACTCGCTGACCGGGGTCGAGCTGCGGAACCGGATCGCGGCGGCCAGCGGCGTCGCGCTGCCCAGCACGCTGATCTTCGACTGCCCGACGCCGGAGGCGATCGCCGACCGGCTCCTGGAACGAGCGCCGGCCGAGAAGCCCGCGGAGCGCCGGGTGTCCGAAGAGGACCCGGTCGTGCTGGTCGGGATGGCGTGCCGGTTCCCGGGCGGGGTGACGTCCCCGGAGGACCTGTGGAACGTGGTCGCCGACGGCCGGGACGTCGTGTCGTCGTTCCCGGCGGATCGGGGCTGGGGGACCGGCTTCGGCGGGTTCGTCGACGACGTGGCCGGGTTCGACGCGGAGTTCTTCGGGATCTCGCCCCGGGAAGCACTGGGCATGGATCCCCAGCAGCGGCTGGTCCTGGAGTGTTCGTGGGAGGCGCTGGAACGCGCGGGTGTCGACCCGTCGTCCGTGCGCGGCAGCGGTCTCGGCGTCTTCATCGGCGCGATGCGCGGCGACTACCGGACCGACGGCGACTACGGCCTGACGGGGGGCGCCGGAAGCGTCGTGTCCGGCCGGGTGGCGTACGTGCTGGGGACCGAGGGCCCGGCGATCTCCGTCGACACGGCGTGCTCGTCGTCGCTGGTGGCGCTGCACCTGGCGGCCGAGTCGGTCCGGCGCGGCGAGAGCACGATGGCGCTGGCCGGCGGGGTTACCGCGATGGCGTCACCGGTGCTGTTCGAGGAGTTCGCCCGGCAGGGCGGGCTGGCCGCCGACGGCCGTTGCAAGTCGTTCTCCGGCGCCGCCGACGGCACCGGGTGGGCCGAGGGCGTGGGCCTGGTGGTGGTCGAGCGGCTGTCGGACGCCACCCGGAACGGCCACCGCGTGCTGGCGGTCCTCCGGGGCAGCGCGGTCAACCAGGACGGCGCGTCCAACGGGCTGACCGCGCCGCACGGACCGAGCCAGCAGGCGGTGATCCGGCAGGCGCTGGTCAACGCCGGACTGCGACCGTCCGAAGTGGACGTCGTCGAGGGACACGGCACCGGCACCCGGCTCGGCGACCCGATCGAGGCGCAGGCCGTGCTGGCGACCTACGGCCAGGACCGGGCCGAACCGCTGTGGCTCGGCTCGGTGAAGTCCAACATCGGCCACACCCAGGCTGCGTCCGGGATGGCCGGCCTGATGAAGATGGTCCTGGCGATGCGGCACGGCGTCGTACCGTCCACATTGCACGTCGACGAGCCGTCGCCGCACGTGGATTGGGAGTCGGGCTCGGTGACGCTGGTGCGGGAGCCGGTGGCGTGGCCTTCGGTGGAGCGGCCGAGACGGGCCGCTGTGTCGTCCTTCGGGATCAGCGGGACGAACGCGCACGTCATCATCGAGCAAGGCCCGGCTCCCGACGTGAGCGATCGGCCTTCCGGCGAGCTGGTGCCGTGGGTGGTGTCCGCCCGGTCGGAAGTCGCCTTGCAGGAACAGATCTCCCGGTTGCGAGACCGGGTGCACTCCGAGTCGGCTGTCGATGTCGGTTATTCCCTGGTGTGTGGTCGTGCGGCGCTGGAGCATCGCGCGGTGCTACTGGGTGACCGGGTCGTGGAAGGTGTCGCCGAGCCGGTGGCCAAGACGGTGTTCGTCTTCCCTGGCCAAGGTTCGCAGTGGGTCGGGATGGCGGCTGAGCTGTGGGACTCGTCGCCGGTGTTCGCGGACTGGATGGATCGGTGTGCGGCCGCACTGGCGCCTCTCGACTTGCGGGGCGCGCTGGACAGTGACCGGGTCGAGGTGGTTCAGCCTGCTTTGTGGGCGGTGATGGTGTCGCTGGCGGGCTTGTGGCGGTCGTTCGGTGTCGAACCGGACGCGGTGGTGGGGCATTCGCAGGGGGAGATCGCGGCGGCTTGCGTTGCGGGTGCGTTGTCGCTTGAGGACGGTGCCCGAGTCGTAGTGGCGCGGAGCCGGCTGATCGCAGAGAGGCTTTCGGGCCGGGGTGCGATGGCGTCGGTGACGCTTCCGGAAGGCCACGTGCTGGACGACCGGTTGTCGGTAGCCGTGGTGAACAGCCCGACCTCCGTGGTGGTGTCCGGAGACCCCGACGCGATCGACGAGCTGCTGCTTACTGTTCCGGGCAAGCGGATCGCGGTGGACTACGCGTCGCATTCGGTGCACGTGGAGTCCATCCGGGACGAACTCCTGGCGGCGTTGGACGAGATTACACCGAATGCGCCCGAGATTCCGTTCCGCTCCACAGTGTTCGACACGGCGACCTTCGACGCGGAGTACTGGTACCAGAACCTCCGGCAGACCGTGCAGTTCGAGCGGGCCGTCGAATCGCTGGGTGACGGTGTGTTCGTCGAGATGAGCCCACACCCGGTGCTCACCATGCACCTGCCCGGCATCGCCGTCGGGTCATTGCGCCGCGGCGACGGTGGGATCGAGCGGTTCCTGACCTCTTTGGCCGAGGTGTACGTGCAGGGTGTCGAGGTCGACTGGATGCCACTGCTCGGCGACGGCCGGCTGGTGGACCTGCCCACCTACGCCTTCCAGCACCAGCGGTACTGGCACCGGACCGAAGCATCCACAGTGGACGACTGGCGGTACCGGATCGCGTGGCGGCAGCTGCCCGAGACGCAGTACGCCCTGACCGGACGCTGGCTCGCCGTGGTGCCCGATGGCGGTACCGCGGACCTGGGCCCGAACGTGGAAGTCGTCGCGCTGAGCCGGCTGTCCGAGCGCCTGGGCGAGGCCGTCGGCGTGCTCTCGTTGCTCGCGGTCGACGACACCTTGACGTTGGTCCGGCTGCTGGAGGACGCCGCGAGCGACGTGCCGCTGTGGCTGGTGACGTCCGGCGCCGTCGCGGCGGCACCGGACGACGTCGTGCGCCAACCGGACCAGGCCCTGATCTGGGGCCTGGGGCTGACCATCGGGCTCGAGCACCCCCGCCGCTGGGGCGGCCTGGTCGACCTGCCCGGGAACGTCGACGACCGGGTGCTCGGCAGACTGGCCGCGGTGCTCGCCGGCGACGAGGACCAAGTCGCGGTGCGGGCCGACGGAACCTACGCCCGACGTCTCGTGCGCGCACCCCGCACCCGGCCGGGGCGCGCCTGGCGACCGCGCGGAACCGTGCTGGTCACCGGCGGCACCGGCGGGCTCGGCGCCCACGTCGCCCGGTGGCTGATCCGGAACGACGCCGAGCGCGTGGTCCTGGCCGGACGCCGGGGCCACGACACCCCCGGCGCGGCCGAACTCGCGGCTGAGCTGGGGGACAAGGTCACGTTCGCCGCCTGTGACGTCGCCGACCGCGACGCGGTCCGCGACCTCCTACTATCGCTGCCGGACCTGACGGCTGTGGTGCACGCGGCCGGAGCCGGCCAGCACAGCACCCCCGTGACCGAGATCGACGACGCGGCCGACGTGATGCGAGCGAAGGTCGCCGGTGCGGCGAACCTCGACGCCCTGCTCGACCACGACACCCTGGACGCCTTCGTGCTGTTCTCGTCCGGCGCGGGCGTGTGGGGCGGCGGCGGGCAAGGCGCCTACGCGGCGGCCAACGCCTACCTGGACGCACTCGCCCAGCAGCGCCGGGCCGCGGGCGGCAACGCCACTTCGATCGCCTGGGGCACCTGGGCGGGCGACGGCATGGCCAGAGACGGTGTCGGCGCACAGTTCCGCCGGCTCGGACTGTCCGAAATGGACCCACAGCTGGCGGTGCGCGCGCTCCGGGAGCTGGACGAACCCGGCCTGGTCGTCGCCGACATCGACTGGCCGGTTTTCGGGGCCGCCTACTCCGTCGCACGCAAACGTCCGTTGCTGGCCGAGGTCTTCGAGGAGCCGGAGGCTCCGCGCCCGGTCGTCGGCGACGCCCTCCCACTGGTCCGCGCCCAGGTCGCCGCCGTGCTGGGGATGGCCTCCGGAGACGCGGTCGACGTCCGGCGCGCGTTCAAGGAGCTGGGCTTCGACTCCGTCACGGCCGTCGAACTGCGCAACCGGCTGAACCACGCGACCGGCCTGGCCCTGCCGGCGACGATCGTGTTCGACCACCCGAACTGCGCCGCGCTGGCCGCCTACCTGACCGGCTCCGCGCCGGAACCGGAGACGGCCGCCACGCCCGTCGCCGAGCCGATCGCGATCGTCGCGATGAGCTGCCGGTTCCCCGGCGGAGTCACCTCGCCCGAGGACCTCTGGCGGCTCGTCGCCGAGGGAGCCGACGCAATTTCCGGGTTCCCGGCCGACCGCGGCTGGACCGTCTCCGGCAGCGGCGGGTTCCTCTACGACGCCGCCGAGTTCGACGCGGGCTTCTTCGGGATCTCCCCGCGTGAGGCGACCGCGATGGACCCCCAGCAGCGGCTGATGCTGGAGTGCTCGTGGGAGGCCTTCGAGCGGGCGGGCATCGACCCGACGTCGATGCGCGGCAGCCGGACCGGCGTGTTCGTCGGCGCGCTGGCCCCGGACTACGGCCCGCGGATGCACCAGGCGCCGGCGGACTTCGCGGGGTACCTGGCCACCGGCAGCACCGGAAGCGTGCTCTCGGGCCGGATCGCCTACACCTTCGGGCTGGAAGGCCAGGCGATCACCATCGACACCGGCTGCTCGTCCGCTCTGGTGGCGTTGCACAACGCCTGCCAGGCGCTGCGGCAGGGCGAGTGCTCGATGGCGCTCGTCGGCGGCGTCACGGTGATGTCCAGTCCCGGCGCGTTCACGGAGTTCGAACGGCTCGGCGGGATCGCCGCCGACGGCCGCTGCAAACCGTTCGCGGACGCCGCCGACGGCACCGGCTGGAGCGAAGGCGCGGGAATGCTGCTCGTCGAGCCGCTGTCCGAGGCCGAACGCCACGGACACCCCGTGCTGGCGGTGATCCGCGGCAGCGCGGTCAACCAGGACGGCGCGTCGAACGGGCTGACCGCGCCGAGCGGGTCCGCGCAGCAGCGCGTGATCCGGCAGACCCTGGCCAACGCGGGCCTGACGCCGTCCGATGTGGACGTCGTGGAAGCGCATGGGACCGGGACCAGGCTGGGTGACCCGATCGAGGCTCAGGCGGTGCTGGCGACCTACGGCCAGGACCGGACCGAGCCCGTGTGGCTGGGGTCGGTGAAGTCCAACATCGGGCACACGCAGGCGGCCGCGGGCGTGGCCGGGGTGATGAAGATGGTGCTGGCGATGCGGCACGGCGTGGTACCGGCGAGCCTGCACATCGACCAGCCGTCGTCCTTTGTGGACTGGTCGGCCGGCTCGGTGTCGTTGGCGACCGAATCGGTGGGGTGGCCCGAGGCGGACCGGCCGCGACGGGCGGGCGTGTCGTCCTTCGGCGTCGGCGGTACCAACGCACACGTGATCATCGAGCAGGGGCCGGCGACGGAGGTCGTCGACCGGCCGGACGGTCGTCTCGTGCCGTGGGTGGTGTCCGCTCACTCTGCGACCGCATTGCAGGAGCAGGTCCGACGGCTGTCCGAAAGTTCGGGGACGGCTCTCGACGTCGGCTATTCATTGGTGGCTGGTCGTGCCGCCTTCGACCACCGTGCGGTGGTGCTGGGGAATCGGACCGTCGAGGGAGTTGTCCGGCCTGCGGGGAAGACGGTGTTCGTCTTCCCCGGTCAGGGTTCGCAGTGGGTGGGGATGGCGGCGGAGCTGTGGGAATCGTCGCCGGTGTTCGCGGACTGGATGAATCGCTGTGCGGCCGCGTTGGCGCCTCTCGATTTGCGGGGTGCGCTGGACAGTGACCGGGTTGACGTGGTTCAGCCTGCTTTGTGGGCGGTGATGGTGTCGCTGGCCGGGTTGTGGCGGTCCCTCGGCGTCGAACCGGACGCGGTGGTGGGCCATTCGCAGGGCGAAATCGCCGCGGCCTGCGTCGCGGGTGCGTTGTCGCTTGAGGACGGTGCGAAGGTCGTGGTGGAACGCAGCCGAATCATCGCGGAACGGCTGTCGGGCCGGGGTGCGATGGCGTCGGTGACGCTGCCCGACGGCCACGTTCTGGACGAGCGACTGTCGATCGCGGTCGTGAACGGCCCGGCTTCCGTGGTGGTGTCCGGAGATCCCGACGCGATCGACGAGCTGCTGCTCACCGTTCCCGGTAAGCGGATCGCGGTGGACTACGCGTCGCACTCGGTGCACGTGGAATCGGTGCGAGAGGAACTTCTCGCGGCGCTGGGCGAAATCACGCCGAGCCAGCCGGTGATCCCGTTCTGCTCCACCGTGTTCGACACGGCGACTTTCGACGCGGAGTACTGGTACGAGAACCTCCGTCGGACCGTGCAGTTCGAACGGGCTGTCCAGTCGCTGGGCGATGCTGTATTCCTGGAGATGAGCCCACACCCCGTGCTGACCATGCACATCGAGGGAACCGCGATCGGCTCGCTGCGCCGCGGCGAAGGCGGGCTCGAGCGGTTCCTGACGTCGCTGGCCGAGGC
Organism: Amycolatopsis sp. NPDC098790; assembly: GCF_044759945.1. Classification (NCBI taxonomy): domain Bacteria; kingdom Bacillati; phylum Actinomycetota; class Actinomycetes; order Pseudonocardiales; family Pseudonocardiaceae; genus Amycolatopsis; species Amycolatopsis sp. NPDC098790. Next base: position 312,548 of record NZ_JBIWAI010000002.1, read on the forward strand.
GCACGTGCAGGGCGTCGACGTCGACTGGACGCCGCTGCTCGAGGGTGGCCGGTCGGTGGACCTGCCGACTTATCCGTTCCAGCGGCAGCGGTACTGGCTGAACGCCGACGACACGGGCGCGACCCTGCACGACCACCCGTTCGTCACCACGGTGACCGCGCTGGCGGACTCCGCGACGACGGTGTTCACCGGCCGGCTCGACCCGGACCGGCTGCCGTGGCTCGCGGAGCACGCCGTCGGGGACACGGTCTTGCTGCCCGGCACGGCCTTCCTCGACCTCGCGTTGTGGGCCGGCGACCAGGTCGGCGCCCCGAGGGTGGCTGATCTGACGATCGAGTCCCCGCTGGCGTTGCCGGATGCCGTGACGATCCAGCTCACCGTCGACGCCCCGGACCAGTCCGGGCACCGGCCCGTGCGGATGTACTCCCAAGCGGAGGACACGTCCTGGACCAGGCACGCGACCGGCGTCCTCACCGCCGAGACCTACGCCTCCGGCGAAGCGGTGCCGTGGCCGCCCGCGGACGCGGAACCCATTGCAGTGGCGGACCTCTACGACAAGCTCAACGGACTCGGCTACCACTACGGCCCCGCGTTCGGCGGCCTGCAGTCGGCGTTCCGCGCGGGCACGGACCTCTACGCCGAAGTGGCGCTGCCCGAGCGGCTTCGTCCGGAAGCACGCCGGTTCCGGCTGCACCCCGCGCTGCTCGACGCCGCTTTGCACGTCATCGGCGCCGACCGGACCAAGCCGGCCCTGCCGTTCTCGTGGAGCGGAGTCTCGCTCACCGCGCCCGGCGCGTCCGCGCTCCGGGTCAAGATTTCGGTGCGGGGCAACGACGTCGTGTCGATGCAGCTGTCCGACGACCACGGCACCGAGGTCGCGCGGGTCGACGCGCTGGCGCTGCGTTCGCCCACCCCGCACGACCGGCTGTTCCGGGTGGACTGGAGCCCGGCGCCCGAAGGAGCGCCGGAGGGATCGCACACGGTCGTCACGGACCTGGCCGCACTGCGGGACGTCCCCGCGACCGTCTTCCTGGAAGCCCGGTACACCGGCGAAACCGTGCGGGAAGCCACGGCCGGGATGCTGGCGGTGCTGCAGGATTGGCTCGACGACGGCCGGTTCGCCGCGTCGCGGCTGGCGATCGTGACCCGGGGTGCGGACCTGGTTCGCGCGGCGGTCCAGGGCCTGGTCCGGTCGGCCTGCTCGGAGAACCCGGACCGGTTCGCCCTCGTCGACCTGCCGGACGGCGACCTCCCGGTGCACGCGGTCCTGGCGGCGCTGGCCGCCGGGGAGACCGAGTGCGAGGTCCGCGACGGGACCGTCCGGGTGCCCCGGCTGGCCCGGGTGACCGGCGAACCCGGGACCGCGGCCTGGGACCCCACGGGCACGGTGCTGATCACCGGCGGCACCGGCGTGCTGGGCGGACTGGTGGCCCGGCACCTCGTCGCCGAGCACGGCATCCGCAGCCTGCTCCTGGTCAGCCGGCAGGGACACGCACCCGAACTGGTCGCGGACCTCGAAGCCGCCGGTGCGCTGGTGACGGTGGCCGCCTGTGACGTCTCCGACCGGGACGCGCTCGCCCGCGTTCTCACCGGGGTACCGGCCGAGTTCCCGCTGCGGGGTGTGGTGCACGCCGCCGGCGTCGTCGCCGACGGGGTCCTCGGTTCCCTGACCCCCGACGGGCTCGACGCCGTCTTGGCGCCGAAGGCCGACGCGGCGTGGCACCTGCACGAGCTGACGAAGGACCTCACGCAGTTCGTGCTGTTCTCCTCGGCGGCCGGCGTGTTCGGAACCCCGGGACAGGGCAACTACGCTGCGGCGAACGGGTTCCTGGACGCGCTCGCCCGGCACCGCCGGGCCGCCGGGCTGCCCGCGGTGTCCCTGGCGTGGGGCATGTGGGAAACGCGCACCGGGCTGACCGGCGGGCTGGGCGAAACCGACGTCGCCCGGATGTCCCAGTGGGGCGTGCGCCCGCTGTCCACGGCCGAAGGGCTCGCGGTGTTCGACGCCGCCTGCGCCCGGGACGAGCCGGTGCTGGTCCCGGTCCGGCTGGACGTCACCGCGGTCGGCGAAGTGCCCGGCCTGCTGCGGGGACTGGTCGCCGCCAAGGCACCGATCCAGGTCGAGGCCGGGCTCGCCCAGCGGCTGGCGACCCTGCCGGAAGCCGCTCAGCACCGCGCGTTGCTGGACCTGGTGCGCGGACACGCGGCGGCGGTGCTCGGCCACCCCGCGCCGGACCTGGTCGAGCCCACCCGGGGGTTCCTGGACGCGGGCTTCGACTCACTGACCGCACTGGAACTGCGCAACCGGCTGGCCGCGGCGACCGGCGTACGGCTGCCGACGACGGTGCTGTTCGACTACCCGACCCCGGTCGCGCTGGCCCGGTGCCTGCACGGCGAACTGGTGGGCGGACCGTGGTCGCCGCTCGACGAACTCGACCGGCTGGAAGCCCGGTTGCGTGAGTCGGCCGACGACGACACGCGGCAGGCGGTGGCCGGCCGCCTGCGCTCCCTGCTGGCGGGCCTCGGCGCCGGCGCGGACACCGCGAGCCTCGACTCCGCCACCGACGACGAACTGTTCGAGCTGGTCGACGACGATCTGGGGATCCTCTAGTGGACAACGAACAGAAACTGCGCGACTACCTCAAGCGGACCATCGCCGACCTGCAGCAGACCCGGAGTCAGCTGCGCGAGGCCCGGTCGGCGGCGGCCGAGCCGATCGCGATCGTCGGCATGGGCTGCCGGCTGCCCGGCGGGGTGGCGAACCCGGCGGACCTGTGGCAGCTGGTGTCCGACGGCGTGGACGCCGTTTCGGAGTTCCCCGCCGACCGCGGCTGGGACCTCGATGCCCTCTACGACGCCGATCCCGGCCGGACCGGCACGAGCTACACGCGCCACGGCGGTTTCCTGCACGACGCCGCGATGTTCGACCCCGGCCTGTTCGGCGTGTCCCCGCGCGAGGCACTGGCGATGGACCCGCAGCAGCGGCTGATGCTGGAGACCACCTGGGAGGCATTGGAAACCGCCGGGATCGACCCGCTTTCCCTGCGGGGCAGCGACACCGGCGTCTTCACCGGGGTGATGTACCAGGACTACGCCAGCCGCCTGCACCGCATCCCGGACGGCTTCGAGGGACAGCTCAGCATCGGCAGCTCGCCCAGCGTCGTGTCCGGCCGGGTGTCCTACACGTTCGGCCTCGAAGGGCCGGCGGTCACCGTGGACACCGCGTGCTCGTCGTCCCTGGTCGCGCTGCACCTGGCGAGCCAGTCGCTGCGGCGCCGGGAATGCTCGCTGGCCCTGACCGGCGGCGTCGCGGTGATGGCCGCACCGGGCACGTTCATCGACTTCAGCCGGCAGGGCGGCCTGGCCCCGGACGGCCGGTGCAAGGCGTTCGCCGCCGCGGCCGACGGCGCCGGGTTCGCCGAAGGCGCCGGTGTCCTGGTGCTCGAACGGCTTTCCGACGCCCAGCGCCACGGTCACCCGGTGCTCGCACTGGTGCGGGGGAGCGCCGTCAACCAGGACGGCGCGAGCAGCCGGCTGACCGCGCCGAGCGGGCCGGCCCAGCAACGCGTGATCCGCCAGGCACTGGCCGACGCGCGGCTCACGCCCGCCGACGTCCACGCCGTCGAAGCGCACGGGACCGGCACCACCCTCGGCGACCCCATCGAGGCGCACGCCCTGCTGGCGACCTACGGGCAGGACCGGGCCGAGCCGCTGTGGCTGGGGTCGGTCAAGTCCAACATCGGGCACACCCAGGCCGCCGCCGGGGTGGCGGGCGTGATCAAGATGGTCCTGGCCATGCGGCACGGGACGCTGCCGAAGACGCTGCACGTCGACTCTCCGTCGGCGCAGATCGACTGGTCGGCGGGGGCGGTCGAGCTGCTGACTTCCCAGCGTCCGTGGGGGGATCCGGTCCGCCGGGCCGCGGTCTCGTCGTTCGGCGCCAGCGGGACCAACGCGCACGCGATCCTGGAGCAGGCCCCGCCGTCGGAAGCAGCCGGTGAACGGTTCGCCGGGCCGGTGCCGTGCTTGCTGTCCGCCCACAGTGCGGCGGCGTTGCGTGCCCAGGCCGAGCGTCTCTCGGTCCACGTTGCCAGGACCGACGTCGACGTGCTCGACGTCGGGCACACCCTGGCCGGCCGGGCGATGCTCGGCGAACGGGCCTTCGTGGTCGCCGACGACCGGGAGTCCTTGGTAGCCGCCCTCGACCGGATCGACGGTGTCGGACCGGCCGAGGCCGGAGTCGCGTTCCTGTTCTCCGGCCAGGGTTCCCAGCGTTCGGGCATGGGACGCGAGCTGGCCGCGACCTTCCCGGTGTTCGCCCGCGCGTGGGACGCGATCGGCGCTCACCTCGACCTCCGGACGGACGCCGAAGCGCTGGAGCGGACCGAGTTCGCCCAGCCCGCGCTGTTCGCGCTGCAGGTCGCCCTGTTCCGGTTGCTGGAGTCGTGGGGAGTGCGCCCGGACGCGGTGCTGGGCCACTCGGTCGGCGAGATCGCGGCGGCGCACGTCGCGGGCGTGCTGTCCCTTGTGGACGCTTGTGCGCTGGTGTCCGCGCGGGGACGCCTGATGCAGGCACTCCCCGTGGGCGGGGCGATGGTGGCCGTCCGCGCCACCGAAGACGAGATCCGGCCGTTGCTGGGAGAGGGAGTCGACCTCGCGGCGGTCAACGGCCCGTCTTCGGTGGTGCTCTCCGGGGACGAGGACGCCGTGCTGGCGGCGGCCGCCCGGTTCGAGGAGTCGAAGCGGCTGCGGGTGAGCCACGCGTTCCACTCGGCGCGGATGGACCCGATGCTCGCGGACTTCCGCCGGGTCGTCGAGGGCCTTTCCTTTTCTTCGCCAGGGCTGCAGGTCGTCGCCGGGGACGTCACGGACCCGGAGCACTGGGTGCGGCAGGTGCGCGAGCCGGTCCGGTTCGCCGACGGGATGCGGACCCTGCTCGATCTCGGTGTCCGGTCCTTTGTGGAGCTGGGGCCGGACGGGGTGCTGTCGGCGATGGGCCAGGACAGCGTGGGGGAGACCGGCGCGGTGCTGGTGCCCGCCCTGCGCCGGGACCGGCCCGAGCCGCACTCGATCGTCACGGCGGTGGCCCGGCTGCACGGGCGGGGGGTCCCGGTCGACTGGACGAAGTACTTCGCGAACACCGGCGCCCGTACGGTGGAACTGCCCACCTACGCGTTCCAGCGCAAGCGTTTCTGGCTCGACGCGCCCCGCGAGGACGACGTCACCTCGGTCGAGCTGGCCGGCGTCGACGGCCTGCTGCTGACCAAGAAGCTCTCGATGCGGTCGCACCCTTGGCTCGCCGACCACGCCGTGCTGGGAGCGGTGATCCTGCCGGGCACGGCGTTGCTGGAGCTGGCGGTCCAGGCCGGAGACCGGGTGGGCTGCGGGCGGGTCGCCGAACTCACCCTGCACGCCCCGATCGTCCTGCCCGCCACCGGCGAGGTCGAGGTGCAGCTGCGGGTGGACGAGCAGCATGGCTTCAGCATCCACTCCCGCGACGGCGCCGAGTGGGTGCACAACGCGAGTGGCGTGCTGTCCGAGGGCGCGCCCGAGACCTTGCGGCTCACCGACTGGCCGCCGCCTGAGGCTGGGGCTATCGATGTGAGCGACCACTACGACCGGCTCGCCGACGCCGGACTCCGCTACGGGCCGGCGTTCCGGGGGTTGCGGGCGGCCTGGCGGCGCGATGACGAAGTGTTCGCCGAGGTAGCGTTGCCGCCTCAGGACGAGCACCTCCCGGCGGTGCTCGACGCGGCCCTGCACGCGATCGGGTTGGGGCCGCTCGGCGACTCGGGCCTCGCGCAACTGCCGTTCGCCTGGCACGACGTCGAGTTGTACGCCACCGGTGCCTCGACGCTCCGGGTCCGCATCACCCCGGCGGGCTCCGGCGCGGTCGCACTGCAACTCGCCGACGGCACCGGGCTGCCGGTGGCCTCGATCGGCTCTTTGGCACTCCGGCCCGCCGCAGTGAACTCGAAGCACGACAGCATGTACCGCATCGAGTGGGTCCCGGTGCCGGCCGGCTCGCCCGCCGACGACGTGGTCCTGACCAGGTTCGACGCCGGTGCCGACCTGCCGGAGGGCGGCGGGCAGACAGCCCACCGCGCCTTGGACGAGGTGCAGCGGTGGCTCGCCGAAGAGCGACCGGAACGGCTCGCGTTCGTCACCCGGGGAGCCGTGGCCATCGGCACCGAAGACGTCACGGACCTGGCGACCGCCCCCGTGTGGGGTCTGCTGCGGTCCGCGCAGAACGAGCACCCGGACCGGTTCCTGCTGATCGACATCGACGACGACCCGGAGTCCACAAAGGTCCTGCCGAACCTGCTCGGCGCCGGTGAACCCCAATTGGCCGTCCGCGCGGGGATCGGCTATGCACCCAGGCTCACCCGGTTCACCACGGGCAGCAAGCGCCTGGACGTGGCCACCCCCGGCACCCTCGACGGCCTCACCTGGGTCCCCGCACCGGAGGCGGAACGGCCACTCGCCCCCGGCGAGGTGCGCGTCGAGATGCGCGCGGCCGGCGTGAACTTCCGCGATGTCATGGTCACCCTCGGCCTGTACCCCGGAAAAGCCGCGGTCGGCTGCGAAGGGGCCGGAGTGGTCACGGAAGCCGGACCGGGCGTGACCCGGTTCAGGCCCGGCGACCGCGTGTTCGGCCTGTTCGCGGGTGCGTTCGGCACGCTCACCGTGACCGATCAGCGGCTGCTCGCACCGACCCCGGCCGGCTGGACCGACGACCAGGCCGCCGCGGTGCCGTTGGTTTTCCTGACCGCCTACTACGGGTTGCACGACCTCGGCGGAGTCCGGGCGGGGGAACGCGTCCTCGTGCACGCGACGGCCGGCGGCGTCGGGATGGCGGCCGTGCAGCTGGCCCGGCACTTCGGCGCCGAGGTGTTCGGCACCGCGAGCCCGGGCAAGCAGGAAGCGTCCACTTTGGACGACGACCACTTCGCCTCATCGCGGGAACTGGGCTTCGAGGAGAAGTTCGGCAGCGTCGACGTCGTGCTCAACTCGCTGGCTCGCGAGTTCGTGGACGCGTCGCTACGGATGTTGCGACCCGGCGGCCGGTTCCTCGAAATGGGCAAGACCGACGTCCGCGAACCCGCCGACGTCGGCTATCAGGCCTTCGACCTGTTCGAAGCGGGCACCGACCGGCTCGGCGAGATGCTCGGCGAGATCGTCGCTCTGTTCGACCGGGGCGTGCTCAGCCACCTGCCCGTGACCACCTGGCCGCTCGACCAGGCCGAACAGGCGTTCCGGCACCTCGCCCAGGCCAAGCACGTCGGCAAGGTCGTGCTGACCGTGCCGAAACCCCTCGACCCCGACGGGACGGTCCTGATCACCGGCGGCACCGGCGCGCTCGGCGGCCTGCTCGCCCGGCACCTGGTGACCGAGCACGGCATCAAGCACCTGGTGCTGGCGAGCCGCCGGGGCGAAGCCCCCGAGCTGTGCGCGGACCTGGCCGCCCTCGGCGCCGACGTCACCGCGGTCGCCTGCGATCTGGCCGACCGCGCGGCCGTCGCCCGCATGCTGGCCGCGATCCCGCGCCGGCTGACGGCGGCGGTGCACGCCGCCGGGGTGGTCGCCGACGCCACTGTTTCCGCACTGACGCCGGATCGGCTCGACGAGGTGCTGCGGCCCAAGCTGGACGCCGCCTGGCACCTGCACGAGCTGACCACGGACCTCTCGGCGTTCGTGCTGTTCTCTTCGGCGGCCGGGGTCCTCGGCGGGCCGGGCCAGGCCAACTACGCGGCGGGCAACGCTTTCCTCGACGCCCTCGCCCAGCACCGCCGCGCCCGAGGTCTGCCGGCTGTCTCCCTGGCCTGGGGTGCCTGGGAACACGGCATGGCCGGTCAGCTGGACGACCGCGATCGCGCCCGCATCACCGGATCGGGCATCGCGGCTCTGTCCGACGAGGAAGGGCTGGCCCTGTTCGACGCCGCGCTCGGCGCGGAAGAAGCGGTACTGGTCCCGGTCCGGTTCGATCCGGCCGCGCTGCGCTCGGAATCACCGTTGCTGCGGCGCCTGGTGCGCGGCCGGATCCGCCGGGTGGCCGAAGCCGCGCCCGAACCATCGGTGGATCGCTCGGAGCCCGCGCTGCTGGACCTCGTCTGCGAGCACGCGGCCGTGGTGCTCGGGTTCGGCTCGGCGGCGGAAATCGACCGCGGCCGCGCCTTCCGGGACCTCGGCTTCGACTCGCTGACCTCGGTCGAGCTGCGCAACCGGCTCGCCGCGGCCACCGGCCTGCGGCTGCCGTCCACGCTGGTGTTCGACCAGCCGACCCCGGTGGCGCTGGCCGCCCTGCTGCACATGGAATTGAGTGGCGGGCCGGCCGAGGCGGCGCCCGTCGTCCGGGCCGCGGCCGCCGATGAGCCGATCGCCATCGTGGCGATGAGCTGCCGGCTGCCCGGCGAGGTGAACTCTCCCGAGGACCTGTGGGAACTGGTCGCCGCCGGCCGGGACGCCATCGGGGCGTTCCCCGCCGACCGCGGCTGGGACATCGGCTCGCTCGGCCCGAGCGGAGGTGGGTTCCGGTACGACGCCGCCGAGTTCGACGCCGCCTTCTTCGGAATCTCCCCGCGCGAGGCGCTCGCGATGGACCCGCAGCAGCGGCTGCTCCTGGAAGGGTCGTGGACGCTCTTCGAACGGGCCGGGCTGGATCCCGCGTCGCTGCGCGGGGCGCCGGTCGGGGTCTACGTCGGCGCGATCAGCAACAGCTACGCCGAAAACCTGGGCGCGGCCCGCGACAGCGTCGAGGGCTACCTGGTGACCGGCACGATGAACAGCGTCGCCTCGGGCCGGCTCGCCTACACCTACGGGTTCGAAGGCCCGGCGATCACCGTCGACACCGCGTGCTCGTCGTCCCTGGTCGCGATCCACCTGGCGGCCCAGGCCCTGCGCCAGGGCGAGTGTTCGCTGGCTGTGGCCGGTGGCGTGACCATCTCGGCGACGCCGGACATCTTCGTCGAGTTCGGCAAGCAGCAGGCGCTGTCCGCGGACGGCCGGTGCAAGGCGTTCTCGGCGGCCGCCGACGGGTTCGGCGTGGCCGACGGCCTCGGCCTGGTACTCCTCGAACGCCTTTCCGACGCCCGGCGGCACGGCCACCGGGTGCTCGCGCTGGTGCGGGGAAGCGCCGTCAACCAGGACGGCGCGTCCAACGGGCTGACCGCGCCGAGCGGACCGGCTCAGCAGCGGGTGATCGCACAGGCACTGGCGAACGCGGGCCTGCAACCGTCCGAAGTGGACGTCGTCGAGGCGCACGGAACGGGTACCCGCCTCGGTGACCTGATCGAGGCACAGGCTCTGTCGGCCGCGTACGGGCCGGTCCGGGTGGGCTCGGTCAAGTCCAACATCGGGCACGCCCAGGCGGCCGCGGGTGTCGCCGGGCTGATCAAGGTGGTGCAGGCGCTGCGGGCGGGCGTGCTGCCGAAGACCTTGCACGTCGAAACGCCGCTGCCGGAGCTGGCGGAGCTGCGGCTGCTGAGCGAGGCCGAGGACTGGCCGGAGACCGGGCGGCCGCGCCGGGCCGCGGTGTCGTCCTTCGGGATCAGCGGCACCAACGCGCACCTCGTGGTGGAGCAGGCGCCGGCCGACCCGCCGGAACCGTCCACATCGGACGCGCTGGTGCCGTGGGTGGTCTCCGCGCGCGGCCCGCAGGCGCTGACGGCCCGGCTGGATCAGCTGCGGTCACACGTGCTGGCGCACCCCGAGCTGAGTCCCGCCGACGTCGGCTTCAGCCTGGCGAGCGGCCGGTCGGCGATGCGGTACCGGTCCGTGGCGATCGGCGAAACCCGCGAGGAGCTGCTCGCGCACCTCGGCGCGGTGACCGGCGACGCACCGACGTCATCCGGGGTGGTCTTCGTGTTCCCGGGACAGGGCTCGCAGTGGACCGGGATGGCGACCGAACTGCTGGAGTCCGCGCCCGTCTTCGCCGAGCGGATGCGGGAGTGCGCGGCGGCCATCGCGTCCCTTTCGGACATCGACGTCCTCGCCGCCCTGCGCGACGAGTCGGCGCTGGAGCGGGTCGAGGTCGTGCAGCCCGTCCTGTTCGCGGTCATGGTGTCGCTGGCCGCGCTTTGGCAGTCCTACGGCGTGACGCCGGCCGCGGTGATCGGCCACTCCCAGGGCGAGGTCGCGGCCGCCTGCGTCGCCGGTGCGTTGTCGCTGGCCGACGCCGCCCGGGTCGTCGTGACGCGCAGCCGGCTGTTCGCGGAAACCATGGCGGGCAAGGGAGCCGTGCTCGCCGTCGCCCTCCCGGCCGAGCGGGTCGCGCTGGGCCGGTGGGACGGCCGGCTGTCGGTGGCCGGGCGGAACGGGCCCGCGTCCTCGACCGTGGCCGGCGACCTGGACGCGTTGGCCGAGTTCGCCGCGGAATGCACGGCGGCCGGGGTGCGTACCCGGCTGGTGCCGGGCACGATCGCGTCCCATTCGCACCAGGTGGACGGCATCCGCGACCGGCTGCTGGCCGGACTGGCCGAGGTGACGCCCCGGGCAGCCGAGGTGCCGTTCTACTCCACGGTCACCGCGTCCCTGGTCGACCCGACGGCCTTGGACGCCGGCTACTGGTTCCGCAACGTCCGCGAGCCGGTCGACTTCGAGGGCGCGGTCCGGGCGGCCATGGCCGACGGGCACGCCGTGTTCGTCGAGGCCAGCGCGCACCCGGTGCTCACGATGAGCCTCGCCGACATCGGCGCCGTCGCGGTCGGCTCGCTCCGCCGCGGCGAGGGACACCTGCGGCGGTTCCTGACCTCGCTGGCCGAGGCGCACGTCCACGGCGTCGACGTCGGCTGGGAATTCCCTGCGAGCGCGCACCTTGTCGACCTTCCGACGTACCCCTTCCAGCGTGAGCGGTACTGGCCGGACGGCGCCCGGTCCGCCGACGTGCGCTCGGCCGGCCTGGACACCGCGGACCACCCGCTGCTCGGCGCGACCGTGACGCTGGCGGAGTCCGACAGCGTGGTGTGCACCGGGTTGCTGTCCCCGGGCACCCAGCCCTGGCTGGCCGACCACGTGGTGGCCGGCACGGTCCTGTTCCCGGGCACGGGGTTCGTCGAGCTGGTCCGGCACGCGGGCGACCAGGTCGGCTGCGGCACGCTCGACCGGCTGACCCTGACCACGCCCCTCGCCCTGCCAGCCGGGGAAAGCGTGCAGGTGCAGGTCACGGTGAGCGCGCCGGATCCGTCCGGCGCCCGGCCGGTGACCGTCCACTCTCGACGGTCGGACACCGACACCTGGACCCGGCACGCGACCGGCCTGGTGACGGCCGAGCCGTCGAGGTACTTCGAGCTGAGCCAGTGGCCGCCTGCCGACGCCGTCGCGCTGGACCTGGACGGGCTCTACGAGCGGCTGGCCGGGGCGGGACTGGCGTACGGCGAAGCGTTCCGGGGCTTGGACGCGGCCTGGCAGCGCGGCGACGAGCTGTTCGCCGAGGTGTCCCTGCCCGCGGAGATCCGCGACGCCGCCCGCTACGGCCTGCACCCGGCGGCCTTGGACGCCGCCCTGCACGTCTTGGGCATCGCGAGCCGGGGCATGCTGCTGCCGTTCGAGTGGGCCGGGGTGTCGTTGCACGCCACCGGGGCGTCGAAGCTTCGGGTGCGGCTGACACCGGCCGGCACCGATGGGTTCTCGCTGGAACTGGCCGACGCCACGGGTTCGCCGGTGGCGTCGGTGGAGTCGCTGTCGTTCCGGCCCGCGACCGGTGTGCGGCCGGACTCGCTGTACCGGCTCGACTGGGTCCCGGTGCGGGCGGCCGGGCCGGCGGCCGAGGTCGTGTTCGCCGAGGACTTCACCGGCACCGCCGATGCACTCGGCCTGATGCAGGACTGGCTGACCCGGGACACCGCCGCGCGGCTGGTGTTCGTGACCCGGGCGGCGGTGGCGGCCCGGCCCGGCGACGACGTCACCGACCTGGTCAACGCCGGGGTCTGGGGGCTGGTCCGGTCCGCGCAGTCGGAGCACCCGGACCGGTTCGGCCTGCTGGACCTGGACGGGGAGCTGCCGGAAAGCGCCGTCGCCGCGGCCTTCGGCGCCGGCGAGACGCAGCTGGCGGTCCGCGACGGCGAACTGCTGGCGCCCCGGCTGGAACGGCTCACCGACGAGCTGCGGCCACCGGCCGGCTCGTGGCGGCTGCACAGCGGCGGGGGTGCCCTGCGGGACCTCTCGCTCGGGGAAGCGCCCGAGGCCGACCGGCCGCTGGCCGCCGGCGAGGTGCGGGTCGCGGTCCGGGCGGCCGGGGTGAACTTCCGGGACGTCATGGTCGCGCTGGGCCTGGTACCCGAGGGCGACCGGGCGATCGGCGCCGAAGCCGCGGGCGTGGTCGTCGAGATCGGCCCGGACGTGGCTGGCCTGGCTCCGGGTGACGCCGTCCTCGGCTTGTTCTCCGGCGCGTTCGGCCCGGTGGCGGTCACCGACCACCGGATGCTGGCGCGGATCCCGCAAGGCTGGTCCTGGACCGACGCCGCCGCGATCCCGGTCGCGTTCCTGACGGCCTGGTACGCGCTCACCGACCTGGCCGAGGTCCAAACCGGACAGTCGGTGCTGGTGCACGCCGCGGCGGGCGGAGTCGGCATGGCCGCCGCGCAGCTCGCCCGGCAGCGGGGTGCGGAGGTGTACGCGACGGCGAGCCCGGGCAAGTGGGACGCCCTGCGGGCGCTGGGCCTGCCGGACGACCACATCGCCTCGTCCCGGGACCTCGAGTTCGAAAGGAAGTTCCCCGCGGTCGACCTCGTGCTCAACTCGCTGGCGGGTGAGTTCGTCGACGCGTCGCTGCGGCTGCTGCGCCCGGGTGGCCGGTTCCTGGAGATGGGCAAGACCGACATCCGGGAACCCGCCGACGTCGGCTACCAGGCGTTCGACCTGGCCGAAGCCGGCCCCGAGCGGATCGGCCGGATGCTGGCCGACGTGCTCGCGATGTTCGAGGCCGGGCAGCTGCATCCGTCGCCCACCAAGCTGTGGGACGTCCGCCAGGCGCGGGAGGCGTTCCGGTTCATGGCGCAGGCCCGGCACGTGGGCAAGGTCGTGCTGACCGTGCCTCCGCCGCTCGACCCGAAGGGCACGGTGCTGATCACCGGCGGCACCGGCACGCTCGGCCGCCGGATCGCCGCGCACCTGGTGGCCGAACACGGCGTGCGGCACCTGCTGCTGACCGCGCGCCGCGAGGACCACCCGCCGGTCGACCTGGACGCCGAGGTGGTCGTCTGCGACGTCGGCGACCGCGCCGACGTCGAGGCACTGCTCGCGCGGATCCCCGCCGAGCGCCCGCTGACCGCGGTCGTGCACGCGGCCGGGGTGCTCGACGACGGCGTCATCGAGTCGCTCACCCCGAGCCGGCTGGACCGGGTTTCCCGGCCGAAGGCCGAAGCCGCCTGGCACCTGCACGAGCTGACCCGCGAGCTGGACCTGGCCGCGTTCGTGTTGTTCTCCTCCAGCGCGGGCGTCCTCGGCTCGGCCGGCCAGGGCAACTACGCGGCGGCGAACACCGCCCTGGACGCGCTCGCGGCGCACCGGCAGGCGCGGGGACTCCCCGCGGTCTCGCTGGCCTGGGGGCTCTGGGCGGACGAAAGCGGGATGACCGCCACCGCGGACACCGCGCGGCTGTCCCGGTCCGGGCTCAAGGGCTTGTCCACCGCGGAAGGGCTGGCGCTGTTCGACGCCGCACTGGCGACCGGGCTGCCGATGGTGGTGCCCGCGAAGCTGGAGCGGCGGGCCCGGGTCTCGCGCCCGGTCGTCCGGTCCGATGTGGACGGTCTCAACCGCAGGCTGGCCGCCATGCCCGTGGCCGAGCGGGAGAAGACCCTGGTGGACTTGGTGCGTGGTCACGCAGCCGCCGTGCTCGGCCACGCCGGGCCCGAGGCGGTGGCGCCGGAGCAGGCGTTCCTGGAGGTCGGGTTCGACTCGCTGACCGCGATGGAACTGCGCAACAGCCTCAACGCGGCGACCGGCCTGCGGCTGCCCGCCAGCGCGGTGTTCGACCACCACACGCCCGCCGGGCTCGCCCGGCACCTGCTGGCCGAACTCGGCACCGAAGCACCCGCGGCGACGGACCTGCTCGGCGACCTGTTCCGCCGGGCCGTCGCGGACGGCCGCGTCCCCGAAGGCCTCGCGCTGATCAAGGCGGCCGGCGGCTTGCGGCCCACGTTCACCTCGCCGGCGCGGCTCCCGCGGCAGGTGCCCCTGGTCACCGGGCCGAATCCGACCGGCCTGCTCTGCTTCCCGTCGCCGATGGTGATGGGCGGCGTCCAGCAGTACGCCCGTTTGGCCGCGCACTGGCGTGACGTCCGCGAGGTGCGGGCGATGTCGGTGCCTGGCTTCGCCGAAGGTGAGCCACTACCGGCCACAGTGGACGCTCTGGCCGGTGCGCTCGCCGAATCCGCACTGACAGGCGATCCCCGCGGACAGGTGCTGCTGGGCTATTCCTGGGGCGGCGTGCTCGCGCTGGCCACCGCGAACGCGTTGGAACAGCGGGGCGTCCGGCCTGCTGGGGTCGTCCTGCTCGACACGCACGTCGGCGAGGTCGACGGGCTCTTCGAGCGCGTGCTGCGGGGGCTGTCGGAAAGAGAATCGTTGTTCGGCCCGTTCACCGGCACCCGGCTGTCGGCGATGGGCCAGTACCTCCGGCTGCTCGGCGGGCACCCGGCACCGGAAACCACCGCACCCGTGCTCTTCGTCCGGCCCGAGGGCTCGGCCGGGCTGCGGCCGGGCTGGCCGACGGTGCTGGACGTGCCCGGCGACCACTTCACGATGGTGCAGGAGCACGCCGGCGACACCGCACACGCGATCGAAGAATGGTTGGGAGAGTTCGATGAAGGTCCTGTTCACGACGTTGGCGGCGAACGCGCACCTGTACAACCTGGTGCCGGTGGCGCACGCGCTGCGCGCGGCCGGCCATGACGTCCGGATCGCCGCCCAGCCGGACCTCACCGACGCCATCGTCCACACCGGACTGCCGGCGGTCCCGGTGGGGCCGGCGCTGGACCTGGCCGGGCTGAGCCGGAAGGCCCAGGAACGGCCCGCGAGCAAGACGGTCTTCGGCTCGGAGTTCGACGTCACCGAGACGCGGCCGGAGCGGCTCACCCTGGACTACGTCCGGGGCGTGTTCACGACGTGGTGCTCGTACGGGCTGGAGCGGCTCGCCCAGGATGCCGTGCTCGACGATGTCGTCGGGTTCGCCCGGTCCTGGCGGCCGGACCTGGTCGTCTGGGACGCGTTGACGTACATGGGCCCGATCGCCGCGCGAGCCAGCGGGGCGGCGCACGTCCGGATGCTGTTCGGGCTCGACCACTGGGCCCGGATGCGCGGCCTGTTCACCGAGCTGGGCGGCGCCGGGGGAGCGGACCCGATGGCGGAGTGGCTGTCGGGCAAGCTGGCGCGGTACGGCTGCACGTTCGACGAGGAGCTGGTCCTCGGGCAGCGCACGCTCGACCCGCTACCGCCGTGGACCCGCTTCCCGACCGGCGTCGACTACCTGCCGGTGCGGCACGTGCCCTACAACGGGCCGTCGGTGGTGCCGCCGTGGCTGTCCGAGCCGCCGGCCCGGCGCCGGGTGTGCGTCACGCTCGGCATGTCGCGCCGGGACTTGTGGGGCGCGGACCGGTTCTCGGCCGAGGACCTGTTCGACGCGGTGGCCGGGCTGGACGTCGAGGTGGTCGCGACGCTGACCGCCCAGCAGGCTTCGGCGGCCTCGGTGGTGCCGGACAACGCGCGGCTGTTCGACTTCGTCCCGCTGGACGCGCTGCTCCCGACGTGCGCGGCGGTGCTCCACCACGGCGGCGCGGGCACGACCGGCAACGCCGTGGCGCACGGGGTGCCCCAGCTGGTGATCCCGGGCAACATGTGGGACAAGGCGGGGCTGGCCGACCTGCTGGCCGAGCAGGGGGCCGGTTTGGTGCTGGAGCACGAGCAGGTCACCGCCGAGGAGTTGCGTGCGCAGCTGGTGAGGCTGCTCGACGAGCCGTCGTTCGCCGTGTCGGCGGAGAAGGTGCGGGCGCAGGTGACGGAAGTCCCGGCGCCCGCGGGGATCGTGCCGGAGCTGGAACGGTTAGCGGGCGTCCAGTACTGACGCCGGGCGACGCTTGCCCTGACGACGGCAGGGCCCGGCAAAGTCGGCGTTCCGGGGCGCCGAAGCGAAGCCCGAGTGTCTTGAATGAGTCATTCAGGACCTCCGAGGTCCTGAATGACTCATTCAAGACGTTTGGCGGGACCGCCGGCCCTGCCACCGCGGACTTCGCCGGAGCCATGTCGTCGGACGAGGTCAACGAGTCGTTCACTGAGTTGCGACGCGCGACGCTAGCGGGCGTCCAAGACTGACGGTTGCTGCTCGGCGGCGGACACGCCCCAGAACAGGGGCGTGGCGTCGTCGAGCAGCAGTCCCGCCGCCCAGCGCGGCTCCACCACCAGAACGTCACCGGAGCACTCGAAAGTCCACTCTGGACAACACGCCAGCACGACGAGCAGATCGCCGTCGGCTTCCGGCACGGCGTCGGGCTCGGTCACCAAGGCCAAGGTCACGTTGGCCGCCAACGGAAGCCGAGTCCGCAGGGTCAGGCCCGCCGGGTGCGGGGACACGTCGAAGTCCAGCCCGCCGTCCAGCTGGCGCGCACGGGCCAGCCAGCCGGCCAGCGCCTCACCCCACTGCGTGGGCGAGCCGGACGCGAACCGGGCCGGCTCGGACTCGGCCGCCAGCGGTACCGACAGCAGCGCCAGCACGTAGTCGCGGATCATGCGATCAGTCCCGCGTCGACGAATGCCCGTGACACGACCGGATCCGCGAACACCCCGTTGCTCCGGAGCATGCGCAGCGTCGGGGTCGCGTTGTGCAGCACCGCATCGCGCGTCCGCGCCGACGCCGACATCTCGGCCACGATCCGCGCCGGGTCGTCGAACTCGCCCGGCATGCTCCGCAGCACGCTGGTCAGCGCCGGCTCGTCCGGCCAGAGGAACGCGTGGATCACCCGGGGCAGCAGCCCGCCGATCTTGCGGCGCAACGGCAGCGGCATCCTCGGCCACAGCAGTTCGAACAGCTGGCGGAAGAACGCGTGGTGCTTGCCCTCGTCCGCGGCGTGGTCCTGCGCGAGCTCGCGCACGGCCGGTTGCACGGACGGATCCTTCGGCAGCTTGGTGAGCGTGCCGGTGATCAGGGTTTCCGAGACGATCGCGAAGAACAGCTTGACCAGTGGCCGGTACGCGGGCAGCTCGGCCGAGTACAACGCGGCCAGCTCGGTGAGGAACCGCGGCCGGTGCTCGATCGGGACCACCCCGGTCTCGGCCATGACCGCCGACTTGAGCGTGTTGGACATCTCCGCGTGGCCGGCTTCGTCGGTGTAGATCCGCAGCACGTCGTCCTTCATGGCGGCGGGCAGCCACGGCAGGAAGCCCGGCGAGTGCAGCAGTGCGCAGATCTCGTTGACCGGTCCCATCTCCAGCTGCACCGTGAACTCCAGGTGCAGGTAGAGGCTGTGGACGAGGATGGCCGCGCGCACGCCGGCGGGTGCCGCCTGGACCCGCGGGCACGCCGACAGCGGGCACAGATCCGCCGAGAAGTACTGCCCGCGCGCGGTGAACGGGGCGTCCCGGTGGGGCTTGGAGCGCACCCAGGACCGCCGGTCCCACTCGGTGAACCTGGACCGGTACTCGTGTGCTGTCAACGGATCCACCTCCAGCCCAAGGACACCACGCACGCCCGGTGACCCCAACCCCTATGTTCGTTGTCGCCGCCCGGTGCGCCCGGATACGCTGCGCCGCAACGGAGGGAGCAGACATGTGCGGGGTTGCCGGCTGGGTGTCGTTCGACCGTGATCTGACCAGGGAACGGCCTGCCGTCGAGGCCATGACGCACAGCATGCGCCAGCGCGGCCCGGACGAATGGGGGATCTGGACCGGCACGCACGCCGCCTTCGGCCACCGCCGGCTGTCGATCATCGACCTGCCCGGCGGCACCCAGCCGATGTCGGTCGACACCCCGGACGGCGAGGTCGTGCTCACCTACAGCGGCGAGACGTACAACTTCGTCGAACTGCGCGACGAACTGCGCCGGCGCGGGCACCGCTTCCGCACCGCGAGCGACACCGAAGTGGTGCTGCGCGGGTACCTGGAGTGGGGCGAGGCGGTCGCCGAGCGGATGGTCGGCATGTGCGCGATCGGGCTGTGGGACGGCCGGACCGAGCGCCTGGTCCTCATCCGCGACCGCCTGGGCACCAAGCCGCTGCACTACTTCCCGACCCCGGACGGCGTCCTGTTCGGCTCCGAGCCGAAGGCGATCCTGGCGCACCCGCTGGCGGAGGCGGTGGTCGACACCGACGGCATCCGCCGGCTGCTGCTGGGGTTCCCGACCACCGACGAAGGCGTCTGGTCCGGCATCAAGATCGCCCGCCCGGGCACGGTCATCACCGTGGACCGGTCCGGCCTGCGCGAGCACACCTACTGGCGGCTGACCGCCGAGCCGCACACCGAAGACCGCGAAAGCACGATCCGCACGGTCCAGGAGATGATCGAGGACAACGTCGCGCACGAACTGGTGGCCGACGTGCCCCGGGGCGTGCTGCTGTCCGGCGGCCTCGACTCCAGCGTGCTCACCGGCCTGGCCGACCGCAGCCTGCGCCCGCGTGGCGAGGTCGTGCGGACGTTCTCGGTCGACTTCCCCGACCAGACCGAGAACTTCAAGGCCGACAGCATCCGGGGGAGCGCCGACGGCCCCTACATCGCCGACGTCGTCGAGCACGTGGGGACCGAGCACCACCAGCTCGTCCTGGACCACCGCGCCCTGTCCGACCCGGAGGTGCGCCGCGAGGTCGTGGCCGCGTGGGACGCGCCCTACGGCATGGGGGACATGAACAGCTCGATCTTCCTGCTGTTCAAGGCACTCAAGGAACACGTCACGGTGGCGTTGAGCGGGGAGGCCGCCGACGAGGTCTTCATGGGCCACCTCTGGCACCACGCCGAAGCGGTCTACTCGGGCGGCAACTTCCCCTGGTTCGTCGCGTGGCCGCAGCTGAACACGTCGTCGTACATGACGCAGGAGTTCATCGACCTGGTCGACCTCCCCGGGTTCACCAAGGACAGCTACCACGACGCGCTCACCGAAGTCCCCCACCTGGACGGCGAGGACACCCGACGGCGCAAGCAACGCGAGATCGCCTACCTCGGCCTGACGCGCTTCATGCGCACGCTGGAGGACCGCCTGGACCGGATGGCGATGCGCGCGGGCGTCGAGACCCGCGTCCCGTTCTGCGACCACCGCCTGGTGCAGTACCTGTACAACGTCCCGTGGTCGATGCACACGTTCGACGGCCACGAGAAGAGCCTGCTCCGCGCGGCGGCGCGGGACCTGCTCCCGGACTCGGTGGCCGGCCGCCGCAAGAGCGGCTACCCCTCGACGCAGGACCTCCAGTACGTGGCGGCGCTCCAGCAGCAGGTCCGGGACGTCCTCGCCGAGCCGAACACCGACGCGTTGTTCATGTGCGACGCGGGGAAGGTCGCGGAGGCGGCGGGCCGGAAGCCGGCCGACGTGGATCCCGCGGCCCGCTACACCTTCGAGCGGATCCTCGACGTCGCCGTCTGGCTGGACATCACCAAGCCGGGTTTGAAACTTTCCTGACCCGGCACCACGAAGAGGGCCCACCCCACCCCGGGGTCGGGCCCTCTTCGCGTGTGGCGGAAACGCCACTGGTGACCACCTTCGCGGGCGTGTCAGGCTGAATTCACATCGTCCGTCCGGAATGGACGTCAGCTGTGGAGGTTCCCGATGAGCATGCCCGTGCTCAACCCGTACGGCGAAGAAGTGACCACCGAGATGGGCGCGACGTCGCCGTTCGCGCCGGTGAGCCTGGCCGGCATGGCCGAACCCGTGGCGGCGCCGCCGCCGGGTCAGGTGCTGCGGTCCCCGTTCGCGGAAGCCGCGGTCGCCGCCGGGGACGGCGACCGCGCCGCCGAGTCGGCCGACGCCCTGCTCGCCGAGCTCGAAGACCCCGGTTTCACCGAGGCACTGGAGGCGCTCGCGGACGAGGCCGCCGCCCGGCACCTCAAGTCGGTCGGCACCTGGTCGAACGACTCGGAGGCGCCGACGCTCGCCACCGCCGACACCACGCAGTGGCTGGAGCACCTGGCCGGCGAGGCCGACCGGATCTTGGGCGCGCTGGAGGCGTACTTCGGCGACCGCCCGGCGGACTCGCTGCAGGAGGGCGAGATCGAGGCGGCCACCGGGATCGACGGCTTCACCGACCCGGCGGACGTGCAGCAGCTGTTCTTCGGCAAGCTGCTGGACAAGGCGAAGAAACTCGCGAAGGGCGCGGTCAAGCTCGCGAAGAAGGGCATCTCCGTCGTCGGGAACCTCGCACTCGGGCCGCTGTTCGGGAAGCTGCGCCAGCTCGTCAAACCGTTGCTGGCCAAGGTGCTCGACACCGCCATCGGCAAGCTCCCCGAATCGCTGCGCCCGCTGGCCACGCAGCTCGCCGCCAAGCTGCGCGGCGAGACCGGCAGCCACGAGGAGGAGCTCGCGGACACGTTCGACCGCAGCCTCGCCGAGCTGGTGACCGCACCCGACGACGCCACCGCCGCGCACTTGCTGGCCGAGCTGCAGCCGTCGGGCGAGGACCCGTATGCGCCCTCGGCCGCGCACGAACTGGACTCGGCCCGCGTCCGGCTGGCCCGCGAGCTGACCGAGGCCGACCCCGGCGTCCCGCCCGTCGCGCAGCTCGAGCAGTTCATCCCCGTGGTGATGGCGGCGATGCCGTTGATCCGCATGGGCGTCCGGATGATCGGCCGCGACCGGATCGTCGGCGGGATCGCCAAGCCGCTCTCGCAGCTGATCGCGAGCATGGTCGGCCAGGACGCGGCGAACCTGCTGTCCCGGCACATCGCGAGCGCCGGGCTGGGCCTGCTCGGCCTGGAGGCCGGTGGCGGCGACGCGACGCTGGGCGGCGAAGCGCTCGCCGCGGCGGCCGAGGACACCGTGCGCAAGGTGCTGACCCTGCCGCCCGAGTCGCTGGAGAACGAGCTGCTGCTGGAAACCGAGATCCAGGACGCGTTCGCCGAGGCGGCCGCCCGCCACCTGCCCGCGACCGTGCTGCGGCCCGAACTGGCCGAGCCGGGCGCCGACGGCGAGCACGGGGTGTGGCTGATGATGCCGCGCGTCACCAGGCCGTGCTTCCGCTACAAGAAGTACAGCCGGGTCATCCCGGTGCGGATCACCCGGCCCATGGCCCGCGCGGTGATCCTCTCCGGCGGCGACTCACTCGAACAGCGGCTGCTCGACGACGGCGCCGAGGCCTGGCCCGTCGACGGCGAAGTGGAGCTGTACGAGCTCCTCCCCGGGGGCGGGCTCGGGCACGTCTCCGCGTTCGAATCCACCGACGGACCGGTCGCCGCGGCCGAGGAGTTCGAGGAGCTCACCGAGTCCGCGGCGACCGTGCTGGCCGGCAACCCGCGTCTGGCGCACGTCGGGCACCACGGCCGGCCGGGGCGGCACCGCCGCCCGGGCAGCCGCTACTTCCGCTTCCGCCACCACGGGCGTCCGGTGCACCGCAAGCACTTCCTCGGGGTGCTGTTCGACCTCACCGCCCCGCAACCGGTGCTCCGGCTGAACCTCGTGTTCGGCGAGCGGGACACCCACGAGCTCGCCGCGCACCTCCAGCGGCGGCACTTCGTCCAGGTGGTCGCGATCGTCCGCCGGCTGCTCGGCCCGGCCGCCGTGCGGGCGGTCGAAGGCAGGCTGACCAAGCTGATGACCAAGCACGGCATCACCGCGGAGGCGGGTGCCGCGGCCCGGCTCGCCCAGAAGCTCGTCGACGGCGTCCTGCGCACGGTGTCGGACCAGCTCCCCGCCGCCGCGGCCACCCTCGCGAAGGCCGCCCAGGACCCGGCACCGGGAGCCACCCTGACGTTCACGTTCGGGTTCGCCGACCGGGCGGCGCTCGCCGCGGGCACCCCCGCGAGCGACCCGGCCGTCGCGATCAGACCGGGGCGCCACCGTGACTGAGGCGGCGGACCGGCAGACGGAAGCGGAGCTGGCCCATTGGCAGCTCGCGGTGGAGGCGCTCGCCGATCTCGACGCGGTCGCCGCACCCGAGGCGTGGCAGGCGCTGGAGGACTACCTGCAGCGCCGGGTCCGCGCCCGGCTGTCCGACCTGGTCGCCGTGCTGGTGGCCGAGGGCAAGGCGGCCCGCCGGATGCTCGGCCACGGCGGCGACCCCGGTGCGGTGCGGCGGGCGGTGCTCAAGCTGCGCACGAGGTACCTGCAGGTGGAGACCATCCTCGACTTCTACGGCCACGCGGTGAACAGCCGGACCAACCCGGCGCTGCGGGCGGTGCTGCGCGGCTACGACACGCTCGCGGGCGACAGCATGGCCGCGATCCTGACCCGCGTCGGCCTCGAGCCGCCGCCCGCCCTGGTGTACCTGGACCACGGGCTGGGCGCGTCGATCCTGCGGGCCGGCATCCGGCTGTGGGACCACAGCCACCCCTCGCCGGCCGCGGCGATCAAGCTCACCCGGCACAACCTGGCCTACCCGACCGCGCTGCTGCACGAGACCGGCCACCAGGTCGCGCACCTGACCGGCTGGAACACCGAGCTCGCGGACGCGCTCTTCGCCCGGCTCGCGCCGCGGTCCGCCGAGCTGGCGCAGACCTGGCGGGACTGGGCCGGGGAGATCGCCGGCGACGTCCACGCCTTCGCGCAGGCGGGCTGGGCACCGGTCGCCGCGCTGGCCAACGTCGTCGACGGTCCCACGTCGGCGGTGTACCGGGACCGGTTCGGCGATCCGCACCCGTTCCCGTTCCTGCGGGTGATGTTCAACGTCGAGCTGTGCCGCCGCTGGTTCGGCGCCGGACCGTGGGACGACCTCGCGGCGGCGTGGCAGCACCGGCACCCGGTCGACCGCGCCCCCGGGGACACGGGCGAGCTGGCCCGGGCGAGCCTCCCGGTGCTGGGGGACGTCGTCGACGTGTGCACCCGGCAGCCGATGGCGGCGTTCGGCGGGAAGCCCCTTTCGGCGCTGCTCGACCCCGGCCGGGTCTCGCCGGCGGCGCTGGACGCACTGGCCCGGCAGGCCGGCCCGTCGCTGCTCACCTCGGCCTACCTGCGGCGGCGCGAGCCGTTGCGGATCCTCGCCCTCTTGTCCACGCGCGCGGTGCTCGCTCCCGAAGCCGCGGCGGACCACCAGGCGGCCCTGCTGGCCTGGGTCACCTCCGTCGGTGCGGACGCCGCACCGCTCGCCCCCCATCGTGCAGCCTGACCGGAACGAGGAACGCCATGACCAACCCGAAGACCACCGAGTCCCGCGCCGTCGCCGGGCGCGGGAAACAGGCCGCCGCGGAGGTCGAACCCGCGGGTGACCGCGACGCCATGCTGACGCAGCTGGTCTCCCTCACCAAGTCGATCGGCGAACTGGCCCAGCAGCGCAACGGCACCGCCGGCGACCGGGTGGCGGTCACGGCGACCGACGACACCGACACCGCGGAGCAGGACCGGGTCCGCTTCGCCTACAACTTCCTCGGCTTCGCGCTCGGCAGGCGCGCGCCGAGCGTCTTCCAGCTGACGACCGTCGACGTCGACCGGGAACCCGGCAAGCTCACCTTCAAGCGCCTCGGCGCCGCGACGGTGGCGAAGGTCCGTGCGGCGAACAACGTCGTGCAGGTGCTGGAGGGGCTGGTGGAAGGCCAGGCCGTGCCCATCGACCAGGGCCCGAAGGCGATCCAGGACGACCAGCGGATCGACTCGATCGTCCTGTTCACCTCGCTCGGCGGGGTGCCGGTCGCGATCGGCCCGTGCCGCGAACCGGTGCCCGGCGGAATCCTCGAATAGACAACGGAGACAGCGTCATGTTCTTTCCACTGGCCAAGACCCTCGGTACGCAGCGGGTGTTCCGCCTGCATCCCTGGCAGATCGCGTACTTCCTGGACGAGGTGTGGGGCGGCGCCCGCCGGACACCGCAGATCCCGGACCCGACCGGGCAGGCGGACCTCGTCTTCTTCACCACGTTCTTCGACGACAAGGTGCTCGACGCGCTCGACCTGCCGACCCAGCCGGGCGACGACGACCCGTTCACCTCGACCGACGGGCTCAACGCGTTCCTGGCCCCGTCCGGGATCAACTCCGGCGGGCCGTTCGAGTGGAGCGGGCGGCCGAACCAGCTGTTCTGCCCGCCGCTGCTGTGGCACCACCTGGCCTACGCGTACGTCCTGGAGAGCACGGGCATCGTCGAGATCTTCGCCGAGGTCGTGCGGCGGCTCCTGGTCGGCGAGACGATGGGCGTGCTGTCGCCGGACAGCATCGCCTGGCTGCGCGCGACCGAGCAGCTGTTCTTCCGGGACAGCCCGACGTTCTCGGTGGCCAGCGTGCTCAGCGACGTCCGCCCGTTCGACCGGACCAACCGGCGCAACGCGTACTGGCGCATGTTCGGCCTGGACCTCGCCCACCCGGTGCCGCCGGTGTGGGCCGGTTCGGGCCCTCTGACCGACTGGAAGGCCATGACCGGCCCGGTGAACCTCGACTTCCGGCAGAAGTGGAGCGAGTTCCTGCGCCAGGTCTGGATCGGCCTGGAGAACACGGCGAACAACAGCGGCCCCAACCCGACCGACCCGGGCTACATCGCCCTGCTCTCCACCGCGATCAAGGACCTCCTCGGCAACCGCCGCCGCGGCGGCGCGCTCGCCCGCGAAGAGTTCGCCTACGTGACGATGCTGAACTGGTTCCACCTGACCATCGACACCGACACGTCGGTCATCATCGATCTGCAGGCGCAGGCGAGCAACGCGGCCGACCGGCTGGGCGCGCTCGGCCAGAAGGTGGGGATCACCCCGGCCCTGCGCTCGCGGGAGCTGTTCGACCTCGCCGAGCCGATGTCGACCCTGCTGCGCGGCATCGAGCTCGGCCTGTTCGACACCGAGGAGACCGCGGCGAGCCTGTTCACCGGCAAGAACAACCTCGTCAGCGACGCCCGCTCGGTGATCAACAACTGGCAGTCGGCCACCGGCGAGCGGGTCAAGGAATCGCCCGCCCACCCGCGGCCCGTCGTCACCGGCACCCAGCCGTTGCGGGTGCCCCGGCCCGCCTCGCCGCCGGCGGTCGGGACGGCGCCGTCGCCGAACGGCTCGACGCTCGCCCCGTCGCTCAACGGCCGGAAGGAGTGAGGGAGGTGCGCGGCTGGACGCTCCCCGAACCCCGGTGGGAGTGGGAGTGGACGCACGCTCCGATGCCCGAGCCGGCGGTGGACCGGGAAGGCCCGTCCGGGCGGGCACCGGCCCGGGTCGCCACCGTGCGGACGTGGGCCGGCTCGTTCACGGCGGACCGGTTCGTCCTCCAGGAGGTGTTCCCGGCCGGCAGCGAACTGCTCGTCGGGCACGGGGCGGGCATCACCCTCTCGTTCCGGCCCAACGCGTTCGTCGACGCCGAGCGGATCGAGTTCGTCCAGGTCGCGCGCTCGATCAAGAACGGCGTGCCGTACAACAAGTACACCGACACCGAAAAGGAGCGGCGGACCGCCGAAAGCCGGCTGGTTCCCGGCGACGGCGCGCACATCGACCAGCTCCCGCGGAGCCCGGTGCCGTGGTACGCCCCGGCGACCCCCGGGTCCCGTCGCAAGGACGCGAAGGGCGGGTGGCAGACGACCGGTGCGTCGATGGACGACCAGCCGAACCTGACTTCCGGCGACGCCTTCACGTCGGCGGACGCGGAGCACACGGGGGTGTGGAGCCAGCAGTTCGAGACGGCGGCCGTCGCGACCGCGGGAACCAGAAGGGCACCTACTACGGTTCGGTGCGCTGGGGCTGGAGCTGGCCGGACGGCCGGCCGCCGGAGCTGCTGAAGTTCGAGGTCGCGTCGGCGGGGGTGCCGTCGCCGACCTTCCTGGCCGCGGCCCGGCTGTGGAACGACAGCAAGACATCCGTCGACACGCGGCCGGAAGCCGTGCCGATCGCCGAGAGCCGCAAGGTGACGGCGAAGAGCGCGCGGCTGTGGGACAACCCGGTCACCCGCGCCACGATCGCCACCCTGCCGAAAGGCACGCCGCTGCAGCGGATCGACGTCCGCCCGAGGTCGCTCGTGCCGTCGCAGGCGTGGTTCTGGACGAAGGTGACCGTGACCGGCGGGAAGCACGCGGGAAGGACGGGCTGGCTGTGGCTGACCGATCTTTCCTAGCCGGCCCGGGTGGGCTGGTCAGCCCGTTCGCCGTCGCCGAACTGTCCGATGTGGAGCGTCCCTTTTCCCTGGAGCGGGAGCTGGAGGACTGGGCGGAAACCGTGGCGCGGCTGCCGCTCCTGGTGCGCACGGCGCTCAAGGCGGGCCACGCGTCCCTGGCCGTCCAGCTGCTCGTCTCCGGCGGAAAACGGGACGAGACCTGGCTGACCGACGTCGTGTTCCACGCTCGCCACCCGGAGCTGCGCGGGCGCGCGATCCGGTCCGGCGAACGCTTGCTGAGCCGGGAATGGACCGCCATCCGGACGGAGGTCGTGCGCCCGGTGCTGCTGGCCCCGGTGCGCCCGGCACCCCCGGCACCGACAGCGGCACCGCGGCGGTCGGTGGCCGAATGGCGGCGGCTGGCTTTGGCCGCGGCCGGCATCGATCCGGCCCTGTGGAAGCCGGACGACGGGTTCGAGCGCCAGCGGGCGATCGTCGAGCGCGTCTACGCCTACTACACGGGGTTGTTCACCCGCAACGAAAACCTGCTCTGGGCCGGGATGGCGAAGCTCGCGGGCGGCGCCGTCTACCACGGGCTGATCGTGGCGCAGCAGCAGTTCGACACCGCCAAGTGGGGCATCGGGGTCAATCCCAGTGCCGGTGTCATCGTGAACTACGCGCACGGCCTGCAGGTGGTGCTGCTCGCGACCCAGCGGGCGATCTTCGAGGACCTCGCCTGGCAGCACCAGGCCTTCGCGGAGGCGGGCCTGCCGGAACTGGTGGCCATCGGCGGTGTGCCGGTGGACGCTTGGCGGGACATCGCCTCCGGTGACGCCGTGCGCGTCCGGCGGGGGAATCGCGAACTGCTGCTGCGGGAACAAAAAACCGTCGTGGCGCCGTACTACGCGCGGATCCGCGACATGAAGGACCTCGACCTGATCCCCGATCAGATGTCCCGCGAGGCGCTCTCGCCGCTGCCCGGCGGGAAACCGTTCCGGGCCGTGGTGCCGGGCGGCGACATCACGGTGTTCGAGGACCGGTGGAAGTGGATCGAGACCGACATGCTCCCGAAGTACGAAGCGCTCTCCCCGCAACGCCGCTGCCTGCTGGTCACCACCTCGCTGGCCGACCTCGCCGCTCGCCGCTGGCCGGGCTGACGGCTGTCGACGGATTGTCGACGGGACCTGGGACCGTGGGTGCGTCCGCCGGTGCGCCGGGCGCGGCGGGGGTTCGGGTCGAGGGGGAGGGAACGTGGAAATCGGAGTGCTGGGTGGACCGTCCGGGGTGCTGAGCGACCGGGAACTGGAGGTGCTCGCGATCGTCGCGGCGGACAAGACCGACCGGGAGATCGCGAGCAAGCTGGCCATCAGCGAGCGCACGGTGCGGGCGCACGTCAGCCGGATCATCCGCAAGCTCGGGGTCGCGTCCCGGGTGGGCGCGGCGGTGGTGTTCGTCGAGTGGAAGGTGCGGGTCGAGCCGGTGCCCGCCGGGGCGCCGATGGTGGCCTGCCGCGTGTGAGCTACCAGGTGACGGGCAGGCTCGCGACCCCGCGCAGCAGTCCGCCGCGGCGCCACTCGACGTCGTCCGCGGGGATCGCGAGGCGCAGGTCCGGCAGGCGGTGGACCAGCGTCGAGAACAGGACGCGCAGCTCCAGCCTGGCCAGCGGTGCGCCGACGCAGTGGTGCACGCCGAAGCCGAACGCGAGGTGGTGGTTGACCTCGCGCTCGAAGTCGAGGACGCCGGCCGAGGCGAACACCGATTCGTCGCGGTTGGCCGAGTCCAGCTGGACCAGGACCGCGTCGCCGGCCCGGATGGCCTGGCCGCCGATTTCGAGGTCCTGCACGGCGATCCGCGCGAAGTCCGCGACCGTCGCCAGCGGCACGAACCGCAGCAGCTCCTCGATCGCCGACGGGATCAGCTCGGGCCGGGCCACGAGCGTCGTCCAGCGTTCGCGGTCGGACAGCAGCTCCACCAGGAAGCTGCCGGTGAGGCTCGCCGTGGTTTCGTGGCCACCCGCCAGCAGCGCCACGCCGAGCATGAGCAGTTCGCCGTCCGTCAGGCGGTCTTCCTCGTCGCGGGCGGCGACGAGGGCGGTCAGCAGGTCGTCGGCGGGCTCGGCCCGGCGTCGCGCGATCAGCGTGGTCAGCGCACCTGCCAGCTTCCCCCGTGCCGCGGTGACGTCGGCGGGCGTGACCGAGCCGCCCGAGGCGACGAGCGTTTCGGTGCACTCGCGCACCATCCGGCGCTCGTCCGGCGGCACGCCGAGCAGCTCGCAGATCACCAGCACGGGCAGCTCCCACGCCACCGCCGAGGCGAAGTCGGCGGGCGGGGTGAGGCCGTCGAGGAGCGCGTCGACGATTTCCCGGATCCGGGGCCGGAGCAGCTCGACCCGGCGGGCGGTGAACGCCGTGGCCACCAGCGACCGGATCCGGTGGTGCGCGGGCGGGTCCATGGCCAGCAGGTTCCCGGCCGGCTCGAAGCCGGGACGTCCGCGCGGCACGTCCGCCCCGGCCGCGGCGGCGCGGGAGAACCGGGGGTCGGAGAGGACGAACCGCGCCTGCTCGTAGCGCGTCACCAGCCAGGCGTCCCCGCCGTAGGGCATCGTGACGCGCACCGGCGCGCCGGACCTCCGCAGCTCGGCGAACCGCGGGTGGGGCTGCCGCGCGACGGTGTCCCCGAAGGGGTACGGGAGAGGCCGGACCGCCATCGCCCCATCGTGCGGCACGCGTGCGCCGGGGCGTACCGCCCAACGGCGGCCGGGCGAAAACCCGTGGCAGGTGGGCGCGGGCCACCCGCCACCTCGAACCGAACGTTGTTCAAGCCTGGCCGCGGGTGCTATACCGGCAGCTGCCCGGTGTCGCGACGACGCGATGCCACGAGCGAGCGGAGTGTCCGGTGGCAAACCGTGCTTTCGTCGTGGCCGCGCTGACCGCGCCGGTTCTCCTGCTGGGGACCGCGACCGCGGTGGCCGCGCCCGACACGTCGGCCGGGCGGCGCCTGGCGATCGAGACGGTGTCCAACCCGCGGCCGTCGCTCGTCAGCGGGGGACAGGTCCTGGTCGAGGTCGCCGCCCCGCCGAGGACGCGGGTCGAGGTCCGCGCGAACGGCCGCGACGTCACCTCGAGCTTCCGCGCCCAGCCGGACGGCAGCCTGCTGGGCCTGGTGACCGGCCTGCGCGACGGTGCCAACGACCTGACCGCCCGGGCGAGCGGGCCCGGCCCGGACCAGCGGACGTCCCTGCGCGTCACCAACCACCCGAGCACCGGGCCCGTCTTCTCCGGCTCGCGGCAGCTCCCGTTCTACTGCGAGACCCAGGCGTTCGGCCTGCCCGCCGCGTCACAGCCGCTCTGCAGCGCGCCGACGCAGGTGAGCTACCAGTACCGGACCACCGCCGGGGCGTTCGCGCCGCTGGCGGACCCAGCCACCCGGCCCGCGGACCTCGCGACGGCCACGGTGAACGGGCACGCGGTGCCCTACGTCGTGCGCGTCGAGCGCGGCACGATCGACCGCGCCGTCTACGAGCTGGCGGCGCTCTACGACGGCACGCCGTCGCCCGTCGCGCCGGACCGCGGCTGGAACGGGAAGCTGGTCTACACCTTCGGCGGCGGCTGCAACGCGGGCTACCACCAGGGCACCTCGACCGGCGGGGTCGTCAACGACCTGTTCCTCGCCCGGGGCTACGCGGTCGCGTCGTCGACCCTGAACGTGCTCGACACCAACTGCAGCCCGATCATCTCGGCCGAGGCGGCGATGATGGTCAAGGAGCACTTCGTCGAAACCTACGGCCCGGTCGCCCACACCATCGGCTGGGGTGGCTCGGGCGGCGCGATCCAGCAGTACGACATCGCCGAGAACTACCCCGGCATCGTCGACGGCATCATCCCCGGCGTCTCGTTCCCGGACCCGCTGAGCGTGGGCGGCCCGGTGTCGGACTGCCGCCTGCTCGAGCAGTACTTCGCCGGGCCGGGTGCGGCGTTCACCGCGGCGCAGAAGCAGGCCGTCGCGGGCTTCGCCAGCTACGACAGCTGCGTCTCCTGGAACCAGACCTTCGCCAGCCGCGCGACCGCGACCGGCAGCTGCAACGCGGCCATCCCGGTCCCGGCGCGGTGGGATCCGGTCACCAACCCGCGCGGGGTGAAGTGCAACTCGAACGAGCAGCTGGTCAACCAGCTCGGCCGGGACCCGAGGACCGGGTTCGTGCGCAGCCCGCTGGACACCACGGGCGTGCAGTACGGCTTGGCCGCGCTGAAGGCGGGGACGATCACCGCGGCGCAGTTCGTCGACCTCAACGCCGAAATCGGCGGCCTCGATTACACGGGAGCCCCCGCGCCGCAACGGATCGCGGCCGATCCGAAGGCGCTCGAGACGGTCTACGCCGAGGACATCCTGAACTCCGGGTCGCAGGGTCTGCGCGAAACGCCGATCATCGACCAGCGGACCGACCTCGACTTCGCCGGGTTCGGCAACGACATCCACACCACCGAGTGGTCCTACGTGATGCGGCAACGGCTTCTGCGCGCCAACGGCACGGCGGCCAACCAGGTCATCATCGAAAACCACCCCACCCCGGCCGAAGCCGCGGCCGCCAGTGCCTACGAGCTCGACGCGATGGACCGCTGGCTCACCGCGATCGACGCCGACGGTTCGCACCGCAGCCGTCAGCAGAAGGTGCTGGCGAACCGGCCGGCCGACCTGGGCGATGGCTGCTACCTGTCCGCGACGTCGCGGATCACGGAGAAGCTGACGTACCCGGCGAGCGGCCAGTGCGGCGCGCAGTACCCGGTGGCGGCCAACACGCGGATGGTCGCGGGGGAGGGTCTGTCGCTCGACGTCCTGAAGTGCCGGCTGAAGCCGTTGAACTTCCGGGACTACCCGGTCACTTTCACCGCGGCGGACCGGAAGCGGCTGACGGCGGCGTTCCCCGGCGGCGTGTGCGACTACACCCGCCCGGGAGTCGGGCAGCGCGCTCCGATCGGGACGTGGCTCGGCTACGGCGACGAACGGACCGGCACGACCCCGCCGACGAAGCTGCGGTAGCCGGTCCTCACCTCGGTTCGTCGCGGGTGACGGTCAGCTGACCGGTCACGTGCGGGTCGAGCTGCTTCGCCCGCGTCCGCCACGCAGCCGCTTCGCTGCCACGGCCTGACCCGGCCAGCAACTCGGCGAGATCGACCATCGCCGCGGGCAGACCGCCCTCGGCTGCCTGGGCCAGCCACCGCTGAGCTTCGCCGACCCGGGTGGCGAGCGCCAGCAGCAAGCCCAGGTGGTAGGCGGACTCGACGTGGCCGGCCTCGGCGGCGCGCCGCCACAGCGACTCGGCCTGGATGGGGCGGCCGGTGTTCCGGCACCGCAGCGCCAGTGCGTTCGCCGCGATCGGCTGGCCGCGGTCGACCGCGACCCGCAGCCACCGTTCGCCCTCGGCTGCGCGGCCGTGGGCGGTGAGGTGGGTGCCGAGGTTCGTCGCGCCGCCGCCGCTGCCCGCGTGCGCCGCCCGTCGCCACCACGACTCGGCCTCTTCCCAGTCGCCGGTGTTGCCGAACGCGACGCCGAGGTCGTTCATCGCTTCGGTGTGCCCGCCGTCGACGGCCTTCCGCAGCCAGCGCTGCGCCTCGGCGGTGCGGTCGCCCTTGAGGTGGAAGAGACCCAGGTTGTACGCGGCGTCGGTGTTCCCGTCCTCGGCCGCTCGCCGCCACCACGTCACGGCTTCGGCGTCGCGTCCCGAGCGGTGCAGGATGACGCCGAGGTTGGCCATGGCGGCGAGGTGACCGAGCTCGGCCGCTTCCCGCAGCGGCGCCTCGGCCTGGCCCGGCTGTCCGGCCTGGACCAGCCGGACCGCGCGTTCCCAGGCACTCAAGGCCCGGGCCTGTGCGGTCTCGGGCGGAACGGCCTTCTCGAACTTCGGGCCTCGGCCGGCCGCCAAAGCCTTGTCCAGCCAGTACTCGTGCTCCGGATGGCCGGCCTGCTGGAGCAGCGAAGCGAGGATCATCGCGGAGTCGCCGTTCCCGGACTCGGCCGCCTGGCGGAACCAGTGCCGCGCTTCGGCGACCCGGTCGGCGTCCAGCAACAGGACGCCGAGGTTGTGCGCGCCATCGGAGTTCCCGAGCCGGGCCGCCCGTTCGAACAGCGCGGCGGCCTCCTGCGCACGATCCTGCCGCACCAGTTCCAAGCCGTGGACGACGTCCTCGTGTCCCGGCGGATCTTCCCCCATCGGCCACCCCCGTCCCCGTCGTCCCATGATGCTCGGGAACTCCGGCGGCGTAAAGGAAGGGACGGGGGTCGGACCCGTTCGCGCGAGTGGCGTCGCTCAGATGCTCCGATGGGTGCTGACCGCCGCGCGGAGCTCGGCCAGCTTCGGGGCGAGTGCGGCGTCGACCGCGAGCGGGTCGCGCGCGTTCAGCTCCTGCATCGCGCGGCGGTCGGGGTGCTGGGTGTTGATGTCGATCCGGCGTTCCTCGAGCCCGGCCACGATCTCCGCGACCACTTCGCCGACCGGCCGCAGCCCGTACCCGAGGTCCGCGCCCGCCCGGGTCGTCGTCATCATCGGCGTGTCGACCGGGCCGGGGTAGACCGAGGCGACGTGGATGCCGCTGCCGTACAGCTCGCGCCGCAAAGCTTCGCCGAAGCGCATGACACCGGCCTTGGTCGCCGCGTACGTCGCGTAGAACGGCGTGCCGACCAATCCCGCGGCCGAGGAAATCCCGACCAGGGCGGCGTTTCCGTGCGCCGCGCCCGCGGCGCGGAGGTGCGGCAGCGCCGCCCGGGCCGTGAGGACGGGGGCCAGCAGGTTGAGGCCGACCATGGCACGGATGTCCGCCACGTCGATGTCCTCGAGGGCCGCCGCGCGGACGTTCCCCGCGTTGTTGATCAGGACGTCGAGGCCGCCGAGCGCTTCGACCGCGGCCGCGACCACGCGGTCCGGCTCTCCGTCGGCGGTGAGGTCGGCGGTGACCGGGTACGCGGTGCCGCCGCGCTCGGCGACCAGCGCCGCCGTTTCGGCCAGCGGCCCGGCGCGGCGGCCGGCGAGCGCCAGCACACCCCGCCGGGACGCCAGTTCCAGGGCCAGCGCGCGGCCGATGCCGCTGCCGGCTCCGGTGATCAGGGTGCGGCGTTCCCGCAGGTCGAGCGGGGGAGAACTCATCTTTGACACAACTGTCATGATTCGAACGTAACTCATCTTTGATCGACCTGTCAAAGATGGGGTACGCTGATGCCGTGGCGGGCAAGCGGCAGTTCGACGAGCGGCGCACCCTCGAGCTGGCGAGGGACATCTTCTGGGCGAAGGGGTACGGCGCGACGTCCATCCAGGACATCGCGACCGCCTCCGGCGTCCTGCGCGGCTCGCTCTACAACGCCTACCAGGACAAGGAAACCCTGTTCCTGCAGGTGTTCGAGGACTACGCCCGCGACTTCCTCGCCGAGGCGGCCCGCGTGCTCGCCGACCCCGACGTCGGCCGGGCCCTGCGGGACTTCTTCGGCTTCACCATCGCGTCCATGACCACCGGTGACCCGCATCGCGGGTGCCTGACCACCAAGACGGCGATCGACTCCCGGGCGGAAAGCGAGCGCATCCAGACCGCGTTGCGGGGCCTGCTCGACGGTCTGGAGGAGCTCGTCCGGGACCGGCTCGAGTCCGAAGAGGACCGGCTCGCCCTCCCCCCGGCCGAGGCGGCGCGGGTGCTGGTCACCATGACCCGGGGCATCGTCGTGATGGAACGCGTCTACGAGGACCCGGACCGGCTCCGCGCCACTGCCGACTCGCTGATCGACGTGGTGCTGGCCGGTCAGCGGCGAGCCGTGCCGAACCGGCGCCGGTAGGCGGCGGGGCTGATCGACAGCTTCCGGGCGAAGACCCGGCGCAGGCTTTCGTAGCCGGGGAACCCGGCGAGGGCCGCGGCCTGCGTCGCGGTGTGCCCCTGGTCGAGCAGCGCCCTGGCCAGGTCGAACCGGATGCTCTCGACGTAGCGGGCCGGTGTCGTGGCCAGCTCGTCGTGGAAGAGCCGGGTGAGGTGCCGGGTGCTCACGTTGAGGTGCTTGGCGAGCGCACCGGGCGAATGGTCGCCGCCCGGGTTCGCCGTCACCAGGTCGGTGATCGTGCGCAGAGCCGGCGAGCGCGGCGGGGATCCCCGCAGCGGCGCGGAAAACTGCGACTGGCCGCCCGCCCGCTGCATGTACACGACCAGGGCGCAGGCGACGTCGCGCGCGAGGCCGGGCCCGTGGTCCTCTTCGACCAGGGCGAGCGCGAGGTCGATGCCGGCCGTCACGCCCGCCGAGGTGTAGGTGGTGCCGTCGCGGACGTAGATCGCGTCGGGTTCGACGTGGCAGGTCGGGCACCGGGCGGCGAGCTCGTGCGCCACCTGCCAGTGCGTGGTCGCGCGCTTGCCGTCGAGCAGGCCCGCGGCGGCCAGGACGAACGCCCCGGTGCAGATCGACGCGACCCGGCCGGCCGCCGCGGCCGGGATCCGCGCGGCGTCCGCCAGGTCACCGGTAACCCGCCTGCGCGGGTAGATGTCGGACCCGGCCACCAGGAACGTGTCGTGCGCCGGCTGCGCGGTGACGGCGCCGTCGACCGCGATCCGGACGCCGAGGCTCGACGTGACGTCCGCACCGGACGGCGACAGCAGCGCGATCCGGTAGCCGGCGCCGAACCGGTTGGCCTCCTTGAACACCTCCGCGGGCCCCGCGAGGTCCAGCAGCGTCACCCCGTCGTAGACGAGGAACGCGACGCGATGAGCAGGCATCGTTCATTGGTAGCACGCCGCCGTGTCCGGATTCGAGGGGTTCCCGGCCGGACGGAGGCGGCGCCGGCCGCCGCCCCGCGAGCAGCATGGAAGCATGTCCGAAGTCATTGCGGGGCTGGAGATTCCGGGAACGGCCGCGGTCGCCGAGGCGACCCGGCACATCCGGGAGACGACCAGCGCCCTCCTCTACCACCACTCCCGGCGGGTCTTCCTGTTCGGCCTGGTGCACGCGCGCAGGCTCGGCGTGGACCCCGATCCGGAGCTGCTGTACGTCGCCTCGATGTTCCACGACGCCGGCCTCCTGACCCCGTTCTCCGACGCCGAGCAGCGCTTCGAGGTCGACGGGGCCGACCACGCGCGAGCGTTCCTCCTGGACCGGGGTTTCCCGGCCGCCGCGGCCGAGACCGCCTGGACGGCGATCGCGCTGCACACCACCCCCGGCATCCCCGTGCGGATGGCGCCGGAGGTCGCGGCCACGTACCTCGGCGTCCTGACCGACGTGCTCGGCTTCGGCCTGGACGACCTGGACGGCGACCAGCTGGCCGAGATCGTCGCCGCCCACCCGCGGGGGAACTTCAAGGACGAGTTCCTGCGCACCACCGTCGACGGCCTGAAGAACCGGCCCGACACCACGAACGGCACCGTGAACGCCGACTACCTCGCCCACTTCGTCCCCGGCTTCCGGCGCACGACGACCGTCGAGCGCATCACCGGCTCGCCGTGGCCGAGCTGATGTCCCGAAAGGACTCGTACCTGCCCGCCCTCACCGTGCGGGACCGGGACGCGGGGCCGCCGGCCTCGGCGCGCACGCCTTCCACGAGCTGGACGCCGGCGGCTGGGAGCGCGCCGGTCGTCGAACCCGACCGCGCCCGGCCGACCTCGCCGAGCGCGCCCACCCCGTTGTGAGGAACCATGGAACTCGGAATCGCCCTGCCCACCGCCGGACCGCAGACCTCCCCGGAGACGATCGTCGAGGTCGCCCGGGAAGCCGAACGGCTCGGCTACGCCGCGCTGTGGACGTTCGAACGCCTGCTGCGCCCGCTCGAAGAGGTCGTGTTGTGGAGCGGAGGTGCACCCCAGCGGGTGCCGGAGTTCTACGCCTCGACGTACGAGCCGCTGGCGACGCTGGACTACGTCGCCGCCGTGACCGAGCGGATCAAGCTCGGCACCGCGGTCCTGGTGGCGCCGCTGCACGTGCCGGTGGTGCTCGCCCGCCGGCTCGCCACCCTGGACCGGCTCAGCGGCGGCCGGGTCGTCGCCGGCCTGGGCCAGGGGTGGCAGCACCAGGAGTTCGAGACGGCGAACGTGCCGGTCGCCCGCAAGGGGGCCCGCACGGAGGAGTTCATCACGGCGATGCGGGCCGCGTGGGGCCCGGACCCGGTCCGGCACGAGGGCGAGTTCTACCGGATCGCGCCGTCGGAGGTGAACCCCAAACCGGTGCAGGCCCGCATCCCGGTCCTGCTGGCCGCGAACGCGCCCGCCGCCGTCGAGCGCGCCGCCCGGATCGCCGACGGCATCGTCCCGATCGCCTCCTCGGCGGCGGAGCTGCGGAACGTCGTCTCCACGTTCCACGCCGCCGCCCGGGAAGCGGGCCGCGACCCGCGCGACCTCGCGGTCGTCGACCAGGTGCCCTGGCCGACCCCGCTCACCCGCGAGCCGATCGGCGCGGGCCGGCCCTTCCTCGGCGGCTCGCCCCGGCAGGTCGCCGAGGACCTCGTGACGGCCCGCGAGAGCGGAGCCACCCAGGTGTACCTCGCCGGCGGCCAGGGCCTCGGGCTGGCGGAGGGCCTGCAGGCCGCCGACGTGGGCCGGTGGCTGGAGCTGCTCGGCGAGGTGATCGAGGCGGCCGGCCGGCTCGGTGTCCTGGAACCGTGAAGACGGCGGCCGTCAGCCCTCGGTCGCGCGCTTCCACAGCCGTTCGAACTCCGCCGCGTCGATCACGGCCGGGGTGAGCGCGCGTTGGGCGGCGATCTCCTCGAACGACGGGAGCGGCACCTCGCTGAGCCCGGTCTTGCCCGTCGAGCTCCAGTCGTCGGCGTGGTGCAGGGTGCCGTCGGGGAAGACCTCGACCTTGCGGACCTCCCAGCGGTCGTCGTCGAGTTCGCTGTAGATGTCCACCGGGGCGTCGGCGGCCTCGTGCCGCCAGTGCACGTGCAGGTAGTCCATGTCGGGTC
This sequence comes from Amycolatopsis sp. NPDC098790, assembly GCF_044759945.1. NCBI lineage: Bacteria > Bacillati > Actinomycetota > Actinomycetes > Pseudonocardiales > Pseudonocardiaceae > Amycolatopsis > Amycolatopsis sp. NPDC098790. The sequence continues at coordinate 349,567 of NZ_JBIWAI010000002.1, forward strand.
TCCGGTTCAGCGTTGCCGCGGCGGGCGCGGGCGGGCCGCGTCGCCCCAGTCTTCCTGGCCCATGCTGCTGCCGAGGTGCGGCCCCGGCGGGTTCGGGCCGTGGCTGACGTGCGCGTCGCCGATCTGGACCGGCCGGGGGTTCGGGTGGTTCGTCGGCTGGTCGTTGTGGTGCACCACGTACACGTCCGGCCGGTGGTCGGACTGCGAGATCGTGTACCCCTGGCTCTCCAGCGCGGACGGGCTGACCTCGATGTGGTGCGTGAAGCTGGCGCCGGAGCCCGGGTTGAGCACCAGGGCCTGGGACAGCCCTTCCTGCGACAGCTGCCCGGGCGCGATGTTGGTGAAGTAGCCGCCCGATCCGTACCGCGCGTGCGAGCCGACCAGCGGGTTGTCGGGCGTGCCGTGCGTCCACGCCGACGGCCGCACGTGGCCGCTGCCCATGATGCCGTTCATGCCGGCTTCGTTGGTGTAGTGGTAAAGGCTCCCGTTGGGGTTGTCCGGTGTGTGCGGCACCGTCGCGTGCGGGGTCGTCGGGAGCGGGTTGTCGTAGTACGGCGGGGGCGGCCGGTTGTTCGTGCGCGGCGGCCGGCTCGGCCCGCTCGTGTTGCCGCCGCCACCCCGTCCGTTGCCGCGGTTGTTGTTGCCGCCGCCACCCCGGTTCCCGCCCCCGCCGCGGTTGCCGCCGCCGCTGCCGGACGCGGCGTCGGCGCACGGCGTCAGCCCCGAGGGGTCGATCCATGCCAGCGGGTTGGCGACGTACGCCTGCGGGTTCGGCCCGCCCGCCAGGCCCAGCGGGTCGGCGCTGAGGTAGCGCGCGGTGCCCGGGTCGTAGTAGCGGTGGTAGTTGTAGTGCAGGCCGGTCTCGGCGTCGAAGTACTGCCCGGGGAACCGCAGCGGGGTCACGTCCGGCGCGGCGGCGAGCGCCCGGCCCCAGATCGACTGCGGCTGCTGCCGGGCGATCACGCCGTCGAGCCGCACCAGGTCCGTCGGCGTGCCGGCGACGTCGGTGATGATCGCGTGGAACTGCTCGTCGAGCACCTGCCGGAAGCCGTCCGGTCCGAGCAGCCGTTCGCTCTGCACCAGCGGGAGGTCGCTGCCGGGCTCGACGTCCCAGCTCACCAGCCGCCGTTGCCGGGCCGCGGTCAGCCGGTGCTCCTCGGCCAGCGCCGCGCCGTCCCAGGTGAAGTCGATCTGCTCGGCCACCGTGCCGTCGCCCGCGAGGCGCTGCTTCGCGACCCGCCTGCCCAGCGGGTCGTAGCGGTAGCTCCAGCGCTGCCTGTCGGGCGTCGTGACGCCGGTGAGCCGATCCTCGGCGTTCCAGGTGAAGCGCCAGACGTGCGGCCGTCCGTCGAGCCCGGGTGCGGTGCGCTCGACGAGCCTGCCCTGCCGGTCGTGGGTGTAGCGGGCGGCACCGGCGCCGGTGATCCGGTTGCCCGCGTACGTCCGTGGCCCGGCGAGCGCGTCGGGGACGGCGCCCGCCTGGACGCCGGTCACGTTGCCGGTGCTGTCGTAGCTGTAGCGCTCGGTGTGCGCGGCGCCGGTGACCGCGCTGATCCGGCCCACCGGGTCGAGCTCGAACGACCGCGTCCCGGCCGCGGCGTCGTGCGTCGCGACGAGCAGGCCGTCCTCGCGGTAGTCGTAGGAGCGCCGGTGCACCACCCCGGCCGGGCCGCTCGTCACGGTCTGCGCGGTGAGCCGGCCCGCGGAGTCCCAGTGCCGGCGCATGTCCGTGGCGCCCCATTCGCGCTGGACCTCACGGCCGGCGCCGTCGCGGCGCAGGCTCATCGCGTGCCCGCCGACCCGCAGCCCGACCGGCGCGTCGGCCGCGTCGTAGGCCCACTCGCTGACCAGCCCCGACGGCAGCGTGCGCCGGGTCCGCCTGCCGAGCACGTCGTACTCCGACCGCACGGTGCGGCCGTTGCAGGATTCGGACAGCACCCGCCCGAGCGCGTCGTAGGTGAACGTGACGTCGGCGTCGGCGTTGACCGCGCGCAGCAGCCGGCCCGCCGGGTCGTACGTCCAGCGGGTCACCTCGGCGCCGGCGCGCTGCTCGACCACCCGGCCGAGCGCGTCACGGGTGAACTCGAGCGTCTCGCCCGCGCCGTTCGTGCGGCTGGTCAGGTTGCCCGCCGCGTCGTAGGCGTAGCGCAGCACGCGCCCGTCGAAGTCGGTTTCTTCGACCAGGTTCCCCGCCGCGTCGTGGCGGTACTCCCACCGGCGCCCCTGCTCGTTCCGGACCGCGACGAGCCGCAGCTCGGTGTCGTGCGTGAACTCCATCCGGCTGCCGTCCGGCGCGATCCGCGCGGCCGGCAGGTCGAACCCGCCGACCTCGTGCAGCGTCCGCGCCCCGGTGGCGTCCCGGTGCTCGCGCAGGTTGCCCTCGCCGTCGTAGGACCAGTGCTCGGTGCCGCCGCCGGCGCCGGTCCGGCGCAGCGGGCGGCCTTCCACGGTCCAGGCGTACCGGGTGGTCTCGCCGGCCGGGCCGGTCTCCGCGACCAGGCGGCCGAAGGCGTCGTACTCGAACGTGCGCACCGCGCCGGTGGGCCCGGTGATCGCCTGGGTCAGGCCACGCGCGTCGGAGACGATGGTGGTCCGCCCGCCTGCCGGGTCGACGATCGTGGCGAGGTTCCCCGCGCCGTCGTAGCCGTAGGTCGTGCGGGCGCCCGCCGGGTCGACCGCCGCGACGAGCTCGCCGCGTTCGCCGTACTCCCGCGTCGTGCGCGCCCCGTCGACGTCCACGGTGAGGACCGGCCGGTGCTTCTCGTCGTACCGCGCCGAGTCGCCGGTTCCGTCGGGGTAGCCGACCGCGACCAGGTCGCCGGCTTCGTCGTAGGTGTAGGTGGTGGTGCCGCCGAGCTCGTCGGTGCGGGCCAGCAGCCGGTGGTGCCGGTCCCACTCGTAGCGGACCTCGTGGCCGAGCGGGTCGACCTCGCGGCTGACCTGGCCCCACTCGGTGAAGTGGTAGGTGATGACCGCGCCCAGCGAGTTCGTCGCCCGCGTGACGCGCGCGGCCGGGTCGTAGGCGAAGGTGTAGTCGAGGTACCCGCCGTCGCCTTCGGTGCGGACGCAGCGGCCGGCGGCGTCGTAGTGGTAGCGGTAGGAGGCGCCGTTGCGGTCTTCCCAGCTCGTGATGCGCCCGTCGCGGTCGTAACCGAAGCGCAGCGGACGGCCGGAGGAGTTGACGACCTCGACGAGGCGCCGGGCGTCGTCGTAGCGGTAGCGGACCAGCGGGAGGTCGGCGGGCGTGCCGTCCGGCAGCCGGGCGCCGCCGGCCAGGCTGAGCCCGGTGACCAGGCCGCCGGCGGACTCGACGGCGAGCAAGTAACCGCCGGAGTGCCCGATGGTCCGCAGGACGCCGGTCGCGTCGCGGTGGAAGTCGATGCGGGGCCCGGAGCCGCGCAGCACCGCGGTCACCGGCAGCTCCGGACCGCCGGTCGGCGCGAAGAGCAGGGTCTGCGACAGCTCGGGCATGGTGAGGGTGAAACCGCCGTCCGCGGTGCGGGCCAGCGGCCAGCGCGGCCCGAACTCGGGCAGCACCGACCCGGTGACGCCCGGCAGCGGGTAGGTCATCAGCGCGCCGTCTTCGGCCGCGAAGCTGACGCCCTCGTCGTCGACCTCCAGCCGCTGGTCCAGGGTGGACGCCCAGGTGGGGCCGAACGACCGGCCGCAGCGGTAGTCCGACAGGTGCGTGCGCGAGACGATCAGCGGGAGCGCGGCGCGCAGCTCGACGTCGGTCTGGGGGAGGAACATCCGCCCGCTCGCGACGTCGATCGGGTCACCGCAGTCGGGCAGGTCGCGGGTGGGGGTGGAGTTGTGCGGCGGGTTGCCGTTGCCGCCCCGGATGCCGCCGTCCGCGCCCGACGTCGTGGTGGTGTCCGAAGGCCCCTTGCCCGGCGGCGGCGTGCCGCCCGGGGTGGTGTCCGGCGTGCCGTCCGGCGTCTTCGGCGGGGTGTGATCGCCGGACGGCGTGGTGGCGTCGCCGCCCTTCGGGGGTGGCGGCGAGTGGTCCCCGGACGGCGTCGTCGAGTCGCCGCCGTGGGGCTTCGGGGCCTTCGGCGTGCCGTCGATGGGGCCGACCTTCGGCGGCGTCGACACCTTGCCGCCGGTCTTGAGGTTCTTCAGGGCCTTCGCCGCGTCGCCGAACAGGTCGCCGGCGCGCTTGAGCAGCGGGACCAGTGCCTTGAGCGCCGTGACCAGCCGCTTGACCAGATCCGCGATCTTGGACGCGGTCTTCGCCACCGCGCCGATCACCTGCGGCACCACCCACGTGAGGCCGATCCCGAGGGTGAACACGACCTGCAACGCCCAGCTGATCAGGTGCCCGATCAGCTCCGCGATGATGTCCCGCACCAGGGCGCGCACCGCGGCCACGACCTCACCCGCGGTCTTCACGCCGCTGGAGGCGCCTTCGCTGCCCTTCTGGGCGGACTCCAGCAGCGCCACCGCGTCCTGCGTCCGCTGCCGGTACGAGTCGGCCGCCGGCCCGGTCCAGGACCGCAGGTCCGCGCCCACCATGTCGCCGAGGTCGGTGCCGATGGACTGCAGCTCGCCCGCGACGTTCTTCCAGGTCTCCGACTGGGCCGCGATCTCGTCCGCGTTGCCGGTCAGGCCGTCGAGCGCCTGCTTCAGCGGCCCGACGTGCTCCATCAGCCACGCCACCCCGGCGGCCAGGATCGCGCCGAACGGGTCCATCGCCATGGACAGGGCGTCCAGCGCGGTCCCCACCGCGCCCATGGCGACCGAGGCCCAGTCCCCGCTTTCGATGGCCGACTTGAGGTCGTTCGCGCTCTCCAGCAGGGAGATGCCCGTGTAGGGCTTGGTGGAGTCCTGGGCTTGCGCAACGAGCGGGTTGGTCACCCGATCATGCTATCCGGCGGCCGTGCGGGCCCGTCCCGTCCCGGCCGGAACCCGGGCCGCAGCAAGGGAGTTTCGGTCCAAATCGGACAGAACCGCCGAAGTCGCCGGCCTCGTCGAGGGGGACCCTGCCGCTCAAGATCACGTCCTTGCGAAGCTGGAGCCATGGATCTGCACCTCGAGGGGAAACGGGCGCTGGTCACCGGCGCCTCGAAGGGCATCGGCGCGGCCGTCGCCGAGACGCTGGCCGCCGAAGGGTGCGACCTGCACCTGGCCGCCCGCAACGGGGAAGCGCTGGAGGAGCGCGCCCGGAAGCTGCGCGAGGACCACGGTGTGGCGGTGACCACGCACGCCGTCGACCTCCGGGGCACCGCCGGCATCGAGCGGCTGGCCGAGGCGGCGGGCGACGCCGACATCCTCGTCAACAACGCCGGTGACATCCCCGCCGGCACCCTGGACGACGTCGGGCCCGAGCGCTGGCGGCACGCGTGGGACCTGAAGGTCTTCGGCTACGTCGACCTCGTCCGGCTCGTGTACCCGCGGCTGCGCGCCCGCGGCCACGGCGTGATCGTCAACGTCATCGGCAGCGCGGGCGAACGGCCGACCGCCGGGTACATCGCCGGTGGCGCGGGCAACGCCGCCTTGATGGCCTTCACCAAGGCACTCGGCGGGGAAGGCCCGCGCCACGGCGTGCGCGTGGTCGGCGTTAACCCCGGCCCGGTGGCCACCGAGCGCGTCACCGCCATGCGTGCCGCCAACGCCGACGTCGACGCCGGTTTCGCTTCGCTGCCTTCGGGGCGCATCGCCGAGCCCCGCGAAGTCGCCGACCTGGTGGCCTTCCTGGCGTCCGAGCGCGCCGGCTACATCAGCGGGACCGTCGTCACCATCGACGGCGGGATGACGGCCGCGCGTTGAACGCCCGTCACGCGCACTGCGCCCGGCCGGGACAGCTGCGGAGGAAGCGCACCACCGGCGCTTCCGGGATGACCTGGTCCACGCCCGGCAGGCCGCGCGGCCATTCGATCGACACGGCGACCGCGGAGGAGTTGTTGCGGTAGTTCGTCTCGGCGAGCGTCCGGTCGGCGTTCACGGTGTTGACCAGGTCGTAGGTCCCCGCGGGCACGTGGGTGATGTCCAGCCACTGGAAGTCCACTTCGTACTTGTAGTCGTCGCCGGACCCGACCGAGATGCCCTCGACCACGTCGAGCGCCGTCGGCTCGTGGTGGCGGCAGTTGTTGGCGCGCAAGCGTTGCGCGAGCTCGGCGTCGGGGCCGGTCGTCCCCGGCACGTGAGACAGCCCACCGGCGTCGGCGACGGGGAAGCGGTCGCCGAGGCAGAAGCCGTTCTTCCGGTCGGTGACGATCGTCCTGCCCTGTGGGGAAACCAGCGCGAACTTCTCGAAGTTCATCAGGTGCCAGTGCTGGTGGGCGAGCGCGGGTTCGTAGTAGGTGTACGCGCGGGTGGCCCGTTGCGCGGACGCGTAGTCACCCGGGATCGAGCCGTCGCCGCCGTTGCGGAGTGCCTGCCGGACGGTCATCTTGTCCTGCTTCGCGTTGTCGCGACGCCCGTACAGCAGCAGCGGCCCGTCGCCGACGTTCTCCTCGGAACTGGTGAAGCGCAGCCGGACGGCCTTCGCCACGGCGGCCGGGACGCAGCGGCCGTTGGGCGCCGCGGGGTCGATCACCGGGCACACGTCCCAGGCCCCGCAGAGTGCGAGGTCGGCGGAGTGGCCGCCGGTGCAGCCCGGCGGGACCTGGCGGAGGTCGGGGAGCAGGAGATCGGGGGCCGCGTCGGCGCGCGGGGCCGACGCCGGTGCCGCGGCCAGGATCGCCGTCAGCACCAGGACCGCGTACTTCTTGAACAACGGGTTCACCGTCCTCGGGGTGTGTCACTCGATGGGCTGAGCCGGGTCGCCCGCGGGGCACGAATCAGTAGCGTGCGGGCGAACCGTCGCCGGAGAAAAGGAAAAGCATGCCGACCACCGCCGATTTTCGGGCCGCCATCGAGAGTTCTCCCGAGGTCGTGCTCGCGGCCGTCGGGGGCGCGACCCTGGTCTGCGGGACCCGCCCCGAACTCATCAAGCTGGCGCCGCTGATGCGCCTGTTCGGCGACGAGTGCTCGATCGTCTACACGGGACAGCACTACGACGGGCCGCTCTACTCGCGCATCCGCGCGGACCTCCCGCCGTCGGACCGCTTCCTCGAGCTCGGCGTCGGCGCCGGCCGCCGCGGCGACCAGCTGGGCCGGACGATCAGCGCGGTCGACGAGGTCCTCGCGACCCACCCGGGCCGCGTCGTGCTCGTGCAGGGCGACACGACGTCCGCGCTCGCCGGCGCGCTGGCGGCCAACGCGCACGGCCTCCCGCTGGTGCACGTCGAAGCCGGGCTGCGCAGCCACGACCGGGCGATGCCGGAAGAGCACAACCGGGTCCTGATCGACCACCTGGCCGACCTCTGCTGCGCGCCGACCGAGCTCAACCGGAGCAACCTGCTCGCCGAAAACGTGCCCGCCGAACGGATCGCCGTCACCGGCAACACCGTCGTGGAGGCCCTGGAAACCGCGCTCCCGCCGGCCGGGGACCGCGCGGACGTCCTCGCCGCGCACGGGCTCACGCGCGACCGGTACGTCCTGGCCACGATCCACCGGCCGGAGAACGTAGACGACCGGGCGCGGCTGGCCGTCGTCCTCGGCGAGCTGGGCCGCCTGCCGCTGCCGGTAGTGTTCCCGCTGCACCCCCGCACGGCCAAGAGCATCGACCGGTTCGGGCTGCGCGGGCTCCTCGCGCCGCTCGTCGTGCTGGAACCCCAGGCTTACCCGGCGTTCCTCGCCCTCGCCGCGGAGGCCGCCGTGCTCGTCTCCGATTCCGGGGGTATCCAGGAAGAAGCGAGCGTCCTCAAGCGACCGGTGGTCGTCGTGCGGCGCAGCACCGAGCGGCCCGAGATCGCGGGGACGTTCGGCGTGCGCGTCCCCGCCGGGCCGCGGATCGGCGAAGAAACCGAGCGGTGGCTGGACGACGTGGCCGGCCACCGCGAGCGGCTCCGGTGCCTCCCGTCGCCCTACGGTGACGGGTCGGCCTCGGCGCGGATCGTGGCCGCGCTCGGCTCGCTCGTTCACCGCGCGGGCTCCGCGATCGCGGGCTGATCCCGGCCGGCGGGGATGCGGTCGGTGACGTCGTTCGCGAGCGCGACGCTCGAGTTCCAGCTCGTCACCTCCGGGTAGACGTGCGCGGTCGTCGCGAGGAGGAGGTTCGTGCCCTCGACCTCGACGGCGGGCCGCCGGCCGAGGTAACCCAGCGGGTACACCGGTTCCACGAACGGCGCCTTGAACACCCGCACCTGCGCGATGTCGTCCGGCCCGAGCTCCGGGTACAGCCCCCGGAGCTGGGCCGACCACCGCGCGGCGATCGCGGCGTCGTCGTCGAGGTAGAGCTGCGAGTCGCGGTCGGTGTAGCGCATGACGTAGGCGAGGTGGTGCCCGCCGTTGGCTTCGGTCCCGGCGAGCTCGGACATCGCGACGACGCCGTCGAACTCGGTGCCCGAGTGCAGCACCGGCGTCCAGTAGTGCTCGGTGAGCGCCCGGCGCAGGAAGAACACGCCGGTCACGACGCCTTGGTAGGGCAGGTCGGTGCGGGGCAGCCGGGCGGCGAGGGCCTCGTCGGAAATGCGGCGCAGCAAGGGGAGCGGCACGGTCGACACGACGTGGTCGGCGCCGAGCACCTCGCCGCCGGTCAGGGTGATGATCGCGCTCTCGCCCGCGCTGTGCAGCCGCCGGACCGGAGCCGCCGTGCGCACGGTGCCCCCGGCCTCCTCGATCGACGCCCGCAGCGCGTCGATGAGCGCCTTGTAGCCGCCCACCGGGTAGCCGCGGGTGGCGACGTTGCGTTCCCGGCCGAGCCGCTGCCACAGGTACAGCGCGGGCACGTCGCCGAAGGCCGGGCCGAACTTCGAACCGAACATCGGCGCGAAGAGCCGTTCCCACACGACGTCGCCGTAGAGCCCGCGCAGCCAGTCCTCGGTGCGCAGGTGGTCGAGGTCGCGTCCCCGGCCCAACCGCCGCAGCAGCACCGAAACCACGCCGAAGCGGATGCGGTCGTGCAGCCGCAGCGCGGAAAACCGCAGCAGGTCGAGCGGGGAGTTGAATGGGTACCGGCGGCCGTCGACGACCATGCCCATCGTGGTTTCCCGCCACCGCACGGCATCCCGCAGGCCCAGCTCGTCCAGCAGGCCGAGCAGCGCGTCGTCGGTGGGCATGACGCAGTGGTAGAACCGCTCCACCCAGTGGTCGCCGTGGCGGAAGAACGTCCCGAGGCCGCCGAGCCGGTCGCCGGCTTCGAGCAGGGTCACCTGCGCGCCGCGGCGGGCCAGGCGGTGGGCGGCGGCGAGGCCGCAGATGCCGCCGCCGATCACGGCGACGTGCGGGGCGGTGGTCGAGTCGGTCACCGGTGGCATCACAGCTTCCGGAAGGGCGCCGGGCTCAGCCGGTCGCGGGCGAGGAGTTTCAGGTACTGCGCCATGGTGCGGCGCAGCTTCAGTTTGCTCGGGCCCCGTTTGCGGTCGTACTGCAGGGCCAGCGGGACCTCGGTGATCACCGGACGGCAGTGGCGGAGCTTGAGCAGCAGTTCCACCATGCAAGCGAAACCCTGCTCCTCGATGAGCCGCTCGCCCCAGTGCGCGGACGCGCGCTTCAGCAGGGAGACCCGGTAGGCGCGGTACCCGCTGGTGAAGTCCCGGACGCCGTCGACGTCGAGCGCCCGGTGGAACAGCTTCGCCGCGCCGCGCGAGAGCAGCCGGCGCCCGAGCGGGGCGGTCCGGTCGTCGCCGCCGGGGACGAACCGCGAGCAGATGGCGACGTCCGCGCCGCCGTCGATCTCCGCCTGCAGCGCGCGGATCAGCGCCGGGTCGTGCGTGTCGTCGGCGTCCATCACGACGATCGAGTCGTCGGGCCCGGCTTCCTCCATCGCCGCGCGGAGCCCGGACAGCACCGCCCGGCCGAGCCCGAGGTTCACCGCGTGGCGCACGACGCGCACGTCGAGCCCGGCGAACCCCGACCCGGCCACCGCCGCCGTGGCGTCGGCGGAACCGTCGTCGACGACCCAGACGGTGATCCGCTCGGTGCGCGCCACGTCGGCGAGCCGCCGCAGCAGGGCGGGCAACGACGCTTCTTCGTTGAACGCGGGCAGCACGACGTGCGCCCGCCCGTCGGTCGCCGTCATGACGGGTTCCGGTTCCGCCAGGGTGGCCAGAGGTGATTCTTCGCGCACCACGTTCCCTTTGTTCGATCGGGTTGTCACTCGACCGGTATCGCTCTCCGAGCGGTCGACGGGACGTATTCGGCTATGTTGTGGGGTTTCTTTAGCGGCCTGAAAAGTCCCCCGAAAGGATGGGCGTCATCGGAACTACACGCTGTTTCCTCCCGTCACCGGTTCGGGTTTTCCTGGGTTCCCGAACGGGTGGGAAATCGTGCGGAAAGACGATGGAATGGCCGGCCCCGACAACCATTTCGACCGAGGCAGACACCAGTGACTGAACTGAGAGACGCGATCTTCACCGAAGCGCTGCCGCTGCAGCGCCGCGTCCGGCCGCGCACCCGGCCGAAAAAACAGCGGGCGCGGTCCCGCCCGTTCCTGACCCGGGTCAACGCGGTGGCGTCGCTGCTGATCGCCGTCGACGTCGCCGCCTGGGTCACCGCGGTGCTGCGGACCGGACCCGGGCCGGTGGGCGCGGCGGTGACCGGCGGCGCGCTGCTGCTGGCCCGCACGGCCGGGCGGGTGCACCGCCGCCGGCTGTGGCTGTCGTGGCTGCAGGACCTCCCGCGCTCGGTCACCGCCACGGCGTTGGCGTTCGCGCTCGTCACCGGCGTGGGCCTGGTGTCCGGGATGGACGGTGCGAGCACCGCGTCGATGCAGGAGATCGTCCTGCTCTTCGCGGTGCTCGGCGAGGCGGCCCGCCCGTTCGTCTTCGCCTTCGGCCGGTGGGGCCGCCGCCGGCTGCGCCGGTGCGACCGCGCCGTCGTCGTCGGCTCCGGCCGGATCGGCACCGAGCTGGTCCGCACGATGCTCGAACACCCCGAGTTCGGGCTGCTGCCGGTCGGCATCGCGGCTTCCGGAGCGGCCCCGGCCGGCCTGCCCGTCGAGCCGATCGGCGACGACCTCGCCGAGGCCATCACCCGCCTGCGCGCGGGCACCGTGGTCCTCGCCCCCGACGGCGACGGCGAGGGCGACGGCGCGATCGTCGACGCCGCCATCAGCGCCCACCGGCTCGGCTGCGTGACGCTGGTGCTGCCGCACCTGTTCGAGCTGTGCCCCGACGGTCCGGGCGTCGACCGGCTCCGCAGCTACCCGCTGGTGTGGCTGGGCGGCGCGCCGACCCGGCGGCCCGGCTGGTGGGTCAAGCGGGGCGTCGAGACGGCGCTGGCCGCGCTCGCGCTCGTGGTTCTGGCACCGGTCATCGCCTGCTGCGCGCTGGCCGTCGCGATCGAGAGCGGCTTCCCGGTGTTCTTCCGCCAGGTGCGGGTCGGCATGGACGGGCGCACCTTCCTGCTCTACAAGCTGCGCAGCGTCCGGCCGTCCGAGGTGGACGATTCGCAGGTGCGCTGGTCGGTGGTGGGCGACAGCCGCGTCGGCCCGGTCGGGCGGCTGCTGCGCCGGACGTCGCTGGACGAGCTCCCGCAGCTGTGGAACGTCGTGCGCGGCGACATGGCGCTGGTCGGCCCGCGCCCGGAGCGGCCGGTGTTCGTGCACGAGTTCTCCGCCGTGCACGACCTCTACTGGGCGCGGCACCGGGTGCCGACCGGGCTGACCGGCCTGGCCCAGGTGCACGGCCTGCGTGGGGACACCTCCATCGCGGACCGCGCGCGCTACGACAACTACTACATCGCGAACTGGTCGCTGTGGCTGGACGTGAAGATCGTCATCCTGACCGTGGGAGAGCTCCTGTGCCGAAGGCAACGCTGATGCGCCGATTCCGGGCCGCCGCGGCCCTGCTGGTCCTGGTGGCGGGCTCCCTTTCCGGGTGCACGGCGAGCTCGGCGCAGGAGACGTCGGTGCCGCCGCCGAAGCCGCTGGCGCCGTGCGCGTGGTGGTACGGGATCGGGCAGCCGCCGACGGCGAAGGAGATCGAGCTGGCCGCCAAGCGGTACCAGGTCGTCGTGCTCAACGCCGACCAGACCGCGGCGATGCGCCGGCTGCACGAGCTCAACCCGAAGGTGAAGGTGCTGGTGTACAAGGACTTGTCCAGCACCCGCAACTACGCGGGCGCGGTCGACGGCGGCCGCGACGCGGCGTTCCTGCCCAGCGGCATCGGGTACGTCGCCGCGCAGGACACCCACCCGGGCTGGTTCGCGGTCGACGACCGCGGCCGCCGCATCGAGTGGCAGGGTTACCCGAAGCACTGGCAGATGACGGTCTGGGATCCTGCCTACCAGCAGGCCTGGACGGACGCGGTGGTCGCGGAGACGACGCGCGAAGGCTGGGACGGCGTGCTGGCGGACAACGACTTCAACTCGCTGAGCCACTACTCGCCGGCGGTGCTCGCGGGGACGGCGAACGTGGCGGAGACCGACCGCAAGCTCCGCGACGGCCTCGACGCGTTCCTGTCCAAAGTGGGCGACGCGTTCACCAAGGCGGGGAAGCTGCTGGTGCCCAACGTGTCCGAGACGCACCTGGTCCCGGGCCGCTGGACCGCGCACTCGCGTTTCGGTGGCGCGATGGAGGAGAACTTCGGGTTCCGCGAGGACGGCGGCACCGGAGGGCTGCTGACGTTTCGCGGCAACGAGTTCCAGGAGCTGCGGGCCCAGGCGGCGCTGGGGGAGTCGTTGCTGCTGCTGGTGACCCGGACCCGGAACGCCCAGCAGGAGCGGGCCGGCTACGCGAGTGCGGCTTTGCTGGCGGGGCCCCGGACGTGCTGGACCCGGGCGACGACCGACGACTACCGCGACCCGGAGTGGTCGGCGTTGCAGGACAGCGGGTTGGGCGAGGCGGTCGACGCGGCCGGCCGGTTGCCGAATGGGGTGTGGACGCGGACGTTCAGCAACGGGTGGGTCGCGGTCAACACGACGGCGGAGACGCAGACGGTGACGCCACCGGAGGGGTTGGCCGAGCCGGGTGCGCCGGCGGTGTCGGTCGCCGAGCCGCCGGAGCCGGTGTCGCTGAACGCGGCGGACGGGTTGGTGATGGTGCGGCCGTCGAAGCCGGCGCGCGGTGTCGGGTGCGCCGGGGTGGGGTCGGGGCCGTTGATGCTGGCCTGCCGGTAGGCCGGCGCGGGCCGGGGCTGGGTTGGCCGCTGGTGGGCGTGCCGGGTGCCCGGCCGGATTCGGCGCGCGCCGGTGGTCTACCGGTGGCCGGCAGTCATGACCGGTTCGTCGCCGGGGTCCTCGTCCTCGCCCGGGCCAGCCGCTCGTAAAGGGCGGTGTGCCGTCGGGCGCAGGCTTGCGGGTGGTACAGCGTGTGGGCGCGCTCGGCGAACCGGCGGCCGATCCGGCCCGGGTCCGGTTCGGCGAACAGCGCCCGGAGCCCCCCGGCGAGCGCCGTCACGTCACCGGGCGGCACCAGGAACGACCGGTCACCCACCATGTCCGGCACCCCGCCGGTCGCGGTGGCCAGCACGGGCTTCCCGGCGGCCATCGCCTCCGCCACGACCAGGGGCTGCTGTTCCATCGACGACGGCAGCACCAGCGCGTCCGCGGCGGCCAGCAGCGCGGGGACGTCCGGCCGGAACCCGAGGAACGTCACGCGCCCGGCGAGCGGCGGCGCCTGCGCGGCCAGTTCCGCTTCGGCGCGCTGCGGGCCGTCGCCGACGACGGTCAGCCGGGCGTCCGGTGGCAGCACGCCGGGTCGGGCGAGCGCGGCCAGCAGGTCGAGGATTCCTTTGCGCTCCACCAGAAGCCCGGCGAAGACGAGGTGCCGCACCGGTCCGCGCGGCGGGTCGGGCAGGGCAGGCTCGACGCAGTTGCCGATGTGCACGACCCGCGTCGCCGGTACCTTGAGACGGCGGCGCAGGAACTCGCCCATCGCTTCGGCGGGCACGATCGTCCGGTCGAGCACCCGGGCGACGACCGCGTCGGCCGCGAGCACCGTCCGCGTGTACGGCGACGGCCCGGCGGCCCCGCGGTCGCCGCGGAACCACGGCTCGGCGACGTCGTCGGGCACCCCGTGGTAGGTCTGCACGAGCGCCGGCCGCGCGCCGCCGCGGAGGCCGGCGATCACCAGGCCGGCGCGCCGGTCCTGGGCGTGCACGACGTCGGGCCGCCACGCCCGGATCGCGGCCCGCGCCCGCCTCGCCGCGCCGAGGTCTTCCTTGTCGGTGACCACGAGTTCGTGGTGGAGGCCGTCGAGCAGGTCGGCGCCGCGCGCGGGCGTGGGCCCGAAGACGCGCACGTCGGCACCGCCGCGGGCGAGGAACGCGGCCAGCCGGACGGTCACGTCGACCGGCCCCCCGCGGTCCTGGGTGAGCAGGTAGGCGATCCGGGTCACGAGGCACGCTCCGATGCGGTGAGTTTATCCACGAGCACAGCAATCTGATCGGTCATCCGCCCGCAGTCGAACAACACCTCGACCCGCCGGCGGCCGGCTTCCCCTTCGCGGGCCGCCGAAGCAGGGTCGGCCAACCGGGCCGCGACCGCGTCGGCGAGGCCGTCGACATCGCCCGAAGACAGCACCGCCCCCGCGTCGCCGACGCTCTGGCGCACGCCGCCGACGTCGAACGCCACCACCGGCCGCGCGCACGCCATCGCCTCCAGCGAGACCAACGCCATGCCTTCCGCGCGGGACGGCAGGACCACCACGTCCGCGGCCGTGTACCAGGCCGCGGGCTCGTCGGTGTGCCCCTCCCACCGCACCGACGCGTCCGTGAACCGGGCCCGCCACAACGCACCCATCGGCCCGTCGCCGGCCAGCACGAGGTGGGCGTCCGGGACGCGTCGCAGCACCGCGGGCCACGCCGAAAGCAACCGATCCTGGCCCTTCAGCTCGGCCAGCCGTCCCACGCAGACCGCCAGCGGGACGTTCTCCGGCACGCCGAGCCGCCGTCGCGCCGCCGACCGGTCGCTGGGGAAGAACCGGGTCGTGTCGACGCCGTTGCAGACCACCTCCGCCGGGGCCGTCACCCCGGCGGCGCGGCCGGCGGCGAGTTCGTCGTCGCTCACGCACACGACCAAGTCCGTCCAGCGCGAGGCGAAGCGCTCCCACGCCGTCGTCGCGGGCCGCAACGAGCCGTTCGCGGTCTCGAAGGACCACAGGTGCGGCTGGAAGACCGTCGGACGTCCACCCCGCAGGGCCAGCCGCCCCGCCAGTCCGGCCTTCGAACTGTGCAGGTGCACGACATCCGGCGCCACTTCGGCCAGGAGCCGGCGAAGGCGCAGAGTTTCGACGACCGTCGACGGACCGGGGGACCGGCTCGCCACCCAGCCGCGGACGTCGATATCGAGTGCCCGCGCGCGGTCAGGCAGCCAGCCCGACGGCGGGCAGACCACGGTCACCGCCCAACCCCGATCCCGTTGCGCCACCGCGAGTTCCAGCACGACGGCGGCCACCCCGGCCGTCACCGGCTGGGAAACGTGCACGACCTTCACCGGAGGCCACCCCGGCGCAGTTCCGCGATAGCGGTGCGCTGCAACAGAAGCGTCGCACCGGCGTACCCGACAACGAACACGACAGCCTGGACAACGGCACCCAGCCAAGAGCCCGGGTAGGGCAACGCGAGCGCGGGCACCGCCCCGGCGACGCAGGCGAGCAGGACGCGCAACCCCATCCCGGCGACCGGCAGCGGCACGCCGACGCCGGCCAGCACCCGCCACGCGAGCGGCACCACGAGCCACGCGGCGGCGAACTGGACGGCCGCGACGGCGTCGATCCCCGAGGAGGTGAACAGCGCGAGCCCGGTCGCCAGCAGCGCCAGGTGCGTCGTCTCGAGCGCCAGGTACCGGCGGACGTGCCCGGTCGCCTTTACCGCCTGGTACCAGATCTGCAGCAGGCAGATCCCCGCGCCGTAGCCGGACAGCAGCACGAGCGGGCCCGCCGCGGCCGCCCACCGGTCGCCCAGCAGCACGACGCGGTCGGCGAGGACCGCGAGCCCGGCGTACAGCCCGCCGGTGACCACGAGCACCGCCCGGGTGAACCGGACGACGGCCGGGGTCAGCGTCCGGCCCTCGCGCCGCAACCGCGTGAACACCGGGAACGCGACGGCGCCGAGCACCACCGCCACCATGATGTAGGGCACCCAGGCGAGCCGGTAGGCCAGCGAGTAGACGCCCACCGCGCCCGGCCCGAGCGAATGCCCCACCGCCAGGTAGTCGAGGTTGACCAGCAGCGCGCCCACGACGGCGGCCGGGCCCACCACGGCCACCCAGCGCAGGGCTTCCCGGGCCGCGCCGGCGTCCCAGCACGGCCGCACCCCGCCGCGCACGAGCACTCCCAGCAGCGGCTGCGCCACCGCCGTGGCCAGCAGGCCGAGCACCAGCGAGACCGGGCCGGCACCGCAGATCGCGAGCACCACCGTCAGCGCGGCGCCGAGCACCGCGCCGCCGCCGTCGGGCACCAGCCGGCGGCGGAAGTCCAGTTCCCGGTGCATCAGGCCCAGCTGGACGCCGCCCGCGGCCGAGAACGGCAGGCCGAGCGCGGCGAGCCGGACCAGTCCCGCGGCGTCCGGGGTGCCGAGCACCAGCGAGACGGGACCGGCGGCGGCCACCAGGGCGACGGCCAGGACGAGCCCGGCGCCGACGCTCAACGTCAGCACGGTGCCCGCCATCCGGCGCGGATCCCCTGAGGTGCGGCCGATGACGTCGTAGACGCCGATCGACTGCACCACCTGGCCGAGGTTGACCAGCGCCACGGCCAGGGCCACGGCACCGAGCTGTCCTTCGGTCAGGAGGGCGGCCAGCACCAGCGTGACCACCATCTGGCTGCTCTTGCTGACGAGGTTGACCGCGCCGAGCCAGAGGGATCCCCGGACCGCGCGGGTCCCGAGCGTCATCCGGCCACCACCGGCCGGGCGGCCCGGATCCGCGTCGACCGGACGACCAGCAGGCACCACGCGACGACGACCGCCACACCGTCCACGGTGACCGCGGCCCGCGGCCCGAACGCCGAGACGACGGCGGAGTCCACTGTGTACAGATGGGCGAACGGGACGGCCAGCGCCAGAACGGCGGCGGTCACCAGTCTTTCGCGCCACCAGCAGAGCGCCACCAGCGCGGGCACGGCCAGCAGGACGTCGCCGGGCTGGTGCACCACGCAGACCACGACGGCCAGGCACGTCAGCAGGTCGGCGACCGGGGTCTCGCCGTCGCGGTCAAGCCGCCGGACCAGCCAGACGCTCGTCGCCAGCACGACGGCCAGCATCACCAGCTCGATGCCGGCGGGCGCCCAGCCGGTGACGCGGAACAGCACCGCGGCGACGTCGATCCGTTGCGCCGTCAGGGAATCCACCGCGCCGTAGTCGGTGGCGCGGGCGTGGGTGAGGTTCGCGGCGACGACGTCGAGGAACGCGCCGACCCCGCCGCCGCGCACCACCAGCAGCACCACGACGGGCAGACTGGCGGCGGCCGCGATCGCGGTGCCCGTCAGCGCCACCCGCCGCGAACCGCGGGCGAACAGCAGGACCGCCAGCGGGAATCCGTACTGCGGTTTCAGCCACGCGAGCGCCAGCGCGGCCGCGGCCAACCCCGGCCGGTCG
This sequence comes from Amycolatopsis sp. NPDC098790, assembly GCF_044759945.1. Lineage (NCBI taxonomy): Bacteria > Bacillati > Actinomycetota > Actinomycetes > Pseudonocardiales > Pseudonocardiaceae > Amycolatopsis > Amycolatopsis sp. NPDC098790. The sequence continues at coordinate 367,089 of NZ_JBIWAI010000002.1, forward strand.
CGCCGAGCCAGCAGCGCGCCCGCCGCGCCGAGCGCGATCAGCGGGTTGACCTGGCCGACGTAGAGCTGGGCCTTCCCGACCTGGCTCGTGACCAGCAGCGCCGCGACGACGGCCGTGGTGACCGCGAAGGGCGCGAACCGCCGGACCGCGTGGGCCGCCAGCGCCGCGAGCGCGACGAGCAGCAGCAGCGAGCACACCGAGAACGCGATCGCGCCGGCCCGGTAGCCCAGGAGCGCGAACGGCGCGTGCAGCAGCAGGTGGTAGGGCTGGTAGAGGTTGAAGTCCTGGCGCACCGGCCACTGCGCGAACATCGCGGCCGGGTCGTAGGGGTTTCCGCCGGCGAGGAACTCGCGGATCGGGAAGTAGAGCGCGTCGCGGAAGTCCTGGAGCCGTTCTTCGGGCCGGTTGGCCCACGTCGGCAGCGGGACCTGCCACGACGGCGCGAGCGCGTGCCAGGCGCTCACCCCGCCGACGAGCACCGCGACGGCGAACACCACGCGCTGCCGCGGAGTCACGCCAGCACCACCGCCACGAGGACGGCGTCCGCCGGGAGCACACCGAGAGCGGCGGTCAGCTCGTCCTGGCGACGGCCGGCGGTCACGGCCACGACGGACACGCCGTCGCCTTCCCCTTCCGGCAGGCCGGCCGCCAGTTTCGCCGCGGTCTCGGCGAGGTCCGGCCGCACCGGCAGGACCCGGACGGGCCGCCCGCCCGCGTCGCCGAGCAGGGCCAGCCGGTCGGCCACCGCGGGGTCGCCGGCGCGCAGGACCGCGACCGGGCGGTGGATCCCCGCCGCGGCCAGCGCGCGGCGCACCGGTCCCGGCCCGATGCCCGCGGCCAGCCGGCGGACCGCCGCGGTCGCGAGCCCGGCCGCGACCGCGCCGACCAGCGCCAGCCCGAGCACCAGCGGCAGGTCCGGAGCGATCGGGACGATCTCGGGCCGCGGATCCAGCGTCCGCAGTTTTCCGGCCGGGGCAAGAAGATCCGCGTCGATCATCGCCTTGCCGAGCGCGGTGGCCGCGGCGCCGGCCTGCTCAGCCGAGGACGCCCGCACCGACAGGCGCGCGAGCCCGGACGCCGGAACCAGCTCGACGGACACGCGCTCGCCCAGCTCGTCGGGGGAGTAGCCGGACACCGGGGCCGCGGCCGTCAGCACCGACGGGCTGCGGGCCAGCTCGACCAAGGCGGGCAAGGTCAGCGAGACGACTTCGCCGTATTGAGCGGCGTCGGCCGCCGGGGTGGCGAGCAGGCTCACGCGGCCTTGGTACTCGTCGCCGCGCGCCAGCCCGACGACGAGCACGAGCGCTCCGGCCAGCAGCGCCACGGCCACGCTGAGCGCGGCGGTGCGGGTCAGCGGATTCTTCACCGGACACCTCGGAGCAGTTCGTCGTAGGACTTCATCAACGGGTGCGGGTCGTACTCCCGCTGAATGGTGCGGACGCCCGCAGCAGCCGCGGCTTCGCGTGCGGAGTCGTCGAACAACAGCGTCGTCAGGGCCGCGGCCGTCGCCGCCGGATCGCCCGAGGGCACCACGAGCCCGCCGCCGTCCGCCAGGACGTCGCCGACGCCACCCACGTCGGTCGCGACCACCGGACGGCCGGCCGCGAGTGACTCCAGCACCGCCAGCGGCAGGCCTTCCCAATCGCTGGTGAGGACCGTGACGTCGGCGGCCGCGAGCAGATCGGGCACGTCGGTGCGGGTGCCGAGGAACTCGACCCGGCGCCCCAGCGCTTCGGCGCGGCTTTCGAGCTCGGCGCGCAGGCTGCCGTCGCCGGCCAGCCACAGCACCGCGTCGCCGCCGACCGCCGCCCAGGCGTCCAGCAGGACGTCGTGCCGCTTCTGCGGCTCCAACCGGGCCAGGCAGAGCGCCACCGGTGTCCGCGCCGGGACGCCGAGCGACGCCCGCACCTCGGCGCGGCCGAACACCGGCGGCCGGGCGAACACGGCGTTGCGGATCACCGCGGGACGGGCGAGCCCGGCATCGGCGAGCCGGCCGGCGGTCGCGGGGGACACGGCGACGACGTGGCGGGACGTGTGCCGCAGGATCCGGGCAGCCGCCGGGACGTCGTCGTCGGCGACGCCGTGGAAGACGGTCACCACCGGGCGCCGGGTGGCGAGCCGGGCGACCAGGCTCGCGCCGACGTTGTGCGCGAGCACGACGTCGGGCTTGAACCGCGTCACCGCGCGGCGGACCGCCCACGCCGCCTTCAGCACGCCCGCCTTGCTGCGACGGGCGAGCGGGACGGGGAACACCGGCGTGCCGGCCGCCGCGAGTTCGCGGGCGCGGAAGCCGCCGCCACTGGCGACCGCGGACTCCCAGCCGTACTCCCCGCCGTGAGTCACCATCCCGGCGACGAGCGTCTCCGCCCCGCCTGCCCCCAGCTCACTGATGACGTGCAGCACCCGCATCGGCGCTTTCCTCTCCTTCTCGGCGAAGCCGGGTTTCGGCCGCGACGGCGAGCGCGGCCAGCGACCACAGCGGCAGGTAGTACTGCTCGGACAGGAACGTCGAGGTGACCAGCACCGCGAGCAGGGACGCCTGGATCGCGACCGCTTCCGTCCGCCGCGGGCCCGGTCCCGCCCGCCGGACGGTCCGCTCGCTCGCGACCGCGGCGACGCCGACCACCCCGGCGAACAGCGCGAACCCGGGCAGGCCGAGTTCGGCGGCGACCTCGAGGTACATGTTGTGCGCCACCGGGGTCTGCTCGTCGACCTCGGCGTTGTGGGACTCGGCGGCGTACTGCTCGCGGAAGCCGCCCGGGCCGACGCCGAGCACCGGGTGCGCGGTCACCATCCGGGCCGCCGCCTGCCAGCGCAGCTCGCGGGTATCCACATTGGACGCGGCGATGAAGCTCTTTTCCTGCACCGCGCGGGCCAGGTGCGGCCCGGCGAGCAGGAGCGTCGCCAGGCCGAGCCCGGCGACCGCGGCGGCCGTCGCGGCGACCAGCCGCCACGGCAGCACGCGGCGGGCCAGCAGCCAGCCGGCCGCGGCGGCCAGGCCGAGCGCGCCGCCGCGGGAGAACGTCGCCGCCGCGCCCGCCACCAGGACCACGCCCGCGAGCGCCGTCACGACGGGCCGGGCGCGGGCCGCCACGAGCAGGGGAACGGCCGCGACGAGGAAGTACGCGAGGTCGTTGGGATCCGGCTGGGGACCGCTCGCCCGGGCCTGCCCGTCGGCGATCAGGCTGTACAGCGCGCCGGCGCCGGCGACGGTGGCCCCCGCGGCCGCGGCCAGCAGCAGCCACCGGATCGGCACCTCCCGGCCCGCGACGTCAGCGAGCACGACGGTGACCACCAGGAACGGCAGCCACCGCACGGTGTACTCCGCGGTGAACGGGCCGGCGGAGTGCCACGCCGCCGTCGCGGCCAGCACGACGGCGAGCAGCGCCAGCACGACGTGCAGGGGTGTCGGCCGCGGGAACCGCCGCTGCCGGGTACGCACCGCGAGCCAGACCACCGTCAGCAACGCCGGGGCGAGCTTGCCGAGCTGGGGCTGCACGGCCGTCAGGTAGCCCTCGACCGGGGCCAGCGCGACCGTGGCGCAGGCGAGCACGGGTAGCAGCGCCGTCGTCTGCGTGGCGGGCCGGGCGATCGTGAGCGTCACCGCCCGCCGTCCAGCCGCGTGACCGGGCGGCTGCGCCGCACGTCCGACCGCCGGACGAATTCGCCGGTGCCGACGACGTCGAAGTGCTCGCGCAACGCGTCGAGCACCCAGTTCAGCCACGCCACCTTCCGGGTGCCCGGGGCCGCCATGCCGGGGAAGAACTCCAGCCCGGGCGCCTCGGTGCCGCCGAGGACGTCGGTGGGGTGGAGCAGGAGGGAGGGCGCGACCCCGCGGGCGAGGCAGAGCCGCAGCGCCGTCCGGAAGTACGCGCGGGCCAGCCGCGGCGACGCGGCGTGCAGCTGCAGCAGGTACGAGCCGTGGATCGGCGTGCGCAGCAGCGGCATCGTCGTCACCGGGAGTTCCACGAGCGCGCTGCCTTCGCAGGTTTGCCAGCGGTAGGCGTGCACCGGCGCCAGCACGCGGGAGAAACCGCCGAACAGCTCGTCGAGGCCGTCGCCGCCGGCGCCCGCGCGCACGCCGCGGTTGTGGTAGGCGCGGGCCAGCGGGCCGATCCAGGTCGGCAGTGTGCTGGCGTCGTAGGCGTACCCGCGTTCGGCGAGCAGCTCGATCAGGTCGCGCGTGACGCTGTAGCCGGGGCCGCGGAACCCGGTCGGCCGGGGCACGCCGGCGGCGGCGATCGCGTCCTCGGTCCGGCTCAGCTCGTCCTCGAGCCGGTCGCGGGAGTACCGGTGCAGCCAGGGTTCGTGGCCGAAGGAGTGGTTCGCCACCTCGTGCCCCGCGGCGGCGATCGCGGCGACCGCCTTGGCGCCGTCTTCGCGGACGACGTCGGCGCCGACCGCGAAGAACGTGAGCCGCTGCCCGCCCAGGACGTCGAGCAGCCGGGGCACCGCGGTGCCGAGGTAGCTGGGGTGGTCGCGCCAGGCGGGGTCGCCGTGCGTTTTGAGGTAGGCCCAGAGGTTGTCGAGGTCGACCGACACGCTGGCCAGGGGCCGCGCGGTCACGCGGCCTCCCCGACGACGGCTGCGGTGGTCCGGGACCTCGCGCCCAGCAACAGCACGCCGGACACGACGACGGCGAGGCCCGCGGCGATCCACGGCCCGTGCCCGTCGGCGACGCGGTCGCCGAGGACGGTGAGGCCGGCGACCGAAGCGAGCACGATCGTCGTGGCGTCGGCCGTCGCCACGACGGCGGGGGCCCGGCCGCGCTGGAGGGCCACCGCCATCGACGCCTGCCCGAGCACCGCGGCGACCAGCATCAGCCACGTCAGTGGGTTTCCCGGGAGCGCGGAGAGGTCGAGGTGGGCCAGTGCGCGGCTCGCGACCGCCACGACGGCGAATGCGACCCCGGACAGCACCGCGGCGGGCAGGAACGTGCCGGCCCGGCCGGCGAAGACCATGGCGAGCCCGATCCCGGCCACCACGACGGCGAGCGCGGCCACGCCCGCCGCCGGGAGGTCCGCGGCGACGGACGCGGACGACGAGCCGGCGAGCACGACGAGCCCGGCCGCCAGCAGCACCAGCGTCAGTGCTTCCCCCGCGCGGATCTCCCACCCCAGCACGGCCACGCCGAACACCGTGGCCAGGCCGATCGCCGACGACGAAGCGGTCTGGACGAGGTACAGCGGCAACGACGCCCGCGCGGCGAACGCGAGCGCGAAGCCGCCGGCCTGACCGGCGAAACCGAGGAGGTAGACCGGATCGGCGGTCAGCCGGGCCAGCAGGCCGAGCCCGGCCCCGCCCCGGTCGCCTGCCCTCCGGGCGGCGACGCTCTGCGCGACGATGCCCACCGCGTAGAGCACGGCGGACGCGGCGAGCACTGCGTAATCCATTGCGGACTGATCCTTCGTTCGGGTACGCGAAGCCTAGGAAAAGCGCCGGCGTTTCCCGTTCGGAGGACTGAATTGCCGAGTGGGTGACGGAATGGAGTGCGTTCGGCTTTCGGGGTTACCCGGAAGCGTGATGCGTTCGGAGAATTCCGCCGCGGAGGCACGGTGCGTGACGGGTTCCCGGGAAAACGTTGCGGGGAAACGGGTTCCGTCTTCGCGGGACGTCGATTCGCGGGCCGGAAGGTGCACCATTTCGGGTTATGGATGGGGTGGTCAGCCGCCTGCGCGTGTCACACGATCGGAGGTCCGGCTGGACACGGTTCACGCGGGTGTTTCGGCGGTGGCGGTCAGGACCGCGCGACCGAGGATGTGCCCCGCCATCGTGAAGCCGAGAAGGGCCGGGGTGGCGTCGGCGGGGACGCCGATCGAGTCGACGTCCAAGGCGTGCACCACGACGAAGTAGCGGTGCGGCCCGTGTCCGGCGGGCGGAGCCGCGCCCAGGTAGCGGGCCACTCGGGCGTCGTTGGGCAGCTGGAAGGCGCCCTCGGGCAGGCCGGTGTCGTCGCCGGCGCCCTCGGGCAGGTCCGTCACGGTGGCGGGGATGTCGGCGACCGCCCAGTGCCAGAACCCGGAGCCGGTGGGGGCGTCGGGGTCGTAGACGGTGACGGCGTAGCTCTTGGTGCCTTCCGGCGCGCCGCTCCAGGACAGCTGCGGGGAGAGGTCCTTGCCGCCCGGGACGCCCGAAGACCACTGCTCGAGCGGCCAGGCGGCGCCGTCGGCGACCGAGGTGCTGGTGACGCTGAAGGCGGCGGCTTCGGGGAGGCGGGCGAACGGGTCGTTGACGGTCATCTGTGGTTCCTTCCGAGAGGTGGTTCATCGATGAAGATACAGATAATCGATTATCTTCCGCAACATCTATACTTCGGGCATGGCTCAGATGCTGTCGGAGCAGGTCTACGCGCACCTGCGGGACGCGATCATGCGCGGGGACTACGCCCCGGGCGAGGCGCTCAAGCCCCAGGACCTCGCCCGGGATCAGGGCGTGAGCCTGGCCGTCGTGCGTGAGGCGCTCGTACGGGTGGTGGGGGAGGGCCTGGCCGACCGGCTGCCGAACCGGGGCTTCGCCGTGCCGGCGTTCTCCGACCGGCGCTGGCAGGAGATCACGGAAGCGCGCCGGACCGTCGAGCCGGTGGTGCTGCGCCTCTCCATCGAGCGCGGCGACGTCGACTGGGAAGCCCGCGTCCGCGCCGCGCACCACCGCTTGGCGCGCACGGAGCCGTACGCGCCGGGCGAAGGCGAGTACTACAGCGCCGCCTGGTCCGAAGCGCACCGGACGTTCCACCGCACGCTGCTGGAGGGGTGCGGCAACGCCGCCCTGCTGGACACATTCGACCGGATGTGGGCCGCGAGCGAGCTGGCCCGCCGCTGGTCGTCGCGGCGCACGCCCGAGCGGGACGCCGCCGGCGAGCACCGCGGATTGGAGGAAGCGGCGCTGAACCGTGACGCCGACACGGCGGCGGAGCGGCTCGTCCGGCACCTCACCTTGACCGCGGCCGCCCTCGACGGCTGACGGGGAACCCGTTTGCCCGCGGTGGTCCCGCCGGTCTCAGGCCCGGGCCGGCGCACCGACGAGCCCGCCACGTCATCCTCGTTCGGGCGTGTCCGGCCCGGGCTGCTCCGACCGGGTGTACGGCCGTGTCAGACTGCCTGGCGATGCTCACCCCAGCCGATCTCGCCGACCTGCTCGACTGCGAACACCGCAGCGTCCTGAACCAGGCGTCGGCCGCGGGCCTGCCGGGTGCGCCGCGGCCCGTGCCCGACCCGGCCGCCGGCCGGCGGGGGCGAGCCGCCGCCCAGGCGATGCTCGCCCGGCTGCGCGGTGAAGGCCACGACGTCTTCGAGATCGACACCGCGGACCTCGTCGCGGCCGCCGAAACCACCGCGGCGGCGCTGTGGTCGGGCGCCGGTGTGATCCACCGGGCCGTCCTGCACGGCGACGACTTCTCCGGCGTCGCCGACTTCCTGATCCAAGACGGCGAAGGCCGCTACGAGGTCTACGACGCCGAGCCGGCCCGGCAGGCCAAGCCGGCCGCCGTCGTCCGGCTGGTCGCCTTCGCGGACGCGCTGCGCCGGGCCGGGTGGCCGACCGGTCCGCACGTGCACCTGCGCCTGGGCGACGGCGGCACCCGCAGCCTGCGCGTCGAAGACTTCCGGCCCCTGGTGGACCGGCTGCGAACGCGGCTGCGCGGCCGCGCGCCGATGCTGCCGACGCCGTTGTGGGCCGACGAACGCCCCGCCTGCGCCGGCTGCGGGTACGCCCGCCACTGCGCGTCGGCCCGCGAAGCCGACCGCGACCTGCTGCTCGTGGCCGGGATGCGCGGCGACCAGCGCCGCAAGCTGGCCGCCGCCGGACTGGGGTCCATCGACGCGCTCGCGGCGGCGACGCCGGGTGACCGGCCGCGGGACCTGTCCGCCACCGCCTTCACCACCCTGCGCGCGCAAGCCGCCCTCCAGGTGCGGCAGGACGCCACCGGCGAGGTCAGCTACGAGGTCGTCGACCCGGACGTCCTGGCCGCCCTGCCGACGCCCGCGCCTGGTGACGTCTTCGCCGATCTGGCGGGCGATCCGCACGCGCTGGCCGGCGAAGGGCTGGAGTTCCTCTTCGGCGCCCTCACCCCGGGCGGCGAGCAGCGGTTCACGCCGTTCTGGGCGCACAGCCGCGCGCAGGAGAAGCGCGCCTTCGAGGAGTTCGTGGACTTCGCCGCCGCGCGGGTCGCCGAGCACCCCGGCTCGCACGTCTACCACTACGGGCCGTACGAGGTGACCGCGGTCAAGCGCCTCGCCGCCGTGCACGGGACGCGCGAGGAGACCGTCGACCAGCTGCTGCGCGGCGGCGCGCTGGTGGACCTGCACACCGTGGTGCGCAAGGCGTTGCGGGTCTCGCAGCGGTCCTATTCGATCCGGCACCTCGAGCCGCTCTACCGGCCCGGCACCCGCGAGGGCGACGTGAAGACCGCGCTGTCGGACGTCGAGGCGTACGAGGAGTACCTGCTGCTCGCCCGGTCCGCCGAGCCGGGCCGCGCGGACGAGGTCCTGCGCGGCATCGCCGGCGACAGCGAGGAGGACTGCGTCTCGGCGCTGCGGTTGTTCGAGTTCCTGCACCAGGTCCGGACCGACGCCGGCATCGAGCTCGTCGCTCCGGCGGAGGAGTCGCCGGAGGACGCGTTGCTGCGTCAGGCCGAAGAGGACGTCGCCGCCGAGCGCCGGGCCGAACGCGCCGCGCGGCTGGCCGCGCTGGTCGACCCGCTGCTCGACGGCCTGCCGGACGACCCGGGCGAGTTCACCGCCGACGAGCGGGCCCGCGCGCTGCTGGCCGCCGCCGTCGGCTACCACCGCCGGGAGACGAACCCCGCGTGGTGGGAGTACTTCCGCCAGCTGGCCGCCCCGCTCGGCGACCTCGAGGTCGACACCTCGTGCACCGTGCCGGTGTCCCTGGAGGCGGGGGAGTGGGTCCCGCCTGCCGGGCGTGTGCGGCTCGCGAAGCGGACGCTGGTCGTGGCGTGCGACCCGGACCGGCCGCACCCGTTCGCGCCGGGCGACGAGGTCCGGCTGCGCTACGACGGCGTCACCCGCGACGCCAAGGTCGCGGCCGCGTCGGCGGTGGAGCTGACGCTGGAGGAGAGCTGCCCGCCCGACGCGACCACCGCCGACCGGCCGACCGCGGTGCTGCCCGGCAGCCCGGTGCGGCCCTCGCCCAAGGACGAGGCGGTCGCCGACCTCGCGCAGCTCGTCGTCGACGCCCTCCCGGTGCTGCCGCGCCACCCCGGCGTCGACCTGCTCCGGCGGACCCCGCCGCGACTGCGTGAAGGAGCCTTGCCGGAGCCGGGCGCGGATCTGATCGCCACCGTGATCGAGGCGGTCGAAGCCCTCGACGGCTCGACGCTCGCGGTCCAGGGCCCGCCGGGAGCCGGCAAGACGTTCCTGGCCGGGAAGCTGATCGCCCGGCTGGTGCGGGCCGGGCGCACGGTCGCGGTCACGTCCACCAGCCACAAGGCCGTGGAGAACGTGCTGAGCGCGGCGCTGAAGACCGCGCCGGGGCTGCCGTGCGCCAAGCGCGCGAAGCGGACCCCGGACCCGGCCGCGCCGTGGGAGCAGCCGAAGAGCAACCCTGCGCTGGTGAAGTGGCGCGAGGAGCACGGCACCGGGCACCTGGTCGGCGGCACGGCGTGGACGTTCGCCAACGCGGCGGTCCGCGAGGAGCCGTTCGACCTGCTGATCATCGACGAAGCCGGCCAGTTCGCCCTGGCCGACGCGCTGGCGGTGTCGACGTGCGCGAAGAACCTGCTGCTGCTGGGCGACCCGCAGCAGCTGCCGCAGGTGGTGCAGGGGACCCACCCGGCGGGCGCGGAGGCGTCGGCGCTGGGCCACCTGATCGGCGAGGCCGACATCATGCCGCCGGAGCTGGGCTACTTCCTCGACGAGACGCGGCGCATGCACCCGGCGGTGTGCGAGCCGGTGTCGAAGCTGTCCTACGCCGGCCGCCTGCACGCCCACGAGTCGGCCGCCTCGCGGAGCCTTTCGGACGTCCCCGCCGGCCTGTACCTGGCCGAGGTCGACCACCACGGCAACACGACGCGTTCAGTGGAGGAAGCGGCGGCGGTGGTCGACATCGTGACGTCGCTGATCGGTCGCCTGTGGACGGACCACGGCCCGGCCCGCCCGCTGGCCGACACGGACATCGTGGTGGTGGCCCCGTACAACTTGCAGGCGCGCACGGTGACGCGGGCGCTGGCGGACGCCGGGTTCCCGGGCGTGCGCGTGGGCACGGTCGACCGCTTCCAGGGCCAGGAGGCCCCGGTGGTGATCACGACGATGACGTCGTCGTCGGCGGTCGATTTGCCTCGCGGGCTGGACTTCTTGTTGTCCCGCAACCGGTTGAACGTGGCGCTGTCCCGGGCGCAGGTACTGGCGGTGCTGGTGTGTTCGGCGAAGCTGGTGGAGGCGGACATCCGCACGGTGGAGCAGATGCGGCTGGTGGCGGGCATGATCGGTTTGCTGGGGGAGGCCCGGCCGTGGCCGGAGGTCACGGCCACAGCAACGGAAACGCCTTGACCAGCGCCCAGCCGTTCAGCGTGAGCCAGCCGGCGATCCACACGACGCCGGGGATGTGGGTCTCCGCCGCCAGGTCGGCGGCGTCGTCGATCTCGGAACCACCGCCGTGCCAGCGGGCCGCGACGAGGTGGGCGACGCCGGACAGCTCGCTGGTGAGCAGCAGCCACGCCTCGAGGTAGGCGACTGTCGTCTGCGCCCACGGCGGCGCCCAGGCCAGCGCGGCGAAGGCGACCAGCCCGATGCCGGCGACGATGGCGAAGGTGAGCAGGTCGGCGGACAGGAACAGCAGCAGGCCGGCGGCGACCACGGTGAGGGTAAGCACGGCGGCGACGTGTCCGCGCTGCAGCTGCACGGCCGCCCCGAGCCCGGCGAGCGAAGGCATCGCGTAGCCGGCCGCGCTGGTGAGGATCGAGGAGAACCGCGAGGGGACCCAGGAAAACGTCACCCCGGATTCCGGGCTGTCGATCCCGACCCGGTACACCCCGCCGCCGGTCAGCACGCTCATCAGCGCGTGGCCGCCCTCGTGCACGAACGTCCCCAGCACGTTGAAGCGGGTCAGCAGGCGCCCCTGTCCGGTCAGCAACGCGGAAACCGAAGCCAGCGCCACGACCGCGGCGGCCAGCCCGGTCACGGCGACCAGCCACCAGCCGGGCGCAGGGACGGTCGCGTTCACGATCTCGTCGAGCTTCCCGCGCTTCACCCGTCAAGCTCACCAGCCCGCCGGGGAGGGCGGAACCGCCTGCCCGACGTTGTCACGAAGCTGTCAACCCGCCGTGCACGCTGAGGTTGCACGACGACCCCCTGTCCACCCGCGTCCACCGCCCTAGGGTGGGACCTCCCGAGCCAGGAGGTTCCATGTCGTTCGTCGTCGTGGTGAAGTACCGGGTCGAAACCGGTGCCGAAGCCGAAGTCGCCGCTCTTCTCGGCCGGATGGTCGAGCCCACCCGGGCCGAAGCGGGGAACCTCCGGTACGACGTCTACCGCGCGCCCGGCGATCCTGCTCTCTTCGTGCTCGTCGAGGAGTACCGCGACGAAACGGCTTTCCAGGCCCACCTCGACTCGGTCCACTTCGGACAGTACCTGCGCGCCGGCGTGCTGCCGAAGCTGGCCGGGCGGGAACGGTTCGATCTCGTTCCGCTGTGAGCCGCTAGGTAGTTTTGCCACAAAATGATATGGTCGGCCGCGCCGGGTGAGGCGAGGAGGCCGATCGTGGGTGAACCGACCGCCGTCGAGCGGGATGCCGGTGAGCAGCTGTGGCACCTGATGCCGCGGTTGCGGCGGGCGATCGTCGTCGCCGTCCGGGCCGCCGAACGGCTGCCTTCCTTACCCGAAGCGCAGGTCTTCGTCCTGCGCACCCTCGTGACGCTCGGTCCGCTGACCCCCGCGCGGCTGGCCGCGGAGCTGCACCTCGCCCGGCCCACCGTCAGCAACCTCGTCAAGGACCTCGTCGCGGCGGAGCTGCTCGAGCGACACCCCGCGCCGGACGACCGGCGCTCGGTGCTGCTCGTGCCCACCGAACGAGCCAAGTCCGTCTTGACGACCTTCGCCGCCGGCCGCGACGAAGTGCTGAGCCGGGCCTTGAGCGAAGTGTCGCAAAAGGACCGGGCCAGCCTCGTCGCCGCCCTGCCCGCGATGCGGCACCTGATGGAACGGCTGCAGGCCATGACGACGGACGACGAGGTGTCCCCGTGACGCGCGCCCCGCCGGTCAGGCCATGCGGTCTGCCTCGGACAGGTGCTCGACGGTCACGCCCGTCGCCGTGAACGTCCGCGTCACGTGGGCCGAGTCGTACACCCACAGGATCGTCATCGGCGCCGTCCCCGTGTTGCGGAAACAATGCGGTATTCCGGCTTCGACGTAGGTCGTGTCGAACTTCTCCAGCGGCGTGACGACGCCGTCGATCTCCACCTCCCCGGTCCCTTCGAGCAGGGTCACGTGCTCCACGCAGTTGTGCGTGTGCATCGGCGCGCCCGTGCCCGCCGGGTAGGTGCTGATCCCCGACGTCAACGTGGTGGCTTCGGTCGCGCTCGCCCGCGTGACCAACGGGATCGTGCGGACACTCCCGCCCCGGTCGAGCCGGGCCACGGCGGCGGCTTTGATGACGGTCATGCCGGGAGCCTAACCCCGGCACCGCGCTCCGGCGCGAACTCTAATGTTGCACCACGGCGGCCTCCGATTTCCCTTGCGCCATGGACAAAATCACCCGCCGTTCACCATCGTGGCACCACCGGCCCGCGGACCCTGCGCGGCGGCCGTGATCAGGAGGTGTACATGCGTCTCGGACCGCTTTCCGAGCTCAGCCCCGAACAGGCCGAGCTGAGCGCCCGCATCACGAACCGGCGCGGCGGCACGCGCGGGCCGTTCCTCGTCTGGCTGCGCAGCCCCGGGCTCTGCGACCGCGTCGAGGCGCTCGGTGCGTACTGCCGCTTCGAATCCGCGTTGCCCTTGCGGCTGCGCGAACTCAGCCTGCTGGTCGCCGCCCGGCACTTCGACGCGCAGTACTCGTGGAACGCCCACATCGACAAGGCCGTCGACGTGGGCGTGGACCGCGCGGCGCTGGAAAGGCTGGCCCGCCGCGAAGATCCCGACTTCCCGGACCCGGAAGACGCGCTGCTGCACCGGTTCGCGGCCGAAGTCCTCGAAAACCATTTCGTCACCGACGAGACGTTCGCCGCCGGCCTCGAAGCGTTCGGCGAGCGCGGCCTGGTCGACCTGATCGGCGCCCTCGGCAACTTTTCGATGCTCGCCATGCTGCTCAACACCTTCGAAGTCGACCTGCAACCCGACCGCGAGCCGCCGTTCCCCGACGTCCGCGGGTACGGCCGCGTCACCGGGGCGGCGTCGTGACCACCGCGACGGTGTCCGGCCACAAAGGACTCGGCGCGCGCTTCTCCGTGCTGGGCGTGTGGTTGCTGCTCGCCGTGGTCTACGCGCTCGCGGCGCCGGCCACGTTCCTCACCGCGGGGACCGTCCAGACGATCTTCGGCAGCCAGCAGGCACTGGTGTTCCTCACCGCCGCACTGCTGTGCACGATCTGCGTCGGCGAGTTCGTCGACCTCTCCGTCGCCTCGATCCTCGGGCTCTGCGCGATCGTCGTGCCGGTGCTGACCGTGCAGCACGGCTGGAACGTCTGGCTCGCGTCGCTCGCCGCGGTGGTGATCGGCGCTGCCGCCGGCGCGCTCAACGGTGCGCTGACGGTCTTCCTCGGCGTCAACACGATCGTCGTGACGCTCGGCATGGGCACGCTGCTGCTGGGGCTGGCGCTGTGGATCAGCAACCTCACCCCGGTCAGCGGCCTCGACGCGGACTTCGCGCAGATCGCGCTCGCCCCGGTCGCCGGCCTGCCGGTGAGCTTCTTCGAAGGCCTGGTCCTGATGCTGGCCTTCGCGTACGTCCTCGGCTGCACGCCGCTGGGCCGCAACATGCGGTTCGTCGGCGCCAACCGCGAGGTCAGCCGGCTTGCCGGCGTGCGCGTGGCCCGGATCCGCTTCGGTGCCTTCACCTCCGCCGGGCTCATCGCCGGCGTCGGCGGGGTGCTCTCGGCCGCGGCCACCGGCGGCTTCGACCCGACGGTGTCCCAGAGCTACCTGCTGCCCACGTTCGCCGCGACCTTCCTCGGCACCGCCGTTCTCGAGCCGGGGCGGTTCAACCCGCTCGGCACGCTCATCGCCGTCTACTTCCTCGCCACCGGCATCCTCGGCCTGCAGCTGCTCGGCGTCGCCGGCTGGGTGGCCAACGTCTTCTACGGCGGTGTCCTGGTCGTCGCGGTGACGATCTCGACGCTCCTGCGCGCCCGCGCGGGCTGAACTTCCCTCCCCTCCGTGAAAGGTTCGACGATGTATCAATCCCGGAGCAGACTCGTGATCGCCGCGGCCGTGCTCGTCCTCACCGCCGCGTGCGGCCAGGCCGGCTCGGCCGGCACCACCGGGAGCGGGGACGCCGACGTCACGGCCGCCCGCGACCTGGCCACCAAGCTGGAAAACCCGCTGAGCGGCTACCCGCTGCCGACCGCGGAGCTGACCCGGACCGCTTCCCTGCGCGGCAAGACGGTCTACTACGTGCCGGTGACGCAGCAGGCCCCGCAGTTCACCGTCACCGCCAACGCCTTGAAGGACGCGCTGACCGCCGCCGGGCTGACCCTGCAGGTCTGCAACGGCGGCTCGAACCCGTCGCAGATCTCCGCCTGCGTCTCCCAGGCGACGGCGGCGAACGCGGGCGCGGTCATCACCGACTCGATCCCGTACGCGCTGGCGGCGAACGCGCTGAACGCCGCACGGGCGAAGGGCATCCCGGTGCTCGTCACCGACCAGATCCCCGATCCCGCGCACCCGGCGGACGCCACGCTCGGCTACGTGCAGGGCGCCGGCGGCGACATGCTGCGCGCCGTCGCCGACTGGATCATCGCCGACTCCGGTGGCACGGCGAAGGTGCTGATCAACCAGAGCACCGACTCGCCGTCGACGGTGTCCTATGTGGAGCAGGCCAAGCAGGAGTTCTCCGGCAAGTGCCCGGGCTGCACGGTCGTGGTCAACCCGATCTCGTCGGCGAACTACTCGCTCATCGCGTCCTCGACGAGCTCGGCGGTGCTGCGCAACCCCGGCGTGAACTACGTCGTCTCGGAGTTCGACCAGTACCTGCAGCCGACGCTGCAGGGCGTCCAGCAGTCCGGCCGGATGTCCTCGATCAAGGGCGTGTCCACCGCCGCGCAGCTGAGCGGGCTGCAGATGCTGGCCGCGAAGAACTTCCTGCACGTGGACGCCGGGCAGGGCTCGGCCTACCAGGGCTGGGTGAGCGCCGACGCGGCGCTGCGGCTGATGCTGAAGGAGCCGCTGCCCACCTACACGATCCCGCTGCGGCTGTTCACCCGCGACAACGTAGGCAGCGTCGAGGTGACCGCCGCGGCGGAGGCATCCGGCGCCTGGTTCGGGCCCACCGACTACCCGCAGCGGTTCAAGACCCTCTGGGGCGTCGCGGCATGACCCGGCTGCGCGTCGACGCCGTGTCGAAGACGTTCGGCCGCCACCGCGCGCTGCGGGACGTGCGCCTCGAGGTCGCCGCCGGCGAGATCCACGGCCTGGTCGGGCAGAACGGCTCGGGCAAGTCGACGCTGGCGAAGATCCTCACCGGCTACCACCGCCCGGACCCCGGCGGCACGGTGGCGGTCGACGGCGCGGCCCTGCGGCTGCCGGTCCGGCCGGCGCGGGCGCGCGACGCCGGACTGACCGTGGTCCACCAGAGCCTCGGCCTGGTCGACGACCGCACGGTGGTGGAGAACCTGCGGCTCGGGCGCTACCGCGCCGGCCGCGTCAGCCGCCGGATCGCCTGGCGGGCCGAAGAAGAAGCCGCCGCGGCCGCCCTGGCGCGGCTCGGCAGGCACGTGCCCCTGCGGGCCCGGGCGGGCGAGCTGAACGAGGAGGACCGGGCCACCGTCGCCATCGCCCGCGCCCTCGACGACGCCCGCGACGGCCGCGGGGTGATCGTCTTCGACGAGTCCACCCGCTCGCTGACGCGCGAGACCCTGGAGCACTTTTATGCACTGCTGGACGAGGTGGTCGCCACCGGGACGTCGGTGCTGCTCATCACCCACCGGCTGGAGGAGGTCCTGGACGCCACCGACCGCGTCACGGTGCTGCGTGACGGCGAGAGCGTCGAAACCGGCCTGCGGACCCGCGACCTGACCGAGGCGGACCTCGTGCGGACCGTCCTGGGCCGCGAGCTGACGGGGCCCGGCGGTGGGCGGCCGCCGGTTTCGGCGGCGGGTCCGGTGGCCGAGGTGGACGGCCTGTGCGGCGCGGTTGCCGACGAGGTCAAGCTGGCCGTCGCGCCCGGTGAAGTGGTCGGGCTGACCGGCCTGCCCGGGTCGGGCCACGACGAGGTTCCGTACCTGCTCGCCGGAGCGCGCCGCGCTTCGGCCGGCCGGCTGCGGCTCGGCGGTCGCGTGCTGTCCTTGGCCGGTCTCGACTGCTCGACGGCCATCGACGCGGGTGTCGCGCTGGTGCCGGAAAGCCGGGACCGCGACGGTCTGGCGGGGGAGCTGACCGTCGCGGAGAACCTGCTGCTGACCGACCGCGGCTGCCGGACGAGGGACGTGCTGCCCCGCCACCGGGCCGCCGAGCGGACGCAGGTGCGCCGGTGGCTGGAGGCGCTCGACGTCCGGCCGCCGCGCCCGGACCTGCCGGTGGCCAAGCTCAGCGGCGGCAACCAGCAGAAGGTGCTGCTCGCCAAGTGGCTCGCGACGGGCCCGCGGCTGCTGGTGCTGCACGAGCCGACCCAGGCGGTCGACGTAGGCGCGCGCCACGCGATCGCCGCGGCGATCCGGGACGCGGCCGCGAGTGGCTGCGCGGTGCTCGTGTCCGGCACGGACGAGAACGAGCTGGCGCTGCTGTGCGACCGAGTCCTGGTGTTCGACGGCGGCGCGGTGCACGCGGAGCTGACCGGGCGGCCGGGTCCGGAGGACATCGTGGCGGCGTTGCGTGCCGGTGGCCGGCGTCGGTTGCGTGTTCGAGCGGAGGCTGAACCGTGGACCGGATGACCGTGATGCGCAGCTTCGTCGGCGTCGGCGAGCACGGCGCCTTCAGCCACGCCGCCCGGCGGCTCGGGATCTCCGGGTCGCTGGTCTCCCGGCACATCGCCGAGCTCGAAAAGCAGCTCGGCGTGCGGCTGGTCAACCGGACGGCCCGCGCAGTGACGCTGACCGCCGTCGGGCGGCGCTACTACGACTTCTCGCGCCGGATCCTCGACGAGGTCGACGCCGAAGACGAGGTCCTGCGTGGCATCCACGACAAAGCGGAGGGACCCCTCGCCGTCATCTGTCCGAAGTGGATCGGGCACCTCGACCTCGGCGAGGCGATCGCGGACTTCGCCGTCGACCACCCGAAGATCCACGTGCGGTTCGAGGTCGGCGGCATGTCCGAGCGCACCTTCGACTTCCTCGACAAGGGCTACGACATCGCGTTCCACACCCGCGACCTGCGCGACTCGACGCTGCTCGTCCGCCGCGTCGCCGACATCGAATACGTGCTGTGCGCCGCGCCGGCGTACCTGAAGACCGCGCCGCCGCTGACCGATCCGGCGTCGGTCGCCGAGCACGACTGCCTGGTGCACCTCAACGACCCCGTCTGGCACCTGCGCCACCACGG
Organism: Amycolatopsis sp. NPDC098790; assembly: GCF_044759945.1. Taxonomy (NCBI): domain Bacteria; kingdom Bacillati; phylum Actinomycetota; class Actinomycetes; order Pseudonocardiales; family Pseudonocardiaceae; genus Amycolatopsis; species Amycolatopsis sp. NPDC098790. Next base: position 384,730 of record NZ_JBIWAI010000002.1, read on the forward strand.
CGAGGAGGTGCACATCAAGGTTCTGTCCACTGTGTACTCGTCGAACAGCTACCTGACGCTGCGCAAGGCCGCGGTGCGCGGGCGCGGGCTGGCGCTGATGCCGGAGCGCACGGTGCAGGCCGACCTGGAAAGCGGGGCACTGCACCGGGTTCTGCCGGCCTTCGACGGGCCCGCGCGGTCGCTCTACGCCGTGCATTCGCCGGGCTCGCACACGATGCGCAAGGTCCGGCTGTTCCTCGACTACGTCTCCGCCTGGTTCCGCCGGCACCCACTGACCGGGGAGGGTTCGTGACGATTCAACGGATCGAACGCGTCGTGTACGGCGTCGACGACGTCGAGCGCTGCACCCGCTTCTTCGAGGACTTCGGGCTGGGCCCCGGCCTGACCACCGCGACCGGCCAGGTCGTCGAGCTGCGCCCGCTCGACGACCCGGCCCTGCCCGCCGCGGTCGAACCGGGCCCCGGCCTGCGCGAAATCGTCTGGGGCGTGCGCGAACAGCGCGACCTCGAACGGCTGCACGAGCGGCTCGGCTCGGTCACCGAGTCCGGCGGTGTCCTGCACACCACCGACGAAACCGGGTTCGGCGTGGGCTTCGCGGTCGCGTCGGTGACGCCGGCCGAGCCCGCCGTACCACCGGCGAACCGGCTCGGAGAAGTCCGCCGCTGGAACCGGCCCCTGGAACCGCCGGGCCGCGTCCGGCCGCTGCGGCTGTGCCACGTCGCCCTGAACATCCCCAAGGAAGGCCGCGAAGACGCCGTCGCGTTCTACACCCGCATCGGCTTCCGCATCACCGACCAGGTCCTCCCGATGGGCACGTTCCTGCGTGCCGAAGGCGACCACGACCAGCACACCATGCTGCTGTGCCACCGGCCCGACCGCGCCGGGACCAACCACACGGCCTACGAGGTCGCCTCCTTCGACGAGGTGATCACCGGGGCCAACCACATGCTCGACCGCGGCTGGCGCGAAGCCCGCAAGCTCGGCAGGCACACCGTCGGCTCCAACGTCTTCCGCTTCCTGCACGCGCCCTGCGGCGGCCGCGTCGAGTACGCCGCCGACATGGACCGCGTCGACGACACCTACGAAACCCGCGTCCACGAAACCACCCCGCCGCACCACCTCTGGACGCTCACCACGAACCGGGACGGTGACCAGTCATGACCAGCACCACGACCCTGCCCGCACCGCCGGAGGTCGACTACCCCGACCTCGGCCTGTACATCGACGGCGAGTGGAAGTCCGGCACCAGCGGCCAGCCGGTGCTGAACCCGGCCACCGGGGAGACGCTCGGCGAGGTCCCCTTCGCCGGACCAGCCGACCTTGACGCCGCCCTGGAAGCGGCCGACCGCGGCTTCCGCGTTTGGCGAGACACCCCGGTAGCCGAGCGCACCGCGATCCTGCACCGCGCCGCCGACCTGATCCGCGCGCGGGCGGGAGAAATCGGCCGGGTGATGACGGCCGAAGAGGGCAAGCCGCTCACCGAGTCCACCGGCGAAGCCCACCGCGCCGCCACCCTCCTCGACTGGGACGCCGAGGAAGCCCGGCGCGCCCACGGGCGGCTCATCCCGTCCGGCCCGGGGGAGACGCTGTCGGTCCACCGCGTCCCGATCGGGCCGGTCGCCGCGTTCATCCCCTGGAACTTCCCGGCCGGCGGGCCGATGCGCAAGATCGCCGCCGCCCTCGCCGCCGGGTGCTCGATCGTCATCAAGCCGTCGGAGGAGACGCCGGGCACCGCCTGCCTGCTCGCGCGCTGCTTCGCCGAGGCCGGGCTGCCCGCCGGCGTGCTCAACGTCGTCTTCGGCGTCCCGGCCGAGGTGTCGCGGCACCTGATCCCGTCGCCGGTGATCCGGTTCGTCGCCTTCACCGGCTCGGTCCCGGTCGGCAAGCAGCTGGCCGCGATGGCCGGTGAGGTCATGAAACCGGCGCTGATGGAGCTGGGCGGGCACGCGCCGGTGATCGTCTGCCCGGACGTCGACCCGGTCGCCGCCGCCCGGGCGTGTGTGCGCGGCAAGTACGCCAACGCGGGTCAGGTGTGCACGTCGCCGAGCCGCTTCTACGTCCACTCCGATCTTTACGACGACTTCCTCGGCGCGTTCGTGGAAGCCAGCGAAGCGGTTCGCGTGGGCAACGGTCTGGCGCCCGGGATTGGGATGGGACCGCTGGCGAGTTCGCGAAGGAGGGACGCGGTGCACCGGCTTGTCTCCGACGCCCGCGACCGCGGCGCCGAAGTGCTCACCGGTGGGTCCCCAGTGGACGGTCCCGGGTACTTCTACCCGCCGACCGTGCTGGCCGGCGTGCCCGACGACGCCGCGATCCTGAGCGAAGAGCCGTTCGGACCGGTCGCGCCCCTGCTGCGGTTCGACGACCTCGACGAGGTGCTCGCGCGGGCCAACGCCCTGCCGTTCGGCTTGGCGGCCTACGGGTTCACGCACCGCGCCGACGTCGCCGACCGCCTGGTGCGGGGGTTCGAGGCAGGCATCCTGTCGCTCAACCACACCGGCGGCTCGGTGCCGCACGCGCCCTCGGGCGGCTGGAAGGACAGCGGCTACGGCCGCGAAGGCGGAGCGGAAGGCCTCGACGGCTACCTCGTGACCAAGCGCGTCTCGCACCGGCTGGCGGTCTGATGCGCTGGTGCCGCGTGGCCGGCGGAGCGTTCGGGATCGTCACCGAGGACAAGGTCGAGCTGGTCGACGGGACGCCGTTCGGTGAGCACCGCCGCACCGGTGAAGTACGGGCCTTGGACGCCGTCCGGCTGCTGCCGCCGGTGGTGCCGCCGACGTTCTACGCTGTCGGCTTCAACTACCGCTCGCACGGCCCGGCCCCGGAGCGGCCCGAAGTGGGGTACCGGGCGCAGAGCGCGCTGATCGGCCACGGCGAGCCCGTCGTGAAGCCCGCGGACGCCGAAGGCGCGTTCGAAGCCGAGCCGGAACTGGTGGCGGTGCTCGGCCGGACCGTCCGCCGGTGCTCGCGCGACGAAGCCGCCGACGCCGTGTTCGGCTGGACCATCGGCAACGACGTGAGCGTCCGCGGCTGGCAGCGCACCGACCGGACCCTGTGGCGCGCCAAGAACTGCGACACGTTCAAGCCGATGGGGCCGTGGATCGACACCGCCGCGGCACCCCTGGAAGCCGAGACGACGGTGTCCGTCGACGGCGTGCGCGTCGCGGCCTTCCCGACCGGCGCGATGGTCTTCGACCCGTACGACTACCTCGCCGAGATCTCCCGGTACATCACGCTGCACCCCGGTGACGTGCTGTGGCTGGGGACCGGCGCGACCGTCGAAATGCGCCCCGGCACGACCGTCGACGTCGCCATCGGCGGGGTCGGCGTCCTGAGCAACCCGATCGTTCCGGAGGAGGACGAATGAGCAACCGCCCGGCCTACATCCACCACGTCAACTTCCCGACCACCGACCCCGAACGCACCAAAGCCTGGTACACCAAGGTGTTCGGGCTCAAGGCCATCACGCCGAAGAGCAACACCCGGGTCGTGCTGATGACCCGCGGCAACTTCGACCTGCACTTCACGCCGGTCGAGGAGATGGACCGGATGGCGCCGTACCACTTCGCGGTGGAAGTCGAGGACTGGGACGGGTTCCTGGCCCACCTGGAGGACCTCGGCATCCGGCACACCCGGCCGATCGAGCGCCCGGAGAACCAGTCGAAGTTCTGCTACATCCACGACCCCGACCACACGATGATCGAGCTCGTCTACCACGGCCGGCGCCCGCCGCTGGCCGGGACGGAGAACTGAGATGGCCTACGCGACCGCCGCGGACGGCACGCGGATCTACTACGAGCGCCACGGCGACGGCCCGGCCGTCCTGCTGGTGCACGGCTCGGGCGGCCACCACGCGGCCTGGTGGCAGCAGGTGCCGGCGCTGGCCGAGCGGCACACCGTGCTGACCCTCGACCTGCGCGGTTTCGGTCGTTCCGACTCGGGTTTCACCGAGTTCGACAGCCGCGTGTTCCCCGACGACGTCCTCGCCGTGCTGGAGGACTCGGGCGTGTCCCGGGCGGTGCTCGCGGGCCAGTCGATCGGAGCGGCGGCCGCGTTGAAGGCCGCGCTGCGCCGCCCTGAACTGGCCGCGGGCGTCGTGCTGGCGCACTCGCTCGGCGGGATCGCCGACGAGGAGTTGGCCGCTCGAGTCCGCGCCGATCGCGCGCGGGCCGAGCAGTTGCCGGTGCTCGACCGGCTGCTGACCCCGGCGTTCCGCGAGCGGGAACCGGCGCGGACTTTCCTGTTCCGGCAGCTGGGCACGTTCAACACGGCGAAGATGGCCGATCTGCGGAACCTGAACGCCGATGGCCCGTCCGTCGCCGACGTCTGTTCTTCGGGCATCCCGATCTGCTTCCTGGCGGGGGAGGAGGACGCCGTGCTGTCGGCGGACACCGTGCGCGCGGCCGCGGACCGCGTCACGGGATCGGTGCTGGAGCTGGTTCCGGGCGCACCGCACGCGATGTATTGGGAGGCACCGGAGTTGTTCAATGCCGCGTTGCTGCGGTTCCTGGACCGGGTCTACGCCGGGGCGGTGGTCGCGTGACCCTCGCGGTGGCTGACGCGCGGTCGTTGATCCGGGCGGCGCAGGAACGGGCGCTCGCTTTGGGGAAAGCGCTGTCCGTGGCGGTCGTGGACTACGGCGGGTTCGTCGTGGCCGTCGAGCGGATGGACGGCGCTCGCCCGATGACGCCCAGCATCGCGTTGTCCAAAGCGTATTCGGCGGCGGTCATGCAGCGGCCGACGGCGATGCTCAAGGGCTGGTCGGCGAGCGACCCGGTGTTCTTCGGCCAGGTCGCGCGGATGGGGCACCACCCGATCGTCGCGACGCTCGGCGGCTACACGCTCAAGCGGGACGGCGAAATCCTGGGAGGCGTCGGCATTTCCGGCGGCAGCCCGGAGGAGGACCAGGAGGTGGCGGAGGCGATCGTCTCGGCGGCCGGGTTCGCGACGGACTTCCCGGCGTGGGCGGGAGCGGTCCGTGGCTGACGACTTCAAGTACCACATCGACCACCACGTCGGCCTCGTCCGCCCGCCGGGGCTCGACGACGTGGACGCCGCGATCACGGCGGCGTTGTCGATGCAGCGGGGAGTGGCGTTGACGGCGGTCGGGGACGGCCAGTTCCGTCGCCGGGACGCTTTTTCGGTGGTGCACGACCACGTCTCCGGCTTCGGCTCGCCGTCGCCGGGACCGCTCGACGAATTGCTGGGTCCGCGTCTGGCGGGCCCGTCCCGGCCGCTGCGGTCGCCTGTCGCGTGTGGACGGTTGGCGCGCGACGAGGCCGAGTTCCTGGTTTCGGCGACCCGGCACCCGCTGGTGATCGCGTTGCCGTCACCGGGGTATGTGGCGGCAGGCTCGGGCGAGACGGCGGCGGTGGAGCTGGCGGCGATCGTGCGGGACGAGGTCGCCGCGCTGGCCGCCGAAGGGATCGCCTACGTGCAGCTGCACGACCCGGTGCTGCCGTTCGTGCTGACGGTGAGTGGGCGGGAGCGGGCCCGCGCGCTCGGTTTGGATCCTGACGCGCTGCTGGACCTGCTGCTGACCGCGGACGCGGCGGTCCTCGCGGGGCTGGAGGTGCCGGCGGACTTCCGGATCGGCCTCGACCTGACGACGTCCGGCTCGGCGGACGTGAGCGGCGGTTACGACCCGAAGGCGCTGACGACGTTCCTGGACCGGCAGCCGTTCGGCCGTTTGGGTGTGGAGGACCCGTTCCCGCTGGAAGAGCTGCGGCCGGGGTGCGTGGTCGCGCTGGGGGTGGTCGATGTGTCGACATCCGCTTTGGAGTCGGTCGACGACCTGCTTCGGCGGGTCGATGAGGCCGCGGCGGTGGTGGCGGTGGACGACATCGCGATCGCTACGAACGGCGCCTTCGTCGATCCGGCGGTCGAGGGGGTGCAGCGGGCGAAGCTGGAGCTGGTCGAGGTGGCGGCCCGGTACTTCTGGGGCAATGAGCTCTGAGGCCGGGCCGAACGTCATGAACGACTCTTTCATGTCGCCAGACGACATGAAAGAGTCGTTCATGACAGCCGAAATGCCCCCGGCCGACTTGGCCGGGGGCAATTCTTGTGGTCAGGCCAGCTCCTCCGGAGCTGACACACCGCTTTCCGTCGCGAGTGTCCGCAGCGTTTCCGCCAGTCCTCCGGCACCGCTCACGTTTTTGGCCGCGAGCGTGCGCAGGGTGCCCGCCAGCGCCGGTACCCGGAGGTGAGCCGCTTGCCCACGCACCGGGCTCGGCCAGGATTTCCGCCACGCCGTTGGCCGGGGCACCTTTGTTGTCGGGCCAGCTCCTCCGGAACCGCTACACCGCTTTCGGCGCGAGTGTCCGCAGGGCGCTCGCCCGTTTGGCGGGCACCGGCACTCCGGAGACCCGGCGCCGCGCCCGGCCAGGATCTCCGCCGGCCGGGGCGCCTCCGTGGTCAGCCAAGCCCCTCCGGCACCGACACACCGCTTTCCACCGCGAGAGTCCGCAGCGTTCCCGCCAGCTTGGCCGCCACCGGCACCCCCGACACGAGCCGCTCGTCCAGGCACCGCGCCCCGCGCTCGCCCGGGACCAGGATCTCCGCCGCCGGGTCCGTCCTCGGCAGGGACTTGATCGCCTCCACCGTCTCGTCCACCGTCCGGCGGAACTCCGCCACCGGCGTGAACGCAGCCACGTCGATCGCCATCAGCAGCGCGTTCTGGCGGTGCCGGCGCTCGCCCGAATGAAACGCCGGAACGATCGGGTTCAGCGTCAGCCCTCCCGCCAGCATGTCGAACAGCAACGACATGCCCGCGCCCTTCGCGCCGCCCACCGGCAGTGGGACCGCCGCTGAGGCGGGGTCGGTCGTCGGGTGGCCGTCGGCCGTCACGGCCGCGCCCTCCGGGAGCCTGCCGCCGCGGGCCTTCAGCACCGCGATGCGGCCGAGCGCCACCACCGCCGTCGCCATGTCCAGCAGCACCGTCGGATGCTTCCCGGCCGGCAGCGCGATCGACAGCGGGCTCGTCGCCACCGCCGGTCCGGCCGCGCCCGGGTATGCCATGTTCGGCACCCCGGCCACGATGCCCAGCCCGGCCATGCCGTACTGCGCCGCGCGTTCGGTGTAGTAGCCGATCGCTCCCGTGTGGACAGTTCCACGCACTGCGACCCACGCCGCGCCCGCGGAGCGGGCCATGCTCACGGCTTCGTCCATCGCCCGGGTGAGCGCGACCGGGCCGGGACCGGCGTCCGCGTCCAGCGTGGCCACCGCCGAACGCGGTTGGTCGAAGCCGATTTCGGGCCGCGGGTTGGCTTCCCCCGACGCGAACAGCTCCAGGTACCGCGGGATGCGGGACACGCCGTGGGACTCGATCCCGCGCAGGTTCGCCCACACGAGCACGTCGGCGATCGTGTCGGCGTGCTCGCGGCTGGTGCCGTGGGCGGTGAAGAGGTCGGCGACGAAGGTGCGAAGCGCCTTCTCAGGAATGGACACAGCAGGCACAGAAGTACTCGGCACAGGAGCCTCCGGAGGAGAGAAGGGGTCAGCGGGTGACGCGGACGTCGACCAGCGCGGTGGTCCCGGCGCGGACGCTCTCCAGCGCACGCACCAGCGCGGGCTTCAGCTCGCCCGGCTCCCGCACGGTCAGCCCGAGCAGGCCGAACGGCGTGAGCAGCTCGGCCGGGTCGGGGGCGTCGGCGAGGTCGACGCCGCGGAAGTCGTTCTCCGACACCGCGGCGCCGTCGGGGTAGAAGCGCAGGTGGTTCAGCTTCATCGACCGGTACTGCCGGTTGTCGAACACCACGATCAGCAGCGGCAGCCCGAGCGAGCGCGACGCGCCGAGGGCCTGGACGATCGGGTTGTACAGCAGCGAGCCGTCGCCGATGGTCAGGGCGACTTCGCGGTCCGGGTCGGCCAGCTTCACCCCGAGCGCGACGCCGAGGCCCTGGCCCAGTCCACCTTGGACGTACGTGTAGCGCCCGGGCCGGTCGGCCCGCAGGTACTGCTGCACGGTCCGGCTGTGGGTGATCGTCTCGTCGACGACCGCCGCGTCCGGGTCCAGGAGCTCCCGGAGCAAGTCGACGACGTGCGCGGCCTCCAGACCATCCCCGGCGATCGGCGTTTCCAGCGCGGCCGGAAGCACGGGAACGTCCACCCGGGACTCGAGCACGACCGAGGTCAACGCCCGCAACGTCGGGCCGACGTCCCCTTCCAGGTACTGGTCGGCACTTAGCACCTGGTAGTCGACGTACGGCCGGTGCGGAACGTCGTCGATCACCAGCACTTCAGCCTCGGGACGGTTGCTCGGCGGGTACCACGGCGCCCGGCAGCACACCAAGACCACCAGGTCGGCGTCCCGGACCAAGTCACCGCCGCGGTGCAGCGGGTGGTCGCGCGGGAAGTTCGCGCACACCGCCGACTGCGGCTCCACCACCGGGATGCCCAGCGACTCGGCGAACGCGACCAGCGCGGCGAACCCGTCCGGGTGCCGCCCGGCGGACTCGGTGACGAGCACCGGCCGTTCGGCAGCCAGCAGCCGGTCCGCCGCCCGCCGCAGCTCCTCGGGCGGGCTGACGCGGGTGCCGGGTTCGGGGACCGGCCGGGCGGCCGCGGGCCGCGTCCACCCGGCCAGCAGCACCTCGACCGGGACGTTGAGGTACACCGGTCCCGCGGGCCCGCGCCGGGCCAGCTCCGCGGCCCGCACCACCGAACCGTACAAAGTGGACACATCGCCGACCTGGGACGACCACTTGACGAACGGCGCGGCCATCGCCTGCGGCCCGCCGACCACCGACAGGTTGCGGTACCACTGCGAACCCGGGTCGGGCTCGGTCTCGCCGTACGTCGTCGACTCGGCCGAGCAGACGACCATCGGCGCCCCGGTGAGCAACGCGCCGTGGATGCCGCACGCACCCTGCAGCAACCCCGGACCGGCGTGCAGCAGCACCAGCTGCGGCCGCCCGGTGACCAGCGCGTACCCCGTGGCCATCGCGACGGCCAGGGTCTCGTGCTGCAGGTCGACGTACCGCGGGCCGGGCGTGCGATCGCGCGCCTGCCGGGCCAGCGCCTCCCACACCGGGGCCCACTCCGAGCCGGGGGAGGAGAACACCACGTCGACGCCGAGGTCGCGGCACGCCGCGAGGATCGCCTCGCCGCCGTCGAGCGTCATCGGGCCGGCTCCGCGGCGGCCGGCACCGGCCAGCCCAGGCATTCGCTGATCCCGCGGCCCATGATCCACTCCAGTTCCTCTTCGGTGAAGCCGAAGTGCTCGGTGAACTGGGCGACCGTGTCGGCGTAGGTGAGGCCGTGACCCATCAGGCGGGTCAGGTCCGTGCCCCAGAAGCACCGCTGCGGACCCATCGCGTCGACCATCTCCCGAACGTACTTCGCGAGGTTGAGGTTCGGGAAGGGCTGCGTCGAATACCCGGGCAGCGCCGAGACCTTGACGTGGATGTTCGGGTGGACGTGCAGGTCGGCGGTCTCCTTGACCCAGTAGCCGATGGCGTCGTCGACGCAGCGGGCCATGATCCCCATGTGGTCGATGACCAGCTTGAGCCCGGGGTGCCGCGCGGCGATCGCACCCAGCTCGGCCTTCCAGATCGGCGCGTGCACCATGGTCACCAGGCCCAGCTCCTCGGCCAGCGGCCAGTACCAGTCGGCGGTGCCGTCGATCATCCAGTTGCGGTCCTGCGGCCGGTGGAACGTCAGCCGCGTGCCCTTGACGAATGGGTTCGCCGCGGCCTCCCGCATCAGCGCCGCGCCTTCCTCGGGCTTGTTCTGCGGGATGCGGATCATCACGCCGAACCGGCCGGGGTGCTTCTCGCAGGCTTCCAGCGCGTAGTCGTTGCGGTCGCCTTCCCAGGACGGCGGCACGATCAGCGCGCGGTCGACGCCGCCTTCGTCCATCAGCCGCAAGGCTTCCTGGTAGCTGAACGCCTCTTCGCGGTGGCCGTTGAGCCGGATCCGCTCGCGGGCGCCGGGCACCCACGGGCGGTCGGGGGTTTCTTCCTGCCAGACGTGGATCTGGGTGTCGACGATGAACATGGGTTCTCCTTCAGAGGTCTCGGACGAGGTGCTCGGCGATGGCCAGGCACGAGGTGGCGGCGGGGGAGGGGGCGTTGCGCACGGCGGTGACCGGGCCGGTGGTGTGGATCCGGAAGTCGTCGACGAGCCCGCCGTCGCGGTCGACCGCCTGCGCCCGCACGCCGGCGGGCGCCGGGACGAGGTCGGCGGCGGTCAGCTCCGGCAGGTACTCGCGCACCGCCGCGGCGAAGGCGCGTTTGGACAGTGAGCCGTGCAGCTCGCGGAGCCCGGTCCGCCAGTGGGCCCGGGCGAGCCGCCGGGTCCCGGGCCAGGTCAGCGTCCGCCACAGGTCGCGGACGTCGACGTCACGGCGCCGGTAACCCTCGCGGGCGAGCGCGAAGACGGCGTTCGGGCCGACGTCGACCGTGCCGTCGATCCGCGGCGTGACGTGCACGCCGAGGAACGGGTACGCCGGGTCCGGCACCGGGTAGACGAGCCCGGTGACGAGGTCCCGGCGCAGCCGGTGGTACTCGCCGCGGAACGCGACGATCCTCGGCTCCGGCCCGGCGCCCGCCAGCGCCGCCAGGGTGTCGGACTGCAGCCCGGCGCAGAGGACGAGCGCGTCGAACCCGTGCCGGTCTTCTCCACAATGGACGGTCACCCGTTCGCCGGCGGGTTCGATGGCGGTGACGCGGGAACCGAGGAGCACCTTGCCCCCTCGGCGTCCGACGTCGTCGGCCAGCGCTCGCGCGACGGCGGGGTAGTCGACGATCGCGGTCGTCGGCGAGTGCAGCGCGGCGACGCCGCGGACGTTCGGTTCGAGCTCCTTCAAAGCGGCCGCATCAAGCCGCCGGAGGCCGGGGACGCCGTTGGCGCGGGCGCGGCTCTCCAACTCGTCGAGCCGGGCCGCTTCCCGCTCGTCCCGGGCGACGACCACCTTCCCGATTTCGCGGTACGCCAGGCCGTGTTCGGCGCAGAAGTCCTTGAGCAGCCCGGCACCGCGGCGGCACAGCGTCGCCTTCAGCGAACCCGGCGGGTAGTAGACGCCCGCGTGCACGACCCCGGAGTTGTGCCCGGACTGGTGCCGCGCGACGGCGGTTTCCTTTTCGAAGACGACGACTTCGGCGGTCCTGGTGAGTTCCCGCGCGACGGCGAGGCCGATCAGCCCGGCCCCGACCACCCCGACCCTCACCACGCGACCGCGACCGTCTTCACGCGGGTGTAGAAGCGCAGCGCCTCGGCGCCCTGCTCCTTGAACGGCGAGCCGGAGTCGCCGAAGCCGCCGAAGGGCAGGTGGACGTCCCAGCCGGTGGTGGGCAGGTTCACCGCCACCTGGCCGGTCCGGGCGCGGGCGGCGAATTCGTTGGCGTGGCGCAGGTTCGTGGTGAACACGGCCGCGGCGAGCCCGTAGGCGGAGTCGTTGACGGCCTCGACGGCTTCGTCGAACCCGTCGACCACGTGCACCGCGACGACCGGGCCGAAGACCTCGTCGCGCCAGATCGCCATCGTCCGGGTCACGCCGCCGAGCACGGCGGGCGTGAGGAAGCAGCCGTGTCCCTCGGCCGGCACTTCGCCGCCGGTGAGCAGCTTGGCGCCTTCCTTTCGGGCCAGCGTCAGGTGTTCGAGCACGTCGGTCCGGTGCGCCGCGCTGACCAGCGGTCCCGTCGTGGTGGCGGCGTCTTCGCCCGGGCCGACCCGGCAGGCCCGCGCCGCGCCGATCAGGCTTTCGGTCAGTTCCCCGGCGACGGCCCGGTCGACGACCACGCGGCTGGTCGCGGTGCAGCGCTGCCCGGTCTGCCCGAACGCCGCGGCGGCCACTGTGGACGCCGCCAGGCCGAGGTCGGCGTCGGCGAGGACGGCGGTCGCGTTCTTGCCGCCCATCTCGGTCTGCACGCGCACGTCGCGCCCGGCCAGCCGGCGCTGCAGGCCGCGGCCGACGGCGGTGCTGCCGGTGAACGACACCGCGGCCACGCGGGGGTCGTCGAGGAGCGCGTCGCCGATTCCGGCGGACCGGCCCACCGCGACGCCGAGTACGCCCGCGGGCAGCCCGGCGTCGTGCAGCGCGCGAGCGAGGTGCAGTGCGGACAGGGGCGTTTCGGTGGCGGGCTTGAGCACCACGGCGTTGCCGGCGATCAGGGCCGGGGCGAGCTTGCGCGCCGGCGTGAGCAGCGGGTCGTTCCAGGGGGTGACGAGCACGACGACGCCGAGCGGTTCGGTCCGCGTGCTCATCGAGGTGCTCGGCCGCGCGTCGGCGAGCAGCGACCCGTAGGGCCGGCGCGCGAACGAGGCGTAGTAGTCGAGGAAGTCGGCGGACTTGGCCGCTTCGCCGGCAGCTTCCGCGCGCGTCTTGCCCATTTCCGCGACGAGGTCGGCGGTGATCTCGTCCGCCCGCTGCCGCAGCAGCCGGGCGGCACCGGTGAGCACTTCGGCCCGGCGCAGCGGCGACTCGGCCGCCCAGGCCACGGCTCCGCGCTCGGCGGCGTCGAACAGTTCCGCCACCTCGGCCGCCGTCATGGCCGGGACGAGCGCCACGACCCGCCGGAGGTCGGCCGGATCGCGTACTTCCAGGACCCGGCCGGCGTCGGGTGCCCGCCAAGCTCCGGCCACCAGCCGTGGCACGGTTTTCGCCGCCATGTGCTCCGCCTTCCCGCCGGGTCACGGGCCCGGACGAGCCGAGCGTAAGAGCGGAAAACCGGTGCGGGAACGGGGAAAGCCGCAACCTTAGGTGTACGAAGGCCGCCGCTGCCCGGCACCGGGCCGGTGAATGGCGATGAAATCGTTGACAATTTCGATGACAGTCTCGTAGCGTTTCGAGCCGGTCGACGCCCCGACTCGCCTCGTCGAAGTGGAGCTGCGCAATGCCGGGTCTCTTCGCTCGCCCTTCCCTCCGCCGCACGGTGCTGGTGTGCTGTGCCGTCCTGCTCGGCGTCCAGCTGCCGCTGGGGAGCGCGGCCGCCGGGCCGCGTCCCGACGGGCTGGCCGCCCTCCCGGCGCTGCCGCCGGTCATGACCTGCGCCGACGTCCCCTCGCTCGATCTCCGCGGTGTCACCGACGCACCGGTCACCATCACGTCGGCGAAGGAGGTGACCACCGGGACCGCCGCGCCCTACTGCGAGGTGCGTGGCACCGTCGCCCCCGCGAACACCGTCGTCGTGCGCCTGCCGCTGAACGGCTGGACCCAGCGGTACGTCCAAACCGGGTGCGGCGGGCTCTGCGGCAGCGCGAACATCAATTTCGGGCAGGCATCGACGTGCCCGCTCGTCGTCGACGGCAGTCTCGCCAGCGCCACCACCGACATGGGGCACCAGGGGCAGAACGACGGCTCGTGGGCGCTGGACAACCCCCAGGCGCAGATCGACTTCGCCTACCGGGGCGTGCACGTGACGTCCCAGGTGGCCAAGGCGCTCATCACCCGCTTCTACGGCCGCGCCCCCGCGTACTCCTACTTCACCGGCTGCTCCGACGGCGGCCGCGAAGCCCTCATGGAGGCCCAGCGCTACCCGGACGACTTCGACGGCATCGCCGCCGGCGCGCCCGCCAACGACATGGCCGTGCAGAACACCTTCCACCACGCCTGGAACGTCGTCGCCAACCTCGACGCCGACGGCCACGCCATCCTGCTCGCGGGCAAGCTCCCGCTCGTCCACGCGGGCGTTCTCAACGCCTGCGACGCGCTCGACGGCCTGCGGGACGGCCAGCTCGACGACCCCCGGCGGTGCCGCTTCGACCCCGCCACGCTCATCTGCGCGCCCGGCCAGGACCCGGCGACCTGCCTCAGCCCGGCCGAAGCCGCGGTCGTCCGGAAGCTGCACGACGGCGCCGTCGACGCGCGGGGCCGCCGCCTCGAACCCGCGATCGCCCACGAGTGGGGCTCGGAGCTCGAGTGGACGCTGTTCGTCCCGGCCACGCCGACGGGGCCGTCGGCCAGCGCGAACTTCGCGTTGTCCTACCTGCGCTACCTCGCCTACCCGGACGCGCAGGACCCGGATTTCCGGTTGTCGGACCTGGAGTTCACCGAGGCGTCGTTCTGGAAGACCGTGCAGTCGTCGGCCTACCTGGCGGCGATGAACCCCGACTTGCGCGCGTACCAGCGTGGCGGTGGGAAGCTGTTGCTGTGGCACGGCTGGAACGACCAGCACATCTCGCCGCAGTCGACGCTCGCCTACTGGGACGCGCTGCGGACCGCGACGGGCGCCGGGTTCGCCCGGTTGTACCTGTTCCCCGGAGTGGCGCACTGCGGCGGCGGCGACGGCCCGAACACGTTCGACGTGCTGACCCCGGTGATGGCGTGGGCGGAAACGGGGAAGCAGCCAGGCCGGGTGGTCGCCACGAACGGGACGCGCAGCCGCCCGGTGTTCCCGTACCCGGCGGTGGCCCGGTACGACGGCACGGGGAGCACCGACGACGCGGCCAATTTCGTCGCGTACACGCCCCGCACGGAGCCGGGGCCGGGGTACGCGTGGGTCGGCGCGCGGTTGTACTCGGTGGATTACCAGACCTGGTGCCGCGCGGAGGGGACGCGGTTGTCGTGCCGGCCCGCCGAGACGTGGTTGACCCGCAAGGCCGGGCCGCGAACCTGAGACGGCTGGGCGCGCCGTCATCCCAGCGGCGTCCCACGGGGACGGCGTTCCCGCTGGTCCACCCGGGTGGGACTGTCCCGGCGTCCCGACTTGCCCGGTGACCCGCGACCGGCAGGCTGAACCGCTGCCAGCCTCCTCGCCATGCAAAGACTCGCTCTGGCCGTCGCGGTGCTGCTGGTGGTCCCCGCCGCGACCGCGGTCGCCGCCGAACCAGCCGTCGAAGCCGTCGCCGTGTGCGGGCACACCACCTCTCAGCCCACCCTGGCCGCAGGGGCGACCGGCGCGGCCGTCGCCGAAGCCCAGTGCGAACTCAACCTCGCGACCAAGGCGAGCCGGTACTCGCCCATCGGTGCGGACGGCTCCTTCGGTCCCGCCACCGACGCCCGCGTGCGCGTGTTCCAGAAGTGCGCCGCCCTGAACGTCGACGGCCAGATCGGGCCCAACACCTGGGCCGCGCTGAACACGTGGTCCGCGCACCCCCGCAAGTGCGCCACCCAGGGCACCGCCGGCACCGCGCAGAGCGTCGTGTGCGGCCTCTCCACCGCCCGCCCGACCCTGCAGAGCGGGTCCACCGGCACCGACGTCGAAGAACTCCAGTGCCGGCTGAACCTCGCCATGGAGCCGGGCCACTACCCGCCCCTGACGATCGACGGCCAGTTCGGCGACGGCACCCGCACCCGCGTGATCCAGTTCCAGCACTGCGTCAATGCCAGTGCCGACGGCGTCGCCGGGCCCACCACCTGGGCGAAGGTCACCGACTGGTCCAGCCGCAACACCTACTGCACGCCACCGAAGCCCGCCGGGCACCCGATCGACGGCGTCGACACGGCGAAGTACCAGCACCCCGGTGGCGCGCCGATCAACTGGGGCGCGGTGAAGGCGTCCGGCGTCGAGTTCGCGACCGTCAAGGCGACCCGCGGCCTGAACGTCACCGACGACTACCTGGCCACCGACCTGCCCGCCGCGCGCAACGCCGGCCTGGCGGTCGGGCCGTACCACTTCTACACGGGCACCGCGGCGAACACCGGTGGCGCGCAGGCGGACCGGTTCATCGCCGCCGTCAAGGCCACCGGGTACACCGGCAAGCGCGCCGGCGACCTGCCGCCCGTCTTCGACCTGGAGTGGAAGGACGACGGCTCCGGCGGCTGCCCGCCGTACGCCACCGTCGCCGACGCCAAGGCGTGGCTGGACAAGGTCCAGGCCGCGTTCGGCCGGACGCCGATCATCTACACCCAGAAGTCGTTCCTGGACGCGTGCCTGGGCGGCACCACCGCGCTGTCCGCGTACCCGATGCAGCTCGCGGACTACCGGCAGTCCGTCACGCAGCCGGCGCTACCCGCCGGGTCGAAGACGTGGCTGATGTGGCAGTACACCGACGCGGCCATCCCCGACGGCATCCCCGCGCCGGCCACCGGCGACGTCTTCAACGGCACCCAGGCCGACCTCGACCGGCTCGCCAACCGCTGAATCCCCGCTAGGAAAGGACGAGAATGACTCTCCCCCTCAGCCGCCGCACGGTGCTCCGCGGCGCGGTGGTGCTCGGCGCGACCGCGGCGGCCGGCCCGCTGCTGCTGTCCGGCACCGCCCAGGCGTACTCGTGGTCCCGCACCCTCGTGCAGGGCAACACGGGCGCCGACGTCACCGAGCTCCAGATCCGCGTCGCGGGCTGGGCGGCCGACTCGCCCAGCCACAGCCGGGTCTCGATCGACGGCGAGTTCGGCCCCGGCACCGCGGCGGCGGTCCGCCGGTTCCAGGCGGCCTACGGACTGGGCGTCGACGGCCAGGCCGGCCCGGCCACCCAGGCCGCGCTCAACGCGCTGGAGCAGAGCGACGGGTCGACCGCGCACTTCAACTTCAGCGAGTTCACCGACCGGGTGAGCGGCACCTTCAACGGCGGCAAGGTCAGCGCGGCCACCGCCAAGGAGAACGCCCGCCGCTGCATGTACAAGCTCGAGGCGGTGCGCAAGAAGCTCGGGAACAAGCCGATCACGGTGAACTCCGGGTTCCGCAGCATCGCGCACAACGCCGAGATCGGCGGCGCCAGCGACAGCATGCACATGTACGGCACCGCGGCCGACCTCGACGTCCCGGGCGTGGCCAACAAGACCGTTTACCAGAAGGCCGAGACCAGCGGGTTCTCCGGCCTCGAGACCTACAACACCGACCACCAGCACGTGGACAGCCGGGCCGACCTCGGCCGCGCGTGGTGGTGGGAGAACGGCACCGTCTGATCCGGCCACTGGGGGTCTGACGCCGGAAACCCGCATCGGACAACGGGTTTCCGGCGTCAGCTTGCCGCGAAGCCCGCGCCCTCCCGGCCCCGCTCCCAGGGGGGCCACCCCTCGCAGGGGGGCGCGGGCTTCGCCTTTTCGGTGCTCAGTGCGGCGGCGGGGTCTGGAGCGCGGCCGAGCAGGACGGCCAGTCGTGGAAGTCGTGGCGCACGCTCCACAGGCGGTGGGCCGCCTCGATGTTCCACCCCGGGTCGAACGCCTGGCGCGGCGTGCCGCCGAGGTCCAGCAGGCGGGCGTCGGAAATCTGGAAGACGCCCCAGTTGCGGCTGCCGTTCGTGTTCGGCAGCACCCACAGCGGGTCGAGGAACGACGCGCAGCGGGCGATCGCGACGGCGGTGTCTGGTGCCTCGGTGAACACGGCCCGGATCCGCTGCTCCACCACGGCCGGCGGCCAGCCCGCGAGGCTCGTCCGGTGGTCGTAGAGCGCGTTCTTGGTGGCGTCGTCGACCACACCGCGCGCGGGCAGGCCGGCCAGCACCTGGAACGCCGTGACCCGGCGCAGGGTCTCCGGACCGAACGAGCCGTCGACCGAGAGCCGGCCCTGGGCCGAGACCAGCAGGTTCTGCACCTCGGTGACGCACTCGTCGTGCTGGCCCATGCTCACGGGGGGCTGGCAGCCCGGGGAGAACAGCACGCGGTCGGCGTACCGGCCGGGAGGGGCTCCGGACCCGTCGGCGGTGACCCAGAACAGGCCGCCCGCCAGCAGCACCACGACGGCGATGGCCACCGCGGCGTACCAGCGCCGACGCGGTGGGGCCGGGGTTTCGACGCGCTCCGCCGGCACTTCGTCGACCCGCCCGGCGTCGGCCAGGGCCCACAGCTGGTGCAGTTCGCGCAGTTCCTCGGCGGACGCGCCGCAGACCTTGGCGAACGAGTGGACGACCCGGTAGTCGGCGGGGACGCTCTTGCCGGAGCAGTACCGGTGCAGGCTGGAGCCGCTGGCGCCGGCCAGCCTGCCGAGCCGTTCGTAGCCCTGTCCGCTGCGGTCCTTCAACATGCGCAGGTAGGCGGCGAACTTGTCCGTGTGCACGGTCACGGTGACGGGACCACCTCGCTCGGGGGCAGCGGATGACGGACGGAAGTTAACACCGTCCCGCCGGGTGCCGGGCAAAAACCGGCGGATTGCTCCACTTGGCGCAGCAGCCCCGTCGACCGGGCGAAAACGCTCGAATCCCGGGAAAGGTTGCCGTACCGCCGCGGCGGAACGTTCCGGTCTCCCCGGACACCGGGGCCGGCCCTAGATTTCCCCTACAACCCAAAAGGGGGAACAAAACCATGCCGATTGGCAGATTCACGCGGTCAGCGTCCGTGCTGGCCGCGGCTCTTCTCCTGACCGGAACGGCGGCCGCGCCCGCGTGGGCCGACTCCGGGCCGAACCTCGAGGTCACCGTCGTCGCCCAGCAAGGGCACTGGCTCCTGGGCGAGTACGTCGGGCTCGACGTGACCGTGAGCAACATCGGGGACTCCGTCGTCTTCGGCGCGATCGGCTCCACCTACTCGGAGTCCGGGACGGACTTCTGGGTCGACCAGCACCAGTGGGGCGACCTCGACGACAGCGGCACCGGCGCCACGATCGCGCAGGGGGAGACCCGGACCCTCCACCTCACCGGGCAGCTCGGGTCGACGTACTACGGCGACTCCGTCGTGCACGTCGAGGTGTACGGCGCCGGGGACACCGACTACAGCGACAACGTCGCGCGGGTCACCGTGCCGCTCGCGACCGGCACCGAACGGGTCGCCGGCGTGCTGTACGGGGACACCAACGGCGACGGCAAGCCGTCGCCGGGGGAAGCGCTCGCCGGGGCCCGGGTGCGCTTCTTCGGCGTCGGCACGACGCTCGAGATGTACACCACCACCGACGCGACCGGCCACTTCGCCTACGACGGCCTCCCGCTGACCCGGACCGCCTACCTGAGCTTCGACCGGCTGCCCGGCGGCTGGATCGCCCCGGCCCTGCCGGACCTGCGGCTCGACGGCCGGGGCGCCTACACGGCGCTGGAGGTCGCGGCCACCCGCCCGCTGTCCGACGTGCTGCACGAAACCCTCACGCTGGACAAGACGAGCTACGCCGCCGGCGACACCGGCAAGGCGACGGTCACGCTCACCAACTCCGGCACCAAGCCGCTGACCGGCCTGTTCCTCAACTGCGACGCGGGCGGCTTCGGCTCCGAGCTGACCGTGACCGACGACCAGTGGGGCGCGTTCAGCTACCAGCGTCGCGAAGGCACGCTCGCCGCGGGACAGCGGGTCGTGCTGACGGCGACGGGCAAGGTGCCCGACAAGGCGGCCTACACCGGCGTCACCGGGCTTGACTGCACCGCCCAGGACGGTCACACCGGCGGCGCGCCGTACGTTTCCGTCACCGCCAAGGTGCCCGGCAAGGTGGGCGACTCGCGGGGCCAGGTCTGGCTCGACAAGAACGGCAACAACGCACCCGACACCGGTGAGGGCCTGGCGTACCGGAACCTGGTGCTGCTGGAGAACGGCGCCATCCGCGCCTACGCCCGGACCGACGCCAACGGCTACGCGACGTTCAAGGGCGTGCCGGTCGGCAACTACGAGCTGCGGGTGCTCGGCCCGTGGAAGGCGGCGGTCCCGGGCAGCGGTGAGCTGAACGTCTCCGCGCCGCCGTACGGTGGCGGGGAGTGGGTCGTCCAGTTCGTCGCGAGCTGATCGAGAGGAGTTCCGGGCGGTGCGAGCCGCCCGGAACACCGCCGCGCGACGGCTCGGGTTCGGTGGGAAGCTCGGTGCGCGTACCCCGGTCCGAGGAGCAGCCCCATGGATGACGCCGAACAGGCCATTGTGGACACCGTCCGCGACTTCGTCGACCGCGACGTCCGGCCGGTCGTGCGCGAGCTCGACCACGCGAACACCTACCCCGAAGCGCTCATCGAGCAGATGAAGCGGCTCGGCGTCTACGGGCTGGCGATTCCCGAGCCCTACGGCGAGCTGCGCGTCTCCACCGAGTGCTACGCGCTGGTGACCGAGGAGCTCGCACGCGGCTGGATGAGCCTCGCCGGTGCCATGGGCGGCCACACCGTCGTCGCGAAGCTGCTCCTCGCCTTCGGCACCGAGGAGCAGAAGCAGCGGTACCTGCCGCGCATGGCGACCGGCGAGCTGCGCGCGACCATGGCGTTGACCGAGCCCGGTGGTGGTTCGGACCTCCAGGCGCTGCGCACGACCGCGCGCCGGGAGGGCGGCGAGTACGTCGTCGACGGCACCAAGACCTGGATCAGCAACGCCCGCCGGTCCGGCCTGGTCGCGCTGCTGTGCAAGACCGACCCGGACGCGCGGCCCGCGCACCGCGGCATCAGCATCCTGCTGGTGGAGAAGGTGCCCGGGTTCACCGTCTCCAAGGACCTGCCGAAGCTCGGCTACAAGGGCGTCGAAAGCTGCGAGATCACCTTCGACGACTGTCACGTGCCGGCGGAGGCGCTGCTCGGCGCGACCGAAGGCGAGGGGTTCGCGCAGATGATGCGGGGGCTGGAGATCGGCCGCATCCAGGTCGCCGCGCGCGCCACCGGCGTCGCGCGGGCGGCGTTCGACGACGCGCTGAAGTACGCCCAGGAACGCGAGTCGTTCGGCAAGCCGATCTGGCGGCACCAGTCGGTCGGCAACCACCTCGCCACGATGGCGACCAAGCTGACCGCCGCCCGCCAGCTGCTGCTGCACGCCGCGCGCCGGTACGACGCCGGCGAGCGCGCCGACCTGGAAGCCGGGATGGCGAAGCTGTTCTGCTCGGAGACAGCGATGGAGGTCGCGCTCGCCGCGATCCGCGTCCACGGCGGGTACGGGTACTCCACGGAGTTCGACGTCGAGCGGTACTTCCGGGACGCGCCGCTGATGATCGTCGGGGAAGGGACCAACGAGATCCAGCAGAACGTCATCGTCGGGCAGCTCGTCGCCCGCGGAGGCCTGAAGTGAACCTGCCGGACGCGGTCGCCGGGTGGCGACCTGACGCCGTCGAGACGTCCGAGGTGATCGGCGGGTGGCCGGCCGAGGCGTTCTCCGCGCTGCTCGACCAGCCCGCGCCGACCGGGCCGTTGCCCCCGTTGTGGCACTGGTTCCACTTCCTCGAGCCGACCCCGCAGGCCGCGCTCGGCGAGGACGGCCACCCGGCGGCCGGGCGGTTCCTGCCGCCGATCCCGGACCGGCGCCGGATGATCGCCGGCGGCCGGCTGGAAGTCCGCGCGCCGATCCTCGTCGGCGACCGGATCGACCGCCGCAGCGCACTGGCCGGCGTCGCCGTGAAGGAGGGCCGCAGCGGGCAGATGGCGTTCGTGACAGTCCGCCACGAGTACCGGCGCGGCGCCGAGCTGTTGCTCACCGAACACCAGGACGTCGTGTACCGGTCCCAGCCGGCCGGGCAGCGGCGGCCGCTCGCCGAGCCGGTGCCGGCCGGCGAGCCACCGCACGAGTGGAAGATCCGCACGCCGACCGGGCCCCAGTTGCTGTTCCGGTTCAGCGCGCTGACCTACAACACCCACCGCATCCACTACGACCAGCCGTACGTGACCGGGGTCGAGGGGTACCCCGGGCTGGTCGTGCACGGACCGCTGCTCGCCTTGCTGCTGCTGGAGATCCCGCGCCGGCACGGTGACCGGCCGGTGACGTCGTTCGAGTACCGGTTGTCCAGCCCGGTGTTCTCCGGTGCGACCGTGCTGACCCACGGGCGTCGCGAGGACGGCGAGCTCGCCCTGTCCGGCATGGTCGAAGGCGGCGCCACCGCGATCACCGGCACCGCGACCTAGGAACGGCGGCGCGCCAGCCACTGCCAGACGTGCGTGCCGCGGGCGCTCGGGTCGTTGCGGGCCACGTAGATCCACGACCAGTGACCCGGGAACTGGTGGCCGTTCCAGACGACGTGGTCGTAGAGCGTCAGGGTCGAGCGGAGGATGAGCTCGTGCGCGTGGACGGAGTTGGCCTGCGGGTCCACCGTGTCGTCGTCGCGGGAAGCGACCAGCCAGGTGGGCGTGCGGATCGCGGTCAGCTCGGCGTCGGGGATCAGCGGCGGGTTGCCCTCTTTCCGGGCTTCGACGACGCCGCAGATCGGGACCGACGCCGCGAACGTGGCCGGGTAGACCGTGGTCATCTTGAGGCTCATGTAACCGCCGTTGCTGCAGCCGACGACGTAGACGCGGTGCGGATCGACGTCCCGCGTGCGGAGGAGGTCCTGGACGATCTCCTGGATGAGCGGGGCGAAGCGGGGGCCGTCGTCCATCCAGGCGGCCGTGCACTGCGGGGTGACCACGTAGGCGCCGTCGAAGATCTTCTGCGCCTCCGGGGTCGCGAAGCCCAGCGCACCGCGGTTTGCGCGCAAGGTCGTCTCGTTGTCGTAGTAGCCGTCGGGCAGGGACGCGCCTTCGCCGCCACCGTGCAGCCAGACGACCAGCGGACGGCGGCCGCGCCGGGGCGCGGGGGAGTACAGCCGGTACTTCATGCCGGAGCGGGAGACGTGGTGGGTGAAGGCGTCGACTTCGGGGTTGGTCAGCGGGCCCTGGGTGAAGCGGGTGAACGTGACCGGGCGGCCGTGCCGCCGGAGCGGGGCGTGCTGCGTGATGGTGTAGACCAGGTCGAGCCGGACGTTCCGGCTCCTGCTGTTGAGGTACCCGAGCGTGCCGCCGCCGGTCTGGCCCTCGCCGTGGCTCAGCTCGAGCACGACGTTCCCGTGGCGGTCGAGCCGCGCGGCCGTCACGGGCCGGTCGAGGTCGTAGCCGACGTCCTGGCCGCCGGCGTCGATCGGGCTGGTGGCTTTGGCGTGCACGCTGAACGTGGTGGTGGCCAGGCTCGCCGGGTCGATCGGCCCGAGCCGGGACGTGCCGAGGGTGAGCGAGGTGATCTGTTCGCCGCCGTCGAGCGTCTCGGCGTCGAGGGTGAAGCCGACGCTGCCGGCTTGGCCGGCGACGGCGACACCGGGCCACGCGAGGCCGGCGGTGACGCCCGCGCCGGTGAGCAGAACGGTGCGGCGGCTGAACGCGGAGACCATGCGAACTCCTTTGTCCGTGGTGCGGATCCGGGTGGAGCGGTGCCGGTCGGGCACGTCATTGTATCGCCGCGCCGGTCGCTGGAAAGCGTTTTCCGCCGCCGGGGCCACGCGGTCGCCGGCTGCCGTCGAGCGTCCATTGTGGACGTCGAGGCGGCACGCGGCCGGCTGGGCGCTCAGTCCAGCGCGGCCATCTTCCGCAGCAGCACCGAGCGTTCACGCTCGTTGGCGCACAGCCGGGCGGCCAGCTCCAGCTCGGCGCGCGCCTCCCGGCGGCGGCCGAGGCGGCTCAGCAGCTCGCCGCGCACCGTCGGGAGCAGGTGCGATCCCGGCAGCCGGTCCGTCGCGACCAGCTCGTCCACGATCGCCAGGCCCTCCTCCGGACCCGAGGCCATCGCCACCGCGACCGCGCGGTTGAGCTCCACCACGGGCGAGGGCGCGACCCGGCCCAGTGCCTCGTACAGCACCACGATCCGGTCCCAGTCGGTCGACTCGACCGAGGCCGCCGCCGCGTGGGTGGCGGCGATCGCCGCCTGCAGGCCGTACGGGCCGAGCCCGCGGGCCGACGCCTTGGCCAGCGCGGCCAGCCCGCGGTGGATCGCGGAGATGTCCCAGCGCCGCCGGTCCTGGTCCTCGAGCAGGACCGGCGAACCGGCCGCGTCCGTCCGGGCCGGGAAGCGCGCGGCCGTCAGCTCGCACAGCGCGAGCAGGCCGTGCACCTCCGGCTCGTCCGGCAGCAGCGCGGCCAGCGTGCGCGCCAGGCGGATCGCCTCGTAGGCGACGTCGGGACGCAGCAGCCGGTCGCCCGACGTGGCCGTCGAGCCCTCGGTGAAGATCACGTACAGGACGCTGAGCACGCCGCCCAGCCGTTCGCGGCGCTCGGCGGGCGGCGGCAGCTCGAACGGCACCCCGGCCGCGGCGATCGTCTTCTTGCCCCGGGTGATGCGGGCCTGCACGGTCGGCACCGGGACGAGGAACGCGCGGGCGATCTCCTCGCTGGTCAGGCCGCCGACCACGCGCAGGGTCAGCGCCACCCGGGCCTCGGGGGAGAGCACCGGGTGGCAGCTGGTGAACATCAGCGCGAGGACGTCGTCGTCGATCCGGTCGGGGTCGGCTTCCTCCTCGGCGCCCGGGTCGGCCGCCAGCAGGGCGTACCGGTCCTGCAGCGCCGTCCGGCGGCGGATCACGTCGATCGCCCGCCGCCGGGCGGTGGCCCGCAGCCAGCCCGCCGGGTTGGCCGGCGGGTCGAGCGGCCACGCCACGAGCGCCTCGGCGACCGCCTCCTGGGCGGCGTCCTCGGCCAGCCCGAAGTCGCCGGTGAACCGGGTCAGCGCGGCGACGATCCGCGCCGACTCGATCCGCCAGACGGCCTCGACGTCGGCCGGGCCCATCAGTTCCGGCCGTCGGTGGCGGACCCGTCCGGGACCTCGTCGCCGCCGGGCACCCGCCGGACCTCGACCTTGGCCCCGCGAGCCGCCGGGACCCGCTTGGCCCACTCGACCGCCTCCTCCTTCGAGGCGACGTCGATCAGGAAGAAGCCCCCGAACAGCTCCTTGGTCTCGCCGTACGGCCCGTCGGTGACCACGGGCGTCTCGCCGCCGAAGTCGACGACGACACCCAGCTTCGGGTCGTCGAGTCCCTCGGCCGCGACGTAGACCCCGGCCTTGAACAGGTCCTCGATGAACTGGCGGCTGGTGGCCATCATCTCGTCGATGTTCGCCATCATGGCGGCGTTCGACTCGTCGGTGCCCCGCATGATCAGCATGTACTGCGGCATCGCGCGCTCCTCGTCCGCGGGGCCGCCTCTCGGCCCTCGCCCCCTCATGTCGAACGGGCGGCCCGCGGATCAACACGGCCCCGGAAAAACTTTTCGACGCCCGGTCCGGGAGCTGGATCGTATCGCCGCGCGGACGAGGGGGACGAGGTCATCTCCCGGCTTGCGGGCCGATCATCGAGTTCACGTCGATCGGCTTCGGGATGGCGCCGAGCTGCAGCAACAGGTCCGGCACCCGCTGCAGGCGCCGCGCGTCCAGGATCGAGCCGTAGCCCGGCAGGGTGAGCAGCTTGGCCGTGTCCTCGTCGATCTTGGCGAACCGCACCAGCAGGGGCTCGACCTTGGCGCGGTCGATCAGGGCTTCGTGGGTGGCCTTCTGCATGGCGCGCTGGAACGCGGCCAGGGTCTTCGGGTTCTCGCGGACCCACTTCCGCGTCGCTCCGTAACCGGTCAGCGGGAAGTCCTGGGTCGCGCCGGTGTTGATGTCGATCACCGGAATCGCGCCCGCCGTCTTGGCGGCCTGGGTGATGTACGGTTCCGGCAGGTAAGCGGCGTCGGCCTCGCCCTGCTGCAGCGCGGCGGCGATGTTCGGCAGCGGGATCAGCACCCATTTCACCTTGCCGAAATCGACGTTGTGGTCCTGCATCACCGAGCGCGTGAGCAGATCCGACGCGGTGTTCTTGGCCGTGATGGCGATCTTGCTGCCCGCCAGGTCGAAGATTGTTTTCACCGGCGAATTCGGCACGGTGACGATCGCATTGCTCTTGGCGTTGACCGAGGTCGCGTCGGCGACCAGCTGCATGTCGGCGGTGCCGGTACCGGTCGCGGTGAAGAACGGCGGGTAGGTCGAGAACGCGATGTCGGCCTCGCCCGAGATCGCCTTCGTCAGCGAGGCCTGGCCGCTGGCGGCGATGACGGAGTCGACGGTGAGGCCTTCGGCCTTGAAGAAGCCCTCGTCCTGGGCCAGCCAAAACGGCCCGAGGTCGGTCGTGGGCAAGATCGACACCTTGAGCGTCGCCTTCTCCAGGTCGCTGCTCGCCGCGGCGTTCGGCTCGGCCGAACCCAGTGCGCCGCAGCCGGTGACGATCATGGTGACCGCGAGGGCGAGCGCGACGCGGACCCGGCCGCCGCTCCTGACGATTCCAAACAAGGCCTGCTCCTAGAAGGAGGTGAGTTGATGTACCGAATCCAGCGGATTCGTGTGAAATATTCCCGGCGCCAGGCAGGTCACTGTAGGAGCCGGGACATCGCTTGACAACGCGGGATGCGGGCGGAAACCGGAATTCACCAGAATGGCGGCACCAATTCTTGATCGACGATCTTGTTTTTGCGACGTGCTGTCCGCCGGGTACTACGAATCAATGTGGGGATTGCGTGCCGGAGCCGCTGAAATCCCGGGCGGCGGGCCGTTGGACGCGGGAATCCGGCGAGTCCGGGCTTCGGCCATTCGGCGGCCGCCGGCGCCGGTTCCCGGTTGCGGACAGTGATGTCGGTGCGGCCGATGGGGGTCGCCCGGCGATCTTCGGCGGTGTCGCCGATCGGCTGCCCGGCGTTTACCGGCCGAGTGCGGAAATCGTGGCCGGAGGTCGTCCGCCGGCGCGGAAAACAACAGGTCGGCGCCGCCTCGCAGCGGCGAAACCCGCACCGTTCACTTTTCGGAAACCGGCCGCCGCCGACCGCCATCGGTCCGGGTGTTCGGCGGCGTCCCGGTATTCATGAGCGCTCGCGGGGAAAGATCGTGCGACGGAGGGTGGTCGTGTCGAAATCCTCGAATGCCGCGGGCGGTGGACGCGTCCCGGCCGGAGGCGAGAAAGGGGGAGGCGGTGCCGGCCCGGTGGATCGCCTCCCGATCGTCGGGGAAAACGCTGTTTTGCTCCGATTTCCGCGGATCTTCCGCGTTTCGCCGCCGGTGGCGTACACTGCGCAGGCGCCCGGGTCGCCCACTGTGAGAATGGTCCACAACGCACCATTCCTCGACGACGCTCCGGCGGTTGGTGATCCTTCACCGCCGAGGCGGGGGAATCACGTTCGGATCACGAGTCGGGGAATTTCCCGAAATCGATGTTTAGCGCGGGAGAACCCCTGGTGATCCGGGTTGCCCCGATATACCTCTTGTTGGGGAACAACTTTTACTTCTATTATTCCGGTGTGCGACCGCTCACGGACGGTACCGAACTGCTGGTCGGACGGGACAGCGAGCTGTCCTGGCTGGTCGGCTGGATCCGTGGTGCCGCCGCCGGTCGCGGCCACGCCGTGCTGGTGGACGGCGAGCCGGGCGTCGGCAAGTCCGCGCTGGTGCGGGCCGCCTGCGCCGAGGCGGCCGACGCGGGCTGCCAGGTGTACTGGGGCGCCGGTGACGAGCTCGGGCAGGCCCTGCCGCTGCTCCCGCTCCTCGACGCGCTGGAGGTCACGCCGGGCGCGCGGCATCCCCGCCGTGAAGCCATCTCGAAGCTGCTGCGGGGCGGCGCCGTCGCGGGCCAGGGCACCGACCTCGCCGCCGCGGCCGCCGAGCAGCTGATCGCGCTGGTGGACGAGCTCTGCCAGGCCGGGCCGGCCGTGCTGGTCGTCGACGAGCTGCAGTGGGCCGACCGCACGACGGTGGCGGTCTGGAGCAGGCTCGCCCGGGCGGTCCGGCAGCTCCCGCTGCTGCTGATCGGCGTGCTGCGCCCGGTGCCGCGCCGCGACGACCTGCGGTCGCTCTTCCGGCTCGTCGGGCCCGCCCAGCGGCTGCGGCTGGGCAGGCTGGCGGAACCCGCGGTGCTGGAGCTGGTGGCCGCGCTGGCCGGCGGCAAACCGGGCGCCGAGCTGGCGCAGCTGGCCGACGGCGCCGCCGGGAACCCGTTGTACCTCACCGAACTGGTCGACGCGCTGAGCCGCAGCTCGTGCCTGGAGGTCGACACCGCGGGCATCGTGGAGCTGACCGGCGCGGCGACGCCGGACTCGCTGCCGGAGGCGATCGCGGACCGGCTCGGTTTCCTCGGCGAACAGGTGCAGGGCGTGCTGCGCGCGGCGGCGCTGCTCGGCGTCGGCTTCTCGGTCGCGGACCTCGTGGCCGTGACGGACACCCCGCTCGCCGACCTGCTGCCCGCCCTCGACGAGGCCCGCGCCGCCGGGGTGCTCGTGGCGGCGGGCGACGACCTGGCCTTCCGGCACCCGCTGATCCGCACGGCGTTGTACGACGAGATGCCGACGGCGGTCCGGATCGCCTGGCACCAGGCCGCCGCGTGGGCGCTGGCCGAGGCGAGCGCCCCGGTGGAGCGGGTCGCGCGGCAGCTGCTGCCCATGGTGTCCACCACCGACAGCCGGGTGCCGGTGCCCGCCTGGGCCGTGAAGTGGCTGCTCGAGGTGTCCACGCTGCTGATCGGGCAGGCTCCGGTGGTCGCCGTCGCGCTCCTGCGCCGGGCGGTGCGCGACGCGCCGCTCGACGACGCCGTGACCGGCGCGCTGGCCTGCCGGCTGGCCGACGCCTACTACCGGGTGGACAACGTGGGCCAGGCCGAGCGGATCGCCTGCCGCGCCCTGGACCGCGTCCGCGACCCCGACGTGCGCGTCGACCTGCACACGACGGTCGTCCAGTGCCGCGGGTCGACCGGCCGCGCCGCCGAGTCCCTCGCCGCGTTGAACGAAGCCCTGACGCAGCCCGGGCTGGAGGCCCGGCACCGGGCGAAGCTGCTGGTGCTGATCGCGCGCACCCATCGGGACCTCGGGGACGTGGCGACCGCGGGCGAGGTCGCCACGGCGGCGCTGGTGGAGCTCGGCAAGGCCGAAGACCGCTGGGCGACCGGGTGGGCGCTGCACCTGCTGAGCCTGGCCGCGATGTCACGGGGTGACTGGGCCGGCGCGCTGCCGCTGTTCGAGCGCGCGATGGCCATCGTGCGGGGCGATCCCGCGCTGATCGACCTCACGCTGCTGCTGCGCATCAACCAGTCGGTCACCCTCGGCGCGCTCGACCGCCTCACCGACGCGCTCGCCGCCGCCGGCCAGGCGCGGGAGCTGGCCGACCGCACCGGCAGCGCCGTGCGGCTCGCGCAGGCCCAGAGCGCGATCGGGCACATCCTGCTGGGGGCGGGCCGCTGGGACGACGCGCTGGCCGAGGTGGACGTCGTCCCGGACGACCGCAAGGAACCGGCCGTGGTGTGCGCCGACCACGGGGTCGCGGCGATCATCCACTTCCACCGCGGTGAGACGGCCGACGCCCGCCGTCACCTCGACATCGCGGCGCTGTACGCGGAACGCATCGGCGACCAGGTCGTGGACCCGCTGGCCCGTGCCCGCGGCCTCGCCTTCGAGCACGCCGGCGCGCCGGAGCGGGCGCTGGCCGTGCTGACCGCCGCGCAGGGAGGTGAAGACGCGAGCCAGGAGCTCCTGGCCGACGCGGCCCGGCTGGCGGTGGCGACCGGCGACCGGCAGACGGTGGTGGCGATCGAGGCCCGGGTCCGCGCGCTCGCGGCCGAGTCCGCCATCCCGCACCGCCGCGCGCTGGCCCTGTACTGCCGCGGCCTGCTGGACGGGGACGGGACGATGCTGCTGCGTTCCGCCGACGCGTACGACGAGGCCGGCCGCCCGCTGTCCCGCGCGAGAGCGCTCGAAGCGGCCGCGATCGCCTTCGCCAAGTCCCGCGACGAAGACCGCGGTTCGGCCCGAGCGGCGTTCACCCACGCGACGGACGTGTACGCGGAGCTGGACGCGCAGTGGGACGTGGCGAGGTTGCGAGCGATGTTCCGGGCGCTGGGCATCCGCCGCGGCCCGACGGTCAAGCACCGCCAGACGACGCACGGCTGGGACAGCCTGACCCCGACGGAGGGCCGGATCGCGGCGCTGGTGGTCGAAGGGTTGTCGAACCCGCAGATCGCGGCCCGCCTGTACTTGTCCCCGCGCACGGTGGGTACGCATGTCTCGCACATCTTGAACAAGCTGGGGGTGCACTCGCGGATCGACATCGCCCGCGAGGCGGCCCGCCACCAGTCCGCGTCGGGCTGAGCGAAGGCCTCGGGTTCAGCCTGCGCGGCCGGCGTGCCGCCTCCCGGGTCCGACATCGCCCGGGAGACGGCCGCCAGTTCGCGTCGGCCCTGAAGTCACACCCCGACCTCCGGTGCGTTCCCCTTGGGCCGCACCGGGATCGTGTGCACGATCGTCGATGCCGGGGTGCGGCGCGTGACGGCCACGTGCCCGCTGACCACCTGCCCGAGCAGGATCGCCAGCACCAGCAGCAGCGGCGTCTGCCACGTGCCGGTGTGCGTGTGCAGCCAGCCGCACGCCAGCACGCCGAAGCCGGCGATCACGTACCCCACGCCCTGGACCACTGCGGACAGCGACAGCGAACTGTCCTTGCTGCGCAACGAGATGGTCGTCAGCACGAACGCCAGCGACCCCATGCCCGTGCCGGTCGCCACGGCCCACAGCCAGGGCGCCGCCGCCGGGGCGAGGAGCAGGCCGGTGACCCCGATGACGTTGGGCGTGGCCAGGACGACGACCAACAGCGTCTGGTTGCGCCACCGGCGTGTCCAGCCCGGGACCAGCAGCATCATCGGCAACCCCATGGCCATCGACACCGCGAGGCACGTGCCCGCGGTCGTCGGCGCGACCCCCGCGTCACGCAGGATCCCGGGGAGCCAGCCCATGACCAGGAACGTCACCGTCGAAATCAGTCCGAAGTGGATGGTCAGCGCGGCGGGAGCCGGCGCGCCGGTGGCTTTCTGCGGTGCCACGAGGGATTCGTCGGGCGTGCGTTGCCACATCTGCATGGTCAGCAGCGCCACGATCGCCCACAGGCCGAGGGCGTACCGCCACGACGACGACATGACGACGGCCGGCGTGACCAGCGCGCCGGCCGTGCTGCCGAGCCCGAGCCCGAAGGTGAACGCGGCGGATCCTTTGGCCAGCAGCGGCAGCATGGTGCCGAGCACCGCGATGGACAGGCACGCCAGCGCCGTCCCGACCAGCAGCTGCGACGAGCCCCCGAGCACCCGGCCGGCCAGCGACAGCACCAGCCCCGCGAGACCCACGGTGACGGTCCGGTGGGCACCCACCCGCGAGCACAGCCACGGCGTCGCCCAGCCGCCCAGTCCGATGGCCCACAGGGGCAGCGCGACGAGCACGGCGGCGACGAGGCTCCCGGCGACCGAGATGTCCGGCAGGGCCGCCCCCAGGCTCGTCACGGCCGGCCGCAGGTTGATGGCCAAGAGGAAGATCACAACGGTGGAGGCGGTGGTGGTAGCACGAGACATCGCTCCTCCTCGGCGTCGAGGTCGGAGCGGCGGGCCCCGTGGAACAATGCTTCGCGGAACGCGTGGATCAGACATCCGTCAGGTGACGGATGGCCGGAAGGTCCGTTGTCCCTCAACGGTTCTACGTCTCCCGTCGGACCTGCGAATGGGCGTGCATCGGCACGACCGGCGCAGGCGTGGTGACGCTGGGGAGTCGGTGCACGCGCGGGCGGGCCCGCGTCGCCCATCCGGGCGATCCCCGCGGGTTCGGTGGTGTCAGTGCGTCAGCAGGTCGAGCACCAGCGCCAGCGGCGGCCACGCGGCGCGGCCCCGGCGAGTGCACGCGAAAGCCCGTTGCCGGACGGCCGGATCGGCGAGCGGCAGCAGGGCGACGCCCGGCGCGGTGGGCCGTCCCATCGGGAGCAGCCCGACGCCGCGGCCGGGGGCGGTGATGAGGTCTTCGACGAGTTCGAGGCTGTCCGCGCGGTGCGCGACCCGTGGCGTGAACCCGGCCATGGACGCGAGCGTGCGGAGCACGTCCTCGTCGGCGGTGTTGCGCGAATTGCCGATCCAGTCGTGCTCGCGAAAGGCGTCGAAGACGGCGAGGGTCCCCTCGCCCCGCACCCGGCGCGTGTCGGCCGCGGGGACGCCGAGGCCCCACGCCGCAGTCCACAGTGGACTGACGGCGACCGCGGGGTCCACGGTGGCGGGCGCGAGGTCGTAGTCGTAGACGAGCGCGAGGTCGAGGTCGTCCGCGAGCAGCGCGGCCAGTGCTTCGGCGGGCTCGTACTCGCTGACCAGCACCCGCACACCGGGGTGGTCCCCGGCGAGCCGGGCCACGGCGGGCAGCACGGAGCGCCGGACGGCGGTGGCGAACCCGGCCACGCGGACGGTGCCTGCCGGTTCGGAGTGCGGGTCGAGGTCGGCGTGCGCGGCCTCGACGGCGGCCAGGATCGTCACGGCGTGGTCGGCCAGCCGCCGCCCGGCCGGCGTCAGGCGCACGCGGCGGCCGTCGGGTTCGAGCAACGGCGTGCCGACCTCCCCGGCCAGCACGGCGATCTGCTGGGAGACCGTCGACGTCGTGGTGCCGAGCACGTCCGCCACGGCCCGCATCGACCCGTGCCGGGACAGCTCCAGGAGGTACCGCAGCCGGCGCGTGTCCATGACGAGATTGTCCACGAATCCTGAATGGACTGTCCAGTACCGGCAAGTGGACACGAACGGTGTGCGGGGTATTTGCTGACAGGCGTGCCACCCACGACCCGCTCCGGAGCGCCCCTCGCGGTCGCCGCCATGCTGTGCGTCCAGCTCGGTCTCGCCGTGTCCGTCGGCCTGTTCGACCGCATCGGCCCCGAAGGAGCCGCGTGGCTGCGGCTCGCGTGGGCCGGCGTGCTGCTGGTCGTCCTGGTGCGGCCGCGGCCGTCGACGTTCCGGCGGACGACGTTCGCGGCCTGCGCGGTGCTGGGCGTGGTCACGGCCGGGATGACGATGCTGTTCATGGAGGCGGTGGCGCGGCTGCCCCTGGGCACGGCGAGCGCGCTGGAGTTCCTCGGGCCGCTGACGGTGGCGATCACCCGCGGCGGCGGGGGCCGGAAGCTGTGGCCGGTGTTGGCGGCGATCGGCGTCGTGCTGCTGACCCGGCCGTGGCAGGGCGGCGCGGACCTGGCCGGAGTGGGCTTCGCGCTGGCGGCGGCGGTGTGCTGGGCCGGCTACATCCTGTTGACGCAGCGAGTGGGTGACGAGGTGTCGGGAGTGCGCGGGCTGGCGGTGTCGATGCCGGTGGCCGGTCTCGTGGCGACGCTGGTGTACGGGCCCGCGGTGGTCGGGCACCTGACGTGGCAGCTCTTGCTCGTGGGGCTCGGGCTGGCGGTGCTGTTGCCGGTGGTGCCGTTCAGCCTGGAGATGCTCGCGTTGCGGCGGTTGACGACGTCGGCGTTCGGGACGCTGATGAGTCTGGAGCCGGCGATCGCGCTGGTGATCGGGTTGGTTGTGCTGCACCAGGTCCCGGATGCCGCGGCGGTGGCCGGGGTGGCGTTCGTCGTGGTGGCGGGGGTCGGTGCCGAGCGGACTGGGGCTCGGGAACCGGTGAAGCAGCCGGCTTGAGTGCGAATCCGGCTTGGGCGCCTCACGAGGGCCGTGGCAGACACGCGTCGAGCAGCCGGCGGGCGGCCACCGCGGCCCCGTCGGTGCGCATTTCGGCCCCCAAAGCCTTCGCTCGCGCCCGGGTCTCGTTGGCCACCGCCGTGTCGAACGCGGCGCTCAGCGACTCGAACGTGGCCGTCGGCCCGTCCAGAGCCGCGCCGACCTGGCACGCAGCCACCCTCCCGGCCCAGTACGGGTTGTCCGCCAAGCGGATCGGGACCACCACCTGCGGCACCCCCGCCCGCGCGGCCGTCTGGGTCGTGCCCGCGCCGCCGTGGTGGACCACCGCCGCCAGCTCGCCGAACAGGCGCTGGTGGTTGACGTCGCCGATCGTGAAGGAGCCGGCCACGTCCAGGTCCGCCCAGCCGCGGGACACCAGCACCCGGTACCCCCGCGCGCGGCACGCCTCGACCGACCAGCGCGCGATGTCCGGCGCCGGGCTGATGCTGCCGAACCCCACGTAGACCGGCGGTTCGCCCGCTTCGAGAAACTCCACCAGCGACGGCGGCAGCGGACGCTCGTCCACCCGCGTCCACGCCCCGGTCTGGACCACTTCGACACCCTCGACCGGGGGCCCCAGCACCGGGTCGGCTGCCAGCCACGGCCGGTCGGAGTAGACGTGGTCGCGCACGTTGTCCACCGGGGCCAGGCCGAGCGCGGCGCGGTGGCGGTTGAGCGGCTCGCGGAACTGCGCGTTAACCCTCTGGGCGTCCACCGCCCACAACGCGGTGTGGTCGCCGTGCCCCTCCGGCCAGCCGGGTCGCGGCGGCGGGGCGTGGTGCGGCGACGGCAGGTTCACCACCGAGTAGGTCGCGTACACGTACGGGATGCCCGCGGCTTCGGCCACGGACCGCGCCGCGACCTGCGCCAGACCGGCCGCCACCAGTGCGTCGCACCCTTCGGCCGCCGCGGGGAAGACGCCGAACTGCGTTTCGACGAGCTCGGCCCGGTACCGGGACAGCTCGTCCGGGGTCACCCCGCGCATCAACTCCCGCACCGGCGGCCCGACGGGCACCGGCTCGATCCCGAGACCGGCCAGCCGCTCCGCGAACTCCGGCGGGACGCACATCCGCACGTCCGCGCCGAGGGCCCGCAGCTGCACCGCGAGCGCCACCAGCGGTTCGACGTCGCCGAGCGTGCCGTAGGTGGACAGCAGCACTCGCGTCATCGCGGTGCTCCGGTGTGGAAGTCGACCGGCGTCTCCGGCGTGGCGGCCGTGCCGTAGGTGGACACCAGCACCCGCCTCACCGCGGCGCCCCGGCGTAGAAGCCGACCGGCATCGTGACCTCCGCGCTCGACGCCCCGCACTCCAGCATCCACAACGCCGCCGCCGGGCCCAGCTCCCGGCCCAGCACCCCGAGCGCGGCCGGGTCCGGGGCCACCGCGCGCGCCTGCGCCACTCCGCGTGCGAACGCCTCCGGGGCCCAGCCACTCGCGTCGCCGTCGCCGAGGGAACGCGCTCCGCCGGCCAGCGCCGCGACCGGCATCGCCTCCGGCACGCCGAGCAGGCCGTGGGTGCGTTCGCCCACCAGCACCCCCATCCAGCGCGAGGTCTCCGGGGTGGGCCGCGGCCCGGTCCACCGGGGCCGTCCGTCGAGGTCCGGCAGCTTCGCCGGCGCGCCGGACACCGCCCAGCGGCCCGCCCACTCCACGGCCAGGCCCGGGGCGCTGCGGGAAGCGGGGTTGTGGAACCGCGCCATGTCCCACCGGGTGCCGACCGCGACCGCGGCCAGGTCGCGGTGCGGCCACACCCGCGCCTCCCACCAGAACCCCCACGGGAACGCCGCCGTGTGCCCCCACCACCAGTCGTCGCCCAGGTCCGGGTCCGCGAGTTCGAACGTCAACCCGGAGAACGACCGCACGCCGTGCGAGCTAGGCCGCTCCACCCGCGGGGTCACCATGGCGGCGAGCGAGTCCGGGCCGACCGAGCCGCGCAGCAGGGATTGCAGCAGCCGCGCGAAATCCGCCGCGCTCGTGTACATCCCGACGCCCGGGTAGGCCGCGGTGCGCAACGGCGGGCTCGGCACGCACCAGTCGCCGAACGCCAGGTAACCGGTGGCACCGGCGGGGCGACCCGTGCCGTCGTCGATGCTCGTGGACGTCATCCCGGCCGGGGCGAACACCTCCCGGCCGACGCGCGCGGCGTACGGCTCGCCGGTCAGGTGCTCGACCACGCCACCCAGCACGCCGACGCCGAAGCTCGAGTACGAATACGGCCCGGGCGCCGTCACCAGCGGCAGCGCCCCGCCGTACTCCACCGAGCGGCCGATCTCGTGCCTCAGCCGGACGTAGTCGAGGATCGGCTCGGCCGGCGCCTCACACGCCGTCGCGGTGACGATGTCGCTGTAGTAACCGCCCTGGTGCGACGCCAGCATCGCGGTCGTGACCGGCGGCGCGTCGCCACGCAGGCCCGCGGGCAGCACGTCGTCGACCGGCGTGTCCCAACCGACCGCACCGGCCTCGACCAGCCGCATGAAGGCCAGGCCCGTGACGGGTTTGGTGAGTGAGCCCGCCGGTGCGACGGTCTCCGCGGTCATCGGCGTGCCCGCGGCCAGGTCGGCGAACCCGGTCGCGGCCGTCCGCAGGTCGTCGCTCGTCGCCACCGCGACGGCGACCCCGGGCGTGCCGGTGACCGCGGCCAGCCGGGGCAGGACGGCGTCGAGCGCCCCCATCACGTCGTCGAGCATGCTCATCCCTCGGTGGTGTTGTAGTTGACGATCCGCTCCACCATGAAGGCGCGCGCCCCGGCCAGCGGGCTGTCCGCGTCGCGTCGCGCCACGTCCGGCAACCGGTGGGCCTCGCCCTCGGCGACCACCACCGTGCCCCACAGCGCGTTGAACCCCGAAGGATCGGCGGGCTTCTCCGCGGCGGCCTCGACGGTCACGACGCCGTCCCCGCCGGACACGGTGAGCGCGCCCATCTGCCGCAGCACCACGGGGTCGCTCTCCTTCGCCGCCACCACGCTCCAGTCCGCCTGCCGCAGGGCGGCGAGCAGGCTGCCCACGTCGCTGACGACGATGTCCGGCAGCACGAGGGCCACCGGTCCCCGCGTCATCGGCAGAGCGCACCGGATCGCGCCGTCGAGCCCCGGTTCGGCCACGTCGTCCTGGTAGACGAAGACCAGCTGGAACGTCCCGGCGTAGCGCGCGAGGTACTTCACCGTGTCGAGCTTGTGCGTCGCGAACACGACGACCACGCGCACGCTGAGGCCGCTCTTCACCAGCTCGACCGCGGGCTCCAGGCTGCGGTCCAGCACGGTGACCCCGGGCGCGAGGCAGTGCAGCTCCTTCGCGTACGGCGCTCCGAAGCGCGTCCCGAACCCGGCGCAGGGCAGGATGATCGAAACGTCGGGGTCGCTCACCGCAGCCGCACCTCCAGCGCGACCCGGTGCCGGCCGCGGGGGAGCGGCACCCACGCCGGCTCGCCCACCGGCGCCACCGCCGGGAAGCGGTCGAAGAGGCTCCGCAACGCGACTTCCGCCTCCAGCTTCGCCAAGGCGACGCCGAGGCAGAAGTGCGGTCCCCAGCCGAAGCCGACGCTGCCCTCGCGGCCGCCGTGCTCGGCCTGCCAGCGCACGTCGGCCGCGTGCGGGTGGGCGAACCGCGCCGGGTCGCGGTTGGCCGCGCCGAGCACCGCCTGGACCGCGTCGCCCGCGCTGATCCGCACCCCGGCCACCTCCAGATCCGTTGCGGCGTACCGCAACCGGGCCAGCTGGACCGGCCCGTCCGTGCGGACCAGCTCGCGCACCGCCGCCGGCCACAACCCCGGCTCGGCGCGCAGCAATTCCCGCTGGGCGGGGTCGCGCATCAGCGCGAGCGCCGCGTTGGACAGCATGTGCGCCATCGTTTCGTGCCCGGCGAGCACCAGGAACACCACGAGCGCCACGGCGTCGACGTCGGTCAGGTCGTCCTGGGCGACGACCTCGCTGAGCAGGTCTTCGCGCGGCTCGGCTCGGCGCCGGTCGACCAGGGCGTGGCAGTAGGCGAACATCTCGCCCAGCGTCGGCGTGATCCGCGCCGGGTCGCCGTCGACGAGCACCTTGCCCCAGCGCCACCAGTCCGCCCAGTCCGCTTCGGGGACCCCGACCAGTTCGCAGACCACGGCCATGGCCAGCGGGTACGCGAACTCGTCGATCAGGTTCGCCGTCTCACCCAGTCCGTCGAGCAGGTCGTCGACGATCTGCTGCACCCGCGGGCGCAGGGTGGCGACGCGCGACGCGCTGAACGCGTGGCTGATGCTGCGGCGCAGCCTCGCGTGCTCGGCGCCGTCGAGGCTGAGCAGGCTCGCGCGCAAGTACGGCAGGTGCTCCGGGGGCGTGCCCAGCGCGAGGAACGCCTCCTCCTGCGTCTGCGCTCCCTGCCCCGGCAAACCGGTGGGATCGTTGCGCACGGCGGGATCCGACAGCACCGCGCGGACGGCGTCGCTGCCGGTGACCAGCCAGCCCTGCTCGCCGTTCGGCAGCCGGGCCCAGCAGACCGGTGACTCGGCGAGGACGCGGTCGTACCCGCCCATCGGGTCGTCGAGGACGGCCGGATCGCGGACGTCCACCACGGGTTCGGACGACATCGGACTCCTGTCAGCCTTTGAGCGGGCCGCCGTTGATGGCGACGCGGTTCCCGAACCGGGTGTGCGGGTAGTAGTCGTAGGTCGCGTGGTGCTGGACGCAGCGGTTGTCCCAGAACACCAGCGTGTTGGGCTCCCAGCGCACGCGGCACGCGAGCATCGGCCGGTTCGGCACGACGGAGAACAGCAGGTCGAGGACGGCCTGGCTCTCGTCGGCCGACAGCTGCGGGATCCGCGAGGTGTAGGCCGGGTTGACGTACAGCAGCGGCCGGTCGGTCTCCGGGTGCCGCACGACCACCGGGTGTTCGCTGACCGGCGGTTCGTAGCCCTCCGGGATCTTGTGGCCGCGGAAGGCGTGGGCGCCGTCGTGGATCGCGGTCAGCCCGGCCAGGAGTTCCTTCAGCTTCGGCGACAGCATGTCGTACGCGAGGTGCATGTTCGCGAAGAGCGTGTCGCCGCCGCTGCCCGGCGCCGGCATCTCGGTGATGTGCAGCATCGAACCGAGCGACGGTTCTTCGTCGGCGGTGCCGTCGGCGTGCCAGCCGTTGCCGAACACCGTCGCCGCCTCGGGGGCGGTCGCGACCTCGAGGATGTAGGGGTTCCCGTGCTCGGGCGGCGGGTTCACCGGCCGCAGCTCGCCGAAGTGCGCGGCGAGGCGCTGGTGGTCGTCCGGCGTGATGTCCTGGTCGCGGAACACCAGTACGTGGTGGTCGAGGAACGCCGTCTTCAGCTCGGTGAGCTGCTCTTCGGTCAGTTCCCGCGTCAGGTCGAGGCCGGTGACCTCGGCGCCGATGACCGGGGTCAGGCCCCGCACCGCCAGGGTGCGGTAGGCGCGCGCCGGCCGCGTCGTGATCCGCTTGACGGCGTCGAGTTCGTACTGCTCCATGGTTTCCTTCCCTCTGTGGGTCTCACAGTCCGATGGCGGCGGCCACCGCGGTGACGTGCGGGGCGCGCACGACGCCGTAGTGGGTGGCCGGCAGTTCGTGCCAGTGGCTCGGCTCGGGCAGCAGTGGCCGCCAGCCGTCGCGGCCGGCCACCGGCAGGCCGGGTTCGGCTTCGGTGGCGAGCCAGACGTGGCTGGGCGTCGCGGTCAGGCGGGGCAGTGCGTGTCCGGCCATGCTCCGCAGGTTGGCCCGGCACGCGCGGGCGAGCTTGGCCGCGTGCTCGCCGGCGGTGCCGCCGGAAGCGCCCAGTTCGCGCTCGAAGACCGTCTCCAGCTGTGCGTCGCTGTAGTCCGCGGCGCTCGCGCCGGGCGGCGGCGGGTCGATGAGGTGCAGCGCTCGCACCGGCTGTCCGGCCGCTTCGGCTTCGGCGGCCATGCCGGCCGCGACCCAGGCGCCGAACGACCACCCGGCCAGTGTGGTGGAGCGGCCGGGCAGTTTCGCTTGCAAGGCAGCGTGATAACGGCGGGCTCGGTCCGAAATGGACCATTCCGGCGGTTCCGGGCGGCTCAGCGCCGGGTCGGCGATCACGCAGACGCCGAGTTCCGGCGGCAGGGCCGCGACGAGCGGGCGGTAGGCGTGGACGTCCCCGCCGACCGGGTGCACGAGGCACACGACGTCGGGTGTGGTGCCTTCGCGCCAGACCTGCACCTCGACGTCGCCGGTGCCGGCGGCGGTCTCGAGCCGGGCCAGCAACGCGGCCATCGTGACCTCCGGGCCGAGCCAGGCGAGGTCGAGGTCGACGCCGTAGAGGCGTTTCACCGAGTCGACGACGTCCAGCAGGGTCAGGGAGTCGGCGCCGAGGTCGTAGAGCGGCACGTCCGGGTCGAGTTCGGCGACGCCGAGGAGGGCGCGGACCTCCTCGGTCAGGTCCGCGGCGGCCGGCGGGGTTTCGCGTCCCCGTTCGCGTTCGTGGAACGCACGGGCGGTGTCGAGGCCGGTTGTCGCGACCAGGAGCTGCGGGAGGCCGGTCGTCAGTGCGCGGGCGAAGGTGCGGCGGCCCTCGTCATCGCTCAGGCCGACGGCCAGGTGGGCCTGGTGCCGGGCGTCGGTGTCCAGGGCGGTGACGGCCATGCCGCTGTCGCGCCAGACGTCCCAGCCGATCGAGAGCCGGGCGGTCGGGCCGTCCCGGTGGGCGAGGGCGTCGAGGAACCCGTTGGCGGCGGCGTAGTCCAGCTGGCCGGTGCCGCCGAACTGGGCGGACAGCGACGAGCAGTAGACGGCGAAGGCGGGCCGGTCGCGTTCGACGAGCGCTTCGACGAGGAGGGCGCCGGCGAGCTTGACGTCCTGGGTGCCTTCGCCGCGGGTGGCGATCAGGCCACCGGTGGGGACGCCGGCCGCGTGGACGATTCCCGTCAGGGGGCCTGCGATCTCGTCCGCGGTGATCTTCGTGAGGTCGGCGGCGAGCAGGTCGACGCGGTCCGTCCACGGCTCGAGCGTTTCGGGTAGTCGTGCGTCGCGGGCCAGGAGGACGATCCGGCCGGTGGTGCGGGTCAGCAGTTCCGCTGCGACGGCGGTTCCGATGCCGCCGGTCCCGCCGAGGACGAGGTAGGTCCCGTCGGCTGGTGGTATGGGCTCTTGGTCGGTTACGGGGGCGCTGTCCTGCGTCCACCAGAACCCGGTGCGGAGGGCGACCCGCTCCGGCGGGGTGGGGCCGGTGAGCAGGTCGGCCAGGGGGTCCAGGCCGGGGCCGTCGAGGTCTACCCAGTGACCGGGCAGGCCGCTTTCCTGGGGGCCGACGGCGGTGATCCCGGCGAGCAGTCCGGCTTCGGGTCGCGTGACGGCGGAGTTCGCGGGCGCGGCACCCGCGGAGAGCCACCACGTCCTGAGTGGACGGTCATGGGCGGCCCGCAGGAGGGCGGCGGGGGTGTCGAGGCACGCCCGTTTCGCTTGGTTCAGCGACTTTTCGCCGACGGGTCCGGTGATGCCGAGGGGCAGGGTGTGGAGCCAGTCGATTTCCTTGTCCGGCAGGGCAGCCAGGACTTGGCGGAGGTGTGCGGTGTCGGCCGGGTCGGCTTCGAAGGAGTCGGGGCCGCGGCGGGCGAAGTGGTCCGCCGCGTGAACGCGCACGACGCGCGGGTAGGCGGCATCGAGGGCAGGCGCGGTGAGCGGGCCTTCGCCCGAGATGACGAGAAGGCGATCGGTCCTCGCCGCGGTCCTCGTCGCGGTCGTCGCCCGGCGGAGGCGGACCCAGGTGGGTTGGTGCAGCCACTCGGCTTCCGGCAGGCGCGTGGCCTTGCGTGGGAAGTCGAAGTCCCGGGCGTCGAAGGCGGGCGGCGGGAAGTCCCACGGCGCGGGGGAGGGGGACTGTCCCCAGTCGACGGAAGCGCCGGCCAGCCAAGCAGCCGCCAGCTCGCCAGATGACATGAATGAGTCATTCATGTCACCAGACGACATGAATGACTCATTCATGTCGTTGGCGGGACCGACCTCCCGCGGTTCGGCCGTGCGCAGCCACGCCGCCGCCGCGGCAGCGTCCTCGCAAACCGCCGCCAACCGCCACCGACCCTCCGGCCGACCCGACTGCAAGTGCCGCACCACGTCCACAAAGGACTCCGGATGCGCCTCCAAATACCCCGCCACCCGAGCAGCCGACAACCGCGCAGCCGCCGAACTGCGCGCCGAAACCACCAAGCACCGCACCGGATCCGGACGCGCAGGCGGCACCGGGCGGACCGCCTCCAGCACCACGTGCGCGTTCGTCCCGCCGATCCCGAAGCTGCTCACCCCGGCCACCCGCGGGCCCGGGGGCCACGGTTCGGCCGACGTCGGCACCCGGAACGGCCCCAGGTCCACCGCCGGGTTCACGGCCCGGAAATCCACCGTCGGCGGCAGGACCCCGTGGTGCACCGCCAAAGTCGCGCGGATCAATCCCACCACCCCGGCCGCCGCGCCCAGGTGGCCGATCTGGCTCTTCACCGAGGACAACGCGCACGTGGTGACGTCGGGCATGGCCTCGCGCAGGGCCGCCACCTCGATCGGGTCGCCGAGCCGGGTGCCCGTCCCGTGCGTCTCCACGTACCCGACGTCCGCGCCGGTGCGCCCGGCCCGCCGGAGCGCGGCCTGGACGGCCGCGCGCTGCCCGGCCGGGGACGGGGCGCTGTAGCCCTGCTTCACCGCGCCGTCGTTGGTCAGCGCCGAGCCCGTGAGCACCGCGTACACCGTGTCGCCGTCCCGGCGGGCCGCCGAAAGCGGCTTCAGCACCACCACGCCGACGCCGCTGCCGCCGACCGTGCCGTCCGCGTCGTCGCTGAACGGGCGGCAGTGCCCGTCCGGCGAAAAGATGTGCCCCGGCCGGTACCGGTACCCCTCGGCGAGGGTGACGTCGACGAGCACCCCGCCTGCCAGCATCACCTCCGCCTCGCCGCCGCGCAGCATCCCCGCCGCCTGGTGGACGGCGACCAGCGAACTGGAGCACGCCGACTGGGTCGTCAGCGCGGGACCGGTCAGGTCGAGGTGGTACGCCACCTTCGTCGCCAGGAAGTCCTTCTCGTGGTGCAGCGCCAGCTGGAAGCCGTCCGGCAGCGCGGCCGGGTCGGCCTCGCGCAGCATCCGCTGGAAGTACGTGCTTTCACCGCAGCCCGCGATCAGCCCGACGCCGGCTCCCGGCGTGATCCCGGCGTGGGAAAGGGCCTCCACGCACGCCATCAGCAGCTGCCGCTGCTGCGGGTCCATCAGCGCCGCGTCGCGGTGGCTGATCCCGAAGTGCTCCGGGTCGAACGCGAGCGGGTCGTCCAGCAGGCTGCGCGCGCCGACCAGGCCCTCGGCGGCCGGGAACTCCTCGATGCCCCGGCGGCCGGAGACGACCAGGTCCCAGAACGCCGCCAGGTCCCGCGCGCCGGGCAGCCGCACCGCCATCCCCACGACGGCCACCGGCTCGTCGGCCACGGTCCGGGAGGACGAGGTGGCCGCGGCCGGGCCGCTCTCCAGGTGCCGCGTCAGGTCCCGGAGGGTGACGTGCTCGAAGAGGTCGGCCACGGTGAACCGGTAGCCC
Organism: Amycolatopsis sp. NPDC098790; assembly: GCF_044759945.1. Lineage (NCBI taxonomy): Bacteria > Bacillati > Actinomycetota > Actinomycetes > Pseudonocardiales > Pseudonocardiaceae > Amycolatopsis > Amycolatopsis sp. NPDC098790. Next base: position 427,179 of record NZ_JBIWAI010000002.1, read on the forward strand.
GCCTCCGCGCAGCGCAAGTGGAACCGCATCAGCGAAAGCGAGCTGGCGCCGGCGGCGAAGAACGTCTCGTCGGGACCGATCGGCGCGCCGGTCACCTCCTCGAACAGCGCCGCCAGCTCGCTCGACGGCCGGACCGCCGTCCGCTGCAGATCCGTGCCCGGCGCGAGGGCGGCGGCGTCCCGGTCGAGCTTCCCGCTCGGCGTGCGCGGCAAGGCGTCGACGACGCGGAAACGGTCCACCCGCGCGTGCGGCGGCAGCAGCGGCACCAGGAAGTCCGCCAGCTCGGAGGCCGACGGCGTCCGGCGGCACTCCAGGAACGCGGCCAGCCGATCGCCCTGAGGCGTGACGACCGCGTTGACGACGTCGGGGTGGCGCAGCAGCGCGGCTTCGACCTGCCCCAGTTCGAGGCGGTGCCCGCTGAGCTTGACCTGCCGGTCGGCGCGGCCGTCGAAGTGCAGCAGCCCGGCGCGGTCGAAGTGCGCGAGGTCGCCGCTTCGGTAGTACAGCTCCGGCAGCTCCGCGAACTTCTCCGGCGCCACTTCGCCGAGGTAGCAGCGGTTCGCCGCGAGACCGCCGATGAGCAGCTCGCCGACCTGCCCCGGCGGCAGCGGCGCGCCCGCCGCGTCGGCGACGCGCAAGACCGCGTTGGCCACCGGACGGCCGATCGCGGGCCGCTCCGGCCACGACGCCGGATCGCCGTCGAGGGTCAGCGCGCTGACGACGTGGGTTTCGGTGGGCCCGTAGTGGTTGTGCAGCCGCGCGCCGGGCAGCCCGGCGAACCACCGGCGGATCGCCGGGGTGCACACCAGCTGCTCGCCGGCGGTGACGACGTCCCGAAGCCGCGCCGGGTACCGGCCGAGCCGGACGCCGTGTTCGGCGAGCAGCTGCAAAGCCACGTACGGCAGGAAGATCCGCTCGATCCCGGCCGTGTCCAGCTGCGTCAGCAGCGCCGGGACGTCGTGCCGCCACTCCGGGCGGATCAGGTGCAGCCGGCCGCCGCCGCACAGCGTCGTGAAGATCTCCTGGAACGACACGTCGAACGACAGCATCGAAAACTGCTGCGTGGCCGCCGGTGGCGCGTCCTGCCACTGCAGCAGGTTGGCCAGGGTGCGGTCCGGGACGCGGACGCCCTTGGGCACGCCGGTCGAGCCCGACGTGAACAGCGTGTAGAGCGGACGGCCGAAGTGCCGGGCCGGGACGTCCGGCACCGGGCCGTCGGTGAGCGTCACGAACCGTTGCTCGACATCGGTGTCGAACGTTTCCCCGGCGGCGAGGAGCACGCAGCGCGGCCGTACCCGGTCGAGCATCGCGCGCAGCAGTTCGGGCGGGTACGCGGGATCCAGCGGCACGGCGGTGATGTTCCGCCGGGCGAGCGCGAGCAGCGCGACGACGTGCTCGGCCGACGGCCGGAAGTACAGCGCGATGTCCGTGGCGTCCGCGGGCAGGGTGGCCGCGAGCCGGGCCGCGTGCGCGTCCAGTTCGGCGTAGGTCAGCGTCGTGGCGCCGGTCAGCGCCGGGGCGTCGGGGGTCCGGGCGACCTGACGCGCGAAGCCTTCGGCCACGGTTTCCCACGTCAGTTCGGCGTCGGGACCCCGGCCGTCGTCGCCGCGGTCCGGAGTCCGCGCGTCACCGTGCAACGCGCGGTCGAAGACTTCACCGAGGACCGTCGCTTCGGCTTCGGTGAAGTGGCCTTCCCCGTACTCCCAAAGGCAGTCGAAGCCGTCCGGCCGTTCCACGACCGACAGCGTGAGCGCGCACTTGGCTTCGGCCGCTTCGATCCACTGTGGACCGACCGAGCAGCCGGCCAGGCGCAGCGCCTCGAAGTCGGTGTTCTCCAAGACGAACAGGTAGTCGAAGGCCGCATACCCCGGGTCGAGGTCGGCGAAGGCGACGTCCTGGTCGTCCAGGGCTGCACCGGACGCCGCGCCGAGGCGGCGGAGCTGGGTGTCCAGGTCTTCGCCCGGCTCCACGGATACGGGCAGCCGCACGGTGTTGGCGAACATCCCGACACCGTCTTCGAACTCCCGCACCGGCCGGTTCGCGACCGGTGCGGCGATCCGCGGCCGGGTCCGGCCGGTCACCGCGTAGAGGCTCCAGGCGAACACGCCGAGCAGGAGCTGGAACCGCGTCAGGCCCAGCTCACCGGCCCACTCGTCGACGCGTTCGCGGTCGACGCGGGTCGTGTGCAGCCGGCCGGCCAGGGACGCCGCACCGAGCGGTTCGGCGTCGTCGGACCGCTCGGTCAGCCGGTCGCGGTAGCCGGGGGAGGCGAACCAGCGGGACTGCCACGCGGCGAAGTCGAACGGCGTGTGCGCGTCCGGCCGGGGTGCCGCGCCGGACAGCTCCCGGAACAGGATGTTGAGCGACCAGCCGTCGACCGCGATGTGGTGCAGGCACAGCAGGAACGTGCCGTCGGGACGCCAGGCCGCGCGCAGCAGCCGGCCCGAGGCCAGGTCGAACGGCGCGGTGAAGAAGTCCTCGGCGGGCTCGGTCCACGGGTCGTACGCCGGTTTCGCGACCTGCCGCAGACCGTCGGGAGTGGCCTCGAACGCGGTGCGCAGCGCCGGGTGCCGGTCCACGAGCGCCCGCACGTCCCGCCGCAGGGCGTCGACGTCCGGTGCGCCGGTGACCGTGAAGGCGAGCGGCACGTGGTACGCCGTCGAGGCCGGATCGCGTTGCTGCAGCAGCCAAAGCCGTTGCTGCTCGCTGGTGGCCGGCGCCGTCGTCGCGGTCGTCGGCGGCGCAGGTTCCGGGTAGACCGTCCGGCCCGCGGCCGCGACGGCGGCGGCGAGATCGGCGAACGTCCCGCGCTGCACCACCGAAGGCGCGAGCTCCGCACCCCAGCGTTCCCGGAGGGCGAACCGCAGCCGCAGGGCCTTCAGCGAGTCGCCCCCGGACCGCAGCCACGTGTCGCCGGGACGGAGCTCCGGGACGTCGAGGGTCTCCGAGACGACGTCCAGGACTTCGCGCTCCCACGGCGTCGCGTCGCCGCCGGTGTCCGGCCGCCACGCCGGGAAGCCACCGGCCAAGAGCGCGGTTTCGTCGACCTTGCCGTTCGCGTTGCGGGGCAGCTCGCCGACGCGGAAGACGTGGTGCGGCCGCATGTAGGCCGGCACGGTCCCGGCCAGGTGCGCTTCGAACGCGTCGAAGGACAGCTCGCCCGCCACGACGAAGGCGAGCAGCTCCGCGGTGGCCGCGCGGCGCACGGCGACGTGGACCTGCCGGATCTCCGGGTGCGCCAGCAGCCGCTGCTCCAGCTCGCCCGGCTCGACCCGGAACCCGCGGACCTTGACCTGCCGGTCGGTGCGCCCGACGTAGGCGTACCGCCCGCCCGGCAGCACGCGGACCAGGTCGCCGGTGCGGTAGAAGCGGGCACGACCGTCGTCCAGCCACGGGAGCCGGACGAACCGCTGCCCGGTTTCCGCGGGCAGGCCGCGGTAGCCGAGCGCGACGCCGGCGCCCGAGACGTACAGCTCGGCCACCTCGCCTTCGGCGGCCACGCGCTCGTCCGACGGCTCGCCCGTTTTGAAGACTGCGACGGCGCCGGTGCCCGGCAGCGGGCGGCCGATCGGCACGACGTCGCCGTCGAAGCCGCGCGGGATGGCGTAGCTGAGCGCGAACGTCGTCGTTTCGGTCGGGCCGTAGCCGTTCTGCAGCCGCGTCGGCGAATCCGGATTGGCCCGGTACCAGCGGCGGATCAGCGGGGCGTTGAGCTGCTCGCCGCCGATCACGACCCGGCGCACGGTCGAGAAGCTGCCCGGCACGGTCTCGGCGACCGCGTTGAACAGCGTCGCGGTCACGAACATCGTGTCGATGCGCTCGCGGACCAGAGCGTCGGCGAACGCCCGCGGGTCGCGGACGGTGTCGTCGTCGAGGACCACGCACGTGCCGCCGGTGAGCAGCGGCACCCACACCTCGAAGCTGATGGCGTCGAACGCGGGGTTGGCCAGGCAGGCGAACCGCGTGCCGATGTCGAGCCAGCCGGGTTCGGCCAGGCGCAGGACCCCGGCGTCGCGCACCTCGACGCCCTTGGGGCGCCCGGTCGTGCCGGAGGTGGAGAAGAGGAACGACGCCGGGGCGGGTTCGGCGGGCACACCGGCTTCGGTGGCGGGAAGCTCGGGCAGCTCGGCCACGACGACGACCGCCCCCGCGTCGGCGAGGATGACGTCGCGGCGCGCGGGCGGGCTCTGCCGGTCCAGCGGCACGACCTGCGCGCCCAGGCGCAGCACGCCCAGCATCGCGAGGACCAGGTCCGCCGACCGCGGCAGGTCCACGGCGACCGCGTCACCCGGGCGGACCCCGCGCCGGGACAGCCATTCGGCGACCGCCGCGGCACCGGCGTTCAGCTCGGCGTAGGTGAGCCGACGCGGGCCGTCGGACACGGCGAGGGCGTCCGGGTGCCGCAGCGCCCGGTCGTGGACGCGGCGTGCGATCGACGTCATCGGGCCGCCAGCTCGGCGGTGAGCACCTTGGCGACCAGCGGCAGCGCGTCGCTTTCGAGCATGTCCCAGTGCCCGCAGTCCGCCGGGACCACCTCGAACCCGCCGCGGGCGCGGCGGCGCCAGAACTCCTCGGTGCCCGGGACCGGGTCTTCGCCGACAGCTTGCACGAACACGACTCGCGCGGCCGTCTCGCCGGGGTCGTGCTCGCGCGCGGTCAGCCGGTTGTGGTTGTAGGTGCGGTGGTAGCGCTCGATCTGCGCGTCCTCGATCCCGGGGTACATCCCGTTGAAGCGAACCAGTTTCTCGCGGAACTCGGCCGCCGGTACCGGTTCGATCGCGGCCTTCGCGGCCGGGTCGTCGGTGGCGGTCGTGTCGAGCAGGACGACGCTGACGCGCTCGCCGAGCCGGCGTCCCATCTCGTAGGCGATCAGCCCGCCGTAGGAGAGTCCACAGAGGACCAGTGATTCGCCGGGCCGCGGATCGACGAGCCGCAGGTACTCCTCGGCCATCGCCTCGACGCTCGGCAGCGGCGCTTCACCGGCGTTGAGCCCGGGGGACTGGATCCCGAGCACCCCGGCCTCATCGGGCAACAGCGCGCTCAGCGGCAGGTAGCAGAACGCCGTGCCGCCGGCCGGGTGCACGCAGACGACGCGGCCCCCGCCGTCGCCGCGGCGGAACTCGATCAGGCTGCCGCCCTCCGGCGGGCGGTCGGCACGTACCAGCGCGGCCTGCGCCTCGATGGTGGGGTGCAGGATGACGTCCCGGATCGGCAGCTCGCGGCCGAACTCCGCGCCGATGGCGTGGGCCAGCTTGATCGCGGAGATCGACGTGCCGCCGACGTCGAAGAAGCCGTCCGAAACGCCGATTTCGGGGTGCAGCAAGAGGTCCCGCCAAATCTTCAGCAGCGCCAGCTCGACGTGGTCGCGCGGGGCGGTGGTGTTGACCGCCGCGGGCGCGCTCGTTCGAGCGCGTGCCAGTACCGCGTCGCGGTCGAGCTTGCCGCTGCGGCTCAGCGGCAGCCGCTCGAACTCGGCGAACACCGACGGGATCATGTAGTCCGGCAGCCGGCCGGCCAGCGCCGTACGCCACTCGTGCGGGGTCCGGCCGCCGCCGCCCGCGACGCCGGCGACGAGCCGGGGCTCGCCTTCGCGGTCCACGAGCACGGCGGCTTCCTTCACGCCGGGCACGGCCAGCAGCGCGGCCGTCACCTCGCCGGGCTCGATGCGGAACCCGCGCAGCTTGATCTGGTCGTCGCGGCGGCCGGCGTACTCGGCTTCCCCGCCGGGCAGCCACCGGGCGAGATCGCCGGTGCGGTACATCCTCTCGCCGGGGACGAACGGGTCCGCGACGAACCGCTCGGCGGTCAGCCCCGGGCGGTGCAAGTAGCCGCGGGCCAGGCAGTCGCCGGCCAGGAAGACCTCGCCCGCCACGCCCGGCGGCACCGGCCGCAGCCGCTCGTCCAGCAGGTACAGCCGGGAGCCGGGCAGCGGTCGCCCGATCGGCGCCGGGCGGTCCCGCGGTTGCGGGTCGAAGTGCGCGGTGGCGTAGAGCGTGGCTTCGGTCGGTCCGTAGCCGAAGCAGATCCGCAGGCCGGGCAGGGCGGCGGCGAACCGGGCGAGCGCGGCCTCCGGCAGCGGCTCGACGCCGGTCAGCAGCTGCCGCAGCGCGAGCCCGTGGAGGCGCGTGGGGTCCTCGTCGACCCACCGGACGTAGGCGGGCGGCAGGAAGGCCTGGACCACCCGGTGCTCCCGGAGCCACGCCATCAGCGCCGCCGGATCGGGCCGGACGTCCTCGGGCACGACGTGCAGCACCGCGCCGGTGGTGAGCGGGAGCAGCAGTTCGTGCACCGACGCGTCGAAGCCGATGCTCGACCACGCCGAGGTCGCCTCTCCGGGCGTCGCGCCGAAGCGGTCGAGCCACTGGTCGAACAAGGCGAGGACGCTGTGGTGGGTGACGGCGACCCCCTTCGGGCGCCCGGTCGAGCCCGAGGTGTAGATGACGTAGGCCGTCTCGGCGGGGCCGGTCGCGACCGGCCGCCGGGTCTCGTCGCCTTCGGCCTCCAGCGCCGTGACGTCGTCGCCGAGGACCAGCACCGGGCGGGCGTCCTCGACCATCGCGGCCCGCCGGGCGGCCGGCTGGGCCGGGTCGAGTGGCAGGTAGGCGGCGCCGCTCTTCAGCACACCGAGCACGGCGACGACCAGCTCGACCGACCGTCCACTGAGGACGGCCACGACGCTGCCCGGCCCGGCTCCCCGGGCGGTCAGCGCGTTCGCCAGCTTCGTGCTGCGGCGATCCAGCTCGCCGTAGGTGAGGGTGCGGCCGTCGCAGACGAGCGCGGGCGCGTCCGGGGTGGCGTCGGCGTGACCGGTGAACCGGCCGACCAGCCCGCCGGGGCGCCGGCGCGAACTCGGGCCGGTGCTCCAGGCGAGGACCTCCCGGCGTTCGGCGTCGTCCAGCAGTTCGTGACTCGCGATCCCCGCGTCGGGCCGCGTCGCCAGCTGGTCGAGCAGCCGGACGAGGGAGCGGGCGTACCGCTCGGCGGTGGCGTGGTCGAAGAGGGCGACGGCGTAGTCGAGGTGCCCGGCGACGTCGCCGTCCTCGTCGGCGAGACCGAGGGCGAGGTCGAACTTCGCCGGCGCGTGCTCGACGTCGAGGGATTCGACCGTGACGCCCGGCAGCTCGAGGACGTCGTGCAGGGTCGGCACCCAGGCGAACATCGTCTGGAACAGCGGGGTGTGCGCCGGGCTGCGCGGTGGGTTCACCAGCTCGACGACCCGCTCGAACGGCAGCTCGACGTGCTCGATGGCGCCCCGCAGAGCCGCGCGGACCTGCTTGAGCAGCGCGGCACCGGTGGGGGAGCCGCTCAGGTCGGCGCGCACGGCGAGGGTGTTGACGAAGAAGCCGATCGTGTCCGGGTGCTCGCCGCCGGCGCCGCGGTTGGCGGTCGGGACGCCGACAACGATGTCAGCTTGCGCGGAAAGCCGGTGGAGCAGGATGAACCAGCAGGTCAGGATGGTGGAGTAGAGGGTGACGCCGTGTTCGCGTGCGACCGCCTTCAGCCGGGCGGTGAGGTCCGGCCCGAGGGAGACGGGCACCCGCGCGCCCCGGTGGTCCTGCCGCGCCGGACGCGGCCGGTCGGCGGGCAGGTCGAGCACGGGCGGCACCCCGTCGAGCCGCTCCCGCCAGTAGGTCTCGTGCGGCCCCGGACCGGCACCGGCCAGCCACGCTTGCTGCGCTTTCGAGTGCTCGCGGTAGGGCCGCGCGGGCGGCAGATCGGCGGCCGTACCGCTCACTTGAGCGGCGTAGAGGACGCCGAGTTCCCGCAGCAGCAGGGTGCGCGACCAGCCGTCGAAGACGACGTGGTGCACGGTGATCAGCAGGACGTGGAACTGTCGGTGGTCCCCGGTAGCGTGGAAACCGGGGGGCGGCGCCCCAGCCCCGGTCAGCAGCCGCGCGCGGGCGAGCGGCGCGCGTGTCAGGTCGAACGGCTCGGCGGGTTCGGTCCGCCGCAGCTCGGTTTCCGGCAGCCCGTCGACGTCCGTGACGGGGCAAGGAAAGCCGTGACCGGCGGGTTCGACGATTTGCACGGGCCGGCCGTCCTCGACGACGATCCGCGTGCGCAGGGCTTCGTGCCGGTCGGCGAGGGCGTCGAAGGCCCGTTGCAGGGCTTCGCGGTCCAAGGGGCCCCGAAGCGCGAAGGCCATGGTCTCGTTGTAGGCGGCCCCGGCGCCGTCGAGCTGGGAGACGGTCCAAAGGCGCTGCTGGCCGGACGACAGCGGGGCGGACACTCGCATCGAGGACGGCCTTCCTGGCGGGGCGGGCGAACCGGTACGGCGTCGTGCCGTCGCAGCCGAGGTCGGGGAAACGCTCTCTGTCTGTCTCGACAGTTAACACCACACCATCGGGTGAGGACGAGGGGTGACCGAAGTTTGCCCGGAAGTCCCTACCGACGTATCCCGGCCGACCGCCTTCGAACCGACCCGCCGGGCGACGGCTTCACGCCGCCGGCCCGGCAGAGTCCACAAAGGACACGGTGAAGCACGGTGTCAGCCTGCCGAAGCCACCTCCGCCGCCGGCAAAACCCGGTTCCACACCCGCACGTCGTCCACGCTTCCCGGCCAGAAGTCGCTCTGCCGGCCACCGGACATCGCCCGCCCGATGGCCAACGGCCCGGGCGCCGCATCCCCGGCCGGCTGGCTCCACGTCTTGGCCTGCGCCACCCCGTCGACGTACAGCACGTACGTCCCCGCATCGGCGTCGTGCACGCCGACCAGGTGGTACCAGCGCCCGGTTTGCGGCGCCGTGTCCGACAACGCCCGGCCCGAGCTGGTCGAGAACGCCAGCCGGTCGTCCGCGGCCGAATACTGCAGGTAGAACCCGCTGCTCGGGTCGCTGTCCTGGCTGACCGCCGTCGCCCAGGAACCCGTGCGGTCCAGGCGGACCCACGCGCCGACCGAGTAGTTGCCCGTCGTGTCCAGCACCGGCCCGCTCGTCTGCGCGTACTGGCCCGCGCCGTCGAACCGCACCGCCGAGCCGGTCACCCCGGGCACCCACGAGCCGGTCAGGGCGGCGTCGTGGGAGCCGGCGGTGTCGTGGGCCGTCGTACCGGCACCCTCGTCGAGGGGCCACGCGCCGACCGGATCGTGCTGACCCGGCGCATGGGCGACCTGCAGGTTCTGCCGCTGGTGCGTGGACCCACCGCGGTAGGACGCGGTCGCCGTCAGCGTCGCCGCGCTGCCCGGCTCGGCGTCCGCCGGGGCCGTCAAGGTGTACGTCCACGTCCGCGACCCGCCGGGCGGGATCGCGGCGGCGGAGTGCCCGGCCGGGACGGCCGACCAGCCGGCCGGCACGGCCACGGTCACCCGCGGGGCGAGCAGCGGGCTCCGCGTCGTGTTCCGCACCGTCACGGTCACCGGCGTGCTCCCCTTGACCGTGATGACCCCGGTGGCCGGCCCGACGCTGATCCGCGCGTCCGGGCTCGACGGCGTCCACGACTGCAGCTCGGTGACCCCGACGAACGCGTCCGGCGGGTTCGTGAACACGAGCCGGACCTTGCTCGTCGTCAAGGTGGGGAAGGTGACGCGGTTGACGCCGTTGCCCACCGGCACCGCCGGTGCGCGGACCTGGCCGGGCACCTCCTGCCAGGCTGAGCCCGTCCAGTACTGCAAGCTGTATGCAGCGGCCGGTTTGACCCCGCCGCCGTCGTCGTACCCGTGCCAGCGGATGTCGGAAACCGGGGTGGGGGCACCGAAGTCGACGCCGTAGAAGTCGTTCGCGTTCGGCGACGAGTAGTTCGTCCAGCGTGTGTTTTCGGGCACCTCGTTGTACCAGACCTTGCCGTCGAGGGCGCTCCACGCGTTGTCGTTGGGCCAGGTGTAGGACGTGATCGGCCGCGGGTAGCCGGTGCGCAACGGGTTGGCGGCGTCGTTCACCAGGTCGTCGGACCGGGGGAGCCGCGTCGGGCCGACGTCGACGGTGGTGTTCCGCAGCGTCGCCGAGCGCTGGACGAGCCGTCCGTCGACGTAGAGCCGCATCCCGGCGCCCTGCCCGTAGTGCCGGCCGTCGCGGTCCCACAGCACCGTCACGTTGTGCCCGTGGTACGGCACGTTTTCGGCGGCGAAGTGGTCCCATGTGGACGGTGTGAGCGGACGGACGTCCAAGGTGGTACCGGCTTTCGGTCGCAACCCCAGGAGCCCGGACAGCACGAGATCGGTGTAGGTCGAGTGGTTGTAGTCCTCGCTGTGGTTCTGCCCGTCGTAGATCCAGGCGTCCCGGTCCGGGTCGTGCGCCTCGGCGACGTACGGCTTGCCGTTCTTGGTCTGGGTGCGGGCGTACGTGGCCAGCGCCGCCGCGTAGTCCTCTTTGGACACCGTCGGCTGGGCCGGGTAGTCGGTCAAGAGGTTCGCCATGCCGGTCAAGGTCTGCGAAGTGGCGAACGGCCAGCTCGGCCCGTCCCAGCGGCAGCAGCTGCCGGCGTCCTTCATGAAGAACGGGCTGCGCCGCTCCGCCGTGGTCGGGCCGTAGGCGCTCGCGAACCCGTTCGGGTCGAGCAGCTGGGACCAGGCCGCGCTGTCGGCCGGCTGGGCCGCGCCGAACATCCACGGGACGAACCCGATCTGCTCGCGGCTGCCGGACAGCCGGTGGTCCGGGTTGTCGTCGCGCGGCATCGCGTAGTAGAAGCCGCGGGCCGGGTCCCACAACCACTTCTGCAGCGAGGTCTTCAGCCCGGCGGCGCGCTGCGCGTATTCGGCGGCGAGCCGGTGGTCGCCGACGGAGTCAGCGATGCGGCTGATCGCCACGGCGTCGCCGTACTGGTAGGAGTTCAGCGTCGGGCGGTACCCGGCGCCGCCGTGGTACGGCTCGGGCGACTCGTAGGAGGACGCGGAGAACTCCATGGCGTCCCAGACCGGAACCGACCAGTAGAGGCCCAGCTGGGCGGTGAACTGCTTGTCCCAGCCGCGGTACTGGCGCACGAGGGCGGGCAGCAGTTCGCGCAGGGGTGCGAAGTCGCCGGTCACCTGCGCCTGGCCGTAGGCGGAGGTGGCCAGCCAGACGCTGTACTCGTGCGCCCAGTCGGTGGTGTCGGCGTTGACGTCGTCGGTGGCCGGCTTGGGCCCGGCGCCGGGGCCGGTGAGCCAGAACCGGAGGTAGTCCTGGGTGTAGCCGGGGTCGCGCAGCCAGCGCCCTTCGGTCAGCTGGTGCCCGGCGGCGGCGTTGATCGCCTGGTAGGGCGCGGCGTAACCGCAGCAGTCGAGGAACTCCGTCGAGATCCAGCCGTCGGCGGGGTCGGTGTAGCGCAGGTGCTCCTTCCAGACGCGCCACCGGTAGTAGTAGACGCTCTGCATGGTGGCGTCCGGCAGGTCGACGAACGGGATGTTGGCTTCGTACCAGGCGGGATCGGCGTAGCCGGCGAGAGCGGCGGCGTGGTCGAGGAAGTGCGTCGCGCCGTCCGCCGCGGGCACGCTCGCGGTCGCGGCACCGGCGAAGCCGAGCTGAGCGGCGAGGACGGTCGTGGCCAGCCAGGCTCGGGTGCGTCTCCAGGACCGTCGCATCACGCCTCCGTGAAGGATTTACAACGTTGTAAAACACACTATCGCTCAAGAGACCCCAAAAGGGAACACCCGGTGTGCGGACAAGGCCGGACAGGAACGCCCTCCCGCCGTTGAGTCCGGATTGCCTGGCCCGCGTGCGATCCGGGACGCGACAATGATCACTCCCGGCGTCGGCAGCCCTTCCGGCCACGCATGATGGCCGCGATGGTTGACGACTTCCGCCTGCGCTCGGTCGCCGCGGCGGCGTACGGGCCGGCGGCGCTCTTCGGGCTGTCCGAAGGTGCGGTGCTGCCCGTCATCGCGCTCAGCGCGATCGATCGCGGGGCGAGCACCTCGACGGCCGCGCTGGTCGCCGCGATGCTCGGCTTCGGGTCCCTGGCCGCGAACATCCCGGCCGGCGTGCTCGCGACGCGGATCGGGGAACGCCGGTCGATGCTGCTGGCCGCGGCCGTCATGGTCGCCGGCGTCGTGACCTGCCTGATCGACCTGGGCCGCGGGCCGTGGTCGCTGCTGCTCTACGGCTTCGGCGTCATGCTGATCGGTGCGGCGAGCGCGGTCTACGGCCTGGCCCGCCAGTCGTACCTGACCGAGATCGTCCCGCCGCACATGCGCGCGCGGGCGTTGTCGACGCTCGGCGGGAGCATGCGGATCGGCGTGTTCCTCGGGCCGTTCGCCGGCGCCGCGGCGATGCGGTTCGCCGGGCTGCCCGGCGCGTACTACGTGAGCCTGGCCGCGATCGCCGCCGCGGCCGCCCTGGTGCTGCGCGTGCCCGACCTCGAGGTCACCGACGGCGACCGGGCCGCCGCGTCCGCCGTAACGACGCGGAAGATGCTGGGCCGGCAGTGGCGCGTGTACGCGACCCTCGGCGTCGGAGTCCTGTTGCTGTCGGCGATCCGGCAGACCCGCCAGACGGTCGTTCCGCTGTGGGCGGCGCACATCGGCCTGTCGCCGACGACCAGTTCGATCATCTACGGCATCGCGGGCGCCATCGACGCGCTGACGTTCTACCCGGCGGGCAAGGTGATGGACCGCCACGGCCGTCGCTGGGTGGCCGTGCCGTCGACCCTCGTGCTCGGTGCTTCGTTCCTCCTGGTGCCGCTCACCCACGGCGCGGTCCTGCTGACGATCGCGGCGATGGTGATGGGCTTCGGCAACGGCATCGGCTCGGGCATCGTGATGACGCTCGGCGCCGACGTGAGCCCGGAGGTGGGCCGGCCGACGCACCTCGGGATCTGGAACGAGCTGGCCGACATCGGCACCGGCGTGGGCCCGCTGATCCTGTCGGCGGTGACCGCGTTGGCCGGCCTCGGCGCGGGGATCGTGGCGGGGGGTCTGGTCGGCTTTTTGGCGGCGGGGGCGTTGTGGCGGTGGATCCCGCGACCCGGGCGGGCGAGAGCGTGACCGGCGCTCCCGGGCCGGCGGACCCGGGAGCGGCCGGCTTCAGGCGCCGGGGCGGTTGCCGGTCGGGATGGTGATCGGGGTGGTCGTCGGCGAAGAAACCTTGTTCAGGAACAGCATCGCGATCGCGCGGATGAACTGGTCGAACAAGTAGAACCCGGCCGGCGCGATCGGCAGCAGCCCTTCGCGGAACGCGATGTAGGCCGGCCATCCCGTGCGGACCAGCGTCGCCGCCGCGTAGTCGCGGGGCAGGCCGAGCCAGTCGCCGACCGCGTCGCTGAGCACGTAGCGCACGAACTCGTTGAGGAACCCGCGCGTGACGCCCAGGTCGATCTGCGCGGTCAGCCCGAGCAGGTCCGCGGCCAGCTCCTTGCCCTCGGTCGTCGGGGAGAGCAGCGGGGTCAGCACCCGCGTCGACTGCGCGTCCGCCTCCGCCCACGTCTTCGGGATGAACTCGTCCCGGACGCCGAGCAGGTGGATGGCGACCTGCCACTGGTGCAGGAAGGCCTCTTCGTCCGCGGCCGACATCGGGACGCGCCATTCGAGCAGCTTCCGGTGCACGTAGGTGCCGAGGCTGTGGAACGTGACCAGGATGTCGCCGTTGCTGATCGGGATCTGCTCGTCGGCGACCGCCCGCCAGTGCGGCGACTGCGGCAGCAGGTGGCGCACGGCGGCGTGCACCAGCCGCGTCTTGTTGGCCGTCACCACGAACTGGCCGCTCGGCTGGAACGCGTTGAGGTCGCTCAGGTCGTAGCCGAAGGTGAACGTCTTGGCCGCGCGGTCCTGCATGTTCGCCCCGCCCGCGGACCAGTAGACCGACTTGGCCTCCCGCGGGATGACCGTGCTCATGATGCCGCTGCCCAGGCCGTAGAGCATGAACAGGTAGGTGTCCTTGCGCCGGTTGAAGTCGGCGGCGCGGCGCAGCTTGGCGGCGTCGGCCCAGGAGGGCAGCCGGTTGACCTGCTGGAGGTAGCCGGCGAGGTCGGTGGGGAGCCCGGTCGGCAGCGGGTCGCCGTTGTTCACCCACGGGCGCAGCGCGGTGTTGACCGCGGGCACCCCGCCGCGGTCGAGGATGCCCGCCATCAGGCGGTCGACCTCGTCGTCCCAGACCCACCACGGGTCGGTGCCCGCGGCTCCGGCCGGTGCGGCCCAGGCGGGAACAGCACCGGCGGCGCCGGCCAGACCCAGCGCCGCGGCCAGGGTGAGAACGTTCCTCCGACTGAGATCGCTCATTTACTTACCTAGCTTCCTTGGTAGGCACAGCCCGGTCGAGTACCGGCTCGACGGGCAAGTTCAGACATGAGCCGAGGGGAGATTTTCCATTAACATAGCGAGCCCGGTGACCGGTCGGCAAGAGGCCGTCCGAGGGGACGCACGGGGACTTCGTGGTTGACTGGCACGCATGGCCCCGTTCGCGCACCACCCCGCCCGGTGGCCGCGGTGACCGCCGAGCCGGCCGCGGCCGTCCGGCCGCGCAACCGCAAGCAGCTCATCGTCGAAGCGGGCGCCACGGTCTTCAGCGAGCGCGGCTACCACGCGGCGTCCATGGAGGAGATCGCCGCCGGGGTCGGGATCACCGCCGCCGCGCTGTACCGGCACTTCCCGAACAAGTACGCGTTGTTCGCCGAGTGCGCGAACGTCACGGCCGACCGGCTCGTCGCGGCGCTCGACGACGTGCCGCCGGACGCGGCGCTGGCCGACCTGCTCGCCGCCGTCACCCGGGTCACCGTCGCCCACCGGGCGGCCGGCGGCGTCTACCGGTGGGAGGCCCGGTACCTCGACCGCGCCGACCGCCGGCTGCTGAAGGGGAAGTTCGCGCGGGTCGTCGGGCGGGTGGCGGACGCCGTGCGGCGCGAGCACCCGCTGCCCGGCGAGCACCTACGGGCGGTGGCGGCGCTGGGTGCGATCGGCTCGATCACCATGCACCACAACTCGATCGGCCGGCGCCGGGTCGAAGACCTGCTGCGGGCGTCCGCGCTGAGTGTCGCCGCGACCGACCCGACGGCGGCGGTCGCCGACGTGGGCCTCGTCGAACTGCCCGCCCGGCCCGTGCCGCGCACCCGGCGGTCGGAGATCCTCGCGGCCGCGATCCCGCTGTTCGAACGCGACGGGTTCGCCGTCGTCACCAACGGGATGATCGCCGAGGCCGTGGGGCTGGTGCCGTCCGGGCTGTACCGGTACTTCCCCGGCAAGGCCGACATCCTGGCCGCGGCGTGCCTGCAGGCCGCCGACCTGCTGACCCAGGCGGTCGAACACAACCTGCGCGGGGTGACCGATCCGCTCGCCGCCCTGACCGCGACGTACGTGGCGTACAGCTTCGAGCACAGCGCCCTCAACAGCGTGGCCAACGCCGAGGTCGTCGGCCTGCCGGCCGGTCTGCGCCGGCCGCTGGTCGCCGCGCAGCGCGAGCACATCGCCGTCTGGGAGGAGCACTTGCGCGAGGCCCGCCCGGACCTCGACACGCGCCAGGCGCGGGTGCTCGTGCACGCGGGCTTCGGCGTGGTGGTCGAGGCCGGCCGGCACCTGCGGTGGCAGGACACCCCCGAGCACCGGGCCGCCGTCGCCGCGTTGTTCATGGGCGCCCTGGACCTGTGACGGCGGTCCGCGTCAGCGGTTGCGCCAGACGGGCCGGCGCTTCTGCGCGAAGGCCGTGATGCCTTCGATCGTGTCCTCGCTGACGAGGAGGTCGTCGAACGCCGGGGACGGGTGGTCGGCCGCGTCGACGGGGTCGGGAATGCCGCGCGTTTCCGCCATGATCTGCAGCGAGGCCCGGACCGCCGTGGGGGAGCCGTCGAGGATCCGCGCCGCCAGTTCGCGAGCGCCCTCCAGGGCTTGGCCCGCTTCGGTGACGCGGTTGACGAGCCCGTAAGCCAGTGCCTCTTCGGCGTCGAGGCGGCGTCCGGTGAGGATCATTTCGGTGGCGACCGCCGGCGGGATCGTGCGCGGTAGCCGAACCAGCCCGCCGGCTCCGGCGACCAGGCCGACCTTGACCTCCGGCAGGGCGAACCGCGCGGTCGCGTCCGCGACGACGAGGTGGCAGGCCAGGGCGATTTCGCAGCCGCCGCCCACGGCGTAGCCGTTGACCGCCGCGATCACCGGCTTGCCCATGTCCCGGCGGCTGGTGAGCCCGGCGAAGCCGTTCTTGGGCACCCACAACGGTTTCCCGGACGCGGAGTGCACGAGGTCGTTGCCTGCCGAAAAGGACTTCCCGCCCGCGCCGGTGAGGATCGCGACCCACAGGTCGGGGTCGGCGAAGTAGGCGTCGAAGACCTCGTCGAGCTCCTCGTTGGCCGCGGGGTGCAGGCTGTTGCGGGACTCCGGGCGGTTGATCGTGACTTCCAGGAGGTGCCCGTCGCGGCGGACCAGGACGTGTTCGTAGTCCTCCCGCAGTACTTTCGGCCGCGGCGGGAACAGCTCCGCCATCCGGGCCGCGGTTGTCGTGACGCGGTTGCCGAACCCGAAGGAGCGCACGAACACACGGCGGCCGATGGGCTCCCCGGTGGAGAGCAGGTCGAGCGTTTCCGCGTCGCCGTCGTGGGTCGTGGCGAGGAAGCGGCGGTCGTCGGCCTCGAGCCGGCCGATGACGATGCCGGTGCGCCGGCCGCCGTGCTTCACCGTGTACGTCTCGATCGTGGCCCAGCCGTCGGCTCGCCGGGCTTCCGGTGGTGCGGGCCACGAGTCGATTTCCGCCTGCAGCGCGGCGCTGTCGCCGGCGCGCCACGCGACCGGCGTCGTCGAGTAGACGGCGGCGGAGTACTTGCTCAGCAGGCCGCCGTTGGCGCCGACGAACCCGAACGCGCCGGGCTCGGACCGCAGGCGCCGGACGGTTTCGGCGATCGCGTGCATCGAGTAGTTGTTGCCCGCCCCGCCGAAGAACGGCAGGCCGCCGGTGACGGTGAGGTCGCGCAGGTCGCCGAGTCCTTCGCGCACCGTGAAGACGGCCACCGGGAAGCAGCTGTAGAGGTCCACTGTGGACAGATCGGTGGCCTCGATGCCGGCGACGTCGAGGGCGTGCCGGGCCGCCATGACCGACGCGGGGCCGGTGCTGAGGTCCGCGCGCTCCATGAGGTCGCGTTCGCGCAGGTCCGCGTGCCCGTGCAGGAAAACCCGCTTCTCATGGGGGATCCCGAGCCGGTCGGCGGCCGCGACCGACGTCAGGACGACCCCGGCGCCCTGGTTCACCTTGTCCCGCGCGACGAGGTAGCGGGTGTAGGGGTCGGCGATCGGACGGTTCGCTTCGGACGGCGTCGCGAGTTCTTCGGCGCTGCGTTCGACGGGCGCGGCGGCGTAGGGGTTCGCGGCGGCGACCTTGGTGAACGGCGCGAACAGTTCCCCCATCGCGGTGGCGTAGTCCTCGCGGGACAGCTTGAGGCGGGCGCGCCGGGCGTTCTCGAACAGCGCGTACTGGCTGGGGGCGTCCGCGAGGCCGTGCGCGACCTGGTGCCGGGACGCGAGTCCCTTCAGGCCGTAGCCGCGGTCTTCGAGGCTGCCCTCGACGTGCTCGGTGAAGTCGGGCTTGTCCGCGGCCTGGGCGAGGTGCTGGACGGTGGAGATGGCTTCCGAACCGAAGACGAGCGCGACTTCCGCCTCGCCGGCCGCGATGGCGGCGGCGAGCTCGGTGACCAGGTGCTGGGGGCTCTGCCCGCCGGCGACGTCGAGGATCGCCCGTGCCGGAGCGGCCCCGACGCGGGCGGCCACCGAGCGCGGGTAGTTGTCGGACCGGCCCAGGGGAGCGGACGCGATCGGGGTGGAGTTTTCGAACTGGCGGATGCCGCCGACGGTGTCGACGGCCGCGGCGACGTCGCCGGGATCGGCACCGGTGTCGGCCAGCGCGGCCCGGACGGCTTCGGCCGCGAGGTCCACGGCGGACAGGCGCCGGTAGCCGGGATCGTCGAGCCGTTCGGCGAACTGCCCGACGCCGACGATGACCGGGGTGCGGGGGTCGAGGTCGGTCACGGGGCGCCCCTGGTCACTCGCATCGGGGACGGGCCGCCGTAGCCCGGCCAGGCGAGGCGGCCCTGCCCGGCCAAGTACTCGATGTGCGCGACGGTTTCGGCCACCGCGGACAGCCGCATGAAGCCGATCTCGGGCCACGGCCGTGACCACGTCAGCCGCGTCGCGATCTCCCACGGCGTCGGCTGCCCGTGCCCGGTCACGACGTCGACGATCTCCGTGCACCGCTGCTCGTGGTGCTCACGCAGCAGCTCGCTGCGCGCCGCGAGGCCGCGGAAGCGGTACTCGTGCGCGGGCAGCGCGTCGTGGTCGTCGAAGGTCGCGGTGCGCTCCAGCGAACGGAGGAACTGGCCCAGCGGCGGCTCGGCCGCGCCCGGCCAGGAGCCGATCGCCGGGGTGATGCGGGGCAGCACGTGGTCGCCGGTGAGCAGCAGCTGCGCGTCCGGCTCCTGCAGGCACAGGTGCCCCGGCGTGTGCCCGGGTGTCCACACCGCGCGCAACCGGCGGCCGCGCACCGGGACGAGGTCGCCGTCCTCCAGCAGGACGTCCGGTTCGGGCAGCTCGGCGGCCGGGCGCGGGGCGGCTTCGAGGGCGCCGAGGAGGTCGGCGATCTCCGCTTCCGGGGCGCCGCAGCCGCGCAGCCACGTCGTGATCTCGGTGCGGGGGTCGCCGTGCTCGTCGCGACGGCGCTGGGGGAGCGTGGCGCGTTCGGCCGGGTGCATGCCGATCCACGCGCCGGACTCCGCGCGCAGCCGGGCGGACAGGCCGTGGTGGTCGGGGTGGACGTGCGTGGTGACGATCCCGGCCACGTCGGCGGTCGACGCGCCCGCGGTGGCGAGGCCGTCGAGCAGGGCCGTCCAGCCGTCGTCGGTGTCCCAGCCGGGGTCGACGACGACCAGGCCTTCATCGGCGGGGACGAGGTAGGACAGCGTGTAGCGCAGCGGGTTGTCCGGGATCGGCACCGGCACCGACCACAGCCCGCCCGGCAGCTTTTCGACCGGCGGCCGCTGCCGCGCGCGCCACGCCGCCTGCTGCTCGGTGCCGAGCACTTCGATTCCCGGCATGGGTGCACCTCCCGCGAGATACTGAACAAGGTGCGTCCAGTAATGCCCCGACTCTATAGTGGTCGGATTCCGTGCGGCAATGACCCCGATCACGGGGCGAGGTGAGGCGCATGACGGGCGAGGCCGGACGCCCCCGCGACCCCGAGGTCGACCGCCGCGTGCTGAGCGCGGCGGCGGAGGTCTTCGGCGAGGACGGCTGGGGCCGGTTCACGGTCGACTCCGTGGCCCGCCGCGCCGGTGTCGGCAAGGCGTCGATCTACCTGCGCTGGCCGAACAAGAAGGAACTGCTGGCCAGCTGCCTGGAAGCGCGGATCACCCCGGTCGCGGACATCGACACGGGCTCGGTGCGCGAGGACCTGGTCCGCCTCGCCGAGCAGATGCTGACGGCGTTCTTCGGCGAGTCGGGCCGCGCGACGACGAGGCTGCTCCTGGAAGCCGACCGCATCCCCGGCGTGGCGGAGCGGGTGGCCGAGCTGAGGCAGGCCCAGGTACTGGCGGCGCGCGCGATCGTCCGGCGCGGCATCGCCCGGGGGGAGCTGCACGGAGCGACGAGCGTGACGCTGCTGCTGGACGCGATCGTGGGCGGGTGCCTCAACCACGCGCTGGCGGCGCCCGCCCACTTGCGCCCCCAGGTGGCGGCGGGGTTGACCGACTACGCGGGCGAACTGGTGGATTTCGTCCTCGGCGCGGTCACCGCCGGTTAGCCGATCGCGGTCGCGTCAGTCGACGTCCATCTGGTTCGCCAAGCCCTCCTGCTGACGTTCCCACAGCGGGTCGTGGTGGGCCTTGAACTTCGCCGCCGCGTCCGAGATCTGCGCGTCGGTCGGGTCCGGCATGTTCTTGATCTGGGGCGGGTCGAGCTCGCCGCGCTCGAGCTTGGCCCAGTCCTCGGCCGTCGGGTTCTTGTAGAAACCGCCGTAGCCCGGCCATTCGCCCGTGCGCGCCGCGTCGCGGGCGCCGTGCATCTCGGCCGCGTCCCACTTGTCGATCGGCTTCGTGGTCACCGTGCCGTGGTCCGCCGTGTGCCCGCCGGCCGGAACCGCCTGGCCCGCCTGGGGGTTGTACCGCATGCCCTCGCCGCTGGAGCGCATGTCGTCGATCATCTTGTGGTACGAGTCGTCCGCGATGGCCATCCGCTTCTGCTCGTCTTCCCACGCCTTGCGGTCGGCGTGGTTCGGGTCGTTCTTGACGGCGTCGCGCCGGTCCTGCTCCGCCTTCGCCGCGTCCGCCTTGTCCTTGTCGTACAGCGGGTGGTCTTCGTGGTGGACGTGGTTCTTGTCGTTGCCGTGGTAGACCTGGTCGGAAAAGGTGTCGTTGCCCGTCTTGCCGAAACCCTGCTGGTGGCCGTAACCGAGCTGGTTGAGCTGCACCGCGGAGCTCGGGTCGTTGCCTTCGATGGCGCTGCGCTGGGCGTGCCGGTACGACCCGAGCCGGTCGTCGTACTTGAGGTTCGCGTCCGGCGAGGTGTCCGGAGCGTCCCGGACGTCGCCCTTGGTGAACCCGGACTCGTGGTTCGCGCCGCCCTTGCCCGTGCCGGGGTGGTAGCGGTGGTTGGCGTGGTCCTCGTAGTAGGCGTAAGCGTTGTTCTCCAGCGGCTTGTTGTCCTTGTCCTTCCGCAAGCCCTTCGCGCCGCCGTTGTCGCTCAGGATGTCGTACCCGGCGGCGTGCTCGTTCTGGTGCGTCTTGTCCCCGTCGATCTTGTAGTCGTACTTCTCGTTGAGGCGCTTGCGCTCGGCGTTGCGGTCGCCGTAGGTGCTTTCCGGGTACTTGCGGTTGCTCGTCGACGGTCCGTCGTTCCCGCGGGCGTAGGGGTGGGCCTGGGCCCGGGCGGCCGCCGCCGCGCACGGCGTGGTCCGCTGCGGGCCCAGCCCGAGCGGGTCGGTCATGGCGGTCGGGTTGTCCACGTAGGACATCGAGTCCGGCGCCGGGGTCAGGCCCAGCGGGTCGTGCGAGAGGAACCGGCCGGTCTCGGGGTCGTAGTAGCGGTGGCGGTTGTAGTGCAGCCCGGTCTCCGGGTCGTGGTACTGGCCGGGGAACCGCAGCGGGGTACGCGCCGTGCCGCCGGCCGAGACGGCCGGGCCCCACAGCGCCGTGTGCAGGTGGCCGGCCAGCGCACCGGTGTCGTCGACCAGCTCCGCGGGCGCGCCGACGAGGTCGGGCACGATGGCGTGGAACCGGTCCCCGGCGGCGCCGAGGACGCGCTCGGTCTGGGTGAGCGGGACCGGCGAGCCGGGCGCGTACTCCCACACCGTCGCGACCGGCGGCCGGCCCGGTCCACTGTGGACCTGTTCGGCCGGGACCTGGCCGTCCCAGGCGAACTCGACCTGCTCGGCGACGGCGCCGCTGCCGTCGAGGCACTGCTTGGCGATCCGGCGGCCGAACGGGTCGTAGAGGTAACGCCACACCGTGCCGTCGGGGGTGAGCACGCCGGTCAGCCGGTTTTCCGCGCTCCACTCGTAGGTCCACCGCTGCCCGTGGCGTTCGCGGGCGACGACCCGGCCTTCGCCGTCGTAGCTGTAGCGCGTCGGGCCGGCCGAGGTGAGCAGGGTGCCGGTGTAGGACCGGGGCCCGCCGGCCTGCGGCCCGCCGGACCAGCCCGCCCCGGTGAGGGCGCCGCTCGCGTCGTATTCGTAGTCCTCTTGCCAGCGCGGACCGCGCACGGCGCGGACCCGGCCGCGGGGGTCGACGTCGAGGGTGCGCGGCCCGGAGATCAGGTCGGTCACCCCGGCGAGGTAGCCGTCGGGCAGGTAGCCGTACTCGCGCCGCTGCAACGTGTCCGGGCCGCGCAGCACCGTCTGCGCGGACAGCTGCCCGGTGGGGGTCCAGTCCTGCCGCAGCTGCGCCACCGGCCCGGTACGGGTGACCAGTTCGCGCACGGTTTCCCGGCCGGCGGCGTCGTACCCGAACCGCAGGGTGCGCCCGGCGGTCGTCAGCGCGACCGGGCGTGCGGCGGCGTCGTAGCCGACGACCGACTCCGCGCCCGACGGCGTCCGGCGGGCGACGCGGCGGCCGAGGGCGTCGTAGCGGTGGACCACGGTCCGGCCGTTGACGGACTCCGCCAGCACGCGGCCGAGCGCGTCGTAGGTGTACCGGACTTCGCTGTGCGCGTTGGCCGCCGACACCATCCGGCCGGCCTCGTCGTAGGTGAACACGGCGACCTCGTCGGCGCTGCTGCGCCGCACGACCCGGCCCACGGCGTTCCGCTCGAGGGCGATGGTCTGCCCGGCGCCGTTGGTGCGCTCCACGAGCCGGCCCGCGGCGTCGTAGCCGTAGCGCAGGACGCGGCCGTTGTAGTCGGTTTCGCCGATCTTCCGGCCCGCCGCGTCGTACTCGTAGCGCCACACCAGGCCGCGTTCGTTGGTGATCGAGGTGAGCCGCAGTTCGGTGTCGTAGCCGTACTTCAGCGTGCCGCCGCCGGGGTCGCGCTCGCTGACCGGCAGGTCGAACTGGGCGTACTCGATGCGGGTGACGCCGCCGCGCGGGTCCGTCCGCTCCTCGAAGCTGCCCTGCGCCGTCGCGGCGAACTCCTCGACCGCGCCGTCGGCGTCGCGCCGCTGCACGAGGCGGCCGGCGGCGTCGCTGACGAAGGTGGTGGTGTGACCCAGCGGGTCGGTCTCGGTGGTCGTGTTGCCGAGCGCGTCGTAGCCGTAGCGCCACACGGCGCCGTCCGGTTCGGTGACGAGCAGGGGGAGCCCGGCGGCGTTGGCCTGGATCCGGGTGACCCCGCCGAGGGCGTCGGTCACCGAATCGACGGTGCCGGTGAAGGGGTCGTAGGTGTAGGAGGTGGCCGCGCCCGTCGGGTCGACGGTCCGGGCGAGGCTGCCGCCGGCGTCGTACTCGTAGCGCCACACGGCGCCGTCCGGCCCGGTCACCGCGACCGGCCGGTGCCGCTCGTCGTAGCCGACGACCATCCGGCTGCCGTCGGGCCGCGTCACGGCGGCGAGGTTGCCGACCTCGTCGTAGTCCCAGCGCGTGACGTTGCCGAGCTCGTCGGTCTCGGCGACCACGCGCCCGAAGCGGTCCCGCTCGGCACTCGTGGTGTGCCCGAGCGGGTCGGTCTGCCCGACCACGCGCAGCCGCTCGTCGAGCCGGTAGCGCGTGACGGCGCCGAGCGAGTCGGTGACGGTCGTGACGCCGGGCTCGAAGGCCAGCGCCGTGTCCAGGTAGCCGTCGGTGCCCTGGGCGCGCACGCAGCGGCCCTGGCTGTCGTAGCCGTAGCGGTACCAGCGGCCGTTGACGTCTTCCCAGCGCGTCAGCCTGCCGTCGGCGTCGTAGGTGAACTTCTGCGGGGTGCCCACCGCGTCGACGACCTGGACGAGCCGGCGGGCGGCGTCGTAGGTGTACTCGGCCAGCGGGACCGGGGAGCCCGCCGCGCGCACCGCCGTGACCAGGCCGCCGGCGCTGTCGATCTCGACGCGGTAGCCGCCGGAGTGCTCGAGCGCCACCGGCACGCCGTCGCGGTAGCGGACGACGATCCGGTTCCGCGTCCCGTCCACGACCGCGCGCAGCGGCAGCGTGGTGTCGCCGGGACGGCCGGCGAAGTAGCGCATGCGGTCGGACTGCGGGTCGCCGACGACGAACCCGTGCCGGACCCGGCGCAGCGCCAGGTACGGGCCGCTGTCCGGGACGACCGCCTCCACCCCGGCCGGGACCGGGTAGCGCAGCAGGGTGCCGTCGGCCAGCGCCAGGTGCAGGCCGTCCGGCTCGACCTCGAGGCGTTCGTCCAGCGTCGAGGCCCAGGTGGGACCGAACAGCCGGCCGGCCCGGTAGGTCGACAGGTGCGTGCGCTCGACCACGAGCGGCAGGGCACCCGGCAGGGAGACGTCCTCCTGCACGAGCATCACGGCCCCGGTCGCGACGTCGATCGGGTCGCCGCAGTCGGTCTTGTCCTTCGTCTGCGTGGTGTGCTCGTCCGGCTTGGGGTTGTTGTCCTTGATCCGCCCGCCGTCGCCCTTGGGGTCGCCCTTCGGGGTGCTCGACGGCGTGGTGTCCGGCCCCTTCGACGCCGGGGGAGGCGTCGGGTCCGGGCTCTTCGGCGTCTCGTCGGGACTCTTCGACGCGGGCGGCGGGTCGCTCTTCGGCGGGGGCGGGGTGTGGTCGCCGGACGGCGTGGTCGAATCGCCCTTGGCACCCGACGGCGTCGTGTTCCCGTCGCCGCCCTTCGGCGCCGGCGGCGGGTCGGTCTTCGGCGGGGGAGCGTCCGGCCCGCCGTTGCCCTTCGGGCCGTCCAGGCCCTTGGGGTTGCCGTTGATGTCGGCGTGCTTCGGCGTCGGGGCGGCCTTGCCGGGCTTGATGTTCTTCAGGGCCTTGGCGGCGTCGGAGAACAGGTCGCCGGCGCGCTTGAGCAGCGGGATGAGCGCCTGCAGTGCCTTGACGAGCCGTTTGGTGAGATCGGCGATCTTCGAGGCCGTCTTAGCGACGGCGTTGATGACCTGCGGGACGACCCAGGTGAGCCCGATGCCGAGGGTGAACACGACCTGCAGCGCCCAGCTGATCAGGTGCCCGATGAGTTCGGCGATGATGTCGCGGACGAGCGCGCGCACGGCGGCGACGACCTCGCCGGCGGTCTTGACGCCGCTGGAGGCGCCTTCGCAGCCCTTCTGCGCGGTTTCCAGCAGGGTGACGGTGTCCTGCGCGCGCTGGCGGTAGGTGTCGCCGGCGTTGCCCGTCCACGACGCGGTGTCGGCTTTGACCATGCCGGTCAGGTCTTCGCCGATGCTGCCGAGTTCGGTGGCGACGTTCTTCCAGGTCTCGGATTGGGCGGCGATTTCGTCGGCGTTGCCGGTGAGGGCGTTGAGGGCTTCCTTGAGCGGGCCGACGTGTTCGATCAGCCAGCCGACGCCGGCGGCGAGGATCGCGCCGAAGGGGTCCATGGCCATGGAGAGGGCGTCGAGGGCGGTGCCGACGGCGCCGAGGGCGACCGAGGCCCAGTCGCCGCTTTCGATCGCGGACTTCAGGTCGTTCGCCGACTCCAGCAGCGAGATGCCGGAATACGCCTTCGTCGAATCCTGCGTCTGCGCGATCAACGGGTTGCTCACGTGTGCTTCTTCCCCTCCACGGGCCTGACGACCACAAAATCAAGTTAACAAGTGGTGTCGGCGAGAAGATCGCGAACCCCTCACGTTGCCCCTTCGGTCAGCCGATCGTGTCCCCGCGGCTGCGACGTGGTTCACACCCGCGAGCCGGACGGCGGTGAGCACGCCGCCGCCGTCGCCTCGTCCGGACGTGACGAAAACCTTGCGCGGCAACGGTTCCCCTGGATCTCGGCGCGGGCCGCCGCTACCTTCGGGTGTCCCATGGGCCGTCCTCGTCCCCGCTTTCGCACGGAGGCAAGCCATGTTCGGACGTCCGCTGCGGCGGATCGCTGTCCTCGCCGCGGTTTCCGCAGCTTCCCTGACCACGGCGGTGCCACCCGCCGAGGCACTCGCGCCGGCCGACGTGCCGGCTGTCGGCGTCGACACCGGCCGCTTCGACCTGCCCATCAGCTGCGCGATCACGCTGCCCGACCTGGGCGGGACCAAGGTCTTCGACCTCGGCACCAGCGTCGACGTCCAGGGCGTCGTCGCGACCGGTCTGGGCCCTGGCCAGCAGTTCTACCTCTCCCAGGGGTCCGGTGCGATCACGTTCCCGTCCTGGCTGACCGGGCTCGCGGGCACGGTCGGCATCGTCATCAAGCCCGGCGAGCCGCTGACCGTGGGGCTGCCGCTGCAGGGCACCTTCGACGTCGGCCCGTACACCGCACCGCAGAGCGGCACGGTGACGCTGAAGTTCGAGCAGGCGGTGGCGCACGTCACGCTGAAGGCGTCCTGGGGTCTGCGGTTGAAGGTCGACGCGACGTGCACGCCGACCGCGGGCAACGCGCTGCTGACGATCGCCGTCGGCGGTCCGGCCGGGCAGCCGGTCTCGCTGATCCACGGCGCGCCGCTGCACTTCCCACCCGTCGCGCCCGGGTACCTGAACGGCATCATCAACGCGCCGTACCGGTGTTCGTTCGGGGACCAGCGGCTCGACGCGGGCATCGCGGTCGGCGGCACCATCCCGCTGACGGTGGCCCGCGCCGGGTCGATGTCGTTCACCGACGCCTCCGGCGCGCTGACGATCCCGAAGGCGACCGTGAACAAGCTCCTCGACCAGGGGTACTCGGGCAGCGTGTCCGGCCGGGTCACGGAGCTGAACCTGGTGGTGCGCGGCGGCACCCCGGCGGCGCAGAACGTCGCGGCCGGCGTGGCGATCCCGCCGACACCCCTGGTGCGGGACCGGGACATCGTGCTGCTGTTGCCCGCGGAAGGAACGCTGTCGGCCGGGCCGTTCCGCCCGGACGCGGGCGCGAGCAGCGTCGCCGTCTCCCTGAGTTCCGCCGCGGCGACGCTCGCGTTCACCGGCCACCCCGGCGAGCTGCCGATCACGTGCGGCGCGCCCTCGCCGGAGGTGTACCTGGTCGAGAACCCGGTGACGTGAGCGCCTGGCCGGTGACGCCCGTCACAACAGCAGGCTGTCACAGGGTTCGCGCACCCGGTGTCTTGAGGTCGTTCACCCGCCACGACACGAGTGAGGACGACACCATGGAACCCCGATTCGACCTGTTCACCACCGAGACCGGCGCCCGGCTCGGCAAGCGGTTCGCGAACCTCGGGCAGGTGGTCGAGCGGTCGCCGCTGCCGAAGGCCACCCAGGAGCTGGTGAGCCTGCGGGCCAGCCAGATCAACGGGTGCGGCTGGTGCATCGACATGCACACCAAGGAGGCCGCGGCCGCCGGGGAGACGGCCGTCCGGCTGCACCTCGTCGCCGCCTGGCGTGAATCGACCGTGTTCACCGAGGCCGAGCGGGCCGCGCTCGCGCTGGCCGAGGAGGGCACCCGGCTGGCGGACGCCTGCGACGGCGTCTCCGACGCGACCTGGGCCCGGGTGCGCGAGCACTTCGACGACGAACAGGTCGCCGCCCTGGTGGCGCTGGTCGCGCTCATCAACGCGGCGAACCGGCTCGCCGTGATCGTGCACCAGAAGGGCGGCTCCTACGAGCCCGGGATGTTCGCGGCGGTCACCGGCTGACGCCGCAGCAGCGCGGCGAGCACCGTGCCCACCACGACCACCGGGGTGATCGCCAGGAAGGCACCGCCGATGGTGTGCGCGACGTCTTCGCCGAGCAGGGTGCCGAACACGGCCACCCCGAACGCGGCGCCGATCGAGCGGGCGAACGTGACCACCGCGCTCGCCGCACCGATGTCGGCGGCCGGCACCGCGTTCTGCGCCGCCGTCAGCGCCACCATCGGGACCATGCCGATGCCGACGCCGGCGACGAGGAAGTAGGCGATGAGGGCGAGTTGGGCCGTGCCCGGCGCCAACGTGCTCAGCAGCAGGAGCCCGGCGACGTTCAGCGCCATGCCGGTCACCAGGACCACCCGCAGCCGCGCCGGGTTCGCGACCCACCGGCCGGCGAACGACTGGCTGACCACCAGCCCGAGCACCAGCGGCAGCATGTGCACCCCGGACAGCGTGGCCGACACCCCGTCGGCGACCTGCAGGAACGTCGGCAGGTAGACGAGCACGCCGAACATCGCGACGTTGGCGATGAACCCGACGAGCGAGGCGATGACGACCGTGCGGGAGGCGAACATCGTCAGCGGCAGCACCGGTGCGGCGGCGCGGCGTTCGACCGGGACCACGAGTCCGATGAGGACGATCGCCGCGCCGGCGAGCGCCAGGGTGCCCGGGGACGTCCAGCCCCAGCGGGGCCCGAAGGAGGTGATGAGGACCAGGGCCGTCGCCGCGCCGGCCAGCAGCAGCGCGCCCGCGTAGTCGATGCGGGCCGCGGGCCGGCGGCCGGTCGAGGGCAGGGCGCGGGCGGCGAGGACGACGGCCACCAGCCCCACCGGCACGTTGACCAGGAACGCCCACCGCCACGACAGGTGGTCGGTGAACAGGCCGCCGAGCAGCGGGCCGGCGATGCTGGCGACGCCGTACACCGAGCCGAACCTGCCCTGGTACCGCCCGCGCTCGGCGGGTTCGGCGATGTCGCCGACGAGTGCGAACGTCAGGACGATCATGCCGCCGCCGGCCAGGCCCTGGACGGCGCGGGCGGCGATCAGCTGGGGGAGGTCCTGGGCGAGCCCGCACAGCGCGGACGCGACCAGGAACGCGGTCGTGGCGACGAGGTACAGGCGCTTGCGCCCGAGCAGGTCGCCGAGCTTGCCCCACAGCGGGGTGGCGGCGGTCGAGGCGAGCAGGTAGGACGCGGTGATCCAGGCGATGTCGCGGAACCCGCCGAGGTCGGCGGCGATCTTCGGCAAGGCCGTGGACACGATGGTCTGGTCCAGTGCGGCCAGCAGGACGGCGAGGACCAGCGCCGCCATCGCCGGGCGCACCGCGGGTCTGGCGGGGACGTCGAGGGTCATCGGTCTGTCGCTTCCGGGATCGTGATGGTCTGGTACTCGGTGTAGGTGCCGAGGCCCACGGCGCCGTATTCGCGGCCGAGGCCGCTGGCCTTGAAGCCGCCGAACGGGCCGTCGAAGCCGATCGGCGCGCCGTTGACGGTGACGGTGCCGGTCCGCACCCGGCGCGCGACGGCCAGCGCGTGCGCCGGGTCCGCCGACCAGACGCCGCCGGAGAGGCCGTACTCGGAGTCGTTGGCGATCCGGACGGCGTCGTCCTCGTCGTCGTAGGCGATGACGACCAGGACCGGGCCGAAGATCTCCTCCTGGGCGATGCGCATCCCGTTGTCGACGTCGGCGAAGAGCGTCGGCGTGACGTAGTTGCCCTTTTCCAGCCCCGCCGGGATTTCGGGGCCGCCCGTGACGAGCCGCGCGCCTTCGGAGACGCCGAGGCGGATGTAGTCGAGGACGCGCTGCTGCTGGTCGCGGCGGATCATCGGGCCGATGAAGGTCGCGTCGTCGGCCGGGTCGCCGACCCCGAGGGACTCGACCAGGTCCTTCAGCCCGGCGACGACCTCTTCGTAGCGGCTGCGCGGCGCGAGGATGCGGGTCTGGGCGATGCAGGACTCGGCGTTGTTGAGCAGGGAACCGAACTTCAGGCCCTGGACCGCCGTGGTGACGTCGGCGTCGGGCAGGATGATCGCGGCGGACTTGCCGCCCAGTTCGAGGCTGACGCGCTTGAGCTGCTCCCCGGCCAGCGACGCGATGCGGCGCCCGGCGCGCGTCGAGCCGGTGAAGGCGATCTTGTCGACTCCCGCGTGCTTGACGAGGTGTTCGCTCGTCTCGCGGTCCGCGGGCAGGACGCTGATGACGCCCTCCGGCAGCCCGGTTTCGGCAAGCAGGTCGGCGAGCAGGCTCATGCTCAGCGTGTTCTCGGGCGAGACCTTGAGGACGACGCTGTTGCCGGCGAGCAGCGCCGGGACGATCTTGGCCATGGCCGAGGAGAACGGCGAGTTCCACGGGATGATCGCGGCGACCACGCCGATCGCCTCCCGGCGCACGACCGACCGGAACGGCAGCGCCGGGTCCGACGGCTCGAGGGTCTTCTCCCAGTCGAACTCTTCGGCCGCCTTGAAGTAGGCGTTGGCCTGCCGGCCCAGTCCGGGCTGGCCGGCCTTGGTGAACCACAGCGCCGAGCCGTTCTCCGCGGAGATGAGGGCGGCGATCTCGTCCGCGCGCTTCTCGCGGAGGGCGGCCAGCCGCCGGAGCACGGCGATCCGCTCCGCGGGTGCGGTGCGCGGCCACGGCCCTTCGTCGAAGGCCTTGCGGGCGGCGGCGACGGCGCGGTCGACGTCGGCGGGCAGCGCCTGCGCGGCGCGGCCGATGACCGCGTTGTCGTGCGGGGAAACGATGTCCAGCAGCTCGGCGCTGCTCGGAGTGGTCCACGCGCCGCCGATGAAGAGCTGGTTGTGGGTGATCACAGGTGCCTCCGGAGTTCTTGATCTGCCACATCAATGTAGCACTTAGAACTATCAAGCAGCGCATCTGTGAGGCGGTGCACAACCTCAGCCGAAGGTGAAGGAGTAAGCCTGTACGCCCGGGCTGACCGAGAACGTCAGCTCACCGCGACCGGAATGGCCGTCCAGCACGGTGTAGAGCGTCGGCGGGCCCGAGACGGTGATCGTCCTCGTGCCGTCGACGGTCACCGTCCCGGTCCCGCCCAGTACCCAGTGGACGGACGTGGCGTGGAAGGCGAGCCGCAGCCGGGCGTCCGGTCCCGCGGTCAGGTTGTCGGTGCCGGACGTCCAGGTGCCGTCGAGGGCGAAGGTGTCGGCGTCGAGGGAGGCGGGGAACGTGTAGCCGCGCGTGCGGCCGGTGGCGACCCGGGTGCCGGTGGTGGCCAGGGGAGCGTGCTCGGCGCCGAGGTAGGTCTCCGGCGTCAGCGAGGTGGCCGGGGTGGTGTCGGGGACGTCGGTGGGCGGCGGGAGCCGAGGCGTTCCTGCGTCCGTGAGCGCGGTGCGGATCCGCTGTTCGAACTCCGCGTAGCCGCCCTCGCCGTTGCTCGTCTCGCGGACCTGCCCGGTCGCGTCGATCAGGTACGCGGCCGGCCAGTAGTGGTTGCGGTAGGCGTTCCAGGTGGCGTAGCCGTTGTCGACGGCGACGGGGTAGCGGACGCCGAGGGCCTCGGCCTGGTCGGCGACGTTGCCCGGGTCGTGCTCGAACGCGAACTCGGGGGTGTGGACGCCGATCACCGTCAGGCCGGCGTCGCGGTAGGTGGCGGACCACTGCTCGAGGTGGGGCAGCGCGCGTTGGCAGTTGATGCAGCTGTAGGTCCAGAAGCTGACGACGACGACCTTGCCGCGCAGCTCCCGGAGCGAAACGGGCTGCCCGCCGGGGGTGTTGAGCCAGGTGCTGATGCCGGTGAACTCCGGGGCGTGGGTGAGCTGGTCGAGCTGGTCGGTGCCGACCGCCCGCTGGGCGGCGGCGGTGTAGTCCGGCACGGTGCGCTGCAGCGGCGCGGCGAGGTCGAACGCGGTGACGGCGGCGACCAGCACCAGCGCGGCGCCGGTCGCGACCCGCAGGGTCCGGGCGTGCGTCCGCAGGAACCGTGCCCGGCGGGCCAGTGCCCCGCCCGACGCGGCGAGCAGGACCAGCGGGATGCCGGTGCCGATCCCGAAGGCGGCGGTCAGCAGCAGGCCGCCGAACCCGATGTGGCCGGTCGCGCCGACCACGGCGATGGTGGCCAGTACCGGCCCCGCACACGGCACGTACACCAGTCCCAGCGCCAGGCCGGTGACGAACCCGCCGCGGCCGTCGGCGGCGGCCCGGCCGCGCAGCCGGGCGAACGGCCGTTCCAGCAGTTCGCCCGCGCGCGGCACGAGCAACCCGGTGCCCAGCAGGACGAGCGCGGCGATGCCCGCGGTCCGCAGGAGCCCGGTCGGCAGGCCGAGCGCGTCCAGCAGCAGGGACCCGAACAGGGTGGCGAGGCTGAAGCTGGTGACGAGCCCGCCGACGACCGCCCAGGGGCGCCGCGCGCCCGCGGTCAGCACGACGGGCAGCACCGGCAGCACGCACGGCGAAACACTGGTGACGATCCCGGCGAGCAGGCCGGCGATGAGGAGGGTGGGCACGAAAACGACCGTAATGACGTCCGTGGCCGGCTCCGGGATTGTGGGGCTGCGGTAAGGGTTTCGTCAGGTTTCCACGCTCACTGTCCACTTCGGACTCTCCGTCGGCTGGGTGCCCGTTGTCTCCGTCGTCACATCGAGTCGCACTTCGTGCCACTTCATGCTCTAATTGACACATCGATGACGCACTTAACGACAGGAGCAGGGCGATGAGCAGGACCTGGTTGATCACCGGAGCTTCCCGGGGCTTCGGCCGCAGCCTCACCGAAGCGGTTTTGGCGGCGGGCGACTCCGTCCTGGCCACCGCGCGGCAGCCCGGGCAGCTGGACGACCTCGTCGCCCGGTACGGCACCCGCGTCCGGCCCTTCGCCCTCGACGTCACCGACGCCGGCGCGGCGGCCGGTGCCGTCCAGGAGGCCACCGATGCCTTCGGCCGTCTCGACGTGGTCGTCAACAACGCCGGCTACGCGAACAGCGCACCCATCGAAGAGATGCCCGAGGACGACTTCCGCGCGCAGATCGAGACCAACCTCTTCGGCGTCGTGAACGTCACGCGCGCCGCCCTGCCCGTCTTCCGGGCACAGCGGTCCGGGACCTTCGTGCAGTTCTCCTCGATCGGCGGCCGCGTCGGCGGCACCCCCGGGATGGGCGCCTACCAGACCGCGAAGTTCGCGGTGGAGGGCTTTTCCGAGGTGCTCGCGAGCGAGACGGCGCCCTTCGGCGTGCAGGTGATCATCGTCGAGCCCGGGGCGTTCCGGACCGACTGGCAGGGCTCGTCCATGACCCGGCACGCCGTGGGCGCCGACTACGAGCAGACGGTCGGCGCCATCCACCGCTACCGCGACGAGCACGACGGAAACCAGCCGGGCGACCCGGCCCGCGGCGCGAAGGTCGTCGTCGACGCGGTCGGCTCGGACGACCCGCCGCGGCGGCTGATCCTGGGCGGCGACGCCGTCGTGGCCGCGCTGAAGGCCGGCGAGGAGCGGGCCGCCGAGACCGAGCGGTGGGCCGAGGCGAGCCGCGCGGCCGACTTCCCGGCCGAGGAACGCTGAGCGGCCTCAGCCGGGTGGCGGTTGAGCCGGGGAAAGCGACACCGAAGGGTAGGTTGGGACCGTGAGAGCCGACGCCGCGCGCAACCTCGAACTCCTGCTGACGACGGGCGCCCGCATGCTCGCCGACGACCCGGCCACGAGCATCGCGGCGATCGCGGCGGAGGCCGGCGTGGACCGCCGGACCGTCTACCGGCGCTTCACCGGCCGCGAAGAACTGCTGACGGCGGTGTACCAAGCCCGGCTCGACGCGATCGAGGCGGCGATCGAGGCGGCCCGGCTCCGCGAGGCGCCGGTGCCGGTGGCCCTGCACCGGTACGTCGAGGAGATCGTCGGGGTCAACCGCAAGTGGCCGACCGAGGTCAGCCGCATGCGCTCGGACCCGGAGATCTGGGCCCGGCGCCTGCGCGCGATCGACGAGGTCGACGCCTTCCTCCAGCGCGCCACCGACGAAGGTTTCCTCCGGACCGGGCTGCCGGACCGCTGGCCGGGCGCCGTGCTCGGCCAGCTGGTGCACCTGTCCACAAAGGATCTCCCGGACCTCGGCGACGCGCAGGCGGCCGACGTCATCGTCGACACGTTCCTGCGGGCGTTCGGCACGCACTGACCGGGCGTCACGCGACCTGGCGGATCGGCAGGACCAGGACGGCGCCGAGGAGTCCCGCGACCGCCCCGAAGACGAAGAGCGCCGCGAAGTTCTGCGGTGCCTCGGGCGTCGCCCCCAGCGCGAGGATCGCCGGCGCGACCGCGGGCACCAGGGAACTGGGCAGGGTGTTCGCGATGTTCATCAGGCCCAGGTCCTTGGCCGGGTTCGCCGGATCCGGCACCAGCTGCGTGACGAGCGCGATGTCGACGCTCAGGTACACGCCCTGGCCGAGCCCGACGACGCCGACCGCCGTCAGGAACGCCGGGAACGAGTGCGCGAACGCCGCCAGCACCAGCCCGGCGGCGAAGATCAGCGCGGCCGCCACCACGAACGGCTTGCGGCGGCGGACGCGGTCGGACAGCTCGCCCGCGATCGGGGCGAAGACCACGGCCGCGGCCGTCAGGACCAAAGTGGACAGGAACACCGCGCTCGCCACCCGATCGGGCGGGAAGTGCAGCACCAGGATGAGGTAGAAGGTCTGGTACGCCTGGATCGCCGCCACGCCGAGGAAGACGAGCAGCCGGCTCGCCCACGCCCACGCGAAGTCGGGACGGCGGCGGGGGTTCACCCAGAACGTCCGGGCCAGCTCGCGCGCGTCGAACGGCGGACGTTCCGTGATCGGCGCGTCCGTCAGGAACGCGAACAACGCGAGCGTGCCGGCGATCGCCGCACCGGCGGGCAGGAGGATCATCGCGGCCAGGTCCGGGGCGACCAGCTGGGCGCCGAACAGGCCGAGGACGGCACCCAGCGGCAGGCTCAGCCCGAGCACCGCGGACGCCGGCCCGCGCCGGTGCGGCGGGACCTGGTCGGCCAGCACCGCCGTGCAGGCGACCGTCACCGAGCTGAACCCGGTGAACGTGGCGACCGCGGCCAGCGTCAGCACCGGCGTGCTGCCGGCGACGAGCAGGACGACTGCGCCGACGGCGAACAACGCCGAGCCCAGCAGGAGGAACGGCCGGCGCCGGCCCAGGCGGCTGGTCGTGCGGTCGCTGAGCCGGCCCAGCAGGGGAAAGGCGACGAGCGAGGCCAGCGCGCCGACGCCGGTGACCACCGAGACGGTGGTGGTCGCGCGGGCGGCGTCGAGCTCGGTCGCCTTGAGGGACAGGGTCAGCACGGCGGGGACGAGGTTCGCCATCGCGGCGCCGACCGCCGCGAGGCCGAGGAAGAACAGGAAACCCCGGCGCGGGACGGCCGGTCCGGGTCGGGCCGGGGTGGTTTCGACGGAAGCACTCATCGTTGGGCACCTTTCGCCACGGTTGCCGGGAAGGATGACCAGCGGCTTCGGGTACGGTCAGCGCTTGTGCCAACCAATGGAAAGCGCGGCCGCCGTCCGGCGCACGGCGAGCCGGTCGTCGACCGCGCGCTGGCGCTGCTGGCCGCATTCGACGCCGAGCACCGCACGCTCTCGCTGGCGGAGCTGAGCCGCCGCTGCGAGATGCCGCCGAGCTCGGCGCTGCGGCTGGCGAACCGCCTGCGGGAATGGGGCGCGCTCGAACGCGACGACGCCGGCCGCTTCTGCGTCGGCCTGCGCCTGCTGGAGGTCGCGACGCTCGCCCCGCGCGGGCACGGCCTGCGCCAGGTCGCGCTGCCGTTCATGAACGACCTCGCCGAAGTCACCCACCAGCACGTCCAGCTGGCGGTCCGCGACGGCATGCAGGCCCTGCTGGTGGAGCGGCTGTCCGGCCACCAGGCGGCCCCGGTCGACTACCGCACGGGCGGCCGGCTGCCGCTGCACTCGACCGGGGTCGGGCTGGCGCTGCTGGCGTTCGCGCCCCGGGAGGTCCAGGAGGAGCTGCTGGCCAAGCCGGTGTACAGCGAGCCGGACAACCGGTTGATCCCGGCTGACAAGCTGCGCCGGACGCTGGCCGAGGTGCGTCGGGAACGGTTGGCGATCTTCCGCCGCCAGGACGAGACGGTCGCGATCGTTTCGGTGGCGGCGCCGATTTTCGGGCGCGGTGAGGTACCGGCGGGGGTGCTGGGGGTGCTGGTGCCGAAGCGGGTGGCGCAGCCGCGGCATCTCGGGTTGGCGGTCCAGACTGCGGCGCGAGGAATTTCGCGGGAGTTGGGCGCGCGTTGAGGTCGGCGATTGCCGGGCGCGCGCTGAGGTCTTGGGGGCGCCGGTCTTCGGCCGGGATTACCTGGCTCGGGCGGGGAGCTTGGCGCGCGCTGAGGGATCGGTGGCTGCCCTTCCGCTCGATGTTTCTCGGCCGCGGGAGTTGGGCGCGCGCTGAGGTGCCGGTGGCGGCGCCGGTCTTCGGCTCGGCCGCGCGGACATGCCATTGAATGGCACGCCGATGGGCCCGCCCCGGGGCCGGTTGTCATGCTCGGCCGCATGTTCACCTACCAGGACCCGGCGCGACCGGTCGGCGAACGCGTCCGTGACCTCCTCGGCCGGATGACCCTGCCGGAGAAGGCCGGGCTGCTCTTCCACGCCCCGGTCGCCGTCCGGCCGGACGGCGGCTTCGTCGAAGATCCCGCCGGGCCGTTGCCCACCGCGCCGACGACCGATGTCCTGCGGGTCAAGCACCTCCGCTGCCTCTCGCTGATGGCGCCGGTCGCGGCCGGCCCGTTGGCCCGCTGGCACAACGACGTCCAGCGGCTGGCCGCGGAAAGCCGGCTGGGCATCCCGGTGCTCGTTTCGTCCGACCCGCGGCACTCGGCGAACGACAACCCGCTGACCTCGGTGCCGTCGGGCGGCTGCTCGCGCTGGCCCGAACCGCTCGGGTTGGGCGCACTGGCCGACGCCGATGCCGTTCGCGCCTTCGGCGAAGTCGTCCGCGCCGAATACACCGCGGTCGGGATCCGGCTGGCGCTGCACCCGATGGCCGACCTCGCGACCGAACCCCGCTGGTGCCGCACGTCGGGCACGTTCGGCGCCGATCCGGAGCTCGTCGCGCGGCTGGCCGCCGCGTACGTCGAAGGTCTCCAAGGGACGGACCTCGGACCCGGTTCCGTTGCGGCGATGGTGAAGCACTGGCCGGGCGCGGGTCCGCAAGCCGGCGGCGAGGACGCGCACTTCGCGTCCGGCAAGGACCAGGTCTACCCCGACGGACGCTAC
Source organism: Amycolatopsis sp. NPDC098790 (assembly GCF_044759945.1). Classification (NCBI taxonomy): domain Bacteria; kingdom Bacillati; phylum Actinomycetota; class Actinomycetes; order Pseudonocardiales; family Pseudonocardiaceae; genus Amycolatopsis; species Amycolatopsis sp. NPDC098790. The sequence continues at coordinate 463,336 of NZ_JBIWAI010000002.1, forward strand.
GAGGAGCACCGCGCCGTCTTCCGCCCGGCGCTGCGGGCCGGGGCGGCCGCGGTGATGCCGTACTACGGCCGCCCGGTCGGCGTGCCCGGGCTCGCCGGGGTCGGGTTCGCGTTCGACCGCGAGGTGATCGCCGGCCAGCTGCGCCGCGATGAGGGCTTCGACGGCCTGGTGTGCACCGACTTCGGGCTGCTGACCGACGTCGTGCTGCCCGGCGGCTCGGTGTGGCCCGCCCGCGCGTGGGGCGCGGAGGACCTCGACGTCGCCGGACGCGTGCTGCGGCTGCTCGACGCCGGTGTCGACCAGTTCGGCGGCGAGTGGTGCCCGGACGTCGTCGTCGGCCTCGTCGAAGCGGGCCGGCTGCCGGAGCCGCGGCTCGACGAGTCGGCCGGGCGCGTTCTGGCGCTGATGTTCCGGCTCGGGTTGTTCGAGAACCCGTACGTCGACGAAGGGCACGCGGTCGCGACCGTCGGCCGGGCGGACTTCACGGCCGCCGGAGCCGACGCGCAACGCCGGTCGATGGTGCTGCTCGCCGGCTCCCTTCCGCTGGAGCCCGGGATCCGGCTCTACGTCGAAGGAATCGACCCCGCGGTCGCCGCGCGCTACGGGTCCATTGTGGACGAACCGGCCGAGGCCGACGCCGCGGTGGTCCGGATCGGCACCCCGTACGAACCGAGGCCGCGCCTCCCGGAGGCGTTCTTCCACCAGGGCCGGCTCGACCTGCCCCGGGAGGCGAGCGACCACCTGCGAGCGCTCATGGCCACCGTCCCGACGGTCGTCGACGTCTTCCTGGACCGCGCGGCCGTCGTCCCGGAACTCGCCGAGCACGCCGCCGCGTTGCTGGCCGACTTCGGCGCGGCCGACGACGCCGTCCTGGACGTCGTGTTCGGCCACGCGCGAGCCGAGGGGCGGCTGCCGATCGAACTGCCGTCGTCGATGGCCGCGGTGGAAGCCCACCCGGAGGACCGGCCGGGCGGCACCGCGGACCCGCTGTTCCCGCTCGGGCACGTCAGCGAGTCAGTGCGCCCCGCAGGAACTTGACGGACGTGGCCACGACGGCCGCGGGATCGGCGCCCGTCCAGCGGTGGCGGGCGCCGGGGACCAGGTGCAGCTCCACCGGCGCGCCCGCGTCCCGGAGTGCGTCCGCGAGCCGGACGCTCTGCGACGACGGCACCAGATCGTCGTCCGAGCCGTGCATCAGCAGCACCGGCGGCGCGCCGGCGTGGGCGTGCGTCAGCGGGCTCGCCTCGCGGGCCAGGTCCGGCACCGACTCCGGCGACGCTCCCAGCAGGGCGGCTTCGCGGGAGACGTCGCCGGTCAGGCCGAGCAGGTCGGTCGGCGGGAACCACGCCACCACGCCGTCCACAGTGGACCCGGTGAACGCGGCGAGCAGCCCGAGGTGCGCGCCCGCCGACTCGCCCCAGACGAACACGGGCTTCTCGTCGCGCACGAACTCGATCGCGGCACGCACGTCGTCCAGCGGCGCGGGGAAGATCGCCTCCCCGCTGAGCCGGTAGTCGGCCGCCGCGACGCGGAACCCCTGCGCCGCCAGCTCGCCGGTCAACGACTCGAAGCCGGGGAGAGAACCGTGCCGCGACCCGCGCCGCCAGCCGCCGCCGTGCAGGTACACGATCGTCGCGACCGGGTCGTCCGCCGACGTCACGTCCAGCTCCAGCGGCCGGAACCCCGGCACTTCGCGGTAGATCACGCGGCCGCCTTGTGGAACCGCCCGCCCTGCATGATCACGTCCAGGTTGGCCGGGTCCTGCAGCAGCGTGACGTCCGACGTCGGGTCGCCGCGGACGACGAGCACGTCGGCGAAGTAGCCCTCGGTGAGCAGCCCGACCGGCAGGTCCATCACCTGGCCGCCGTGGAAAGTGGTCGCCCGCAACGCTTCGGCGGGGGAGTAGCCGAAGAGCCGGACGAACAGCTCCAGGTCCCGCGCGTTGCGCCCGATGGGGTTGTTCGGGAACCCGTAGTCGCCGCCGGGCAGCACCCGCAGGCCGCGCTTGCGCAGCTCCGGGTACAGCTGCTCCATCGCCGCCAGCGACTTCACCGAGCCCATCTTCTCCGCCATCGCCGCGTCGATGCCGAACTCGGCGCCCTCGTGGACGTTCGCCCACATGATGCCGACGGCGGGGGACAGGAAGATCGAGTCCTTGTGCTCTTCCAGGAGGTCGATGGCTTCGGAGTCGGCGTAGGAGCAGTGGTAGATCGACCGGAACCCGGCCCGCACGGCCAGCTTGATCGACTCGGGCGCCTGGGCGTGGCAGTTGAGCCACACGCCGGACTCGCGTGCCTGCTCGCCGGCCGCGTTCGCCTCCTCGGCGCTGTACTGGGTGACCATCGAGCCGCCTTCGAAGAAGACGTCGTCGTTGCTCATCAGCAGCTTCACGCTGTCGAACCCGAGTTCCGCCTGTTCGCGGATGAACGCGCGCACGGCGTCGGGGCCGGTCTCCTGCGGGGCCGGGCCGTCCGGGCCCATCCGGACCGGGTTGTTGTCCCGTTCGAACGACGCGGCCCGCATCCGCGGCCCGGCGGCCAGGCCCGCGGCGATCCGGTCGCGCAGCCGCACCTCGGTGGGCACCGGCGTCAGCGACCCGGCGGAGTAGGCGCTGGTGAACCCGTGGTCCAGGAGGATCCGGGCGTTGCGTTCGGCGATCGCCAGGTGCTCGTCCGGGCTGGGCATGCTCCGGAAGAAGCTGACGTCGACCGGCGGGTTGAACGACGGGTCGACGTGCCCGACCGCCGACGGGAACGTCAGGTGGCAGTGCGACTCGACCAGGCCGGGCAGGACCGTCGCCCCGCGGCAGTCGACCAGCCGGTCGTCCGGCGTGACCTCGACGCCCGGACCCACGTGCTCGATCCGGTCGCCGCGGACCACGACGTCGCCCGGCACGGCGGGGGAGCCGCTGCCGTCGAAGACGCGGCCGCCGGTGAACACGATCCTCGCTGTCATGTCCGTCCTCCTTGGCGAAGTCAGGCGCCGAGCATGGTGTAGCCGCCGTCGGCGACCAGGAAACCGCCGGTGATGTGCGCGGCCTCCTCCGTGGCCAGGAACAACGCGGTCCCGGCCAGCTCCTCGGGCTTGGGGATCCGCCCCATCGGGGTCGCGTCCCGCAGCTTCTCCGCGCGGCCGTTGCGCCAGTCCTCGCGGCCGAGCGTGGCTTCGGTCTCGATGAAGCCGGGCGCGAACACGTTCACCCGCACGGTGGGGGCGAACGCGTGCGCGTACGACTTGGTCAGGCCGATGATCCCGGCCTTCGCCGCCGCGTACTGCGGGGCGCGGGCGCTGCCGCGCGCGACGACGGTCGAGCCGATGTTCACGATCGCGCCGCCGCCCTGGGCGAGCATGCGGTCGCCGAACTCGTGCGTGCACAGCAGCGTGCCCTTGATGTCCACGGCGAGGACGTGGTCGACGGACTCCTCGGTGAGGTCCCGCCACGACATCTGGTCGCGGGCGACGTCGCCGACGTTGTTGATCGCCACGTCGACCCGGCCGAAGTGGCTCCACGCCTCGTCGGCCATCCGCTGGATCTGGGCGTGCTCCGAGATGTCCGCCTGCACGAGGAACGCCTTGCGCCCCAGCTCTTCGACGCGCGCCGCGGTGCGCTCGGCGCCCGCGCGCGAGCCGCGGTAGTGCACGGCGACGTCGGCGCCCTCCTGGGCGGCGCGGACGGCGATCTCGGCGCCGAACCCGGTGCCGGCGCCGGTGACGAGGACGGTTTTGCCGGTGAAACGCACTGAGGACTCCTTCAGACGAGGGTGCGGCCGCCGTCGGCGTACAGGACGTGTCCCGTGACGAAGGCGGCTTGGTCGGAGCAGAGGAACAGGATCGGGCCGGTCAGGTCGGCCGGGGTGCCCAGCCGTCCGGCCGGCACCAACGCGGTAAGGCCGTCGCGGACGCCCGGCTTTTCGAGGTGGTCGTGGGTCAGTCCGGTTTCGGTGTAGCCGGGCGCGACGGCGTTGACCGTGACACCGGACGCGGCCCACTCGCGGGCCATCACCCGGGCGAGCTGGTCGACCGCGCCCTTGCTGGCCGCGTAGGGCGCGTGGTGCGGGTGGGCGAGCAGGCCGGACACCGAGGACAGGTAGACGATCCGGCCGTACCCGCGGGCGACCATCAGCTCGCCCGCCGCCCTGCCGGTCCAGAACGCGCTGTCGGCGTTGACCGAGAGGATCCGGCGCCAGACGTCGTCGGGCGTGTCGAGGACCGGGCGGCGGTCGTTGACGCCGACCGCGTGGACGAAGACGTCGAGCCGCCCCAGCAGTTCGTCGGCGCGGGTGACGCAGTCCCGGGCGCCGTCGGGGTCGGTGAGGTCGGCTTCGAGGGTCCGGAGGTCCAGTTCGCCGAGCCGCTGGGGATCGCGGTCGGCGACGACCACGTCGGCCCCGGCTTCGGCGAGTGCGCGGGCCGCCGCGGCGCCGATCCCGCCCGCGCCGGCGACCAGCGCGCCCTTGCCCCGCAGACCCAGCCAGTCCACTCCCGCTCCCTGCTCCCGATGTGACGGCGACGCTAGGCGCGGGAGCCGTTTCGCGGGAACGGACGTGCCATTCAATGGCAAGCGAGCGCGTACTTCGCTGCGGCGCTGCTGGGATCGGGGCATGACGAGACTGCCCGGGCTGACTCCGGCCGACCTGACCGACGACCAGCGCGAGCTCTACGACGCCATCGCCAGCGGCCTTCGCGCGGGCGGGCCGTTCCCGCTCACCGACGCCGCGGGGGCGCTGACCGGGCCGTTCAACGCGATGTTGTTCGCGCCGCCGGCCGGGCAGGCCCTGCAGCGGCTGGGCGCGGCCGTCCGGTACGAGACCGCGCTGGGCGACCGCGTGCGGGAGCTGGCGATCCTGGCGGTGGCGGACCACTGGGACTGCGCGTTCGAGCGGTACGCGCACGAGCCCGCCGCGCGCGCCGCCGGCGTCACGGACGCCCAGCTCGCGGCGCACTCCTTGCCGGACGATCTCCCCGACGTCGAAGCGGCGGCCCTGCGGTTCGTGCACGCACTGCTGGAAGGCGACGTCGACGACGCGACCTACGACGAAGTCGTGCCAACCATTGGCAACCGCGTGGCCGTCGAGCTGACCACGCTGGTGGGCTACTACGCGACGCTGGCGCTGCAGCTGCGCGTCTTCCGAGTCACCGTCCCCGTGGAGCAGCCGTGAAGCTCGTGACCTTCGACGACGGCCTGGTCGGCCGCCTCGCCGACGACCTGGTCCTGGAACTCGACACCGCCTCGGCGCGCGAGTTCTTCGAACGCGGCGGGAGCGTGCCCGAGACCGGGCGCCGCTTCCGCGCGTCCGAGGTGCGCCTGCGCGCGCCGATCGTGCCGAAGAAGTTCTTCCACACGGCCGGGAACTTCCGCGAGCACCACGACGACCTCGCGCGGGTCAACTGGTCGCACCCGGTCAACAAGGGCATCGTGTTCTTCCAGAACGTCGACGCGATCGTCGGCCCCGGCGACCCGGTCGTGTACCCGGCGCACCTGACGAACGAGCTGGACTACGAGCTCGAGATGGCCGTGGTGATCGGGAAGCCCGGCAAGTTCTTCGGCGCGGAGCAGGCGGCCGAGCACATCGCCGGGTACCTGGTCTTCAACGACATCACCGCGCGCGACATCCAGCGCCGCGAGATGGAGTCCGGGGTGTTCTCGTTCTCCAAGGGGATCGACACGTTCTGCCCGATCGGCCCGTACATCGTCACCGCCGACGAGGTGGGCGACCCGCACGACCTGGACATGGAGCTGCGGGTGAACGGCCAGGTGCGGCAGAAGTCGAACACCTCGCGGATGTCGGTGACGATCCCGGAGCTGGTGGCCTACCACTCGCCGCAGGTCTACAGCGCGGGCGACCTGATCACGACGGGCACGGTGGCCGGCGTCGCCGCGAGCACCGACGACCCGTTCGCGTACTACCTGAAGCCCGGGGACGTGGTCGAGGCCGAGATCGAGAAGCTCGGGGTGCTGCGCAACCGGATCGTCTCGTGGGAAGACGCGTACGGCGCGCCGTGGGCGGAATGACGCGGCTGGCGAACCTCGACGGCCGAGCGGTGCTCGTCTTCGGGGACCGCGCGCTGGACGTCTTCGAGGCGGGGGGGTTCGGCCCCGACCCGATGGACGTCCTGTCGCAGTGGCCGGCGTTCACGGAGTGGGCGCGATCGGTGGTTCCGGCCGGCAGTCCGTACGACCCCGCGCTGCTGGGGCCGCCGGTGCCGCGGCCCCGGCAGGTTTTCGCGGTGGCGCTGAACTACCCGCCGCACGCGGCCGAGGCCGGGTTCGAGCCGCCGTCGGACCCGTTGGTGTTCACCAAGTTCCCGACGTGCATCGCAGGCCCGGACGAGACGGTCGAGCTGCCCGGCGACCGCGTCGACTGGGAAGTCGAGCTGGTGGCGGTGATCGGCCGCGGCGGTCACCGGATCGGTGCGGATCGCGCTTTGTCGCACGTCGCGGGGTACATGGTCGGCCAGGACCTGTCGGAGCGGCGGGTCCAGATGCTGGGGGAGCCGCCGCAGTTCTCGCTGGCGAAGTCGTTTCCCGGGTTCGGGCCGATCGGACCGCACCTGGTGACCGAGGTGGCTCCGGACGCGTCGATCACGTGCCTGCTCGGTGAGGAGGTGGTCCAGAAGGCGTCGGTGGCGGACATGATCTTCGGTGTGCCGTCGCTGGTGGCGCGGCTGTCGGCGGTTTGCCCGTTGCTGCCGGGTGATTTGATTTTCACGGGCACGCCGGCGGGGGTGGGCAACCGCCGCACGCCGCCGCGCTACCTCACGACGGACGACGTGCTGACCAGCCGCATCGACGGCCTCGGCGAGCTGCGGACCCGCTTCCGCTGACCCACGGGGTTCCGCTGACGCGCCGGCGCCCGGCAGTCGCCGGGCCGGAGCGGCCTTCGGTGCCGGGGCCGTAGCCGGTGTGCACGGCTCGGCCGGCGCCCGTTCGGCGGAGTCGGGTCGAGCCGCGCACTTTGCCGGTTCGCCCGGCGTGAGCCCGCCCTCGCGTGGTCGGCGAGCTGCGGACCCGCTTCCGCTGACCCACCGCCACAACATTCCCACAACTTCGCCACTGACGGCGCCGGACACCATCGGCGTACGGAGGAGGACGAGGGACCCGGACTCTTCCGGCGGCCCCGGGCGCCCATTCGCCCGGGGCCGCGGCTCTCAGGAAGGGAAAGGGAAATGTCGCTACGCCATTCCGCGCGCCGCAGCAGCCGGAGGGCTGCGGTCGTGCTCGCCGTCGGGGGCGCCGTGCTGGCCGGGGTGCCCGCCGGTCCGGTGCTCGCGTCCAGTCACCGGGAAGCTCCGCTCATCTCCGGTGACCCGCCCGTGGACAACACCGACGTGTACGCCTTCGTCAGCCCCGACAAGCCGGACACCGTCACGCTCATCGCGAACTGGTACCCGTTCGAAGAACCCAACGGCGGGCCGACCTTCTACCCGTGGGCGACCGACGCCCACTACGACCTCAACATCGACAACAACGGCGACGCGAAGGCGGACCTGACCTACCGGTGGGACTTCCGCACCGAGGACCGGCGGGGAAACGACACCTTCCTCTACAACGACGACCCGGTCACGTCGTTCGACGACCCGGACCTGCTGTTCCGGCAGACCTACACCCTGACGCTCATCGACCGGCCGAACGGGCGGGTCACCACCCTGGCCAGCAACGCGAAGGTCGCGCCGTCGAACGTCGGTGTGGCCTCCATGCCGAACTACGGGGTGCTGCGCAACCAGGCCATCACGCCCATCGCGGGCGGCGGGCAGAGCTTCGCCGGGCAGGCCGACGACCCGTTCTTCCTGGACCTGCGCGTCTTCGACCTGCTCTACGGCGGGAACCTGTCGGAGGTCGGGCAGGACACGGTGGCCGGCTACAACGTCAACAGCCTGGCGCTGCAGGTGCCCAAGAGCGCGCTGACGCTCGGGAACAACCCCACCCGGAACCCGAACATCGGGATCTGGAGCGACACCGAGCGCTACTCGCTCACCGTGCGCGCGCCGGGGACGCAGCAGTCCAGCGGCACCGAGGTCCAGGTGTCGCGCCTGGGCAACCCGCTCGTCAACGAAGTCGTCGTGCCGGCCGGGCTGAAGGACAAGTTCAACTCGCTGCTGCCGGAGCAGGACCGCACGCTGCCCGCGCTGGTGAACCGGGTGAACGTCCCCGAGGTGCCGACGCTCGTCCAGCGCATCTACGGCATCCCGGCGCCGGTCACGCCGCGCAACGACCTGGTGGAGATCTTCCTCTACGGGATCACCACGAAGTTCGGGAACCAGCTCGGGAACCTGGACCTCAACTCGCAGCTGAACAACCTCGACGTCAACCCGGCGAACTTCGCGCCGTCGGAGCAGCTGCGGCTGAACACGTCGATCCCGCCGGCCGCGCAGCCCAGCCGGCTCGGGCTGCTGGGCGGTGACCGCCAGGGCTTCCCGAACGGCCGACGGCTCGCCGACGACGCGCTCGACATCAGCCTGCAGGTGCTGGAAGGCGCCGCGTCCAGCGGCATCGTCCAGGCGCTCGCCGCGGGTGACCGGGTCGACGCGAACAACGTCCCGTTCGGCACGGTCTTCCCGTACGTCGCCCTGCCGAACACCGCCGCGGTCAACTCGTCGCGCTGACCCGCAGAACGGTCGTGGGTGTCCGGGGCGCCTCCCCGGACACCCACGACACACTCGTGGAAGGGATGTCCGATGTCAGCTCCACCCAGCACGACCGGTGCCCGGCGCCCGGGCCCGCTGCTCACCACCGTCCTGCTCGCGCTCGTCGCGGGCTTGATCGCCGTCGGCTTCACCACGCTCGCCCCGTCCGACCCGCCGGGTCCGGTCGCCGCCGCCGGTTCGGCCGGTGCGCCCAGCGCGCTCGACCGGGCGATCACGACGGCGCGGGACAAGCTCGCGCGGCGCGACCAGGACCCGCGGACGTGGGCCGGCCTCGGCGCCGCCTACGTCGAGGCGGCCCGCGCCAAGGGCGACCCCACCTACTACCCGAAAGCCGAAGAAGCGCTGCGGAAGTCGTTGGCGCAGCAACCCGACGGCAACGGGCCCGCGCTGAGCGGCCTGGGCGCGCTCGCCAACGCGCGGCACGACTTCACCGCCGCCCGCGACTGGGGCGAGCAGGCCAAGGCCGTGCTGCCCGACAACGCCGAGGTGTACGGCGTGCTCACCGACGCCTACACCCAGCTCGGGGACACCGCGGCGGCCACCGACGCGCTGCAGCGCATGCTCGACCTCAAACCGGGCGTCGCCTCGTTCACCCGCGCCGCCTACGAGTTCGAGCTGCACGGCCGCGTCGAGGACGCCCGGCACGCGCTCGACCGGGCCCTGGCCGACGCCGTCGATCCCGGCGACGTCGTGTTCTGCCGGCACCTGCTGGGCAAGCTGGCCTTCGACAACGGCGACTTCGACACGGCGCAGCGCCACTTCGACGCCGGCCTGCGCGCGGTCCCGGACGCGGGTTCGCTGCTGCAGGGGAAGGCGACGGTCGCGGCGGCCCGCGGGCGGACCGCGGAAGCGCTGGCGGGCCTGCAGGACATCGTCGCCCGGCAGCCGAGCCTGGACGGCCTGCAGGAGTACGCCCTGCTGCTGACGGCGGCGGGCCAACCGGAACCGGCCGCGCGCCAGTACGCGATCATCGAGGAGCAGCAAGGCATCGACGCGGCATCGGGGGCGAACATCGACCTCGAAGCGTCCTTGGTCGCCGTCGACCGCGGGAACGCGAAACGGGCGCTCGAACTCGCCCAGGCCGAATGGTCGCGGCGGCAGCCCGTGTTCGTCGCGGACGCCGTGGCCTGGGCCCTGCACCTGAACGGGCGGGACGCCGAAGCGCTGACCTACGCCGACCGCGCCGCGAGCACGGGCTGGCGCAGCGCCGCGGCCGCCTACCACCGCGGCATGATCCTGGCCGGGCTCGGCCGGAACGCCGAAGCCGTCACGGCGCTCACCGAGGCGTTGCGGATCAACCCGCACTTCTCCCCGGTCGGCGCGCCCGCCGCGCGGACCGCGCTGGCGAACCTCGGAGGTGCCCGATGAGGCGGATCCCGTTGCTGCTGAGCGCGTTGCTCGTCAGCCTGGTCGCGTGCACCGCGCCGGCGCCCGACCCCGGTCCCCGCTTCGAGGACGAGGCCGCCGGCGGGGTCGTTCCCGAGCTGAGCTGCCTGAAGCACCAGCCTCGGGGGCCCGGCCCGCGCTACACCGACGACACGCTCAGGCGCACCGACGAAATCCTCGCCCTGCTGCGCTACTACACCGCCAACGGCGCGAAGAAGTACTGCGACGGCGGCGATCCCACCGAAGCCGACCGGCAGTGGGCCGGCCTCTACGTCCGCCTGGGCGCGGACCGGAAGAACGTCGCCGCCCTGCTCGACCGGGCGTGACGAACCGCGGCCGGGGACCCGCTGTCTCCCGGCCGCGGCTCGCGTCTTCACGGCGTCGACGAACACACGCGCAGCGGTCCGACGCGCGCCCCGGTGGGGAAGTTCGTCGCGGCCACCGTCCAGCCGCCGAACGCGTTGGCCGTCGCCTCGGGGTTGTTCGGCGACGGCGTCCCGTACCCGACGTCGACGTTCAGCCAGCCCGACCAGGTCGCCCCGCCGTCGAACGAAGAGTTCCGCCAGATCGGCCGGACCGGCGTGCGCACCTCGCCGCCGCGGGCGAAGACGACCAGCTCGCCCGAGCCCGTCGCCGCCGCGCCCGGCTCGGACACCGCGCCGCCCGGCGGCGCCGCCAGGTCCCGCCACGGGCTCCAGGACGAGCCGTTGTACGAAATCCCGTACACCTTCGAACCGCCCCCGGTCACGAAGACGTCGAGCAGCCCCGGCCCGCGCGACACCGCGATCGGGTCGACGCCGAACCGGCCGCCCAGCCCGGTCCAGCCGCTCCAGCCGGCTTCGGTCCGCTCCAGGAAGTACAGGTCGTTCGCCTGCCCACGCGTGACGACGGCGACGTGCCCCTGCCTCGTGGAGACGCCGATCGGGCTCGACGTCAGGACACCGCCCAGGCTCGTGTGCGGGCCCCAGACGCCGTTGGCGAACTCCCGGTACCACAGCTGCCTGTTCGTGCCCCGGTAGAACACGATGAGCTGACCGGGGCCGGTCGAGACGGCGTGCGGGTTCCAGGTGAGCTGCCCGCCGAGGTTCTGCCAGCCGGACGCCACGCCGTTGGTGAAGTCCTGGAAGTAGAGCGCGTCGTCGCCACCGCGGACGAAGACGGCGGTGTGCCCGGCGCCCATCGAAACGCCCGCCGGTTCGGAGCGCGAGACCCCGCCCAGGTCCTGGAAGCTCGCCACGGCATTCGTGCGCGGATCTATCCGCGTACGGAAAACATTGCCGACCAGACCGGTTTGGAAAATGTCCACCGGGCCGTCCGGTGTGGCCGCCAGTGCCGCGTCGGTGTTGCTGCCCCTGGCCAGTTCGGCGCAGCCGGTGGCGGCGGTCGCCGTGCCCGGAACCAGCAGCACGGCAACGAGTCCGGCGATCGCCGGCAAGATCGTTCTCGGTGTGCGCACATTTCCTCCTCGAATCGTGCGTTTCCGTTGTCTTCGCGACGGAAACGATTGTCGGCACGGGTCACCGCCGGAAATGTTGTGAATGTGTTGTGGCGGGCGGAATGGGCGACTTACCATGGCCGATCGGAGGAGGCGGGGGAAAACGTGGAGTTCCGGGTCCTGGGACCGGTCCGCCTGGGCGCGGCCGGGAGAACGATCGAAGTCGGCGAGCCGCGCCGGCAGGCGGTGCTGGCGGTCCTGCTGCTCGAGGCCGGCCGCACGGTCGGCGTCGACGTGCTGGTCGACCGCGTGTGGGGCGAGTCCCCGCCCGAACGGGTCCGGCGGTCGCTGCAGGCCCACATCACGCGGATCCGGCGGGTGCTGGAACAGGCCGATCCCGGTGGCGCGCACGTGGCGAGGGACTCCGGCGGCTACCGCCTCGTCGTCCGGCCCGACGAGGTCGACGTGTTCCGGTTCCGCAGCGCGCTGCGCGAGCACCGGACCGACGCCGTCGCGTTGCGCGGCGCCCTGCGGCTCTGGTCCGGCGAACCGCTGGCCGGGCTGCGCGGGCCCTGGGCGGAACGGACGCGCCACGCCCTGCGCCAGGAGCACGCGGACGCGGTCGTGGCGTGGGCCGAGGCCGAGGTCCGCGGCGGCGACGCGGCGTCGACGATCGCCCGGCTGACCGAGCTCACCGGCGAGCAGCCGCTGCAGGAGAACGCCGCCGCGGTCCTGATGCGCGCGCTGTACGCGGTCGGCCGCGGCGCGGACGCGCTGGCGTGCTTCGAGCGGACCCGCCGGGCGCTGCGCGAGGAGCTCGGCGTGGACCCGGGTCCCGAGCTCGCCGCCGTGCACGAAGCCGTGCTGCACCACGAGCTGCCGCGTGGGCAGGTGCCCCAAGCGCCGGTGCCCGCCCAGCTGCCCGCCGACGTCACCGCGTTCACCGGCCGGGCCGGCGAGCTGGCCGAGCTGGACCGCCTGGCCGCCCGCGCCGGCGACGAACCGGTGTTCCTCTGCGTCACCGGCACGGCGGGCGCGGGCAAGACGGCCACGGCCGTCCACTGGGGACACCGCGTCCGGGACCGGTTCCCGGACGGGCAGCTGTACCTGGACCTGCGCGGCTACGACCCGGGCGAGCCGCTGTCGTCGGCCGACGCGCTGGCCGCGTTGCTGAGCGCGCTGCTGCCCGAAGGCGCGGAAATCCCGCCGGGGGAGGCCGAGCGCGCCGCCCGGTTCCGCACCGAGGTCGCGACCCGGCGAATCCTCGTCGTGCTGGACAACGCGGCGACCGTCGAGCAGGTCCGCCCGCTGCTGCCGGGTTCGAAGACGTGCGTCGTCGTGGTCACCAGCCGCGACTCGCTCGCCGGCCTGGTGGCCCTGCACGGCGCGCGGCGCATCGACCTCGACCGGCTGCCGCCCGCGGACGCCGTCGCGTTGCTGTGGCGGCTGATCGGCGAGCGGGTGACCGCCGAGCCGGTGGCCGCCGCGGCGCTCGCCGAGCGGTGCGTGCGGCTGCCGCTGACCCTGCGCCTGGCCGCCGAGCAGGCGGTGTCCCGGCCGATGACCCCGCTGAGCCGGCTGGTCGACGAGCTGCGCGCGGCCCAGCGCACGCTCGACCTGCTCAGCGGCGGCGGTGATCGGCGCGCCGCCGTGCGCGCGGTGTTCTCCTGGTCGCTGCGGCCGTTGAGCCCCGGCGTGCGGCACGCGTTCGCCGCGCTCGGCCGGCTCCCGGCACCCTTGTTCGACGCCCACGTCCTGGCGGCCCTCGTGGACCGCCCGCTCGACGAAGCGCGCAGCGTGCTGGACACGCTCGTCCGCGCGCACCTGGTCCACCCCGCCGGCGCCGACCGCTGCGGCATGCACGACCTGCTCAAGCTCTACGCCGCGGAGCTCGGCGACGACGTCGGCCTCGGCCGCGTCTACGGCTACTACCGCGCCGCCGTCGCGGCCGCGATGGACCAACTCTACCCGGGCGAAGCCCACCGGCGGCCGGCTGTCGCGGCGTCGCCGGTCCGGCCGCCGGTGTTCCCGGACGCGCGCGGGGCCCGCGACTGGCTGGACGCCGAGCTGCCGTCGCTGCAGGCGCTCGTCGCCCACGCGGCCGCGCACGGCAGGCCCGAGGACGCGGTGACGCTGCCGGCGCTGCTGTTCCGCTACCTCGACGGCCACCACGAGACGGCGGCGCTGGCGATCAACGGGCACGCGCACGCGGCGGCGCACGCGCTCGGCGACCGCGTGGCGGAGGCGAACGCCCGCATCGCGCTGGGCGGCGTGCACGAGCAGGCGGGCCGCGCGGGGCCGGCCGCGGCGGAGATGTGGGCGGCGCACGCGCTGTTCGCCGAGATCGGGGACGTGATCGGGCAGGCGCGGGCGCTGGGCAACGTCGGCATGATCGAGGAGACGGCGGGCCGGTACCTCCTGGCGTCGGGCTACTACACGCGGGCGGCGGCGATGTTCCGGCGCGCGGCCGACGTGACCGGCCGGGCCCACATGCTGACCCGCCTCGGCACGGTCGAGGCCCGCCTCGAGCGGGCCCCGGCGGCCCGGCGCCACCTGCGGCAGGCGATGGACCTGCACGGGCAGGCCGGCCACCAGTTCGGGGAGGCGTGGGCGAAGGTGGGCGTGGGCGAGCTGGCGGTGCTGGAGGGCCGCCCGGCCGAAGCGGTCCGCCTGCACCTCGACGCGGCGGCGGTGTTCGGCCAGCTGGGGCACCGGGATAGCGAAGCGTGGGCGATCGACGGGCTGGGCCGCGCGGAGTCGGCGAACGGCCGCCCGGCGGCGGCAGCGGTCCACCACCGGGAGGCGCTGGATCTGTTCCGCCGCCACGGAGACCGGGCGGGCGAGGCGTGGGCGCTGAACGGGCTGGGTGAGGCGCACCAAGCAGCCGGCTCGGCGGAGACGGCGCGCGACCACCACGCGGAGGCCTTGGCGGTGGCCACCCGCTGGGGCTGCCACGAGCAGATCGCCCGTGCGCACCGGGGTCTGGCCCGCGCGGCGGCCGACCCGGAGACCGCGCGGGAGCACGGCGACCAGGCCCGGGTGCTCCACGGCGAACTGGGCGAGGCCGCTCCCGAACTCCTGAGCGTCGCCCCGCCGGCTACTTCGTGAGTTCCCCGGTCACGTACCGCACCTCGGCCATCCGCAGATCGTCCTCCTCGAGCGGCGCCAAGCCGTGCACCTCGAACAGCTCCCGGACCGTCCTCCCCGTCACCGCCCAGCCGAGTCCCGTCAAGTACGGCGCCGCCTCGTTGCGCTTGCCGAAGTAGCGCAGCTTGGCCATGTCCGCGTCGAAGTTCTCCGACCGGAACAGCTCCGAGATCCGGTTCAAGCTTTGCTTCGTCCGGTCCTCTTCGCCCGGGCGCGGGTTAGGCCGGCTTTCGGTGGCCACCCGGCTGCCCGGCGCGCTCAGCTCGGTGATCGTCTCCAGCAAGCGGTCCTGCGCGTCGGGCGGCAAGTAGCCGAGCAGGCCCTCGGCACTCCACGCCGTCGGCAGCGCCGGATCGAACCCGGCCGCGCGCAACGCTTCGGGCCAGTCTTCACGCAGGTCGGCCGCCACCACCCGGCGCTCCGCCGTCGGCTCCGCGCCCAGCCCGGCCAGCGTCCGGGTCTTGAACTCGACGACGTCGGGCCGGTCCAGCTCGTACACCACCGTGCCGGCCGGCCACGGCAGCCGGTAGGCGCGGGAATCCAGTCCCGAAGCCAGGATCACCGCCTGCGCGAGGCCGGCGTCGAGGAAGAACTCGTCGTAGAAAAGGGTGCGCACCCGGGCGCCGTCGATCGCCGCGCGCCCGACCAGGTCGCCGGACGGCTCTTCGCCCGTCGCCAGCCGCGTGAGCAGGTCGATGCCGACCGCGCGGACGAGCGGTTCGGCGAACGGGTCGTCGATGAGCGCGGCGCGGGTCGCGATCGCCCGGGTCATCGCGGCCATGGTCGCGGTCGCGCCGACACTGGACGCGAGGTCCCACGTGTCGCCGTCGCGGCGGGGGGAAGTCATGGTGCGATCATGCCCCCGACCGACCACCCGGCCCACGGAGGACGACGATGAACGCGCTCGCGGCGGTGGCCACCCTGCTGGCCCCGGACGTCCCGGAAGTCGCCGCCCGCGCGGCGGCCGCCCACGACGACCCCGGCGCCTACGTCGGCGAACACGCCGACCGGCTCGACGACCGCGGCATCGACGAACCCTTCCCGGGACTGCCGTGGATCGCGCTCGTGGACGCACTGGCCGACCACGGCCTGCTGGCCGAAGTCGACTGGAAGGAAGCACCCGACGAGATCACCGCCCAGCTGCGCGCCCTGCGGTCCGCGCCGGCGGCGGACGAGCTGTGGACGTCACTGGCGAGCAGCGAACTGCCGACGTACGAGTTCCTCGAGACGGCGGGGGAGCGCTTGCTCGGCACCGGAACCGCGCTCGCCGTCCTCGACATCGAGTCCGACTGCTACCCGCTCGTGCTGCTGCCCGCGGCCCGCGCCGGCGAGCTCGCGAAGCTCGCCGCGGCGGCCGGGTTCGCGGCCGAGGTGTTCGGGCGCTAGCCCGGTGGAGGGCGCGACCCCCAACGACGCGCCCGCCACCGGGTCGCCCCGGCATTCCCCCTCTTTCGCCGTGCCCCTAAGGTTCCCGACGCCGTCCTCGTTTCGTCCTCGCGCCGGCATCCGGGGGTGCGACCTGCGTGTTTCGGAGCCGGGTGCGCGGCGCTAGCCTTGCGGGACAAGGGGGATGCGATGAGGTTCCGGGTTCTCGGGACGCTGGAAGTGCGCGTGTCCGGGGACCGGGTCACCCTGGCGAGCCCGCGCCAGCAGCGCGCGCTCGCCGCTTTGCTGCTCAGCCCGGACGCCGTCGTCCCGGTGGAGCGCATGATCGACGCGCTGTGGGAGGACGAGCCGCCCGCGACCGCCGTGAAGCAGGTGCGCAACTGCGTTTCCGCGCTGCGGGCCCGGCTCGGCGACGCCGGCGCGCTGATCGTCACCGACGGCCCCGGGTACCGCCTGCAGACCGGCGCCGACGACCTCGACTCCCTCCGCTTCCGCCGGCACGTCGCCGCCGCGCGAGGGCTGGCCGGGCAGGCGAAGTTCGTCGACGCCGTCGAGGAAATCCGGACCGGGCTGGCGTTGTGGCGCGGCCCGGCGCTCGACGGGCTGCGGACGACGACGCTGGCCGGCCGGGCCGCGGTGCTCGACGAGCAGCGCGCCGACGCCGTGGAACTGTGCGCCGAATGGCGGCTGCGGCTCGGCGAAACGGGCGAGGTCGTCCGCGAGCTGACCGAGTTCTGCGGCGAGCACCCGATGCGCGAGCTGTCCCACCTGCTCCTGATGCGGGCCCTCGCGAAGGAAGGGCGCTACGCCGAAGCATCGACGCTGTTCCACAGCCTGCGCCGGCGGCTGGCCGACGAGCTCGGCGTCGACCCGAACCCCGAACTGCGGCGGCTGCACGAGCAGATCCTGGCCGAAGCCACGCCCGGCGAACCCGATCCCGCGCCCGAGCGCCATTCCTTCGACCGCGCGGTCACCGAACTGGCCGAAGCCGTCACGTGGCAGTGGCGCGCGGAAGCCGAGCTGCGGTCGCTGCACCGGCCGCAGCCGATCGCCCTGCGCTGGTCGGCGCGGCGGGGAAAACCGCGTGGCGATCTCGACGACATCGCGGAGACCTTCACGGCGTTGCCGGTGCCGCAGCTGGTCGTCCTCGGCGAACCGGGCTCCGGGAAGTCGGTGCTCGCCCTGATGCTGACGCTGGAGCTGCTGCGCGCCCGCGCGTCGGGCGGCCCGGTGCCGGTGCTGCTCTCGCTGGCGTCGTGGGACCCGCGGCGCGACCACCTCGACCGGTGGCTCGCGGCCCGGCTCGCCGACGACCACCCGGCGCTGCTCAACGCCCGCGAGTACGGGCGCGACGCACCGACCCGGCTCGTCCTCGGCGGGCACGTCCTCCCGGTGCTCGACGGCCTCGACGAGATGCCGGCCGACCTGCGCGCCGCGGCGCTCGACGCACTGGACCAGACGATGGGCGCGGGCCGCGCGCTCGTGCTGACGTGCCGTTCGGCCGAGTACGACCAGGTCGTGCGCGAAGCCGGCGCGGTGCTGAGCGCCGCCACGGTGGTGCGGCTCGAACCGGTCGCGCGGCAGGAGGCGGTCACGTACCTGTCCGCGCGGGACGGGCAGGACCGCTGGCTCCCGGTGGCCGAGCGCCTGCGCCGCGACCCGGACGCGGCCCTGGCCCGGGTGCTGCGGACGCCGTTGATGGTCGACCTCGCGCGGATCGGCTACGGCCGTCCCGGCGCGGATCCGGCCGAGCTGCTCGGCGCATCGGACGTCGAGGTTCTCGAAGGGCAGCTGCTCGATTCGTTCGTCCCCAACGCCTACGCGCAGGTGCCGCAGCCGCCGGGGCGGAACCCGAAGACGAGCCCGTCCGGGCGGTACACCGCGGCGCAGGCGACGCGCTGGCTGGGGTTCCTGGCCCGGCACCTCGAACAGGCGCGCAGCCGCGACCTGGCGTGGTGGCAGCTGTACCGGGCGGTGCCGGCGCGGACCCGGTCCGCGCTGGCCGGCGCGCTGGTCGCGGTGTTCTTCGTCGTCACCGGCTGGGTCGACGACGGCCCGGCGCTGGCCGCGATCTACGGCGTCTCGTTCGGCGGCGCCGCGTACCTGACCCACCGCTTCGGGCGCGCGCCCGAGCCGTTGCGCACCGAAGTGCGCTTCGCCGGGGCCGCGCGGAAGTTCGCCGGCCGGTTCGCGATCGGGGCCGTCGTGGGCGTGCTGCTCGGCCTGGGCTGGTCGCTGGCCACCGGCCTGGTCGTGTTCCTGGCGCTGGTGTTCGGCCTGGTGTTCGCGGTGCACGTGTGGCTCGCCAAACCGGTCGACGCCAGCCGCGTGTCCAGCCCGCGGACGATCCTGCGCAACGAACGCACCGGCGCGATCGCGTTGTCGGTCTCCTTCCTGGTGTCGCTGGGGTTGTTCGACGGGATGGCGTTCGCGTTCACCGCGCAGACGCGGTTCCTGCCGGTGCTGGGCGGCCGGTACGACCTGGCGCTGGCCATCGCCGGCGCGGTGGCGGGAGCGTCGTTCGGGTTCTTCATGGCCCGCGGCGTCGCGGCGGTGTGCTATGCCCTGGCGGGCGCGATCGCCGGCGGCCAGGTGTTCCCGGCGGCGACGACCCCGGTGCTGCCGATCGTGGCCGGCGTGTGTTTCGGTGTGGGCATCGGCTTGGCGGTCCTGGTGACGCGGGCGTGGGGCAACTACTTCGTGAACCACGTCTGGCTGGCGGCGACGGGCCGCCTGCCGTGGCGCCTGATGCACTTCCTCGACGACGCCCACCGCCGCGGCGTGCTCCGGCAAGCGGGTGGCGTCTACCAGTTCCGCCACGCCCGCGTCCAGGAGCGGCTGGCCGAGGCCCACCAGGAGGAGACGCCGTAACCGGTCGCCGGTCAGCCCTCGTGGGGGACCAGCGCGGCCGCCGCGTCGACGAACGCTTCGATCAGCGGCGACCGTCTTGACGCGAGCCACGCCAGGCACACGCGGTTCGGCGCGATGTCCTCCACCGGGACGGCCACCACGTCCGGCCGCGTGTAGAACGCCGCCGTCGATCGGGGGATGATGCTGATCCCCGCCTCGGCGGCGACCAGCTCCAGCTTTTCCTCGACGCTGTGGATCGGCGGGACCTTTCCGGGCGGCTCGACCGCGATGTCCCGCCACTCCGGGACGGCGTCGGGGTCCTGCAGCAGGTGCTCGTCGGCGAGTTCGGTGACCGAGACGGATTCCTTGCCCGCCAGGCGGTGCCCGGCCGGCACGGTGACGACGCGCGGTTCCTCGAACAGCGGCCGCACGGTCAGCCCGCGCCGGTCGATCGGCAGCCGGACGACGCCGACGTCGACGCGGCCGTCGTGCAGGACCTCGACCTGGTCGTGCCAGCTGGTGCGCAGCAGCCTTACGGCGAGGTCCGGCTGCCGTTCGGCCAGCACCCGCACCGCCGGGGTGACGACGATGCCGGGCATGAACCCCACGGTGAGCACGGGTTCGCCGGCCGCGGCGACCCGCCGCCGGACGGCGTCCGCCGCGGACAGGAGGCCGCGCGCGTCTTCGAGGAGCTGCTCGCCCGCCGGCGTCAGGACGGTGCCGCGGCGGTCCCGCACGAAGAGGGCGGTCTTCAGCTCGTCTTCGAGGGCGCGGACCTGCCGGGAGAGCGCGGGCTGCGCGACGTGCAGCCGCGCGGCGGCCCGTCCGAAGTGGAGTTCTTCGGCGACGGCGACGAAGTACCGCAGCTTCCGCAAATCGAGGTCCACGGTGGGTCACCACCTCCTGTTCCGCTCCGATCATCGCACGTCCCCGTGATGCCGCCCGGGCATCACAGCGCGCGCAACGGGTCTTGGACGCGCCACACCCCGGCGGGACACGCTGGAAAGCGCAGTCACCCAACCGAAAGGACAGCGATGAAGGTCTTCCTCACCGGCGGATCGGGCTACATCGGCCGCGCGACGATCGCCGAACTGGTCCGGCAGGGGCACGCCGTCGAGGCGCTCGCCCGCAGTGATCGCGCGGAGGCCGCGGTCGTCGCCGCCGGGGCGACGGCGGTCCGCGTCGGCCTGACCGACCTCGACGTGCTCAACCACGCCGCGGCCCGCGCGCAAGCCGTCATCCACCTGGCCCAGGCGACCAGTGGCGACGAGGACCTCGCCGCGGCCACCGCCCTGCAGGACGGCGTCGGCGGCGGCACCTACGTGCACACCGGTGGGAGCTGGGTCTACGGCGACACCGACGGCGTCCAGGACGAGACGGCGCCGTGGAACCCGCCGGCCGTCGTGGCGTGGCGCAAGGCGGTCGAGGACGCGGTGCTGGCCCGCGCGGAGAACGGCGGCCGGCCCGTCGTCGTCCAGCCCGGCCTGCTCTACGGCGGCGAGAACCGCCTGATCGACGCCTTCTTCGTCCAGCCGGGCAAGGAAAGCGGCGCGATCCCGTACTTCGGCGACGGCGGCAACCACTGGGCGCTGATCCACGTCGACGACCTCGCCCGGCTCTACGCGGCCGCGCTGACGGCACCGGCCGGCTCGGTGTACCTCGGGGTCGGCGGCGTCGACCCGACGGCGAAGGAGGTCGCCGAAGCGTGTGCCCGGGCTGCCGGGCTGAAGACCGTCTCGATCACGCTGGACGAGGCCCGCGAGCGGATGGGCCCGATCGCCGACGCGTTCGCGCTCGACCAGCGGCTGACGTCCGGCAAGGCGCAGCGCGAGCTGGGCTGGACCCCGCGACACCTGGACCCGCTGGGCGTCCTGGGCTCCTGAGTCTACTGTGGAGTGTTGCGCGCGTACTCGGTCAACGCGCTGCGGTTCTCCAAATTGGACTTGGCCATCAAGCTCGCCACGTGCTTTTCCACCGTACGCGGGGAAATGTGCAGCCGCCGGGCGATGTCCTTGTTGCCCATGTTGTCCGCCAGCAGCTGCAGCACCTCGTACTCGCGGACCGTCACGCCCGCCGAGCGCAGTTCGGCCGGGAGGCGGTCCGAGCCCGTGCGGCGCTGGCCGACCGGGGCGCCGATCTTGCGCAGCAGCCCGCGGCACGCGCTCGCCACCGCGGTCACCTCCGCCTGGTGGAAGAACTCCTCGGCCTCCTTGAGCCACGTCACCGGGTTGCCCCAGCCGTCGGCCGCCGCGGACTCGGCCACCATGCGCAGGCCGAGGTGCCTGCTCACCGGGTACGGGGCCGCGGCCTCGATGGCCGCGGCCACCGCGGCGTCGGCCTGCTCCACCGAACCCGCGCGGCCGTGGCGGACCGCGTCGCCCAGCAGCACGAACTGGCGGTTCCAGCGCATGCCGCTCACCGCCGCCGGGGGCCGGTCCGGCGGCGGCGCGCCGTCGAGCGCTTCGATCAGCAACCGCAGACCGTGCTGGCCGGCCAGGTGGAAGCGGCTCGGCTGCCGCTCCTCCAACGCCAGCACCTGCGCCAGCTCGCGGCGGGCGCGCTCGGCGTCCTCTTCGAGCAGGGAGCAGAACACCTGCGCCAGCCCGACGCTCAGCACGAGCTCCTGCGCCGTCGTGCCGCCCTCCGCGCGGAAGTCCTCCAGCGCGCGCTCCATGCGCGGCCGGTCCGCCTGGTGGGCGGCCACCATCGCGCGCGTCATGTGCGTGTACTGCAGCAACGCGACCAGCCGGAGCCGGCCGAGCACCGCGAGGTTCTCGTCGAGGATGCGGTCGGCGTGGGCGAACTCGCCGCGCATCACCGCGTGCACCGCGCGGCTCGCGTCGACCGCGCAGGTCAGCGTGATCGCGCCGGTGCGCTGGGCCTCCGCGCGGGCCAGGTCGAACGTCCGGATGTCGCCCTCGGCGAGCATCCGGTGCCCGCCGAGGCGGACCAGCACCTGGGTGCGCAGGTGCGTCAGCTGGTGCCGCTCGGCCAGCCGCCGCGCCAGCTGCAGGTACCGCTCCGCTTCGGTCAGGTCGTTCTCCAGCGCCACCATGCCGAGCACCTGCAGCGCCTGGCACGACACGAACGGCACGCCGGCGCGCTCGGCGACCTCCCACGCCTGCTCGGCCAGCTTCCGGGCCCGTTCGGTGTGGGCCGGGCCGGGGATGTCGAGCCACAGCGTCGCTTCGACGGCGTCGAGACCCGCGTTCTGCTCTTCGGTCATCTCGCCGCCGAGCGGGGCGCGGGCCTGCTCGATCTGGTTGAGGCACTCGTCGTGGCGGCCGCCGATGTAGGCCGCCCACGCCAGCTGGATGTGCAGGTCGACGGCCCGTTCGAGGCGGCCGATCTCGGCGAACCGGGCGGAGAACTCGACCGCGCGGTCGAACTGCCCGGTCTGCCCGAGGGCGTGCAGCAGGGTTTCGAGGGCGTCGGCCCGGTCGTCGGGGCTCGCGGTGGCCAGCAGCTCGACGGCGCGGGTCAGCATCGTCACCGCCGAGTCGGCCGCGCCGCCGTCGAGCGCGCGGCGGCCGGCCTCGGCGAACAGCCGCCCGGCGCCGGGGTGGTCCATCGCCGTCAGCCGCAGTGCCGCGGCCAGCGCGCACAGCTCGCCGGGCAGGCCGGGGTGCAGCTGCTCGACGGCGTCGGCGGCCCGGCGCGCCAGGCTCGCCTTCGTCGACGGCACGAGCCGGGCCAGCAGCGCCTCGGCGGTCAGCGGGTGGCGGAAGGCGTACCAGCCGGGCGTGGTCTCGTCGGTGGTGACCAGGTGCGCGGCGACGCTCGCGCTGATGTGGTTGTGCAGCATGCGGTCGTCCATGTCGGTCACCGCCTGCACGACCGACAGCGGGAACCGCCGGCCCAGCACGGCGGCCACCGAGAGCAGCGTTTCGCCGTCCTCGCCGAGTGCGTCGACGCGGGCGGCGATGCTGCTGATCAGCGCCTCGGGCACGCGTGCCTGCACCTCGCCGACGACCTGCCAGCCGCCCGGCCCGCCGACGAGCAGGCCGTCGCTGACCATGCCGTGCAGCAGCTCTTCGACAACGAACGGCACGCCCTCGCTGTTCTGCCACAACAGGTTCGCGACGGCGGCGGGCACCGCGGCCGGCTCGGTCTCCAGGCAGGCGGCCGCGAACTCGCGGGTGCGCTCGGCGTCGAGCCGGGTCAGTTCGAAGGTGTGGCTGGACGAGCGCTGCGCCGCGGCCGAGGCCAGCCGCAGCGCCTCGCCCGGTTCACCGCGCAGGGTGCCGATCAGCATCACGCGGCTGGACGCGAGGTTGTCGACGAGGTACTCGACGATGAACAGCGTCTCCGCGTCGGCGTTGTGCAGGTCTTCCAGCACGATCAGGCAGCCGCCGTCGCGGCCGGCGACCGACAGCAGCCGGAACACCGCTTCGGCCAGGACGAGCAGGTTCCCGTTGTCGTGCGGGCGGTCGCCGCGGTACCAGTCGGGCACGAGCCGGGCGAGCACCGGCACGAGCGGGTCGAGCTCGGGCGCGGCGGGCGGCAGGCCGCCGCGGAAGTGCGACAACAGGGCTTCGGCCAGCGGGCGGAACGGCACCATCGGGCCGATCGAGCTGGCGCGTCCGCGTAGCACCGGGAGCCCGGTCGCCAACGCCCGCGAGGCGATGTCGGCGGCGAGCCGGGACTTCCCGATCCCGCCTTCACCGACAAGGAAGAAGGCCCCACCGTGGTCGGTGCGGGCCTTCTCCAGAGCCTGGGACAGCGCGCCGAGCTCCCTGTCGCGTCCGATGAGACGCGTCGACCGGATGCCCATCGCGGTCACTATAACCGGACTGGCCACATCCGGACGTAGGTCGAATTACCGACGCCCGGGCGTCTCACTATTCGGTGAAGCCGCCCGTGACGACCGTGATGTCCAGCGTGGTCAGGGAGTTCTGGCTGACCCGCGCCGCCCGGCCGGACAGAGCGTGGTTGCGGGCGCCCGTGCGGGCCGACGCCGGGAGGGTCAAGTCGCCGATCGGGTTGTCGAAGTCGTGCTCGGTCATGCTGGTGGCTCCACTCTCGGTAGTGCTGGGGTCGGACGGTTATTCGGCGAAACCGATGCTGACGGTGAAGACGGGCGTGATGTCGAGGGTGTCGGCGCCGTGGTGGCTCAGCCGCGCGGTCCGGCCGGCGAGGGCGCGGTTGCGGATGCCGGTCCGGGTCGGCGCCGGGAGGGTGGGGTCGCCGATGGGGTTGTCGGTGCCGACGAAGTCGTGCTCGCTCATGGCGTGTTCTCCGCTTTCGGTCGCGATCGGGTCAGGGGACGGACGTCAGAGGGCGAAGGTGCCGTTGGTGACGACGGTGGGGCCACCGAGCGTCTCGAGGGTCATCCCGGACAGCCGGGGCCGGGTGCCGGCCAGCGCCTGGTTGCGGGCGCCGGCGCGGTTCGCGCGGGGGAGCACCAGGGCACCGATGGTGGCTTCGACGGTCTCGGCGGTGGTTTCGCGCATCTTTCGTTCTCTCCTCGGGTGGGGAAGGGGATCAGCGGGTCGGGGGTTGCAAGAGCAGGGCGGACGGGACGCGGCGGCCGAAGCCGAGGCGCAGCAGGCCGTAGCCGATGCCGGCCAGGCCGGTCAGCAGGCCGGGGGAGGCGACGCCGTCGGGCGTGCCGCAGCGCGCGCCGTCCTGCTCGACGGCGGTGAGCAGCTGCCCGGTGCGGGTGGCGACCGCGGCGGCGGCGCCTTGGTGGCCGCTTTCGGCGAGGAAGCCGAGGACGTCGGTGATGCCGGTTTCGCCGTGGCAGAGGCTCAGGTCGCGCAGGGGGTCCTGGCCGGCGAGCGCCGCGACCTGCTCGTCGAGGCCGAGCAGCGCGGGGTCGCCGGAGTAGGCGAGCACCTGGCCGGCCAGGCCGGAGCACCAGCCGTGCCCGGTGGCCGTCTTCGCGGGCGGCAGGGTCGGGGTTTCGCGCGGGTACCCGGCCAGTGCCCAGTCGACGCCGGCCGCGCCGTGCGCGAACCCGGGGTCGGCGAGGTCGGGGTCGATCGAGCGGACGGCGAGCTCGGCCGCGTAGGCGTCGGCCAGCAGGGTGGCGGTGGCGAGCCCGGTCTGGGTGGCCACCGAGCGCAGGGCGACCAGCCCGCCGGCGAGCCCGGTGGTGTAGCGCGGGGACGTCTCGGGCGTCGGCGCGGGCATGACGGCGACCGTGCGGGCGGTCAGGTCCAGCAGGTCGGGCCGGTCGAGCAGCCGCGACAGCCGGGCCGCGGCGTAGGCGACGCCGCCGAGCCCGAGCAGCCCGCCGGGACCGGCCGCGGCGGCGAGGTCCGGGTCGGCCTCCAGCGCCGCCACCAGCCCGGGCAGCCCGGAAAGCGCCTTCCCGGCCAGTTCGCGGTAGCGGTCGATGCCGGTCAGCTCGGCCAGCTGCGCCAGGAACAGCGCGACCCCGGTGTAGCCCTCGCCGAGCCCGGCGCCCATCGGCAGCACGGTCCAGTACTTCTCGTCGACGAGCTCCAGCCCGACCCAGTTGACACCCCCGCCGCCGGAGGCCGCGCGGGCGACGATCGCGTCGGCGATGCCGCAGGCGGCCGAGAGCAGGTGCGCCGGTTCGGGGCTCTTGCTCGGCAGGACGGTGTCGGTCACCCCGGTGCCGGTGTGGGTTTCGGCGGCGGGCCGGGTCGCCAGCGCGGCGGAGATCAGCCACTCCTGGTCCCGGCGGTCGATCGTGGTCATCCCGGCGACCTTCGCGCGGACCGACACGAGCGGCGGCTCGGCCAGCAGGCCGGGCAGCCGATTGCCTTCGGCGTCCCAGAGGTCCGTGGCGCCGGGCCGGCCGGTGAACATCGGGACGTCGCCCGCCCACAGGTCGGTCAGCTCGGCGGCGACCAGCCCGCGGCGGACGTCGTCGGTGCTGTCGTCGTGCAGCAGCCCGAAGGCCTCGTCGCGGGCGGCGGCGTCCGCCAGCAGCGACGGGTGCGTGGTCTCGTCGAGCAGCCGCGTGTAGAAGCTGGTCGGGCGGACCAGGACGCGGATCTCGGCGTCGGCGCAGCGGTCGAGCAGCGACCCGAACTCCCCGGCGCCGGCGGCGATGGCGTCGTAGCCGGCGCGGAACCCGGCCAGCAGCGCGGCGCCGTGCTCGGCGGGCTCGACGTCGACGCCGCCGAGGGTGGGCCGGTTGACGCCGGTGCCGACGCCGCCGGGCACCCGGGTCAGCCGCATCCGGTCGGTGCCGGCGTCGAGCCAGTCGACGCGGGTGAGCGCCGGGGCCGCCGCGCGGCCGCCGCCGAGGCCGGAGATGTCGACCGCGCCGTGCTCGCCGACGATCATCTGCGGCAGCAGCATGGTCCGGTGCACCGACCGGGTGAGCAGCTCGGCCGCGGGGTCGACGTCGCCGGTGTCGGCGGGCAGCACCGGCTGGAACAGCGTCTCGATGTCGATCAGGACGGGCTGGTCGCCGGCGGCGATGATGTTCTCGAAGTGCACGTCGGTGCCGTCGAGGGCGTGCAGCAGGGCGAGCAGGACGCCCTGGCGGCGGTAGAACCGGTCGACCTCGGTGAGGTCGGCGCACGGCCGGTGCTCGACGAACCGGAGCCAGCCGTAGCCGGGGCGGACCAGGACGTCCACCGTGCTCAGCTCGAGGCCGGGCACGCGCGGGTTGAGCCACTCGACCAGGCCGGTGAACGCCGCGTGCAGGTCGAGCGGGCGCGGCTTGTAGATGACCCGCGCGCCGCCGGCGAACCGCAGCTCGCGGACCGAGCGGCCGCGCTGGTGCGCGTCGCCGGTGCCGCCGCTGATCTCCACGAGCGGGCCGGGCTCCGGGCCGGTGAACGCCGTGAGCGCGGCGCGGTCGGCGTCGAAGCGGCCGAGCAGCTCGGTGACGGCCGCGATCGCGTACAGCGACGCCTGCGCGGCGAGCCGGGCGAGCACGGGGTAGCGGTGCAGCAGGTCGGTGAGCCCGGCCGGGGTGCCGGTCCGCCGCACGAAGTCGGCGAACCGCTCTTCCCCGGTGTCCCCGGCCAGGGTCCCCGCGCGGCGGGCCCGCCCCAGCTCGAGCACCAGGCTGCGGGCGGCGAGTCCGGCGAGCTGGTGCCCCAGCCGCGTCGCGCACCCGTCGGCGACCGCGGTGGCGTCGACGGCGGGCGAAGCCGCTGCGGCGCCGGCGATCGCGGCGCGGGCCGCGTCGGTGAGGGGGCGGAACACCGCGGCGAAGGCGGTGCGCCAGTGCGAGCTTCCACGTGAAAGCTCGGCCTGCAGGTCGGAGCTTTCACGTGAAAGCTCCACGGCGGCGCTTTCCCGGGAAAGGGCCGCTTCCGCGAAGTCGACCCACGCGGGACGGGCGCCGCCGGGGCGACGCTCCTGCGTGGTCAGCGCCGCGGCCCACCAGGTGGGCGGGAGCGTCGTGGTCGCCGGGTTCGGCTGCGGGGGAATCACGGGATCGAGCATGCCAGCGGGTGACGGGGGTTACATGGGGGTGCTACGCCCGCATTCCCGCGCGGCATGGGGGCTTCGTAGGGGTTCATGGGGGCGTCGCCGGGAAAACGCCTGGTCGCCGAGTGGGTGGTTACGCCGTTCGGACGTGGCGGTTACGCCGCAAGGCGGGCGGGCCCGACAGGGGTTGACGACGGCGTGCGCACCCACGATCCCCCATGCGGGGCACCCCCGCCCCACCGGACTCCGCGGTCGCGCGCGCGGCCGCGTCGCCCGCGCGCGAGGCGGACCACGGGCCGGGTGCGGTGGGGGAATGCGGGTCCGTCGCACCCATGTGCGCCGGCCCCGCGCCGATGACGATTCGTCGTGAGAAGTTCGCGGCTCGCCCCGCGGACGTTCCCCGAACGCACAGGGAGCGACGCACGATGACCACGTTCCAGATCGAGCAGACCCCCGACGGGCCCGGCGTGGCCGCCGGGTCCCCGCTCAAGTTCGTCCTGTCCAGCGTCCAGTCCGACTCGCACATGTGGAACCTCGTCGCCCTCCAGCTGATCATGGAGGAGATGGGGCACGAGGTGGTCAACCTCGGCGCCTGCGTGCCGGTGGAGCGGCTGCTGGCCGCCTGCCGCGACGAACGCCCCGACTGCCTGGTGATCAGCACCATCAACGGCCACGGGCACGTCGACGGCGCCCGGGTGATCTCCGCCCTGCGCGCCGACCCCGCGCTGGCCGGCCTGCCCGCCGTCATCGGCGGCAAGCTCGGCGTCCGGGGCGACGCCAACGCCGAACTGGAGACCGAGCTGCTGGCCCTGGGCTACGACGCGGTCTTCCACGTCGGCGCCGGCGACTCCGGCCAGGCGATCGAGTCGTTCCGCGAGTTCGTCGCCGCGAACGTCCGGACCTTGCGGTGACCGCTGCCCGGTCGGTGTTCAGCAGCTTCGTGGCCGAGCACCGGCGCCGCCGGACGCTGGTCGTGCAGCCGCGGATGGGGTTCTCCGACCCCGTCGTGATGCGCCGCGGGCTGCGCGCGGTGGCCGAGGCCGGCGTGCCGGCCGTGGGCACCGTGACCCTGGACAGCTACACCCGCACCGGGCAGCACGACCTCGCCGCCATGTCGATCGCCTCCGGCGTCCCGCTCAACGGCTACCCGCTGGTGGCGCTCGGCGCGGGCGCCACCGCCGAACTGGTGGACGGGCTGTACGGCCCGCGCTTCCCGGTCCAGGTGCGGCACGGCTCCGCGCAGCCGGAAGACATCTTCGCCGCGATGCTCGCAGCCGGGCTCGACGCTTCCGAAGGCGGGCCGGTGTCCTACTGCCTGCCCTACAGCAGCGTCCCGCTGCGGACGGCGACGCGGTCGTGGTCGCGGTCGGCGTCGTTGCTCGCCGAGCAGACCGTGGACTGCCACCTCGAGAGCTTCGGCGGCTGCATGCTCGGGCAGCTGTGCCCGCCCGGGCTGCTGGTCGCGCTGTCGGTGCTGGAGTGCCTGTTCTTCGCCGAACACGGCGTGCGCAGCGTCTCGGCCAGCTACGCGCAGCAGACCAGCCCGGAGCAGGACGCCGAAGCGCTGTGGGCGATGCGGCGGCTCTGCGCCGAAGAACTGTCCACTGTGGACCACCACGTGGTGCTCTACACCTACATGGGCCTGTTCCCGGAGTCCGCGGCCGGGGCGCGGGAGCTGGTCGCCGAAAGCGTCCGGCTGGCCGTGCGCACCGGCACCGAGCGGCTGATCGTCAAGACCACGGCGGAGGCGCACCGGATCCCGACCGTCGAGGAGAACGTCTCGGCGTTGCGGCTGGCGCACTCGGTCGCGCTGGAGGAGCGTCCTTCGGCCGCGCCGCCCGGCGACTCCGAGGTGTACGCCCAGGCGCGGTACCTCGTCGACGAGGTCCGGTCGCTCGCCCCGACGCTGGCCGAAGCGCTGCCGGCGGCGTTCGAGCGCGGCCTGCTCGACGTCCCGTACTGCCTGCACCCCGACAACGGGAACGAAACCCGGTGCGTGCTCGACGACGACGGCCGCCTGCAGTGGTGGCACACCGGGCGGATGCCGCTGCCCGCCGCGCTCGGCGGCCGCCGCGGCCACGGCCGGGTCACCGCGACCCGGCTGCTCGCCGACCTGTCCTACCACCGCCGAAGGCTCGACCCGGTCCTGTCCTGATCCGCACGACCAGCTGGGAGTGAGAACGCCATGGAGTACACCGATCCGCCGGACCCGCGCACGCACCTGACGTCGGAGACCACGCGGCACGTGCTGGGCCTGCAGCACCGCATGCTCGCCGAGGCGCGCGCGTTCCTCGCCGCCCGCGGTTTCACCGAGCTGCTGCCCCCGGTGATCGGCCCGGTCACCGACCCGGGCGGCCGCGGCGCGAAGCAGGTCGACGTCGACTTCTACGGGCACCGGTACAAGCTGATGACCAGCGCGATCCTGTACAAGCAGGCGTCGCTGCTGGGCTTCTCGAAGATCTTCTACGTCGCGCCGAACGTGCGGCTGGAACCCTTGGAGACGGCGAACACGAGCCGGCACCTGGCCGAGTTCCACCAGCTCGACGTCGAGGTGGCCGGCGCGTCGCGCGACGACGTGCTCGACCTGCTGCAGGACCTGGTGGCGCACGTGGTCCGCCGGGTCGTCGAGGACGCGGGCGACGTGCTGGAGGCGCTCGGGCGCGACTCGGGCGCGTTCGCCGACCTGCTTGGCGGCGCGTTCGGCCGGCTGTCGCACGCGACCGCCGTCGAGACGCTGCGCGAGCTCGGGCACCCGCAGAGCGAGGACGCCGAGATCGACTGGGCCGGCGAGGCGATCCTGTCGGAGAAGCACGCGCGGCCGTTCTTCCTGGTCGACTACCCGAAGGGGTCGCGCGGGTTCTACGACCGGGAAAGCGTTTCCACGCCGGGCGTCCTGCGCAACTTCGACCTGATCGCGCCCGAGGGCTACGGCGAGCTGTGCAGCGGCAGCGAGCGCGAGCACGACTACGGCCGGATCGTCACGCGGATGCGCGAGACGGGGGAGAACCCGGCGAAGTACGCGTGGTACCTGGACCTGGTCCGCACGGGCATTCCGGCCAGCGCCGGGTTCGGGCTGGGCGTGCAGCGGTTCACCCGGTACGTGGCCGGGCTGGACGCGGTGTGGCAGGCGACGGCGTTCCCGAAGCTGCCGGGGGTGGTCTCGCCGTGACCGCGTTGGAGGCTTCGGGCTTTCCCGCTGACCTCGTCCGGGCGCGCGCTTTGGAAGGCGCGTCGGCAGTGTTCCCGCCCGCTTCCGCTTACGGGACTTCGTTGTTCGGCGGGTCTCCGGTCGATTCCGCCGATCTGCTGGAGCAGGCGCGGCTGGTGCCGCCGGTGTTCGTCCCGCGGCGGCTGGAGAAGCTGATCGAGCTGGGCCGGGAACCGTTGTACGGCGACGTTTCGCTCTCGACGTCGATCGGCGGGTTCGCTTCGGCGTTGCCGCTGTACCTGTCGGCGTTCGGGTCGACGCAGGTGGCGGGCCGCGGGCTCGGCGCGGCGGCGTCGGCCCAGGCCGCGCGGCTCGGGATCCCGATGGTGATCGGCGAGAACGTCGTCCCGATGCACGGCCACGGCCGTGTGGACGGCGCGTCGGCCGGGACGCTCCTGGAGCGCCTGCGGGCGTACGCGGACGCGGTCCCGGACGGGCTCGGCGGCGTGGTCGTCCAGCAGAGCACGGAGGACGCGGACGCCGAGGTGTGGAACCTGGTGTATTCGGACCCGTCGGCCCTGCCGCTGCTGGAGTCCGGCCGGCTCGCGTTCGAGCTGAAGGTGGGCCAGGGCGCGAAGCCGGGCCTCGGGGGGATGACGCTGGTCTCGCCTTCCGCTGCCGCCTCGCTGTCTGACTTGTACACAGTGGACACTTCGCTGGGCGCACGGGTGCTGCGAAGCAGTTCGCCGGGGACGTTCACCGACGAGATCCTCCGGCAGCAGATCCGCCTGATGCGCAACAACTTCCCGCGTGCCGGGGTGTGGGTGAAGCTCCCGCCCGGGCGTGACATCGGCGCGGCGGCCGCGGTGGCTTGGGCGGCCGGAGCGTCCGCGGTCACGGTGGACGGCGCCGAGGGCGGTTCGGGCTGGGCGCCGTTGTCGTTCGGTTCGGTCGGGTTGCCGTTGGCGGAGTGCCTGTCCCGCATCGGAACCCCGGCCGGCTGCCTGCTGGCATCGGGCCGGATGTGGGAGGGGACGCGGGTGGCGAAGGTCCTGGCGCTGGGGGCCCGCGCGGCGGGTCTGGGCCGGGCGGCGTTGCTGGCGGTGGACACGGACCCCGCGGACGGGTTGGTCCGCTTCGTGGAGGCGCTGGCGCTGGAGCTGCGGCTGTTGTTGAGCGCGCTGGGCCAGTACCGAGCGGACGCGCTGACCCCGGACGACGTGTGGTTCCCGGGCCGGGCGGAGCAGGTCCGCGAGCAGGTGCTGTCATGACGGCCGGTCCGGAGGTCGCGAATGACTCATTGGGGTCTTCAGAGGTCCCGAATGAGTCATTCGCGACGCTCGACACGACGGCGACCGGTAAGGGGCTTCCCTCGCCCTTCCTCGGCCTCGTCCTCGCCATGGGCCTGTCCTCCTTCGGCGACGCGGTCTGGCTCATCGCCCTCTCCGTCACCCTCGTCGGCACCGCGGGCCCCGCCCTCGCCGGCCTGGTCCTCGCCCTCGGCTCGCTCCCGAAAGTCCTCACCCTCCTCGTCGGCGGCGCCGTCGCCGACCGGACCGGGCCGCGGCGCGTCCTCATCACCACCGACCTCATCCGAGCAGGCGCCATGCTCGCCGGCGCGGCCGGGGTCCTCCTCGTGGGACCCCAACTCCCGCTGCTCACCGGACTCATCGTCGTCATGGCCGTCGCGAGTGCCTTCTTCATCCCGGCCTCCGACGCCCTGCGCCCGAACCTCCTCCCGCCCGAACACCTCGTGCGCGGCAACGCCGTCTACCTCGCCGCCGTGCGGGGCGGGCAAGCCGCCGGGGGTGCGCTCGGTTCCTGGCTGGCCGGGCTCGGGGGGCTCGTCACCGTCGCCGTCGTCAACGGTGTCAGCTTCGCCGTCTCCGCACTCGCCGCCGGCAACACCAAAACGCTGACCAGCAAGGAACCCCGGCAACGGGTCAAGATCAAGCAGCTCGGCAAGGAAATCGCGGAAGGCGTGCGGTACGTCGCCAAACGGCCCGCGCTGCGAACCGCCATGATCGTCACCGGCCTCCTCGAACTCAGCGGCGCCGGCCCGATCAACCTCGGCCTGGTCCTGCTGGGCGGCACGACCGGCGCCGGCTGGCTCCTCACCGCCATGACGCTCGGCGCGTCCCTCGCCTTCGTCGTCTCGGTCAAGTGGCCGCCGCGGGAAAAGGCCGGGCGGCTCGCGACGGCGGGGCTCGCCGCGCAGGTCGGCTGCCTCGCCCTGCTGGCCACCGGGAACCTCGCCGTCGGCATCGCCGCCTTCTTCACCCTCGGCCTCGTCGCCGGGCTCACCGCACTCGTGCTCGTGAGCCTCGCCCAGCGGTGGTCGACGAAGGAGATGCGCGGCCGCGTGATGTCCATCCTCGCTCTCTTCACCCTCGCCGCCACCCCGGTCGGGAACCTGCTGATCGGCGTGCTCGTCGAGACGCTCGGCGTCCCGTTCACCATGCTCGCCCACGCCGCGGTCGCGCTCGTCGCGCTCGCCCTGCTCGTCGCCACCCCGGCACTCGGCCGGGCCGCACTCACAGAGGAGAAGCAGTCATGACGAACCCCTTCGAAGACGAGAACGGCACCTTCCTGGTCCTGGTCAACGCCGAGAACCAGCACTCGCTCTGGCCGTCCACCGTGGACGTCCCGGCCGGCTGGACGAAGGTCCACGGCGAGGACACCCGCGCCGCGTGCCTGGAGTACGTCGAGCAGAACTGGACCGACCTGCGCCCGGCGAGCCTCGTCGCCGCGATGCGCTGACCCTTCCCCGCCGGCAGTGAACGAACTGGAGCTGATCACCGTGAACCACGACGCCCGGCAGCTGCTGGCGGCCTGGAACGACACCACCACCGACGTCCCGGAGGCGGGCCGCACGCTCACCCGGCTGCTCGCCGAGCAGGCGGCCCGCACCCCGGACGCGACGGCGCTGGTGTTCGAAGGCGAAACCCTGACCTACCGCGAACTCCACCGACGGGCCGACGCGCTCGCGAATCTCCTGGTCGAGCGGGGCGTGGGCCCCGGTGTCCTCACCGGCGTCTGCGCCGACCGCAGCCTTGAGCTGGTGATCGCCCTGCTGGGGGTGCTCAAGGCCGGCGGCGCCTACGTCCCGCTCGACCCGGACTACCCGGCCGACCGGCTGGCCTACATGGTCGCCGACAGCGCCGCGCCGGTCGTCCTCACCCAGACCCACCTCGCCGCGAGAATCGACGCCGAGACGATCTGCCTCGACACCCTCGAACTCGGCACGACCACCGCGCCGGAACCCCCGACGTCCACAAAGGACCTCGCGTACGCCATCTACACCTCCGGCTCGACCGGCCGGCCCAAGGGTGTCCTGGTGCCGCACGAAGGCATCGTCAACCGTCTCATGTGGACGCAGGCCGAGTACGGCCTCACCGCCGAAGACCGCGTCCTGCAGAAGACGCCGTCCAGCTTCGACGTCTCCGTCTGGGAGTTCTTCTGGCCGCTGCTGACCGGGGCCACGCTCGTCGTCGCGCGCCCCGGCGGCCACCGCGATCCCGCCTACCTGGCCGAGCTCATCCGCACCGAGCGGATCACGACCGTCCACTTCGTCCCGTCGATGCTGCAGGCGTTCCTGCTCGACCCGGCCGCCGCGACCTGCACCGGCCTGCGCCGCGTCCTGTGCAGCGGCGAAGCCCTGCCCGCCGAACTGCAGGCCCGCTTCTTCGCGACACTCCCGGGCGTCGAGCTGCACAACCTGTACGGCCCGACCGAAGCTTCGGTCGACGTCACGTACTGGGCGTGCAAGCCCGCCGAAACGTCCGTCCCCATCGGACGTCCGGTGTGGAACACCCACACGTACGTCCTCGACGCCGAGCTGAAGCCGGTCGCGCCCGGCGTCGCCGGTGAGCTGTACCTCGCCGGGATCCAGCTGGCCCGCGGCTACCACGGACGGCCCGGCCTGACGTCGGAGCGGTTCGTGGCCAGCCCGTTCACGCCGGGGGAGCGGATGTACCGCACCGGCGACCTCGCCCGCTGGTCCGACGACGGCGCCCTGCACTACCTCGGCCGCACCGACCACCAGGTCAAGATCCGCGGCCTGCGCGTCGAACTGGGCGAGATCGAGGCCGTCCTCGACCGCCAGCCCGGCGTCGGCGGCTCCTGCGTGCTCGCCCGCGAAGACCGCGAGGGCGACCAGCGCCTGGTCGGGTACGTCGTCCCGGACGGCGCCGCGCCCGACGTCGAAGCCCTGCGCGCGGCGCTGGCCGAGAACCTGCCCGAGTACATGGTCCCGGCCGCGTTCGTCGTCCTGGACGACCTGCCGCTGACCCCGAGCGGCAAGCTCGACCGCAAGGCCCTCCCCGCGCCGGACTGGTCCGCGTCACGCACCGGCCGCGCCCCGCGCACCCCGCGCGAAGCGGCGCTCTGCGAGTTGTTCTCCGAGATCCTCGGCGTCGACGGCGTGGGCATCGACGACGGCTTCCTCGCCCTCGGCGGCCACTCCCTCCTGGCCGCCAAGCTCGTCTCCCGCATCCGCGCCACGCTCGGTGTCGAGGCCGGCATCGGCGACGTCTTCCGCGCGCCCACCCCGGCCGGCCTGGCCGAACTCCTCGACGACGCGCCCGAGGCGCGCCCGGCCCTGACCCCGCGCCGCCGTCCCGAGCCGATGCCGCTGTCGTTCGCCCAGCGCCGGCTGTGGTTCCTCGACCAGGCCGACACCTGGAACGCGAGCTACCACATCCCGCAGGCCGTCCGCCTCGACGGCCCGGTCGACGCCGACGCGCTGCGCCTGGCCCTCGGTGACGTCGTCGCCCGGCACGAAACCCTCCGCACGGTCTTCACGACCGACGGCGACGAGCCCGTCCAGCACGTCCTCGCCGAAGGCGAAGTCCCGCTGAAGATCGAACAGTCCACTGAGGACACCCTGGCGGCCGACCTGACCGCCGCCACCGAGGCGGGCTTCGACCTCGCCCGCGAACTGCCGATCCGCGCGACGCTGTTCTCCCTGCCCGGCGACACCGCGGTGCTGCTGCTGGTCGTGCACCACATCGCGAGCGACGGCTGGTCGTTCGCCCCGCTGCTGCGCGACCTGTCGGCGGCCTACACCGCCCGCCTCGAGCAGAACCCTCCGAAGTGGACACCGCTGCCGGTCCAGTACGCGGACTACACGCTGTGGCAAAAGGAACTCCCCGTCGAGCGCGACCTCGCCTACTGGCGTGACAGCCTGGCCGGGCTGCCCGAGGAACTGCCGCTGCCCACCGATCGCCCGCGTCCCGCGGTCGCGAGCCACCGCGGCGGTGTCGTCCCGATGGACGTGCCCGCCGACGTCCACCGCGAGCTGGCCGACCTGGCCGCGGCGGAAGGCGCGACGCTGTTCATGGTGCTGCAGGCCGCGTTCGCCGCCCTGCTGACCCGTCTCGGCGCCGGCGACGACGTCCCGGTCGGCTCGCCGGTCGCGGGCCGCACGGACGCCGCCCTCGACGACCTCGTCGGGTTCTTCGTCAACACCGTCGTCCTGCGCACGGCCACCGGCGGCGACCCGACGTTCCGCGAGCTCCTCGACCGCGCCCGCGAAACCTGCCTGGCCGCGTTCGAGCACTCCGAGGTGCCGTTCGAGCGGGTCGTCGAAGAGCTGAACCCGGCCCGCTCGCTGGGCCGCCACCCGCTGTTCCAGGTCCTCCTGGTGCTGCAGAACAACCTCGCCGCCGAACTGGACCTGCCGGGCGTCCGCGCCACCGGCGAGCGGGTCGACATCGGGTACGCGAAGTTCGACCTGGCCGCGATCTTCGAGGAGCGCGACGGCGAGCTGACCGGCCTCCTGGAGTTCGCGGGCGACCTGTTCGACCGCGCCACCGCCGCCACGCTGGCCGGCCGTCTCCTGCGCGTCCTGGCCGCCGTCGCCGCGAACCCGGACGTCCGCCTCGGCGACCTCGACCTCCTCGACCCGGCCGAGCGGCGCCAGGCCGAGACGGGCGGCCTGCTCGCCCCCGCCGCGCCCGCCGTGACGCTGCACGAGGTCATCGAGGGCTACGCCCGCCGCACGCCGGACCGCACCGCCCTGCTGTTCGAGGACGAGGTTGTCACCTACGTCGAGCTGGACGCCCGCGCCAACGGCGTCGCCGCGCTCCTGACCGGCGTCGAGCCCGGCCGGATCGTCGCCATCTGCCTCGACCGCGGCCCGGACCTG
Organism: Amycolatopsis sp. NPDC098790; assembly: GCF_044759945.1. Lineage (NCBI taxonomy): Bacteria > Bacillati > Actinomycetota > Actinomycetes > Pseudonocardiales > Pseudonocardiaceae > Amycolatopsis > Amycolatopsis sp. NPDC098790. The sequence continues at coordinate 499,846 of NZ_JBIWAI010000002.1, forward strand.
GTCGCCGCGATCCTCGGCGTGCTCAAGGCCGGCTGCGGCTACACGCTCCTGGACCCGTCGTTCCCCGCCGAACGCCGTCAGCTCCTCGCCGAGCAGGTCGACGCGCCGATCGTGCTCGACGACCTGTCTTTCGCGAAGCCCACGTCGGTGGCGCCGCAGAACACGGTGTCCCCGGCCGGCCCCGCCTGCGTCATGTTCACCTCCGGCTCGACCGGCACGCCGAAGGGTGTCGTCGCGTCGCACGAAGCCGTCGTCACCACGATCCTCGGCCAGGGCTACACCGACGACGTCTGGCTGCAGACCGCGCCCGTCTCCTGGGACGCCTTCGCGTTCGAGCTGTTCGGCGCCCTGCTCACCGGCGCCGCCTGCGTCCTGCAGCCCGGCCCGAAACCCGAGCCGGCGCTCATCGCCGACCTGGTCGAGCGGCACGGCGTCACGACGCTGTTCCTCTCGGCCAGCCTGCTCAACTTCCTGATCGACGAGTACCCGGCCGTCTTCACGCGGGTCAGGAACGTCTACACCGGCGGCGAAGTCGCCTCGGTCGCGCACCTGACGAAGGCTTTGGAGACCTTCTCGGACGTGGCGTTCACCAACGCCTACGGCCCGGTCGAGAACATGATCTTCGTCAGCTCGCACCGCGTCACCACAGCGGATCTCGGCGCACCCATCCCGATCGGCGTGCCGCTGAACGGCAAGCGCGCCTACGTCCTGGACGAGCGGCTGCGGCCGGTCGCACCCGGCGTCGTCGGCGAGCTGTACGCGGCGGGCGGCGGCATCGCGGACGGCTACGTCGGCCGCCCCGAACTGACGGCCGTCCGGTTCGTCGCATCGCCGTTCGAGACGGGGGAGCGGATGTACCGCACCGGCGACCTGGTGCGCCGCCGCGCCGACGGCGTCCTCGAGTACGTCGGCCGCGCCGACGACCAGGTCAAGATCCGCGGGTTCCGCGTCGAGCCGGGCGAGGTCCGGACCGCGCTGGGCACGCACCCGGCGGTCACCGAATCCGCCGTCGTCGTCCGTGAGGACCGGCCCGGCCAGAAGCTGCTGGTCGCCTACGTCGTCGGCGAGCCTGCCGACTTCCGCGCGTACCTCGCCGAACGGCTGCCGGAACACCTGGTGCCGAGCGCGTTCGTCCACCTCGACGCGCTTCCCCTGACCGCCAACGGGAAACTCGACCACCGCGCGCTGCCCGCACCCGAGCGCGTGAGCACGACCCGCGCGCCGCGCACCCCGCGTGAGGAGGTCCTCTGTGGACTCTTCGCCGACGTCCTCGGCGTCGAGGCGGTCGGCGTCGACGAGGGGTTCTTCGCCCTCGGCGGGCACTCGCTGCTCGCCGCCCGGCTCGTCGCCCGCATCGGCTCGGTGCTGGGTGCCCGGATCGGCGTCGCCGACGTCTTCCGCGCGCCGACCGTCGCCGGCCTGGCCGCCGTCCTGGAGAGCGCCCGGGCCGCTCGGCCCGCCGTCGTGGCCCGGCCGCGGCCGGACGTCCTGCCGCTGTCGTCGGCGCAGCGCAGCCTGTGGTTCGTCGAGCAGCTCGACCAGGCCGGCGCGACCTACAACGTGCCCCGCGCGCTGCGGCTGACCGGCGCCCTCGACGTCACCGCGCTGCGCCGGGCGTTCGCCGACGTGGTCGAGCGCCACGAGGCCCTGCGGACGGTCTTCCCGGACACCGACGGCGTGCCGCGCCAGGAAGTCCGGCCGCTCACCGAACTGCCGTGGACCGAAGGAGCGGTGGACGTCGCCGAGTTCGCCGCGCGCGAGTTCGACCTGGCCACCGACCTGCCGATCCGCGCGGCGTTGCTGCGTGAGGAGAACGACCACGTCCTCGTGATCGTCACCCACCACATCGCGAGCGACGGCTGGTCCTTCGCGCCGCTGCTGCGTGACCTGTCCACCGCGTACGCCGCCCGCGTCGCCGGGGAGACTCCGAAGTGGACTCCGCTGCCGGTCCAGTACGCGGACTACGCGCTGTGGCAACAGGAGCTGACCGACGACTCGCTCGGCTACTGGGCCGAAGCGCTCGCCGGGCTGCCCGACGAGATCAGCCTGCCCTTCGACCACCCGCGCCCGCCGGTCGCGAGCCACCGCGGGGCCACGCTGCCCGTCCGTCTCGACGCGGACCTGCACGCCCGGCTCCTCGACCTCGCCCGGGGCGAGCACGCAACGCTGTTCATGGTCCTGCAAGCCGGGTTCGCCGCGCTGCTGTCCCGCCTCGGCGCCGGGGACGACGTCGCCGTCGGCACCCCGTCGGCCGGCCGCCCCGACGCCGCGCTCGACGACCTCGTCGGGTTCTTCGTCACGACGCTTGTCCTGCGCACCGACCTCAGCGGCGATCCCACTTCCACGGAACTCGTGCGGCGGGTCCGCGAAACCGCGCTGACCGCGTTCGACCACGCCGACGTCCCGTTCGAGCGGGTCGTCGAGCGGCTCAACCCGGCGCGGTCGACCGCGCGGCACCCGCTGTTCCAGGTCATGCTGGCGCTGCAGAACAACGTCGCGACCAACCTGACCCTGCCCGGCCTGGCCGCGGCGGACGTCCCGGTGACGACCGAGACCGCCAAGTTCGACCTCACCCTCAACCTGGAGGAGAACACCGGCGCCGAGGGGGAACCGGCCGGCATCGGCGGGTACCTGGAGTACGCGACCGACCTCCTGGACGAAGGCACCGCGGCCGACCTCGCCGCCCGGTTCGTCCGGCTGCTCGAGACCGCCGTCGAAGCGCCCGAGATCGCCTTGTCCACAGTGGACCTGCTGTCGGACGGCGAGCGCACGGCCATCGAGACGGCCAACCGCGAGACGGCGCTGCCGCTGCCGGACACCTCCGTCATCGAGCTGTTCGAAGCCCAGGCCGCGGCCACCCCGGACGCGCCGGCGCTGGAGTTCGGCGCGACGACCTTGACCTACGCCGAGCTGAACACCCAGGCCAATCGCCTCGCCCACCACCTGGCGTCCCGGGGCGCCGGGCCCGAGCGGTACGTCGCCCTGGCCCTGCCGCGCGACGAACAGCTGATCATCGCGATGCTCGCCGTGCTCAAGACCGGCGCCGGCTACCTCGCGCTCGACCTCGAATACCCGGCCGACCGCCTGGCGATGATGCTGGAGGACGCCGACCCGGCCATCGTCCTCCACAGCGACGACCTCGTCTTCGCCGACGAGACCGGCAACCTCGAGCACACGGCGTCGCCGGACAGCCCGGCGTACGTGATCTTCACGTCCGGCTCGACCGGCCGCCCCAAGGGCGTCGTCGTGCCGCGGCGGCCGCTGCTGAACTTCCTCCTCGACATGGTGGACCGGTTCGGGATGACCGCCGGCGACCGGCTCCTCGCGGTCACGACCGTCGGCTTCGACATCGCCGGCCTGGAGATCTTCGCGCCGCTGCTCGCCGGGGCGACCGTCGTGCTCGCGAGCCGTGACGACGTGCGCGACACCCGCGCCCTGGCCGCGCTCGCCGAGGACGTCACGCTCCTGCAGGCGACGCCGAGCCTGTTCCACGCCTTGCTGGCCGAGCCGGTCGACCTGTCGGACGTGCACGTCCTGGTCGGCGGCGAAGCCCTGCCCGACGACCTCGCGGTCGCGCTGCGGGCGCGGGCCGCGTCGGTCACCAACATGTACGGCCCGACCGAGACGACGATTTGGTCGACGACCGCCCGCGTCGGCGAAGGCTCGCCGACCATCGGCACCGCCATCGCGAACACGCAGGTCCACGTGCTCGACCGCGCGTTGCGGCCGGTGCCGCCGGGGGTGCCGGGTGAACTGTACATCGCCGGGGACGGTGTCGTGCGCGGCTACCTCGGCCGGCCCGACCTGACCGCGGACCGGTTCGTCGCGTCGCCGTTCGCGGCCGGGGAGCGGATGTACCGCACCGGCGACCTGGTCGCCCGCCGCCGCGATGGCGAGATCCGGTTCCTCGGCCGCGTCGACCACCAGGTCAAGATCCGCGGCTTCCGCATCGAGCTGGGCGAGATCGAGGCCGTGCTGGCCGCGCACCCGGCGGTCGCGCTGCGCGCGGTCGTCGTCCGCGAGGACCGGCCCGGCGACAAGCGCCTGGTCGCCTACGTCGTGCCCAGCGAGCCGGTCGACGCCGAGGAGCTGCGCCGCCACCTGGCCGCCGCGCTGCCCGGGTACATGGTCCCGTCGGCGTTCGTGCTGCTCGACGAGCTGCCCCGGACGCCGAACGGCAAGCTCGACCGCAAGGCCCTGCCCGCGCCGGCCCTCGAAACCGGCGCCGGCCGAGTGCCGCGGACCGCGCGCGAGCACGCGTTGTGCGAGCTGTTCGCCGAGGTCCTCGGGCTGCCCGAGGTCGGCATCGACGACGGCTTCTTCGACCTGGGCGGCCACTCGCTGCTGGCCACCCGGCTGGCCGGGCGGATCCGCGCGGTGCTCGGCCTCGACGTCACCGTGCGGGCGCTGTTCGCGACCCCGACGGTCGCGGGGCTCAGCGAGAGCCTCGGTGACGCCGTCGCGGCGCGCCCGGCCGTCACGCGCCGGCCGCGGCCGGACCGGCTGCCGCTGGCGCCGGGTCAGGAGCGGCTGTGGTTCCTGGCGCGCATGGACGGTGAAGACACCGCGTACCACATGCCGATCGCGCTGCGGCTGCGCGGCGACGTCGACGCCTCGGCCCTCTCGTCCGCACTGTCCGATGTGGCCGGTCGCCACGAGGCCCTGCGCACGTACTACGCGGAGGACGAGACCGGTCCGTACCAGGTGGTCCTGGACTCCTTCGAGGTCCCGTTCGAGGTCGTGCCCGGCACCGGCTCCGTCGCCGAGGCCGCGCGGACGCCGTTCGACCTGGCCGCCGCGCCGCCGGTGCGGTCGTGGCTGTTCAGCGAGGGGAACGAGCACGTCCTGCTCGTGCTGACCCACCACATCGCGGGCGACGGCTGGTCGATCCCGGTCCTGCTGCGCGACCTGGCCGACGCCTACGCGGCCCGGCTGGGCGGCCTCGCTCCCGAGTGGACACCGCTGCCGGTGCAGTACGCGGACTACACGCTGTGGCAACGAGAACTCGACAGCGACCTCGCCTACTGGGCGGACGCGCTCGCCGGGCTGCCGGAGGAACTGCCGCTGCCGTACGACCGCGTCCGGCCCGCCACCGCGGACCACACCGGCGGGTCGGCGGCGGTCGAAATCCCGGCCGAGCTGCACGCGCGGCTCCTGGAGCTGGCGGCCGGGCGGCGCGCCACGCTGTTCATGGTCCTGCAGGCCGCCCTCGCCACGCTGCTGGCGCGGTTCGGCGCCGGGGACGACATCCCGATCGGCACCCCGGTCGCCGGCCGCCCCGACCCGGCGCTCGACGACCTCGTCGGCTTCTTCGTCAACACGGTCGTGCTGCGCACGGACCTCGGCGGCGCACCGACGTTCGCCGAACTGGTCGAGCGCGTCCGGGAAGCCGACCTGAGCGCGTTCGAGCACGACGACGTCCCGTTCGAGCGCCTGGTCGAGGAGCTGAACCCGGCCCGCTCGGCCGCCCGGCACCCGCTGTTCCAGGTGATGCTGGTGCTGCAGCAGGACAACCCGCCGGTCGCACTGTCCGAAGTGGAGTGTGCGCCGTACGAGGTGGCCCGCGCGGTCGCCAAGTTCGACCTCACCCTCGCTCTGGAGGAACACAGCGGGGGAATCACCGGTGCCTTCGAGTACGCGACCGCGCTGTTCGACGCCGCCACCGCCGAGCGCCTGGCGACGGCGTTCGTGCGGCTGCTGGAGCAGATCGCCGACGCTCCCGCGAAGCCGGTGACGGCCTACGACGTGCTCACCTCCGACGAGCGTGACCTCGTGCTGGCGGCGGGCAACGCCGTCGAGGCCGAGCCGCTGCCGCAGGACTGCCTGCACACCATCGTCGAGCGGCAGGACCCCGGCGCCGTCGCGATCCTGTTCGAAGGCGAGTCGCTGACCTACGGCGAGCTGAACGCCCGCGCCAACGAGGTCGCCCACCACCTGCTCGACGACGGCGTCCGCCGCGGCGAGGTGGTCGGGGTCCTGATGGAGCGCGGCTTCGACTTCGCGATCGCCGTCCTCGGCGTGCTCAAGTCCGGTGCCGCGTACACCCTGCTGGACCCGAGCTACCCGGCCGAGCGGCTGGCCGCGGTCACCGAACAGGCGGGCGTGCAGCGGGTCCTGAAGGCGCTGCCGAGCCACGCCGACCGCACGAACCCCGGCGTCGAGCTGACCCCGGCCGACCTGGCCTGCGTCATGTTCACGTCCGGCTCGACGGGCGTTCCCAAGGGCGTCGCGACGTCGCACCGCGGGGTCGTCGCCACCATGGGCCAGGGCTACGCGACCTTCGACGCCGGCCAGGTGTGGCTGCAGTGCGCGCCGGTCTCGTGGGACGGCTTCGCGCTCCAGCTCTTCGGCGCGCTGCTCTACGGCGGTCGCACGGTCCTGCAGCCCGGCCAGAACCCCGAGCCGGAGCGGATCGCGGCGCTGGTCGTCGAGCACGGCGTCACCGTGCTGCACGCGTCGGCGAGCCTGTTCAACTACCTCCTCGACCAGGAACCGCAGGTCTTCACCGTGCTGCGCCGGGCGATGACCGGTGGCGAGCCGGCGTCGGTCGAGCACGTCACGAAGGCGCTGCGCGAGTACCCGGACGTCAAGCTGATCAACGGGTACGGCCCGGCCGAGAGCATGGGCTACACGACGTTCCACCCGATCACCGCCGCGGACCTCGGCGGCACGGCCATCCCGATCGGCCGGCCGGTGGCGAGCAAGCGCGCGTACGTCCTCGACGCGCACCTGTCGCTCGTCGCCCCCGGTGTCACGGGCGAGCTGTACCTCGCGGGCCACGGGCTCGCCGACGGCTACCGCGGCCTGCCCGCCGCCACGGCCGAGCGGTTCGTGGCTTCGCCGCATCTGCCGGGGGAGCGGATGTACCGCACCGGCGACCTGGTGCGCTGGCGCGCCGACGGCGTCCTCGAGTACGTCGGCCGCGCGGACGACCAGGTCAAGGTCCGCGGCTTCCGCGTCGAACCCGGCGAAGTGCGGGCGGTGCTGGCGCGGCACGACGGCGTCGAGCAAGCTGCGGTCGTCGTCCGCGACGGGCGGCTGATCGGCTACGTCGTCGGCTCGGCCGAGCCCGCGGTTTTGCGGGCGTACCTGGCCGAGCGGCTGCCCGACTACCTGGTGCCGTCGGCGATCGTGCCGCTGTCCGAGCTGCCCCGGACCGCGAACGGCAAGCTCGACCGCCGCGCGCTGCCCGCGCCGGACTTCGCGGCGGCGTCCCGGCGGCGGCCGCGGACGGTCACCGAAAACGTCCTCTGCGGACTGTTCGCCGAGGTGCTCGGGCTGCCCGAGGTCGGCGTGGACGACGGTTTCTTCGACCTGGGCGGGCACTCACTGCTGGCTGCCCGGCTGATCGGCCGTGTCCGGGCCGTGCTCGGTGTCGAGCTGGGCATCCGGGACCTGTTCCGCACGCCGGCCGTCGCCGGGCTCGCCGAGGTGCTCGGCGACGCGGCTCCGGCCCGGCCGCCGGTGGCCCGGCGCGAGCGGCCCGAGCGGCTGCCGCTGTCGTTCGCGCAGCAGCGGCTGTGGTTCGTCGACCAGGCCGAGGAGGCCAACGCGGGCTACGACGTCCCGCGTGCGCTCCGCCTGCGCGGTGCCCTCGACGTGGCCGCGTTGCAAGCGGCGTTGACCGACGTCGTCGAGCGGCACGAGTCGCTGCGGACGGTGTTCCCGTCGCAAGAAGGCGAACCGTGGCAGGAGATCTTGACGTCCTTCGAGGTGCCGTGGACGTTCGTGGAGTCCACTGAGGAGGGTCTGGACGACGTCCTCGCCGAGGCCGCCGCGCACGTGTTCGACCTGCGTGCCGAGCTGCCGATCCGGGCGCACCTGGTGACGGTGTCCGCCGACGACCACGTCCTGCTGCTGGTGCTGCACCACATCGCGTCCGACGGCTGGTCCGCCGCGCCGCTGTGGCGCGACCTGGCCACCGCTTACGCGGCTCGCCTCGACGGTCATGCTCCACAGTGGACACCCCTGCCGGTGCAGTACGCGGACTACACGCTGTGGCAGCGGGAAGTCCTCGACGAACCGGAGATCGCCGGCCAGCTGGCGTTCTGGCGCGACGCCCTCGCCGGCGCACCGGAGGAGCTGGCGCTGCCCGCCGACCGGGTCCGCCCGGCCGTCGCGAGCCACCGCGGTGGCTCGGTGGAGTTCGCGCTCGGCGCGGACGTCCACAAGGGACTGACCGAACTGGCCCGGGGGAGCGGCGCGACGCTGTTCATGGCGCTGCAGGCCGGGTTCGCGGCCCTGCTGTCCCGGCTCGGCGCCGGGGACGACGTGCCGCTGGGTACGGCCGTCGCGGGGCGTGGCGACACCGCTCTGGACGACCTCGCCGGGTTCTTCGTCAACACCCTGGTCCTGCGCACGGACGTCTCCGGGCAGCCGACGTTCCGGCAGCTCTTGACCCGCGTTCGCGACGCCGGGCTGGCCGCGCTGGCGCACGCCGACGTCCCGTTCGAGCGGGTCGTCGAGGAGCTGAACCCGGCGCGCTCGGCCGCCCGCCACCCGCTGTTCCAGGTGATGCTGGTGCTGCAGAACAACGCGACCGCGCAGGTCAGCCTGCCCGGGCTGGCCACCGAGGGCGTCACGGTCCGCCGGGACGTCGCCAAGTTCGACCTCACCGCGGGCATCGAGGAGAACCACACCCTCGATGGCACCCCGGCGGGGCTGAGCGGTCAGCTGGAGTACGCGACCGACCTGTTCGATGCGGCCACGGCTGCCGCGATCGCCGAGCGGTTCGCCCGGTTCCTCACCGCGGCCGTCACCACGCCGGACGTGTCCGTGGCAGACCTGGACGTGCTCGGCGCCGGCGAACGAGCCGAACTGCTGGCTTTCGGCTCGACTCAGGTGACCGCGCCGGCCATGCGGCTGCACGAGCTGGTCGAGCGGCAGGCGGCCTGGGCGCCGGACGCGACCGCGCTGGTCTTCGAAGGCACGCCGCTCACCTACGGGCAGCTCGACACCGAGGCCAACCGGCTCGCCCGGCACCTGGTGGCCGAGGGCGTCCGGCCGGGCGACCTGGTCGGTGTCCACATCGGACGCTCGCCGCGGCTGGCCGTCGCGCTGCTCGCCGTGCTCAAGGCGGGGGCCGCGTACACCGTGCTGGACACGGACTTCCCGGCCGATCGCCTGGTCGGTGCGTTGCGGCGGACGTCGGCCGCGGTCGTGCTCACGGACGGGCGTGACCTGCCCTGGAAGCGGATCGACGTCGTCGAAGACGCGGCCGCGATCGCCGTCCGCGACGGCGGTGTCCTCGGCCTGCCGGGCAGCCCGGACGACCTCGCCGTCGTCATGTTCACCTCCGGCTCCACTGGTGTGCCGAAGGCGGTCGCGGCCCCGCACCGCGCGGTCGCCGGCACGCTGACCGGCCAGGACTACGCCGGGTTCGGCCCGGACGACGTGTGGCTGCAGTGCGCGCCGGTGTCGTGGGACGCGTTCGGCACGCAGCTGCTCGGCCCGCTGCTTTCGGGCGGCACGGTCGTGCTCCAGCCGGGGCAGCGGCCCGAGCCGGCGTTGATCGAGGAGCTGGTCGTGGCGCACGGCGTCACGGTGCTGGACGTCTCGGCGAGCCTGTTCAACTTCCTGGTCGACGAGCACCCGGCGGTGTTCGCGACGGTCCGCCGCGCGATGACCGGCGGCGAGGCGGCCTCGCCCGCGCACCTGGCGAAGGTGCTGCGGTCGTACCCGCACGTCGCGGTGGTCAACGGGTACGGCCCGGCCGAAACGATGGGCTTCAGCACGTTCCACGAGGTCACGGCGGTGGACGGGCCGGTGCCGATCGGCCGGCCGCTGACCGGCAAGCAGGCGTACGTCCTCGACGCGCGGCTGCGGCCGGTGCCGGCGGGGGTCGTCGGCGAGCTGTACCTGTCCGGGGTCGGCACCGCCTGGGGTTACCTGGGCGCGCCGGGGGCGACAGCTGAGCGGTTCGTGGCTTCGCCGTTCGTGGCGGGTTCGCGGATGTACCGGACGGGTGACCTGGCTCGCTGGACCGCGTCCGGTGTCCTCGAGTACGCCGGCCGCGCCGATGATCAGGTCAAGATCCGCGGGTTCCGCGTCGAGCCGGGCGAGGTGCAGGCCGTGCTGGCCGGCCACGACGGGGTCACGCAGGCCGCGGTCGTGGTCCGGGACGGGCTGTTGGTGGCGTACGTCGTGGGGACCGTCGATCCGGCGGTGCTGACGGAGTTCGCCGCGGCGCGGTTGCCGGAGTACCTGGTGCCGTCGGTGATCGTGCCCTTGGCGGAGCTGCCGCGGACCGCGAACGGCAAGCTGGACCGGGCGGCGTTGCCCGCGCCGCAGCGGGTCGTCGCCGGGCACGTGGCTCCGCGTACTCCGATCGAGGTCGCGCTGGCCGCGATCTGGGCGGATGTGCTCGGGGTTCCGTCGCCGGGCGTGGAGGACAACTTCTTCGCGCTGGGCGGGCACTCGCTGCTGGCGGCGAAGGTGACCGGCCGGATGCGCACGGAGTTCGGCGTCCGGCTGGGAGTGCGGGCGCTGTTCGAGGCCCCGACGATTGCTTCGTTGGCCCGGCTGGTGCCGGACGCATCCACTGTGGACTTCGCGCCGATCCCGGTGCGTGGGCACGGGGTTCGCACGCCGTTGTCACCGGTGCAGCGGGGGTTGTGGTTCGCCGAGCGGCTCGCCCCGGGCTCGGCGGAGTACTTGGTCCCGTTGGCGTTGCGCATCGGGGGAGACCTCGACGTGGCGGCATTGGCGGGCGCGCTGTCGGCGGTAGTGGCCCGGCACGAAGTGCTCCGGAGCCGGTTCGTGGAAGCGGACGGGGAGCCGGTGCAGGTGGTCGACCCGGTGCGGCAGGTGCCGCTGCCGGTCATCGACGTGACCGACATCGACGCCTTCGTCCGGTCGCAGGTCGAGGTTCCGCTCGACCTCGAGCACGGTCCCGTCTTCCGGGCCGCCCTCGGCCGGATCTCGGACACCGACCACGTCCTCGTCCTGCTCCTGCACCACATCGTCGCCGACGGGTGGTCCATGGGCGTCCTCGCAACCGAACTTCGCGACCACTACGCCGGTGTCAAGCCCACCGCCCTGCCCGTTCAGTTCGGCGACGTCGCCACCTGGCAAGCCGCCGCCGATGACCAAGCCGGGCTCGACTTCTGGCGCCAAGCCCTCGACGGCATGCCGCACGTCGCCGAGTTGCCCGCCGATCGGCCGCGGCCGCTCACCCGGGACATCGCCGGCGCCAAGACCCCCGTGCACGTCCCCGCCGAGGTCGTCGACCGCCTGCAGAAACTCGGGGCGAAGCACGGCGCCAGCCCCTTCATGACCGTCCTGGCCGCCTTCGAAGTCCTCGTCAGCCGCTACACCGCCATGCGGGACTTCGCGATCGGCACCCCGGTGTCGGGCCGCAGCCACCCGCAGATCGAGCCGCTCATCGGGCACTTCGTCAACACCGTGCCGCTGCGCGCGGACCTGACCGGCGACCCCGCCTTCACCGACCTCCTCCGCCGGGTCCGCACCACCACGCTGGCCGCGTTCGACCACGACGACGTTCCCTTCGACCGGATCGTCGAGCTCCTCCGCCCGCAGCGCGACCTCACCCGCACGCCCCTCGTGCAGATCGTGTTCGCCCTGCAGAACAACGAAAAGGCCGGCTGGGCACTGCCCGGGCTCGACGTCGACAAGCTCGACGTCGACACCCAGGTCAGCAAGTTCGACCTCGAACTCGCCCTCGCCCAGGACCCCGGCGGCGCCCTGACCGGCATCTTCGAGTACCCGACCGCCCTGTTCGACGCCACCACCATCGAGCGCCTGGCCGGCCACTTCACGACTCTCCTGCAACGGATCGCCGAGGCACCCGAAACCCCCGTCGGCGAGCTGGACCTCCTGAGCGAGACCGAGCGGAACCACCTCGTCCACGGCGTCAACGACACGGAGGTCGCCTACGACGAGGACGTCTGCCTCCACCACCTCATCACCGAGCAAGCGAAAAAGACTCCCAACGCCATCGCCGTCGAATACCTCGACGACCACATCGACTACGCCGAACTCGAACGCCGAGCCGGAGTCCTCGCGGCGCGGCTGGTCGAGCACGGCGTCGGCCCGGACGTCCCGGTCGGCCTGCGGATGGACCGGTCCATCGACCTCATCGTCGGCCTGGTCGCCATCCTCAAGGCAGGCGGCGCGTTCGTCCCGATCGAGACCGACGCCCCCGAACCCCGCGTCCTCGGCATCCTCGGCGACGCCCACTCGCCGGTCTGCCTGGTCAACGAAGGCGCGCCGGCACCGGAAAGCAGCGAGGTCACCTTCCTCGAAGTGTCCGATTTGGACGGCGAAGCGCCGGATACGACAGACACCACCCACCCCGACAACCTCGTCTCGATCTACTACACCTCCGGCTCCACCGGCAAGCCGAAGGGTGTCGCGAGCACCCACCGCGGCTGGGTCAACCGGCTCCGCTGGCACCAGGACACCTATCGGCTCCAGCCGGGCGAAGGCGTCCTGCAGAAGACGACCCTGGTCTTCGACGACGCCGCCGTGGAATGCCTGTGGCCGCTCATCGTCGGCGGGCGCGTCGCCCTGATCCCGCCGGGCCTGCACCGCGACCCGGCCGCGATCCTGGCCGGCGCGATCAAGCACCGCGTCGCCAACCTGCAGTTCGTCCCGAGCATGCTGACGCTGTTCCTGGAGCAGCTGACGCCGGCCGACCGCGCCGCGCTCAGGACCGTCCGCAACGTCATCACCAGCGGCGAAGCCCTCCAGCCGGAACTGCTGAAGCTGTTCTTCGACCGCCTGGGCGACACCGCAACGCTGCACAACCAGTGGGGCGCCACCGAAGTCTCGATCGACTCGACCATGCGCGAATGCCTCCGGTCCGATTTGGACGGCGCGGGCTCGGTCAGCGTCGGCTCGCCGATCGCCAACAACCAGATCCACGTCCTCGACGAGCACCTGCGGCCGGTCCCGGTCGGCGTCCCCGGTGACCTGTTCATCGGCGGCGTCGGGCTGGCCCGCGGCTACCTCGGCGACCCGCGCAAGACGGCCTCGGCGTTCCTCGCCAGCCCGTTCGAGCCCGGCGAGCGGCTGTACCGCACCGGCGACCGCGGCCTGCGCACCCCCGACGGCGCGCTGACCTTCCTCGGCCGCCAGGACTCGCAGGTCAAGATCCGCGGCATCCGCGTCGAGCCCGGCGAGGTCGAGCAGGTCCTCCTGGAACTGCCCGGCGTCCGCGAAGCCGCGGTCACGGTCTGGCAGCCGGTGCCGGGCGACAAGCGGCTCGCCGGGTACGTGACCCCGCAGGCCGGCGTCACGCTCACCGAAGCCGAAATCCGCGAGCAGCTGCGCGACCGGCTGCCCGTCTACCTCGTGCCGACGGCGCTGAGCGTGCTGCCCGAGTTCCCGACCACGACCAGCGGCAAGATCGACCGCAAGGCGCTGCCCGCGCCGGCCGCGGCCGGCGCCGAGTACCGCGCTCCGGAAGGCCCGGTCGCGGAACTGGTCGCCGAAGTCCTGCAGCACGTCCTCGGCGTCGAGCGGGTCGGTGCCGACGACAACTTCTTCGACCTGGGCGGACACTCCCTGCTCGGTGTCCGGGTGGTCGCCGAGCTGCGCAAGCGGCTCTCGGCGGACATCCCGATCCGGCTCATCTTCGACTCGCCCACGGTCGCGGAACTGGCCGACGCCGTCGCCCGCGCCACCAAGCGCGAGTTCGAGGCCATCCCCAAGCGGCCCGACGGCCCGGCGCCCCTGGCCGGGGTGCAGGTCGGCATGTGGCTGGCCGACCGGATGGCGCCGTCGAGCGCGGAGTACCTGGTGCCGAACGCGGTCCGCCTCCGCGGTCCCCTCGACGTCGACGCCCTCGCCGCGGCCCTGACGAAGCTGGTGGCCAGGCACGAGATCCTGCGGACCCGGTTCGTCGAGATCGACGGCGAGCCGAAGCAGGTCGTCGACGCGGCCGGCCCGGTCCCGTTGCCGGTCACCGAGATCGACGAGATCGCGCCGTTCCTTCGGCCGCACCCCATCGACCTCGCCACCGGGCCGGTGTTCGCCGCCGCGCTCGGCCGGCTCGCCGACGACGACCACGTCCTGGTCCTCTCGGCGCACCACATCGTGCTGGACGGCTGGTCGGAGGGCATCCTCGCCGAGGAGCTGCGTGACCTCTACGCCGGTGCCGACCTGCCGCCGTTGCCGGTGCAGTACGCCGACGTCGCGGCCTGGTCCCAACCGACCGAGGCGGACGTCGAGTTCTGGCGGACGCAGCTCGCGAGTGTGCCGCAGGTGGTGCAGCTGCCGACCGACCGCCCGCGGCCGCCGGTGCGCGACCCGCGGGGCGCGCGGTACGAGTTCAGCGTGCCCGCCGACCTGGCCGCCCGCCTCGGCGAGGTCGGTGCGCAAGCCCGGGCGAGCCTGTTCATGACCCTGCTGGCCGGGTTCCAGGTGCTCGTCGCCCGGCACACCGGGCTGCGGGAGTTCGCGGTCGGCAGCCCGGTCGCCGGCCGGGACCACCCGGACACCGAGCGGCTCATCGGCCAGTTCGTCAACACCCTCGCCCTGCGCGCCGACCTGACCGGCTCGCCCGGCTTCACCGAACTGCTGGACCGGGTCCGCGAAACGGCGCTGAACTCCTTCAGCCACCAGGAAGTCCCGTTCGACCGGGTCGTCGCCGAGCTGCGGCCCGACCGCGACCCGAGCCGGAACCCGTTGGTGCAGCTGATGTTCGCGTTGCAGACGGTGTCCGAGGGCGGCTGGGAGTTCGCCGGCCTGGACTGCGAATCCGTCGGGGTCGAGACGGGCGCGGCGAAGTTCGACCTCGCCATGGTGCTGCGTGAGCAGGCCGACGGCACGGTCGGCGGCGTCCTCGAGTACCCGGTCGCGTTGTTCGACGAGGACACGGTCGCCGCGTTCGCCGAGCGCTACCTGCGGCTGCTGATCGGGTTCGCGGCCGAGCCGCACCGGCCGGTCGACCGCGTCCCGATGCTCGACGCGGCGGAACTCGCGCCGCTGGACGACACCGCTCCCGGTGGGACGTTCGCCGGGCTGGTCGAAGCGCAGGCGCGGCGGACCCCGGACGCTCCGGCCGTCGTGGCCGGACCGGATTCGCTCACCTACGGCGAACTGGACGCGGCGGCCAACCGCGTGGCCCGGGTACTGCGGAGCCAAGGCGCCGGCCCGGAGAAGGTGGTCGCGCTGCTGCTGCCACGCTCGGCCGACCTGGTCGTCGCGCAGCTCGCGGTCGTCAAGACCGGCGCGGCGTTCCTCCCGATCGACCCGAGCTACCCGGCCGAGCGCATCCGCTACATGCTCGACGACGCGAACCCCGTGTTGACGCTCGAAGAGCTGCCGACGTCCACAATGGACGACAGTCCGCTCGACGTCGAAGTGAAGCCCGAGAACGCGGCGTACGTGATCTACACGTCGGGTTCGACGGGACGGCCGAAGGGCGTCGTCGTCAGCCACGCAGGCCTCGGCACGCTGGTGGCGAACACCATCGCCGCCTACCGGGTGGGCCCGGGCGATCGGGTGCTGCAGTACGTCTCGCCGAGCTTCGACGCCTCGATCCTGGAGCTGTGCGCGTCCCTGATGACCGGCGCCGCGCTGGTCGTCACCCCACCCGGCCCGCTGCTGGGCGACCAGCTGCGGGACGTCCTCGCCGAGGGCCGCGTGACGCACGCGCTGATCCCGCCCGCGGCGCTGGCCACCGTCGAGGACCCGGACCTGCCGGACTTCCGGACGGTCGTGGTCGGCGGCGACGTCTGCCCGCCCGAGCTGGTCGCGAAGTGGGCGCCGGGCCGCCGGATGCTCAACATGTACGGCCCGACCGAGGCCACGGTCGTCTCGACGGTGTCGGAGCCCTTGGTGGTCGGCGCCGCGGTGACCATCGGCCAGGCACTGCGGCACACGCAGGCCTACGTCCTGGACGACCGGCTCCAGCCGGTGCCGCCCGGCGTCGCGGGTGAGCTGTACGTCGCGAGCCCGGGTCTCGCCCGCGGCTACCTCGGCCGGCCGGGACTGACGGCCCAACGGTTCGTGGCGAACCCGGCCGGTGGGCGGATGTACCGCACCGGCGACCTCGTCCGCCGCACCCGCGCCGGGGACCTGGAGTTCCTCGGCCGGACCGACGACCAGGTCAAGATCCGCGGCTTCCGCATCGAGCTCGGCGAAGTCGAGTCCGCGCTGCGGGCCCACTCGGCGCTCACCGCGGCGGTCGTGCTCGCCAAGCCCGACCCGGCAGGCCAGAAACGCCTGGTCGCCTACGTCGCCGGCGACGTGACGGCCGCGGACCTGCGGACGTTCCTCGGGCAGCGGCTGCCGGAGCACCTGGTGCCGAGCGCGTTCGTCGTGCTCGACGAGCTGCCGGTCAACGCCAGCGGCAAGCTCGACCGCGCCGCGCTGCCCGAACCGGCCGAGGAGACGGCGGACTACATCGCCCCGAGCAGTCCGGAAGAGCGGCTGATCGCCGACATCTGGGCCGAGGTCCTGGGCGTGCCCCGCGTCGGGCTCGGTGACGACTTCTTCGCCCTCGGCGGGCATTCCGTGCTCGCCGCCAAGGTCCGCATGCGGCTGCAGGCCGCGTTCGGCGTGGACCTGCCCCTGCCCGTGCTGTTCCAGACCACCACGGTCGCCGCGCTCGCCGCCGTGGTCCACACCGAGATCGAGGCCGAGCTCGCCGGCATGTCCGAGCAGGAGCTCCTCGACTCCCTTTCCGAGGAGGCCAGCGCATGACCACGTTCGACATCCGCCCGGAGGCCGACGCCGAGCGCGCCGCGCGGCTGCGGGCCGCGGTGCTCGCGAAGCGGCTGCGCGGCCGGGCCGCCACCCCGGCCCGGGCGTTCGGCCCGGCCGACCGCGGTGGCCCGCTGCCGCTGTCGGCGGGCCAGCAGCGCCTGTGGTTCCTCGACCGCCTCGACCCGGACAGCGCCGAGTACGCGGTGCCGCTCCTGCTGCGGCTCGACGGCGCACTCGACGTCGACGCGCTCCGGCGGTCGCTCGACGCCCTGGTGGCGCGGCACGAGATCCTGCGCACGACGTACACCGCGGAGGACAACCGGCCGCGCCAGGTGATCGGGGCTCCGGCACCGGTCGACCTGCCGGTGGTCGAAGGCGACCTGGACGCGGTACTGACCGAGTACGTCAGCCGTCCCTTCGACCTCGCCACCGGCCCGGTGTTCCGGGCGCTGCTGGTGCGGGAAGCGCCGGAGCGGCACGTCCTGGCCCTGAACGTCCACCACATCGCCTGCGACGGCTGGTCCCTGCCGATCCTGATGGACGACCTCCGCAAGCTCTACACCGGTGCCGAGCTGCCGCCGATCGAACTGTCCTACGCGGACTTCGCGGCCTGGGAACAGTCCCGAGTGGACGCGTACACCGCCGACCTCGCGTACTGGAAGGAGCGGCTGGCGGGCCTGGAGACCCTGGAGCTGCCCGCGGACCGGCCGCGGCCGGCCCAGCGCGACCACCACGGCGCGTCGGTCCGCTTCACCATCCCCGCCGGCGCCGCCTCCGCCGTGGTCGAGCAGGGCAAGGCCGTCGGCGCGACGCCGTTCATGACCCTGCTCGCCGCCGCGTACGTCGTGCTCGGCCGGCACACCGGCCGCACGGACATCGCGGTCGGCACCCCGGTCGCCGGCCGCGGCCGGGCCGAACTGGAGCACATGGTCGGGTTCTTCGTGAACACCGTCGTCGCCCGCGGCGACCTGTCCGGCGACCCGGACTTCGCCACCCTCGCCGACCGCGTCCGCGTGGCCCGGCTGGCCGACCAGGCGCACGAGGACCTGCCGTTCGAGCGGCTGGTCAAGGAGCTGGCGCCGGAGCGCGACCTCGCGCACACCCCGGTCGTCCAGGTCATGTTCGCCGTCTACGACTCCTCGGACGGCTCGCCGGACCTGGGTGACTTGCGAGTGTCAAGTGTGGACCTCCCGTCGACGACGGCGAAGTTCGACTTGATGATCTCCTTCGTCCGGCAGGCCGACGGTTCGGTCGAAGGTGTGCTGGAGTACGCGACCGCGTTGTTCGACGAGGTCCGGATGGCGCGGATGGGCGAGCACTTCGTCCGGCTCTTCACCGAACTCGCCGGGAAGCCCGGCGTCCGGCTGTCCGAAGTGGACGTGCTCGGCGCGGACGAGCGGAAGCTGCTCCTGGAAACCTGGAACGCCACCGCCGAGCCCTACCTGCGCGGCACGCTGCACGGCCGGATCGCCGCGCAGGCTGCGTCCACTCCGGACGCCGTCGCCGTCCGGTGTGGACAGACCGAGTTGACCTACGCCGAGCTGGAGGACCGCGCCACCCGGCTGGCCCAGCGGCTGCGGACACACGGTGTCGGCGTCGAAACCCCGGTCGGCGTGCTCTGCGAACGCGGCCCGCTGCTGCTGCCGGTCCTGCTGGCCGTCCTCAAGACCGGCGGCCACTACATCCCCTTGGATCCGGCCTATCCGCAGGACCGCAAGGAGTACATGCTCCGCCAGGCCGGCGCTCGCGTGCTCGTCACCACCCGCCGGTTCGCGGGCGAAGACCTGGGCGAGGTCAAGCTCCTGGCCGACGAGCCGGTCGCCGACGACCCCGTACCGTGGCGGGACCCGGTCGTCGACCCGGAGAACCTCGCGTACATCATCTACACGTCGGGCTCCACCGGCCGCCCCAAGGGCGTGATGATCAGCCACCGCGGCGTGCTGCACTACCTGGACTGGTGCCGCCAGGCCTACCGCGCCGACGAGGGCGACGGCGCTCCCGTCCACTCGTCGCTCGCCTTCGACCTCACCGTCACCGGGTTGTTCCTGCCGCTGCTGTGCGGCACGACGGTGACGCTGGTGCCGGAGGACGAGCACCCGGTCGCCGGCCTCGCCGACGTCTTGTCCAGCGGCCGGAAGTTCAGCTTCGTCAAGCTCACCCCTGCCCACCTCGAACCGCTGCGCCGCTGCCTGACGCCGGAAGCCGCCGACGCCGCCGCGCACCTGGTGGTCGGTGGGGAGCAGCTCACCGCCGAAGCCCTGGAGTTCTGGCGCGAGAACGCCCCCGACGTCGTGGTGGCCAACGAGTACGGCCACACCGAGACGTCCGTGGCCAACGTGATCAACCTGCTGCCCGCCGCCGACTGCGTGACCACGCCGATCTCGGTCGGCCGGCCGATCTGGAACACCGAGGTCTACCTCCTCGACGAGCACCTGCGGCCGGTTCCCGCCGGCGTCACCGGCGAGCTGTACGCGGGCGGTGCCGGCGTCGCGCGCGGCTTCGCCGGCAACCCGGGGCTGACCGCGGCGAAGTACGTGCCGAACCCGTTCGGGCCCGGCCGGCTCTACCGCAGCGGCGACCTGGCCCGTTACCTGCCGGACGGCCGCCTGGAGTTCGTCGGCCGCACCGACCACCAGGTCAAGGTCCGCGGCTACCGCATCGAGCTGGGCGAGATCGAGGCCGCGCTGGTCGGCGGTCCCGGCGTCATCGAAGCGGTCGCGGTGGTCCGCGACGGCGCGCTCGCCGGCTACGTCTCGCCGTCCACTGTGGACTCCGACGAGCTGCGGGCGCACCTGTCCGAACGCCTGCCCGAGTACATGGTCCCGGCGACTCTGACCACATTGGACACCTTGCCGCTGACGTCGAACGGCAAGATCGACCGGGTCGCGCTGCCGGCCCCGGACGCGGCGCCGGTGTCGACGTCCGGGGTGCTCCCGCGTGACGAGCTGGAGATGGCGCTCGCCAAGCTGTGGGAGGACCTGCTCGGTCGCCGCGTCGGTGTCACGGACGGCTTCTTCGACGTCGGCGGCCACTCGCTCCTGGCGGTCGTGCTGGTCGACCGGGTCAAGGCCGAGCTGGGCGCGACCGTCGGCCTGGCCGAGGTCTTCCGCGCGCCGACTATCCGGGCCCTCGCGGACCTCATCCGCGCCGGGGACAACGGCGGGGGACTGGTCGTGCCGCTCTCGCCGGGACGCGCGGGCGTCGCGCCGCTGTTCCTGCTGCCGCCGACGGCCGGCAGCCCGTTCCCGTACCTGCAGCTGGTGGCCGAGCTGGACCCGGCGCTGCCGGTGTTCGGCCTGCAGGCACCCGGCTTCGCGCCCGGCGAGGACCCGGTGCACACCATCGAGGAGCTGGCCGCGGCGTTCGTCGCCGACCTGCTGCCGGTGGCAGGGGACCGGCCGATCCGGCTCGCCGGTTGGTCGCAGGGCGGTTCGGTGGCCTTCGAAATGGCCGCCCAGCTGGAAAAAGCGGGCCGGCCGGTCGAGCACCTCTGCATCATCGACGCCACCGTGCTCGGCGTCGACGACTACGGCAACCCACTGCCCGAAGTGGACACCAGCGACCCGCTGGCCTGGTTCGGCGAGGCCGTGCTGAAGCTGGCCCCGGGAGCTGTCGACACCCTCGACGAGATGCTCGCCGAAGCCCGCGATCGCGGCATGGTGAGCGAAGTCGCGGGCAACGCGGTCGTCGAGCAGATGGCGCGGGTCTACCTGGCCGGCAAGGACGCCGTCGAGGCCTACCGCTGCCGGGCGGTCGTCGACACCGGCATCCACCTCATCACCTCCACCGGCACCCACCCGGTGAAGGGCCGCCCGGAGGTGCGGCCGGAGAGCTGGCGCGCCCGCACGCGCGGCGAGCTCACGGTGACGCCGGTTTCGGGCCACCACTGGGACATGGTCGAACCGCCGCACGTGGCGGAGCTGGCCCGGGCCGTGCTGGCCGGGCTCGCCGTGACCGCCGACGAGTGAAGGAGAACGCCATGACCGAAGACCTCGCGGTCGCCGCACCGGCCCCCGCCACCGTCACCGACCCGCGCGCGGGCAGCTTCCGCGTCGACGCCCACCACGGCGAGATCCTGCAAGGAGTTTTCGTCGCCGACGGCCGGTTGCGCCGCGGCTTGGTCACCCTGCCGTGCCCGCTCTACAGCACCCGCGCCACCTTCCTGCCCACGGAGGACACCGGCACGACGGTGCGGCCCGCGTGGCGCAGCAAGGCCCGCCGCGCCGCCGACCTCACCCTCGCCCGGCTCGGGAACCCGGTGCCGGGCGGGCTGCTCGACATCACCAGCGACATCCCGCTGTGCCGCGGGTTCGGCTCCTCGACCGCGGACGTGACGTCGGCGATCGGCGCGGTCCTCGCCGCGACCGGCCGCCGGCTCTCCCCGGCCGAGGTCGGCGCGCTGGCCGTCGAGGCCGAAACCGCGTCCGACTCGCTCATGTACGGCGGCCGCGCGGTGGTCTTCGCCCACCGCGAAGGCGAGCCGATCGAGGACCTCGGCGAGCTGATGCCCCTGTCCGTACTGGGTTTCGGCACCAGCCCGGGCGGGCGCGGCGTCGACACCCTCGAACTGACGCCCGCGCGCTACACGTCGTGGGAGATCGAAGCGTTCCGCCCGCTGCGCGGCCTGCTGCGGCGGGCCGTACGGGACGGCGACGCGAGCCTGCTCGGCCGCGTCGCCACCGCCAGCACCCTGCTCAACCAGCGGCACCTGCCCGTGCCGGGACTGGACGACGTCCTCGCCGTCGCCCGCTCGGCCGGGGCGGTCGGCGTGCAGGTCGCCCACAGCGGCGACGTCGCCGGCCTGCTCTTCGACGCGACCGACGCCGAAACCCCGGCGCGGCTGGAGTTCGCCGCGGCGCGGCTCGACGTGACCGAAACCTGGCAGTTCGAAACCGAGAGGTGAGTCCGATGACCCTTGCTGCCCCCGCTGTCAGCCGGTCCGTCGTGGAGGCGACCGAGCTGCCCCGGATCATCCGCATCCGGCCCAACTTCCACGTCGCCGCCTTCGGCCTGATGAAGCTGCTGCCCGCGCGGTTCATGCTCGACCGCGCGGAGGAACGCGGCGAAGTCGGGCCTGGCACGACCGTGCTCGAAACGTCGTCGGGCACCTTCGGCCTCGGCCTCGCGATGGTCTGCCGGCTGCGCGGCTACCCGCTCACGATCGTCGGCGACCCGGCGATCGACGCGCCGCTGAAACGGCGTCTCGAACACCTCGGCGCGCGCGTCGAGATCTGCCCGAAGCCCAGCCCGGTCGGCGGCTACCAGCGTGCGCGGCTCGACCGCCTCGAGGAGCTGCGCGCGGAGTACCCGAACCACTGGGTACCGGGCCAGTACAGCAATCCCGACAACCCGCGGTCCTACGCGCTGGTCGCCGAGCAGCTTGCCGAGACGATTGGCGTCCCGGACTGCCTGGTCGGCGCGGTCGGCTCCGGCGGTTCGACGTCCGGCACGAGTTCGTTCCTGCGGATGCTCGTCCCGGAGCTGACGCTGATCGGCGTCGACACCCAGCGCAGCGCCATCTTCGGCCAGCCCGACGGGCCGCGCGTGCTGCGCGGGCTCGGCAACAGCCTGGTGCCGCCGAACGTCGACCACACCGGCTACGACCAGGTGCACTGGATCGGCGCGGCCGAGGCGTTCGCCGCGACGCGGGAGCTGTACGCGCGGCACTGCCTGTTCATGGGTCCGACCAGCGGCGCGTCGTTCAAGGTCGCCGACTGGTTCTCCCGCCGCAACCCGGACGCCACGGTCGTCGCGCTGCTGCCCGATGAGGGCTATCGCTACCAGGACACGGTGTACTCCGACGAGTGGCTGCGCGCGCAGGGCCTGGCGCACGCGGGGGCGGCCGAGCCGTACGAGGTCGTCGCGCCGACCGAGCCCGGCGGGTCGTGGACGTGGCTGAACTGGGGCCGTCGTTCGCTGGCCGACGCGTCATGACGCGCACGCTGCTGCTCGTCGAGAGCAACACGACCGGGACCGGACGGCTGTTCGCGCGGCAGGCGCGGGCGCTCGGGTTCGAGCCGGTGCTGGCCGCGGCCGACCCTTCGCGCTACCCGTACGCGGCCGAGGACGGCGTCCGCGTGGTCCGCTGCGACACGGCGGACGCGTGCGCGGTGCTGGAGTCGGACATCGGTGAGCCGGCCGGGGTGACGAGCAGCTCGGAGTACTTCATCCCGGTCGCCGCGCGGGTCGCGGCGAAGCTGGGGCTGCCCGGTCCCGATCCGGTCGCCGTCGCGGACTGCCGGAACAAGGCCCACCAGCGGGCCGTGCTCGGGGCGCCCTGCACGGTGGCGACCTCGGTGGCCGAGGCAGTCGCGGCGGCCGTCGAGTTCCCGGTGGTGCTCAAGCCGGCCGAGGGCTCGGGCAGCGTCGGCGTGCTGCGGTGCGAGACGCCCGAGGCGGTGGCGACCCAGGCGGCGGCGCTGCTTTCGGTGACGCACAACGAACGCGGGCTGCCGGTGCCGGCGCAGGTGCTGGTCGAGCCGTACGCGAGCGGGCCGGAGTACTCGGTGGAGCTGTTCGGCGACGTCGTGGTCGCGGTGGTGCGCAAGCACCTCGGACCGGCGCCGTTCTTCGTCGAGGTCGGCCACGACGTCCCGGCCGCGTTGCCCCCGCTCGACGAGACGGCGCTGATCGACACGGCCCGCGCGGCGGTGACGGCGCTGGGGCTCGGCTTCGGCGCGGCCCACGTCGAGATCCGGCTGACGCCGTCCGGGCCGCGGCTGATGGAGGTGAACCCGCGCCCGGCCGGCGGAATGATCCCGGAGCTGGTCCGCGCGGCGACCGGCGTCGACCTGGTCGCGGCGCAGGTTTCCGCGGTGCTGGGGCTTCCTCCAGACCTTCGGGCCACCCGGCGGGCGTGTGCGTCGCTGCGGTTCCTCACGGCGACTTCGTCGTCGGTGCTTTCGGCCGGGGATGCGGTGGCGAAGGCGTCGGCGGTGCCCGGCGTCGCCGACGCGCGGATCTCCCGCCCGGACGGCACGGTCGTCCGCCCGGCCCGCGACTACCGCGACCGGGCGGGGTACGTCCTCGCCGTTGCGGACCGCCCCCGCGGTGCTCGCGCGGCCGCCGCGGCGGGGCTGGACCGGCTGCGTGCCGCCCTCGTCCCGGGAGGTGCCCGGTGACTCTTCGGTTTCTCGTCACCACCGTGGCCCAGACCGCCGCGCTCCGGCTCGCAACCGACGTGAATGACTCATTCATGTCGCCTGACGACATGAATGAGTCATTCACGTCATCCGGGCCGGCCACCGCACCCCACCCGGACACCCCGGAAGGAGCACCCGAATGACCATCGCCCCAGGCGGGACCGGCCGGCTCACCAGCCCCATCTCCGCCGCGGCCCGCGAAATCCTCTTCGACCGCGACACCGCACCCGCACCCGACCCCGTCGCCGCCGAACTGGGCCTCATCAGCCAGGTCGACCGCGCCCACGTCGTCATGCTCGCCGAACGCGGCATCGTCGACCGGGCCCCGGCCGGCGAGCTGCTCAACGGCATCGAAAGCCTGCGCCGGCAACGCTTTGCGCCGCTGCACGACCTCCCCGCGCCGCGCGGCCGGTACCTCGCCTACGAGTCCTACCTCATCGACACCCTCGGCGCCGAGGTCGGCGGCATCCTCCACAGTGGACGCTCGCGCAACGACCTCAACGCCACCGTCGTCCGGCTGCGGCTGCGCGAACCGCACGAACGCCTGCTCGCCGAGTCCGACACGCTCGGCCGCGCCCTGCTCGACCGGGCCCGGCGCTGGGCGGACGTCACCATGCCCGCCTACACCCACCACCAGCCCGCCGTCCCGATCACCTACGGCCACTACCTCGCCGGCGTGGCGAGCGCACTCGTCCGGGACGTCGAAAGCCTCTGGCAGGCCGGCGCGGAGATCGACCAGAACCCGCTCGGCGCGGGCGCGGTCGGCGGCACGTCGCTGCCGGTCGACCAGCACCGCACCACCGCGCTGCTCGGCTTCGCGACGCCGATCCCGAACTCGCTGCACGCCGTCGCGTCGCGGGACCTGGTGCTGCGCCAGCTCTCCGCGGCCACCGTGCTCGGCGTGCTGCTCTGCCGCGTCGCGCACGACTTCCAGGCGTGGACCAGCGCCGAGGCCGGGCTGCTGCGGCTCGCCGACGACGTCGTCGGGTCGAGCTCGATGATGCCGCAGAAGCGCAACCCGTTCCTGCTGGAACACGTCCAGGGCCGCGCGCTCGCCCCGCTCGGCGCGTTCACCGCGTCGGCGAGCGCGATGGCCACCGCGCGGTTCACCAACGCGATCGCCGTCGGCACCGAGGCCGTCGCCCCGGCGTGGTCGGCCCTCGAAGCCGCGACCGACGCCGTCGTCCTGCTGCGGCTGGTCGTCGAGGGGGCCGAACCGGTGCCGGAGCGGATGTACGCGCGGGCCGTCGATGGCCAGACCGCGGCAACTTACCTGGCCGAACGGCTCGTCGACGCCGGTGTCCCGTTCCGGCAGGCCCACCACGACGTCGGCGCCATCGCGAAGGAGGCGCTGGCCGCCGGGCTCCCGCTGCACGAAGCCGCCCGGGCCCGCCTCGGCGGGCAGCACGCGCTCGACCCGGCCGACGTCGCGCAGCAGGCGGCGCACGGCGGCGGCCCGGCGCGGCCGTCCGTGCTCGCCGCCGTCACCGAAGCCGAGACTGCGTTCGCCCGGATCCGCGCCGCGGCCGAGGACCGCCGCTGGCGTTGGAGCCAGGCCGAAGTCGGGCTCGACGACGCCGTCCGGTCCCTCACCGAACCCCGGAGCACGCCGTGACGTTCACCGTCGTCCGCAACGACGAAGACCAGTACTCGCTCTGGCCCGCCGGCCGCGACCTGCCGCCGGGCTGGCTGAGCGCCGGCGTCACCGGCACGCGCGAGGAATGCCTCGCCCACATCGACACCGTCTGGACCGACATGCGCCCGCGGAGCCTCCGCGAACGCATGGCCACCCGCTGACTTCCGAGGAGACCCTTGTGACCACCTTCGCCGACGACCTCGCGACCCTCCGCCCGGAGACGTCGTCCACTCAGGACACTTACGTCGAGCTGCGCAGCGACACGTTCACCTTGCCCACGCCCACGATGCTCGAGGCCGCCGCGCGCGCCCCGCTCGGCGACGACGTCTACGGCGAGGACCCGACCGTGGACCGGCTGGAGCAGCTCGCCGCCGAGCTGCTCGGCAAGCAGGCCGGCTGCCTGATGCCGAGCGGCACCATGGCCAACCTGACCGCGCTGCTGGCGCACTGCCCGCGCGGCGGCAAGGCGATCGTCGGGCACGAGTCCGACGTGTACGTCTACGAGGCGGGCGGCGCGTCGCTGTGCGGCGGCATCGTCTACGACCCGCTGCCGAACCTGCCCGACGGCACGATCGACCCGGCGGCGATCGCCGAGGCGTGCGCGGTCGACCGCAGCGACCCGCAGATCGCGCCGCCGGCCGTGCTCAGCCTGGAGACGCCGCAGAACCGCTGCGGCGGGCTGCCGCTGCAGCTGGACTACCTCAGCGAGGTGTCGCGGCTGATCCGCTCGCACGGCATCGCCCTGCACCTCGACGGCGCCCGGCTGTTCAACGCGGCGGTGGCCCTCGGCGTGAGTGCGGCCGAGGTGGCCAAGCACGCGGACACCGTGCAGATCTGCCTGTCGAAGGGCCTGTGCGCGCCGATCGGCTCGGTGCTGGTGGGCGACCGCGTGACGATCGCGGCGGCCCGGCGCATGCGCAAGATGCTCGGCGGCGGCATGCGCCAGGCGGGAATGATCGCGGCGTGCGGCATCGTGGCGCTGACGGACATGACCGAGCGCCTGGCCGAGGACCACGCCCGCGCGGCCCGGCTGGCGCGCGGCCTGTCGCGCATCCCCGGCGTCCGGCTGGACCCGGGCCCGCCGTTGACGAACATGGTGTTCTTCAAGGTCCGCGACGACCGCTACACGACCCGCACCCTGATCGAGGCGGCCCGCAGGCGCGGGATCCGGGTGGAGGAGCTGGGCACGGACCGCATCCGCGCGGTGACGCACGCGGGCGTCGACGACGACGCGATCGACCGCGCGATCTCGGTGTTCGGTGATCTCCTGGGCCACGACGCGATGGTCCGCTGAGCCCGCCGGCGGCCCGGGACCGCGGCGGGACCCGGGCCGTCTAGGGTGATCGGATGGGGACGATCAGGCAGGTACAGATCACGTTCGACTGCGCGGAGCCCGAGCGGGTGGCCCGGTTCTGGTGCGAGGTGCTGGGCTACGAGGTCCCGCCGGCACCGCCGGGGTTCGCGTCCTGGGCGGAGTTCGACGCGTCGTTGCCCGCCGAGCGTCAAGGGGCGGCGTTCGCGTGCGCCGACCCGTCGGGTGTGGGGCCGCGGTTGTTCTTCCAGCGGGTGCCGGAGGGCAAGGTCGTGAAGAACCGGGTCCACGTGGACGTCCGGGTCGGCACGGGACTGGTGGGTCAGGAGCGGCTGGCGGCGCTGGAGACCGAGCGCGACCGGCTGATCGCGTTGGGGGCGAGCCACTTCCAGACCCTGTACGCCGACGAGTACAACGAGTCGTGCATCGTGATGCAGGACGTCGAGGGCAACGAGTTCTGCCTCGACTGAGGTTGTCCCGGTCACCGGTTCAGACCAATTTCGGCGTCACTGAATCGAGCAAGTGCCCGGGGCCCTACCGAATCGTCTCGATCACCGGTGATCCTGCCTGAGGTCCACCGGAACCCGACCGAGGGGTGGGGTCATGAAGCTCGCCGCCGCGTTCCTGCTGTTCCTGACGATGATCCTCGCCGGTCCGGCCGCCGAAGCCGGCCAAACCTCCGTCAGAGCCGCCGATCCCAGCGTCCTGCGGGTCGGCTCCACCTACGTCTCCGTCCAGTCGACCGGCGGGGGCATCGCTGTCCGGCAAGCGTCCTCGCCCGACGGCCTCGCGAGCGCCGCCGCGAGGCAGATCTGGTCGGACACCCGCGGGCGCGGGGAAGTCTGGGCGCCGGAGATCGTCACCGACGGCGGCCGCTTCTACGTCTACTTCACCGCCGGTACCGGGGCCGCGCACCGGATGTTCGTCATCAGCTCCGCCGTCGCCGACAGCGGGTACACCGCCGAGACCCAGCTCGCGCTGCCCGACGGGAAGTGGGCCATCGACGGGACCCTCTTCACCTTCAACGGCCAGCGCTGGTTCGTCTGGTCCGGGTGGGCCGGGGACACCAACGTCGAGCAGAACCTCTACATCGCCCGGATGAGCAGCCCCACCACCCCGACCGGCGCGCGGTACGTCATCTCGCAGCCGCGGGAAAGCTGGGAGCGGGTCGTCGGCAACCCCTACATCAACGAAGCACCCGAGGCCATCAAGGATCCCAACGGTCAGCTGCACATCGTCTACTCGGCCAACGGCAGCTGGAGCGACCAGTACTGCATCGCCGAGATCCGCCTGCGCGCCGGCGGCGACCCGACCTACGTGTGGGACTGGTACAAGGCGAACGGCTGCCTCTTCGGCTCGAACCGCGCGACCATGATGACCGGCTGGGACCCGACGCTGTACGTCAACGGCCCCGGCCACAACACCTTCGTGCTGCTGAACGGCGACATCGCGACCAGTCCGCCCGCCGGCCCGAAGTTCCCGCTGATGTTCCACGCCGTCCCGAAGGGCACGCCGTACTCCTGGGCGAACCGCTATTGGTACACGGGCTCGTTCTGCTGGTGGGGCTCGACGACGTACCGCCGCGCGAACGTCCCGGGCGCGACCACCGACACCGGGTTCAGCCTGAAGTTCTTCGAGTGAGGGGGCCGGCGGGCCGGGGCACGACCCGCCGGCCGGTCCGTCACACCAGCGACGCCGTCAACCCGCCGTCGAGGACGTAGTGGCTGCCGGTGACCCAGCTCGCGCGGTCGGACGCCAGGAACGCCGCCACCTCCGCGATGTCCTGCGGGGTGCCCAGCCGGCCCTGCTTCGCCGCGACGAGGTCGCCGAACGGCACCTGGGTCGCCGCCTCGAAGTCGGGGACCAGGCGCTCGACCATCGCCGTGTCCGCGAAGCCCGGGCAGACCGCGTTGACGCGGATCCCCGCCGGCCGCATTTCGACCGCCGCGACGCGCGTGAGCTGGATGACCGCGGCCTTCGTCGCGCAGTACGACCCGAGCAGCGGGCTGCCGCCGACGCCCGCGATCGAGGCGATGTTGACGATGTTGCCCTTCGACTCCAGCAGGTGCGGGGTCGCCGCCTTCATCGCCACGAACGTGCCGCGCACGTTGACCGCGAAGATCTTGTCGAAGCTCTCCGTCGACTGCTGCAGCAGCGGCGACGACACCTCGATGCCGGCGTTGTTGACCAGGACGTCGAGGCCGCCGAGGAGGTCGACCGCCTCCTGGATGGCCGCCTGGACCTGGCCTTCGTCGGTGACGTCGCAGTTGGCGACACCCGCGGCGCCGATCTCGTCCGCCGCTTGCTTGGCCGCGTCGGCGTTCATGTCGCTGACGACCACCCGGGCGCCGCGTTCGGTGAACAGCGCCGCGATCGCCTTGCCGATGCCCGCGCCGGAGCCGGTGACGAAGACGCGCTTTCCCTCGAGTTCGGACATGCTGGTTCCTCTCACATCGCTTCGATCTTGGGCAGGATTTCTTCCTTCAGGCGCTTCATGTCGTCGAGTGTCTTCGCCACCGGGACGTCCTGGAAGGGCGGCCACAGGAACGGCATCGTCAGCCCGGCTTCCTGGTACCGCTTGAGCTGGTCGGTGATCTGCCGTTCCGAGCCGACGAGCAGGTTGGTGCCCTTGCCCAGGAACGACTGGTCCATGTCCTGGTCGGTGATGACGAACCAGATCATGCTGGAGATCTCGAGGTCGTCGACCGAGCGCGGCGTGTCGAGCGCCTCCAGCTCACGCTGGATCTCGGTGCGCCAGCGCTTGATGTCGTCCGGCGAGTCCTGGATGCCGATCCAGCCCGACAGGCCGTACTTCGCGATGCGGGCAGCCGAGCGCTTCGCGTCCTTGAGACCGCTGAAGAAGATCGGCGGGTGCGGCTTCTGCACCGGCTTGGCGCCGAACCCGCTGCGCTGGAAGTCGGCGAACTCGCCGTGGTACTCGAACAGATCGTTGGTCCAGATGCCCTGCATGATCTCCAGGGTTTCGCGGACGTGCTTGTGCCGCTTGGGGAAGATGTGCGACGCGCTCGCGGCGGCGAACTCCTCGGGCATCCAGCCGGAGCCGACGGCGACGTTGAGCCGGCCGCCCGAGAGGTGGTCGATGGTGGCCAGCTCCGCGGCGAGGACGCCGGGGGAGCGGTAGGGCGTGTCGATGATGCTCATCCCGATCCGCAGCTTCGACGTCTTGGCCGCGAGCCACGGGATGAGCGGCATGCCCTGCAGGAACTCGCCCCGAGAGCTGACCGGCAGGCCCTTGGGGAACCCCTCGATCATGCCGAAGGCGTACTGCATCTCCTCGGTGTCCGACGTCTCCGGCACGATGATCCGGTCGAGCGTCCAGACGCTGTCGAAGTCGAGGTCCTCGGCGAGCGCGGTCAGGTCCTCGAGCTCCGGCACGGTCACCTTGTCGCGGAAGTTCGGCAGGTACAGGGCGAGTTTCATCGTGTTCCTTCCAGCTGTGCGGTGAGGGTCGTGCGGATCTCGGCCTTGAGGACCTTGCCGACGGTCGAGCGGGGGAGCTCCGGCCAGACTTCGATCTGCTTGGGTGCCTTGACGCTGCCGATGCGGTCCTTGACGAACGCGATCAGCTCGCCGGTGTCCAGTTCGGCGCCGGGTCTCAGCTGGACGACGGCGGTGACGCGCTCGCCCCACTTGTCGTCGGGCAGGCCGATCACGGCGCAGTCTCGGACGGCGTCGTGGGCCAGCACGGCCTGCTCGACTTCGGCGGAGTAGACGTTGAACCCGCCGGTGATGACCATGTCCTTGGCGCGGTCGACGATGTGGAGGAAGCCTTCGCCGTCGAGGAAGCCGATGTCGCCGGTGTGGTGCCAGCCGTGGGCGGACGCTTCCGCCGTCGCCTCGGGGTTGCGGTAGTAGCCGGCCATCACCAGCGAGCCGCACACGCAGATCTCGCCGCGTTCCCCTTGCGGCACCGGGTTTCCGTCGTCGTCCAGGATGGCCACGGTGACCAGCGGCGACGGCCGCCCGGCCGACGACAGGCGTCCCGTGTGGACGGTGCCGTCCGGGTGCCGGTGCTCGGCGGGCGACAGCGTCGAGATCATCATCGGCGCCTCGGACTGGCCGAAGAGCTGGGCCATCGGCCCGATCCGGTCGAGCGCTTCGGTGAGCCGCGTCGTCGACATCGGCGCGGCGCCGTACCAGAAGCACTGCAGTGACGAGAGGTCCGTCGTGTCCAGGGCTTCGTGGCCGAGCACCAGGTAGATGAGCGTCGGCGGCAGGAACGTGTGGGTGACGCCGTGGCGTTCGATCAGCTCGAGGAACCGGCCGACGTCGGGCTTGGGCATGATCACCACCTCGCCGCCGCGGGCGAGGACCGGGAAGCACAGGACGCCGGCCGCGTGGGTCAGCGGCGCCAGCGCCAGGTACACCGGGCGGCCCTCGAAGGGGTAGCTCATCAGCGTGATCGCCGACATGACCTCGAGGTTGCGGTCGGTGAGCATGACGCCCTTGGGGCGGCCGGTGGTGCCTCCGGTGCCGACGAGGGCGACGACGTCGTCGGGCTGCGGCGCCGCGGCGGAGGGGTCGTCTTTCGCGAGGCCGAGCCAGTTCTGGAACCCGGGTGCGAAGTCGTCGCCCTCGCCGAGCCGCACGAGCGTGGTCAGCTTCGGCAAGTTCGGGGCGATCTTGCGGACCAGGTCCTCGAAGGCGGGCTGGAAGAGCAAGGTGCCGCAGTCGAACAGGTCGAGGAGTTCGGCGTTTTCGCCGGCGGCGTTGCGCGGGTTGATCGGGCACCAGACCGCGCCGGCCCGGGAGATGCCGAAGACGCAGGTGAACGCGGTGGGGTCGTTGGCCGAGAGGATGCCGACCTTGTCGCCGGGCGCGACCCCCGACCGGCGCAGGGCGCGGGCGACGGCCTCGGCGAGTTCGACGACTTCGCCGTAGGAGCGGGAGACCCCGTCGAGGGTGAGGCAGGGCGCCCCGGGGTCCAGGGAAGCGCCTTTTTCCAGGTAGAAGAACAGAGACATCGTCGTCCCTTCCGAACTCCGCCGGCGGCTGGTGACGACCTTGGCCGCCGTTTGGACGAATGTCAAGATTTTCTTGGACGATTGGTCAGAGAAGTGCTCGATGGTATGTTCGGCCGGTGACCAGCGCAGCCGCCGTGAGGCGCCGAGTCGACAAGTTCGAGGACCGCCGCCGGGAACTGGCCGACGCGGCGTTGCTCGCCCTGGCCGACCTCGGCTACGCGCGCACGAGCCTGCGCACGATCGCCGAGCACACGAAGTTCTCGCACGGCCTGCTGCACTACTACTTCGCCGACAAGGTCGAGCTGATCACCTACTGCGTGCGCCGCTACAAGGAGGCGTGCGTGCAGCGGTACGAGGGCGGGGTCGGGTCCGCCGACACGCCTGCGGACCTCGCTGCCGCGTGCGCCGACGGGCTGGCGGCGGCGCTCGAAGAAGCCCCGCTGATGCACCGCCTCTGGTACGACCTGCGCACGCAGTCGATGTTCGAGGAAGCGTTCCGCGCCGACGTCGCCGAGATCGACTCCGGGTTGTCGGACATGATCTGGCGCAACGTCTCCGCGTACGCGGACCTGGCGAAGTCGGAGCCGAACTGCTCGCCGTCCGAGGCTTACGCGCTCTTCGACGGCTTGTTCCAGCAGGCCTTGCTGCGCCACCTCTCCGGCGCCGAAGACGCCCTCGACGACTTCCGGCGCGGCGTCCGCGACCTGTTCCCGCGCCTGATGCGCTGAGGTCAGGTCAACACGGGGAACCTCGCCGAGCGGTGGGCGCACCCGGCGCGGCTGCCCGGTGATCGTGCGCAGCAGGTCTTCGACTCCGGCGTCGGTCAGTCCCGTGATCACGTAGTGACCGGCACAGCTCGGTTGCAGGAACAGGGTCCTCGACGTCGCGGCTTCGGCCTGCACGCCGCGCCGGTCGGCGGGGCCGGCGAGGCCGTCGCCGACACGCCGGTACTCCGGCGACGCGACGACGAGGACGAAGCCGGCGGTCGTGATCCTCTCGGTCGCCCAGGCACCCCAGTCCCGCCGGACCCCGTCGGACCACAGGTCGAGGCCGACGTCGATGCCGTTGCGCACCAGCAGTTCCGACAGCGTGAGCACCGCGGTCCGGTGCGGTTCGCCGTCGTGGGCGTAGGAGACGAAGACGGAGTTCATCGCCGGCACTCGCAGAGTTCGACGTGTCCCAGCTCAACCGTGCGCGGGCCGTTCGCGCCGACGATCTCGACAGCGACGCCGAGACGGCCGTGCGCGTCCTCGTTCGGGACGGATCCGACGCGGCCGGTCCATTCGGTGCCGTCGGCGGAGCCGGACATCGGCAGCGGGCTGGTGGTGCCGGCGGCGGTCAGGAGGATCTTCGCCGACGTGGCGCCGGGCGTGACGGTCACCCGCACGACCGAGTAGTGCGGCTCGTCGGCGCATTCGCCGTCGCCCGCGACGATGCGCCGGGGGCGGACCGACGACCCGGTGACGTTCGAGCGGGCGGGATTCGCGCCGCCACCGGACGGCGTGAGCGACGGCGCTGTCGTGCCGGCCGGTGGCACCTGGGTGGTCGTGGTGGTCCCGGTCGGCCGGCGCGACGGCGGCGCGGACTGGACGGGCCGCACGGGCCGCGCGACGGTCGCGGCCGGGGGAATCACCGCCGGT
Source organism: Amycolatopsis sp. NPDC098790 (assembly GCF_044759945.1). Classification (NCBI taxonomy): domain Bacteria; kingdom Bacillati; phylum Actinomycetota; class Actinomycetes; order Pseudonocardiales; family Pseudonocardiaceae; genus Amycolatopsis; species Amycolatopsis sp. NPDC098790. Next base: position 533,235 of record NZ_JBIWAI010000002.1, read on the forward strand.
TGCGGCCGGGGTGTGGGGAGTGGCTGCGCCGGCCCGGGCTCCGGTGCCCTCGGCAGGAGCAGGGCCGTGGCCATCGCCGCGGTCACGATCGCGGTGGCGCCGGCGGTGATCTTCGCGGCCTTCGACAACCCGAGCAGCCGGGTGAGCAGAGTGCCGCCCAGCAGCGCACCGGTGACGGCCAGCACGACCCTGCCCAAGCCGTTCGGGTCGTCGAGGCGGCGGCCGCACTTCTCGCAGCCGCCGATGTGGGTGCCGACCTTGCGCACCAGTTCCGGCGAGTCGCCCAACTCGCGAGCGAGGCTGAGCGGCACGACGCAGCGGTTCGGTCCCTCGCCCGGATCGGTCACGAGCGCCACCACCGGGGCGGCCTTGGCCACCGCCTTCCGGGCGCGCCGGTGCCGGTTGTCGAGCACGTTCCTCGGCTCACCCAGGCGCTTCGCCTGCTCGTCCGCGGTGCACTCGCCTCGCTGCAATTCGCAGTACAGTTCGACATCGTCGCGGTGGTGCGTGCGCACCACGGCCAGGATGCGTTCCTGGAACTTCCGCACGTCCCGTTCGTTGCGCAAGCTCCGGTAGTCGTCGGTCACCGGACCGGCGGGCTCGGGATCCTCCTCGGAGAAGACCTCCTGACGCTTCTTCCGCTTGCTCAACTGGGTGAACGCCGCGTTTTTCGCACTTTCGTACAGCCAAGCTCGCGGATTCTTCACCGGCTGCTCGGGCGGATTCTTCAGCAGCTTCTCGATCTCCCGGGCGACCCAGTCGCGACCCGAAACCGGCCGCTTCTCGTCCATGACAGTCATACTTCATAGACCGGAATCCGGGCGTGCCCCGACGCTTTTGCCCCGGGGTACGCCCGATCCGGCACAGTCGCCGATCGATCCGGTGAACATGATCACGAAGTGTTCACGAAGTAGGACAGGTAACACCTGGCCGGATGACTACCGGTCAGGTGCGGAGCAGGCTGGTCAGCTCCGTCAGGTCACCCAGCTCCGCGAGCCCGTAGGTCAGCTCCGTGATCCGCGTGCTGACGTCCTCCGGCAGCACCCGCGCCGCGTTGAGCCGGAACTTCGTCGCCAGCTCCTGGGCCGACAACGGGTTCTCCGGCCCGCCCCGGTTGGCGTCGACGCGCTCCTCCAGCTCGCGGCCGTCGCGCAGCCGCACCCGCAGGACCGCCGGGAACTGGTGGGGGAAGATCTCGTCGCAACGGGCGTCCGGCACGCAGTGCACCTTCGCCGCCAGTGCCAGCCGGGCCGGGTCCGCCGCCGCCGAGTCGGTGAAGTCGTCGTGGAAGACGCCCAGTCCGCCGCCGCCCAAGAGCCCGGCCGCCACCGTGTACGGGCCGGAGAACGCCGCGTGGTAGCCCGACTGAGGCCGGATCTTCGACTCGCGCGGCTCACCGATCGTGCGCAGCACCGCCGTCGGCGCGCCGAGTTCCAGCGACTCGATCTCGGCCGGGTCGACACCGCGAGCACGCAGCCGCCGGGCCGCGTCGATGCCCGCGTGCGTGAAGTGGTTGCAGGGGTAGGGCTTGAAGAAGATCCCGGGCAGCTCCCACCGCTCGCCGAGGCCGTCGACGATCGCGTCCACATCGGACTGGTCGCCGCAGAACGCCTGCAGCAGGCCGAACCGGCCTTCCAGCACCGTCGGCGGGCCGGTGATGCCGTGGCGTGCCATGCCGGCCGCCGTCACCGCCGCGTGGGCCGCCCAGCCGCAGTGGACGCGCTTCACCGTACCGCCCGTGCGGTTGGCCTCCAGCAGTCCCGAACCCATGCTCGCGGCGATGCCGAGCGCGTCGGCGATCCCTTCGGCGTCCACATCGGACAGCATCGCGGCGGCCGCCGCGGCACCCAAAGCGCCGCAGATCGCCGTCGCGTGCAGGCCGCGCTCGAAGAACACCGAGTTGCCGAGTTCCTCGTCGTACCCCGCCATGCCGAGCCGGACCGTGATCTCGACGCCGACGCCGATCGCGTCCAGCAGCTGGGCGCCGGTCGCGCCGCGGGCCTCCGCGACGGCGAGCGCGGCCGGCACCACGGACGCCGACGGGTGCAGCACCGAGGGCAGGTGTGTGTCGTCGAAGTCGAGCGAGTGCGCGAGCGTGCCGTTGAGCAGGGCCGCGCTCGGCTCGGGCAGCCGGTCGCCGGTGCCGATCGCCGTCGCCCGCCCGTCGCCGCCCCACTCGCGGACCAGCGCGCCGACGGCCGCGGCGGGCCGTTCGGCGGTCGCCGCGAGGCTGTTGCCGAGGACGTCGAGGACGCGCCGGGCGGCGTCGTCCCGCAGTTCCGGCGGCAGTCCCTTGGCCCGTACCGACGCGGCGAACGCGGCCAGCTGCTGCACGATCGTGGGACTCATGCGCTCACCGCCGCGAGGGGACGCACGGGCGAGCCGGTGCCGCCGACGATCCGCAGCGGCGCCAGCACGAACACGAACTCGTGGATGCCTTCCTCGGCCACCGCCTCGAGGTTCAGGTGCTCCATGATGAAGATGCCCGACTCCACCAGCAGGATCCGGTGCACCGGCAGCACGGCGTGCCCGGCGCCGGCCGGGATCTGCTCGTAGGCCGTGGTGTCCGCGCCGGTCGCGACGACACCCCGCGCCGCCAGCCATTCCGCCGCCGACGTCGTCGCGCCGGGGACGCCGGTTTCCTTGCCCATGTAGGAAACGGCGTCGTCGAAGTTGCGTGCCCAGCCGGTGCGGATCAGGGCGACGTCACCGGCGCCGGGCTCGGTGCCCGCCCGCTTGGCCGCCGCGTCCAGGTCTTCGGCCGTGACGCCGTAGCCCGGCTCGAGCGTGGGGACGCCGTGGACGGCGGCCACGTCGAGCAGCACCGCCCGCCGCAGCAGGCCGGGCAGGTTCTCGGCGCCGTGCGTGCGGAACACGCCGCCCTGCTGGGCCTCCGCGGCGTCGACGTCGCCGTGCAGCTTGCCGTCGTGGCTGACGTGCGAGAGCGCGTCGATGTGGGTGCCGACGTGCCCGCCGGTCACGATGATCTCGTTGGCGGCCGAGCCGCCGTCCGGGCGGCGCATGTCGCCGTGGCGGCGGATCAGGGTCATCCGGAACCCGGGGTGGTTCGGCGAGCAGGGCATGCCGGTGAAGAACGGCTGCCCGAGCTCGATCAGCCGGACCCCGCCGGCGACCGCCGACAGCAGCGGATCCTGGGGACGCGTCATGAGTGCTGGCCTTCCTTTGCTTCCGAACCGGCGAGCGCGAGCACCCAGCGGGCGCGGGCCACGATCGCGGCGTCGACGAACTGTCCGTGGTGGTCGATCCAGGCCGCCGACCCCGTGGTTTCGAGGTGGTCGAGCAGGTCGCTCGCCCAGGCGGTTTCCGCGGGATCGGGGGCGCAAACCTCGTGCACCACGGGAATCTGGGCGGGGTGGATCACCGACCGGCCGAAGAACCCGGCCGCCCGCCCGGCTTCGGTGCTGGTGCGCAGGCCGTCGAGGTCGCGCACGGCGGTCCAGACGCTCTGCACCGGGCTCGGCAGCCCGGCCGCCCGCGCGGCGACGACGACCCGCGAGCGCGGCCAGGTCAGCGCGTCCCCGCCGGCGACGCGCAGGTCCGCGGCGAGGTCGGCCTCACCGAGGGAGATCCCGGCGACGAGCGGGTGCGCGGTGGCGATCGCGAGGGCGTTTTCCACGCCCAGCGCGGATTCCAGCACCGGGTACACCGGCACGCCGAGCGCGTCGGCGACCCGGCGCAGCTCACCGGGGTCCTCGCATTTCGGCACGCGCACACCCACGGCTCCGGTCAGTGCCTTGATGTCGGCTTCACCGGCGGGGGTGCCCGGCGCGTTGATCCGGACGAACGCCTTCGCGCCGTCGTCCAAAGCGGACAGTGCGTTGCGCCGGGCCTCGTCCTTGGCCGCCGCGGCGACGGCGTCTTCGAGGTCGATGATCACGGCGTCGGCTTCGCTGTCCAGCGCCTTCTTGATCCGGTCCGGGCGGTCGGCCGGAACGTAGAGCCAGCTGCGCAGGACCTCGCTCACTTGATCACGCCTTTTTCGCGCAGGGCGGCGAGTTCCGGCTCGCCGAGGCCGAGGCGGCCGAGGACTTCGGCGGTGTGCGCGCCCAGCGGCGCCCCGGCCGAGGTGATCCCGCCGGGTGTTTCGGACAGCCGGAACAGCACGTTCTGCATCTTCACCGGCCCCAGCTCGGCGTCCTCGACCGTGGCGATGGTGCCCAGCGCCGCGAACTGCGGGTCGGTCATGACGTCGGCGGCGGTGTAGATCGGCGCGACCGCGGCCTGGGCCTCCTCGAACGCCTTGACGACGTCGTCGCGGTCGCGCTCGGCGATCCACGAGCCGACGGCGTCGTCGAGCAGGTCGGCGTGCTGCGCGCGTTCGGCGCCGCTGGCGAACCACGGCTCGTCGATCAGCTCCGGCCGCCCGACCAGCCGCATCACACGCTCGGCGATGGACTGCGCGCTGGTGGAGATGGCGACCCAGCTGCCGTCGCGGGTGCGGTAGGTGTTGCGCGGCGCGTTGTTCGTCGAGCGGTTCCCGGTGCGCGGCTGCAGCGTGCCGAGCTGGTCGTAGGCGATGATCTGCGGCCCGAGCAGCGTGAGGATCGGCTCGATGATGGCCAGGTCGACGACCTGCCCGCGGCCGGTCTGGTCCCGGGCGCGCAGCGCGGTCATCACGGCGTAGGCGGTGGTCAGCGCGGCGATGCCGTCGGCGAGGCCGAACGGCGGCAGCGTCGGCGGCCCGTCGGGCTCGCCGGTGATCGCCGCGAAGCCGCTCATCGCCTCGGCGAGCGTGCCGAAGCCGGGCCGCTTGGCGTACGGGCCGATCTGCCCGAACCCGGTGACGCGGGTGAGCACCAGGCCGGGGTTGATCTTGCTGAGCTCGTCGTAGCCGAGGCCCCAGCGTTCGAGGGTGCCGGGCCGGAAGTTCTCGACGACGACGTCCGCGTCGGCTACCAGCTGGTTGAAGATCTCCTGGCCCTCGGGGGAGCCGAGGTAGAGGGTGATCGCCTTCTTGCCGCGGCCGAGCATCTTCCACCAGAGGCCGACGCCGTCGCGCTGCGCGCCGTGGCTGCGGACGGGGTCGCCGTTCGGGTGCTCGATCTTGATCACCTCGGCGCCGTAGTCGCCCAGCAGCGTGGCGGCCAGCGGGCCGGCGAACAGGGTGGCGGTGTCGAGCACCCGGATCCCGGACAAAGCGCCCGTCATGGTGCTTACCTGCCTTTCTCGTCCGGCGGCCCGGAGTTCGATGCCGTTTCGCCGGGGGGAACGCTTGTGAACGTCTGGTTTCGTAGCGACGTCTCTCGGTGTTTCCCAAGTTCGCACTGATCGCACGTGTCCGTCAAGTTATGCGCAGATGTTGACCTGACGTCGGGCCGGGTGTCACGATGACCGGCAACAAACCTGGCGTTTCGCTTAGCGGAACGACAGCCCTTCCAGTGGGAAGAGGTGACATGTCCGCACGAATGCTCGTCGCGGGACTCGGGGCGCTGGCCCTGCTCGCGACCGGGTGCGGGGGATCGGCTCCGATGGGGGCCGGGGGCGCCGCCGCGGGGCGGGACGAGGGCCCGGTCAAGATCGGGGCACTGCACCCGGTCAGCGGCTCGAACGCGGTCGACGGCCTGCAGATGCGCCGCGGCGCGCAGCTGGCGGTCGACGCGATCAACGCCGCCGGCGGCATCAAGTCGCTCGGCGGCCGCAAGGTCGAGCTGGTCACGGGGGACACGCAGGGCAAGGCCGACATCGGGCAGAGCGAGGCCCAGCGGCTGATCTCGGCCGGCGCGGTCAGCCTGGTCGGCACCTACCAGAGCGCGGTGTCCACCAACGTCGCCGTCGTGGCCGAACGCAACCGGGTCCCGTTCGTGATGGACGTGACCGCGTCCGACGCGATCTTTTCCCACGGCTACAAGTACTCCTTCCGCGTGCAGCCGGGCAGCAAGGCGATCGCGACGGCCGCCGCCCAGTACCTGAAGGCGGTGTCCGAGCAGGCGGGCAAGCCCGTCCGCAAGGTCGCCTTCCTGCACGAGCAGAGCGACTTCGGCAGCGGCGCGGCCGACGCCTTCACCGCCGCGGCCAAGCAGCTGGGCATCGGGGTCGGCCCGAACATCAGCTACGACGCCACCACCGTCAGCGACCTGACCGCCCAGGTCACGCAGGTCAAGGCGTCCGGCGCGGACGTGCTGGCCGTCGCCGGCTACTACCGCGACAGCCTGCTGGCGGCCAAGGCGATCGCCTCGGTCAAGCCGGACCTCAGCGCGGTCTGGGGCGTCTCGAACGGCGCGTACGACCAGCCGAAGTTCGTCGCCGACGCGGCCGCGCTCGGCAACCTCTACTTCAGCACCAACTACCACTACGACGCGACCAACCCCGAGACCGTCGCGCTGCGCGAGAAGTACCAGAAGCTCTACGGCGACCCGATGCGCACCGGCGCGGTCCTGTCCTACGACGCCGTCCAGGTGATCGCGCACGGCGTCGAGCAGGCCGCGAGCACCGACCCCGAGAAGGTGCGGGACGCGATCGCCGCCGCGCAGGTGTCCCCGTTGACCGTCGGCCGCGGGCAGATCCAGTTCGCGCCCAACGGCGACAACCGCAACGCCTTCCCGGTGCTGATGCAGGTCCGGGACGGGCGGGTCCAGCAGGTGTATCCCCCCGAAAAAGCCGAATCCCGGCCCGACTACAGGGTGGCGTGGCGACCATGACCGAACTCGACACCGGGGCGCCCGTCGTGCCCGACACCGCACCACCCGACCGGAAAGCCCGCGCGGACAAGGGTTTCCTGAGCCGCGCCGGCATCGTCGCCGCCGTCCTCGTCGTCGCGGTCGTCGTCGCGCTGCTGCAGTCGGGCAGCGGCCTGGTGGTCTGGCAGTCGGTGGTCACCGGCATCCTGACCGGCGGGCTCTACGGCCTGATCGCGATGGGCCTGACGCTGATCTTCGGCGTGCTCGACATCGTCAACTTCGCCCACGGCGCGTTCCTCACCGTGGCGATGTTCCTGTCCTTCGGCGTGATCCAGGCGACCGGCCTGCACCCGTACCTGACGCTGATCGTCGCGGTGCCCGTGTTGTTCCTGCTGGGCGCGGCCGTCCACCGTGGACTGCTGTCGGGCGCGGGCGGCGGATCGCTGGAGAACCAGCTGCTCATCACGCTCGGCTTGTCACTGCTGCTGGAGAACGGGCTGCTGATGTTCTTCGGCGCCGAGCCCAAGGCGATCGACCTGCCCGGAGACTTCCAGTTCCCGTTGCTGGGCGCGGTGGTCGCGGGTTCGCGGCTGTACGCGTTCCTCGGCGCGGTCGTCCTCGGCGGCCTCCTGTACTGGCTGCTGCGGCGCACCCGCCTCGGCACGGCGATCCGCGCGGTCGCCGCGAACGCCTCGGGCGCGTCACTGGTCGGCATCAACGTCCGCCGGATGCACACGCTGACCTTCGCCATCGGCACGGCCTGCGCCGGCGCCGCGGCGGTGCTCGCCGGCCCGCTGGTCACCGTGACGCCGACGCTGGGGGAGCAGTTCAACATCACGGCGTTCGTGGTCGTGGTGCTCGGCGGGATGGGCAACGTCGTCGGAGCGCTCGTCGGCGGCCTGCTGATCGGCCTGGTCGAGCAGCTCACCACGATCTACCTGGGTGGCCAAAGCTCGCTGCTCGGCGTCTTCGTGGTGTTCCTGCTCGTGCTGTTCCTCCGTCCGCAGGGTCTGTTCGGGAGGCGAGCGTGAGCATCACGATCGAAGCGCCCGCGGGTTCCGCGGAGGCCGTCAAGGCGCCGCCGTTGCGGCCACAGAACAAGCAGCTCGCGATCCTCACGGTCCTCGTGCTGGTCGCCATCCCGCTGCCGCTGATCCTGCCGGCGGCCCAGGGCGCGGTCGCCGTCCGGATCCTGATCTTCCTGCTGATGGCCGTCGGCTGGAACATCATGAGCGGCTTCGGCGGCATGTTCAGCTTCGGCCACGCCGCTTACTTCGGCCTGGGCGCCTACACGAGTGCGTACCTGCTGGTCAAGCACAACGTGTCGCCGTGGCTCGGGATGCTGGCCGGGATGGCGGTGGCCGCCGCGGTCGCCGTCGTCATCGGCTACTTCTCCTTCCGCTACAAGCTCCAAGGCGCGTACTTCGCGCTGGCGACGTTCGCGTTCGCGGAGATGCTGCGGCTGATCGTCACCAGCAGCGCGTTCGCCAACAAGGCCGTCGGCTTCAGCGTCCCGCTGATCCAGGACTCCTCGCTGTGGCTGATCCAGTTCCCGGCCGACTCGCCCGCGTACTTCTGGGTGGCCCTGGTCCTGGCCGGGGCGGCGGTCGCGGTCAGCATCGTCTTCCTGCACTCCCGCGCCGGCCGGTACGTCACGGCGATCCGCGACGACGAGCTGGCCGCCGCGTCCCTGGGTGCCCCGGTGCTGCGGCACAAGCTGCTGACCGTCGCATTGTCGGCCGCGATCACCGCCGTGGCGGGCGCGTTCTACACGCAGTACTACCTGTTCGTGAACCCCGATCTCGGGTTCGGCTCGGCCATCTCGATCCAGGCGATCGTGCCCGTCGTGATCGGCGGCATCGGCACGGTCTGGGGCCCGGTGGTCGGCGCGATCATCATCGGCTCGCTCACCGACGTCACCGCGACCCTCCTGCGCACCCCACCGGAGTTCTTGAGCTTCCTGCAGGGGCGCAGCGGTCTCGACGTCGTGCTGTACGCGGTCCTGGTCATCCTGATCGTCCGGCTGCTGCCGAAGGGGATCGTCGGAACTCTCGCTGCGAGGTGGCGTCGATGAGCATCGTGGAGGTGACCGGCGTCGGCAAGGCGTTCCGCGGCGTGCACGCACTGTCCGATGTGGACCTTTCAGTGGCCGAGGGCGAAATCCTCGGCGTCATCGGGCCCAACGGCGCGGGCAAGACGACCCTGTTCAACGTCATCTCCGGCGCCCTGAACCCGGACACCGGCCGGGTGCGGCTGGCGGGCGACGACGTCACCGGCCGCGCGCCCGACCGGATCGCCCGGGCCGGGATGGTCCGCACGTTCCAGCTGATGCGGCCGTTCGCGAGCATGACGGTCGCGCAGAACGTCAGCCTCGCCGCCCAGCACCACCGGCTGAGCGCGAAGAAGTTGCGGGAGCACTCCGTGGACGTCGTCGAGCGCGTCGGGCTCGGGCCGTGGGCGCACCGCAACGCCACGGACCTGCCGACCGCCGGGCTCAAGCGCCTGGAACTGGCGCGAGCGCTGGCCACGCGGCCCAAGGTGCTGCTGCTGGACGAGGTGCTGGCCGGGCTGGTCCCCGCCGAACGCGAGCCGGTGCTCGACCTGCTCGCCACCCTGCGCGAGCAGGAGGGCGTCACGCTGGTGTTCATCGAGCACATCATGGCCGCGGTGATGCGGCTGGCCGACCGCGTCCTCGTGCTCGACCAAGGCCGCGTCCTCGCCGTCGGGTCACCGGAAGAGGTCACCAGCGACCCGCGGGTCATCGACGCCTACCTCGGTGAGGAGCCGACCCATGCTGACGCTTGAGAAGGTGTGCGCCGGGTACGGGCGGATGCGCATCCTGCACGACGTCGACCTGCACCTCGCCGCCGGCGAGATCGTCGCGCTGGTCGGCGCGAACGGCGCCGGCAAGACCACGACGTTGCGCAGCATCTGCGGGCAGCTCAAGCCGTCGTCGGGCCGCGTCACGCTCGACGGGGCGCCGACCGACGGCCGCCGTCCCGACCAGCTGGTGCGCGACGGCCTGGTGCACGTGCCCGAGGACCGGGCGCTGTTCGGCACGCTCACCGTCGAGGAGAACTTGCGGATGGGCGCGTGGACGCGCACGCCCGCCCAGGCCGCGTCGTCGCTGGACGAGGTCTACGCGCTGTTCCCGGTGCTCGCCGAGCGCCGGACGCAGCTCGCGCAGACGTTCAGCGGCGGCCAGCAGCAGATGCTCGCGATCGGCCGCGCGCTGATGGCCGGGCCGCGGCTGCTGATGCTCGACGAGCCGTCGACCGGGCTGTCCCCGAAACTGACGTGGACGGTCCTGGAAGCCGTCCAGCGCATCCGGGACAACGGCGTGGCGGTGCTGCTGGTCGAGCAGAACGCGAAGCAGGCGCTGGCCATCGCCGACCGGGCGTACGTGCTGGAAAGCGGCTCGACCGTCCTGCAGGGCACCGGCGCCGAACTGGCCGGCGACCAGCGCGTGAGGAAGGCGTACTTGGGACTGTGAAACGCGAACAAGCCGCTTCGGCGACCGCATCGCTGGGCGCGTGGGTGTCCGAACTGGACGTCACGAGCGTGCCGGCCGCGGTGCTCGACCGGCTTTCCCTCGTCCTGCTCGACGTCGTCGGCGTCACCGCTTTGGGTGCTTCGCTGCCGGAGCAGCGTGCGCTGGTCGATGCTTGGCGTGCGCCGGCCGGCCCGGCGCCGGTGATCGGCGGTGGGCGGCTGGTGACGACCGACGCGGCGGCGTGGCTCAACGGCGTCGCTTTGGTTTCGCTGGAGCTGGACGAAGGCCACAAGTACGCCAAGGGCCACCCGGCCGCCCACGGCTTCCCCGCGGTGCTGGCGCTGGCGGCCGAGCTGGACAGCACCGGCGCGGACACGGCGGCGGCGCTGCTGGCCGCCTACGAGGTCGCGGCGCGGTTCGGCCGCGCGACCACCCTGCGTGCGGGCGCGCACCCGCACGGCAGCTGGGGCGTCCCGGGCGCGGCGGCGGGCTGCGCGCGGCTGCTCGGGCTCCCGCCCGGCGCCGCCGGGGCGGCCATCGACACCGCCGCCGGCCTGGGCATCGCCGGGCACTTCGACTCGGCGACCCAGGGCAACCCGGTGCGCAACGCGTGGCTGGGTGCGTCGGCGACGTCCGGGCTGGCCGCCGCGCGGATGGCGGCGGCCGGGATGGCCCGCACGACCGGCACGGCCGCGCTCTCGCTCGGCACGCTGCTCGGTTCGCTGGACGCGGGCGAGCTGACCGCGGAGCTGGGCATCCGCTGGGACATCACCCGGGGGTACTTCAAGCGGCACGCGTCCTGCTCGTTCACCCACCCGGCCGCCGACGCGGTGCTCTCCTTGCGGTCCCGGCCGGAGTTCCGGCCCGACGCCATCACGCGCATCCTGGTGGAGACCCACGTCCTCGGCGCCGGCCTGTCCGATGTGGACTGGTCGAACCGGCTCTCGGCGATGTTCTCGACGCCGTTCGTGGTGGCGACCGCGGCACTGACCGGCGAGGTCGGGCCGCGAAGCGCGCTCGGCGACGCGGGCGTGCGGGCGCTGGCGAGCCGGGTGCGGCTGGTCGAGGCCCCCGACCTCACCGCGCGCCTCCCGGACGAGCGCGCCGCCCGCGTGACGGTCGCGTTCGCCGACGGCACGTCCCTGACCTGCGAAGTACCCAACCCGGTCGGTGACGCCGACCACCGTCCGCTGACCGAGCCCGATCTGGTCGGCATGCTCGGGACGTGGCTGCCGGAGCCGGTCGTCGCCCGCGCGGCGGCGCTCGGTCACGACCTGCCGAGCCTGCCCCGTGTCGGTGCCGCGTTGCGCGAGCTGGCCGGAACCGAAGAGAAGGAGCCGAACTGATGCGTGCCCTCGCGGTGACGCCCATCCACCTGCCGCCCGAGGAGATCCGGCGGCGGCAGGAGCGCTACGACCGGCTCGCCCCGCCCGGCCTCACCATCGAACTCCGCGACGTCGGCCCGGCGGCCCCGGAGACCCTCGACACGGACGAGTCCATGCGGGTTTCGGAGAACGCCGTCGCCTCGGCACTCGCGGCCGCCGGCGACGGCTGGGACCTCGCCTTCCCGGACTGCGTGCTCGACCCGGCCGTCCCCGACGCCGTCGCCGCGCCGCCGCTGCCGGTGCACGGCCTGCTCAAGCTGTCGGCCACCTACCTCGCCGCGAAGGGTGTCCGGTTCGGCGCGGTCGTGCGCAACGAGGCCATCGCCGAGGAGTTCGCCAAGCGCATCGCCGCCTACCGGCTGACCGAGTACTTCGCCGGCGTCCGCGTGCTGGACCTGCCGTTCTCCGCGATCGCCGAGACCGAGACGTGGAACGCCGCGCTCGGCACCGCCGTGCAGGAACTCGCCGCGTCGGGCGCGACGGCGGTGATCAACGGCTGCTCGGCCGTCGACGTCGAGCCTGCCGACCTGCCCGCACGGATCGTCGACCCGACCGGACTGGCGCTGCGTCTGCTGGCGGTGGAGGAGCAGTGACCGACGGACCCGACCTCGTCGTCGCCGGCGCGGGCGGCGGCCTCGCGGGTGCCCTGCGGGCGGCCGAGCTGGGCTTGAGCGTGCTGGTCGTCGAGGCGAGCGAGCGCTTCCGGCGCGGCAACAACACGTCGATGTCCACGGCGATGTTCCCCGGCGCCGGCTCCCGCTGGCAGCGCGAAGAAGGCGTCGACGACTCACCGGAGAAGTTCGTCGCCGACATCACGGCCAAGACGCACGGGGAAGCCGACGCCCGGCTGGCCCGCACCCTCGCCGAGGTGAGCGCACCGCTGGTCGAGTGGCTCGCGGACTCCGTCGGACTGCCGTTGTCGCTGGTCACCGACTTCAACTACCCCGGCCACTCCGTGCCTCGCTGCCACACGATCCCGGGCCGGCACGGCTCCGGTGTCGTCGACCACCTCGCCCGGCGCGTGACCGACCACGAGAACATCGAGCTGCTCGCGCCCGCCCGGCTCGCCGACGTCTTGTCCGATGTGGACGGTGTGCGCGCGGTCGTGGTCCGGTACCCGGACGGGACCGAGGAGGAGATCCCGACCCGGGCCGTCCTGCTGGCCACCAACGGCTTCGGCGCCGACGCCGACCTCGTCGCGAAGCACCTCCCGGAGATCTCCGGCGCGCTGTACCAGGGCAGCGACCAGTCCCTCGGCGACGCGCTGCGCATCGGCGAGAAACTCGGCGCCGCGACCGGGTTCCTCGACGCCTACCAGGGTCACGGCGCGGTTTCCGCGGCGGCCGGCACCCTCGTCGGCTGGGCGACGATCATCCACGGCGGCTTCCTCGTCGACCTCGAGGGCCGCCGCTTCGGCAACGAGACCCGCGGTTACTCGGAATACGCCGCCGAGCTGGCCGTGCGGCCCGGCTCGACGGGCTGGATCGTGCTCGACGAGACGATCTTCGAGCAGTGCCAGCCGTTCCAGGACTTCCGGGACGTCGTTTCCGCCGGCGCGCTGGTCTGGGCCGACGACGCCGCCGGGCTGGCGAAAGCGACGGGCCTCCCACCGGACGCCCTCGAAGCCGAACTCGCCACCACCCAAGCGATCGCACGAAACGAGCGGGAAGACGAGCACGGCCGCACGCACTGGGAGCGTCCGCTGTCCGGCCGGCTCGCCGCGGTGCGTGTGGTGCCCGCGCTCTTCCACACCCAGGGCGGCCTGCTGGTCGACGAGCACGCCGCCGTCGTCGGCCACGACGACCGCCCGATCCCCGGGCTGTACGCCGCGGGTGGCGCCGCGGCGAGCATCTCCGGCCACGGCGCCGCCGGCTACCTGCCCGGCAACGGGCTCCTGCCGGCCTTCGGGCTGGCCTACCTGGCCGCCGGCGACGTCGCCCGGCGCCTGACTTCGCACACCGCAAGCTGAGGAGAAGCATGGCAACGACGGAACTGCTCGTGAAGAACGTCCGGGTCGTCCGCCCCGGCGACGCCGACGGGTCCGAGCCCGAACTGCTCGACATCGCCGTCAACGACGGCAAGATCGCCCGCGTGGCGCCGAACCTGCCGGCCGGCGACGCCGCCCGGGTCGTCGACGGCCGCGGCCTGCTGGCGTTCCCCGGCGTGGTCGACGCGCACCAGCACTGGGGTATCTACAACGAGCTGGCCACCGACACGCGCACCGAAAGCCGCGCGAGCGCGCAGGGCGGCGTCACGACGTCGTTGACGTACATGCGGACCGGGCAGTACTACCTCAACAAGGGCGGCAGCTACCGCGACTTCTTCCCCGAGGTGCTGAGCGCGGCCGACGGCAACGCGTACGTCGACTACGCCTTCCACCTCGCGCCGATGAGCTCGCAGCACATCTCCGAAATCCCTTACCTGGTCGAAGAGTTCGGCGTCACGTCGTTCAAGATCTTCATGTTCTACGGCAGCCACGGCCTGCACGGGCGCTCGACCAGCCAGAGCGACTTCCTGATGATTCCGCCGGATGAGCGCTACGACATCGCGCACTTCGAGTTCGTCATGCGCGGGGTCCAGCACGCGCGCGAGGTGCTGACCGAGTACGCGCCGCACCTATCGCTCTCGCTGCACTGCGAGACGGCGGAAATCATGACGGCGTACACGAAATTGGTCGAGCAGGACGGTTCGCTGTCCGGTCTGCGGGCCTACAGCGCGTCGCGGCCGCCGCACTCCGAGGGGCTCGCCGTCACCATCGCGTCCTACCTGGCGCACGAGACCGGGCTGCCGAACATCAACCTGCTGCACCTGTCGTCGGAAAAGGCGCTGTCGGCCGCGCTGACGATGGCGAAGGCGTTCCCGCACATCGACTTCCGGCGCGAGGTGACGATCGGGCACCTGCTGGCCGACGTGGACACGGCGTCGGGCATCGGCGGCAAGGTCAACCCGCCGCTGCGCGAGCGCGAAGACGTCGAGGCGCTGTGGCGGCACGTGCTGGCCGGCGAGGTGGACTGGGTGGTCAGTGACCACGCGTGCTGCCGCGACGAGCTGAAGTTCGGCGCGGACCGCGACGACGTCTTCCTGGCGAAGTCCGGCTTCGGCGGCGCCGAGTACCTGCTGCCCGGGCTGGTCGGCGAAGGCGTGAAGCGGGGGTTGTCGTTGCAGCGGATCGCGCAGCTGACGTCGCAGAACCCCGCGCGGCGCTACGGCTTGCTCGCGAAGGGCGACATCGCCGAGGGCTTCGACGCCGACTTCGCGCTGGTCGACCCGGACGTCCGGTGGACGGTGCGTGCGGCGGAGTCGGAGTCGACGCAGGAGTACACGCCGTTCGAGGGCTTCGACATGACGGCGAAGGTGACCGACACGTTCGTGCGCGGCAACCACGTGTTCGCCGACGGCAAGATCACCGGCGACCCGGTGGGCAAGTACCTCAAGCGCGGCCGCTGACCCCCGCACCGCTGTAGTGAATGACTCATTCCTGTCGCCAGGCGACATGAATGAGTCATTCACTACGTTCCCTAGCGGTTGCCCGGCTCCTGAAGCCAAGCCCAGCTCTGTCGGATTTCCGACGCGGCTTCGCGCACGAGGTCGCGGTAGCGGCCGACGGCATCGGGCGTGAAGCGGTACTGCGGACCGCAGATGCTGATGGAGCCGTGGACTTCGCCGTCCGGCCCGAACAGGGGAGCGGCGACGGACCCGGCACCCGGCTGCCGCTCGCCGAGTGACACGGCGACGCCGTCGCGGGCCACCTCGGCGAGGGCCTCGCGCAGCCGTTCGGCGGTGGTGATCGTGTGCTCGGTCAGAGCGGGAAGTTCCCGGTGCAGCACGGCTTCCCGGCGGTCTTCGGGCAGCGACGCGAGGATCACCTTGCCGGAGGAACCGGCGTGCAGCGGGAACCGGCGGCCGAGCTCGACGGTCATCTTGATCTCGCGCGGGCTCTCGAACTGGTCGAGGTACACGCGTTCGTCGCCGACCAGGCCGGACAACGTCGTGGTCTCCCCGGTTTCGTCCCGCAGCCGCCGCAGGACGGGAGTGGCGGCGACGCGGGCGTCGAACCGCCGCAGGGCGCTGGCCCCGAGGGCGACGGCCGCGGGCCCGAGCCGGTAGCCGGCGACGTCCGGGTCGGTGGCCAGCATCTCGCGCGAGACGAGCGACTGCAGGATCCGGTAGACGACGGCCTTGGACAGGTCCAGTTCCCGGCTGATCGTGCTGACGCCCAGGTACCGGGGGCCACCGGTGAAGAGCAGCAGCACATCGGCCACCCGCGCGGCGGCCTCGGTGCCGGCGTTGTCCGACGGCGTGGCGGGCTTGCGCCCGGCGGTACTGTTGACGGCCAAGCTCGTGGTCCTCAGAACTGTTTCGCTGACAGGAACGATTGCTGCCTCAGCGTAGCACTTCTCGCTGTTTGCTGGGGTAGCTCGTTCCGGTAGGCGATACGCCCTCCGTCAGTGTTTGATCGGGGCTCCCGTCTTCGCCTGCACCTCGTCGAACTCGACGTCCGGTGCGAGTTCGACGAGCTCGAGCCCGTCCGGGGTGACGTCCAGGACGCACAGGTCGGTGATGATCCGCTGGACGACGCCGCGGCCGGTGTAGGGCAGCGTGCACTCGGCGAGGATCTTGGGCGAGCCGTCGCGGGCGACGTGCTCCATCAGGACGATGACCTTCTTCGCGCCGTGGACCAGGTCCATCGCGCCGCCCATGCCCTTGACCATCTTGCCGGGGATCATCCAGTTCGCGAGGTCGCCGGCGGCGGAGACCTGCATCGCGCCGAGGACGGCGGCGTCGATCTTGCCGCCGCGGATCATCCCGAACGACAACGCGGAGTCGAAGAACGACGCGCCCTTCCGGACGGTGACCGTCTCCTTGCCCGCGTTGATCAGGTCCGCGTCCACCTCGTCCTCGGCCGGGTAGGGGCCGACGCCGAGGATGCCGTTCTCCGACTGCAGGACGAGCTCGACGTCGTCGGGGACGTAGTTGGGCACCAGGGTCGGCAGGCCGATCCCGAGGTTGACGTAGTCGCCGTCGCGCAGCTCCGCCGCGGCGCGGGCGGCCATCCGGTTGCGGGTCCAGGCCATCTCAGGCGCCCTCCTCGGCGATGCGCACGGTGCGCTTTTCGATCGGCTTGTCCGCGGCCTGCTCCGGCGTCAGCGCGACCACGCGGTGCACGAACGCGCCGGGCAGGTGGACGTCGTTCGGGTTCAGCTCGCCGGGCTCGACCAGCTCCTCGACCTCGGCGACGGTGACCCGCCCGGCCATCGCGGCCAGCGGGTTGAAGTTGCGGGCGGCGTCCTTGAAGACGAGGTTCCCGTGCCGGTCGCCGCGCCAGGCGCGGACCAGCCCGAAGTCGGCGACGATCGCGCGTTCGAGGACGTACTCGTGGCCGTCGAAAGTCTGCTTCTGCTTGGCCGGGCTGGACTTGGCCACGGTGCCGTCGGAGGCGTACCGCCACGGCAGCCCGCCATCGGCGACCTGGGTGCCGACGCCGGTGGCGGTGAAGAAGGCGGGGATGCCGGAGCCGCCGGCCCGCAGCCGCTCGGCGAGCGTGCCCTGCGGCGTCAGCTCGACCTCGAGCTCGCCGGACAGGTACTGCCGCGCGAACTCCTTGTTCTCCCCGACGTAGGAGGCGACGACGCGACGGAGACGGCCCGCGCCCAGCAGGATCCCGAGGCCCCAGCCGTCCACACCGGCGTTGTTCGACACGACCTCGAGGTCCGTGGTCCCGGCCTCGAAGAGTGCTTGGACGAGAACGGCGGGGACGCCGCACATCCCGAACCCCCCGACGGCGAGCGTGGCGCCGTCGGGGACGTCGGCGACGGCTTCCCCGGCTGAAGCGAACACTTTGTCCATGGCGGTCATCAGACGATGGGAGCCGGTTCGTGGTCAACCAGTGAACGCGTTCCACCTGCGGATTGTTCAGCTGACGGTCGCCTCCGATGGGGTAGTGTTCGCTGAGTGGACGCTCCTGTGGACCTTGTCGGCCGGACTCATCGGGCGTTGCGCGCGGTCGCGGCGCACGAGCCGGGTGGGGCTACGACGACCGCCGTCGCGCGTGAGTCGGGGCTGCCACGGCCGACCGTGCACCGGTTGCTGACGTCGTTGCAGGGGGTCGGGCTGGTCGAGCGCGACGACGATCGCTGGGTGCTGGGGCCGGAGCTGTACTTCCTCGGGGTGGCGGCGGCCCGGCGGTACGACGTCACGGAGGCGGCGTTGCCGGTCGTGCGGCGGCTCGCGTTGGCGACGGGGGAGAGCGCGTTCTTCTCGGCGCGGCGGGGGGAAGAGACCATCTGTTTGATCCGGGAAGATGGTGCGTTCCCGATCCGCAGCCACGTCTTGTTCGAGGGGGCGCGGTTTCCGCTGGGGGTCGTTTCGGCCGGGATGGTCGTGCTGGCGCACCTGCCGGACCGGGAAGTCGACGACTACCTGGCCCGGGTGGATCTGGCCGCGGACCACGGGCCGCAGCACGAGGTGAGCGAGATTCGCCGGCACATCGCGGCGACCCGTCGGCAGGGGTATTCGGTGAACCCGGGTCTGGTGGTGGAGGGCAGCTGGGGGTTGGCGGCGGCGGTGTTCGACCAGGCGGGGTCGCCGCGGTGGGCGTTGACGTTGACCGGGGTGGAGCACCGGTTCAGCGCGGAGCGGATCCCGCAGCTGGGGGCGCTGTTGCTGCGGGAGGCCCACGCGCTGTCGGAGACGCTGGCGCGCGCCCGGTCGTGAGTGAGAAACAGGGTTAGAACACTGTTTCTCACTCACGACATCGGTAAGCCGACCAGGGCGAAACAGGAAGCGTTCGCCGCCCTGCCAGGCCCGCCGAGCAGCCAAACCGAAGGCCTGCGAAACCCAGTCCTCCCCGCAACCCCGATCCGAAGCCAGAACACGGCCGGCGGCACCGGGTCAAGGCACGCTTTCCCGCCTTGACGCGGTACCGCCGGCCGTAGGCACAATGAAGGCTTCGGGGTTGCGAAGAACGAAAGCCGGTCAGGCCACCAACGCAACCGTTCACCCCAGAAGCGAACTCAACCGCTGCGCAGCAGCCACCACCATTCGCCCCAGCTCATCCGGGTCCGGAGCCTCGAACAACGACAACCCGATGCTTGTCTCCGGCTGGTCACGTCCCGTGTGGACCACCGCCGAGATGCCCGTGATTCCCGGCGCTATCTCGCCCTTCGACACCGCGTACCCTCGCTCGCGCGCCAACGTCACCTCTGCGCGCTCGCCTTCCACCTCTGGTCCCGCTGCCAGCAGCGCCAAGCCCGCCGAGCCTCTTCCGATCGGGTCCAGCTGCCCCGATCGGAATGCCACGTGCATCGCCGCTCGCCTCGGCTCCACGATCATCAGCATCCGGACCTGCTCCGCGTTCTCGCGCACGACCAGATGCGCCGAAGCCTGCGCCGAGTCCGTCAGCTCCTCCAGCACCGGCCGGGCCAACGTGCGCAAATCCTGCTCCACCGGCTCGGCCAGCCGAACGAGCCCCGTGCCCAGTGAAATGCGCTTGAACCGGTCGCGGCGACACAGGTAGTGCGCCTCCAGCGTCCGCACCAGCCGGTGCGCGACCGTCCGGTGCACGCCGATGCCGTCCGCGATCTCGGTCAGCGTCAGGCCTCCCGGGTGCTGGACGAGCAGCTCCAGCACCTGCAGCCCGTGGTGCAACGTCTTCGATGTCCCGGACGCGGGCAGCGTCGATTCCACACACGGCTCCCTTGACGACACGAAAGTGGCGACCTACTGTCCTACACATATTCGCACACTGCGTGCGAATATAGCACGTCTGACAGACAGGGACAACGGAGGTTCCGATGGTGGCGACCGAAGACGTCGTGGCCGTGCAGCAGCTCTACGGCCGCCAAAGCCACGCCATCGACTCGGGCCGCGCCGCCGAGTGGGCGGCCACCTTCACCTCCGATGGCGAATTCCACTCGCCCACCTACCCCGAGCCCGCCGCCGGTACCGGTGAGCTGACCGCGTTCGCCGCGCGCTTCCACGCCTCCGGGGAGACGCTCAGGCATGTGATCAGCACGATCCACGTCCGCCCCGGCGACACCCCGGACACGCTGCGCGCCGACGCCTACCTGCAGATCGTCGCGCCGACGCACCTGGTGCGGCTGACCGTCCTCGAGGACGAGCTCCTCCGCACCGATGACGGCTGGCGCGTCCGGCGGCGCACCGTCCACCGCGATTCCTAGTGTTCCGAGAAGAGAGAAGAAAACCCATGACGACCCACGAGCCCACCGGTCCCGGGCGGGTCCTGCACCAGCCGGTCACCACGCGCTACCCCGAGTTCCCCGGCAAGGTCGCCGTGATCACCGGCGCCGCCCGCGGGATGGGCGCCCGGTTCGCCGCCGCGCTCGCCACGCGCGGGGTCGACGTCGTCGGTGGTGACATCGACGGTGCCGCCATGGCCGCCACCGCCGCCGAACTGGGCGGCGAGCAGTCGCTCGAGGCCAAGCCCGGCCGGATCGTGCCGGCCACCCTCGACGTCACCAAGGCCGAGGACCACCTCGCCCTCGCGCGGACGGCGATCGACGAGTTCGGCCGGATCGACTTCTGGGTCAACAACGCCGGCATCTTCCCCTTCGCCGAGGTCCCGGAGATCACGCCGGAGCAGATCCGCGCGACGCTGTCGGTCAACGTCGAGGGCGTCCTCTTCGGCGCCCAGGCCGCGGCGAAGCACATGAAGCCCGGCGGGGCCATCGTCAACATGTCGTCGGTGTCGGCCGTGCGCGTGCGCAAGGGCCGCGGTGCCTACTGCAGCTCCAAGGCCGCCGTCGCGCACCTCACCGAATCGCTCGCCGTCGAGCTCGGCGACCAGGGCATCCGCGTCAACTCGATCGCGCCCGGCTACATCGACACCGAGATGACCCGCTGGATCCAGGACGACGCCCCGGCGCTGGCCAAGGCCCTCGACGCCGTCCCGCTGCACCGGATCGGCTCGCCCGAAGAGGTCGCCGGTGTGCTGCTGTTCCTGCTCTCCGACAGCGCCCGGTACGTGACCGGGCACAGCATCGCCGTCGACGGCGGGTCCCGGCATGTCTGAGTACCCGGACGTCGTCCTGGTCACCGGCGCGGCGGGCGGCATGGGCGCGGCCCACGCCCGCGCGCTCGGGGCCCTCGGCGTCCACGTCTGCGTCGCCGACGTCGCCGATCCGTCCGATGTGGCCGGTGAGATCGTCACCGAGGGCGGTTCGGCTTCGGCGCACCACCTCGACGTCACCGACGCCGGGCAGTGGGACGCCGTGATCGGCGAAATCAAAGCACAGCAAGGGAAACTCGGCGGCTTGGTCAACAACGCCGGGATCTCTCGGCGGCTGGAGTTCATGGACACCACCGCCGAGGTGTGGGACCAGGTCGTCGCGGTCAACCTGACCGGGCCGTTCCACGGGATGCGCGCGGCCGCCCCGCTGATGCGCGACTCCGGCGGTGGCTCGATCGTCAACATCTCGTCGATCTCCGGGCAGATCGGGTACTTCTCGCCCGCGTACTCGGCCAGCAAGTGGGGCCTGACCGGGCTGTCGAAGTCGGCCGCCGGGAACTTCGCGCGGTGGGGCATCCGGGTCAACTCCGTCCACCCGGGACTCGTCGGCACGGCGTTGCTCGCGGGTGCCGACAGTTTCGTCAAGTCCGCTGTGGACAGTGTGCCGGCGGGCCGGATGGGGCGTCCGGAAGAGATCACCGACGCCGTGCTCTTCCTGCTTTCCAAGCGCTCCACCTACATGACCGGCAGCGAGGTCACCGTCGACGGCGGCCTCGTCTCCAACGGGCTCTACCACCGCATCGTCGTGGAATCGGGAGGTGACCTCGGATGAGCGCCGAAGAGTACGACGTCGTCGTCGTGGGCGGCGGGGGAGCGGGCCTCGCGGCCGCCGTGTCCGCCGCCGAGCGCGGCGCGTCCGTCCTGCTGTTCGAGGCCGAGAAGGAACTCGGCGGGTCGACGCAGCTGTCGGCGGGCATGTTCACCGCCGCCGGTACCAGTGTCCAAAAGGGACTCGGTATCGAGGACACGCCGGAGAAGTTCTTCCAGCACTACATGGACCTCAACCAGTGGCAGCTCAAGCCCGGGCTGATCCGCGCGTTCTGCGAGGAGGCGGGCCCGGCACTGGAGTGGCTGATCGGGCTGGGTGCCGAGATCCCGGCGAAGGTGTCGCACAACGCGCACTCGCCGGGCCTCACCCGGGCCGGCGTCGAGGACGTCTGGCGCGCGCACGTCCCGAAGGACCAGGGCTACGGCCTGGTCCAGGTCCTCGACCGGGCCAGACGGAAAGCCGGCGCCGAAGCCGTGCTGAACACGCGCGTCGAACGGCTGCTCGTCGACGGCGGGCGCGTCACCGGCGTGGTCGCCGACGGCATCGAGGTGCCCGCGAAGGCCGTCGTCGTGACGACCGGCGGGTTCGCCCGGGACCCCGCCCTCGTCTCGCGGTACTACCCGGCGGCCGACGCCGCGGGCGACGACCTGTTCGTCGTCGCGGCGGAGGGCTCCCGCGGCGACCACCTGGCGTTCGGGTCCCAAGTGGACGCGGCGATCGCGGGCGACGGCTGGGGCCTGCTGCTGCCCACCGCGTACTTCCAGCGGCTGCACCACTGGCAGTCCGGCTTCCCGCCGGTCTCGCGGATCATGGTCAACGCCCACGGCCGCCGGTTCATGGACGAAGACGCCTCCTACGCCGTGTCCGGCGGGATCATCGACCTCCAGGACGGTCCCGTGTGGACGGTCTTCGACGAGCAGGCCCGCCTGAGCCTGCCCGCCGGGTACGCGCACTGGGACGCCGGCCACGTCCTCGCCGAGGCCGACGCCGGCCGCACGATCCGCGCCGACAGCGTCGAGGAACTGGCCGGGAAGCTCGGCGTGCCCGCCGGCGCGCTCCGGGCGACGGTCGACCGCTGGAACGCGCACCTGCCGACCGGCGAGGACCCGGACTTCCTCCGCCACGAAACGCTGAAAGCCAAGGGGCGCACCGAACCGCCGGAACCGCTCGGGAAACCGCCGCTCTACGCCGCGCGCACGCGGCCCGCCGAGCTCGTCTGCACCCACGCCGGGCTCGAGATCGACGGCACCGCCGCCGTCCTCGACGCGCGCGGGGAGCGCGTGCCCGGCCTGTTCGCCGCGGGGGAGGCCGGAGCCGGCGTGCTCGGGCCGCGGTACGTCGGCGGCGGGAACGCCGTCGCCAACGCCATCACCATGGGCCGGGTCGCCGGCCGCACCGCCACTCACTCAACGCCGAGGAGCACCCCATGACCGTCCACACCGGACCCGCGAGCGTCGCGGTCGGGAGACGCACCGTCCGCAAGGTCGCCGTGCGGATCATGCCGATCGTCGGCCTGCTCTACATCTTCAACTACATGGACCGCGCGAACATCGGCTACGCCCAGCTCGGCATGGGCAAGGAGCTGGCGATCGACGCCGCGACCTTCGGGGCCGCGTCGGCGATCTTCTTCCTCGCCTACGTCGTGTTCGAGATTCCCAGCAACATGATCATGAAGAAGGTCGGCGCGCGGCTGTGGCTGAGCCGGATCGCGGTCAGCTGGGGCATCGTCACGGTCGTGACCGGGTTCGTCGCGAGCACGACGCACCTGGTCATCGCGCGGATCGTGCTCGGCATCGCCGAAGCGGGGCTGTTCCCGGGGCTGCTGCTGTACTTGACGCTGTGGTTCCGCGGGAAGGAGCGCGGCCGCGCCATCGCGACGCTCGCGCTGGCCCAGCCGATCGCGCTGATCCTCGGCAGCCTCACCGGCGGCTGGATCCTCGACCACGCGCACTGGCTCGGGATGAGCAGCTGGCAGTGGGTGTTCGTGCTGCAGGGCGCGCCGGCCGTGCTGATCGGCGTCGTCACCTTCCTGTGGCTGCCGGACAAGCCGTCGGACGCGAAATTCCTCACCACCGAGGAGCGCACGTGGCTGCAGACCGAGATCGACAAGGAGTACGTGCCGGAGGAGAAGGAGACGTTCCTCGGTCAGCTGAAGGCGGTCCGCAACGGCAAGGTGCTGCACCTGGCGTTCTCGAACCTGTTCATCGCGTGCGGGCTGTACGGGCTGACGTTCTTCCTGCCGCTGATCGTCAAGCAGCTCGACCCGAAGTACTCCTCGACGAACATCGGCCTGCTCGGCGCGATCCCGTACGTGGTCGGCGCGGTCGGGATGCTGCTGCTCGCGCGCAACTCCGACCGGACCGGCGAGCGCAAGGGGCACGTGATCGCGCTGGTGCTCGTCGCGGCACTGGGCTTCTTCGGCGCCATCCAGTTCAAGTCCGTACCGGCGTTGTCGCTGATCAGCCTGTCGCTGGCGGCGATCGGCGTGCTCGGCTACCTGGCGCCGTACTGGGCGATGGCCTCGAAGGTGCTGTCGAAGGAGCACACGGCGGTCGGACTGGCCGCCATCAACTCGATCGCGGCCCTGGGCGGGTTCTTCGGGCCCTACGCGATCGGACTCGCGGCGACGGACACCGACGTCACGGTCGGGCTGTACTTCCCGATCGGCTGCCTGGTGCTCTCGGCGATCATGCTGGCGTTCCTGAAGGTCCCGCGCGAGCGAAACTAGTTTCGAGTTTGACCAGTTGTTAGGCTGCGGGCATGGAGGCGGAGCTGGATTTCTGGTCGTTCGTCGAGCTGGCCAACCGCCGGCTCGCGACGGAGTACGGATTCCGCCACCAGCTGGCCACCGAGGTGCTGCTGACCCTGAACCGGGCGTCGGACCTGGTCACCTACGACCTGGAGGCGGCGGTGCACCGGCCGCGCGGCCGGTCGTGGTCGGGCTTCCGGCTGCTGTTCGTGGTCTGGCTCGCCGGGCCCCTGGACCCGTCGGCCGCCGCCCGGCTCACCGGGATGAGCCGGGCGGCGGTGTCGAACCTGGTCAAGACGCTGGTCGCGGACGGCCTGCTCGCCCGCGACCCCGACGAGCGCGACGGCCGGTCGGTCCGGCTGTCGCTGACGGACGCGGGCCACGAAGAGATGGTGTCGGTCTTCCGCGAGCACAACGAGCGCGAGTTCGGCTGGACGGACGCGTTGACCGAGGAAGAACAGCGGATCCTGGTGATGCTGCTGGGCAAGCTGATCACCGGGCGCACGGCGGCCGACACCCGCAGCCGCCGCTGAGCGGGCTGCACCGGGCGTTGAAGATAGTAAAAGTCTGAACTATATTGAGTCGACCGGCTAGGAGGCGACCATGGCGTACTACCGCCGAGCGGGGACCATCCCGCCGAAGCGGCACACCCAGCACCGCACACCCGAAGGCGGGCTGTACTACGAAGAGCTGATGGGCGAAGAGGGCTTCTCGTCGGACTCCTCGCTGCTCTACCACCGCGGCGTGCCCTCGGCGATCGTCGGCGCGACGCCGTGGGAGCTGCCGGACCAGTCGCTCACCGAGAACCGGCCGCTCGTGCCGCGCCACCTCAAGCTGCACGAGCTGTTCCCGGGCAACGACCACAAGAGCGCCGACGTCGTCACCGGCCGCCGGCTGGTGCTCGGCAACGGCGACGTCCGGATCTCCTACGTCGCGGCGGGGGAGGCGTCCCCGCTCTACCGCAACGCCGTCGGCGACGAATGCGTGTACGTCGAGTCCGGCGAGGCGCGCGTCGAGACGGTGTTCGGCCTGCTCGAAGCCCGGCAGGGCGACTACGTGATCCTGCCGCGCGCGACGACGCACCGCTGGGTCCCGACCGGTGACGAGCCGCTGCGCGCGTACGTCGTCGAGGCGAACTCGCACATCACGCCGCCGAAGCGGTACCTGTCGAAGTTCGGGCAGCTGCTGGAGCACGCGCCCTACTGCGAGCGTGACCTGCACGGGCCCGAGGAGCCGCTGCTGGCCGAGGGCGAAGACGTCGAGGTGCTGGTCAAGCACCGCGGCTCGCGCGGCATCACCGGCACCCGGTACGTCTACCCGACGCACCCCTTCGACGTCGTCGGCTGGGACGGGTTCCTGTACCCGTACACCTTCAACATCGCCGACTTCGAGCCGATCACCGGCCGCGTGCACCAGCCGCCGCCGGTGCACCAGGTGTTCGAGGGGAACAACTTCGTCATCTGCAACTTCGTCCCGCGCAAGGTCGACTACCACCCCCTCGCGGTGCCGGTGCCGTACTACCACTCCAATGTGGACTCCGACGAGGTGATGTTCTACTGCGGCGGGAACTACGAGGCGCGCAAGGGATCCGGGATCGCGCAGGGCTCGATCAGCCTGCACCCGGGCGGGCACAGCCACGGCCCGCAGCCCGGCGCGGTCGAACGTTCGCTCGGCGCGGAGTTCTTCGACGAGCTGGCCGTCATGGTCGACACGTTCCGCCCGCTCGAGCTCGGCGAAGGCGGGCTGGCGAGTGAGGACCCCGGCTACGCGTGGACCTGGTCCGGACGGGGGCCGGTCGCGTGATCCCCGCGCTCTTCGCAGGCTTGTGCGACGACGCCGCGGTCTTCCCGCCCGGCCTGGCCCCCCTGCCGACCGCGGTCGCCGCGCACGACGCGTACACGCGGGCCTGGTATCGCGACCTCGTCGGCCCGCTGGTGCTCGCCGCCCCGGCGCTCGACGCGCTGGCCGACCTGCTCAAGCCGCGCGAGAACCCGCTGCCGGTCGCGGTGACGCTGCCCGGCGGCCCCGCGCAGCTGCCCGGCGTGCTCGCCGCCGTCCCGGCCCTGCCGGTGGACCTGCAGGCGCTGGAGATCGCCGTGCCGGACGGCATGGGACCGGACGAGGTCCTCGACGCGGTTTCGGCCGCGACCGCCCCGGTGTACGTCGAGATCCCACGGGACGACCGGCGGGTGCCGCTGCTGCGGGCGCTCGCCGGGACGGGCCACCGGGCGAAGTTCCGGACCGGCGGCGTCCGCGCCGACCTGTACCCGTCCGCGGCCGAACTGGCCGCCGCGATCTGCGCCGCCGTCGACGCCGATGTCCCGTTCAAGGCGACCGCCGGCCTGCACCACGCGCTGCGCAACACCGACCCGGAAACCGGGTTCGAGCAGCACGGCTTCCTCAACCTGCTGCTCGCGGCCGGCGACCCCGACCACGCCGAGGCGCACCTCGCCGAGCGCGACGGCGCGGCCGTCGCCGGGCTGGTCCGGCAGCTGGACGACGGCGTCCGCACGCGGTTCACGTCGTTCGGCACCTGCAGCATCCGCGACCCCCTGACCGAGCTGGCCGGCCTCGGCCTGCTGCCCCGAGGAGAGGCATGACCACGATCGACATCCCCGCCGGCTCCCCGTTCGGCACCGCGAACCTGCCCTACGGCGTGTTCTCGGTCGGCGGCGACGCCCCGCGCGTCGGCGTCCGCGTCGGGGACTCGGTGCTCGACCTGGCCCGCGCGCTGGGCGACGACGTCTTCGCCGCGCCGACGCTGAACCCGTTCATGGCGCAGGGGTACGACCGCTGGGTGGCCGTCCGTGAGCAGATCACGTCGCTCGTGGCCGGCGAGGTGCCGGACGACGCCGTGCACGCGGTCGCCGACGTCACCCCGCACCTGCCGATCGAGGTCGCGGACTACGTCGACTTCTACGCGTCCGAGCACCACGCGTCCAACGTCGGGCGGCTGTTCCGGCCGGACGCGGAACCGTTGCTGCCCAACTGGAAGCACCTCCCGGTCGGCTACCACGGGCGGGCCGGGACGGTGCTGGTCTCGGGTACGGACATCGTCCGCCCGAGCGGCCAGCGCAAGGGCGACCCGGCACCGGTGTTCGGCCCGAGCACGCGGCTGGACATCGAGGCGGAGCTCGGGTTCGTCGTCGGCACGGGCACGCCGCTGAACACCCCGATCGCCCCGGACGACTTCGCGCGGCACGTGTTCGGCGCGGTGCTGCTCAACGACTGGTCCGCGCGCGACATCCAGGCGTGGGAGTACGTGCCGCTGGGCCCGAACCTCGGCAAGAGCTTCGCGACGTCGATCTCGGCGTGGGTCGTGCCGATCCTGGCGCTGGAGGCCGCGCGGACCCCGCTGCCCGGCCAGGACCCGGAACCGCTGCCGTACCTGCGGGAAAGCCGTTCGTGGGGGCTCGACGTCGAGCTGGTCGTCGAATGGAACGGCCAGGAGGTCAGCCGGCCGCCGTTCCGCGAGATGTACTGGTCGCCGGCGCAGATGCTGGCCCACCTGACGGTCAACGGCGCGTCCTCGCGCACCGGCGACCTGTACGGTTCGGGCACGATCTCGGGCCCGGAGAAGCACCAGCGCGGCGCGTTCCTCGAGCTGAGCTGGGGCGGCAAGGAGCCGTTGACGGTCAAGGGCGAGCAGCGCAGCTTCCTGGAGGACGGCGACGAGGTGCTGATCACGGCGACGGCCCCGGGCGCGAACGGCGAGCGCATCGCGTTCGGCGAGGTCCGCGGCCGCGTCCTCCCGGCCGGGTAGGTGGACAAGAGGGCCGTGCGCGTGCTGGGCTGACTACCGGGCGGTAATTCACCGACGTCGAGGAGGGCGGGCTCTGAGCCTCTGGGAGTACCTCCGCGAAAACTGGGTCGACGTCGTCAACGACGCGATCCTCCACGCGGACCTCACCCTCGCCGCCGTCGCGCTCGCCGTGCTCGTCGGCATGTCGCTCGGCCTGCTCACCTACCGGCGGCGGTGGCTCGGCGAACTCGCGACCACGACCACCGCCGCGTTCCTGACCATCCCGTCCATCGCGCTGCTCGGCATCCTGATCGGACCGTTCGGGCTCGGCCTCACCAACGTCCTCTTCGCCCTCGTGCTGTACGCGCTCCTGCCGATCACGCGCAACACGATCGTCGGGCTGCGGGGCGTCGATCCGGCCGTCGTGGACGCCGCGCGCGGGATGGGGCTCGGGCGGGCGCGGGTGCTCTGGCGCGTCCGGGTGCCGCTCGCCTGGCCCGTGATCCTCTCCGGCATCCGGGTCTCGACGCAGATCACCATCGGGATCGCGGCGATCGGCGCCTACGTCAAAGGCCCCGGGCTCGGCAACGAGATCTTCGACGGCCTCGGCCGGTTCGGCTCGGTCAACTCCCTGAACCAGGTGCTGACCGGGACGCTCGGGATCATGCTGCTGGCCCTCCTCTTCGACCTCGCCTTCGTCGTGGTCGGCAAGCTCACGACGTGGCGGCGTCCGCAGAACCTCGCCGAGGCGGCGCCGGAGACCAACGGGACCGCCGGCGAGACCATCGAGCTGCGGAACCTGCGCAAGCACTACCCGGGACAGGCGGCGCCCGCGGTCGAGGACCTCACGATGCGGATCCCGGCCGGCGAGATCGTCGTGCTGACCGGCCCGTCGGGGTGCGGCAAGACGACGACCATGCGGATGATCAACCGGCTCGTCGAACCCACGTCCGGTGTTGTCACGGTCGGCGGCACCGACGTCTCGGCCCTCGACCTCGACGAGCACCGGCGGCACACCGGGTACGTCATCCAGCAGGTCGGGCTCTTCCCCCACCTGCGGGTCGCCGCCAACATCGGGGTCGTGCCGCGGGTGCTGGGTTGGACGCGGCGGCGGATCGCCGGCCGCGTGCGCGAGCTGCTCGACGTCGTCGGCCTGACCCGCGAACACGGCGACCGGTACCCGCGCGAGCTCTCCGGCGGCCAGCAGCAACGCGTCGGCGTCGCGCGGGCGATGGCCGCGGACCCGCCGGTCATGCTGATGGACGAGCCGTTCGGCTCCACCGACCCGATCACGCGCGCCCGGTTGCAGGACGAGTTCCTGCGCCTGCAACGGGAAGTGCGCAAGACGATCGTGTTCGTCACGCACGACTTCGACGAGGCCCTGAAGCTCGGCGACCGGATCGCCGTGCTGCGCCCGCGTTCGGTCATCGCGCAGTACGACACACCCCAGGCGATCCTCGCCGCGCCGGCCGACGACTACGTCGCCTCCTTCGCCGGTTCGAAGCGGAACCTGAAGCGGCTGGCGCTGATCCCGGTGGCGGACCTCGACCTCGGACCGGCGGCGGACGGGCTGCCGCCGGTCCCGCGCGAGGCCACCCTGCGGGACGCGCTGGACACGATGGTGCGCACCGGAAGCACCGCGGTCGCGGTGGACGGGCGGACGCTCGACGTCCCGCGGCTGCTCTCGGCACTCCAGCCCGCCGCCGAAACCCCGCCGGCCGCCGTCGAGGAAGCTCCGGAGAGGACGGTGACCCGACGGCCGCGCCGACGCCGGCTCGGGCTGCTGGTCCGCCCGGTGCTGCTCGCCGTCGCGCTGCTGGCGCTGTTCCTCGTCGTCCGCGCGTACCCGCTCGACTCG
This sequence comes from Amycolatopsis sp. NPDC098790, assembly GCF_044759945.1. Classification (NCBI taxonomy): domain Bacteria; kingdom Bacillati; phylum Actinomycetota; class Actinomycetes; order Pseudonocardiales; family Pseudonocardiaceae; genus Amycolatopsis; species Amycolatopsis sp. NPDC098790. The sequence continues at coordinate 562,897 of NZ_JBIWAI010000002.1, forward strand.
ATCGAACAGCGCTACCTCAACGCCGGCGAGATCTTCGCCGAACTCGGCGCGCACCTGCGGCTGACGCTGATCTCGACGGTGTGCACCATCGCCATCGCCCTGCCGCTCGGCGTCCTGCTCACCCGCGCGGGCGCCCGGTGGGCCCGCCCGTTCGGCCTCGGGCTGGGCAACCTCGGCCAGGCGATCCCGTCGATCGGGCTCGTCGTGCTGCTCGCGCTCTGGGTCGGCACGGGGACCGCGACGGCGGTGGCGGCGCTGGTCGTCTACGCGACGTTGCCGGTGCTGCGCAACACGATCGTCGGGCTCGACGGCGTCGACCCGACCCTCGTCGACGCCGCGCGCGGCATGGGCATGACGAAGACGGCGATCCTGTGGCGCATCGAACTGCCCCTCGCGGTCCCGGTGATCCTCGCCGGGATCCGGACGGCGCTGGTGCTCACCGTCGCGAGCGCGACGCTGGCGACGTTCATCGACGGCGGCGGCCTCGGCGGCGGGCTCGTCGCCGGGATCGGGCTGTACCGGCCGATCCTGAGCCTGACGTTCGGCATCGTCGTCGCCGCGCTGGCGCTCTTCGCCGACTGGCTGGGACTGCTCGCCGAGGAGGTCCTGCACCCGCGCGGAACGTGAGAACCCAAGGAGGACAAGCCATGCGACGCACGACAGCCGTCGTCCTCGCCATCGTCACGGCGCTCGCCGCCGGGTGCACGATCGGCAAGGACCAGACCGGCGCCCAGGTGGGCGAGGGGTCCATCAAGAAGATCGACGCGCTGAGCGGCGCGCAGATCCGCGTCAGCTCCAAGGAGTTCGACGAGCAGCTGCTGCTCGGCCAGATCGCGCTCGTGGCGCTGCAGGCGGCCGGGGCGAGCCCGCAGGACAAGACCAACATCACCGGGTCGAGCAACGTGCGCCAGGCCCTCACCAGCGGCGCGGTCGACCTGTACTGGGAGTACACCGGCACGGCGTGGATCAGCTACCTGCGCGAGACCAAGCCGATCGCCGACGCGCAGGCGCAGTACGACGCGGTCAAGAAGGCGGACGCGGCCAACGGCGTCACGTGGTGGGCGCGCTCGCCGGCCAACGACACGTACGCGATCGCGGGCAACCCGGACGTGGTGCAACGGACCGGCGTGAAGACGCTGTCGGACTACGCGGCGCTGGTGAAGAGGGACCCGGCCGCGGCGTCGACCTGCATGGGCCCGGAGTTCAAGAGCCGCGACGACGGTTTCCCCGGACTGGCGAAGGCGTACGGGTTCACGCTGCCCGAGCCGCAGGTCCACCTGCTGAACGACGCGGTGGTGTACCCGAGCGTCGGCAAGGGCGACACGTGCGGCTTCGGCTCGGTGGCGTCGACGGACGGGCGCGTGGCCGGCCAGAAGCTGACGGTCCTGGAGGACGACAAGCACTTCTTCCCGACGTACAACCCGGCCATCTCGATCGCCGCCGGGGTCGCGCAGAAGTACCCGCAGCTGGAGCAGGTGTTCACGCCGATCGCCGAGAAGCTCGACACGGCGACGCTGACGGAGCTGAACAAGAAGGTGAGCGTGGACGGCGAGAAGCCGGCAACGGTGGCCCACGACTGGCTCAAGGCGGCGGGCTTCATCGGCTGAGACCGGCGGCGGGGGTTCGGTCGCTCGCCACGGCAGGGGAGCTGCCGGCCGCCGCTCGCTACGGCAGGCCGCCGCTCGCCGGCCGGTCAGGGCCGCGGCACCGGAATCGGGCCGCCGCTCGCCGAGCTCGCTCGTCGCCCGCTGCCTTCGCCGTGCGCCGCGCGGGGAGACGCGCACGCCTCAGCGGGAGAAGGCGCCGCCGGTCGGGAAGCGCGCGCTCGCCGGCCGGTCAAGCCGTGGCACCGGAATCGGCCTGCCGCGCGGGACCGCCTTCGCATTCCGGCGAAATGCCGCGGGGAGGCGCCGGATCTGTCATGCTCCGGCCAAGCCCCCGTACCGCGAAGGAAGTGACGATGTCGGCCGAGATGGACCAGCTGATCGCCCAGTTCGAGACCTTCCAGGCCAAGGTGCGCCAGGCCGAGGCCCGGTTCGCCGACGTCGGGGACATGCAGGAGCGCGTCGCGCAGGTGTCGACTTCGGTGACTTCGCCGGACGGCACCGTGACCGTCGTCGCCGGGGCCGGGGGCACCGTCACCGACCTGCGGCTCACCGCCGGGGCGATGCACCTCGAAGCCGGCCAGCTCGCCCAGCGGATCATGGCCACCCTGCGCCAGGCCGTGGCCGGCGCCGCCCAGCAGCAGGCCGGGATCGTCGACGAGGCCTTCGGCTCCGACATCAGCGGGCAGGTCCGGCAGGCGCAGGCCGAAGCGTTCGGAACCGCGGCGCCCGAACCCGCGTCGGAGCCGCAGGCGCCGCGGCCGCGGCGCCGTCCCGCCCCCGGGGACGACGACGACTTCGACCAAGGCCCGATCCTCCGCCGCTCCTGATCCGACCGTAGGGAACTCTCCGCGATGCCAGACGGAATCCAGACCAACATCGACGCGATCTCCGGATACGCGCGCCAGCTGCCCTTCTACGAGGGGGAAGCGGACAAGTTCGGGGCCAAGATCGACGCCGCCGACGTGACCGACACCGCCTGGGGCGTCGTCGGGATCTGGGCGAAGCAGGGCTACACCGAGCGCCTCGGCGAACTGCGGTCGCTGCTCGGCGAGCTGAAGGACGGCGTCGACGGGCTCACCACCAAGATGACCAAGGCCGCCGAGATGTACCGCGGGACCGAAGAAGCCGGCGTGATCGCCTTCGGCCGGTACGAGGCGGAGATCGACGCGATCGGGGGGCAGGGCAAGTGACCGAACCCAAGAGGAGCATCGCGGACGCACTCGACGTCCAGCCGTACGACGAGAGCATGAGCGCGAACCTCGACCGCGCGGCCGAGGCCACGCCGGTCGTCGGCACCCTCTACAAGTCCGGCAAGTCGATCGCTGAGCACGCCCAGCAGGCCGCGTCGGCCGACGGCGCGGGCGAGCTGGCCTCGGCGGGCAAGGCACTGGTCGGCGACGGCGCGGCGTTCGTCGGCGCCGCCGCGACCGACATGGTCACCTTCGCGATGGACCCGATCGGCTGGCTGGTCAGCCACGGGCTCAACATGCTCCTCGAGCTGGTCCAGCCGCTGCAGGACGCACTGCACGCGGTCACCGGCGACGGGCCGGCCATCGGCCACGCGTCGGAGAACTTCAGCACGATTGCGCACGGTTTCGTCGCGCTCGCCGAGGACTTCGAGAAGACCGGCGACACGGCGCTGGCCGAGTGGGTCGACGAAGCGGGCAAGGCGGCCAAGGAGGCGCTCGGCGACTTCTCCTCGGGCATCCGCGGCGTCGGCTCGGCGGCCGGGTCGGTCGCCGAGGTGCTGCAGATGTGGTCGATGGTCATGCAGGTCATCGAAGAGGTGATCAAGGCGATCATCACCGAGCTGGTGTCCTGGCTGATCACCATCTGGCTGCCCGCGCTGGCCGCGTCGGTGATCAGCTTCGGCAGCTCGGTCGCCGCGGCGATGACGGCGTCCATCGCCAAGGCCGCGAGCGTGCTGCAGAAGGTCACCCGCTACCTCGGCAAGTTCGGCAAGCTGCTCGACACGTTCATCGAGTTCCTCGCGAAGTACTCGACGAAGGTCGTCGAGATGACCCGGAAGTTCCGGCTCGGCCGGTACGCCGGCGAGTCGCGGTTCGGCCTGGACACGCTGGAGAACACGGCCGGGGTGGCGTTCACGCCCGGTAACCGGATGCTCACCACCATGTTCGGCACGTCGGTCGGCGCGAGTCCGCTGGTGGCAGGCGCGAGCGTCAAGGCCGGGATCGCCGCGGGCAAGACGGCGTTCACCGAAGGCAAGGAAGCCGTTACTCCCGAGGAGGACGAGCCGTGGTTCGACAAGAGCCGGATCGGTGGCGACCAGACGCCGGACGAGACCCGGCGGAACTTGGACATCTAGAGCGCAAGGCCGTCGAGTTCGGCGACCGCATGGAGGCGGCGAAGGACGCCGCTCTGGTGCGCCCGGGGTTCCGCGAGCGCGTGGAGGCGCTGATGCGCGACCGCTGGCGGGAGCCGGTGATCGTGCTGCGCCTGGGGGACGCCGACCTGCGCTACGCCGTCCCCGGCCGCCGCGCCGACGGCACGGTCGAGGGCTCGCGGCCGGTGCTGCGGGCGTTCGGGAACGTCGCACGCGGGATCGGCGCGGCGGTCGGCTTCGTCGCGTACCTGGCGAGTTCGGCGGGCAGCGGCGGCGGCAAGGGCGAGCCGGAAGTCCACGTGACCGGTCCGGCGGACGCGCGGGTCCTCGACCCCCTCGATCGGCTGCGGCGGGCGAAGGGCCCGTGGCTGGTGTGCTCGCCGACGTCGGTGGCGTTCGTCGACACCGGATCGACCTACCTGGACCCGGCCGACGCGCCCGAGCCGCAGATCGTGTGGGAGGCGCGGGGGAGCGAGGCTCCGGAGGTCAGCTTCCGCAAGCGCACGTTGACCTGGCCGGACGGTTCCCGCTTCAAGTTCCCGCTGCAAGGCCGCACCGAAGAACGGCACCTGCGGCAGTTCCACTCGTACCCGGACGAGGTGCGCTGGCCCGAGTGACGCCGGGCCGGCGCGCGGACGCACTACGCTCAACCGAATGAGCGCGGTATCCAGTCCGGAGCAGTCGATGGTCGAGACCCGGCACCAGACCCGGTTGCTCACCCTGCTGCGCGACGAAGGCCCGATGTCGCGGGTCGAACTGGGCGAGCGCCTGGAACTGCCGCGGGCCCGGGTCGGCGCTGAGGTGACCCGGCTCGGGGAGGTCGGGCTCGTCGAGACCGCGGGGCCGTCGGCCAGCCGCGGCGGGCGGCGGTCCACGCTCGTGCGGCTCGCCGGCGACCTGCGGGTGCTCGCGGTGGACGTCGGCGCGACGTCGGTCGGCCTGGCCGTCACCGACGCTTCGTGCGAGGTGCTCGCGCACACCATCGAAGACTGCGACGTGCGGCAGGGGCCGCACCCGGTGCTGCGCCGGGTCGCCGAGCTCGCGGCGAAGATCCGCGACCAGGCGCCCGGCCGGCTGGTCGCCGCGGGGATCGGCCTGCCGGGACCGGTCAGCTTCGCCGAGGGCATGGCGGTCGCGCCGCCGATCATGCCCGGCTGGGACCGGTTCAGCGTGCGCGACCACCTCGGCGGCCTGTGGGGCTGCCCGGTGGCGGTGGACAACGACGTCAACGCGATGGCCCTGGGGGAGCGCCACGCGGGGGTCGCGCGCTCGACCGACGACCTGATGTTCGTCAAGATCGGCACCGGGATCGGCTGCGGGATCGTCCTCGGGGGCAAGGTGTACCGCGGGGTCGCGGGCACGGCGGGCGACATCGGGCACATCCGGCTGGACGACTACGGCCCGACCTGCGCGTGCGGCGAGGTCGGCTGCCTGGAGGCGTACTTCGGCGGCGCGGCACTGGCCCGCGACGGCCTGGCGCTGGCCCGCAGCGGCCGCTCGACGCACCTGGCGGAAGCGGCGTCCGACCGCGGCGCGATCACCGCCCGCGACGTGGGTCTGGCCGCGGCGGCGGGCGACTTCGGCGCGGTGAACCTCATCCGCGACGGCGGCCGCCGGCTCGGCCAGGTGATCGCGTCGCTCGTGTGCTTCATCAACCCGGGGATGGTCGTGATCGGCGGCGGGGTGGCCCAGCTCGGGCACCAGCTGCTGGCCGAGGTCCGGAGTGCCGTGTACCGGCGCTCGCTGCCGCTGGCGACGGGGAACCTGCCGATTGTGCTGTCGGAGCTGGGCGAGACGGCGGGCGTGATCGGCGCGGCCTGGTCGGCGACCGATCGGGCGTTCACGCTCAGCAGCTGAAGGGCACCTTCGGCGCGCGGCTCGGCAACCGGCGCGGAGCAGCTTTGGCCGGTGCCGGGCGCCGGTCCGGGCTGCCTCGCGCGATGGGTGGTCGGCCGTCGCCGCAGCAGAACCTTCGCCGGGCAACCCGCGGGCGGGTTGCCGGGAGCGGCGCCGGTCGGCGGCCTGCATCCGGACCGCCACTCACGCCTCGCCGTGGCAACCCGCGCCACTGGCCACGCGCCGCTTGCGGAGCGGCTACTTCGCGTCGCGAAATGTCAGAATCGGACAGACTTTCGTACGATCTGATCGAAAGTCTGTCCGGTTTCGCACGTCTATCCGGGTGAAAACCGGGCATAGCGCGACCTCATCACCTTGACGAGTGATGCGCACCACCCTACTTTCGCTGCCTGAGCGACAAAGTCCGCTCGCTACACGACACAAGTGGGGGCACCGTGGCCGACACCAGGCGAGCCAACCTCGCCTCCGTCCTGCGCGCCCTCCGTGCCGGCCCCCTCTCGCGCACCCAACTCGCCGCCCGGTGCGGGATCGCCAAGTCGGCCCTGCCCGGCCTGCTCGACGACCTCGCCGGGCGCGGGCTCGTCCGGGCCGCCGGGGTCCGGACCGGCAACGGGCGGCCGAGCCGGCTCGTCGAACTCCACGGCGAAGACGCCTACGCCCTCGCCCTCGGCATCGAAGCCGACCGGCTGTCCGCGGTCGTCACCGACCTCGCCGGCCGGACCGTCGCCGAAAGAGCCGAGATCGTCGACGTCGCCGCGCTGGGGCTGCCGCGCTGCATGGACGAGCTCGCCCACCTCGCCCACCAGGTGCTGCCCGGCACCCCCGTCGGGGTCGCCGTCTCCGTCCCCGGGCTGGTCGACTCCGCCGCCGCCGTGCTGCGGCTCGCCCCCGCCCTGCGCTGGCGCGACGCCGAGATCGCCGGCCTGATGGCCGCCCGGCTGGGCCTGCCCGCCGAGGCCGTCGCCGTCGACAACGACGCCAACCTCGGCGCCCTCGCCGAAGCCGTCGACGGCGTCGGCAGCGAACTCTTCTACCTCAGCGGTGGCACCTCCGTCGGCGGCGGACTCGTCTCCGGCGGCGCCGTCCTGCGCGGCGCGCGCGGCTTCGCGGGAGAGGTCGGGCACATCGCCGTCGACCCGTCCGGCGAACGCTGTTCCTGCGGCCGGACCGGCTGCCTGCAGACCAAGGCGAGCCTCGCCGCGGTCCTGCGCGCGGCCGCCGCGCCCGGCGATCCGCTGCACGACCCCGCCCTCGGCGTCGGCGGCCGGGTCGCCCTGCTCAAGCAGCGCGTCCGGCTCGGTGACCAGCGCGCGGGCACCGCGGTCCACGAACTCGGTGTCACGCTCGGCGTCGCACTGTCCACTGTGGTCGACGTGCTCGACCCGGACGTCGTCGTGCTCGGCGGGTACTTCGCCGAACTCGGCGACTGGCTGGTCGAACCGATCCGCGTCGAGCTCGCCGCCCGGCCGCTCGGCCACGCCCGGATCGTGCCGTCCCGGCTCGGCTTGGGCGCTCCGCTGCGGGGCGCCGCGCACCTGGCCGCCGAGCGGCTGTTCGCGAACCCGACGCTCGTCGAGGAGGCCTCGGTATGACCCTGCTGTCCGTCCGCGGGATCGTGAAGACCTTCCCCGGCGTCCGCGCGCTCGACGGCGTCGACCTCGACGTCGAACCGGGCGAGGTGCACTGCCTGCTCGGCCAGAACGGCGCGGGCAAGTCGACGCTCATCAAGGTCCTCGCCGGCGCGCACCAGCCCGACACCGGCGAGATCACCTGGCAGGGCGAGCCCGTCACGCTCGGCACGCCGGTCGACGCCCTGCGCCTCGGCATCGCCACCATGTACCAGGAGCTCGACCTCGTCCCCGGCCTTTCGGTGGCGGACAACATCTTCCTCGGTCACGAACGCGCCCGCTTCGGCTTCACGCGCATCTCGCAGGCCCGCGACGAAGCCGCCCGCCTGATGGCCCGGCTCGGCCACCCCGACATCCGGCCGTCGACCGAGGTCGGCAAGCTGTCCGCGGCCGGGCAGCAGCTCGTCTCGATGGCCCGCGCGCTCGCCCACGACGCCCGGCTGCTCGTGATGGACGAACCCACCGCGGCGCTGGCGGGCGAGGAGGTCGACAACCTCTTCCGGATCGTCGGCGAGCTGACCGCCGACGGCGTCGCGGTCGTCTACATCTCCCACCGGCTCGAGGAACTGCGCCGGATCGGGCACCGGGTGACCGTGCTCAAGGACGGCCGGACCGTCGGCACCGGACTCGACGCCCGCGCGACGCCGACCGCCGACCTGGTCGCGCTGATGGCCGGCCGCAAGGTCGAGACCGTCTTCGGCCCGCGCCACGACGGCCACGCCCGGCCGGAGACGGCCCTCGAAGTCCAGCACCTCTCCCGCAAGGGCGAGTTCGAGGACGTCAGCTTCACCGTCCGCGCGGGCGAGGTCGTCGGCATCGCCGGGCTCGTCGGCTCGGGCCGCAGCGAACTCCTGGAAACGATCTTCGGCGCCCGCAAGGCCGACCGCGGAACCGTCGCCGTGCACGGGAAACCGCTCGGCACCGGCAACGTCCTGGCCGCCGTCAAGGCCGGCATCGGCCTCGCGCCTGAAGAACGCAAGAGCCAGGGTCTGCTGCTCGACCTGCCGGTCGTGCACAACGTGACCCTGGCCAGCCTCGGCCGGTACGCGAAGCTCGGCTTCACCGAGCGCGCCAAGGAACTGGACGACGCCGGCGCGAGCCTGCGCCGCCTCGACCTGCGGCCCGCCGATCCGCGGCGGATCGTCCGCACGCTGTCCGGCGGCAACCAGCAGAAGGCCGTGCTCGCGCGGTGGCTGGTCCGCGGGTGCCGGGTGCTGCTGCTCGACGAGCCGACACGCGGCGTCGACGTCGGCGCCCGGGCCGAGCTGTACCGGCTGATCGACGAGCTGGCCGCGACCGGCGTCGCGATCGTGCTGGTGTCCAGTGAAATCCCCGAGGTGCTCGGGCTGTCCGACCGGGTGCTGGTGCTGCGCGAGGGCCGCGTCCTCGCCGACCGGCGCTCCGGCGGGCTGACCGAGGCCGAGGTGCTCGACGTGATTCTCGAGGGGAGCGCGGCATGACCGAAACGCAAGCACCGCCACAGGAAGCGCTTCCCGTCGAACGGAAGCGGCGGTTCTCCTTCTCCGCCGACCCGCGGCTGCTCGGCCTGGCCGGCGTGCTCGTCGTCCTGTGCCTGGTCGGCCAGTTCACCCGGCCCGAGCTGTTCTTCACCGAAAGCAACATCTCGACGATCCTGCGGCTGGCCGCGGCGATCGGCGTGGTCAGCGTCGGGATGACGTTCGTGATCATCAGCGGCGGCATCGACCTGTCCGTCGGCTCGATGGTCGGCCTGGCCGGCGTCTGGCTGACGACCCTGGCCACGCAGTCGTACGGGCCGTTCGTGATGGTGGTCTGCGGCCTCGCGGTCGGCCTCGGCTGCGGGCTGATCAACGGCGTCCTCGTCGCCTACGGCAAGGTCGTGCCGTTCATCGCGACGCTGGCGATGTACGTCTCGGCACGCGGGCTCGCCGAGCGGATCAGCGGCCGGCGCACCCAGGTGGTCGACGACCAGGACTTCCTCGCCTTCTTCCGCGGCAGCTTCCTCGGCATCCCCACGCTGATCTGGTTGTTCGCGCTCGTGTTCGCGGTCGGCTGGGTCGTGCTCAACCGCACCACCTTCGGCCGCCGGACGTACGCGGTCGGCGGCAACGCCGAGGCGTCGCGGCTGGCCGGCATCAACGTCAAGCGCCACCTCGCGCTCGTCTACGGGGTGGCCGGGCTGTGCTGCGGGATCGCCGCGCTCATGGTCGTCGCGCGGACGACCGCCGGCGCGTCGACCAACGGCATGTTCTACGAGCTCGACGCGATCGCGGCGGTGGTCATCGGCGGCACGCTGCTGACCGGCGGCCGCGGCTCGCTCATCGGCACCCTCATCGGCGTGCTGATCTTCACGGTGCTGTCGAACATCTTCACGCTGAACAACCTGGACACCGACATCCAGAACATCGCCAAGGGCGTGATCATCGTGCTCGCCGTGCTCTTGCAGTTCCGGGCCAGGAAAGCCAGGACCGGTAGTTAATCCCCACCGATGGAGGTCACCATGGCCGAACAACCCTTCCTCGGCCGCCGAGGGTTCCTGCTGGGCGGGGCCGCCGTCGGCGCCGGCGCCCTGCTGGCCGGCTGCACGTCGAACACGCCCGCGAACTCGGAATCCAACGCGCCGGTCGCCAACGCGGGCAACAACGCCCAGCCCGGAAAGCCGGTCACGATCGGCTTTTCCGCGCCGGCCGCCGACCACGGCTGGATCGCGGCGATCACCAAGAACGCCAAGGCCCAGGCCCAGAAGTTCAGCGAGGTGAAGTTCAACGCGACCGAGGGCACCAACGACGTCAACCAGCAGATCTCCCAGGTGGAGACGCTGATCAACGCCAAGGTCGACGTGCTCGTGATCCTGCCCTTCGACGGCAAGGCCCTGACCTCGGTCGGCCAGCAGGCGATGGACGCGGGCATCCCGGTGATCAACCTCGACCGCGTCTTCGACACGCCGCTGGCGTACCGGACGTGGATCGGCGGCGACAACTACCGGATGGGCGTCAACGCGGGCAACTACATCGCCGCGGAGCTCAAGAAGAAGAACGTCGCCAACCCGATCATCGGCGAGGTCGCCGGCATCGACTCGCTGCCGCTGACCCAGGAACGCAGCAAGGGCTTCTCGGACGCGCTGGGGCGCGCCGGGTTCAAGGTCGGCCCACGCGTCTCGGCGCAGTTCACCTCGGAGTCGGGGGAGCAGCAGACGGCGAACCTGCTGCAGGGCGCGCCCAAGCTGGACGCCCTGTGGAACCACGACGACGACCAGGGCATCGGCGTCAACGCCGCGATCGACACCGCCGGCCGCAAGGAGTTCATCATGGTCGGCGGCGCCGGCTCGAAGAACATGATGAACCTGATCAAGACGGACTCGTCGCCGATCAAGGCGACCGTGCTCTACAGCCCGTCGATGGCCTCGACGGCGGTCGCGCTGGCCCGGCTGCTCGGGCAGAGCAAGGGGATCGGCGACCTGGCCGAGCACGACATCCCGGCCGAGATCACGACGTATTCGGCGGTCGTGACCAAGGAGAACGTCGACCAGTACCTCGACGTCGGCTTCGACTCCTGACCCGGACTTTCCACCGAGAACAGAGGAGGGGTATGTCCCCGGCACGGGAAACCATCGGGATCGGGATGGTGGGCCACGCGTTCATGGGTGCGGTGCACTCGCACGCGTGGCGCAGCGTCCACCGGTTCTTCGACCCACCGCTGGTGCCGCGACTCGCCGTCCTCGGCGGCCGTGACGAGGACCGGGCCCGGGCGGCGGCGGAGAAGTTCGGCTGGGAAGACGTCGAGACCGACTGGCGCAAGCTCGTCGCGCGGGATGACGTCGGCCTGGTCGACGTCTGCACGCCGGGCGACAGCCACGCGGAGATCGCGATCGCCGCGCTGGAGGCCGGGAAGCACGTGCTGTGCGAGAAACCCCTGGCCAACTCGGTCGCGGAGGCCGAAGCGATGGCCGAGGCGGCGCGGCGGGCCCGGGAGCGCGGGGTGCGGGCCATGGTCGCGTTCAACTACCGCCGGGTGCCCGCGCTCGCGCACGCCAGGAAACTCGTCGCGAGCGGGGCTCTCGGGGAGATCCGGCACGTGCGGTCGGTGTACCTGCAGGACTGGCTGTCCGATCCCGAGGCGCCGATGACCTGGCGGCTCCGCAAGGAGTCCGCCGGGTCGGGCGCGCTCGGCGACCTGGGTGCGCACATCGTCGACGCCGCCCAGTTCGTCACCGGCGACCTGATCACCGGGGTCTCGGCGCTGACGAACACCTTCGTCAAGCAGCGGCCGTCCGAAACCGGCGGCACGGACGACGTGACGGTCGACGACACCGCGTTGTTCCTGGCCCGGCTGGCCGGGGGAGCGGTGGCGTCGTTCGAAGCGACCCGGTTCGCGCTGGGCCGCAAGAACGCGATGCGGCTGGAGATCAACGGGTCAAAGGCGAGCCTGGCGTTCGACTTCGAGTCGATGAACGAGCTCCAGTGGTACGAGGGCACCGGCACCGAAGCCGGGTTCCGCCGCATCCTCGTCACCGAGCCGCAGCACCCGTACGTCGGCGCGTGGTGGCCGCCGGGCCACCTCCTCGGCTACGAGCACACGTTCACGCACGAGGTCGCCGACCTCCTGGACGCCATCGGCGCGGGCACCGACCCCGCGCCGAGCTTCGACGACGGCCTGCGCGTCCAGCGGGTGCTGGACGCCGTCGAGCAGAGCGCGGCCGCGCAGGCGGCCTGGACCTCGGTGGAGGAGAAATGAGCCGTCCGGTCACGCTGTTCACCGGCCAGTGGGCGGACCTGCCGTTCACGGAGGTCTGCAAACTGGCCGCGGACTGGGGGTACGACGGCCTGGAAATCGCTTGCTCGGGCGACCACTTCGAGGTCGACCGCGCACTGTCCGAAGAGGACTACGTGCCGGCGCGGCTGGCGTTGCTGGCCGAGCACGGGCTCAAGGTGTGGGCGATCTCGAACCACCTCGTCGGCCAGGCCGTCTGCGACGACCCGATCGACGCCCGGCACCGGGCCATCCTGCCGTCCCGGATCTGGGGCGACGGCGAACCCGAGGGCGTCCGGCAGCGGGCGGCCGCCGAAATGGCCGACACGGCGAGGGCGGCGGCGAAGCTCGGCGTGGACACGGTAATCGGTTTCACGGGGTCGAAGATCTGGAAGTACGTCGCGATGTTTCCCCCGGTCACGCGCGATGACATCGATGACGGTTACGCGGACTTCGCCCGTCGGTGGCACCCGATCCTGGACGTCTTCGACGAGGTCGGCGTCCGGTTCGCGCACGAGGTCCACCCGTCGGAGATCGCGTACGACTACTGGACGACCAAGCGGGCGCTCGAAGCCGTCGGCCACCGGCCGGCGTTCGGGCTGAACTGGGACCCGTCGCACTTCGTCTGGCAGGACCTCGACCCGGTCGGGTTCATCCTCGACTTCGCCGACCGGATCTACCACGTCGACTGCAAGGACACGAGAAAGCGCTTCGACGGCCGCAACGGACGGCTCGGCTCGCACCTGGCCTGGGCCGATCCGCGCCGGGGCTGGGACTTCGTGTCCGTCGGCCACGGCGACGTCCCGTGGGAGGACTGCTTCCGGGCGTTGAACTCGATCGGCTACACCGGCCCGATCTCGGTGGAGTGGGAAGACGCCGGGATGGACCGGCTCCGTGGCGCGGCGGAGGCGGTGAAGTACCTGCGCGAGCACCTGTTCGACCAGCCGTCGGCGGCTTTCGACGCGGCTTTCAGCAACCAGAGATGAGGGAGTTCCATGTGCGGTGACTTGCCAGAGCAGCACTCCCGACGAACGTTCCTGAACGTGGCGACAGCGGCCCTCACGGTGGGGGCCGCGGCCATCGCGTTGCCCGGTACCGCGGACGCTTCCCCGGCCCGGCAGCGGATCCCGGTCGACAAGATCAGCATCCAGCTCTACTCCCTGCGGTCGCTGCTGCAGGACGACCCCGAAGGCACGCTGTCGGCGCTGGCCGACATCGGCTACCGCAAGGTCGAGCTGGCCGGCACCTACGGCCGCAGCGCGACCGAGTTCCGCGCCATCCTCGACCGCAACCACATCAAGGCCTCCTCGACGCACGTCGGCATCGACGGCGACCTGAACCAGACCATCGCCGACGCCAAGATCCTCGGCAACCGCTCCGCCGTCGTGCCGTACGCGAACTTCGGCACCGTCGCCGAGTGGGAAGCCTTCGCGGGCCGGATGAACACCGCCGCGGTCGCCTTCCGGAAGGCCGGGCTGAAGCTCGGCTACCACAACCACGACCACGAGTTCGCCCCGATCGGCGGCGTCGTACCCTACGACGTGCTCACCGCGAAGACGGACAAGCGGCTCGTGCACCTGGAGATCGACCTGTTCTGGGCGGTGAACGGCGGCGCGGACCCGGTCGAGCTGTTCCGCAGGAACTACCCGCGCGTCACGCAGTACCACGTGAAGGACCGGACCGCGGACGGGCAGATGGTCGACCCGGGCGCGGGTGTCATCAACTTCCCGCGCATCTTCGCCGCGTCCTGCCACAACATCGGCGAATACATCGTCGAGCACGACCAGCCCACCGACCCGCTGAACACCGCGAAGGTCGGCTTCGAGTACCTCCGCACCGTGCGTTTCTGAGACCCCGGGGGAAAGTCGCATGCGAGTGTCACGTCGGTCGATGCTGGCCGGAACCGCCGCGGGTGTCCTCGTGCCCGCGGTCGGGATGGCCGATTCGGCCTACGCGGCGGGCCTGAACCGCCAGATCACCATCTACGCCGAAGCCCTGCCCGGCGGCCTCTACGGCTACGGCCTCGAGCCGGGCAAGGCCACGATCCCGGGGCCGCTGCTGGAGATCTACGAGGGCGACACCCTCGAGATCGAACTGGTCAACCGGACCGACCAGCGGCTGTCGATCCACCCGCACGGCGTCAACTACGACACCGGTTCGGACGGCGCCCCGCTCAACGCGTCGTTCAACAAGCCGGGCGAAACCCGCACCTACACCTGGAAGACGCGGGCCCGGTACGACGCCGGCGGCGGGTTCTGGATGCCCGGCAACGCCGGCTACTGGCACTACCACGACCACGCGATGGGCACCGACCACGGCACGGCCGGCCTCGCGCGCGGGCTCTACGGCGGGCTGATCGTGCGCAAGCGCGGCGACCTGCTGCCGAGCCGGCAGTACACCGTCGTGTTCAACGAAATGATGATCAACCACAAGATGGCGCCGGACACGCCGATCCTCGAGGCACGGCTCGGCGAACGCGTCGAGTGGGTGTGCATCGGGTACGGCAGCCTGCCGCACACGTTCCACCTGCACGCGCACCGCTGGGCCGACACCCGCACCGGGATGCTCGGCAGTGCGAGCGACAACGCCCAGACCGTCGACAACAAGAACCTCGACCCCGGCAGCTCGTTCGGCTTCCAGGTGATCGCCGGCGAGGGCGTCGGGCCGGGGGCGTGGATGTACCACTGCCACGTCCAAACCCACTCCGACGGCGGGATGGTGGGCCTGTTCCTGGTCCGCAACGCCGACGGCAGCCTCCCCGAGGGAGCGCAGGAAGCGATCGACCGGTTCAAGCTGCATGACCACTCCGGGCACGACATGAACCCGGATGGACGGACGCACGCATGAGGACGGGAGCTATGGGAAAACGATGGTTCGGAAGGCGCGGGGCGCTCGTGCTCGCCATCGGTGCGGTGGTCGCCGCCGGGGCCCCGCTGATCACGATGCCGGTGGCGCAGGCCGCGCCCGCCGCGGTGAACGTGCCCGTCAACGTGCTGGTCTTCCACGGCGCGGCGGCGGACCAGAAGGACCCCGTGCTGCGCGCGGCCGACGCGATCGCGCGGCTGGGCACGGACAACGGGATCACGGTGACGGCGTCTTCGGACCCCGCCGTGTTCAGCACCGCGAACCTCGCCAAGTACCGCGGGGTCGTCTACCTGTCCGCGCAGGGCGTCACGCTCAGCCGTGACCAGGAAGGCGCGCTGCAGGCGTACATGAAGGCCGGCGGCGGGTTCCTCGGCATTTCCGACGCGGCCCGCGCGCAGGACTCGTCCCAGTGGTTCACCGGGCTGATCGGCGCTCGCCCGGTCGGAGCGCGTCCGACGCCCGAAGCGGTGGCGTCGGTGACCGCGAGCGCGGAGAACCCGCCGAACGAGACCAAGGAAAAGCTGGCCGACAACAACGAGAACACCAAGTGGCTGACGTTCGCGACCACCGGCTGGGCGGCCTACAAGATGGCCACGCCGACCGCGGTCAGCAGCTACTCCCTGGTGTCGGCCAACGACTTCCCCGGCCGCGACCCGAAGAACTGGACCCTGCAGGGGTCCGCCGACGGGAGCACCTGGGTCGACCTGGACACGCGCACCAACGAGGTGTTCCAGGAACGGTTCCAGACCCGGACCTTCACCTTCGCCAACACGACGGTGTACCCGAACTACCGGCTGAACATCACCGCGAACTCGGGTGAGCCGCTCATCCAGCTCGCCGACCTCAAGCTGTTCAAGGACACCTCGACGACCCCGCCGCCGCCCGAACCCGCGCCGCAGCAAGCGGTCGTCGACGTCCTCGACGCGCAGCACCCGGCCACCGCCGGGCTGCCGCAGAACTGGACGCGCACCGACCGGTGGCTCAACTGGGAGACCAACCCGGTCGGCACCGTCCACACGGTCGCGCAGGTCGAGGAGAAGGGCTACCACCCGGGCGTCGGCGCGAACGGCGCGTTCCACCCGATCTCGTGGTGCCGTGACTACGACGGCGGCCGCTCCTTCTACACCGGCATGGGCCGCACCGAAGGCTCCTACGGCGAGGACCAGTTCCGGAAGCACCTGCTCGGCGCCCTGCGCTGGACGACCGGCATGGTGCGCGGCGACTGCCAGGCCGGGATCGCCGCGAACTACAAGATCGAGCGGCTGACCGGCAAGAACGCGGCCGGGCAGCTCGACCAGATCGGCGAGCCGCACGGGCTGACCATCGCCCCGGACGGCAAGATCTTCTACATCGGCAAGGCGGCCTGCCCGACCGGACCGGTCGTGAGCTGGGACGACCCGAACGTCGGCCTCGGCTGCGGCACGATCCACCAGTGGGACCCGGTCACCAAGAAGGTCAAGCTGCTCACCACGTTGCGCGTGATGGGCAACCGGGGCAGCGGTGACGAGCTCGTCAAGAACGAAGAGGGCCTGCTCGGCATGACGCTGGACCCGAAGTTCAGCGAGAACGGCTACTTCTACGCCTACTGGATGCCGCACGAGTCGATCGACCGCGACAAGCGGATCGGCAAGCGCACGATCTCGCGGTTCACCTACAACCCGACCGCGCAGACGATCGACCAGGCCACGCGCAAGGACCTGCTGTCCTGGGACGTGCAGATCCACAGCTGCTGCCACGCCGGCGGCGGCATGGCGTTCGACAAGGACGGCAACCTCTACGTCGGGTCCGGGGACAACAACTCCTCGGGCGGTTCGAACGGCTACTCGGGCAACAACTGGACGCTCGACTACAAGGGCCTTTCGTTCCAGGACGCGCGTCGCACGGCCGGCAACACCAACGACCTCGGCGGCAAGATCCTGCGCATCCACCCGGAGCCGAACGGGACGTACACGATCCCGCAGGGCAACCTGTTCCCGAACGGGCCGGCGGACAAGACGCGCCCGGAGATCTACGTGATGGGCGTCCGCAACATCTCGCGCCTGCAGATCGACCCGGTGCACAACTGGATGACCGCGGGCTGGGTCGGCCCCGACGCGTCCTCGCCGAGTCCCGAACTGGGCCCGGCGAAGTACGAGACGGCGACCATCATCACCGAGGCGGGCAACCACGGCTGGCCGTACTGCATGGGCAACCGGCAGCCCTACCGCGACCGCAGCAGCACCAACGCGGCCGAGCTGACCGGCTGGTACGACTGCGACAACCCGGTCAACACCTCGCCGCGCAACACGGGTCTGGTGAACCTGCCGCCGATCAAGGACAACATGATCTGGTACTCGCCCGACGGCGGTGGCCCGGTCTTCCCGAAGCGGCCCGGCAGCTCGATCCCGACGTACAACGCGGCGGACGCCACCTACACCCAGCCGTACCTGCGGGGCGGCGGCCAGGCGGTCATGTCCGGGCCGACGTACCACCGTTCGCTGGTCAACACGAACAGCGGCGTGGCGTGGCCGGCGTACTGGGACAACAAGTGGTTCATCGGCGACGAGTCGAACTCCCAGAACCGGGTCGCGGTGACCGTGGACCCGGCGGGCGTGCCGACGCACCAGCCGCCGGTGTTCGCCGAGACGTTCCGGCAGATCATCCCGGGCGGGTCCGGCGACACCCGGGTGCAGAGCTGGATGGACGCCAAGTTCGGGCCGGACGGCGCGCTGTACGTCCTGGACTACGGCAACGGGTTCTTCTCCCTGGACGCCAACCAGAAGCTGCTGAAGATCAGCTACACGGGCGGCGCGCCGACCCCCGCTCCGGCGGCGGCGTCGACGATGGTGCAGAACAAGGCGCTGACGGCGGCGTTCACCGGCTCGAAGTCCGGCGGCGTGTCCTACCGCTGGGAGTTCGGCGACGGCTCGGTGTCCACGCAGGCGGACCCGCGTCACACCTACCCGCGCACCGGCCTCTACACCGCCAAGCTGACCGTGACCTACGCGGACGGTGAAGCGGTGACGACCCGGACCTCGGTGAACGTCGGCTGCGTCGTGGCCGACCCGAGCCCGGTGGTGACCTTGGGCGACGGCATCACGAAGGTGGTGAACCGCAACGCCGGCGGCGGCTGCACGGTCGACGACTTCATCGACGACGAAGGCGTGTGGACCACGCACGCGGCGTTCGTCAACCACGTCGAGCAGGCCACCGAGACGCTGTCGGACCTCGGGGTGCTGAACGACTCCGAGGTGGCCGAGCTGAACGCGGCGGCCGAAGCGTCGCCGATCGGCAAGGCGGGCACGACGGGCTACGAAGCCCTGTTCGACGGCACGGCCGAGTCGCTACGGGCGTGGACGCAGGCACCTTCGGGTCAGTTCACACTGCAACCCGACGGGTCCATCCGGGCCGGCGGCGGGCTGGGCATGCTGTGGTACTCCCAGCGGCAGTTCGCGAACTTCTCGGTGAAGGTCCAGTTCAAGGACATCGCACCGGACACCTTCCGGGCCAATAGCGGCGTCTTCGTCCGGTTCCCGGACCCGCGGACGCCCTTGGAGCAGCGGCCGCCGGGCAGCTGCGGGACGACCGGGTCGGCGCGGACGTCGCAGGCGTGGGTGGCCATCTACTGCGGCCACGAGATCCAGATCTACGACGGCGACACCGGCGAGCCGCAGAAGACCGGGTCGGTCTACAACTTCGACCCGCGCCCGATCGACCAGGCGGGCGCGCGGCCGAAGGGCACGTGGAACGAGTACGAGATCAAGGTCGTCGGGCAGCACTACACGATGATCCGCAACGGCGTGGTGATCAACGAGTTCGACAACACGCCGGGCCAGCAGTCGTCGCGCGCGGGTGACCCGCCGACCGACCTGCGGCAGTTCGTCAGCGGGTTCATCGGGCTGCAGAACCACAGCGACAACGACCTGATCGAGTTCCGCAACATCCGGGTGCGGCAGCTGTAGCGCGATGGGGGCCGGGCGCGCGCGTCCGGCCCCCATCCCTCCCAGGAAGGGTTCCCCGCGATGTCCCCACGACCGATAGCCGTGCTGCTGACGGCTCTTCTGGCGGTGCTCGGGCTGGCCGTCCCGGCGGCTGCGCTGGCGGCACCGGTCCAGACGCTGACCTGGACCGGGAACAACAGCACCACCGAGTACGCGTCCGCGCCGACCGGTGCCCTGCCCGGCGAAACCACCATCGTCTTCGAGAACAGCGAAGCCACCGGCAACACGACGGGGATGTCGCACACCCTCACGTTCGACACGTCGACGCCGGGTTACAACCACGACGTTTCGCTGAACATCCTGGCCAACCCGTTCGACCCGGCCAACGGCCGTCATGAAGCGGTCGTGACGCTCACGCCGGGCAAGTACCGGTACTTCTGCACGATCCCCGGCCACACGGCGATGGTGGGGGAGTTCGTCGTCTCCGACGGCACCGGCGACACGACCGCGCCGACGGTGACGGCTGCCGTGGCGGGCAACCGCGACTCCGCCGGCAACTACATCGAGTCGGCCACGGTTTCGCTGACCGCGACCGACGCGGGTTCCGGCGTGGCCTCGGTGGAGTACCAGCTCGACGGCGGCACGTGGACGGCCTACTCCGCGCCGGTGGCGGTGACCGCGGTGGGCATGCACATGCTCCACTACCGCGCGACCGACGTCGCCGGGAACACGTCTCCGGAGGGGATGGAGCACTTCACGATCGTCGAGGGGCAGGGTGACACGACGCCGCCGACGGTGACCGCTTCCCTTTCGGGAGACCGGGATTCCGCGGGCAACTACCTCGACGTCGCCACGGTGTCCCTGACAGCGACCGACGCCGACTCTCCGGTGGCGTCGGTGGAGTACCAGCTGGACGGCGGCGCGTGGACGGCGTACTCGGCGCCGGTCGCGGTGACCGGCGCGGGTGCGCACATGGTCCACTTCCGGGCGACCGATACCGAGGGGAACACGTCACCGGAAGGCATGTCGAGCTTCACGGTGGTCAAGCGCGACACGACCGCACCGACCGTGTCGGCTTCCGTGGCTGGGACTCAAGACGCGGACGGCAACTACGTCGGCAAGGCGACGGTCACGGTGACGGCTTCGGACACCGGGTCCGGCGTCGCCGCGGTCGAGTACAAGGTGGACGGTGGGGCGTGGACGGCGTACTCCGCGCCGGTTGCAGTTTCTTCGGCCGGGGCGCACACGGTGGGCTACCGAGCCCGGGACGTCGCCGGGAACGCGTCTTCCGAGGGAAGTGTGGCGTTCACGGTGGTCGCGGGCGGCGACACGACGGCGCCGGTGATCTCGATGCAGGTGACGGGGAACCAGGACGGCAACTGGGACTTCGTCGGCCGGGCGACCGTGACGCTGTCCGCCGTGGACCCGGAGTCCGGCGTGGCTTCGATCGAGTACAAGGTGGACAGTGGTGCGTGGACCACGTATTCGGCGCCGGTGGTGCTGACTGCGCTGGGTGAGCACACGGTGCGGGCCCGGGCCACTGACGTCGCCGGCAACGTCTCGGCGGAGGCACCGGGGACGTTCACGGTGGTCGCGGCCCCGCCGCCGCCGGACGCGTGCCCGGTCTCGGACACCCGTGAGACGGTGGTGATCGGCGAGATCGACAGCCAGGTCGTGAACATCGACACCGGCAACGGCTGCACGCTCAACGACGTCATCGACGCGAACGCGGAGTACCCGTCGCACGACCGGTTCGTGAAGCACGTGAAGGCGGTGACCCAGGAGTTGGTGGGAAATGGGGTGCTGTCATCGGGTGACCGCAACCGCATCGTGACGGCGGCGATCGAGTCGGACATCGGCGGTGCGCCCACTGCGGGTGCTCGGGCTGGTGACGTCAGGAAGCTGTTGTAGCGATCCGGACTTGAGTGAGGCTTGGTGCGCGGCCTCGTCGAAGGAGGTTTCTTCGGCGGGGCCGCACTGGCGTTCGGGCCGGATGTCGGCGGCGCGCCCACTGCGGGCGCCCGGGCCGGTGACGTCAGGAGGCTGCTGTAGCCCCGGGACTTGAGTGAGGGCTTGGTGGATGGCCTCGCCGAAGCCGATTCTTGGGCGGGGTCGCACGGCGTTCGGGTCGGATGTCGGCGGCGGCCGGTGACGTCAGGAAGCTGCTGTAGCCGCCCGGACTTGACCGAGTGCTTGGTGCACGGCCTCGCCGAAGCCGGTTTCTTCGGCGGGGTCGCACCAGCGTTCGTAGGCGAGCGTCATGACGAGCGCGCCGAGCTGGGCGGCCACGCGGGACACCGGGTCGGGTACGCCGCGGCGCTCCAGTGCCTCGGCCATCGCCGCGGTGAGCCCGAGCCCCTTCAGCGCTTCGCGTTCCCGTAGCTCGCGGTTGGCGGCTAGCACGGCGAGCCGCCGGGTGGCGAACTCGCGGCGGTCGGGGGTGAAGGCTTGCCGGCCGACCGCGTCCAGCGCGTGGGCCACGGCGTCGAGCGGCTTGGCCCCGGCCGGTGCGTCGTCGATGCCGTCGGCGAGCAGCCCCGCCATCGTGTCGCCGCCGAAGAGCACTTCGCGCTTGTCGGGGAAGTACCGGAAGAAAGTGCTCTTCGTCAGCCCGGCGCGTTCGGCGATCTCGGTCACGGTGGTGTTCTCGTAGCCCCGCTCCTCGAAGAGGTCGAGCGCGGCGTCGACGAGCCGCTCCGGTGCGTGGGGCTGCCAGCGGGCCATGTCCCGAGTGTACGGGACTTGGTCCCGTCACCTCGTGTACGGTGATGGGACCAAGTCTCATCACTCGGAGGTGCGTCATGAGCCGCGCGGTCGTGTACTCGAAGTTCGGTGGTCCCGAAGTGCTGGAGCTGCGGGAGGTGCCGGAGCCGCACGCCGGGCCGGGCGAAATCCGGATCCGCGTGGCGGCGGCCGGCCTGAACCCGATGGACGTCGGCCTGGTGGCGATGCCCGAACTGGCCGCCGGGTTCGGCGTTACGGTGCCTGCGGGCTTCGGCTACGACCTCGCCGGCGTGGTCGACGAAGTCGGCGAAGGCGCCACGGGGTTCACAGCCGGGCAGCGGGTCTTCGGCGGCGTGATGGCCGCCGCGGCGGCGGACTACGCCGTGGTGGCGACCCCGGCCGAGACGCTCTGGCCGACGCCCGACGGCGTGCCCGACGAGGTGGCGGCCACGCTCCCGGTGGCGGGCCTGACCGCGGCGGCGGCCCTGGCGGCGATCGACGTGCGCCCCGGCGACACGGTGCTGATCGGCGGAGCGGCGGGCGGTGTGGGCGTGTTCGCGGTCCAGCTGGCCCGGCTGGCGGGCGCGCGGGTGATCGGAACGGCGTCGGCGGGGACGTTCGAGTTCCTGCGCGGGCTGGGTGCGGAGCCGGTGGCGTACGGCCCGGGCTTGGCGGACCGCGTCCGGTCACTGGCCCCGACGGCGGCCACGGACCTGTTCGGCACGGAGACGGCTTCGGCGGCGCTGTCGCTCGGCATCCCGCCGTCGCGCATTTCGACGATCGCGGCGGGCCCGAACCCGCCGGGCGGAGTCCACGCCAGGGGCGGCTTCGACGCGGGCCCGGCGGAGTTCAAGCGCGTGGTCGACGCGGTGGTGGCGGGGGAGATCACGGTCCCGATCGCGGCGAGGTTCCCGCTCGAGCAGGTGCGCGAGGCGGCGGAACTGCAGGCGAGCCGCCACGTCCACGGCAAGATCGTCCTGACGATGTGAGGGACGGGGCGTAACGGCCGCGCCCACGTCGGCGACTGCGAGGAGCAGGCGAACCGACAGGAGACCACCGCGATGGCCGAAACACTCGCACAGCTCGGCATCATGGCCGCCCACGAGGTGCGCCCCGGCACGGAAATGGACCAGGTGGTCGGCCGGATCCTCCAGGCGGACGACATCGACGAAGCCGACCTGCAGATGAAGTACGAGACTCTGGTGGCCATCTACAAGCTCAAGCGGCTGCTGACCTGGACCTTGGTGGTCGTCCCGCTCATCCTGACCGGCCTCGGAATCGTCATCTACGCCGGCGCCGTGCGGTAGCTCGTCGAGACACGCGTCAGATCCCGCGCGAGTCAGTCGCCGGTGCCGGCTCGTTCAACTCCCGCCGCGCGCTCGAGATGAACTCGGCGGTGGTGCGGAACCGCGCCTTCAACACCTCGGTACGACCGGCGGCATCGAGTTCCGCCGCGCTGCCGGTCGCGCCGGGGTGGGCGTCCAGGATGCGCCGGTGCTCGCGGAACTCGCGGCCGACGCTGCGCACCACCTCGGCCGCCTGGGTGGCGACCTCCTCCGGTCCCTCCAGCTGGACGCGGACGTTCGCCTCGTCCAGCGCCCGGCGCGCGGCGAACCCGCCCTCCCAATGGGATCCCCCGGTGAACGGGGCCGCGAACCAGCCGGCGTCGAGGACGCGGTACGCCTCGTCCACTTGGGACACGAAGTGCTGGTAGACCTCGCGCCGGAGTTCGCGGCGGTGGTCGGCCCGCTCCTCGGCGCGCTGCTCACGGGCGAGGACGCGCTGGTGCTCGAGCTGGCGCCTGGTCAGCCGGGCCGAGATGGTCCCGGTCAGCCCGGCCGCGGCCAGGGTGGACAACGAAGTGACCAGCGCGACCGCGACTGTCGGATTCACGCCGTCATTGTGCCGCAGCACGTCACGAGTACGTCCAGTGGCCGAGCCACGACTCGCGCCACGCCACCGTCAGCTCGCCCACTCCGTCCACTCCGGACCGGTCCACCTGCGCCTTCCACGCCTCCTCCAGCGACGCGCACAACTTGGACGCCGGCAGCTCCACCCCGCCCGCCGTGAACTGCTTCAGCACCGACTTCGGCACCGCCAGCTTCGCCTTGCCCCGGACCACCGACTGCTCCGTCGCCCGGCAGATCAGGTACTCCACCGTCGCCGAGTCCGCGGCCGACGCCACCTGGGCCAGCGCCCGGTACAGGCACTCCAGCGGCGCCGCCAGGCCGCCGCGCTGGCGGGCGATCTCCCACGACACCCACACCGCCATGCTCTCCGGCATCTGGAACGGGCGGTACGGCAACGCCGGGCCCGCGAACGTCTGGTAGTCCGCCGTCGGGTCGGCGAAGGACCCGGCCGCCTCCTCCGGGTCCGGGGGCAGGCCGAGGCGCTTGAACAGCTCGCGCAGCAGCTTCTGCGGACGGGCCGGCGTCGACGACTCGCCCAGCAGCTTCGTCAGGATGCGGTTGAGACGCTCGGCGGCGACGCCCTGGATCGACAGCTGCAGGTGGACGAACGCCACGTCCGACAGCGTCGTGCCCGCGCAGCCGACCACCCCGACCTGCGGGTACCGCTGCAGGAACGACGCGATCGCGTGCGTGGAGCCGATCCGCGCCGGGCCGACGAACGTCACCGGCAGGACCGTGCCGATCCGCTGGCGGGACCGGAGATCTCCCTTGTACAGCGGGGAAAACTCGCCGTCGGCGTGGTAGACCTCGAACCAGTTGCCCTGCCGGTGCCCCGGCCGCGTGTCGGCGAGCCAGAAGCTGTACCGGTGCTTCTCGCACAATTCCCGGAACCGGTCGGCCAGCTCGAACCGGGCGGCCGCGGACACGTCCCGCAGCGCGATCGCGAACCGGACCGCCAGCGACGAGCACGGCGGCGCCACCTCCTTGCGGGTCCGCAGGTCGTGGTTGCGCGTCTTGACGATCGTCGGCAGCTGGGCCGGGCTCTGCAGCGACAGCAGGGGCGCGTCGATCAGCGCCGACGCCGCGTCCGAGATCTCGCGCACCAGGTCGCGGACCGCCAGGCCGTGCCACTCGCACACCTCGCGCGCCGCCGGGTCGATCGCGATCAGGCCTTCGAACGTCTGCGCGGACTCGTAGATGAACGTCGGGTTGGGCGAGGTCGTCTGGTGGAAGACCCAGCCGCCGGCGTTCTGCTCCGGGCGTTCCGCCGGCTGCCTGCCGTCGCTGTGCTCGACGGCTTCGGTGCCGTCCAAGGGTTTCCGGGTGCGGGTGCCGATCACGACGCCGGCGCCGTTCGTGGCCGAGCACAGCGTCTCGAGGAAGACCGCGCTGTCGTCGTCCGCGGACACGAGGTCGCGCAGGTACCCGGTGCGGGCGAGCGCGTGGTGCACCTCGAAGTCCACTTTGGTCACCGGCTGCCGCGCGATTTCGAACCCCGCCCGCGCGAGGTCGGCGACGTTCCGCACGGAGACGCGCTGGGTGCGCACCTTCACCACCCCCCGGAGGAGTCGAACCGGACGTCGGCTTCGAGGGGTTTGCGCCGGTCCCACGCGCCGGTGCCCGCCCACCGCGGCGCCCCGATGCGGGACAACGGGATCGCCGACTCGCGCCACGACGCCTGGCCGAACAGCACCAGCGCGGCGAGCACCGGCAGCGCCACCGCGACGGTCAGCGTGGTCTGCACGACTTCGCCGCGGCTCTGCGTCGCGACGGCCGCGGCGAACGCGGCGACGGCCGCGATGCTCAGCTGCACGAGTGCCTGCGGCAGTGTTCCGAGGTAGCCGAGCACGGTCCGGCGCGGCGGCAGCGACAGGCGGCTGTAGAGGAAACCGGGCAACAGCAGCAGCATCGTGATCACGGACTGGCCGTCGCCGATGTGGCCGAGCGCGGCGGTGGCGGCCCGGCCGTACGGCCACGGGCTGCCCACGAGCATCCACCCGAGCACGAACGACACCGCCGCGACGGCGAGCGCGTAGAACGTCACGTTGAGCGGGCCGGACTTCGTGGAGTCCTTGAGCACGAGCGTCGCGCGCACCCGGACGTGGTCGCCGCGCGGGTCGCGGCCGCCGGAGCGGCGCCAGTACGCGCGTCCCTCGTTGTCGGCGATGCCGGTGACCAGCACGAGGTCCTGCCCGAACTCCCGGTCGGTCAGCTCGCGCGCGGCCTCGCGCAGGTTCGCGGCGGTGAACTCCGGGTGCCGCCGCAGCGAGTTGTCCAGCTCGTTGGTGTCGATCCGGACCGCCTCGCCCGTCGTCGCCGCGGCGGCGAGCCGGTGGCAGGCGGGCAGGCTGCGCGGGGACAGCTCCACGCCGGACTGGCCGGCCTCCCACTTGCGGCGGCGCAGCAGGTCGGCCAGGCGCCGCAGCACGGTCTGCGCCTGCAGCTCGAGGATCTTGTGCCGCGCGCCGTCGGCTTCCTGCAGCGGGGCGGCGTCCTGCCGTTCGGCCAGCGACACCAGGTCTTCGGCCAGCCCGTCGACCTGGTGCTGGTCGGCGTCGGTGGACAGGTACATCCGCGAAATCTCGGCCTCCGGCGCGGTACCGGCCACCAGGTGGTAGGACTTCAGCGTCGCCGGGATCGTCGTCTCGTAGCTCACGACGTACCCGCGCCGGCTGGAGGCGAGCCGCCGCCACTGCTCCTGCGCGGCGGGCCGCCGCGCGTCGACGTGCAACGGGGTTTCGTAGCTGAGCCGGTGTTCCTCGACGGAGTCGTCGAGGGCGACGACCAGCATGTAATCCCGGACCGCCACGTTGAGCAGGTACGCGTATTCGACCAGCAGCTCGGAACAGCCGGCGAGGATGTCCAGCGCCAGTTCCCGGCACTGCCGCCCGTACCCGGGGACCGTGCCGCCGGTCGGCGCCAGCGCGAACTCCTCCTCCGGGTGGTTCCGTTCGGTGAGCAGCGTCAGCAGCGCCTGCTGGATGAGCCAGCGGGGTTCGTGCACCTGGAACAGGAAGGTGTTCAGCTCGTGCTTGGCGGTCTGCGCGTTCTCGTCACTGGCGAGGATCCCGCGCAGCAGCCGGTAGAGCCCGGCGGCGACCAGCCGGGACGCCTCGTGCTGCGTCAGCCGCGGCAGCTTCTGGCCGGAGCTGTCGAAGACGTCGACGGGGGAGACGTCCCGGCGCGGCAGCCGGGCGAGCGGCACCCACAGCGACCGCTGCCGCGCGGGTCTGGAGGCGGCGCGCTCGCCGTGTTCCCGGCCGATGAGGTCCTGCAGCTGCGCGGTCGCCTGGCGCTGGCCTTCGTCGAGCAGCTTGAGGCTGACGTCGACCTCGGTGCTGCGCCGGGCGGTCCCGTGCTCGACGACGGTGAGCCGCTCGGTCAGCCGGCGCACGTGGTTGAGCCGCAACGAGGTGTCGAGCAGGGCCAGCCCGACGGCGGCACCCTGCCGCGACAGGCGGGGCGGAGCGCCGGGGATGGGAATGGTCTCGATGGCGTGCCGGAGACTGTCGATGCCGTCCACTCCTGTGAGAGTAGGAGGTCCCGGTGCCGGATACGACAAAACGCGGAATCCCGTCCCGGTTCACCGGGTTGCCGCGCTCAGCAGGCCGTCGGTCGCGTCCCACAGCCGGCGGGCCAGCGCCGCGTCGAGACCGGCCTTGCCCGCCCGGCGCACCGCCGGGCCGCCGCGCAGGCCGCCCGGCCCGTCCGGCCCGACGTAGGCGTTGCCGGGCACGTCCGCCGTGGCGGCGTAGAGCACCGACAGCGCACCTCGTTCCGGTGAGTTGGTCAGGAACCTGAAGCGGTTGACGACGTTCGACCGCGAATGCGCGGCCAGCGCGGTGCGCGCGATCCCCAGGCTGGCCAGCACCGAGCGGACCGCGCTGCCCGCCGCGTCGAGCCGGCGCTGCAATTCCAGGGAAAACAGCACCACCGCCAGCTTCGACGCCTGGTAGGCGGCCATCCCGTGGTAGCCGCGCGTCCGCCAGTCCAGGTCGGCGAGGTCGAGCTCGCCCCGCCGGTGCAGCTCGCTGGTGACGTGCACGACCCGGTCGGTGACGTGCCCGAGGAGCAGGTTCGTCAGCAGGAACGGGCCGGTGTGGTTGGTGGTGGTCTGCCGGTCGAGCCCGTCGGCCGTCCGCGCGGCCGGGACGTCCATCACGCCGGCGTTGTTGACCAGGACGTCGAGCGGGCCGGACCACGAGCCGGCGAAGGCCCGCACCGACGTCAGATCGGCCACGTCCAGGGGCCGGACGTCGAAGGTGCCAGGGAGTCCGGCGACCGCGGCGCGGGTTTTGCCGACGTCCCGCACGCCCAGCACGACCCGGGCGCCGGCGCGGGCCAGTTCCCGCGCCGTGATCAGTCCCAGGCCGCGGCCCGCTCCGGTGACCACCACCGTCCGCCCGGTCAGGTCCGGCAGGTCGTCCGTCGTCCACTTCGCCATTTTTCCGCTCCTCACTCGAAGTTCGCTCGCTTCCCCAGTGAACGCAGCGGCCGGGAGCGGAGGAAGGACCCGCTCAGCCACTGACTGCCAGGCCGTGGCTGAACCGGGCGAGGTGGTCGACGATGAGGACCATGAACCCGAGCTTCGACCTCGCGTCACTGGGCGCGTTCCTGCGCACCCGGCGCGCGGCGCTGCAGCCGGAGGACGTCGGGCTGCGGCGCGGGCCGCGCCGGCGCGCGCCGGGCCTGCGGCGCGAGGAGGTGGCGGAGCTGTGCGCCATGTCCGCCGACTACTTCGCCCGGCTCGAACGCGGCACCGGACCACAGCCGTCGGAGCCGATGGTCGCGGCCATCGCCCGCGGCCTGCGGCTGACCCCCGACGAGCGTGATCACGTGTTCCTGCTGGCCGGCTACCGCACCGCCCGGCGCGACCTGCGCTCCCGGCACGTCGGTCCCGGGCTGATGCGGATCGTGGACGGCTTGGCGGGCGCCACCGCCCAGGTGATGGGCCCGCTCGGCGAGACGCTGCTGCAGACGCCGTCCGCGGTGGCGCTGCTCGGCGACGAGACCCGCTACACGGGCAACGCCCGCAGCGCGGCGTACCGCTGGTTCACCGATCCCGCCGCCCGCGCGCGGTACGACCCCGCGGAGCACGACAAGAACAGCCGCGTCACGGTCGCGCAGCTGCGCGGGGCGGTGACTCGCTACGGACCCGGCTCGCCCGCGGCGGAGCTGGCCGAAGTCCTGCGGCGCACCAGCGACGAGTTCGCCCGGCTGTGGGAGCGGCACGAAGTGGGCTTGCGGTGGAGTGAAACCAAGCGGTTCGCGCACCCCCGGGTCGGGCGGCTGGACCTCTATTGCCAGGTGCTGCTGGATCCGGATGAGGGGCAGTCGCTGCTCGTGTTCACCGCTACGCCGGGGACGGAAAGCCACGAGAAGCTGGCTTTGCTCTCGGTGCTCGGCACGGAGAGCTTCGCCGGGGAGTGAGCGTGGCCGGTGATCGTGGGAGACGCATTCTCGAGCCAGACGGCCCCGGCAACGAGGACGTGCGGGCCCGACCGGGCTGACGGCGGTGATCGGTGCGATGCTGGGGCATGCCCGATCAGCCGGCCCCGCGGCGGGAACTGGAACGCGTCCGCGACGGCGGCGGCCCCGGCGCGGACCACGCCCGCACGGCGTTGACGGCCACCGCCACCCCCGACCGGCTCCGGGCCGCGATCCTGGCACTGGCGGCGGCACGGGGACCGGAGAGCAGCACGTGCCCGTCGGACGCGGCGAGGGCGGTCGCGGACGACTGGCGGCCCCTGCTGCCCGACGCCCGTGAGCTGGCCCGCGAACTCGCGAAACTGGGCGCGGTCCGGCTGACCCAGCGCGGCCGCACCCTCGACCCCGGCGGTACCTGGACGGGTCCGATCCGGATCCGGATCGTCCGCCCTGACGTACGATCGGACCCGTGATCGAGCTGCTGCTGGGCCCGCTCGACCTGGCGAAGGTGCGGTTCGCGCGGTCGCCGATGGAGGAGCTGCGCAACAGCGTCTACGTCCTGGCGGGCCGCCGCGGTGCGGACCTCCACCGCCCGTGGATCACCACGGCCCGGCCCCGGCTGGCCGGGCTGGACCTCACCGTGCTCTTCACCCTGCTGTCCCTCGACCACGGTTTCCCCGGCTTCCTCAACCCGCTGACCGAACCCGGCGAAACCTTCGCCGACCAGCTCGATCGCGTGCGCGCCACCGACGACGCCGGCGTCCGGTGCTACTTCGACGAAGGCTGGGCGGGCGACGAAGTTCCGCCGATCCTGCGGCCGCTGTACGACGACCCGGGGCGTGAGCTCGGCCCGTTCTGCGACCTGCTCGCCGCGTACTGGCGCGCGGCGATCGAGCCGGTCTGGCCGCGGCTGTGCGCGTTGCACGAAGCCGACCTCGTCCACCGGTCGGCCGCTTTGACCGGTGGTGGCCTCGCCCGGCTCTTCGACGACCTCCACCCGCGGATCGAGTACGCGGGCGACGTGCTGCGGGTCCTGTTGCCCCACCACGACGTCCGCCACACCGTGAACGGCGTCGGCGTGCTGCTCAAGCCGAGCGCGTTCATCTGGCCGAGGCTCAGCGTCTGCGACGGCCACGACCAGGTCTCGATCGGCTACCCCGCCCGCGGCGTCGGCCGGCTCTGGGCACAGGCGCCGGTCGCGCGGGCGCCGCTGGCCGAGCTGGTCGGCCGCAGCCGGGCGGCGTTGCTCGCCCTGCTCGACCTGCCCCGATCCACGACGGAGCTCGCGCAGCACCTCGGGGTCACGCCCGCCACGGTCAGCGAGCACCTCGCGGTGTTGAGGATGAACCATCTGGTGCGGTCCCGGAGGGCCGGCCGGGTGGTGCTGTACGAGCGCACCGCGCGGGGCAACGGCCTGCTGCACGACGATCCGGTGACGCCCTAGCCGGACATGCCGGCCGCGCTGGCGATTCGGCGCTGCCCTGGGCGGCCATGCCCGCTGCCACGGCGATTCAGTGGTGCCGGTGGGCGTGCCCGTCGCCACGGCGGGTCGGTGGTGCGGTGAGCGGGCGTGCCCGTCGCCACGATGATTCAGTGGTGCCGTGGGTGGACGTGCCCGTCGCCACGGCGGGTCGGTGGTGCGGTGGGCGGGCGTGCCCGTCGCCACGATGATTCAGTGGTGCCGTGGGTGGACATGCCTGCTGCCACGGGGATTCGTGGTGCCGTGGGTAGACATGCTCGCCGCCACGACGTTTCGGTGGTGCGGTGAGCGGGCGTGCCCGGCGCCGCGGCGTTTCGGTGGTCGTGGGTGGGCGTGCCCGGCGCCGCGGCGAGCCGGTGGCGGTATGGGCGAGCGTGTCTGCTGTCCCGACGATTCGGCACTGCCCTAATCGTCGCGCCGCCCCTACCCACCCGGCGACGATGGCGTTACCGATCGAGGGAGGCCGGGATGCGCCAGCGCGAGGTGGCGAACGCGGTGGTGCGGATCATCGCGCGGGACGGGCTGGCCGCGGTGACCGCCTCCACCGTCGCCGCGGAAGTCCGGCGCCCGACCAATTGGGCAGTACGCCACGCCGCCGCCGAAGAACTGTTGCTGCGGCTGACCCTCACCAACACCGTCGACGCCGTCGACCGCCGGATCGCCGCCGCCCGGTACGAGCCCGGCCTGCTCGGCGCCTTGGCCGGGCAGCCGGTGCCCGACCTGGCCGCGCACCGGCCGTGGCTGGGCCTGCTCGTCCGCTCGGCGGCCGGCCCGGATCTCGCCGACCCCGTGCGCCTGCGCTTCGGCGCCCGATACCGAGAGCTGCGCACGCGCGTCGCCGTCACCGAACCGTTGCCCGGCAACGAAACGCGCGCGACTTCGGCGCTGGTGGACGGCCTCACCGCGCACGTCCTGATCGGCGCCTGCACACCCCGGGAAGCGGCCGAAACCCTGGCCGCCCACCTGAACCGGTGAGAAAACCGTCAGGGAAAGTCCGGCAGCGTCAAGGCCGAATGCTCGGGCCGCGGGCTGCCCGACGGCGCCTCCGCCAACCGGCGAAGAGCGACGTTGCGGCGTTCGAGGTCTTCCGCCGTCGCGGGGAAGAGCGTCGACTTGCCCTGCGACACCGTGGCCTGGTTGCGTTCGACGAAGTCCCGCAACCGGCTCTCGTAGGCCGCGAAAGCCGTTGTGTGGTCCGGAATCGTGGCCAAGGCGTGGCCGAGCACGTACGCGCCGACCAGGGCGAGGCTGGTGCCCTGCCCGGTCAGGAACGACGGTGCGTGGGCGGCGTCGCCGACGAGCGCGACCCGGCCGTCCGTCCACTTCGGCAGGTGGATCTGGCTGACGACGTCGAAGAAGAGGTCGTCGGCTTCGCGCATCGCCGCGACCATGCGCGCGGTCTCCCAGCCCTCGCCCGCGAACATCTTGGCGACCAGGTCCCGCTGGGCCGCGGGGTCGCGGAACGCCTCGATCGGCGGGTCCTGCCGCGCGAACACCAGGAAACCGTGGACCTCGTCGTCGTCCAGGACCGAGTAGAGCGCCGCGCCCTTGCCCGGCGTGCTCCACGCGACGCCCTCGCGGTGCAGGCCGAAGGTGTTGGGCATGGTGAACCCGGCGAAGCTGTAGCCGAGGTAGTGGTGGAACTGCTTCTCGTCGCCGAAGACCAGCCCGCGGGTCTGCGAGTGCAGGCCGTCGGCGCCGAACACCAGGTCGTAGGTCTCCTGCCGGCCGCTGCGGAAGGTGACGTCGACGCCGCCCGCGTGCTGCGTCAGCGTTTCGACGCTGTCGCCGAACCGGATGTCGGTGTCGTCGCGGACCAGGTCGTAGAGCGTGCGGGTCAGGTCGCCCCGGCGGACTTCGACGTCTTCGCCGTCGGTGCCGCCGGCGACCGCGTTGGGGTCGAGCGCCGCGATCTCGCTGCCGTCGGCGTCGAGGAAGACCAAGCGCCGGGTGGAGATGTGCAGGTCCCGCAGGCGGGGGAGGATCCCCATCCGCCGGGCGGCGTCCAAGGCCGTCCCGCGGACGTCGATGGGGTAGCCGCCGTCGCGCAGGACCGGTGCCTTTTCGACGACGGTGACCGCGAACCCGGCCCGTCGCAGCCAATAGGCCAGTGCGGGACCGGCGATGCTCGCGCCGGAGATCAGAACCGAACGTGTCATGGGAACCCCCGATAGCTAAGTTAGGTATCTATGTTGCGGGTGCGAGAATGCCGTGGGAACGCTGCGGCATGGCGCAACTATATACCTAACTTAGCTATCTAAGGGAGTGTGATGGCCGACACCGAAGCCGGCGAGGGGCCCGACCTGCGCTCCGTGCTGCCCCGGCTCATGCAGCTGGGCACGCTGATGAACCGCAGCGGCCTGGGGGAGCGGGCGATGAAGCGGGTCGGCGCCGACCTCGACCGACCCGGGTTGTCGATCATCCTCGCCCTGCACATGACCGGGAAGCCGATGCGCGTCGGCGAGATCGCGGACCGGATGCAGGTCGCCGGGCCGCACGTCACGCGCCACCTGCACGTGCTCGAACGGCGCCGCCTCGTGCGCGGCCTGGCGGACCCGGACGACCGGCGCGCCCGGCTGGTCGAGCTGATGCCGGACGGCGCCGACCTGGCCGACCGGTACGTCACCACGCTGCTCGGCTGGTTCGGCGAGGCGTTGTCGGAGTGGTCGGCGAAGGACCGCCGGACGTTCTACGACCTGCTGCTGAGGTTCACCGACGACCTGGCGGCGTTCCTGTCGGCGACGTCCGAAGAGGACTGAACCGCTCGGCGGAAGGCGCGCTCAGCCGCGGTCGTGGAGCGTGACGTGGTAGCCGTCGGGGTCGGCGAAGGTGAACGTCCGGCCGAAGGGTCCGTCGACCGGCGCGGAGACGATGGGGTGCCCGTCGGCGGCGAGGGCGTCGTGGATGTCCTGGACGTCCGTGGCGTGCAGCCAGATCGCGGCACCGATGCCGGGCCGGGCGGCCGAGGCGAAGTCCGTGCCGGGAACGACGTCGCGGAGCGCGAACGCGATCGGCTTCGTCTCGAAGACGACGGCGTGCGGCGGTCCGGCCGGCGAGCGGACGAGGCCGAGGTACTGCTCGTAGAACGCTTGCGAGGCGTCGAGGTCGCGCGCTTGGAGAGAGATGAAGTCGGGTCCGGTGACGGGCATGGCGTTCCTCCTGTTGTGTCAGTCTTCTGACACGGGTCAACCTATGTCAGAATGCTGACATGAGTCAAGACGGTGTCGACCTGGAGACGTCCTTGGGCTACCTGCTGAAGGAGGCGTCCAGTGCTCTCCGGGTGGCCATGGAGGAGGTGCTGCGGCCGCTCGGGATGAGCGTGACGCACTACTCCTGCCTCGAACTGCTGGCGCAACGGCCGGGGTTGTCGAACTCCGAGCTCGCGCGGGGCGCGTTCGTGACCCGGCAAACGATGAACGTGCTGCTGCAAGCCCTGGAGCGGGACGGCTACGTCACGAGGCCCACGGAGGCGCCCGTCGGGAAGGTGCTTCCCACACGGCTCACGCCTCGCGGGCGGCGAAGCCTGGAGAAGGCGACCGCGGCGGTCCGGTCCGTCGAGCGCAGGATGCTGGCCGGCATGACCGAGGCCGAACAGTCGAACGCGTTCCGGAGCCTGCGGAGCATGGTCCGTTCCCTGCGCGACGACTAGTTCCTTTTCCGGCCTCGCCCGCTTCTGCGACGAGTCCGTTCTTCTGATATCCTTGCCGTGTTCGAACCATCGGTTCCGGTGAATTCCCGCCCCGCTGATTCTCCTGTCCGGCGAGTGCCCCCAACCTGACCCAGCCGCCGTTTTCCGGCGCCTTCGCTTGTTCGGTGTGACACCAGAAGCCGCTGCTCCACGCGAGCGTGCGCGTGGGCCGATGTGGAGGGGAATGTTCATGAACAACGCTGTTCCGACGGAAACCGTTCTGGCCCAGACCGCCAACATCAACCCCGGCCTCGCCGCGATCGGCTACGGCTTGGCCGCGATCGGCCCGGGAATCGGCGTGGGGCTGATTTTCGCGGCCGTAATCAATGCTACCGCCCGGCAGCCGGAAATGCGAGGGAAACTGCAGACGATCGGGTACTCGACGTTCGTCCTGAGCGAAGTGCTCGCGTTGATCGGCATCGTCGTGTACTTCATCGCGTCCACGAAGTGAGTTCGCTGCCTGCGCGCGGTGCGCCGCGCGCAGGCAGCGGATTCCGCGGAAGGAGGAGAAGACGGGCAGGCCCTCGAGCAGTTCTACCACTGGCTCCGGCAGGACGTCGACGTCGTGCGGTCGGCGACGATCAGCGCGACGGGGTCGCCGGGCAGTGGCCACATGGGTGCCGTCGAAGTCATCTGCCTGTCGATCGGCTCGCTGACGGGCCTGGCCAACCTCGGTGTCGCGTGGGCGAGCTTCCTCCGTTCCCGGAAGTCCGCGCCGCCGGTCAGGTTCACCGTCGTCGGACCGCTGTCCGACGAGCAGATTGCCATGCTGAAGAGCGCGAACCTCCCGGTGAGCCAGGGCGAAGATGAATGACGCGGCCGGTCCGCGGGCCGGCCTGCCCGATCCGCACGCGTCCCGGGCCGTGCTCGTCGGGGTTTCCGAATACGCGTCGCTCGAAGGGCTTCCCGCGGTCGCGAACAACCTCGGGACCCTGCGCCAGGTCCTCACCGACGCCGACCTCTGGGGACTGCCGGAAGACAACTGCGTCGCGTTGCTGAACCCGGCGTCGGTGGACGAAGTGCTGGAGGTCGTCCACGCGGCGGGCGACCGGTTGTACCGGGCGGTGCGCTACGACGACATCCGCCGCGAGATCGTGGGCACCGCGCGCGCCTGCTACGGCAAGGTGGCGATCCTGGACTGCTGCTACAGCGGCCGCGCGCTGCAGGGCGGCATGGGCGGTTCCGTGGAGCTGGCCGACCACGCCCGGGTGGACGGCACCTACCTGATGACCGCGTCCGCGGAAACGAGCGTGGCACTCGCGCCGGTCGACGAGCGCTACACCGCGTTCACCGGCGCGCTGGTCGACAAGCTGGTGCACGGGCTGCCGGACGGGCCCCGACCTGCTCGACATGGAGACGCTCTTCTACCACGTTCGGGTGGACCTGCAGGCCCGGCACTTCCCGGTGCCCCAGCAGCGGACCCGCAACGACGGCAAGGCGATCGCGCTGGTCCGCAACCGGCACCGCGTCGGACGGCGGGCCGCGCGGGAACCGGCCGTGGAC
Source organism: Amycolatopsis sp. NPDC098790 (assembly GCF_044759945.1). Lineage (NCBI taxonomy): Bacteria > Bacillati > Actinomycetota > Actinomycetes > Pseudonocardiales > Pseudonocardiaceae > Amycolatopsis > Amycolatopsis sp. NPDC098790. The sequence goes on from NZ_JBIWAI010000002.1 coordinate 598,578, forward strand.
GAGGTGCGCGTGCTGCCGCAGCCGCCCGCCGGTGCGGAAGCCCTGCTCCGGCTGCGTCCGGCGGACCTGCACGCCGAGGTCCGGGCGTTGCGCGAGCGAGGCCGGGAAGAGGTGGCCGAGCAGGTGCTGGCCGCGTCGGCCGCGCTGCGGCCGGACCAGGAGGTCGCGGCGATCATCGCGCTGCTCCACGCGCGGGGAACCGGCGAGGACGCCGCCACCGCGCTCACGGCCGCGGCCCGGCGGCCGCCGGCGGAGGTGCTGCGGATCGTCGACGCGCTGCACGACACCGAGCTGCCCGCCTCGGCGAACCAGCTCGTCCGGGCCGCCGGCCGGTGCCGGTTCGCCGACACCGCGACCCTGGCGGGGCTCCTCCAGGCCGGCGGGCGGACCGCCGAGCTCGTCGAGCTGCTGAACGCCGCGTTCGACGCCGCCCAGGCCCGGGGATCGCTGATCGAACTGGTCAACGCCCTGTGGCTGGGTGGCCTGCGCGAAGAGGTGGACCGGCTGATCGTGCGCGCGGCGGGGCACCTGCCCGGCGCGGACATCGCCGCCCTGGCCGACGAGCTGCGCGAGGTCGGCCGGGAGGAGGTGGCGTTCGGCCTCTACGCCGCCTCGGCCGACGTCGTGGCGACCCGGCCGGTCCGGGGCGTGGCCCAGCTCTGCGGGGCGATGGCCGACGCCGGCCGCGCCGCGGACAGCGCCCGGGTCGCCGACGCCGTCATCGGCCGCGCCCGGGACGTCGATCCACTGCTCGAGGTCATGACGCTCTTCTGGGAGACGCGGCAGGAACCGCACGCCGACCGGGCGATGGCCCGCGCGGCCGAGCTGCTGCCGGACACCGGCATCACCGCCCTCGCCGCCGCCCTGCGCGGGCGCGGCCACGAGGAAGCGGCCTTCCGGCTTTGCTCGCGCGCCGCGCTGTCGCGGTCTTCCCGGTCCGTCCTCGAAATCGTCGCCGCCCTGCGTGAGGAGGGCCGCCCGGTCGACGCGCGGAAGCTCGTCGAGGAGGTCGCCGGGCGGGCGGTGGTGGGCACCGTGGCCGAGCTGCTGCGCGAGTGCGGTGACGGGGACCGGCAGCGGATCTTCCGCGCGACGGTCGACCGCGGGCCCGAGTTCTGCGCCGCCCTGCTGGCCGCGCTCGGTGCCGTCGACCCGGTTCTCGCGCGGCGGTTCACCGATCAGGTCACCGAAACCGTCGCGACGCACCCCGAGCTGGCCGTGGCCGTCATCGACCGCCTCGAGCCGTCGATGAAGGAGCGGATGTTCGCGAGCCTCGTCGACGGTGACGACGTCCCGGCGCTGGTCGACCAGGTCCGCACCCTGCCCGCCGCCGAAGCCAGGACGTTGCTGTTCCTAGCGGTGCAGGCGGGAAAGCCGTCGCTCGCCGACGTCTTCGCCGCGCTGGCGGACGACGGTTCGGTCCCCGAGCACCCGACGGGCCAGCCGGTGGACCGGCTGGGGGCACTGGTCGGCGGGCTGCAGGCCCGCTTCCCGGGGTTCGCCGACGCGGTGCTGGCCGAAGCCGCGGCGGCCGGCCGGGGCGACCACGCGATCGTGCGGGACGTCGTCCACCTGTTCGGATCGGGCGATCCGGCGGCCGGCCGGGCGCTGCTGCGCACGGCGCTGGGTGGCCGGTCGAGCATCGAGCTCAAGAGCATCGTCGCGACCCTGCGCGAGCACGACCAGCCCGAATCGCTGGCCGCCGCGGCCGAATGGGTCCGGGAGACCTACGCCTGGATGGGGTCGAACGCCGACGGCTTCCTCCGCCAGCTGGGGCTGCGCGAGCACTCGAGCCGGAAGGGCTGGCTGTCCCGCCGCCAGTCCTGACCAGAAGTACCGCCGGGTGGGTTACGTTACAAAGGTTGACTGTAATGCAACTGCGGCCTACCTTCGGACGTGGGAGCCGGAGGAGGAAGGGCAACGGTCATGACGGAAACCATCGCGGGAGTCGAAGTCCCGGACACGCCGGCGGTCGCCGAAGCTGTGCGGCTCGTCCGGGAAACCACCAGCCCGCTCATCTACCAGCACTCCCGCCGGGTCTACTTCTTCGCCCGGCTCCACGCCGAACGGCTCGGCGCGGACCCCGATCCCGAACTGCTCTACCTGGCCGCCCTGTTCCACGACACCGGTCTCGCGGCGCCGTTCTCCGACGTCGTCCAGCGCTTCGAGCTCGACGGGGCCGACCACGGGCGGCGGTTCCTGCTGGAGCACGGCTTCTCCGCCGCGGCCGCGGACACCGTGTGGACGGCGATCGCGCTGCACACCACGCCCGGGATTCCCGGCCGGATGGGCCCGGAGATCGCCGCGACGCACTTCGGCGTGCTGACCGACGTCGTCGGGTTCGGGCTCGGCGAACTGGACGCCGGCCGGCTGGCGGAGATCGTCGCCGCGCACCCGCGGGGCGACTTCAAGCACGAGTTCCTGACCGCCTACTTCGAGGGGCAGAAGGACCGCCCGGAGACCACCAACGGCACCGTCAACGCCGACGTCCTCGAGCACTTCCTCCCCGGCTTCCAGCGCACGACGACCGTCGAGCGCGTCCTCCGCTCCGCTTGGGAGAGCTGACATGCGTGCCATCACCGCGAGCGACCGGGAAGCGGGTGTCGGCGGGCTCGCCCTGACCGAGCTGCCCCACCCGCACGCCGCCGAGAACGACGTCGTCGTCCGGGTCCACGCCGCCGGGTTCACACCCGGCGAGCTGACCTGGCCGGCCACCTGGACCGACCGCGCCGGCCACGACCGCGCGCCCAGCGTGCCCGGGCACGAGCTGTCCGGCGTCGTCACCGAACTGGGCTACGGGACGACCGGCCTGACCGTCGGCCAGCGCGTGTTCGGGTTCGCCGACTGGGCGCGCGACGGCTCGCTGGCCGAGTACACGGCCGTGGAGGCGCGCAACCTCGCGCCGCTGCCCGCCGACCTCGACCACACCGTCGCCGCGGCGCTGCCGATCTCGGGACTGACCGCGTGGCAAGGGCTGTTCGACCACGCCGGGCTCGCCACCGGCCAGACGGTGCTCGTCCACGGCGCCGCCGGCGGCGTGGGATCGCTCGCCGTCCAGCTCGCCCGCGAGGCCGGTGCCCGGGTGGTCGGCACCGGCCGGGCCCGCGACCGCGACCTCGTGCTCGGCCTGGGCGCCGACGCCTACGTGGACCTGGCCGCCGACCAGTGGGAAGAGCCCGTCGACGTGGTCTTCGACGTCCTCGGCGGCGAAGTCCTCGCGCGGTCGGCGGCGCTGGTCCGCCCCGGCGGCACCCTCGTGACGATCGCCGAGCCGCCCACGGTGTGGCCGGAGCACGGGCGCGCGGTGTTCTTCGTGGTCGAGCCGGACCGCGTGCGGCTCGCGGAGCTGGCCCAGCGGGTGCGGGACGGCCGGTTGAAGCCCCTCGTCGGCGAGGTGCGCCCGCTCGCCGAGGCGGCGGAGGCGTTCTCCCAGCGCCGGCGGGGGCCGGGCAAGACCATCATCCGCGTGGCGACGGACTGACGAGCCGCGCGTCCGGCACCAGGAAGACCTGCCGGACCAAGCCGACGCACCAGAGGAACGTCAGCGCGATCACCGTCGGGTTCTTCACGAACAGCAGGACCGCCGGGTACGTCTGCCGGGCGGACTCCGGCAGCAGCGCGGACACGACGTGTTCGACCAGGATCTCGAACACGGCGAACGCCGCGCCGAGGAACGCGGCTTGCCACAGCAGGCTGCGCCAGTGTCCGCGCGCGAACGCGCGGCCGGCGCTCCAGCGCGGCGTCCGGCCGCTCATGGCGATCCGCCAGGCCAGTGCGACCAGGGCGATCCGCGCGCCCAGCACCACGGCTTCGGAGGCGAGAGCGAGTCCGTGGGGGATTTCGCGCGTCCACTCGACGACGACCAGCCGCTGCACCGACGCCACCGCGGACAGTCCCAGGACCGGCCCGAGGTGGGCGGTGTAGCAGCGCCACGCCCATCTCGGCACTTCGAGGGCTCGCTTCAGCTGAGCACCGCGGTGGTCGCGTTCCACGAGGCGGTGGGGGCGCGGCTGGGCGTGACGGCGGTCGACCAGCGCGCGCTGGCGGTGATCGCGGGTGCCGGCTCCCTGTCGGCCGGGGAGCTGGCCAGGGAAATCGGGCTGACCCCGGGCGCGGTGACGGGGGTGGTGGACCGGCTGGAGCGGGCCGGCCTGGTGCGCCGATCGCCGGATCCGGAGGACCGCCGGCGGCTGGTGATCACCGCGGTGCCGAAGGCGTTCGGCGAGGTGTTCGCGGGGCTCGACCGGGCGATGGCGAAGCTGACGGACCGCTATTCACCGGCCGAGCAGGCGGTGATCGCCGACTGGGTCACGCGGACGATCGACGTCCTGCGCGAGCAGACCCGCTCACTTGGCGGCGCCAAGCGGTAAAGCGGGCGCGGGCCGGGTGGCGCACACCCGTCATCGGCGGCCGATCCCGTGCGAAGCGGTGGCCGACGCGAGGACGGGCGGTGCGGCGAGCCCTCCCGCTCGCCGCGCCGCCCCCACCCCCCCGGTCAGGCGGTCTCCGCTGCGCAAGCCAGGTCGTGCGCCGGCCGCTGCCCGGACACCAGGAACCCCGTCACCGCGGTGGCCCCGCACCGGTTCGGCGTGAACGGGTAGACCCCGTGCCCACCCTGGTCGACCGTCACCATCCGGGCGCGGTCGCCGAACGCCGCGCGCAGCTCGCGCGCACCCGCCAGCGGCGTCCCCGGGTCACGCTCGTTCTGCACCAGCAGCACGTTCGACGGCCCCCGGCCGGTGATCCGCACCTTCGGCTCCACCGGCGCCGCCGGCCAGAACGCGCACGCCGCGATGTTCGCCGTCGCCGCGCCGATCAGCGGGTAGCGGATCCGGTCCACCGCGACGTCCACCTGGTAGCCCGCCACCGACCGCGGCCACGCCGAGTCCCCGCACAGCACGGCGAACCGGGCCGCGAACAGGTTCTCCACGGACGACGTCAGCGAGCCGCCCGGCGGCTTCGGTGCCCGGCCCTGGTCCAGTGCCTGCCAGTCCTCGGCCAGCGGGGTCAGGTCGATGGAGTACAGCCCTTCGAACGTCAGGCCCCGGAACGTCGATCCCGTGACCCCCTCGACCGGCTTCTTGTCCAGCCGCGCCGCCAGCTCGTGGTACTTCGCCGTCACCTGCGCCGGCGTCGTGCCGAGCCCGTACTGCGGGTGCGCCGCGGCGAACTTCGCGAAGTCCGGGAAGCGGTCCTCCATGCCCCGGCCGAACCGGCGCATCGCGTCGATGTCGTACCCGCCCGGCCCGAGGTTGCTGTCCAGGACGATCCGGTCGCTGCGCTCGGGGAACATCGTCGTGTACACCGCGCCCAGGTACGTCCCGTAGGACGCACCGAGGTAGGACACCGCGGGCTCGCCGAGCGCCTGGCGGATGCGGTCCATGTCCCGCGCGGTGTTCGCCGTCGTGATGTACGGCAGCATCGAGCCCGTCGAGGCGGCCGCGCACTGCCTCGCCTCCGCCTTCGCGACCGCCGCCTGCTTCACGACGTCGGCCGGGCCGTTCGCGTAGGGCAGGTTCCCGATCGCCAGCTGCTCCGGCGTCAGGTCGCACGTCACCGGCGCGCTGCGCCCGACGCCGCGCGGGTCGAAGCCGATGATGTCGTAGCTGTCGAGGACGTCCTGCGGCAGCTTCACGAGCTTCAGCAGCTGCGGGTAGTCCAGGCCTTCACCGCCGGGCCCGCCCGGGTTCGTCAGCAGCACACCGCGCCGCTTCTCCGGGTTCTTGCTCGGCAGCCGCGACACCGCGACGTCGATCTTCCGGCCGTCCGGGTTCCGGTAGTCCAGCGGCACCCGCAGCGTCGTGCACTGCAGGTCCGGCGTCGGGAACGCCCCGGCCGGGCACGGGCCCCAGGACAGCGTCCCGGGTTCGGCGGACGCCGCCGGCACCACCACCGTGCTCAGCACGGTGACGGCGGCGGCGAGCAGGATCTTGCGCATCTGTCGTTCCTTTCTCGGTGAGCCGCGGTCAGCGGCGCGGTTCCCAGCGGAAGAGCCGCTTGGCCAGCACGACGGCCACGACGACCCACGCGAGCGTCGGTCCGAAGAGGACCAGCGAGTCGGTGAACGGCTTGCCGCCGTTCCAGGCGTTCAGCACCAGCTCGGTCGCCGACCCGCCGGGCAGCAGCCGCTTGAGCAGCGTGAGCTCGCCGGTGCCGCTCACCCCGACCCAGCCGGCCACGGCGATCACGCCGAGGCTGACCGGCAGCGTCGTGACCTGCGCGTGCTCGGGCGAGTTCGTCAGCCCGGCCGTCGCCAGCCCGAGGGCGAGCATCATGACCACCGTTGCGACGACGGCCGCCACCAGCAGCACCGGGTCCGCCGGCGCCCCGGCGACCGCGGCCAGCGCGCCGAGGATGACGGCGATCTGGGCCACCGACAGCACGGTGATCGGCAGCAGCAGGCCGCCGAGGATGCCGGTGTCGGGGGCCGCGGTGGAGCGCAGGCGCTTGAGGAACAGGTTCTGGCGGCGGGAGGCCAGAGTCGTCACCGACGTCGTGTACAGCCCGATGCCCGCGACGAAGAACAGCGCGAGCGTCGCGATGTAGCCGAGGCTGCCCGCTCCGGTGAACAGGTCGTGCCGGAACACGAAGAACGCGCTGAGCCCCGCCGGCAGCACGAGGGCGGTGACCAGCACGAGGCGGTTGCGGAAGATCTGGATCAGCTCTCCGCGAGCGATCGTCCACATGGGATTGTCCTCTTCTCAGGAGTTTTCGATGGCGCGGAAGACGTCGTCGAGGCGGGTCGGGCCGGCCTGGAGGTCGCGCAGCTCCACGGCGTGGTCCTGCGCCCAGCCGAGCAGCGTGTGCAGGTCCTTCTGGAGGCCGAAGGTCTCGACGAGGAACCGGCCGTCCGATTGGCGGGTGGCGTGCAGCGGCGGCGCGGGCGCGCGCGGCGGCAGGCCGAAGTGGATGGTCGCGGGCAGGGTGCGCGTCAGCTCCGCGACGGTCCCTTCGCGGTGGAACGCGCCCTGGTGCATCAGCCCGATGCGGTCGGCGCGTTGCTGGGCCTCTTCGAGGTAGTGGGTGGTGAGGACGACGGTCGAGCCGTCCTCGCGCAGCCGGTCGACCGCGTCCCACAGCGCGTCGCGCGACTGGATGTCGAGGCCGGTGGTGGGCTCGTCGAGGAAGACCAGCTCGGGCGTGCCGAATACGGCGGTGGCGAAGTCGAGCCGCCGCTTCTCGCCGCCGGAGAGCTGCCCGACCTTGGTCGTGGCCTTGGGGCTGAGCCCGACGACGCCGAGTACGCGCCCGACGTCGTCGGTGCGTTCGGTGAGCCGCCCGATCAGCCGGACGGTCTCCCGTACGGTCAGGTCGGGCGAGAACCCGCTTTCCTGCAGCATGATCCCCATCCGCGGCCGGACGGCGGCGCGGTCGCGCGGGTCCTTCCCGAAGACGCGCACGGCTCCCGAGGTCGGCGCGCGGTGGCCTTCGACGGTCTCCAGCGTCGAGGTCTTGCCGGCGCCGTTCGTGCCGAGCAGCGCGTACAGCTCCCCGCGTTCCACTTGGAACGAAAGGTCCTTCACGGCGGGGAAGCCGCCGTAGGTGAGGGTGAGGCGGTCGACGTCGATGACGGGTGTCGTGGACATGCCCTGAATTCCAGCCGGATCGGCGCGCGCCCGGCAGTGTGGCGGCGTCACCCCGACACATGACGTGGTGTCACTGGTGCGGCCCGCCGGGGCCGATACGCTCGAACCCGTGGAGGTGCCGACGATCGCGCGCAGGAGCACCTGGACCGGCGGGGCGGTCCAGGAACGGCTGCGCCGGCTCAACCTGATCACGACGGTCCCGCCGCTGGCGATCGTCGGTGTGCTGCTGCTCCTGCTGAACGCCCGGACCTGGTGGCACGTCGCCATCCAGGTCGTCGGGCTGGTCGCGGCGCTGGCGACCGCCGAACGCTGGACGGCGGGGGACTACCTGCGCGTCGCGCGGCCGGCCTTCGCCGTCTCGGCGGTGGTCTGGCTGGCCGGGGCGCTGACCGACGACCCCTCCGCGTTCTTCGGCCTGTCCGTCGTGGGGTCGTTCCTCGTCCCGCCGCTGCCGCGCCACCGGCTCGCGGCGCTGGCCGGGTTCACCGCGCTGGTCGCCGTCCTGGGCGCGACGAACGTGCTCGTGCACGACGACCACCTCGTGTCCCGGCTGGTCCAGTACGCCGCCGTCCCCGCGGTCGCCGGGCTGGTCTCGACCGGGTTCATGTTCGTCAGCCAGCGGTTCTTCGACCTGATCGCCGAGCTGGAGCAGTCGCGCGAGCGGGAGGCGGAGCTGGCCGTGACCCGCGAACGCGTGCGCTTCGCCGGCGACCTGCACGACATCCAGGGCCACACGCTGCACGTGGTGAAGCTCAAGGTCGCGCTGGCCGAGAAGCTGCTGGACAGCGACGTCGACCGGGCGCGCGCGGAACTGGCGGAGGTGCGCAGCCTGGTGGGCGACACGATCGTGCAGACCAAGGAGCTCGCCCACGCCCAGCGGCGGCTGAACCTGTCCGCCGAGCTGGAGAACGCGAAGAACCTGTTCGAAGCGGCGGGCATCCACGTGCGCGTCGAGCGCGAGTCCGAAGTGGACGCCCGGGCGGGCGAGCTGCTCGGCCTGGTCCTGCGCGAGACGACGACCAACATCCTGCGCCACGCCCAGGCGCGCCAGGTGCGGATCGCGCTGTCGTGGTCGGGCATCGAGATCGTCAACGACGGCGTGGCCGAGGACGGCGAGCCCGAGCTGAGCGGGCTTTCCGCGTTGCGCGAGCGGCTGGCCGAGCACGGCGGTGAGCTGCGGGTGTCGCGCACGGACGGCCGCTTCTTGACGGCGGCGGCGTTCCCCGCGTGGCAGAACCGGGAGGACCGCCGATGACCACCGTGGTGCTGGCCGACGACGAAGCCCTGCTGCGCAAGGCATTGGCGGCGCTGCTGCCGCTCGAGGGCGAGATCACCGTGCTTGCCGAGGCCGAGGACGGCGAGCAGGCGGTGGCCGCGACGCTGCGGCACCAGCCGGACGTGCTGGTCATCGACCTCGAAATGCCCACTGTGGACGGTCTGGGCGCGGTGGCCGAGATCCGCCGCGCCCGGCCGGAGCAGGTGATCCTGATGCTGACCCGGCACGCCCGGCCGGGGGTGCTGCGGAAGGCGCTGAAGCTGGGCGTGCAGGGGTTCGTGAGCAAGGCGGCGGAGCCGGCGCACATCACGGAAGTGATCCGGACGCTGCACGCGGGCAAGCGCTGGATCGACCCGGACGTCTCGGCACTGGCGGTCGTGGACGACTGCCCGCTGACCGACCGCGAGATCGACGTCCTGCGCGCGACGCGGGAGGGGTTTTCGGTGGCGGAGATCGCGGGCCGGCTGCACTTGGCCGAGGGCACGGTCCGCAACTACCTGTCCAACGCGATGCAGAAGACCCAGACCCGCACCCGCCACGAAGCGGCCCGCTACGCCCGCGAACACGACTGGCTCTAGGCGCCCTTCACCTCGACGACCCGGTACGGCTCGGGCCCCGCGGAGAACCGGCGGATCGCGATCCGGGTGGCCTTGATCGCGGTGTTCTCCGCGGTCGCGGCGTCGAGCGCGGCCCGGCTCGCCCAGTGCGTGAAGTTGGTGACCTGCCTGCCGTCTTCGCTGCACAGCAGGTGCATCGACAGCAGCCCTGGCACGCCGGCCGGGTCGCCGGCGTTCCGGATGCACTCGACCAGCGGCTGCTGGTTCTCCGGGCTGACCCGGAAGACGTTGACGGCGAACACATCCGGCCGCTCGGCCGAGGGGACGATGAGCACAGCGGGCCTCCTCCTGACGTGGTTTTCCCGGAGGCTAGCCGATGAAAAGGGACACATGTGTAACACTTATTCGATGGCCGAGCAGGACCGCCGCAGTGACGCGCGGCGCAACGACGAGCTGATCCTGCGCACCGCGGCCCGGGTGCTCGCGGACGATCCGGGCGCCGGCATCCAGCGCATCGCCGACGAGGCCGGGCTCGTGCGGATGTCGGTCTACCGCCGCTACCGCAACCGGGACGCCCTCCGGCGCGCCATCCACGACGCCGCCGCCGCGGAGGCGAACGCGGTCCTCGACCGGACCGCCGGCCTCGACGCCGTCTCCGCGTTGCGGGCGCTGATCGTCGAAATGGCCGCCATCATCCAGCGGTACCCGGTCCTCGCGGTGACCACCGACTGGCAACCCAAGCCCGGCGACACCCGCCGTCCGGCTCCGCCGCCGCCCGCGCGCCGGATGCACCAGGCCGTGCTCGCGCTCGTCGAACGCGGCCGCCGCGACGGCGTCCTGCGCGGCGACCTCCCGCCCGAGCTGCTGCCGCAGGCCGTCACCGGCACGCTGCACGTGGTCAGCCGGTTCGCGCGCAGTCTCCACGCCGATCCCGAACTGATCGGCACCCAGGTCGCCGACCTGCTCCTGACCGGCTTCGCCGTCAGCCGACCGGGAACTTGACGCCCGTCAGCTCCTCCGAAACCGTCCACAGGCGACGCTGGATCCCGGCGTCGTACGACTGCGGCGTGGACGCCACCACCTGCGGGCGCCCGCGGTAGCCGCCCATGCCCGCCGGGCCGTAGTACTGGCCGCCCAGCGCGGCCGGGTCCGTTGCGGCGCGCAGGATCGGGAGCGCGCCGGCCTCCGAGCTCTGCGTGAACAGCGGCGCCACCAGCGGGAACAGCGCGCGGGCGACGGCGGGGGAGTTGCGCATCAGCTCCGTGCGGGCCACGCCGGGGTGAGCGGCGAGCGACGCCGTCGTGCCGTGCGCGGCGAGCCGGCGCTGCAATTCGTAGGCGAACATCAGGTTGGCCAGCTTGGCCTGCCCGTAGGCCGCGACGCGGTCGTAGGAGTTCTCCCACTGCAGGTCGTCGAAGTGGATCGCCGCGCGGATGCGGTGGGCGATGCTCGCGACCGTCACCACGCGCGAGCCTTCGACCGGCAACAGCAGGTCCAGCAGCAGGCCGGTGAACGCGAAGTGCCCGAGGTGGTTGGTGCCGAACTGCAGCTCGAAGCCGTCCCGGGTGGTCTGCTTCGGCGGGTACATCACGCCGGCGTTGTTGACCAGCAGGTCGATCTTCGGCAGCGAGCCGTGCAGGTCGGCCGCGGCGGCGCGGACGGACTCCAGCGAGGACAGGTCCAGCTCCTGCACGGTGACGTCGGCGGTCGAGCCGAGCCGGGCGGCGGCCTGCTTGCCCTTCTCGACGTCGCGGACGGCCAGCACGACCGTCGCGCCCTTCTCCGCCAACGTCTTCGCGGTGTCGAACCCGAGCCCGGTGTTGGCCCCGGTGATGACGGCGACCCGGCCCTTCTGGCTCGGCACGTCGCGGTCGGTCCAGTTCTCGCCCATGGCGGTTCCCTCCGTGGCGGCCCTTTCGGACCGGCGGTCTGTTATGTCTCCGACGCTAAGGAACCGACGGTCTGTTGTCAAGAGACTGCCGGTCTTCAATTTCGCGGGCTGGGCGTTACGCTGGCTGGCATGACGTTCCAGCGAGCCCGCAGTGCCGAGCAGCGGGAGGAGCGGCGCCGCACGATCCTCGACACGGCGCTGGCGATGCTCGACGAGATGCCGGTGGCCGACGTGAGCCTCAACGAGCTCAGCCGCCGGGTCGGGTTGGCGAAGTCCAATGTGTTGCGCTACTTCGAATCCCGCGAAGCCGTGCTGCTCGAACTGCTCGACCGCGCGCTGCGGGAGTGGCTCGCCGAGCTGGCCGGCGAACTCGCCGAAGGCGTCGACGTGGAGCTGCCGGCGGGGGAGCGGGCGGAGCGGTTCTCCACCGTCGTCGCGCACTCGCTGGCCCGGCGCACGGTGCTGTGCGACCTCATCGGCGCGCAGGCCGGTGTCCTGGAACACAACGTCTCCACGGACGCGGTCGTGCGCTTCAAGCGGTCCGCCCTCGCCGGCCTGGACGCGATGGCCGACCTGATGCGCCGGTACGTGCCCGAGGTCGGCGACCAGGCGGCGTCGATCGGCATGCTGGCGATGATCCTGGCCGGCGGGCTGTGGACGCACTGCCGTCCGTCGCCGAGCGCGCTCGCGGCCTACGAGGCGGACCCGGCGCTGACCGCGCTGCACCTCGACCTCGCGCCGGCGCTGGCGCACGGGCTGACGCTGCTGATCTCGGGAGCGATGTCAACCGCTTAAGTCCGACGCTGTTGTCATCGAAGCGGACAGATCTGGCTCGATGCCTTCGTCACGTCTTGACGCTTTCTGCTGGGACTCGGAACATCTTAAGCGCTTAATGTGTCCTCAACGCGGAGGAGTCCCTCGTGTCCCAGCATCGTTTCCTGCCCGCGCTCGCCGCGGCCGCGCTCCTCGCCGGCGCGGTGACCGCGCCCGCCGCCGAGGCCGCCGGTCCGCGCGCCGGCGGCACCCTGAACTACCTCAAGCAGATCTCCGGCCAGTACACGATCGCCGGGCAGCACAACAAGGAACCGGCGAGCACGCCGTCGTACTACACGGCGAAGGTGCACGACATCACCGGCCAGTACCCCGGCCTGTGGGGCGGCGACTTCTTCTTCGGCGCCGCCGACGTCGCCAACCGGCAGAAGGTCGTCGACCAGGCGAAGGCCGAGTGGAACAACGGCGCCGTCGTCACCATGACGTGGCACATGTGCCCGCCCACGCAGGGCAGCTCCTGCGACTGGAGCTCCGGGGTGATGAGCAAACTGTCGGACGCCCAGTGGAGCGAGCTGATGACGAACGGCTCCAACCTCAACAACCGCTACAAGGCGCGGCTCGACGAGGTCGTGCCGTACCTGCAGCAGCTGCAGAACGCGGGCGTGCAGGTGCTGTTCCGGCCGCTGCACGAGCTGAACGACGGCTGGGCGTGGTGGGGCGGGCGCCCGGGCCTCGGCGGCAGCGCGGGCCTCTACCGGATCACCCACGACCACCTGGTGGGCAAGGGGCTCACGAGCATCGTGTGGGACTGGGCGGTGAAGGACGTGAACATGGGCTCGATCGCCCAGTACTACCCGGGCGACGGCTACGTCGACGTCGCGGCGCTCGATGTCTGGATGAAGGCGAATCCGTCCACTTCGGACTACCAGGCGATGCAGAACGTCTCGCACGGCAAGCCGATCGCGCTCGGTGAGACGGGCACGATCCCGTCCCCGGAACTGCTGGCGAGCCAGCCGAAGTGGACGTACTTCATGGAGTGGTCGGAGTACCTGCAGGGCAGCAACACGAACGCGGCGATCCAGCGCACGTACTTCGACGGCCGGGTCCTGGTGCTGAACGAGATGCAGCGCGGCTGACGTGCCGGGGCGGCGGTGCGCCCGCCGCCCCGGCCCGCGTCCGTCAGTCGCCGACGCAGCGGACCACCGGCCGGGTCGTCAGCTGGTCGGTGTCCACTGTGTACCGCGTGGTCACCCGGATCGTCGCCTTCTCGCCGGGCAACAGCGTCAGCAGGCACTGGTCGGCCTCGGCGTCCGGGGCCAGCCGGTCGGGGAACACCGCCAGTTCCCGCACCAGCGTCCGGGCCGTGACCGTGATCGCGTACCCCGTGTTCGTCCGGGCGACTTCGGTCCCGAACGACGGCTCCGGAAGGGCGATGTCCAGGTCGGCGGCCAGGAACCGGATCGCCCGCGTGTCGCCGGCGTCGGCGACCAGCAGTTCGCGCGCCGGGTCGCCGGCCACCCCAACGTCACCGGCGGGGACGGTCACGGCGCTGCGTGCGGCCACCCGCAGCGGGGTGCCGGTCTTGGCGAGGATCTCACCGTCCACGGTCATCCGGCGGACCTCCAAAGTGGTCTCCCACTCGGTCGCCGAGTCGTTGACCAGGACCGCGACCAGGCCCCCGGGACGCTCTTGAATCGTGACGAGCCGGTCGGCGTAGGCGTCACGCAGCGCGTACCACAGCGGTTTGCGCCGCTCGGCGCCGTCGATCGCGCTCCAGGACGTGACCGGCCAGCAGTCGTTGAGCTGCCAGACGATCGTGCCCATGCAGCGCGGCCGGTGGCCGCGGAAGTGCTCGATCCCGGTGCGGATGGCCCGGGCCTGGGTGACCTGCGTGTGGTAGTGCCAGTCCTCGGTAGACTCCGGGGCGGGGAAGTGGTGCGCGAGCCCGCGTGCGAGCTTCCCGTTGCCGTCCTGAGCTTTCTGGTGGTGCAGGACGCCCGGCGACTCCGGCGTCAACGGCTTGTCGTGGACGGCCGCCGTGAGTGTCGCCCACGCCGGTGGTGCCTGCCACCCGAACTCCGACACGAACCGGGGGGCGCGCTCGAGGTAGGCGCTGTAGTCCCGCTCGTTCCAGACGTCCCAGATGTGCACGCAGCCGTGGTCGTCGTCCAGCGAGTCGCGGTCGGGGGAGCCGGACCACGGGCTGCCCGGGACGTACGGCCGGGTCGGGTCGAGCGCGGCGACGATCGACGGCAGCAGGTCCTCGTAGTAGCCGGCGCCCCAGGCGCGGCCGTCGAGCTGCTCGCGCCACCCCCAGTGGAACCAGCCCAGGTAGTTCTCGTTGTTGCCGCACCACAAGGCCAGTGACGGGTGCGGCGCGAGCCGGACGACCGCCTCCCGCGCCTCGGCTTCGATCTCCCCGCGCAGCGGTTCTTCCTCGGGGTACCCGGCGCAGGCGAACAGGAAGTCCTGCCACACCAGGACTCCGCGCCGGTCGCAGGCGGCGTAGAAGCCGTCGCTTTCGTAGATGCCGCCGCCCCACACGCGCAGCAGGTCGACCCGGGCGTCGACGGCCTGGCGGACCCGCCGGTCGTACCGGGCCGCGTCGACCCGGTGCGGGAAGCAGTCGTCCGGGATCCAGTTGGCACCGCGGACGAACAACGGGACGCCGTTGACGCGGAAGGTGAACGCGCCGCCCTCGGTGTCCAGGTCGATGGTGCGGAAGCCGATCTCACGCGACCAGGTGTCCACAGTGGAACCGTCCGCGGTCTCGAGCGTGACGACGAGCGGGTACAACGGTTGCGCGCCCATGCTGTGCGGCCACCAGAGCCGTGGCTGAGAGACGGTCACGATCAGCGGCTCCCCGGCGGGTCCCGAGGCGTCGGCATCGCCGACGCGGGCGCGTACCACGAGGTCACCGCCGGCTTCGGTGTGGAGCTCGACCCGGCCGTCGCCGGACTCCGTCAGCGTCACCAAGGGCCGGACCCGGCCGAGCCGGCCGGTGTCGTGCACCTCGATCGCCGCCGGTTTCCAGATGCCCGCGGTGACCAGCTTCGGGCCCCAGTCCCAGCCGAAGTTGCAGGCCATCTTGCGGAGGAAGTTGGCGGGCTCGTCGTTGCCCAGGTTGGGCAGGTCGCCGAGCCGGTTGCGCTCGGCGCGGGCGTACCGGACCGCCGAGCCGAACGTGATCGCGAGGGTGTTGCCGCCGGCGAGCAGGTCGGTCACCGGCACCCGGTACGAGCGGTGCATGTTCCGGGTGTTCGCGACCACGCGGTGGTTCAGCTCGACCTCGGCGATCGTGTCGAGGCCGTCGAAGACCAGCTCGACGGCCCCGGGGGCCGCGGGGCGGTCGAACGTCGTCTCGTAGCGCCAGCCGGTCAGGCCGATCCACTGGAGGTCGTTTTCGTTGCGGTCGAGGTAGGGGTCGGGGATGAGCCCGGCCGCGAGCAGGTCGGTGTGCACGGTGCCGGGCACGGTGGCCGGGATTCCTTCGGCCAGCCGCCGGGCCAGCTCGATCGGCACGTGGGTGAGGGGGCCGCAGGCGCGCAGCGTCCAGTCGTGGGCGCCGAGGTCGATCCGCACGGGCAGTCCTTTCGGTGGTCGGCCGCTCAGCGCCAGGGGTCGGGCGCGGCGGCGGCGAGCTTGCGGGTGTAGTCGTGCGAGGGGCGCAGGATGACGTCGTCGGCATCGCCGCTTTCGACGATCCGGCCGTCGTTGAGCACCAGGACCGTCGAGGAGAAGTGCCGCGCGGTGGCGAGGTCGTGGGTGATGTACAGGACGGCGAGATCGTTGTCCCGCTTCAGTTCTTCGAGCAGGTTGAGGATGTCGAGGCGGACCGAGACGTCCAACATGGACACCGGTTCGTCGGCCAGCAGCACCTTCGGCCGGGGCGCCAGCGCCCGGGCGATGGCGACGCGCTGGCGTTGCCCGCCGGACAGCTCGTGGGGGAGCTTCGCCGCGAACTGGTCGGCCGGCCGGAGGTGGACGCGGTCGAGCAGGTCGAGCACGGCCCGCCGGTCGCCGGGCAGGCCGTGGATCCGCAGCGGCCGCGCCAGCTGGTGGTGCACCGGCTTGACGGGGTTGAGGGAGGCGAACGGGTCCTGGAACACCATCTGGACGTCCGCGCGGTACGCGCGCAGGGCGCGGTAGCCGGGCCGGCGCGGTTCCCCGTCGACCGTGATGGTGCCGCTGGTGGGCCGGTCGAGCCCGCACAGCATGCGGGCCACCGTGGACTTCCCGCTGCCGCTCGCGCCGACCAGGGCCACCGTCTGCCCGGAGGTGACGGTGAAGCTCACGCCGTCCACCGCGCGCAGCCCGCCGGGGAACACCCGGACGAGGTCGTGGGCACCGAGTTCGGTCATCGCGTCTCCTCCGCGCGCAGGCAGGCGACGTCCGTGCCGTCGACGGGCCGCAGCCGGACGTCCGTGGTCGTGCACTCCGGGAGCACCAGCTCGCAGCGGTCGGCGAACGCGCACCCGGCGAGCGGCAGCGAGAGGTCGGGCGGGTGGCCGGGGATGCCGTGCCGGTCCCGGCGCTCGGACCGCAAGGTGGGGAACGCGTTCAGCAAGCCCGCGGTGTAGGGGTGCCGGGGCTCTTCGCGCACGCGCTTGCCGTCGGCGAGTTCGACGACGCGCCCGGCGTACATCACCGCGATCCGGTCGCTGATCTCCAGCAGCAGCGACAGGTCGTGGGTGATGAAGACGACCGCGAACCCGAGCCGCTCCCGCAGCTGCGAGATCGCGTCGAGGATTTCCCGCTGCACGAGGACGTCGAGGGCGGTGGTGGGTTCGTCCATCACCACGACGTCCGGTTCGAGGGCGAGGGCCATCGCGATCACGACCCGCTGGCGCATGCCGCCGGAGAGCTGGTGCGGGTACGACCGCGCGGCGCGTTCGGGCAGCCCGACCAGCTCCAGCAGTTCCCCGACCCGGGCCCGGCGCGCGGCTTTGGTCAGCTCCGGCCGGTGCGCGTGGAAGACGTCGTGCAGCTGCGCGGCGACCCGCTGGACCGGGTTGAGGGCGTTCATCGCGCCTTGGAACACCATGGACATCCGGTCCCAGCGGAACCGCCGCAGCGCGCGCCCGGTCAGGCCGGTCACGTCGATGGCGTCGCCGTCCCTCTGGAAGGTGACCGAGCCGTCGACGAGGTGCGCGGGTGCGCGCAGCAGCCGCGTGATCGCGTACGCCAGGGTGGTCTTGCCGCAGCCGCTTTCCCCGACGATGCCGAGGAGTTCGCCGCGGTGCACGTCCAGGTCGACACCGCGCACGGCGTGCACCGGCCCGGCCGGGGTTTCGTAGTCGACGTGCAGGTTCCTGATCCGCAGCACCGGGGTCATCGGATGTCCCCCTGGGTGCCGCGGACGCGCAGCCGCGGGTTGATCAGTTCGTCGACCCCGATGTTGAGCAGGGTCAGTGCCGCGCCGAGCACGGCGATGCACAGCCCGGGCGGCAGGAACCACCACCAGGCGCCCTGCGACAGCGCTTCGCCGTTCTGGGCGAAGAACAGCATGGTGCCCCAGGTGACGGAGTCGAGGTCGCCGAGCCCGAGGAACGACAGGCCGGCCTCGCCGAGGATCGCGCCGATCATGGCGAACACGAACTGGGAAAGCAGGATCGGGTAGAGGTTCGGCAGGATCTCGACGACGATGATCCGCCACGCGCGTTCGCCGGACGCGCGGACCGCGTCCACGTAGTCGCGGTGGGCGAGCGACGCCGTCTGGGCACGCAGGACCCGGGCCGAGGCGGCCCAGCTGGTGACCGCGATCAGCAGCGCGATCACCACGATCCCGCTGGAGTGCAGGTAGCTCGCGGCGACCACGATCAGCGGCAGCGCCGGGATGACCAGGAAGACGTTGCCGACCAGGTTGAGCACCTCGTCGGCCCAGCCGCCGGCGTACCCGCCGACGACCCCGACCAGCGCGGCCAGCAGCATCGTGACGACGCCGGCGAGCAACCCGACCAGCAGCGACGACCGGAACCCGACGATCAGCTGGGCGAACACGTCCTGCCCGTTGTTGGTGGTGCCCAGCAGGTGCCGCGCGGATGGCGGGGAAAGGAGGTCCGCGCCGGCCGCGTGCGGGTCGCCGACCAGCAGCGGCCCGACGACCGCGACGGCGGCGTACAACGCCACGATCCCGGCGCCGAGCAGGAACTTCGGCCGCCGCACCACCGCGGCGACACCCGCGGTGGCCCGGACGGGCGTGATGACGGCCTGGGTCATCGGGCACCCGCCTTCGCCGTCGTGCGCACGCGCGGGTCGATGACCGCGTACAGCAGGTCGACCAGCAGGTTCGCGCCCAGCACCGCCAGGGTGATGATGAGGAAGATGCCCTGCATCAGCGGGTAGTCGCTGTTGCGCACGGCTTGCAGCAGCGTGAACCCGATGCCGGGGTAGGAGAACACGGCCTCGGTGACGATCGCGCCGCCGACGACGAACCCGAGCGACACCGCGACCCCGGACACGCTGGGCAGCACGGCGTTGCGCGCGGCGTAGGTCACCATGACCCGGCGCAGGCTCAGGCCCTTCGCCTGCGCCGTGACGACGTAGTCCTCGGCGAGCGTCGAGACCATCATGTTGCGCATCCCCAAGAGCCATCCCGCCAGCGAGCTGACCACGATGGTGATCGCCGGCAGCAGCGCGTGGTAGACGACGTTGCCGACGAACTCGCCCGACCAGCCGGGTTCCACCTCGACGTCGTAACCGAGGCCGAGCGGGAACCAGCCGAGCCCTGAAGCCAGGAAGTACACCGCGGCCAGCGCGAGCCAGAAGTACGGGATGGCGGCCAGCATCGTCGAGCCGGCGACGAGCGAGTCGACGACGCCGCGGCGGAACCACCCGGCCAGCGCGCCGAGCGAGATGCCGAGCGTGAACGACACGACCGTGGCCACCCCGACCAGCCCCAGCGTCCACGGCAGGGCCTGGTCGATGATGTCGCCGACCGGGGCCGGGAAGAACGTCACCGAGCGGCCGAGGTCGCCGGTGAAGACCTGCCCGAGGTAGGCGAAGTACTGCTGCCACAACGGCCGGTCGCCCACGCCCAGCAGCAGCTCGAGGGAGTGCCGGGCCTCCGGGGAGACCGGCGCCATCGACGACTGGCGGGCCAGCACGGCGTCCACCGGGTCGCCCGGCGCGAGCCGGGGGATGACGAAGTTCAGCGACAGCGCGGCGAACAACGCGACCGCGTAGAAGAGAAGTTTCTTCCCGAGGAACCGCATCACTCGACCGGCTTCAGGTTCTTGGCGACGAACCCCGTGTCGGGGAAGATGTCCGAACGCGACAGTGCGTAGAGGTTGTCGTCGGTCGGCCAGCCGGTGACCTTCGTGGCCAGGAACGTCGCGTTGGGACTGTTCTGGAAGATCGGCACGTACGGCAGCTTGGCGAGCAGGACGTGCCCGATCTCCTGGGTGCGCTGCTTGAGCACGGCCTGGTCGTCGGTACCGGCCATCGCGGCGAGCGCGGCGTCGACCTGCGGGTCGGAGAAGCGCGACCAGTTCGAAACCGCTTTCTGCCCGACCGGGGCGGTGGTCGCGGTGGCCAGCACCTGGTTGTAGAGCTGGTAGGGGTCGGGCTTGCCGCCGAGGCCGTCGATGAGGAGCTGGAAGGTGCCGGTCGAACGGTCGGAGTTGAACTGGGCGCTGGAGATCTGCTGGACGGTCAGCGCGATCCCGGCCTCGGCGAACTGCTGCTGCATCAGCTGCAGTGCCTGGATGTAGTCGGTGTAGCCGGTGACGACTTTGATCGAGACTTCCAGGCGGCGGCCGGTCTTGTCGACGTAGACGCCGTCGGCGCCGCGGGTGTAGCCGGCCTTCTCCAACGTGGCGCGCGCGGCCGCGGGGTCGTGGGCGACCGGGCCGGTGGTGCGGAACCCGTCGTCGCGCGGCGTCTGCAGCAGTTCGGGGCTGGGCACCTTCGCCACTCCGAAGTAGACGGTGTCGACGATGCGCTTGCGGTCCAGCGCCAGGTTCATCGCCTGGCGGACGGCGAGGTCGTCGGTCGGCCAGCTCGTCAGGTTGGGCACGAGGCTGGTCTGGTAGATGCCGGCCGACGGGATGAGGTGCGTCTTCGGGTCCTTGGCGACCCAGTTCTTCGCGGGGTCGGGGATGAACGTGTTGCCCCAGTCGATCTTGCCGGCCAGCAGCGACTGGTTCGCGCTCGTGTTGTCGCTGAAGGAGATGAAGCGCATGCCGTCGATGGCGGGTTTGCCCGGCTCCCAGTAGTTCGGGTTCTTCTTGAGCAGGAACGTCTGCGGCGAGAACGAGTCCAGGGTGAACGGGCCGGTGCCGACCGGGTCCGGGTTCAGCTCGGTGGCCGGGTCCGCGATCTTCTCCCAGATGTGCTTCGGCACGATCAGCGTCCGGCCGGCGGCGCCCCACAGCTGGTTGAACGCGGGCTGGGCGAAGGTGATCTTCGCGGTGTGGTCGTCGGACGCGGTGGCGGCGGCCAGCGTCAGGCCGTTCGTGTTCAGCTCGGGGTGCTTGATCATGGCGTCGAAGGTGAACGCGACGTCCTGGGCGGTGAAGGGCTTGCCGTCGTGCCACTTCACGCCGTCTCTGGTGGTGACGGTGAGGGTCTTGCCGTCGGGGGAGAAGGCCGCTTTGGTGGCCAGCTGGGGGACCGGTGGGCGGCGGTCGGCCATGTCGAAGAAGAGCAGCGACTCGTAGATCGTGCCGCCGTAGCCCGCCTGGGCCTGGTTGGGCAGGAACGGGTTGAAGTTGCGGACGAACGCGCCCGAGGCGCCCGTGTTGGCGGTGATGATCGTGCCCTCCGCGGCGCTCCCGCCGCTCGAGCACGAAGTCAGCGCGAGCGCGACGGCGACGGCGGGGACGAGCAGGCGGCGGTGCCTTCCGGCCATGGGGGACTCCCGTGCTTAAACGGTTAAGTTGCTGGCGACTGTTTCTACGGTGTCGGTGGCGAGGAGTTCGCTTCCTCAGGTGGTGAACCTGGGTTAAGCGCTTCACATCATGTAACCTCGCTCACGGCGTGTCAATGCGCTGCAGTAGCCTGCGTGCGGGGTGAAGCGGTTGAGTGAGGGAGGGCGATGAAGCGGCTGACCATCGCGGACATCGCGGACGCGGCCGGCGTCTCGACGGGCGCGGTGTCCTACGCGCTCAACGGCAAGCCCGGCGTGTCCGCGGCGACGCGGGAGCGGGTGCTGCGGATCGCGGACAGCATGGGCTGGCGGCCGAGCACGGCGGCGCGGGCGTTGACGCGGTCGCGGTCGGGGGCGATCGGCCTGATCGTCGACCGGCCGGCCCAGGTGCTGGGGATCGAGCCGTTCTTCATGCAGCTGGTGTCGGGCATCGAGGCGGCGCTGCGCGCGGACCCGTCGACGGCGCTGATGCTCGCGGTGACCGATGACCGTGACGCGGAGATCGAGACGTACCGCCGCTGGTGGGCCGAGCGCCGGGTGGACGGGGTGATCGTCGTCGACCTGCACGAGAACGACAGCCGCGCGGGGCTGCTGGCGGAGATCGGCCTCCCGGCGGTGGCGCTGGGCCACCCGCAGTCGGCGGAGGTCCCGTGCGTGTGGAGCGACGACGAGGGCCCGATGGCCGAGGTGGTCGGCTACCTGGCGGCGCTCGGCCACCGCCGCATCGCCCGGGTGGCGGGCCCGGCCCAGTTCTCCCACACACTGCGGCGCAACGAGGCTTTCGCCCGGGCGGCGGAGACGCACCAGCTGGAGTGGTCGAAGACGCTGTACGGCGACTACTCGGGCGAGAGCGGAGCCCGGGAGACCCGCCGGCTGCTGTCGGAGAGGAACCGGGCAACGGCGATCATCTTCGACAACGACGTGATGGCCCTGGCGGCGATGGCGGCGGCCCAGGAGATGGGGATATCGGTCCCGGAGCAGCTGTCGGTGCTGTCGTGGGACGACTCGGCGTTGTGCCGGCTGGTCCGCCCGGCGGTGACGGCGGTGGACCGGCACATCACGCAGCACGGGGTGCTGGCGATCGAGACGTTGAACGAGGTGCTCGCGGTGGGGACGGCGGAGCATCGACGGGTCCCGGCGCCGGTTTTGATGCCGCGGGCTAGTACGGCGCAGGCACCGAACTGACGGTCAACGGGTGAAGAGGGCGAGTTCCACTTCGTCCGGTGCGCAGCCGAGGTCCTTCGCCCAGCGGGCGAGCAGCGTGCAGTAGCGCTCGTAGGTTTCCGGCGGCCACGGGCCGGTGCGGTGCAACGACATCCAGCCGCACCGGTCGCGCAGGGCGGTCGCGACCACGCGGTCGAGGATGAGGCTCGGGTGGTCCGGGGCTCCGCCGCCGGCGAAGTAGAGGAACTTCGTGAAGAACGACGGGCCGAGCCCGGGGATCCGGTTGCGCCGGTCCGGCCGGAACGCGGCGAACGCGCGACCCGGATCGCGGCCGGCCCAGGTCGCCGCCTCGGTGAGGGTTTTCTCGACGCGGTGCGGGTCCGCCTTGATGCTGTCGAGCCGGCGGCTGTTCTGACGCAGGTACCGGCCGGATCCCCACGCCAGCGTCCGCCACAGCAGGGTGAACACGTCCGCGCCCGGGGCCCACACGTCGGCGCGGGACAGCGCCGGGACCGCCGGTGGCGTACCCGGCAGCTTCCGGCTGGTGATCGCGCGGTACCACCAGTCCTGCCGGATCGGGATGCGGGGTTCGCCGACCGCGGTGGGCCGGGGCTGGGTGGGGGCGAGCCAGTCCGGGGTGGGGAGGGCGTCGACGTCGGTCATGGGCACACCCCTGGGTCGCGAGCAGCGGAGCCGCGTTACAGCGGGTCTGTCGTGCAGGCTTGTTCATTTGCTAGCATGTGAACATGCCCTCCGAAGCGAAGCGGCAATTCAGCGTCTACCTGCCGGCCGACCTCATCCGGCGGGTCAAACACGCCTCCGTCGATGCCGATGAGTCCCTCTCGGCCTTCGTCGAACGTGTTCTCGAGGATCACCTGCGGCAAAGCGAGGAACGCCCGTGATGCGAGTGCTGCCCATCCGCTACACCTCGGACGTCGAAGCCCTCCAGCGCTTCTACACCACCCTCGGCCTCGAAACCGGCCCCACATCCAGGCCCGGCGGCTGGGTCGAACTCCCCGCCGACGGTGGCACCCTCGCCGTCCACAAAGGAGACCGTCCCGGCCGGTGCGAACTCGCCTTCGAGACCGACGAACCCCTCGAAGACGTCCAAGAACGCCTGCAGAACGCCGGCTACGAACCAGGACCCGTGATCGACGAAGGCTTCGGCCGGTCGCTCCGAATAGATGACCCAGACGGCGTCCCCGTCCAGATCAACGCCTACGAGCGCGACCTCTACACGTGACGCGGACCCGGTCGCTGCCCCTGGCCGCCGGGATCGTCGCGCTCGAGTTCGCCGCCGCCGTCAGCAGCTTCGTCGCCTCCACCCTCTTGCCCCTCGTCGCCCGTGATCTGCGCGCCGGGGACCGGCTCGGGCTGCTCATCGCCGGCTCGACCCTCGGGTTGTTCGTCGCCCTGCCGCTCGCGAGCCGGGTGCTGGCCAAGCTCGGCACGCGCGGCACTCTCGCCGCCGGGATGGTCGCCTACCTCGGCGGGATCGCCGCCTCCGCCACCGCGCGCAACGCCGTCACCTTCGCGCTGGGCCAGCTCTCCACCGGGCTCGCCAGTGGCCTGCTCGCGGTGTTCGGCGTCAGCTCCGCGATCCGCCACCTCGACGACCGGTTGCGCGTCAAGGTCGTCGCCGCGTCGTCGGCCATGTGGATCCTGCCCGCGCTCGCCGGGCCGGCCGCGACGCTCGGCCTCGCGCACCTCGTCGGCTGGCGCTGGACGCTGCTGCTGCCCGTTCCGTTCGTCCTCTTCGGACGGTTGCTCGTCGTGCGGGCCGCCCGCGACGAGCCGGAGACGTCGCCGCGGCCGCTCGGCCGGACGCTGCTGGTGCCCCTCGGCGCGGCGGGTGTCGTGCTGAGCGAGGGGTGGTGGCCGCTCGCGCTCGCCGGCGCCGTCGTCGCCGGGGCCGGCATGATCGCGATCCTCCCCGAGGGCACCGCACGCTTGCGACGCGGGACGCCGTCGGCGCTCGCCGCGCTGGTGCTGTTCGCGGTCGGCTACTTCGGCGCCGACAGCCTGATCACCGTGCTGCTCACGACCGGCTACGGGCAGAGCCTCGGCCAGGCGGCGATCGTCCTCAGCGCCGCGCCGCTCGCCTGGGCCGTGACGAGCTTGGTGACCCGCAAGCACTTCCCGGCGACGGGCTTGAGCTTGACCGCCCTGGGCGCGGCGGTCCTCGCGATCGGCGGCCCGTTCCCGGTGGTGCTCGCCGCGTGGACGGTGGCCGGCGCCGGCGTCGGGCTCGCCTACCCCGCCCTCTACGTCCGGGCGAGCACCGCCGGGCCGGGCGGGCTCACCGCGACGGAACTGGCCACCGCCGTGATCACCGCCGAGTGCGTCGGGCAGCTGCTCGGCCGTGCCGCCGGCGGCGCGCTGAGCTCCGCCGGCGGGCTGTTCGCCTCCTACGCGGTGTTCGCGGTCGCGCTGGCCGCGGCGGCCGCGGTCAGCCGAAGGTGACCCACTGGGACGTCAGCAGCACGAGCCCGAGCGAACACGCCGCCACCACGACCAGGCCGAGCGCCGCGACGACGAGCGGCCGGAACCCGCTGCGGGCCAGCTGCCGCAGGTCGAAGTTCAGGCCCACGCCGGCGAAGCACAGCAGGAACGCCCACTTCGACAGGTTGCCGAGGCTCGTCACCTCCGCCTTCGTGAACACGTGCGCGGTGGCCAGCGCCGACACGGCGAGGAAGCCGAGCACGAACTTCGGGAACGTGCGCCACACGAAGGCCGCGCGCTCCTTCGGTCCACTTGCGACACTCTTGCCGCCGCGGGCCGACCAGTAGGCCGCGTAGCCGAGGACGACCAGGCCGATCAGGGCGTTGCGCGTGCTCTTCACCGCGACGGCGACGTCCTGCGCGTGCGGCGAGTAGGCCGCGCCCGTCGCCGTCGTCTCCGCGGTGTTGTCCACGGCCAGGCCCGCCCACAGCCCGAACTGCGTGTCCGACAGGTTCAGCGCGTGCCCGATGAGCGGGAACGTGAACAACGCGACCGCGCCGAGCGCGAGGATCGCGGCGATGGCGTAGCCGGAGTCCTCGTCGTCGGCGTCGATCGAGCCCCGGCCCGCGATGATCGCCGAGACCCCGCAAATCGACGTGCCGATCGCCAGCAGCGACGACAGCTTCCCGCCGAGCCCGAAGAGCTTGCCCACCAAGAGGATCACCGTCGTGGCGACCGCCATGTCGATGAGGATCAGCCCGAGGCTCAGCCCGCCGAGCTTGAGCAGGTCGCCCAGCACGAACCGGGCGCCGAGCAGCACGATGCCGATCTTCAGCCAGAACTCGTAGGTGGCCACGCCCGGCCGGAACGGCGCCGGGATGCCGATCGTGTTGCGGATGAGCAGCCCGAGGATGATCGCCCACAGCACGTATTCGACGTCGGGCAGCGCGGTGCCGGTCGCCTTGCCGAGGCTGCGCACGCCGTTCTGCGCCAGCGTGCCGACGATGCCGACCGCGGCGAGCAGCAGCAGGCCGGGGACGTACCGCAGGAGCGTCGCCGGCCCGCCGCGGCGGGTGGCCGTGTCCGCGGTCATTTGACGAGGAAGGGGATCGCCGGCAGCAGGCCGATCGCCGCCAGCAGGACGAGGACGGCCGCGACACCCACCGCGGCCCAGTCGGCGGTGAGCTTCATGCGACTTCGGCCAGCTTCCCGGTGGCGACGTCGAAGACGAAGCCCCGCACGGAATCCTTCCTCGGGATGAACGGGCTGTTCTTGATCCGCGCGACCGACTGCCGGACGTCCTCGTCGAGGTCGCTGAAGGCTTCGGCGGCCCAGGCGGGCTTGACGCCGACGTCCTCCTGGATCGACCGCTTGAAGTCGTCGTCGGTGAAGGTCAGCATGCCGCAGTCGGTGTGGTGGATGAGGATGATCTCCTCGGTGCCGAGCAGCCGCTGGCTGATGGCGAGCGAGCGGATCTCGTCCTCGGTGACCACGCCGCCGGCGTTGCGGATCACGTGGGCCTCGCCTTCGTTGAGGCCGAGCACGCCGTAGACGTTGATGCGCGCGTCCATGCAGGCGAGCACGGCGACGTGCTTGGCGGGCGGCAGCGGGAGCGGCCCGCTGAACCCGGCGGCGTACTCGGCGTTGTTGGCCAGCAGTTCGTCGGTGACCGACATGGTGATCCTTCCGGCGGAGAAGCGGGTGCGCCGAGTGGACCGCTCCGCGCACCCGAGCGCAATGGTGCCCAGGAACTGGGACGCGGAGAAGTCCAGGATCTGGAACCCGGCGACGGCTCGTTGACCGGCCTCGGCCCGGCTTCCTAGAGTCGTCGGCGTCAGCGGAAAGCGCCCTGCGCTTTTCTCCCCTCATTTCCGGAGCAGGTACCCCCATGCCCGAATCCGTCTGGGTCGCCCAGTCTGATCCGCGGGTCCGGCCATTGCTCGCCGACCTGGCCCGCGAATATTCGACGCGCTACCACCGCGTCCTCAACGACGTCCACTTCGAACTCCGCGAATACCCGGCGGCCCGGTTCGCGCCGCCGGAAGGCGGATTGCTGCTGCTCGTCGCGGGCGGCCACGCCGTCGCCGGCGGTGCTTTCCAGCGCTACGACGAGGACACCGCCGAGCTGAAGCGGATCTGGACCCACCGTGCGCACCGCGGCCGCGGGCTCGCCCGCCGGGTCGTCGCCGAGCTGGAGGCCGAGGCGGCGCTGCGGGGGTACTCCCGGATCTTCCTCACCACCGGCCCGAACCAGCCCGAGGCCCGCGGCCTCTACCTGGTCACCGGCTACACGCCGCACTTCGACGTCGACGCCGTGCCGACGACCCGGCTGCCGTTCTCGAAAGCCCTTCCCGCCGCGGTGGGCGCGAGATGACCAGTGACCTCGGGACCCGGCCCGCGCCCGCCGCCGCTCCGGAGGAGTCGCTGAAGATCGTGCCGGCGCGGCACCCGCTGACCTGGGTCGCGGCCGTCGTGGTGGCCGTCCTGGTCGCGATGGCGGGCCACGCGCTGGTCACGAACAAGGCGTTCGACTGGCCGACGTTCGCGAAGTTCGTCTTCCAGAAATCGATCTTGGAAGCCGTCGCGCTGACCCTGGAACTGACGTTGTTCGGCGTCGTCGCGGGATTCCTGCTGGGCACCGTGCTCGCGTTGATGCGCATTTCCCGGAATCCGCTGCTGCGCGCGGTGAGCTGGACCTACACGTGGATCTTCCGGTCGGTCCCGCTCATTCTCCAGCTGCTGTTCTGGTACAACCTCGCGATCCTGTACAACGAGATTTCCTTCGGCGTCCCGTTCGGGCCGTCGTTCGTCTCGGTCGGCACGATGAGCCTGATCCCGCCGTTCTTCGCCGCCGGTCTCGGGCTCGCCCTGCACCAGGGCGCCTACGCCGCGGAGATCGTGCGCGCCGGGTTCCTCTCGGTGGACGCCGGGCAACGCGAAGCCGCCGCGGCGCTGGGGATCCCGGCGGGGCGGCAGTTCCGCCGGATCGTGCTGCCCCAGGCGCTGCGCACCATCGTGCCGACCGCGGCCAACGAGATCATCGGCCTGCTCAAGGCGACGTCGCAGGTGTACGTGATGGCGCTGCCCGAGCTCTTCTACCAGGTCCAGGTGATCTACACGCGCAGCGGCCGGGTGATCCCGCTGCTGCTGGTGGCCACCGCGTGGTACCTCGCGCTGACCACCGTGCTGTCGGTCGCGCAGTACTACGTGGAGCGCCGGCTGGGGCGTGGCGCATGAGCTCGGAGTACACAGTGGACGTCCGGGGAGTCCACAAGAGCTTCGGGTCGCTGACCGTCCTCGACGGCGTCGACCTCCAGGTGCGCCACGGGGAAGTGACCGTCCTTTTGGGACCCTCCGGGTCCGGGAAGTCGACGCTGCTGCGGCTGATCAACCACCTCGAGCGCGCCGACCGCGGGTTCATCAGCGTCGACGGCGAGCTGATGGGCTACCGCCGCGCCGGCGACCGCCTGCACGAGCTCAAGGAACGCGAGATCCTCAAGCAGCGCACCAAGATAGGGTTCGTCTTCCAGAACTTCAACCTGTTCGGCCACCTGACCGTGCTGGAGAACGTCGTCGAGGCGCCGATCTCCGCGCAACGCCGTCCGCGCGCCGAAGCCGAGGCCAAGGCCCGCGAGCTGCTGGACCGGGTCGGCCTCTCGGACAAGGCGGACCAGTACCCGCGGCGGCTGTCCGGCGGCCAGCAGCAGCGCGTCGCGATCGCGCGGGCGCTGGCCCTCGAACCCGGCGTCCTGCTCTTCGACGAACCCACGTCGGCCCTCGACCCCGAGCTGGTCGGCGAAGTCCTGGAAGTCATCCGAGACCTGGCGAAGGCGGGCACGACCATGATCGTCGTCACCCACGAGCTGGGGTTCGCACGCGAAGTCGCCGACACCGTCGTGTTCCTCGACGAAGGCCGCGTCGTCGAACAGGGTCCGCCCGCCGAAGTGCTCGACCGTCCCCGTCACCCCCGCACCCGCGCGTTCGTCGAGAAAGTCCTTTGAGGAGAGACATGAGACTGAGAACCCTGTTGCTCGCTTCGGTGTTCGCGCTCGCCGCGTGCGGCAGCCCGGAGGCGGCGACCACGGGCGCGCCGGCCGACCAGCCCGGCGGCGTCAACATCACCGCGAACCAGAACCGGATCCGGGCGCAGAAGGTCGACGCGATCGCCGCGCTCGTCCCCGCCGACATCCGGACCCGCGGCACGCTGGTCGTCGGCACCACCGGCAACGGCACCCCGCCGCTGTCGTTCCGCGCGGACGACGACAAGACGGTCATCGGCGTCGAGCCCGATCTCGCGCAGCTCGTCGCCGACGTGCTCGGGCTGAAGCTGGACCTGCAGGCGTCGTCGTGGGAGAACCTGTTCCTCTCGGTGGAGAACCGGCAGTTCGACGCCGGGTTCTCGAACATCACGGTCACCGAGGAGCGCAAGGACAAGTACGACTTCGCGACCTACCGCAAGGACACGATCGCGTTCGAGGTCAAGAACGAGAAGACCACCGCGGTCAAGGAGGCGAAGGACATCGCCGGGCTGACGGTCGGCGTCGGCGCGGGGACCAACCAGGAGCAGATCCTGCTGCGCTGGGACCAGCAGAACAAGGCGGCGGGGCTGGCGCCGGTGAAGTTCCAGTACTACCAGGCGACCTCGGACTACTACCTGGCGCTGCAGTCCGGCCGCATCGACGCGTACGTCGGCCCGAACCCGACGTCGGCCTACCACGTGGCGGTCGAGGGCAAGACGAAGATCGTCGGCACGGTCTCCGGCGGCGGCACGATCCCGGCGGACATCGCGGCGATGACCAAGAAGGACAACGGGTTCGTGAAGGCGCTGCAGCAGGCTCTGGACACGGTGATCAAGAACGGCCAGTACGCGGAGGTGCTCAAGCGCTGGAACCTGGCGTCGGAGGCGTTGCCGGCGTCGGAGGTCAACCCGCGGGGCCTGCCGCGCAAGTGAGGGGGGAGCGCCGGGGCGCGCACCCTCACTCCGGTGTGCGGAACGCCCGCCGGTAGGCACCAGGGGTCGTGCCCACCTGGGCGCGGAAGCGGCGGCGCAGGTTGACCGCCGACGTCAACCCGACCCGGGCCGCGATCGCCTCGACCGGGAGGTCCGTGTCCTCCAGCAGGACGCGGGCCTCCGTCACCCGGCGGGCCAGCAACCACGCTCCCGGGCTGGTGCCGAGCTGGGCGGCGAAGCGCCGGGCGAGCGTGCGCGAGGAAACACCGGCGTGCGCGGCCAAATCGGCCACCGACAGCGTCCCGAGCCTCTCGCCCGCCCAGCCGAGGAGCCCGTCGAGCGCGTCCGGCGGCGGGGGAGGCGGGGCGAACTGCACCTGACCACCCTCGCGGTGGGGCGGCATCACCATGTGCCGGGCCACCAGTGCGGCGTGCGCGGCGCCGTGGTCCTTGCGGACGAGGTGCAGGCACAGGTCGATGCCCGCGCCGGCCCCGGCGCTCGTGGCGACGTCGCCGTGGTCGACATACAGCACGTCCGGCTCGACGCGCACCCGCGGGAACTCGCGCCGCAGCTGCTCGGCGCGGCCCCAGTGGGTCGTGGCCGACCGGCCGTCCAGCAGCCCCGTGCGGGCGAGCGCGAACACCCCGGAGCAGATGGTGACCAGGCGCGCGCCCCGGGCGTGGGCCCGCAGCAACGCTCGCCGCACACGCGGCGGCAGCGGCGCCTCCACCGGCGCCCAGCCCGGGATGATCACGGTGTCCGCGGTGTCCAGCGCCGCCAGGCCGCGCGGGACGGCCATCGCGTACCCGGCGGTCGTCGGCACCGGGCCGGGCGTCTCCGCGCACACCTCGAACTCGTAGTACCCGGGCACGCCGTCGCGCGGCGTGCCGAAGACCTCGGCGGCGCAGCCGAGCTCGAACGTCGACTGCACCGGCCGCACCAGGGCCACCACGCGATGCATGGCAGAAAAGTACCCCAAGGTGTCTTCGCGGACACTGGCCGCGCTCCGCGGGCGGCGGCATCGTTGCGGTCATGCACCCCGAGATCCTCGACCAGCCGGGCTACTTCTCCGCCACCGTCGGAGAAGCGCCCGTGCGTGACCTGTTCCCCGGCATCCGATTCCGTCCACTGTGGACCGGACCGGGCGGCGCGCACGCGGGCGTCCTCGAGATGGACGCCGGCACGTCGTGGCCGCGCCGGGACGTCCACGAACCCGGGCCGGAGGAGGTGTTCGTCGTCGAGGGCACGTTCCACGACGGCGCGCGCGACCACCCGGCGGGCACCTTCCTGCACGCGCCCGCGGGCTCGTGGCACGTGCCCGCCAGCGCCACCGGCTGCACGTTGTTCCTGTTCTACCCGGAGGGCTGAACGCCCCACCGCCAGCCGGTCTGCCGCGGGCGGCCGGGCAGGTCGCCGCGCCCGGTCGCCCAGAGCAGCGTCGCCCACGGATCGGTGTCCGCCGGCGCGCCGGGGAAGAAGCGGGTGAGCAAATGGGCGCACAGATCGGCGGGCGGTGACCACGGAAGCCTGAGTCCGGTGGTGACGTCGTGCATGTGCACCAGCGTCTCCCCGATGGCCATCGCGGCGAAGCCCTCGGTGTCGAGGACGCCGTCGTCGTGGTGGGAGCGGACGTCCGGCGGCGTGGTCCGCACCACGGCCACCAGCAGGGCACCGCACGCGTCGACGCACCGCAGCAGGCCGGCCGGACCCGCTTCCCGGTCGGCGTAGAGGATCAGACCGGGGCCGCCTTCCCGGCGCTGGGCCCACGCGAACGGCACCGACCGCTCGGTGTCGGCGACCCGCGGCCCGAGCTGGGCGGCGTAGAAGAAGAAGTTGTCGGCGAGGTGCTCGACGGTCTCCCAGCAGGACCAGTCCGTCGTGCCGGCGAGGGCGTCCCAGTCGGCGTCCCGCGCGCCGGCGAGGGTCGCGGTGGTCGTCCGCACGGTGGCTTCGACGTCGGCCGCGGTGATCGGCATCGGGCGAGCCTATCGGGTAGCGACCCTGGTGCCGAACGATTTGCTGCGGTACAACCGGAGACGTGGCCGGGCACGCCGCGGTGGAGCGGGACGTACTGGTGCGGTACCTCGACGCGTGGACGGCGAAGGCACTGCGGTCCCAGCGCGGCGGCACGTACGTCGAATGCGGCGGCTTCGCGGCCGACGCGGTCCGGGTGTTCGGCGAGTTCGCCGACCGGCTCGACGGGCACCACCTGGAGCTGGTGGTCGTCGGTTCGGCGGCGCCCGAAGACGTGCCGGCGGGGCTCTCGGTGCGGGTCGCCGAAGATCCCCGTGACGTCGAGGTGGCCGGGCCCGTGCTGACCCATTTGGACGGTCCGGCGGCGTGGCCGCTGGTCGCGCCGATGGCCCGCGGGAAGGGCCACGAGGTGGTCGTCACCGCGCCGGCGGCGGACCACGGGGTCTCGGAGGGGTGCGCGGTGGAGCTGGTCGCCGAAGCCGGCGAAACGCGGCTGCTGGTGTTCCTCACGGCGGACGAGAAGCACCTCGCGACGTTCAAGAGCGAGCTGTGGGCGGTGGACGAGTTCGCGGGCATCCGCTACCGCGACCCGCACGACCCGGAGCGGACCCTGGTGGACATCTCGCTGACGCCGCAGCTGCTGCCGTTGCGCCGGGCCCTGCTCGCCGAACTGGGACGGCGGGGGAGGTGCCCGGTGGTAGAGCTGCAGCGGTTCACGCTGCTGGAGACGATCTACCGCCCGGAGGACGCGCTGGGGGCGCTGGGTTCCGCGGTCGCGGCGGGGGAGCTCGCGCGCGACCCGGAGAAGGGCCGGTTGACGCCGAAGGTCGTGGTGGGGCTGCCGTAGCAGGCGGCCTCTGTCCCCACGCGGCGACCACCGCCTGGCCCGCGCCGCCCTCAGCCGGCTGCCTCCGCCAGCAGCGCCGCCACCATCGCCCGCACCGGTGCGGTCCTCTCGACCGCCGGCCGGGTCGCCGCCAGCACGTGCCGCACCGGTTGCGCCGCCCGCGGAAGCCGCCGCACCACCACCCCCGTGTGCTGCACCCCGAGCGCCAACGCCGGCATCAGCGCGAGCCCCAACCCGGCCGCCACGAACCCCTGCGCCGGCCAGTACTCGTCCGCCTCGATCACCCGTCGCGGCTCGAAGCCCGCCTCCGCGAACGCCGCCGTGGTCGCGGAGCGGCAGCAGCCGACCTCGCACTTCAGGTCGATCCACGGCTCGGCCGCCGCGTCCGCGAGCGCGATCGTGCGCCGGGCCGCCAGGCGGTGACCGCGCGGCAGCACCAGGCGGAACGGGTCGGTCAGGAGCCGGTGGTACGTCAGCCCGTCGCCGGGGTCCGGCACCGCGTGGGCTTCGATCACCGCGAGGTCCAGCTCGCCCTGGCGCAACAGCCCGAGCGCGCGGTCCGTTTCGGCGCTGCGCAAGCCGATCTCGAGCCCGGGCAGCTCGGCCCGCAGCCGCGCCAGCGCCGGCGGAACCAGTTCGGCGCCCGCCGTGGCGAACGACGCCAGCCGCAGGACGCCCAGCTCGCCGGCCGTCAACGCCGCCAGCGCGGCCTCCGCCTCGGCCATCCGCTCCAGCAGGGCGGCGGCGTGGCCGGCGAGCAGCCGCCCGGCCGCGGTGGGCCGGATCCCGCGGCCCGCCGGTTCGAACAGCACCGCGCCCGTCCGGCGTTCGAGCGCGCCCAGGTGCTGGCTGATCGCCGACGGCGTGTACCCCAGCCGGGTGGCGGCACCCCGGACCGACCCGGTCGCCACCACGGCGTCCAGGGCCCGGAGGTGACGCAAGTCCAGCACCCGCCGATCGTACAGTCCGGCTGAACGGTCCGGTAGGAACGTTCGCTTGTGCTGCACCGATCGGCACGCGACGGTGAGCCGGTCGAAAGGAGCACGAATGCCGACTCAGCAGACGGTGATCGCGTTCGCGGTGGTGGCCATCGGGCTGGTGCTGGTTCCCGGGCCGTCGAACTTCTTCCTGCTGGCGCAGGGGATCGGCCACGGACGGCGGGCCGCGCTGACCGCCGCCGCGGGGATCGAAGCCGCCGCACTCGTGCGCATCCTGCTCGCCGCGACCGGGCTGGCCGCGGTGCCGGCGTCGTCCGCGGTGGCGTTCGAAACCATCCGGTGGGCCGGCGCCGGCTACCTCGTGGTGCTCGGCGTCCGAGCCTGGCGGGCCGGCCCGCCGGCCCCGGCGCCGGGTTCGGCGCGACGCGGTTTCGTGGTCGGGCTGGCCAACCCCAAGATGATCGCGTTCCACCTCGCGTTCTTCCCGCAGTTCGTGTACCCGGACCGCGGTTCGGCGGCCGGCCAGATCCTGGTGCTGGGCGCGGTCTTCTGGGCCATCGGCGCGGTCTGGGACGTCGCCTTCGCGTGCGCGTCCGGTTCGATCGGCTCGTGGCTGCGCCGGCGCCCCGGGATCGCGGCCGCGCAACCCCGGGTCGAAGGGCTGGCCTACTGGGGACTGGCCGGCTGGGCGGCCGTCACTCGCTGACGGCGGCGTCGTGCAGGGCCGCGGCCACGCAGCTCGCCGCGTCGGACAGCGGCCGCGGCAGGTGCGCCAGCAGGACGCGGCGTTGCTCACCAGGCCCGCCTCGCACAGCCAGCACCCGCACCTCCGGCGGCACCACGGCGTCGAGCGAACCCGGCACGGTCGTGATCCCGCAGCCGGCCGCGACGAGGCGCAGCTTCGCCAGCCAGTCGCGGGCCGTGTGGGCGATCTCGGGCCGCTCGTCCAGGCCCGGCCACACACCCATCACCCGGTCGTCGCCCGAACCGGCGATCCAGCGCTGCCCGCGCAAGTCGGCCACGTCGATGTAGTCCTGCCGAGCGAGCGGGTGGGTCGACGGCACGGCCACGCGCAGGCTCCGCTCGGTCAGCACCCGCACGACCAGCGCCGGCGTTTCGGTGTCCGGCGGGCGGAACGGCGGCGCCGAGGCGACCAGCGCGAGGTCGAGCGTGCCGGCCCGCAGGGCGCGGACCAGCGCCGGTGTGCCGCCTTCGCGGCTGACCACGGTGATCGCCGGGTGCGTGCGCCGCAATGCCGTCAGCGCGCGCGGCACCAGGTCGGTTCCGGCGGTCGGGAACCAGCCCAGCCGGACCGTGCCCTGCTCGCCGGGCAGCCCGGCCAGCTCGCGCGCGGTGGCGTCGAGCGCGTCGATGACCCCGGCGGCCCGGCGCACGACGACCTGCCCGGCCGGCGTGAGCCGCACACCGTCGTGACGCCGTTCCAGCAACGGCGTCCCCGCGGCGCGCTCCAGCGAGGCGATCTGCCGCGAGACGGCCGACTGGGTGTAGCCGAGCGCGGCGGCCGCGGCGGTGAGCGTGCCGCGCTCGGCCACCTCGCGGAAGACCCGCAGGGCGGTCAGCGACGCGTCGGAGAAGGCCATGACATCTACGCATACCAGGTCTGCGGTTCTTTCGCTTTCCGCATGGCCCCGGCCGTCCTAGCTTGGAGTCGTGAGCTTGATCGGAACGACCCTGTCGGAAACCCTGCTAGCGAAGGAATCGCATGACCCCGAAAGTCGCCCTCGTCACCGGTGCCACCCAGGGCCTCGGCCTCGCGCTGGCCGAAGGGCTCGCCCAGCGGCTGTCCACTGAGGACACCGTCTACCTGACCGGGCGCGACGCGCGGCGCGTCGCCCAGGCCGTCGAAGCCGTGCCCGCCGGTGGCGCCGAAGTCCGCGGCGAAGTCCTCGACGTCGCCGAGCCGGCGGCGCCCGGCCGCCTCGCCGCGAAGCTGGCCGAACGGCACGGCGGCGTCGACGTCGTCATCGGCAACGCCGTCATGCGCGTCGGTCCCGACGACGACCCGCGCGTGATCGTCCGCGACTACGCCGAGGTCAACAACTTCGGCACCACCCGCCTGCTCCGCGCCTTCGCGCCGCTGCTGCGCGACGGCGGCCGGTTCCTGGTCGTCGCCAGCTCGTTCGGGACGCTGCGGCACCTGGCGCCCGCCCTGCACGACCGGTTCGATCGTCTGTCCTCTTTGGACGAGGTGGACAAGCAGGTGGCCGCCTGGCGTGACGCGGTCGAGGACGGCAGCGCCCGCGCGGGCGACTGGCCGGGCTTCGTCAACATCCCGTCGAAGATCGGCCAGGTCGCGGCCGTGCGCACGCTCGCCGCCCGGCGCCGCGACGACGACCTGGCGCGGGACGTCCTGCTCGCCGCCGTCTGCCCCGGGATGATGAACACGCCGACGTCCGCGCTGTGGTGGGACGTCAGCACCGCGCCGAGCCCCGCCGAAGCGGCGGACGCCTTGCTGGAGCTGGTGTTCCGGCCGGTCGACCCGGCGCAGTACGGCGAGCTGGTCCGCGACGGGGTGGTCCTGCCCTGGCGGTGACGGCTCAGCCGAGCGAGGCGTCCAACGACCGCGTCGGGACGGCGTCCAGTGCGGCCAGCGCGTCCGCGTCCAGCACGACGTCACCGGCCGCGATGTTGGCCTCCAAGTGGTCGGCGCTCGCGGTGCCGGGGATGAGGTGGACGTTCGGCGCGTGGTGCAGCAGCCACGCGAGGCCGATCTGCGCCGGCGTGCGGCCGAGGTCCCGCGCGACGGCCTGGACCGCGGGCTCGCCGGTCACCTTCGGCAGGCCGGGGAAGGCGCCGCCGAGCGGGAAGAACGGCACCCACGCGATGTCCTCGGCGACGCAGAGCTCCACCATGTCCTCGTCGTCGCGGCCGACCAGGCTGTACGCGTTCTGCACGCACGCGATGCCGGCCGGGAGAGCGCGACGCAGGGTGTCGAGCGTGATGCTGCTGAGTCCGATCGCGCCGATCTTGCCCTCGTCGCGCAGGGCCGTCATGACCGCGAGCTGGTCGTCGAGGCCGACCACCTGGTCGCCCTCGGCGAGCACGCCCGGCCGCCGGTCGGCGCGGCGCAGGTTCACCAGCGGGATCCGGTCCAGCCCGAGCGTCCGGAGGTTGTCCTCAACGCTCGCCCGCAGCTCTTCGGGGCGTTGCGCCAGGCGCAGCGGGATCGGGCCGCCGGGGTCGGGATCGGCGCCGACCTTGCTGACGACGAGGACGTCGTCGCCGGGCCGGACGGCCTCGCGGATGACCTCGTTGACGAAGCCGTTGCCGTAGAACTGCGCGGTGTCGACGTGGTCGACGCCCAGGTCGAACGCGCGGCGCAGGAGCGCGACGGCCTGGTCGCGGTCGGCGTGGAGGCGTTCGAGCTGCATCGCGCCGTAGCCGACGCGGGAGACGGTGCGGCCGGCGAGCCGGGCACTGTTCGTGGATGGCATGCGTGATCCGTCCTCGTGCGATGATGGTGAAGCGGAGGAACCTCCGCTAAGCCGACCGTAGCACAACCGGAGGTGCCTCCGCTTTGCCATCGTCTTCCTCTGCGCCCGACTCCGACCGGCCGGTGCGCTCCGACGCGCGCCGCAACCGGGAAAAGCTCGTCTCGGTCGCTCGGGCCGCCTTCGCCGTCGCCGACGGGACCGTCGCGCTCGAAGCGATCGCCCGCGAGGCCGGCGTCGGGATCGGCACGCTCTACCGCCACTTCCCGACGCGCGAGGCGCTCGTCGAAGCCGTCTACGCGGCCGAGCTCGACGACGTCACCGCGAGCGCCCCGGCGTTGCTGGAGGAGCTGCCACCCGAGCCGGCGCTGCGCGCGTGGATGGACCGGTACGCGGCGTTCATCGACACCAAACGGGGGATGGGCGACGCCCTGCGCGCGAGCCTGGCGTCGGGCCGCATCACGACCCCGGTGACGCGGCGGCGGATCACCGAGGCGATCGGCGCGATCCTCGCGGCGGGAGCCGCGGACGGGACGTTCCGGGCCGGCACCGACCCCGAAGACGTCACGCTGATGCTGCTCGGGGTGTTCCTGTCGACGTCGGCCGACCAGGACGCGGCGCGGGTCGGCCGGCTGCTCGACCTGATCGTCGACGCCCTGCGCCCGATGTAACACGTGCTACATTCGCCGCCGTGACGAACTCGCGGTGGTCGGTGCTCGTGGTGCGGGTGCCCGCCGAGCCGAGCCGGCACCGGGTCGCCGTCTGGCGCGAGCTGCGGCGGGCCGGAGCGCTGTCGCTGGGCCAGGGCGTCTGGGCCGTGCCGGACGTGCCGGTGTTCGCCGACGGCGTCGCGCGCGTGATCGAGCTGGCCGGACGCGGCGACGGCGAAGTGCTCGTGCTGGACGCCGCGGGGCGGGCGGAACCGGACGCCGCGCGGCTGGAGGCGCTGTTCACCGCCGAGCGCGCCGAGGAGTGGGCGGAGTTCCTGGCCGACTGCGGCAAGTTCGACGCCGAGATCGACAAGGAGATCCGCGTCGGGAAGTTCACCATGGCCGAGCTCGAAGAGGAGGAGCAGAGCCTGGAACGCCTGCGCCGGTGGCATCGCGACATCAAGGCCCGCGACGTGTTCGGCGCCGCGGCCGCGCCCGAGGCCGATCGACGCCTGGAGCACTGCGCCGGCCGGCTGGCCGAGTACACGGACCGGGTTTTCCGTGCGCTGGACCAGATGTGACGCCGGATGACCAGGCCGCTGGCCCCCGTGTACGCGGCGGGGTTCGTCACGGCGTTCGGTGCCCACAGCATCGCGGCCGGGCTCGGTGGCTACGCCGAGGCCGAACACGCGTCGCTGCTGACGTTGGGGCTCCTGCTGGCGGTGTACGACGGCGCCGAGGTCGTGCTGAAGCCGGTGTTCGGCGCGCTGGCCGACCGCGTCGGACCGCGTCCGGTGCTGCTGGGCGGGCTGGTGGCGTTCGCCGTCGCGTCGGCGGCGTTCGTGCTCGCGGGCGAGCCGGCCCTCGTCGGCCTGGCGCGGTTCGGCCAGGGCGCGGCGGCGGCCGCGTTCTCCCCGGCGGCGGGGGCGTTGGTGGCCCGGCTGACGCCGCGAACGGGCCACGGCCGGGCATTCGGCGGCTACGGCGCGTGGAAGGGCCTGGGCTACACGCTCGGCCCGGTCCTGGGCGGCGTCCTGATCACCCTGGGCGGCTACGCGCTGCTGTTCGCGACGCTCGGCGGTCTCGCGCTGGCGGTCGCCGGCTGGGCCGCGGCGGTGGTCCCGGTGGCGCCGCCGTTGCCCCGAACCCGCCAGACGGTCCTGGACCTGGCACGCCGCTTGACCGGCCGCGGGTTCCTGCGCCCCACGGCCACCCTGGCGGCGGCAACAGCGGCGGTGGCGGTCGGCGTGGGCTTCCTCCCGGTGGCCGGCGCGGGCAGGGGAGCACTGGTGACGGGAGCGGTGGTGTCCGTGCTGGCGGCCACGGGAGCACTGGTCCAGCCGTGGGCCGGCCGAGCCCACGACGCGGGCCGCATCGGCGACGCAACGGGCATGGCCGCGGGCCTGTCGGCGGCGGCGCTCGGCCTGGCGGCGGCAACGGTGGTACCGGGACTCGCCGGCTTGCTGGTGGCCGCGGTGGCGATCGGCGCCGGAACGGGCTTGGCAACGCCGATCGCGTTCGCCCACCTGGCAGCGGCAACCCCGAAGGAGAGACTGGGCCAGACGATGGGAGCGGCCGAGGTGGGCCGAGAACTGGGCGACGCGGGAGGCCCCCTGTTCGTCGGAGCATTGGCGGCGGCCGGATCGCTCGGCGTCGGGCTGGGCGGGCTGGCGGCGGTGCTGGCGGTTTTCGCCGTGGCGGTCGGAATCACCGCGCGCCGGTGAGACACCGCAGTCCCGCTTCAATCTGACGGACAAGCGGAACCGCCGCCTTCCGGAAACACACAGTATCCGGACCAGCGGAGATTGATCCGCCAAGCGGACGGTCACAAAACCGTTTTGTTGTTGCATGATGATTACTCCCCCTGATCGCGGGGCTCGTCGTGAGGGAGGACCTGACATGGGACAAGCGCGGGGCGAAGTCACCACCAGGATGGTCGATCTGTCCACCGTTTCCCTGGCCGACTTGCGCCTGAGCGATGACCCGGCGCTCCAGCACTCGCTGCGGCTGGTCGCCGGGCGAGCCGAGTGCAGCCGCACCGGCGTTCTCCAAAACCAGGCCCCGGACGCGCGTTGAGCGGGGGTTAGGGAACTCGCGACCCGATGCTGGACACCCACCGGGTGTCATTGACCAACCTCGACGCGATGGCCGCGGGCCGGAGTGACGCGGCCGTCGTGGCGCAGCTCAGGCAGGCCGATCGCAGCCGGCGGCTGACGCTGCTGCGGGCGGTCCTCGACGCCGCCGCCGAGCTGAACCCCGCGATGGCCCCGTTGCCGCCGCTCGGCGAGGCGTGGACCTTGCTGATCGAGGCGCAGCAACGCGATCCGGCCGCGACCGATCGCGTGCTCGCGCATCCGCACACGGGCCTGTGGGCGGCGAACGTCCTGCAGCGGCTGGCGAAAGGCGGCTCCGGCGACCCGCCGCTGTGGGCCGACCTCGGCGGCCTCCACCGGCTGGCCACCGCGGCGGCGATCCGCGCCGGACACGACTTCCGGTCCCGGGTGCCGGTGTGGCGCGGCCGGCTGATGTTGCCGACCCTCGGCCTCGCGGACGTCCGCAGCCGCCGGGACTGGGATTTCGCCCAGGTGCACGCCGAACGCGGGCACGTCCTCGTGCGCGGCCCGTCCGGCAGCGTGCAGCTGCCCGACGACGGCGTGGCCGACGGACCGGGCTGGCTCCCCCTGCGCTCTTTGCCCATCGGCGATGGTGAGCTCTTCCTGGACGACATCGATCCCTACCGCGAGTTCGACGGACCGCTTCCGCCGCAGCGGCTCGACGCCGGGGAAGTGGCGCAGTGGTCGGAAATCCTGAACGCCACGTGGCGGCTGCTGTCCGAGCACCACCCCGCGATCGCGGCGGAGCTCACCGCGGGGCTCACCACCCTGGTACCGAGGGCGGCGATCGACCGTTTCACCCCTTACAGCGCGTCGCACAACGACGTCTTCGGCTCCCTGGTGCTGTCCCGGCCGCCGGACGCGACGACCTTCGCCGCTACCCTCGTCCACGAGTTCCAGCACAGCAAACTCGGGGTCTTGCTGGTGCTGGTCGATCTGCTCGATCCCGCCGGGGACAACGGTTCCGCAAGGCTGTACGCCCCGTGGCGCGACGATCCACGCCCGCCCGCCGGGCTCCTGCACGGCGCCTATTCCTTTCTCGGAGTGACGGCGTTCTACCGCGGGCACTACCCGGTGGCGGAGGGACTTGCAGCCCGGGCCGCGCAGTTCGAGTTCGCCTACCGGCGCGAGCAGACGGCGCAGGCGGTCGGCACGTTGCTCGCCGAAGCGGTGCCGTCGGCGCTGGGGCGCCGGTTCCTCGCCACGGCACAGGACCGGCTGCGCGAATGGGGTACCGAGCCACTGCCGGCCGACATCACCGAAGCCGCCGCGCGGGCGAACCTCGACCACCGCCTGTCCTGGCGGCTGCGGCACCTGCGAAGCACGGACGCGGTCGTGGCGGAACTGGCCGCGGCCTGGCTTCGCAACCGGCCCTGCCCGTTCGTTCCGGCCGCGCCCCCGAGCCTCGTACCGGCAACGGGTTCCGCCGGGCACGCGCGGCTCACCCTCACCCGCACGTGGCTGACCGACCCGGACCTGTACGACGTCTACCGCGCCGAGCCGGAACTGGCGATGGCCGAAATCACCGGGATGTCGGCCGCGGACCTGGCACTGGTCGACGGTGACACGACGATCGCGGCCGAGCTTTACCGGCGTCAGCTCACGCTCACGCCCGACTCGCCGGCTGCCTGGGCCGGGTTCGCACTGGCCACCCGGCATCCGGTGCTGCTGAGCCGCCCGGAGCTGGTGTCGGCGGTGCACCGCGAAGTCCGCCGGCAGCGGGGGGTGGCGCCCGACCCGGACCGGCTGGCGCGCTGGCTCGGCTGAGGACGAACGCACGAAGCCTCCGGCGGTTTCCCGGCCGGAGGCTCCGTGCGACGACCTGTCAGGTCAGATCTGCATCGGGTCGATGTCGCAGTTGGCGCGGTGGTTGAACTGCGCGTCCGTGGTCGCCGGGTGCTCCGAACCGAGAACCTGGCGCAGCCGCTGGACGACGTTCAGCTGGAGGCTGTCCGCTTCTTTCTCGCGGCCGAGACCCCGCAGGTCGAGCGCTTGGTTGACCAGCAGCGCCAACGTCGACGGGTGGTCCACGCCGAGTGCGGTTTCGGACCGTTCGAACGTTGCGACGTCGAGCGCGTACGCGGCTTCGTAGTCACCTGATTCGGCCAGGTCGCTGGCGAAGTTGGTTGCGCAGACCAGGGTGAACGGGTGATCCGCACCCAGCGCTTCCGTCATGTCGGCCAAGGCGCGTTCGCTCAGTTCCCGCGCTTGTTCGACCGATCCGAGCAGGCGCAGCGTGACGGCGAGGTTGGTCGCGGCGGCCACGCTGAACGGGTGCTTCTCGCCCCAGCTCGCCTCGTACAGGCCCTTGACGTGTTCACCCAGCCGCCGCGCTTCGGCGAGGTTGTGGTCCTGGCGGTGCTCGATCGACAGGTCCATCGCCGCGGACATCGCGTCCGGGTGGGATTCCCCGTACTTGGTGACCAGCCCGTCGGTGGCCTCCATGGCCAGGGTCAGCGCCTTCTTGTCGCGGTGCTGACCGGCCTTGCGGTACGCGATCGCGAGGTTCTTGATGGCCGACAGCGTCATCGGGTGCCGGCCGCCGAGCTGGGCCCGCATGCGCCGGACAGTGTCCTCCTGCTCGGTCCGCGCCCGCAGGTAGTCACCCGTTTCCCGCAGGTCGACCGACCAGTTGTCCAGCGTCAGCAGCGTGTGCCGGTGGTCCGCGCCCAGGACGGTCTGTTTGCGCTGCGCCGTCCGTTCGTCCAGCTCGCGGGCCCCGCGGAAGTCACCGACCAGCCGGAGGCTGAGTGCGTAGTTGTTGGCCGCGGCCAGGGTGTCCGGATCTTCGTCGCCGAACCGGTCCAGTGCACTCAGGTAGGCGGACTCGTTCATCTTGCGGGCTCGCTCGAAGTCGCCCTTCGCCCGCAGGTCCGAGGCTACGCCGTGCATGGTGAGCAGCGTTTCTTCGTGCGTTTCGCCCAGTGTTTCCCGCATCAGCGCCAAGGTCCGCTCCGCGACGTTGCGGCCTTCCTCGAACCGGCCGAGCGCGCGGAGCATGCGGCCCCACCAACGGGAAATGACGAGCGTGTCGGCGTGCTTCTCGCCGAGTTTCTCGTTCCAGAACTGCGCGTAGTCCCTGGCCATTTCCAGGGCGCCCGCCGGGTCGCCGAACGCGAAGAGGTAGTTGACGGCGTTGATCGCCATCCGGCGCACCCAGCGGTCGGTGCAGTTGCGGGCGTCGACGGCGCGGATGTGCGGCAGCATTTCCGCGTAGCGCGGCCAGTAGTCGACCGAGTCGGGTTGTTTGGGGTCCCGGTTGGCGAGCAGCAGGTGCGCGGTGTGCCGGACGCGCTCCTGGTCCTCCGGCCCGAGTTTGTTGCGCAGCACCAGCTGCACCAGCCGGTGGAGCTGCAGGGTGTCGCTGCGGTGGTCGATCTTGGCGAGGCTGTAGCGGTTGATTTCGCGAATCGCGCGACCGAGCTGGATGGGGTCGCCCAGCGTCTGCTCGAGGGCTTCGGACGTCGGGACGTTGCGGACACCGCTGAACATCGCCCGGGGAATCGGCTCGGGGGAGAAGAAGGCGCAGACTTCGAGCAGTTCCAGCGCGCCCGGGTTCTCGTCACGCAGCCTGTCCAGCGAGACGTTCCACGCGGCTTCGACCGCGACGTCGTAGTCCGCGGGCGGCCGCGACTGGAGCAGTTCGGTCCGCTTGTTCTCGAAGAGTTCGAGGTACTCGTCGGTCGCCATGCCGGTCTCGGCGCGCCACGCGGCGGCCTGTTCCACGGCCAGCGGGAGATCACCCAGCACGGTGGCCAGCCGGTCGGCGTCGTCGTCGGCGAGATCGCGGTTGCGGCGCTGCAGCAGCTCGCGGCTTTCCGACCGCCGGAAGACGTCGACCTCGACCGCCTGCGAGACCTCGCCCCACTGCGGATTCCGTGACGTCACCAGGATGTGGCCCTCACCGCGCCGCGGCCAGAACTTGCGGACGTCCTCGGGCCGGTCGGCGTTGTCGAACACCAGCAGCCAGCGGCGGTACGGTTCGCCGCTGCCCAGCGCCTCGAGCGCGGCGGGCACCGCGGTGTCGACGGACTGCTCCACCGGAAGGTCGAGCCGCTTCGCGAGTTTCACCAGCGACGCTTGGATTTCCGACTGGTTCTCCGAGGGAATCCACCAGATCAGGTCGTATTCTTCGGCGTGGCGGTAGACGTACTCGACCGCGATCTGCGATTTGCCGATGCCGCCCATCCCGTGCAGCGCGCCGGGCAGTACGGCTGTACGGGTGGATTTGGACAGTTCATCGTGCAACGCCCGCAGGATGTCCCCGCGCCCGATGAAGTTGACATTGCGCAGCGGAACGCCGCCCCAGACGGCGGGCTGCTGGCCGGAGTGGCGGACCTCGGTGCCCGGCTCCGAACTCGTGGTGGTCACTGAAGTCCCTCGAGGCTTGATCGGTTCAGCTTGGGAATCGGATGCGGCGGACCTTACATCACCGTCAATCGCACCCGCGGTGAGGTCGTTACGCGAGTTCCGGAACCGGTCCAAGGCTTCACCCAATCGGTTCGCCCTCCGGGTGTACGGTCCGGAGAGGGCTCTCAAAGTGTCACGCTGAACGGTCAAGAAAGGTTCATTCTGCACTGTCACCGCAGGTAGATCGGTTTTATCCGGCTTGTTCAGCACTTCTCTCAGATTCGCGACCGCCGGCTCTTGCGAACCCAGGACGTCTTGAACCACTCGCAGGACCCGTGCGGTGTCCGCACGTGAAGCCAGAGCGAGCAACCGCCGCCGCAGTCCCGGTGCGAAGTCGTACTCGACCGGACTTCCGCCGCCCGGGTTCGCCGGTACGCGGTGCAGCAATCGGCTCAGCTGGATCTCCGCCAGGTGGGCAGGCCGTGCCTGGGGAACCAGGGTTCCGTGCACCGCCTGCATCACTCGCAGGGTGAGC
This sequence comes from Amycolatopsis sp. NPDC098790, assembly GCF_044759945.1. Classification (NCBI taxonomy): domain Bacteria; kingdom Bacillati; phylum Actinomycetota; class Actinomycetes; order Pseudonocardiales; family Pseudonocardiaceae; genus Amycolatopsis; species Amycolatopsis sp. NPDC098790. The sequence goes on from NZ_JBIWAI010000002.1 coordinate 642,945, forward strand.
GGTGCCGCGGCGAGCAACCCTGCCAATCGAATCGCGGGCGAGGTGCCCGTGGCGAGGAACCGGTCGAGCCTTTCGGTCGGAGAAGGTGTGTGTCCAGTATGCTCCGCGCGGTCCTCGGTGTCTTCGTTCATAGGGGGGACCAGTACCGGTAACCGCACACCGGGAGTACCGGCGATGAGTTCGGCCCAGCGGTGCACGTGCCGGGGCTCCAGCTCCAGCACGGGAATCGGGTTGCGCGTCCCGGGGCGGACCCCTCGCAAGACCTGTGACACCACGCTCACGCCTGTCCAGCTCCAGCGCTCGGCCGGCAGGAGGTGGAACAGGCTGACCTGGCATGTCTTGGCCCACAAGGACAGCAGCTCGAACATGGACCCGCTGCGCCACGCGTTGCCCACTCCGTCACTGAGCACGACGATGACGCGCCGCCCGGTGGGATCGGCCAATTGTGCCGGCTCGCACCGGGTACCCGGTGCGGTTTCCACGAATCGGACGACCAGCTCGTCGGTGTCCACCGAAACCGTCTTGACGTCGGAAAACGCGCCCTGCCTTTCCAGCAGGGCGCGAAAGGCGCGGGAAGTGCGTTCCCAGAACACCATCGAGGAACCGCGATCGACGACCAGCACGACCTCGAACGGGTGACCTCGCGAGGCCCGGTGCACCGGCAGCCACACCTTGGTCTCCGCCGCGGCGACCGCCGTTTCTTCCTCGTCCAGTTCGACCTTGTGCTTCAGCCGGACGAGCCGGTTCAACGGCCGCAGCGCCTTCGCCAGACCTTGCGGCAGGCTCGGCGGCACCGCGCGGACCGGCCGTGGTGCCGAGGGCTTGCGCGTTCGCGGCAGCGCGGGCACCGGTTCGGGTGAAGCGGGCGCCGATTCCGGGTGATCGCCCGGCCGGCCCGGGTCCGGGCGGCCCGGCGGCAGGTGGTCGACGCGGGGTTCGGCAGGTGACGCCGGTTCGGGTTCCGGTTCCGGTTCCGGTGGGGGCGGCGGAGGCGGAGGCGGCGGATCGGGACGCGGAGCCGCTCGCGCGTGCGGCGATCCGCTCGCCGCGATGCGGGCGGCGAGCCACACCGCGTCGGCGATCTCGTCCGCGCTGAGCGCCTCGGTGGGGAGGCGGTCGACCGGGTCGGCCATCGGCTCAGTCCGTTCCTTGGACGTTGAGCCGCCGCCACAAAGTGCCGCGCAGCACCTCCCAGTTCGCGTCGTGCTGGTGGGCGCCCGACGTCGTCAGGTGCAGGGCGTTGAGCAGCTGGTCGTTGGCGAGACCGCCTTCCTCGCCGCTGCTGGCGAGGAATTCGTGGATCAGGTCGTCGCTGCGGGGCGGCACGTCGCGGAAGTGCGCCGCGACCATGCTCACGAGCTGTTCGAAACCGGGCTGCGGCATGTCGAGCCGCAGGCAGCGGCGCAGGAACGCGGGCGGGAAGTCCCGTTCCCCGTTGCTCGTCACCACGACGACGGGGAAAGCGCGGCACTGCACGTGCCCGTCGCGCACGGCCGCCCGGCCGCCGCGGTCGTGGGTGAAGACGGTGACCTCGGGCCGGGTGGCGGCGATCCGGGTCAGCGGCTGGATCTCGAAGTCGCCGTCCTCGAACACCGCCAGCAGGTCGTTGGGCAGGTCGATGTCCGACTTGTCGAGCTCGTCGATCAGGAGCACCCGTGGCCGGTCGTAGGGCAGCAGCGCGGTGCCGAGCGGGCCGAGGCGGACGAACCCGCCGATGTCGGCGCCCTCCTCGGTCGCGGCGGCCTGGACCCGGCCGATGGCGTCGTAGGTGTACAGCCCGTCGCGCGAGATCGTGCGGCTGCTGATCGGCCAGCGCAGCACCGGACCCAGCCCCAGCTCCCGCGCGATCTTGTAGGCCAGGCTGGACTTGCCGGTGCCGGGCTTGCCGGTGATCAGCAGCGGCCGTCGCAGGTACAGCGCCGCGTTCACGGTCAGCACCTCTTCGAGCGTCGCGTCCCGCGCGGAGGCCATGGCCGGCACACCGAGCCGCCGGACGAACTCGGCGTCGGACGCGGAGGGGACCGGCAGCGCCGGCCCGCCGTCGAATGCGCGCCAGCTGGGCGGTGCGGGCAGTTCGGGGACCTCGTCACCGGCGGGCGGCAGCCCGTGGCCGCGGTAGACGCACCATGGCGGGATCCCGTCGAAGCTCATCGAGCGGGCACCTCCTCGATCGGGGCCGCAGGGGGATCCTGCGGCTCGACGGGCCGGTCCGGGTCGTCCCACAAGAGGGAAACCCGGCTGCCCACGTGGGAATCGGGGCGGGCCACCTGCCGGGCCCGGCTGCGCAGCAGGCGCAGCTTTTCGACGAGCTCGGGCAGGAACTCCTGCAGGGACTTGATCTCCGCTTCGAACGCCGCGCGGGCGCTCTCGGTGCGGTGCCAGATCATCACCGGGATCCCCGTCCGGACGCCGACGAGCATCTCGCCGGGGTCCGGGCCCTCCGGCGCCGAGCGCAGCACCAGCGAAACGACTTTCTTCTGCTCGGCCAGCTTGGCGTCGAGCGCGGTCAGGTGCCGCCGCCGGGCGCCGTCGCTCCACAGCCAGTGCTCTTCCGGCGTGGTCAGCCCGGGAGGCACCTTCTTGAGCAGGTCCCAGCGCCGCCGCCATTCGCGGTGCCAGCGGGGCGAACGCGCGCGGTCGAGACTGCGGACGACGACTTGGTAGTGCAGGCCGAGCGGGCGCGGCAGGGGGCTGCCTGCCTCGAGGTCCCACTGGTCGACGGGCAGGTTCAGCAGCGAATAGGGGAGCAGGAACTCGATCCGGATCGCCGTGGCGTCCTTCGCCCAGCCGGTTTCGGCCTCGGCGACGAGGTCGGCGACGTGCGCGCGGATGTCGCCGAGATCGCCGGTGAACGGCTCGCTCCGCCGCGGCCGCCACCCGGTCGGATCGTTGTGCCGCCAGTGCACCACCACGAGCATGCCGGTGTCGAGCAGGTCCGGCTCGATCCGGATCACGAGGTAGGCGACAACCTCTTCGGGGGCGGCGGGTTCGGTGGCCTGCGCCAACCGGACGGCCTGGACCTGCTCGGTCACTTCCAGGCGTGCGGCCTGGCGGTCGTTCCAGCTGCGCAGCCCTTCGGCGCGCTGGTCGTCCGCGGCGGCCGCGAGGTACTCGACGAACAGCAGCAAGGGTGGGATCCCGTCGGGCTGCGCGTTCATCCGTTCCAGCGTCGCGAGCGCGTCCGCCGGCCGGTGGTCGGCCGAGGTCAGCTCGGCCGCGGGCCCGGCGGCGGCCCGCACGAGCTCGGCCAGCCGGCTGCTCGGGTTTTCGCCCAGCAGCGTCAGCAGCTCCTGGCGGTCGTATTCGGTGACGAGGTCGAGAGTGGCCATGTCCTCGACGGCGGACCGCGCCCGCTGCACGGGGATGGACCCGGGCTCCATCTGCTCGACGGCGTCGACGAAGGCGGCGAGTGCCCGCGGGTGCTGCCGCCGGCAGGCCTGCACGATGCCGATCAGGCTGGCCCGTGTGGTCGGCAGATCCTCGACGACGAGCGGCATGCCGAGGTGGTCGGCGAGCAGCTCCAGGCAGAGGCGCCGGCTGCCCGGGTCGCGCAGGGACGGGATCTGCTCCAGGCAGTCGATGAGGAACCCCAGGGAGCTCGGGTAGTCAGAGCCGTTCCACGACGTCACCCCGCCCCTCCCTCGCCCTCCGGAGTTAAGGGGATATCCCAGCATGCCCCCGTTGGACAACCGCTGTGGTGCTATCTCAACCGGACGGCCTATTGCGGGCTGCCGGACGGACTCCGCATCGGAACCACTGGCGGACGGCTGCGCGGAAGGGTCGAAGAGTGAGGCAAGCCTGCGGTCACCGTGCCTCGGCCGCTCCGGCTGTTTCGATGCGCGCCCTGACCTCGGTAGCACGCTGGGGCCGGCTGTAGCTGTCGAAGAGGGCCGCGGCTTCACGCCAGCACTCGATGGCGCCGGCCGTGTCGCCGCCGAGGTTCAGCAAGACCCCCAGCGTGTCGAGAGGTTCGGCGACCACCAGTGAGGTGTAGTTCACTCCACGACCCTCGGCGATCGCTTTCCTGCAGAGCGCGATCGCCTCGCCGTGCTGCCCGAGCCCCAGATGGGCGCGCGCCAGGCAATGCGTCGAGTGGACCGCACCAGCGACATCGCCGGACCGGCGACGGAGCTCAAGGCTTCTTTCGCCGTGCCGGAGAGCCTCTTCGAAGCGGTGCAGGCCGGAGAGGGCCGAGCTGATGTTGCCCTCGATGACCGATTCGAGCCGACCGGTGTCGATGCCCCGGCTGAGAGGCAACGCCTCGTGGAAACACGGTAGGGCGTCCTCGTGGTTCCCCAGCATTGAGCGAAGGAGGCCGATCCCGTTCAGTGCATTGGCGAGCTGTCGATCGTCGGCGAGCTTCCGGGCGGCGGAGAGGGCACGTTCGAAGTTGTCGCGGGCTTCGTCCCACCTGCCTGTGTTGATCAAAACCTCGCCCAGCCAATTGTGGAAGCGGGTTTCGGCCTGGCGGTCTCCGGTTGACCGGGCACAGATCAAGCCGAACCTCGCTCCTTCGAGCTCGTCGTACCACCGTCCGTTCCGGCCGAGGAAGCGGCTGTTTTCGGCGAGGTTCAGGCCCTGGTCGTACATTTGCGTCTCGACGGCTTGCTGGAGGACCAGAAGCATGTTCCCCCGTTCGTCCTCGAGCCAAGACAACGCCTGGGCGGCGTCGCGGATATCCGGCGTCCGGTGTGCCGAGGTTCTGAACTTCGCCGGTGTTCGTGGGTGAGCCGGGTACAGCAGCTCGTCGCAGAGGTAGGCGGTCTTCGCGTACCAGCCGAGGAAGGCTTCGATCGCTTCGTGCCGCTCTTGCGCGTCGTCGTATCGATGTGCTTGATCGAAGGCGTATACGCGAAGGAGATCATGGAATTGGTACCTGTTTCCGCGGGACGGCTCGATCAAGTGCACCGTCGTCAGGCTTTCGAGCTGCCGGCGGGCCTCGGCTGAATTCAGATCGGCGAGCGCGGCCGCGGTGTGCAGGCTGAAGTCGGAGCCCGGAAGCAGGCCCAGCCGCCGGAACAAGCGCGCCGGCGCGGTCGCGAGTTGCTGGTACGACCAGTCGAACACGGCTCGTACGGCCGCTCGCTCGTCGCCGCCGGGGCTGAGTGCGTCGAGCCGGAAGCGATCGTCGGCCAGTTCGTCGACGACTTCCGCGACGGTGCAGAGGGGAGTGCTCGTGACCCGGCCGGCAGCGATTCTCAACGCCAAGGGGAGCCTGGCGCACAGCCTCACCAAGTCACCGAGCGCGGCCGGCTCCGCTGCGGCACGCTGTGTCCCGACGATGCCGCTCACCAGGGCCGATGAAGCGGGTTGCTCCCTCGGTGACCACCAGACCGGTCAGGCTGTCGCGGCTCGTCACCACGACCACACAGCGAGGCGACGCCGGCAGCAACGGGCGGACTTGCTCGGCCCTGTTCGCGTTGTCGAGGACGACTACGACGCTTTTGTCGGACAGCAATGACCGGAAAAGCGCGGATTGCGCCTCGACGCTCGGCGGTATCCGTTCAGGACGGACTCCGAGGGCTCTGAGGAATCCATCGAGCACTTCGCCGGGAGCCGCAGGCGTGCCCGGTCCGTACCCACGAAGATTGACGTACAGCGTGCCGTCCGGAAAAGGTGCTGCACGTGATGAGTCCAATGCACGGCCAGGGTCGTCTTTCCGATACCCGCTGTCCCGTCGACGGCCGAGATGACCACAGCACCCGATGTTTCCTCGCTGCCGCTTCGGGGGAGGAGCGCGTCCAGGGCGGCGAGGTGTTCGGCGCGTCCCGCGAAATCGCGAACCGGGCCCGGCCGAAGATCGGCCGGGCCCGTCGTAGAAGGAATCAGACCAGGTCGAACCGGTCCAGCTCCATGACCTTCGTCCACGCCGCCACGAAGTCCGACACGAACTTCTCGCGCGCGTCGTCGCTCGCGTACACCTCGGCCAGTGCCCGCAGCTGGGAGTTGGCGCCGAAGACCAGGTCGACCGCCGTGGCCGTCCACTTCAGCTTCTCCGTGGTCACGTCGAGGATCTCGTACACGTTCTCCTCGGACTCCGACGCCTTCCACTTCGTGCCCGGGGCGAGCAGGTTGGCGAAGAAGTCGTTCGTCAGCACGCCCGGCTGGTCGGTCAGGACGCCGTGCCCGCCGTCGGACAGGGCGCGCATCCCGCCCACCAGCACCGTCATCTCCGGGGCCGTCAGGTTCAGCAGGTACGCGCGGTCGACCAGGAGCGTCTCCGGCTGGAGCTTCTCGCCCGCCCGCAGGTAGTTGCGGAACCCGTCGGCGCGGGGCTCGAGCACCTTGAACGAGTCGACGTCCGTCTGCTCCTGCGTGGCGTCCGTGCGGCCCGGGTGGAACGGCACGGTCGTCTCGACACCCGCGTCGCGCGCCGCCTTCTCGACCGCCGCCGAGCCCGCCAGCACGATCAGGTCGGCCAGCGAGATCTGCGCGCCGCCCGCCTCGTTGAACTCGCGCTGGATGCCCTCGAGCCGGTCGAGCACCGGCCCGACCCCCTCGTTGACGGCCCAGCCGCGCTGCGGCTCCAGGCGGATGCGGGCACCGTTCGCGCCACCGCGCTTGTCGGTGGAGCGGAAGCTCGCGGCCGACGCCCACGCCGTCGAAACCAGCTGGGACACCGAAAGACCGGACTCCAGCACCTTCGCCTTGAGCGCGGTGATGTCGGCGTCACCGACGAGCTCGCCCTCGACCGCCGGCACCGGGTCCTGCCACAGCTGCGGCTCGGCCACCCACGGGCCCAGGAAGCGGCTGACCGGGCCCATGTCGCGGTGCAGCAGCTTGTACCACGCCTTGGCGAACGCCAGCGCGAACTCGTCCGGGTTCTCCAGGAAGCGGCGCGAGATCGGGCCGTACACCGGGTCGAAGCGCAGCGACAGGTCCGTCGTCAGCATCGTCGGCTTGTGCTTCTTGTCCGGGTCGTAGGCGTCCGGGATGATCTCCGGCGCGTCCTTGGCGACGTACTGCTTGCCGCCACCCGGGCTCGTCGTGAGCTCCCACTCGTAGCCGAACAGGATCTCGAAGAAGCGGTTGCTCCACTCGGTCGGCTTGTCGGTCCACGTCACCTCGAGGCCACTGGTGATCGCGTCCGCGCCCTTGCCGCTGCCGTGGGTGCTCAGCCAGCCGAGGCCCTGCGTCTCCAGCTGCGCGCCCTCGGGCTCCGGGCCCACGTGGTCGTCGGCCACGCCGGCGCCGTGGGTCTTGCCGAAGGTGTGGCCACCGGCGATGAGGGCGACGGTCTCCTCGTCGTTCATCGCCATCCGGGCGAAGGTCTCGCGGATGAAGTGGGCCGCCGCCTCGAAGTCCGCGCTGCCGCGGGGACCCTCGGGGTTGACGTAGATGAGGCCCATCTCGGTCGCGCCGAGCTCGGGCACCATCTCCGAGTCGCTCGCGTAGCGCTCGTCGCCCAGCCAGTCGTCCTCGGGGCCCCAGAAGATCTCCTCGGGCTCCCAGGTGTCGACGCGGCCGAAGCCGAAGCCGAAGGTCTTGAAGCCCATCGACTCCAGGGCCACGTTGCCGGCCAGCACCAGCAGGTCGGCCCACGAGATCTTCTGGCCGTACTTCTGCTTGACCGGCCAGAGCAGGCGGCGCGCCTTGTCGAGGTTGGCGTTGTCCGGCCAGCTGTTCAGCGGCGCGAAGCGCTGCCCGCCGTCACCGGCGCCGCCGCGGCCGTCGTGGATGCGGTAGGTGCCCGCCGCGTGCCAGCTCATCCGGATCATCAGGCCGCCGTAGTGGCCGAAGTCCGCCGGCCACCAGTCCTGCGAGGTGGTCAGCACCTCGGTGATGTCCCGCTTGAGGGCCTCGACGTCGAGCTTCGCGAACTCCTTGGCGTAGGCGAAGTTCTCGCCCAGCGGGTTGCTCTTCGACGAGTGCGCGTGCAGCACGGTCAGGTCGAGCTGGTTGGGCCACCAGTCCTTGTTGGAGCGCGGACGGCCACCCGTCTTCGACTTCGGCGAGTCGATCGCCGGGTTCTCGCTCTCGCTGCCGTGCGAGGTCACCGAGTCGTGCGCGACCGGGCAGCCGGCCGCCGCCTTCCGGTCCACACCCTGTGCGCTCGAGGGGGTGTTGTCCTGGGTGTTGCTCATCTACTTCCTTCCGGAGCGGCGATCATTCGGGAGTTCGGGCGGCCGCGCAGTCGGGGCAGGTGCCCCAGTACACGACCTCCGCCTGGTCGATCACGAAACCGTGGTCGTCCGAGGCGGTCAGGCACGGGGTGTGGCCGACGGCGCAGTCGACGTCCGCGATCGCACCGCAGGTGCGGCACACGACGTGGTGGTGGTTGTCCCCGACCCGGGACTCGTACCGGGCGGTCGCGCCCGCGGGCTGGATGCGCCGCACCAGGCCGGTGTCGGTGAGCGCCCGCAGGACGTCGTAGATCGTCTGGTGCGACACCGTCGGGTGCTCGGCCCGCACCAGCTCGATCACCGTCTCGGTGTCCACGTGCGGGTGGTCCCGCAACGCGGTGAGCACGGCCAGCCTCGGCCGCGTCACCCGCAACGAGACCGCTCGCAGCTGTGCCTCGAAGTCGGTCATCACGTCGGCCACCCTAGGGGCCTTCTCTGGAATGAGTCAAGTTATGGCGGGATGAATTTTCATGATCGTGTCACCGAGGGTGACGTGATCGACGTCAGCTGTCACCGGGACGGCGTACTGTACCGCGGCCCCGAGTGGTCCGCACGGCGGCTCCGGGGCCCGCGAGGGAATGGGGCAGACCCCGATGCCCCGATGGGCAACACACGCGCATGGCCGCCGAGAGCGTCGTACTTTCGGAAGGGAAGATCTTTTCGATTCCCTGGAAAGGGGAAAACAATGGCGTGCAAATGGACCAGAACAGCCATGACGGCGGCGGCCGCGGCGGCGAGCGTGAGCCTGCTCGGTGCCGTTCCGGCGGTGGCCGCGACGACGACCCGGCACTGCGTGCTGAACTCGGAAACCGGCGTGCAGAAATGCACCACGGGCACCGAACGCGCGGCGCTGGAGACGCAGGAAGCCGGTCAGGTCGTCCAGGGCACGTTCTTCGACGGTCCCGACTACACGGGGAACTCGCTGACCATCACCGGACCCGAACTGTGCAAGAAGGACGGCTGGGTCAACTGGCAGTTCGACCTCGGCGACGACTGGAAGAACAAGATCTCGTCCGTGCAGCCGTGGGGTGACTGCTGGGTCTGGCTCTACCCGGAGCCGAACCTCGGCGGGGACCGGGACGGCCCGTTCAAGGAGAACACCGGCAACGTCGGGTCCTTCATGAACGACCGCACGCAGTCCATCGGGTTCAGCTGAGCGAGGAGTGATCACCATGACCAGCAAGCGAAACGCGTGGACCGCGGCGGGCCTCGGCCTGCTGACCGCCGCCGGCCTCGTGCTCACGGCGCCCGGCGCGTCGGCCGACGGCGGGCCGACCGCGCGGGAACTGCTCGACAAGTGCGACAACGGCACCGATTCCTGCGTGTTCCACCCGGCCGGTCCGCCGGAAGAGCACACCGGGGCCGGCCACCAGGTCGGCGAAGCGGCCTACAACTGCACCGGTGATCTGCAGCGCAGCACGGTCAACTGGTCGGACACGACGGGGGAGTCGAACAGCTTCGGCGTTTCCCTTTCGGCCGAATACGGGTTCTCGGAAGTGTTCAAAGTGTCGATCGAGACGTCCTACCAGCACACGTGGGAGTCTTCGCACACCGAAGGGCAGGCGACCAACGTCGACGTCCGGCCCGGGGAAAAGGGCTGGGTGGAACGCGCGCCGAAGATGCAGAAGGTGCACGGCACCTACGAAATGCATTTCCCGGACAAGTTCTACGACCACTACATCTGGTACCAGGACTTCGACGCGGACGGCCCGGTGCCCGGCTCGACCGGGGACATCACGCAGCACACCGCGCCGATGACCGACCAGGAGAAGGCCGAGCACTGCGGCTGAGCGCCCCGGCCGCCGCCGCGCTCGGGGTGCGGCGGCGGCCGGCCCGCTCACACCGGGAATCAAACCCGGCCCGCGGACGCTGAACCGGGCGTGAAAAAGATCGGCTTCCTCTCGTTCGGCCACTGGTCGCCGAGCCCGCACTCCGAGACCCGCTCCGCCGTCGACTTCCTGCACCAGTCGATCGACCTGGCGGTCGCGGCCGAGGAGCTCGGCGTCGACGGCGCGTACTTCCGCGTGCACCACTTCGCGCGGCAGGCGGCGAGCCCGTTCCCGCTGCTCTCGGCCATCGGCGCGCGTACGTCGAAGATCGAGATCGGCACCGGCGTGATCGACATGCGCTACGAGAACCCGCTGTACATGGTCGAGGACGCGGGCGCGGCCGACCTGATCTCCGGGGGCAGGCTCCAGCTCGGCATCAGCCGGGGATCCCCCGAGCAGGTCATCGAGGGCTGGCGCTACTTCGGCTACGCACCGGCCGAGGGTGAGACCGACGCCGACATGGCCCGGCAGCACACCGAGGTCTTCCTCAAGCTGCTCGACGGCGAAGGCTTCGCCCAGCCGAACCCGCGGCCGATGTTCGCCAACCCGCCCGGGCTCCTGCGGCTCGAACCGCACTCCGAGGGCCTGCGCGAGCGCATCTGGTGGGGGTCGAGCTCGAACGCGACGAGCGTCTGGGCCGCCAAGCTGGGCATGAACCTGCAGAGCTCGACGCTCAAGGACGACGAGACGGGCGAGCCGCTGCACGTCCAGCAGCGCAAGCAGATCGAGGCCTACCGCGAGGCGTGGAAGGAGGCCGGCCACGAGCGCGAGCCGCGCGTGTCGGTCAGCCGCAGCATCTTCGCGCTGACGAACGACACCGACCGCGCCTACTTCGGCCGCGACCGCAACTCGCGCGACCAGGTCGGCATGATCGACGAGAACACCCGGGCGATCTTCGGCCGGTCGTACGCGGCCGAACCGGACGAGCTGGTGCGAGAGCTTAAGGAGGACGAGGCGGTCCAGGCCGCGGACACCCTGCTGCTGACCATCCCGAACCAGCTGGGCGTCGACTACAACGCGCACGTGCTGGAGAGCATCCTCACCCACGTGGCCCCGGAGCTCGGCTGGCGCTGAGCGATCAGCCCTCGACCGCGGCCGCGACCAGCTTCTCCAGCTGGGCGGCCACGCGGTCGAGGGCTCGTGTGGCCCGCTGGGCGCGGCACACGGCCACCGCGCCCTCGGTCGCCGTGACGACGAGGGTGGCCAGTTGCCCGGCCTCGACCGGCTCGGCGCCGTGCTCCCGCAGCGCGGCGGCGAGCTGGTCCTCCCAGCCCGTGAACACCTCGGCCGCCACCGCGAGGACGGCGTCGTCGTCCGCGGGTTCCTCCACGGACACCGCGAGCACCGGGCACCCGGCCCGGAACCCGGTCCCGGTCAGGATTTCCCGCCACAGCGCGAGGAACGCGCGCAGCCCGTCGACCGGGCCCGCCCGCAGCCGCTTGGCCAGCACCTTCGCCACCGTGTCGCCGGCGAACCGGACCGCTTCGCCCGCCAGTTGCCCCTTCCCGCCGGGGAAGTAGTGGTAGGTGGAGCCCAGCGGGGTCCCGGCGTGCTTGGCGACCTCGCGGATGCTCGTCGCGTTGAGGCCGCGCCGCCGGATCATGTCCGCCGCGCCGGCGACGAGCTGCTGCCGCGACGGCGGTGTGGGCTCGGCCATCGGAGTCCTCCCTTGTCTATAACACTCGTCATAGGGTAGCGTCCGCGCTCGTTATAACGACTGTTATAGCCGGACGAGGAGGCCTGCCGTGCCGATGATCCAGCTGACCGTGCCCGCCGGGGCCCTGACCGCCGAGGGGCGCGAGACCGTCCAGCGCGAGCTCGCGGCGGTGCTGCTGCGCTGGGAAGGCGCACCCGACACCGAGTTCTTCCGCGCCCAGGCGTGGTCCTACCTGTGTGAACTGCCCGCCGGCGCCCAGGCCACCGCCGAAGACGCCGCACCGCGGTTCCTGGTCGACGTCACCGTGCCCGCCGGCGCCGTGTCCGACCGCCGCAAGGCCGGCCTGGTGCGCGAGGCGACCGGCGTCGTGCTGAAGGCGGCCGGGCTGACCGAGACCGACGCGCTCCGCGTGCGGGTGCTGCTCCACGAGCAAGCCGACAGGACCTGGGGTGCGGGTGGCGAGGTCGTCCGCTACGCCGACCTCGTCGCCCTGGCCACCCGGGCGCGGGAGGCGGCCGGTGCGTGAACTGACCTACGTCGCCCGGCGCGCCGTCGAGTGGCGGGAAGCGCCGGATCCGCGGCTCGAGTCCGACCGCGATGCGATCGTCGCCCCGGTCGCGGCGACCTCCTGCGACGTCGACTCCGCGATCCTCGCCGGGCACAGCCCGCTCCCGCCGCCGTTCGCGATCGGGCACGAATGCGTCGCGCGGGTCGTCGAGACCGGCGACGCGATCACCCACGTGGCGCCCGGCGACCTGGTGGTCGTCCCGTGGGCGATCTCCTGCGGCGAGTGCGGCCGCTGCCGGTCCGGCAGGCAGGCGCACTGCGCGTCGGTGCCGCACATGGCGATGTACGGCGCCCCGATCGGCGGCGGCTGGGGCGGGTTGTTCTCCGACCTCGTCCGCGTCCCGTGGGCGGATGCGATGCTGGTCCCGCTGCCCGCCGGGCTCGACCCGGTCGCCCTGGCCTCGGCGAGCGACAACTGGCCGCTCGCGTGGCGGCTGGTCGCCCCGCACCTCGAGGCCCGGCCGGGGGCGCGGGTGCTGGTGCTCGCCCGCGGCAGCATCGGCCTGTACGCCTGCGACATCGCCCGCGCGCTCGGCGCGTCGGACGTGCTCTACGTCGACCCGGACCCGGCGCACCGCGCGCTCGCCGCAAGCTTCGGGGCCCGCACGGCCGAGGCGATCGAGCCGGTCCACCACGGGTTCGACCTGGCGATCGAGTCCACCGGCCGGGTCGACCAGCTCGCCGTGGCCGTGCGGTCGCTGGTGCCCGAGGGGTTCTGCGAAAGCGCGGGCAACCACTTCCGGCCCGGCGAGCTGCCGCTGCTGGAGATGTACCTGACGGGCGTGACGCTGCGCGTCGCCCGCGACAACGTGCGCGCGCACCTGCCGGACGCGCTCGCCCTCGCCGCGTCCGGGCGGGTGGCCCCGGACCGCGTGGTGTCGCACGTGTTCGACTGGGAGGACCTGCCGGGGGCGCTGCCGGAGCGGCACCTCAAACCGGTCTTCGTCAAGCGGTGAGGGGAAAACCGGGTCCGGTGGTGGCGGCCACCGGGCCGGACGGCGTCAGCCGTGCGAAACGGTCAACCCGTAGAACGCGACCCGCGCGCCCTTGGTCGTGCTGTCCGAAGAGGACTGGTTGTACGAACCGGCCTTGAAGTACTGCTTGTACGGCTTGAACGACGACGGGATCGAGTAGTGGGTCGTGCTGCCGTTGACCGTCAGGTCGATGGTGTTCCCGCCCGAGATCCCGATCGTGTAGGTCCAGGTCTTGCCGATCGACACGTGGCCCACCGTGTGCGGCGTCTGGCCGCCGTCGGGGGAGTTCTCGGTGCCGAGCACGATGTCGCCGTTCGAGTGGTAGTACAGCTCCAGCAACGGTTTCGTCGACGAGCCGCCCGTGCCGAGGTGGACCTGGCCCACGCACACGTTCTTCGTCACCGACACCACGCGCAGGGTCGCGCTCAGCTTGTGCGACCCGCTCAGCGACCAGTTCGCGGCGGATCCGTCGCGGTTCATCTCGCGCAGCTCGGACCGCGCGTAGTTCGAGTTCGGGGTGGTGACACCCTTTTCCGGCGCCCAGAAGGTCATCGCGCCGTCGCGGGTGTCGGTGTAGAAGTAGCTGTCCTGGAAGCCGTTCGGGCCCTTGAGCCGGGACGAGGAGATCGTGGTCGGCGAGCCGGGGGAGCCGACCGGCTCCTGCAGCTGCCAGATCCCGAGGTCGAAGTTTCCGCCGGGGGCCACGCCCGGATCGGCCGCCTGCGCGGGTGACGCGGTGGCGACCAGTGCCGGCACGGCCAGCAGGACGAGCAGGGAACGCAAGCGCATCGAGGTGTCCTTTCACGAAGTAAATGGTCTGGACAACCCGGCGGCGTGGGAAAACGGTAAGGCCGTGTTGGCATCATGTCAAGGATTGACTCGAACCCGCTGCTCAAGTCGGACAAAAACCAACCATCGTTGGCAACACGTCAGAAAGCGACTTTCGTAGCTAACCGCGGCCGCCGCGTGTCTGGTCTGCTCCCGGGTACCAGCTTCCAGGTCCTCGAAGGGAGATGTTCATGCAGGTAGACGGACGTTCCGTGGTCCGGCGGGCCGCGACGGCCCTCGCCGTGGCCGCCGCCGTCGTCGTGGTCGCCGCCCCCGGTGCGTCGGCCGGTGACCCGCGGATCGTGGGCGGCACGCCGACCACGATCGAGGAGTTCCCGGCCACCGTCATCTTCAACGTCAACGGCGCGCAGCACTGCGCCGGCACCCTGGTCGCGAAGAACAAGGTGCTCACCGCCGCGCACTGCACCGACGGCGTCGAAGCTGCGCAGATGGAGATCATCGGCGGGCAGACGAAGTTCAGCGACACGTCCGGCACGAAGGCGGGCGTCAGCGACGTCTGGCAGAACCCGGAGTTCGACATGAGCGGGATGCAGCACGACAACGCCGTGCTGACGCTCGACGAGGACCTGCCGTACGAGCCGGCGACGCTGGTGCAGTCGGCCGATGACGCGGCCTACCAGGCCGGCAAGGACGTCACGGTGGTCGGCTGGGGCACGACGTCCGAGGGTGGCGACGTCTCCGACACGCTGCTCGAGGTGTCGGTGCCGGTGGTGGACAACGCCACCTGCGCCGAGAAGTACAGCACCGGCGGGGCCAAGTACGACGAGGCCTCGATGTTCTGCGCGGGCGTGCCCGAAGGCGGCAAGGACTCCTGCCAGGGCGACTCGGGCGGCCCGGCCTACGTCGACGGCAAGCTCGCCGGGATCGTCTCGTGGGGCGAAGGCTGTGCCCGCAAGGACTTCCCCGGCGTGTACACCAACGTCGGCAACGACTACCCGGTGATCAGCTCGCACCTGGGCTGAGCCGGCGCGGGCGGTGGTGGGTCAGGCGGGACAGCCGAAGTCACGGTGGGGTGCCTTCGCGGTCAGCAGGTAGCCGTCCACCGCCGCCCGGGTGCACTCGGTGCGCCGGTAAGCCCCGTGCCCCGAACCCTCGTAGGTCAGCAGCGTGGTGTTCGCCGGCGCCTGGCGGTGGGCGTTCACCGCCCAGGCGTACGGCGTCGCCGGGTCGTAGCGGCTGCTGAGCAGCAGGATCCGCGGCGCTCTCGAGACGTTCAGCCGGTGCGGCGGGTTCGCGGGCGGGCCGGCGACGCCGAGGCAGGCGGTCGCTTCGTCGTGGCCGATCGTGCTGCCGCGCATGATCGGCGACCGGCGCAGCTCTTCGGCGTGCATCGCCGAATACCGCGCGAACGTCGGCATCCGCAGGTCGAAGTCCTGGCAGACGACGGCCAGCCGGATGGAGCCGTAGTTGGGGACGAACCGCGTCCGCACCGGCGAACCGCCGTCTGCGGTGGCGGCGATCACCCGGGCCGCGTCGTCCCAGTCCGGGATGCGCATGTCCTCGTACACCTGGTCGCGCAACCAGTTGTGCGGCAACGGCAACGCGTCGGCCGCGGCCTGCGCCCGGCGCCAGGTCGCCAGGACGTCCCGGCCGTGCAGCGCGCACGTCGTGGTGGCGGCGCACCACGCGGTGAACTGCCCGAAGAGCTCGTCCACGGCGGCGGCCCGGTCACCGACGAAGTGCGCGAGGTCGGCGCTGTGGTCGATGACGCCGTCCAGCACCATCGCGCGGACGTGCTCGCCGTAGCGCTCGGCGTACTGCTGGCCGAGCAGCGTGCCGTAGGAGGCGCCGTGGAAGCTGATCTTGGCCTCGCCCAGCGCGCGGCGGACGGCGTCCAGGTCGCGGGCGTTGGTGGCGGTGTCGGCGTGGTCGAAGACCGGCAGGTTCCGGGCGCGGCAGTCCGTGACCACTTGCCGGTTGAACGCGCGCAGTGCCTCGAACCCCGCTCGGTCGGCGGGCTCGTTGCCGGGCGCGCCGGCCGGGAAGTCGCAATCGACGTAGCCGCTGTGGCCGGTGCCGCGCAGGTCGAAGCCCACGACGTCGAACCGGGCCCGGACCTCCGGGCCGAAGTAGCCGGGAGAAAGCGCGATCTCCGCTCCGGACGAGCCGGGGCCGCCGGCGTCGGCCATGAGCACGCCGATGCGGTGGGCGGAGTCGGTGGCGCGGTGCCGGGCCACCGCGAGGCCGATCGACGGCCCCTGCGGCCGGTTCCAGTCCAGCGGTACCCACAGCGTGCCGCACTCGCCGTCGGGAACGCCGGGGTTGTCCGGGTCGTCCGGACACGTCGTCCAGGCGATCGGGGACGGCGACCACGCCGCGTCCGCGAGGGCGGGCGTCGCGCCGGTCAGCAGGAAAGCGCTTGCCAGGACAGCTCCGAACGCCCGCACGGCGCCCCCTCCACGTGTCGGTCCACGGCCGACCGTAGGCCGCTCGCGGCGGGACCACAAGCGTTCCGGGGCGGGAAAGAACGAACCGGCCGGGCGCGCCGATCGTGCTTATGCTGGCGGCCTTCGTTCTCTCGCGAAAGGGTCCCCGCCATGGAACAGCCCGAGAGCCACGCAGCCACTTCGACCGCCGACGGCGTCAACCGGCGCAGCCTGCTCGCCGGCGTCGGCGGTCTCCTCGCCGCCGGAGGCGTCGCTTCGGCGCTCGCCCCGCCCGCCGCCGCGGACCCCGCCGCGCGGCCCGAACGGAACCCGCGGGTCGAGGACCTGCTCGGGAAGATGACCCTCGCCGAGAAGCTCGGGCAGCTGCAGCTGGTCGGCACCGAAGACCTCGCCCGGACGGCTCTCGCGACCGGCCAGCTGGGCGGGGTCTTCTCCGTCGTCGGCGCCGCGAAGCTCAACGCCCTGCAGAAGATCGCCGTCGAGCGGACCCGGCTGCGCATCCCGCTGATCTTCGGCCTCGACGTGATCCACGGCTACACCACCAACTTCCCGATCCCGCTGGCCCAGGGCGCGAGCTTCGACCCCGGCGTGCCGGCCGCCGACGCGACGGTGTCGGCGAAGGAGGCCCGGCGCAGCGGCATCCACTGGACGTACGCGCCGATGATGGACGTCACCCACGAGCCGCGCTGGGGGCGCATCGCCGAGGGAAACGGCGAAGACCCTTACCTCGTCTCGCGGATGGCCGCGGCGAAGGTCCGCGGCTACCAGGGTGACGACTACTCCTCACCCGACCGCCTCGCCGCCTGCGCCAAGCACTTCGTCGCCTACGGCGGTGCCGAAGGCGGCCGCGACTACAACACCGTCGACGTCTCGCTCCAGCGGCTGCACAACCTCTACCTGCCGCCGTTCAAGGCGAGCGTCGAGGCCGGGGTGGCGACCGTGATGGCCAGCTTCAACACGATCAGCGGGGTCCCCGCGCACGGCAACGGCTACGTCCTGCACGACGTCCTCAAGGGGGCCTACGGGTTCCGCGGGTTCGTCGTCAGCGACTACACCGGCATCGAAGAGCTGATCAACCACGGCCTCGCCGGTGACGGCGCGGACGCCGCGGCGGCCGCGCTGCCCGCCGGCGTCGACATGGAAATGGTCAGCACGAACTACGTCACCTACGGGAGGCAGCTGCTGGACCGGCGCCGGATCACCCGCGACCAGCTCGACGACGCCGTCCGCCGGATCCTGCTGGTCAAGGTCAAGCTCGGCCTCTTCGAGCGGCCGTACGTCGACGAGGCGGGCGAGGTGAAGGCGCCGTCGCCGGCCGCGCTGGCCGCGTCGCGACAGGCCGCCGGGCGGTGCATGGTGCTGCTCAAGAACGACGGGCCGGTGCTGCCGCTGGCCAAGTCCGTGGGCTCGGTGGCCGTCGTCGGCCCGCTCGGCGCGGCGACCTACGACCTCAACGGCACCTGGGCCGGCCTGGGCACCGGCGCGGGCACCACGCCGCCGGTGACCGTGGTGGACGGGATCAAGGCCGCGGCGCCGGGCGCGGCCGTCACCTACACCGCGGGCTGCACGGTCGACGGGAAGGACACCAGCGGGTTCGCCGCCGCCCAGCAGGCCGCCCGCGCGGCCGACGTGACCGTGGTCGTGGTCGGCGAAACCGCCGCGATGAGCGGCGAAGCGGCTGCGCGCAGCACCATCGATTTGCCCGGCGTCCAGCAGCAGCTCGTCGCCGCGATCAAGGACACCGGCAAGCCGTTCGTCGTGGTGCTGGTCAACGGCCGGCCGCTGACGATCCCGTACCTGCACGACAACGCGCCCGCGATCCTGGAGGCGTGGGCGCCGGGCGTGCAGGGCGGGCACGCGGTTGCCGACGTCCTGTTCGGCACGGTCAACCCGGGCGGCAAGCTGCCGGTGAGCTTCCCGCGGGCGGTCGGGCAGATCCCGATCTACTACAACCACGAGAACACCGGCCGGCCCGCCGATCCGGACAACAAGTACACGTCGAAGTACCTCGACCTGGAGACCGGCCCGCTCTACGAGTTCGGCTTCGGCCTGTCGTACACGACGTTCCGCGTCGACGGCCTGCGCCTGTCGGGCACCCGCCTGCCGATCCGCGGCGGCCGGCTCCAGGTGACGGCGACGGTGACCAACACCGGTTCCCGCGCGGGCGACGAGGTCGTCCAGCTCTACCTGCGCGACCCGGTCGCGAGCATCGTCCAGCCGGTCCGGCGGCTGCGCGGGTTCGAGCGGGTGACCCTCGCCGCGGGCGCGTCGCGGACGGTGTCGTTCACGCTGACGCCGGACGACGTCGGCTTCTACGACAACGCCGCGAAGTTCCGGGTGGAGCCGGGCAAGATCGAGGTCTACGTCGGCACCAGCTCGGCGGCCACGCTCACCGCGAGCTTCACCGTGGGGTGACCCCGAGGACGCACGCGACCGGCGGGTCGAGCTCGAGCGTCTCGACCCGCAGTTCGACGAACCCCGCCTGCGCGAGCAAGTCCTGCAGCTCCCGGGCGGCCCGGGCCGTGGTGCCCCGGTCGGCGCCGGGACACCGCGGCTGGGACGCGAGCGCGATCCGGCCACCCGGCCGCAACCGGCCGCGCAGCTCGCGCAGCCGGGCCGGCGGATCGGGCCAGAAGCCCGCGTTGTTGACGGCGAGGACGGCGTCGAGCGGTTCGCCGAACGGCGGCAGCCGGTCCACCGACGTATGGACCAGCTCGATCCGGCCGGCCACGGCCCGGTTGCGCCGGGCCGCCCGGTCCACCATCACCGCCGAGTGGTCGACGCCGTAGACGCGGCCCCGGGTCGCGCGGGCGGCCAGCTCGCCGAGCGCGATCCCGGGGCCGAAGCCGACTTCGAGCACCCGCTCGTCCGGCTGGACGTCGAGGAGGGAGACCACCCAGACGTTGCGCCTGCGGTTCGAACTGCGGTGGGCCATCACCCACCCGGCCACCCGCCCGCCGAGGCCGCGCGGGTGGTGGAACTGCCCGATCATCCGGTGCTTGAGACTCGTCTTGACCATGCCGCGAGTGAACGGCTTCAAGTACGCTCGAAGTCAAATGCCCGAGGAGCAGCTGACGATCGGCGAGCTGGCCCGCCGCACCGGCGTGGCCACTTCGGCGCTGCGCTACTGGGAGGACCAGGGCCTGCTCCCCGCGCCCGAGCGCGTCGCCGGTCAGCGCCGTTATCCGCTGTCGGCCATCACGCAGGTGGGGGAAATCCTGATCCTGCGCGATGTCGGGTTCACCGTCCGCGAACTCAAGACGCTGATCGCCGTGCGCACGTCGGCCGCGCCGGCGTGGCGCGAGCTGCAGCAGCGCAAGCTCGCCGAACTGGACGCCCGGATCGCCCGTGCCCAAGCCGCCCGCACGGCGATCGCGCACGGCCTGGACTGCCCGCACGAAGACGTCCACGACTGCCCGAACTTCCGCCGCGGCGTCGCGGCCCGCCTGGCCGGGGCGACGCTGGAAGAAGCCCACTCACACTGAGCTCCGGGTCCCTTGACCCAGAGCGCGGGGGAACGTCTCCGGGATCCGGACGTCGTCGCGGCTCAGGTCGTGCACGCTCCGGCGGCCGAGCGCCAGCAGCGTCGAGTCGATGCCGTTGCGCAGCACGTCCAGGACGTTTTCGACGCCGGCCTGGCCGTTCGCCGCCAGGCCCCACAGGTACGCGCGGCCGATGAGGACCGCCCGCGCCCCGAGTGCGAGCGCCTTCACCACGTCGCTGCCGCGGCGGATCCCGCCGTCCAGCAGGACTTCCACCTGGTCGCCGACGGCGTCGGCGACCGCCGGGAGCGCGCGGATCGTCGCCGGGGTGCCGTCGAGGTTGTTGCCGCCGTGGTTCGACACGGAGATCGCGCTGACCCCGGCGTCGACCGCGCGCCGGGCTTCGTCGACGCGGATGACGCCCTTGAGCAGGAACGGCCCGTCCCACTGCGAACGCAGCCAGGCCACGTCGTCCCACGACGGCGGGGGCGTCTGCATCCACTGGCCGTAGGCGCCGAAGAAGGTGGGGACCGGGGTGCCGGGCTCGGCCATGTTCGGGACGCTGAGGTCGGGCAGCCGGCGGGTGCGCGCGTAGTCCAGCAGCCAACGCGGGCGGGCCAGCCCTTCGGGCGCGAAGCGCAGCAGCTCGCGAAAGGTCAGCTTTTCGGGGATGTGCGGGCTGCCCCAGTCGCGGCTGTGGGAGAACGACCAGTCGAGCGTGAGGACGAGCCCGGCGGCGCCGGCGCGGCGGGCGCGGTCGAGCCGGCCGAGGATGTCGTCCCGGCTGCCGGTCCAGTAGATCTGGAAGAACGTGTTCGGGTTGGCGGCGACGACCTCCTCGATCGGCTTGCTGGCGAAGGAACTGAGGCCGATCGCGGTGCCGCGGGCAGCCGCCGCGCGGGCGACGGCGACCTCGCCGTCCGGGTGCACCGCCTGCACGCCGGTGGGGGAGATGACCACCGGCAGCGCGATCTCGCGGCCGAGGACCGTCGTGGCGAGCGCGCGTTCGCCGGACTGCCCGGCGGTGCGCGGCGCGAACGTCAGCTCGTCGAACGCGTCGAGGTTGTCCTTGAGCGTCAAGCCTTTTTCGGAACCGGCGATCAGTGCCGAGTAGACGGACGCGGGCAGGCGCTTCTTCGCGCGCCGCTGGGCTTCGGCGATCGATTCGAACCAGGCGTTGCTCATGCGGGGCCTCGCTTTTCCTTGCTGTCGACGCGCAACGGGCGCCAGGAGATCTCGGGCAGCACCGGCGCGGCGGTCCGGTGGATCAGGCAGCCGGCCCAGACGCCGGCGCCGTAGGCGATGTCGTCGGCGAGGGCGGCCGCGGTGTAGCGGACCGGGTCCAGGTCGGGGCGTTGCTTCGCCCACGCGGTCAGCGGCGGGCCGAGCACCAGTGATGCGACGGCGGCCCGGCGGCCCCACCCGCGGGGCACCAGCAGCGCGGCGAGGACCGGCGCGGCGAACTGCGTCCCGCACCGGCCGGCGCCGAGCCAGGTCTGGTGGACGGCGGTGCCCATCGCGCGGACGACGCCTTCGGTGGGGATGTCGTTGTGCCGGAGGGTTTTCAGCATGTTCAGGACGGCGCCGCCGAAGCCGCCGGCCGCGAGCAGGGGCCGCCGGGCGAGCAGCGCGCCGACGGTCAGGGCCGGCCACGGGTGCAGCACGAGCGGCGCGAGGTTCCCGGGGTGGCGCCGGGAAAGGGGCGCGGCGGACGTGCCGTACCGCGCGCGGCGGCCGAGGAGTTCGCGCCAGGTCCCGGGTTCGTGGTGGCCGACGTGGACGTCCGGGGCGTACCGGACCCGGTGGCCCGCCGCGTGCAGCCGCCAGCCGAGGTCGACGTCCTCGCCGACGCGGAGCCCGGGGTCGAACCCGCCGACCTCCCGGAGAGCGGCCCGGCGGGCGACCAGGGCGGCGGTGGGGACGTAGGAGGTCCGGGTCCGCGGAGCGACGCGCGCGGGCCGGTCCCCGAGGTCGAGACTGCCGGCGACGTTCGTGTACCGGCCGGCGGTGGTGTTCTTCGCCAGCGGGCGGACGCGGGGAGCGATCGCGGCGAGCAGGGGGTCGGCGAAGTGGGCGGCGAGGGCTTCGGTCCAGTCACCGGGGGCGACGCAGTCACTGTCCACAAAGGCCACCAGCTCGGTGGTGACGTGGTCGAGCGCGGTGTTCCGGGCCGCGCCGGGGCCGCCGTTTTCGTTCCGGCGGACGAGTTTGGCTCCATGGGCGGCGGCTACTTTCGCGATCGCTTGCGGATCTTTCGAGCCGTCGTCGACGACGAGGACGGGGTGATGGCTGTCGAGGGAGGCCAGGCAGCGGGCGAGGGAGCCGGGCCGGTCGAGGACGGGGACGACGAAGGTGAGATCGGCGGGGCTGGTGGGTTCGGGCGGGATGGGGTGAGCGAGGCCGGCGTCGGTGAGCCGCCGGGCGAGCGCCCCGGCTGGCGTGGAGGTGACGGGCCCGTCGGCGAGTTCTCGCCACGCTTTTCGGCCGGCCGCGGTGAGGCGGAGGACGCGGGCGGGTGAGCCGCCGAACCAGAGGTTTTCGCGGAGTTGTTTGGTGTCTTGATCGAGGACGACCCGGAAGCCGGCGGGGAGGGGAGTGGTCATCGGGCCGCCCCTCCGACCGGCATCAGGGCGCCGATGATTGGATCGCGGGTGGCTTCTCCGAATGCTGCGGGTGCGCCGTCCGGGTCCGGCTGCGGCCCGGCGAACTCCCGCGCGGCGGGCTGGGGAGACGTCACAACGCCAGTCCTCCGTCCACCGGCACCACCGCGCCGGTTGTCGCGCCGCTGTCCGGATCGGCCAGGAACGCCAGCACCCGCGCGATCTCGGCCGGCTCGAGCAACCGCCCGACCGGTTGCTGCCCAGCGAAATCCTGCGCGCCCGGCAAGCCGTACAGCCGGGCGCTCTCGGCCAGGATCGGCGTATCCGTCGACCCCGGGCTGACCGCGTTGGCGGTCACCCCCGTCCCGCCCAGCTCGGCACCCAGCGCACGCATCAAACCCGCCACCCCGGCCTTCGCCGCGCAGTAGGCCGCGAGCATCGGCAACCCGCGCGTCGCCGCCGCGGACGCCACCGCCAAGAACCGGCCCGACCTCGGCTCCGCGCGGCGCAGCAACGCCGGGATCGCCGCCCGCGCCAGGTTCAGCACCCCGCGCAGGTCCACGTCGAGCACCGCTTCCTCCTGCTCCGGCGGCACCTCCCACTGCGGCACGCCCCCGGCGATCACCCCGGCGGCCGCGATCGCGACGTCGAGGCCACCCCAGCGGTCCTCGGCCGCGGCCACCGCAGCGGCCAGCGCCGCCGGATCCCGGACGTCGGCCACGAACGCCTCGGCGCCCGTCTCCGACGCGACGGCCGCCAGTTCCGCCTCGCTCCCCAGCCCGTACGGCAGCGCGGGATCATCGGCCGCGACGTCGACCGCGAGCACGGCGTAACCCTGTGCTGCCAAGCGAGAAACAGTCGCGGCACCGATGCCCCGGGCCGCGCCGGTGACGAGCGCGGTCCTCATGCCCAACCGTCCACACAGGACAACAGCTGCGCGGTCAGGTCGGCCAGCAAGGCCCGGCCGTCGGCCGCCGTCGCGGTGGTCGGGTCGCCGAGCACACCGGTCGGCGTCACCGCTCGCACCCCGCCTTCGCGCAGCACGGGCAGGACCTCGGCGAGGGGCCGCCGATCGCCCGCCACCGCCCGGTCCATCCGGACCCCGCCGGGCCGCAAAGCCAGCTGCAGCGCGGTTTCCGGGCGCCCGGCGTGCGGATCGCCGTCCCAGTGCGGCTGGAACACCCGGACGTCCCGCGACTCCGCCCGCAGGCGCGCGACGGCCCGGGCGACCGGCGCCGCGTTGCCGCCGTGCGCGGAGACGAACAGCAGCCGCGGGAACGTCTCCGCCGCCGACCGGCCCAGTTCCAGCAACAGCAGCTCGGTCGCCTCCCGGCCGATCGAGAGCGTCCCGGCGAAGCCGGCGTGCTCACCGCTGGAGCCGTAGGCCACCGGCGGGGCCACCAGCACGTCGGTGCGCGCGGCTGCCAGCCGGTCGCACAGCGCGAGCGCGATGTCCGTGTCGGTCGACAGCGGCAGGTGCGGCCCGTGCTGCTCGGTCGCGCCCACCGGCACGGCCAGGATCGCCGCCCGCACGGCGACGTCCGGCCAGGAGAGGTCCGCGAGCCGCATGGTCAGCGCCTGAACCCGGCGAGGGGGTTCTCGTCGCACGCGCGTTCCGGCGGCCGGCGCATCCCGATGGTGACCGGGACCGGGCGCCGCCGGTGCGAGTGGTCCAGCGACGGCTTCGGAACGCTCGTGACGCTCGCGAGCGCCGGTTCGCCGTGGCCGCGCACGCACTCCGGGTCCGGGCCGTCCAGCGGCAGGCCGGTGAAGAACTTCGCGGCCATGCAGCCGCCGCGGCAGGCGTCGAACGCCGAACACGACTCGCACGCGCCACCGCTCTGCGGTGACCGCAGCGACGTGAACAGTTCCGATTCGCGCCAGACCGACGTGAACCCGCCGTCGCCGCGGACGGTGCCGGCCAGGAACGTGTCGTGGATGGCGAACGGGCACGCGTAGACGTCGCCGACCGGGTCGACCAGGCAGACGACCCGCCCGGCGCCGCAGAGGTTCAGCCCGGGCAGTCCGCCGTCGCCGTAGCCGGCGAGGTGGAAGAACGAGTCGCCGGTGAGGACGTTCTCGCCGTGCGCCACCAGCCAGTCGTAGAGTTCTCGTTGTTGCGCGGCGGTGGGGTGCAACTCGTCCCAGGTGTCGGCGCCGCGGCCGGACGGGCGCAGGCGGGTGATGCGCAGCTGGGCGCCGTAGCGGTCGGCGATGGCCTTGAACGCGTCGAGCTGGCCGACGTTGTGGCGCGTCATCACCACGGAAATCTTGAAGTTCGCGAACCCCGCGTCCGAAAGGTGTTCCATGGCGCGGATCGCGGTGGCGTACGAGCCGGGGCCGCGGACGTGGTCGTTGACCTCGGCGGTGGCGCCGTCCAGGGAGATCTGGACGTCGACGTAGTCACTGGCCGCCAGCCGGCGCGCCGCCTCGGGCGTGATCTTCACGCCGTTGGTGGAGAACTTGACGCCGACGTGGTGGCCGGTGGCGTAGTCGACGAGCTCCCAGAAGTCCGGGCGGACGGTCGGTTCGCCGCCGCCGATGTTGACGTAGAAGACCTGCATGCGTTCGAACTCGTCGATCAGCGCTTTACACTCCACTGTGGACAGTTCGCGCGGGTCTCGCCGTCCGGATGAGGAAAGGCAGTGCACGCAGGAAAGGTTGCAGGCGTAGGTCAGTTCCCAGGTGAGGCAGATCGGGGCGTCGAGCCCGTACTGGAATTCGTCCACAAGGGACATCAGCGGCTCCTCGGCTGGATCATGCGCGAGTCGGCGAGTGCGGCCAGCGCCGCGCGGTACCGCGGCAGCTCACCGGGGCCGACGCCGGCTCCGGCGCACGCGGCCCTCGCGTCCGGGTGCGTGGCGAGGCCGCGGACGACGGCCAGCAGCGTCGGGCTCTTCAGGAAGGAAAGCCGGCGGGTGCCGAAGTGGTACAGCAGGGCACCGAACCGCTCGGGCCGGATGGAGACCCGGTCGTCCAGGCGCCACGCGGCGTCGAGGTCGAAACCCGCCGGCACGTCGTCAGTAGACACCGCACATGCCGTCGATGGAGACCTCTTCGACCAGCAGTTCCTCGGTCAAGGGCTCGTCGGTCTCGGGCGTGGTCTGGTTCTCGCTCATCCTGGCTCCTTCGGCAGTGATGATTTTCGGCACTCAGTGACGAATAGGGGGAGAGTAATGTCACCGCGTGTCGATAATCAAGGCTCACAACGGAACGGCACCCGGATGACCGATGACGTGCTCGCCCGCCCCGCGAACCGCCGGGGCCGTCCGCCGGGCACGAGCGCCCGCGAACTCGAGGTCGCCGCGCTGCGCTTGTTCACCGACCAGGGCTTCCACGAGACGACGGTCGACCAGATCGCCGCGGCGGCGGGTGTCAGCAGGCGGACGTTCTTCCGCTACTACGACGCCAAGGCCGACGTCCTCTGGAACGAGTTCGACACCGAGGTCCAGACGATCCGGTCGCTGCTCGCCGGGACGCCGGCGGACCTGCCGGTGCTGGAGGCGGTGCGCCGCGCGGTCCTGGAGGCCAACCACTACCGCGCGGCGGACGTGCCGGAGCTGCGCCGGCGGATGACGCTCCTGAGCGCGGTCCCGGACCTGGCGGCGAGCGCAGCGGTCCACTACGACGCGTGGGAGCGCGCGATCAGCGCGTTCGTCGCCCGCCGCTCGGGGCAGCCGGAGGAGTCGCTGTACCCACTGGTGGTGGGGAGGGCGGTCCTGGCGGCCTGCCGAGCGGCGTACGACCGCTGGTCGGCCCGCGCGGACGCGGACTTGACGGTGTACCTGGACGCGGCATTGCGCGCGCTGGCGGCGGGGTTGACCGACGAGGTGCTGGGGGCGGAGCCGGACCCGGTGGCGGCGGACTAGCGGCAGGCGACGACGACCGCGGCGCCGGGCCGGCGGCGGCCTCGTGTGGTGCTGTCGCTACCGGCTGCGGCCGGCGAGGACGCCTGGCAGCGTCGGTTTGGCGCCGACGGTCTCGCGCGGCGCCGGCCGCTTGACCATTGCCGGCTGCGGTCGGCCAGGCCGCCGGGCTCGGCGGCGAAGGCCTTGTCCGGTACTGCCCGCCGCTACCAGCCGCGGTCGGCGAGGACGCCCGGCAGGGCGCCGGGTTTGGCGGCGGCGGCCTCGTGCCGCGTCGGCCGCTTCATCACTGCCGGCCGGAGTCGGCCGGGCCGCCGGGCTCGGCGGCGGCGACCTTGTCCGGCACCGCCTGCCGGGCCGCATCGCCGCTACCAGCCGCGGTCGGCGAGGACTTCCGGGAACCCTTCGGTGAGCATCCGGCGCCGGACCCGGTGCAGCAGGCGGGCCATGAAGAACCCGCCCACCCCGCGGAAATCCGTGTGCCGGTAGGTGAGGCGGGTGCCGTCCGGCGTCTCGGCGAGGTGGCACGTCACCGTGCTCGGCTCGTCGGACTCCTGGTTGCGCCAGCTGAAACTCAGCAGCTCGGGCGCGTCGGCCGCGAGGATCTCGCACCGGACGATGCCGTCCCAGCCGGGGACCGGCCGGCCGATGAAGCGGAACCGCGTGCCGACCTCCGGCGCGAACCCTTCGGGCCGGCCGCCGCGGCCGGTCGACGTCCAGCGCGGGACCAGGGCCGGGTCGGTGAGGGCGCGCCAGACGCGGGCCCGGGGCTCGGGGTACACGCGGACGATCTCGAACTCGCTCATGAAGGTCCTCTCGCTCGTTACAGTCACTGTAAACAGTACTCCTGCTGTAGACTGAGCCGGTGCCTGAGACGTTGCGTGACCGGCGGAAGCGCGAACTGCGACGCGAGCTGTCCGACACCGCGACCCGGATGTTCCTGGAGCGGGGATTCGACGCGGTCCGCGTCGCGGACGTCGCGCGGGCGTGCGGCGTCACGGAAAAGACGGTCTTCAACCACTTCGGCAGCAAGGAGGCGCTGCTGGCCGACCGCTGGGACACCCAGCTGGAGGCCCTGCGCGCGCGGCTGACCGACGCGCCGCCCCTGGACGCGGCGCTCGAGGTGCTGGGGGAGGAGCTGGACTTCCTCGTGGCCTCGGCGCGGCGCCACGGCTGGGACGAGGTCCGCCGCTTCGGCGAGCTGGTCCGCACGACGCCCGCCTTGGTGGCGCACCAACGCGAGGCCCTCGACCGGCTGACGCAGGCGGTGGCGGAGGCGCTGGCCGAGCGGGACGGGGTGCCGCCGGGCGACCCGGTCCCGCACATCACGGCGGCGGCGGTGGCCGGGCTGTGGACGGTCTTCGCAGCCAGCCTCGGGCAGCACCAGGGGAAAGGCGCGGCCCGAGCGGCGAAGGAGGTCCGCGCCGACCTGGCACGCGCGGCGGATGCGCTCCGCCGGGGACTGTGACCGACCTCCGCTCAAGCGATGGCAGCGCCCTCGGCCGCCCGCGGAGGTGGTTCAGCGGTCCGCGACGGCTGACCCGCGCCGACCGCCGCTCGTGCGCCGGTGCGCCGACGGCCGCTCGTGCCCAAAACTTACCGACCGCCCGCCGTCCCCCTCCCCAGCGCGCCGACCGCCGCTCGTACTCCGGCGCGCGGACGGCCGCTCGTGCGCCAGCTCACCGGCCGCCGCTCGTGCGCCGGCGCGCGGGCCGTCGCTCGTGCCCCGGCGCGCCGACCGCCGCTCGTGCGCCAGCTCACCGGCCGCCGCTCGTGCGCCGGCGCGCGGGCCGTCGCTCGTGCCCCGGCGCGCCGACCGCCGCTTGTGCGCCGGCGCGCCCGGCCGCCGCTCGTGCCCCAGCGCGCAGACCGCCCGCCGTCCCCCAACTCGCCGCCCGCCGCTCGTGCGCCAGCTCGTCGACAGCCCGCCCCCTCCCAGCTCGCCGACCGCCGATCGCGCACCGGCGCGCCGATGCCGAAGATCTCGCCTCAGTAGCAGCGAAACCTGCACGCTTGGCCGCTTGTCGCTCGACCGGGTGACTGCTTACAGTTTTTCCTCCGGTTTCCTTGGGGAGGAAGCATGCACGCCAGAGCCAGACGGCGGTCCATCCGGTTCAGCGGCAGGGAAGTCACGATCAGCGCGGCGGTCAAGGACGGCGTCTTCGGCAACGACCGCAAGCACACCTTCAGCGTCACCAAGATCAGGAACATCAGCAACGAACCACCCGGGTTCTCGCGCCCCGGGCGGTTGACGTTCACCGTCGAAGGCGCGTCCACCGATGTCGTGGAGAACCCCGCCAGTGGCGGCGACCGGGTCGACATGAACACGTTCTGCTACGGCGGCCTCGACGCCGGCCGGGTGCGCAAGCTGGTCGCGGAGATCGAGAAGGCCATGGACGGGACCTAGCCGTTGCGCTCCGAGGCGGCGACGCTATACCGTGCCAAACTAGAACAGGTTATAGTTCGGCACGGGCGGGACCGAGGAGCGGACATGGCGAACAGGGCGCCGCGCGGCGACGAGGCCGACTACGTCGTCGTCGGGTCGGGGAGCTCGGGAGCGGCGGTCGCGGGCCGGCTGGCGCAGGCCGGGGCCAGCGTGATCGTGCTCGAAGCCGGGAAGAGCGACGAGCGGCTGCTCATCAAGAAGCCGGGCCTGGTCGGTCCGATGCACGCCGTGCCGCAGCTCAAGAAGCCCTTCGACTGGGGCTTCTACGGCATTCCGCAGAAACACGTTCTCGATCGCCGGATGCCGGTGCCGCGCGGCCGGGTCGTCGGCGGCTCCAGCTCCATCAACGGCATGGTCTACGTCCGCGGCAACCGCGCCAACTTCGACTCCTGGGCCGCCGAGGGCAACACCGGCTGGGACGCCGACAGCGTCAACGCCGCCTACAAGCGGATGGAGGACTTCGAAGACGGCGAGAACGCGTTCCGCGGCGCCAAGGGCCCCATCCGGGTCACCCGCGCGAAGAACCCCCAGGAAGGCTCGCTGCAGTTCATCGACGCCACGTCCGACGCGCTCGGCTGCAAGATCCTCGACGACTACAACGCCGAATCCCAGGAAGGCGTCAGCCGGATGCAGCAGAACGCTGCCGACGGCCTGCGCTACAGCGCCTCCCGCGGCTACATCCACCACCTCGCCCCGCCGACGCTGCAGCTGCAGTCCGGGGTGCTCGTCAAGAAGGTGCTCTTCGAGAACGGCCGCGCGGCCGGCGTCGAAGTCGTCGACCGCGGCCGGCACCGCACGATCCGCGCCGGCAAGGAGGTCATCCTCTCGGCCGGGTTCGCCGGCTCCGCGCAGCTGCTCATGCTGTCCGGCATCGGGCACGCCGAACACCTCAAGGAACACGGCATCGACGTGCTCGCCGACCTGCCGGTCGGGGACAACATGCACGACCACATGTTCCACGCGCTGACGTTCCACGTGTCCTCCAGCAAGAACAAGGGCTCCGCGCCGTACTTCGCCCGCGGCCTGGCCCGAGAGCTGCTGAAGCCCGGCAGCACGTTCCTGGCCAACTCGGTCTTCGAGGCGGTCGCCTTCCTCAAGACCTCCCAGGCCGACGCCGTCCCCGACCTGCAGCTGCACCTGCTGCCGTGGGCCTACGTCTCGCCCAACCAGGACGCGCCGATCCGCCACGACGTCGACAAGCGCCCGGCGCTCACGGTCCTTTCGACGCTCATCTACCCGAAGAGCCGCGGCACGCTGCGGCTCGCGTCGGCCGATCCGGCGGCCGCGCCGCTGATCGACTTCCAGTACCTCTCCGACCCGGCCGACCTCGAAGTGCTCGCCGAAGGTTCGGAGATGGTGCGCGAGATATTCGCGTCAAAGGCGTTCAAGGGCGCGGTGAAGGAAGAGATCCACCCGGGCAAGAACCTGCGCGGCCAAGAGCTGCGCGACGCGATCCTCAACCGCGCGACGTCGGTCTACCACGGCGTCGGCACCTGCCGGATGGGCGTCGACGAGCTCGCCGTCGTCGGCCCCGACCTCAAGGTGCGCGGCGTCGACGGCCTGCGGGTCTGCGACGCCTCGATCATGCCGTCCATCACCGGCGGCAACACCAACGCGCCCGCCATCATGATCGGCGAGATGGGCGCGGACCTCGTCCTCGGGAGCGGATCGTGACCGTGACCCCGCTGCAGCTCACCCGTCCGGCGTCGGTGACCGACGACTTCCTGCGGCAGCTCGTCGCCCGCGTACCGGGTTCGACCGGCGAGACCTGGAAACTCACCGAGGTCTACACCGGCGAGCCGCTCGTCGACCTGCCGCAGTCGACGCCGTCCGACATCGAGCAGGCGTTCGCCACCGCCCGTGAAGCACAGCGGAAGTGGGCGGCCACGCCGCTCAAGCAGCGGCTGGCGGTGTTCAAGCGGGCACACGCGCTGTTCGTCGATCACGCGCGCGACGTCGCCGACCTCATCCAGGTCGAGAGCGGCAAGAACCGGCGGATGGCGATCGAAGAGACCTGCGACCCCGCCATGGTGATGAGCCACTACCTGCGGCGGGCGGCGAAACTGCTGGCGCCGGTGAAGCGCGGCGGTCCGGTGCCGCTGCTGACGACGTCGACCGAGGTCCGGCAGCCCAAGGGGGTCGTCGGCATCATCGCGCCGTGGAACTTCCCGTTCGCCACCGGCATTTCCGACGCGATCCCGGCGCTGATGGCCGGCAACGCGGTGGTCTTGAAGCCGGACAACAAGACCGCGCTCTCGCCGCTCTACGGCATCCGGATGCTGGAAGAGGCCGGCCTGCCGGAAGGATTGTTCCGGGTCGTCTGCGGCGAGGGCCCGGACGTCGGCCCGACGCTCATCGACCAGGCCGACTACGTGATGTTCACCGGTTCGACCGCGACCGGACGCGTGATCGGCGAACGGGCCGGCCGCAACCTCATCGGCTGCTGCCTGGAGCTCGGCGGCAAGAACCCGATGATCGTCCTCGACGACGCCGACATCGCCGAAGCCGTGCGAGGCGCCATCTTCGGCGCGTTCGGCAACACCGGCCAGATCTGCATGCACATCGAGCGGATCTACCTGCCGGAGTCGCGCTACGACGAGTTCAAGGACGCGTTCGTCGCGGCCACGAGCGCGTTGGACGTCCGCGCGGCCTACGACTTCGGGCCCGACATGGGCTCGCTCGTCTCGCCGGATCACCTGCGCCGGGTCAAGGAGCACGTCGACGACGCCGTCGCGAAGGGCGCGACCGTGCTGTGCGGCGGCAAGCCGCGCCCGGACCTCGGGCCCGCGTTCTTCGAGCCGACGATCCTCGAAGGCGTCACGAAGGACATGGTCTGCGGCGTCACGGAAACGTTCGGTCCGGTGATCGCGCTGCACCGGTACCGCACGGTCGACGAAGCCGTCGAGCTGGCCAACGACACCGACTACGGCCTCAACGCCTCGGTCTGGAGCCGTGACGTCGGCGCCGCGCGGGCCGTGGCCGCCCGGCTGGAGTCCGGCAACGTCAACATCAACGACATCCTCGCGACCGCGTTCGCCGCCAAGGGGACGCCGTCCGGCGGGGTGAAGAGCTCCGGGGTCGGCGCCCGCCACGGTGACCAGGGCCTGCTCAAGTACACCGACGGGCAGAACCTGGCCGTGCTGAAGAAGCAGGTCATGGGCCCGCGGCCCGGACAGGGTTACGACAAGTACGTCGAAAGCATGCTGTCCGGGCTCAAGCTCATGCGTCGCCTGCGGATCCGGTAGCGCTCAGTTGAGCTTGCGGGTGTCGGCGGGCAGGCCGCCGCCGGCGTAGACGTCTTCGGCGAGCTTGGCCAGCGCGGTCAGGGCGACGTTCTGGCTCCACGGCCCGTACGACACGCGCGAGACGCCGAGTTCCTGCGCGCGCTTCAGCGGGATCGAGCCCGGGATGCCGATCAGGTTGACCTTGCGCTCACCCAGTTCTCCGACGAGCCGCGCGACCTGGTCCTCGTCGAGCTTGCCGGGCACGAAGAAGTTGGACGCGCCCGCGTCGAGGTAGGCGCGGCCGCGGGTGACGGCCTCTTCCAGCGCGGTTTCCGGGTCAGTTTTGATGAAGGCGTCGGTGCGGGCGTTGAGCACGAAGTCGACGCCGGCCTTCTGCGCGGCCGCGACGGCGGCTTCGACGGCCTTCACGGCTTCGTCGAGGGGCTTCATCTGGTCTTCGAGGTTGGCGCCGACCGCGCCGGCGTCGATGGCGCGGGCGATCGTGCCGCCGGGGTCGCCGTAGCCGGCTTCGAGGTCGGCGGTGACGGGCAGGTCGCCGGCCGTCCGCACGATCAGCGCGACCTCGGCGATCATCTCGTCGCGCGGGATCTTCTCGCCGTCCGGGTAGCCGCGCGAGGCGGCGATGCCGTGGCTGGGGGTCGCGAGGGCCTGGGTGCCGGGCGTCTCGGCGACGACCTTGGCGGTGATGGCGTCCCAGACGTTGACGACGAGCAGCAGCTCGGGCGCGGCGTGCAGCTCCTGCAGCCGGGTGGCCTTGTCGGCGGTGGAAGTCATGCCGCCCAATCTAGAGCGGGCGGCCGATCTTCGCTTCAGCCGTCGACGAGGAGTCCACGCAGTGGGCCCTGCAGCCGCCCCGCGCGCCGTGAAACGCCCGGCAGCAGCACCAGCCGGTGCGTTCGGTGCTCGCCCCGGCGCTCTCGCTCCGCCTGCTCCTCGGCCAGCGGCCGCCAGAGGTGGTCGACGACGTCCGCCGGGTCGCCGTCCACTTCCGAGATCTCGCGGCCGAGGTGCTCGGCCCACAGGCGCAGCCGCGTCGAGCGGGCCAGTTCGGCGTCGTCGGTTGCGATGTTGACCTCGGTGTCGTTGAACAGTGAGTGCTCGTTCAGGTTCGCGGACCCGACCGTCAGCCACTCGTCGTCGACGATGCCGAGCTTCGCGTGCACGTACACCGGCGCGGCGGACTCACCGTCGTGCGCGCTGATCGTCGTCGCGAGCAGGCGGCCGTTGCCGTCGTCGGCGTCGAGGAGCCGGCCCAGCTGGCCGCGCGTGGTGTCGGAGCCGTTGCTCGGCTTGCGCGGCAGCAGCAGGACCACCCGGAAGCGGTCGTCCGGCGGGTTGCGCAGCTTGTCGAGCAGCACCTCGGCGATCTCCGGCGACCACAGGAACTGGTTCTCCAGGTAGACCAGCCGGCGCGCGGACCGCAGGGCACGCAGGTAGCCGTCGAGGATCGTGAACTCGCCCTTCGGGGCGAAGCCGTACGTCGAGTTCGGGATCGTGCGCAGCAGCTGGACGCGGCTTCCGCCCGCCGGTCCCGGCACGCGCGGCGCCGGCAGGTCCTCCTCGGCGACCTCCGTCCACCGCCGCCGGAAGTGGTCGGCGACGTCCGCGACGACCGGCCCTTCGAGCCGGGACCCCAGGTCGTGCCAGCCGATCGGCCGCGGCGGGTGGTCCGGGCTGTCGTGGCGGTCGCCCTCCAGCGCCGTGAAGTCGACGCCGCCGACGAACGCGACCTCGTCGTCGACCACCACGAGCTTCTCGTGGTGGCAGTGCATGGTCCGTTCGCGGGAGTCCAGCACGCACCGCACGGCCGAGCCGTCGGTGAACTTGCGCTGCTCGCGCCGGGCGAGCTTGCGCGTCGGCTGGAACGCGGGGACCGGCGGCCCGGCCCACAGCAGCACCCGCACCTCGACGCCGCGGTCGGCGGTCTCGGCGAGCAGCTCGCGCAGGGTGAGGGCGCCGGGCTCCCGCGTCAGCCGGAAGTCCGCGCTCGCGTGCCAGTTGGCGATGTGCACGTGGGACTTCGCCCGCCGGATCGCGGCTTCGATCGACGGCAGCGTCTCCTCGCCGTCGATCAGCACCTCGACCCGGTTGCCCTCGCGCACCGGTGCCCGGCCGCCGAAGCGGTCGTCGCCGGACTCGAGCACCTCACCCCACCCCAGCGCGCGCAGCCGCCGCCGGTGGTGGGCGCACAGGACGTGCTCGAGTCCGTCGCCGAGCCGGTCGTCCACCTTGTCCACGAAAGAGTGAAATGAGCTCACCCGTCCTATGGCACTACAGATCGGCCGGGTTCGCCGATCAGCGGGCGCCGCGCAGGGTGGCCCGGCCGGCGTAACGGGCCTCCGCGCCCAGCTCCTCCTCGATGCGGATGAGCTGGTTGTACTTGGCCGTGCGGTCGGACCGCGACAGCGAACCCGTCTTGATCTGGCCGCAGCCGGTGGCGACGGCGAGGTCGGCGATCGTGGTGTCCTCGGTCTCGCCGGAGCGGTGCGACATCACCGCGGAGTAACCGGCCTTGTGCGCGGTGTCGACCGTGAGCAGCGTTTCGGTCAGCGTGCCGATCTGGTTGACCTTGATCAGGATCGAGTTCCCGATGCCGCGGTCGATCCCGTCCTGCAGCAGCTTGACGTTGGTGCAGAAGACGTCGTCGCCGACGAGCTGCACGCGGTCGCCGATCCGGTCGGTCAGCTGCTTCCAGCCGTCGTAGTCGTCCTGGGCGAGGCCGTCCTCGATCGAGACGATCGGGAACCGCGTGGTCAGCTCGTCGAGGTAGGCGACGTGCTCCTCGACGCTGCGCTTGATGCCCTCGCCGCGGTAGTCGTAGACGCCGTTGTCGTAGAACTCCGACGCGGCCGGGTCGAGCAGCAGCGCGATGTCCTCGCCGGGGGTGTAGCCGCTCTCCTCGATCGCGCGGACGACGAACTCCAGGGCTTCGTCGGCGGAGGCGAGGTTGGGCGCGAAGCCGCCTTCGTCGCCGACGTTGGTGCCGTGCCCGGCCTTCTTCAGCGACGCGCGCAGCGTGTGGAAGACCTCCGAGCCCATCCGCACGGCTTCGGCGAAGGTCTCCGCGCCGACCGGGCCGATCATGAACTCCTGGAAGTCGATCGGGTTGTCGGCGTGCGCGCCGCCGTTGACGATGTTCATCATCGGCATCGGCAGCTGGTGGGCGAAGACCCCGCCGACGTACCGGTACAGCGGGAGCGTGTTCGCCGCCGCGGCCGCCTTCGCGACGGCCAAGGAGATCCCGAGCGTCGCGTTCGCGCCGACGCGGGCCTTGTTCGGCGTCCCGTCCGCGGCGATCAGCGCGGCGTCGACCTCGGCCTGGGCTTCGGCGTTCAGCCCGACGACCGCCTCGGCCAGCTCGGTGTTGACCGCGGTGACGGCGTTGCGGACGCCTTTGCCGTGGTAGCGGCTCTTGTCGCCGTCGCGCAGCTCGACGGCCTCCCGCGTGCCGGTCGAGGCACCCGAGGGAACCGCGGCGCGGCCCAGCGAGCCGTCCTCCAGCACGACGTCGACCTCGACGGTCGGGTTGCCCCGGCTGTCGAGCACCTCACGGCCACGGACACGGGCGATTGCCGTCATTCCATCTCCTCGGAGTCGGTCCCCAGGGCGCCGGCCGGAGCCGTCCCGCGACGCAGGCTAGCAGAGGATCTCTGAATCGATAAGGGGCTCTTCACCAGGGTGAGCACGAGGACGAGCGCCAGGATGCCCGCGCCGGCCCACATCGACTGCCGCCACCCGTCCACAAAGGACTCGCGAGCCGCGCCGGCCACCGCCGGACCGGCCGCGACGGCGTCGGCGATGCCCCGGCGCGCGACCTCCGCGCCCGCCCCGGCCAGCCGGGCATCGACGGCGCCCTGGTAGCCGGCGGTCAGGATCGTGCCGAGCAGCGCGACGCCGAGTGCCGTGCCCAGCTCCCGCGTGACGTCGTTGAGCGCGGACGCCACGCCCTGCCGGTCCCGGGGCAGCGAGCCGGTGATGGCCTCGGTGGCCGGGGTCATCGCCAGGCCCATCCCGAGTCCCATGAGCAGCATCCCGGGCAGGAGCGAGGGGTAGCCGCCGCCGACGGAGACGAAGGCGGCCAGCAGCACCAGGCCCGTCACGCTCACGACGAGACCGGCCGCCATGGCCGGGCGGCCGCCGAACCGGGCGGCCACCCGCGGGGCGAGACCGGACGCCGCCATCATCAGCAGTGCCGTCGGCATCAGGGCCAGCGTGGCGCGGAAGCCGGACCAGCCGAGCACCGCCTGCAGGTACGGGAACAGGACCACGAAGATCCCCGCCTGCACGCCGAAGACGGCCAGCAGCGTCCCGGAACCGCCGGCCAGGCCGCGCTCGCGGAAGAGCCGCACGTCGAGCAGCGGTGCCGGGTGGCGCTGTTCCCACGCGGCGAACCCGGCGACGCCGAGGAGCCCGGCGGCGAGGCTCAGCAGGGTCACCGGCGCGGTCCACCCGCGGTCCGGTCCTTCGTGGAGGACGAAGACCAGCGCGACGACGGCGGCCGACGACAGTCCCGCGCCGACGGTGTCGAACCGGTGCCGGTCCGCCGAGCGGGAGTCCGGCACCGTCCGCAGCGTCACGACGGCGGCCGCTCCGGCGAGCGCGATCGGCAGCACGAACAGCCACCGCCAGCTCGCCAGGTCGACCAGGACCGCCGACAGGAACATGCCGAGGATCCCGCCCCCGCCGGCGACGCCGGTCCAGACGCCGATCGCCCGGGATCGCTCTTCGGCCGGGAACGTCGAGGTGATGACGGCGAGGGTGACCGGCATGATCATCGCCGCGCTCACGCCGGCCAGGAGCCGGGCCGCCAGCAGCGTCCCGGCGGAGGGAGCAAGGGCCGCCGCGAGGTTCGCGACCCCGAACAGCGTCAACCCGGTGAGCAGCACGGGTTTCCGGCCGAGGCGGTCGCCGGCCGCACCGAGCGGCAGGAGCAGCGCGGCCAGGGTGACGGCGTAGCCGTTGACGATCCACAGGACGGTGGCCTGCGACGCGCCGAGCTCGACCGCGAGCTGTGGCTGGGCGACGTTGAGCCCGGAGACGGACGCGACCACCGCCATCAGGGCGAGGCAGACGCCGACCAGGATCGCGCGGCGCCGGCGCGGGTCGTCGACGAGGGTGCTCATGCCGTCCTCCTGGCCCGCACGACGACGTCGTGGCCGTGGTCGCCGGCCGTGTCGATCGCCCAGCCGCCCAGGAGTGCGGTGATGTCCGCGGCGGTGGCCGACGCCTCGGCGACGTGGTGCCCCTGTGCGTGGCCGACGACGAGCAGCGTGCCGCCGGGGGCGACCCAGTCGGAAATGCGTTCGTAGAAGGCGAGCTGCGGCATCGCCGGGTGGGCGTAGTGGGTGGTGACCAGGTCGAACGGCGTGGCGGGCGCCCACGTCGTCAGGTCCGCCCGGACCCAGGCCACGGTGTTCGCGGTGGCCTGGGTGAGGGCTTCGATGGAGATGTCCACCGCCGTGACGGCCCAGCCGCGGGCGGCGAGCCAGCCGGCTTCGGCGCCCCGGCCGCAGCCGGCGTCCAGTGCGGTGCCCGGCGCGAGGCCGGCGACCTCGCGGACGAGGTGGGGGTTCGGTGCGGTGCCGTGGTGGCGGGCGTGCCGCCAGTGCTGGTCCCAGTAGGGCCGGTCGAAGTCGTTCACGCCGCCAAGGTGCCTCCCGGTCGGGCGATTTGGCAAAGCTTCTTGCCGATCGGCAAAATGGCGGCATGGACGACTCGATCGACCGGGCCCTCGACGCCGTCGGGCCGCGGCTCAAGCGCCTCCGGCAGCAGCGGGAAACCACGCTCACCGCGCTGGCCGAACAGACGGGGATTTCGGCGAGCACGCTGTCGCGGCTCGAGGCCGGCCTGCGCCGCCCGACGCTGGAGCAGCTCCTGCCGCTCGCGCGCGCCTACGGCGTGACGCTGGACGAGCTGGTCGACGCGCCGCCGACCGGCGACCCGCGCGTCACCCTCCGGCCGCTCGCCGGCGCGGACGGCTCGACGGTCATCCCGCTGACCCGGCGGCCGGGCGGGATCCAGGCGTACAAGTTCGTCCTGCCCGCGGGGGACCGCGAGCCCGAGCTGCGCACCCACGAGGGCCACGACTGGGCCTACGTGCTGAACGGGATGCTCCGCCTGGTGCTCGGCGAGCACGACCTGGTCCTCGGGCCGGGGGAGGCGGCGGAGTTCGACACGCGCACGCCGCATTGGTTCGGGGCCACGAGCGCGGGGCCGGTCGAGTTCCTCAGCCTCGTCGGGCGGCAGGGCGAGCGGGCGCACGTCCGCGTGACAAGTGGTCCAAAACCATGATAGTCATGAATGTGGACCAACTTAAGGGGAGTGCATGGCCGTCATCGAGCTGACCACGTTCACCGTCCGGCCCGAGCGGACCTCGGCGATGCTCGCGGCGCGACCCGGGATGCTGGCCGCCTTCCGCGAGGGGCGCCGCGGGTTCGTCTCCGCGAAGCTGGTGCGCCTGGACGCCGGGACGTGGCTGGACGTCGTCGAGTGGATCGACGACACGGCGTGGGACGAGTCGAAGGCCAAGGGCGGCGACGACCCGCGGGTCGCGGAGTTCTTCGGCACGATCGACGCATTGGTGAGCTCGCGCCGCGGCGCCCGTTACGACGACCCGCCGGGCCCGGTGCGCACGGTCGCGTACGGCCCGCACCCGGCGCAGGCGGGGGAGCTGTACGTGCCGGCGGGCGAGGGGCCGTTCCCGGTGGTGGTGCTGCTGCACGGCGGGTACTGGACGGCGATGTTCGACCGCCGCACGGCGACGCCGCTTGCCGACGACCTGGTGGCCAGGGGGTACGCGGTGTGGAACGCGGACTACCGCCGCCTCGGCGACGGCGGCGGCTGGCCGTCGACGTTCGAGGATGTGGCGACGGCGGTCGACGCGGTGGCGGACCTCGATCCGGCGCTCGATCTCGCGCGGGTGGCGGTGGTCGGCCACTCGGCGGGTGGCCAGCTGGCGGCGTGGGCCGCGCACCGGGCGGCCCTGCCCGAGGGCGCGGTGGGAGCGGCCCCGAAGGTGGTGCCGGTGGCGGCGGTTTCGCTGGCCGGGGTGCTGGATCTGGCGGAGGCCGACCGGACGGGGTTCGGCACGGTGCTGGCCGACGGCGAGGCAGCGCGGCCGGCCGGAGCGCCGGCACCCGCGTACCCGGAGTTCTGGCCGACGGTCGCGGCGGGGGTCGGCGAGGGCGTGGTCAAGCTGCTGCTGGGCGGGCACGTCGACGAGGTGCCCGACCGGTACGCGACGACCTCGCCGAGTGAGCTGGCCGGGGCAGGAGTGCCGGTCCTGGCCCTGCACGGCTCCGCCGACGACGTCGTCCCGGCTGCTTACAGCCGGACGTATGCATCGCGGGTGGCGGAGGGGGAGTACCGGGAAGTGCCGGGCGCGGACCACTTCCAGGTGATGGATCCGGCGCACGAAAGCTGGCACCGGGTGGTCGAGTGGCTGGCCCAGCGGGTCGTGAGTGAGAAACAGGGTTAGAACACCGTTTCCCACTCACGACGAGCCGCGGCAGACCCGGGTACCGGGGGTCAGTCGTTGCCCGGCTGTTTGCGCTGGTGGTTCGTGATGTCCGCCAATAGCCCCTTGAACCGCTCGTACTCCGCGCGCCCCAGGCGGTCCGCGTGGCGGCGCTGGATTCCCTCCATGATCGCGTCCGCCGCGCGCATCTGGGCCAATCCCCGCTCGGTCGGGCAGATCAGCTTCGCCCGCCGGTCACTCGGGTCCGGTCTCCGCTCGACGTAGCCCAACGCCGCCAGTTCGTCAATCAGCGTGCCGATGATCTGCTTGTACTGCCCCGAAAGCCGGGACAGCTCCGTCGCCCGCACGCCGTCCGGATCCAGGTACGCCAGCACTGCGCCGTGGCGGTGCTTCAGGTCGTCGAACCCCTGCGCCGCCAACGTCGCGAACAGCTCGCGCTGCACCGCGAACAGCAGCCGTCCCGAAAGGACACCCAGGTCCGGGTCCGTCGCGTTCCGCTCCGCGCGGGTGACCATCGGCTGCCCTCCTCACCGTCGGCCCCCACCTTAGCCAGCGCTGGGCAGGAACGCGGGCGGCCGGCGTGCCGGGGCGGCGCGCTCGAACGCCGCCGCGAACGCCAGCACCCGCGCGTCGGCCCAGCGGCCGGCGAAGAACGAGACGCCGATCGGCAACGGGCCCGCGAACCCCGCCGGGACCGACACGTTCGGGTAGCCCGCGACCGCCGCCGGGGTCGACGAACCGAGGACGTACGCATCGCCCGCCGCGTAGTCCGTCTTCCACGCCGGGCTGTTGGTCGGCGCCACGATCGCGTCCAGGTGCAGCCGCGACAGCGTTTCGTCGATCGACCGCTGGGCCAGGGAAGTCGCCGTCGCGCGCTGCTGCCGGTACGTCGGATCGCTCGGCGCCGGCGCCACCGCGGCCTGCTCGAACAGCTCCTGCCCGAACTTCGACAGCTCCACCGGGTCACGGCGGTTGAACGCGATCAGCTCGTCGAGCGTCGCGGGGTGCCCGGGCCGGTGCTTCAGGTACGCGTTCAGGTCCCGCTTGAACTCGGTCAGCAGCGCCGGCGTCTCGGCCGCGCCGATCTGGTCCTGGTAAGGGAGATCGACGTCGACGACCGTCGCGCCACGAGCCGTCAGCGTCCGCACGGCGTCGCCGACGACCCGGTCGACGTCGGCGTCCAGCCCGGCCAGCCGCCAGACGCCGATCCGCGCCCCGCGCAGGGCGTCCGGACGCAGGTACGCCGTGTAGTCCTTCGGCTGACCCGCGGGAATCGCCGCCGTCGCGGGGTCGGCCGGGTCGCGGCCCTGCAGCACCGACAGCGTGACGGCCGCGTCGACGACGTGGCGCGCCATCGGCCCGGCCGTGTCCTGTTCCGCGGAGATCGGCACGACGCCGGTCCGGCTGACCAGCCCGAGCGTCGGCTTCTCGCCGACGACGTCGTTGGCGCCTGCCGGGCAGACGATCGAGCCGTCGGTCTCGGTGCCGATCGCCACCTGGGCCAGCGTCGCCGCGACGGCGGCGCCGGAGCCCGACGACGAGCCGCACGGGTTGCGGTCGAGGACGTACGGGTTGTTCGTCTGCCCGCCGACCGCGGACCAGCCCGACGTCGAATGCGTAGACCGGAAGTTGGCCCACTCCGACAGGTTCGTCTTGCCGAGGCTCACGGCGCCACCGCGCTGCAGCCGGTCCACGAGCGCCGCGTCCTTGGCCGGACGGCTGCGTGGCAACGCGCGCGATCCCGCGGTCGCCGGCTGCGCGTGCGTGTCGATGTTGTCCTTGAGCAGCACCGGGATCCCGTCCAGCTGCCCGAGGGTGTGGCCGGCGCGGCGGCGGGCGTCGCTGGCGGCGGCCGCCCGGAGCGCACCCGGGTCGACGGCGACCACCGAGTGGATCTTGCCGTCGAGCGCGTCGATGCGGCGGAGGTAGGCGGTGGTCAGCCGCACGGCGGTGAGGCCGCCGTGGTCCATCCGGTGCTGGAGTTCGGGGATGGTGGCCGCGTCGAGGTCGAAACCCAGGGCGGGCGCGGCGGTGGCGGGGGCCGGGACCAGGAGGGAACCGGCGAGGGCGGCGAGCACGGCGGCCGAGCGCAGACGATTCACGGCGTCCATGCCACTCCCCGAACCGGTGCCGGTCAACCCCCCGATGGTCGGGTGCCGCCTCTGTCCACAAGGGACTCGATGCCGGGCGGCAGGCTCGCCCGGTCGGCCACGAACCCGACGAGGGCGGTGCGCAGCGCGCGGACCGCCCGCGTCGGCTCCACCTCCTTGCGGTGGGCCAGCTGCACGATCCGGGTCATGCCCGCTTCCGGCACGAACCGCGTCATCCGGAACCGGTCGCCCGCCACGGTGCTCGGCACCACCGCGGACCCGACGCCGGCGCGCACCAGCTCCAGCACGGCGTCCATCTCGCCGCCCTCGATGGCGAACGACGGCTCGAACCCGGCCGCGCGGCAGGCGTTGACCGTCGCCTCGCGGACGTCGTAGCCGCGGCGGAACATCACCAGCGGGACGTCGGCCAGCTCGCGGACGTCGAGCCGGCCCTTCCGCACCGGCGCGTCCGCGGGGGAGATGACGACCAGCTCCTCCAGCAGCAACGGCGTCGCCGCCAGGTGCGGGTCGGTCGGCGCGGCGGCCAGCAGGGCCAGGTCCAAGGCGCCTTCGGACAGCCGCTGGCGCAGGTCGCGCGAGCCGCTTTCCTGCAGTTCCAGCTGGATGCCCGGGTAGCGGCGGCGGAACGCCGACAGCATCGCGGGCAGCAGGCCCGTGCACAGGCTGGGCGGCGCGCCGAGCCGCACGCGGCCGCGGTCGAGCTCGTCGAGTTCGCGGATCGCGAGCCGCGCGCTTTCGGTCTCGGCGAGGATCCGCCGCGCGATCGGCAGCAGGGTTTCGCCCGCCTCGGTGAGCGAGACGTTGCCGCGGATCCGGTGGAACAGCGGCGCGCCGAGGTCGTGCTCCAGCGCCCGGATCTGCTGGGACAGCGAGGGCTGCGCGACGCGCATCCGCTCGGCGGCGCGGGTGAAGTGCCGGTCGTCGGCCACGGCGACGAAGTAGGCGAGCTGCTGGAACTGCATAGCCACAGTCTATCGACAGTAGAGTTATCATGTCTTTGACCTCTGGTGGGCGTGCTCCTAACGTCGATCGGGTGGTGAACGACCTCGTGAGCCGGCGCCCCGTCCGGCAGTTCTGGGCCTCGACGATCGGCAAGAAGATCGTCATGGCGGTGACCGGCGCGCTGCTGCTCGCCTTCGTCTTCGCGCACATGGTCGGCAACCTCAAGACGTTCCTCGGTGCCGACGACCTCAACCACTACGCCCACTGGCTGCGGACCATCGGTGAGCCGGTCCTGCACTACTCGTGGTTCCTGTGGATCCAGCGGGTGGTCCTGCTGATCGCGCTCGTCCTGCACGTCACCGCGGCGATCCAGCTGGTGCGGCGCGACCGCCAAGCCCGGCCGGTGCCGTACGTGCACCGGCGGCCGGTCCGCGCCACGTTCGCCGTGCGCACGATGCGCTGGGGCGGGGCGACGCTGGCGCTGTTCGTCGTCTGGCACATCCTCGACTTCACCGTCGGCACGGTGAACCAGGACTTCGTGCCGGGCGACCCGTACCACAACCTGGTGGCGGACTTCCAGGTCTGGTGGGTGAACCTGATCTACCTCGCCGCCCTGGCCATGCTCGGCCTGCACATCCAGCACGGCTTCGCCAGCGCCGCGCGCACGCTGGGCGTCACCAGCGCGCGGCGGGAACGGGCGATCAAGATCTTCGGCAACGCGATGGCGGTCGTGATCGCGGGCGGCTACGCGCTCGTCCCGGTCGCGGTCATGACGGGACTGGTGGACTGATGGGCGACTACGTGACCGGCGACCCGATCGCCGACACCAAGACACCGGCCGTCAAGCTGGAAAACCGCTGGGACGAACGGAAGTTCGCCGCGAAGCTGGTGAACCCGGCGAACCGGCGCAAGCACCGCGTGATCGTGGTGGGCACCGGCCTGGCCGGCGGGTCGGCCGGGGCGACGCTGGCCGAACAGGGCTACCACGTCGTCCAGTTCTGCTTCCAGGACTCGCCCCGGCGGGCGCACTCGGTCGCCGCGCAGGGCGGGATCAACGCGGCCAAGAACTACCGCAACGACGGCGACTCCGTATACCGCCTGTTCTACGACACGGTGAAGGGCGGCGACTTCCGGTCGCGGGAGTCCAATGTGTACCGATTGGCGCAGGTGTCGGCGCAGATCATCGACCAGGCCGTCGCGCAGGGCGTGCCGTTCGCCCGGGAGTACGGCGGCCTGCTCGACACCCGCTCGTTCGGCGGGGTCCAGGTGCAGCGGACGTTCTACGCGCGCGGCCAGACCGGCCAGCAGCTGCTGATCGGCGCCTACCAGGCGCTTTCGCGGCAGATCGACGCCGGGAACGTCGAACTGCACCCGCGCACGGAGATGCTCGACCTGGTCGTCGTCGACGGCCGGGCGCGCGGCATCGTCGCCCGCGACCTGGTCACCGGCGAGATCGAGACACACCTGGCCGACGCCGTCGTCCTCGCCACCGGCGGCTACGGCAACGTCTTCTACCTGTCCACCAACGCGAAGGGCTCCAACGCGACCGCGATCTGGCGGGCGCACAAGCGCGGCGCCTACTTCGCGAACCCGTGCTTCACGCAGATCCACCCGACGTGCATCCCCCGGTCGGGGGAGCACCAGTCGAAGCTGACGCTGATGAGCGAGTCGCTGCGCAACGACGGCCGGATCTGGGTGCCGAAGCGGAAAGGGGACACCCGGCCGCCGGCGGAAATCCCCGAGGACGAGCGCGACTA
The DNA here is from genome assembly GCF_044759945.1 of Amycolatopsis sp. NPDC098790. Lineage (NCBI taxonomy): Bacteria > Bacillati > Actinomycetota > Actinomycetes > Pseudonocardiales > Pseudonocardiaceae > Amycolatopsis > Amycolatopsis sp. NPDC098790. The sequence continues at coordinate 687,257 of NZ_JBIWAI010000002.1, forward strand.
CTACCTCGAGCGGCTCTACCCGAGCTTCGGGAACCTGGTGCCGCGGGACATCGCGTCGCGGGCGGCGAAGAACGTCTGCGACGCGGGGCTCGGCGTCGGCCCCGGCGGCCTCGGCGTCTACCTCGACTTCGCCGACGCGATCGAGCGCATGGGCCGCCCGGCGATCGAAGCGCGTTACGGGAACCTCTTCGAGATGTACGAGCGGATCACCGCGGAGGACCCGTACCGCGTGCCGATGCGGATCTACCCGGCCATCCACTACACGATGGGCGGGCTGTGGGTCGACTACGACCTGCAGAGCACGATCCCCGGGCTGTTCGTCATCGGCGAGGCCAACTTCTCCGACCACGGCGCGAACCGGCTCGGCGCGTCGGCGTTGATGCAGGGCCTCGCCGACGGCTACTTCGTGCTCCCGGCCACTTTGAACGACTACCTCGGCGGAAACCGCTTCGGCGACGTCCCGCCGGACGCGGTCGCCGAGGTGGAAACCGAAGTGCGCGACCGGATCACGCGGCTGCTCGCGGTCCAGGGGACGCGGTCCGTCGACTCGTTCCACCGCGAGCTGGGCCTGCTGATGTGGGACCACTGCGGCATGTCCCGCAACCGCGAAGGCCTGCGGAAGGCCCTGGAGCGCGTGCCGGAACTGCGTGCCGAGTTCTGGCAGGACGTCCGCATCCCCGGCGGCGCGGCGGAACTGAACCAGGAGCTGGAAAAGGCCAACCGGGTGGCCGACTTCCTGGAGCTGGCCGAGCTGCTGCTGGTCGACGCGCTCGCGCGGGAAGAGTCCTGCGGCGGCCACTTCCGCGAGGAACACCAAACGCCCGAAGGCGAGGCCCGGCGCGACGACGAGCGGTTCTCCTACGTCGCCGCGTGGGAGTACGGCGGGCCGGACGGCCTGCCGGTGCTCCACCGCGAAGACCTCGCCTTCGAGCACGTCCACCCCACCCAGCGGAGCTACACATGAACCTCACCGTCCGCATCTGGCGGCAGGCCGGTCCGGCCTCCGAAGGCAGGCTGGTGTCCTACCCGGTCGCCGACGTCAGCCCCGACATGTCCTTCCTCGAACTGCTCGACGTCCTCAACCAGGAGCTGATCGAGAACGGCGAGGAACCGGTCGCGTTCGACCACGACTGCCGCGAGGGCATCTGCGGCTCCTGCGGCGTCGTGATCAACGGGCAGGCGCACGGGCCGGAGCGCACGACGTCGTGCCAGCTGCACCTGCGCTCGTTCCGCGACGGTGAGGTGATCGACGTCGAACCGTGGCGCGCCAAGGGTTTCCCGGTGATCAAGGACCTGGTCGTCGACCGCTCGGCCCTGGACCGGATCGTCCAGGCCGGCGGGTACGTCAGCGCTCCGACCGGCAGCGCGCCGGACGCCCACGCGACGCCCGTCCCGAAGCCGGACGCGGACCTGGCCTTCGACAACGCGACCTGCATCGGCTGCGGCGCCTGCGTGGCGGCGTGCCCGAACGGCTCGGCGACGCTGTTCACCGCCGCGAAGGTGACGCACCTTTCGCTGCTCCCGCAAGGACAACCGGAGCGGGCGCAGCGCGTGCTCGACATGGTCGACGCGATGGACGCCGAGGGCTTCGGCGGCTGCACCAACACCGGCGAGTGCGTCGCCGCCTGCCCGAAGGGGATTCCCTTCGCGAGCATCGCCGGGCTGAACCGGGAGTTCCGCAAGGCGAGCCGCTCGGGCCGCCGTTAGCGCTTCAGCTTGGCGTACACGATGACGTTGTCGAGGTAGTTCCGGTTCGCCGCGTCGTACTTGCCGCCGCAAGTGATCAGCCGCAGCTCGGGGTCGGTCGTGTTGCCGTACACGGCTTCGGTCGGGAACTCCTTCTTCGCGATCTGGTCGACCTTCGTCACCTCGAAGGTCAGCTTGCCGCCGTCGGCGCGGTCGACGTGCACCGGGTCGCCCGGCTTCAGCTCGTGCAGCCGCCAGAAGATGCCCTTGCGGTGGTCGCCGTCGATGTGGCCGAGGATCACCGCCGGCCCGACCTCGCCGGGCGTCGGGCCGTACTCGTACCAGCCGGCCTGCAGCGGCTGGTCGACCGGCGGCACCTCGACCGTGCGATCGGCGTTCAGGCCTAGCGACACCAGCGTCGACTTCGCGTCGATCGCGGGGACGTCGAGCGCGGTCGGCAGGGACCGGGTCAGGCTCGCGGCGGCCGGTGTCGGAGGTGGGGCGGCCGCCGGGGTCGCCGTCGCGCCGCAGCCGGCGAGCAGCAGCGCGGAAACGGCGACGAGGAGTGCGCGACGCAGCATCGGCTCAGCCCTCGGCCAGGCTGCCGTCGCCGGTCTGCGGCGCACCGGCGGGGACGACGACGACCTGTCCGGGCCCGCGCGGCGGCGCTTCGGGTGCGCGTTCCTTCGACGGGCCACAGGTGACGGACGCGAGCTTGACGTCGCCGCTGCCGAGCGCGCCGGTGGTCTTGCCGCCGAGGAGTTTGATGTGCAGGGCCGTCACTTCGAGGGCGCCGTCGTAGCGCTGGAGCTGTTCGTTGACGGTCACTTCGGCGACGCCGGGGATGCCCAGCTTCTGGTTGGGCGCGGTTGCGGCGGGGAGTGTGCCGAGGCGGCCGAGGTTGACGCCGGCGAGGTCGCTGCTGCCGGTGACGTGCCCGTCGGCGGACCCGCAGCGGGCGCTGACGAGCCGGATCGACGGCACGCGCCCGGCGGCCGCGGCGAGCAGCGGCAGGGTCGCCTCCGCGACGCTTGCTTTGGCGGCCACGTCGTCGGCGCCACCGACGACGGAGCTGCTGATGGCCTTGGCGGTGACGAGTCCCTTGAGCGGGACGTCGGCGATGCTGGCTTCGGCGGGACCGTCGGTGCTCGACTCGGCCAGCCGTCCGGTGTCGACGGTGATGCCCTTGCTGTTGGTCAGGACGCCGGGCAGCAGGGAGACGCCGGCCGAGGCGCCGTAGGCGGAACCGGTGACGGTGTCGTCCGCGGTGGCGACACCGGCGGAGCCCGCGAGCACGGCGACGGTCACCCCGGCCAGGCTCCCGGCTCGGAGCAGGGTCGTGCGCATGGGGAAAGTCCTTTCGCCGGAACGGAAAACGGGGAGAAGCCGCAGCGGGGTCGTGCCCCGGCGGCGAGCGAACGCTACCAAAATCGCTACCGGGGGCAAGGATCCGTTGCGGCGCCGAGGATTTTGGTGGAACGCGAAAAGTGATCACCGGCTTCGTGAGTGACTCGAAGCGGTTATGTCGGCGCGGAGGATTTGGCGTTCGGCCGACGGGGAGTAGCGCGCGTTGCGGCATTCGAGGCGGTGCGAGGCCCGATTGCACACGGAAGGGTGATTACCTGGATGGGCGGCGGCGAACACGCAGGGTTATGTGACCACCACGGCGGTTTCAGTCCGGTCGACGCTGGATGGGGCGGGGGCCAGAGCGGAGCTTTCACGTGAAAGCTCCGCTCTGGCCGGTGTGGGCGCGGCCGGTCGGCTTTCGCGCCGTCGCGGGCGGCCGCCGGTGGCTGGGTCGGCCATCGCGGCGCGGCGGGCGGTCGCGGGCAGTCGTGGCGGCTTCCACAGCGCCGCAGGCACTCGCCCGCGGCCGCCGGCGAGTTCCTATGTCCGGTAAGGCCCGTGGTTCCCGATGTCCGGGCTCACGCGCGGCGCCGCCCCGCTCTGCCCCGGGACCGGCGTGACGGCGGTCGTCCGCTCGATCGCCTGCTCCGGTACCGGCTGGACGTACACCTCGGAAGGCCGCTCGCCCACCGGCTGGACGTACACCTCCGACGGCCGCTCGCTCTCCTGGAAGTGCGTCTCCACGATCGTGTCCTGCCGGCGGCGACCCAGTACCGCCAACGTCAGCGCGTGGGCCAGCGCGAGCAGCAACAGGAACACGCCCAGGCGGCCGACCAGCGCCGCCGTCGTGCCCGACCAGCCCGGGCCCACCACCGACAGCAGGGCCAGCAGGCCGAACGCGACCAGGTGGAACACCGTCACCACCATCCAGGCCATCGATCCGGTGCCTTCGCCGCCGTCCGGGCCGCTGAGGTAGCGGCGGCCGCCGCGGTAGAGGACCTGGCCGTCGGCGACCACGAAGATCAGGCCGATGATCAGGAACCCCGGGAGCTCGTTGTCGGGCATCGTCTCCTCCTCCTTTCCGGCGGGGTACCCGGGGACGGCGGCGCGATGAGCTGCTTCACCGGATCGAGCGACCGGCCCGCACGCCGCCACCTGGAGGAACTCCAGGCTTACCATCACGATCATGCGATTCGCCATCAAGACCTCGCCCCAGGACACCGCCTGGGCGGACATGCTCGCGGTGTGGCAGGCCGCCGACGAGATCGAGCTGTTCGAGTCCGGCTGGACCTTCGACCACTTCTACCCGATCTTCTCCGACCCGACCGGTCCGTGCCTCGAAGGCTGGGTCACGCTCACCGCGCTCGCGCAGGCCACCAAGCGGCTGCGCGTCGGCACGCTCGTCAGCGGGATCCACTACCGCCACCCGGCGCTGCTCGCGAACATGGCCGCGACCCTCGACATCGTGTCCGGCGGCCGGCTGGAGATCGGCATCGGCGCCGGCTGGAACGAGGAGGAGTCCGGTGCGTACGGCATGCGGCTCGGCCCGGTGAAGGAGCGCAGCGACCGCTTCGAAGAAGCCTGCGAGGTGCTCGTCGGCCTGCTGACGCAGGAGACGACGACGTTCCAGGGCGAGCACTACCAGCTGACCGACGCCCGGTGCGAACCGAAGGGCGTGCAGACGCCGCACCCGCCGATCTGCATCGGCGGCAGCGGCGAGAAGCGCACCCTGCGCACCGCCGCGAAGTACGCCCAGCACTGGAACTTCGTCGGCGGCACGCCGGAGGAGTTCGCCCACAAGCGCGACGTCCTGCACCGCCACTGCGCGGACATCGGCCGCGACCCGAGCGAGATCACGCTGTCCTCGCACGTCCGCCTGAGCCCGGACGGCGACTACGCCAAGGTCGCCGCCGAGGCGGAGGCGCTCGGCGAAGCCGGTCTCGACCTCGCGATCGTGTACCTGCCGCCGCCGCACACCCCGGCCGTGCTGGAGCCGCTGGCCAAGGCGCTCGAACCTCTGCGCTGACGCACTTCACCCGGGCGTGCGGCGCCGGTCACCCGGCCGGTTGCCGTGAATTGCGCGACCCCGGACCCGGTGGGAGCGTCGGGACTCCGAACTGTTTCCCACCACGGATCAGGAGCCGCGCATGACCACCACCGAAATGCCCGCCGTGCACGAATGCACCGTCAGCGGTTGTTCCTACAACCACGACGGCTGCCACGCCTTCGCGATCACCGTCGGCGGCGACAACGGGTCCGCCGACTGCGGCACGTTCGTCCCGCTGAACACCAAGGGCGGCCTCGACCGCGTCGTGGCCCAGGTCGGTGCCTGCTCCCGGGCCGACTGCCGGCACAACTCGTCGCTGGAGTGCACGGCGTCGAGCGTGCGCGTCGGCCCGGGGGAGGGCGGCCACTCCGCCAACTGCCTCACCTTCACGAAGTAGCCGAGGGCGCCGTGGCGCGCCGCCGGGCGAAGTGCAGCCCGGCGGCGGCCGCGGCCCCGGCCGCGGCGACGACGCCGGTCGCCACGGGACTCAACGACTTCGACAGGCTCGGCACCGTACCCGGCCCGAGGAGCCAGACGGCCAGCGGGACGACGTAGGCCGCCGTCATCAGGCCGGTCCACCAGCGCGCCGCCGGCGAACGCAGCGTGCGCGCCAGCACGATCGCGACCGGGATGCCGGCGAGCAACGCGAACTGGCCGAGCACCATGACGGGAAACGCCCACGCGGCAACGAGAACGCCGCGAGTGATCGCAGTCATCGTCTTCTCCTTCGCGATTCGGGTCAGCACGCGGCTTCGGCGGCGGTCTTGAGGTCGGCCAGCCAGCGGTCGAGGCCCGGGGCGAGGTACTTCACGGCCGTCGCGGGATCGGCTTCGATCTGCGCGCCCGTCCAGCTCTCTTCGGTGCGGACGACGACGCCGCCGCGGGCCGGCGTGAACGTCCAGACGTGGACGCCCCGGTCGATGCGCAGGCCCTCGCCGATCGCCGGGCCGCTCCAGCGGACGCAGTGGTCGCGCTGGACCTGGTGGACCGTGGACGTGATGACGAGCGTCGTGGCGGGGGTGGACGGCGTCGCCGGGACGGGCGTCGTCCAGCGGAACCGCGAGCCGGGGTGCAGGGGACCCGGATCGAGCCGCTTCGCGCTGCTGACCGCGGCCTGCCAGGCGGGCCACCCTTCGACGCCCGTCTGCACCTTCCAGACGGTGCTCAGCGGCGCCTTGACGAACGTTTCGGCGCTGTAGTGCAGCTGCGCGGTGGCGTCGATGCCCTGACCGCGGCAGGTCAGCGGGTTCGTTGTGGCCGCGTCGGCCGGTGAAGCGGCGAAGAGGGCGGCAGCGGCCAGCGGGACGGCGAGCAGGGCGGACTTGGCGGTGACCATGGGATTCTCCTCGGTTTGTTAGCGGCTCTCGCTGTAGTTAGAAGCTATAACTACGACCCGCTTAGTGTCAATAAGAAAAGTGATAGCCTCTAACTCGCCAGGAAGGAGCCGCCATGACGGACGCAGGACCCACTTCGCGCGAGCGGTACCGGGCGCAGGTGCGCGCGGAGATCAAGCAGCACGCGTGGCAGCAGATCGCGGCGGCGGGCGTGCCGGCGTTGTCGCTGAACGCGATCGCCAAGCAGCTGGGCATGAGCGGACCGGCGCTCTACCGGTACTTCGCGAGCCGGGACGAGCTGATCACCGCGCTCATCCGGGACGCCTACCGCAGCGTCGCCGACACGGTCCGGACGGCCTACGACGACGGCGCGGACCTCGCCGGCCTGGCGCACGTCATCCGGGACTGGGCCCGCAGCGACCCGCAGCGGTACTTCCTGATCTACGGCACGCCCGTCCCCGGCTATCACGCGCCCAACGACACGACCGCGATCTCCTTCGAAGTGATGGCCGTGCTGATCGAAGCGTGCGGTGCGCTGGGGGAGAGCGGGCCCGGGACGCCGTTCGACGCCCACCTCGGCGAGCACCGGACGTGGGCGAACGGCCATCCCGCGCCGGCCGCGGTGCTGCACCGCGCGTTGTCGTTCTGGACGCGCCTGCACGGCGTGCTGTCCCTGGAGCTGGCCGGGCACTTCGCCGGGATGCTGTTCGACACCGACCCGCTGATCGACGAGGAGATCGCCGGTTTGGCGCCGCGCGCCGAGGGGTAGCCGAGCCCCCATGCCCGGACGCGACGACCTGCCCAGCACGCTCCTGCGTTCACCGCGCAAGGCCCAGGACACGTGGGTGGCCGCGCACGACTCGGCGCTGGAGACCTACGGCCCCGGCCGCCGCGCCCAGCAGACGGCCTACTCGGCGTTGAAGCACTCGTTCGAGAAGGTCGGCGACCACTGGGAGCCGAAGCCCGAGCGAGGGCCTTCGGACGAGCAGGCCGCCCGCGGCGCGGGCCAGCCGGCCAAGCCGACGCGCGGGGGAGTGAACGCGACGGCGAGCCGGCAGCACCTGTACGAGCGCGCCAAGCAGCTCGGCATCCCGGGGCGGTCGCGGATGTCCAAAGAGGACTTGGTGACGGCGCTGGAGAAGGAGAACCGGCGGCGGACCGATCGGGCCCGCCGCGGGAAGTGAGCCGCTAGGTGGTGCGGGCCGGCTGCTTCGCGGGACTCAGTTCGTACAGCGCGTAAGCCTTCCGGATCACCGGCTGGGCGACGTTGCGGACCCGCACGCCGCCCGGCGTGACCCCTTGCTCGCAGCCGAAGTGCGCGTGCCCGTGCAACGCCAGGTCCGCCCCGGCCTCGTCGATCGGCTCGCACAGAAGGTACGACCCCAGGAACGGGTGGATCTCCGGCGGCTCGCCGTGCAGCGTCCCGGGGATCGGCGCGTAGTGCGTCAACGCCACGACGACGTCCGTCTCCAGCGACGCCAGCGCCGACCGCAGCGAATCCGCCGACGCGATCGTCGTCTCGACGAACGCCTTCATCTCGCGTTCGCCGAACCGGCTGGCGCACTTGCCCGCGAACCCGCCGCCGAACCCCTTCACGCCGGCGACGCCCAAGGACCCGTCCGGCAGGTCGAACCGCGCGCCGGTGCCCTCCAGCATCGTCACGCCGGCTTCGCCCAGCAGGTCCGTGATGCCGTCGGCTTCGTCGCTGTGGTGGTCGTGGTTGCCGAGCACGGCGGCGACCGGCACGCCCAGCCCGGTGAGCTCGTCGGCCACCACGCGGGCCTCCGCGCACGTGCCGTGCCGGGTCAGGTCGCCGGCCAGCAGCAGGACGTCCGCGGTGCCGGCCAGGTGTTCCAGCGCGGGGCGCAACAGGCCCCGCGAGTCCTCTCCGAGGTGCACGTCCCCGACGGCGGCGATCCTCATCGGCTGATCTCCTCCGCGCTCGCCGGTTCCCGGACGTCGGCGACCCGGACGTCGTTGTGCACCAGCTCCCCGGTCAGGTACTCGGCGACGACGGCGTCCACCTCCGCCTTCCGGGCCGGGCAGGTGACCTCCCCGGTCAGGTGGACGTGCTCGCCGCGCACGGTCACGTGCACGCCGAGCTCGGCGGTGCGGGCGTCTTCGGCCAAGGCCCGGCTCAGGCGGGCGACGAGGTACTGCGGCGGTTCGGGCACGAGAGCCTCCTTCGGGTCGATCACGGACAGGTCGCCGAGCAGGCCCAGGAAGGCCCGCGCGTACGGCGAGGCCGACACCTGGACGGCGACGTCGGTCCAGTTCACCTGCTCGCGCAGGTCGCGCGCGATCCGCAGCAGCGGCTCGAAGTCGCAGCGGTGCGGGTCGAGCACGAGCAGCTTGTCCACGAGCAGGTCGGTGCCGGACAGGACGGGCGCGGCGGTCGGGCCGACCCGCATCAGCGCGGCGCGGTCGAGCAGCTCGTCGGTCACCGGCCGGTGGTTGGGCCGGTGGATGAGGTCGACGAGCACGTCGCCGTCGTAGACCTTGGTGAGCCAGTCCTCCGGCGGGTGCGCCCGCCGCAGCCCGGCGGCGGTCAGCACGTCGGCCGCCCGTTCGGTGTCCCCGGGCTTGAGGAAGAGGTCGACGTCGTGGTCCGACGGCGGCCCGCCGCGGGCGTACACGGCCAGCCCGCCCGCGACGGCGAACCGGATCCCGGTCCCGTCCAGGGCGGTCACCACACGCGTCAGGCTCTGGAGAAGGGCGTCCGGTCCCATGGGGGACGATTACCCGCTGCGCGGCGGCTCAACCCGCCGGGCTCACAGCGGGAGGTACTCCCCGCGCTGCAGCAGGTGGACCCGGGTCGCCGGCTTCCGCACCCGGACCTCCTCGAGGAAGTTCGACACGGGGGAGTGGAACAGGCCGTAGTCGTCGAAGTGCACCGGCACCGCCCGCCGCGGCTCCAGCAGGTTCAGCAGCTCGACGCCGCCGCGGTGGTCGAGCGTCACCAGCACGCCGAACGCCCGCGTGCCGCCGAGGTGCACGACGGCGAGGTCGAGGCCGGGGAACCGGCTGCGGATGTGGGCGAGCTCGTCGTGCAGCACCGTGTCGCCGCTGAGGTAGATCCGCAGCGGATCGGCCTCCGCGGTCGCGCGGTACTCCAGCACGCTGCCCATGACCGGCGGCAGGACGCGCTGCAGGAGCCCGGGAGCGTGCCGCGCGGGCACGGCCGTCACGCGCAGCCGCGCTTCGCCGTCGGTGAAGGTCTCCGCCGTCCAGGTCGGCAGCGGGAGCGGCGCGTGGAAGCCGCGGCGGAGCAGGCGGGTGGCGGCGTGCTCGGTCGTCAGGATCGGCGTGTCGCGGGGCAGCTCGCGGGCGGCGATCCGGTCGAAGTGGTCGCCGTGCAGGTGGGACAGGACCACCGCGGTCAGCGGCGGCAGTTCGGCGGGCTGCAGCGCGGGTTCGGTGCGGCGGCGGGAGAAGAGGCCCTGGCCGAAGTACGACCACTGGCCGCGGTGCAGGAAGTTGGGGTCGGTCAGCACCGTGAACGGGCCCAGCCGCAGCACGGTGGTCGCGGTCCCGACGAACATCAGGGAGTTGCCGCCGGGCGGGTCGAACGGGGACATCGGCGGGGTCCTTTCGCCGGACTCAGGTGCGGGACTCGGTCGACGGCGCGACGAGCCCGCCCAGGCCGAGCCGGGTGAACTTCCCCTCCACCGCGGCCGAGGCCGTCACGATCACCCGGCACCCGGCCCCCTGCAGGTGCGGGATGAGCGCCGCGACGGCTTCGGTGGTGAAGTGGTCGACCGCGGTCAGGTCGAGCAGCACCGTCGGCGCGCTGCCCGTCGCGCCGGCCAGTGCCGCGGCGAGGTGCGCCGCCTCCGGGGCGCCCTGCGCGCGGACGGTCACCGTGCCGTCCGCCGGGCCGGTGACTTCGATCGTGCTCATCGGGCGAAACAGCTCAGCGAGGGCAAGCTCGCCGCCGGGCTGCCGGACAGCTCCACGAGCCACACGAGCAGGTGGATCACGACGCCGACGACGTCGTCCGGCTCGCCGCGGGCCGCCAGTTCCAGCTGGATGTCGCGGCTTTCGTCGTCCTCGCCGAGGTCCGCGAGCAGGGCGCGCAGGGCGGCCAGCGGTCCGGGCGGCAGCCGGTCCACCTCGACCGGCCGGTCCCGCTCGTCGGTCACGGCCACGGTGAAGACCGACCCGGGATCGGCCGGGTGGCGGACGCGGATCACCGCGGCGCAGCGGCCGACCAGCTCCGCGACGATCTCGCCGGCGACCCGGGACGCGCCGGCGCGCGCGACCACGCCCAGTGCGTCGGCCACGTCGTCGTAGGCCCCTTCCATCGCCGCGCCGACCAGCTCGGCGGTGAACTGCCGGACCGACGTGCCGGCGTCTCGGTTCTCCGTCATCCCGGCCAGGTACCCGGCCGGTCCGGACCTAACCGGTCAGTGCGGTTCCGGCAGGGCGAAGAGCGGGTGCTGGGCGGGGTCGTCCGGTTCGCCGCCGAGGCGCAGGCACTTGCGGCAGGTCACCGGCTGGTCCGTCGGGGTGATCTCGCCCGCCGCGCCGAGCCCGCTCCACCCCTGGTGGCAGGCGGGCGAGGGCAGGGTCAGCTCGTCGAGCCAGGGCACCCACGCGACGCGGTGCGCGATGCCGGACCGGCCGATCCGCAGCCGCATCCCGGTGAAGAGGCGGTGCTGCGCGGCCGCGAACCGCGCGGGATCGACGCGCGCGACGGGGAACAGCGGGATGGGCTCGCTCACCGCTCCAGTATGCGGGGCCGGCGGACGTGTGCGCGGTGGCCGGCCGGTCGGGGGGCGTGCCGCCCGGCCACCGCAACACACAACGAGAGGGGCGCCCCGGCCCGGCTATGACGGCCGGGCCGGGGGTTCACCGGTTCGGGTGACGCGTCAGCCGGCGGCCAGCCAGTCGAGGTTGATCGAGCCGGTGTCGCCGGCTTCGTAGGACAGCGTGACCACCGGGTCCCGGCCGCTGAGCGGGACGTCGCCGAAGGTCACCGTGCCCCAGGCGTCCCAGCTGTCGGAGACCTTCGGGAAGTTCACCTGCCGCAGCCGCTGCCCGTCGACGGACAGCGTCATCGTGCGCGGGTCGCTGTTGGCGTTGGCGTAGCGCACGGTGAGAGCGGCCGTCGCCGGGTCGCCCGACACGCGGTGCAGCGTGAACGACGAAGCCGCGCCCTCCGCCCAAAGCCCGTCGAGGAACGCCCGGCCGGAGTAGCCGGTGTGGTTCACGTTCGTCTTGACGCCGCCGGTGTTGAGCGCGTCTTCGGCTTCGAGGTGGCTCGGGGCCGGGCAGCCGCCGACGGTGCCCGCGGTGTCGGCGCAGCGGTCGGCCGCGTCGGCCACGCCGTCGCCGTCGCGGTCGCCGGGGGCCGCGCCGGTGAGCGTGATCGCGATGGTGTGCTCGCCGGTCAGCGTGGCCGGGACGGCGTTGCCGGGCGCGCGCCGTCCGTCGATCGTGAACGAGCCGATCTTGGTGCCCGCGCCGCGCAGGGCGATCGTCAGGGTGGCGTCGCGGTAGTGGAGGTTCCGGAGGGTGACGTCGCCCCAGCCGGCCGGGAGGTCGGGTGAGAACACCAGGCCGCGGTCGGTGAACGTCAACCCGAACAGGCCGGTGTGGACCATGTCGAGGAACGCCGTGGCCGACCAGGTCTGGTCGGGTTCGGAGCCCCAGTGGAACTTCACGGTGTCGCCGAGCCTCTGGTAGCCGCCGTCGACGACACCGGTGCTGCCGTTGTAGATCTCCCAGTACCCGCTGTTGCCACCCGCGAGCTTCGCCAGGCGAGCCACTTCCGACGCGAAGGCGCTCTGGTTCCCTTGCCCGGCCAGTGCTTTCGCCCACAGGCCCTGGACCAGCGGCCAGACGATCGCGTTGTGCCGTCCCGGTTGCGCGTCCGAATAGCGGGCCCAGTTCGGGAACGTGTCGGGCATGCCCCACGTCATCTCCCGGGCGTTGGCCACGATCGATCGTGCCTGCGCCGGGTTCGCGACGCCGAAGAGCAGGGCGAACGCCAGCCCGGTGCCTTCCTGGTACGCGCCGCGGGAACCGTCGGCGAGGAGCTGGTAGTCGTACAGGCCGGTTTTCGCGTTCCAGAAGTGGGCGTTGATCGCGTTCTTGAGCGCGTTCGCCTTCGCCCGGTAGCGGGCGACCTCCGCGCCCGGGCGCCGGAGCTTCTGCGCCATGTTCGCGGCGTTGACGTAAGCGGCGTAGTAGACCTCGTTGGTGCTCAGGTACATCCCGCTCGCGACGCCCGGCCACGGCATGCTGCCGGTGCTGACCGACTCGGTCGCGTCGGCGGGCGGGGCGGGGTAGCCGGCGATGCCGTCGTTGAAGAAGGACGCGCCGGTGAACAGCCTGTACTTCGCGTTGAAGCCGGCCGTGGTGGCGTGTTCCCGGATGGTCAGGGTGTTCGCCGTCGTGCGGTAGGCGTTCTCGAGGAACGCGGTGTCGCCGGTGACCAGGTAGTGGTGCCACGCGGCCGTCGCCCAGGCGACCTGGTCCCACTGCTGGTCGTCCTGCTGCACGCGCAGGGCGCCGCCGGCGTCCTTGTCGACGACCGCCCACAGCGTGTTCCGGGCGAGGGAGGGGGAGAGCAGGCTCGTCGCGTTCCAGCTGTTGATCGACGCGTCGCGCGTCCACGGCTGGTCGTAGCCCCCGCCCGCCCGGACGATGCCGGTGGCCGGGTCGAGCAGGCCGCTCTTGTCGTACTTCGCGTCGTAGCCGATGGTGTTGGTGCGCAGCAGGTTGTCCAGCGCTTCGCGGTAGGCCGTGCCGAACAAGGCCTGACTGTCGGGGTTCGCGAACTCGAGGCTCGGTGGCGCCGCGGCGGCGGCCGCCGCCGGGGCGGCGAGCACGCCGCACGCGATCACCGTCGCGAAGAGTGCCGAACGGATCCGTTTCCTCATGCGCGTACCCTCTTCCGGCGCCGGGGGACCGGGGACAGTCCACCACGGAACGCCGGTTTTTCCCCGGGAGCACGGGGATTCTGTCCGTTCTTGTCCGGCCGTCACGGTCCGGTAAACACCGTTGTGCCTGGTAGCACCGTGTGATCGGGTGTCGGGACCCGTGATCGCTTTCGGTGAGGAGGACCGGTGTCGTTCTTCCTCTCGCGGCTGTTCGCGCGCTGGGTGCTGAACCGCGGGTGGCTGCTGCCGGTCGCGGTCGTGGCGGTCGTGTTCGCGACGAGCTGGCCGCTGATGGCGCTCGCCGAGCCGGCCGGCAGCGAGCTGGTCCGCCCCGGCAACTACTGGTGGTACTTCGTCGTCACGACGACCACGGTCGGGTACGGCGACTACTCGCCCGAGACGGCCGCCGGGCACGTCGTCGGCGCGTACGTCATCGCCGGCGGGCTCGCGACGCTGACGACGGTGTTCACGAAGCTCGCGGCGCTGCTGGAGCAGGCGAAGGGACGGCGGATGCAGGGGACGGAGGCGGTGCGGCTGAGCGGGCACACGGTGCTGATCGGCTACGCGGCGGGGCGGACCGAGCGGATCGTGGCGCAGCTGCTGGCCGACGGCGTGAGCGGGCTGGTGCTGTGCGCCGAGGTGCCGGCGCACCCGATGCCGGGGCAGCCGGTGGAGTTCGTCCGCGGCGAGCCGACGGCGGCGGACGTCCTGGCGCGCGCCGGGGTCGCCCGCGCGGCCGCGGTCTTGGTCGACGTGGCCGACGACAACGAGGCGCTGGCGGTCGCGGTGACGGTGGACCACGCCAGCCCGGCGGCGCACGTGGTCGTCACCCTGCGCGACCTGGAGCGGGCCGAGCTGGTGCGGTACGTGGACCGGCGCATCCGCTGCGTCCAGTGGCACACGCCGCGGATGGTGACGGAGGAGCTGACGTCCCCGGGCATCGCGGAGGTGTACGCGGAGCTGATGACGGCCGGGGGAGCGGACACGTTCTCGGTGACGCTCCCGGAGTCCCTCGGCCGCCTGCCCGCGTCCCGCTGCCACGAGGCACTGGGGCGCGCGTACGGGGCGACGGTGCTGGCGGCCCGCACCGGCGAGGGCCTGGTGGTGAACCCGCCGTGGGACGCGGAGCTGGCGGCCGGGGCGGTGCTGTACTACGTCGGTCCCCGCCGGCTGACCGGCACCGAAGTCGAGCTCGCCCTGCGCAATCCTGCGTGATCGGTCGCTTTGTCCGGTTTTTTGCGGCGGGAAGGTGGCCGCACCGCGCCGCGGGTTGCATACTGCGACCATGGCGCGAGGGAAAGCGGAGGTCGCGCGGTGAGCCCCCGGGAGGGGTCGGCCCGCCCGAAGTTCGGCAGGATCGATCCGTACTGCCTGATGGCGGTGCTGCCGGTGCTGCTGGTGGCCGGCATCATCGGGTCACTGGTCAACGTGGCGCTCGGGCTCGGCTGCGCGGTGTTCGCGGGACTGATCGTGCTGTTCGATTCGTGGGCGAACCGGCCGTCACGGGCACCGGAGGAGAGTCGCGAGCCGAGGCCGGCTCCGGCGCGTCCCCCGGTGCGACGGTCCGGGCCACCACCTGCGCGGGGACAGGCGCCTCGAGCGCAGGCGCCGCGCGGGCAGGCGTCACGGGCCCAGGCACCGCGGGCTCAGGCGCCGCGCGGGCAGGCGCCCCGGGCGCAGCAGCCGCGTGGGCAGGTACCGCGGGCGCAGGCGCCTCGGGCTCGCCAGGCGCCCGGTGGAGCCCCCTACCACTGACCGGCGCGGTTCGAGTCGCTGAGCCGGTTTCCGGCGATCACTCCCGGTGGCCGGTTGCGGCCACCTGGACGAAGCTGCGGACCAGCGGGCTGCGGCCGTTCTTCGGCCACGCGACCACGAGGTCGCTCGGCGGCCGGTCCGCCAGCGGCACCACGACGAGCCCCGCCGGCAGCGGCTGGTCGACCGGGGCGAGCGCCGCGGTTCCGTTCCACAGCACCGCCTGCAGGCATTCCTGGACGGTCCGCAGCACCGGCGCGCCCTCGTCCGCCGCGCCGCCGGTCCAGTAGGCGGTCCACAGTGGATCGGTCCCGGCGGGCAGGCGGACCCACCGGCGGCCGGCCAGGCCACCGGCCGGGACCGCGGGGTGGGCGGCGAGCGGGTCGTCGTCGCGCACCACCACCCCGACCGGTACCGAACGCAGGACGTGCGTGCCGATTCCCGTGGTGTCGAAGGGAGTCCGGGTCAGCGCGACGTCGACGAGGCCGGTGCGCAGGCCTGCAGTCGGGTCGCCGAGACCGGTTTCGTGGACGCGGACGTCGACGTGCGGGTGGCGCTCCCGGAACAGCGGGACCAGCCGGGTGCCGACGTGCTCGGCCGCGTCGGCGAGGGTGCCGACCGTCAGGCTCGCCGCGCCCGCCGCGGCGGTGACCCGGCCGCGGATCCGGTCGGCCTGCTCCAGGAGCGCGTCGGCTTCGGCGTGGAGCGCGGTGCCGGCGGGGGTGAGGGTGACGCCCTTGGGGGTGCGCTCGAACAACGCGGCGCCGAGCTCGTCCTCCAGCTGCCGGATCGCCCGGCTCAGCGGCGGCTGCGTCATGTGCAGCCGGCTCGCGGCCCGGCCGACGTGCCGCTCGTCGGCGACCGCCACGAAGTACCGGAGCGCGCGCAGGTCCACCGCGACACGATACCCGTGCGGTATCGAGTGGACCGAGCCGGACTTGGACGCGGCCGGGTCTCCCGGCGAACGATCGCGGGTATGACTCTCACGATCGGGTGCTACCGGTACGACACGACGCAAGCCCTGTTCGACCGGCCGGACGTCACGGTGAAAACGGCCGCCACACTGCCGGAGATCTTCGAGCGGACGATCCGCGACCACGAGTTCGACGTCGCCGAGCTGGGCCTGACCTTCTACTTGCGACTGCTGGAGTCCGGCCTGCCGTACGTCGCGCTGCCCATCTTCCCCAACCGGGTGTTCCGGCATTCGTGCGTCTTCGTGAACAAGCGCTCCGGGATCACCGGACCGGCCGACCTCGTGGACCGGACGATCGGCGAGTTCGGCACGTACGGGCAGGACTCCGGCGTGTGGGCCAAGGGAATCCTCATGGACGAGTACGGCTTCGAGCCGGCGCGGAACCGGTGGGTGATCGGCGGGCTGGAGCACCCGGCGGCACCGTTCGGGTTCGTCCCGCACCCGCACCCGGACGACGTGCGGGTCACGACGTCCGATCGGGCGCTCAACGACCTGCTGGCGACGGGCGGGATCGACGCGCTGTTCTCGGCGAACGTCCCGCAGTGCGTGCTGGACGGCGCCCCGGACGTGGTCCGGTTGTTCCCCGATTTCGAGCCGCTGGAGCGCGACTACCACCGGCGCACGGGGATCTTCCCGATCATGCACGCGGTGGTGATCCGCCGCGAGCTGCTGGATTCGGCGGAGGAGGTCTACCGGCTGTTCTCGTCGGCGGCGGAGTCGGCTGCGGAACGCTATCGGCGCGACCGCCGGCTGTACCAGGTGCCGACGATGGTGCCGTGGGTGAACGCGTTGGTCGAGCGCAACGAGGCCCAGTTCGGTGCGGACTGGTGGCCGTACGGGATTTCAGCCAATCGTGTCGTTTTGGACGCGTACCTGCGGTACCACCACGAGCAAGGCCTGTCCCCACGTCGGTATTCGGTGGACGAGGTCTTCGCGCTGCCGGAGACGTGAGTTTGCCGTCGGTGGTGCCGGGTAGCTTCCCGGATATGGCACTTTCGGCGGAAGAACGCGAGAAGTTTTTGGCCGAGCCCCACATCGGGGCGTTGTCGGTGGTGGAGAGCGCGGACCGGGCGCCGCTGACGGTACCGCTGTGGTACCAGTACACCCCGGGCGGCGAGCTGTGGGTCCGGACCTCGCCGCGGTCGCGGAAGATGAAGGCGATCGAGGCGGCGGGGCGGTTCAGCCTGCTGGCGCAGCGGGCCACGCCGACGGTCCGGTACGTGTCGGTCGAGGGACCGCTGCTGCGGACCGAGGAGGACAGCCCCGAGCGGGCCCGGGAGATGGCGAGCCGGTACTTGCCGGCGGAAAAGGTCGACGAGTACCTCGAGTTCGAGCGGAACCAGGTCGGCGAGCACATCGTGGTGTTCCTGCGGCCGGAACGCTGGCTGTCGCTGGACATGGGCACGATCTGAGGTGTCTGCTGCGGACTGATCGGGCTCGTCGAGCCGATGTGGACGGTGCCCGCGAGTCCCCGGGGCGGACGTGGTCCGCACCGGGGACACCGGCTCACTGGCAGGCTTCGCAGTCCGGGTCGTCGATGCGGCAGGCCGCGCCGTCGGTGAGGTCGAAGTCGAAGTCGTCGAGCACCGGGACCACCGGGGTGGTCGAGGCTTCGGCCGGCGTGGTCGTGGCGGACATGGCCCTCCTTGGGGTTCGATCGGTTCCTACCCCTGTGTAGCGCCCAAGATCGACGCGCATTCCGTGACGCAGCGCACATCCGGTGTGCTAGCTTCCCCGCATGCGCCTCGCCTTCGCCCGGACGCTCGCGGTCATCGCATCCCTCCTCCTGTTTTCCCTGGTCACCCCGGCTGCGAACGCGTCGCCGCCGACGCCGTGCGAGTGCGCGACGCCGTCGATCGACCGGCTGCAGCAGTGGCTCGCGAGCGGTGAGGGCACCACCGTCCCGGCCACCGGGAACCTTCTTGTCCCTGAAGGACGCGGGTACACGGCGAAGATCGACTTCCTGAACGCCGAGTGGCACGTGGCCGTCGTGTGGCTGGGGAACCAGTTCGAAGCGCAGGCCGACCTCTCGCGGTCGGCGGGCTTCTGGCTGACCTACCGCGCGACCGACGACCTCTACGTCCAGCTGCGCCCGGCGTCGCACTGGAGCGGCGGCGACAAGTGGCTCACGCTGGTGCCGTCGACGCGCGGGAAGCTCGTCACGAAGTTCTTCAGCTTCCGGCCTCGCGCGTGGACGTCACTGCCGGAGCTGGGGACGCCGGCGTACTCGTTCGCGTCGGCGCTCACCGAAGCCCGCGGCCTGGTCTTCGTCGGCAAGACGCCCAACCGGCTCGAGTTCCGCGGCCTGCGCGTCGACGGCTACCGGCCGCCCTGCCTCTGACGCACGGCCTCCTCGGCCGTCGGGTAGGTCGGGAAGAAGTCCGACAGCCCGGTCAGCGCGAACGTCCTCGTGAGCCGGGCCGGCACGGCGACCAGGGCGAGCGACGCCTCGGCCGCCTCGGCGGCGTTGCGCGCCGCGATCAGCGCCGAGATCCCGCTGGAGTCGCAGAACGTCACCCCGGCGAGGTCGACGACCAGCAGCTGCCCGGCCGCCAGCACCAGCTCCGCGATCCGGGTGCGCAGCTGGGGCGCCGTGGCGACGTCGAGCTCACCCCGGACGGTCAGGATCGGGCCCGTGTCCGCGGGTTCGGTCGACGTCGAGAACGGGCTCGTCATGGCTGATCGCCTCCGGGCAGGGGGATGCTGAACGCCAGCAGGGCGGTGTCGTCCTCGACGCCGTCGCCGAAGCCGGCCAGCAGGGTGGTGACCGCCTCGACGACCGCCGGGGCGGTCGTCGGCGCCAGGCCGGTCAGGTCTTCGCGAAGCCGGTCCTCGCTGTAGCGGGTGCGGCCGTTCGCGCGGGCTTCGGTCAGCCCGTCGGTGTAGAGCAGCAGCGTGTCGCCGGGCGCCAGGCGCACGTCGGCGGAGACGAACCGCGCGCTGGGCAGGGCGCCGACCAGCTGGCCGCCCCGCAGCGGCAGGAACCGGGCGGTCCCGCCGGCCGGGATCAGCAACGCCGGCGGGTGGCCGCCGCCGGCCAGGGTGACCGCGGCGTGGTCGCCGTCCGGCCGGATGCGGCCGTTGATCACCGTGCAGTAGCGCGGATCGGTGCGGTGGAACTGCTGGTTGAGCACCGTGTTGAGGGTGCCGAGCGCGACGGCCGGGTCCGGGTCGTGCACCGCGGCCGCCCGGAGCGTGTAGCGCGCGAGCGACGTCACCACCGCGGCCGGCGCGCCCTTGCCCGAGACGTCGCCGAGGAAGAACCCCCACGTGTCGCCGGTCACCGGGAACAGGTCGTAGAAGTCGCCGCCGACCTCGTCGGCCGACGCCGGGTGGTAGTACGCCGCGACCTGCATGCCCGGCACCTCGGCCGGTGACGGCGGCAGCAGCGTCTGCTGGAGGGTCCGCGCCAGGCGCTGCACGCGGTCGCGTTCCCGCTCGGCCTCGTCGCGCGCCCGCAGCAGTTCCCGTTCGTAGGCGCGGCGGTCGCGCGCGTCGAACACCGTGGTGCGGACGAGCTGGGCCTCGCCGTCGAGCCCCGTCTTGATCTTCGAGGTCACCAGCACCGGCAGCCGGCCGCCGCTCGCCGTCTTCAGCTCCAGTGCGACGCCGCCGAGCTCGCCCTGCATGCGCAGCAGCGGCGCGAAGTGCGTCTCGTGGTACAGCCGGCCGCCGACGGTCAGCAGGTCGGAGAACTGCCGTCGGCCGACGATCTCCTCGCGCTCGTAGCCGAGCCAGCCCAGCAAGGTCGCGTTGATCTTCGCGACGGTGCCGTCCAGCAGCGTCGACAGGTAGCCGCAGGGGGCGTTCTCGTAGAGGTCCTCCGCGCTGTCCTCCAGCAGCGCGGAAAACGCCGGGTCCGCGTCTTCCCGGCCACCCGCGCCGGCGTCGCACATCATGGGCCGCTCACGAACGCCTCGATCGCGGCCGCGGTGGCTTCGGGCGCGCTCAGCTGCGGGCAGTGCCCGATCGCGTCGAGCGTCACCAGCCTGCTGCCGGCGATCCCGTCGTGGGTGAACTGCCCGACCTCGGGCGGCGCGATGGCGTCCTGCGCGCACTGGACGACCAGCGTCGGCACGGAGACCTTCGCGAGGTCGGCGCGGTTGTCGGAAAGGAACGTGGCGCGCGCGAAGACCCGCGCGATCGCGGGATCGGTGCGGCAGAAGCTGTTCGTCAGCTCTTCGCCCAGCTCCGGGCGGTCGGGGTTGCCCATGATGACCGGCGCCATCGTCGCCGACCAGCCGAGGTAGTTCGACTCGAGCGCTTCGAGCAGCTCGTCGATGTCCTCGCGGCTGAAGCCGCCGCGGTAGCCGTCGTCGTCGATGTAGCACGGCGACGGCGTGAGCAGCACGAGCTTCGCGAACCGCTCGGGCTCGCGGTTGGCGGCCAGGACGGCGATCATCGCGCTGACCGAGTGCCCGACGAGCACCACGTCGGTCAGGTCGAGTTCGCGGCACAGGGCTAGGACGTCGTCGGCGTAGCCGTCGAGGGTGCCGTAGCGCTCCGGGGTCCAGGCGGACAGGTCCGAGCGCCCGGCGCCGGTGTGGTCGAACAGCACGACGCGGTACCGCTCGGCGAGGGCGGGGACGACGAGGCGCCACAGGTTCTGGTCGCAGCCGAAGCCGTGCGCGAGCAGCACGACCGGCCCGTCTTCGCGCCCGGTCTCGACGACGTTGTTCCTGGTCCGCATGCTCATCGGCCACATCCTGCCACCCGGGGCCGGGGTGGCGGAGGTCGAGCCGGGCTTGTTTGAGAGCGCTCGAAAGTGGGTATTGGACAGGGTTATGCTCGCGCGGGATGCGCGAGTGCCGGCGGGCGATTACCGTGCGGCCCATGGGCTTGAGCATCCGCAACCAGCTCGCCGGGACGGTCTCCGCCGTGACGGCCGGCGAGGCGATGGCGACCGTCAAGGCGCGTTTGTCCGGCGGGCAGGAGATCACCGCCGCGGTCACGCGGGAAGCCGTCGAAGACCTCGGCCTCGCCGAGGGGACGGCCGTGCGCGCGCTGGTCAAGTCGACCGAGGTGTCGCTGGCCACCGGGCCGGTCACCGGCATCAGCATCCGCAACCAGCTGCCCGGCCGGGTCACCGCCGTCGCGGCCGGCGGCGCGATGGCGACGGTGAAGGTCGCCGTCGACGGTGGGGAGCTCACCGCGTCCATCACCCGGGAAGCCGTCGCCGAGCTGGGGCTCGAAGCGGGCACCCCGGTGGTCGCGCTGGTCAAGTCGACGGAGATCTCCCTCGCCACTGGCTGACCGGTACCTCCGCTTCTGCGGGTTCCCGCCGCGGATCGTGCCGCATTCGCGACCATTTCGTGCCTGATCGGTGGATGCCCGGCACCGCGGCCGCGGCTTAGCGTTGGGGGCGTGACGTCCCTCGAGCAGCACCCCCCGCCGCCGGCCGGGCGCGTGCTCGTGACCGGGACGGGGTGTGCTTCGCGGCTGCTCGACATCGGCGACCTGCGGGCCCGCTCGCAGGTCCGGCTCGACGTCGAATACGTCACCCGGCGCAAGCGGGAACGGCACGAGGTGCACGGCGTCCACCTCTACGACGTCCTGCGCGAGGGCCCGCTGCCGCTGGATCCGCGGCACAAGATGTCCGGCCTGACCGTGGTCGTGGTGGCCGTCGCCGAGGACGGCTTCCGGGTCGTGCTGTCGCTGGCGGAGATCGATCCCGAGTTCGGTCACTGCGCCGCGCTGCTGGCGACGCGGTACAACGGCGAGCTCCTGCCGCGGCCGACGCTCGTCATGCCGAGCGACCTGCGCGCCAGCCGCTACGTGCGCGGGCTGGCCGAACTCCGCCTGTTCAGCGTGAACGCCAGCAACGCCGCCGCGGTCGCCGCCGGGTCTTCGAGGATCGGCGAATGGCCGGCGCCGGGCAGTGGAACGACCCGCGCGCCCGGCACGGTCCGGTAAGCCGCGAGGGACGTCGACGGCCGCCAGCGCCGGTCGTCCTCGCCGAAGAGCACCAGCACCGGCTTGCCCAGCGCCGTCAAGCGGTCCGGGACCGGTTGCCGCACCAGGTACTCGACGGCCGCCCGCTGCGCCGCGGTGAACGTCGCGAAGGTCATCGCGCGCACGTCCTCGACGAGCGACGCCGGAGCTTCGCAATCGGGCCGGCCGAACGCGGAAGTCATGGCGTCGCGGATCTGCCCGTCGGTCAGCTCCGCCCACTGTTCCGGGGCGAACGCGGTCTGCGGACCGATGTAGGTGTCCATCCCCGGTCCCGTGTTCACCAGCACCACCGCGGTCACCAGGCCGGGCCGCTCCTCGGCGAGCGCGGTCGCGACCAAGCCGCCGGACGAGTGGCCGACGGCGACGGCGTGGCCGATGCCGAGCCGGTCCAGCTCGGCCCCGGCCCGGCGGGCCTGCTCGGGAACGCCGTAGCCGGCGTCGGCCGGCTTACCGGACCGGCCGTGCCCGAGCAGGTCGACCCGGACCACGCGGTGGTGTCCGGTCAGCAGGGGCAGCAGGGCGTCCCAGGATCGGGTCGAGGATGCGGATCCGTGGACGAGGAGGAGGACCGGGGCGTCGCGGGGGCCGTCGTCGGTCACGTGCAGGTTCGTCATGCGCCGAGCCTGGCCGTGCGGCCGCCCGCGTGGCTTGGACGAATGTTCCGCGTAACTTGGAGCCGTGGCCGAGGCCCTGTGGGACGTCGCTCGCCCGGCCCGCCCCGGCCGGGTCGCCGGGGCGGCGATGGCCGGCTTCCGCGACCGCGGCCGCACCCCGGCCGGCCTCCGGCTGATCCCGCCCCCGGCCGTGACGCTGGCCGTGATCTTCGGCGCCGGGACCGTCGCCGTGGCCGACGCCGCCGGGCGCGGGCAGCGGGGGAGCGTCGTGGCCGGGCTCGGGTTCGGCCTGACGCGCATCACCCACGCGACGGACTTCGCCTGCGTGCAGGTCCGCCTGCCGCCGGTCGTCGCGGGCGCGGTCCTCGGCGTCCGCCCGGGCGAGCTGGCCGGGTTCGTGACCCTGGACGACCTGTGGGGCCGGGAGGCGGCCCGGCTCGGCGAGCGGCTGAGCGAGACCCCTTCGTGGGACGAGCGGTTCGCGCTGACCGACGCGCTGCTCGCCCGTCGCGGGGAGACGGGACCGCGGGCCGACCCGGAGGTCGCGTGGGCCTGGCACCGGCTGGTCCGCACCCGCGGCCGGGTCCGCGTCGACCGGCTGGCCGCCGAGGTCGGCTGGAGCCGCAAGCGCCTGTGGTCCCGGTTCCAGGCTCAGGTCGGGCTGCCACCCAAGCGCGCGGCGCGGCTCGTGCGCTTCGACCACGCCGTGCACCGCCTGGTCGCCGGCCAGGACGCGGCGCGCGTCGCGGCCGACGCCGGCTACGCCGACCAGTCCCACCTCCACCGGGACGTCCGGGCGTTCACCGGCAGCACGCCCGCGCTGGTGGCCGGGGAGCCGTTCCTGACGATCGACGACATCGCCTGGCCCGCCGGGGGTTGAGCCGCCGGTCTGTCGCAAGTGGACGGTCGAGCGGACCGCAGCAGGGGACTGGTCCGCCGTCGCTGCCCGGTTACTGTGCGGGCGGAGGGTGGCGTCCGATATGCCCGGTACCTATCTTTTGTCCTGTACGACGAAAGTCGGTACCGCGGTCTTCCAGGCGGCAGCAGGCTCGGGCGGACACCCCCATCGCGACCGGCGTGGCCATCCCTCGCGCCGGTTCCCCGTGAAAGCGAGTACCGGCATGCGCACAAGACACCTGCTCGCCCGCAGCGCCACCGCGCTGGTGGCCACCGCCGCGGTCGCCGGCTTCCTGACGAGCCCGGCCGGCGCGGTCACCATCGACGGCTACTCACCGGACGTCCAGCGCGACGCCGTCGCGTCCCTCGCCGCGGAGGCCGGCGTCAGCGAGTCCGCGGCGGTCGCGCTGCTGCGGACGCAGGCGGCGAGCGTCGAGACCCTGCACCAGGTCACCGCCGCGCTCGGCACCCGCGCGGTCGACGGCTACCTCGACGCCGCCGCGAAACCCGTGGTGAACGTGCTCGACCAGGCGGCCGCCGACCGGGTCACCGCGTCCGGCGCGCAGGCCCGGGTCGTCAAGCACTCGAGCGCGGCGCTCGCGGGCGCGCAGAACGCCCTGCAGGCGCTGCCCGCCGTCGCGCACACCTCGGTCGGGCTCGACCCGAAGACCAACCAGGTCGTGCTGACGGTCGCGGACGCGGCCAAGGGCACCGACGCGCTGCTGACGGCCGCGGCGTCGCTGGGCGACCGCGTCCGGGTCGAGCGGGTCGCCGGCGAGATGCACACGGCGATCTACAACGGCGAGGCCATCACCGGCGGCGGCACCCGCTGTTCGGTCGGCTTCAACACCAACCGCGGCGGCCAGAACTACATCCTCGACGCCGGCCACTGCACGCGCGCGGTGTCGCAGTGGAACGTCGGCCCGTCGCAGGGGTCGAGCTTCCCGGGCAACGACTACGGCCTGATCCGCAACACCACCGGCAGCGCGCCGGGCGCGGTCACCCTGTGGAACGGCTCCACGCAGCGGATCAGCTCGGCCGGCACCGCGACGGTCGGCCAGCGGATCAGCAAGAGCGGCAGCACCACGCGCCTGACGTCGGGCTCGGTCACGCGCACGAACGTGACGGTGAACTACGCCGAGGGCTCGGTGTCCCAGCTGATCCAGACGAACGCGCTGGTCAACCCGGGCGACTCGGGCGGCTGCCTGTTCGCCGGCAGCGTCGGCCTCGGCATCACGTCCGGCAAGGGCACCGGGACGTCGTTCTTCCAGCCGGTCGGCGAGGCGATGAGCGCCTACGGCGTGAGCCTGAACTGACCGGTGTCAGGTCGGCCGCCGGACACTCGGCCCCACGGTCACGGTCACTCCGCGGGTGGGGCCGAGCCGGTCACGAGGGCCCACGTCCGGCGGCCGACCAACCGCATCACCAGCCAGGTCGCGGCCCGGCCCGCCCGGTTCTTCAGCGAAGCGATTCCCACGCCCACTTTCTTGAGGGCGTCCCGGAGATCCTGGTACGCCGACTGGCGGAAGACGCAGTACACGACGAAAAAAAGCCCTGCCACCGCGGTCGCGCCGGTCGTACCGCGCCAGTCGCCGACCGACGCGGCGGTGAGGCCGAGCGCCGCGACCGTCACCACAGTGACGACCCAGCGTCCCGCAACCGACGGCGTCAAGACGACGAACCCCGCGGCCAGACCACCCGCCACCGTGAGGAGCAACTGCCCGCCGTGCGCGCAGGCGGCTATCCCGCAGACGGTGGCGACGACGAGCCCCGCGTTCCACGGCGTCACGACAGCAGATTTCCCGGTGAGGGCACGCAGCGACGCCGCCGAACCGTCGGCACTCGGCACCGATCGCGACGGGAACGGTGTGAAACGCAACAGGCGCTCCAGATGCGGCTTCGCCACCAGACCGGCCGGCTTCTCGAGCGTCCCGTCGGCAGCCTGGGCGCAGTGGCCGATGGCCTCCAAGACCCACGTCAGCGTTACGAAGACGATCCCGAAGGCCCAGGCTGCCGCAGCGAACAAGAAGAACGTGCCCGCGGTCTGCCCATGGGGGACGATGCCGGCCAGCGCCAACCCGGCCGAAGCTCGCACGGCGTACCCGACCCCGACCACCAGCCAGATCGCCACGGCCCGGCTACCGGGGCGCGAGGTCCCGGCCCGGAGGAATTCGTAGAGCCAGGCCGGAACCCAGACGCCCGCGAACGAGATCAGGATGACCGCCGAGACCGGCGACGGAACGACCGTGAACGCGATGACCACGGCCAGCACGGCACGGGCCACGATCACGATGGTGCTCAGCGCCACCGAGTGGAGTGGTCCCCGACGGCTCACCGGTAGCCGCCCTCGTTCGCGGCGAGCCGGGTGGTTCTGGTCGTCGGCCAGGCCGCGGATGTCGTTCCACTGGTAGCGGCCCTGGTAGATCAGGTACTCGAAGACCAGCCAGCCCGCGGCCGCTGCCAGCAGGCCGGAGCCGCCTGGCCACTGGCCGGCGGTGACCGCTCCTACCGCGTAGGCGATCGGGATGAAAGTCCATTTGACCGTGTCGAGCGGGCGGGGGAGCACCAGGTAGGAAAGCAGCGATCGCTCGCCGGGCCGGTGGATCGGCCCGGCTTCCGGCGCCAGGGCGGTCAGAGGGTAGTCCCGGCTGTTCCGCAGGTGTTCCGCCGCGCCGTGCAGGAGTTTCCGGCAACCCGTGTTGGCGAGGATCCCTTGCTGGAGCAGGAGCGCCAGCAGCGGAGCGTAGAGCGCGAACATCGCGATCATGGCCGGGACGGACAGGCTGAGGGCCACGAACACGACCCACCCACCGAGTGCGACGGCGAAGCTCAAGGTAAGGAAGAGCAACATGACGAAGTAGGAGCGCCTGCCGCGCCTCGGGCTCGTGATCGCCAGGACGAGCTCGGTCGCCGAGCCGGCCAGGATCCCCGGGATGGCGCGCAGCTCGGTGCGGTGGCGCCGCAGCTCGTTCTCGATCGCTCGCATGTAGAAGCTTTTGATGGTCACCTGCGTGCCGAGCATGATGATGTAGCACAGCACGGCGAACGGCAACGCCGGAGCCGCGACGTACACGGGCTCCGGAAGGTCGTAACAACTTCCGGCGCTCTTGGCCGCGGCCATCGCCGCACCGCGGAACCGGCAGTCGCCGACCAAGATCGCGAACAGCCCGGCCAGCAAGGCCACGAACACGCTGGCCAGTGCGCTTTGGCTGCCGGAGGTCCCGCGGTCGTCCTCGCGCAAGGCTTGGTACTCGACCAGCAGGATTTCCAGTTCCGCGCTCATGGGCGTGGATTATCACCTGCCGCCCTGGGCTGCGGCGACGGCGCGGGCTAGTCGCGGCGGCTGCGGCCGAAGACCATTCGGTAGATGACCAGGATGATCAGCGCGCCGAGGATGGCCAGGCCCCACGTGCGGAGATCGAAGAACGTGCCGAGATCCGTGTGGAACAAGGTCTTGCCGACCCAGCCGCCGACGAACGCGCCGGCTATGCCCAGCAGGATCGTGATGATGCAGCCGCCGGGGTCCTTGCCCGGCATGAGGGCCTTCGCGATCAAGCCCGCGATGAGCCCGAGCACGATCCAGCTGATGACGCCCACGGGTGCCTCCGTCCGCCTGTCTCCCTGACCGCAAGAGGATGGCAGGCGGACGGCCCCGCGGCGCGGCGAGCCACGCCGACGTGATCGGATTCTCAGCCCGCGAGCGCCCGGTAGCCCGAGCAGAGGACGCGCAGCCAGCCGATTTCGCCGTTTTGCGCCGTGTAGTACGCCTGCTGCTCGACGAGGTGGTCGACGCCGTCGCGCTCGACGCGCAGCCGGTAGGTGACGTGCTCGCAGTCCGCGACCCGGCCGGTCGTCACCGAGCACAGCTCGTGGATCGTCCGGCCGGGACCGAACCAGCGGCCGAAGATCACGTCGTCGACGATCTCCGCGGGATCGGTGGCGCTCCAGTGGCGGCCCGGGGTGAGCGCGGCGAAATCGACTTCGCCGGCCAGCACCGCGCGCAGCCCGGCGGCGTCGCGGGCCGCGAGGGCGCGGGCGAACTTCTCTCCTGCGGTGGTCATCGTCAGTAGCTGAACGTCGTGACGGGCTCGTCGCCGATCCACTCCCACATCGGCACGGTGCCGCCGAGGGACGCGTTCGCGACCAGACCTTCGTCGGTGAGGTGGCGGGCGGTGAAGCAGATCGGGCAGACCAGGAACCGGCCGCCGGCGGCTTCGTAGCGCTTGACCAGGTCGGCCAGCGGCGGGCAGCCCTCGCAGGCCGTCGCCTGGGCGAACCCGTCGAGGGCGAGGCGGACCGCCTCCTTGGTGAGGAACATCAGGGTCGCGCGGTGCTGTTCGGCGGCGCCGACCGCGACGAGGAACGCGACGGTGACCTTCTCGGGGTCTTCGAGTCCGGTGGTGAGGCTGATGACGGCACGGGTGGGCATGATGGGCTCCTTTCGGTGCGCCCCAGCCTCGTGCCCGGCCGCCCGCCCGCGCATGGGGCGGATGCCTCATCTTCCGGGCAGGCCGGCGATGCCGTGTTCGAGCGCGAACAGCCCGGCGCCGGTCCGGTTGGAGACGCCGGCTTTGGCGTAGATGTGCTCGACGTGGTTGCGGACCGTCTTCTCGCTGATCGACAGCGCCCGCGCGATCGCCCGGTTCGTGCCCCCGCCGGCGAGCAGCCGCAGCACCTCGACCTCGCGCCCGGTCAGCCCCGCGGGGTGGGCCGCCCGGCGGCGCGCGTGCCCGGCCGCGAGCAGCACGGCGTCGACGGCATGAGTGTCCAATTTGGACTCCCGTGCCTGCTGCCGCAGGATTTCGGCCGCGTCCACGGCGTCGCGCGCCGGGCGGTGCGGCCGCGGTTCGCGCAACGCGTGGTAGACGTCGGCGGCGGCGAGCAGCCGGGCGTGCGGGCTGAGCGCCGCGCCGGCCGCGCCGAGGGGATAGCCGGAGCCGTCGAGCCGTTCGTGGTGCGCCGCCGCGACCGCGGCGACCTGCTCCAAACCCGTTACCCGGCGCAGGATCCGGCCGGTCAGGTAGGGGTGCAGCCGGACGCGTTCCCGCTCGGCTTCGGTCAGCGGGCCGGGTTTCTCCCAGATGCTGTTGGGCACGCCCATCCGGCCGAGGTTGTGCACCAGCCCGGCCCGCCGGACGAGCCGGACGTCCGGTTCGGACAGTCCACTGTGGCGGGCGGCTTCGGCGGCGAGGTCCGCGACGCCGCGCGAGTGCCCGATGGCGAACGGGCACTTGAGGTCGGCGAAGTCGCCGATCGCGGTGAGCAGCTCGTCGAGCTCGTCGCCGGTCAGCGTCCGGTCGCGGTCGGGGGCCTGTTCGAGGGCGGCCGTCCAGACGTCGGCGTCGAGCAGGCCGTCCAGTATTTCGCTTGCGGCGCCGGTGAAAGCCGCGACGACGGCGGGGTCGAACTGGCGGCCGCTGCGTGCCTGGGCCATCGCGACGGCGGCCGCGACCCCACCGCGGCGCAGGTGGACCTCGGCGACCTCGGCCAGGTGCACGACCCGCACCTCGATCGGGAGCCGGTCGCCGCGGGCGCCGGCGGGCAGGCCGCTGCCGTCCCACCGTTCGAAGGTGCCGGCCAGCGCCCGGGCGACGGTCTCGTTGAGCCCGAGCCGGTCGGCGAGCCGCCCGGCGGACGAGCAGTGGGAGTGGATGAGCTCGGCGAGCCGGCCGCGGGCCCGCAGGAGGAACGCGGCCGCGACGACACCCCGCGCGACGGGCGTCCGGTCCCGGCCGGCGTGCGTGGCGAGCAGGCGCAGGAAGGGCAGGCCGGCCCAGTCGACGCGGTAGGTGGCGGAGCGGAAGGCGATGTCGTCGCCGAACCACGCGGCCAGTTCGTGCGAGTCGGCGTGGCAGCCGATCCAGGCGACGAGGGTGGCGTAGAAGGTGGTGCCGCGCTGCTCGTCGTCGAGCCCGAGCCGGTCGGCGAGCCGCGTGGCGATCAGTGCGGAACGCAGCATGTGCTCCATGGGCTGCCCGAGCCCGAGATCGACGGCGAGCGAAAGAGCGGCGAGCACCTCGGCCCGCCGCGGCCCGTCCGGCTGGATCGCCATGGGCACCGCCTTCCGTCCGGTGAAAAGCGTGCCACCGGGACGGGCCGAGGACCAAGCTGCTCCGTCCGGGTGACCATCCGTAACGACCCGGTAGCTCTCGGAGACTGACCTTGCGGTGACCCCGATGAAGAGGAGCCGTGGATGAAGATCGACCTGTTCAACGAAATCCAGAACCCGCGACCCTGGCCCGAAGGGCACGAGCAGCTGCGGTTCCGGCAGGCGATCGACCAGGCCGTCCTCGCCGACGAGCTCGGCTACGGGTGCTGGTGGCAGGTCGAGCACCACGGCGCCGGCGAATTCAGCCTCTCGTCCGCGCCCGAACTGATGCTCGCCGCGCTTTCGCAGCGGACCAGCCGGATCCGGCTCGGGCACTCCGCGGTGCTCGCGCCCGGGCGGTTCAACCACCCCATCCGCGTCGCCGAGCGCGCGGCGACGCTCGACCACCTCAGCGGCGGGCGCGTCGAGCTGGGGCTGACCCGGTCGACCATCCCCGAGTGGCGCCTCTTCGGCATCGAGCCCGACGACGCGCGCGCCCAGACGCAGCAGGCCTTCGAGATGGTGCCGAAGATGTGGACCTCCGAGCGGTTCTCCTACGAGAGCGACGCCTACCGCGTCGACGGCGTCGGGATCGGGCCGAAGCCGCTGCAGAAGCCGCACCCGCCGCTGTGGCAGGCGGCCGCCAGCCCGGCGTCGTTCGAGGAGGCCGGCCGGCGCGGGGTGGGCGTACTGGGGACGACCATGTGGGAGTCCCTGGAACGCGCGGGCCGCCTGATCGACCTGTACCGGGCGGCGGCCGCGGAGTGCACGGACCCGGTCGGGGCGTTCGTCAACGACCAGGTCGGCTTCTTCACGTTCGTCCACTGCGCGGACACGGACGAAGAGGCCATGCGCAACGGCGCGGCGGCGGCCGCGGCGTGGTACACGGTGACGGCGCTGACGTTCTTCGAAGCGGCGACGGAGTTCGTGCGCGCCAACGCCCGCAACGAGGAGCTGGTGAAGTCCCCGGGCCTGACGGGCGAATTCCTGCGCGGCGAGGCGTCGAACTCGCCGTCGGAGGCGAACCTCCTGATCGCCCGGATCCTGCAGGGCGAGCAGGTCCCGGACGACGAGGTGTTCGAGGTCCTGAGCGCGCAGGACTCGCTGATCGTGGGCAGCCCGGAGACGTGCCGCAAGAAGCTGCGCGCGTACGCCGAACTGGGCATCGACCGGATGATGTGCCTCCAGCAGATCGGCGGCATCCCGCACGAAAAGGTGCTGAAGAGCATCCGGCTGATCGGCGAGCTGATCCCCGACCTGGCCTGAAGCGGGGTGGAGGGCGGCGAACCGGCTGCTTGCCGCCCTCCGGAATCGTCGGGCATCCTCCGTGCATGGCCGTCGTCGTGTCGTTCATCGCGGTGCTGCTCAGCACGTTCGTGTTCGTCTACAACCGGCGGACTTCCCGCCGGGACCTGCTGTTGAACGCGCATGAGAAGCAGCTGGTCCCCGAGAACCAGCACGGCCGGCGAGTCGTCTTCGAGCTGCGCGAGACCGGGGAGTCTCCCGAAGCTCTGTCAGCCGACGATTTCCGGTCGGCAAACCACGCGCTGGCGTCCCTCAACATGCTGGGCTTCCTGTGCTGCCGCCGGTACGTCTCGATGTCCGATGCGATCGCGTTGTGGGGACTGACTGTCGTTCGAATCGTCGATGCCGCCGAGGAGTCCGGTTTCTTGGCCTTGCGTGACTCCCAGCAGGAGGGAACGCCGGTCTGGCCTTACCTTCGCGAGTTCGCGCTGATCGCGCGCGCTCGGTCGCGTTTGTACTTGAACCCGTTGCGAGTAGCCGGCATCCGGCGGCGGCCCCGGTTCAAGGTGCCAATCCCGCCGGTTGCTGACGAGGCGTAGCCGGGTGGCGGGGCTTGGCCACCACCCGGCGGGACTACGCCGTGAAGCCGCCGTCGACCGGGACCACCACTCCGCTCAAGTGGCTCGCCCGGTCGCTCAGCAGGAACGCCGCCGTCGAGCCCACTTCCGTTCCCGTGCCCGCCTTGCGCAACGGCGTCGCCGCGATCCGGGCCTCCACCCCGCCCGGGATCGTGCGGCGCAGCTCGTCCAGCATCGGTGTTTCCGTCGGGCCCGGGGCCAGCACGTTGACCCGGATGCCCAGCGGCCCGAAGTCGTGGGCGGCCGTGCGGGTCAGGCCGATCACCGCGTGCTTCGTCGCCTGGTACGCGCCCATGCCCGGGCTGCCGCGCAGGCCGCCGATGCTGCTCACGTTCACGATCGAGCCCGATCCCTGCTTCTCCATCACCGCGACCTCCGCCCGCAGGCACAGCCACGTGCCCTTGACGTTCACCGCCATGATCCGGTCGAAGTCCTCTTCGGACACCTGGTCGAGCCGGCCGCCGCCGCCCATCGCCGCGTTGTTGAACGCGCCGTCGAGGCGGCCGAAGCGGGACACCGTCGCCGAAACGAAAGCGTCCACATCGGACGCCGAAGACACATCGCCCGTCGTGTAAGCGACGTCGTGGTCGGAAAGCTCCGCCGCCAATTTGGCCAACGGTTCTTCGTTCCGGGCCACCAGCATCACCGAAGCACCGTCCGAAGCGAACACCCGCGCGGCGTCCGCGCCGATGCCCGAACTGGCCCCGACGACCAGGACCACCTTGCCCGTCAGCAAGCTCATGCCGTTCCTCCTCGCAGTGCCAGCATCGCGCGCGCGTCGGCCGGGGTGGCGATCGGCTTGCCCAGATCCTCCACCACCGCCCGGATCTTCCGGACCTGCTGGGCGTTGCTCTCCGCGAGCCGCCCCTTGCCGATCCACAGGCTGTCCTCCAGGCCGACCCGCACGTGCCCGCCGAGCCACGCGCTGTGCGTGCCGAAGCCGATCTGGTCGCGGCCCGCGGCGAACGCCGAAAACGCGTAGTCGTCGCCAAACAGCTTGTCCGCGATGCGCACCATGTGTTCCAGGTTCGCGTGGTCGGCGCCGATCCCGCCCAGGACGCCGAACACGCCCTGGATCAGCAACGGCGGTTTTGCCAGGCCCAGCTCCACGAAGTACGCCAGTGAGTACAGGTGCCCGATGTCGTAGCACTCGTACTCGAACCGCGTCCCGGACTCGCCGAGCGTCCGCAGCGTGTGCTCGATCTTGTCGAACGTGTTCACGAACGGATGGGAGTAAGTGTTGAGCACGTACGGCTTTTCCCAGTCGTGCTTCCACTCCGTCACCTTGTCGGCGATGCCCGAGTAGACGAAGTTCATCGACCCCATGTTCATCGACGCGAGCTCCGGCCGCAGCCGGTAGGCGGCCGCGAGCCGTTCGTCCATGGTCATCGACGACGCGCCACCGGTGGTGATGTTGATGACGGCGTCGGACTCCGCGGTGATCCGCCCGACGATCTTCTCGAACACGTCGGGGTCGGGCGTCGGCCGGCCGTCCGGCTCACGGGCGTGCAGGTGGACGATCGCCGACCCGGCCTCGATCGCCTCCAAAGCGGCGTCGGCGACCTCGTCGGCGGACAGGGGCAGGTGCGGGCTCTGCGACGGGATGTTCACCGAGCCCGTGATCGCGGTGGTGATGATGACTTTCTCGGCCGTGCGCATCAGTTTTCCTCCAAGGCGAGGGCCCGGTAGGCGTCGAGCTTCGCGTCGTCGAGCGGGCCGACCAGCGTCAACGCGACCTGGGTGGCACCCGCGTCGTACTGCGCCCGCACCGCTTCCCGGACTTGCGAAGGCGTGCCGCAGGCGACGAGCGCGTCGACGAGCCGGTCGGATCCCGGCGGCGTGAGATCGGCGTCGGTGAAGCCGAGCCGCTTCAGCTTCGCGAGCTGGTGGGGGAGCGTCAGGTAGTAGGCGAGCCGGTCCCGGGCGACCTCGCGGGCGGCGGCGCGCGACCGGCCGACCACCGCCCACTGGACGACGGACAGGAACAGGTCCCCGACCGTCTCGCGCGCCCAGCGGGTGTGCTCCGGCGTGACGAGGAAGGTGATCAGCCCGTCGGCCCGCTCGGCCGCCAGCCGCGTGATCCCCTCCGAGTACGCGCCGAGCACCTTCGGCACCCCGGGCGCCACCTTGTCGACGCCGTCGAGGTACTCCCGCAGGAACGGCAGCGGCCCGACCCCGCGTTCGCGGACCGCGCCGCTGACCCCGAGCCCGAGCACGTACCGCCCGGGGTGGCCGGCGGCGAGGTCCCGCGCCGCCGAGCCCGCCGACTTCGGCACGCGCTCCAGGGCCCGCGCGACGCCGTTGCCGACGATCAAGGACGACGTCGACGCCAGGACCAGGGCCGCCGTCGTGAACGCCTCGCGGCCGTTGACCTCGGGAATCCAGACCATCCGGTGGCCGAACTCCTCGAGCGCCCGGACGAACCGGACGGCCCCGTCGTGGTCGAGGTCGTCCAGTTCGGCGATCGACAACGCCGTGCGCGGCAGGGAAAGCGTCATGAAGCCGCGTCCCGGAAGGCCGTGACGAGGCCGCGGGCGGCTTCGGCCAGCATCGTCGTGTCGTTGCTGAGCAGGACGAAATCGCAGCCGTCCCGGACCGCCCGCGCGGCCTTCTCCGGGGCCCCGCCGAACGCGAGCCCGCACTTCTTCCCGGCGTCGTGCGCGGCCGCGATCGCCGAGGCGACGAGGTCGAGCACGTCCGGCGACGCGGGCGTCGAGCCCATCGACATCGACAGGTCCGCCGCGCCGACGAACACGGCGTCCACTGTGTCCAGTGCGAGCATGTCCGGCGCGGCCTTGATCGCCTCGACGCTTTCCAGCTGTGGAATGCACAGCACGTCGTCGTTGCCTTCCGCGAGGTACTCCGCGTTCGGGCGCAGGCCCCACGAGCCCGCCCGGCTGGTGCCGCCGGCGCCGCGGACGCCGTGCGGCGGGAACCGGCACGCCCGCCCGACCGCCGCCGCCTCTTCGACCGTGTCGACGTGCGGGACGAGGATGCCCCTCGCGCCCGCGTCGAGGATCTTCTGGATCGTCGACGGTGTCTTGTCCGGCACGCGCACCAGCGGCGTCATGCCGAGCGCGGCCGCGGTGTTGATCAGCCGGTACGCCGTCACCAGGTCCAGAGGTGCGTGTTCCAGGTCGACGACGACGAAGTCGAAGCCGGCGAACGCCATGATCTCGGCCGGCTCGGTCGAGGCGATCTTGAGCCAGGTGCCCACGGGGGTGTGCGAGCGGGTGAACAACCCGCCGCCAGTGCGCGCGCTCACGGCATCGGGTAATCGTCGGCGTTCAGGACCCAGCCCGGTTTCTCCGAGAAGTCCACCCGCGGCGGGCTGAAGATGTCGATCAGCTGGTTCACGCCGGGGTCGCTCGCCGCGGAGGTGTGCACGGTCGGCGGCGGGATGACCGTCACCGACGGGCTGCCGATCCGCACGTGCTCGTCCTCCCGCCAGGTCGTGCTGTCGGGCAGCCACGGCGTGCGGATGTGGTGGACGTATTCCCCTTGCACGGCCAGGGAAAGCTGCTCGAAGTCGTCGTGGTGGTGCGGTGAGAGCTTGCGCGGGTCGCGCGGGCCGTCCTGCAGCGGCAGGAAGTTCACCATGAACGACCGCGTCCGGAAGATGCGGCCGAACCGCTTCGGGTCGTCCGGCACGTCCGACAGCGGGTAGAAGCGGACGCGCTCTTCGGCGGGCGCGGGCCAGCGCTCCAGCAGCGTGACGCGCGGGTGGTCCTGGGCGTACGCGTCCGCGTTGCCGACGCGATCCCGCCACGCCGGTTCGGTCGCTTCGACCAGCCGGACCAGCGGACCGTCGCCGTGCACGCTGATCCGGGAAGCGCCGGGCGGGACCACGACGAGCCCCGGCGAGTCCACTTTGGTCTCGCCACCGGCGGTGAGCACCGTGAACGCGGGGGAGGCGTCGGTGACGACGATCGCCAGCTCACCTTCCAGCGTCCCGTTGTCGAGGTCGTCGCCGTCGCGGGCGTCGGTGTGGACGAGGATGACGTTCTGCGCCCGCACGACCGGCGTCTCGCGCAGGTCGAGGTACTGCGCGGCGGTGATCGCGGCACCGCTGTCGGGCCGGGCCGCGGTGGCCAGGCCCGCGCGGGGGTCGTCCTTTTCGTACACGAGCGGGTCCTTTCAGGCGTCGAGGTTCAGCAGGTACGTCGGGTTGTCGCGGACCATCCGCCGCAGGTCCTTCTCCGGCAGGCCGAGATCGAGCAGCGCTTCACCGACGCGCAGCCACGCGTCGACCGGCTTCGGGTTGGCCTTCTGGCCGAAGTCCGACGCCAGCACCGTGTGCTCCGGGCCGAGCGCCTCGATCCAGGTCAGCAGGTTCTTCGGGTCCCACTTCTGCGTGCCTTCGGGGTCGTACATGCCGACCTCGTGCTCGATGAACGCGCCGAACTCGATCAGTTCGCGGCACAGCGCCGGGTCGGCGCCGATGACGAAGTCGGGGTGGCTGACGACCATCCGCTTCATCCCGCGTTCGTGGGCCTCCTGGAACAGCGTCTTGATGTACTCGGGGTACATGTGCCCGCCGTTGAGGACGGCCCGCTGCTCCTTGATCTCGTCGAGGATCTCGAGCGCCTCGGGCTTGAGCGCGCCTTCGCCGTCGACGATGTCGATGCGTTCCAGCGTCAGCGGGACGGTCGTGGTCGGGAAGGCGCCGTCCTCGGGGTGGCAGTCGATGTGCCGGCCGGAGGAGATGGTCGGGAACCAGACGACCTTGCCGCCCATCCGCAGGGTCATCCGCACGGCGTGCACGTTGAGGCCGCCGACCGTGCTGTTCAGCGCGATGCCGCCGAAGGCCTGCGCCTTGACGCCTTCGAGGCGGCCCTTCATGGCCAGGATGTCCATCTGGGTGTTGTGGTGGTGGGACTTCGCGACCATGGCGCGCATCCCGATGCGCGCGCCGTCCTGCGCGGCCTCGACGTGATCGAAGCGCCGGGGGAACGGGCTCGGGCCGGAGTGGACGTGCATGTCGACCAGGCCGTCCAGGACGGCGGCGATGGCGGGGCTCATCAGCGTGCCTCTCGTTCGCATTATGAAGTCAAAGTTCACTATAAGACCGGCTGTCAACCCTGTGACCGCTCTTGTATTCACGGTTGGCGGTATTTAGAGTGTCTGACGTTCGCTTCGTGAACACTAGGTTCGAAAACGGAGGACGCCGATGTCCACACCGCCCGACGCCGCGGAGGCGGCCGTTCGCCCCGGCACCCCGCACGGCCCGGACCCCGCGAAGGTGCGCGCCGCGGTCCGCGGCGGAACGCTCGCCTACTTCGTCGACCAGTTCGACATCTACCTGCCGATCGTCGTGCTGGCGCCGGCCACCGCGTACTTCCAGGCCGCGAACCTGAGCGCGAGCACGACGGCCCTGCTGGCGTCCCTGGTGTTCGCCTCGACGCTGATCGGGCGCCCGCTCGGCGCGGTCATCTTCGGCCACTTCGCCGACACGGTCGGGCGCAAGCGCACAACGCTGGTCGCGGTCGGCGGGTTCGGCACGATCACGCTGCTGACCGCGTGCCTGCCCGGGCACGAGACGATCGGGATGTGGTCGGTCGGCATCCTCATCGCGCTGCGGTTCGTCGACGGGATCTTCCTCGGCGGCGAGTACACGACGGCGGTGCCGCTGGCGATGGAGTGGAGCCCGAAGCACAAGCGCGGCCTCTACGCCTCGATCATCACGTCGACCTCGCCCGCCGCGTACGCGGTGATCGCCGCGCTCACCCTGCTGATGCTGCAGCTGCTGCCCGCCGCGGGTCTGCACAGCGCGTACGTGCAGTGGGGCTGGCGGATCCCGTTCTTCGTCGGCGCGTTGCTGGCCGCGGTGCTGTTCCGCTACTACCTCAAGCAGGTCCACGAGCCCCCGGCCCAGCTGACCGGCGAAAAGCACAAGCTCCCGTTCGTCCGGCTGCTGAAGAAGTACCCGCGGGCGCTGGGGCAGGTGTTCGTCCTGATGACCGGCACGTGGCTCGCGACCAACATGGAAGCCGCCGTGACGCCGGCGCAGCTGAAGGCGCACCTGGAGCTGTCCAGCAAAGAGGTCACGCTGACGATGCTGGTGATCAACGCGTCCGCGGCGCTGTCGTACCCGCTGTTCGGCATGCTGTCGCAGCGCATCGGGCGACGGCCGTTCTACATCGGCTACGGCCTGGCGATGGTCGTGCTCGGCGCTGGTTCGTACACGCTGCTGATGGCCTCGGACGGCGGTTTCGGCGCGGCGCTCGGGTTCGGCGTGCTGATCGGCGTGTTCACGGTGGGCACGTTCGGCCCGATCGCGGCGTACCTGACCGAGCGGTTCCCGGCCAGCATCCGGTCGACCGGTTACGGCGTCGGCTACAGCCTCGCGCTCATCGCGCCGGCGTTCTACCAGTTCTACCTGCAGCAGTTCGACGGGTTCATGCCGGCGCACCTGGCTCCCGGTGTCCTGATCGTCCTGGCGGGCCTGCTGATCAGCCTGGGCGGGTTCCTCGGCCCGGAGACGAAGGACGTCGACATGGCCGACGACAGCACGATCCCGAAACTGTCCTGAATGGACGTCGGGGGACTGGCCACCGCCAACCCGGTGTGGGTCGGCTCCTCGGAGCTGACCATGACCCTCGACGGGATCACCGCGTGCATCGATGCGGGCGCCGGGGCGGTGGTGGCCAAGTCGGTGAACGAAAGTGCCGCCGCCCGGGCGCAGCTGGCGATCGCGGACTACGCGTTCGTTTCCGTGGACGGCGAGGTGCGGCCGCCGGGCACGGGCCGGCCGGGTGACGGCCTGCTCAACCGGTCCGGGCTGGCGGCCGTGGACCTCGACGAGTGGGTGTCGATGTTGGCCGCGGCGGTGGCGCACGGCACGTCCCGCGGCTGTCCGGTGATCGGCAGCATCACCCTCGGCGACCCGGCCGCGGCCGGGCAGATCGGCCGGGCGTTGGCTGCGGTGGTGCCGGCGGTCGAGCTGAACATCGGCGCCCCGCACGGCCGCGAGGGCCGCGCGGTGCGGCAACTGACCGAAGTGGACGGTGTGGCCGACGCGGTGCGGACCGTGCGGGCGGCCGTCGACGTCCCGTTGTTCGTGAAGCTGCCGGGCCAGGCGTCGGACGTCGTCGCGCTGGCCCGTGCGGCTCGTTCGGCGGGCGCGGACGCGGTCGGGCTGGTCGGCCGGTACCCGGGTTTCCTTCCCGACCTGTCGGGTGGCGCGGTGCTGGGATCGTGGGGCGCGTGGAGTTCACCGGGGTGCCTGCCGATGAGCCTCTACTGGGTGGGCAAGGCTTTCCAACAGCTCGACGTGCCTCTGATAGGAACGAACGGCGCCCGCACGGCGGCCGACGTCCGGCGGTTCCTCGCCGCGGGCGCGCGGGCCGTCGAAGTCGTGACGGCGTTGTGGACCGGCGGTCCCGCCGTGCTCCGGGAGCTGGTCGACGGAGTCGCCGGGGTGTCCGATGATTTCGTGGGGAGCGCGTTGGCCGGGACGCGGGAGTACGCGGACGTCGTGCCGCTGCCGTCGCCGGCGTGGCTGCCCTACACCGCGCGCTGGAGGTCGTCGGGCCGGTAGTGCCCGCCCAGCTCGAGAGTCAACTCGCGCGCGGTGTCGACCACGACCCGCAGCTCGGGCGTGTCGTCGCCCATCGACAGCGTGTTGTCCGGGCCCACGATCGCCATCGTCGCGCAGATGCCGTACTCGTCGAAGACCGGGGCCGCCACCGCCACTATCCCCGGCGTGCTCATCGCCGAACAGTGGCCGACTTCGCGGACTCGGTCGACGTCGGCGCGCAGCTCGTCGCGCGCGGTGCCGGACAGGTTGCCGATCAGCCGTTCCATCGACAGCTGGTCGGCGTGGTAGGCGAGGAACACCTTGCTCTGCGCGGTGTCCAGCGGCAGGTGGCTGCCCACCCGCACGGACACGATGACGATCGTCGAGGCGTTCTCCTCCACCCGCGAGACCACCGGCCCGGTGAGGCCCCACAGGCTCAGCACGACGCTGGTCTGCGTCGCGCGCGAGAGCGCCTGCATGTGCCGCGGCGCGAGGTTGACCACGCGGCGGTGCCCGATGGCGAACGCGCCGAGCTGCAGCAGCAGCCCGCCGGGCACGTACCCGCCGTCGTTGCTGCGCTCCAGGAGACCGGCCGCGACCAGGGACGTGCAGTACCGGTACGCCGTCGTGCGGTTGAGGCCGAGCCGCTCGGCGACCTCGGCGGCGGTGACCTCGGGCGTCGCGGGCTCGAACAGCGACAGGATCTGGCTGACCCGGCTCACCGCCTGGATGTCCGCCTGGTCCGCGCGGGCGTCCGGGGACCGCGTCGGTTTGGTCACGGGAGCCTCCGCCGAAGTCCGGTACCGCTGTTCGAATGGTGAACACAGGCTACCGGACCCCACGCGGGTTGCCGCTCCACGACATTCGTTGTCACTTCGTCAGGTCTAGACATCCGATGGCTGGCCGACCTAGTCTGGCGATCGTCCACCCCGTCTCGCCGCCGCCGGGTTCGTGGCCGCGGTCCGCCACGAGGGAGCACCATGCCGATCCGCGCTCTCGTCTTCGCCGCCATCGCCGCCGTCTCGGCGACGCTACCTGCGGTTTCTTCGGCCGCTGCGGCCGACGCGTGCAGCGGGCCGATCCGGCCCGCCACCATCATGACCGTCCAGGCGTGCGACAGCCCGAGCCGGATCGTCGCCAAGGCCGCCGCCGTCGTCCCCCGGAAAGGTCAGCTCGCCTGGCAGCAACGGCCGGTCACCGCGTTCACGCACTTCGGGATGAACACCTTCACCGACCGCGAATGGGGCTCCGGCGCGGAGAAGGAGGCCGTGTTCGACCCGCCGGCCGTCGACACCGCCCAGTGGATGCGGTCGCTGAAGGCCGCCGGCGTCACGCAGGTGATGCTCACCGCCAAGCACCACGACGGCTTCGTCCTCTACCCGACGCGCTACACCAACCACTCCGTCGTCGCGAGCCCGTGGTGCGCGGCGCCGGCCCGGGACGCGGCCGAGGCCGGCCGCGCGCAGGACCCCTCGGCGTACTGGCAGACGCGGGCCGAGTGCACCAACCCGCGTAGCGACGTCCTGCGCGACTACGTCGATTCGGCGCGCGCGGCCGGGCTCAAGGTCGGCGTCTACCTGTCACCCGCCGACGGCGCCGAGCTGCCGAAGCAGTTCTTCGCCGACGAAGTGCGGCGGATCGAGGCCAAGGTCGCCGCCGGACAGCCGTTGAGCATCGAAGAACAGGCCACCTACGAAGACCGCGCGAGCGCGCCGCAGGGCCAAGGCCGCTACGGCACGAACAGCGCGGTCACCCGCCGGACCATCCCGACGCTGGTGCCGCACGACGACCGCGCGGCCGCGCTCGCCGCCGGGAAGCTGCCGCGGTTCACCGTCGACGAGGACGACTACAACACCTACTACCTCAACCAGCTCTACGAGCTGTTCACCCAGTACGGCCCGATCGACGAGCTGTGGCTCGACGGCGCCAACCCGTGGCGCGATCACGGGATCAGCGAAACCTACGACTTCACCACGTGGTTCAAGCTGATCCACGCGCTGTCGCCGGACACCGTCACCTTCGCCGGGCCCGCCGGCGTGCGCTGGGTCGGCAACGAGGCCGGGCAGGCGCGCGAGACCGAGTGGAGCCCGCTGCCGACGACCGGCGACCCGAACACCGCGCACAACGAGGAGCTGTTTGTCGGCGGCGCCACCGCGGCCGACCTCGGGTCCCGGCAGAAGCTGGCCGACCCGTCGGTGCGGTACCTGCAGTGGGCACCCGCCGAGTCCGACGTCTCGATCCGGCCCGGCTGGTTCTACCACCCCGACGAGCAGCCGAAATCCAGCGCGCAGCTGGTCGACCTCTACCGTCGCACGGTCGGGCGGAATTCGTCGCTGCTGCTCAACGTCCCGCCCGGCCCGGACGGCCGGATCGCGCCCGCCGACGCCGCCGCGCTGGCCGGCTTCGGCGGGGCGATCGCCCGGACGCAGGGCCGCAACCTCGCGGCCGGCGGTCCCGCGGCGGTCACGGACTCCTCGCTCACCACGGCGGAACGGCTGGACCGCCCGCTCGACGTCCGGCTGCCGCGGCCGGTCACGGTCGACCAGATCCGGCTCGGCGAGGACATCACGCGCGGCCAGCACGTGGAAGGCGCGCTCGTGCAGGCCGAGATCGGCGGCACCTGGCAGACCCTCGCCACGGTGACCACGATCGGCTACACCCGCCTGGTCACGCTGCCCGCGCCGGTGACCGCCCGGCACTTCCGCGTCGTCGTCACGCAGTCCCGCGCCACGCCGTACCTGGCCACCTTCGCGCTGTACCGCACCGCCGTCTGAAAGGGAGCCATGATCCGAGCCCTGTTCGCCGCCGTCGTCACGGTGGCCGCCACCCTCACCGTCACCGGATCCGCTGCCGCAACCGGCGCGCTCCCCGTCGTTTCACCCACCCCGCAGCAGATCAGCCGGACGTCCGCGGACGTGCCGCTGCCGTCGTCGGTCGCGCTCGTCACCGACGCCGGCACCGACCCGGCGGCGAAGGACCTGCTGACGTCGTTGTTGCGCGACCACGGCGTCAAGGTGGGTGGCCACGGCCTGGTCGTCCGGCTCGGCGGTGCCGGGAAAGACGTTCCGGAGCAGGCCGAGGGCTACGCCTTGCGCGTGTCGCGCGCGGGCATCACCATCGGCGGCCGCGACGGCGCCGGCCAGTACTACGGCGTGCAGACGCTGCGGCAGCTGTTCGTCCGAAGTGGACACGGCTGGGCCGTGCGGGGCGCGACCGTGCGCGACTGGCCGAACATGGCCCTGCGCGGGTCGATCGAAGGCTTCTACGGTCCACCGTGGACGACCGCCGACCGGCTGCGGCAGCTCGCGTTCCTCGGCGAGGTCAAGGCCAACACCTACATCTACAGCGCCAAGGACGACGCCTACCTGCGCGCGAAGTGGCGTGACCCGTACCCCGCCGACGAGCTGGGCACGCTCGGGCAGCTCGTCCGGTCGGCCGCGGCGCACCACGTCGAGTTCACCTACGCGCTGTCGCCGGGCGTCTCGATCTGCTTCTCGTCGCCGTCCGACGTCGCGGCGGTCGAGGCGAAGTTCCAGTCGGTGTACGACCTCGGGGTCCGGTCGTTCTCGCTGCCCTTCGACGACATCTCGTACACGAAGTGGAACTGCGACGCCGATCAGGCCGCCTTCGGCACGCCCGGCCAGGCCGCCGCGGGCACCGCGCAGGTGTCGCTGCTCAACACCATCACCGAGCGGTTCGTGACGACCCACGACGGCGTCCGTCCACTCCAGACGGTACCGACCGAGTACAGCGACCTGAAGGACTCGCCGTACAAGACCGAGCTGCGCGAGCACCTCGACCCGTCGGTGGTCGTGCAGTGGACCGGGACCGACGTCGTCCCGCCGAGCGTCACCACCGACGAGGCCGCGCAGGTGTCCACTGTGTACGGACGCAAGGTGTTCCTCTGGGACAACTACCCGGTCAACGACTACGGCCAGTCCGCCGGGCGCCTGCTGCTCGCGCCCTACGCCCAGCGCGAGGCCGGGCTGTCGCGGTACCTGAACGGGATCGTCTCGAACCCGATGAACCAGGAGGCGGCGAGCGAGGTGGCCGAGTTCGGCGCGGCGGACTTCGCGTGGAACGACGCCGGCTACTCACCGGCACGCTCGTGGCCCCAGGCCCTCACCCGCCTCGCGGGCGGCGACCCCCGCGCGACGGCGGCGTTGACGGTGTTCGCCGACCTGGAACACCTGGCGCCGACGTTCGGCCCCACGCCGTGGCAGCCGCAGGCGCCGGTCCTCGCCGCGAAGGCCGCTGCCTTCTGGCAGCGCTGGAACGCGGGGGACCACCGCGCGCTTGCCGGCTTGCGCGCGTACGCGGTCCGGATCCGCGACGCCGCCGGCGTCATCCGCGGCGGCCGGGTGCAGGCCGCGTTCGTCACCGACGCCGGGCCCTGGCTGGACGCCACGGCGCTGTGGGGCGACGCCTTCGTGACGCGGCTCGACGCCCTCGCCGCGGCTTCCCGGGGTGACCACGCCCGGGCTTCGCGGCTCACCGCTCGGGCCGACGACCTGGTCACCCGGGCGACGGCGGTCAAGACCGGCAACACGAACCGCTGGGGCATCCACCAAGCCCTGGTCGGCGACGGTGTCCTCGACACCCTGCTGGTCCGGCTTCGGGAGCAGTCATGACGGCATTGAGCAGGCGGACCTTCCTCGGCGCGGCGACGGCGATCACGGCGGGCGCGGTGCTCGCCGGCCCGGCGGGCGCGGCCGGCCGGCGCGGCCTGAGCGTGTCCGGCGAACAGTTCCTGCTGGACGGCAAGCCGTTTCGGATCGTGTCGGGTGCGATCCACTACTTCCGCATCCACCCGGACCAGTGGCGCGACCGGCTCCTCAGGCTGAAGGCGCTGGGGCTGAACACGATCGAGACGTACGTGCCCTGGAACTTCCACCAGCCCCGGCCGGGCCGCGCGGACTTCAGCGGGTGGCGGGACCTGCCCGCGTTCGTCCGGCTCGCGGGCGACCTCGGGTTCCCGGTGATCGTCCGCCCCAGCCCGTACATCTGCGCGGAGTGGGAGTTCGGCGGCCTGCCGTCGTGGCTGCTGGCGGACCGGAACCTGGAGCTGCGCTGCGCGGACCCGGCGTACCTCAAGGCCGTCGACGCCTGGTACGACCAGCTGATCCCGCGCCTGGCGCCCCTGGAGGCCCAGCACGGCGGCCCGATCGTGGCGGCGCAGATCGAGAACGAGTACGGC
This sequence comes from Amycolatopsis sp. NPDC098790, assembly GCF_044759945.1. Lineage (NCBI taxonomy): Bacteria > Bacillati > Actinomycetota > Actinomycetes > Pseudonocardiales > Pseudonocardiaceae > Amycolatopsis > Amycolatopsis sp. NPDC098790. Next base: position 731,433 of record NZ_JBIWAI010000002.1, read on the forward strand.
AGCTACGGCAACGACACGAGCTACCTCGCCCACCTGCGCGACGGCCTGCGCGGTCGTGGGATGACGAGCTTGCTGTTCGCGGCCGACGGCGCGTCCGAGTTCTTCATGCGCTTCGGTTCCCTGCCGGGCACCCTCGAAGTCGGGACCGGCGACGGCGACCCGGCGCCCAGTGTGGCGGCGATGAAGCAGTTCCAGCCGGGCAAACCGGTCATGATGGCCGAGTACTGGGACGGCTGGTTCGACCACTGGGGCGAGCGGCACAACACGCGCGACCCGGCCCAGATGGCGTCCTATGTGGACAATCTGCTGGCCACCGGTGCGTCGGTGAACCTGTACATGGCCTGCGGCGGAACGAACTTCGGCTTCACGAGCGGCGCGAACACCTCGGGTACTACCTACCAGCCGACGGTGACCAGCTACGACTACGACTCGCCGGTCGGCGAAGCCGGTGACCTCGGCGCCAAGTTCGCCGCGCTTCAGCCGGTCCTGCGGAAGTACACGAACGTCACGGCCCCGGCGCCGGCTCCGTCCCCTCGGTTGCCCGCGCAGACGTTGACCGCGTCGGGTGCGGTGTCGCTGCTGGACTCGCTCCCGGTGCTGTCGAGGCCGGTCCGGTCGGCCCAGCCGGTCCCGATGGAACGGCTCGGCCAGGCGACCGGGCTGATCCACTACCGGACCACGGTCCAGGGTCCGCACTCCGGCCCGCTGAGCATCCACGGCCTGGCCGACCGGGCGTCGGTGTTCGCCGACGGCGCGTTCCTGGGCGTGCTGGACCGCAACCAGCCGGCCGGCACGCTCGACCTGAAGCTGACGAAACCGTCGACCCGGCTGGACATCCTGGTGGACGCCATGGGCCGGGTGAACTACGGCCCGTACCTGGCGGACCGCAAGGGCATCGACGGCTGGGTGGCGATGAGCACGCAGCAGAAGCTGTTCGGCTGGGAGATCCGCCCGCTGCCGCTGGACGACCTGTCGGGGTTGCGGTTCACGGGCATCAAGGCGGAGGGGCCGATGTTCCACCGCTTCTCCGCCGAGATCACGGCTCCCGAAGACGGCTTTCTCGCCCTGCCCGGCTGGGAGAAGGGAATCGTCTGGCTCAACGGCTTCACCCTCGGCCGCTACTGGAAGATCGGTCCTCAGCGGACGTTGTACGCGCCGAAGCCGTTGTGGCGCCGGGGCGCGAACTCGATCGTCGTCCTCGAGCTGCACCAGCCCGGGACGACGATCGAGCTGCGGCCTGAGGCCGACCTGGGCTAGCCGGCGAAGCCCACGTACAGGAAGGCCAGCACCGAACCCGGCCCGACGAGCAGGCAGATGCCCAGCCCGCCGAGCAGGGGCTCGTCGTCCCGGTACATCTTCACCATCAACCCGACGGCGACGGCGAAGGCGGCGAGCAAAAGCGTCAACAACACAACGGACACGGGATTTCCTTCGCGCAGCAGTGAACACGGCGCCGGACATGGCGCCGTGGAACGGGTTCAGCTCGCGAAGGCAGGTGGAGCGCGGGTGGACCGCGAAGTCGGGACGACGACGGCCCGGAGCGCTTCGCCGGGCAGTTCGGCACGCCACCACTTCGGGGCGGGCGCGCCGGTCGACGCGGACGGCGTGAGCGCCCACGGGACCGGGGTGGTGGCGGGGCCGCGCGGGACGGCGGGCCGGACCGAGACGAGGTCGTGCGACGGTGCCGTGGCCACCGCCGGGCCGTCGGGGGCCGACGACCACGCGGGGACAACGGGGGTGCCGCTGAAGAACAGCAGGACGGCAAGAAGCAACCCGAGGCGGCGGTACCGCCCCGGGTTGCTCAGCTGTCCGAATCGTCCGATGTGGTCAGGCTACCTCAGCCACCGCCGTAGGTGGCCTGGGTGACCGCGAAGACGTTGCGGCTGCCCGCGCCCTCCTGCAGCGACCACAGCAGGTCGGCGGCGGTGTCGTCCTCCCAGTAGGACAGGCTTTCGCCGCTGCCCACCCAGGCGAACGTCGACGGACCGGCCGTCGGCGTCCAGTAGTAGAGCTGCTTCGAGCCGGACGAGTTGAACCACCAGCGCCCGTTGTGCGACGCCACGCCGTTGAGCTTGTACCACGGCAGCTGCAGCGCCTGGCTCGCCGTCGTCGCCGCCGCGAACGTGCCGGACGACGCGAACGGGTAGCGGATCGCCCGCGGCGCGCGGTTCGGGTAGTCCGTGCAGCCGGAGGAGCACGTGTACTCCGTCATCACGATCGACTTGCTGACCCGGTCGAGCGAGATCGACGACCACGCGAGGTTCGTGCCGGACGTCGTCTTCGACGTGATCGAGCCCACCTGCGGCAGGACGTACGCGTAGTTGTGGGCGTAGTACGTGCTGCCGCTCTGGTGCCCGATCTGGTCGGCCGTGCCGCCGGTGTTCGTCTTCAGGATCTTGCGCATGTCGAAGATCCGCATGCCCTTGCCGGTGTCGGCGACGTAGAGGTAGTCGCCGTACCAGGAGACGCCGCCGGCGTGGATCGGGATGTCCTTGAAGTCCGGGGCCGCCGCCGTGCCGGTCGGCTCGACCAGCAGCACCTTGCGGTACTTGTTCGGGTAGGTGGCGTCCCAGTCGACCAGCGTGATGCGGCTGCGGCTCTGGCCGCCGTCGCAGCCGTCCTTGGTGTACCAGCTGACCACGACGAGCTGGTGCCCGTCGTAGTTGCCGCTGTTGGCGGTGCCGACCGCGTCCCGGCTGGTCGTGATGCCCTGCGGGTAGTTGGTGCAGTCGGAGTTGTCGCCGCTGTCGAACCGGAACCCGGTCGACAGGCCGGCGACGGAGAACGACGACGGCAGCGCCGTGCGGTCGTGGTTCGCGTTGTCCATGACCGTGTGCACGGCCGCGGTGCCCAGCGTCGAGACGAGCGCCGAATTGACGGCGTCGAACTGGTTGTAGTTCGCGGTCAGGGTGTACTGCGAGGCGGGCAGGGTGGTCGGCCCGGCCGCGGCGAGGGCCGCCGGAGGCGCGGCGACCAGGCTCGCGAGGACGCCCGCCCCGACCACGGCGTTCAGCAATCGGTGGCGCAATGACATGAGACCCCCAGTAGTCCGATCAATGCCCGGAACACGGTAGAACCGGGCGGGGTGAATGGGCAACGGCTTCTCGATGAAAAGGGGAAGATCTTTTCGCGACGTCTCACATTGAGACCTGCGGGGGCCGGGTGCCGTGCTGTGATCACAGCCATGGAGCCCGAACCCGAACGCGAACCCGGCGAGCACCGCGTGTGCTTCGAGCGCGCACTGGTGCCCGCCGGGTGGCAGATCGACTTCGAGGACGCCGGCGCTACCAGCTCGACGGCACGTAAGCCCAGCCGAGGTAGTCGGAGCGCTGCGCGTACGTGCTCGTCTGGTACACCGACGGGCCGGTGCTGATCGCGACGCCGCCGCCGAGCGCGAGCATGATGTGCCCGTTGCTGGTCGTGCTGGTGAAGAACACGGCCGTGCCGGCCGGGGCGACCGAACCGGTGTGGATCCGGCCGTTGGCCTTCTGCCACTGGTAGTGCGTGGTGGCCGAAGCGAACCGGCCGCTGGTGCCGAAGGAGCGTTCGACGAACAGCTCGCACTGGTTGTTCCAGTCGGTGTGGCCCAGGCGCGCCTTGGCGAACGCGATCGCGCTGTCGGCGCGGGAGTCGGCCGGGTACGCCGTGCCGCCCGCCTTGAGGCCGTCGGTGTCGCAGTGCGGGACGCCGCTGACGAACCCGTCGGTCCCGGTCTTGACCATGGCGTCCGGCACCCACAGGTTGTCGCTGGTGAAGTCCCAGATCTCCTCCGACGCCGTGGCCTGGCAGACCACCGGCACCGACGCGCCGGTCAGGTACTTGTCCGCCACGCTGCCCGCCGCGTCCGCCGCGTCGCCCTTCTTCGCGCGGCCGTTGAGGTCCGCCTTGGCCGGGTACGCGTGCGGGGTGGTGCACTGTGGGGCGACCATCGACGTCGAGCCCGTCTTGACGTAGGCGTCCGGCACCCACACGCCGTCGGTGGTCAGGTCCCAGATGCTGCTGCCGCCGTACGCCGGGCCGGTGTCCTGGCACGCCAGCGTCACCGAAGTGCCGGACGGGTACATGTTCGCGATGCGCTGCTTGCCCACCGCGACGTCCGGGTCCTTGACGGTCCGGCCGTCCACTGTGGTCGTGACGGGGTAGGTCGGCGCGGCCTGGGCGGCGGGCGCGGCCAGCCCGGTCAGCGCGACGCCGAGACCGATCGTGGCGACCGCGGCCTTGAGTGTGGTTCTCACGTTTCCTCCATCGGGATGTCCAGCGGATCGTCGGCGGCCGCCGTACAAGAGCCGTACAAGCCCGCCGGGCGGCCTAGTACTTTCCGCCTATCCCGGACTCCCCGAAGATCGGATGTGCGGGCGCGCGCGATCGGCGATCTTGGATGCGAGAGACCGACGTGAGGAGACAACCCATGCATCCGGCCGCCCTGATCGAAGGCCACGAACAGACCTGGTCGTGGCTGGTGCTCGGCCTGACCGGCGCCGTCCTGCTGGCCTTCGCCGTGCTGTTCCTGGCCGCCCTGTTCAGCATCCTCGGCTCGCGGCTCACCGGCGGCATGAAGCTCGTCTGGGTGATCTTCGCCTTCTGCGCGCCGTTCCTGGGCAGCCTGCTGTGGTTCGCGGTCGGCCGCCGGGACGCGCACCTCCCGGCGCGCCGGTGATCGTCGCGGACGGGCTCGCGAAGACCTACCGCGGGGGCGCCGGTGTCGAGGACCTGTCCTTCACCGTCCGCCCCGGCGTGGTGACCGGTTTCCTCGGGCCCAACGGCGCCGGCAAGTCGACGACCATCCGGCTGATGCTCGGCCTGACGCGCGGCCGCGGGCGCACCACCTTCGGCGGCCGGGAATACGCCGACGTCCCGGGTCCACTGCGGACGGTCGGCGTGCTGACCGACGCCGCCGCCGTGCACCCCGCCCGGCCGGCCGCCGCGCACCTGCGGATGGTCGCCGCGGGCGGCGGTCTCCCGGCCCGGCGCGTCCGGGAGGTCCTGGGCACCGTCGGCCTCGAGTCCGTCGCCCGCCGGCCCGCCGGCCGGTTCAGCCTCGGCATGAAGCAGCGGCTCGGCCTGGCGACGGCGCTGCTCGGCGACCCGGAGTACCTGATCCTCGACGAGCCGGCCACGGGCCTCGACCCGGAAGGCGTCCGGTGGATCCGCGACCTCCTGCGCCGGCTGGCGGGGGAGGGGCGCACGATCCTCGCGTCGTCGCACCTGCTGGCCGAGATGTCGCTGCTGGCCGACGACCTGATCGTGATCGGCGCCGGCCGGCTCGTCTCGGCCGAGCCCTTGGAGGAGTTCGTCCGGCGGCACGCGCACGCCGACGTCGTGGTGCGCGCCGACCGGCCCAGCGAACTGCTGGTCGCGCTGGCCCGCGACGGGCTGCGGGTGCGGCAGGAAGCCGGGGAGCTGGTGGTCGAGACCGCCGACACCGAGCGGGTGGCGGCGGTCGCCGGCCGGACGGGGGTCGCGGTGCGCGAGCTGTTCGTGCGGCGCAGCGGGCTGGAGGACGCGTTCCTCGCCGCGACCGCGGCCGCCGTCCGGCACCGGGGGGAGCTGCCGTGAAGCACGCGCTGGCCTATGAATGGGTGCGGGCCCGCTCGTTGCGCTCGACGTGGCTGCTGCTGGCGGCTGCGGGGGTGCTGCAGTTCGCGTCGGGCCTGTACTGGGGTCTCAAACGCGACCTCGGCACGCTCGACGCGTTCACCTCGGCGTTCGGGCTGGTCGACCGGCTCGGCGCCCTGCTGGTCGCGGCCGTCGGGATCGCCGCGTTCGGGCTCGACCACCAGCACGGCACCCTCGCGACCACCCGCCTGGTGCTGCGCTCGCCGTCGCGGATCGTCGCCGCGCGGGCGCTGGTCACCGCCGGGCTCGCGCTGCTGGGCGGGGTGCTGATGGTGGTGCTGACCGCCGCCGGGGTGCTCACCGGCGGGGGCGCCCTGCCTGCCGGCGCGGGGGCGGCAGGCAGGGCGGCGGGCGCGGTGCTGCCGCTGACCGTCCTTTCCGGACTCGCCGGCGTCGCGCTCGGCGGGCTGCTGCGGCACACCGGGCTCGCCGTCGGCGTGTTCGCGGTGTGGACGTTCGTCGCGGAGACGACACTGGCCGCGCTTGGTCATGTGCCGGTGACCGCACTGCCCTTCAGCGGCACGGCACTGTCCGCGCTGCCGGGGACGGCCGTGTTCGCCGCCTTGGTCGTCCTCGCCCTGGGCGCGACGGCGTTCACCCTGGCTCGCCGTGACGGCTGACCGGGCACGCCCTAGCCTGTACGCGATGAAGCGATGGCTGAGCTGGTGGGACGGCCGCGTCGTCCTGCTCGCGCTCGACGTCGCGGTGGCCGCGGCGGTGATCGTGGTGACGCTGACCGGCGGCGACCCGCGTGACCCGCACCCGGCGTTCTACGTGCCGGCGGTGGTCGTCTCCGGGCTCGCGCTGCTGGCGCGGCGCCGGTGGCCGTTCCTGGTGCTGCTGGTCGCGGTGGCGTGCCTGCCGGCCGGGGTGACGCTGCTGCCGCTGATGGTCGCGCAGTACTCCGTCGCGGCCCGGCACGGCGTCAGCTGGGTGACCGGGCTCGGGGTCGTCGTCGCCGTGCTCGCCGGGAAGGTGGTGCCGGCGTTGACCGCGCCGGAGAGCTTCACCCAGGTCGTGATCGTGCTGGGGTTCTTCGTGTTCGGCCCGGTGCTGGCCGGGCTGTGGATGCACCAGCGAGCCGCGCTGCTGGCCGTGCTGCGGGACCGCGCCGACGAGGCCGAGCGGACCCGGACGCTGCTCGCCGACCAGGCCGTCTTCGCCGAACGGCGGCGGATCGCCCGTGAGATGCACGACGTCGTCGCCCACCGGGTCACGGCGGTCGCGCTGCAGGCGGGTGCGTTGTCGCTGCGGGCGCCGGACGAGAAGACCGAGCAGGCCGCCGAGACGATCCGGGCCACCAGCGCGACGGCGCTCGACGAGCTGCGCGCCGTCCTGCGCGTGCTGCGCGACGACGCCCCTTCAGCGGACGCGGGTCCGGGTGTACTGGCGTCGCTGGAAGACCTCGTCGCGGAGGTCGTGGCGACCGGGGCGCGGGTCGAGCTGAGCCTGCCGGACCCGCTGCCCGCGGTGCCCGACCAGGTCGGCCGGGCCGTCTACCGGGTGGTGCAGGAGTCGTTGACCAACGCGGGGAAGCACGCGCCGCACGCGGCCGTCGACGTCCGGCTCGCCGTCACCGGGGAGCGGCTGGCGGTCGAGGTGACCAACCGGCTGACCCCGCACGGCAGCGCCGTTCCGGGGTCCGGCTACGGGCTGGTGGGCATGCGCGAACGCGTCGAGCTGGCCGGCGGCGAGCTGCGCACCGGCCCGACGGGCGACGGCCGTTTTCAGGTGTCCGCGCGCTTTTCGGTGGGCTCGCCGGTGGGGGAGGGCGTGTGACGGTCAAGGTCGTGCTGCTGGAGGACGAGGAGCTGGTCCGCAGCGGCATCCGGATGATCCTCGAGTCGGCGGGCGATGTCGAGGTGGTCGCCGAGGACACCAACGGTGCGCGGGCGGTCGAGCTGACCGACCGGTACCGGCCGGACGTGGTGCTGACCGACGTCCAGATGCCGAAGGTGGACGGCATCGAGGTGGTTCGCCGGCTCGCGGGGCACCCGGCGGCACCGGCGGTGGTGGTGCTGACGACGTTCGACGTCGACGAATACGTCTACGCGGCCCTGCGCCACGGCGCGGCGGGCTTCCTGCTGAAGGACACCCCGCCGCGTGAGCTGGTCAACGCGGTCCGGGTGGCGGCCCGCGGCGAGGCGATGCTGTCGCCGAAGATCACGAAGCGGCTGTTGACGGATTTCGCGTCCGGGGGCGGCAGTGCGCGGGCTCGGGCGCGGCTGGCGGAGCTGACGCCCCGGGAACACGACGTGGCCGTCCACATCGGACAGGGGCTGAGCAACGCGGAGATCGCCCGCGCGCTGGTCGTGAGCGAGTCGACGGTGAAAGTCCACATAGGACACATCATGGCCAAGCTGGAGGCGGCCAACCGCACCCAGGTGGCCCTGGTGGTCCACGACGCCGGCCTGAGCTAGCGCGCCGCCCGGCGCTCCAGGATCTTCAGCGACTGTTCGCACCAGCGGAGGTTCTCCCGCTCGAACGCCAGCCCCCGCATGAGCGTCAGGTACGGGCCCACCCGCTCGGCCTCGGCCAGGTAGTCGTCCTCGAAACGGCCGTCCAGCAGACCCGCCCGCAGCCGCTCGTAGCGGGCGATCTTCGCCTCCGCGCGGGTCATGCGCTCCTTCAACGCCTGGCGGACCGCCGCGCCGTCGCCGACGTCGACGGCCTGCACCTGGACCAGCAGCTCGTCGCGGATCACGCCCGGGCGCGGGGCCCGGGCGGTGAACTCGTGAAGGGCGGCGAACCCCGCGTCCGTCAAGGAGAAGAGCCGCTTGTCCGGGCGTTTCTCCTGGTGGACCACGCGGGCGCGGACCAGGCCGTCGTCCGCCATCGCGTCCAGTTCGCGGTAGAGCTGCTGGGGCGTCGCCGGCCAGAAGTTCGCCACCGACGCGTCGAACACCTTCGCCAGGTCGTAGCCCGAGGCCTCGCCCTCCAGCAGCGCCGCCATCAGCGCGTGGCGCAGCGACCTACTCACTTAGTTGAGTGCCTCGCGCTGGATCTGACCGAATTGCGCGGCCATTGCTTCGGACAACGCCTGCGCGGCCGACAGCGGCCGGACCATGACCGTGAACTCGTCGATCAGCCCGTCGTCGTCGAAGTGCAGGAAGTCGCAGCCCTCGACCCGGGCGTCGCCGATCCGGGCCTCGAAGACCAGCGCGTGGTCCCGGCCGTCGCCGCCGCTCAGCTCGCGCACGTACCGGAAGTCCTCGAACACCCGCAGCACGCCCCGCAGGATCGCGGCGGTGATCGCCTTGCCCGGGTAGGGCTTGAACGCCACCGGGCTCCGGAAGACGACGTTCTCCGCCAGTGCCGCGGCCATCGCGTCGGGATCGCGGGCCTCGACGGCCTTCCGGAAGCTGATCATGCCTTCACCTCACCTAATCAACAAGTTGAGTACCAGTGTACCGCTCGGCGACCCACAGCCTCACCACAGCTCCGGCACAGCCCCGCCCGCCACCTTGGTTCAAGGCCGGTTCAGGTCCCCGTCAACCGGCCTTTACTCCCGGACCCCCACCGCGGAAGGACACCACATGGACCACCACGAGGGACAACGCGTCAGCAGGCGGCGGTTGCTCACCGGTGTGAGCTCGGTCGGCTTGGGCGCACTCGTCACGGCGTGCGCGGGCCAACGCCCCGTCACGACGTCCACCGGCGAAACGGTCGCGCTGCAGGCGGTCACCGACGCGGACCTCACCGCGTTGTTCACCGGCGCGCGGACCTGCACCCTCACCGCCAGTACCACGCAGGGCCCGTACTACTTCGACGCGGACAAGATCCGCAGCGACGTCCGCGAGGACAAGCAGGGCGCGAAGCTGCGGCTCGCCCTGCAGCTGCAGGACAGCGAAACGTGCAAGCCGATCCCGCACGCGGTCGTCGAGATCTGGCACTGCGACGCGGGCGGCCTGTACTCGGGCGCGGTGGCGGCGTCCGGCGGTGGCGGCACCCCGCCCACCGGCCCGCCGCCGACCGGGACCCCGCCCACCGGCGGCCCGCCGCCCGGCGGCGACCAGGACCTCGAGCCGACCGACGACGAGCGCTACCTGCGCGGCGCGCAGGTCACCAACCAGCGCGGGACCGTCGAGTTCACCACGATCTGGCCGGGCTGGTACCGCGGCCGGACGGTCCACGTCCACGTGATGGTCCACGTCGGCAACGAAAAGACGCTCACGACGCAGCTGATGTTCGACGAGGCGCTGAACACCGAGGTGCTGGCGACCCAGCCGTACGCGCAGCGCACCGGCCGGGACACGTTCAACGACAACGATTCCATCTACGAGCCGAGCATGCTGCTGAAGGTCACCAAGGCGCGCGACGGGTACGTCGGCTGCATCGTGCTCAACGCCGACCCGGACCACGACGGCGCCTGACGCGGAGGACCGCACGGGTGGCGCGGGGGCCACCCGTGCGGCCGGCGTCACGACCGGGTCAGCCAGTCGGCGAGCTTCGTCTCCGCGAGCTGCGCGCCCGGCCCGGGCAGCAGCTCCTCCGCGCCCGGCACCGCGCCGAAGTACGGCGCCGCCGGGTCGGTGACGACCTCGCGCGGGTCCTGGCGCGCGGTCAGCACCGTGCGGACCCACTCGTCGAGGCCGAAGACCTCCGGGCCGGCGATCTCGGTGATGCCGCCGACCGGCCGGCCGGCCGCGGTGCGGGCGACCGCCGCGGACACCTCGGCCGCCGCCATCGGCTGGACGCCGGCGCCCGGCAGGCGCACCACGCCGTCCGTCGTCGACGTGTCCGCGATCCCGCCCGCGAACTCGAAGAACTGCGTCGCGCGCACGATCGAGAACGGCAGTCCCGACTCGGTGATCAGCCGCTCCTGCGCGACCTTGGCGCGGAAGTAGCCGACGTCCGGCTGCCGGTCGGTGCCGACCACCGACAGCGCGACGTAGTGCGTGACGCCCGCTTCCTTCGCCGCGGCGACGAGGTTGCCGGTCGAGGTGCGGAAGAAGTGCATGACGTCGTCGTCGGCGAACGACGGCGAGTTCGACACGTCGATCACGACGTCCGCGCCCTGCAGCACCTCCTTCAGCCCTTCGCCGGTCAGCGTGTCCACGCCGGTGCTGGGGGCGGCGGCGACCGCCTCGTGGCCGTGCTCGGTCAGCCGGGCGACCACGTTCGTGCCGATCAGGCCGGTTCCGCCGATGACGACGACCTTCATGTCCGTTCCTCCCGTTCGGCGCCCGCCCGGACGGCCCGGGAGGTGCGCACCAGTCAAGACAAGACGGCGCTCTCGTTCGTGACAACCGCCGGGTGGATACGCTCCCGCCGGGAGGGATGCGCGCATGGAGGACACCGGCCTGGAGGACGCGGCGGCCGTCTTCGCTGACGTGCGGCCGCGGCTGTTCGGCATCGCCTACCGCATGCTGGGCAGCGTCCTCGACGCCGAAGACCTGCTCCAGGACGTGTGGCTGCGCTGGCAGGCCAGCGACCGGGCCGCGGTGCGCACCCCGGCGGCCTACCTCGCGACGACGACCACCCGGCTGGCGATCAACGCGACGAAGACGGCGTACGCGCGGCACGAGACCTACGTCGGCCCGTGGCTGCCGGAGCCCGTGGACACCTCCGCCGACCCGCAGCTGGGCGCGGAGCGGGGCGCCGCGCTGGAGCTCGCGGTCCTGCTCCTGCTGGAGAAGCTGACCCCGACCGAGCGCGCGGCTTACGTGCTGCGCGAGGCGTTCGACTACCCGTACCGCGAAATCGCCGAGGTCGTGCGGACGAGCGAGGCCGCGGCCCGCCAGCTGGTCAGCCGCGCGCGCAAGCACCTGGCCGCGGAACGGCGCACCCCGGCCGAGCCGGCCGAGCAGCGACGCCTCCTGACGGCGTTCGTCACCGCCGCCCAGGAAGGCGACTTGTCGACACTGGAGCGGCTGTTCGCGGCCGACGTGACCAGCTACTCCGACGGCGGCGGCGTGGCCCGCGCGTCGCGCATCCCGGTTCGCGGCGCAACGACGGTGGCGAAGTACGTCCGAGCGTTCAAGGACCGCTTCTGGGTGGGCGTGACGGTGACGCCGGCGCTCGTCAACGGCGCGCACGCCGTGCGGCTTTCCCGCGACGGCGAGGTGTTCACGGTGCTGACGGTGACCGCCTCGGCCGAGGGCATCGACCAGGTGCTGTGGATGATGAACCCCGGCAAGCTCACGGCGGTCACCGCCGTATAACGCCCTACACGCTCGCGCGCTCGTACTGCGCCCGCAGCGCCTTCTTGTCCGGCTTGCCCAGCCCGGTCATCGGCAGGGACTCGGCGATGACGACCTGCTTGGGCACGTGCACGGGTCCCTTCCGCTCCCGCACCGACGCCTGGATCTCGCTCGTCAGCCGCTCGATCGCGGCGTCGTCGGCGGCCGCGTCCGAACGCAGCACGACCACCGCCGTCACCGCTTCGCCCCACTTCTCGTCCGGGGTGCCGATCACGCCCACCTGCGCGATCGCCGGGTGCTCGGCGACGACGTCCTCGACCTCGCGGGGGAACACGTTGAACCCGCCGGTGACGATCATGTCCTTGACGCGGTCGACGATGAACCAGAAGCCGTCCTCGTCCTCGCGGGCGACGTCGCCGGTGTGCAGCCAGCCGTCGCGGAACGTCTCCGCGGTGATCTCCGGCAGGTTCCAGTACCCGGCCGCGAGCAGCGGGCCCGCGACGCAGATCTCGCCGGGTTCGCCGGGCGCCACGGGATTGCCCTCGGCGTCGAGCAAGGCCGTGCGCAGGAACGCCGACGGGCGCCCGCAGGAGGACAGCCGCGCGTCGTCGTGGTCGCCCTTGGCGAGGTAGCTGATCGCCATCGGCGCCTCGGACTGGCCGTAGTACTGCGCGAAGATCGGCCCGAACCGGTCGATCGCCTCCTTGAGGCGCACCGGGTTGATCGACGCGGCACCGTAGTAGACCGTCTGCAGCGATGAGAGGTCGCGCGTGTGCGAGTCCGGGTGATCCATCAGGGCGTAGAGCATGGTCGGCACCAGCATGGTGGCCGTGATCCGCTCCTCTTCGATGATCCGCAGGACGCCGGCGGGGTCGAACTTCGGCACGACGACGAGCGAGCCGCCCTTCAGCAGCGTCGGCGCGAAGAACGCCGCGCCGGCGTGGGAAAGCGGGGTGCAGATGAGGAACTTCGGCGCTTCCGGCCATTCCCACTCGGCGAGCTGGATCTGGGTCATCGTCGCCATCGCCTGCGCGGTGCCCATGACCCCCTTCGGCTTGCCGGTCGTCCCGCCGGTGTAGGTGATGGAGACGACCTGGTCCGGCGGCAGGGGAGCGGGCTCGAGCGGGCCGGGCGCGAATTTCGCGGCGGTCGCGGTGAGGTCGTGCCCGACGTGGGCCAGCGGCTCGGGCACCGGCCCGATGGTGAGCACCTGCGTCAAGCCGGCGACCTTCTCGAGCAGGCCGAGCGCCCGCTCGACGAACATCGGCACCGGGTCGATGATCAGCGTGGTGATGCCGGCGTCGCCGAGGATGTAGGCGTGGTCGTCGAGCGAGCCGAGGGGGTGCAGCGCGGTCCGCCGCGAGCCCTGCAGCTGGCCGGCCGCGATGATCAGCAGGACCTCGGGGCGGTTCAGCGACAGCAACGCGACCGCGGCGCCGGTGCCGGCCCCGAGTTCCTCGAAGGCCTGGGCGTACTGGCTGACCTGCTCGGCGGTCCCGGCCCCGGTCATCGTGGTCTCGCCCAGCACCATCACGGGCGCGTCCCGGTGGCGCTTCAGGGCGGAGACGACCAGGTGCCCGAGGTGGTTCGGATACCGCATCGCCGGTTCGCTCATCGAAGTCCCTTCCACCGCGAGTTACTAGAACACGTTACTGTTTTCGGCACTATACCCGCCGCCTGTCCGGCTGTCATCGCGCGTCACGTAGCTGGAACAGGTTGCAGCTTGAGGTGCTAGGTGGCCGTGCTGAGTGTCGTTGGCGGGTCGTGTGCGCTGCCGCTGCTGCCGGGCGCCTTCGTGATGGCGTGCATTTCACCATGATCTGTCTGTTTGTTGTCCAGACATCTTCGATACGATCTTTAAATGATTCGAGTCTTTCGGCCCTGAATCGGTCGGCGGGAATCCTGATGACTGATGAATTTTCGGAACAGGATGAGACGGCGGGCGTCGGTGCCACGCGGAAGATGAGCCTCTACCGGATGTACGCATCCGATCGTCTGCTCGACCTGGCCGCGACCAAGGTCGTCGACGATCCGGACGAGAAGTTCGCCCACCACGAGGTCGAGGTCGGCGGTGTTCCCGCTCTGCTCGTCGCCGGTGAATCGCACGCCGAGCGGTCGGCTGGGTACCGGCCGTCAGCTCCCTGACCGGAGTCCACCTGGGATTCACCAACACCACCGCGTCGGCGGTCTTGTTCCTGCGTGTCGGGAAGGTCAGCTACGCCGTGGCGTTCGGGCAGGGCTGGCGTTACCTGAGCGACAACAAGATCGACCGGGAGTTCGGGCTGGACGTCGCGGTGCGGCTGCTCGATCCCGACGAGATCCGGCGGATCACGCGATGGGCCCTGAGCGCCAAGGCCCGGGTCGATCAGAACATGGTCCCGGGCGGCCAGGGACTCTGGGCGTTCGGCTTGCGGGAGCACGCGGAGCTCGTGCGTCGGCTGAGCGGCAAGGTTCACGGTGACCTCACCGTGGATTTGGCGCACGTCCGGCGACGCGGCGCGTACCGCAATTTCCGGCTTGGCCTCGATTGCGGTGACGGGATCCAATTGCCGCTCAGTATAGAAGGTGAATCGCTCGTATCGGATCTGCGGGTACTGACCAGGGTTGTCACGGAGATGGAGGTTCACGACCGGCTCGAGCCGTTGCAGTGGGTTCGTCGGCTCGCACCCGGGCACGACCTGCGTGAAGTCCTCGACTCCACGGTCGCCGACCTGCTCGCTCACCCCGATCCGGACCGCGGCGAAGTCGGGGTCGCCTACCCGGCTCGTTATTACGACGGGCCCGACGTGCAGGTCTACCGCGGTCACGTGGGTGACGTGCCCGTCGACACACCGGAGCTCGGTATCGACGACCTGCGAGCGGGGATCCGTGGCCGGCAACCGGCGGAACAACTCCGTGTGCTGCACGCCAGTGTCATCGAAGGCTTCGACGATACCGGCCGTTCACTCGGTGGCTCCGTCTCCGCCCTGCACTGGCTGGCCGCCGAGATCGTCGACCCGGAATGTCGTTACATCCTGCTGGACGGTGACTGGTACCGGCTCGGCGACAAGTACCTGCACCATGTCGCGCACATCGTGGAGGGGGCCTTCGAAGGCGCACCACCATGGGTGCTGCCCGCCTGGGACTCGGCGCCCACCGATCCTGAGGGCAAGGTTCTCGAGCGCGACTACAACAAGCATGTCGCGGACGTCGATCACCGCTTCCTCTGTCTCGATCGCAAGCTTCTGAAGACCAGGGTTCATCCGCGTGGGTTCGAGACTTGTGATCTGCTGGGCCCGGACAACGTCCTGGTCCACGTCAAAAAGGTGAGCAGCTCCACCGGATCGTCCGTGCTCAGCCACCTCTTCGCCCAGGGGTTGGTGGCGATCGAGAGCTTGACGGACTCGTCGACGTGGACGGAATTCGCCGAGCTCGTCGGCGCCGAAAGCCCGGAGCGGGCCGCAGCGCTCGGAACCCGGCCCGCGGGGCTGGTCTACGCCATCCACCGCTCGGACAAGACGCTCACTCCCGACACGCTCTTCACCTTCGCGAGGTCGGCACTCGTCTCCGCGGCCATTTCCCTCGCCGCCGCCGACGTTCCGCTTCGCATCGCAGTGATCCCTTAGCCCGCCCGACGGGCGCCGCTGGGCTGAGCGGAGCCACTTCCTTGTGTGCCGGCCGCCGGGACGGCTACGTTCGGTGATCGGCAGCCGATGGCGGGGGACACCGTGGCGACGAGATCGGTGCGCATCCAGGTGCTGGGTCCGGTGCGGGCGTGGCGCGACGGGGCGGAGCTCGAGCTCGGCCCGCCCGGCCGTCGCGCGGTGCTCGGGTTGCTCGCCCTGGCCGGCGGGGATGCCGTTGCCCGGCGCGAACTCGTCGACACGCTCTGGGGCGACCGGCCGCCGCCGAGTGCGGTGAACGTCGTCCAGACGCACGTGAAGCACCTGCGCCGCTTGCTCGAACCCGGCCGCGCGCCGCGGTCCGGGAGCGGAGTGCTGCCGCACGTCGGTGGTGGGTACGCGGTGCGGCGCGACGCCGTCGACGTCGATCTGTGGCGGTTCCGGGAGTCCATCGCCGAGGCGAACGACGCCCACCGCGAAGCGGACACCGCCCGCGTGACCGCTTCACTCGGCGAAGCGCTGCGGCTGTGGCGAGGCCGGCCGCTGGGGGACCTGCCGTCGCTGGCCGCGCACCCGAAGGTCGTGTCGCTCGTCGCCGAGCGCAAGGAAGCGTTTTCCCGGTACGCCGACGCGATGATCGCCGCCGGCGCCGCGGCCGAGGTGCTGCCCGGGATCGCCGAGGCCGCCGCCGAACAGCCGCTCGACGAGTCCGCGCAGACCCTGCTGATCCGCGCCCACCACGCCCTCGGCCGGCGGGGCGAGGCGTTCCGCCTCTACCGGCGGACGCGGGCCCGGCTCGTCGAGGAGCTCGGCATCGACCCCGGGCCGGAACTGCTGGCCGCCCACGAGGCACTGCTGCACGACGACGGCGTCGCGGCCGCCGAACCGGCGGAACCCCGGCCCGCGCAACGGATCCCGAAACAGCTGCCCGCCGAGCCGGGCGGGTTCACCGGCCGCGCCGCCGAGC
The DNA here is from genome assembly GCF_044759945.1 of Amycolatopsis sp. NPDC098790. NCBI lineage: Bacteria > Bacillati > Actinomycetota > Actinomycetes > Pseudonocardiales > Pseudonocardiaceae > Amycolatopsis > Amycolatopsis sp. NPDC098790. The sequence goes on from NZ_JBIWAI010000002.1 coordinate 747,761, forward strand.
TGTCCTTTTTGGACAGCGTGCCGGCGGCGGGCGGGGCGATCGCCGCGATCTCCGGTACGGCCGGGGTCGGCAAGACGGCGCTGGCCGTGCGCTGGGCGCACCGCGTGCGGGACCGGTTCCCCGACGGGCAGCTCTACGCGAACCTGCGTGGCCACGCACCCGGCGCCCCGGCGTCGACGGCGGAGGTCCTCGCCCAGTTCCTCGCCGCGCTGGGGATCCCGGCCGAGCGCGTGCCCGCCGACGAGGAAACCGCCGCGGCGCTGTACCGGACGCTGACCACCGACCGGAAGGTCCTGGTGCTGCTGGACAACGCCGCCGGCCCGGCGCAGGTGCGGCCGCTGCTGCCGGCCGGGCCCGGGTGCCTGGTGGTGGTGACCGCCCGCGACCGCATGACGGGCCTGGTCGCCGTGCACGGTGCGCGCCGGCTCACCCTCGACGTGCTGAACCCCGAAGACGCCGTCGACCTGCTGGCCGGCGTCCTCGGACCCGACCGGGTGCGCGCCGAGCCGGAGGCGGCCGTCGAGTTCGCGAAGCTGTGCGTGTACCTGCCGCTCGCATTGCGGATCGCCGCGGCGAACCTCGCCGACCGGCCCGGCCACGGCGTCGAGGACTACGTCGCCGAACTGCGGGAGGGCAACCTGCTGGCCGCGCTCGCGGTGCAGGGCGACGAGCAGACCGCCGTCCGGACGGCGTTCGACCTGTCGCACGCGGCTCTGCCCGCCGACGCCCAGCGGCTGTTCCGGTTGCTGAGCCTGGTCCCCGGTCCCGATGCCGGCACCGACGCGGTCGCCGCCCTCACCGGTACCGAGCCGGCGCGGGCGGGCGCGGTGCTGGACCGGCTCGCCGGCGCCCACCTCGTCGAACACCACAGCCCCGGCCGCTACCGCTTCCACGACCTCCTGCGCCGCTACGCCGCCGAGCAGGCCGAACGGGCCGAGCCGGACCGCGAACGCGCGCTGGACCGGCTCTACGACTGGTACCTCCGCACGGTCGACGCCGCGGCCCGGCTGCTCTACCCGCACATGCTCCGGCTGCCGCTGCCCGAGACGGGCACCCCGTTCGCCGGGCTGGGCGAGGCGGCGAACTGGCTGGACGCCGAACGCGGCAACCTCGTCGCGGCCATCCGGGCGGCCGGGCCGCGGCCGCGCGCGTGGCTGCTCGCGGACGCGTTGCGCGGGTACTTCTGGATGGGCATGCGGCGGGTCGAGTGGGCCGCGGCCGCGGAAGCCGGGCTGGCGGCCGCGGAAGCCGCCGGGGACGCGCGGGCTTGCGCCGTCTCGCGGCTCAGCCTCGCCGACCTGAACTTCCGTCAGGGGCGGTACCGGCCGGCCGTGCGGCACTACACCGCCGCGCTGCTCCTGGCCCGGCGGGCGGGCTGGGCCGAGGCGCAGGCCGCCGTGCTCGGCAACCTGGGGTGCGTCTACTGGCAGTCCGGCCGGCTGGCCGCGGCGGCGTCGCGGTTCGAGCGCGGACTGGCGCTCAGCCGGCGGCTCGGCCAGGTCGCGGGGGAGGCCGTCGCGTTCGCCAACCTCGGGCTCGTCCACTGGGAGATGGGCCGGCTCGCGGCGGCGGCCGACCACTACGCGCAGGCGCTGCGGCGGTTCCGCCGCATCGGGTCCCGCTACGGCGAAGCGATCAACCTCGCCAACCTCGGGCAGACGCAGCGGGCCCGCGGCCGGCCCGCCGAGGCGGCCGACCTGCTGGGGAGGTCGCTGCGGCTGCAACGCGAGGCCGGAAACCGCGGCGGCGAAGCCGAAACCCGCAGCCGGCTGGCGGCGGCGTACGCCGACCTCGGCCGGCTCGACGAGGCCCTCGAGTGCGCCCAAGCGGGTCTCGCGCTGGCCCGCGAGGCCGGCGACCCGCGAACCGAGGCGGAGGCGCTGGCCACGCTCGGCGCGGTGCTCCACCGCACCGGCGACCGCGCTGGGGCGCTCCGGCGGTACGGCCAGGCTCTCGATTTGATCCGCGAGACCGGCGACCGCTACCCGGAAGCCGACGCGCTGCTCGGCTTGGCGGCGGCGGCCGACGATCTCGCGCCGGGCCGGCAGGCGCTGGCTTTGGCCGAGCGGGCGGGCTATCGGGCATTGCGAGGCCAGGCGTTGACGGTGCTGGCAGGGATTTTGCTGGCTCGGGGCGAACCTGAAGCGGCGGCGGAGCATGCCCGCCGGGCGCTGGCGGTCCACCGCGAGACGGGCCATGGCATGGGGGAGGCGTTGGCGGTGCTGGAGCGTTGTGACGCCTGACCCGGTGCGGCAGGGCGAGTCGGGCCGGGCGTTGGCGGTTCACCGCGAGATGGGCCATGGCATGGGGGAGGCGTTGGCGGTGCTGGAGCGTTGTGACGCCTGACCCGGTGCGCCGACGAGCGTGCCCGCCGGGCAGTGGCGGTCCACCGCACCGGGAGGCGCTCGCGATGGTGGAGCGCTGCGGCGGGTGACTCGGTCCGGCACGCCCGTCGTGCACCGCGAAACGGGCCGTCGCCCGGGAAGCGCTTGCGGTGCTGGGCACGCGCGGACCGGCACGCGTGCCCCGGGGGACGGCACGGCTCTGGGGACGCCGGACGCCGTGCCGTCCACCCGGGCACGCGGGCACGCGGGGCCCGCCGGCCCGGCTACGGGCGGATGCCGGTCGCGTCGACGGTGTAGGTCCCGTCGGCGTGCACCGTCACGATCGCCCACGGCGTGACGCCCTTGGCCCCGATGTCGCCCGGGCAGGAGAACTCGCTCAGGTTGAACGCCGTGCGGGTGCCCTCCTCGGACTTCGTCACCGACTCCTCCACGCTGCCCACCCACCGGCACACCGGGGCGATCACCTCGTAAGTGACCACCGGGTCGACCGAAACGATTTCCGCACCCTCGGCGCACCACGACACCTCGTAGGTGTAGCTCCAGACGCCGTCGAGGCCGAGTTCGATCGGTTCGATGCTCCAGCACGTCCGTTCCCCTGCCGTCGCCGTGACGCCCGGCGCGAAAGACGAAGCGGCAAGCAAACCCGCCGTCAACGCGCCCAGTCCGAGTCCGATGGACATCGTGAAAACCCCCTGTTTTCCGGTTGTGCTCCCAATGTCCTGGCTCGCCGGGGCAGCCGCAAGACACCGATCCGCCCAGTCCAGCCGACGTCCAACGGCTGTCCAGTTCGTCCGAATAGCTTCCTCTCGCACACCGAAGCTCCAGGAGGGGAACCACGATGAAGGCACGGATCAAGAGAGGGATCGCCGCCGCGGCCGCGGTCCTGTCGGCCGCCGCGGGCGTCTCGGTCGCCACGGCGGGCGACAGCGTGGCCGACGCCGCCGGGCTGCGCGCGTACGGCATCTCCGCCGACGGCACGCTGATGGCCACGTTCACCACCGACCGGCCGCAGGTGCTCGACTGGGTCCGGGTGGTCACCGGGCTCAGCGGCGACACCGCGCTGATCGGCATCGACTTCCGCGTCCAGAACAACACCCTGTACGGCGTCGGCAACCTCGGCGGCGTCTACACGATCACCATGCCGCCGGTGACGGTGGACGTCGTCGTCAAGAAGGTCTCGCAGCTGAGCGTTCCGCTGTACGGCACCAACTTCGGCGTCGACTTCAACCCGGCCGCCGACCGGCTGCGCGTGATCAGCGACAACGGCCAGAACCTCCGGCACAACCTCAACGACGGCACGACGATCGAGGACGCGATCCTCACGACGCCGCCGCTGACGGCCCCGGCCCGCGGCGTGACGGCCGGGGCGTACACGAACAACGACCTCAACCCCGACACGGCGACGACGCTGTTCGACCTCAACACGACGACCGACCAGGTCGTCATCCAGGCGCCCGCCAACAACGGCACCCTGTCCCCGACCGGCGCGCTCGGCGTCGACGCGGGTCCGAACGCGGGCTTCGACATCTTCAGCGACCTGGTCAACGGCAAGACGGTCTCGGCGACGGCGTTCGCGACGATCGTCCCGCCCGGCGGTCCGGCGACGCTGGCTTCGGTGAACCTGCTGACCGGTGCGGCGACGCCGGTCGGTCAGCTGCCGCTGGCCATCACCGACATCGCGCTGGCCCTCGACGCCGGCTGAACCCCCGGTGGCCGCGAGCCCACCACCACGCCGGTGGTGGGCTCGCGGTCGGTCACGGCACGGGTGCGGCCTGCGCGCGGGCGACGGCTTCGTCGCGGTCCGCGGGCAGCAGGTATCCAGCGCGAAGCGCCCGGTCAGCCGCAGCGGTGAACTTCGCGACGTACGCGGCGTGATCCGGGTACAGCTGCCGGATCCGCGCCGCCGGCAACGGCGTCGTCGTCCCCAGCAACAGGCACGCCCCCGGCACGTTGCCGCCGCTGTTGTTGGGCGCGTAGGCGGCCACCGGGGCGTCGAAGTCCGGCAGGCGGACGCCGCCCAGGGCGTTCTGGTCGGCGTCGCGGCGGATGAACAGGCCCAGCAGCAGGGAGATCGGCGGTGCCGCCGGCGGGGCCGCACCGCCGCGGGCCCAGCGGTCCAGGTGGGCGAACGCCGCGTTCTCCGCGTACCGGAACGTCATGCTGTTCACCGGCTTGTCGCAGGTCGTCGGTGCGCCGTCGTTGATCGAGTGGTCGCGGGCGTTCGCGGCGTTGTAGAGGTCGAGCCCGTACTGGTCGGCGTGGGCCGTCCCGGCGACCTCCCACGTGCGGACCCGCGCGGTGTCCTGCCGGACCGAGTTCGAGGCGATGACGTCGGTTTCCGACTGCAGCACGAACACCGGCACGGCCAGGTCGGTGCGGATGCGCGCGGACAGCGGGCCGACGACGCCGTCGCCGATCGGGGCCGCGAGCGCCGCCCGGCCGTGGATCATCAGGCCGTCGTAGACCCCGCGCACCGGTTGAACAGCGTTCGCATAGGTGGTCAGCCGCAACGCGGACTGCGAGTGCCCGGTACCGAGGACGACCGACGGCGCGCGGCCGCCGAACAGCTCCGGATGCGTCCGAACCGCCTGCGCGGCCTGCGAAAACACGTCGTAGGAGAGCGTGTCGGAGCCGAGGTCCACGGAGCCGTACCGGGCCGGGTCGAGGCTCTTCAGCTTGTCCGCTCCGGCTTTCTGTGTCGTGACGCCGACGTAGGCGTAGCCCTCGCGGACGAAGTGCTCGTAGGACTGGGAGAAGTCGACCGGGATGTCGACGCCGAAGCTGACGTTGAGCCACTCGACCACGACGGTGCCGTTGAACCGCGCCGGGTTGTCCGGCCGCACGACGACCATCCGCGTGGTGTACGGGTTCCCGGTGGTGGCGACGTGCGTGGCCCAGCGGCCGTCGTCGGTCCACAGGCCGTCCTGCGCGTAGGTGTCGGCCTGCCCGGACAGCAGGTACTCCTGTTCGACGTACCCGCGGGCGGCGAGGTCGAGGACGCCTTGGGCGCCGCTGACCGGCCAGCCCTTGCCGGCGTTCGCGGGTACCGGCGTCACGGTGGGCGCGGGCGCGGCCGCGGCGACGCCGGTGGCCACGACGGCGGGGAGGAGCAAGGTCAGCAGCAGGCAGACTGCTCTGCGCATTTCGGAGACCTTCCTGGTGGAGGGACAACGAACGTCCACATCGGACAGTGGGACGGTGGCCACCGCCCCTCGTCTCTACCGCCTCCGGTAACGCCGCGGCAACGACGCGTCGCCGGGCCGGGACGAAACCCGGCCGGAGTGCTCAGTCACCTGACAAGACACGGGTCCGGGACACTCACCGCGGAAGAAAAAGGGCTTTCCGCGCCGAAACCTTGCGCTGGGCCTCTCGTTGGACGACTATCGCGTGACGTTCTGCACGTGCAAGCGCACGAGCAAGGGGGGTTGGGTGACCGAGGTGGCACCGGCGGTGGCCGGGACGAAGGACGTCCCGAGCGACGCGGTCTTGATCCAGGCGGTGCGCGACGGGGATCCCGCCGCCTACGGCCAGCTCTACGACCGGCACCTGGTCGCCGCCCGCCGGGTCGCGGCCGCGATCGCGTCGGGCGAAGCCGAACGGGAAGACCTGATCGCCGAAGGGTTCACCCGCGTACTGCGGATTCTGCGCGCGGGCGAGGGTCCGCACGAAGAATTCCGGCCTTACCTGCTCACGACGATCCGGAACACGATGATCAGCTGGCGCCGCCGCGACTCCGCGCTGTCGCTGGTGGCCGAGGTCCCGGACGTCCTGCCGAGTGAGGGCAGCGACGAGCCCGTGGACAGCCGGCTGCACGGCAGCGTCGCCGCGGGCGCGTTCGCGAGCCTGCCCGAGCGGTGGCGGAGCGTGCTGTGGCGCACCGAGATCGAGGGCGAGTCGCCCGCCCGCATCGCCGAAGACCTCGGCATGACGCCGAACAGCGTCGCCGCGCTGGCCTACCGCGCCCGGGAAGGGCTGCGGCAGGCCTACCTGGACCAGCACGTCCCCGAAGCCCGGCGCCGCACCTGCCGGGTCGTCTCCGGCCAGCTCGCCCGGTGGGTGCGCGACGGGGTCGGCGACCACAAGAGCCACCGGATCACGACGCACCTGGACCGCTGCGCGGACTGCCGGAAGCTGGCCATCGGGCTCAAGGAGCTGAACGCGGAGCTGCCGGCGACAATCGCCCCGCTGATCCTCGGCCTCCCGGTCGTGACGCACTGGCTGACCGCGACCGGGTCCGTCGCGTCGACCGGCGCGGCCGCGAGCACCGGGGCGTCCGTGCTGTCGTGGGCGACGGCCGCGAAGGTGGCGGCCGCCAGTGCGGCGATCGTCACGACGGTGACCATCGGCGCGAGCACGTCCGACATCGCGCCACCCGCGGCTCCGGGCGCGGAAGGCACGACGGTGCAACCGGTCCCGAGCCGGCCCGCGGGCGTGCCGGCCGGTGGTGACCGCGGGACCACCTCGGGGGCGCAGCTCACGTCGGTGCCTTCCGCACCGGAGTCGCCCGGGGGAGAAGCGGCGGCCGGCGGATCGGCCGAGACGTCCGGCGCCGAGGGCACGGCCACGAACGACAAGCAGGCGGCGAAAGAGTCGAAGCAAGCTTCGAAGTCGGCCGCGAAGGAGTCCAAGCAAGCGGCGAAGGAGTCCAAGCAAGCCGCGAAAGAGTCGAAGAAGGCGGAGAAGACGAAGCAGCCCAAGGAGTGACCCGGCCCCGCACCGGGGCCGGGTCACCCGCTCAGCAGGGCTGCAGCAGCCAGCAGAGCCGGTACTTCGCCTGGTAGGTGGCGGAAGCCGCCGGGGCGACGATGTTCTGCGTCCGCGGCCCGCCGTGCGCCCAGCTCGAGAAGGCGTACTTGAGGTTGAGCGGCGGCAGGTTCTGCGGGCTGTCCGCGCTGATCGAGTTCGTCGAACCGGCGATCACCGTCCGGGAGAACGGCGTCCGCTGCTGCGTCCCGCCGACCGTCAGCAGCGCTTGGTTCGGGCTGGACGTGAAGTTCAGCGTCACCGTCTTCGGCTGCAGGTCGATCGTCTTGGACCCGGTGCGGCCCGTCGAGTCCGTCGCCGTCACCGTGAGCTGCAGGTACGACGGGTACTCGTGGTCCGGCGCGACGAACGTGCCCGCCGCGACGCCCGGGAAGTCCTGGACGTTGTGCGTGTGGCAGGTGCCGTTGGCCGCGCAGTGCCGGATCGCGAGCCGCCACGACAGCGCCGAGGGCGGCAGCTCGCCGTCCTGGGCGTCGATCGCGCGGCCGGAGAAGGCGACGGTCTGGCCGACCGACCAGGTCAGCGACGCGGCGGGGGCGTCGACGACCGGGACCGGGTCGAGCCCGGCCGGGGTCCCGACGGTCACGCGAACCGTGGTGGCCGCCGTCGCGCCGTGGGAGTCGGTCACGCGCAGCCCGGCGTCGACCGCGGCCGCCGTGGTGTAGGTCCACGTGGGCCGGGCGGCCGCCGAGTCGTCGTACGCGCCGTCGCCGTCGAGGTCCCAGGCGTAGGACAGCACGTCCCCGGCGTCCGGATCGGTGGACCCGGTGCCGTCGAACTGCACGGCCAGCGGCGCGGCGCCGCTCGACGGGGTCGCCGTGGCGGCGGCGACCGGCGGCCGGTTGGTGCCGCCGGGGTAGCTCACGCGACGCAGCTCGCCGCTGCCCAGCGCGACGTAGAACACGTCGCCACCGGGGCCGGTGAGGACCTGCACCGGTGCGTTCGCGCCGGTCACGAACGGCTCCAGGAGGCTCGGGCTGGGCTGGCCGTTCGCCGTCCGCATCGCCCAGATGCACCCGCGTGAGGAGTCGGCGAAGAACAGCGCACCGGCGTACGCGGCGGGGTAGTTGCTGCCCGACTCGAAGGCGATCCCGCTGATCGACGAGCCGCCGGTCGGGCACGGGTCGCCCGCGACGACCTTGGCGTTGTGGTTGTAGGCGTAGAACGGCGCGGTCTGGCCGCCGGAGCTGTACAGGGACTCGCAGCGGTCGAGGTTGGCGCCGTCGTAGCCGGCCTGGTGGGCGGTGCCTTCGAAGCACGGCCAGCCGAAGTTCTCCGCCACCGCGTCGCCCGCGTTCGCCACCCGGTTGATCTCTTCCCAGGTGTTCCAGCCGACGTCGCCGGCCCACAGTTCGCCGGTGCCCGGCCGGAAGCCGAACCGGAACTGGTTGCGCGCGCCGTAGGCGATCACGCGGCGGGCGTTGGCGTCGGAGCTGCTCGCGAAGGGGTTGCCGGGCAGGCCGTCGCCGGTGTCGGGGTCGATGCGCAGCAGCGTGCCGTTGAGCAGCACGGGCTGCCCGGCCGCGCGGCGCGGGGACTGCGACCGCAGCGCGCCGCCTTCCGCGTTCGGCGGGGCGAGGTTCGTCCCGGCCGGGGACGGCGGGTCGGCGCAGGGGTTGCCGGTCTGGCCGTAGTCGGCGTAGTTGAAGCTGGCGCCGTCGCCGCCGCCCGCGTAGAGGGCGCCGTCCGGGCCGAAGGCCAGCGAGCCCACCGAGTGGCTGGGGAACTGCTGGCACCAGCCGGTCACCAGGGGCTTCTCGCTGACGGCGGTGCCGTCCGGGCCCATGGTGAGCCGGGAGACCCGGCCGGTGACCACGCAGCCCTGGTCGGTCGCGCCCGGCGGCGTCGGGCAGGCGTCGCCCCACCGCGCTGCGGTGCCGCCGGGCACGGCGTCGAGCGTGTAGGAGACGTAGACGTACGGCCGGGCGGGGAACGCCGGGTCGACGGCCAGCCCGAGCAGGCCGCGGTCCCAGAAGTCCTGGGTCTGCGTCCGCAGGTCGGCGAACACCGTCGCCGTCGGGTCGGCCAGGGAGTCGAAGACCTTGACCAGGCCGCTCTTTTCGGCGACGAAGACGCGGCCGTCAGGGGCGAACGCCGCGGCGGTCGGCGACGTCAGGCCGCCGATCGCGACGGTGTCGGCGAAGCCGGTGGGCACCGCGGCGGCGGGGGCCGCGACGGCCACCGCCAGTGCGCCGGCGAGCGGCACGACGACCGCCGCGGCCAGCGCACGGCGCGATCTTCGGGGGAACGGGAAACGCAGCATGCGGACTCCTGGGGTGCGGGGACCGGACCGTCCCCTATGGCGCCGGAAATCCGATAGTTGTTACATCCGGACGGAAAATGCACTCGAACCGCTCAGCCGCGGCCGAGCCACTCCTCCAGCAGGGCGTGCTCGGCGCCGGTGAGCATCGACAGGTCCGGTGGGGCGGCCGGCGGGGCCGGCGCGTCGGTCAGGATCCGGCCGGCCACGGCTTCGTACATCGCGTCGGCGAGGCCCTCGGTGGACCCGGCCAGCAGGGTGAGCACCGCGCCGGTGCCTGCCGCGTGGATCAGTTCGACCGCGAGGGGTTCGGGGACGCGGAGCCGGCCGCTCTCCGCGACCCGGTGCACGCGGGCGCGAAGGACCGCGAGCCCGGCTTCGGCCGCCGGGGACGTCCGGCCCGGCGTCACGAGCAGGCCGAACAGGGCCGGGTTGGCCAGGCCGAAGCCGAGGTGGGCGGTCCAGCCGGCGCGGAGGTCGTCGACGGGGTCGCTGTCCTCGTCGGGTGTCTTCTCGCGGACGTAGGCGGCGAAGACGTGCTCGGCGACGGCGTCGAGCAGCGCGTCCTTGTCCTCGAAGAACCGGTAGAGCGCGGGGGCCTGCAGGCCGGCGGCCTGGGCGACCGCGCGGGTGGTGAGCGCGGCCGCGCCTTCGTCGTGCAGGAGCCGCGCGGCCGTCTCGAGGATGTGCGCCCGCGTTTCGCTCCGGTCCTTCGCCATGGTTCCGATGGTAACTCAAGCTTGCTATCGATGATGCTAACGTGGTTAGTATCAGTGGTAACCAAGGAAGGGGCGACCATGATCGTGATCACCGGGGGAACCGGCAAGCTGGGCTCGCGGATCGTCGAGGAGCTGCTCCGGCGGGTGCCGGCCGAGGAGGTCGGCGTGAGCGTGCGGGAGCCCGGCCGGGCCGATGGCCTCGCCGGCCGCGGCGTGCGGGTCCGGCGCGGCGACTTCGCCGATCCGGACTCGCTTGCTCATGCGTTCGAGGGCGCTTCGCAGGTCCTCGTCGTCTCGACGGACGAATCGGGGGAGACGGCCGTCCGCCGTCATGTCGCGGCCATCGATGCCGCGCGGGACGCGGGTGCGAAGCGCGTTCTCTACACGAGTCACCAAGGTGCGGCCGGGGACTCGCTGTTCGCGCCGATGCCCGACCACGCCGCGACCGAACGGCACCTGACGGGCGGGCCGTTCACCGCGCTGCGCAACGGTTTCTACGCCAGCACCGTGCCGCTGCTCGTCGGTCAGGCCCGGGAAACCGGTGAGCTGGTCGCGCCCGCCGACGGGCCGGTGTCGTGGACCGCGCACGCCGATCTCGCCGAAGCGGCGGCGATCATCCTGGCCGAGGAGCGGTTCGACGGGGTGACACCGCCGTTGACCGCGCCGGTCGCGTACGACCTGGCGGACGTCGCGACCATGCTGAGCGAGCTGTGCGGGCGCCCGATCCGCCGCGTGGTCGTGGATGACGAGGAATGGGTGGCGGGGTTGCTCGGGCACGGGGTCCCGGAAGGCCGGGCGACGTTGCTGCTCGGCATGTTCCGGGCGGCTCGCCGGGGCGAGTTCGCCGTCACCGGTCCGGAGCTGGAAGAGCTGCTCGGGCGGCCCGCGACGCCGTTGCGGACTTTGCTGAAGTGATCACTGTGCGCGCCGGGTCGCTCACCATTTGTTCCGCGGTGGACCATAGCGACCGCGGCATGTAAAGAATTTGTGAGAGAATGAGCGGGCGAAGTGGCCGGTCCGGTTGTTTCCGGATCCGGCCGCCGCGCGGAAAGCCTTTTCGGGCAAGCAGATCCTGCCCGAAAAGGCGCCCCAATCGCCCTGGCGCCGTTTTCCGTTTTCGGACATCCTGAATACGCCGATATTCGCCGATCCACGATTCCGAGGCGATCCGATGCGTATCATGTACGACGCGGTCACCGCGCGAAACATCTTGAAGAAGGACCGGCGGCCCGTGCTCGTGGCCGGGTACATCGACCGGATCAAGCTCGCACCGTGGACCGCCGCGGACTGGGCCCTGTTCCCGGACGCGCTGAAGGTGGAGATCGTCAAGAAGGCGTCGACCAACGACGGGCACGTCCTCGACGTCGAGCCGGGCGACGCCACGCCCGCCGAGGCGCCGGGCTGGGCCCGGATGCGGCGCCGGTCGGGGTTCGCGCACCCGGTCATCTACTGCAACCGGTCGACCTGGCCGAAGGTGAAGGCCGCGTTCAAGGACCAGGGCGTCGAGCCGCCGCTGTACTGGATCGCCACGGCCACCGGCAAACCCGAAATCCCCGCCGGCGCGATCGCCGCGCAGTACCTGCTCGACGTCGCGCCCGGCATCGACATCTCCGTCGTGGCCGACCACTGGCCCGGCGTGGACTCGCCGGCGTCGCTGACCACCGAACCGGAAGTGGAGCTCATGGAACGCATCACCGTCACCCCGCCCAACGCCGGGCAGAACACCGTGCGGCTGAACCTGTCCGGCAGCGCCGGCGCCGCCATCGTCGTCCGCCCCCGGATCAACCGCGACGGCGTGTCGAAGCCGATGTGGGTCGGCAACATCTTCGCGTGGGGCTCCGACCGGACGGGCGTCGGCCACAACCCGAAGACCGACCCGAACTACGACGACCGGCTGACGTCCCACCGCCGCTTCGCGTTGCCGGGCGCGGTGTGGGCCGACCTCGAGTACAGCGCCGCGGAGGCGTTCGACATCGACGTGGTCGGTTGAGTGCTCATCCGGTGGGCGAGGCGCCGCGCAAGTGGTTGCGCAGGAAGGCGATCCCGGCGTCGGTGACCTGTTCGAGTTTTCGTTCGCCGTAGAAGTGGCCCGCGCCGTCGAGGCGGATCAGGTCGGCGTCGGCGCCCGCGCGCCAGTAGGCGGCGACCAGTGCTTCGCTGTGGGCGATCGGGATGCCGGCGTCGTCGGTGCCGTGGGCCAGCAACAGCGGCGCCGCGGTCGCCGACGCGTGCAGCAGCGGGCTCGCCGTCGGGCCGGGGAACCAGTCGTGCGGGTCGTGCCCGCTGCTGTGCAACACCGAATCCGGCGGTGGCGGCGGAATGCGCGTGAAGTCCGTCGGCGCGCTCCACGCGATCGCCGCGCCGAGCCGGCTCGACGGGCCCGTGATCCCGAGGTCGCCTTCGAAGGCCGGATCGTCGGCGGTCACCGCCAGCATGGCCGCGAGGTAGCCACCCGCCGAATGTCCCCACGCCGCCACGCGGCCGGCGTCGAGCTCCAGCTCGGCCGCGTGGTGGCGGACCCAGCGGACCGCGGCCTTGACGTCGTGCACCTGCGCGGGGAACGGGGCCTCCCGCCCGTGCCGGTACTGCGCCCGCGCGACGGCGAACCCGGCCGCCACCAACCGGTCCGTGACCCGGTCGCCCAGTCGGCTGTGCTTGTGCGACCCGGCCGCCGGCGCGCCGCCGTAGAGGTAGACCACCACGGGGTGGCTGCCACCGGTGGCCGGGACGACGAGGTCCAGCAGCAGCGGCCGGTAGCCGGCGAGGGGAGCGACGAGTGCGTCCCGATAGGACACTCGCGTCCCGGTCCGGTCGGCCCGGGGGAGGGTGAGCGGGGCACGGGAAGTGAGCACGCGACCACTATCGGGGCATACCGGGCACCGCGGCCAGCCGTATCAGGATGCGGGAGAGGCCGCGGGCGGCGCCGATCCGCGCCGCGCCCGTGTGCGCCGGTGAGTCGCGGCCCGGCCGCGCGCTGCCGCCCTGCGAGTCGGGAGCCTGCCGCCTGAGTGTCGCGCGTGCCGCAAGCCCGCCCGCGCCCGCCGCAGTAACCATCTGCGCGCTCTCCGTGCCGTGTTGACACATCCGCCAACCGGGTGCCACTATCAGGATTAATCCGATTGGAAACGTTTCCAACACCGTCTTCCGCACTTGGAAACGTTTCCAAACCCGCACCCCGAGGTAGCCGATGACGTCAACACGGGCCACGCTGCTCCAGGTCGCCGAGCGGGCCGGGGTCTCCCTGGCCTCGACCTCGCGCGCCCTGCACGGGACCGGGGCCAGCCCGGCCATGGTCGAGCGCGTCCGCGCCGCCGCCGTCGAGCTCGGCTACAGCGCCGATGCCATCGGGCGGTCGTTGCGGCTGAAGAAGACCTTCCAGGTCGCCTTCGCCGTCGCCGACATCGGGAACCCCGTCTACGTCGAAATGATGCGGGCCATCCACGAAGTCCTCGCGCCGCACGGGTACCGGGTCGTCGTCATGTCCACCGGGGACACCGCCACCTCGACCACCGAGCTCGTGCGCAGCCTCAACAGCGGCTTCGTCGACGGCATGGTCGTCAGCCCGCTGCGCACCGACGACCGGCTGATCGAGGAAATCCAGCAGGCCCCCGTCCCGGTCGTGGTGATCGGGCGGGCGCTGGACGACCGCGGCATCAGCTCCGTCTCCACGGACTCCGCCGGCGGGATCGGCGCGGCCGTCCGGCACCTGCACGCCCTCGGGCGCCGTCGCGTGGGGTTCCTCAACGGCCCGCTCGACACCACCCCCGGCGCCGCCCGCCAGCGCGGGTTCGACGCCGCCACCCGGGAAACCGCCTTCGAGCGCGTCGACCAGGAGGTCGCCGCCGACTTCACCGTCACCGCCGGGCTCGAAGCCGCGCGGAAGCTGCTGGCCCGCGAACGCCTCGACGCCGTCGTCGCCGCGAACGACCTGCTCGCCATCGGGGCCATCCGCGCGGTGCGGGAAACCGGCCGGTCGGTGCCCGGCGACGTCGCGATCACCGGCATGGACGACACCGAGCTCGGCCGGGTCTTCCAGCCCAGCCTGACCAGCGTGTCCCTCGGCTCGACCGAACGCGGCCGCGCGGCCGCGCGGATCATGCTGCAGCTCGCCGACGACCCGGGCCACGACGCGCAGCAGATCGCGGTCGGCCCGGAACTGATGGTGCGCGAGTCGACCGGAGGTGCGCGATGACGGCGACCCTGACCCGCCCGGCGCCGCCGGCCGGGAAGAAGAAGCCCGTGCTGGCCCGCACGCGGCGGCGCGAGGCGATCGCGCTGGTCCTGCCGTCGCTGATCCCGATCCTCGTGCTCAGCGTCGCCCCGCTCGTCGTCGGGATCTTCCTCGCCTTCACCGACGCGCGGCTCGTCCGCCACCCGGACTACGGCTTCGCCGGCGTCGACAACTTCACGAAGCTGGCCGACAACAGCCTGTTCTGGGACTCGCTGCGGATCGGGATGATCTGGACCGTCGGCGTCACGCTGCTGCAGCTGGCCGCGGCGATGGGCCTCGCGCTGCTGCTCAACTCCGGCCTGAAACTGCAGGGCCTGACGCGGGTGCTCGCGCTCGTGCCGTGGGCGATGCCCCCGGTCGTCGTGGCGATCATGTGGCAGATGATCTACTCGGCCAACGGCGGCCCGCTCAACGCCGTCCTCGGCAGCGTCGGCCTGCCCGACGACATCAACTGGCTCGGCGACTTCTCGGTCGCGCTGCCCGCGGTGATCGTCGTCGGGGTCTGGGTCGGCATGCCGCAGACGACGGTGACGCTCCTGGCCGGCCTGCAGCAGATCCCGGCCGAGCTGCACGAAGCCGCGTCGGTCGACGGTGCGGGCGCGTGGCGGCGGTTCACCGCGGTGACCTGGCCGAGCCTGCGCCCGATCGTCACGTCGATCACGTCGCTGAACTTCATCTGGAACTTCAACTCGTTCTCGTTGGTCTACGTCCTCACCGCGGGCGGGCCGGGCGGCAAGACGATGGTGCCGGTGCTGTTCATCTACCTGGAAGCCTTCAAGAACCGCGAAATCGGCTACGCCGCCGCGATGGGTCTGGTGCTCGTCGTCGTGGTCGTGCTCATCCTCGCCGTCTACCTGCGGTCGCAGTTCCGCGACGACCGCGCCACCGGAAAGGGGCGCTGATGCGGGTTCTCGTGCGCCCGGCGCAGTACGTCGCCCTCGCGCTGTACATCCTGTTCCTCGGTTTCCCGTTGCTGTGGCTGATTTCCGCGTCGGTCAAGTCGTCGGGCGAGCTGAACTCGCTGACGGTCAGCCTGCTGCCGAGCGAGTGGCACTGGGACAACTACACCGAGGCGCTGAACAAGCAGGGCCTGGTCCGGTCCGCGGCGAACAGCCTGATCGTCGCGCTCGCCTCCACCGCGCTGTCGGTCGTGATCGCCGTGCCCGCGGCCTACGTCCTCGCGCGGCTCAAGGGGAAGGTGCGCGCCGCCGGCGTCGGCTGGATCCTGGTCAGCCAGGTGTTCCCGGTCGTGCTGATCATCCTGCCGCTGTTCCTGATCCTGCGGACGCTCGGGCTGGCCGACAACCTCGCCGGCCTGACGCTGGTGCACACGACGTACATGCTGCCGTTCGCGCTCTGGATGCTGCAGGGGTACGTCTCCGCGATCCCGGTGGAACTCGAAGAAGCGGGCGCGATGGACGGCGCGAGCCGGCTGACCGTGCTGCGCACCATCGTGTTCCCGCTGCTCATGCCGGGTGTCGTCGCGACCGCGATGTTCAGCTTCGTCTCGTCGTGGAACGAGTTCTTCTTCGCGCTCGTGCTGTTGCAGTCGCCGGAGAACTACACGCTGCCCATCACGCTCAACATGTTCGTCGGCGGTGAGGGCAAGGTCGCCCTCGGCCCGCTCGCCGCGGGCGCCGTGCTCGCCGCCGTCCCCAGCATCGTCTTCTTCGGCATCCTGCGCCGGAAGCTCACCAGCGGCCTGATGGCCGGGGCGGTGAAGGGATGAACCCCACCAAGGAACACTCGAAAGGTCGGTCGATGAAGACACGACGCATGATCGCCGCCGCCGCACTGACGGTCGCCGGCCTGCTGCTCGCCGCCTGCGGGAGCAGCGGAAGCGGGGACAGCGGGAACGGGCCCGTCACCCTCACCTTCCAGTCCCTTTCGGACCAGCCCGCCGCCATCGCCGCGACGCAGAAGATCGTGGGCGACTGGAACAAGGCGCACCCGGACGTGCAGGTCAATATCGTCCAGGCGGGCTGGGACGGCGTCTACGACAAGCTGATCACCCAGTTCAACGCGGGCACCGCGCCGGACATCGTGCACTACGAGGCGGCCGGGATCGCGCCCTTCGCGACCGACGGCTACCTCGCGGACCTGTCGCAGTACCTGCCGGAGCAGAAGCGCGCGGACATCCCGAAGGGCGTCCTGGACTCGGTGACCGTCGACGGCAAGGTGATCGCCGTCCCGACCGAGCTGCAGTCCTATGTGGTCTTCGCGAACAAGACCCAGCTGCAGCAGGCCGGTGTCACGATCCCGACCGGCGCCACGATGTCCTGGGACCAGCTGCGCGACATCGCGAAGGCGACCACGAAGGACGGCAAGTTCGGCCTCGGCTGGGGCCTGTCGAGCCCGACGGCGGCGTTCGTCGCGCTGGCGCCCGGGTTCGGCGGGAAGTACTTCGACGGCACCGGCGACAAGGCGCAGCTCAGCGTCGGCCAGGGCGAGCAGGCGCTGCCGCAGCTCGTCGACGCCATGGCGCACCAGGACCACTCGATCCTCCCGGTCACGCTGACGCAGTCCGGCACCAAGGCGCTCGCGCCGTTCTACGCGGGCCAGATCGCGATGACCGTGCAGGGTTCCTACCAGGCGGCCAACATCGCGAAGGACGCGCCGAAGGGCTTCGACTGGGTCGTGCTGCCGCCGCTGGCCGGCTCGGCCGGGCCGGCGCAGGCCGCGAACCCGCAGACGCTGTCGGTCAACAAGGACTCCGGGCACGTCAAGGAAGCCGCCGAGTTCGTCGACTTCTTCACCGGCACCGAAAACCTCGCCGCGATCAACGAGGCCGACGCGCTGATCCCGCCGACGACGTCCGCGCGGCAGGCGCTGACCACCAAGCTCGGCGGGAAGAACGGCTGGAAGGAAATCCTCGCGTCGGGGGAGTACCTGACCTCGGCCCCCTACTTGTTCGCCGGCAAGTACGCGCAGTGGAAGGACACCGTCGCGACCCCGGCGTACCAGCAGTTCCTCGGCCAGAAGATCGACGCCGCCGGCCTCGCGAAGCAGCTCGAAGACGGCTGGAAGAGCGTCAGCAAATGACAGGAGCGGATTCTTGAGCTGGCTGGAAGACCGGGCCGTCGCGGTGATCACCGGTGCGGCCGTCGGGGACGCCCTCGGCGGCGCCACCGAAGGGTGGACCCCGGAGCAGATCGAAGAGCGGCACGGCGGCCGGGTGACCGGTGTCGTCGGGCCGTGGTACCCCGACTGGCGGACGGCGCGGCCCATCGCGCCGTACCACAAGGGCGACGGGCACATCACCGACGACACCCTCATGACGCGGGCGCTCGTCGAGGTGTACGCGAAGCGCCGCGCGCACCTCGACGCGTACGCGATGGCCGAAGACCTGGTGCCGCTGATGATCGGCGAGCCGCGCTGGGTGCCGGAGCTGGAGTCGACCGCGTTGCTGCTGCAGCGGGTCTTCCTGGCGGAGAAGTGGATCGTCGCGAGACTCCACTACGGACACGTCGACCCGCGCGAAGCCGGGGTGGGCAACGTGGTCAACTGCGGCGCGGCGATGTACGTCGCCCCGGTGGGGGTCGTCAACGCGGGTGACCCGCGGGCGGCGTACGCCGAGGCGATCGACCTCACCGGCGCGCACCAGTCCAGCTACGGCCGCGAGGCGGCGGGTGTGCTGGCCGCGATGGTGGCGGCCGCGGTCGTCCCGGGTGCGTCGCTCGACGACGTCGTCAAGGCCGCGCTGGACGTGGCCCACGACGGGACCGCGGCGGCGTTGCGCGCGGTCGTGGAGACGTTCGGTGGCCGGTCCGTTCCCCCGGCCACCGACGGGGAAGAACGCGCGCTGGCGGCTCTCGTCCGCGAGACCGTCGCGCCGTTCGACTCGGTCGGGCCGCACTACCGGGAGATGTCGATGGACGCCCGGCGCCCGTCGCGGACCAAGTCCATCGAGGAGCTGCCGGCCGCGCTGGCGTTCGTCCTCGCGCACCGGGGCGACTTCCGGGGCGCGGTGCTCGCCGCCGTCAACTACGGCCGGGACGCCGACTCGATCGCGGTGATGGCGGGCGCGGTGTGCGCCGGCCTCGGCGGGACGGCGGTCGTGCCCGCGGAGTGGGTCGACGAGATCGGCGACGCCAGCCGGATGGACCTGCGGGAGACCGGGCACCTGCTGGCTTCGGCGGCGACGGACATCCTGAAGGCCGACCGCGAGCGGGCCGCGGCCCGGGCGGAGTTCCTGGAGGGGACGGCGTGAGGCTGACCTGGGCCCAGCCGGAGGACCTGCTCCCGCACGAGCTGGTGCAGTCGGCCGCGGAGGGCCGGGACGTCACGGCGGTGCGGGACCGGTGGATCGCGGCGGGAGGTTCGCCGACGCCTGCGGTGAGCGGAGCGGGGCCCGCGATGCCTTCGCTGCGGTCCCTCGCGCGGGAGTTGCTGGACTCGCTGGACGCCCCGCCCGCCGACCCTTCGTGGGACTCGCTCTCGCTGCCGCCCGCGGCGTCGCTGCCTCGCGGGTCCCGAGGGCGGGAACTGGCGGCGTGGACCGGCCGGGCCGCGGGCTGCCTGCTCGGCAAGCCGGTGGAGAAGATCCCGCGGGAGGGCATCGAGGAGATCCTGCGGGCGACCGGCCGCTGGCCGTTGACCGGGTGGTTCACGGCGGTCGGGTTGCCGTCCGAGGTCGCTTCGAAGTGGCCGTGGAACCGCCGCTCGGCGCCGACGTCCCTGGAAGAGAACATCGACGGGATGCCCGAGGACGACGACCTCAACTACCCGATGCTCGCGTTGTCGTTGCTGGAGACGCACGGCCGCGCGTTCACGACGGAGGACGTCGGGCAGCTGTGGCTGGACAACCTGCCGGCCGGGCGGGTGTTCACGGCGGAGCGGGCGGCGTACCGGAACTTGCTCGACGCGAGGCCGGACACCGCGACGTTCCGGAACCCGTTCCGGGAGTGGATCGGTGCGTTGATCCGCGCGGACGTGTTCGGCTGGGTGTCGCCGGGTGACGTGGTTTCGGCGGCGCGTCTGGCGTGGACGGACGCGCGGTTGAGCCACACGCGCAACGGGGTGTACGGCGCAATGTGGGCGGCGGCTCTGGCGTCGGCGGCGATGGTGTGCGACACGGTGGACGAGGTGCTGGACGCGGCTTCGACGGTGCTGCCGGTCGGTTGTGAGTTGGCGACGGCGGTCCACTTCGGACGCTCGGCGGCTACGTCGGGGGATGTCGCTGATGGACTCGATCGGTTGCACGAGGCTTACGGGCACCTGCATTGGGTGCACGTGCTGAACAACGCGGCGGTGATCGCTTACGCGCTCGCCGCGGGTGGCGGGGAGTTCGGGCGGAGTGTTTCGATCGCGGTGACGGCGGGCTGGGACACGGACTCCGCGGCCGCGACGGTCGGGGGAGTGGTCGGCGCGGTGAGCGGAGTGGACGAGTACTGGGCCAAGCCGCTCGACGGCCGGATCGCGACTTCGTTGCCGGGCGGGGAGAGGCGGATCGCGGACTTGGCGGCCCGCACGGCGGCGCTCGCGGAGGGTGCACGATGACCGGCCGGCCAGTACCCGAAGACCGGACCGCACCCGGCGCTCCGGAGGGTGCCGACCCCACTGCCGTCGGGCGGGTTGTCGTTGTCGGATCGGCCAATGTCGACCTCGCCGTCGATGTGCCTCGCCCACCCAGAGCCGGGGAAACCATCCTCGGCGACCGGCTCCGCCGCAGCCCTGGCGGCAAAGGCGCCAACCAGGCCGTCGCCGCCGCGCTCGCCGGGGGTGCCGATACCACCTTCGTCGGCGCACTCGGCGAAGACGAAGGTGCCGATCTCCTGCTCGTCTCCCTCGGCGGCGCCGGCGTCCGGACCGATCTCGTCGAACGGGCCGACGCACCCACCGGCACCGCCTTCATCACCGTCGCTCCCGACGGCGAAAACGCCATCGTCGTCGCCCCCGGTGCGAACGAGCACGTCAAGATCGGTGCCGCGCAGGCCGAGCGGATCGCCGAGGCCGAGGTCGTGCTCGCCCAGCTGGAAATTCCGCTCGACGTGGTGGCCGCGGCCGCCGCGGCCAGGAAAACCGGAGCCCTGATGGTCCTCAACGCCGCGCCGTCGCGGGACCTCCCCGACTCGCTCTGGGAAGTCCTCGATCTGCTCGTGGTCAACGAGCACGAAGCCGCCGACCTCGCCGGCGAGCCCGAGAGGCTGCTCGAACGCGTACCCGCCGTCGTCGTCACCCTCGGCGGCGAAGGGTGTGTTGTCCTGCAAAAGGATCGCGACCCCGTGCGCATCCCCGGCGTCCGCGTCGACGTCGTCGACACCACCGGTGCCGGCGACACCTTCTGCGGTGTGCTCGCGGCCGCGCTGGCCCGCGGCGAAGACCTCCCCGGGGCCGCCAGACGCGCCACGGCGGCCGGGGCGCTCGCCGTCACCCGGCCCGGTGCCCAAGCCGCCGTTCCCACCGAAGCCGAGGTCGCGGGGAAGACGTCATGACCTACCAGTTCGACCCGCTCGTCCCGCGGCCGATCGACCGGCCCACCGAGGTCGGCGGCCCACTGTCCGAACTGGACGACGCCAAGATCTTCGCCGCACCCGCCGACGCCGCGGACCGCCCGGCGTGGCGCGCGAAACTCCGTGAATGGCGCGAGGACGCCCGAAGCCGGCACGGCTACACCGGCGCGGCCTACGACCGTCCACAGTCGGCTTGGGCCACGACCTGCTACACCGTCGCCCAGGTCTGGCTCTGGGACGAACTCCTCTACTCCTTCGAGAACCGCGTGTTCACCCCGGACCGCTTCCTCGCCGACGCCCGCGACCGCTTCGGCGGCCTTGACGCCGTCGTGCTCTGGCACGCCTACCCGGTGATCGGCCTCGACGACCGCAACCAGTGGGACTTCTACCGCGACGTCCCCGGGCTCACCGACCTCATCGCGACCCTGCACGACGAGGGCCTGCACGTCTTCGTCGACTACAACCCCTGGGACGTCGGCACCCGCCGCGGCGAAGACGACCTGACCGAGCTGGCTGCCCTCGTCAAGGACCTGGAGGCGGACGGCGTCTTCCTCGACACGCTCAAGAAGGCCGAGCCGGACTTCGTCGACCGCCTCGAAGCCGCCCGGCCCGGCATCGTCCTCGAAGGCGAGTCCAAGCTCCCGGTCGAGCGCATCGAGGACCACACCGCGTCGTGGGCCCAGTTCTTCGCCGACTCGCCCGTGCCCGGTGTCCTGCGCGCCCACTGGTACGAGCGCCGCCACATGCAGCACCACGTCCGCCGCTGGCACCGCGACCACAGCGAGGAACTCCAGTCCGCGTGGCTCAACGGCGTCGGCGTCATGGTCTGGGAGGTCGTCTTCGGGGTGTGGGTCGGCTGGTCGCCGCGCGACGCCGCGACCGTCCGCCGGATGGTCACGCTCCAGCGCGCGGCGAAGGATCTGCTCCTCGACGGCGAGTGGACACCCCTCGCCGAACTGCCGGCCGAAGCGGAAGCCGCGGGTGTGTACGCGTCCAAGTGGGAGCTGGACGGCCGGACACTGTGGACTCTCGTCAACCGCGGCGACACCGACTACCACGGCCCGCTGCCCGGCACCGACCTCCTGGGTGGGGTGCCGGCCCGGGGCATCGGTGCCACCGTCGACGGGTGGCACCCGGACCTCCCCGACCTGCCCTACAACCCGGACGCCCGCTTCCCGCACCGGCTCGCCACCCGGATAGGTCCACAAAGGACTACCGGAAAGCCCGACGGCGACGTCATCACAGTCCCCCAAGGACCGTACGTGCTGACCGTCCGCTACCGCGCCCGCGAGACCGGCATGTACCAGGGAGCGCCCTATGTGGACGAATGGAAACCGCTGCCACCGCGCCTGCACGACGCCCGCACCCTGCAGCGCGAAGGCGAACTGACCACCGCAGTGGCCGTGGCGGCCACCGAGGTGACCAACGCGCAGTTCGCGGAGTTCGCGGCCGCCACCGGCCACGACTGGACCCCGAAGGGCGGTCCGGACGAACCCGCCACCCACGTCGACCTCGACGACGCCCGCGCGTACTGCGCGTGGCGCGGCGGCCGCCTGCCCACGGAAGACGAATGGCAGCTGGCGGGGGACAAGCTCCGCCGCGGCACTCCCGTTGTCTGGAACTGGACCGAAAGCGAACACTCCGACGGCCGCACGCGCTTCGTGATGCTCAAGGGCGGCAGCGACTACCGCGCCGAAGGCTCCGAGTGGTACGTCGAAGGCGGCGTCAAGGACCCGGACTACACCGTGAAGCTCCTCCTGCCCGGCCTGGGACTCGCGCGGAGCGCGACGGTCGGCTTCCGCTGCGCGTGGGAGGTGCCGTCATGACCGTCTCCCGTGACCCCTCGGCCGGGGCGCTGGCCGGGCTGCGCGTAGTCGACGCGTCCACGCTCTTCGCCGGCCCGATGGCCGCGATGCACCTGGGCGACATGGGCGCCGACGTCGTCAAGGTCGAACACCCGCGCAAGCCCGACCCGTCGCGCACCCACGGCGCCGCGAAGGACGGCGTCAACCTGTGGTGGAAGACGCTGGGCCGCAACAAGCGCACGGTGACCGCCGACCTCGGCAGCGGCGGCGGCCGCGAGGTGTTCCTCGCGCTGGCCGCCACGGCCGACGTCGTGATCGAGAACTTCCGCCCGGGCACCCTCGAACGCTGGGGCCTCGGCTACGACGAGCTGGCGAGCCGGAACCCGAAGCTCGTGCTCGCCCGCGTCACCGGGTTCGGGCAGCTCGGCCCGTACCGGTCCCGGCCCGGCTTCGGCACGCTCGCCGAAGCGATGAGCGGGTTCGCGGCCACCACCGGGGAGCCGGACGGGCCGCCGACGCTGCCGCCGTTCGGGCTCGCCGACGGCGTCGCGTCGCTGGCCACGGCCTACGCGATCATGGTCGCGCTGGCCGCGCGGGCGAACACCGGACGCGGCCAGGTCGTCGACACCGCCATCATCGAGCCGATGCTGGCCATGCTCGGCCCGCAGATCACGCGCTGGGACCAGCTGCGCACCGTCCAGCCGCGCACCGGCAACCGGTCGACCAACAACGCGCCGCGCAACACCTACCGGACCGCCGACGGCCAGTGGGTCGCGGTGTCGACGTCGGCCCAGTCGATCGCCGAACGCGTGGTCCGGATGGTCGGCCGCCCGGACCTGGTGGACGAGCCGTGGTTCGCCAGCGGGGCCGAGCGGGCCCGGCACGCCGACGAACTCGACGAAGCCGTCGGCAAGTGGATCGGGCAGCGGACGCGCGACGACGTCGTGGCCGCGTTCGAGGAGGCGCAGGCGGCGGTCGCGCCGATCTACGACGCCGCCGACATCGTCGCGGACCCGCAGTTCCGGGCGCTCGGCACGATCCACGAGATCGAGGACGCCGACCTCGGCCCGATGCTGATGCAGGGGCCGCTGTTCCGGCTGTCCGGCCACGACGGGGTCATCGGCCACACCGGCCGTCCGCACGGCGCCGACACCGACGCCGTCCTGGAGGAGCTGGGGTTCTCCCCGGAACGCGTCGCCGAACTGCGCGAGCGGGGTGCGGTGTGAGCCCGCCGCTGACGTTCCTCTACACGCCGGCCGACCGCCCGGACCGGGTGGCGAAGGCCCTCGAATCGGCCGCCGACGTCGTGCTCGTGGACCTCGAGGACGCGGTCGCCCCGGCCCGCAAGGACGAAGCGCGGGCCAACGCCGTGAAGCTGCTGGCCGAGGTGTCCCGGCCGGTGCAGGTGCGCGTCAACCACCCGAGCACGCCGTGGCACGACGCCGACCTCGACGCGGTCGCGCGCCTGCCGCTCCCGGTCGGCGTGCGGCTGCCGAAGGTCGAGACACCGGAGGAGGTCCTGGCGGTCGAAGCCGTGCTGCCGGGCCGGGCACTGCACCCGCTGATCGAGTCGGCGCTCGGCGTCGAACGGGCGCTGGCGATCGCGACGGCGTCGCCGCGGATCGCGTCGATCGGGCTCGGCGAGGCCGATCTGCGGTCCGACCTCGGCGTGGCCGACGACGCCGGGCTGACGTGGGCGCGCAGCCGGGTGATCGTCGCGGCCCGGGCGGCCCGGCTCGCGCCGCCCGCGATGTCCGCCTACGCGAACGTCCGCGACCTCGACGGGCTCGCGGCGTCGTGCCGGGCCGGCCGCGCGCTCGGCTTCCGCGGTCGCACTGCGATCCACCCGGTCCAGCTGGACACGATCCGGGCGGCGTTCCTGCCGACGCGTGAGGAGGTTTCGCGTGCCCGTGAGGTGATCGCGCGGGTCGCCGGCGCGACGGCCGCCGGGGTCGGCGCGATCGCGTTGCCGGACGGGACGTTCCTCGACGTCGCCATGGTGGAGCAGGCGCGGACGGTGCTGTCGCTGGCCGATTAGTACGGGCGTTGTACGAATTTTGGATTCCCGTGTGGCGCACTGCCGCCCATGCGAACTCCGAAAGTGCTCCTCATCGCACTGGCCGTGGTGGCCGGCGCATTGGCCTTACCCGGGACGGCGAGCGCCGCCTACAGCGACCCGCTCACCACGACGACCAAGCAGAACCTCGTCTGGCACGCCACGCCGGCCGCCGCGCTGACGGCGCTCGACAACGCGCTGCCGAACGTCAGCCTCAACACCGTCGTCAACGACCCCAGCTACGCGATGACCGGCTGCACGAGCGCCGAGAAGGCCGCGCTGCCCAAGGCGCCCGCGGCCACGAAGTCGCTGTGCTGGGACGCCGAACGCGCGGGCAGCACGAGCTGGGTCCCGCAGGGCATCACGACCTCCGGCGACGCCGACGACGACGGCATGTGGGGCGCGGACAAGATCATCCTGTCCGGCTGGCACGGCACCGACGCGCTCGGCCGCTACAACGACGCGCGGATCCAGGCCGTCAACTACAACGATCCCGCGTCGGCCGCGCACCGGATGATGTACCTGGCGGTGCCGAACAACACCGGCAGCAGCTTCACCGCCGCGCAGGCCCACATGGGCGGGATGGCCTGGTACGGCGACAAGATCTACGTCACCGCCGTCGGGAACACCTCGACCGCGATCCGGGTGTTCAGCACCAAGCACATCCTGCAGCTGACCGACACGACGTCCGACGCGATCGGCAAGACCTCCGGCGGGTATGCGGCGTACACGTACAAGTACGCGATGATGCAGGTCGGCTACTACACCTACGCCGGCGGCACGTGCAGCATGGCGTCCGACACCGGGGTGCCGTGCTTCTCCTCGCTGTCGCTGGACCGCAGCACGAGCCCGGCCTCGATCGTGACGACGGAGTACTTCTCCGACCAGAGCCTCCACGGCCGCCTCTACCGCTTCCCGATGGGCGCGGACTACCTGCTGACCGGGACCGCGTCCGAGGCGTTCCGCAGCTACGTGGGCAACATGCAGGGCGTGCTCTCCCACGACGGCAAGTGGTACGTGGCC
This sequence comes from Amycolatopsis sp. NPDC098790, assembly GCF_044759945.1. Taxonomy (NCBI): domain Bacteria; kingdom Bacillati; phylum Actinomycetota; class Actinomycetes; order Pseudonocardiales; family Pseudonocardiaceae; genus Amycolatopsis; species Amycolatopsis sp. NPDC098790. The sequence goes on from NZ_JBIWAI010000002.1 coordinate 773,416, forward strand.
CACAGCTCGGCGACGATCAACGGCCAGCTCTGGGCCCAGACGACGGCGGCGAGCACGTCGGCGACCTGCGGCTCCACGACCGCGTGCTGGGCGATCCACCCGGAGGGGCTGACGTACGACTGGTCGACGGGGCTGGTGTGGTCGCAGTCGGAGTGGTCGACGGCGGACTGCGCCGCGAAGAGCCAGGTCTGCGGCCGGTCGGTGTTCGCGGTCCCGCTGACCTCGCTGGGCTAACCGCCGAGCAGGGACGTTCCGAGCGCCGTGGTCAGGTACAGCACCCGGCGTCCGGATCGTTCCCCTTCCACCAGGCCGTTTTCCCGCAGCACGGCCAGGTGCTGGGACACCGCGCTGGGCGTCACGCCGAGCGCGCGGGCCAGCTCGGTCGTCGTGGCGGGGGAGCGCAGGGCTTCGAGGAGCCCGGCCCGCGCGCGGCCGAGCAGCCGGACCGTGCCGCCCGGCGGGGGCCGCGTCCCGGCGGTCCACAGGGCGCCGCGGCCGCGGGCCGGGTAGCGGACCGTCGTCTGCGTGGACGTGTTCCGCTTGACCAGGACGTGGGGGCAGCCGAGCACGACGGGGATGAGCACCAGCCCGCCGGGACCCCGGTTCACCGGCCGGTCGCCGGTCAGCAGCAGCCCGCCGTCGCGCCAGCGCAGGTCCGGGTGCAGGCCGTCGAACAGCTTCGCCGCGCCGCCCGAGGCGAGCACCCGGGCGCGGTGGGCGACGTCGGCGTCGAGGACGGCCCGGATCCGCGGCCAGTGCGGGGCGATCAGGCGGTCGTGCGCCTCCCGCAGTTCGCCGGCGATCACCTTCAGCCCCGCCGGCGGCCGCTCGGCGAGTTCGGCGGTCGTCCCGCGCAGGTCCGTGCCGAAGACCCGGCCGAGGCTGCGCCGGACCTGCCGCGCGGTCGTCCGCCGCAGCGCCGCCAGATCGTCCTCTATGGACGGACCGGAGCCGCGGGGCGCGGGGACCAGGAACTCCGGCCAGTTCGGCCGGTCGTTGACGATCAGCGGCCACGTCCAGGGCAGGTCCAGCGGTACGCGGGCGAGCTCGTCCGACGCCCAGCGCAGCCACGGCAGGACGCTCGGCTGCCGCTCGTACCCGCCCAGCTGCCGAAGGCACGCGACCGTCTCCGACAGCGGCGAGATCGCGACGCGCGTCGCCGCCAGCTCCGCGACGCCGAGTTCGATCGTCAGGGCCATGCGCCCGAGTATGTAGCACCGGGCTAAACAGTGTCCCGGTCCGCGGCCGGGCCCCCAGGATTTCCGGCCATGACCTTGCCCCAGGCGTTCCGGCGGCTCTGGTGGGCCACCGGCATCGACAACCTCGGCACCGGCGCGTTCACCGCGGCGGTACCGCTGCTGACCGTCACGGTGACCCGCGACCCGAGGCTCGTGTCGCTCGTCTCGGCCGCGGCCTACCTGCCGTGGCTGCTGCTGTCCCTGCCCGCCGGGGCGCTGGCCGACCGCCACGACCGGGCCGGCCTGATGTGGCGCGCGCAGGCGGCGCAGGCCGCGCTGGTCGCCGTGACCGCGGTGCTGGCCGCGTGCGGCGCGGCCGGGGTTCCGGTCCTCGTCGTCACGGCGTTCGGGCTCGGCGCGGGGGAAGTCGTCTTCACGATGGCGGCCCAGGCGATCCTGCCGGACCTGGTCACGCCGGCGCTGCTGCCGCGCGCCAACGGCCGTCAGCAAGCGGTCACCACGATCACCGAACAGTTCGCCGGCCCGCCGCTGGGCAGCCTGCTGTTCGGCGTCGCGGCGGTGCTGCCGTTCGCGCTCGACGCCGTCTCCTTCGCGCTGTCCGCTGTGCTGGTGGCGACGCTGCCCCGCCGCGTTCGCGGGGACCGGACGCGCTCCGCCGTCCGGGACGGGCTGTCGTGGCTCTGGCGGCACCGGCTCCTGCGCACACTGGCGATCCTGGTGGGTGTCAACACCTTCTGCGGCCAGCTCGCCGCCGCGACGCTGGTCCTGCTCGCCACCCAGGTCGTGCACCTCGACGCCCGCGGCTACGGCGTGCTGCTCGCCGGGGCGGCGCTCGGCAGCGTCCTCGGCGGCCTGGTCAACGCGCGGATCGTGGCGCGGATCGGGGCCCGGGCGGCGTTGCTCGTGTCGCTGGCGGCCAACATCGGCGCGTTCGCGGGCATCGGCCTGAGCCGGGACGCGGTCGTGCTCGGCGGTTTCCTCGCGGTGAACGGCTTCGTGACGACGTTGTGGAACATCGTCACCGTCGGCCTGCGGCAGGAGCTGGTGCCGGCCGGGTTGCTGGGCCGGGTGACGAGCGCGTACCGGCTGCTCGCGTGGGGCCTGATCCCGGTGGGCACCCTGGCCGGCGGGCTGGTGGCCCACGGGCTGGGCCTGCGGGCGCCGTACCTCGTGGCGGCCGTCGTGCGCGGGATTGCCTTGGTGGCCGCGCTGCCCGTCCTGATCGGTCCTTTGTGGACCGGTCAGCGCCGCGTGTAGATCAGGCCCAGCTGGTCGACCTCGGCACCCGCGCGGCCGTGGAAGCCCGCGATCTGCCACCCGTCCGGCGCGGTCGCCGTGGTGCAGTCCGACGTCCTCGTGCCGCCGGCGAGCGTGCCGCCCCGGTTCGTCGTGAAGCGGGCGGAAAAGATCCGGGTGTGCCCGTTGTACGTGCCGCGGCACAGCTCGGCGGACACCGCGTACTCGCCGTCGGCCAGCGGGTAGGTCCGCGGGGTGCCGCCGGTTCCGCCGTGGGTGAAGGAGCTGCCGTCGGCCAGCGTCAAGCCGATCCGGTCGACCCGGCTGCCCGCGCTCAGGGTCAGCGACGCGGCGCGGGCGGCCGGTGGGACGTGGTCCAGGTCGGTGAACGGCGTACCGTGCGGGCCGCCGAAGCGGTCGCTCAGCCGGAACGCGGGGTCGGCCGACCAGCCGAACCGCACGGTCACCGGATCGTGGTCGGACAGCATCGCGCCCGAGGCGTCGAGGAACGCGTTGTGCTCGTTGCGGTAGTCCGTCGCGTCCAGGGAGATCTGCTTGCTGCCGCGGTAGAGCACCTTGTCGACGACCTCGCAGGCGTCGGTGACCGCGTTTTGGTCGCACACCAGGGGGTCACTGCCCGCCGCGGGCGGGACGCCGCCGCGTTCGAGCCGGACCCACGCGTCCGTCAGGCCGTTGTCGGCGGCGAACGCCCGGATCGTGTCGGCGGCGCGGGTGTAGCGCGTGTTGGTGTCGCCCATGACGACGACCGCGTTGCCCGCCGAATGCGTGGCGATGTAGGCCGTCAGCTGCTTCAGGTTCGCCGCGCGGGACGCCAGGTCGCCGTCGCTCGTGCCCGCGTTCGCGTGAATGTTGTAGGCGTCGACGTAGACGCCCTCGGCGAGCCGCAGCCGCGTGAACGTGAAGCCTTTCGGTGTCAGGCAGTCGCCGGAGTCGAACTGGCACGACTCCCAGCGGACGCGCTCCAGCTCGTCGAACGGCACGGACGACAGGCTGTTCAGCCCGCTCCCGAACCCGGCGCCGCCACTCGTCGGCGTGCGGTACGGGTGGGCGTCGGCCGCGTAGAGGTTGGCGTGGTAGTTGAAGTCCTCCTGGACGTGCACCACGTCGTACGGGCCGAGGCGCTGCCCGATCGCCGTCGTGCTCGGCGCGCGCGGGGTGGGCGCGCTGGAGATGCCTTCGGGCAGCCCGGCGATGTTGTAGGTGAGCACGCCGAACGTGCCGCCGTCGGCGGGGAGGGTGGTGGCGGCGAGCCCGGACGCGGCCAGCAGGGCCGTCGCGAAGGCGGTGAACACTCTGCGCAAGGCGGTGTTCCTTCCGTGGCGGGGAAGCGGGAACAGCCGGCAGGATTGTGAAGGTTTCTCACGTTAGCCGGTTGTTCGCGCTCACACAACCGCCTCAGCCGCCGTGGTGCCCGCACGCGTAGACCGACGCCGACGCCAGCCGGACGCACGCCGGGCAGGTGTTCACCGGCCGGTCGCGGCGCCCGTAGTACGGGTGGCGGGCACCGCACAGCGCGGTCAGCACCTCGCCCGGTTGCGGGTCGGGGTGACACCGCGGGCAGAAGGCGTGCGCGGCGCGTTCGACGTCGGTGCTCATGCCCCCTCGGGTACCCGCGGCTCCGGCGCGCCAACCCGCCGGAGCCGGGACCACACCGACCGGCCGCCGGTGAAGCACCAGATCGCGATGACCGGGTCGCAGAAGGCGCAGCCGAACGACGAGTCGTGCGCGAACGGCAGGATCGGCTGGCCCTTGAGGTGGTGGACGACGTCCCAGGCGGTGTGCAGCAGCCAGCCGACGCCGATGAACGTCCAGGAGTCGAGCCCGCGGAAGGCGACGTAGGTCATGACCGCGCAGAACACCAGCTCCCACGGCCCGAGCGCGCCGCCGGAGAGGTAGGCCGCGCCGGCGCCGCCGACCACGACGGCGTTGAACTTCCGCCGGTGCGGCTCGGCGATGAGGGAGCTGAGCCCGACGTAGAGGAGGCCGATCAGGATCGGCGCGAGCACTGCGATCATGGTCGACCACGCTAGGAACGCGGCACCCGGACGGCCAGTGGCTGTTCTGCCACGCTCCGCCGATTTCTCGCCAGCGCGGGTGGCTCCGTAAGGTGGGGGCACAGTGGACGATCAGGTGGTTTCGAAATGAACGTGAAGGCGGCCCGCGCGAGTGCGACGCGGGAAAGCATCCTCGTGACGGCGGAGCGGCTGTTCGCCGAGCACGGGGTGCAGGTGGTGTCCAACCGGCACATCAGCGAGGCCGCCGGACAGGGCAACAACGCCGCGGTCAACTACCACTTCGGCACGAAGGTCGACCTCGTGCGGGCGATCGTCCGCCGGCACGCGGAGCGCATGGAGCGGCTGCGCGCGGAGCTGGTCGAAGAGATCGAGGGCGACGGCGACCTGCGTGACTGGGTGGCCTGCCTGGTCCGCCCGAGCACGACGTACCTGCGCGAGCTGGGCGCCCCGACGTGGTTCGCCCGGTTCAGCGCCCAGGTGATGACGGACCCGGCGCTGCGGGAGATCATCGCCGAGGAGTCGCTGTCGTCCCCGGCACTGGCCCGCGCGGTGGAGGGGCTGAACCGCTGCCTGGACGGCCTGCCCCCGGACGTCCGCGCGGAGCGCGGCGACATGGCCCGCCAGCTGATGATCCACATGGTGGCCGAGCGAGAGCGGGCATTGGCGGAGGGCACGCCGACCCCGCGAGCGACGTGGGACGACGCGGGAACGGGGTTGATCGACGCAATCACGGGCCTGCTCCTGGCCCCGGTGACCCCGGCCTGACCGAAGCGCATTGGGGCGCGTTCGTCCGCGCGGCTGGACTCCGCCGAACTCGGCCAGGGTTCCGGCGAAGTCGCCCGGCTCACCCGCCCCGGCGCCGCGGCCGAACGTCTTGAATGAGTCATTCAGGACCTCCGGCGTCCTGAATGACTCATTCAGGACCACTGAGCCCGTCCAGGCTGGTGACCGGGCCGGTCCGCGCGCCGCGGGTTCGTCCGCGCGGATCAACCGCGCCGTCGGGATTCGTCGGCGCGGACGAACGGTCCTGCCCGGAATCCTCCTAACGTCACCCCGATGCGGACACTCTTGCGGGGCGGCCGGGTCGTGGACCCCGGCAGCGGCTTCGACGGCATCGCCGACGTCCTCCTGAACGACGACCACGTCGAAGCCGTCGGCCCCGGCCTCCGAGCGCCGGAGGCGACCGAAGTCGACGTCGCCGGGCTCGTCGTCGGGCCCGGGTTCGTCGACCTGCACAGCCACGTCCACTCCGTCGCCGGGCAGCGGCTGCAGGCCATGGACGGCGTCACCACCGCCCTCGACCTCGAAGCCGGGCTCATGCCCATCGAGCGGGCCTACGCCGAAGCCGCGAAAGCCGGCCGTCCGCTGCACTACGGCTTCTCGGCCTCCTGGGGCGCCGCCCGGGCGCAGGTCCTCGCGAACATCGCGCCCGACGCGAGCATCGACAGCGGGCTCGCCGTCCTCGGGAACCCGCAGTGGCAACGGAGTTCGTCGAAGAAGGAACTCGCCGCGTGGCTCGCCCTCCTCGAAGGCGAACTCGCGCAAGGCGCCCTCGGCATCGGCATCCTCATGGGTTACGCGCCCGCCACCGAGCCCGGTGAGTTCCTGGCCGTCGCGCGCCTCGCCGCGAAGGCCGGCGTGCCGACCTACACCCACGTCCGCGAACTGGTCGAGGTCGACCCGCACATCCCGGTCGACGGCTCCGTGGAGATCGTCGCCGCCGCGGGGGAGACCGGGGCCGCGATGCACCACTGCCACGTCAACAGCACCTCCGGCCACCACATCGACCGCGTGCTCGCCACCCTCGAGACCGCCCGCGGCGAAGGCTCGCGCGTCACCGTCGAGGCATACCCCTACGGCGCGGGCAGCACGGCCGTCGGTGCCGCCTTCATCGAGCCGGACCGCCTGCGGCTCAAGGGGTTGAAGCCGTCGAGCGTCGTCATCCTCGAAACGGGGGAGCGGGTCCGCGACGAAGCCCGCCTGCGCCAGCTGCGAAAAGAAGACCCGGGTGCGCCCTGCCTCCTGGAGTTCCTCGACGAGGCCGACCCCCGCGACCGCGGTCTGCTGCACCAGGCCCTCGCCTTCCCCGACGCCGTCGTCGCCAGCGACGCGATGCCCGTCTACTGGAGGGACGGCCGCACCGAGAGCACCGAGTGGCCGCTGCCCCCGGGCGGCACGACGCACCCGCGCACCGCGGGCACCTTCGCGAAGACCCTGCGCCTGATGGTCCGCGAAACCGGGGCGTGGAGCTGGCTCGAAGCGTTCCGCCGCTGCTCCTACCTGCCCTCACGGATCCTCGACGACGTCGCGCCCGCCGCCCGGAACAAGGGCCACCTCGGTACCGGAGCGGACGCCGACCTCGTGGTCCTCGACCCCGCCGCGATCACCGACACCGCCACCTACACCGACCCGACCCGACCGTCCACCGGCGTCCGGCACCTCTTCGTCGCCGGCGTCCCCGTGGTCAGCGACGGGAACCTGAACACGGACGCGCTGCCCGGTAAGCCCCTGCGAGGTGAGCCGCGGTGATCGACGACATCGAGACGCTCGTCCGCTGCGAGTCGCCGTCCGAGGACATCGAAGCCGTCGCCCGCAGCGCCGAAGCCGTCGCCGGGATCGGCCGGCGGCTGCTCGGCGTCGAGCCCGAACGGATCGTCACCGACGGCCGCACGCACCTGCGCTGGCGGTTCGGCGAAGGCGAGCCGCGGGTCCTGCTGCTCGGCCACCACGACACCGTGTGGCCGCTCGGTTCCCTGCGCACGCACCCCTTCGAAGTCCGCGACGGGATCCTGCGCGGACCCGGCTGCTTCGACATGAAGGCCGGGGTCGTGATGGCCCTGCACGCCGCCGCCGCGCTGCCCGACCGCGACGGCCTCTCGATCCTCGTCACCGGCGACGAAGAAATCGGCTCACCGTCGTCGCGCTCGCTCATCGAAGAAGAAGCCAAGAGCTGCGACGCGGTCTTCGTGCTCGAAGCATCGGCCGACGGCGGTGCGCTGAAGACCCGCCGCAAAGGCGTTTCCCTCTACCGCGTCGAGGTCGACGGCCGCGCCGCGCACGCCGGGCTCGAGCCGGAAAAGGGCGTCAACGCGGGGATCGAGGTCGCCCACCAGATCCTCGCGATCGCCGCGCTCGCCGACCCGGCGGCCGGCACCACCGTCGTCCCGACCGCGCTGACGGCCGGGACGACGACGAACACCGTGCCCGCCAAGGCGAGCGTCGCGGTCGACGTGCGGGTGTGGGACGCGGCCGAACAAGAACGCGTCGACCGGGCCATCAGAAGCCTCGAACCGGTGCACGAAGAGGCGCGGATCCACGTCGCCGGCGGCATCAACCGCGCGCCGCTGGACGCGCGAGCGTCGAGCGAGCTGTTCGTGCTGGCGAACGAACTCGCGGCCGGGACGCTCACCGAAGCCGCGGTCGGCGGCGCGTCCGACGGGAATTTCACGGCGGGACTGGGCATTCCGACCCTCGACGGCCTTGGCGCGGTCGGCGGCGGGGCCCACGCCGACGACGAACACGTCGTCGTCGCCGAACTGCCCCGCCGCGCCGCGCTGCTCAAAGCCCTCGCCGAAACCGTGCTGGCGCAACGGAGTTCGTCCGCGCCGACGAACGCGCGGGGCGAAACCGGTGCGGGACAACGGTGACCGGCCGCCGGTCTCCGGCGAGGATCGGAGACGTGACTGAAGTCGTGACGAACACAGCCCCGCCGCTGCGGGACGAGGCGGCCGCCGCGGCGACCGCCGCCGCCACGGCCTCGGGGGTCGAAGTCCGGACCCTGGCCGAGGTCGCCGACCTGACCGCCGTGACCCGGCTCTTCGAGTCGATCTGGCGCCCGGCACCGGGCAACCAGCCGGTGACGTCCGAGCTGCTGCGGGCCATGGTCTCGGCGGGTAACTACGTCGCCGGCGCCTTCGACGGGCCCGAACTGCTCGGCGCCTGCTTCGGGTTCTTCGGCGGCCCGGCGAAGGGGGGACTGCACAGCCACATCGCCGGCGTCGCCACCGCCGGGCACGGCCGCGGCATCGGCTTCGCGCTGAAGCTGCACCAGCGCGCGTGGGCGCTGCGCCAGGACGTCCCGGTGATCTCGTGGACGTTCGACCCGCTGGTGCGCCGCAACGCCCACTTCAACCTGACCAAGCTCGCCGCCCTCCCGGAGCAGTACCTGCCCGACTTCTACGGCCCGATGAACGACGGCATCAACGGCGCCGGCGACACCGACCGGATCATGGCCGTCTGGGACCTGGCCAGCCCGGCCGTGCGGTCGGCCGCCGAAGGCTCGCCCACGCCCTTCGACGCGACGGCGTTGAGAGCGCAGGGTGCCGCGGTCGCGCTGGCGGCGGACGCCGGCGGCGGCCCGGTCACCGGACCGGCCGACGCGCCGGTCGTGCTCGTCGCCGTGCCGCCGGACATCGAGGCGCTCCGGCGCACCGACCCCGGGCGGGGCCGCGCGTGGCGGGTGGCACTGCGGGAGGTGCTCGGCGGCCTGCTCGCCGGCGGCGCCTCCGTCATCGGATTCGATCGGGCCGGCTGGTACGTCGTCGCGAAGGAGCAGTCGTCGTGAAACTCACCGGGGTGGAACTGCTGCGCGTCCGGATGCCCCTCGTGGCACCGTTCCGGACGTCGTTCGGCACGCAGAACGAACGCGAGCTCCTGCTCCTGCGGGCGGTGACGTCCGAAGGCGAGGGCTGGGGCGAGTGCGGCGCGATGGTCGACCCGCTCTACTCGTCGGAGTACGTCGACGGCGTCGAGCACGTCCTGCGGACCTTCCTCGTGCCCGCGCTGCTGGCCGCCGACGACCTCACCGCGAACAAGGTCGCGCCCCTGCTGGCCAAGTTCAAAGGTCACCGGATGGCCAAGGGAGCGCTGGAGATGGCGGTGCTCGACGCCGAACTGCGCGCGCACGGCGTGTCCTTCGCGACGGCGCTGGGGTCCACAAAGGACTCGGTGCCGTGCGGGGTGTCGGTCGGCATCATGGAGACGATCCCGCACCTGCTGGACGTCGTCGGCGGCTACCTCGACGCCGGGTACGTGCGGATCAAGCTGAAGATCGAGCCGGGCTGGGACGTCGAGCCGGTGCGCGCGGTCCGCGAGCGCTTCGGCGACGACGTCCTGCTGCAGGTCGACGCGAACACCGCGTACACGCTCTCCGACGTGCCGCTGCTGCAGCGGCTCGACCCCTTCGAACTGCTGCTGATCGAGCAGCCCCTCGAAGAGGAGGACGTGCTCGGCCACGCCGAGCTCGCGAAGCACATCCGGACGCCGATCTGCCTGGACGAGTCGATCGTCTCCGCGCGCTCGGCCGCCGACGCGATCAAGCTCGGCGCCTGCCGGATCGTCAACATCAAGCCGAGCCGCGTCGGCGGGTACCTGGAGGCGCGGCGGGTGCACGACGTCTGCGCGGCGCACGGCGTCCCGGTGTGGTGCGGCGGGATGATCGAGACCGGCCTCGGCCGGGCGGCCAACGTCGCTCTCGCGTCATTGCCCGGGTTCACGCTGCCGGGCGACACCTCGGCGTCGGACCGGTTCTACACCAGCGACATCACCGAACCGTTCGTCCTCGAAGGCGGCCGGCTGCCGGTGCCGTCCGGGCCGGGCCTCGGCGTCACGCCGATCCCGGACCGGCTGGCCGCGGTGACCACCGCGAAGTCCTGGCTGACGTCGTGACCACAGTGGACGCGGTGGCCGCGCGGGTCCGGGAGTACGCGCTCAAGGCGGCGGTCGCCACGTCGAAGGTGCGGGTCCGCGTGGCGGTGGCGTACGCGGCGGTGCGGGCGGCGCCGTCCCGGCGGTTCCGGCCGCGCGACCCGCGGTGATTCGTCGTCCGCGATGAAAGTTCCGCCGGGTCTCGTCGGTTTCGACGAATCGGCCGCCCCGGTTCCCGCCCTAGCATCCCCGCAACGCCGGTTCCCCACCGTCGGACGAGAGGCAACCATGTCGAAACTCACCGAACTCGCCGCCTGGCTCGAGAGCCGGCTCCCCGCCGTCCTGGCCGAGCACGACGTGCCCGGCGCGGCCGTGGCCGTGTACGCCGGCGGCGAGATCATCGACCACGCGGCCGGGGTGCTCAACAAGGGCACCGGCGTCGAAGCCGACGCCGACTCGCTGTTCCAGATCGGGTCGATCACCAAGATCTGGACGACCACGCTGGCCCTGCAGCTCGCCGACGAGGGCCTGCTCGACCTCGACCAGCCGGTGCGCAAGTACCTGCCCGAGTTCACGATCGCCGACGAAGAAGCCGCCGCGAAGATCACGGTCCGGCAGCTCATGTGCCACACCTCCGGCTTCGAAGGCGACATCTTCACCGACACCGGCCGCGGCGCCGACTGCATCGAAAAGTACGTCGCCACCCTCGGCGACGTGCCGCAGCTGTTCGCGCCCGGCGAGATGTTCTCCTACAACAACGCCGCCTTCTGCGTGCTCGGCCGGGTCGTGGAAGTGCTGCGCGGCAAGTCCTACAACGACTGCCTGGCCGACCACCTGTTCGTCCCCTTGGGACTGACGCACGCCGCGGCCAGCCCGTACGAGGCGATCCGCTTCCGGGCCGCGCTCGGCCACCTCACGCCCGAGCCCGGCGCCGAGCCGCAGCCCGCCGGCGTCTGGGCGCTGGCCGCGTCCAACGCCCCGGCCGGCTCGATGCTCGCGATGCGCCCGCGCGACCTGGTGACGTTCGCCGGCATGCACCTGCGCGACGGCGAAGGCCCGGACGGCACCCGCGTCCTCAGCGCGGAAAGCGCCCGCGCCATGCGGGAACGCGTCGTGGAGCTGCCCGACCTCGGCCTGATGGGCGAGGCGTGGGGCCTCGGCTGGTCGCTGTCCGAAGGCGGCGCGGTGGTCGGCCACGACGGCGGCACGATCGGCCAGTCGGCCTTCCTGCGCCTCGCGCCCGAGCACGACGTCGCCGTGGCGCTGCTGACCAACGGCGGCAACCCGATCGCCGTCTACACCGAGGTCGTCGGCCACCTCCTGAAGGAGCTGACCGGCATCGAGCTCAAGGTGCCGCCGGTGCCCGACCCGGCCGCGCCGCGGATCGACGCCACGCGGTACGTCGGCGAGTACTCCTCGTCGGTCGCGGACATCACGGTCAGCCAGGACGACGACGGCCGCATCTGGGTCGAGCGCGTCCCGAAGGGGATCTTCGCCGAGCTGGCCAAGCCCGAGAAGACCGAGCTGGTCGCGATGAACGGCGACACGCTGATCCTGCGCGAGCCGATGCAGGGCATGTACCTCCCGCACGCCTTCGTCGGCGACGACGGCAGTGGCCGCGCGCTGTACCTGCACACCGGCCGCGCCGACCGGCGGGTGCGCGTATGAGCAAGGTCGAAACGAGGATCGCCGACGCCTTCCTGGCGGCCGGGGCGAAGGGTTTCCTGCACGCGCGGGAGATCGGCGGCGAGGCGGAGGTGGCGGTCGGGGCCGACGACCCGGTGGTGCTCGCGTCGGTGTTCAAGATCCCGGTCGCCGTCGCCTACGCCCGCGAGGTCGCCGCGGGCCGGCTCGACGAGACCGAGCGCACCCGCGTCGGCAAGCGCTACCGCATCGGCGGGATCGGCACCGCGGGCTGCGCCGACGACGTCGAGATGACCTGGCGCGACCTCGCGCTGTTCATGCTGACCATGAGCGACAACGCGGCCACCGACGTGATCTACCACCGCGTCGGCCGGGAAGCCGTCGACCGCGTCCTCACCGACCTGGGCCTGCACCGCACGCGGCTGATCGGCTGCTGCGAGGACCTGTTCGCCTCCGTGCTGGCGGACCTCGGAGCGGGCGAGGACGCCGACCTCGACGCCGTGTTCGCCGGGGCGACGCCTGAACAGACGTGGAAGCTCGCGGTGCTCGACCCGGACCGCACGACGGCGTCGACGCCCCGGGAAGTCACCACGCTGCTCGAAGCGATCTGGACCGACCGCGCCGGCGACCCGGCCGCGTGCGAGCGCGTCCGCACGATCATGGCCCAGCAGATCTGGCCGCACCGGATCTCCTCCGGCTTCGGCTCCGACGTACGGATCGCGGCCAAGACCGGGACGCTCCCGGCGGTCCGCAACGAAGCCGGCGTCCTGTCCTACCCCGACGGCCGCCGGTTCGCCGTCGCCGTCTTCACCCGCGCGGACTCCCTCGCCGAACGGCAGCCCGCCGTCGACGCCGCGATCGGCAAGGCCGCCCGCCTCGCCGTGGACCACCTCCGGAAGGAAACGCCATGACCAGGACTCGGACGGCGGGGGTCGTGCTCGGCGTGCTCGCGCTCACCGCGACCGCCTGCGGGGGATCGGGCGGCGGCGCCGCGGCCGGGGACGGCACGCCCGTCGACGGCAAGACGTTCGGCCTCGGCGTCGGCTCCGACCCCGGCAGCCTCGACCCGCACATGACGGTGCTGTCGGTGGCCATCCAGGTCGACCGGTTCCTCTACGACACGCTGCTGAACATCGACGACAGCGGCAAGCCGGTCGCCGGGCTGGCCGCGAAGTGGGAGGCGTCGACGACGACCGCGTCCTTCACCCTGCGCCAGGGCCTCACCTGCGCCGACGGCAGCCCGCTGACCGCCGCCGACGTCGCGGCCAACATCAACTTCATCGGCGACCCGGCGAACAAGTCGCCCATCGCCGGCCTGTACATCGCCCCGGGCACCAAGGCGACCGCGGACGCGGCCGGCACGATCAGCGTCACCAGCGGGAAGCCGGACGCGTTCCTCGCCCGCAACGTCGGCGGGGTGCCGATCGCCTGCGCCAAGGGGCTCGCGGACCGCAAGCTGCTCGCCAAGGGCGAGGCCGGCACCGGGATGTTCACCGTCAGCGAGGCCGTGCCCAACGACCACTACACGTTCACCCGCCGCAAGGACTACACGTGGGGCCCCGGCGACTGGAAGGCCGAAACCGGTTTGCCGGACAAGGTCGTCGTGCGGGTCATCCCGAACACCACGACCGCGACCAACCTGCTGCTGTCCGGCGAGCTGAACGCGGCCCAGATCAACGGGCCGGACCGGCAGCGGCTGGAGGCGCGCAAGCTCTTCCACACCGACTTCACCGCCCCGATGGGCGAGGTGTTCTACAACCAGGCGACCGGGCGCCCCGGGCAGGACGAAGCCGTCCGCCGCGCGCTGACCCAGGCCCTCGACCTGCCGCAGCTCGGCAAGGTGCTGACCGCCGGCGCCGGCCGGCCGTCGAAGGGCATGATCACGAACGAGCCCGAGGTGTGCCCCGGCGACACGGTCACCGGGAACCTGCCGGCCCACGACCCGGCCGCGGCAGCGTCCGCCTTGGACGCGGCCGGCTGGACCAAGGGCGCCGACGGCGTCCGCGCCAAGGACGGCAAGAAGCTTTCCCTCACCGTTCTCTACGGCACCCAGCTCGGCCCGACGATGGCGCCGACCGCGGAGCTGGTCCAGCAGACGTGGAAGTCGCTCGGCGCCGACGTGACGCTCAAGGCCGTCGACAGCCCCGGCCTCAGCCAGGTCCTCTTCGGCACCGGCGAGTGGGAGGTCTCCCTCGGCCCGGTCGGGTTCTCGCTGCCGAGCCAGCTGGTGCCGTTCGTCTCCGGCCCGGCCGCGCCCGACGGGACGAACTTCGCCCACATCAGCAACCCCGGCTACGACCAGGGGGCGCAGCAGGCGGCCACCAAGCCCGGCGACGCCAGCTGCGCGGACTGGAACGCGGCGGAGACCGCGCTGATCAAGCGGGTGGACGCGGTGCCGTACTTCGACTCCGTCGTCCCGTTCTACGCCAGCGGCGCGAAGTTCGCCCTCAGCCAGGGCAGCCTGACGCCGACCTCGATCCGGATGTTCGCGAAATGACCACGGCGGCGGCGCCCGCCGGCCTGCGGGGCAACCCGTGGCCGGCGTTCGCCGCGCGGCGGCTGGCCCGGTTCGCCGTCTCGCTGTGGGCGCTGCTCACCGCGGCGTTCCTGATGATCCACCTGGTCCCCGGTGATCCGGTGCGCGCCTCGCTCGGCCTGACCGCGTCCGCCGACCTGGTGGCCGCGAAACGCGCCGAGCTGGGCCTGGACGACCCGCTGTGGGTGCAGTACGGGCACTACGTGCGCGGTCTGGTCACCGGCGACTTCGGGACGTCGATGGCCAGCGGCCAGCCGGTGGCGCAGGTGATCGGCGACCGGCTGCCTTCGACACTGCAGCTGGCTGTGCTCGCCTTCGCGGTCGTGGTGGTCGTCGCGGTCCCGCTGGGTGTCTGCTTCGCGGTGCTCACGCGCGGCGGCCGCCGCCGGGGCGCGGAACTGGGCTTCACGTCGGTCAGCGTGCTCGTCGCCGCCATTCCCGAGTTCCTGATCGGGGTCGGGCTGGTGGCGCTGCTCGCCGTCGGCCTCGGCTGGTTCCCGGTGGCCGGCGCCGACGACGCGAGCGCGTACGTGCTGCCGGTCGCGGCCCTGGCGCTCGGGCCGGCGGCGGTGCTGGCCCGGATCATCCGGGTCGAGCTGCTTTCGGTGCTGGGCGCCGACTTCGTCCGCACCGCGCGGGCGAAACGGCTGCCCGCGCGGCTGGTCTACGCCCGGCATGCGCTGCCGAACGCGCTCACCGCGACCCTCACCCTCGGCGGGCTGATGCTGACTTCGATGGTGGCGGGCACGGTGCTGGTGGAGAACGTGTTCGCCTGGCCCGGGCTCGGCTCGACGATCGTGCAGTCGATCGTGACGAAGGACTACCCGCTGGTGCAGGGGATCGTGCTCGTCTACGGCGTCGGCGTGCTGCTGGTCAACCTGCTGGTCGACGTCGTGCTCGGGCTGCTCGACCCCCGCTCGGCGATTCGGGAGGCCTGATGACGGCGCGACGACGAGGAGCGGCGTGGACGGCGGCGCTGCGCACGCCGGTGGGCGCGTGCTCGGCCGTGCTGCTGGCGGTGGTGGTCGTGCTCGCGGTGGTCGCCCCGCTCGTGTGGGGCGACGGCGCCGCGGCGATCGACACCGACGCGATCGGCCAGGGCCCGTCGGGCGCGCACCCGTTCGGCACCGACTCCCTCGGCCGCGACCTGTTGCTCCGCACGTTGGTCGCGACCCGGCTGTCGATCGGGCTCGCGGTCCTCGCGACCGCGATCGGCGTCGGCGTCGGGGTCGTGCTCGGGACGCTGCCGTCGGTCCTGCCGCGGTGGGCGGGCCGGCTGCTCACCGCGGCCGTCGACATCGCGGTCGCGTTCCCCGGGCTGCTGCTGGCGCTGTTCTTCGCGGTGATCTTCGGCGTCGGCACCCAGGGCGCGGTGCTGGCGATCGCGTTCGCGATGGCGCCCGCGTTCGCCCGGCTCGTGCAGACGCTGTCGGCGTCGGTGAGCGGGCGCGACTTCATCGCCGCGGCCCGGGTCTCCGGCGTCGGCCGGGTCCGCCTGCTGGCCCGGCACGTGCTGCCCAACATCGGCGAACCCCTCGTCGTCAACGCGACGATCGGGGCCGGCTCGTCGCTGCTCGCGTTCGCCGGGCTGTCGTTCCTCGGGATCGGCGTGCAGGCCCCGGACTACGACTGGGGCCGGCTCCTGCGCGAAGGGCTGGACGGCATCTACGTCAGCCCGGTGGCCGCGCTCGCGCCCGCCGCGGCGGTGGTGCTCGCCGGCCTGGCGTTCAACCTCGTCGGCGAGACGGTGGCCGCGGTGGTCGGGGTCCGCACGCGCGCGTCGCGGCGGTCCGCCGGGCCGCTGCCTGCCGCGACCCCGGCGTCGGCCGCCGAGCCCGCGGCCGACGCGGTGCTCGTCGTCGAGAACCTCCGGGTCGCGTTCCCGGGCCCGAACGGGTGGACCGTGCCGGTGCGCGGCGTGAGCTTCAGCGTCCGCCCGGGCGAGGCGATCGGCGTGGTCGGCGAATCGGGCTCGGGCAAGAGCCTGACCGCACTGGCGGTGTCACGCCTGATCGAAGCGCCCGGCGTCGTCACCGCGGACCGGCTGGAGTTCGACGGCAAGCCCGTGGACAAGGCGCCGGACCGGGAGCTCGGCACGGCGCTCGCCATGGTGTTCCAGGACCCGATGACGTCGTTCAACCCGGCCCGCCGGGTCGGGCGGCAGCTCGCCGAGGTGTCCGAACAGCACCACGGCCTGTCGCGGCGCGCGGCGTTCGCCCGCGCGGTCGACCGGCTGGCCGCGGTGCGCGTCCCGGCCGCGGCCCGGCGCGCCCGGCAGTACCCGCACGAGTTCTCCGGCGGCATGCGGCAGCGGGCGATGATCGGGATGGGCCTGATGGGGCAGCCGAAGCTCGTCATCGCCGACGAGCCGACCACCGCCCTCGACGTCACCGTGCAACGGCAGGTCCTGCGCCTGCTGGCCCGCACCCGCGAAGCCGAAGGCGCGGCGATCCTGCTCATCAGCCACGACATCGCCGTCGTTTCCCAGACGTGCGAACGGATGCTGGTGATGTACGCCGGCCGCGTGGTCGAGGACCTGCCGACCGGCAGCCCGGCCCAGCACCCGTACACGCGGGCGCTGCTGGCCACGACGGTCGACCTCGACACCGACCGCGACGAGCCACTGGCCGTGATCCCCGGCCGCCCGCCGGAACCGGACCAGGTACCGGAAGGCTGCGCGTTCGCCGCCCGGTGCCCGCTGGCGACCGAGCGCTGCCGGGACGAGGACCCGGCACTGGAAGCGACCGCCGACGGCCACCGGGTCGCCTGCTGGCACCCGCAGGTGAGTGTCCTTTCCGGACAGTCGCACGAGGAGGGAGCCGCGTGAGCGCACTGGAGTTCGACGCCGTCAGTGTCCGGTACGGCAAGCTGACCGCCGTCGACGGCGTGAACCTGACCGTTCCTTCCGGACAGGTCGTGGGCCTGGTCGGCGAGTCCGGTTCGGGCAAGTCCACGCTCGCCAAAGCCGCGGTCGGGCTCGCGCCGGTGGGCAGGGGCCGGGTGCTGCTCGACGGCGTCGATGTACGGCGGCTGCCTCGGCGCCGTCCGCTGCAGATGGTGTTCCAGGACCCGTATTCGTCGCTGGACCCGCGGATGGCGATCGGCGAGTCGATCACCGAGGCCATGCCCCGCGGCACGTCCCGCGGCGCCCGCCGAGCCGAGGTGGCCCGGCTGCTCGAACTGGTCCACCTCGATCCGGACCGCGCCGGGATGCTGCCCGGGCAGCTGTCGGGCGGACAACGCCAGCGCGTCGCGCTCGCCCGGGCGCTGGCCGGGCAGCCGAAGGTCCTGATCGCCGACGAGATCACCTCGGCGCTCGACGTCTCGGTGCAGGGCGCGGTGCTCAACCTCGTCCGCGACGTCCAGCGGCGGCTCGCGCTGTCGATGCTGTTCATCTCGCACAACCTCGCCGTGGTGCGGTACGTCAGCGACGTCGTCGCCGTGATGTACCTCGGGCGGATCGTCGAGGCCGGGCCGGCCGAGCAGGTGCTCACCGACCCGCAGCACCCGTACACGCGGGACCTGCTCGCCTCGGCGCCGTCCGCGCACCGCAACCTGCTCGCCGACACCGACGACCCGCTCGCCGACACCGAACCCGCCGACCCGCACCACCCGCCGGCCGGCTGCCGCTACCACCCGCGCTGCCCGATCGGCCCGCTCGTGCACACCGACCGCACGCTCTGCACCGAGGCCGATCCGGCCGACGACGCCGCCCACCGGCCGCACCGCGCGGCCTGCCACTTCGCCGCGTGAACCCGTTTCCCACAAGGAGATCCCGCATGACCCGACGTCTGGGCACCGACGACCTGTACGCCCTGGAGTTCCCCGAACAACCGGCGATCTCGCCCGACGGCGCCCGGATCGTCTACGCCGTGCGCACCGCGGACCGCGAGAAGGACACCGACACCCGCTCGCTGTGGCAGGTCGCCACGGACGGCGGCGAGGCCCGCCGGCTCACGCGCGGCCGGGCCGACGCGGCCCCGGTGTGGTCGCCGGACGGCACGCGGATCGCGTTCCTGCGCGCCCAGGACGGCCCGGCGCAGCTGTGGCTGCTGCCCGCCGACGGCGGCGAGCCCGAGCAGGTCACCATGCTGCCGCTCGGCGCGGGCACCCCCGTGTGGCGGCTCGACGGCGCCGAGATCGCCTTCAGCGCCCCGATCGACCTCGCCGCCGACGAAGGCGAAGACGACGGCGCGCAAGGCCGCCGCGCGAGCGCCCCGGTGGTCGCCGACCGCGTCGACTTCAAGGCCGACGGTGCCGGTCTGCTGCGCACGCTGCGCAAGCACGTCCACGTCCTCGACATCGCCACCGGCGAGGTCCGCCGGGTCACGGCGGGGGACTGGCACGCCGGCGACCCGGCCTGGTCACCCGACGGCGGCTGGCTGGCCTTCCCCGCGGCGCGTGACGCCGACGCCGACCTCACCTTCCGGTCCGGCGTCTACGTCCTCGACCCCGGCGACCGCACCGCCGAACCGCGGTTGGCGGGCTCGGCCGAGGGAATGGCCGGGACCGTCACCTGGACCGCGGACGGCGAAGCGCTGCTCGTCATCGGCCGCCGGGACACCGCGCCGGGGCACGCCGGGCTGCTGCGAGTGCCACTGGACGGCGGCGAGACCGTCGACCTCGCCGCGTCGCTCGACCGCAACGTCATGCCGGGCGGTCCGGGCTACCCCGGCGCCGTCCCGCGGCTCGCCGGCGACGGCTCGACGGTCCTGTTCTGCGTCCGGGACCGCGGCTGCACGCACCTGTACGCGGTCGACGTCACCGGCGGGGAGCCGCGGCGCGTCCTCGGCGAGGCCGGTTCGGCCGTCGACGGATTGAGCGTCGCCGGGACCACGGCGGCGGTCGTGCTGACCACGCCGACGTCGTTCGGCGAGGTCGCGACGGTCGACGTCACCGGGGGAGCGGCGCGGGTGCACACCACCCACAGCGCCACCGATGCCGAGCTGTTCACCCGCGAGGAGCGGGAGTTCACCGTCTCCGACGGCACGGTCGTGCAGGGCTGGCTGCTGCGCGACCCGGCCCGCACCGGCCCGCTGCCGCTGCTGCTCGACATCCACGGCGGCCCGCACAACGCGTGGAACGGCACCGCCGACGCCGTGCACGTCCACCACCAGGAGCTCGCCGCCCGCGGCTGGGCGGTGCTGCTGCTCAACCCGCGCGGCAGCGACGGCTACGGCGAAGCGTTCCTGACCGCGGCGGTCGGCGCCTGGGGCCTGGCCGACGCCAAGGACTTCCTCGAGCCGCTGGACGACCTCGTCGCCGAAGGGGTGGCGGACCCGCGTCGGCTCGCCGTTACCGGCTACAGCTACGGCGGCTACATGACCTGCTACCTCACCAGCCGCGACGACCGGTTCGCCGCCGCCATCGCGGGCGGCGTGGTCAGCGACCCGGTGAGCATGGCGGGCACGTCCGACAGCGGGCACTACCTCGGCGTCGCCGAACTCGGCGCGATCCCGTCGGAGAACCGCGCGCACTACGCGGCGCTTTCCCCGCTGGCGCAGGTGGAAAAGGTGCGCACGCCGACGCTGGTGGTGCACGGCGCCGACGACGACCGGTGCCCGGTGGGCCAGGCCGAGCAGTGGTTCACCGCGCTGCGCGAGCAGGGCGTGCCCACCCGGCTGGTGCTCTACCCGGGCGCGTCGCACCTGTTCATCCTCGAAGGCAAGCCGTCGCACCGCGTGGACTTCAACCGCCGCGTCGTCGACTGGGTCGAGCAGTACGCGGGGGAGCCGGGCAAGCCGGCGCGGGTGCCGCTCGACGCCGCGCACTGGCGACGGCGGCTGGCCGAGCTCGCGCGCAAGCACCGCGTTCCCGGGGCGGCGCTGGGCATCCTGCGCGGCGACGACCAGGTGCTCACGAGTTTCGGCGTGCTGAACAAGGCGACCGGCGTCGAGGTCACCGACGACTCGGTGTTCCAGATCGGCTCGATCACCAAGGTGTGGACGGCGACCGTGGCGATGCAGCTGGTCGACGAAGGACTGCTGACGCTGGACGCGCCGATCGCCGACGTCCTGCCCGAGCTGAAGCTCGCCGACCCCGACGTCACGAAGAAGGTGACGCTGCGGCACCTGCTGACCCACACCAGCGGCATCGACGGCGACGTCTTCACCGACACCGGCCGCGGCGACGACTGCCTCGAGAAGTACGTCGCGATCCTCGACCAGGCCGCGCAGAGCCACCCGCTCGGCGCGACGCTGTCCTACTGCAACTCGGGGTTCGTCCTCATCGGCCGGGTGATCGAGAAGCTGACCGGCAAGACCTGGGACGCGGCCCTGCGCGAGCGGCTGTTCACCCCGCTCGGCCTCAAGCGGACGAGCACGCTGCCGGAGGAAGCGCTGCTGCACCGCGCCGCGATGGGGCACGCCGCGGCGGGCGACGCCGATCCGCAGCCGGCGCCGGTGTGGGGCCTGCCGCGCTCGGCGGGCCCGGCCGGGCTCATCACGGCGTCGACCGAGGACGTCCTGGCGTTCGCCCGCCTGCACCTGACCGGCGGCCTCGGCCCGGACGGCTCGCGCGTGCTCTCGGCCGAATCCGCCCAAGCCATGACCGAAGAGCAGTTCGAGATGCCGGACAAGGACACGCTCGGCGACTCGTGGGGCCTCGGCTGGATCCGCTTCGGCTGGGACGGCCGGCGCGTCTACGGCCACGACGGCAACACGATCGGGCAGGCGGCGTTCCTGCGGGTCCTGCCGGAGCACGGGCTGGCGGTCACGCTGCTGACCAACGGCGGCAGCACGCACGACCTGTACGAAGAGCTCTACCGCGAGATCTTCGCCGAGCTGGCCGGGATCGCGATGCCGCAGCCGCTCGAACCGGCCGTGCCGGCTCCCGACGTCGACGCCTCGGAGTTCCTCGGCGTCTACGAGCGGGAGTCGGTCCGCACCGAAGTCCTCGACCGCGACGGGAAGCTGTGGATCCGGCAGACCGTCACCGGCCCGCTCGCCGAGCTGGTGCCGGAGCCGACGACCGAAGACGAGCTGGTGCCGGTCGGCCCGGCGCACTTCGCCTACAGCCCGGCGGGCATGCGCGGCTGGGTGTCGGTGACGTTCTACGAGCTGCCGACGGGGGAGCGGTACCTGCACTCCGGCGTGCGGGCGACGCCGAAGGTCAAGGAGTGACGACGACGCGCTGAGTGCTCCCGGTGTCCCGCCAGGCTCGTTCGACGTCCTGGAGGGGCACCGGGCGCGCGTCGATCCGGAAGCTCCCGATCGCGGACACGAGCGCCGTCAGCTCGGCGACGATGTCCCGGGTGGGCACCGAACCCTGCCCGCTGCCGACGAGCTGCAGGCGCGCCGCCCGGAGCGCGGCCGACGGGAGCTCGATCGCCGGGCCCGCCACCGAGCCGATCTCGACCCACGTGAGCGGGCGGCCCCGGTCGGCGCGTTCGGTGACGATCGTGCGCAGGGCGTCGGTGGTCGGCGGGCCCCAGACGTAGTCGAGGACGACGTCCACGTCGGCGGCCTTGCCCAGGTCGTCGAAGGTCCGGGTTTCGTCGGCCTCGACCGCGGCGAGCCGCTCCGGATCGCGACCGGCGGCGATCACCCGGCCCGCGCCGAGGTGCTTCGCGACCTGGACGGCGAGCCGTCCCGCGTTCCCGGTGGCGCCGAGCACGAGGACGTCCTGCCCGGCGGTGAACTCGATCCGCCGTCGCAGGGCGATCCACGCGGACATCGCGGGGTTCATGCCCGCGGCGACGGTGACGGGGTCGGCGTCGCCGGGCAGGACGACGCTGCGCCGGGTGTCGACGACGGTCCGTTCGGCCATCGAGCCGAGTGAGGTGTCGGGGAGGACGAAGTACCGGAGGGTGCCGTCTTCGTCCCGGCCGACGCCGTCGATGCCGGGGACGAGCGGAAGTTCACCCTTTCCGGTGTAGTGCTCGCCACTGGCTTGAGAGCGCACCCGCGGGTGCAGCCCGGCGGCGAGGACGTCGACGATCGTTTCGTTTTCGCTGGTGCGCTGGGGATCCGGGAAGTCCCGGCAGGTGGGCGGGAGGCCGAACTCGGTGACGACGGCTGCGCGCATGACGACTCCTTTTAGTTGGTAATACCCACTACTTTAGATGGCAGTACCAACTAGTTCAAGGTAGTCTCGACGGCATGACCGAACCCGACGAGGTGCTCGACAACCTCGCCCAGGTGTCCTTCGCGGTGATGGCGGTGCTGAGCCAGGTCGCGGCGGCGCACGAGCTTTCCCTGACGCAGCTGCGGGTGCTGGGCATCCTGCGCGACCGCACGCCGAAGATGGCGGAGCTGGCGACGCACCTGGGCCTGGACCGGTCGTCGGTGAGCGGGCTGGTCGACCGTGCGGTCCGCCGCGGTTTGGTTGCCCGGGAAGCCAGCCGCGACGACGGCCGTTCGGTGCGCGTCAGCCTGACCGCTTCGGGCGTGGCGCTGGCTCGCGAACTGACGGCGGAGGTGGGCCGGGCGATGGCGCCGCTGACGTCGGGACTGGCGACGGCCGACCGGAACCGGCTGGGTGTGCTGCTCGGACGGATGCTGGCATGAGCCGCGTCACGTCGGGAACACTTGCGTTCCCGTGGCGTTGTAAGGGGTGTCGGTACGGAGGAGTCCCCGGGCCTCACCCCTCGCCTTCACGGAGTGCCAGTCCGGCTGGAGCCGTGTAGCGCCACTCGCCGCGAGGCGACCCCCGTACCGGCCTCGAACTCCCGCTTCCGCTCGCAGGTTCCCCCCAGCCTTCGCCGAGCGGAAGCGGGACTTTTGTCCTCAGTGGACGGATTGACGGTGCGAGTGCCCGCCGCGCGGGCCGGAGCCGGCCGCCTCTTCGCCTCGAGTGCGGAGCGGCTCGGCAAAGGTCTTGAATGAGTCATTCAGGACCTCGGAGGTCCTGAATGACTCATTCAAGACACCGCCGCAACTACCGAAGCTGCTGGAGAGCCGCCGCGCCGAACCGGCCGCCGACTTTGCCCGGGACCCCTGCTGCCGGAGGCCGTGAAAGGGTCGTTGATGTCGTCCGACGCCGTGAAAGAGTCGTTCATGACATCGGCGACCGGTCCGCCTCGCCGTGCAAGGGCTCCCAGCCCAACTGCCGTCAGTGGTGCGGTGCGGCCGTCGCTCCCGGCGTCGACTTGCGGATGAACCACGTCCCCGCGAAGGCCAGCAGCCCGACCACCCCGGCCACCACGAACGCCGCCCGGAGACCCGACGCGTCCGGTCCCGCGGCCGCCCCGTCCGCGCTCCACAGCGTCGCCACGCTCACGAACACCGCCGTCCCCAAGGCACCCGCCACCTGCTGCAGCGTCGACAGGATCGCGCTCCCGTGGGAGTACAGGTGGTCCGGCAGCACGCCCAGCGACTCCGTGAACAGCGGCGTCATCATCAGTCCCAGCCCGGCCATCAGCAGCACGTGGATCCCGATCACCGCGATCAGCGGCGAGGCCGGCCCCAGTGTCGTGAACAGCCACAGCGACACCGCCATCGCCGCCGCGCCCGGGATCACCAGCGGCCGCGCGCCGACCTTGTCGAACAACGCGCCCACCGGGCGGCCCAGCAGGCCCAGCACCAGCCCGCCCGGCAGCACCGCCAGCCCGCTCACGAACGTGCTCGTGTGCAGCACCGTCTGCAGGTACAGCGGCAGCAGGATCGCCGCCGCACCGATCAGGCACACGAACAGCAGCGCCGTCAGCACCAGCGCCACCACGAAACTCCGGTGCGTGAACGGCCGCAGGTCCAGCAACGCCCGGTCACGCCGCTGCAACCGCAGCTGCCGCCACGTGAACACCACCAGCGCCACCACGCCCACGACGATCGGCACCCACGCCGGCACCAGCGGCTCCGCGCCGGCCTGCTCGCCGCTCGACGACAACCCGTACAGCACGCCGCCGAACCCGATCGCCGACAACAGCACCGACGGCACGTCCAGCGGCACCCGCCGCGTCTCGCTGTCCAGCCGCAGCTGCAGCGCACCGGTCACCAGCGCCGCCACCGACAACGGCAGCACGATCCAGAACATCCACCGCCAGCCCAGCCCCGACAGCACCGCGCCGCCGATCGTCGGCCCGATCGCCGGCGCCACCGCGATGACGATCGTGATCGTCCCCATCGTCGCGCCGCGCCGCTCCGGCGGCACCAGCCGCATCACCGTCGTCATCAGCAGCGGCAGCATCACCGCCGTGCCGCACGCCTGCACCACGCGCCCCGCCATCAACACCCCGAAACCGGGTGCGAGCGCGCACAGCAACGTGCCCAAGCTGAACGCCGACAGCGAGAACAGGAACACCGCCCGCGGCGAGAACCGTTCCAGCAGGAAGCCGGTCGTCGGGATGACCACGGCCATCGTCAGCAGGAACCCGCTGGTCAGCCACTGCACGGTTGTCGTCGGCACCCGCAGGTCGACGGTCAGGTCACGCAACGCGACGCTCAGGATCGTCTCGTTGAGGATCATCACGAACGCGGACAGCACCAGGACCCCGATGAGGAGCCCCGGCCGCGCCGGAGCGCGATCCAGGTCGGCGGGCGGAGTGGACACGGTGTCGGTCATCGGGGCGAAAGCTCTCCTGGTCGGGCGCGGCCGCTCGCGACGGCGGGCGGTCTTCTTGCAGTCTGCCCGTTCCGTCGCCTTCGTGTCACGGCGGTTTACGCCGTGCGCGCCGTCACAGGGGACCCCCTGCTGACTCTCCGAAACCACCCCGCTATGCTTCAGCAAGTACGGAGTTCCGCAGCGCGCGATTAGCTCAGCGGGAGAGCGCTTCCCTGACACGGAAGAGGTCACTGGTTCAATCCCAGTATCGCGCACCACGAGCCCACCCCCGGGATCTCGTGGAAGTTCGTACGACGGGCGATTAGCTCAGGGGGAGAGCGCTTCGTTCACACCGAAGAGGTCACTGGTTCGATCCCAGTATCGCCCACGAGATTCGCGGAGAGCCCTGTTTGCGGAGTACGCAGGCAGGGCTCTTTTCGTCCTCAATGGACTTTCTTACAGCAGCCGGCGCTGCACCACGTCCGCGATCACCGTAACCACCAGCTTTTCCAGCTCCGTGGGGTCCGGCAGCGTGTGCCTCCGGCGCCCCGCGAACAGCAGGTGGCTCGCTCCGATCAACGACAGCGACAGGGAATCCACGTTCGCGTCCGCCGCGATGCGGCCCTGCGCCCGCTCGGCCTTCAGGTAAGTCGCGAGCATCTCCCTCGCCTCCCTCAGAAACGGCAGGCCGTCGCCGGGGCGGCGCAGGCGGGATCGGAGCTCGTCGCGGAAGAACACCAAGCTCGTCAGCGCTACCGAGACCGGGTCGAACAGGTCGGTCAGCGCGTCCGTCAGGTTCACCGCCACCGTCTGCGTTCCCGCTGATGCCTCCAGGATCGCCGACTGGTCCGCCAGGCGAGCGATCCGCTCCTTCACCAGCTCGGCCAGGAACTCGTCGAAGTCCGTGAAGTGCCGGTGCAGCACGCCCTTCGCCACGTCCGCCTCGGCCGTCACCGCTCGGCTCGTCAGTGCGTTCGGGCCCTCGCGGAGCAGGACGCGCTCCGCCGCCTCGAACAGCTGCTTGCGTACGTCGCGCAAGTGGACCCCGGTCGGCATGGCCCCATTCTCCGTTACGCGGGCGGCGAACGCGCGGGCGGTTGCCCTAGTGGGCGAGTGCCCATTAGAGTGGGCGCATGCCCACTCAGCCCCATGAAGCCCGTCAGTTCGCCGAATCGTTCGGGACCGACACCGAACGCTACGACCGCGCCCGGCCGGAGTACCCCGACGAGCTCATCGCTCGCGTTGTCGCCGAAAGCCCTGGTCGCGACGTCCTCGACGTCGGTTGTGGCACCGGGATCGAAGCCCGGCAGTTCCGCGCCGCCGGCTGCCGGGTGCTCGGCGTCGATCCCGATCCGCGGATGGCCGCCTTCGCGCGCGACACCGGCATCGACGTCGAAGTCGCGAAGTTCGAAGACTGGGACGATCGGGGGCGGACCTTCGACGCGGTCGTCGCCGGACAGGCCTGGCACTGGGTCGATCCCGTCGCCGGCGCGGCGAAGGCGGCCGCGGCCCTGCGTCCCGGCGGCCTGCTCGCCGTGTTCGCCCACGTGTTCCAGCCGCCGGCCCCGGTGGCGGGCGCCCTCACCGAAGGCATCCGCCGCGTGCTGCCGGACTCGCCGTTCGCGGGGGAGTCGAGAAGCGCCACCGACCTCTACGACGTCATGTTCGCCAAGTTCGCCGACGGCATCCGGGATTCGGGCCGCTTCGGCGCGCCCGAACGGTGGTCGTTCGCGTGGGAGCGGGCCTACACCCGCGACGAATGGCTGGACCTCCTGCCCACGACCGGCGGCCTGACGCGGCTCGCGCCGGACGCGCTGGCGGACGTCCTCGACGGCGTCGGCGCGGCCATCGACGCGCTCGGCGGCGGCTTCACGCTGTCGTACACGACCCTGGCGGTGGTCGCGACGAAGCCTTGACAAAAAAAGTTGTCGGTGGGACCTTGGGGACAAGCACGAGCGACCGAAGAACCTTCGGCCCGAACTGGGAGTCACCATGTCTTTTCAGGCCTACCTCGACAACGCCGAGAAGCAGACCGGCATCACCCCGCGCGCGTTCCTCGACCTCGCGGCGGAGAAGAACCTCACGAAGCACGGCGACGTCATCGCGTGGCTGAAGACCGAGCACGGCCTCGGTCACGGCCACGCGACGGCGATCGCGCGGCTCGTGACGAAGGGACCCGAGTTCGTCGCCGCGCACCACACCGACGGCGTCCTGCACCTCGACGGCGTGGCCGCCCGATCCTGACCGGGCGACCACGCCGCCGTGGTGCGCCGTGCGGTCAGCGGCCCACGACGGCCGGTTCCGGGCTCGGGGACGCCGGCGCCGGCGTCCGCCGCGGCAGGAACGCGGCGACGCCCAACGCGATCAGCGCCGCGGCCGACCCCATGCCCAGCACGAGCCGGAACCCGTTCTGCGACGGCAGTTCCACCGGTCCGAAGTGGATGGTCAGCCGCGCGAGGACCAGTCCGGCCGTCGCGCTGGAGACCGACGTCCCGATCGAGCGCATCAGCGTGTTGAGGCTGTTCGCGGCCGCCGTCTCCGACACCGGCACCGCGCCCATCACGAGGGACGGCATCGCACCGTAGGCGAGCCCGACGCCGGCGCCGATGACGCTCGACACCACCACCAGGTGCCAGGTCTCGCTCATCAGGACGATGCCGAGCGCGTACCCGGCGGCGACGACCACCGCGCCGAGCATCAGCGTCGTCTTCGGGCCGCGGGTGGCCGTGATGCGCGCGGACACCGGCGCCAGCGCCATCATCACCAGCCCCGACGGCGCCATCACCAGGCCCACGACCAGCATCGACTTCCCGAGGCCGTAGCCGGTGGCGGCCGGCAGCTGCAGCAGCTGGGGGAGCACCAGCGACATCGCGAACATCGCGAAGCCGAAGACCGCCGACGCGATGTTCGTCAGCAGGACCTGGCGCCGCGCGCTCGTCCGCAGGTCGACCAGCGGCGTCGGCGTGCGCAGCTCCCATCGGCCCCACAGCGCCAGGACGACGACGGCCGCGGCGAGCAGGCCGAGCGTGGCCGCGCTGCCCCAGCCCCAGTCGGCGCCCTTCGAGATGGCCAGCAGCAAGCACACCAGCGCGACCGAAAGCCCGACCGCGCCCAGGACGTCGAACCGGCCGCCGGTGCGCACCGGCGACTCGGGCACGAGCGCGACGACCAGTGCGGTGACGACCAGGCCGAGCCCGGCCGCGGTCCAGAAGAGCACGTGCCAGTCGGCGTTTTCGGCCAGCAGGGCCGCTGCGGGCAGGCCGAGCGCGCCGCCGACGCCGAGGGACGCGCTCATCAGCGCCGTCGCCGAGCCGAGCCGTTCGACGGGCAGCTCGTCACGCATGATGCTGATGCCGAGCGGGATGACGCCGGCGGCCAGCCCCTGCAGCGTCCGGCCGACGACCATCGGCACGAGGCTGTCCGACAGCGCGCCGATCGCTGAGCCTGCGACGAGCGCGCCGAGGCTGACGAGCAGCATCCGCCGCTTGCCGTACATGTCGCCGAGCCGGCCCATGGTCGGCGTCGCGACCGCGCCCGCGAGCAGGGTGGCGGTGATGGCCCAGGTGGCGTCGGCCGCGGAGGCGTGCAGCAGCCCGGGCAGGGCGGGGATCAGCGGGATGACCAGCGTCTGCATCAGCGAGACGGTGATGCCCGCGAGCGCGAGGACCCCGACGACGAGGTTCGCGCGCGGCGACGCCTCTCTGGCGGGCGTGGATGGGTCGGGCACGAGGAGTCCTCCGTGGGATGTCCGAATTAAATCAGTCGCTTGACTTAGCGTAGCAGTCTTCGGTTGACTGATCACGAACTGACGGCCACCGCGGAGGAACGATGACGAGCACCGCCGAAATCCCCGAGTTCCCGATGACGCGCGCCGCCGGCTGCCCGTTCGACCCGCCGCCCGCGGCCCGCGCGCTGCAGGCGGAGGCGCCGCTCGCGCGCGTCCGGCTGTGGGACGGCAGCACGCCGTGGCTGGTGACGCGCTACGCCGAGCAGCGGGCGCTGCTGGCCGATCCGCGCGTCAGCGCCGACATCACCCGGCCCGGCTACCCGAGCCCGGCGCCGCTGCCGAAGGGTGGCACCGGGATCAGCTTCATCCTGATGGACAACCCGGAACACGCGCGGCTGCGCAAGATGGTGACCGCGCCGTTCACGATCCGGCGCACGGCCGCGATGCGCCCGGCCGTGCAGAGGATCGTCGACGAGCAGCTCGACAAGCTGCTGGCCGGCCCGAAGCCGGTCGACCTCGTCGAGGCGTTCGCGCTGCCGGTGCCGTCACTGGTGATCTGCGAGCTGCTCGGTGTCCCGTACACCGACCACGACTTCTTCCAGGAGAACAGCAAGCTCATCGTCCGGCGCGACGCGACGCCCGAAGAGCGCGCGGGCGGCCACCGGGCACTCATCGGCTACCTCGACCGCTTGGTGGGGGAGAAGCTCGAGGCGCCCGCCGACGACCTGCTCTCCGGCCTCGCCACCCGGGTGAACGCAGGAGAGCTGACCCGGACCGAGGCGGCGCAGATGGGCGTGCTGCTGCTGATCGCCGGCCACGAGACGACGGCGAACATGATCGCGCTCGGCACCCTGGCCCTGCTGGAGCACCCGGACCAGCTGGCGCTGCTGCGGGAGTCCGACGACCCGGCCCTGGTCGCGTCGGCGGTCGAGGAACTGCTGCGGTACCTGAACATCACGCACAACGGCCGCCGCCGCCTCGCGCTCGAGGACATCGAGATCGCCGGGGAGACCATCCGCGCGGGCGAGGGCATGATCATGGCCAACGACGTCGCCAACCGCGACCCCGCGGTCTTCCCGGACGGCGACCGGCTCGACCTCACCCGCGACTCCCACCGGCACGTGGCGTTCGGGTTCGGCGTCCACCAGTGCCTCGGCCAGCCGCTGGCCCGGCTCGAACTGCAGGTCGTCTACAGCACGCTGTACCGGCGGATCCCGACGCTGGCGCTGGCCACCGACGTCGAGCGGATCCCGTTCAAGCACGACGGGTCCGTCTACGGCGTCTACGAGCTGCCGGTCACCTGGTGAAGCGGGTCAGACGCTCCGCAGCACCGAGACGACCACGCCCAGGATCGCCGCCCGGTCGCCGTCGATGACGGCGTAGGCCGGGTTGCGGGGCTCGAGGTAGACGTGCCCGTCGCGGCGGCGGTAGACCTTGACCGTCGCCTCCTCGTCGATCATCGCCGCGACGATCTGGCCGGAGTGGGCCTCGGTCTGCTGCTTGACCACGACGATGTCGCCGTCGCAGATGGCCGCGTCGATCATCGAGTCGCCGCGCACGCGCAGGCCGAACACGGTGCCGCGCCCGGTGAGGTCGCGCGGCAGCTTGAGGACGTCGTCGACGTGCTCCACGGCCGAGATCGGCGTGCCGGCGGCGATGTCGCCGACGACCGGCACGGGCACCGAGTCGGCGTCCTCGGCGGGCGCGCTGCCGTGCAGGAACGCGCGCACGTCCATCGGGCGCGACACGCCGGCACCGCGGCGCAGGAAACCCTTGTCCTCCAGGCTCGCCAGGTGCTTCGACACCGACGACGTCGACTGCAGGCCGACGGCCTCGCCGATCTCCCGGGTGCTGGGGGAGTAGCCGTGGCGGACCACCCAGTCGCGGATCACGACCAGGATCTTCTGCTGCCGCTCCGGCAGGGCGGAGGCGTCGAGGTGCTCGAACGTGTCGTCGTAGGTGGTCACCGGCGGAATCCTAGAGGCAGCCGTGGCGCGCGGCGCGGCCTGGTCACCTCCGGCGGGTCCCGCTGACCGGAACACCGGGTGACAGTTGGCGTCTTACCAACATGAACCTCGACTTTGCCATCTGTTGACCTCGTGTCCGTTTCGACGTATGGTCTAGACCACAATTTTCCTTCGCTCGAACCCCCTTCCCGGCAGCGGCGGGCACCCCCGCCGCGACTTCGTCGTACCCGGGAAGCGAGCCTGTCCCCGAAGGAGCTGTTATGAACCGCAAACTGGTCGCGGCCGCGACGGGTGCACTCCTGGCACCGGTCCTGGTGGTGGTGAACCCGGCCGGCATCGCGAGCGCGCACGGGTACGTCAACGCCCCGGCGAGCCGCCAAGCCCAGTGCGCGCAGGGCACGGTGGCCTGCGGCAACATCAAGTACGAGCCCCAGAGCGTCGAAGGCCCGAAGGGCTTGAAGTCCTGCAACGGCGGCAATTCCCAGTTCGCCGAGCTGAACGACAACGGCAAGGGCTGGAAGGCCTCCCCGGTCGGCCGCACGGCGACGTTCACGTGGACGTTCACGGCCCGCCACAGCACGGCGAACTACGAGTACTGGATCGGCAACGACAAGGTCGCCGACATCAGCGGCAACAACCAGCAGCCTCCGCAAACCGTTTCGCACCAGGTGAACCTGGGCAACCACACGGGCCGCCAGACGGTACTGGCGGTCTGGAACATCGCGGACACGACGAACGCGTTCTACAGCTGCATCGACGTGCAGGTGGGCTGAGAGAGCTCCGTCCACCCGGGAGCGCGCGGCTCCCGGGTGACCGGTTCTCGTGGTGCGGCCGCCACTTGACCTTGACACAGTGACAAGGTCTTCACTGGCGGCAGGAGGTACTCGCGATGAACCACAACTCGGACCCGCGCCTGCTCGCCGCGCTCGCCGCCGGCGACGCGTCCACCCGCCTGGAAGCCGCGCTCGCCGCCGGCACGCACGCCGACCCCGGGCTCGCCGACGCGCTCGTCGGCCGGTGCGCGGTCGAGCCGGACTTCTTCGTGCGCGACATGCTCACCTGGGCCTTGACCCGCCTGCCCACCGCAACCGTGGTCCCGCTGCTGCTCGTGGAGGTCCGGTCGGAGCACGCGCAGGCCAGGAGCCAGGCGCTGCACACGCTGTCGAAGATCGGCGACCGGGCCGCGTGGCCCGCGATCACGCCGGCGTTGCTCGACGACGCCGACGACGAGGTGAAGCGCAGCGCCTGGCGTGCCGCGGTCATCCTTGTGCCCGACGGCGGCCGCGGGGAGCTGGCGGTGCGGCTGGCCGCCCAGCTTGGCCGCGGCGACCGCGACACGCGCCTGAGCCTCAGCCGGGCCCTGGCCGCGCTCGGGGACGTGGTCGAGCCGGTCCTGCGGGTGGCCCTGGCCGCCGCCGACCCGGCGGTGCGTGCGCACGCCCGCGCCACGGAGCAGATCCTGCACGACCCGGACGCCGGGTTCGACCTGGCCGTCGACCAGGCGAAGCGGGTCGCGGCGCTCGGCCCGGAGCGCGCGTGCTGATCGGCGAAGTGGCCCGCCGGTCCGGGGTGAGCACGCGGATGCTGCGGCACTACGACTCCCTCGGGCTGGTGCGGCCGACCGGCCGGACCGTCGGCGGCTACCGCGAATACTCCGAAGCCGACATCCGCCGGATCTTCCACGTGGAAGGCCTGCGGTCCCTCGGGTTGTCGCTGCGGCAGATCGGAACCGCGCTGGCGGACGCGGACTTTCCGCCGTCCGCCCTGGTCGGCGACCTCATCCGGCGGACGGAAGACCGGCTGAGGCGCGAACAGGAGCTGCTCGAACGGCTGCGGGCGATCGACGCTTCGGCGCCGGACGGCTGGCCGGACGTCCTGCGCGTCGTGGAACTGCTGCACGGCCTCGACTCGCCGCACCCCGCGCACCGGCAGCAGGCCGTCCTCGCACCGGCCGAGGACGGCCCGGTGCCCGCCGACGTCCTGGCCAAGGCGCTCCTCGCCGAGGCCGACCCGAACGTCGCCGGCGCGCTCCGCTGGGCACTCGCGCGCGCCGGCGGCGACGGCGTGGCGAGCCTGGCCGCCGGCCTGCGTTCGCCCGACGCCGGTGTCCGGCTGCGCGCGGTGCTGGCGCTCATCGAGCTGCCCGGCGACGAAGCCGCGTCGGCGCTCGAGGGCGCGCTCGGCGACCCGGACCCGTCGGTGCGCCGGCGCGCCGCGCTGGCCACGGGCAGCCGGGGCGGGAGCGCGGCGGTGCCGATCCTCGCGGGCATGGTCGTCGAGGGCACGAACGACGTCGAGGCCGCCGAGGTCCTGAGCTCGCTGGCCACCGAACACGGCTGCGCGGACCAGGTCATGACCGCGCTCGCCGGCGAGCTGGCCGGCACCGGGGATTCCGCGGCGCGGATCCGCCTGACCCAGGCACTGGCCGAGCTGCCGCCGTCCCTCGCGCACGACGTCCTGCGGGAGCTGGCCCACGACGACGACCCGGCGGTCGCCCGCGTCGCCGCCGCCCTGGTGGCCCTCCGGTGACTCCTCAGCCGAGGCAGGCCCGGACGGCCTTGGCAAGGTTGGTCGCCCGCGGGTCGTCGGGCCGGTAGTTCCAGAGGTTCGTGAAGTAGCCGAAGCCGACACCGGAGTCGGGGTCGCCCCACAGGTTGACGACGGGGCGGCCACCGCATGACACGGCTAGGAGATCTTCCGGCGGTAAGCCGCCGTGGCGAAGACGTACGCCACGACGAGGATTCCGGCGCACCAGGCCAGCGCGACCCAGATGTCGCCGCCGATGGGCTGGCCGGTGAACAGGCCGCGGATCGTGTTGACGGTGGACGTCACCGGCTGGTGCTCGGCGAACCAGCGCACCGGGCCGGGCATTGTGGCGGTGGGGACGAACGCCGAACTGAGGAACGGCAGGAAGATCAGCGGGTAGGAGAACGCGCTGCCGCCTTCCGCGGTCTTCGCGGACAGCCCGGCGACCACCGCGATCCAGGTCAGCGCGAGGGTGACCAGGAGCAGGATGCCGGTGACGGCGAGCCAGGCCGGCACCCCGGCGCTCGAACGGAAGCCCATGAGGAGGGCGACGCCGACGACGATCACGAGCGAGATCAGGTTGGCGACCAGCGAGGTCAGCACGTGCGCCCACAGCACGGCCGAGCGCGCGATCGGCATGGAGTGGAACCGTTCGAAGATCCCGCTCTTGAGGTCGGTGAAGAGCCGCAGCGCGGTGTAGGCGATGCCCGACGCGATCGTGATCAGCAGGATACCCGGCAGCAGGTAGCCGACGTAGGAGTCCGAGCCGGTGGCGATCGCGCCACCGAAGACGTAGACGAACATCAGCATCATGGCGATCGGCATGATCGCCGTCGTGATGATGGTGTCCAGGCTGCGGGTGACGTGCTTGAGCGACCGTCCCAACAGGACGGTCGTGTCGCCGAAGACGTGCGTGGCCATCGTTTTCACCTTTCCGTGCGCGAGCCGACGACGGCGAAGAAGACGTCCTCGAGGGTCGGCTGCTTCTCGACGTACTCGACCTCGGCGGGCGGGAGCAGCCGCTTGAGCTCGGCGAGGGTGCCGTTCACGATGATGCGGCCCTCGTGCAGGATCGCGATCCGGCCGGCGAGCTGCTCGGCCTCGTCCAGGTACTGCGTCGTCAGCAACACCGTCGTACCGCGCGCGGCCAGGCCCTTGACCGCGTCCCAGACCTCGATGCGGGCTTCGGGGTCGAGGCCGGTGGTGGGCTCGTCGAGGAAGATCACCGGCGGGTCGCCGATGAGGCTCATGGCGATGTCCAGGCGGCGGCGCATGCCCCCGGAGTAGGTCGCCACCTTCCGCGCGCCCGCGTCGGTCAGCGAGAACCGCGCCAGCAGGTCGTCGGCGATCCTGCCCGGCTGCTTCAGGTGCCGCAGCCGGGCGACGAGCACGAGGTTCTCCCGCCCGCTGAGGATCTCGTCGACGGCGGCGAACTGCCCGGTGAGGCTGATGACCGACCGCACGTCGCCGGCCTGGGTGCGGACGTCGGAACCGTGGACTTCGGCGGTTCCGGCGTCCGGCTTCAGCAGCGTGCACAGGATGCGCACGACGGTGGTCTTGCCCGCGCCGTTCGAGCCGAGCAGGGCGAAGATGCTGCCGGGCGCCACGTCGAAGTCCACCCCGCGCAGCACGTGCAGGTCCCGGTACGACTTCTCCAGGCCGCGGACCCGGATCGCGGCCGTCATCGCTCTTCTCCGGCGGCCCTGGTCGAAGGCCGCCGTCTTCCGGTTCGGTCATGGTCGTTCCCTCCTCGGGCTACTCAGTGATACTTTGTAGTAGTACTCGTTATCACGTAGTACTGGCAAGGCCGGAGGGACCGCGGTGGACGACCTGAGGGAGATGCTCAAGGGCACGCTCGAGGGCTGCGTGCTGGAGATCATCGGCGGCGAGGAGACCTACGGGTACGCCATCACGCGCCGGCTGAACGACCTCGGCTTCGCCGACGTCGTCGAAGGCACGGTTTACACGATCTTGCTGCGGCTGGAGAAGAACGGGCTGGTCCAGGTGACGAAGCAGCCGTCCGGGCTGGGGCCGCCGCGCAAGTTCTACGCGCTCAACGACGCGGGGCGCGAAGAGCTCGCGCGGTTCTGGACGAAGTGGGAGTTCCTGGCCTCGCGCATCGAAAAGCTCAGGGAGGGCGGGCGATGAACCTCTGGGAGACCATGACGGGCAGCGACCTCACCAGGGACTGGAAGGCGTTCGAGGCCCGCGCGGACGCGCTGCCACCCGCCTTCCGCTCGGCGTGGGGCGAAATCACGGTCCACCTGCTGGCCTACGGGAGCTTCACCGGCCGCAACCTGATGCCGATCCTCGACGGAGTCCTGGGCCTGCTCGAAGAAACCGCGGCCGACGGGCAGGGCATCGACGACATGCTGGGCGACGACATCGCGGGCTTCTGCGCGGCGCTGGCCGGCGGCGAAGGCGCCCGGAGCTACCGCGACCGGTGGCGCGAGCAGCTGAACCGGACCGTCGCGAAGAAACTGTCCCGGCTGGGAGGCTGAGGTGGGCATCCAGGAGATCGTCGAGGGCAAGAAGCAGTGGCGGGCCCACACGGCGCGGGTCAAGGCGCTTCCGCCGGACTACCGGATCGTCTACCAGGAGATGCAGAAGTACCTCTTCAAGGTCGGCCCGTTCGACGGGCAGCTGCTCGCGGGGATCGTGGACTTCTTCGAGGAGGGAGCGGCGGCGGGCACGGGAGTCCTGGACCTGATCGGCCCCGACGTGGCCGCCTTCTGCGACGACCTGATCGACGACGCGAAGGGCCAGCACTGAGTTCTCCGGCGTACGCACGACCGGGCCGAGTCCGCCGTGCGACGATCTGTGGGTAACCCGGATCGGACGAAGGAGCCTCTGACCTTGCCCGTCGTGCACGCGCTGTGGTCGCCGGGGCGGGGTCTGCTGCTCTGGGCGGAGCGGGACCGGCGCCCGACGGGCACGTCGAGCCGTTCGACGCAGGTCGCGATCGCGCATCCGTTCGCGGTCTCCAGTGCGGATCTGACCGCGCTGCACCCCGGCAAGCCGACGTCGGTGACGTTGCTGCTGCCGTCGCGGGCGAACCGGCCGCTCGCCTCCGCCGAGACGGGCGCCCAGCGGCGTGCACCCACTCTGCGGCCGTGGTCGGTGCCGGCGCTGGTCGTGGACCCCATCGAGCTGGACGACCTCGACGACTCGGCGTCCTACGGCGCTTCGGTCACCTACCTGAGGGCGGTGGTTCGCCTGGCCGAGGACCTGGTGCGGCACGGGCGGGTGTTGCCGACGCTGGTCCGCCGCGGCGATGCCGCGGAGGCCCGGTGGCGCCCGGTGCTGCAGGGCGTGGACTTCGTCGCGTTCGACGCACTGGTCGCGGCGATGCCGCCGGTCGGGCGGGCCGAGCAGGTCGCGCCGCGCATCGGGGCCTCGCCGCGCGCGCTCGTCACCGATGCCCTCCACGTCCTGGTCGACGCGGCGGTCCGGGACCGGCTGGCGCGGGCGGAGCCGCCGGTCGACCTGCGCGGGCGCCCGGGCGCGGCCGGGGTGTGGCTGTCGGCGTTGCAGGGTGGCGATCCCCGCGTCGAGCTGCCGCTGGACGAGCTCGGTGCCGTGGCCGACGCCGTCGCGAAGTGGGACGAGGTCGCCGACACCGACGTCGTCGACGGCCGGGCGTGCTTCCGGCTGGCCGAGGTCGGCACCCTGCGTGCGCCGGACACGGACGATCCCGACGACCAGACCGGCGACGGCACCAAGTGGCAGCTGCAGTTCCTGCTGCGCGCCACGGCCGATCCGAGCCTGCTGCTGTCGGCGGGGCAGATCTGGTCGGGGGAGGCGCACGGCCTGGTCCGGGACCCGAGGGGCTTGTTCGTCGCCGAACTGGGCCGGGCCGCGCTGGTGGAGCCGATGCTGGCCCCGGCGTTGCGGCGGACCCAGCCGTCCGAGTACGACCTGACCGTCGAGGAAGCCGAGCAGTTCCTCACCTCGGGCGCGACCCGGCTGGTCGAGGCCGGGTTCGAAGTGCAGCTCCCGGCCACCTGGGACGGCCGGCGCCGGCTCGGGCTGCGGCTTTCCGTCCGCGGCACGCCGTCCGAGCAGGTCGTGACCCGCAGCCGGGTGGGCCGCGACGAGCTGGCCGGGTTCCGCTGGTCGGTCGCGGTGGGCGACGACGAGATCGGCGAAGAAGAGCTGGCCAGGCTCGTCGCGGCGAAGGTCCCGCTGGTGCGGCTGCGGGGCAGGTGGATCAGCGTCGACGCCGACCGCCTCCGCGCCGGCCTCGAGTTCCTGCGCCGCGACCCGCACCGGCGGACCCGGCCGCCCACCGCGGCCGAGCTGCTGGAGCTCGTCCACCTCGGGCTGGAGACGCCGCTCCCGGTCACCGGGGTCAGCGCCGACGGCTGGGTCGGGGACTTCCTGGCCGACCGCGTCCCCCGGACGCTGCGGCCGGTCGAGCTGCCGCCGTCGTTCCGGGCCACCCTGCGGCCCTACCAGCAAAGGGGCGTCGCCTGGCTGGCGTTCATGTCGGCGCTGGGGCTCGGCGCGTGCCTGGCCGACGACATGGGCCTCGGCAAGACCGTCCAGACGCTGGCGCTCGAGGCCGTCGAGCGGGCCGAAGCCGAGCACGGGCCGACGCTGGTGCTGTGCCCGATGTCGCTGGTCGGCATGTGGCAGCGGGAGGCGGCGAAGTTCGCGCCGCACCTGCGTGTCCTCGACCACCACGGCGGCGCCCGCGCGCACGGGGACGCGCTCGCCGAGCGGGTCGCCGCGGCGGACCTCGTCGTCACGACCTACGCCACCGCCGCCCGTGACGCGGACGAACTCGAGAAGGTCGCCTGGCGGCGCCTGGTGCTCGACGAGGCGCACGCCATCAAGAACGCCGACACCGCGACGGCCAAGG
Source organism: Amycolatopsis sp. NPDC098790 (assembly GCF_044759945.1). Taxonomy (NCBI): domain Bacteria; kingdom Bacillati; phylum Actinomycetota; class Actinomycetes; order Pseudonocardiales; family Pseudonocardiaceae; genus Amycolatopsis; species Amycolatopsis sp. NPDC098790. Next base: position 811,276 of record NZ_JBIWAI010000002.1, read on the forward strand.
CGGTGCGGCGGTTCCCGGCCGGGCACCGGCTCGCGCTGACCGGCACGCCGGTGGAGAACCGGCTGGCGGACCTGTGGTCGGTGCTGGACCTGCTCAACCCCGGGCTGCTCGGCAGCCGGTACGAGTTCCGGCAGCGGTTCGCGGCTCCGATCGAGCGGCGGGGCGACACCGCCACGGCCGCCGAGCTGCGCCGGCTCACGCAGCCGTACCTGCTGCGCCGGGTGAAGACCGACCCGGCGATCGTCCCCGAACTGCCGGAAAAGCTCGAAATCCGCCAGGAGTACCGGCTCACTCGCGAGCAGGGCACGCTGTACCGCGCGATCGTCGACGAGATGATGAAGAAGATCGAGAGCAGCCAGGGCATCAAGCGCCGCGGCAACGTCCTCGCCGCGATCACGAAGCTCAAGCAGGTCTGCAACCACCCCGCGCACCTGCTGCACGACGGTTCCCCGATCGGGCACCGCTCCGGCAAGGTCAACCGCCTCGAAGAGGTCCTGGCGGAAATCCTGGCGTCGGGCGATCGGGTGCTGGGCTTCACGCAGTACACCGAATTCGGCCACCTGCTCGTGCCGCACCTGTCCGACCGGCTCGGCACCGAAGTGGGGTTCCTGCACGGCGGACTGGCGAAGGGGGCGCGAGACGCGATCGTGGACCGCTTCCAGGCCGGCGACGGGCCGCGGATCCTGTTGCTGTCGCTCAAGGCCGGCGGTTCCGGGCTCACGCTGACCGCGGCCGGCCAGGTCCTGCACCTGGACCGCTGGTGGAACCCGGCCGTGGAGAACCAGGCCACCGACCGGGCGTTCCGGATCGGGCAGGGGCGGAACGTCCAGGTCCGCAAGTTCGTCTGCCCCGGCACGATCGAGGACCGCATCGACACCTTGATCGCCCGGAAGCGCGCGCTCGCCGGAATGGTCGTGGGCGAAGGCGACGGCTGGCTCACCGAAATGTCCACCGACGCGCTGCGCGGAGTGCTCGCCCTGGGGGAGGAGGCGATCGATGACTGAGCTCCCGTGGTGGGCGACCCGCTTCATCCGCGCGTTGACGACGATCGGCATCCTGCTGCCCGCGCCGGGCCAGGGGCAGGTGGTGTCCTTGACGGTCGGCGCCGGGCGCGTCGACGCCGAGGTGCGCGACGGCGGCCTCCACCAGGTGCGAGTCGGCCTGGCGGCGTTCGGGAAACCGGACTGGGCGGCGATCACCCACGCCCTCGCCGCGAAGGCGTCGCTCACGGTCCAGTTGCTCGGCGGCGAGCTGCCCCGCGACGTCGAACAGGTCTGCAAGGCGGTCCGGCTGCCGTTGTTCCCGTCGTCGGCCCGGGAGGTGTCGCTGGACTGCACGTGCCCGGCCGCCGAGGTGCCGTGCGGCCACTTGAACGCCGTGTTTTCGGCGCTCGTGGCGCGGGTCGCCGAGGACCCGTTCACGGTCCTCGCTCTGCGCGGCCGAGGCCGGGAAGCGTTGCTTGAGGAGCTGAAGAACCGGCTCATCTCCGCCGGGCCAGAGGATCCCGACGACACATCGGCGGCCCTGACCGACGCCATGGACACGTTCTTCGACGCCGGCCCAATCCCGGGCCAGGGCGGCTCGGCACCGTTGCACAGCCCGCGAACGGCGTCGGACGCGCTACTGGACCAGGCGCCGCCGTTCGCGATCACGGTGGGCGGCGAGGATGTCGCCGAGCTGCTCAGGCCGGTGTACCGGGCACTCGCCGGTGAGCAGGACGGCTAGGGCCTGTATCGAAGTTGCGGGCTTTGGCCGAGCGGCTGGGCGAAGCACGTGGGATGCCGGTGTGGACTCCACGATCGCATCAGCTTGCTGCCGGTGCGCGGAAGAGGGGCTCTGCAGGGCGGGTCACCGTCGAGCCTGATGATCACGCGTTGGGCCGGTGCCGCTGTGGATTGGCCACCAAGCTGCATCGGGGATGTGGGCAGGGCCTACACCTCGAAGGCCAATCGAGCGCACCTGGGTGGTCGTGGAATCAAGGCAGTGGCGGGCTCTCGCCGCTTGGGATGTGGGTGTAGGCCCGTAGCCTTCTGGCTGCGGGCCTTTCCCGTGTTCGGTTGTCTTACGCTGCGAATGGCAGCGGTTGGTGCAGGTTGTTGCGCCTGGGTTTTCGTTGCCTGTCCAGGAATGCTGGGGGTAGGAACTCGGGCAGGCCGTCGGCGGCGATGCGGACTTCCCAGCCTGAACGGTGTAGCAGTCGGTGGTGGTGGGCGCACATCAACACCAGGTTGTGCAGGTCTGTGGGGCCGCCTTCGGCCCAGTGGCGGATGTGGTGGCCCTGGCAGTGGCGTGGTGGGCGGTGGCAGCCGGGGAATGCGCAGCCTCGGTCGCGCAGGTACAGCGCCCGGCGCAAGCCTGCGGAGATCAGGCGGCGGAGGCGGCCTAAGTTCAACGGTTCGCTTTTCTCGCCCAGTACCGCTGGGATGATCATGCTGTCGCAGGCGTGGACCCGCGCTTCGGCCGCGGTCATTGTGCCGGTGTCGCCCAGGGTGGCCTCGCCGAGGCCGGACTTGAGGTCCTTCAGGTGGACCGCGACCATCACGTGGGCTCGTTCGCCTGCCTGCATGGGCAGGGTTGGGGAGTTGAGGGCCAGGTCGATCGCGTCGGAGAAAGCGTCGCCGTAGCGTTCCTGCGGGGAACGGTGATCGCCCGCCTCGTTGGTGCCTGTGCGGCGTTCGGCCAACGAGTCCAGCAGCGCGCTGGCTCGGGTGCCCGTCTCGTCGTCGAACCGGCCGTGCAGTTCCCATACCCCGGTTCTTTTCCGGCGCAGCGAGAGTTCGCGGCTGGGAATCGGCGGTTCGGTGGAGTCGGGTTCGGGGCCGTCGGGGTCCAGGTGCGCCACGATGCGGGCTCCCAGGGCGGCGACCTGCTTGTAACCCGCATTCTCGGCCAAGGCCAGCAGGTGCTGCTCGGCATCGTCACGGTGCTCAAGGGGAACCTCGGTCAACGCTCCGACGATGGTGTCGATCATCGGGTTGCTCAAGCGGCCCGAAGAAGCGGCAGCCGCCGTTGCGGGAGCCACGGCGGGCGGACTGTCGAGGTGATGACCACCGTGCAACCCACGGGCTCGATTGACCACCGTCTCCGCCGCAGACTTCGGGATGTCGGCCAGGTGCTCGAGAAGCCGAGCCACCGAGCGATAGCCGAACAGCTCCATCACCCCACGCGACTCGATGTCGACCAGCAGAGCACCGATCTCCGCCTCCGCCGACCGCACAACAGTAAGCAGCGCGGTGATACGATCGGCCAAGGCCATCGCATCCGTCTTCCACGCCGTTTCCGTTGCCATACAACAAGGTTAGCCGAACCCGAACACACGATCATCACTCGTTCGGGTAGACCCGAGAAGTCCGGCAGGGGCACCGTTGCGTGGGGAATCGGCGCTCCGGCACCGGGCAAGAAACGACCATAGGAAGCGCCGATTTCCCACGCCCCGGCGAAGCCGTATCTTTGGAGACGAGTCAAGGACGTCCGCCCCGGTGTCCGCACGTTGAACTCCCCGCAAACCCTTCGCCGATTGCCGTTGCGCTCCCCACCGAAATCGGCAAACATCCACGTTCGTCGCGGAACACGGCGAAGGGAGCGAAATGCGCGTGCGAAAGCTGCTCGTGGTCGTCACGGCGGTAACCGCGATCGCCGCCACGGTGAACGTCCCGGCATCGGCAAGCCCCGGAGCCCCGGCCGTCGTCGTCAGCACGGTGAACATCGAGGGCGCCAAGAACTTCCGAGACTTCGGCGGCTACCCCACAACGGACGGCCGCACGGTACGCACCGGCGTGGTCTACCGCTCCAACAAGCTTTCCGGGCTCACCGAAGCGGATGTCCAACAGCTCACGGCGTTGAACGTCTCGCTGGACGTCGACCTGCGCAACGTGAAGGAGCGCCACGACGAGCCGGACCGCAAGCCCGCGGCCACCCGCTACCAAGTGGCCGACGTGGTCTCGCTCGAACACGGCCTGCGGTTCCACGACAACGCCGCGGTCACCCTGGTGAAGGCCATCGCGGCCGGGCTGCTCAACGGATCGGACAACCTGGGCCAGTCGATCGGCTACCCGTTCATGGTCGACTTCGTCGGCGCGGACTACGCGTTCGGCGACCTGCTGCGCGCCATCGCGGCGAACGGTACCGGCGCGACCGTGTTCCACTGTTCGGCGGGCAAGGACCGCACCGGCTGGGGCACCGCGATCCTGCTGAGCCTGCTGGGTGTACCGCGCGCGACCATCGAGGCGGACTTCCTGCTCAGCAACGACAAGCTGGGCAACCCGAAGGCCGTCGAGCTGAGCTGGCTGCGCGCCGCGTTCGACGAGGTCGACCACCTGTACGGATCGATGGACGCCTACGCGCACCAAGGCCTCCGCCTCGACGACGCGACCATCGCCGCGCTGAAGGCCCACCTGCTGGTCTGACCCGCGGCCGGCGGCCCGATCAGTCGGCGCGGTCCAGGCTGGTGCGCAGCGAAATGGGCTTGAGCAGGACGGCGGCGAGCACGCCGAGCAGGGCGACACCGGCGGAGATGGCGAAGATGTGCCCGGTGGCGGTGCCGTAGGCCGACGCGGCTCCGGCACCGTGCGCGGTCTGCTCGGCGACCTGCCGGGCCAGTACGGCGCCGAGGACCGCGACGCCGATGGTGCCGCCCAGCGAGCGGAAGAAGGACACCGTGGCGCTGGCGGCGCCGACGTCCCGCAGCGACACGGCGTTCTGCACGATGAGCACGAAGTTCTGCAGCGTCATCCCGACGCCCGCGCCGATCAGCAGCATCGCCACCGCGATGAAGACCAGCGGGGTGGACTCGTCGAGGAAACCGAGACCCGCGAAGCCGGCGGTGAGGCTGATCGAGCCGGTGACGAGGTACGGCTTGATCCGCCCGGACCGGCTCACCATGCGCCCGGCGGTGATCGACGAAACGAGGATGCCCGCCATCATCGGGATGGTGAGCAGGCCCGCCTCGGTCGGGGTGCGGCCGCGGCTGACCTGGAAGTACTGGCTGAGGAACACCGCGGCGCCGTACATCGCGGTGCCGGCGGCGAGGCTGCCCAGGATCGCCAACGCCGTGGTGCGCTGACGGATGATGCGCGGCGGGACGACGGGTTCGGCGGCGCGGGTTTCGGTCCACGCGGCGAGCCCGAGCAGGAGCGCGCTGCCGCCGACCATCGCGGCGGTCTGCCACGACGCCCAGCCGAACGAGTCGCCGGCGAACGACACCCAGATCAGCAGCAGGCTGACCCCGCCGGTGATCAGGGTGGCTCCCCAGTAGTCGATGCGGACGTTCTCCCGGCGCACCACGGGCAGCCGGAGCGTCAACTGCAGCAGGACGAGGGCGACGACGGCGAAGGGGACGCCGATGAAGAAGCACCACCGCCAGCCCAGCCAGGACGTGTCGACGACGAACCCGCCCAGCAGCGGGCCGCCGATGGTCGACAGCGCGGTGACGCTGCTCTGGTAGCCGGCGTACCGGCCGCGTTCCCGGGGCGGGATCATCGCGGCGATCGCGATCTGGACCAGCGACTGCAGGCCGCCGACCCCGATGCCTTGCAACGCGCGGGCGGCGATGAGCTGCCCGGTGTCCTGCGCTAGGCCCGCGGCGATCGACCCGGCGATGAACACCACCGTGGCGATCTGGATGAGCGTCTTCTTGGCGTAGAGGTCGGCGAGCTTGCCCCAGATCGGCGTGGCGGCCGTGGCCGCGAGCAGCGTCGCGGTGACGACCCAGGCGTACTGGGTGGCCGAGCCGTGCAGGTCCCGCAGCATCCGGGGCAGGGCGGTGGAAACCACGGTGCTGCTCAAGGTCGAGACGAACAGGGCGAGCAGCAGGCCGCTCAGGGCCTGGAGGACCCGGCCGCGGGTGGCGAGGGTGGTCACGCGTGCTCCGCGGGGATGAGGTGCAGGACGGTGCCGTCGGCGGTGACGTAGAGCGAGCCGCCGGCCGCGGCGACCGCGGTGAACGGCCGCGGGATGCCGGGAAAGCCGTGCACACGGAGGTCCGGGAGGTCCCTTGTGGACGGTGCGGCCGCCGGAAGCGCGGTTGTGGTCACGGTTTCCGCGGTGGTCAGGTCCACCGTGACGACTCGACCGGCGCCGGTTTCGGCTACATGCAGCAGACCGGCGGCGACGTCGATCCCTTGGGGAGCGTCGAACCCTCCGGCCACCGGCGTTCCGTCGTCGAGGCGGTACACCTGGCCGTGTGCTTCGTCGCTGACGTAACAGTTCTCCTCGTCGACGGCCACGTCGACCGGGCGGCCCAGACCGTCGGCGAGCACGCTGACGGTGTCGTCGGCGTCGATGGCGAGCACGCGTCCCGCGCCGGCTTCCGCGACGACCAGGACGCCGTCGGCGCGAACGGCGATGCCGAGAGGCTGGTCGAGGTCCTTCGCGCGCGTGCGCACCGCCCGGGTGGTCCGGTCGTACGTGCGGACCTGGCCGTACTGCGAAGTCACGTGCAGCAGGTCGCCGTCCGCGACGATGCCGTGGGCGAACGTGAGCAGTTCGGTGGTGGCCACCTCGCTCTCCCGCGGCTCGGCGATGCGGTAGTGGTCGGCGGTGTGCACGGTGCCGCCCAGGTCGACGGTCACCCCGAACGGCCCGGCGAACCCGCGTGGGGCGACTTCCCGCGTCCGGCCGTCCGGGTGGACCTCCGTGATGCCGCCGCCGGCGTAGCTGGAGACGAACAGGCGGTTCTCGGTGTCGAAGGCGGCGTTGTCCAGGCCGGCGAGGCCGCTGGTGAGCAGGGACCGTTCGCCGGTGCCGTGCAGTTCGATGCGGGTGATGATGCCCTCGGCGCCGCGGGAGAGCACCAGCAGCGTGCCGTCGAGGCCGAAGCGGACGGCAACGGGCTCGTGCACGTCCGCGGCGACGAGCTCCGGCGTGCCGCCGTCCGGCGGGATGCGGAAGACCTCGCCGGTGAGCATGTGCGGGTAGTAGAGGTGGCCGTCCGGGCCGAGCTGCATGGCGTTGCCCATGGCGAGCCCGCCGGTGAGCACGACGGGCTCGCCGCCGGTCAGCTCCAGCAGGCGGCCGCCCGGGATCATCTCGTTGACGAAGAGGCGGTCGCCGACGCACGCGATGCCGTTGGGCAGCCGCACCTGGTCGGTGACGAGGGTGAAGGCGCCGTCGGGGTGGCGCCGCCACACGCGGCCGGGGACGAGGTCGGTGATGTACATCGAGCCGTCCGCGCCGAAGGCGAGGTCGTCCGGCGCCTGGACCGGTCCGTCCGCGGGCACGACGACTTCGAGGTCGCCGGTGGCCGGGTCGAGGGCGCTGATCTCGCCGGCCAGGAACTGGGCCACGTACAGGCGCCCGTCCGGGCCGAAGGCGACGCCGTTGGAACCGCGCAGGGGAGTGGGCCGGGTCAGCCGGCGCGCTCGGTGGCTCATGCGCCGACCAGGACTTCGTCCAGACCGCCGTCGGCGCGCCAGCGCCGCAGCAGGTCGTGGAAAGCAACCGGACCCGGGCCGAAGGAGTTGCTGACCGGGCGCGGTTTGCCCTCGTTGTTGTAGTAGCCCGGGGTGCACTCGGAAAGGAAGCGGAACGTGTCGCGGGCGTTCGCGCGGATGGTGGCGACCCAGGCGTCCTGCGCTTCGGCGGTGGGCTCCACGTACCGGGCGTCGCGCTTGCGGGCCTCGGCGACGACCGCGCCGATGTGCCCGGCCTGTTCGGTGAGGATGTGGGTGAAGTTGACGGCCGAGGCGTTCTGCAACGGTCCCAGGTGGAACAGGTTGGGGAACCCGTGGCTGTAGAACCCGTGCAGCGTCCGCGGTCCCCGGCCCCAGGACTCCAGCAGCGACTGCCCGCCGCGGCCGTAGACCGGCAGCGTGCCCGAGAGGATGCCCGAGACGCCGACCTCGAAACCGGTGGCGAAGACGACGCAGTCCACTTCGTACTCGCGGTCGCCGACGACGACCGCGTTCTCGGTCATCCGGGTGATGCCGCCGTGGTCGGCCGTGTCGACCAGGGTCACGTTGGGGCGGTTGAACGTCTGCAGGTACAGGTCGCTGAAGGTCGGCCGCTTGCACATGTACCGGTACCACGGCTTGAGCAGCTCGGCGGTGGCCGGATCGGTGACGACGTCGTCGACGCGGGCGCGGATCTCGTTCATCTTCCGGAAGTCCGCGATCTCGTCGAGGTACTCGCGGTCGGCGTCCGACAGCTCGGTGTCCAGGGTGCCGCCGAGCATCTGGCGCTGCAGCCGGGCGCTGCTCGTCCAGCCGTCCCCGACGAGGTCTTCCGCGGCGTGCCCGCCGGTGACGATGGTCAGGAAGTTCTCCATGCGCTCGCGTTGCCAGCCCGGCTCGAGCGAAGCGGCCCACCGCGGATCGGTGGGCCGGTTGCCGCGGACGTCCACAGTGGAGGGTGTGCGCTGGAAGACGTAGAGCTGCTCGGCGTCGCGGCCGAGGTGGGGGATGACCTGGATGCCGGTCGCGCCGGTGCCGACGACCGCGACCTTCTTGTCGGCCAGCTCGTGCAGGCCGCCGTCGGCGGTGCCGCCGGTGTAGCCGTAGTCCCAGCGGCTGGTGTGGAAGGTGTGCCCGCGGAAGGTCTCGATGCCGGGGATGCCGGGCAGCTTCGGCTGCGTGAGCGTGCCGGAGGACACGACGACGTACCGGGCGCGGAAGCCGTCCCCGCGGTCGGTGCGCACCTGCCACTCGGCGGCGTCGTCGTCCCAGCGCAGTTCGGTGACGCGGGTGTGGAACAGCGTGTCGCGGTCGAGGCCGTAGTGCTCGGCCACGGCGACGGCGTGCTGCCGGATCTCTTCGCCGGGGGAGTAGCGCCACCGCGGGACGTACCCGACCTCCTCCAGCAGCGGCAGGTACTCGTAGGACTCGATGTCGCAGTGGATGCCGGGGTAGCGGTTCCAGTACCAGGTGCCGCCGAAGCCGCCGGCCTCGTCGATCACCCGGATGTCCGCCACCCCGGCTTCGCGCAGCCGGGCGCCGGCGAGCAGGCCGCCGAACCCGCCGCCGACCACGAGCGCCTCGACGCGGTCGGCCACCGGGTCCCGCTCGACGCGCTCGGTGTAGGGATCGACGGCGTAGTAGCCGAACTCGCCGGCGACGCGCCGGTACTGGGCGGCGCCGTCCGGCCGGAGCCGGCGGTCCCGCTCCACCCGGTACTTCTCGCGCAGGGCATCGGGGTCGAAGCCGAGTTCACCGGGGGTGAAGCGCGTGCGGTCCAGCTGCGAGGACATGCGATCCCTTCTGCCGGTCACGGGCCGGGCTCGTGACTTTCGCGCCAGCTCGCGGACGCCGACGTGAAAAATGTTAAATCAACTGATTGATTTAGCATACCGACTCGTGCCCGGCCCGGGTCGCCGGGGGTTCAGACCGCGGACCACCCGTTGTCGACCGGCAGGATCGCGCCGTTGATGTTGCCGGCCGCGTCGGAGGCGAGGAAGACGATGGCAGCGGCCTGTTCGTCGGCCTCGGCCACGCGGCCGAAGCCCGCGGTGTAGGCGGCGAGCGCGGCCGGGCCGTGCCCGGGGGCCGGCGGCGCCGCGAGGATGGCGGTGCGGGTCGCGCCGGGGGCGATCGCGTTGGTGCGGATGCCGTCGTTGCGGTACATGGTCGCCAGCGACTTGGTCAGGCCGACCACGCCGTGCTTCGAAACGGTGTAGGCCGTGCCGGCGGCGCTGCCGCGCAGGGCCGCCTCCGAGGCGGTGTTGACGATGGCGCCGGCCCCCTTGGCGAGCATGTGCGGCAGGACGGCCGGGCCAGCAGGAACGGTGCCGTGAGGTTGATCCGCAGCACCCGGTCCCATTCGGCGTCGGTGACGTCCGCGGTGGCGGTCATGGCGTCCATCACGCCGGCGTTGTTGACCAGCACGTCCACGCCGCCGTACTGCTCGACGGCCGTGGCGACGACCCGGTCGACGACCTCCTGCTCGCTGAGGTCGCCGAGCACGGCCACCGCGGCCCCGCCGGCGGTGGTGATCTCCTCGACCGCCGACTGGGCCCCGGCGGCGTCGACGTCGGCGATGACGACCCGCGCCCCCGCGGCGGCGAACCGCAGCGCGGCCGCCCGGCCGATCCCCGACCCGCCGCCGGTGACGATCACGCTCTTACCGTCGAAACTGCTCATCCGCTGCTCCTCGTCGAAACCGGTGTGGTGTTCGAGGAGATCTTGCCGGGGGCGGATCACCCACGCCGCACCGCTGCCCCCGGCGTCGGCCGGGGGCAGCGGTGCGGTTGGGTGGCTCAGGCGAAGTTCTGCCAGCCGGAGCCGATCAGGGTGCCGCTGCCGTAGGGCGCGGTGTTGCTGCCGCCGTTGGTGTAGAGCCAGAGCGTGCCGTCGGGCTTGGTGGCGGTGAGGTCGGCTCGCCCGTCACCGGTGACGTCGCCGGCCTGGATCCGGTCGAACTGCGCCCAGCCCGCACCGACCTGGGTCCCGCTGCTGTAGGGCGCCGTGTCGCTGCCGCCGTTGGTGTACAGCCACAGCGTGCCGTCCGGCTTGGCCGCCACCAGGTCCGCTCGGTGGTCTCCGGTGACGTCCTCGCCGAGGACCGAGGTGAACGCCTCCCAGCCGGCACCGACCTGGATCCCGGTGCTGTACGGCGAAGTGTTGCTGCCGTTGTTGGTGTAGAGCCACAGGGTGCCGTCGGGCTTGGCCGCGACGAGGTCGGCGCGGCCGTCGCCGGTGACGTCGGCGAGGGTGACGTTGCTGAACTGCTGCCACGCGGAGCCGATCAGGGTGCCGGTGTCGTACGGTGAAGAGCTGCCGTTGTTGGTGTACAGCCACAGGCTTCCGTCGGGTTTGGCAGCGACGATGTCGGCTCGGTGGTCGCCGGTGACGTCGCCGGCGCGGAACCAGCTGAAGCCCTGCCAGCTGCTGCCGACCAGGGTGCCGGAGTCGTACGGCGAGGTGTTGCTGCCGTTGTTCTTGTAGAGCGAGAGCGACCCGTCGGGCATGCGGGCGACGAGGTCCGCTCGCCCGTCACCGGTGACATCGCCCGCCGAGACGCCGTTCGCGCCACCGCCCGAGCCGCCCGCCAGCGCGGCCAGCTGGGCCAGCGATCCGTTGAAGACGTTGGAGTCGTGGGCCGCGCCGCGGCCGCACGCGTCGATGTCGTACTGCCAGAACGTCCACCGGGTACCCCAGCCCGGCACCGACGGCGGCGCGGAGTTGCAGCTGGCGATGTCGAGCGGGTACCCCGAAAACGCGGTGCTGCCGCCGGTGCACGGGTTCCACCAGTTGACGTTCGTGTAGATCATCGGCGTGCGGCCGATGCGGGCCTTGACCTGGTTGAGGAACGAGCTGATCCACGTCCGCATGTCGCTCTGGCCGAGCCCGTAGCAGTCGGGCAGGTTCAGCGAGCTGTAGGGCCACTCCAGGTCGAGGAACGGCGGCAGCGTCCGGCCGTCGGTGGCCCACTGCAGGTGGTCGACGAAGTAGTTCGCCTGGCCCACCGCGTTGCCCAGGTCCGGGCGGCCGAACGCGTAGGCGCCGGTGTAGAGCCCGGCGTTCTTGGCGCCGTGGTAGTCCTGGTCGAAGTACGGGTTGGTGTAGCCGGTGCCTTCGGTCGCCTTGACGAACGCGAACTCGTCGCCGGCGGCCTTCTGGTTCGCCCAGTTGACCGTCTTGCCGCTCGCGTGGTCGTGGCTGGAGACGTCGATCCCGTTAATGCTGTAGCCCGGGGGGAGGCCGGCCGCCCGCGCCGCCGGGGCGTGCGTTTCCCGGGCGGCCTTGGCGGATCCGTTCGGCACGTCGGTGGGCATGGGTTCGGCGATCGCGGCCGGCGTTCCCCCGAGGAGGACTGCTCCGGCCAGCACCGCCAGGAGGTACTTGCGCATGATGAGCTCCCGTTGCGAGAAAGTGGGTCAGGCGAAGGTCTGCCAGCCGGAGCCGATCAGGATGCCGGTGCTGTAGGGCGCGGTGTCGCTGCCGCCGTTGGTGTAGAGCCACAGGGTGCCGTCGGGCTTGGTGGCGGTGAGGTCGGCGCGGTCGTCCCCGGTGACGTCGCCGAGCTGGACGCGGTCGAACTGGGCCCAGCCGGAGCCGATCTGGCTGCCGGTGCTGTAGGGCGCGGTGTCGCTGCCGCCGTTGGTGTACAGCCAGAGCGTGCCGTCGGGCTTGGCGGCGACGAGGTCGGCCCGGCCGTCCCCGGTGACGTCCTCGCCCACGATCCGGGCGAACTGCGCCCAGCCGGCGCCGACCTGGATCCCGAAGTCGTAGGGCGAGGTGTTGCTGCCGTTGTTGGTGTAGAGCCACAGCGTTCCGTCGGGCTTGGCCGCTACCAGGTCGGCGCGGCCGTCGCCGGTGACGTCGGCGAGGGTGACGTGGCTGAACTGCTGCCAGGCCGAACCGATCAGGGTGCCGTTGTCGAACGGTGAGGAGCTGCCGTTGTTGGTGTAGAGGGAAAGTGTCCCGTCGGGTTTGCCGGCGACGATGTCGGCTTTGCCGTCGCCGGTGACGTCGCCGACGCGGAACCAGGAGAAGCCCTGCCAGCTGCTGCCGATCGGGCTGCCGGAGTCGTAGGGCGAGGTGTTGCTGCCGTTGTTCTTGTAGAGCGAGAGCGAACCGTCGGGCATGCGGGTGACGAGGTCGGCCCGCCCGTCACCGGTGACGTCGCCCGAGGCGACCCCGTTGCCCCCGGAGGACTGGTCGACGATCCGGTCGTAGCGGATGGCCGTGTAGGAGGTGACCTCGGACCAGGAGTCGAACCCGAGGTTGCCGTTGTTGTTGACCTTGTACGGGTTCTGCACGGTCTGGCCGGTGGAGTTGAACGAGTAGACGTAGGCGCCCTGGCCGTGGTCGTTCTGGTTCTTCCAGAACGCGAACAGCTCGATGTGCCCGTCCGGGCCGCCGCCGTCGCTGTCGCGGACCATCGCGTCGCCGGGGCGCAGGTCGTCCCGGGCCACGACGTGCATTCCGTTGCCGCTCTGCGCCTTGCTGAGGAATTCGTTGGTGATCAGGCTGGTGTTGAGGTGCCAGGCCATCGAGACGAGCCCGGAGCAGTCCCGGCGGTAGGTCTGCCCGCCGTCCGGGCCGGGGACGTGGGTGCCGGTCTGGGTGTAGGTGTAGCCCTTGTCCACCCAGAACTGCGCCCGGTCGAGGACCTCTCCGCGGGAGATCGGGCCGTTGACGGTCGATGCGTGCGCCGTGCCCGGGACGGCGATCGAGACCGCGGCCAGAGCCGCGGTGGCGAAGGTGACGGTGAGCCGGGCGATCGTCTTCGTGTTCATGGCTTCAGCGTCGGGACCCGCCCTGCAGGTTCTCTGCAAATCCGCCGGTAACCGCCATACAGCGGATTTCCGGCGAAGCTGCCGGGGCGTAGGGTCCCCGTGACATCTCGGGGGAGACGACGTGGGGCGGGGGATGGAGTTCCGGCTGCTCGGACCGGTCGAGGTCGCCGACGGGACCGGTCCGCTCGCCCTGGGCGGCACCAAGATCCGCACGCTGCTGGCCGCGTTGCTGCTCGAGCCCGGCCGGGTGCTCGCCACGGACCGCCTGGTCGACATCATCTGGGACGACGAGCCGCCGCCCACCGCGCGGGCGCTGATCCAGACCTACGTCTCCACGCTGCGCCGCGCGCTCGGCGACGCCGGCCCGGACATCGTCCGCACGGTGGCGCCGGGCTACCTGGCGCGGTTCGAGGCCACCAGCCTCGACCGGCACCACTTCGAGGGCTTCACGGCGGATGGGCGCTCCGCCGCGGAGGGCGGGCGCTACCGCGAGGCGTCGAACGCCTTCCGCGCCGCGGACGCCCTGTGGCGCGGGCCGGCGCTGGGCGGCGTGCGCAGCCGCGTCCTCGCCGGGGAAGCCGCCCGTCTCGACGAGCAGCGGCTCGCCGTCATCGAGGCGCGGATCACCGCCGACCTGGCCCTGGGCCGCACGGACGAGCTGATCGGCGAGCTGACCGTGCTGGTCGGGCAGCACCCGACCCGGGCGTCGCTGCGGGGCCAGCTCATGCTCGCCCTGCACCGCGCGGACCGGACGGCAGACGCCCTCGCCGTCTTCCGGCAGGGCCGCGAGGTGTTCATCGACGAGCTGGGGATCGAGCCGGGTGCCGAGCTGACCCGGCTGCACGAGGCGATCCTGCGGGCGGACCCGGCCCTGCTCGGCCCGTCGCCGGAGCCGCCCGCGCGGCCTGTCGTGCCCGAGCCCGCTTCGCCTTCGCCGGCCCGCGCCGAACCGCGCGTGGCCGTGCCGAAGCAGTTGCCGCCCGATGCGGCCGACTTCACCGGCCGGGACGAGCTGGTGGCCGAGCTGACCGGCGTGCTGACCGGCGGCGGGAGCGGCCCGGCGATCGCGGCGCTGCTCGGCCCGGGCGGGGTCGGCAAGTCGGCGCTGGCCGTGCACGTGGCGCACCGGGTGTCCGCGGCCTACCCGGACGGGCAGCTGCACGTCGACCTGCGGGGCACCACCGGTACCCCGGCTTCGCCGACCGAGGTGCTCGGCCGCTTCCTGCGCGCCTTGCAACCCCACCGGACCGCGATCCCGGACGACCCGGACGAGCGGATGGACGCCTACCGCACCGCGCTGGCCGGCCACCGCGTGCTGATCGTCCTCGACGACGCCGCGAACGAGCAGCAGGTGCGTCCCCTGCTGCCCGGTGCCGGCACCTGCTCGGTCCTGCTGACCTCGCGCAACCGGCTGGCCGGCCTCGCCGGCGCGCACCTGGTCGAAGTGGGGCTCCTGTCCGCGGGCGAGGCGACCGCGCTGCTGTCCCGGATCGCCGGCGCCGCCCGGATCGACGCCGCGCCCGACGCCGCCGCCGACATCGTGGCCTGCTGCGGCAACCTGCCGCTCGCGGTCCGCGTCGCGGGCGCCCGGCTGGCCACCCGACGGCAGTGGACCGCACGCCTGCTGGCGACCCGGCTGACCGACGAGCGGCGCCGTCTCACCGAGCTGTGCGCCGGTGACCAGCAGATCCGCGCGAGCATCGAAATGAGCGTCCGCAACCTGGAACCGGCCGCCCGGACCGCGCTCCGCCGGCTCGGGTACCTGGGGCTGGCCGACTTCCGGGCCTGGGTGGTGGCCTACGCGCTCGACGCCGACATCGGCACGGCCGAGCAGGTCGTCGAGCACCTCGTCGACACCCACCTGGTCGACTACACCTTCGTCGACGACACCGGCCAGGTCCGCTACCGGTTGCACGACCTGGTCCGCATCTACGCCCGCGAGGAGGCCGAGCGGCACGAGTCCCACGCCGACCTGGTGGACTCGACGGCCCGCGTCGCCGGCGGCTGGACCGCGGTGCTCGACCGGCTGCGGGACCACGTCGCCGATCACGTGACCTCCGGGGCGATCCCCTTGACGACGGCCGAGTCCGGCCCGGTCGACCCCGAGGTGCTCGGCACCGCGCTGACCGATCCCCGCGGCTGGCTGGACATCGAGCAGGCGTCGCTGGTGCTCGCCGTCGAGCGGGCCGCCGAGGCGGGCTTGGACGAGCCGGCCGTCGCCATCGCGTCGGTGCTGTGCTCGTCGGGCTACGCCCTCAACAGCGTCGTGGACTTGTGGGACCGCGCGCACGGCGCCGCGCTGGCCGCCGCCCGCGCGGCAGGCAACCCGCACGGCGAGGCGATCCTGCTGGCCCAGGTCGGCCAGCTCGCGTACGAGCAGGACCGCTTCGCCGACGCCCGCCGGCACTTCACCGACGCCGTCGAACGGTTCCGCGACCTGCGGGACCCGCGGGGCGAGGCCAGCACGCTGACCGCGCTCGGCCTGGCCTGCCGCGACCAGGGCTACCTCCCCGAAGCCGAGCACTTCCTGGCCCAGGCGGCCGCGGTGAGCCGGACCCTGGACGACGACCGCGCGACCGGCCACTGCGAGCGGCTGATCGGCTCGGTCCACCTGGAACGCGGCAACTTCGCGGCCGCCGACACCGCGCTGGCCGCCGCGCTGACGGCGTACCGCCGGGCGGGCAGCGAACGCGGGGAAGCGTTGACGCTGCGCACGATCGGCCTGACCCACCTCGGCCGCGGCCGGCTCCCCGAGGCCGAAGAGACCTTCGGCAGGGCGCTGGCGCTGTTCCGCCGGCTCGGCGACCCGAAGCTGGTCGCGTTCTGCCTGCGCGGGCTGGCCAAGACCCACCTGCGGATGGGCCGCCTGGCCGAGGCGAGGGGACCGCTGGAGAAGGCGCTGGAGGCCCACCGGGCGGAAGGGGACAGCTGGAGCGAGGCGATGGTCATGCGCACGCTCGGCGAGCTGGACCTGGCCGCCGGCCGGTTCGAGGAGGCGGCCGGGTGGCTGACCAGCGCACTCGAGGCGTTCCGCACGCAGGAGGCCCTCCTGTTCGGTGCCCGCACGCTGCGGGACATCGCGCAGCTGGAGGAGGCCCGAGGCGACCACACCGCGGCGAAGGCCGCCCTGGCCGAGGCCATCGAGACGTTCCGCGCCTACGGCTCCCGCGAGTACGGCGAGCTGACGTCCCTGTAATCCGATTCCAGGGTTTCTGCAGCCCGGTGGGCGACGGTGGACCGGTGCCCACAGAAGATTCCCCGGCCGGTCCCCGCCTGGCCGGCATCCCGATCCGCGACAGCGGCGAGGCGCTGGTGGACGTCCGCTCGGCCCCGCTGCGGGTGGCCGGCCCGACGTACCTCCGGTACGGCCTGGTCGACCGCTTGGTGACGGCCCAGAGCCTCTTGCCCCGCGACGTCCGCCTGCTGGTGGTCGACGGCTACCGCCCGCCCGGCGGGACCCCGTTCCCGGCCGCGGCGCACCCGACGGGGGGCGCCGTGGACGTCACGGTGTCCGAAGTGGACGATGCACTCCGGCCGCTTCCGGCGTGCTGCACCGGTGCGGTCGCACCACCGGGGGAGAGGACGGCGAGGTTGCTCGCGTCTGCGTTGGTCGCGGCCGGTTTGGTCAACTACCCGGCCCACTGGTGGCATTGGTCGTACGGGGATCCCTTCTGGGCTTGGGTGAACCAGGCGCCTTTCGCTCGCTACGGGCTCACTCACCCGGTGGCGCGAGACCGGCGATGAGCTGCCGCAGGGGAACGATCCCGACTCACCGCCACATCTCGTAGTTCCCGCATTCCGCCGCGGTTCCGGCCGCTTCCTGGGCCGCCGAGAAGAAATCGTCCACCATTGCCGAGGCACGTGTTCCGGCCGCCGCGAGGCACACCTGGTCGGGGGCCAGCTCCGGGATGGGGACGTAACGGACTTCCGGGTGCGAGTAGAAGACGGTCGCCGAACGGGCCAGGAAGGAGATGCCCCGGCCGGCCGCGACGTGCTCGAGCGTTTCGTCCACCCCGCGCACCGCCTCGCCGAGCGGAACCACACCGTCGTACAGCAGAGCGGTGATGACGATGTCCCCGGCCGGGACGGCACCCCATTTGCCGGTTGTCGTGTCCCCGCCCAGGTTTTCGGCCTTGGCGTGGTCGCGGCCCACGACTTCGACGGTGCCGATGGTGCCCGTACCGATGAGGGTGATGCTGCTCGTGAAGTGTCCTCCCGTCCGGGTCCCGTTGGTGTGCGTCAGATGGCGGTGGTGCCGCCGTCGGTGACCAGTTCCAGGCCGTTGACGTAGCTGGAGTCGGCGGAGGCGAGGAACAGCGCGACGGTGGCGATCTCTTCGGGGCGGCCCATTTCTCCCCGCGGGATCAGGGATTCGAACGCGGCTTTGGTGGCCTCGTCGAAGAGTTCTTCCTGCTTGGCCGTGGCGACCTGGCCGGGGGTCAGGACGTTGACCCGGATCTTGCGGTCCTTCAGTTCGTTGAGCCACACGCGGGCCCAGGCCTGCTGCACGGCTTTGCTCCCGGCGTAGAGGCTCCAGCCGGGGAAGGCGCCGAGGGAGGCGTTCGATCCGGTCATGATGATCGAGCCGCCGTCGTTGAGCAGCGGCAGCGCCTTCTGCACGGTGAACAGCGTGCCGCGGGCGTTGAGGGAGAAGGCGCGCTCGAACTGTTCCGCGGTGATGTCGCCGAGCCGGGCGGGTTCGCCCGTGCCGGCGCTGGCCCACAGCACGTCGATCGAGCCCTTCTCCCGCCTGACCGTGTCGTACAACCGGTCGAGGTCGGCCAGTTCGGACGCGTCGCCCGGCACGGCGGTGACGTTGCGGCCGATCAGCTCGACGGCCTCGTCGAGCGCGTCCTGCCGCCGCGCCTGGATGAAGACGTGCGCTCCCTCGTCGACGAACAGCTTGGCACCGGCCAATGCCATGCCGGTCGATCCGCCGGTGACCACCGCGACCTTGCCGTCGAGCTTTCCCACGAGTGCTTCTCCTTCATGTTATGTGAACTGGTCGGTGTGGTTAACGTAGCGAAGGGTCGACTCGGGCGCAAGTTATGTACACCGTTCGGTACTGACGTTGGCTATGCTGGACACATGACGGAGTTGGAGAAGGGGCCGCAAGGCCGCCGCCGGGGCCGGGGCGCGCGCGAGCGGATCCTCGGCGCGTCGCAGCAGCTGTTCCGCGAACAGGGCATCAACCGCACCGGCATGGACCAGCTCACCGCGGCGGCCCAGGTGTCGAAGCACACGGTCTACCAGCACTTCGCGGGCAAGGACGAACTGGTCGCCGAGTACTTGCGCCACTTCGATCCCGATGTCATGCCCGGAGTGTTCGACCGCGCCGACCTCACGCCCCGCCAGCGGCTGCTCGCTGCCTTCGACGTGCCGGCGTCCACCCCCTTGTGCCCTTACCTCGGCGCGGCGGTCGAACTCCACGATCCCCGGCACCCGGCATCCGAATACGCCCGCGAGTACAAGAAAGCCATCGCCGCGCGGCTCGCCGACGCCGCCCGCGAAGCAGGCGCGATCGATCCCGAGCAACTGGGTGAACAGCTGGCGCTGCTCATCGACGGCGCCTCGGTCCGCACCCGGGCCCTCGGCAGCGATTGCTTCCCCGCCGCCGCCGCGATCGCCGCCGTCCTCATCGACAACGCGATTCCGGCCACGGCCTCCTGAAGTCCCGCGGAAGCGACCTCGCCGCCACGGGCCTGTGGACGAACCGGAGTTGCTCGCAACGGACTACCGGCTCCCGGCGAACAGCGACGATCCCGGGTTCGCCCTGGCATAAACTGGTGCACCACGATGTCGCGGTCCCGCCGTGCCCGAAGACGGCGGACCCGCGGCTGCCTGGCCAACGGGGGACGGGAGGGCCATGGCCGGCAACGCGCGTTATCGGGACCTGGGGGACCGGCTGGAGCAGCTCAAGGCGGGCAGCGGACACAGCTATACGGGAATCGGCCGGAAGATCTACCTGAGCAAGTCCGCGGTTCACCGCTACTGCACCGGCGTGAGCGCCCCGAAGGAGTTCGGCGTCGTGGAGCGCATCGCGCTGGCGTGCGGCGCGAGCCGGGATGAGATCGTCGCGCTGCACCGCCTGTGGCTGCGCGCCACGGCGCCCGCGGAGGACGTCGCCGAAGACGTCGTCCAGGAAGCGGAATCGACTCCCACCGAAGCAGCTCTCCGGCCCGCCCCTGCCGAACCGGCACGCTTTCCTCGCCGCCGGCGCCGGTGGCTCTTGCCGGGTGTCGTCACGGCGATGGCCGCATTCCTGGCCGTCGTCCTGGTGTCGAGCACGGCCGGGCCGGACCCGGTGGCGGACGCACGAGCGCAGCGGATAGGCGGGCCCGCGTGGAAACTGCCGCCGGCCCCGGTGCCGAGCACGTTCTTCGGGGTCACGATCAACAGCGCCACGGGGAGGATGCCGTCGTTCCACGTCGGCGCCGCCCGGTTCTGGGACGGCGGGACGAGGTGGTCGGAAATCCAGCGCCTGCGCGGCGAGTTCGACTGGTCCACGCTCGACCGCCTGGTGGCCGGTGCGGAGGAGGCGAGCCTGCCGTCCCTGTTCGTCTTCGGCGGGACACCGAGGTGGGCCAGCCCCGGCGGCCCGGCCGGCCCTTACCCGGAGGGCACCCCGGCCCCGCCCGTCGACCTGGCTGACTGGGACCGGTTCGTCGGCTCGGTGGTGACCCGCTACCGGGGGCGGATCGATGCTTACGAGCTGTGGGTACTGGCCAACGATCGGCGCTTCTACGCGGGCAACGTGGAAACGTTGGTCGAGATGACCCGCCGGGCAGCCGCCATCATCCGGTCGGGCGACCCGAGAGCGACGGTGGTGTGCCCGGGCATGGGCCAGCTGTGGACGCCGGAAGGCGTCTCCTTCTTGCGGCGCTTCGCGGATTCGAACGGGTACGACCAGTGCGACGTCGCGAGCGTCAAGCTGTTCCAGCAGAGAGCGAGTGATCCGCCGGAGTCCATGCTGGAGCTGACCACGACGATCGACCGGGTCATGCACGAGGCTGGTGTTCACCCGCGCCTGTGGAACACCGGGACGACGTATTCGATCGCGACCCAGGCGCCGCTCGACGAGACCACCGCACGCAACCACGCGGTCAGGTTCTTCCTGGTGGGCCTCTATGCGCGCAAGGTCAACCTCGAACGCATGTACTTCTACAACTGGGGCGGGACGAGGGTGCCGATCGTGCTGCAACCGGTCGGCGGAACACCCACGGCGGCCGCGCTCGCGGTGGAGGTGCTGCAACGCTGGCTGCGCCGCGCCCAGAGCCGATCGTGTGGCCACGGGACCACGGCGGGCCTGCCGGAGAACGTCTGGAAGTGCGAGTTCACCGTGATCGAGCCCGACCGCACCTACGACGCCGTGATCCAGTGGACCGATCGAGGGACCGCCACCCTGACGGCGGGTGCGGGCGCCCGCCGGCTGCACCGCCTGGACGAGACCGAGCAGCCGGTGCGGCCGGGCGACCCGATCATCGTGAGCGAAGAACCTGCTCTGGTCTTGTCGGACCCCACGGGGCGTTGAGAGCGGACCAAGTCCGACCGGCTTTCGGATGCGGGCCGCCGGGGACAGTTCTCCCGGCGGCCCGGCCGGCTCACCGCGACGTCAGCACGTGATCGACAGGACGTCGATGAAGTGTGCGTCGGTTATCTTGATCCAGACGCTGCTCGTGTTGTGGCGGTCGTACACGTACCGGCCGAGCAGCACCGGGCCGATCCATTTGTTGACGACCGTGGTGCACCCGGCCGATGCCATGAACGCGTCGGTATCGCGGTACTTCACGTAGTTGCCGGAGTACTGGTTCTGGGTGAGCCACATGTCCGCTGGGTACAGGTCGCTCCGGTCCCAGTTCTGCCAGGGATAGCACGGGTACAGGCGGTCACCGTAGTAGTCGTTGTCGTGTGACCAGCACCAGGCGTTGCTGATCCGGATGTAGTGCTGCGAATGATTGGTGACCTCACCGCCACACCCCACGGTGGAACAGGTTCCTCGTGCCGCCACCGGCGACGCGGAATCACGCGGCGCGGCGCCGTGCGCCGGTGTCGGTGCGAATGCCGTCAACGCGACGAGCGCCGTCACCGAAGCGATGACTCTCTTCATCGTTCCCCTCCATCCTTCGGTGCTCTTCGGGTTCCCCGGCCCTGCCGGGGCGCGAGCACCGACCTGGGGGCAACGGTCCGGCGGGGGCCAGCATCGCACAAGGCCTCCGCAAGCGAATGGAACGCTGGGACGGAATGCCGCCTCTGACCAGGAAGGACACGGCGAGCTGGGACGGCGTCCCAACCGTCCGGACGCTCGGCGCGAACCGGGATGGGATCGGTGGCGACGGATCCGCGCCGCACATTCGGCGGTGAAGCGCGCGAAGTTGCACCCTGTTGGCCGATCTTACGTCGGTGGCGCGAAATTCGGATGCCCCATTGTTTGCTGTGCGAGCGTCGACGCCATTCGTGATTTGGTCGTGTAACGTCCGTTTCGATCCGGCAGCCGCCATCTCCGAGTGGCTGCGCTTGACAAATCCCACTCGCCCTGGCGAATCGTTCTGCCGCGCCGACCGACCAACAAAGGAAGGGCTGCACGTGACCGAGGCAACACCAGCGCCGGACCAGGGCCGCTTGCGGCGGGTCCTCTTTTCGGGCCTGCTCGGCGGCGTCATCGAGTACTACGATTTTCTCCTGTACGGCACGGTTTCCGCGCTCGTCTTCAACCGGCTCTTCTTCGCCGGCCTGTCTCCGGCGGTGGCGACGTTCGCCTCGTTCACGACGTTCGCCGTCGGCTACTTCGCGCGGCCGGCCGGTGGCTTGATCTTCGGTCACCTCGGCGATCGGTACGGCCGCAAGGTGATGCTGCTGGCTTCGATGGTCCTGATGGGGGTGGCGAGCACGCTGATCGGTGTGCTGCCGACCTACGCCAGTGCCGGGAGCTGGGCGCCGATCATGCTGGTTTTGCTGCGTCTGTGCCAGGGAATCGCCGTCGGGGGCGAGTGGGGCGGGTCCACCTTGCTCGCCGCGGAACACGCGCCGCCCGCCCGCCGTGGCCTGCTCACCGGGATCGTGCAGCTCGGTGGGCCCGTCGGATCGATCCTGTCCACCGCGGTGCTCGCCCTGGTTTCCCTGATGCCCGACGAAGACTTCCTGACCTGGGGCTGGCGGATTCCGTTCCTGATCAGCGCCGTGCTACTGGCGCTGGGCCTGTTCGTCCGGTCCCGGGTCGTCGAGAGCCAGGTCTTCCTGGACAGCCGCGCCGGCGCCGAGCACCGGCGGGCACCGCTGATCGAGCTGCTGCGGCGGCCCGTCCAGCTGCTGCGAGCGTGCTTCTTCGTCTTCGGTGCCACCGTGACCCAGGCGCTGACGAGCGCGTTCATGGTGAGCTACGCGACCGGCGTCGGCGTCGGCCGCACGGACATCCTCATCGGGCAGGTCTTCAACGGGACCGGAGCCGCCGTCGCGATGCTGGTCGCGACCGCGCTGTCCGACCGGATCGGCCGGCGCCGCACGCTCATCGGTGCCGCGCTGCTGCTCGCCGCGGTGGCCTACCCGGTGTTCGCGATGATCGGCACGGGCGACCCGGTGCTGCTGTGGGTCGCGCTCGGTGTGTTCGCGGGCCCGCCGCTGGGTGCGCTGCTGGCCCCCTCGGCGGCGTTGCTGGCCGAGTCCTTCGACACCAGCGTGCGCTACACGGGCGTGTCCGCCGGGTACCAGGTCGCGGCGGTGCTCGGCGGCGGGCTGGCCCCGCTGATCGGCGTCGGCCTGCTCTCGCTGGCCGGCGGGAGCCCGGTGCTCGTCGCGGTGTACATGGCGGTGGCGTGCTTGGCCAGCGCGGTCGCCGTGTGGTCGGCGAAGGAAACGAAGGGCCGTGACCTGGCTGCTTCCGAGGCGACACCGGAGCCCGTCCCCGCCGCACGGGGCTGAACGGCCGGAAATGCTAGGGAAGCGCCACCACATTCCGGCAGGACCCGTTCGCGTGGCTCAGGCGAACGCCGTCCGCCGGCGTGTATTCCGCGTCGCCGCCGGCGTCGAAGTCCACGCCGACCCGGTCGCCGGACGTGGCCGTCACGGTGGCCCGCCTGACGAGCGAACGCCCGGTCTCCGGGTCCGGCGCGCCGAACACGAGCACCCGGTCGCCGGCGGCGAAGTGGTTCCAGCAGCTGCCGCCGAGAGTGCTCCAGGCGGCGGTGAACGCCCGGTCGACGGCCGGCAGCTCTGCGCCGAGCGCGGCCGCGATGCGGACCAGGGTGCCGCGAGCGGGCGGCGCCGCGGGCCGTCCCGCCGTCTCCGGGGCGAGCCAGGCCTGGAGGTAGTGGAGCGGTACGTCCGCCGCGTCGGCGATCGACGCGGCGGACGTACCGGGCCGGTGGGTGGCGAACAGGACGGCAACGGGTGAGTTCACCTTGGCTCCTCGGGAATCGCTTCGATCAGGGCGTGGGTGGTGCTCGCCGCGCTGCGGGCCGCGGCCTCCGCCGTGCCGTGGCCGGGCGTCCGGAGCCCGGACAGGTACAGCGCTGCCGTGCCGCTCACGTGTGCGGCCAGCCGCGCCAGGAGCCGGCGGGCGTGCTCGGGGTCGGGCGCCACCCCGCGGCACCTCCTCAGCGAGTCGGCGAGCAGCAGGCGGCGCTCGTTTTCCAGGCCCCGCGGGGCGATCGTGAAGATCAGGGCCAGGTCGACGCGGTGCTCGATCAGGAACAGGGTCGCCGATCCGGCCGCCGCCGCCAGCGCCTTCGCCGGGTCGGTCACGCCGTGCGTCGCGCGGGAGATTTGGGTGCGCAGCAGTGCGGCCGACTCCGCCGCGACGGCGGCGAGCAATGCTCCCCGGTCGGCGAAGTGCCGGTACGGCGCCGCGGACGAGACGTCCAGGTTCTTGGCCACCTTGGCGACGGAGAACCCGTGCGGGCCCTCGGCGGCGATCAGGGACAACGAAGCCCGGACCAGGTCGGCCCGCAGATCGCCGGCATAGCGCGGCGCCCGCAGGGTCACCGGCCGGCCGGCCCGAACCGGCTCTGCGCGGTGACCCACTGGGTTTCGGTGTAGGCCTCGATGTTGGCGCGCGTGCCGCCCATCCGCGTGCCGTTGCCGGAGATCCCCATCCCGCCGAACGGGCTCGGCGTCTCGTCCACGACCGTCTGGTCGTTGATGTGCAGCTTCCCCGCCGGCACATCGCGGAACAGCTCGAGCGCGGCCAGCCCGTCGGTGGTCAGGACACCCAGCGACAAGCCGTGTTCGGAGGCCGCGGCCAGCGCGACGGCTTCTTCGGGGGAGGAGAAGCGCGTCACCGGCGCGACCGGGCCGAACACCTCCTGGGCGTACGCCGGCGCGGACGAGCTCGCGCCGGCCAGGACCGTCGGCGAGTAGAACAACCCGTTGTAGTTCCCGCCGTACGCCAGTTCGGCGCCCGCGGTCACCGAAGCCGTGACGAGCGCGTGGACCCGGTCGCGCTGCCCTTCGTCGATGAGCGGGCCGAGGGCGACGTCGGCGGCCGCCGGGTCGCCGACGCGGAGGCCGGCCGCCCGCTCGGTCAGCGCCGCCACGTACTCGTCGGCGATCTCGGCCGCGACCAGGTGGCGCCCGGTCGCCATGCAGATCTGGCCCTGGTGGTGGAACGACCCGAACGCGCCGACCCCGGCCGCGCGGGCGACGTCGACCCCGGGCAGCACGACGAGCGCCGAGTTCCCGCCCAGTTCGAGGTGAGCGCGTTTGAGGTGCGCCCCGGCCAGCTGGCCGACGCGCCGGCCGGCCCGCGTGGACCCGGTGAACGCGATCACCCGGACCGCGGGGTCGGTGACGATCGCCTCGCCGACGGCCGCGTCGCCCGGCAGCACCGAAAGCACCCCCGGTGGCAGCCCGGCCTCCTCGAAGACGCGAGCCAGCACCACCCCGCCGCAGACGGCCGTGCGCGTGTCGGGCTTGAGGACGACGGCGTTGCCGAGGGCCAGTGCCGGGGCGACCGAGCGGATCGCGAGGATCACCGGGAAGTTGAAGGGGGAGATCACCCCCACCACGCCGGCCGGGACCTGCCGCGAGTAGCTCAGCCGCGGCGACGCCGTGCGGAGCACCTCGCCGACCGGCTCGGAGGCGAGAGCCGCGGCTTCGTAGCACTCGTCGGCCGCGCGCTCGACTTCCGAACGCGCTTTCGCCCGCACCGAACCGGATTCGCGGACGATCCACTCTTCGATCTCGCCGGCGTGGGCGAGCCACCGGTCGCCGGCCCGCCGCAGCACGGCGGCGCGCCGCTGGTACCCGGCCGCCGCCCACTCGCGTTGCGCGGCGACGGCCCGTGCGGTGGCTCGGGCGACGTCTTCGGGCCCGGCTGAGCCGAGCACGCCGAGTTCCTTGCCGGTCGCCGGCTCCCGGACCGGGAACGGCGCCGCGGATCCCGGGACCCAGCCGCCGAGGTAGATATTCCCGGACCAATCGGATTCGGTCAGAAAACTCACTGCGCGCACCTGTTCCCGTAATCCACGGCTACTCCGGACGATTCTGCCGGAATGCCGATCGGATAGCCTGGTGCCAGTTGCACCACCTTCTTCTTCGTTGGTGCGCTTAGGGTTCTGCTCATGCCGACTACCATCACTGTGGGAAAGTTCGCCGACCACCTCGGGCAGCACCTCGGCTTCAGCGACTGGTTCGAGTTCACCCAGGAGAAGACCGACCGGTTCGCGGATCTGACCGACGACCACGGCTGGCCGCACGTCGACGTCGAGCGGTCGCGGAACAGCCCGATCGGCGGCACTGTGGCGCACGGGTTTTTCGTTCTATCGCTGTTCATGCACTTCTGGAACCAGATGGTCGTCGTGGACAAGAAATCGCTGCTGCTGTTCTACGGGATGAACAAAGTCCGGATCACGTCCCCGGTGCCGGCCGAAGGTGGCCGGATCCGGCTCGGACTGGAAGTCGCGTCGGTGAAGGAATTCGACGACGGGGAACTGGTCGCCTACACCGCGACGTTCGAGCTCGAAGGCCGGGAAAAGCCCGCGTGCGTGGCGGAAGTCCTGTTCCGCTACTGGCGGGAAGGCATGTTCCCCGGCAACGTCGCGGTCTGAGCGCCCGCCGTGCTCGACCTCGGCTTCCTCACCGTCGCGGACCTCTCGCGATCGCCGGCGGGCCGGTTCTGCGCCCGCCGCTTCGCCGACCACGGCGCGGACGTCGTCCTGGCGGCCCCGGAATCCGGCTGGGCACCGGGTCTGGCGGCCCACCTGGACGCGGGCAAACAGCCGATCGGCGGTGAAGCCGTCGGCGAGCTGGTCCGCCGCGCCGACGTCGTCGTCACCGACGGAGAAGACGCGGACCTGCCGGTGACGGCGCGCACCGTCCTGTGCCGGGTGACCGAGTTCGGCGCCACCGGGCCGCGGGCCGGCTGGCGCGGCGGCGAACTCGTGCACCAGGCCCTGTCCGGTCTCGCGCACGCGACCGGGGCGGCGGACAAACCACCGCTGTACGGCTTCGGGCACCGCGCGTACTACGCCGCGGGCGCGGCGGCGTTCGCGACGGCGCTGGCCGCGGTCGTGGAGCGGCAACGCTCGGGGCTCGGGCAGCGGGTCGAGGTCGCGGTCGACGAAGTGGCGGCCACGACCAGCCCCAGCCTCATCGCGCAGTACGACTACAACGGCACCCACCCGCGTCGCGGCGCGTACCCGGGCCTGGTCGACACCTACCGCTGCCGGGACGGCTGGGTGGTCATGTTCGTCCTCAGTGGACGGTGGCAGGCCACGTGCGCCGCGCTCGGCCTCGACGCGCTCGTGGACGACGAACGCTTCGCCACCCCGAAGGCGCTCAACCGCAACTGGGCCGAGGCGTCCGCGCTGCTCGCGGACAAGCTCCGGGACCTCGACGTCGCTTCCGTCGTCGCCATGGGCGAAGAACACCGCCTCGCCGTGGAGGCCGTCCTCGACCTGCCCGCCCTGGCCGCCGACCCGGGCCGGGGGAGCACCGGTTTCTGGGCGGAGGAGATCGACGGCGCGCTGGTTCCCGGTCCGCTGCCGCGCTCCGGACCCGCGCCGGCCGCCGTGCTCCCGGTTCCCGCCGAACCGCGCCTGCCGCCCTTGGCGGGCAAGCGGGTGCTGGAGATGACGACCGCGTGGGCCGGCCCGTTCACCGGGCGGTCACTGGGTTTCCTCGGCGCCGAGGTGATCAAGGTCGAGTCGATCCGCAACATCGACTCGTGGCGCGGTGCGACCACCGGCGGCGACGTCCGCCGGTATCCCGACCTCACACCGGGCGACCGGCCCTACAACCGGAGTTCGTGGTTCAACACCGAGAACAGCGACAAGCTCTCGGTCGAGCTGGACCTCAAAAACCCGGCCGGGATGGCCGCGATGCACGAACTGGTCGCGGCCAGCGACGTGTTCGTCTGCAACCTCGCGCCCGGCGCGCTGCACCGGCTCGGCCTGGACTACGCGACGCTCCGGACCCTGCGTCCCGGCCTTGTGTTCCTGGAGATCAACGGCTTCGGTGCCACCAGCCCGCTGGCTTCGCACGTCGGCGTCGGTCCCACGGTGGAGGCGACGACCGGAGCCATGTCCCTGATCGGCTACGGCGACGGCGTGCCGTACAACAGCGGCAGCGCCTACCTCGATCCGCTTTCCGGCCTGCTGTCGACCGGGCTGGTCCTCGCCGCGCTCGCGACCGGGCGCGGCCACCACCTGGAGCTGAACCTGCGCGGCGCCGGCCTGCAGCTGGTCGGCGAGTTCCTGCACGGGGACCCGGATCCGCGCGTGTGTCCACACGGGATATTCCCGGCTTCGGGGACGGACGAGTGGCTCGCCGTCGCGGCCTACGACGACGAGCAGTGGGCACGGCTGCGCGCGGTCGTCGGGGTCGACGACCGCCCGGAGCTGGCGACGCTCGACGGCCGGCTCCGGCACCGGGCGGAACTGGACGCCGCCATCGCGGCGTGGAGCCGGCAGCGGGACAAGCGCGAGGCCGCGGACGTGTTGCAGGCGAAGGGGATCGCGGCCGCGCCGGTGTGTTCGGGCGCGGACCTCGCCGACGACCCGCACCTCGAGGCGATCGGCTTCTACCAGACCCTCGACCACCCGGAGGTCGGCAAGCGCCGCTACCAGGGCCTTCCGTACCGGCTGGCGGAGACGCCGGGCCGGGTGCGGCGGCCGGCCCCCTGCCTGGGCGCCGACACGGCCGGCGTGCTGCGGCGGGTGCTGGGCAAGACCGAGGCGGAGATCGCGGCGCTGCTGGCGTCCGGGGCGGCGACCGCGCGGTCCTGACCGGTCACACCAGCAGGGGCGCGGTGTCCCGCGCCGCCGCGCGAAGCCGTTCCAGGACCGACCCGGTCATGGTGGTGCCGTCGGTGGCGCCGATCTGCGCGCCCGCGTTGACGGCCGCCACCACCTGGCCGTCCCAGCGGCGCAGCGGCACCGCGACCGAATGGATCGTCGAGTCCGCTTCCTGGACGACGTAGGCGTAACCGTCCGACCGGGCCGTCAGGATGTGCTCGCGAAGCTCTTCCTTGGCCGCCGTCGAATGCTCCGTGTGCCGGACGAGGTCGAGCTTGTCCAGCCGGGCGTCCAGCTCGTCGTCGGGCAGCGCGGCCAGCAGGACCCGGCCGAGCGCGGTGTGCCACGCCGGGAGGCGGAACCCGACGCCGGCGCCGTAGTAGAAGACCTGCTGCGGCGCCGCGCGGGCGACCATCACCGCGTGGTCGTCGTCGAGCACGGCGGTGCTGCACGCGAGGTGGGTCTCGCGGCACAGGCGTTCGCACAACGACTGCGCGACCACCCCGGTGGGGCTCGCCCCCAGGTAGGCGGACGCCAGCTCGAGCACGCGGACGGTCAGCGTGTACTGGCGGCCGCGCAGCTCGAGGTAGCCGAGGTGCACGAGGGTGGTCAGTGAGCGCCGCACGGTCGCGCGCGAAAGCCCGACCTCGCGGGCCACGTCGGCGAGCGTCATCTCCCGCCGGTCCGCGGTGAACGCGCGGAGGACGGAGATGCCACGCGCCAGCGCCTCCGAAAAGTCGGCGGGGTTGGCGCCGGAGGTGAGGGTGCGTTCTTCGCGGCGCGCGGCGTCGTCGGGATTGAGCCTCGGCAACAGAGTCCTTCCGGCACTGGTGCGAACAGAAGTTCGGTAATCATACATTTCGGGGCCGCCGGCGCGGGATCGATTCCCGCGCCGGCGGCCCCGGCTCAGTCCCGCACCACGCCCTTGGTCCGCATCAGGAACTCCGCGAGGAACCCGTCGTGCGGGACGTGCGGGCGCATCCAGTGCGTCGGGTGGTCGCCGACGTAGACGTTGCTGATCGACGGCTCGTCCACCAGCCGGTCCACCAGGGCCTCGTCGTCGGTGAAGGCGGTCAGCACCAGCGTGTCGCGCAGCGGGGCGACCCCGTCCTCGGGCGTCCACGGGGCGACCCAGACGCAGGGGAAGCCCATCTCCACCGCGGCCTGCGGCGCGTCGGCCCGGTCGAGCACGTGCACCGCGGGCCGCAGCACCGCGCTGCCGTCGCCCAGGTCCGCGATCCCGCTCGTCAGGGTCTCGGTCCCGCGCGCCGCGGCGGTGACCGCGCGCTCGATCCCCTGCGCCGCGGCCAGCCGCAGCACCGGCAGGCGCGCCTTCTCGTCGTCCGGCGGCACGCTCGGCAGCGCGGCCAGCCGCTCGGCGATGGCCTCGGCGACCGGGCGGGGATCGCCCCGGACGAACACCGCGGTGGTGTTCACGCAGGCCATCCCGCCCTCGGAGCTGATCGAGCTGAGCACCGTGTCGAGGTGGTCTTCCCCGTCCGCCAGCAGGATCTTCGAGCGGCCCGGTCCCTGCGGCAGCACGTCGGTGCTGGTGGCGTACTTGGCGACGACGTCGTCGCCGCCGTAGACCATCGCCAGGTCGGCGCCCGCGATCACATCGCCCGCGACCGCGTGCTCGGTGGGCAGGAAGACGACGTGGTCGTCCCCGAACCCGGCCGCGCGCAACGCCGAGACGAGCCGGAACGGCGTGAACGGCTCCCGGCGCGACGGGCGGACGGCGACCCGGTAGCCGAGCGCGAGTGCCTCCAGCCACACCGCGTGGATCCCCGGGTGGTTGCCGGCGGCGTGCACGGCGAACACGTCACCGCGGCGCGCCCACAAGGCGTGCCCCTGCCGGACCACCGGGTCCCGCCACTGCGTGACGGCACCCAGCGGCCGGGCGTGCTCGACGGTCTTCGGGGCGTCGGCGACCGCCGACGTGATCACCGAAGCGGCCGCCCGCACGTAGGTGATCGGCATGCCCGAAACCCGGCTGACCGCGTGGAGGTACTCCTCGTGGGTCAGCTCGCCGATGGTGCCGGAGGCGAACAGCTCGGCGGCCCGGGCCAGCGCGTCCGCGCGCTCGCCAGGGGGGAGCGGGGCCGCCTTGCGCAACGCCGTCGTCGCGCGGTGGACGTACAGCCCGGGAACCAGGCTCAGCTCGGCCACCGGCGACCCGGTCACGTCCGGGACGTCCTGGCGGTTGCGGGCGGCGAACGGCCCGCGCGGGCCGAGTGCCGGGATCAGCCGCATCAGTAGACGCCTTCGATGACGGTCTCGTCCTCGAACGTCTCGACCGGGCCGATCGCCGCGACCGAGTCACCGGGGTGCCCCTCGGGCGCTTCGAGCCGCGTGGCCATGTCCCGCTCGAGGTTGTTCGGCAGCAGCATGCCCTTGCTGACGTGGTTCATGACCACCTGGCCGCGCTCGCCGTAGGGCACGGGCTCGCGAGTAGCCGGGTCGACGACCGAGAACGAGACGTGCGGGGCGAAGGTGTCGAAGACGCAGTCGTCCTCGCCCATCCCCATCCGCTCGACCGTGCCGCAGAGGATCATCGTGCTGCCGTAGGACCCCTGGAGCTTGGCGCCGGGGAAGATCTCGGTGCGGAAGAGGTGCCGCGTGTCGGCGTCCATGTGGGCACCGCCCCACTGGATGAACTTCACCTTCTCGTTGATCAGCTCGACCAGCTCGTCGTTCTTGCTGATCCGCTCCAGCAGCGGCGGCGTCGCGACGAGCACGCCGACCTCCTGGGTGCGCAGGACGAACTCCGCCTGGCCGATGAGGTGCTCGGCGTAGCGGCCGGCCTCCTCGGCGCGGCCCTGGGCGATGCACTTCTTGACCCAGCGCGGGTCCATGTCCACGGTGAACAGCGTGCCGCGGTTGCGCTGGGCCCACAGCTGCATCACGGTGCCGTAGATGTGCGGTCCGGTGGGCATGACGGCCAGGATGTTCGCGTCGGCCGGGCAGCCGCGCTCGGCCATCTTCGCCGTCCAGAACGCGACCCAGCGGTCCATCCAGTCGGCCATGCAGACGACCCGCTTCGGGGCGCCCGTGGTGCCACCGCTTTCGTACACGCCGTATGGCTTGACGCCCTCGCCGTACCCGCGGGGCACGAGCTGCTCGACCGGGACGTCCCGCAGTTCGTTGACGAGGTTGGGGAAGAGCGTCAGGTCGGCGACGCCGCGGACGTCCGTGCGCGGGTCGAACTCCAGGGTCTTGGCCTTCTCGAGCCAGTACGGCGACCCCGTCTCCGGGCCGAAGTGCCACTGCATCGCGGCCCGCACGTACTCGTCGGCGCCGGGGACCTGGTCGGCGGGGTGGTCGAGGATGTCCGTCACATCAGCAGCGAGCGACATTGCGTCTTGCCTCCGGGTGGTGGTGGTCGTGGGTGGGTGCCTGCCGGAAGTCACCGGCGGCCCTGCGCACCTTGGTGAGCAGGTCGGTCAGCGTCCGGGCCTGCGCGGGCGTGAGGCCCGCGAGACCGAACCGGATGCCGATCACGGTGGTGGTCGCGGCGGCCAGGACGTCGTGGCCCGCCGCGGTCAGTTCGACCAGCGTGGTGCGCCGGTCGCCGGCGTCGGGGACGCGCCGGACCAGCTTGTCGCCCTCCAGCCGGTCGACGATGTTGGTGACGCTGGTCGGGTGCAGCTGCAGCCGCCGCCCCATGACCGACATGGCGAGCCGGCCGGTGCGGGCGAAGGACAGCAGGACCAGCGCCTCGTACCGGGCGAAGGTGATGCCGTGGCGGGCCAGGGCCGCGTCCACCTCGCGCTGCAGGATCTGCTGGACGCGCATCACGTTGGTGACCGCCGCCATCGCCGTCGGGTCGCCGATCCGGCCGCCCCAGAGCTCGGCGGCCCGCTCGATCGGGTCGAAGGACAGCGGCACGGCCGGGCTCACCACGGCTTCCGCCGCCCCGCGGGCACCGGTTCCGGGTGGATCATCTCGGCCACTAGGAACGCGAGGTCGAGTGCCTGGCTCCGGCTGAGCCGCGGGTCGCAGGCGGACTCGTAGCTCTTCAGCAGGTCGTCGAAGCCCAGCTCGTCCCCGCCGCCGAGGCACTCGGTCACGTCGTCGCCGGTGAGCTCGACGTGGATGCCGCCGGGGTGGGTCCCCAGCGCCTTGTGCACATCGAAGAAGCCGGACACCTCGTCGAGGATGTCGGTGAACCGCCGGGTCTTGTGCCCGCTCGGCGCCTCGAAGGTGTTGCCGTGCATGGGATCGCACGTCCACACCACCTGCGCGCCGGTGCCGGTCACCCGCTCCACGAGGTCGGGCAGCCGGTCGCGGACGCGGGCGGCCCCCATCCGGACGATGAACGTCAGCCGGCCCGGCCGCCGTTCGGGGTCGAGCCGGTCGATGAGCCGCAGCGCCGTGTCGGGCGTGGTCGCCGGTCCGAGCTTGACGCCGATCGGGTTGGCGATCGAGGAGAAGTAGGCGACGTGCGCGCCGTCGACGTCCCGGGTCCGCTCGCCGATCCACAGCATGTGCCCGCTGCCGGCGTAGTCGCGGCCGGTCCGCGGGTCCCGGCGGGTGAGCGCCTTCTCGTAGTCGAGCAGCAGTCCTTCGTGGCTGGCGAACAGCTGGGTGCTGTGCAGCTCCGCCGGGTCGACGCCGCAGGCGTGCATGAACGACATCGCCTGGCCGATCCGGCGGGCGAGCTGCTCGTAGCGCCGCCCGGCGGGGGAGCGGAAGACGAAGTCGCGGTTCCACTCGTGGGCCCGGGCCAGATCCGCGCCGCCGCCGTCGTCGGCGAACGAGCGCAGCGCCCGCAGCGTTTCCGCCGAGCAGTCGTACATCCGCCGCAGCCGCCGCGGGTCGGGCGTCCGGGCGGCTTCGGTGAACTCGAAGCCGTTGACCGCGTCGCCGCGGTAGGCCGGCAGGGTCACCCCGTTCCGGGTTTCGGTGGGCTTCGACCGCGGCTTGGCGTACTGGCCGGCGATCCGGCCGACCTTGACCACCGGCAGCGCCGAAGCGTAGGTGAGGATCACGGCCATCTGCAGCAGCAGCCGCATCTTCCGGTGCACGTCGCCGGCCGACGAGCTGCCGAACCGCTCGGCGCAGTCCCCGCCCTGCAGCAGGAACGCCTCCCCGCGGGCCACCGCGGCGAGCCGGCCGGTCAGCTGGTCGCACTCGTCCGGCGCCACCAGGCCCGGCACGCGGGCGAGGTCGTCGAGCACGGCCGCGAGCAGTTCGCCGTCCGGCCACTCCGGTTGCTGCAGCGCCGGTCCGGGGAGCTGGAGGGACTTGGTCACCGGGCACCACCCGTCGTGGCCACCGGCGTCGCCAGCCGGGAGCGCAGGGACCGGACCGCGCCGACCTCCCGCATCCGCTCCTCGGCGAGCAGGTCCGCGGCGGTCGCCGGGGGCACCGCCCGGTCGGCGGCGAGCCGGAAGATCCGCGAGGTCGTGTCGCGGATGCCGCGGACCCGCGCTTCGGCCCGGGCGAAGTCGAACCCGGACAGCTCGTCCGCCACCTGGACCAGACCACCGGAATTGACGACGTAGTCGGGCGCGTAGAGGATTCCGCGGTCGTGGAGGAGCTTCGCCACGCCGTCGTCGGCGAGCTGGTTGTTGGCCGCGCCGCACACGACGGTCGCCGACAGCGCTTCGACGAACGCCGGCGTCAGCACGCCGCCGAGCGCACAGGGCGCGTACACGTCGAGATCGGCGGCGGCCAGCTCGGCGCGTCCCGCCACGGCCTCGACACCCGGGTGTGCGGCCTGCACCCGTTCGAGCGCCGCACCGTCCACATCGGACACGACGACGGTCGCCCCGTTCTCGACGAGCAGGCCCACCAGCCGGGAGCCGACCTTGCCGACGCCTTCGACGCCGACGCGGCGGCCGTAGAGGGCGGCGTTGCCCCACCGGTGTTCGGCCGCGGCGAACAGTCCTTGAAGGACGCCGTACGCCGTGAGGATGGAGGAATCGCCGGCGCCGCCGAACTCCGGCGACCGGCCGGTCACGTGCGCGCACTCCCGCGCCACGACGTCCATGTCCGCCGGGAAGGTCCCGACGTCGCAGGCGGTGATGTAGCGCCCGCCGAGGCTGGCGACGAAGGCGCCGTAGGCGCGCAGCAGCGCTTCGGACTTGTCCTCGGCCGGATCCCCGATGATGACGGCTTTTCCGCCGCCGAGGTCGAGGCCGGCCAGCGCGCTCTTGTAGGCCATTCCGCGCGAGAGCGCCAGGACGTCGGCCAGCGCGTCCTCTTCGGACTCGTAGGGGTGGAACCGGGTGCCGCCCAGCGCCGGGCCCAGCGTCGTCGAGTGGACGGCGATGATGGCCTTGAGGCCGCTGCGGACGTCTTGGCAGAACACGACCTGCTCGTGTTCGGAATCGCTGTCGAAGATGACGGTTCTCATCGGGTTCCCTCCCGGAGGGTGCGGGCCACGATCAGGCGCATGATCTCGTTCGTGCCTTCGAGGATCCGGTGCACGCGCAGGTCCCGGACGATCTTCTCGATGCCGTACTCGGCCAGGTAGCCGTAGCCGCCGTGCAGCTGCAGCGCGCCGTCG
Source organism: Amycolatopsis sp. NPDC098790 (assembly GCF_044759945.1). Classification (NCBI taxonomy): domain Bacteria; kingdom Bacillati; phylum Actinomycetota; class Actinomycetes; order Pseudonocardiales; family Pseudonocardiaceae; genus Amycolatopsis; species Amycolatopsis sp. NPDC098790. Next base: position 846,188 of record NZ_JBIWAI010000002.1, read on the forward strand.
GCGACGGCGAACCCCGCGTCGGTGGCCACCCGCTTGGCCATGGCGCACAACCGGAGCGCGTCCTCGTCGCCGTCGTCGAGGGCGCGCGCGGCCCGCCACAGCAGCGAACGCGCGGACTCCAGCTCCGTGGCCATGTCCGCCAGCCGGAACTGCAGGGCCTGGGCCTCGATCAGCGGGTGCCCGAAGGCGCTGCGGTCGGTCAGGTAGGCGACGGTCCGGCGCAGCGCTTCCGCGGCGCCGCCGAGCGAGCAGGCCCCGATGTTGAGCCGTCCGCCGTTGAGCCCGCTCATCGCGATCCGGAACCCGGCGCCTTCCGGCCCGAGGCGCCGGGTGACGGGCACCCGGACGTCCTCGAAGAACACCTGCCGCGTCGGCTGGGCCTTCCAGCCCATCTTGCGTTCTTCCGGCCCGAAGGACAGCCCCGGGTCGTCGCGTTCGACGAGCACGGCGGAGATGCCGCCGGGACCGGGCGCGCCGGTGCGGGCCATGACGAGGTAGACGTCCGACGTGCCGGCCCCGGAGATGAACTGCTTGGTGCCGTTGAGGACGTAGTCGTCGCCGTCCCGGCGGGCGGAGGTGCGCAGGGCCGCCGCGTCCGAGCCCGCCCCGGGTTCGGTGAGGCAGTAGCTCGACAGGAACTGCATCGAGCACAGGTGCGGCAGGTAGCGGTCGCGCTGCGCCCGGTCGCCGTAGGTGTCGACGACCCACGCGACCATGTTGTGGATGGACAGGTAGGCGGCGACGGACGGGCAGCCGGCGGCGAGCGCCTCGAAGACGAGCAGACCGTCCATCCTGGACAGCCCGCTGCCGCCCGCGTCTTCGCGGACGTAGATCCCGCCCATGCCCAGCTGCGCCGCCTTGCGCAGGACGTCGACCGGGAACGTGTGGTGCTCGTCCCACTCGACCGCCTGCGGCGCGAGGTATTCGGCGGCGAACTGCTCCGCGGTCCTGGCGATCGCCAGCTGGTCGTCAGTGAGCACGGGCATCGCCGGGCTGCTTCCGCTGGCGGGTCAGGTCGACGAGGTCGTTGCTGATGCCGAGGTCGTTCAGGAGCAGCTGCAGCGGCCCGGTGTCGCGGGCCGGAGCCGGCCGGTTCGCGGCCCAGGCGGCCAGGTCGTCCGGGCCGATGCCGAGCCCGCCCTCGGCGGCGACCAGTACCCACGGCTCGAAGTCCGCCGCGCGGAAGGCCGTCAGGCCGCGCACCAGCGCGTCCCGGAACAGGGCCTGGTCTGGCGCGTCGAGACCGCGGTAGAGCGAACCGCACAGTTCGCGGAACACGACCGCGTGCCCGCTCTCGTCCCGCCGGTGCAGGTCGGTGGTGATCCGGTTCATCGGCTGGATGTCCTCGGCCGAGGCCAGCGTCGAGAGGAACCCGCTGATCGTCGTCTCGGCCGCCAGCGAGAAGGCGATCTCGACGAGGTCCCGCTCGAACCCGGAGGTGCCGGCCCGCGCTTCTTCGAGGCCGCGGACCACCGACCAGCCCTTCGGGTCGAACTCGAGGTCTTCGAGGTCGCGGCGGCGGCGCGTCACGCCGACGGCGTTGTGGCACATCAGGATGTGGTAGTGCTCGTCGATGATCGTCTGGTGCAGGGCCGCGACAGCGTTGTCGTCGCCGCGCACGGGCAGGCGCCCGGTCAGCATGAGCCGGCAGGCCGGGAGGATGACCTCGTCTTCGATCGCCGCGGTCTTGGCGTTGTAGGCGATCCAGGAAGCGGCCAGGATCCGGCGCCGGTCGTCGTGGTCGAGCTTCTCGGCGCCGGGCAGGTCGAGCACCGGGACGAGGTGCTCCGGGAAGTCCGGCATCCCGGCGTCGAAGTGGCCGTCGAGGTCGAGTTCGTCCTTCTTCACCGCGACCCGGCGGCCCCAGCGCCGGGCCAGCTCGCCGAGCAGGTCGCGTTCGAACGCGGGGCGCTCAGTGGTGGACTCGATGGGCATCGGTACCGCTTCCTTCGGTCAGGGGGACAGAGAGGTCGTCCAGGTGCCGCTGCCACCGGCCCGGCGGCCGGACCGGTGGCGCTTCGGCGAGCCCGGCCCAGCCGGTCACCGGCCGGATGCCGTGCAGGGCGTTGACCGCCCAGACCGGGAGGTCCGCCAGCTCCGCCGGAGTCGCTTCCTCTTCCGACACCGGGGAGCCGGCCGCCTCGGCGGCGGCCACCAGCAGCCGCCGGGTCACCCCGGGCAGCACGGCTTCCGCGGGCGGCACGCAGAGCGTGTCCGCCCGCCACCAGACGAGGCTGGTCGTGCCGCCTTCGAGCACGTGGCCCGACGGCGAGACGAGCGCCGCTTCGTCCGCGCCCGCGGTCCGCGCGGCCGCGCGCACCTCGGCCAGCCACGGCAGGTCCGGCCCCTTCACGACCGGCTCCCGCCGCCGGTCGGCGCACACCCACAGGCGCACCGAGGCGGTGCGCGGCGGGGCCTGCCGCACCAGCAACCGGAAACCGGGTTCGCCGTCTTCGCGGACCAGTTCCACCCGCGGGAACCAGCGGCCGGGGTACGGGATCGTCCGCACGGCGGCGTCGAAGAACCGGCCGACCTCGCCGTCGGACGGCCCGAACCGCCGGCAGGACGCGGAAAACCGCCGCCGGTGCTCGGCGAGGCCGCGCGACCGGCCGTCCTCGACCAGCCAGGAGTCGACGACTTCGACCTCGGCCGGCCGGTCGGTGGGGGTCAGCCGGCCGGGTCCGGGCAGCCACCGCCAGGTGCTGGTCACGAGGTGGTCCCGGGGTCCGACGACACGGCGGGCGCCCGGTAGGCCCGCAGCGGCGCCATGGCCTTGAGGAGCATCTCTTCGTACTCCTCGCGGGTGTCGGAGTCCAGCACGATCGCCCCGCCCGCGCCGATGGTCAGCCGGTCGCCCTGGCGGACCGCGGTGCGGATGACGATGTTGAGGTCCGCCCCGCCGGTGAGGCCGAAGAACCCGAGCGTGCCCGAGTAGACCCCGCGGGCCTCGGTCTCCAGCCGGTCGATGATCTCCATCGTGCGCTGCTTCGGCGCGCCCGTCATCGACCCGCCGGGGAAGCAGTGCCGCACGGTCGCCATCGGCGTGACGTCCGGCTTGAGCACCCCGCGCACGGTCGAGACGAGCTGGTGCACCGTCTGGTAGCTCTCGATCGCCATGAACGGGTCGACGTGCACGGTGCCGATCTCGCACACCTGGCCGAGGTCGTTGCGCAGCAGGTCGACGATCATCAGGTTCTCGGCCTGGGTCTTGGCGCTCGCGGCGAGTTCGGCGGCGATCCGGGCGTCCTGCTCCGGGTCCGGGTGCCGCGGCGCGGTGCCCTTGATCGGCTTGCTCTGCACGTTCCGGTCGCGCTCGATCTTGAGGAAGCGCTCGGGTGAAGAGCAGAAGACGGAGACGTCCTCCACGCGCAGAAAGGCCGAGTAGGGCGCCGGGTTCACCCGCCGCAGCCTGCGGTAGAAGGAAGCGTCGTCCTCGTTGAAGGGGACCGTGAGCTGGTTGGTGAGGCAGATTTCGTAGCTCTCGCCCCGGACCAGCTGGCGACGGCACTCCTCGATGTCCGCTTCGTACCGGTCCTGCCCGCGGACGAGGTGGTCGGCGGCTTCGGTCTCCCCGGTGACCACCTCGGCCGGCTCGGCCGCGGCGGCGGCAGGCAGGTCGATCAGGCGGGCCGCGGTCCGGTCCAGCCAGGCCACCGCGTCGTCGCGGCCCGCCCGGTCGTGCACGGCCACGACGTAGGTGATGCCTTCCTCGTGGTCGATCGCCACGAGCCGGTCGGCGAAGATCCAGGCGGCGTCCGGGGTCGGCGCCGTGTGCCGGACGTTGCCGCCGCATTCGGCCTTCAGCTCGTAACCGAAGTAGCCGACGTAACCGCCCGTCAGGTCGAACGGCAGGTTGGTCTCGGGCAGCCGGCGGTGCCGCAGGCGGTCTTCCAGGACGTCGAAGATGGTGCCGGCGGCGACCCGGACGCCGTCGGCGTCGCGCACCTTGACCGCGCCGGAGCCGAGCCGGTAGGTCAGGACTTCGCTGAGCGGGCCCGAGGTGTCGCCGAGGAAGGAGAACCGGGAGAGCCCGGGCTCCACCCGGCTGCTGTCGAGCCAGAAGCAGTTCGGCGAGTCCGCGAACAGCGCGCCGAAGATCGCTTCCGCGTCGGCTTCGGTCGGGACGACCGTGCTCAGGAGGCGCAGGTCCGCCACCGGAGCGCCGTCCGGTTCGACCGCGGCCCGGGCGGCTTCGGTGCCGGCCGGGGTGGTCGTCGTGCGGTGCCGTCGGGTCAGCTCGGCGAAGTTGCGGACGAGTTCGCGTCCGAAGCCGGAGGCGATCGACTCGGGGTGGAACTGCACGCCCCAGCTCGGCTGGGTCCGGTGCCGCATCGCCATCACGACACCGTCGTCGGCGGTGGCGGTGACGACCAGTTCCGGCGGCAGGGGCTCGGCCACGCACAGCGAGTGGTAGCGGACGGCGACGAACTCGGGCGGGATGCCGGCGAACAGGTCGTCGCCGTCGTGGGTGATCTTGGCCAGGTGGCCGTGCCGCGGCTCGGGCGCCGCGTCGACGTCGGCGCCCGCCACGTGGGCGATGATCTGGTGCCCTAGGCACACGCCGAGGACGGGCAACGTGGTGCGGCGCAGGAGGTCGACGACGAGCCCGACGTCCCGCGGGTTCTGCGGCCGGCCGGGGCCGGGCGAGATGACGATGTTGTCGAAGTCCGCCAGCCGCAGGCTCGCCAGCGCCGGGTCGTCGTTGAGGACGACCGTCGGCTCGGTGCCGTTGACCTCGGCGATCAGCTGGAACAGGTTGAAGGTGTACGAGTCGTGGTTGTCCAGAAGCAACGTTCGCAATCAGGGCTCCCGTGTCCGATCGGCACTGTCCGCGCGGCGTGGCGGTGGTTGCCGGCTGGGAGGCGCGCTCGCCGGTTCGGGGGTGGCGACGTGGGTGAGAGGTCGCCCGAGGCCGGATCCGAGGTGGGGCCAGTCCCGCCATTGGAACCAACTTGCTGCGCCTACCCGAGCATTCTTACAGGAGAGAACGCAGCGGAATATGGAAGAAGTTATGCTGGTTGTCGCAGCACCATGTTAGTGAGCCACATCGTCCGCTTTCGTCACACGAATCAACGGGGCAGCAGAGGCAGTGAATCCATCCGACGTACGGCAACAGTTAACCTCATGGCTTCGCGGCTATTAGGCGACGCGGTTATCAGGCGTAAAACGGACACGAACTCATGGTTTTCAGTCGAGGGGGAGCGATGGCAGACCAGGCGCACCGACAGGAGCTCGCGGCCTTCTTGCGGGCCCGCCGCAACCGCCTCAAGCCGGCGGACGTCGGCATCCCGAGCGGCGGGCGGCGGCGCACACCGGGACTTCGGAGAGAGGAGGTTTCGCAGCTCACGGGCGTGAGCGTGACCTGGTACACCTGGCTCGAGCAGGCCCGCAACATCACCGTCAGCCGCCAGGTCCTCGACAGCCTCGCCACCGGCCTCAAGCTCGACGACGTCGAGCGTCAGCACCTGTTCGCCCTGGCCGCGACCCCGCTGCCGCTGAGCCAGCAAACGACGTCACCCAGCGCCAGCCTGCGCCGGCTGCTCGAGGTCCTGAACCCGCACCCGGCCTACCTGGTCAGCCCGAGCTGGGACCTGCTGGCCTGGAACGACGCCGAAGTCGGCCTGATCGGCGACCCGGAGCGGCTGCCGGCGCCCGAGCGCAACATCATCCGGATGATGTTCGCCGACACGTCCCTGCGCCGGCTCCTGGTGAACTGGCGTGTGCAGGCGGCGAGCCTGCTCGGGCAGTTCCGCGTGGACGCGGGCAAGTACGTCGGCGACCCGCGGTTCGACCAGCTCAGCAACGAGCTGTGCGCGACCAGCGAGGTCTTCCGCGGGATGTGGGACAGCCACGACGTCGGCGGGTTCGGGTCCACCAGGTGGGAGTTCGACCACCCGCGCCTGGGCTTGCTGACCGTGGACTACGTGCGCATGGCCGCGCTGGACTCGCCCGAAATCCGCCTGTTCACCTGCATGCCCGCGGACGAGTCGACGGCGGCGAAGCTGCCCGCGCTCCTCGAAGAGGAGGCCGCGGAGATGTACGTCGGCTGAGCCCGGCCACCGCCTTGCCGGGGCGGCCGCACCCCGATACTCTTGTCACAAGAGACAACAATCGTTCGGTAATCGAACACTCGGAGGTGATCTCGTCCCGCTCGGCAATGCTCCGGAGACTGCGTGCGGATTCGGCCCGGGCGTGCTTTCCGGTCGCGCCGTGAGTGCGGACCCGCGTGGAATTCGCCTCGAATTCAGGGGCGAAAGTGCAAACTGCCCCGTACGTTCAGGCAACCTCGAATACGCGACGTCGGACCGTCTCGAAAGCTGCTATTGTCGATAGCCGGCTGATCGCCGTCGGGGATTTGCGGAACGGTCGGCCGGCCGTCATCTCGTCCCGGCGAGGAGAATCATCGTGCCGGTGTTCACCGCAGTCGTCCGCGGTTGTTTCGTGCGTACATTGTTCGGCTTCATCGCGGGTCGACCCGGCCGGGGTGGCCACGGCGGCGCGGCCACCCCGGAAGCTGTCAGCCGAAGAGTTCGCGGTGGTCGACGACGAACTCGCGGAAACCGGCGGGCGGTCGTCCGGTGAGCGTCTCGACCGTCGGTGTCACGGTCTCGGCGCCGCCGTCGAGGTAGAAGTTGCACACCCCGACGAGGGCTTCGGCCTCGAAAGCCGGCACGCCGAACTGGGGGAGCAGGGTGAGCGCCTGTTCGTTGGACAGACCGGTGTAGGTGATCGGCCGCCCGAGGACGTCCGACAGCACCGCCGCCGTCTCCTCGTAGGTCAGCGCTTCCGGACCGGTGAGGGCGTAGGCCTGGCCGGCGTGGCCGTCTTCGGTGAGCGCGCGCACGGCGACGCGGGCCACGTCGCGGACGTCGACGAAAGCGATCGGCCCGCGGATGAGCGGACTGGCGAACGAATTCGCCGAACGGATGCTTTCGGCCCAGTTCCGGGAGAAGGTCTGCATGTAGAAATTCGCGCGCAGGAAGGTCCAGTCGACCGGGGATTCTTCCAGCATGCGTTCCACCGGGCGGTGCAGGCGGGCGATCGGCGTCAATTCTTCGTCAGCCCGCCACAGCGATTGCTTCACGATGTGTTCGACCCCGGCGGCCACGGCGGCCCGGACGACGTTCGACTCCTGCCGGGTCTGCTCCGGACCCATCGCGCCGAGCAGGAAAACCCTTGACACGCCGGGCAAAGCGGCGGCAACGCTGTCCGGGTCGGCCAGCTCGACGGTGACCGCGTCGATGCCGTCGGCGGTCGCTTTGCGAGCCGCTTCCGGCGAATGGTACGCGGCGCGAAACGGAACACCCGCGGCGATCAGTTCGGTGACGAGAGCGGATCCCACGTTACCGCCCGCGCCTGTGATCAGAATCACGAGAATGCCTTTCTTGTGCCGTCATGTGATTACTCGTGAAGAGTAGCGCACGACAGCCGGCACGGACGGCGGAAATGTGCTGGATCAGGACCTCGGCGATTAGCGGGGTCCCGCGCCGGGTCAGCGGCGGCCCGACAAGGTTCGCGTCACCCCGCGCGCCGCCGCGAGCAGGGCGGGAATGCCGGAGGAGGCGCGCTCGTCGTTGGGCACGATGATCGACAGCGCCGCGACGACCTCGTTCAGCGCGCCGCGCACCGGGACGGCGATGCCGGTCGCGTCCTCGTGGACGTGCCCCGGCAGCAGCGCGTAGCCCTGCTTCCGCACGGCCGCCCAGGCGTGTTCGAGCCGGCCAGAAGTGGTGATCGACGCTGCGGTGTACGCGCGCATCGGGCGCCGCAGCACGCGCTCGCGGACGTCGTCCGGTGCGTAGGCCAGCAGCACGTGCCCGCTCGAGGAGAGGTGCACCGGCAGCCGTCCGGCGATCTGCGAGTAGTTGATCACCGCGTCGCGGGCGGAGAGCCGTTCGACGAACAGGACGTCGTCGCCGTCGAGGACGCCGAGCTGGGCGTGGTGGCCGACGACCGCGTGCAGGTCCTCCAGGTACGGCATCGCCGCGTCCCGCAGCGACGTCGTCGGAGAAGCGCGCGCCGCGAGCTCCCACAGCCGGACCCCGACGCGGACCTCGCGGCCGGGTCCGCGGGCCAGCAGCCCGTGGGTGGTCAGCTCGGCGATGAGCCGCGACGCGGTGGCGATGTGCAGCTCAGTGCGCCGCGCGATCTCGCTGACGGTCAGCGAGGTCTCGTCGGCGGTGAACGCCGCGATGATCCGCGCCGCGCGGGCGATGGACGACTCGCCGGTGGGTGCCCGGGCCATGGACCCGAGTATCGCCGCGCCGGGTTCTCTCGTCCATTGAGAGTTCGTTTCGCATCCGGGCAACGGCTCGGCGAAGGTCGCCGGAGGAGGTTCGACGATGAATGCTTCCCTGCGGGTCGCCCGCAAGACCGTCGTGGCCGACGGCGTGGTGACGCTCGAACTGGCCGGTGACGGCCGGGTGCCGGACTGGACGCCCGGTGCGCACCTCGACCTCGTCCTGCCGAACGGGCTGACCCGGCAGTACTCGCTGTGCGGCGACCGCTGGGACCCCGGCCGCTACCGGATCGGGGTCCTGCGCGAACCCGGCGGCCGCGGCGGGTCGGCGTACGTGCACGACGACCTGCGGGTCGGCGACGAGGTCGGCGTGGGCGGGCCGCGCAACAACTTCCCGCTGGTGCCGTCGCCGGAGTACCTGTTCGTCGCCGGCGGCATCGGCATCACGCCGCTGCTGCCGATGATGCGCCAAGCCGAACTGCTCGGCGCGAAGTGGACGTTGCTCTACGGCGGACGGCACCGGGAATCGATGGCCTTCCTCCCCGAACTGGAGCCCTACGGCGACCGGGTCGTCGTCCGCCCCCAAGACGAGTACGGCCTGCTCGACCTCGAAGGGTTCTTCGGCGATCCACGGCCGGACGTGAAGGTCTACGCCTGCGGTCCGGGCCCGCTGCTGGACGCGGTCGAGCGGGTCTGCGCGCCGTGGCCGCCGCACACCTTGCGCACCGAACGGTTCGTCGCCGGCGCCGGAGAACCGGCTCGCACCACGCCGTTCGAGGTCGAACTGGTCCGAAGTGGACGGTGCGTCACCGTGCCGCCGTCGGAGAGCGTACTCGACGCGCTCGCCGGTGCGGGGGTCGAAGTCTTGTCCTCCTGCCGCCAGGGCACGTGCGGCACCTGCGAGACCACCGTCCTCGCCGGCCGTCCGGAACACCGCGACGCGATCCTCGAAGACCACGAACGCACCGCGTCCGACTGCATGTTCGTCTGCGTGTCCCGATCCCTGTCCGACCGGCTCGTCCTGGACCTGTGAGGCCACCCATGACCCTCGACCCGTTCAGCCACGCCGTCCTGGAAGACCCGCTCCCGCTGCACGCCGAACTCCGCGACGCCGGGCCGGTGGTGCACTTGCCGCGGTACGACGTCTACGCCGTCGCCCGCTACGAGCAGGTGCACGCCGCGCTCACCGACTGGCAGCGGTTCCAGTCCGCGGCCGGCGTGGGCTTGACGAACTTCCGCACCGAAAAGCCGTGGCGGCCGCCGAGCCTGCTGCTCGAGGCCGACCCGCCCCGCCACGACGCACCCCGCCGGGTCTTGAGCAAGGTCCTCGGCCCCCGCGCGCTGCGGCACCTGCGCGAGCGGTGGCAGGCGGACGCCGAGGTGCTCGTCGACGAAGTCCTCTCCGCCGGCCCGCGGTTCGACGCCGCGACCGCGCTCTCCCACGCGTTCCCGCTGCGGGTGTTCCCCGACGCGGTCGGGCTTCCCGCCGCCGGCCGCGAGAACCTGCTGCCTTACGGCGACCACGCGTTCAACGCTTTCGGTCCGGACAACGACCTCGTCGCCCGCGGCAAGCCCCGCGTGGCGGAGCTGTCGGAGTGGGTCGGCGAGCAGTGCCGCCGCGAAGTGCTCGCCCCGACGGGTTTCGGCGCCGACATCTGGGCGGCGAGCGACCGCGGCGACATCACGCCCGAGCAGGCACCGCTGATCGTCCGGTCCCTGTTGACCGCCGGCGTCGACACCACCGTGCACGCGCTGTCGGCGGTGTTGTACGCGTTCGCCACGCACCCCGAGCAGTGGCAGCGCTTGCGGAAGGATCCGGGTCTGGCGCGGGTGGCGTTCGACGAGGCGGTGCGCTGGGAGTCCCCGGTGCAGACGTTCTTCCGCACGACGACCACCGAGGTGCGCATCGGTGACGTCCGCGTTCCCGCGGGGAGCAAGGTCCTGATGTTCCTCGCCGCGGCCAACCGCGACCCCCGCCGGTGGGACCGGCCCGACGCGTTCGACCTGTCGCGCGACCCGTCCGGCCACGTCGGCTTCGGCATGGGGCTGCACCAGTGCGTGGGCCAGCACGTCGCCCGCCTCGAATCCGAAGCCCTGCTCGCCGCCCTGCTGCGCCGAGTCGCATCGCTCGAACTGGACGGCCCTCCGAGACGCCACCACAACAACACCCTGCGGGCGTGGGAATCCCTTCCGGTGCGCGTGCGCCTCGGTACGGACCGGTGAACCCGGCAGCCCTGAACGGCGTGTCGCGTAGGTCAAGCGCCTTTGCGCAGCAGGGCGGTGATCCGAGCGCCGGTCTCCCGGTCGAGCGAACCCCCGCAGGTTGCCTCGCCCACCACGAGAGCCGGCTGCCGCCGAGCCACCCCCGGATCACCGACTTGCGGGACTTCCTGGCGGAACTGTCCTGACGTGGTGGGGCAGACCCGGAAGAACGGGCCTCAGACGCAGCTCGCCGCGTCGACCATGGTCACCGGATCCGCCAGCGGGCGGCTCGTGATCGCGTCCTGCTCCAGTACCGTCAGCGCGCCGGCGTGCAGGCGGTAGATCGTGCGCGTGCCCGTGTAGGTGATTTCGCCGGCCGGAGCGCTGATGTCGTCCGCCGAGGAAACCACCGTCACGAACAACCGGTTGCCACCGGGGGCCATGCACAGGTAACCGACGTGCGCGGCGATCCCGCCTCCTTCCGCGACCTCGAACGGCTTGCCGTCCGCGCCGGCGACCTGGGTCAGGTTCCGGCCGTCGAAGTCCAGCACGGCGAAGAACGCCGTGTTGGCGCCCAACGTCGTCGCGACGAGCAGCTCCGCCCGGCCGTCGCCGTCGAGGTCGGCCACCCGCGGCGCCAGGATGCCGAACCAGGGGTCGGCGGGCAGGAGGATCGACGTGCGCCGGCCGTCCACGGTCGCCGAAACCACCTGCTTGCCGTTGATCGCCGGTCGCGAGACCACGGTGTCGCGCGTCCCGTCGCCGTTCAGGTCCGCGGACGTGAAGATCGGTTCGCCGGCGGGCGCGGCCAGCGCCGGTGCGGCACCGGCCAGACCCAGCGCGGCGGCGAGGCCGGTCAGCGTGATCGCGCGGACGATTCCCTTGCGGTACATGAAGAACTCCCTCCAGCCATCGGCGATGTCTTCGCCGGATGTGCTCTCCACGGGAAGACGGGTACGTCCGCCCCGCGTGCAGCGGGAGTGTGATGTGCCACACGAACGCAACCTCTGGTGGGCCCGCGTCCGTGAACGGCGCACGAGCCTGCTCCACCTCGCCCAGCGTGGCGTGAGACCGTCAGAGGTGCTTCACCGCGGTGGCTCGCACGCCGGCGAGCACGATCGCGCTCACCTGGTGTGCGTCGGCTCGGGTGAACGGACGGGAACCGCGGCTGACGAACAGCTGGACCGGTCCGGTGAGCAGTTCGCCCAGGAAGGAGTGGTCGGTCGCGGGCAGCTCGCCGCGCTCGACCGCGGTGCGGAGGCGCTCTCGCAGGGTCGCCAGCCGCCGGTCGTAGACCTCGTCGACGACGGCCCGCAGCTCGGGGTCCTCCCGCGCCGACGTCACCGCGGCCAGCATCGCCCGGCCTCGCGCACTCGCGGTGGCGGCGGCGAGGGCTTCGAGGTAGTCGACGAGGTCGGCGTCGATGTCGCCGGTGTCGTGCAGGGGTGCGGCGTCGGCGCCGAAGGTGGCGAGCGCGTCGGCGACCAGCCTGGTGCGATCGGGCCAGTTGCGGTACACGCTGGTCTTGTTGACCTCGGCCAGCTCGGCGACCTGGTCGTAGCGCAGTCCGCCGATCCCGTCGCGGGCGATCAGCTCGGCGGCGGCCTCGAGAACCCGGCGCCGCACCCGGGCGGTGCGCCCGCCCGGACGGCGGGCCGGTTCCCGCACGGGTCCCTCTTCGGCCACGGACGGCAGCCTACAACGGCTGCGCCGCACGCAGCCGGGCGTTGCGCGCCTCGATGGCCTCCCAGGTGCCGGGGACCACGAGGTCGGCTCCGCCGCGCGCGAAGTCCTGAGCCGCCTGCGCGTAGGGGCGCTGGCGGCGCTCGTAAGCGCTGAACGCCGCACCCAGGTCGTCGCCGTGGAGCCCGAGCTCCTCGGTGAGCGTCCACGCCCCGAGCAGGGCCAGCGAGGTGCCGCGTCCGGCCATCGGGGTCGCGCAGTGCGCGGCGTCCCCGATCAGCACGACCCGGCCGCGGTGCCAGGTCGGCAGGTGGATCTGGGCGATCGCGTCGAAGTAGAGCTCGGGGTCGTCCTGAGCCGTTTTGATCAGCGCGGGGACCTTCCAGTCCTCGATGCCGGCGAAGGCCTCGGTCAGGATGCGCTTCTGCGCGGCCCGGTCGTGGTGGTCGTAGCGGATCGGGCCGGCGCGGAATTCGAAGAGTGCCAAAGCGCGGTCGCGGTAGCGGGCCACGCCGGCGAGGCGTCCCGGCAGGTTGAGGACCTCCGTGGTGCGCTCGCCGGGAGTCGCCTGGCCGGACGCGTCGCCGATCGCGACGTACACCCCGAGGTGCTCGGTGAACTGCTCCTCCGGGCCGAACACCAGCCGGCGCACCGCGGAGTGCACCCCGTCGGCGCCGACGACGACGTCGTAGGTGGCCTCGCGGCCGGAGGCGAAGGTGACCGCGACCTGGCTCCCGTCGTCGGCCAGCGCCGCGATGGACTCTTCGAAGCGCAAGTCGACCTGGTCGGGCAGCGCCTGCCGCAGGATGGTCATGAGGTCTTCGCGGGGGAGCTCGACGTCGTCGGGGCCGTCGTTGATCTCCTGCGTGACCAGACGGGCGACGGCCGCGCCGGTCCGGTCGACGAACGTCGTCCGCTCGGTCATCGTGATCCGGTGTTCGAGCACCGCGTCCAGGATGCCCATCCGGCGGGCGGTCTCGAGCGCGTCGCCGCGCACGTCGATGGGTGAGCCGTTGACACGCAGGTGGTTCGCCCGCTCCACGATCTCCACCGCGTGCCCGGCTCGTGCGAGGTCGATGCCCGCGCACAACCCCGCCGCTCCTGCGCCGCTGACCAGGATCTTCATCATGCCTCCCGCCGGGTCTTCGTCCAGACCCCATCACTATAGCCACAGAATGTTGCTTTAGTGGCGTCGACGGCGGCCACCTGCCGTCGGCGGTGAGTTTCGCTCCTCCGGCACGGGGAAGCCTGGGACCCCGGACGATGGAAGGTGGTCCCGTGACCGAGCCCAGCCAGCCCTACGACCCGCCGCAGGACACCGGCGCGCCGGACGCCGTGGAGACCGATCCGGCCGCCCTGAACGCGGCCGAAGACCTCGACGAGGACCGGCTGCGCGTCGATCCGCTCGAGCAGGGCATGGACCCGCCCGAGCACTGGTCGGGTGTCACGAAGTACGGCATGACGCCGTGGGAGGAGGCGCACCCGCGGCCGCTGGGGGAGCGGCTGGCCGAGGAGCGCCCGGACCCGGCCGCGGAGGTCGTCCTCGACGCCGGACCGTCCGAAGAGGACGCGACCGATCGGGAGTACGCCGAAAGCACCGGGATTTCCGCCGACGTGCCCGGCGGCTCGATGGCGGCGGAGATCCGGGAACTGCCGGGAAGGTCCGAAGTGGACGCCGCCGGTCCGGGGCCGGCCGGCTCGGAACAGCAGGAAGGGCTCGAGCTGGACCGGGACCCGGAAGCCGGCGGCCTCGATTCGCCCGCTTGGGAACGGGACGACCCGGACGCCGTTGCATCGTCCCGCGAGCCGACTCAGCTGCGGCCGGTCGACGGCGACGGCCCGCCGGCCGACACCGAGCCCGACGAAGTCGCCGCGGACGCGGGTCCGGCTCCGGCGGCGGGACCCGAGCAGGCGGCCCTGCACGTCGAAGGCGAGCGCTGACGTCGCCGCTCCGGGAGCTGTCAGTGCCGGTCGCTCCGCCACTTTGAGGAACGGTCGTTCTTGACTGATCGTTCCTCAAATCGCTAGGGTCCTGGCATGGGTAGACGAAGGGCGTTCGACGAGGACGAGGTGGTGCGCGCCGCCGTGGGGTTGTTCGGCGGCCGCGCGTACGACGGGGTGTCCGTCGACGACCTCGTCACCCACCTCGGCGTGCACCGCAACAGCCTGTACAAGACGTTCGGCAGCAAGCGCGGCCTCTACCTGGCCGCTCTGCGCCGTCACCTCGCCGACGACGTCCGCCCGCTGACCGAAGCGCTCGCCGCGGCACCGGATGCCGCGACCGCGCTGCGGCTCGTCACGTCGGCCGACCTCGGCCTGCTGCTGCTCGCGGTGGTCGAGCGGGCGCCGGCCGACGAGGAGGTGGCCGCCGAGGTCGCCGCGGCGCTGGCCACGATCGACCAGGCGATCGCCGACGCGCTCGGTATCCCCGGCGACCTGGCCGCCGCCCTCACCGCGGCCGCCCTGGGCATCGTCCTGCGCGGCAACCCCGACGGTGTCGGCACCGCGCTGACCCACCGCTTCGATCCGCTCGACTGACAAGGAAACCGACATGGCACTGGTGCACATCGACGGCAACGACCTCGTTGTCGTGATCGAGGGTCTCGACAAGCTCTGGGCCCTCAAGAGCAGCCTGACCATCCCGCTGGCCAACGTCCGCGGCGCGACCGCGGACCCCGGCATCGCCGCCGATCCCAAGGGGCTCCGCGCGCCCGGTGCGCACGTGCCCGGCGTGATCACGGCGGGCACGTTCCACCTCGAGGGCGAGAAGGTCTTCTGGGACGTCAAGGATGCGTCGAAGGCCGTCGTGATCGAACTCGCCGACGAGCGCTACGCCCGCCTGGTCCTCCAGGTCGACAACCCGCGCGACACCGTCACGCTGGTCGAGAACGCCTTGCGCTGAAAAGGAAGCCGATATTCGGCGATGCGGGCGCGGCTGAGCGGACGGACGTCCGGACGGCCCTGGACCGGTAGTGTCGGCTGGTGGGGTTCACCGAGCGGGCACGCAGGGTGCGTGATGGGCGGCTGGCGCACGGTCAGCGGGTCGCGGCGTTGTGTTCGTGTGTGCGCCTGTACCACCCGATCGGTTATCGGGCGACGTTGAGCTTTCTCGGTGAGCTGGCCGGTCCGTACCAGCGGCACCCATCGGCTCTGCTGCGGGCGTTGGAGGCGGTGGAGGCCAGCCGGGCGGTGTGGCGTGCCGAGGTGGATTCCTACGTCGGCTTGCGCGTGCGGCAGAAGCGGCTCGGTCATCGCCTGCCTCCGCCTGGCGAGCCGCCGGTGGCCAGGATGGGCGGGCACTGGTACGCGTCGACCCCGGATGTGTCGCGCCGGGCGGCGTTGCACGCGCTGAAGCTCTGGGAGCGGGACCTGGCCCCGGGCTTCGCGGACCACGAGGTGACGTCGATGGTGCGGAGCTGCGTCGCCACCGGCGGGCGGCTGACGCAGGAGCAGCTCGACGTCCTTGCACACCTGCGAACGCGGGACAGGCCGGCGGAGGTCCGCCGGCCGATTTCGTTGGTGGTGTCCGCGGCCGGCGCCAGGCTGTCCGTCACCGGTCCGCACGGCGGCGTGAGCCTGTATCGCAGGTAGCGGGAACGAAGGCGTCCTTGTCGAGCCCGGCGCCCGGCGGTCACCCGTCAAGCCGGGTGGACCACTTCCACCGGGTCGAAAACCCGGACGCGGCCCGACGGCCGGGCGGCACACGTCAGCGGCCGGTCGACCGTCACGAGCCGTTCCCGGAGCAGGACCGTGCAATCGGGCCGCGTCAGCGTTACGCGCCAGGCGCCTTCGTCTTCCGCGACGCAGGCCACCGGTTGGAGGTCGTCGATGCCCGTCATACCGGTCGCGGCGCGCGCGTGGTGTTGTGCCGCTTGGACGACGGGAGAGAGGGATGACCGCCCGCGCAGGGTGTCCGGGGCGAGCGTCCCCCGTGCGTAGCCCCGCACGATGTCGAGCGCCTCGGCCGGTCCGACGCCGCCGTACGTGAGCCCGTGGGGGAGGAGCACGAGGGCCGGGGCGAACCGGCACCCGCCGATGTGGCTGCACTCCCAGGTTCCCTCCGGGTCGGCCGCGGCCAGCGCCGTCGCGAGCGGGCGGCCGCGGATCGCGCAGCAGGCGTCGTGCTTGCCGTGCGTGCAGACCAGCGCCACCGGCCGGTCCGACCGGTGGCCGGCGAGACTCGGGACGGCCGCGAGCCCGGCGTCGCTGCGGTACTCACCGGTCCGGACCTCCTCGCGGCCGGGCCGGGCGTCGACGCGGAACCACCGGCGCGGGCGGTCCCCGTCCGGGGTACGGCGTCCCGGACGGCGGATCAGCACGATCCGGCCGCGGGTTTCGCGCGCCCAGCCGGAAAGCGCGGTCAGCACGTCGGTGCCGAACGCGGCGAGGGCACTGCGTTCCCACGGACCCGCTCGCTCGATCAGCAGCCACTGCTCCGCCGGCGGCGCCGTGCCTTCACGGGCGTCGCCCGCGGCGTCGGCGAGGTCCGCGCAGCGCGGCCGGCCCGTGAGCGGTGCGGGGGTCATGGGGAGCAAGCTACGAGCACACCTTCCCGCAGCAGCCGCCGGACGAGGACGAGCTGGTCCGCTTCGGACAGCTCCGGGAGGGAGCCGACGCGCCGGGGCCGCCCGTCGAGGACCGCGCGCAGCGCCGCGGCCGTGGTCGCCGGGAGCGTGATCCGGCGGTCGGCCAGGTCCAGTGCGACCCGCCCGTCGCCGGTGTCCTGGAGGCGATGGCGCAGGCCGTGCCGGCGGCGCACGGTGTCGCCGGGGGTGAGTTCGTGGGCGAACCGCGCGGCGGCGATCGGGCCGACGGGTTCGGGACGCCCGCCCGGCCACACCCGGGCGCGGACGTGGCGGGCGACGTCCTCGGCCGAAACGCGGGTCAGCGCCTCGGCCAGCGTCGTCCGCACCGCGTCGAGGTCGGCGGCGAGGTCGGCGGGCTCGGCGACGTCGACTCCCAGCGGCAGCGACGTGCGCAGCCGCTCGTCGGAGGCGACGAGCGCGGCGAGCGCCTCGACCAGGGCGTACCGGGTGACGACGTGGACGCCGATGGTCAGGTGGGCGGAGACGTCGCCGAGCGCGGTGGCCGAGTGCAGCCAGCCGCGCGGGAGGTACAGGACGTCGCCGGGGTCGAGCACCCGGTCGAGCACCGGGGCGTCGTCACGCGCGCGAGCGGCGACGGCGTCGGCGCGCTCGGCCCACGGCTGGCTGCGCAGGGGAGCTTCGTGGACGGGGGCGTGCACCTTCCAGTGCTTGCGGCCGGCCAGTTGCAGCACGAACACGTCGTGCACGTCGTAGTGCGCGGAAAACCCTTGGGAGGACGGGGGAGTGATGTAGGCGTTGGCCTGGACGGGGTGGCCGAGCTCGTCGGTGAGGGACACCGCGAGGTCCGCGATCGCCGGCCAGGTGCGGTGCAGGCCCTGCAGCACGATCGTGCTGCCGTCGCCGAAGAGGGCGGCGATCTTGTCGTCGCGGATCTGGTCGCCGATCTCCGCGCCGACGCCGCCGCCACCGGTGAACGCGTCGGAGCCGAGCACCGCGCCGTCGCGGGCGAGGCGCAAGAAGGGGGTGCGCAGGCCGCGGCGCGAGAGCAGTTCGTCGACGCCGTCGAGGTCGAGCAGGTCCGGGAAGCCGTCCGCGCCGGCGCGGAGGAGGGGCTCGCGGCCCCAGTGCCGCGCGGCGAAGCCGTCGACGTCCGGGCCGACGAGCCGCTGCAGCGTGGCCTGGTGGCGAGCGCCCGCCGGCACCGGGAACCCGGGGGCCCCGGTGCCGGCGGTGGGCTCACCGAGATCAGCGTGCGCCACTGTCCGCGCCGCCGTCGGCTCCGCCGTCGTGCTGGCCGGGCGTGCCTTCGCCGGCACCGGAGTCGGCCGGCCCTTCGGCGCCGCTGTCCGCGCCGCCGTCGGCTCCGCCGTCGTGCTGGCCCGGGGTGCCCTGGCCGGCGCCGGAGTCGGCCGGGCCCTCCGGTCCGCCGCCGGAAGTCGTGGAGATGTCGTCGTCGTTCAAGCTCATGTCGGGTTCCTTCGGGTCGTCCCGGCCGGACGCCGGGGTGATCGCCGGGTTACCCCGGCGGGCCGACGGTCATGCACGAGCGTCCGAACTGGACGCGAACCAGGTGGGTGACCGGCCGGCGTCACTCCTCGGCAGCACGCGCGATCGACCGGGCGAGCCGGCCGAACACCAGGTCGTGCGCCGGTTTCTGGAGGTGCCAGTAGGCGTCGCCCAGCCGGCCGGCCGGGGTGAAGCGCACCCGCTGCCGCAGCAGGCTCCCGGAACCGGCCGGTTCCGCGCGCAAGGTGAGCTCGGCGTCGCCGGGCAGGCGCATGTCGGCGGTCAGCACGAGTTCACGCCGCGCGTCGTCGCGGCGGCGGACCGTCCAGAAGTCGATGACGTCCCCCGTTCCCGGTCGTTCCGGGCGCCCGCGGTACAGCCCGGCGCCACCGAGCGCCTGGTCGAGCAGGCCGCGCAGCGCCCAGGCGGGTGCGGGCGGGAACCGGCCACCGTCGCCGCCCAGCCCGGTGATCGCCCGCCACAGCCGCTCGGGGGTGGCCGCCGAGCTTTCGGTGTTCTCTTCCCGGTACGACCGCCCTCGCGGAGTCGTCGGGAGCGGAGCACCGAGGGCCGCCCGCAGGGCGTTGTCGAGACTGGTCGCCCCGGCGGCCGGCGGTGGCAGGACGGTCTCCGCCGGGGCGTCAGCCGGCAGCAGGTCGTGCTCGAGGGAAGCGAACAGCCCGGCCGCGACGGCGGTGGGAACCGGTGACGTCATCCCGGCGATCCGGGCGGCGGCCTCGTGCGACCACACCGGTGCGGGCAGCGCGAGAGCGGCGGGACGGCGCAGCACGCGAGCACACCGGCGCACCAGGTCGTGGTAGCTGATCGCCTCCGGCCCGCTGACGTCGAAGCGGCCTCTCAGCGGTGCGAGATCGACAGCGGCGCGCAGGTAGTGCCGGACGTCGGCGAGGGCCACCGGTCGGCTGCGCCGGGCGGTCCACCGCGGTCGCGGCCGGATCGGCAGCCGGGCGGTCCGGGACAGCAGCTCGACCCCGGCCGACCCCCGGCCGAGGATCATCGGGGCCTGCAAGGCGATCGCCGGGACGCTGCCGCCGAGCAGGATGCCGGCCACTTCGGACCGGGATGCCAGGTGCGGCGACGTCGCGGTCACCGGCCGCGGCCCGCCGAGGTAGACGATCTGCCGGACCCCGGCCGCGGCGGCCACGGCGGCGAGGCGTTCGGCGATGACGCGGTCGTGCTCGGCGAAGTCGGCTCGCGCCAGCGAGTGCACGAGGTGGACGACCACGTCCGCGCCGGCGACCGCGGTCGCGAGCGCCCGGGGATCGGCCGCGTCCCCGAGCGTCACCTCGACGCCGTCGAGGAAGTGGTGCGCCGCGGTGCGGGACAGAGCGCGCACGGGGTGTCCGGCGGCGACGAGGTCGGCGACCAGGG
The DNA here is from genome assembly GCF_044759945.1 of Amycolatopsis sp. NPDC098790. NCBI lineage: Bacteria > Bacillati > Actinomycetota > Actinomycetes > Pseudonocardiales > Pseudonocardiaceae > Amycolatopsis > Amycolatopsis sp. NPDC098790. The sequence goes on from NZ_JBIWAI010000002.1 coordinate 865,757, forward strand.
CCCGGCCGACGAACCCGGTCGCTCCCAGCACCGTGCACCGCGGCGGAGGGGTCGTCGCGGTCCCGGCCGCACGCGAGGCGTTGTCGGTCATGCGAAGTCTCCCGATCACTGATGCACGGACGATGCGAATCTAGGCCCGCGCCGCCACTGCTGCCGGGTAAGCCGGTCACGGAAGTGTGCGGGCGGCCGGCCGGGATCGGGAAAACATCCCGTCGGGCCACCGGAATTCGCAGGTACAGTGCCTGTTGTGGAGCCGGCGGCCGCGTTGGTGGCCCTTCCGGGACGCAGGCGTTTTGCATCGACGGTGAATCGGACGAGCTCGCGGAGCGGAGGACCTCATGGCTGCACCACCGCCCGTCGTGACCGCGATCCGGGAACGGGCTCGCGACGCGCTCTTCGCCCGGATCGCGGGTCCTGACGGCCCCCGTAACCGGGCGCGGATCCACGGTGCGCCGGGGCCGCGGTGGTTCGCTCCGGGAAGCGCGATCCAGCGGGTGCACGGCGACACCGCCATGTTCGTCGGCGGCCTGCGCGCGTTGCTGCTGCAGTCGTTGCACCCGCTGGCGATGGCGGCGGTGGCCGCGCACTCCGGTTACCGCGGCGATCCGTGGGGCAGGCTGCAGCGGACCAGCACCTTCCTCGCCACGACGACGTTCGGCACGGCCGACGACGCCGGCCGCGCGGTTTCGGCCGTGCGCGCCGTGCACCGGCGGGTCCGCGGGGTCGCCGCGGACGGGCGGCCCTACCGCGCGGACGACCCGCACCTGCTCGCGTGGGTCCACATCGCCGAGGTCGACAGCTTTCTGCGCGCCCACCAGCGGTACGGCGCCCACCCGCTCGACGACGCGGGCAGAGATCGCTACGTCGCCGAGACCGCCGTCATCGCCCGCGCGCTCGGCGTGCCGGACCCGCCGGTGACGGTCGCCGCACTCGAGGACGAACTGGCGGCGTACCGACCGGAGCTGCGCGGCACCCGCGACGCCCGGCTGGCCGCCCGCTTCCTGCTGGTCACCCCGCCGATCCCGTGGCCGGCGAGGCTTCCGTACGCCGCGTTGGCGGCGTCGGCGGTGGCGATGCTGCCCGGCTGGGCGCGGCCGGAGCTGCGGCTGCCCCACCTGCCGGTCGCGGAGGCCACGGTCGTGCGCATCGCCGGGAAGAGCCTCGTGCACGCGGTGCGCTGGGTGATGGCCGCACCGGAGCCGTCCGCCGCCGGGTGAGCGTCGTCCTCGACGGGAGAGGACTTCGCGACCCGGATCACCGGCTGGACCGGCCGAATCCCGGGCGGGAGCCGCTACAGTCCGAGGTGCAGCTGGTTCGGTCTCCGCGTGCCCGTGGCGGTGACCGAGGCAAGAGGGAACCCGGTGGAAATCCGGGACTGCCCCGCAGCGGTGAGTGGGAACGAACGCCGTCAGTCCCTTCGAGGGACGAGCACTGAGCCACCCGGCTTGGGAAGCGACGGCCGGTAGGAACCCGGCGCACGCGCCGGAACGCCCGCGAGTCCGAAGACCTGCCGGCTGCGCACCCCACGACCGTGGGGTGCTGGCTGCGACCTCGCGGGCAGGTCACGCCGGATCACGACCGGGAACGGTCGCGGTTTGCCGTGCGCTCCCGCAGGTCCACGCGGACTCGCGAAGGAGAGCCCCGTGACCAGTACCACCCCGACCAGCCGCGCCACCGTGTACGGCTATCCGCGACAGGGCGCCGACCGGGAGCTCAAGAAGGCCGTCGAGGCCTACTGGAAGGGCCGGATCGACGCCGACGCCCTGCGCGCCACCGCTCGCGACCTGCGGCTGCGGAATCTGGCCGAACTGCGCGACGCCGGAATCGACGAGATCCCGAGCAACTGCTTCTCGTTCTACGACCACGTGCTGGACACCGCGGTCCTGCTCGGCGCGATCCCCGAGCGGCACCGCGCGGCCGAGAGCAAGCTGGACCGCTACTTCGCCATGGCCCGCGGCACCGCGGACGCGCCGCCGCTGGAGATGACGAAGTGGTTCGACACCAACTACCACTACCTCGTGCCCGAGCTGGGGCCCGGCACCCGCTTCACCCTGGACGCGAGCAAGCCCGTCGAGGAGTTCGCCGAGGCTCTCGAGCTGGGCGTGACGACCCGGCCGGTGCTCGTCGGCCCGGTGACCTTCCTGCTGCTGGCCAAGGACCCGACCGGCACCGAGGGCTTCCGGCCGCTGGACCTGCTCGACCGGGTCGTCCCGCTCTACGTCGATCTGTTGCGGCAGCTGCACGAGGCCGGCGCCGAGTGGGTTCAGCTCGACGAGCCCGCGCTCGTCACCGACCAGCCCGCCGAGGTCCTGGCCGAGGTCGCCGACACCTACGCCACCCTCGCCGCCGGAACCGCGCGGCCGAAGATCCTCCTCGCGTCCTACTTCGACCGGCTCGGCGACGCGCTCCCGGTGCTGGCGTCGTCGCCGGTCGAGGGCCTGGCGCTGGACTTCACGAACAACGCCGCGGCCAACCTCGACGACCTCGCGCGTGCCGGCGGAATCCTGGACAAGCGGCTGGTCGCGGGCGTCGTCAACGGCCGCAACGTCTGGGCCGCCGACCTCACCGCCGCGCTGTCCACCCTGGCCACGCTGCTCGGCCTGGCCGGCTCGGTCGACGTCGCCGCGTCCTGTTCGCTCCTGCACGTGCCCTACGACGTCACCCTCGAGACCGATCTGGACCCCGAGATCGCCGGGTGGCTGTCCTTCGCCCGGCAGAAGCTCGGCGAGATCGTCACGCTGCGCCGCGGCCTGACCGAGGACCGCACCGCCATCGCCGGCGTCCTGCGGACCAACGCCGACCGCCTGGCCTCGCGGGCGGCCTCGCCGATCGTGCAGGTGCCCGCCGTCCGTGACCGCGTCGCCGCGGTCACCGACGCCGACTTGCACCGCGTCAGCCCGTACGGCAAGCGCCGTCAGGCCCAGCAGGAGCGCCTGCACCTGCCGGAGCTGCCGACCACCACGATCGGCTCGTTCCCGCAGACCGCGGACCTGCGCAAGGCCCGCGCGGCGCTGCGGGCGGGCAAGCTCGACCAGGACGCCTACCGCGAGGCGATGCGCGCCGAGGTCCGCGCGGTGATCGCCGAGCAGGAGCGGCTCGGCCTGGACGTGCTGGTGCACGGCGAACCCGAGCGCAACGACATGGTCCAGTACTTCGGCGAGCGGCTGACCGGGTTCCTGGCCACCGAGCACGGCTGGGTCCAGTCCTACGGCACGCGGTACGTGCGTCCGCCGCTGATCGTCGGCGACGTCGCCCGGCCCGAGCCGATGACCGTCGAGTGGGCCACCTACGCCCAGAGCCAGACCGAAAAGCCGGTGAAGGGCATGCTGACCGGGCCGGTCACGATGCTCGCGTGGTCGTTCGTGCGCGACGACCAGCCCGAGGGTGACACCGCCCGCCAGGTCGCGTTGGCCCTGCGCGACGAGGTCGCCGACCTCGAAGCCGCCGGGATCTCGGTCATCCAGGTCGACGAGCCCGCGCTGCGGGAGACCCTGCCGTTGCGCGCCGCGGACCGCGCGGCGTACCTGGACTGGGCGGTCGCGTCGTTCCGGCTGGCCACCGCGGGCGTGCGGGACGACACCCAGATCCACACGCACATGTGCTACGCCGAGTTCGGCGACGTGCTGCGGGCGATCGTCGACATGGACGCCGACGTGATCAGCCTGGAGGCGGCGCGGTCGGCGATGGCGATCGTCGCCGACCTGGCCCGGGCCGGGTACCCGAACGAGGCCGGGCCGGGCGTCTGGGACATCCACTCGCCGCGGGTGCCGTCGGTCGAGGAGATCGTGGGGCACCTGCGCACCGCGGTCGCCGCGTTCCCGGCCGAGCGGCTGTGGGTCAACCCGGACTGCGGCCTGAAGACCCGTGGCTACCCGGAGGTGCGGGCCACCCTGGCCAACCTGGTCGAGGCCACCGGGCAGCTGAGGGCGCGGGCGTGACGAGCACTTCACCGCGGCGGGCGGTCGCCCCGCCCGCCGCGGTCCCCCGCACGGTCCGGGACCGTCTCGCCGCCGGCACGCCGGTGCTCTCGCTGGAGTTCATGCCACCGCGTCCGGCCGACGACGCCGGCCGGATCTGGCAGAACGTCCGCAAGCTCGAATCCCTGCACCCGGGATTCGTGTCCGTCACCTACGGAGCCGGCGGATCGACCCGGGACAACACCATCGCGGTCGCGGCCCGGATCGCCCGGGAGACCACGATGCTGCCGGTCGTCCACCTCACCGCGGTCGACCACTCGGTCCGGGACCTGCGGTCGTTCGTCGGGGCGCTGGCCGACGCCGGGGTGGTCGACGTGCTGGCGCTGCGCGGCGACCCGCCCGGGGACATCGGCGGCGAGTGGGTCCGCCACCCGGAGGGCCTCGAGTACGCGAGCGAGCTGGTGACCCTGCTGCGTGAGCACGGCGACTTCTGCGTGGGCGTGGCCGCGTTCCCGTTCGGGCACCCGCGTTCGGCTTCGCCGGAGGCGGACACCGCCCACTTCGTGGCGAAGTGCCGAGCAGGCGCGGACTACGCCATCACCCAGATGGTCTTCGACGCCGACGACTACCTCCGGCTGCGCGACCGCGTCGCGGCGGCGGGCTGTGCCACGCCGATCATCCCCGCGCTGATGCCGGTGACGACGATGAAGACCATCGCCCGCTCGGAGCAGCTGTCCGGGGCGCCGTTCCCGGCCCACCTGGCGGAGCGGTTCGACGCGGTCGCGGACGATCCCGCGGCCGTCCGGAGCCTGGGCATCGAGCAGGCGATCCTGCTCGCCCAGCGACTTCTCGCCGAAGGTGTCCCGGGTCTGCACTTCATCACGTTCAACTTCGCCAGGGCCACCAAGGAAGTCGTCGCGGAACTGCCGGTGTTTTCGTGATGCCCTCGAAGCCGCGCGTGGCCGGGCGGTCACTTCCCGGTCGTGCTGCCCTGGGCGAGGCGGGAGAGGTGGTCCCACTGCTCCAGCCCGGCGAGCCGGCCGGCGAACTCCGTGCGCAGCGCGTCGAGGCCGCCGGTGCCGAACAGCACCCGCAGCGGCGGGTTCGGGGCGTCGGCCACCGCCAGCAGTGCCGCCGAAGTCGCGGCCGGGTCGCCCGGGGCGAAACCACTGCCCGACCCGGCGAACAGGGCCTCCCGGGCGTGGGCGTAGGCCGGGTTCGGCTGGGACTGCGGAGAGGCCTCGGCCAGTCCGGTGGGGAACATGATCGGCTCGATCAGCGTGACGTGGATGCCGTACGCCTCGACCTCGGCGGCCAGGGACTGGCTCATCGCTTCCAGGGCCCATTTGGTGGCCTGGTAGATGCCCAGCGCCGGGTAGGCGACGAGCCCGCCGATCGAGGAGACCTGCAGGATCCGGCCGGAGCGGCGCTCACGCATCCCGGGCAGCACGGCCCGGGTGGTCCACAGCGCACCGAAGTAGTTGACGTCCATCTGCGCCAGGGCCTGCTCGGCGCCGACCTCTTCGACCGCGCCGACGAGCATGTGCCCGGCGTTGTTGACCAGGACGTCGACGCCGCCGAAGCGCTGCTCGGCGGCGTGCACCGCGGCGTCGACGGCAGCCCGGTCGGTGACGTCGAGTGCCAGCGGCAGCAGCCGGCCGCCGTGACGGCCGGCGAGCGGTTCGAGGACCGCGACGTCGCGGGCGGTGGCGACGACCTGGTCGCCGCGGTCGAGGACCGCTTCGGTCCAGAGCGCGCCGAGCCCTCGGGAGGCGCCGGTGACGAACCAGGTGCGGGCGGAAGACATGCGATTTCTCCGTTCGTGAGTCGGTGGAACCCAGCTTCGGCGGTGGGGCGCGCGGTAGGCAGAGTGAAGTTCTCCCTGCCTGGCGCGGTGCCGGTGGCGCAGACTGTTCGTTGTGGACACTCGGCAGCTCGCTCGGTTCCTCCGCGTCCGGCGTGCGGCGCTCAGCCCCGCCGACGTCGGCCTGGTCGTGGCCGGGCGGCGGCGCACCCCGGGGCTGCGCCGGGAGGAGGTGGCCGGGCTCGCCGGCATCTCGACCGACTACTACACCCGCCTCGAGCAGGAGCGGGCCACGGCGACGCCGTCGGAGTCGGTGCTGCGCGCCGTGACCCGCGCGCTGCGGCTGAGCCTGGACGAACGCGACCACCTCTACCGGCTGTGCGGGCTGAACGTGCCGGACCGCCGCCGCGGCGACCGGCACGTCGCCCCGGCCCTGCTGGCCGTCCTCGACCGGCTGCACGACGTGCCCGCCCAGGTGATGACCGACCTCGGCGACACGCTGGCCCAGAACCACCTCGCCCGCGCGGTGTTCGGTGACCTCACCGGCCGCACCGGCCCCGAGGCGAGCGTCATCTACCGCTGGTTCACCGACCCGGGCGCGCGCGGCGGGTTCCCGGTCGCCGACCACGCGGGCGAGTCGCGGGCCCTGGTCGCCGACCTGCGGGCGGCCGTCGCCCGCCGTGACGACGACCCCGCCCGCGCCCTGGTCGACCAGCTGCGCGCCGGCAGCCCCGAGTTCGCCGGGTTGTGGGAGCTGCACGACGTCGCCGTGATGCGGTGCCGCCGCAAACGGATCCTGCACCCCGAGGTGGGCTTGCTGGAGCTGGACTGCCAGTCGCTGGTCGACGAGGACCGCACCCAGGTCCTCGCGCTGTTCTCCGCGGTCGCCGGCACCGCGACCGCCGAGCGGCTCACCCTGCTCGGCCTCACCAGCAGACCGCGCCCGTGACCCGGTGCCGCGAGGACCACGACGTGGCCACCGCCCGCGCCACGCGGCTGCGTCTCGACTTGGCGTGGTGCCGGCGGACCACCCGGCTCGTCGTCGGCGATCTGCGGGCCTCGCTTCGGGCTCAGGTCGCGGGTGCGGTGGTGAGCATCCAGTGGCTGAAAGCCGCGTAGCGCTCGGCGAACTCGGCGGCTCCGTCGGCGAGTTCCACGGCCGTGGAGTGCTCGCGGACTTCGTCGAAGCGGGCTCGGCGGCTGCGCTCGTAGCGGGCGAGAGCCGTGGCCGTGTCGGGCGCGGCCGCCAGTTCGGTGCGCAGCACCCCGGCGTCCTCGATGCCCAGCGTGCCGCCGGCGGCGATGTGCGGGGAGAGGCCGTGGGCGGCGTCCCCGACGAGGGCGACCCGGGCGCCGGTCCAGGTGGGCAGTTCGGGCACGAGCATGATCCGGTTCTCCAGGATCGCGTCCTCGGGCGTCCTGGCGATCATCGCCAGCAGGTCGTCGTGCCAGCCCCCTTCGGCCAGGTGCCGGGCGCGCAGCAGCGCCCGGTCCCGCTTGCTGCCGACCAGTTCGCCGGCGTCGAACTGGTTGATCATCCACATCGTCCGGCCTTCGGCGACCGGGGCGTACCCGCCGCGGGTCCGGGCGGCGCCGATGGTGAGTACGGTGCCTTCCGGCCGCTCGCCCCCGGACGGGACGAGTGCCCGCCAGGCGTAGTGGCCGCCGTGTTCGACCGCTTCGCTGCCGGGTAGCAGGGAGGCCCGCACGCCGGAGTACACCCCGTCGGCGCCGATCAGCAGGTCCGCGCGCAGTTCTTCGCCGTTCGCGAGGCGCACCGCGACGTGCGTGTCGTGCTCGGTGAAGCCGGTGACGTGGGTTCCCAGTCGGATCCGGTCCCGGCCCACGGTGTCGGCGAGCAGGGTGTTCAGGGCCGGCCGCGGCACGAGCAGGAACCGGTGGTCGGCGTCCTGGTAGCGGGCGCTCCTGATCGGGCGGCCGGCCGGGTCGAAGAACCAGGTGTCGATCTTCTCGCCCAGGCCTCGGACGACGTCTCCGACACCGATGTGGTCGAACTCCCGCAACGCGTTCTCCCAGAGACCGATGCCCGCCCCGGCGGCGCGGACCTCCGAAGCGTGTTCCAGCACGATGACGTCGTGCCCGAGCAGGGCCAGCGAAGCCGCGGTGGTGAGTCCGACCAGTCCTGCTCCGACAATGACGGTTCGCATCGTCCATTCCCTCCGTCGTGCGGTGCGGTGGCGCCGCACCACCAGTCAACGAGCCGTCGCGCCTGACATCAAATGCATAGTCGGCCTGCCTACCATTACCGCCGTGCATTTCGACTTGAACTTGCTGGTGGCCTTGGACGCGCTGCTCGACGAGCGCAGCGTCAGCGCGGCGGCCGACCGCCTCCACCTCACGCAGCCGGCCATGAGCCGCACGCTCGGCCGGATCAGGCGGGCGACCGGTGACCAGATCCTCGTCCGCTCCGGACGGGTCATGCTGCCCACGCCGTACGCCGAGGCGGTCCGCGACCAGGTGCACGACCTCGTCACCCAGGCCCGGTCGGTGCTGACCCCGGTGTCCGAAGTGGACCCGACCACGCTGGAGCGCACCTTCACCATCCAGTGCAACGACGTCGTCGCCGCAGCGCTCCTGCCGCGCCTCGCCACCATCCTGCCCGGGGTGGCGCCCGGGGTGTGCCTTCGCGTCATCGGCGAAACCCACACCACGACCGACGAGCTGCGCCAGGGCCGGATCGACCTCCAGATCACCGACGAGGCGCCACCGCGGACGGAGATCCGCTCGACCACGGTGCTGACCGACGAATTGGCCGTCATCGGCCGCCGGGACCTGCCCCACGACCCGTCGGGCTGGGCCGCGTTCGCGGCCCTCCCGCACGTCGTGATCTCCCGGCGCGGCCGCCGTCACAACCGCGTCGACGAACTGCTGGAGGCGCGCGGCCTGACCAGGAGCGTCACGTTCACCGTGCCCACGGTTGCCTTGGCGTTGCCGATCCTGGCCGCCCACCCCCTGATCGCCGTCGTCCCCGGGCGGCTCACCGGACAGGTGCTCCCCCCGGTGCTGCGCAGCTACCCCATGCCCGGCCTCCCGTCGCCCGTCCCGGCGGTCCTCGCGTGGCACGCGCGCCACGACCAGGACGCCGCGCACCGCTGGTTCCGCGCCCTGATCACCGACGCCTTCGCCCACGTGCTCGCGTGAGGCACCCGGTTCGTCCCGCCGTCAGAAGATCGCCAGCGGGTTGACCGGGACGCCGGTCAACCCGTGGATGCGCGGGGGCGCCACCGTGAGCAGGAAGGTGTAGCGGTTCAGCTCCGCGCAGACGGCGGCCAGTTCGTCCAGCGCCACGGCGTCGATCAGGGGCATGCCCAGCAGGGGCAGGGCGATGCGGTGCATCGGCCCGGGGACGGCGGGATCGAGTGGGGGATGGGCGTCGGCGAGGTCGCCGGCGTAAAGGGACACCCCGCGCTCGTGCATCCACCGCACCGCGTCCAGGCTGATGCCCGGCAACGGCCGTTCGGGATCGATGTCGTGGACCCAGCCGAAGCGCACCACCAGGGCGTCTCCCGGCTCCAGCCGTACGTCCTGGCGTGCTTCGGCGGCCTCGAAGTCCTGCGAGGTGACCGGGTGTCCCGGGGGCAGGGGGCCGTCGTGGGCGAGGTCGAACAGGACACCCCGCGTGGTGATCCCGGCGGCGAAGGCCCCGGTGGAAGCGTGCCGCACGCCGGCCGGGGTGACGCACTCCGCGACCGGGCGCCCCGGGTAGACCCAGCCGTCCCGGAACTGGTGGCTCAAGGCGTCGAGGTGGGTCGAGCGCGCGTGGTGGTTGGTCACCAGCATGACGTCCGCCGACGCGGGGGCGTTTCCGCAGTACTGCATCAGTTGCTGGACGGGGGAGAGTTCGCGGACGGCCGGGGCGAAGGGCCCGCTGACGAGCGGCGTCGGGTGGATCGGCTGGGCCAGCGAGACCGTTCGTCCGGTACGCGCCTGGGCGGCGCCGCGGGCCCGGGCCTCATCGGTGATCAGGTTGAGCGTGCCCAGTTCGTCGTCCGCGCCCCAGCGGTCCCAGTTGGACGGCAGGTCCGGCCCGTCGGCCGTGGCGGTCAGAGGGGTTTTCGGTGCTGTGGTCATGGCGGGGAAACCTACCGCGAGGTCCGGTTAGGACGGTGATCGGAGCGGAACACGTCCGATCAGTGAATTCGGCATGACCTGCGCTATGGTCCAATCCACGACGGCGTGTGGTCAGGTCGGCCGAAGCGGGCGGCGAATCGTGCGGTGAACAGGTCGGCGCCCTTGCGTTCGTGGACTGTCGCCACGGTTGCCGCGGAGGGGCCGTCGGGAGTCGGGAGCTGGCCGACTCCCGCTCGTGTTCCCAGCGGGAGCAGGATTCGCCGGTCGGGCGTGGGGGTGTGGACGGCGTCCGGCCGGTCGCCGGCGAGCTGTGCCTTGATGTTCTTCGCCACGATCGCGGCGTGCTCCATCGCGTAGGACGCCATCTTGGGGTCGGGGAGGTCGGCTACGTCGCCGATGGCGTAGACGTGGTCGTAGCCCTGGACGTTCAGGTGCTCGGCGACCGGGATCATTCCCCGTTCGGTCAGCGGTGTCAGGTGTCCGTCCGCCAGGTAGCCGGTGTCGATCCGGACGCCGAACGCGCGGAACCAGATGTCGGCCACGATTTCCTCGCCAAAGCCGGTGGTGACGGCAAAGGGGGCGGCCTGGCCGGCCGGTACCGGCGGCAGCGTGGTCAGGCCGGTGCCCAGCCGCAGTTCGATGCCGCGCTCGTCGAGCTGGTGGTGCAGGCCGTCGCGTACCTCGGGCAGGAACCCGGGAAGCAGCCGGTCGGCCCGGTCGACGATGATCACGCCCTTGTCCGGCCAGACGTCCTTGATCTCGCCGGCGAGTTCCAGGCCGACCGGGCCGGCGCCGAGGATGAGCACGCGACCGGCGCCGGACAGTTCCCTGTGGGTCTCGCGGAGATCGTCCAGCTGCTGGGCGATGTCGTTGGCCTCCGGGTTCGGCTTGGCCGGGTACGGGTAGCCGGAACCGGTGGCCAGCACCAGGTAGTCGGCCTCGACCCGCTGATCCGATGCGAGCGTCACGCTCTTCGGATCCACCGAGACCACCCGGTCGCGCATCACCCGTCCCCGCTCGAGCAGCGTTCCGAACGGGAAGAACGCGTGGGGTGCCCAGTCCGGCCGGGTGAGCGCCCGCAGCGACGCGGCCGCGTTGACGAAACCCTCCCGGGGATCGATGAGGACCACGTTCGCGTCGGCATCAAGTTCTTTGGCCACCAGCGTGCCGCCGTACCCTCCGCCGACGACCACGACCGTACGTTCCATGCTCCACCTCTCAGTCGAGTTGACGTGACAACTGTAGCTCGGTAAGTTGTCTTGTCAACTTCGCTGTCGCTATGATCCGGTCATGGTCGGACCACGCACGCTGGAGCCGGAGCAGTGGGAGCTCTGGCACACCTGGATGCAGGCGCACCGCCTCCTCAACCGCGAACTGGACCGCGACCTGCAGCGCGAACACGGCATCTCCAAAGCCGAGTTCAGCGTGCTCGTGACTCTGCACCAGGCCCCCGGCGGCGAGATGCGCGTCGGCGAGCTGGCCGAGTCGCTCGACTGGGAGAAGAGCCGCGTCGCGCACCAGCTGACCCGGATGGAGAACCGCGAGCTGGTGAAGCGGACCGCCAACGAGTCCAGCGGCCGCCGCACCGGGATCAACCTGACTGCCAAGGGCCGCAGCGCCGCTCGCGCCGCCATCCTGGGCCACGCGGACAACATCCGCCGCTACTTCTTCGAGGCGCTGACCCCCGACCAGGCCGCGGCCATCCACGAGTGGAGCCGCCAGACGGTCGACCGCATCGAGTCCACCGAGGCAACGTCCACCAGCGGCACCACGCCAGAGACGGCCGATTGAGAGCCCTTGCCGGGGAAAGTCCACAAAGGAGGCCGCCGACGAGGCGCGGGAACACCCGGCCGAAGAAGGGGCAGGCAACCTGCACTTCGGCGCGACGCTGACGTCGGCCGCGCCCGGTTCGGGCAACGGGTGCCCGGCCGTGTCCGGCATCGTCGCGGCCCGGGATGCGCTGCTACGTGGCTGATCTCGCTATGGTCGGGTTCATGACAGCCGAAGGGGACTTCGACGCCGACCTCGGATGGGTTCTCGACCCGGCGATGGTGATGTGGTGCCTGACCTGTGTCCGCCGGGTTTCCGCGGAGGACCTGCTGGCGGCAGCCGGCGCGACCACCGTTGCCGACGCTCGCTGGGATGCGGGGCAAGCTCAGTCGGAGGCTCATCACCGGGGCGGAGCCGGCGTTCGGGTCGCGTCGAGCGGTGATTGGTCGATCCTGATCGAGCTGCAGTCGCTCAAGGGTGCCGACGGGGAATGGCTGCAGTCGATCTCACGAGGCGGCGAGGCGGTGTGCTTCTACCATTCGGGCAGCGGGATGGAGAGGTTCTCCCACGCGGTCGACGGTGTCCTGGTGACGGAGTTCGAGCCGGCGATCCCGGCGCGCCGTTCGGGAACCGAGCCCGATCGGCTGGTGGCCGACATGCGCGCTGCCGGCATCGACCCGGACGGTGTGACCGGCGACGGCGACCTCGGGGTAGCCGCACTCCGGTTGGTGGAACGGGTGAGCGGTGTTCGGCTGACGAGCGATCTGGTGATTTCGGGTCGGTGGCCGGCGGGGGTGATCCTGCGGCGTCGGCGTGGCTGACTCCGTGCCGAGGTGCGCCGGTCGCCGCTGCCCTGTGCGGGCCGTGCGCGCGGCGACCGGCGAGGGTGGTCAGAGGGTGGTGACCCAGTAGGTGTCGGCGTCGAGGACGCGTTGACCCTGGACGAACTGGCCGAGGTCGCCGCCGACGTCGGTGTTCTGGCGCAACGGTACGTGGGCTCGCGCGCACGTCGTGGCGCCGGCGGCGGGCTTGAGCACGGTCACCGGCCCGACGTCGGGCGGGACGATCTCCGCGCAGTCCGGCCCGCTCATGCTGCCGCCCTGGGTGGTGGCAGCGAAGGGGAACTCGTCACAGCTGTCGGTGGGTACGCTCGTCAGTGGCGTCCATCCGGTCTCGCAGATCAGCGTTCGGTTCGCGCGCTGTTTCGCGGTGTCGGCCAGCCGCTTGAGCGGCGTGCCGGCGCCCTGTTTCCCCGGGTGCGTGGGCAGGTTGTCCTGCGCCCATCGGACGCCCGCGGCCGCGGCGGGGAACTCGAAGCTGTCGACGTTGAAGGTGGGGGTGTAGACGCTGACCACGCAGCCGGCGGTGCTGCCCACCTGGTTGTCGCAGCGCAGCGGGGGTGCGCCGTAGTTGACGGGGGTGTCGATGATCGAGCCGGGGGAGACGAGCTGCAGGGTGTAGCTCGTCTGGAAGTTGTCGACCGCGCCCTTGGCTTGGGCGTTGCTGTAGGTCATGGTGCCGGAAAGGGTCTGGCCGGCGGCGATGGGGCTGCCGGCCGGGAACGGCGTGGACTTGGTGGTGGTGCACCGCGAGCTGCACGAGGCGGTCCAGGACGCGAGCATGGTCGTCACCACGCCCTGTGCGGAGTTGGGGACGAACAGCAGTGAGGCGTTCTCGGTCCAGCCGGTGCCGTTCGGGTTGAGCTCGGTTTCCTGGTGATGGTGAACCTGGCGCTGCCGACCGGGCGGCCGGTGCGGATGTCACGGGCGGTGTAGGTGAGGCCGGCGTGCCAGCAGGTGGTGAACCGGGCCAGCTGCCACTGCGCATCGGGTGCGGAGTCGCAGGACGCCCGCACGGTCGCCAATCCCGGCCCCGACCCGGTGTCGGCGGTCGTCTGCGGCGCCCCGTCCAGGCTGAACGTTCCGTAGAACCCGCGCTCGGTCGCTTCCGCGGGAGACGTCAGCGTGAACGCCGAGGCGACGATCGATGCTGCTGTCGCAACCGTTCTTCGGAATCTCATGGTGCCTTCCTCTTCCGTTGTGTATTCGGAGGTCTTCAGGGCGGTTCGGACGTGATTCCGCAATGGTGTAGAGGCGACGAAGATGTGCGAATGAGTAGTTTGACGTCACATTTCAGGCGCGCAGTCGTGCGCGTGGAATCGGCAATCGCGTTTTGCGGGAGAGCGGCGTCGCGGAGCCGGCCGAACCCAATCCCGCCCGGGGATCATGCCTACCGGACCGGCAAACGGCCTCACAACGGCCAATCGGGTGAGGAAGCGTTATCAGCGCGCCGGAACGGGACAACCGACGGCTTCGGAGTCGCTTGACCGGATTTTTGGACGCTGCTATACCTGGAATCACGGATTGCGGTGCTCGCCGGGGGAGATGGCGGCACGCGACAAGGGGGAACAACCAGGAACGCCCAGCGGTAATCGCCGCTGCCGCGGGCACCGCCATGCGTTCTGAACGCCGGTCCCACATCGAGGCACGGCGAATTCGGGCCGGACGGCCTTCGGGTCGCGGGGTGCATCTTCGGGCGCAGGCCGGTGTTCCGACCGAGGGGGAGTACTTCTGTGGACACGCGGTATGACTCGTTTTGCGCAGCTGACCCGGATTTCTACGACACGCCGAGGCGTATCCCCGCGGAGAGACTCCGGCTGAACACCGGTGTGGGCTTCGGAATCGCCGATCGGCGGCCGCCGCAGGGCTGGCGGCAGACGGAGTCGGGAGACTGGGTGGTGCTCGGCCCGGCGGGTGCGCGCTTGCCGCACCAGGGCTGGAAAGTGCACGTCTCCGCGCGCATGGACAACGCCGATGCCGTGCTGGACAAGGTGTGGGCGTACTGCACCGCACGCGATCTGCCGTTCAAGTACCTCGCCGGCCCGGCGGTGCTGCTGATGCGGAACATGAAGTACGCCGGACGCGGTTCCAGCGGCAAGCTCGTCACGATCTACCCGCGCGACGAGACGCGGTTCAAGGATGTCCTGCACGAACTCGACGAACGCCTTCGCGGTGAGGAAGGCCCCTACATCCTCAGCGACTTGCGTTGGCGCCAAGGCCCGCTGTACGTCCGCTACGGCGGCTTCGCCGAGCGCTACCGCACCGCGCTCGACGGAACTCGTGAGCTCGCCATCGAAACGCCGTCCGGCGAACTCGTGGCCGACCACCGCGGAGCGTCGTTCCGGGTGCCCGAGTGGGTGTCGGTGCCCGAATTCCTCGCCGAGGCACTGGCGCAGCGCAACGCAGTGACCTTCGACGGTCTGCCGTACCGGCCGGAGAAGGCGCTGCACTTCTCGAACGGCGGCGGCGTCTACCTCGCCACCGACACCCGGACCGGCAGCAAGGTCGTCCTCAAGGAAGCCCGTCCCCACGCCGGGCTCGCGCCGGACGGCCGCGACGCTGTCGCGCGGCTGCGGAACGAGCGTGACGTCATCGAGCGGCTGACCGGCATCCCGGGCATTCCGGCGCTGCTGGACTACTTCGTGCTCGCCGACCACCATTTCCTGGTCGAGGAGTTCGTCGACGGCGAGCCGCTGAGCACGGCGTTCAAGCGGCGGAACCCGTTGCTGCGCAACAGTGCCGACCATGCCGAGGCGGCCGAGTTCACCGGTTGGGCGGTGCGGGTGTGCGGGCGCGTGGAGGACTTGGCCGCCGCGGTGCACGCCCGTGGGGTCGTCCTGTGCGACCTGCACCCGTTCAACATCATGATCGACCACGACGACGTGTCGCTGATCGACTTCGAGATCGCGCAGCTCGCCGACGCCGCTCGGCGGCCCAGTCTCGGCAACCCGGGATTCTCGCCGCGGCGACCGTTGCACGGTACCGAGGTGGACCGTTACTCATTGGCCTGCCTGCGGCTGTCCCTGTTCTTGCCGATCACCCCGTTGCTGCATCAGGACGTCACGAAGGCGGTCGAGTTCGCCGAGGAGATCCGTCGCCGCTTCCCGACACCGAAGGGTTTCGTCGAAGACGCCGTCGACACGATCGTCGGACCCGAGCGCGCAACGGGCTCCGCGAAGCGAAAGCCGACGCCGAGGTGGGAGGCATCGCGGGAATCGTGGCCGGAGCTGAGGCGCTCGTTGACCGCCGCCATCACCGCCTCCGCCACCCCCGGGCGGGACGACCGGCTCTTCCCCGGCGACATCGCGCTCTTCGGCGAGCCGGCGGGCAAGCTGTCGCTGGCTCACGGTGCGGCCGGAGTCCTCTACGCCGTCGCCGCCACCGGGGGCACCCCGCATCCCGATCACCTGCAGTGGCTCGTCGAGGAGGCCGAGCGCGCGGATCCGCGCTCCAGCTTGGGTTTCTACGACGGCTTGCACGGCGTCGCCTACCTCCTCGAGCAGTTCGGCGCCACGGACACCGCGACCAAGGTGCTCGACCGATGCCTTGCGACTGCCACCGGCGACCTGAGCTGGAACCTGCTGTCCGGCCGCGCCGGCGTGGGCCTGCACTGCGCGCACATCGCCGCGGAAACCGGTGACTCCGGTGTCAAAGACGCCGCGCTGAACGCGGCCCAAGCGGTCGCGGACTGGATCGACCACGACGACCTGACCCCGCCGAAGACCTCCGGCCCGAGGCCGGTCACCGGGCTGATGCGCGGTGCCGCCGGCCCGGCCCTGCTGTTCATCCGCATGTTCGAGCACACCGGTGACCACGCCTACCTCGACCTCGCCGCGAAGTGCATCGACCGGGATCTCAAGCAGAACATCACCTACGCCGACGGCGGAGTCATCCTCCGCAACGGACAGCGAACCCGGATGTACCTCGCCGAAGGGATCACCGGGATCGGCTTCGTGCTACGCCGCTACCTGCGGCACCGGCACCACGAGATCATGGCGCTGGCGCTCGAACTCGTCGAGCGGACCGTCGCCGGGCCGTACCACTCCCACAGCGGGCTGTTCACCGGCCGCGCCGGCGTGATCGCATTGCTCGGCCAGCGGGGCGGCGACACCCCACCCGCCGGCGATGTTCTCCGCCGGCAGATCCGGTTGCTCGGCTGGCACGCGCTGGACTTCCGCGGCGAGATCGCCTTCGCCGGCGACTACCTCTACCGCATGTCCATGGATCTGGCCACGGGCAACGCCGGGATCCTGCTCGCACTCGGCAGCGCCTGGCACGACCAGCCGGTCTCCCTGCCGCTCCTGGCACCCGCGACCCCCTGGTGACCCTGCGCGGTGCGCTCGGAAGCATCCCGCGCCGATCGAGCGCGGGCCGCACACCAGACCCGGTGAGGAGGTGACCCGACGATGAACCTCTACGACCTGCAGGACCTGGCGTTCGAAACCAACGAGCAGCCCATGGATCAGACGTTCTCCAGCTTGCTGATCTGCTGCGACACCACTTTCACGTGCGGCTGGTGCTGACCCGCCCGCCCCATCGCCGCGACCACGAGCGGCGCATCCGAGCCCGTGGCGCGTGGGCGGGACGGCCGTCTCGGCCGGTCACGACGCCGCAAGTCGTGTACCGCCCACGCGCCGCGCGCCACGCCAATGCGAAACAGCTCTACACGAGGAGCGATCACGTGCGATTGCGAAGAACAGCCGCGTTCTTGGCCACAGCGACCGCGGTCACCCTGTCCCTGTCGATGACGGCGGGCGTCGCCCAGGCGTCGCCGCCGCAGAAGTTCAGCCTCGCTCAAGTCGTCGGCGGGCTGCGCGACGCCAAGCCGCAGCCGGCGCGGGCTCTCGCGCCCGTGGCGCCGACCGCGGCCGCACCGACCTGTGCCGGCGTCAAGGCCGACATGGCCCGCTACGCCGCCTCTGGCGCACAATCGGTGCTGTGCATCGATTCCACCGCGCCCGCGACCACACCGGCCACGACCGGAGACAAGAAGGCCGCGGCGGCGTGGTGCAGCGGTGAAGAGTCGCAGACCTGGTGGATCACCCGATCCGAGACCTGCGTCCACGGCATCACCCTGGTCTACACCGTCACCCAGATCCCCACGGGCGCCATCCTCGGCACCGCCACGTTCGACGTCTCCCACGAGATCACGCTGTCGAACACCAACACCGAGATCAGCGACGACGCCGCCGTCACGCTCGTCGCCTCCTCCGGAGAACTGGCCGTCCCGATCGCCAGCTTCTCCGCGACCTGCTCGGCACCGTGTTCCGCCCTCGACGGCGACGGCTTCACGCTCGAGAAGTTCACGAAGGGCGAGACCGAGGACGCGTTCTTCAGCTACGGCGACGACCCGGTCGACAGCGCTGACCTGTTCAACACCAGCTACAGCTTCACGGTGCAGCCGCCGCCGAACACCGTCCCGGTCGACCCGACGGCGAACTGGTCGACTCCGTCGAGCCTCTTCCGGTGTGACGACCTCGTCTCCGGCTTCGACGGCTGTGTCATCCCCGAGTTCACGCCGGAGCTCGAGGTCACCGTCAGCCGCCACCAGGCGGCCGCGATCGGCATCGCCGTCGCACAGAGCCTGCCCGACGGGTGGGGAAGCGCGGTCGAGCTGACCCGCCTCGCCAACGAATCCGCCGCGGAGGCCAACCGGCGGAAGATCTGCGAGGACGGCACCTGGGTGAAACGGCCGGACGTCCGTGACGACAGCTGCGACGAATACGCCTTCGCCCGCAGCAGGCAAAGCGGCGGCCAGCTCGGCCTGACCGGCAAGGACTGCGCCGAGATCGTGCCTTGGTTCGACGACACCGACGGCACGTGGTACTTCGAAGGCATCCGCTACACCGGTCAGGAACGATGCCTGCGCGCCCACGTCCCGCTCGACGAGAACAGCCTCGTCGGATCCGACCTCGGCGCGCTGACCAACAGCGCCCGCCTGCTCGACAACGACAAGTACTGGGTGGGCGTCTACAACTGATCCTCGTCGTCTCGGCGAACGAACCGGCCGGGCGCGGGCCGCGCTTCACCAGCGGCCTGCGCCCGGCGACCCGCCCCTTCCGGGCGGGTCTTGAAGAGGTTCGCGGGCACCCGCGTCGACCGGGACCGCCTCGCTTCGACCGCGGCCGTTTCCGCCGCGAGCGCATCCGGGCCGGCAGCGGAAACCCGTTCCAGGTCACCGGCCAGTCGCTCACGCCAGCCCGCTCCACGGCGCCGGTGCAGCATCTGCCCGACCGCGGCCGACGGCCCCGCACGCAGCAACGCGGCGACCGCCCAGCCCGCGGCGACCCGTTGCCGGAGCTCCTCGACGTCGTGGCGGCTGCCCCCGGCCGCCGCCGGGCCGCTGCCGGTGATCAGGCACGCTTCGGCCAGCAGCTCCCGCAACGCCACACCGACGGCGGAATCGTCGTCGAGCTCGACGTCCTGGCCGTTGCCGTACCGCGACACCGCCTCCGCCAAAACGCCCTCGGCGACGCCGGCCTCCGCCAGGAAGGCGCCTACGTGATCGGTTACGACCGGCAGCGTGGCCGGTTCCGCGGACCCGCTCACCGAGGCCACGACCCGCGCGTCGACCTCCGAGCGCGCGGGCGAAGGCAGCACCTCCGGCTCGGGTAGCACGGGCAGGACCCGTCCCACCAACCCGGGCGACTTCAGCACCACGTCGTCCAGGACGACCCCGGTCGCGCTCTCCACGAACTCGACCGCCGCCCGCCCCGGATCGTCCGGTGCCGGATCCGGAACCGCTGTTTCGGGGACGATCCGGTAGCCACCCTCGCCCAGGCTGAACGACACCACCCGCCCCAGCCCGGCCAGACGACGCACCACCGGACTTCGCACACCCTCGGCGCTGAACAGCTCGACGGCCACCGACCAGCCACCACGCTCGACGATGCGCACCACCGGGAGAAAGCCGGACTCTTCCGCGTAGAAAGCCTGAGCGTCCCGGGGCCCGCCACGGACCGCCGCGTCCGGCGCACCACCGAACGCGGCCAGAACTCGTTCGGCGTCGGACTCGGCCACCACGCTCACGCAAAAACCGGTGTAACGATCAAGCCAGCGGAAAGTGGACACCAATTCACCCCTGCGATCGAACTGTCCTGAAGCTGCGGGAAACACTGTAGTACTACGAAGTTGCCTCTCGTCGGCCTGTGGGTGCCGGCGGAGGGAGGGCCAGTGCTCCAGCTGGCGCACGGGAGCTGCGACGTTCGGCGGGCAGTGCTCGCCCAGTCGCGCCGACTGCGATGATGCCTGTCCCCCGGTGAAGTCGTCGCCTGACGGGCGTGCGGGAACAATCCCAGGTTCGTGCGGAGAAGTTTCTTCGGCAATTTCACGAATTCGCATCCCTCGGCGAGGGTGCAAGCGGGTTCCGTCGCCGCCGTGAACAGGTTGTGTTGCGGGGCAACGAGAATCATTCGGGTCGGGTCAACGAGTACCCAGATCGCGGCTCGGCTGCTATGCTCGCAGAATCAGGCGCCGCGAACCGGGGGGACCGGGCGGCGCCCGGGGGTTCATCGGCTTGCCGTCAATTCGCCCGTACGCGTGGCGATTGATTCGGCATGCCCGTAATTCGCATGGGCCGAGTGCGACGCGGAAACAATCCGCCGTATCTGCTTCGGGGTGGCACCAACGGGGAGTGATTGATGCTTCGGGTGGCTTTCGTCAACATGCCTTTCGCCGACTGGAACCGGCCGTCCTTCGCGCTCAGTCAACTGGCCGCGCTGCTCGGCCGGGATTTCGACGGTCGGGTCGAAGGGAAGGTCTGTTATCTGAACCAGGACATCGCCGAGCACTTCGGCGCGACGACCTACGAGTCGATCTCCGTCACGCACGACCACGTGGACACCGGGCTCGGGGACTGGCTGTTCCGGCAGATCGCCTTCCCGGACGCGCCGGACAACACCGAGGAGTACTTCCGCCGCTTCTACCGCGGCGAGCACTGGGCGGAGTTCCGGCGACGCATCCTCGCGTTGCGGGCGAGCCTGCCCGCGCTCTGCGAGCGGCTGATCGACCGCTACCGGCTCGCCGAAGCGGACCTCGTCGGGTTCAGTTCCATGTTCGCCCAGCACGTGCCGAGCATCGCGCTCGCCAGGCTGCTCAAGCGGCGGCGGCCCGAGGTGCTGATCGCCTTCGGCGGAGCGAACTGCGAAGCGCCGATGGGCGCGGTGATCGCCGAACACGTCGACGTCGTCGACTACGTCTTTTCCGGGCCCGCTCTCGACACGTTCCCCGGCTTCCTGGAGCACGTCCTCGACGGTGCCCCCGAGCGGGCCGACGCGATTCCGGGCGTGGTGACGCGCCGCAACTGCCACGACGGCCGCTTCCGCGGGGCGATCGGCAGCGACCACGACATCGACGACCTGCTGCTGCCGGAGTACGGGAGCTTCCTCGCCGCGCTCGAGGCGCACCCCGGGCTGCGGGAAACCGGGACGAGCAAACCGATGCTGTTCTTCGAAACCTCCCGCGGCTGCTGGTGGGGCCAGCGGTCGCACTGCACCTTCTGCGGGCTGAACGGCCAGAGCATGGTCTACCGCAACATGGACCCGAAGCTGGCGATCGAGCAGTTCAACTGGCTGTTCGGGTTCGCGCCGGAGTACACCTCGTTGTTCTGCACGGACAACGTGATGCCCCGCAGCTACCCGAAGGAAGTCTTCCCGCACCTCGAACCACCCGAGGGCGGTTCGATCTACTACGAGGTGAAGCTGCCCTTGAGCCGCCAGGACCTCGGCCGGATGTCGGCGGCGGGGGTCACCGTCGTGCAGCCGGGCATCGAGGCACTGGCGAGCTCCACGCTGAAGCTGATGGCCAAGGGCACCACGGCCTTCCACAACCTCCAGTTCCTGAAGAACTGCGACGAGTTCGGCATCGACCCGGACTGGAACCTGCTCATCGGCTTCCCCCGCGAGGAGGAGTCCGTGTACGAGCGGTACACCCACGACCTGCCCCTGCTGACGCACCTGCCGCCGCCGGTGGGGGTCTTCATGGTCCGGTTCGACCGGTTCAGCCCGTACTTCAAGCGGCGTGCGGAGTTCGGGCTCGACCTGCACCCGATGGACTTCTACGGCCTGACCTACCCCTTCGACGCCGACGCGCTGGACGAGCTCGCGTACTTCTTCGCCGACCACAACCTCGGGCGGTACATGCAGAACGCGCTGACCTGGCACGAGCGGCTGCGCGAGCTGGTCGCGGCCTGGCGCGCGGCCTGGGCGGGCGACGGCCCCCGCCCGGAGCTGCGCCTGATCGGCGGGGGTCCCGCCGGGCCGGTCGTGCGCGACTCGCGGTCGGGGGTGCCGGTCGAGCACCCCGTGGACGAGCAGACCGCCGAGCTGCTGCGACGGCTGGCCTCCCCGGCGCGTCCGGACCAGCTCGCCCCCGCCTGGCCGGGCGGCGAGGCCGACCTCGCCGGCCGGATCGCCCTGCTGAAGTCGCGGGGGCTGCTGTTCGAGGAGAACGGGCGGTTGCTGAGCCTGGTGCTGACCGAAGGCGGTGACCAGGCCGCGCCGGAACCACCCGCCGCCGAGCCGGGGGACCGGCGCCTGCTGCCGGTGCTCACCGGCGCCCGGGAAGACCGCCGGTGACGGCCCCGGCGCTGCCGCTGGTCGTCGAGGGCAGCGGGGAGGAGCTCGTGGACCGCGTCCGCGCGGAGCGCGCGAAACTGCGCGAAGCGCTCGTGGAACACGGAGCGGTACTGCTGCGCGGGTTCTCCGTGGGCGGCGTCGACGGCCTCGAATCCGTCGTGCGCACGCTGTCCGGTCCCGCGCTCGCCTACTCCGAGCGGTCGTCCCCGCGCACCGTGATCAAGGGCCACGTGTACACCTCGACCGACTACCCGCCGGACCAGGAGATCTTCCTGCACAACGAGAACTCCTACCAGGCGGTGTGGCCGCGGGTGCTGTACTTCCACTGCGTCGAACCGCCGCACACGCGGGGTGCGACGCCGCTGGCCGACACGCGCCGGATCCTCGAGGCGATCGACCCGGACGTGCGCGAGGAGTTCGCTCGGCGCCGCTGGATGGTGGTGCGCAACTACAGCGACGAGGTCGGCCTGTCCTGGCGCGAGGCGTTCGGCTCCGAAAGCAGGGACGAGGTTTCGCGTTACTGCGCCGAAAACGGCATCCGGGCCCGGTGGCGCGACGACGACCGCCTGCGCACCGAGGCGGTTCGTGACGCGGTGCACCGCCACCCCGTCACGGGGGTTCTCGTGTGGTTCAACCACGCGACCGTCTTCCACGTCACGACCCTGCCCGAACCCGTGCGGCTCGGCCTGCTCGAGATGTACGGCGAGGACGGTTTACCCAGCAACACCTACTACGGCGACGGCGCCCCGATCCCGGACGCGGTCACCGAGCACCTGCGCTCGTGCTACCGGTCCGCCGCCGTCCGCTTCGACTACCACCGCGACGACGTGCTGGTCGTCGACAACATGCTGGCCGCGCACGGTCGTGAGCCGTTCACCGGCCCGCGCCGGATCGCCGTCGCCATGGCCGAGCCTTCGCGGGAACCCGCGCACCGATGAGCACTCCGAACCTGCGCGTCCGCCCGTTGTGGCGCGACCGGAACTTCGCCGTCTTCTGGGCGGTCCAGACGACCTCGGCGTTCGGCGACGCCTTCGCGCTGGTCGCCTTGCCCCTGCTGGTGCTGCAGGCAACCGGGTCCGTGGCGCAGATGGGCCTGCTCACCGGCGTCGCCGGGGCCGGCGCGATCGCCACCGGGCTGTTCGCGGGGATGGTCGTCGACCGGATCGACCGGCGCCGGCTGATGATCTGGTGCGACGTCGCCCGCGCGGTGCTCTACGGCGCCATCCCGGTGTGCTGGGCGATCGAACCGCAGGTGTGGCTGCTGTACGCGGTCATGGCGTGCGCGTCGGTGTTCAGCATGCTGTTCCAGGTCGGGTACGTCGCCGCGGTGCCCAACCTGGTGGACCGCGACCGGATCGTCGAGGCGAACAGCCGGCTGCAGACCACCGACGCGATCGCCCACGTGGCCGGGCCCGTCCTGGCCGGCGCGGTGGCCGCGTCCTTCGGCTCGACCGTGGCCATCGCCCTGGACGCGGTCAGCTTCGCCGTCTCCGTCGCCGGGCTGGTGTCCATCCGGCTGCGGACCCGAGCGGTGGACCCGGGCGAGGCGCCGGCCTGGCGCGACGTGCGGACGAGCTTCGTCACCGGGCTGAGGTTCCTGTGGGCCAGCCCGGTGCTGCGCGCGGTGACGATGCTGCTGACCGTCATCACCTTCCTGAGCCTGGGGTTGCTCGACGTGTTCATCTACCGCGTCCGCACCGAGCTCGGCCACGGCGACGGCGCGGTCGGGTACCTGCTGGGCTTCGCCGGGGCGGGCACGATCCTCGGCGCCGCCCTGACGGCCCGGCTGCGTCGCCGGTGGGGGTTCGGGACGTGCTGGCTGACCTCGTACGTGGTGTGCGGCATCGCCGTCGCCCTGATGGGGGTGACGGGCGCCCTCGCGGTCGCCGACGGCGCCGCGCTGGCCTACGGCGCCGGCATGGCGCTGGCGGGGATCTGTTCGATGTCCCTGCGACAGCAGCTCACCCCCGACCGCCTGCTCGGACGGGTGACCGCGGCCTTCTGGACGCTGCACAGCGCTCTCGGGCCGGTCGGCGCCGTCGTCCTGACCGCGCTGGTCGCCCACTTCGGCGCCCGCGGGCCGCTGCTGGCCGTCGGCGGGGTGTTCCTGGTGGTCGTGGCGATCGGCCTGTTCAGCCCGATCCGGCAACGCGATCCCCAGCCGGCCGAAGCACCGCCTGACCCGTCCGGGCCGCGGACGGCCACGTCCACCGATGTGCGCTGAGCACCGAGCCGGGGAGGATTCGTGACGCACCACCCGCCCGCGGGAGAGCCGACGCTCGCCGGGCTCGTCGAAGCCCGGGTCCGGCGTGCCCCGGACGCCGTCGCCGTGGTCCTGGGCGAGGACGCCCTGACCTACGGGGAGCTGAACCGCCGCGCCAACCGGCTGGCCCGGCTGCTGATCGAGCGCGGGATCGGCCCGGAGCAGCGGGTGGCGGTGCTGCTCCCGCGCGGGTTCGAGCTGGTGGTGGCGTTGCTGGCGGTGCTCAAGAGCGGTGCGGCCTTCGTGCCCGTCGACCCGGAGTACCCGGCCGCCCGGATCGAGGGGATGCTCGCCGACGCCCGCCCTTCGCTCACCTTGACGACCGGGTCCGCTCCGGCACCCGGGGCCGTGGTCCGGCTGGACCGGACGGCTCCGGACCCGGCCCGGTTCGCCGGCACCGACCCGGCCGCGCGGATCAGTGCGCTGTCGCCGGCCTACGTGCTCTACACGTCGGGATCGACCGGGCGGCCGAAGGGTGTCGTCGTCCCGCACGCGGCGGTGCTCAACCTGCTGCGGTGGAAGCAGGAAGAGTTCGGTTTCGGGCCCCACGACCGGTTCCTGCAGAAGACGCCGGTCAGCTTCGACGCGTCCGTGTGGGAACTGTGGTCACCCCTGCTGGCCGGCGGGACGCTGGTGCTCGCCGAGCCCGGGGCGCACCGCGACCCCGGCCGGATCGCCGAACTCGTGCGCCGGCACGGGGTGACGCTGATCCAGTTCGTCCCGTCGATGCTCGACCTGTTCCTCTCGGTGCCCGGCGTTGCCGCGTGCACCTCGCTGAGGCACGTCTTCGCCGGCGGCGAGGTGCTGTCCGCCCGCACGGCCGGCCGGTTCCGGGAACTCTTCACCGCGCCGCTGCACAACCTCTACGGGCCGACGGAAACCACCGTCGACGTGTCCTGCTGGACGGCGGCCGGAGACCCGGGCCCGGTCCCGATCGGCCTTCCCGTGTGGAACACCGGCCTGCACGTCCTCGACGCCGCGCTGAGGCCGGTGCCCCCGGGCGCCGACGGCGAGCTGTACGTGGCGGGCGTGCAGCTGGCCCGCGGGTACCTCGGCGATCCGGCCCGCACGGCGCAGCGGTTCGTCGCCAGCCCGTTCACCCCCGGCGAACGGCTCTACCGCACCGGCGACCTGGCGCGCCGGCGAGCGGACGGCGTGATCGAGTTCCGCGGCCGGACCGACCAGCAGGTCAAGGTGCGCGGCTTCCGCATCGAGCTCGGCGAAGTCGAAGCGGCGCTCGCCGCGCAGCCGGGAGTCGCACGGGCCGCGGTCGTGGTCAGCGAGGACGCGCGGGGCGTCCGGTACCTGGCCGGGTACGTGATCGCCGCGGCCGACGACGGGGTCGACCCGGCCGGGCTGCGCCGTGCCCTGCGCGGGTCCCTGCCGGAGTACCTGGTGCCGTCGGTGCTCGCGGTGGTGTCCGGATTCCCCTTGACCCCCAGCGGGAAGCTCGACGCGCGGCGCCTGCTCGCCGGGTCCGTGGCCCGCAGCCGCACCGCGGCGCGCACGCCGGCGGAAGAGGCGCTGTGCGAGCTCTTCGCCGACGTACTCGGTTTCGCCGAGGTGGGCGCGGACGAAGACTTCTTCGCGCTGGGCGGGCATTCGCTGTCGGCGACGCGGCTGCTTTGGCGGGTCAACGAGCGGTTCGGAGTCGAGTTGCCGCTCAGCGCGATCTTCGAGGCGCCGTCGGCGATCCTCCTGGCGGCCCGGGTGCCGGTGCTGCCCGGCCGGGCGGCGGTGCCCGCGCCGATCCCGGCGGGGGCGGCCATGAGCGGCGTGCCGTCGTTCGCCCAGGAACGCCTGTGGCTGGTCGACCAGCTGACCGGGGCGGGCGCGGTCTACAACCTGCACCTGGTCACCGAAATCGAAGGGCCGCTCGACGTCGGCGCCCTCGGCCGGAGCATCTCCGCCTGCGTCGCCCGGCACGAGGCGCTCCGGACCTGCC
Source organism: Amycolatopsis sp. NPDC098790 (assembly GCF_044759945.1). Classification (NCBI taxonomy): domain Bacteria; kingdom Bacillati; phylum Actinomycetota; class Actinomycetes; order Pseudonocardiales; family Pseudonocardiaceae; genus Amycolatopsis; species Amycolatopsis sp. NPDC098790. The sequence continues at coordinate 891,962 of NZ_JBIWAI010000002.1, forward strand.
TCGAAAGCATCGGCGGCGAACTGCGGCAGGTCGTGCGCCCGGCCGAGCCGGTGCCGCTGGGCACCACCGACCTGCGGACGACCTCGGCCGAAGCCCCGAGCGTCACCGTGGCCGAGGCCGTCGCCGAACTGGTCGCCCGGCCGTTCGCGCTGGACACCGGGCCCCTGCTGCGTGCGGACCTGCTCCGCACCGCCGAGGAGCGCCACGTCCTGGTGCTCGTCGTCCACCACGTGGCCGCGGACGCGCAGGGGCTCGACATCCTCACCGCCGAGCTGGCGGCGGGCTACCGCGCGGCCCTCCGAGGGGACGAGCCGGCGTTGCCACCGTTGCCCGTGCGGTACGCCGACTACGCCGCCTGGCAACGCGAACGCCTCGAGGAAGGCGCGTTCGACGAGGACTTCGCCTACTGGCGGGACCGGCTGGCCGGGCTTCCCGTGCTCGACCTCCCGGCCGACCACCCCCGCCCGCCGGTGCCCTCCCACCGGGGCGCTTGCCACCACGTCGACTTCGACGCCGCGTTCGCCGCGCGGCTGCGGGACTTCGGCCGGGAGGAGGGCGCGAGCCTGTTCATGGTGCTGCTGGCGGCTTTTCTCGTCGCCATGGGCCGCCGGGCCGACCAGTCGGACGTCGTGGTCGGCACCGCCGCGGCGAACCGCGGCCGTCCCGAAACCGAAGGCCTGATCGGCTTCTTCGTCAACCTGCTCGCGATCCGCGTGGACCTGGCGCCGCCGCTCACCCTGCGCGACGCGGTCCGGCGGACGGCGGTGGCGTGCAAACAGGCCTACGACCACCAGGCCGCGCCGTTCGAGAAGGTGGTCCAGGCCCTCGGCGGCGACCGCGATCCGAGCCGGCACCCGGTGTTCCAGGTCGTGTTCCAGCTGCTCGGCGGCCCGCACCCGGCGCCGGAGCTGCCGGGGCTGCGCACGCGGACCGTGCCGGTGGACACGCCGACGGCGCCGTTCGACCTGCTGTTCACCGTCGTCGAAGCCTCCGACGGCCTGTCCTGCGAAGTGCGCTACGCCAGCGACCTGTGGGAAGCCCCGACCGTCGAGCGGATGGCGGGGGAGTGGCACGCCGTGCTGGCCGCGGTCCTCGACGATCCCGGCCGCGACCTCCGGGACGTGCCGTTGCTGTCCCCGGTGGACCGGGCGTTGCTGGAGCGCGAGAACGCCGCCGCGGCGGCGTTCCGGCCCGTGGACACGGTGGTGGACCTCGTCCGCGCCCAGGTCGCCGAGTTCCCCGGCCGGATCGCCCTGGCCGACCCGCGCGGGCAGTGGACCTACCGCGAGCTGGACCGGCGCGCGGGCGCTCTCGCCGCCACTCTGGCCGCCGCCGGGGTCCGCCCGGACGCCCCGGTGGGGTTGCTGCTCGAACGCTCCGCCGACCTCGTCACCGCGATGCTCGGGGTGCTCAAGGCGGGTGCGGCGTACCTGGTCCTCGACCCGGCCTACCCCGCCGAACGGCTCGCGCTGATGGTGCGCACGGCGCGCCCGGCCGCGGTGGTGACCCGGGGCGCGCCGCCGTCCTGGGTGACCGTGCCGGCGGTGCCGCTCGACGGCCCGGTTCCGGCCGGCCCGTCGCCCGACGGCGAAGGCGCCCGGCCGGACGGGCTGGCGGCCGTCGTGTTCACCTCGGGCTCGACCGGGCACCCCAAGGCGGTCGGCGTCCCGCACCGCGGGGTCGCCCGGCTGGTGGCCGATCCGGACTACGTCGGTATCACCGCCGGCGACGTGGTGCTCCACCTCGGGGACCCCGCCTTCGACATCACCACCTTCGAAGTGTGGGGCGCGCTGGCCCACGGCGCCCGCGTCGTGGTGCTGCCCGGCGACCGCCCGCTCGGGCCCGACGAGGTGCTCGCGGCCGTGCGCGACCACCGGCCCGCGGTCCTGTCGCTGACCGCCACCCTGTTCAACCAGGTCGTCGACGTCGACCCCGGGGGCTTCGCCGGAGTGCGCCACCTGTTCGTCGTCGGCGAGGTGCTGGACCCCGGGCGCACCGCGACGGTCCTGCGGGCGGGCGGGCCGCGCTGGCTCCACAACGGCTACGGGCCCACGGAGAACACGACCTTCTCCACGTGCCACCGGATGGAGCGGCCGCCGGAGCCGGGCGCGGCCGTGCCGATCGGCCGCGCCATCGGCGGCACGACGCTGCACGTGCTCGACCGGCGGCTGCGCCGGGTGCCGCCCGGCGTCCCCGGCGAGCTCTACGTCGGCGGGCACGGCCTGGCCCGGGGGTACGCGGGGCAGCCGGGCGCGACCGCCCGCCGGTTCGTGGCCGACCCGTTCGGCCCGCCGGGGAGCCGGATGTACGCCACGGGGGACCAGGTGCGCCGGGCCGCGGACGGAACGCTGCGGTTCCTCGGCAGGCTCGACCGCCAGGTGAAGGTGCGCGGCCACCGCGTCGAACCCGGGGAGGTCGAAGCCGCCCTCCTGGCCACGGACCGGGTGCGCGCCTGCGCCGTGTCCACAGTGGACGTCGGCGAGGACCGGCGGCTGGTGGCGTACCTGGTGCTCGGCCGGGGCGACGCACCGACGGCGGCGCGGCTGCGCGAGGAGCTGGCCCGGCGCCTGCCGGCTTTCCTGGTGCCCAACCACTTCGTGCTGCTCGACCGGCTGCCCACCACCGCCAGCGGGAAGCTCGACGAGGGCGCGCTCCCGGGCCCGGAGGCGGGACTGCGCACTTTGGACACCGAAGCCGTGGCGCCGCGCACGCCGCACGAACGCGCCCTGTGGGACATCTGGGCGGGCGCGCTGGAGGTCGACGGCTTCGGCGTGCACGACGACTTCTTCGCGCTGGGCGGGCACTCCCTGCTCGCCACGGTCGTCATGGCGAGGATCCGCGAAGGCCTCGGCCCGGGGCTCCCGCTGCGGACGCTGTTCGACCACCCGACCATCGCCGGCCTCGCGGAGGTCGTCGGGACAAGGGCCGCCGCACCGTCCGGACCCGCCGACGAGCTGGACACGCTGATCGCCGAACTGACCGGGCTCGCCGCGGACCCGGGCACCGCACACGGGGGTGAAGCACGGAAATGACCGTCGAACCGAAGAACGTCACCGACCGGGTCCGGGAACTGCCGCCGGAGCGCCGGGCGCTGCTGCGGCAGCGGATCTGGGAGAGCGGCCGGGCCACCGGCCTGCCCGGCACCGACGAGCGCGGGCAGGCGCCCGCGTCGTTCACCCAGCGCCGCATGGTCTTCCTGCACCGGCTGGCTCCGGAGAGCGCCGCCTACAACAGCCCCGTCGCCTACCGCCTCACCGGTGACCTGGACGTCGGCGCGCTGACCGGCGCGCTGAACGACGTGCTGGACCGCCACGAAGCCCTCCGGACGACGCTCACCGTGGACGAAGGCCGGGTCGTGCAACACGTTTCGGCGCCCCGCCCGATGGACCTGCCGGTCACCGACCTCTCGGCGCTGCCCGGCCCCGAGCGGGACGCGGCCTTCGACCGGGTCGCCCGTGACGACCAGTCCCGCCCGTTCGACCTGGCGGCCGGCCCGCTGCTGCGGCCGCGGCTGCTGCGGTTCTCCGCGCGGGAATCCGTGCTGCTGCTCACCTTCCACCACGCCGTCGTCGACGGCTGGTCGCTCTCGGTCTTCGTCCGCGAACTGGGTGAGCACTACACCGCGCGGCTCGGCGGCACGCCGCCCCGCGTGCCCGAGCTGACCGTGACCTACGCCGAGTACGCGCGCTGGCAGCAGGACTGGGTCGCCACCGACGAGGCACGCGGGCAGCTCGACCACTGGCAGCGTGAGCTCGCCGATGCCCCGGACGAGCCGGCGCTGCCGGTGGACCGGCCCCGGCCGGCCGTGCCGACCCACCGGGGCGCGGTCCACGGGTTCACCGTCCCGCCGTCGGTGACCGGCCGCCTGGCCGACGTCGCGCGGGGCGCGGACGCCACGCTGTTCATGGTGCTGCTGGTGGCTTTCCAGGTCGTGCTGGCCCGCTACAGCGGCCGGGCGGACGTCTGCGTCGGCACGCCGGTGGCGAACCGGCGCTACCGCGGGCTCCAGGACCTGATCGGGTTCTTCGCCAACTCGGTGGTGCTGCGGACGCGCGTGCGCGAGCGGCAGGGCTTCGGCGAACTGCTCGCGCAGGTGCGGGCGACCTGCCTCGCCGCCTTCGACCACCAGGACGTCCCGCTGGACCTCGTCGCGCAGCGCCTGCACCCCGACCGCGACCCGGGCCGCAACCCGCTCTACCAAGTCAACTTCACGCTGCACAACACGCCACCGGCGGTCGCGGCGATGCCCGGGCTGGAGCTGACCGAGCTGGCCGTCGGCCACGACGGCGCGCGGTTCGACCTCGACCTCAACGTCACCCGCACCGCGGCCGGGCTGGACTGCCGGCTCGGCTACGCCACGGACCTGTTCGACGCCGGCACCGCCGCCCGGTTCGCCCGCTCGCTGCAGGTCCTGCTCGACGCCGTCGCCGCGGACCCCGCGACGCCGGCCGGTGCGCTGCCGGTGCTCGACTCCGCCGAGAGCGCCCGGCTCGTGCAGCGCTGGCGTCACGCCGCGCCGGTGCCGCCCGGGATCGCCTGCCTGCACGAGCTTTTCGCCCGCCAGGCCGAAGCGACCCCGGATGCGACCGCCGTCTCGGCCGCCGCAGGGCCCGCGCTGACCTACCGCGAACTCGACCGGCGGGCCAACGGGCTCGCCCACCACCTGCGCGGGCTCGGCGTGCGGCGCGGCGCCACGGTCGCGGTGCTGCTTCCCCGGTCCCCGGAGGCCGTGGTGGCGGTGCTGGGGGTGCTCAAGGCGGGCGCGGCCTACGTGCCGCTGGAGCCGGCGCATCCGGACGCCCGTTTGGCGCACGTGATCCGGGACAGCGGCGCGAGTTGCCTGGTGACCGGGTCCGGCCTGGCCGGGCGGGTGGACGGCGGCGACGCGGCGGTGGTGTTCGCCGACGCGGTCGCGGCGGAGGCGGCCGAGCCGCCCCGGACCGGGGCCGGACCCGAAGACGCCGTGTACGTCATGTACACCTCGGGAACGACCGGCCTGCCCAAGGGCGCGGTCCTGGCCCACCGGAACGTCGCCGGCTACCTGCGGTGGGCGGCCGGGGCCTACCTCCCGGCCGGCTCGGGCGGCACCGTGCCCGTGCATTCGTCGCTCGGCGTCGACCTCACGGTGACGAGCCTGTTCGCCCCGCTGCTGAGCGGCCGGGAACTGGTGCTGCTGGAGGACTCCGAGGTGCCCGGCGAAGCGCTGCGGGCGTCCGCCGCGGCCGACAAGGACTTCGCGTTCGTCAAGCTCACCCCCTCCCACCTGCGGCTGCTGGACGGCGCCGGCGCGGACCGCCGCGACGAGGTCTGGGCGCGGACGCTGGTGATCGGCGGCGAAGCGCTGCACGAGGACCACGTCGGGGCCTGGCGCGGCGGCGCGGCCGGGCGGCTGGTCAACGAGTACGGTCCCACCGAGACGGCGGTGGCCTGCGCGGCCCACGAGCTGGGCGAAGACGTCTCGCCGTCCGGGCGGGTCCCGATCGGACGGCCGTTGCCGGGCGTGCGGCTCTACGTCCTCGACGGGTTCCTGCGGCCGGTGCCGGTGGGCGCGCCCGGTGAGCTCTACGTCGGCGGCGGCGGAGTCGGCCGGGGATACGTCAACGCTCCCGGTCGCACGGCGGAACGCTTCGTCGCCGACCCCTTCGTGCCCGGCGCGGTCGTGTACCGCACCGGGGACGTCGTCCGCCACCTCGCCGACGGCGCGCTGGAGTACCTCGGCCGCGCCGACGAGCAGCTCAAGATCCGCGGTCACCGGGTCGAACCCACGGAGGTCGAAGCCGTGCTGGAGCGCCACGACCGGGTGCGGCGCGCGGTCGTGCTGCCCGAGGAGGCGGCCGGCGAGCTCCGGCTGGTCGCTTTCGTGAGCACCGCGCCGGGCGCCGGGCGGCGCGAGGAGAAGACCGCGGACTGGCGCTCGATCTACGACGACACGTACGGCGAGCTCGAGACCGGACCGGCCGCGACGGTCAACCTGACGGGCTGGACCAGCAGCTACACCGGCGAGCCCCTCGAACCGGCGGAGATGCGGGCCTGGCTGGACGGCACGGTCGACCGGATCGCCGCCCTCGGCCCGCGCCGGGTGCTGGAGATCGGCTGCGGCACCGGCATGATCCTGTTCCGCCTCGCCCCGGGCTGCGAGCTGTACCGGGGGACCGACCTTTCGCCCGCCGCCGTCGGGTACGTACGCCGCGTGCTCGCCGCCGAACCGGGCACCGGCACCGAACTGGCGGTCGCCCCCGCGCATGAGGCCGTCCGCGCGGGGGACCGGTTCGACACCGTGGTGCTCAACTCCGTCGTGCAGTACTTCCCGTCGGTCGAATACCTGACCGGTGTGCTCGAAAGCGCGGTCGGGGCGGTGGCCGACGGCGGGCACGTCTTCCTCGGCGACCTGCGTGACCTGACGCTGCTGGAAACCTTCCACACCTCGGTCGAGGCGTCCCGGGCCGACCCGGCCACCCCGGTCGACCGCGTCCGGGCCGAGGTCCGGCGCCGGGTGGAGGCGGAGGAGGAGCTCTGCCTCGACCCGCGCCTGTTCGCCGAGCTGGCCCGGCGCTCGCCCCGGATCACCGGGGTGCGGGTGCTGCGCAAACCGGCCGGGTACGACAACGAGCTGAGCCGGTACCGCTACGACGTCGTCCTGACGGTGGGCGGTGACCCGGCCGCAGCGTCCCCGCCGGAGCCCACCGGCCCTGATCCGCGGCTGACCCGGGACCTGGCGCTGCGGGCCCGGCTGGCTGTCGCGCCCGCTTCGGCGATGCTGAGCGACGTCCTCGCGGACCTGGACCTCGACCTGGCTCCGGTGCCGCCTCAGCCTGCGGAGAGCACGGACGACGCCGGGTTCCCGCACCGGTACGCGAACGACCCGCAGTGGCACGCCGAAGCGGTGGCGTGCCGCCCGGAGCTGGAAGCGCTGGCCCGCGACCACCTCCCCGCCGCGCTGCGGCCGTCGCGGTACGTCTTCGTGCCGTCGATCCCGCTGACCGCGACCGGCAAGACCGACCGGGCGGCCGTGCGCGCCCGGCTGGCGGCGGACGGGGACACCGGCGGCGGGCCGGAGGCCGTCGCGGCCGGCCGGCCGATGACGCCGACCGAGCGGCGGGTGGCCGCGATCTGGGCGGAACTGCTGCGCCGGGAGGGGATCGGCCCGGCGGACGACTTCTTCGACCTCGGTGGGCACTCCCTGCTGACCTTCCAGCTGGTCTTCCGGCTGCGTCAGGAGTTCGGCGTGGAAGTCCCCATCCGGGCGCCGTTCGACGCCTCGACGGTCGAGGCGCAGGCGCGGCTCCTCGACGAACGGCTCGGCGAGGTCGCCGGACCGCGGCGGCCCGAGCTCGTCCCGGTGCCGCGGGACGGAGTGGTCCCCGCCTCCTTCGCCCAGGAACGGCTCTGGTTCCTCAACCAGCTGGAGCCGGACAGCGTGCAGTACAACTTCCCGGTCTTCCTGCGGCTGCGAGGCGTTCTCGACACGGGACACCTGCGGGCGGCAGTCGACGAGGTCGTCGCGCGGCACGAAGTGCTCAGGACCGTGCTGGTGCCCCGCGACGGACGGCCCTTCCAGCAGGTGCTCCCGCCCGAGCCGCTGGACATCCCGCTCGTCGACCTGTCCACACTGGACGGATCGGACCGCGAGCGGGAGGCCGGGCGGCTGGCCGCGCGGCAGTACTCCGCGCCGTTCGACCTGTCCCGCCCGCCCGTGGTGCGGGCGGCGCTGGTGCGGATGTCGGAGACCGAGCACATCCTGCTGCTGACCGTGCACCACCTCAGCGTCGACGGCTGGGCGGTGGGGCTGCTGCGCGACGAGCTGGCGGAGAGCTACACGGCCAGGATCGAGCAGCGTCCGCCGCGGTTGCCCGAGCTGGCCGTGCAGTACGCCGACTACGCGGTCTGGCAGCGCCGGCTGCTCGACGAGGGCCACCAGGACGACCTGCGCGACTACTGGCGCACCCACCTCGAGGGCATCCTGGAACTGCCCGGTCTGCCGCTGGACCGGGAGCGCCCGGCCAGGCCGGCCCACCGCGGCCGCGCGCTCGACCTCCGGCTTCCCGCGGCCACCGCCGACGCGCTGCGCGCACTGGGCAAAGCGGAGGAGTGCACGCTGTTCATGGCGCTGCTGGCCCCGTTGTTCGCACTGGTCGCGCGGCGCGCGGGCGCCACCGACGTGGTGGTGGGGACCGACGTGGCCAACCGCTCGGCCACCCCGACCGAACCGCTCATCGGCTTCTTCGTCAACCAGGTGGTCCTGCGGGCCGACCTGAACGGGAAGCCGACCTGGCGCGAGCTGCTGCGCCGGACGCGGGCACTGACCCTGGACGCGTTCGCGCACCAGGACCTGCCGTTCGAGGAGGTCGTGAAGGCGGTCCGGCCACCGCGCAGCCGCAACCAGAGCCCGCTGTTCCAGGTCAAGTTCGTCCTGAACACCACGCGGCGGGCCGAAGCGGCCGTCCCCGGCCTGGAGATCGCGGAGTTCCGGCCGCCGGTGATCGAGACCAGCCGGTTCGACCTCGTGGTGCTGCTGCAGGACGGGCCGGACGGGCTCACCGGGATGTGGGAGTACGACACCGAGCTGTTCACCGGCGAGACGGTGGAAGGCATGCGGCGCGAGTACCTCGAAGCCGTCGAGGACCTGGTGCGGCGGACGGACGCGCCCATCCCGGCTCGCAAGCGACGGGCCGAGCTGCGGCCGCCGACGGCCCTGCGGAAGACACCGGCCAAGATCACGCTGTCCGCCCGGGACGCGGTCGTCGAAGCGCCGCTTTCGGAGCGGGCCCGGTTGCCGCTGGTCCTGCGGCCCGCGGGTGAAGAGGTCGACCTCGTCGCCTGGGCACGGGAGAGCCGCGGCCGGCTGGAGTCGGCGCTGCTCGACCACGGCGCCCTCCTGTTCCGCGGGTTCGGCGTCACCGAACCCACGCGGCTGGAACGGTTCGCGGGGGTGTTCGTCGACGAGCTGTTCGCGGAGAACGGCGAGCACCCGCGGGCGAGGCTCGGTGGCGGCGTCTACACGCCCGTGTTCTTCCCGCCGGAGAAGAAGCTGCTGTGGCACAACGAGAACTCGTTCAACGACGTGGGACCGACGAAGATCTGGTTCTGCTGCGCCCTCCCCGCCGAAACCGGCGGGGAGACGCCGGTCGTCGACAGCCGCGAGGTCCACCGGCGGCTCGACCCGGCCCTGCGTGAAGAGTTCGCGCGCAAGCAGGTGTGCTACATCCGCCAGTACGGGTCCGGGCTCGGACTGCACTGGCGCGACGTCTTCCGCACCGGCGACCGCGCGGAGGTGGAAGCCCGCTGCGCCGAGCAGGGGTTCCGGTGGGAGTGGCGAGGGGATCGTCTGCGCACCGAGGCGGTGCGCCCGGCCGTCGTCCGGCACCCCGTCACCGGCGAGTGGTCGTGGTTCAACCAGGCGCAGCACTGGCACATCGCCTGCCTCGACGAGGTCACGCGGACGTCGTTGCTCGCGGCGGTCGGCGAGGACGGCCTGCCGCGCGAGTGCCGGTTCGGGGACGGCACGCCGATCCCCGACGCGGCGATGGCGGAGATCTGCGCGGTCTACGAAGAACTCGAAGTCGTGTTCCCGTGGCAGCGCGGCGACGTGCTGATGGTGGACAACATCCTCGCCGCGCACGCCCGCAACCCGTTCCGGGGCGAGCGGAAGCTGCTGGTGGCGATGGGTGACATGGTCCGGTTCGACGGACGGCGGGCGGAAGGGGACCGGGGATGACCTCGCAGGTCGAGGGATACCGGCTGTCGGCGCAGCAGCGGCGCCTGTGGCGGCGGGCCGAAACCGGCGCGCCCGCCTGGGCGCAGGTCCTGCTCGCCGTCGACGGGCCGCTGGAGCACGACCGGCTCGTGCGCGCGCTGGAGGACGTCGTCGCGGCGCACGAGATCCTGCGCACGTCCTACCACCGCGTGCCCGGCGTGCGGATTCCGGTCCAGGTGGCCGGAGACGGCGACCCGGTCTCGTGGACGGTGGAAGACCTGCGGCACCTCGACGGCGGCGCCCGCGCCGAGCGGATCGCGCGGGCCGTGCGGGATGCGAGGCGGGCTCCGGCCGTCCCCGCGACCCCGCGCGCCGTGCTGTTCCGGCTGGGCGAGCGGAGTCACGAGCTGCTCCTGACCACCTCGGCCCTGGCGGCGGACAGCGCGTCCCTGCGGTTGCTGGGCGCGGAGCTCGCCGCGAGCTACGACGGTGCGTTCCGCTCCGGCGAGCGGCTCGCCTACAGCCAGTTCGCGGAGTGGCAGCACGACATCGAGCCGGACGAAGACGCCGAAGCCCTGCTGGCCGGCGAAAAGCTGGGCGTCGCGGCCCGGTTCCCCCTGCGCCGCGGCGGTTCTGCCGACGAGCCCGAGGTGGTCGAAACGGTCACCGCCGCGCTGCCCGCCACCCTGGCGGCCGAGGTGGACGACTACGCCGCGCGGCACGGGGTCGGGGCCCCGGCCGTGCTGCTCGCGGCCTGGCAGACCCTGCTGGTGCGGATCACCGGGCTGGCGCACGTCACCGTCGGGGTGGCGGTCCCCGCCCGGCCCTACGAGGAGATGCGGACCTGCTGCGGGCAGTTCGCCAAGTGGTTCGGCGTCGACTCCGGCGCCGCGGCGAGCTTCGAGCACCTGACCGCCGAGGCCGCCGGGCGGCTGGCCGACGCCGAAGAGCTCGAGAAGTACCTCACCGGCTCCTACGCGGCCGCGGACCCGCGGTGGGACGTCGCCTTCGAGTGCAAGCGGGCCGAGCCCCCGCACCCGGCGGGGCCGGTGCGCTTCGCCGTGCGCTGGGACGACGTCGCGGACGAACCGGCGGAGCTCAAGCTCGAATGCGTTCTCGCCGGGACGGCCACGGACGCCACGGTCGTCTGGCACTACTCCACCCGCCGGTTCGGCCGCGACTACGTCCGATGTCTCGCCACGCAGTACCGCACGCTGCTCGCCGGGCTCCTCGCCCGACCACACGTTCCCGTGGCTTCCGCCAGCGCGCTGGACGCCGCGACCCGCGCCGAGCTGGTGCGCGCCGCCGGCCCGGCTCCCGTCGCACGGTGCCTGCACGAGCTGGTCGAAGCCCAGGCCGGGCGGTCCCCGGATGCGGTCGCCGTCCGCGCAGCCGGCACGGAGCTGACCTACCGGGAGCTCGACGTGCGCGCGGACCGCCTCGCCCGGGTGCTGCGCGGACGCGGCGTCGGGCCGGAGGTCCCGGTCGCGGTCTGCCTCGACCACACCGCGGAGCTGCCGGTCGCGTTGCTCGCCGTGCTCAAAGCGGGCGGCGCCTACGTGCCGCTGGATCCGGCGCTGCCGATGCGGCGGCTGGACGCGTTGCTGGCGCGGGTCAGGTGCCCGCTGCTGCTGGCCCGGCGCGGTGGCCCGCTGAGCGACCGGACCGACGTGAAGGTCTTGCTCGTCGACGAGCAGGACGTCCCGTCCGGCGACGTCGCGCGGATCCCGCCGCCGTCGCCGGACGACCTGGCCTACGTCCTGTTCACGTCCGGGTCCACCGGCGCGCCCAAGGGCGTCATGGTCACCCACCGGGCCATCGGCAACTACGTGCGGTGGGCCGCGGAAACCTATGCCACGCCGGGGGGTGCCGGAGCGCCGGTCCCGACGTCCATCGGCTTCGACCTGACGGTCACCGCGCTGTTCGTCCCGCTGGTCACCGGCGCCGCCGTGCACCTCGACCCCGCCTGGCGGGAGGCCGGCGGGCTGGCGGCCGAGCTGTCCGCACGGTCGGACCTGGACCTGGTCAAGGTGACTCCGTCCCACCTGGCGGTGCTGAATGCGCTGCTGTCGCCCGAAACGTGTGCCGGCACGACCCGTTCCCTCGTGCTCGGCGGGGAGCCGGTGCCGGCGGGCCTGCTCGGCCCGTGGCGGCGGCACGCACCGGCCACGAGGGTCTTCAACGAGTACGGGCCCACCGAAGCCGCCGTCGGCTGTTGCGCGCAGGAGATCCCCGCCGACCTCGCCGAAGGTGCCGCCGTGCCGATCGGCCACCCGATCACCGGTGTCGAGATGCACCTGCTCGGCCCGGACCTGCAGCCGGTGGTGCCGGGCGTGCTCGGGGAGATCTACGTGGGCGGCGAGGGGCTGGCGCGGGGGTACCTGGACGACCCCGCGGTGACGGCCGGGCGATTCGTGGCGCATCCGTTCGCGGCGGAGCCGGGCGGCCGCCTCTACCGGACCGGGGACCTCGGCTTCCGCGGGCCCGCCGGCGAGCTGTACTTCGCCGGCCGGGCCGACGAGCAGGTCAAGATCGGCGGCGTGCGCGTGGAGCCCGCCGAGACCCGCGCAGCCCTGCTCGAGCACCCGGCCGTCCGGGACGCCCTGGTCGTGACGCGGACGGACTCCGGCGACGAGAAGTACCTCGAGGCGTACGTCGCCGGTTCCCCGGTGGAAACCGGCGAGCTGCTCGAGTTTCTGGCCGCCCGGCTGCCACCGGCCTGCCGGCCCCGCCACTGCACCTGGCTGCCGGAGATTCCTCTGACGGGGAACGGAAAGCCCGACGTCGGGGCGCTACCGGCTGCCGGCGTTTCCCAGTCCGGCGGCGCGGCCCGCGTGCCGCCGGCCGACGCGACCGAGGCGGCCGTGGCCGCGCTGTTCGAAGAGCTGCTCCACCGGGCGCCGGTCGGCGCCGACGAAGACTTCTTCGACCTGGGCGGCCATTCGCTGCTCGCGGTGCAGCTCATCGCGCGGGTCAACGCGGCTTTCGACAGCAGCCTCCCGGTGTCGCTCCTGTTCGAACCGGCGGCGGACGGGACGCCGGCGGCCACCACGGTCCGGGGACTCGCGCACCTGGTGCGCCACGGCGGAGACCCCGAGCCGGACGACTGCCTGGTCGCCCTGCCCGGCGGCGGCGCGGGCCCGCCGTTGTTCTGCGTCCACCCCGCCGGGGGCAGCGTGCTGGGCTACCGTGAGCTGGCAGCGAGCCCGGAGCTCCCGTGCGCGGTCCACGGGTTCCAGGCCCCGCCGCCGGACGACGGCGCCGAGCAGACCGTCGAACACCTCGCCGGGCGCTACGCGACGAGGCTGCGCCGGACCCGGCCCGACGGGCCGTTGCTGCTGCTGGGGTGGTCGATGGGCGGGCTGGTGGCGCTCGAGGTGGCCGCGCTGCTCACCGCGATCGGCGAGCAGCCGGGCATGGTGGTGCTGGGGGAGACGTACCCGCCCACCATGCTGCCCGACGCCGGGACGGAAGCGGATCCGTTCGCCGCACCGGACGCCGGCCAGGCGGAAGTGGCGCGGCTGCTGGACCTGGCCCGAGCCCATGGCCGTGCGGCAAGGCAGTACCGTCCGGCGCCCTACGGCGGGCCAGTGGTCCTGGTCCAGGCCGCGGAGCAGGACGCCGCGGTCCGGGCGGAAGCCGCCGCGGCCTGGCGGGCACTGTGCCCGGACCTCCGAGGGGTCCACGTCCTGCCCGGCGGCCACTATTCCCTGCTGCGCGCGCCCTTCGTCGCTGAGCTGGCGCGAACTTTGCGGGAGACCCTGCCGGGACTGTGAAAACCGAGGGAAAGGTGCGTTCCATGACCAACCCGTTCGACGACCCGGACGCCGAGTACTTCGCGCTGGTCAACGACGAAGGGCAGTATTCGCTGTGGCCCACGTTCGCCGACGTGCCCGCGGGCTGGGTGGTGGCCCACGGAGCCGGCACCCGGCAGGCCTGCCTCGACCACATCGAGCAGAACTGGACCGACATGCGGCCCCGCAGCCTGGTGCGCGAGATGGAAGGTCGCATCTGACGATGGAGTGCTGACACGAGGGCCAGTGGCGCAGTCTTTCCGGACGGGCAACGCCACGACACCGACAGTCCCGATCGACGGCGTGTGAGCGACATCAACCCGGCGGCGGGATAACGTTTCCCGAACGCTGCGTTGAACACGAGTGATGGCTTCCGTACAGCACGCTCGCCCGCGCTTGTGGCTTCCCAAGCACGTGGTCGTCACCCGCTCGGCCGCCGAACGATCGCACGCCGCGCGGATCGTGGCGCGGTGTGAGGCCGCCGGGGTCACCGACATCGACTTCCTGCGCTCCGATCGCATCACCGGCCTGCGGGGCGAGGACGAGCGCGCCACCTACGTCCGGGCGAAGTCGACGCTCGCCGTGGTGGTCAGCCCGCCCTCGAAGCGGAAGCTGCAGCCCATCCCGCCGAGCGCGGACTGGCGGCTCGACCTCGCCGAGGGCTGTCCCGCGCATTGCCAGTACTGCTACCTGGCCGGGTCCCTCTCCGGTCCACCGGTCACCCGCGTCTACGCCGACCTCGACGACATCCTCGCCGGGATGGATGCCTACGTCGGTCGCGGGGGTGTCACGTCCGGGACGGCCGCGCGGGCGCACGAGGGAACGACCTTCGAGGCGTCGTGCTACACCGACCCGCTCGGCATCGAGCACGTCACCGGCAGCCTCGCCGCGGCGGTCGCGCACGTGGGCACCCACGACTTCGGCGACCGGGTGCAGCTGCGCGCGACCACGAAGTTCGGTGCCGTCGAGCCGCTGCTCGGCCTGCCGCACGGCGGTCGGACGCGGATCCGCGCGTCGGTCAACGCCGCGGGCGTGGCCGGGCGCTTCGAAGGCGGTACCGATCCGGTGGCCGCCCGGCTGGCCGGGCTCGGCCGGCTGGCGCGGGCGGGCTACCCGGTCGGGCTGACGATCGCGCCGATCATGCCGGTGCCCGGCTGGCGTGAGGAGTACGGCGCGTTGCTCGACGCCGCGGCCGCGGAGCTCGACGCGGTGCCGGGGCTCGACTTGACCGTCGAGTGCATCACGCACCGGTTCACGCCGGGCAGCCGGGAAGTGCTGACCGGGTGGTACCCGCGCACGAAGCTGGAGATGGACCCGGAGCAGCGCTCGCGCAAGTTCGGCAAGTACGGCTCCGTCAAGTACGTGTACCGGCGCGAGGAGATGCAGGAGCTGCGCGCGTGGTTCGGCTCCGCGCTGGAGCGGCGGCTTCCCGCGGCGCGGGTGCTGTACTGGACGTGAGCGTCAATCCAGGAAATCCAAGGCGCGCAACAGGAAGAAGGCCGCCGTCCCGGCCACGATGATCCCGATGACGACGAGCGCCAGGACGGGCCCCTTCTTCGACGGCATCGGCTGCGGGTGGGACAGCCCGGACGTCTGCCCTGCGTCGGGTGGCGTGTCGCCCGGGGTGACCGACCCGCCGGGCTCCAGGCCCGGCACCTCCTCGGGCTCCGGTCCGGGCGCGGTCACGAGCGCACCGCCGGGGTGTCCGTCGGCATCGGCTTCACCTGTTCTCCGGTCGGGTCCGGCCAGTGGCCGTGGACGCGTTCGTGGGCGGGTGCCGGCCGGTGGACCGTGCCCGGTGTCGGCCGCAGCCGCACGCGGGTCAGCACAGCCAGCCGGAGCAGCGGACCGACCAGGTGGTCGTACAGCCGGGGCAGGAGCCGGAATCCGGTGATGATTAGGGGATTTCCCGGGCCGACCGGCACGGACACGTGCCGGCGGGGCCGGTCGGCCAGCCGCGTGATCGCCGCGGCGACCCGTTCCGGGGCGAGGACCGGCCACGGCGGCCGGGTGGCGTGGCCGGTGTAGTTGGCCGCTTGGTAGTAGATGGGGGTGTTGATGCTGCCGGGGCTGACGATGCAGACCGACACCCGCGGCTCGTCCCGGGTCTCCTGCTGCAGGGTGCGCAGCAGGGCGCGTTGGCCCCACTTCGACACGGCGTAGGCGCCCATCCGCGGAACGGTGACCGAACCCAGCAACGAGTTGACCCCGATGAACGTGCCGGTGTGCTGGGCGCGCAGGACCGGAAGTACGGCGCGGGCGAGGTGGAGGGTCCCGTGCACGGCGGTGTCGACGACAGCCGTGAACACGTCCGCCGGCATCTCCTCGACGCCGCCGTAGCCCATGACCGCCGCGGTGTGCACCACGACGTCCAGCCGGCCGTGGCGGTCGAGGGTCCTGGTGACGATCCGCTCGGCCGCGGCGGGGTCACCGATGTCCTCGGCGTGGGTGTCGACCACGTCGGCGCCCGCGTCTCGACACGCTGCCTCGGCGGCGTCGAGCGCTTCGGGGCTGCGCGAGACCAGGACGAGCCGGTCGGCCCTGGCCGCGAACGCGACGGCGGTGGCCAGCCCGATTCCGCTGGTGGCGCCGACGATCAGCACGACCCGCGGTGGGGCCGGTTTCAGGCGACTGTGCATGACGCTCCGTCCAGGATCCGGCCCAGGGGGCCGTGGGGGTCGGCGGGCGGGCGGCCGAGCAGGGCCGCGGTGGTGAAGGAGGCGGCCAGGTCGGCGAAGACCCGGTGGCGGCGCAGCATCGCGTGATCGCCGTCGCGGACCTGGACGACGCCGACGTGCGCGGTCCGGGCCAAGCGGCGGGCGGCCGCGAAGGCCTTCTCCGGGTCGGCGACGCGATCCGCGGTGCCGTGCACGAACACCACCTGCCGGCCCGTGGCGTCGACGTCACCGTCGTGCGGGTACACATAGGACGCCAACGCCACGACGCTGCGGACGTCGTGCTCGCCGGCGCTCAAGATCGCCGCGCGGCCGCCGAGCGAGTGCCCGACCAGCCCGATCGGGGTCGCCGGTGGCAGCTGGGCGCGGAGCTGCCCGAGCGCCCAGCGGACGTCGTCCACGGGGGTGAGCGCGGCGTTCCAGCCGCGCACGGAGTTCAGCAGCCGCCACACCGCGAGCCGGCCGCGGCCGGCGTGGGCGACCCGGTGGGCGATGGGGATCATGCGCAGCACCGACAGCTGTGCGGGGCTCACCGGCCGGGCGCCGCCGCGGCCGCCGCCGTGCAGCACGATGACGGCGCCGTCCGGGCGTGGCGGGGTCCGGGTCGGGACGAGCCGGGCGGTGGTGTCCAAGGGGATGTCTCCTGGGCCGATGTCGCAGGGGGACTGGCGGGGCCGCCGTGCGGGCGCGGGATTCGTGGGCTCCGCGCCCGCACGACCTCGCGGCCGGCGCGCCTGAAGTGGCTCAGGGGCGCGGCGGGACCCGGGTCCGCGCGGACGCGGACGTGATGAGGCCGAGGGCGATCATGCCGACGCCGAGGCCGAGGTGCAGCCAGTTGTCGGCGGTGTTGACGGGTACGAAGTTGGCGTCGGAGCCGTGGTCGATGAGCAAGCCGTAAAGCCACAGCACGAGGTAGACGATCCCGCCGCCGATCAGGAAGCCGCGTGCGCCGCCCGGAGTGCGGGCCAGGGCGAGCCCGGCGACGCCGAAGAGCAGGTGCACGACGTTGTGCAGGACCGACACCATGAACACGCCGAGCAGCATGGCCATCGAGTCGTGGCCGGCGAAGCTGAGCTGGTCGAAGTCGGTGGTGAGGCCGGGGATGAACCCGGCGATGCCGACGAGCAGGAAGACCACGGCGACGACGGCGGCGGTGAGCTGGGCGGGAGTACGGGTCGCGGTGGCGCGGGTGCTGGTCACGGAGGCACCTTTCGGGTGGCTGGTCGGGGGCGTCGGAGTCGAGTGCCGGACTGTCCGACTACCCGGCCAATTCGCTAACAAACCGATGCGCCACGCCAGACGGATCTCGATTGCGCACGTCCCGCGTCCAGGATGCGCGGAACCGGACGTGCTCGTCGGTGCCGTCGTCGCCTCGCGGAGAACGCCGATGTCGAAGGTCGAATCGGTCGCCGGCTCGACGACGCCGTGACGAGCGAGGCGGCCGATGGCCTCAGCCGGCGCTTCGCCGCCGGCGATGTGGAAGCGTTGCGCGGTGTTCGATCGCCTCGGCCGACGAACCTCACCGGATCCGCGGGGCGGTGCTGGTCGTGAAGCGGAATTCGATGGCCACCGGCAGCTCGTCCAGGTCGAGCGCCTGCCGCAGCCGGGGGAGCCCTTCGGCCGCCAGCCGCTCGCGGACCGCGACCGGGTCGCCGTCTTGGTCCACCGAAACCACCAGAGCCAACGCCGGGTTTTCGCGGTGCCCGGTCAAAGTGGCGCGGGCCTGGTGCACGCCCGGGTACTCCCGCAGCTCGGCCACGAACGGCGCGACCGCCGCGTCGGCGGCCAGTTCGGTCCGGCCGCGCGCCGGGTCCGTGTCGAAGCGCCACGTCCGCGTCGGCGGCCGGCGCGCCAGCTGGGCCAGGATCCAGCGCAGCGCCAGGAACCCGAGCAGCACGGCCACCGCGGCGGCGGCGTACAGCACCCAAGTCGGCGGTCCGGCCGTGCCGGGCACCAGGGCGCTCGCGGGGTCGACGACGCGCAACCGGCCGAAGTGGGTCGCCACCGCGAACCCGCCGGCGGCCAGCAGGACCAGCCCCAGCAGCCCCAGCACCACGCGGTTGAGCCGCGCGGGACGGTTGAGGTTCGTCACGATGTCCTCCTCGGGGCCCGGACCCGCACCGCCACCGCGGGCCGGGTGGCCGGGCCGATCCGGTCGAGCCGGTCGGTGACGGCCGCGCGGACGGCGTCGGTGAGGCCGTCGGGCTGGGTCCGCGAGGTCTCGACCCGGACTTTCACCCGTCGCGTGCGCAGCTTGACCCGGGCGGCGGAGACGCCGTCGACGCCGGCTGCCGCGGCCCGCAGGGTCGAGCGGTAGCCGCCGCGGGCGGCGCCGGAGTCGAACAGTCCGTCCAGCGGCAGGACGGTGGCCGCTCCGGGCAGGACTGCGGCGAGCAGCAGAACCAGGCCGAGCAGCGCGAGAACGCCTCCGGCGACGGCCGGGAGGAGGTCGGTCCAGTGCAGGTCGTGCAGGGTGGCGGCGACCGCGTCGTAACTGATCCACGGGCGTTCGCCGAGGATCAGCTGCACGGTGACGACGGTGACGAGCACGCACCCGGCCAGCAGGACGAGCGCGGTCAGCAAAGCCGGGACACTGCGGCGAGGTCGGCGTTTCACTCGACCCTCCGATGCTGGATGCCGGACGAATGCAGGGCGGTGACGGTGAAGTCGACGCGGGTGACGGTGAGCCCGGTCAGCTCCTCGACGCGGCGCACGAGGTGCTCGCGGGCCCGTTCGGTCGTCCGCGTGACCGAGGCGGGGTAGGCGATGGAGATCCGGACGTCGAGCGTCACGGCGCCGTCGGCGACGTGCGCGGTGACCTGAGCGGGGCGGTCGAGGTCCTCGGCGCCGAGGCTGACGCCGAGGATCCGGCCGGCCGCGCCGCCGACGTCGTCGACCTCGAGCACCGCGTGGGCGGCCAGGCGTTGCACCACCTGGCCGGCGATGGTCAGCGTCCCGCGGTCCGGGGCGCTCAGCGTGGTCGTCACGGCGCTCAGCCCCGGTCGCGCCCGGTGAGCTGGGACAGGTCGAGCTTGCCGTCGAGGACGCGGCCCACGAGGAAGCCGAGCGCGCCGAGGACGGCGACGGCGGCGAACGCCCCGAACCCGCCGAAGGCGACGGCCAGGCCGAGCACGAGGCCGGTGAACAGGCCGAGGTGGGTGGAAGTCACGAAACCTTCTCCTTGTCTTGCGCCGGCTGGTCGGTGAGGTCGGCGATCACGACGTGCACCGGGCGGCCGCGGACGCCGGCCGCGGCGCGTACCTGCGCGGCGACGTCGGCGGCGACCAGGGGGTACCGCGCGGTGAGGGCGATGGTGATGTCGTCGTCGCGGACCCGGACGCCCACGACCCGCCGCGGCGGGACGAGGGTGGCGATCTCCCCGAACCGGCCGCCGTGCAGGCCGGCCACCCCGGGTACGGCGAGCACGGCGGCGGCGATCCGGGCGGCGTCGGGCTCGGCGGTCACCGCACCCGGCCGGTGTCGGTGCTGTCGCCCTCGTCGTCGGAGGGCAGGTGCAGGTCGCCGACCTGGATGTTGACCTCGACGACCTCGAGGCCGGTCATCTGCTCGACGGCGGTGATGACGTTGCGGCGCACCGAGCGCGAGAGGTCGGCGATGGAGACGCCGTATTCGACGACCAGCTGCAGGTCGACGGCGGCCTGCTTCTCGCCGACCTCGACCGACACGCCCTGGCCGGCCGAGGCGGTCGCGCCCGGGATGCGCTCGCGGATGGCCGAGAACGCCCGCGCGGCGCCGCCGCCGAGGGCGTGCACGCCGGGGATCTCACGCGTGGCCAGTCCGGCGATCTTCTGGACGACGACTTCGGAGATGGACGTCGAGCCCTGGGTGGTCACCAGCGCGCCGTCGCTCTTCGCGGCGGGCTCGGACGAGGTGGTCTGCGCGGGAACCTTGGTGGCAGCGGCGGTCGTCATGGTGTCTCCTTCGCACGGACGGATGTCTTGTGTTCGCAGAGGAACCGGCTTCGATTGTTTCCTCCACACAGGACAGACACCCGGCTCGGAAGATCGTCACGACCCGATCGTGTGAAGCACGCCACGCCCCGCGGGTCAGGTGGTGGGCAGGTCGACCGTCACCGGCCAGGCTGGCCGGGGCCTTCCTCGGTGGGTGGTTCGCTCGGGAACAGGACCGGGCTGAGCAGGTACCGCGTCCGGCCAGGACGCGAATCGTTCGCCAGCCGAGGCGCGATCGCCGCCCGCAGTTCGCCGATCATCGCTTCCAGCTCGGCGGGGTCGAGCCACACCGCGTGCTGCCGGTAGCCGACGAGGTCGGCCACCGGGTCCGAGGCGTCGCGGCCGAGGTAGGCGTCGAACTCGGCGACCAGTGCGGCGACGGCGCTCGCGAACGCGCGGCGGTGGTCCTCGGTCGTCATCCTCCGGGCCGCTTCGAGGGCGATCGCCGCGCGGTCCTGCCGCAGGCGGTAGTGGCGTTCGACGGCACCGCGGACTCGCTGCTCCTCGGCGACTTCGAGCACCTCGGCCTTGGCGAGGAGGTCGACGTGCCGGTAGACGGTCGCCTTCGACACGTCCGGCAGCCGCGCCGCCAGCTCGGCCGTCGTCAGGATCCGGTCGCCGCGAAGCGCGTTCACGATCCGCACCCGGACGGGGTGCGCGAGAAGCCGCAAAGTGTCCACCGCTCAACGTTCTCATGATCTGCTATCGTTCGCAAAACATGAGAAAGGTAGGCCCGATGAGCCGAGAACACGCGGCGACGATCGTGGAGCTGCTGGTCGACGGCCGCTTCGACGAGGTGGCGAACCGGTTCGCGCCCGAGCTGCGCGCCGCGGTCCCGCCGGACGCGTTGCGGAGCGCGTGGACCACCGTGGCCGCGGCGCCGGTCACCGTCACCGGTCCCGCCGTGACCGAGCCGGGACAGGCCGGGCTGACGCGCGTGCACGTCCCGGTCGGTGGCTTCACCGTCGTGATGTCCGTCGACGACCAGGGTGTCCTGCACGGCCTCCGGTTCGCACCCGCGTCCGATCCACAGTGGACAGAACCGTCCTATGTGGACCCGCAGTCGTTCGCCGAACGGGAGACCACGCTCGGGAGCGTGGGTGCCACCGTCACGTCCCCGGTCGAGGCCGGGGGAGCGGGCGTGGTGCTGCTCGCCGGCGGCGGGCCGTTCGACCGCGACGAGAGCGCTGGTCCGAACAAGCCGCTCAAAGACCTCGCCTGGGGCCTGGCGACCCGCGGGGTGACGGTCGTGCGCTTCGACAAACCCGCCTCGGCCGCGACGATGACCGACGAGTACGTACCGCCCGCCTTGGCGGCGCTCGAGGTCCTGCGGCGGGAACCGGGTGTCGAGCGGCCTTTCGTCGTCGGGCACAGCATGGGCGGCAAGGTCGCGCCGCGCGTCGCCGAGGCGGACCCGGCGGTGGCCGGACTGGTGATCCTGGCCGGCGACGCCCAGCCGATGCACCACGCCGCCGTCCGCGTCGCCCGCCACCTGGGGCTCGAACCGTCCACAGTGGAGGCGTTCGAACGGCAGGCGGCGCTGGTCGACAGCGACCGGCTGACGCCGGAGACCGCGGTGGCGGAGCTGCCCTTCGGCTGGCCCGCGTCCTATTGGCTCGATCTGCGGGACTACGACCCCGTCGCGGTCACCGCGGCCCTGCCGGTGCCGGTCTTCCTCGGACAAGGCGGCCGCGACTACCAGGTGACGGTCGCCGACGACCTCACCCAATGGCGTGCCGGGCTGGCCGGGCGCACCAACGTGACGATCGAGGTCTACGAGCGACTCGACCACCTCTTCATGCCCGGCGACGGCCCCTCGACCCCCGCGGACTACGCCCGGCCCGGTCATGTGGACGCCGCGGTGGTCTCCGATGTCGCCGATTGGGTGGCGCGCATCGGCTGATCGCGGCGCGCCGTCGTGCGCGAGCAGATGGCTGGTTCGCGCCGCCGGTCAGCGCGGACGGATGACGGAACAGCAGCGGCACGAGTACGACTCCGAGAAGCGCGGCATCGAGATCCGCACGCCGCTGAAGGAGGTCGGCGGGGAGGTCTACAAAGGAGGGTGGAAGATGACGATCATCACTCGGAAGTCAGCAAGCGTCCACCTATCCGGATCCCGGAGGTCGCGCGCCGCGCGCGGCTAGGGCAGGGAGCGGGCGAAGCTGGTGTCCTGGTTCCCGCATCTGCGGTCCCGGCGGGGGCTGGACCCGGTCGGGGGCCCATCGCCATTTCATCGCCATCTGACGACTGAAGCCCTGCCCCTCCGGGGAGGGACAGGGCTTCTGACCTGTAGTTTCAGGTGGTGCGCGATACTGGGATTGAACCAGTGACCCCTTCCGTGTCAGGGAAGTGTGACACATGACTTGACCAGGCGAATTATTTGCAGCGGCAGGTCACAGGCTTCTGTTCCTCTCCTGAGGGCCTGGCTCAGTGCCGTTGCTTCAGGTTGCCGTCGCCGGATGATCGCCAGATCAAGCCTGGCGGAGGCGGCTCTCGGATTCGAGGGCGTCGCGACCGTATCAAGCCGCGGTGTTGGCCCAGCGGGTGTTACGGACGACAGGCTCGGCTTGGGCTCGTCGATGTCGTCCAGCGCGCACTCGCCGAGCGCGGCGCCGGCCCGGCGTCCCGGAGCGGATCGATCGCGTCGAATGCCGCGCAGGCGGCGGCATCCTCGATCGGTCCCTGCTGACGAGCGGGGGCTGCGACCCGATCGGGTTTTGGCTTGCGGAGAGCGGTGTCACGATCACCCGATATGCGTGAGCGGGTCTGGTCTCAGCAGTTCTGCTGGCAGCTGCGGCCGTGGGCTCGCTGCGGGGGGCGTGCTCGGCCCCGGCCGGACTGCCTGCCACCGGTCGACGAGAACGGGAGCGGGATGCCCTTAAGCTGGTCCGGCCGCGCCGGCGATCTTCTCGGCGGCGCTGTGCCTGGCCTCGCTCGGCGAACGTTCCGCGGCCCTGGCGTGCGAGGCTGCGACGGTCAGCGTGCTGGCCGAGCTTCCCGCACTGGCGGGAGCCTTGCGGCTCCGTAGCTTGCTGTGGTCCACGCGGCGACCAGCTCGGCGAGTGAGTCGTCGAAGTCCTCGGCGCTGGTCGCGCTCAGCAGCCGCCTGCCGACAGGCAGGGCTGCTGGCGTGAAAGGGGTCCACCAGCTCGTCGGATCGAACACGGAGCGGATCGCGACCGTGAGCCCGACGACGACGGCAGGTCGCTGATGTCGGCGCTGGTGGCGCTGGCGTCCGTCCGGTGAGCACGGCCGACTTCTTCGAGTTGCGACCTCAGGACCCCGTCCGGTCGGGCTCCTGGTGCATACGGCCGATCCGGTGGCGTGGTCCAGCGTGATCATCGGAGTCCGGCTGAGGCGTCCGCCGTGAGTGCTCTTGGCCACTGTTCAAAGCGCCGGGGCCGGGGTATTCGCGAGACTGGAAGCAGTCGAAAGGACCGACGTGAACGAGAACCCCACGCCCCGGCTCGTCGCGAACCCGAACCGCATCCAGGTGCGGACCGAAGCGGACCTGCGCCGCGGGGCGCCGCCCGCGGAGCCCGAGGTCGAAGCAGTGCCCGAGCGGCTCTGAGCCCGGTCCGGTGTGGGAGTGTCCACACCGGACCGGCTCTGCTTACGGGGCCCAGGGGGGCGCGACGATCCAGCTGCTGTCCGCCGTGACCGTCTGGGGACGGTCGGAACCCGTTCCACCACCGGAAGCGATGTAGACGGCGGAATCGAAGTGGCGCAGGAACGCGCCCGGGATGTTGAGCGACTCGAACGTCACGCCGGTTCCGCTCAGCCCTGGCCGCGTGCAGAACGTCGCGTCCGCGTGCATCAGGGCCGATCCGTCGTTGACGGAGTTGCGGACGCGCCCGTCTTGGTGTCGCAGGAACTGCCCGGGGTAGTTCACCGACTCGAACGAGTAGCACGACGACTCGCCGAGCCCGCGCCGCACCGTGTACGTCGCGTCCTGCTTGAGCAACGCGCTGCTGCCGCTGGTGACCACCTCGGTGTAGGCGAGGCCGCCCGCGTGCCGCAGGTAGCGGTCGGTGTAGCCCCACGTCGTCACCCGCAACGACTGCCGGGCGTTCACCGCCAGGGGCACCGAACTGCGCCACAGCGCCGGCGCCGAGACGTCCCAGGTCGCGTCGGCGGCGAAGCTCGTCGCGGTGTCCCACGGGTTCGGGCCGCCGCTCACGGCCAGGTACACGGTTTCGTCGTAGTGCCGAAGGTACCGGCCCGGCAGGTTCAGCGACTCGAACGAAGTCCCACCGGCGGCGAGACCTGGCCGGTCGCACCAGGTGGCGTCCGCGGTGAACGTGCCGCCGGTGTCGCTGTCGATCCGGACGCGGTTGTCGGCGTGCCGTAGGAACTTCCCGGGAAAGTTGGCCGATTCGAACGAGAAGCACCGCGGGTTCGCGAGGCCCGCGACGGTCCGGAATGAGCCGTCCTGCCGGGGTCCGTCGGCGCTGCCCGTGGTCAGCACGTCGGTGCGGGCGAACGAGTCCGCGTGCCGCAGGTACCGGTCGGTGTACCCGGGTGTGGTCACCCGGAACGACCGGATGTGCCCGAGTGTCAGCGGCACCGCGGCGTTCAGGTTTTTCGATGTGTTGATCAGGTCGGTGTGTGCCGCGCGGACCAGCGCGGTGTCGACCTTCTGCACCCGCCGGTCGTAGGTGAGCAGCCCGTTGTACTCGCCTTCGACGTCGGTGATCTCGGTGTAGACGAACGCCGAGAGGCCCTTGGTGGTCATCAGCTGACGCGCGTCCCGGACCATGCCGGTGTAGCGGTCGTTCAGCTGCGCCGCGCTCGCCATCTGCTCGTAGGCGAAGAACTTCCCGGTGGGGCTGTACTCGTGCCCCGGGTTGCGCAGGCCGAGCCCGCCGAACTCGCCCAGCACCGACACCCGCGCCCCGGCCGGCCGGGGCGCGTCGGGCCCGGTGTACACGTGCCAGTCGATGATGTCCCCGGTGCCCGGATCGCCCTTCGACGCGCAGCAGTTGAACCCGCTGTGCGCGTCGACCAGCCGCGTCGGGTCCTGGTTCTTGATGTTCGTGGTGACACGCCTGGTCTCGGCGAGGTTCCACTCGCCCCAGCCTTCGTTGAACGGCACGTAGGTGATGACGGCGGGGGAGAAGCGGTGCTCGTCGACGATCTCGCGTGCTTCGGTCTCGAACTCGGCGATCTGCGCTGGCGTGCGGTCGGCGTTCGCGTTCGTGGTCGACGGGATGTCCTGCCACACCAGCAGTCCCAGCTTGTCGGCCCAGTAGTACCAGCGGGCCGGCTCGACCTTGATGTGCTTGCGGACCATGTTGAAGCCCAGGTCCTTGTGCTTCTGCAGGTCCGATGCCAGTGCGGCGTCGGTCGGCGCGGTGTACAGGCCGTCGGGCCAGAAGCCCTGGTCCAGCGCGCCGACCTGGAACACGAACTCGCCGTTGAGCGTCGGGCGCAGCACGCCGTTGACGTTCTTCGTGCCGACCTCGCGCATGCCGAAGTAGCTGACGACCTGGTCGACCGTCGTGCCCGCGGCGTCGCGCAGTGACACGCGCAGGTCGTAGAGGAACGGGTCGTCGGGTGACCACCGCCGCGCGTTCGGCACCGGCACCGAGAACTCGGTGAAGCCGCCGGTCGCGCTGCCGGCGACGGCGCCGCCGGTCACCGCCTCGGCGAGCACGGAGTAGCCGCTGACGTCTCCGCGGCCGAACACCCGCACGCGTGCGGTGTTGTCGGCCAGGTTCGGGCGGATGTCGACGGAGAAGATCGACGTCGGCGCGGTCGGCTCGAGCCAGACGGTCTGCCAGATGCCCGAAGTCGGTGTGTAGAAGATGTCCGACGGGGTGGTGGTCTGCTTGCCGACCGGCTGCTTCTCGTCGCGGGCGTTGGTCGGGTCGTAGACGCGCACGACAATCTCGTTCGCGCCGCCGTTCAGCCGGGCGGTGATGTCGGCTTCGAACCGGTCGTAGCCGCCCTTGTGCGAAGCGACCTGGACGCCGTTGACCCACACGGTGGCTTCGTAGTCGACGGCGCCGAAGTGCAGCTGCACGTGCCGCCCGGCCCAGGCCGCCGGCACGGTGAAGGTGCGGCGGTAGAACATCAGGTCGCGGTTGTCGTTGCGCATGATGCCCGACAACGCCGACTCGACCGGGTAGGGCACCAGGATGCGCTCGGGCAAGGTCTGCCCGAACGGCGGCGCGGCGTAGCGGTCGACGCTGCCGTTCGCGCCGGTAGCGGGGTTGAGGAACTCCCACTCACCGTTGAGCGACTGCCAGTCGGGCCGCGTCATCTGCGGCCGCGGGTACTCGGGCAGCGGGTTCGTGGTGCTGACCTGCGAGGTCCACGGCGTGGACAACGGCGGTGGCTTGGGGGCAACGGCGGCGTCGGCCGCCGGCACCACGGGAACGATCGTGCACAACAGTGCGAAAACTAGGACGAAGAGACGGCGCATCGGACTCCCCTTCGGACGCGCACGGAACCGCGCACCGGCCTGGCGGGGACGGCGAAGCACTCCGGGCGGGCGGGCACGCCGAGCCCGGAGCACTACCGCGGGCCCGCCAACCGAACGTAACACGGAACACGGACAAACGGAACGGATCAGAATTCACCAGACAATCAACACGTGACGGCCTGACTGCTCCCTTCACGCACGAAGCCCGCCGGCGGTTGAGTCCCCTCGCGGGCAGGACGTCGATACGCGCGGGTGATGTTCTCGACGGCCAGCCGGTGTCCGCGCGGGTCCGGGCGCGGCCTTCTGCACCGGGGTAGCGCCGGCCGACGCCGTGTCGATGTCGTCGGTCGCGCGGTAGGCGTGCAGGTGCGCGGTGCCGACGTCAGCGGTCAACTGGATGCGGCCGGCCTGGTCGCGCCGACGTAGTCGTCGCCGCAACGCCGTTAGGGCTCAACCTTGACGAGCTTGTCGATGCGGGCCATCAACGTCCGGTGCGCGGACGTCGCGGTGTCGGACGCGGGACCGGACCAGCCGTCGGCCGGGACGGTCTTGCGAGTCGTCCCCGGAGTGGATCAGTACATTGAGCCGGCGACGGATCGTGGTGTGAATTTCCTCCAGCTGTGCAGTGTTCCACCGTTTCACGTCGGAGAGGAAGACCATCAGCGCGGCCCGTGCCGGCCGGCACGCTCAGCGGTGGCGAGTTGGTGCTGTCCATCGGCGCGGCGGCGGCCGACCCCGCAACGGAGCACCGCGAATACCTGACGTCGTTGCGCGACGCGGGCGCGGTCGGGCTGGTGATCGAGCTCGGCCAGCACTTCGCCGAGCTGCCTTCGTCGCTCGTGCAGGCAGCGCGGGCGTTGCGGTTCCCGCTGGTCGAGCTGCGCAGCTCGGTGCGGTTCGTGCACGTGACCGAGGTCGTGCACGCCCGCATCCTCGACGAGCAATCCGCGCGGATGCGCTTCACCCAGCAGGTAACGGAGACGTTCCGGGCGTTGATGGTCGACGCGGCCGAGGTGGACACCGTCCTGCGGGAAGCCGCGAGTTTGCTGGGCCTGCCGGTGGTGCTCGAAGACCTCGGGCACCGGGCGCTCGCGTTCGCGGGAGAGACACCGGAGCCGCTCTTGCGCGATTGGGTGACCCGTTCGCGCCAGGCCGCGGTAGTCAAACCGAACACACCGACCGGCCCGGAAGGCTGGTTCGGCGCGGCGGTCGGTCCACGCGCCGAACGCTGGGGCCGGCTCGTCACGCCCCGGCGAGGGCAGAACGCCGAAGAGATCGGCCTGGTGCTGGTCCAGGCGGCCGACGCGATCACGGTACTGGCCTGCTCGGCCGGAGCGGCCCCGACATCGCGCTGCAGGCCCACAGTGGCTTGCTGACCGAAATTCTCACCGGCTCGGCGTCGCGGAAGACCTCGCTACGGACACGAGCGCGCGCCCTCGGCCTGACCGGCAACGGGCCCTTCGCCGCCTTCGTGGTCGCGACCTCCGCGAGCGAGGAGGCGACCTCCGAAGCGGTGCAAGCCCTGACCCTGCGCTTGGGCCGCCCAGCGCTGGTCGGGCGGCTGCGGGAGGGCCGGGTCGGTGCGCTCGTTTCCGGTGATGGCGAAGCTGCGGTTCTGCAAGCGCTCGGCACCGATCGCACCGCCGTGGTGGCCACGACGGATCCGGTGTCCTCGTTCGACGACTTGGCCGAGGTACTGTCGGCCGTCCTGCACACCGCCGACGTCGCCGCCGGCATGTCCGACCCAGACGCGAGACGCGTGTGGCGCCCGCGTGACCTGGGAGCGCGCGGGCTGCTCTGGCGGCTGCGCGAAGACCGGCACCTACTGGCCTATGTGGACGATCAGCTCGGACCAGTGCTGCGCCTGGACGAGGAGAAGCGAGTCCGGGCCTTGGAAACGCTGCGCGCGTACGTCGAAGCGGACGGCGCGATGACCGAGTTCGCCCGCCGGATCGGCACCAGCCGCCCGTCCGCGTACGCGCGCGTGCGATGGTTGTCGGAGGTGCTCCAGCGCGGACTCGACGGGCCGGACAACCGGCTGTCCGCCTACCTGGCGATGCTGGCGCTGGAACAACTGAACCCTTGATCCCCGGCCGCCAAGTTCAACGCGGTCGGGGAGATGGGCTGGCCGCGGACGCTGGTGACGGCCGCGGCGCGAGTCGTCGCTCGTCATCCCGCAGTCTGGATTCGCCAGATGATCCGGTCGGCGTGGCGCGCGCAGAGAGCCTGCCAGTCTGGTAGGACGCTAACCGATCCAGTCGTAGGCGACTCGCAAGCTCCAGGCTCGCGACTGACCAAGACGGAGAACGGGGAAGCGGAGTTGGACGCTGGCGATTCAGCGGCATGGACGGCGGCGATCGTCGCGATCGTCGCGGCAGTGATTTCGTTGATCACGATGGGCATCGCAGTTTGGCAAGCCGTGCTGGCCCGCCAGCAGGCCGGCTCGGCGTGGGAGCAATCGCTGTCGGCCCGGCGGAGTGCCGATGTCGCCGAGGAGGCGCTCGCCGTGTCCAAACAGGCGGCTGCGGCCGCCGAGCGTCAAGCTGCCGAGGCGTTGCGCCAAAATCAAATCACCGAGCAGCAGCTCAAGCTCGCCCGAGACGAGCTTGAGGCTGAGCAACTCCGTCGCCAGCAGGCGCAGGCCGACAAGTACGTCGCGATGGTGCACAACGCGCTCCTCGCTGCAGAGGCGCTGCGCGACGAAATCGCGGACAACGTGATTGAAGTGGCCGAGCGCCAGGACCGGGACATCAGCCCCTACGCAATTGACCTACCGCCGCTCGTCCATTCACATGCCGAGCGGCAGTGGGACGAGGCGGTCAACGCGATCCGGGTGGACAAACCACCGGAGC
This sequence comes from Amycolatopsis sp. NPDC098790, assembly GCF_044759945.1. Taxonomy (NCBI): domain Bacteria; kingdom Bacillati; phylum Actinomycetota; class Actinomycetes; order Pseudonocardiales; family Pseudonocardiaceae; genus Amycolatopsis; species Amycolatopsis sp. NPDC098790. The sequence continues at coordinate 921,375 of NZ_JBIWAI010000002.1, forward strand.
GCGAGGTTCTCGCGGCCATTGACGTCTTCAACTCCTTCGCGAAGGGTGTCGTCGAGGCGACCGACGCCGCTCGGGATAAAGCTGAGGATCGCCAGTTGGATAGGACACAGATGGCAGCTCTGCTCGACCAGCTCAACAGGCGGGACACGGAGTTTACGGCGTTGAAAGAGGCATGCGACCGGTTTTTCGCTCACCATGGAGCGGACCCGGCTGACCTCAATACCCCTTGACGTGCTGATCAATCCTCGTGGACTGTCCGGTTCGATTTCGTGACTCGGGACAAGAGTGGGGAAGTCATGCTGGGCTGTTGGCGGCCCCTCCTGATAGACACGGCTGTGGAGGGCTATCCTCGCCCTATCGCTGGTGACCGGGTCGGCTCTGGTGTGATGACGGCCAGGCCGACGGCTCCTGCTGGGTGCCGAACACTGGCGTTCGTGCGCTCCGCTAGCTCCAGAGTTGCGTTGCCGTTCGGATGCGCGGGGCGAGCGCGACGGTCGCTTCCGAGCAGAGTTCGGGAAGAACGCGTTCGCGTCAGGTGAAACCGTGTATCGAGCTCAGACCGCATCTTCGAAGAGATCGAGCAGGAGCTTCGCTTTTTGTACGAGCTCGTCGAACGTAACGATCTCGATCTCCGGCATGCTTCCTCGGAAGAGCTCGAAGCTGCGGACTCGGGCGCTGTCGCTCTCGCGGCCCAGGTTGCCGACCAGCAACAGCAGCTTCGGTTTGAAAACCCGGAATTCTGGAGTACCTTCGCCCGTCAGTGAAGAGTAGTGGTGACGCAACGTATGGTGGTCTTGCAGAACCTGCTGGACGGCGCCGGCGAGCTCTTTGCTTGGTGGATGGGCGTTGTTTCGGTATAGCCCCGGAGCGGTCAGTGGTGTCGCTGGAGTCTTCAGCTCGACGATCAGCGCGTTTCCGGTCATCTGGTTGCGCAGTAGGAAGTCTGCTGTATTGCCGCCGGTGTTGTGCACGGACTTTCCCTCGAGGTAGGCCTCACGCTTCACCACGACCAAGGGGTGCGAGAAGATCTGACCGATCGCCCATGAGTTTCGCTCGAGGATGCCTTGCCAGTGCTTCTCATCCGAGCTCTCCAGCTCGGCTTCGGCTTCGGTGATGAAGCCGCGCAGCTTCGCGAGCCCGGTCGCGATCGCGATCCGGGTGCTGGCTTCTGGCGAAACTTCTTGCAGCGCGTCGGCCAGCTGCGCTGCGCCTCGGCTCGACATCCAGCCGAGAACGCGTTTCACCGGGGCGGTCTCCCCGATCGCGGCGATCGAGTCGAGGATCTCCGCCAGGTCGGTTCCGGCGTCGACGGGCAGAAGCCGTTTCGTTCCGTACTCGATGCCGCTGTCGGCCATGAGTTCGTACAAGGCCGCGACGCAGTTGAACATCTTCAGCAACTCGCCACTGCTGAGCTTGAGACGAATGCTCTCACCTGCGGGCAGCTTGTTGAGTGAAAAGGTTGATCCCGCTCCCATTCGTCTGCTGCGTTCTTCGAGAAGTAGGCCAGCTCGCCGCGTACCGAAGCAGCGGGTTCGCCGGTATTTTCGACGAGCTCGGGTGAGAAGACCAGACGTTTGCGTGAGCCCTCACGCAGAACCACCTGCGTGACGTTGGCGGTGGTGCTGCTGGTGCTGCTGACTTCGACGAAGCCTGGTTTCATCACCCGTTCCTCCCTTGCACACGGTGATCGGGAAGTCGCTTACCAAATGTTTACCGTTTCGCGCCGTGACGAACTTGCAACCTCGATGCGGTCGTGCCCTGACCCGTAGCGGTCTGGCCTGTGTCGATCTGGACGTGGTCATCGGTCGAGCCGACCGAGTTGCCTGAGGTGCGGCGCCCGAATGAGGATGCCTGTTGGCTCGCGACCACCATCATCCGCGACGTACCGGGGCGGCCCGATCATCTCCGCGCTGGCTCGTCGAGGGCGGGTGTCGGTCGACACCCGGCATGCCGAGGTCCCGAGGCAGCCGTGCAGTTGGGTGCGTCGATCGTCAACGACGTGTCCAGCACCCTGCACCCGCTGGCCGATCGGCTCGGTGTCGGTTGCGTCGGTATGTACTCGACGGCGGTCCCGGCTGGGCCGGCGTGCAACCGGCGTACGACGACGTCATCGGCGGCGCGCCGCCCCGGATCCGAAGTCCCGCGTCGTCTTGGTCGGCCCTGACTGGCCACAGGTGAAGGGACGAGCAGTGCGCCCGGCCAGACTTCGCGAAGCCGTGGCGTTGCTGACCGCGAACTGACGCTGCCGGGCGTCAGTTCTGGTTGACCGGCCAGGCCGCGGCCGGATGGCAACGTGCCGGGCAGGCGAGGACGTAGACCTCGTTGCCGAGGAACAGCCCGTACTGGTCGGAGTTGAACGTGTCCGGTTGTTCGGGCTGATCGGGACGCTTCTCGAAGCCGAAGTTCTCGGGAATCTGACACAAGAACGTCAGTCGGGCGCCGCAAGCGCACTGGTACGACTCGGGGTCTTGCGCCCAGCTCGGGGCCCCGCCGACTTTGAACTCCTGGCGGCCGATGCCGTGTTCGCCGAATGCATCGTCGGACACTTCAGCCGGGCGCCAGATCGTCAGAGTCTCGGCGTCCGGAAGCAATGCGAGCTGGTACGGACGCAGGTGCGGCTCGACGTCGTCGGCCGGGCCGGTTTCGTCGCGGTGCAGGAGGATCCGCCAGAACGCACCCGGGTGCTGCCAGATCTGCGGCGCCTCCCAGTACCGCTCCGGCAGCTGCTCCTGCATCTCCTTGAGGCAGGCCGCGTCGTTGTGCGTGGGGCACTGGAAGACCAGCAGGTGGTCGCCACCGAAGGCGGGGATGTCCGCGGGGATGTCGAGCTGGAAGAACAAGACCATCCGCTCGCCGCAGTAGCAGAGAGGCCAGCTCTCGCCGGCGGGGAGGACCGGATGGCCTCCGATCGTGTTCCGGGAGCCGGCACCGGCCTCGTCGCGGAGGTTCTCGATCAAGTACATCGGGAGCTCGGACTGACGCACCACGGGTTCTTGAGACGTGCTCACGTATGCACCTTAGACACCCGGGCTACCGTCGTGGGCATGACCTCGTCCCGCGACGATCTGGTCGAGCCGTCCGGCTACGCCACTCTTACGGCCTTCATCGAAGAGATGAGTCGTTGCGAACATGTCAACCAGTGCCGGCTAGCAAGATCAGGTGTTTCGGGGCTGATTTGGGCGAGCGCTGCGCCCTCGCTTCAAGGCGGTCGGCGACCGTGCTATTCCTCCGGAAGAGCCAGCGTCTCAACGAGTCCGGTGAGCTCGGTGAAGTACGTCGGTTGGAATGGGGCGGGTCGTTGGGGAGGCCCGACCGTGTCGGTAGTTCGCCACGAGAGTGTCGTTGTGCGATCAAGCACGTCGGTCGTGCCGACCCAGACCGCCGGTCGATCGGCGAACGGTGCTTCTGCGGCACCGAAGACGCGTCCTCCCAGGTCTGTGAGCGCGAGCGCTATCTCTGTCTGCTTCCAGGCGAAGGAACCCCAGACCTCGATGGCCTTGAGCAGGTGGAAGGCGCCCGATTCGGTGTTCCTGAGCTGGTAGCCGAGCGCCTCCAGCGCGATGCCGAGCGAGAAGCCTGTGAGGTCTTCGCGCTCTGGATGGTTGTGGGCGGACTTATTGAGATGATCAGCCACCGGCTGGAGATGGATCAGTTCGTGAGCCAGAACTCCCAGGGAACCGAGGAGTTCGCGATCGGCGGAGTAGATGTCGATGTCGGTCTGTCCTTCGACGGTGATCAAGCCGCCACCCTCGAACACCTGGACACGGCAGCCCCTGGCACCGTACGTCGCGTAGTCCATGTAGAAGTTCGTGATCGCGGCCTCGCCGTCAGCCTCGACCAGCTTGGGCGTCAATGCTTGGACACGGTCGCCTGCGCGGTCGACGGCGGTAATGGCCGACCGGCTGAAGCCTGCCTTCGAGACGAGCAGTAGCCGGTTGGTCGGCAGGTTGAGGTGCTTTTGCAGCATGCCTTGAACCCAGGTCACGTCGGCGGGTCGGCTGCGCTCGATCACTTCGATGCAGATGACGATGGGTTCCCCGTCGAGCTCGCCTTCGATGACGACGTCGACTTCGCGCTCGATGCCCAGCACCTTGTCGACGAGGAACTTGGACTCCGTGACCGTCACTCCCTGCGTCGCGAGCTGCTGTCGAGCCAGGTGCACCATCGCCTGGAAGGGAGTAGACCGCTTCGGCATGTGCTGAGCATAAGCAGGGTGACATCGAAGCGACCGGAGGCGCGCGGTCGACATGGGAGCCGGACGCACGTGTAGTCGTTTGTCTCCAACCGAGCCGACTGGCGGAGTTAGAGGCGTCAGCGTGTCCGAGGCGCAACATGAAAGGTCGTACTCGTCCCGGGCGAGTCTCATTTGCTTCGCCGAATTCGTTGCTTGGCTTCGTTGCGATTCGAGGTACTTGGGTGGACTTCGAGGCGCTCTGCTGACGAGATGAGTGGAATGCATCGACGACCGACTTGGAGATGCGACCTTGATCGGCTACCTCGTATCCGTTTTGTCGAGCCCATGCGCGGATATCGTGGGCCGCCGCGTAGTCGGTACTTGCCTCCGGCTCTTCGTTCGTGTTCTCAGTCGACTGGCCGACAGCGACCTTGATGCGGCGGCCGCCGGTCCGTCGAGCGGCTGTCACGTAGGGTTCCATCGCTGCGCGCAGGGCTCCGGCGTTCGTGCTGGACGGGTCGATCTGGTAGGACACGCGTCGAGTCCGAACGGGACCGTCTGGTCGGCGCGGCCGCCGTCTGTGTCGTCGGATATCTCGATAGAGATTCGCTTGGCCATGTCAATGCCCTTCTTCGAGTGATGGGTTCACTTTCTGGGTCCGTCGAATAGTAGCGTCGTGTGATTACATTCAATCGGTGGGTGTATCTGTCGACGAGGCTCTTTGTGTCTGTTTCGAGAGACTGTTGACTGCTTGCGCCCGTATGGATATGGATGGTTGTGTGCGGCGGCGAACACTTCCCTTGAATCCGAGTTGTAACAGTGTCGTAGAGGAACAGGAGAAGCGTAATGGGAACCGAGATGGATCTGGAGCGCATTGACGGCGTTGCGGCGGCGATCCGCGAACTCGCCGAGGCGGTGCGGGCGACCGCACCGGAACCGGCGGCTGACCCAGACGCGCTGCTTACCGCCGAGCAGGTGGGGGAACTGCTGCAGCTGTCGCCGAGGACGTTGAAGGACCAGGCCGCCGCTGGGGCCGTGCCGCATCACCGGTTCGGCAAGCACTACCGGTTCACTCGGGCCGATGTCGCGGAGATCGTGCGGCTCAGCGCGACGCCGGTGAAGCTGCCGCGGCGGCGGGTGTCCGTTTCCGACGTTGCCCAGGACTTCCGTGCCGCGTGAGGCGGGCGGAGCAAGAAAAGAAGAGGAGTGAAGGATGGCCCATGGCCAGGAAGAGCCCGGCACGGGTGAGTGGCGTGCCCGATACAAGCGTCCCGACGGGACGTGGGGGAGCAGGTCAGGGTTTCCCACCAAGAAGGCGGCCGAGGACTGGGGCTGGAGCAGGAGGCGCTGATCCGGCGGAACCTGTGGCTCGACCCGCGCGACGGCGAGACCCGGTTCGACGACTTTGCCGAGGAGTGGCTCGCCGCGGTCGCTCCGCGGCTGGAGCTGAACACGGTCGCCAAGTATCGGTCGTTCCTCGACAGTCAGCTGCTCCCGCAGTGGAAGGCGTGGCCATTGGTCGCGATCTTCAACGGGTACGTCGAGATCGAGCGGTGGCTCTCGGAGCTGCATGAGGACTATGCCGAGTCGTCGGACTTCGCGTTGTTTTCCACCATCCTCAACGCTGCCGTGCGGGCGCGGAGGATCCCGGCCAACCCGTGCAACGGGGTCCGCGTGTCCAAAGGCGAATATGACGCCGAGCGCCTGGTGGCTACGCCGGCGCAGACCCTGCGGGCTGCGTGCGCCTGTACGAGCTTGGTCTCGGCATGTCGGGGTTCGTGCTGTGCCTGATGGATTTCTATACCGGCGCCCGGTGGGGTGAACTCGTTGGTCAGCAGCGGCACGAGTATGACTCCGAGAAGCGCGGCATCGAGATCCGGACGCCGCTGAAGGAGGTGGGCGGGAAGGTCTACAAAGGAGGCCGGAAGAGTGACGATCAACACTCGGAAGGTCAGAAGCGTCCGCCGACAAGGCGCGGGAGCTCCCGGCCCAAGAAGGGTCGCACGAAGACGCCTGCGGGCACGAGGTTCCCGGGGACCGCGGTGCTCTACGAAGAGCTTATGGACAGCCACCGGGAGCCGTTCGTGATGTGCACGCCGGAAGGGCACCCGTGGCGGCGGTCGAAATTCCGGAGCAGATTCTGGCGGCCGGCATGGGGACGGCTTGAACTGGACGACGCCGGCGCGGGGGAGCGGCGCCCGCCGATCCTCCCAACGTTCACGTTTCACGAAGGTCGCCACACCCACAGCACATGGCTGACCGAGGACGGAATCCCGGAGGTCGCCCGGAGGGCGCGGCTGGGGCAGAAGATGAAGGGCATCGCCCGCGTCTACGACCACGTGACCCCGGCGATGGTGAACGAGATCCTGAACGCACTGGAGGAACGCTGGCTGCGATCGCTGGCGTCCCTGTACCCCGGGGAGCGCGCGAAACTGGTGTCGTGGTTCCCGCACCTGCGTTATCGGCGGATGATCGGGCCGGGTTCAGGGGCCATCGCCGGATCGTCGCCGACAGACAGCAAGAAGCCCTGCCCCTCCGGGGAGGGACAGGGCTTCTGACCTGCGAAAACATGTGGTGCGCGATACTGGGATTGAACCAGTGACCTCTTCCGTGTCAGGGAAGTGCGGCACGAGCTTTGACCAGGTGAAACGTGTACTTCTGCAGGTCGTGAACCCAGAATCCTTCCCGGAGGGGTTGGTTCGGCATTGATATCTCCAGTTGTGGTCGCCGAAGAATCGCCGCGCCTTCCTGTGTTGCCGACACTCATCAAGAATAGTATCAACTGTGTTCAGATGGCGAACTGCTTACCTACCGCTTGATCGACTGCATCGGATACGGCGCGGTCGCGAGATTCGACACTCGCGACTGAAGGTAACACTATTGAGTGAATTCCGCGGTTTGGGACTTCCCGATACCGACTTCATGAGGGCGGCTGGGGTCAATGCAGGTCGACCGGGTCGCCAGGAGGACGGACGTCGCGAAGTTGTCATAGGAAGGCGATGTAGGCGGCGCGACGAGCTCACGCCGCCGGCTGGCCGATCGGGCCTGAAGGTGTCGGTCGACCGACACCCGACGTAACAGGGGCAGCAGTGCTCAGGCCGGACTGCGCGGTCGTTCGCCAGCGACAGCCAAATCCCTTCTCGAGCCCAGTATAGGGCCCATACCTGCTTGTCGACATCAGCCCGCGTCATGACATGCACGCCGTCCAGGCCCTTGGCCAGGTCACCGTTGACCTGCGGGAACTGGGTTCGGTACGACCACGACCGCCACGCGCCGGCGAATGCCAGGTCGATCCTGACTTTGTCGTATGGTAGGGAATCACGGCCCGAGGTGAGCAGGCCGAGTGCGGTCCCCTCCGATACAGCGTTGCGTTGACGCGCCGGTGTGAGTGGCATCGCTTCAATCTAGTCGACGCTGGTGCACAATCGACGGGCCTGTCCGTGAGGAGTGGGAAAGTGAACCTGCGGCACCATCACGATTACCCGTCGGCGGTCACCTGTAGTGGCTCCAAGTATCCAGAACGTGCTCAAGTGGCAGGGATCCGCTGGGCTGTGGAGCAACTTGACGCGGTCGGTGGCCAGATTCTGCTCTACGTCCCCAAAAAGAGTGACATCAAGAGAGCAGACCACCACATTGAGAAACTCTCGAAGGTGCCTGGCGCCGTAGTGGGTTCCTGGCAAAGTATGGGTGCGTGGTCCGGCGGCCCCGTGCTCGCAGCGTGGCCCAGTCGCAAGAAGCTGGCCGAGATCGCGGACGATCCACGCGTACGTGCGTTGTGCGTCATCCCCTGGGCGGATGATGAGACCGATGCGTGGCAGATTGCCGCTGATCCGGAAAGGTTGTCCGGCGCCGAGCCGGTGTATAACGCTGCCGATGCTGCGCTGGATTCCGTGGTCAAGGTCGCCTTGGAGCACCTGTCAGCGATGGTCAACCATGCGAACCAATTGGCGGGTGCGCTCGACCATCGGGATGCGGTCGCAGTGCTCCGCATCCTGCACAAGGGAGGCTATCGCCTGCCGCGCGACGCCGTATACACCTGGGCGCTGGCGAACGATTGGCCGGCGCGGGGCTCTGAACGGCTCCGTGAGCTTGCTGGCAAGATCGACGATGGGCGGACGGGTCCAGATGAAGGGACCGTCGCCGTTCCGGCTGGACGTTCTATCGAGTTGGCGGGTCGAAGCAGACGAGGCGGACAAGGGACTTTTCCGCAGTCGACCGCCGAGATGCCGACGGTCAGCTGGCGGCGGGGTTGAAGGCACCGGAGGTGCAGCGACGTGGGGATGCCTAATTTCGAACGATGATCGATACCGACAGCATGGCGTTGATGCCGGTGGTGAGACCTTCGTCGAGGCGCAGGGGCACACCGGGATCGACGTTAGCTCGTTGGTGAAACTGGGCAGTGTCGTCGGGGTGCACCACGCCCCCTGCGCACATCGGGTCGGTGTTCGGCCTACTGATGGCCCGCACACAAACCGTCGCTGCTGGATCGGTTCGAGCGGCAGGCCTGGGCGAAACAAGCTGCCCCGACCATGCCTGTTGACCCTGGCGTGACCGTCCTGGAGGACCAAGACCTCTCCGAGATCTCGCCAGCAACGACATTCAACGGTCCGACCGTGAGCCGCGTCTCGGCTCGATCGTTATCCCGGTGTTCGGCGCGGCGCTGGAGCTGGTCGACCCCGAATGCAACGCGGTCGCCGGCGTCGGTGAGATCGCCGTCTAAGGTATGGCTAGCGAAATCCTCGCGTTGTGAGACGGCGGAGTCTTGGCGCTACCATTCCGCCCCTGCGAGGTCAAGTCTCCACATGGCTGATTGTCGCGTTAGGTCACAGGACGGTTCGGGATGGCTACGCTGCGCCGGACGGATAGCTCGTAACAGCACCAGGGGCAAACCCGACGGTATACACATGGGTCTGTTCGGGTCTTCCTGCACTGTCGCTCCGCAGTGTTTGCGGTGGCGCATCGCTGCAGAAGTTGGTCTAGTGTCGTGCCTGGGTAGAAGACGTTGCTCCCAAACTTCAGAGGCTTCGAGCCCGCGACTCAGTCGATCGCGCAGGTTGCGGTATGCCCGGATTTGAAGAAGCAATCGTGGGGCGACTCCTCAGTCAGGCTGTGAAGCCTGTCCTGTACGGAGTGCGGCATGCGTTGGCGCGACGAGGTTATGGGCGCACGGATGAATTTACAGCCCTGGGGCGGCTAACGTTAGATCCGTCGACGCTGAGTATCCTTGCGCAGATTCCAATCGGAATCACGCAACGAGACGTAAAAGCTGTGCTTGAGTCGCCGAACGGAGTAGAGATACTCCGGAGGATCATTGCTTTGCACCTTGAAGCTTCAAGCGGACGTAGAATCGGAGGAGCGGAAGAGGCGACAATCAAGCCAGACATTGCCGCAAAGGTTCAATCTGCGCTTGTAAGTCTAATTCGTAACCAGGTGTTAGCTCGATATGATACCGATCAACCCCAAGCAGTAAAACTGCATGAAATTCGATTCGACCTACTGGACACGTATGCTGCAGATTTAATCGGACTACTGATTGAACGCGGCAAATCTTGGGCAGAAGCACTTGTGCGCTCGTTGCGCACTCCAGGGCGCGCGCTTGACTGGGCTTTTACAACTCTTATGCGAAGTCAACTCGAAGGAATAGAGCACTATCTCGAGGTAATCTCACGAAACACGGTGCCAGCTGAAGAAGATTTTCGTGAGTGGAAGCGCAACTATCGGAAAGTCTTCGACTCGCGCCATTCAACCATCCAACTTCCTCAGCTTGAGCGGCGGTTAGTTTCGCATGAAGAGCTGTTTGTGCGGAGTGCATTTCAAGCGTGGAACGCTAGCGCGCGGAACCTAGCCTCCGCCGACCATGTGGAGTTTGGGGATTTCTTCAATCTAATTAATAAGACGGTCATTCTCGGAGATCCTGGTGCCGGAAAGTCGACGACGTCGACTTTGCTGGCACGAAAATCATTTAGTTTCGGCTTGATTCCATTCATAGTTCGGTTGCGGAATATCGACGTAACTCTCGACGGATTCGCTGTCGAGACTGTCATCGAGGAAGTATTGCGCAATCGCTATCAAATGGGCGCGCCTGCTGGTGCTGTACGAAGGCTTTTGAGTGATGGAAAAGCATTTCTGGTATTCGATGGTCTCGACGAACTAATTGACTCGACGGCAAGAGAAGCTGCGGCGCAAACCATCGACGCAGTTGCCGATTTGTTCCCATTTACTAGAGTCCTGGTGACATCGAGACGTGTTGGCTACTCGATAGCGCGGCTGAATCAAGACGTCTTCGATGAATTTGTCATCAGCAGCTTCAGTCAGGATCAAGTTCGTGAGTATGCGCGACGCTGGTTTAGTTTGACACACGAATCCGACCCAATGCCGACCTCGGCGAATGTATCTAAGTTTCTCGAGTTGAGCAGGCCAATTGCGGATCTTCGAACAAACCCGCTCATGTTGGCCTTCATTTGCATCTTATTCCAAGAGCATGGAACTATACCTCATAGGCGAGCTGAGATCTTCCGTCAATGTGTCGATCTATTTCTATACCGTTGGGACGGTAAACGTAGGTTCGGTGCGCGTCCGCGCAATTTGGACCTGGTAGAGGTGGCTCTCAGTTATGTCGCATATGCTGTATTGACTGATCGAGATTACCATGAAGGTGTAACTGAACGCGATGTATTCGATCTCGTCGTCGATCCCTTGCTGGAAGAGGGTGTGCCGGATCGAAGGGGTGCCTTTGCTGTAGCGCAAGAGCTTCTGGAACTCTGTCGAGGAAGAGCGTGGATTTTCGCTAACGTCGACGACGGCCCGCGACAAGAAGAAACGTTCAGTTTCACCCATGCCAGCTTTATGGAGTATTTCGCGGCACTTTATGTAGATCGAACCATGGATACGCCCGAAGAGATTGCTCACCTAGTCGCTCCGGAAATCTCAGCAGGGCGATGGGAAATCCTTGCTCAGGTCTGTATCTCGCTGCGGCTTCGTGGTAAGAAATTTGGTGCAGCGCGCATAATGGAACAGATCCTTGCGCGCGCAGAAAGCATTGTAGACCGTCGTCGACGGTCGATAATTCACTCGGTCCCATCATCGAATGATGAAGATGTTTCGTTAGTTGAGTTCCTGCTCCGCGTGTCTGAGACGATGCCAATGGCTTCTGCTGTATTGCGACGCCTGATGGATATCAGTGTTGACCATTTTGCATTAGGTAGGAGCAATGGGTTGGCCGCATTGCTCAATACCGACTATCAGTATGTTGATGCTGCATATGAAAAACTGATCGAAACGCTTTCTTTGTCGATAGCTGATTTGGTCAATAACCCTGGTGTCGCAGTCTTAGCAAGGGCATGGATTGCGACTCATTTTGGATATATGGCTGGCCAACCACTCGTGCATCATGTCGATTTTGATAGACTTTGTGGTGCACGCGCAAAGATGATGGGTGATAGTGTTCTAAAAACCTCCGCTGATCGCAGATCGATCCTGACGAAAAGCATTCGTCTGCATGCGGGGGGAGATCTTCTGGTGAACGACCCGAAATCCTTTGTCGAACTATTTGAAGGCTGCCATAGTCCAATACCCGGTTTTGGCCCGCGCTCCACTGTTGAATGGATTGTTGACTGCTTGTCAGCCCCGTTTCGAGCCAGTCTTCCTACTGCAACTGCGGCCAGGTTGCTGCGTCAGATCCCTCGTTCGAACCTAATTGATAATGATCTTCCGATTGGTGGTGAAGCTCAACAAATTTCTCGGCAGGCCGTGGAGAAGGCGTGCGGTCTGGTCGTTGCTTACGACGATGCAGCCTTTGCTGGCTGGACACTGGTGGCTATGGCCATTCACGAGCTATGGGAGATTGACGAAATCTCTTCGCGGGATTACTTGCTGCAAAACGGGAAGCTGTTCCAGTTTTTCCGCTATGCGGAAGAGCGCAAGATGGGGAATTTAATCGATCTAAGCCGTTGGTTAGAAGGAATATGGAACATCTGGAAGCATCCAGCCGTAGGTATGGGAGGCTAACAGCCATCGTGGAGAAATCATATACAAGCTCCCGCGCGCGGACTTGAACAGTGAGGGTCGATTGTCTCCGTCCGCAGGCTGCTCGTAACAACCAGCAGCGTGACGATTCCGAGAAGCCAGTAGGCTACAACGGATGCCGTTCCTGGCATTTGTGTCGAGACGTAAGTGGTATGCCGGTGCGATGTTCACCGTCCAGCATCCGCTTGCGGATACCGAGCGTGATCTATACTTTGACGTTGTTCGGCGGATGCGCCCGCCGGTCCACGCCGGAGTCACCCACGAGGCTCATCGGTGAGGGGCGAAGGTCTCGGACTGGCGCACCGGGCTATCCGATCCGAAGGCTCTCGCGCACCCGGGCATGGTGAGATCTGTCCGTCGTCTCGAGTCGGCGGGTGATGCGTGGGCGCCTGCTGGAGCGAGAGTCATTGTGCATGGTCGCCGTATCCCCAAAACCGCTGTCCGGGCTCGCATGGCCGAGACCGGCGAGACATATCAACAGGCGCAGACCGCGCTGAGCAGGGTCGTGCCCCGTCACTTCGTAATGCCGCCGGCGGACGATCAGCCGTGTATCGGTAGGTGCCAGTCCGAGTTTTCGCTTGCCGGAGAAGCCGGGAGCGATGGTGGGTCGATGGTCGCCTGCGGTCGCTGCCCGGGGTCAGTCTGCGTCGAATGCGGGTGCCGTCCGGTGGCGGAGCCGTTCGCGCGGTGTGAACGTTGCGAGGAAGAAGCTGGTGGCTGGGAAACGGCCGAACGGCTTCGGGAGCGGTGCGCGGGTCGCCGGTGCGTCTCGCGAGCTAGGGCTGGCACCTCCGATTCCGATTCGGCGGACAATATCTGTGACTCCTGTGACGAGGCGATCTGCTGGTGTGGTTGGGCGGCGGTCGAGTACATGTACAGCTGGTGTGGCCGCTGTTGGTCTTCTGAATCGGAAGTTTACGACGACGACCAGGACCGGCACGAACTCCGGGAAGCGTTGCATTATGCCGCGGGCTTGATCGTGAAACTGGGCGGCGGCACCCGTCGGCAGGTCTACATCCAGCTTCGCCGGTCCATGCGGGCGAAAGTTGGAGACGCCACCGTCGACCAGCTCCACGAGGGCCTCTCCCACGCTTACCAATGGGAACGACAACTTCGCGGATAGGCACGTATGCCCTCAGCAAGGCGGCAAACTCGTACTGGAGCCGTGTAACGATGCGGGTGCGTCGCGACATCAGCGACGCTACGCGTCAATCTCTTGTGCCGTCCGGCGCCTCGGCAAGCCGGACGATGTCCTTGCGGGTCCGACGAAGTCGACACTTCCGGGACAAACAAAAGCGATCCGCCGTGAACCCGTAACGAGTGCGGCAGGTCCAGCGACTGCGTTGCTCATAGGTCGTGTCCGGCGGCGGAGGCAAGGAGACGCACAGGTGGATCGCGAGCAGGAAGACGGCGTGCCGGACAACGGCCAAGCTGCCAAAGGTCCGCTGGCCGAAGAGCCCGCACCTGACGGTGCCGATGAACCCCTGCCCGAAGCCGAAGCCACTGACCAGCGGAAGCCCAAGCGATCGAAACTGGTCCCGGTCGCTTGGGCTTTGGGAACCATCGGGCTCGGCTTGGGACTGCTCGGCTTCGTGGCCCGCCTGCTCCTTGTCAAATCCGGGGTGTTGTACGGAACGGCGGTCGCTCAAGCGGACTGGGTGCTGGCTGCCTCGCTGACGTTCGGCGGTGCCTGGACCGTCCTCGGTTGGTCACTCGAACATGGCGAACCGGCGAAGGACGACCGGCGACCGATGCAGCGCTGGACGGACGGTCTGGCCTGCGCCACGGGGCTGGCCAGCGCGATCACCCTGGTCGTCACGCTGGTGAACCTGTTCGAACCGGCCACGCCACCGGAGATCTCGACCGCGGCGTGCCCAGGTGCGCCGGTTCGTCAAGCCGGCGAGCCTTACCTCGGCTTGACCGCAGGACCGGAAGGGAACAACAGCCGCTCGGGCCCGTCGTCCGCGTCGACACCGAACGGACGCTTCCCGAAGGGCTGTTCCGTCGCCTTTTCCTTTTACTGCATCGGCCAGTCGGTGAAGGACTCGACCGGCTCCACCGACGAGGCGACCTGGTACACGAGCCGCTGGCTGGTCGTTGCCAGGCAACGAACCGACCCGGGAGCATCCCTGGCGCGCATCCTGTCGCATGAGGTCGGCGAGGATCGCTACGTCTCGGACGCCTACGTGACACCCCAGTCCCGGTACGACCGGCTGCCCTACGGCGATAGCCAGTGCCAGGATTTCGACAAGTATCCGCTGCCCGGAAAGTCGACGCTGGAGGCGCTCGATGCGAAGGGGCGCCTGCAGGCAACGGCGCCGCACGCGGTGAACATGGGGTTCGCGCTGTGGGTGCCCGGTCGTGCCGGGTTTTCGGAGGTCGAGGAGTACCGCCAGATCTACACCACGGGAAGCAAACCGGAAGACAACCCAGGGGAAACCGGCCGGTCGGGGACAAAGTCGGTCTCGTGGGCCTACTCGACCGCGGCCGGAGAGCTCACCGCCCCGCAAGGCACTGTCGCCGTCATGGCGGTTCCCTGCCTCGCGGATAACATTCCCGCCGACACGTCGACCGCCGCTGTCGATGGATACGAGTTCACCACCACCTCGGCGGACGGCAGGCCAGCGAAGGTCGCTCCTCCGGCGGGGGTCGACCGCGATCGCCTCGCGCGCACGGCCTGCTCGGCGAACACGTGAGGTCACGATGACCTGGACACGCAACAAAGCCGAGACGCTGGCGTTGCCGATCGACGCGCTCGCTTTGCTGATCTTGCGCGACTACAAGGCTAGTGACGGCTGGAACTGGCAGAACTGGATGCGAAGCGCCGAGCAACAGGGCACCGCACGCGACCGTGACGTCGGCCGCGCGTCCGCAGGTCGAGACGGTGGTCAGCAAGAGCCAGGCCTCACCTGATCCGTGCATCCTGGTGATGGCACGAAGCCCGCCGGTGTGATGGCGTTCGTAGCCGCTGCCGCCGCTGAATGCTCAGCGGCGGTGTCGCGGGTTGCGCCACGTTTTGATCAGCGCCTGCAAGCGCCGTGCAGCGACGTCGGTTTCGGCGAAGAGCACTGCTGCCATCACTGCGAGGGCGGCCACGACGACAACGACGGTCGGCCAGTTGAGACCGGTGTTCAGTGCAGCGGCGGCGACTGCGCCGCCGGACAGAACGGCGCTGGTACTGGAACCGCGTCGTCGCTGCCGAGGCAGTTGTTTCCTCAGTGCCCAGGCGATCGCAGGCATGGCTAGGATCACGCCGGCTACGAACCCGGCGCGTCGTCGTGCGGTGGGAAGCATGGCCAGCTCGCCAGCCCACTCGGTGAGCCACCGAGATCGCATGGTTTGAGGCAGCAGCAGCGCCGCGATCCCGAGAGTGGTGTGGGATTGCGGGCGCCTGCATCCAGGCGTGGGGGCGTGCAGTACCGCGGACGATAAGGCGGACAGTTCCAGGCCGATGTCGGTCAGATGCAGGCGTGCAGCGACAGGCACCAGTATCTGCAATGTTTGCGCTGACTTGCTTGTTTGCTTGGCCGGAGATACGTAGCTGATGGTGCGCATGTTGTGGAGCCGGTCGGCCAGTTTCAGGCGAAGCACGTCGTCGGAGGCGGCCTCGGCGTCGTGCGTCTTCTCCAGTTCTCTGAAGCCCCCTACGAGATCGGCGACTGCTGGGCCGAACCGTTCACACAGGAGTTCCGCTGGCCAGTTCACGTCGTGGAGAATTCCTGCGCAGACAAGTTCTGTGGTGGCGCGCTGCGTTGCGAGGATCGTCGCGACCGCCACGGGGTGGGTGATATAGGGATCACCGCTCAGGCGCAGCTGATCACGGTGGCAATCGACGGCGAGTTCGTACGCGTCGCCAAGGAGTCGTAGAGCGTCGGCAGGCAGATAGGCCGAGGTCGCCGCGGCCAGCGTCGCAGGCAAGTTCGAAGTCACGTAAGAACCTGCCTCCGGATGAGCAGTCGGCGCGCCCGCTTGCTGTGTTCCTGGAAAGTGTCTTGCGACACTACACGCCGTGCGTGTTCGACACCGTCGGAAGTAAGGTGGTACATCCGGCGCCGAGGGCGCTTCTCGGCTTCGTGGACAGCCGGGTCTTCCCATTCACTTCTCAGCCATCCAGCTCGCTCCAGGCGGGCCAGGATCTGATAAACAGTGCCGGAATTCAAGTGGATGACATTCATCAGCTCGAGGCCATACCTGGCCTCGGCGGGTCTTTTGATCATCTCCTCGAGGATCATCCCTGTCTGGATTGTCATCTTCGGCATACGTTTTAGTCTACATAGCCACCGAGCTGCGAAAATTCGTCTTCGTGAGATCCACTCGTTCAGCCGAGTCCGGATGCGTCGTTCAGTGGCAAACGTTGGGCCAAGCGCGAGTTGATCACGAATACGGTCGGATCCACTTGAGGGCAGCTATGTGGTAGAAGCACATGGACACGTCGCTGAGACGGCTCCGTTCGGGTACAAGATCGCGGTTTCGTTGCAGATCCACTCGTTCGATGGCTGACACGGTCCTCTTCATATGCGTGAGTTGATGTTACGGGAGGTGGGCTGTCGATGGATGCCGATGAGGCGATCAAGAAACTGTTCCAGTTGGGTGATGTAGCCATCGAGTCGAGCGATCAGTTGGCGGGCAAGGTCGCGCGCAAGGCGGCGAAGCTTGCCGATGAGCGGCGGGACAAAGAGCAGGAAATCGATGAGATCAAACCTCAGCTGGTTCCCGTGCCTGAACGGGAGCATGGCAGAAACATGCGCATTGTGCCGTGGGAGTTGTTGCATCTGCTCGGGCGAGCAACGGTGCTGTCCGGGCATGGTTCGTCACGGGCGTTGGCCCAGCACTGGGGGTGTCTGAAGTACATCACGTCGCTTCAGCGGAACGTTCATGGTCGGATGGAACTCTCGGAGAGCGGCAAAGACCCTCGGTATCACCGGCTTGCGGTGCAAGCCGAGGATCTCGGCATCGCCTTCGCTCTTGCTTCGGCGCTCCGGATCGCGCAGCAACGTCACCCGGCCTATCGGTTCGAGATCGTCGACGCCGACATCGCACTGGAGGCAGGGTGGGCGCTGCGCGGCAACGAGGTGAAGGGCAAGTCGAACACTCGACTTCGGCCCGACTATTTCTTGTTCGGTTTCCGCGACGGCGCGCCAGCGCGCGTGATAACGGTGGAGTGCAAAGGATCTCATCAGAACGCTGGCGCTCAGCACAGGCAGTTGGCGAAGGCGGCCGCACAAGTGAATGCCGTGGTGATCGGAGACCCTGACCGGGGAGACGTGACACCGCCCGGGCTGCTGATGGCCACGTTGCTCAACGACGCCGGCGGCGTCCAGATGCGAATCCTCGACCCGCCCGGCGACGGCACGCTCGTCCTGTCGGGCGATGGAGACGGCCGCGATTCTGGGCTCAATGGGCCTGTTGAGGAATATCACGAGGTCCCCGGAATTCCCGTGCGCGACGGGGAGCATGAGCGTGACCGCCGACCGGGGTTCTATATCGCTCCGGATCGATCACAGTGGTTCGCTCGGGTGCTCGCCAGGACAGCGAGTGCCGGGCTGTTGGCCTTCGCAGGGGATCGGGACACGGCTGGCAGCCTGCTGACCCGGCGACAACGGGCCAGGCTTGGGAGCGATCATGACACCGGGCCCACCCATGTCGACTTCGACACCGGCGTCGAGTTGGCTGGCATGCGCTTGGTCGGCACCGACCACGTGTTCCGACTGCAGTCGCAGCGCATGGAGGTCTTCTCGGGTATTCCCCATGTCCTCCACGATCTCCTCAGCGGCGAGCCCGATCTGACGGGCCGCCACCACGTGCTGCCCGACCTCAGCGCGCAGTGGCACGAACAAGAGCAGAACATCCTCGCGGAGTGGGGCGGAGTGATCCATATGGACGTCAACGGTGCGGTCATGGGGCTGAGGAAGATGGGTGAGGGGCGGGCTCTTCTTGACTGACCGCGTGACTATCAGCCGCCCTGGGAGCTGTGGTGGGCGCAGGACTGCCGCGTGCAGGCTATGAGCTGCCGAGAATAAGTACTCGGCTGATCTACTTGCACCTGGTGGGGTTGACTTATTCGCCCCGATCCGGGACCGGAGCCGGAGTGCTCGGAGGTGATCCCGCGAGCGACCAGACCCAGGACGCGAGGCGGTCGAGCTGCCCGAACACGCAGATGCGGGAATCTGCCGTGCGTAGGCCGGTCACTCAAGCTGCAGGTCAGTAGCGAACTTCAGCGTGGGGTTATAGATCAACTCGGTCCTCCGACTGGGACTGAAGCCCCACCAGGGCAGAGGAATACCGGTTGCCCAGCGTACTTGCATCGAGTCGCTCTAAGCCTCGACAGCCTTTGCAGCCACGCTGCCGACGACGTCGATCCAGCTACACCGCCAGCCTGCTGATTTGGGCGCCGCTCAGCAGCCGATCTCCATGGCGGTTGGTGCGTGACCGGGGACGCCGACCCCGTCGATGTAGGTGATGGCGGCTTGCCCGGACCCGTATTCGGCAGGGGCAGCTTCGTCGAGGCTGAAGGCGATGGCGCCTCCTGGGCCGTCGACGACGACGCCGTTGGTGCCTTGCCCGAAGTCGAGGTCGAGGTATTCGTGGATCTGGTGGCCGCGGAATGCGGTGCGCAGCTGAGCGAGCGTGGACCCTGCGTGGATGCCGCCGATCTCGGTGGAGAGCTTCGTTCCGGAAGCGCCGGCTCTGATGGCCAGCACACGTCCGTTCGGGTCGACGCTGTAGGTCAGCGGCTGACCGGGCTTCTGGTTGCTGACGCACGCGGGGTTGGTGGTCTCGTAGAGGTTGCCGTGGTCGGTGTAGCCGCGGGCACGCAGGTCCGCTGCTGTGGTGGCGAGGTTCAGGTCGCCGATCCCGTCGAAGCGGACCGTGCCGCCGCTGTGGCGCTGGACGGTTGCGTGGGGTTTCTGCTGCTTGATCCCGCCGACCTGCTCGGCGAGGGTGCCGGCCAGCGGGTAGAGGACGCGCGGCTAATCGCACCGCGCGCGGCCGGCTGGCTGGAGCTGGTGAACGTGGGGCTCGGGTTGTGGCTGATCGTCTCGCCGTTTGCGCTGGGCTATCCGTCCGAGGGATACCGGGACGCGGCGAAGACGAACGCCATGGTCGTGGGCATTTTGGTTGCGATCTTCTCGGTTGTCGCGGTTACGGTGGTCGCACGCCGCAGAGTCGCGGCACACGGCCGGGTTTGATGGAGGTGCTGGGGGTGTGCAAGGCAGGTTACCCAAGTGGCCAAAGGGATCTGACTGTAAATCAGACGGCGCAGCCTTCGGGGGTTCGAATCCCTCACCTGCCACTCCGCGTCGGTGTGCGCATCCGGCGTGAAGCCCTGGTCCCGGCCTGAGCACGTTAGGTACGTCCCGTGAAGAGCAGTGCGGGGTCCTTTTCGGCATCCGGATCGGTCAGCACCAGCACCTCGTCGCCCTCGCCCAGGGTCAGGCCGGCTCGGACCCGCAGCTGCCTGCCCTCGCGGACGACCAGGCTGATCCAGATGTCGTCACCCAGGTGGAGCTCTTCGACGGTGCGCCCGGCCGCCGGTGCTCCCGCGGTGATCCGGAACCGCCGGGCTCCCTCCGGTTCCTGGTCGGTGCGGATCCCCAGTGCCCAGGGCCGCGGCGGGAGTTCGCGCATGGTGATCCCGCACCGGGCGGCGACGACGGGCAGCAGGCCGCCCTGGACGACGACCGAGAAGAGCACGACCACGAAGATGATCTCGTAGGCCAAGACGTCCTGCGGCTGGTCGGAGGCGAGGATGTACGTGCCGAGGAGGATCGGGACGGCGCCCTTGAGCCCGGACCACATGACGAACGCCCGTTCGCCGCGAGACATCCGGGTGGCCACCAGCAGCGGTGCCACCACGAGCGGCCGGACCACGAAGGTGAGCAGCACGGCCAGCACGAGGCCGATCCACCACGCGTCGGTGGTGACCAGCGCGGACAGCGAGACGGTGAGGCCGAGGACCACGAACGTGGTGATTTCGGCGAGGCTGGCCAGCGAGGAGTGGAACCGTTCGATCTCGCGCTTGAACGGCGCGGCGGCGTCGCCGACGAGCACACCCGCGACGAACACCGCGAGAAAGCCGGAGCCGTGGGCGACGGTGGCCGCGCCGTAGAGCACGAAGGAAACCGCGAGGGTGCGCAGTGGGTAGAGCCCTTCGGCCGGCATCTCGACCCGGCGGACCACTTGCACCAGCACCCAACCGCCCACCAGGCCGATGGCCGCGCCGATGCCCATTTCGAGCGCGAACTGGCCCACCACACCGAGGGTGGCCTCACCGAACCCGGTGCCGGCGGCGATGCCGGCCAGGCTCAGCAGCAGGGCGATGCCCACCGGGTCGTTCGCCCCGGACTCACCCTGGATCACCGTGCCCGCCCGGCCGGTGATCTCGCGGTTGCCGAGCACGGAGAACACGACGGCCGGATCGGTGGGCGCGAGGGCGGCGCCGAGCAACAGGGACAGCAGCCACGGCAGGCCGAACAACAGGTGGGCGGCGAGGGCGAGCGCACCGGCGGTGAGGAACGTGCCGAACACCCCGGTGGAGAGCACCGAGCCGAGGACCGACCGCAGCTTGCGGACACCGATGGTCATGCCGCCGTCGAAGAGGATCACCACCAGGGCGACGGTGACGACGTTCTCCACCACACCGAGTGACACGTCCCGCAGGGACGGCACCAGGTCCGACGCCGCGGCCGCGGCGACGAGGAAGAACGCGGGCGCGGGCACCTTGAGGACGGCGCTGATCCGGTTGGACAGCAGCGCCACCGAAACCACCAGGGCCGCGATCAGCAGCGTCAGGCCGAACGACTCGATGCCGACCACGTCATCCTCCTCAGCTGAAGGCGGGGGAGGCTCACCGGGCCTGCCCGGCCCGCCCCGGGCGGGGAATCCGCCGGGGCGTCCGGAACTGTGTGGTGTGGAGCCTGGCCAGCACGGCCCCACCGACCGCTCCCCAGAAGAACACCCAACCGTCGCCGCTGAACACGCCTGTCACGATCATCGCGACGGCGGTGATTTCGGCGAGTACGAGGATCATCCGCCAACGCAGGGCGTGCACCTGGCCGCCACGGGCGACAACCGCGGCGAAGCGGGGGTCCTCGGCCTGGAGACGTTCCTCGATCTCGCGCAGTGCACGGCTCTCGTGTTCAGGCAACATGCTGGTCCTCCGACGCCGGTCCGGGCAGTGCCATCCCGGCTACCCGGTGAGCTGTCTGCCAACCCCGTCGTGCGGGATGGACGTCATCGTCGCGGTACCGGTGTTGCGGGTGGAGCGGTTGTGCCACCGTGGTGATGTGTTCTCGCGGATGGATCCCGCCGCGGCGGCGGCGGAAGCCGCTCGTCGTGCTGCCCGGCGCGCGGAGTCCGCCCGTTGGCGGCGCTCCAATCTGGCGGCCGGGACCTCGAACCCCGACGGCGCCCGGGGCGATGAGCGCGGTGGGCCGCCACCGGCCGGAGGAGCCGCCGGAGCCGACGCGATCTTCGCCGCGCGGCGCCGACACGGCTCGGCTGCGAGTCCACGACGCCCTGCTGCGGTCCGCCGCAGCTCATGAGCGAGCCGCGGACCGCCATGAGGAGGCCGCCGACGGCGGTGGAGCGGGTGCCGCGGAGCACCGGAGGGCAGCGGCGCGCCACCGCGTGGACGCGGAAGCCGACCGGCGCCGGGCGGCGGAGATCGAGCCTCTGCCCACCGTCGGCCCGGAGCCACGTGCCGGGCACGAGTAGTCCGCTCAGGCGATCCACACGGTCTTGGCGTTGACGAAGGCACGCGGGCCGAACCCGGCGAGCTCGCGCCCGTACCCCGAGTTCTTGACGCCACCGAACGGGACTTCCGGGGTCGACTCGGTGAACTTGTTGATGTACATCATCCCGGTCTCCACTTCGGTGACGAACCGCCGCTGTTCGGTTTCGTCGCGGGTCCACGCGCTGCCGCCGAGCCCGAACGTGGAATCGTTGGCGATGCGGATGGCGTCGTCTATGTCGCGGGCCGTCCAGACCAGGGCGACCGGCCCGAAGAACTCCTCGCGGTGGCCGGGGGAGCCGTCGGGGATGCCGGCCAGCACGGTGGGTTCGAAGTAGTTGCCAGGGCGGTCGATCGGGTGGCCGCCGGTCAGCAGGCGGCCACCGGCGGCGACGGTGTCGGACACCTGCTTGGCCAGGGTTTCGACGGCGTCCGGTGAGGACAGCGGGCCGAGGTCGGTGTCGTCGGCCATCGGGTCGCCGATGCGCAGTCCCTCCATTGCGGACACCAGACGGCGGGTGAACTCCTCGGCGACCTCTTTGTGCACGATGAAGCGCTTGGCGTTGATGCAGGACTGGGCGTTGTTGAGCATCCGAGACGCGACCGCGTTGTCCACCGCCTCGTCGAGGTCGGCCGAGGGCATGACGATGAAGGCGTCGCTGCCGCCCAGTTCCAGGACGCTGGGTTTGACGTTCTGCCCGGCGCGGGCGCCGACCTGCCGTCCGGCGGGCTCGCTGCCGGTGAGGGTGACCGCGCGGACGCGGTCGTCGTCGACGATGGCTTCGATCTTGCCGGAGCCGACGAGCAGGGTCTGGAAGACCCCTTCGGGGAACCCGGCGCGGCGCAGGACGTCTTCGATGGCCAGGGCCACCTGCGGCACGTTGGAGGCGTGCTTGAGCAGGCCGACGTTGCCGGCCATCAGCGCCGGGCAGGCGAACCGGAACACCTGCCAGTAGGGGAAGTTCCACGGCATGACCGCGAGCACCGGACCCAGCGGCTCGTAGCGGGTGAAGACGTTCGCGCTGTCGTCGCCGACGTCGTGCGGCTGGTCGGCCAGCAGGGCCTCGGTGTGCTCGGCGAACCAGCGGCAGCCCTTGGCGCTCTTGGCGACCTCGGCTTTCGCCGACGCGAGCGTCTTGCCCATTTCGAGGGTGGCCAGGCGCGCGAGCTCGTCGGTCTCGGCCTCGAGGATGTCCGCGGCCCGCCGTAGCCGCTCGGCCCGTTCGGCGAAGGAGGTGCGGCGGTGTTCGTGGAACGCGGTCACCGCGCGGGTGAGCTTGCGGTCGACCTCGTCGTCGGTGAGCTCGTCGAAGGTGCGCAGGGTTTCCCCGGTCGCGGGGTTGACGGTCGCGATGGCCACGGAGGCTCCTCGGGGTTCGGGTGCGGCTGCTGCACCCCGGGGCTGGTACCCCGTACCGGCACCGGCAAACGGCAGGTCAGTGGGTCAGGGTGATGGCGGCGTCGGGCTCGACGACCCGGAAGCTGAAGCTCTCTTCGAGGTAGAGCGTCACGGTGTCGGCGTCGTGGTGGCTGTACCCGACCGCGAGGTCCTGGCCGAGCTCGAGGGAGAAGTCGCCACCGTCGAGGCTGACGATCAGCGCGCCGTCCAGCCCGGGCGCGCGGACCACCTTTCCGCCGCCCAGCACGCGCCGGAGGTGGTCGAACAGCAGGTGGCCGCCGTGTTCGGTGCTCTCCACGATGCGGGTGTAGCCGTCCGGGGCGATGGCGAGGCCGTAGGGGCCCTTGATGCCGGCCTGGCGCAGCGTGTCCACCGCGCGGGCGACGACGCCGGGGTAGGCATCGGGGGCGTCGCCGAGCGACGGCCGGTCGTACGGGCAGGTTTCGGTGATGCCCGTGATGCCCGCCGCGGCCCAGCCGTGGAAGACGGCGCGGTTTTCGATCATCGCGATCTGCTTCGCCGCGCGGTCGAGGTCGTCGAATTCGAGGTCGTCGGCGCCGCGCTCGGCGTCGTCCAGCTCCTCGCGCGACACCGTGAACGGCACGCGCACCTCGGTCAGCGGCAGGACGCGGCGCTGCCGGACGACCGCGCCTTCGCCGAGCCCGGCCAGCGAGCCGGCGGCCAGCGTCGCGGTGCGGCCGAGGTCGGTGGCGGAGTGGCGCCAGCCGTGCGGGCCGGCCACGTCGACCAGGCGGCGGGCCGCGAGGTGGGTCTGCAGGCGCTCCTTGGCCTCGGCGTCGACCTCCGTCCAGCCCGCGTCGGTGATCGGGGCCAGGTCACGCATCAGGTGGTTCATGTCAGTCCTGTTCCTTGAGGCTGCCGATGCCGAGCGAAGCGTCGGCGGGACGGTCGCCGAGCTTCTCCTCGACGTACTCCTGGGGGTCGAGGTCGCTGACGTCGAGGTCGCGGGCGCCTTCGTGCTGCCGCTTGAACTCCAGGAACCGCCGGCCGAGCTCCTCGCGCAGCCCGGGGTCGGCGTGCCGGCGGAAGTCGGCGAGGCCTTCGTCCTCTTCCTCGGCCATGTGCTCGCTGTTGGCGAAGCGGGCCTTGTTCACCGCGGCCTGCCACGCGGTGCTCCCGACGGGGTGCAGCGCGGCTTCGTGCACGCCGTCGCGGATGTCGTTGTGGTCGCCGATGGCGTCGAGCGTCTCGTCCTCGGCGTCTTCGCCGCGGCGCAGCAGGTGGGGGTAGAAGATCTCCTCTTCGGCGCGGGCGTGGACGTCGAGCAGGTCGGCCAGGGGCTGCCAGACCGCCGCGAGGTCGGCGGCGTCGGTGAGGTCGTCGAGCCGGGCGAACTGGCGCCGGAACCAGTCGTGGTCGTCGAGGATGAGGCTGGTGATGTCGGCCATCTGGCATTCCTACCCCGGCCGCGGGGTCGCGCAAACCCGAACCGCCGGTTGGCCCGGACCGGCCCGGGTACCCGGCGCGGACCGACCGCGAAGGGAGCGACCGTTGCCTGCACGGGCCGAGACGCTGCGCCGCTACCGGCGCGCGTGCGACTACCTCGCCGCCGCGATGATCCACCTGAAGGACAACGTCCTGCTCACCGAGCCGCTGCGCCCGGAGCACCTCAAACCGAGTCCGCTCGGGCACTGGGGCACCTGCCCCGGCCTCACCCTGGTCTACGCCGGGTTGAACCGGCTGGTCGCCGAGACCGGGCAGCGGACGCTGCTGGTCACCGGGCCCGGCCACGGCGCCCCGGCCATCCACGCCAACCTCTGGCTGGAGGGCACGCACGCCGTCCACGACGACAAACTGGCCCTCGACGGCCACGGCCTGGCCGAACTCGTCCGGCGCTTCTCCTGGCCGGGCGGGTTCCCCAGCCACCTCTCACCCGAGGTGCCCGGCGTGATCCACGAGGGTGGCGAACTCGGCTACGCACTGGCCACCGCCTTCGGAGCGGCGCTGGACGACCCCGGGCTGCTGGTGGCGTGTGTGGTCGGCGACGGTGAAGCCGAGACCGGTCCGACCGCGGCCGCGTGGCACAGCCCGAAGTTCACCGGCCCGGGTGACGGGCGGGTGCTGCCGATCCTGCACCTCAACGGCTACAAGATCGCGTCACCGACGATCTACGAAGCGATGTCCGACGGCGAGCTGACCGCCTACTTCACCGGCTGCGGCTGGACGCCGCTGCTGGTCGACGTCCGCGGCGCCGACGACCCGGACACCCCGCTCGCCGAGGCGCTCGCCCGGGCGCACGCGCAGACGACCGGGCCGCCGCCGATGATCGTCCTGCGCAGCACCAAAGGCCTCGGCCTGCCCGCCACCTCACCCGACGGGACGCCGCTGGCAGGTACGTTCCACGCTCACCAGGTCCCGCTGCCTTCGGCGGCTGACGATCCCAAGGAACTCGCCGCGCTCGAACGCTGGCTGCGCTCCTACCGGCCGGATGAGCTGTTCGGTTCCGACGGCGTGCCCGCGCCCGATCTGCTCGACGTCCTGCCCGCGCCCGAGCTGCGGCTGGGCCGGGTCCCGCAGGCCAACGGCGGGCGCCTGCGCCGTGACCTGCCCTTGCCGGACACCGGGAAGTACGCCGTCGCCGTCGAGAAGCCCGGGAGTGTGGACGCGAGCGCGCCCGAAGTCCTCGCCGGCTGGCTGGCCGAGATCGTCCACCTCGCCCCGGAGACGTTCCGGGTCGTCTGCCCCGACGAACTGGAGTCCAACAAACTGGGCGGGTTGCTGGAGGCGACGTCGCGGCAGTTCGACGCCGAGGTGCCCGGCTACTCCGAACACCTCGCGCCGCGCGGCCGGGTGCAGGAGGTGCTTTCGGAGCACCTGTGCCAGGGCTGGCTGCAGGGCTACCTGCTCACCGGCCGGCACGGCCTGTTTCCCTGCTACGAAGCGTTCGTGTCCATTGTGGACAGCATGGTGAACCAGTACGCCAAGTTCCTCAAGATGTCGGCCGAGGTGCCGTGGCGCGCGCCGGTGGCGAGCCTGAACTACCTGCTCTCCAGCGACGGCTGGCGCCAGGAGCACAACGGCTACAGCCACCAGGGCCCCGGGTTCATCAACCAGATGCTGACGAAGAAAGCCACCACCGCGCGCATCTACCTCCCGCCGGACGCGAACACGCTGCTGGAGGTCGTGCACCGCTGCCTCGCCTCGACCGACCTGATCAACGTCGTCGTCGCCGGCAAGCAGAAGAGTCCCCAGTGGCTCTCGCCGGATGAGGCCCGCGCGCACTGCCGGGCCGGCGCGTCGGTGTGGGAGTGGGCGAGCACCGGCGGTGCCGCCGACGTCGTGCTGGCCTGCGCGGGCACCACCCCGACCCTGGAGACGGTCGCGGCCGCCGAGCTGCTGCGCGAGGTTGCGCCGGACCTGCGGGTGCGGGTGGTCAACGTCGTGGATCTGCTGTCGCTGTGCCCGCCCGACCGGCACCCGCACGGGCTGGCCGAGGAGGCGTTCGCCGCCTGCTTCGGTGCCGACCTGCCGGTGGTCTTCGCGTTCCACGGCTACCCCTCGGCCGTGCACGAAGTGCTGCACGGCCGGCCCGGCACCGGCCGGTTCCACGTGCACGGCTACCGCGAGGAAGGTACGACGACCACGCCGTTCGATCTGCTGGCGAGCAACCGGATGACCCGCCACGACCTGGCCGCCGACGCCGTCACCCGCGCCCGGGGCTGGGCCTCGGCCGGCGGCGACCTCGCCCGCGAGCTGGTCAAGCGACGGGACGCGCTGCTCGTGCAGTCCTATCGGGACGGTGAAGACCCGGAAGAGATCACCGGCTGGCGGTGGGGCGGATGAGGGTGCTCACCGTCAACCCGGGCTCCGGGAGCCTGCGGCTGCACGTGGTCGACGACGACGAGGTCCTCGATTCGGCCGAGATCGGCCGCCCGCCCGCCGAAGCGGCCGACGACGTGAAAGCCTTTGTAGACGGAATGACAGTGGACGCGGTCGCGCACCGGCTCGTCCACGGCGGTGCCGAACTCACCGAGCCGACCGTGGTGGACGGCCAGGTGCGGGCCGCGATCACCACCGCGAAGTCCCTCGCGCCCGAGCACGTGCCGAACACCGAAGCCCTGCTGGAGCAGCTGACCGAGCTGCTGCCGGACGTCCCGCACGTCGTGTGCCCGGACACCGCGTTCCACCGCGGCCTGCCGGAGATCGCCCGCACCTACCCGCTGCCCGCGCGTTGGCGGTCCCGGTGGGACCTGCGGCGGTACGGGTTCCACGGCCTGTCGTTCGCCTGGGCCGTGCGCCGCGCCGCCGAGCTGCTCGACCGCCCGGCCGGCGAGCTGAACTTGCTCGTGGCGCACCTGTCCGGCGGCTGCTCGGTGGCCGCGGTCGCGGGTGGGCGCAGCGTCGACACGTCCATGGGGTTCACCCCGCTCGAGGGCACGATGATGGCGAAACGCTCCGGCACGGTGGATCCCGGAATGCTGCTGTGGCTGCTGCGCGAGGGACACCTCGAAGCGGGAGAGCTGGAGGACGGGCTGTACCACCACTCCGGGCTGCTGGGGCTGTCCGGGACGTCGGACGACACGCGCGACCTGGTCCGCGACAGCCGCGCCGGCGGCGTCAAGGCCCGGTTCGCGATGGCGGTGTTCGAGCACCGCGCCCGCCGCGAACTCGCCGCGGTCGCGGCGAGCTTGGACCGGATCGACGCGCTGGTGTTCACCGGTGACATCGGCTGGGACCAGCCCGAGGTCGCCGAAGCCGTCGCCGGTGGCCTCGGCGTGCTCGGCCTGCGCGGTGGGCTGAGCCGCAACCGGGAGCGGGACGCGGTGATCAGCTCGTCCGGCGCGCGCGTGCCGGTGCTAGCCGTTAGGTCGCGGGAAGAGCTGTCCCTCGCCACGGCGGCGGTCTCGGCGCTCTGACTACTTCTGTCCGGCCGGCGTGCCGTTCATCATCTTGAGCATCGGCAAGCCGCCGGTGCGGGTGAAGCGGACCAGCAGCGCCCCGGCGAGCAGGAGGAAGGCGATGTTCAGCCAGGTCGTGTAGTTCCAGGAGATCCCGCGCTCCAGCACGGTGGCGTCCCGCGCCGTCGGGGTGAGCCCGGTGGCGCCGAAAAGCAGCTCGACGGCGTAGCCAGCGACGACCATCGCGGCGTAGAACGTGCCGAGCAGCACCAGCATCATGCGGAGGCCGTAGTACTTCCGGTAGATGTTCAGGATCGGCAGGATGAGCAGGTCGGCGAACAGGAACGAGACCACGCCGCCGAAGCTGATGCCGCCGTTCCACAGCACTGCCGCCAGCGGGACGTTCCCTACCGAGCAGACGAACGACAGGATCGCCACGACCGGTCCGATCAACGGCCCCCACACCGCCGAGAGGACGGGGTGACCTTCGAAGAACAGGGCGTGCCACCACGAATCCGGCACCCACGCCCCGACCGCGCCGGCGATGAGCAACCCCACCAGCAGGTCACGCAGAATCGCCGCCCACTCCATGACGAACACGTGCGCCACCGCGGTGAAGCCCTCGCCCGATCCCAGCCGGGACAGGAAGGACCCTTTGCGCTGGACGGACATGTCCATGGCCGCGTGGCCTTCCATCGATCCGGCCAGGCCGAGTTCGGCCTGTTCGCGGGCCTTCTCCAGGAGCCGGCCGCGGACGAACAGCCGGAACAGCACGGCCAGGGCCACGATCATGATGGGCCCGCCGAGGAACTCGGCGACGGTGAACCGCCAGCCCAGCAGCAGCGCGAGGATGACGCCGAGTTCGGCGACGAGGTTGGTCGAGCCGATCTCGAACGCCATTGCCGCGGTGAAGTGCGCGCCCTTGCGGAACAGCGAGCGGGCCAGCGCGACCGCGGCGTAGGAGCACGACGACGAGGCCGCGCCCAGCCCGGCGGCGACCGCGAGGGTGCGCGGCCGGTCGTCGCCGAGCAGCTTCGCGACGGTCGCCTTGCGCACGACGGCCTGCACGACCGCGGACAGCGCGAAGCCCAGGATCAGCGCCCAGAGGATTTGCCAGGCCATCGAGCCCGTCATCGCGAGCGCGTCGCCGATCGCCGGCCACATCGCGTCAGTGCGACCCGGTGGCGACGTGGACGACCGCGGCCATGTCCTCGTCGCCGTGCTCGTCCTCGGCGGCGGCGTACTGGGCGTGCATGGCGGCCATCAGCCGGTCGTCGACGCCGGCGTCGCGCATGGCGTCGAGGATCAGTGCGCTGTCCTTGACCGCCCCGCCGAGACCGAACGACGGCTCGAGCTCGTCGGAGATCATGGCCTTGCCTTTGAGCTGCGCGTACGCGCAGTCCAGCGGGCCGCCGCCGATCACGTCGAGGAACCCGCCGGGGTCGATGCCGAGGCGATCGGCGAGCGCGACGCTCTGCGCCGTCGCCGCGGTGACCGACAGGACCCACGCGTTGGCGGCGAGCTTGAGCCGGTGCCCGTCGCCGGGCCGGTCGCCGACCCACACGGTGCGGGCGCCGATGGCGTCGAAGACCGGGGCCACGGTGTCCTTCAGCTCGGCGGGGCCTCCGGCAAGAACGATGAGCTTGCCTTCTTCGGCCGGCTGCTTGGTGCCCAGCACGGGGGCGTCGACGAACGCGGTGCCGTGCTCGTGGGCCAGCTCGGCGAGGCGGGAAGTACCGGCCAGGCCGACGGTGCCCGACTGGATCCAGATCGTGTCCGGCCCGAACGCGGGCAGAGCCTTGTTCATCACGTCGGTGACCGCGTCGACGTCGAACAGCATGGTGAGCACGACATCGGCGCCCGCGACGGCCTCAGCCGGTTCCTCGGCGACGGCGATGCCGTCGTCGGCCAGCGGGCGGGCTTTTTCGGTGGTGCGGTTCCAGGCGATGACGTCGAATCCGGCCTTGGCGAGGTTGCGTGCCATGCCGCTGCCCATGAGTCCCGTGCCGAGCACGGCTGCCGTCTTGGTCATGGTTCCGCGGTACCCAGGTGGTCCAGGGAGAAACCTGCGCAGGTCACGGCTCGCCGCGGAAGTTCTCGTTGCCGGACGGATGCCCCTTCCGAGAGCGGGCTCGGTCGTCCTCGAGCGGTCCTTGCGGGGCGTCGCGCCGGGGTGGGTTCTGCCGGTTGTCTGGTGAATCATCCCTGGCGCGGTGTTCGTCCGGGTCCGGAAGGCGCTGCGTCACGGGTTGCTCCTCTCCGCGTGGTGCGGGACTACTCAATGCTCAACCAGGTCGGCCAGCCGGTCGAGGGACTCGCGCAGCTGCCGGTCGACGTCTTCGGCCGGCTTTCCGCCGTGGTTGCGCGGGTCGTCGCCGAGGAAGGACAGGTGCACGGTCGCGTAACTGGTACCGCCCTCGGCGGAGGCGACCTGGAGCCAGCCGCTGTAGTCCGGGCTGCCCCGCCGGCCCCATTCGAGCCGGAGCTGGTCGCGGCGTTCTCGTAGGAGGCCGGGCTCGCCGGTCGAGCCGGCCACGTCGACGTCCACCCCGGGTGGCTCCGACGGGTGCACCGTTACGGTGCCGGGTAGCCATCGGTCCAAAGTGGATCGATTGGCCGCCGCGTCGAACACCGTGCCGGCGTCGGCGGCGATACGTCGTTCGCATTCGAATTCGGTCATGGGGGTTCACCACTCAGCGGGTCGTCGGGGCCGAGCGCGCCGCGCGGCCGGTGAGCAGGCCGAGCGCGATCATGCCGACACCGAGAACCAGGTGCAGCCAGTTGTCGGCGTTGTTGACCGGGACGAAGTTGGCGGAGCTGCCGTGGTCGATGACCAGTCCGTAGAGCCACAGCACGAGGTAGACGACGCCGCCGGCGACCAGGAACACGAACGCGCCGCGCGGGGTGCGGGCCGCGGCCAGGCCGACGACTCCGAAGAGCAGGTGGACGATGTTGTGCAGGATCGAGACCATGAACAGGCCGAGCAACATGGCCATGGAGTTGTGGCCGGCGAAGCTGAGCTGGTCGTAGTTCGTGGTGATGCCCGGGACGAAACCGAGCACGCCGACCAGCAGGAACACGACCGAGACGACGGTCGCGGTGAGCTGGGTGGCGGTGCGGCCGGTACTGGTGGGAGTGCGTGTCGTCATGGTTTTCCTTCCCTCGTGAGCGCCAAGGCTCACAGTTGTGGGTTGCTTTGTTCGTCGCGGACGGTGACCCATTGCCAGCGGGTGAACTCGTCGAGGTTGACGAACGAGCCGAACCGGCTGCTGCCGCCGGATTCGCCGATGCCGCCGAAGGGTGCGATGGTTTCGTCGTTGACGGTCTGGTCGTTGACGTGCACCATCCCGGCGTGCAGGCGGTCGCCGACCGCGCGGGCGCGGCTGGCGGATCCACTGTGGACCCCGGCGACGAGCCCGTATGGCGTGGCGTTGGCCAGGCGGACGGCTTCGTCGTCGTCGGTGACCGTGGTGACGACGGCGACCGGCCCGAAGATTTCCTCAGTGAACGCCGGCATGTCGGGGGCGACGCCGGCGAGGACGGTCGGGCGGAAGAACAGCCCGTCGTGGCGGCCGCCGGCGGTGACCTTCGCGCCCGCGTCGGCCGACCGCTGGACGACGGATTCGATGTGGTCGGCTTGACTGGCGTTGATGACCGGGCCGAGGTCGACGTCGTCGCGGGGGTCGCCGACCCGCAGGCCGTCGGCGATGCGGGTGAGCTCTTCGACGTAGGCGTCGGCGATCTTCTCGGCGACCAGGTGCCGGCCGACGGCCATGCAGACCTGGCCCTGGTGGACGAAGCTGCCGAACGCGCCCGCGGCCGCGGCGGCCGGGACGTCGGCGTCGTCGAGGACGACGAAGGCGTTGTTGCCGCCGAGTTCGGAGACGAACTTCTTGAAGCTGCCGGCTGCGGCCTTCGCGAGTTCGCGCCCGACCGGGGTCGAGCCGGTGAAGGAGATCATGTCGATGTGGGGGTCTTCGGCGACGGCGTTGCCGAGTTCGCTGCCCTTGCCGGGCAGCATGTGCAGCACGCCCGCGGGCAGGCCGGCCTCTTCGAAGAGCCGGGCGATGACCACGCCGCAGCAGATCGCGGTGTCGCTGGCGGGTTTGAGCACGACGGCGTTTCCGGTCGCCAGGGCCGGCGCGACCGACCGCATGGCGAGGATGAGCGGGAAGTTCCACGGCGCGATCACCGCGACCACGCCGAACGGGACGCGCCGGGCGATGCTGGTGCGGCCGTCCTGGGTGGTGGGCAGCAGCGTGCCCCACGGCGCGCTCGCCAGCGACGCGGCCTCGTGCAGCTCGTCGAGGGTGAGGTTCAGCTCGAGTTCGACGGCGGTGGCCGTCTTGCCGGCTTCGCGGGTGAGCCAGCCGGCGATCTCGTCGCGGTGCTGCTCGAACAAGGCGGCGGCGCGGCGCAGGACGGCGGCGCGTTCCCGGTAGCCGGCGTGTGCCCAGTCCTGTGCGCTTTCGGCCGCGGCGGTCGCGGAGCGGGCGAGGTCGTCGGCGGTTGCGGTGCCGACCTGGCCGAGCTCGTCGCCGGTGGCGGGTTCGGTCGCGGCGGTCGTGCCGCCGGTGCGTGTCCATTCGCCGGTGAAGATTCGGCCGGACCAGCGGTCCGTCGCATCGAGCAGGCCCACGTCCTGTCCCTTCGTCCGAGTACGCGGGGTCGGCTACCCGAGGCTGTGCCCGGCAAACGCCGGACGGACGGGTCACGCGGTGAGCCGGCGGCTTCATGGCTCGTCGGCCGGCAGCTCGGATTCCCGCGAGTCCTCGACTGGTGCGGGCCGGCTGAGGCGTTGCTGTTGACGTTGCTCGCGCTCAGCCCGCCGTCCCTGGTCGTGGTCGGCCGCTCGGTGCCGAAGCGGATCCTGCTGTCTCTGATTCTGCTGGGTGTTGCCTGTGGTGGCTTGCTCGCTGCCCGGCCCTGCCCTGCTCCGGGGCGGCACCCGCTCCAGTGCGTGTTCGGGTCAGTGGTCGATGTTCCAGCTGGCGTTGGCCTGGCTCACGAACGACGTCCGGCTGCCCGCGCTCAGTGCGGCTGACCGGGTGGGGTAGCAGTCCAGCACGGCCGCGAACCCGGTCGCCTGTAGCACGCGCTCCACCGCGCGGCTGCCGCCGGTCACGATCCGCAGGCGGGTTGCTCCGGCCGCGTCGTGGGTGAGCCGGATCGAACGTGCCCCGGCCACGGACATGAACGAAAGTCTGGACAGATCCAGAATGAGTACTTCGCGCTCTTCTGCCAGTACCCGGACTACGGCGCTGGAGAGCTTCGGCACCGTACCGGCGTCAAGTTCTCCTGACAGCGTCAAGGCCGCGATGCCGGTACTTGTCTCCGAATGCACGATCTCCAAGCGCTTCGGATCGAACGAGATGCCCACCGTCCACCTCCCACGACCCCAGGCGACTACCCCGGGAAGCGATCCGCGAAACGGATCACCTCAGCGGGCCGGCGGTGGGGTCTCCGCGGCGTAGCTCAGCGGCTTTCGTCGAGATCGGTGTGCCGGGTGGCGAGTGTCCGAGCGAGGTCGACCAGCTTGACGTTCAGATCTTGGGAGGTCCGGCGCAGCAGGTCGAACGCTTCGTCGGCGGTGATGCCCTGGCGGTTCATCAGGATGCCCTTGGCTTGTCCGATGACGTCGCGGGAACTGACCGCTTGCCGCAGCTGTGCGCGTTCCAGTTCGGCCAGCTCGGCCGTCTGCGCGTGAGCCAGCGCCAACGACGCGTGCGTCGCCAGCAGCAGGGCTGCGTGCCGGTCGGCTGCGGTGAGGCCGTGCGGCTTGCGCGAGTACACGTTCAGCGCCCCCGAGAGGCTTTCCGATGCCTCGATCGGTTGCAGCGCGGTGGAGATGATCGCCCGGAAGCCGTGGCCGGCCGAGGCGGCGGTGAACGACGGCCACCGGGCTTCGTCCCGGAGGTCGTCGCTGTGCACGTACCCCGGTCCCTCCGGCTGCGCGGCCGAGACGCACGGGCCGTCGCCGCTGCGGTACTGGACCTGATCGAGCACGGCGCCCACCGGGGCGGTCGCCGCGGGTGTGGAGAAGCCGCCGTCGTGGGCCCGCAGGGTGATGCTGACCAGGTCGGCGCCCTCGATGACGCGTTGAGCCGCTTCCACGACGTGGCGCAGCGCACCCGCGACGGTCGTGTCGCCCAGCAGGGTGCGGGCCAGTGATTCGAACTCCGTCAGCCACGGCACGTCGGCTTCGGTCTCTGCGGGAGACGGCGGACCGAACGGCTTCAGCGCTTGGGCAGGGTCGGTGAAAGCCGGCACGGTTCCGGCCGGATCGATGAGCCGCAACGCTCGGACCGCCACGCTGTCGGGGTCGATCAGCAATCGGACATGGGGGCTGTAAGCGGTAACGAACTTGATGAGCTCGCGAGCCGCGCGGGCGGACAGCGTCCGCACGTCCCGCAGGTCGAGGACGAGGGCGGCCGGCGGTGACACCGCCGCGGTGCTGTCGTGCAGGTGAGCGAGTGTCTCGGCGATGGTGCTCGCGTCGAGCGTGCCGGTGAGCCGCAGCACCAAGGTGCGCTCGACACCGACCGACGCGCGGGTGGCCTCTCCCGTCATGGTTCCCCCTACGGCTCGCAGCACCATCGGCGACCGCCTGCACCGGTCCTTGCCGAGGCTCAGCCGCTTCTTGACGGAGCCGTCCGTGAGTTCGACGAAGCGTCCTTGCGTCGGCTGTCCGAACTTCCGTCTGAACGATACCCACGCGATGCAAGGGGCTGTCGAGAGCGGCTGACTCAGCTCTCTCGGAGGGGCGCGACGGAACGCGAGCCTCTTTCGCGGCGGCGACGGCGCGAAACAGCGTCCGGACACCGGCGCCGGCGTCGAGGGCGCCGGCGAAGGTCGGGGTGACCGAGGCGGCCGACTCGCTGCGCGTCACGCCGAAATACTCGGCCATCACGCCTGCGTCGTCACGTCATCCGACCCGCCGCCCGCGGCTGAGCGGCGGTCAACGTCGCACGAGACGGCCGACCCGCACGCCGGCCCGTGAACCCTGCTACGTGGCAGGAGTTGTTTTCCTAGCTGTGCCACAGCTGTTGGGCCCACTGCACGAACTGGTCCCGCCGGCCGGCTTGCAGCGCGGTGGTCCGATCCGGGTAGGTGTCGAGCATCGCCGCCAGACCGGTCACAGCGAACACCCGGGCGACCATCTGGTTTGGGCCCAGCGCGATCCGGACGGCGGTCTTGCCGGCGGCGTAGTCGACCGCGGCGTGCAGCATCCGCGCGCCGGCCACGGCCAGGAATCGCAGCTCGGTGAGATCGACGACGACAGCGTGGGGCGGCGGTCTTTCGGCGAGCACCATGGCCAGCGGCCGCGCCGCGGACAGCAGGGTGGCTGTGTCCAGTTCACCGGCCAGGGCGAGGACGACCGGATCGCCGTGCGAGCGCGACACCCGCAACCTGCCGTTGCTCGACGGCTGGTCGGACCACCGTTCCATCGACGTCACCCCCACTCGCGCACGTCCGGGCGGCCGGTACCGCTGCGGCTGGGGCTCAACCGATGCGTCGAGGGTAAGTCGGTGCGGTGCGAGACCACAACGGGGTTGAAAACGGCGTCGGTCAACCGTGATGAGGCAGCGGCGTGGCGGCCAGAGCGACGAGGAAGGCGGCGATGTCGTCGTCGACGTCGACGACGGCGTCGATGATGTCGTCGCGGTCGATGGTGGCTTCGGGCATCGCCGGGACGGTCGCGGTGGCGGGGTCGGCGGCGATGACCGTGCCGCCGAAGCGGCGGACCGCGGTGGCGCCGGTGGCGGCGTCGTTGCCGCGGCCGGAGAGTACGACCGCGACGACGCGGGTGCCGGCGACGACGGCGAGGGTGGCGAGCAGCAGGTCGGCGGAGGGGCGGTAGGGCGGCACGCCGTCGGCGAGGA
Organism: Amycolatopsis sp. NPDC098790; assembly: GCF_044759945.1. Taxonomy (NCBI): domain Bacteria; kingdom Bacillati; phylum Actinomycetota; class Actinomycetes; order Pseudonocardiales; family Pseudonocardiaceae; genus Amycolatopsis; species Amycolatopsis sp. NPDC098790. Next base: position 957,448 of record NZ_JBIWAI010000002.1, read on the forward strand.
TGGCCGCGACGGTGCCGTCGGTGGTGGCGACCAGGTGCTGCCCGGGCGGGACGACGAGGACCTGACCCGGCCGCAGCCGGGCGCCGTCGACGGCCGGCGCTACCTGCAGAGCGGTTCGGTCGGCCAGGATCCGTGGCAGCACGCTGGGCACGTCGGGAGGCAGGTGCTGGACGACGATGAGCGCGGCCGGCAGGTCCGCGGGCAGCGGCGCGAGCACTCGGGTGACGGCGTCCAGGCCGCCGGCGGAGCAGGCCAGCACCACGATCGGGAACTGCTCGTCCACGGCGGTACCTCCCACGTCGGTGCGCGATCGCTTCACCGAGCACACCAGCCTGCTCGGCGATCTGCAGGATGGAGAGCGCCATCCTGGCCGTGTCCTCGTCAGCGTGACGACCGTACGGGTGCACCGACGAGTGGCGGCTTTGTGTGCTCTGCCTACGCTGGAACCCATGACGGGTACCGGACTGTGCTCAGAGCAGGTCGTGTTGTCCGCGCACGAGGCGGACGCCGTCCGCGGACTCTGCAGGTGTACTGCGGATCGGGTGCTGGAGTGCGTCCTGGCGGCCGAGCACGGGCACGAGCACGCCGCCCAAGTGGGTGGCGATGAGTGGTGGCTGCGGTGGTGGCCGGGCCGGCGGGTGCTGGAACGCCTCCCGGTGTGCGGCGAGACCGACTTCGACGAGGCCATCCGGCCGAGCGGTTGTTGCTGCCCGGCAGGCCACGAGGGCAACCACGCCTACACGACCGCGCCCCACTAAGCTCGTTGGCCATGCGCGAGGGTTTCCGCAGCGACTTGCAGCGTCTCACCGGGCAGCTGGCCGAGATGTGCGACGCGGCCGCGTCCGCTGTCCGGCACGCCACGGCGGCGCTGGTGAACGCGGACCTGGTGCTCGCCCAGCAGGTCATCGCCGACGACGACGCGCTCGATGTGCAGCGCGCCCGGTGTGAAGAGGACGCCTACGCGCTGCTGGCGCTGCAGGCTCCGGTCGCCGGCGATCTGCGCCGGGTCCTGGCGGTCGTCTACTGCGCCGACAAGGTCGAGCGCATGGGGGATCTGGCGGCGCACATCGCCGACACCGCGCGATTCGCTCACCCCGGTCCAGCGGTGCCGGCCGATCTTGCGCCGACCTTCGAGCGGATGGGCCGGCTGGACGCGGAGATGGCCGAACGCGTCGCCGCCCAGATCCGCACGGGTACAGATGGTTTCGCCGAGCTGCGGCAGGCCGACGAGACCGTCGATGCCCTCCACGCCGACCTGCTGGCCACCATCACCGGCGGGAAGTGGCAGCACGACCAGCGCGCCGCAGTCACCGCGGCGCTGACCACCCGGTTCTACGAACGTTTCGCCGACCAAGCCGTCTCGGTCGCCAAGCGCCTCGACTTCGCCAGCAGCGGCGACCTTCCGCAGTAGCCCGGGCCCGGCCCGACGCACTCGACCCGCGCCCAGACGAGCCTCGCGTAGCTGCTCGTTGTCGGTCACCGGGTCGGCTTCTCCGGCGGGTCTCGGAAATGATCGTGCTCTACTGCCGTGGTTCAGCACATCGCAGTTCCATTCACGGGATGACCCACGCAGGAACTGACTTCGCCGCCGTGCTTTGGTCCGGCTATCACCGGGTCCGCAGTCGAAGTTGCCCCGAATGCACACGGTGAAGCGGGGTCCGTGGGCGTACGCTTTGCCGTGCTGCGGCCATTTCCGGAAGGGTCAGGGTTGCCGCGAACGGACGGGAGTCAGGCGATGACTTTCCTGATGCGGCTTCGGTCCACCACCGGCCAGCAACTCGAGCTCGCGCTGATGGGCGAGATGCTCGGAAACGCACCTTTCCGGCTACAGGTTCGGATAACGAGCCTGATCGCCGACGCCCGCCCTGACCGACTGGTGGTCGACTTGGCGGAGCTGACGGCGTTGAGCAGCGCTGGGATACACGCTTTGCTGTCCGGCTATTCTTCCGCGATCGATCACGGTGTCCACTATCAAGTCCGTCACGCTCGCGGCGAAGTCGGCCGAATACTGCGGTTGGCGGACCTGCAAGAGGTTCTGGCCGACAGCAATGACCATGGTGCGCTGGCTGCCGCCGTGCGCAGACTCAACAAGCCAGTCCCGCCACCACGCACCTGCTGGGTCACAGGGCGCGACCCCGCCGACCCTTCTTCTAGAGCCGGCGGGGTCTAGGTCCGCACGGAACTCGTACGAGCCGATCAGACGTACGCCGGGTGGTTCCGGACGCTCGCCGACCCGACGCGGGTGCAGATCCTCGACCTGCTCGCCGAGGCTGGCGCGCCGATGACGTGGGCGAGATCGTCGAGCAGGTCAGCGTCGGGCAGTCCACCGTCTCTGCGCACCTCAAGGTCCTCGCCGACACCGGGTTCGTGCTGGTCGAGCCGCGGGGGACCGCTCGGCTCTACCGCGTGAACGAAGAGTGCGTGTCCTGCTTCCCGAGTGCCGCGGACGTTGTCATGGGGCGCGGGGTCCGGTCGTTCGCCGAGACCGTCGACGAGGAGGCCCGATGAACCCCGATCGCGATGCCGTCCAGGACCGCTATGCCACCGCCGCCCGGCGGGCTCTGGCCGGTGAGGGGACTGGCCTGCTGGCAGGCGAAGGGGACGCCGATCGGCTCGGCGCCGTGCACTACGCCGGCGCGGAGCTTTCGGTCGAGATGACCGCCACCAGCCTCGGCTGCGGCAACCCGCTCGCCGTCGCCGAGCTCAAGCCCGGCGAAACCGTCCTCGACCTCGGCTCCGGCGGCGGGCTGGACGTCCTGCTCTCCGCCCGTCGCGTCGGGCCAGGTGGGCGGGCTATCGGCTTGGACATGACCGACGAGATGCTGACCCTCGCCCGGCGTCATGCCGAGCAGGCCGGCGTGACCAACGCCGAGTTCCTCAAGGGCACCATCGAGCAGATCCCGCTGCCGGACGCTTCGGTCGACGTCGTCATCTCCAACTGCATCATCGCCCTGTCGGCGGACAAGCCCGCCGTGTTCGGGGAGATCGCCCGCGTCTTGCGGCCCGGCGGCCGGGTCGGCATTACCGACATCCTCGCCGACGACAGCCTCACCGACGCCGAACGCGCGGCCCGCGCCGGTGCGGTCGAATGCCTCGGCGGCGCGCTCACCGCCGACCGCTACCGGGCGCTCCTGCACGACGCCGGGCTCAGCGGCGTCGACGTCCAGCTCACCCACGAGACCGGCGACAAGCTCCACTCCGCGATCATCCAGGCCACCAAGCCGGTCGAGGTTGTCGCGATGACGGCTGAGCACGCGGACCAGGTGCTGGCGATCTATCAGACCGGGTTGGACACCGGCCAGGCGAGCTTCGAGACCGCGCGCCGACGTGGAAAAGCTGGGACGCGCCTTCCGGAGCACAGGCTGGTCGCCCTCGACCCGGCGGGTCGGGTCATCGGCTGGGCCGCGGTCTCTGCGGTGTCCTCGCGGTGCGTGTACGCCGGGGTCGTCGAGCACAGCGTCTACGTCGATCCGGAGGCGCAGGGGCGGTGAGTCGGGCAGGCGCTGCTGGCCGCGCTGATCGCCTCCACCGAGAACGCGGGCATCTGGACGATCCAGAGCGGCGTGTTCCCCGAGAACACCGCCAGCCGGGAACTGCGCCGCCGAGCTGGGTTCCGGGAGATCGGCGTCCGTGACCGCGTCGGTCAGCACCACGGTGTGTGGTGGGACGTCGTCATGATCGAACGCCGCAGCTCGCGGATCGGCGCCTAGAAGAGTGGAGCCGGTGCGCCCCTCGATTGCGCACCGGCTCCAGGGGCTTCAGTTGCAGCAGCCTTCCGGCTTGGTCGTCGCGCTGGTCTCGGCGTCCGGTGTGCAGCACGTCGCCGGGGTGACCAGTGCGGCGCTGTCGGTGCCGAACGTCGTCGAGTCGCCCTTGACCGTGTAGACCTCCCACGGCTCCTTGCCGGGCCCGTGCACCCACACCTTGTCCTGCACCGCGTAGCAGCACGTGGTGTCGTCCTCGGTCAGCGTCTCGAGCCCTTCGCCGGTCAGCCGCTGGGTCGCGGCGTTGACCTGGTCGGTCGACTCGACCTCGACGCCGAGGTGGTCCATCACCGTCTCCTGGCCCGGCTCGCCCTCCAGGAGCACCAGCTTCAGCGCGGGTTCGGTGATCGCGAAGTTCGCGTAGCCCGGCCGGAGCTTCGCCGGCTCCGTCCCGAACAGCCTCGAGTAGAAGTCGATCGATCCGGCCAGGTCCCCGACCCGCAGGGCCAGCTGTACCCGTGACATCTCCGCTACCTCCTTGAATAGATGACTGTCTAAGCAGCAAGACTTAGATTGCCGTCTATATGTGAATCTGTCAATATAGAGGCATGTCGAAGCAACTGCCGCTCGTCGCGATGGACGCCTGCTGCGCTCCCCTGGCCCGGGAACCGCTGACGCAGGACCAGGCGGTCGAGCTGTCGCACCTGTTCAAGGCGATGGCCGACCCCGTCCGGCTGCGGTTGCTCTCGCTGATCGCCTCCCACGCCGGTGGCGAAGCGTGCGTCTGCGACCTGACGGACGCCTTCGACCTGACCGGCCCGACCATCTCCCACCACCTGAAGGTGCTGCGCGAGTCCGGGCTGATCACCGGCGACCGGCGCGGCACCTGGATCTACTACCGCGTGCACCCCGAGGTGCTGGCGCGGCTGTCGGCCGTGCTCACGACCACGGGCGAGACGGTCACCGCGTGACCGCGATCGACGCGCGGGCGGAGGCGCCGCCGCGCCTGTCCACCCTGGACAAGTTCCTGCCGGTGTGGATCGCGGCCGCGATGGTCGCCGGGCTGCTGGCCGGGCGCTGGGTGCCCGGCCTGAACACCGCGCTGTCCGCGGTGCAGGTCGACGGCATCTCCTTGCCGATCGCGCTCGGGCTGCTGGTGATGATGTATCCGGTGCTGGCGAAGGTGCGCTACGACCGGCTCGGCACGGTCACCCGCGATCGGCGACTGCTGTGGCCATCTCTGGTGCTGAACTGGCTCGTCGGCCCGGCGCTGATGTTCGCGCTGGCCTGGCTGCTGCTGCCGGACCTGCCGGAGTACCGGACCGGGCTGATCATCGTCGGGCTCGCCCGCTGCATCGCCATGGTGATCATCTGGAACGACCTCGCCTGCGGCGACCGCGAAGCCGCCGCCGTGCTCGTCGCGCTGAACTCGGTGTTCCAGGTGATCGCCTTCGGGCTGCTCGGCTGGTTCTACCTCTCGGTCCTTCCGGGCTGGCTCGGCCTCGCGCAGGCCGACCTCGCCGTGTCCGGATGGCAGATCGCCAAGAGCGTGCTGATCTTCCTCGGCATCCCACTGGTCGCCGGCTACCTGAGCCGCCGTGTCGGCGAACGCGCCAAGGGCCGTGACTGGTACGAGAAGAACTTCCTGCCGAAGGTCGGGCCCGTCGCGCTGTACGGGCTGCTGTTCACCATCGTCATCCTCTTCGCCTTGCAGGGTGACCAGATCACCAGCCGTCCGCTGGACGTCGCGCGCATCGCAGTTCCGCTGTTGGTCTACTTCGGACTAATGTGGGCGGGCTCGTACGCGCTCGGCAGAGCCGTGGGGCTGAACTACGAGCGGACGACCACGCTGGCGTTCACCGCCGCGGGCAACAACTTCGAACTCGCCATTGCCGTGGCCATCGCGACCTTTGGAGCCGCGAGCGGCCAGGCACTCGCCGGGGTCGTCGGCCCGCTGATCGAAGTCCCTGTGCTCGTCGCCCTCGTGTACGTCTCCCTCGCGCTACGGCGCCGCTTCGCCAGGAGTCCTCGATGACACGCGCCTGGATGTGGATCACCCGGCACCGCCAAGCGGCCGGCGCGCTCGCCGGCGTGGTTTGGGTGCTGGTGCTGTGGCCGTTCACCGGCTTGGCCGTCGCGGCGGTGTGCGGGATCGTGTTCGCCGCGATCATCGCGACTGCCCTGCCCGTCCCGCACGTCGAAGGAGAGAACACCCGTGACCGGCAAGCCTGAAGTCCTCTTCGTCTGCGTGCACAACGCCGGCCGGTCCCAGATGGCCGCCGCGCTGCTCGCCCACCACGCCGACGGCGCGGTCGACGTCCGCTCGGCCGGCTCCGCGCCCGCCGACAGCATCAACCCCGCCGTGCGGGAGGCGATGGCCGAGATCGGGCTCGACCTCTCCCGCGAGGTGCCCAAGAAGCTGACGACCGACGCGGTGGAGGCCGCCGACGTCGTGATCACGATGGGCTGCGGCGACGCCTGCCCGGTCTTCCCCGGCAAGCGGTACCTGGACTGGCAGCTCGAGGACCCCGCGGGCAAGGGCGTCGAAGACGTCCGGCCGATCCGGGACGAAATCGATCGGCGGGTGCGGGAACTGCTCGCCGAGCTCCGTTGACCGAGTGCAAGCTGCCGGCGGTGCTGGCCGTCTTGTGCCTCACCGAGATCACCAGCTGGGGCGTGCTGTTCTACGCGTTCCCCGTGCTGGTCCCGGCCATCGCCCGCGACACCGGCTGGTCTCCGGCAGCGCTCACCGCCGCGCTGTCGGTCGCGCTGCTCGTTTCCGCGGTGACGGGCATCGCTGTCGGGCGGGTGCTCGACAGGCGAGGTCCGCGGCTGCTGATGACCGCCGGGTCCGTCGTCGGCGTGGCGGCGGTGGTGGTGATCGCTGCCGCGCGAACGCTGCCGTTGTTCTTCGTCGGCTGGTTCTGCGCAGGGCTCGCGATGGCGGCGACGTTCTACCCGCCGGCGTTCGCCGCGCTCACCCGCTGGTACGGCCCTCGCCGCGTCCGGGCCCTGACGACCTTGACGCTGGTCGCCGGGTTCGCCAGCACGGTGTTCGCCCCGCTGACCGCGCTGCTGGCCGAGCACCTGAGCTGGCGGAGCACCTACCTCGTCCTCGCGGTCGTGCTCGCCGTCGTCACCGTGCCGGGGCACTGGTCCGGGCTCCGCCGCTCGTGGCCGCCGGTCGTCGCCGACGCCGCGCAGCCGGCGAGGTCGCGAAGTGAAGCGCGGAGTCCAGCGTTCGTCGCGCTGGTCGCCGCGTTCAGCCTCACCGCGCTCGGCACCTACGCCGTCGTCGTCAACCTCGTCGCTCTGCTCGCCGAGCGAGGGCTCTCGACGGGGATGGCCGCGATCGCACTCGGCCTGGGCGGCGCCGGCCAGGTCGCCGGACGGCTGGGGTTCGCGACGCTGGTCAACCGCACCGGGGTCCGGACGCGCACCGCCGTCGTCATCGTCGTGCTCGCGGCGACGACAACCTTGTTGGGCGTGCTGACGTCGGCGGTGGCGCTGGTCTGCGCCTCGGTCCTGGCCGGGATGGCTCGTGGGGTGTTCACGCTGCTGCAGGCGACGGCCGTCGCTGACCGGTGGGGCACCGCCGGGTATGGGCGGCTCAGCGGGCTGCTGTCCGCGCCGCTGGTGACCATGTCGGCCGTTGCGCCCTACACCGGTGCGGCGCTGGCCGCGCTCACCGGCAGCTACTCGACGGCGTTCCTCGTGCTCGGCGCGCTCACCGTCGCCGCGGTCCCGGTGTCGCTCGCGGCCCGGCCCGCCGTCGCGGAGGCGCCGGCCAGCTCGGACAGCAAGTCCTGAACCCGCCGCTCGATCTCGTCCCGGACGGGCCGAATCTCCTCGGCCGGGCGACCGGCCGGGTCGTCGAGCTTCCAGTCCAAGTAGCGCGTCCCGGGAACGACCGGGCACGCGTCCCCGCAGCCCATCGTGATGACGAAGTCGGACCGTTCGACGCCTTCGGTAGTCAGCTTCTTCGGCTGCTCGCCCGAGATGTCGATGCCGCGTTCGGCCATGACCTCGACGACGGCCGGGTTGACCGTGTCGGCCGGCGCGGAGCCCGCCGACCGCACGACGACCCGGTCTCCGCCGTGGTGACGCAGGAAGGCCGCGGCCATCTGCGAACGACCGGCGTTGTGCACGCAGACGAACAAAACCTCGGGAACGGACACGAGAAGCCCTTTCAAGCCAAGGGGATGGGGATGGATGTGCCGGGCGGGAAGGAGGGGGGTGCCGCCCGCCCGGCACAAGATCACAAGAGCAGCTGGGCGAGGAAGCCGAGCAGGATGCTGCCGATCATGCCGAAGGCGATGTAGAGCGCGAAGACCTTGTTGTTGACCACGCTGCGGACGGCGACCATCGCCGGGATGGTCGTGACGGACCCGGCGAGCAGGAACGTCACCGCCGCGCCTTCGGCCATGCCCTTGGCCAGCAGGCCGCCGACGATCGGGATCGCGCCGACGCCGTTGAGGTAGAGCGGGATGCTGATGACCGCGGCGAGCGGGATGGCCAGCCAGCCCTTGTCGCCGCCGAGGATGCTGGTGATGATGCCGTTCGGGACGTAGACGCGGATGACGCCTTCGAAGACGCACGCGAAGACCAGCCACTTGCCCAGGGACACGGTGTCGCGCAGGAAGTTCCGGCCGGTGATGCGCCAGTTCCGCTTCGACTTCAGGCTCGCCTTCGCCTGCGGCCACCACGGGGCGCCGTCGTCATCGTCGTCCTCGGGTGCCGGGCCGCCGGTCGTCGCGGGCGCCTCGGTGAGCACGGTTGTACCGCCGCCGGTGGCGACCGCGACTTCGGCGGGCGCGGCGGCGCGCTCGCGTTCGTCAACGGCCGGTTTCTTCTCCGGGCGCAGGACGTCCTTGAACCCGCCGCGCTTCTCGACCAAGAGGATGATGACCCCGGCCCCGATCGCCAGCACGAGCGCGCCCAGCAGGCGGGCGGTCGCCAGCGGAAGGCCGATCTCCTTCGCGGTCAACGCGAAGATCGGCGGATCCATGGCGGGGGAGGCGATCCAGAACGACATCACCGCCGACAGCGGTACGCCGCCCCGCAGGAGCTTGCGGATCAACGGGATGACGGTGAAGGAGCAGAACGGGCTGAACGCGCCGAGGCACGTGGTGAACAGGACTCCCAGCAACCCGTGCTTGCGGAACGAGCGGCGCGCGACGACGTCGAGGTAGAGCAGGTCGACCATCGCCGCGATCGCCAGGGCGATGAAGAAGAAGATGCTCAAGTCGACCAAATTCTCCCAGGCCAAGCGCAGGACCTCGAGGATCTTGTCCATGCCACCATCCTTGACATCGGGGACCGGATTCGCGTGCCGAGGACGGTGTAGCTCCCCCAGCTTTCATCGATGCTAGTCGATGAAAGGGGTGCGGTCCATACCCGCCGATAGTCGCGAATGCCCCCTCGCGGAGTCCGGCGCGCGCGTGATCGCAACGTCCGAAAGGATGAATTTCGAGCGTGAAAACCGTGATCTACCTGCGTTTATCGATCCATTGACATGTATCGCTGAAGCGTGACATCGTGATGCCTCGCACGAGGATGGGGCCAAGTCTCGTGCGCTCACCGCACCGGTTCCACTGGGGGAACCGGCACCCTTTTTGTCCGATTTGGAGCTGGGGGAAGCATGTCTGCTGCGCGCGTGCTCGTCGCGTCCGCCTTTGAAGCCGAGCTGCAGCCGCTCACGTCGGCGTGCGCCGGCGCCGCGATGCGTGCGCAGGACGCCGACGTCGTCGGCTGGGACGCCCACAAGAACCCGGACGCCGTACCGGACGGCGAGTTCGACCTGGTCCTGCTGTCGGTGCAGCAGTTCGAGGGTGTCGAGCGTGGTCTGAACCTCGCCGCCCGGCTGCGCGAATCGTTTGGCGGAGCCAAGCTGGTCGCGTTCGGGCAGTACGCCCAGATGAACCATCGCCGGTTCCTCGAAACGGTCGACGCGATCGTGATGGAAGAACCCGAGCTCGTCGCTACCGAACTCGCCGAGGTCGCCCGGGGCGAGCGCGAGGTCGCCACCGTGCCGGCATCGATGACCGCGCAGGGAATGCGGCCGAAACCGCCGCACCGGCGCATCACCGTCCCGGCTCCGGCTCGTGATTTGTTCCCGTCCTTGGTGCATTATCCGGCGCACCATTCACCGTATGGGTTGATGGGCAACGTCGAGGTCACCCGCGGCTGCCACCACAAGTGCACCTATTGCTCGGTGTACGGCGCCTACGACGGTGGAGTCGCCGCCTACAACGCCGACACGGTCCTGGCCGACTGCCTGCAGCTGGCCGAGGAAGGCGTGCGGCACTTCTGCTTCATCGACGCCGAATTCTTCAACTCCCGCACGATCGGCGCCGGCGTCGTCCGCCGCCTGGTCGACGAGATCGGCCCGATCACCTTCGAGTTCACCACGCGCGTCGACCACATCCTCAGCTACCAGAAGGAACTCACCGAGCTGGTGTCGCTCGGGCTGGTGAAGGTGACCTCGGCGCTGGAGTTCCCGTCGAACCGGATCCTGCGGATCTTCGACAAGCACATCGACGTCGACCACATGCGCGCCGCGATCGCCGAGGCCGAGCGGATCGGGTTCGTGCTGTACCCGACCTTTATCCCCTTCACCCCGTGGATCGAGTACGAGGAGCTGCTCACCTTCGAGGACTTCCTCGTCGACACCGGGCTGGCGAAGGTCACCGACCCCACCGCCCTGCAGACCCGCCTGCTGCTGTTCAAGGGCTCACCGCTGCTGTCCTCGCCGTGGATGGAGGACATCGCCACCGTCGACCGCGGCCTGTGGGTCGAGTGGACCCACCCGGACCGCCGCGTCGAAGAGCTGTGGATCGAGCGCCGCGCCGACGCCGAAGACGTCGGCAAGGTCCGCTGCTGCGTGAAGTGCTGAGCCAGGCCGGAACCGGACCGATCGGGAGGGACAGGAAGCAATGGGTGGAGCACCGCGCGTCGTGGTGAGTACGGGTCTGGGACTGCCGGACCTGGACTGGGAAGGTGAGCTGGCCGACCTCACCGACGTCTTCCCCTACCTCGGCCCGACGTGGCTCGGGGCGAGCGAGAAGGCGCTGACCGACCTGCAGCCGTGGCACACGATCGCGACCCGCGCCCGGGGCGAGCTGGCCCTGCTGCCCGGGTACGTGATGACCACGCCGCCGGTCGTCGACCACGAGCCGCGCACCTACCTGGGCTGGCAGGCGCCGACGGGCGAGGAAGTGTGCTGCGGCGCGCAGACCGACGCGTGCATCAGCGGCGAGGTCGACGCGCTGGGCACCGAGCCGTTCTTCCCGGCGCTGCTGCTCGGCTCCCCGCTTGGTTACCGCACCGAGGTCGCCTACAACTTCTGGACGCCCAGCCTGATGGCGCAGATGGTGTCCGAGCTGGTGCCGGCGGCGTTTGAGCAGGGGATCAAGTGCATCGTCGCGCCGTGGATCTCCGGCCGCAGCGGCAACGACGCCATCGTCACCGCCCTGGGGCAGGTCGGCGGGCACAGCACCTTCTGGGGCTACGAGGACTACCTGCGCCTCGACGCCGACTCCTGGGACGGCCACCTGGCCGCGCTGCCGCTGAAGAAGCGCCAGCGGATCAAGAGCGACGTCCGCCGCGCCGAGGCGGCCGGGGTGCACGTCGAGCGCGTCGACGGCGAAGCCATCCGCCCCTACGTCACGCGCATCGCCGAGCTGACGTGCCTCAACCGGGAGAAGAACGGCGCCGGCGAGGAACCCGCGCACATCGTCGACGTCTTGACCGCCCTGCTGGACGCCCGCGCGGACGTTCGGGCCTACCTCGGGACCAAGGACGGCGCCTTGGTCGCCACCTGCGTCGTGATCCGCAAACACCACCGGCTGTTCCCGAAGTGGGCGGGCTTCGACTACGCCGCCATCGGCGAGCGCAGCGGCATCTACTTCGCCCTCGTCCTCGACGCCCCGGTCCGCGACGCCTACGCCGAAGGCCTGCGCACCGTCGAGTTCGGCGCGGGCGCGCACCAGGCGAAGGTGCTGCGCGGCTGCACCCCGCGGCCGGTGACCACCGCGATGGTGGTGTCCGATCCGGAGCTGCGCCCGCAGGTCGCGAAGTGGATGGACGCCTTCGGCGCGAGCCGTCGCGTCGCGTTCGGGGACGCTCCCGCCGCCACCCGCACTCCGCTGCCGGTCGTCTCCGGCGGCTCCGGCGCCTGCTGCTCCGACGGCTGACCAGCGCACGACACCACTGGGAGGACATGCTCGTGATCACCTTCGTGCCGCTGACCGGGTTCCTCGGGGCCGGCAAGACCACCACGATGATCGCCACCGCGCAGGCGCTGCAGGAGCAGGGCCGCCGCGTCGCGGTGATTACCAACGACCAGGGCGTCGAGCTCGTCGACACCGCGTTGGTGCGCAGCAAGCTCGACTCCGTCGCCGAAGTCACCGGCGGCTGCTTCTGCTGTCGCTTCGAGGACCTCGTCGACACCATCCGCGCTCTCGTCGATGGCGCCGGCGACACCCCGGTGGACACAGTGATCGCCGAGGCCGTCGGCTCATGCACCGACCTGCAAGCGACCGTCGTCCGGCCGCTGCGCGCCTACTACGGCGACAGCATGGTCGTCAGTCCACTCACGACGGTCATCGACCCATTGCGGTATCTGGCTTTCGACCGTGCCGCCCAACGCGGCGAGCCGGAGTCGGACCTGTCGTACCTGTTCCGGCAGCAGCTGACCGAGGCCGACGTCATCGCCGTGAACAAGCTCGACACCATCGCGCCGGACCGCGCCACCGAGCTGATGGCTCGGCTGGCCGCCGACTACCCGAACGCGGCGGTCGTCGGCTACAGCGCCAAGTCGGGCGACCGCGTCGACGAGCTGGTCAAGGCGTGGGACGGCCCGTCCGGCAACCAGGCGGTCGATCTGCAGGTCGACTACGACCGCTACGCCGCGGCCGAGGCGCAGCTGGCCTGGATGAATCAGGACGTGCAGCTCACCTCGGAAGCTCCGCTCGACCTCACCGCGTGGGGCCGGCAGATGCTCGCGACCCTGGGCAGCTGGGCGGACTGCGCCGGCGCCGTTGTCGGGCACGCCAAGCTCACGGTCGAGGCCGGGGAAGGCGATTTCGCCAAGCTGAGCCTGACCGCCGCCGGCGCGGAACCGACGGTCGACCGGGCCGCCGAAAAGCCGGCCACGACGGCCCGGGTGATCGTCAACGCCCGCGTCGCCTGCGAGCCCGCCGAACTCGACGCCGCCGTCCGCGACGCCGTGGCCACGGCGAACGCCGCCACCGGCGCCCGTTCCGCGGCCACCGCGCCGGTGTCGTTCAAACCCGGCTACCCCACCCCGGTTCACCGGCTCGCCGCCACCGGCGCCTGACCCGAAAGACGACCATGACCGACACCACCACCGCCGAGATCCAGGACTACTACCGCGGGAAGGCCGCCGAGGCCGCGGAGGCGAAGAGCTGCTGCGCTCCGGACCCGACGCGGTTCGGGCCCGGTGCCTACGGCGACATCGGCGCCGACGAAGCCTCCGACGCCGCGCTGCTGGCCAGCCTCGGCTGCGGCAACCCGACCGCCGTCGCCGAGTTACGCGACGGCGAGACCGTCCTGGACCTCGGCTCCGGCGCCGGGCTGGACCTCATCCTGTCCGCGCGCCGCGTCGGACCGGACGGGCAGGTCTTCGGCCTGGACTTCCTCGAGGAGATGCTCGCCGTCGCCCGACAGAACATCGAGGACGCCGAGGTCGACAACGTCATCCTGCTCAAGGGCACCATCGAGCAGATCCCGCTCCCCGCCGCCACCATCGACGTCATCATCTCCAACTGCGTGATCAACCTGTCCCTGGACAAGCCCGCGGTGTTCGCCGAAATGGCGCGCGTGCTCGCGCCCGGCGGCCGGCTCGGGATCACCGACGTCGTCGCCGAAGACCACCTCACGCCCGCCGACCGGGCCGAGCGCGGCGGCGTCAGCCAGTGCATCGCCGGCGCCCTCTCCCAGGCCGAGTACCTCTCGCTGCTGGCCGAGGTCGGGCTGACCGACGCCGAGGTCGTGTTCACCCAGGACGCCGCCGACGGCATGCACTCCGCGATCATCCGCGCCCGCAAGCCGGGCGCCGACGAGTGCGGACCCGACAGCGGCTGCTGCTGAACACCGAGTTTTTCGACCACTGAGGGGAGTACCTGCATGTCCTTCACCGCGATAGTCGTGTTCGTCCTCGTCGCCGCGCTGGCGGCGGTCAACGGCAGCAACGACGTCCCCAAGGGCGTCGCCACCCTGGCCGGGGCCGGGGTCACCAAGTACAAGACGGCAATCTTGTGGGGCACGATCACCACGCTGATCGGCTGCGTCTTCTCCCTCGGCCTCGCATCGAAGATGACCGCCCTGTTCTCCAAAGGCATCATCACCGGCGCCACCACCGACGCCTTCGCCGTCGCCGTGCTCGCCGGCGCCGCGTTCTGGGTCGGCCTGGCCACCATCCTGCGGCTGCCGGTCTCCACGACCCACGCCCTCATCGGCGGCATGGTCGGCGCCGGCCTGCTGATGAGCACCGGCGGCGTGTCGTGGAGCGCAGTCGGCAGCAAGCTCGTCACGCCGCTGCTGGTCAGCATCGTCGTCGCCTACGCCATCACGCTGATCCTCGCCGTCGCCACCGGTGCCGCGAACAAGCGCCGGGCCGCGGCCACCCCGCCGGTCACGTCCTCCGGCAGCGGGGACGTCGCCGTGCAGACCGCTCCCGCGGTGACGCCGGAGAAGACCTCGTCTCGGATCATGACCGCGGCGCACTGGTTCACCAGCGGCGCCACCGGCTTCGCACGCGGCCTCAACGACACCCCGAAGATCGTCGCCATCGGCGCGTTCGCCCTGGTGCCGGCCGGGATGAAGCCGTGGCACATCATGGTCCTGGTGACGGCCGCCATGGCCGCCGGATCGCTGCTGGGCGGGATGCGGGTCGCGGAGAAGCTCGGCGAAGGCGTGGTCAAGATGAACCACCGCGAAGGCTTCCTCGCCAACCTCACCACCGCTGCCCTCGTCGGTGTCGGCGCGGGTGCGGGGCTGCCGATGTCGACCACGCACGTGTCCACCGGGGCGATCGCCGGATCCGCCGGCCCGAACCTCAGCCGGATCTCCGGCGGGACGGTCCGCAACTTCCTGATCGCCTGGCTGGTCACCCCGCCTGTCGCCGGGGTCGTCGCGGCGCTGGTGTTCATCTTGGCTCGCTAGCCTGGGTAAGTGAGCGAGCACAAGCTGGAGCGGGAGACCGCCGAGTCCTACGCCCGCTGGTTCCACGCGCTGTCGGACGCGAACCGGGTCATGATCGTGCATTTCCTGGCCCAGCAGAGTGACCCGGTTCCCGTCGGCGCGATCGTGGACCACCTCGGCATCTCCCAGCCCACGGTCTCGCACCACCTGAAGATCCTGTCGCAGGTCCGGTTCGTCACCCGTCGCCGGGCCGGGACCAGCATCCTCTACGCGATCAACCACAGCTGTGAAGTCGGCCTGCCCACCGCCGCCAACGTCGTCCTCGGCCTGCTGGCCACCCGCGACGGCAACGGTGAGGCGGTTCCGCTGGAAAGGACGTCGTGACCGACCACCCGGCGCTGTTGCTCGTCGGCAGCGGGGACCGCCGCTACCGCGAATACATCCTCGCCGCGCTGCGGCCGCACTTCCGGTTGTGGCTGCTCGACTCGGTCGAGCCGACCTGGCAGACCGCGCACGTCGACGGCGTCACCGTCGTCGACACCCGTTCCCCGGACGCGCTGGCGTCGGCGGTGCGCGACCTCAAGTTCCGGCCCGACGGCGTGCTCACCTACGACGAGTCGCTGGTCACCGCTGTCGCCGCCTTCGCGCAAGAGGCCGGTCTACCGGGCAGCCCGCCCGAAGCCGTCCAGGCCTGCCGGGACAAGGCCGCGACCCGCGCCGCGCTCGCCGAGGCCGGGGTGCCGCAGCCGGCGTCCCGACCGGTCGCGTCCGCCGAGGACGCCGTCGCCGCGGCCGAGGACATCGGCTACCCGGTGGTGGTCAAGGCCCGTGGTCTGGCCGGCAGCCTCGGCGTCCTGCGCGCCGACACTGCCGAGCAGGTCGCCGAGGCCTTCACCGCAGCTGCCGGAGCGTCCTGGCCCGGCGTCCCACGTTACGAGGCGGACGTGCTGGTCGAAGAGCTGCTCACCGGGCCGGAGATCAGCGTCGACGCCGTCGTCGACCACGGCGTCTGCCACCCCCTGGTGATCGCCCGCAAGCAGACCGGCTTCGAGCCGTTCTTCGAGGAAACCGGCCACGTCGTCGACGCGGACGACCCGCTGTTCGACGACACCGCCCTGCTCGACCAGCTCGACCAAGTCCACAAGGGCATCGGCTTCACCCACGGCGCCACCCACACCGAGTTCAAGCTGACCCCGCGCGGCCCGCGCCTGGTCGAGATCAACGCCCGCCTCGGCGGCGACTTCATCCCGCGGCTCGGCATCCTCGCCGGCGGCGCCGACCCGGTCGTCGCCGCTGGTCAGGTCGCCGTCGGCCTCCCACCGACCCCACGGCGGGCGCTGCGCAAGACCGCGGCGATCCGCTTCCTCTACCCGGCCCACGACTGTGAGGTCACCGCCACCGAGGTGCACCCCGAGCGGTTCGGGCCCACCGCCCACGAGGCCCTCGGCACCGCCGGGCCCGGCACCAAGCTCGCGCTCCCGCCGCGCGCGTACCTCGCCCGGTACGGGCACGTCATCGCCGTCGGTGACGATCACGCCCAGGTGGTCGCCGACCTGGCTGCCGCCGAGGAGCTCGTCGAGCTGCAGAGCACCTGAACCATCGACGGCCGTCGATCCCTCAACCGGGTGAGGCACAATCGAGACATGACGACCACCGTGCCCGCCGCCGCGCTGCTGCCCGTCGACGACGCCGCAACCTACGCCGAATGGTTCGCGTGCCTCGCCGACACCACGCGGGTGCGGATCCTGCACGCCGTCGCGGCCGCGGGCAAGGCCGTCACCATCGGCGAAATCACCGAGCAGATGGCGATCAGCCAGTCCAACTGCTCCCATCACGTCCGCAAGCTCGCCGACGTCGGCTTCGTGCTGCTGCGAAAGGTCGGCACCGCCACCCTCGTGTCGGTCAACGCCTCCTGCGCGGTGAGCCTCCCGCACGCCGCCGACGTCGTCATGGGCCTTCTCGCGCCCAAGCCCACCGAGCCCGGCGACCTCGCCCCTGACGTCACCATCCGGCCGCTGCGCGCGAAGGACTGGCCGGCGGTGCGGCGCATCTACGCCGAAGGCATCGCCACCGGCGACGCGACCTTCGAAACCGAGGTCCCGCCGCGCGCCGAGCTCGAGGCCAAGTGGCTGCGCGGCCACCGTTGGATCGCCGAGCTCGACGGGCAGATCGCAGGCTGGGCCGCCGCGGCGGCGGTGTCCACTCGCGACTGCTACGCCGGGGTCGCCGAGACCTCGGTGTACGTGGGGGAGAAGTTCCGCGGCCGCGGCGTCGGCAAGGCCCTCATGCACCACCTGGTCGCGGCCGCCGACGAAGGCGAGCTGTGGACGCTGCAGACGTCGATCTTCCCGGAGAACCGCAACAGCGTCGCCCTGCACCACGGCGCCGGCTTCCGCACCGTCGGCATCCGCGAACGCATCGGCGAGCTCGACGGCCGGTGGCGCGACACCGTCCTGCTCGAACGGCGCCGCGCCTCCCAGCTCTGAACGCTCAGGCCTTGCTGATCCGGCAGGCGAAGCACTTGTACGCCTGCTGGCCGGACAGGTTGTCGTAGAACGCGTCGTTGACCAGCCCGTTGGCGGCCTCGTAACGCGGGTCGCCGAACTGGTCACCGACCTGCTGGGCCGGGCCGAAGGTGTTGGGCACGAAGATCGTGTCCGGCCGGATCGCCGGCCAGAACAACGCCGTCCCGGTCACCTTCCCGCGCGGGCTCTCCACGACCACGGTGTCGCGGTCGCCGATCCCGAACCGGCGTGCGGTGTCCGGGTGCACCTGGACCAGGCGGATCCCGTTGAGCTGCTCCCCGGTCGGCGTCCAGTGCGTCACGCTCGCGAAGTGGACGACGCTCGGCCGGCCGGTCATACCCATCAGCGGGAAGTCCCGGTGCACCGCGTCCGAGCCCGGGACGCCGAGGCGCACCTTGTGCGTCACGGCCTGCGGGTTGACCGGGTTGGTGACGAACCCGGGCTCGTAGGCGATCGTCGGGTTCGCGCCGGTGACCTCGGGGTGGGTGTAGAAGACCGGCAGGGCCCGGTGGCCGGCCGCGGCGAGCTTGCGGTCCAGCTCCGGGGTGAAGATTTCGACGTTCCCGCTCGGGGTGAGGAACCGCTTGCCCGGCGCGCCGAGCGCGGCCGCCGCCTCGTACCAGGACGGGTGGTCGAGGTAGAGCGTGCTCACGCCGGGGTGCGACGGGCTCGGGCACGGCCAGCGCAGCGGCTCGGCGCGGGCGTCCATCCGCTGCTGCGTCATCCCGCCCATCGCCGGGGTGTGCTGCACGAACTCCGCCCAGAGCTGGGAGTAGTCCTTCCACTGTTCAGGGAAGGCGTCGGTCCAGTAGCTGGCCGGCTTCTTGCGGTCGCGGCGGGCGAAGGCGTGGGCGAGGTCGATCCAGATCTCCCAGTCCGGCTTGGACTGCCCGACCCGCGGCACGGCGGCGTGCTGCCAGCGGATCGCGCGGTCGTCGCGTCGCATGTAGACGCCGTCCAGCTCCAGGCCGCTGGTAACCGGCAGGATGACGTCGGCGTAGTAGGCGGCTTCCTCCATGAACAGGCCGGTGTAGACGTAGAAGTCCAGCTTCTTGAACGCCTCGCGGACCTTGTTCGTGTTCGCTGACGAGATGAGCGGGTTGCCTTCGGTGATGACGGCCTTCAGCGGGTACGGCCGGCCGGTGAGGATGGACTCGGCAAAGTAGTCGGGCCCGACCGGCAACGCCTGATCCAGCGGCGGCGTGCTCACTGTCAGCTCGGGCAGGCGCAGGTCGCCGGGCCAGGTGTTGTGCATGAAGTTGCAGCCGCCGCCCGGGACGCCGATGTTGCCGGTGACCGCGGCCAGGAACGTCAGGACGCGGTAGGTGTCGAAGGCGCCGAGCTGGTGGGAGATGCCGGCGTTGCAGAAGATCGCGGCGGGCTTGGCCGTGGCGTAGTCCTCGGCGAGCTGCCGGATCGTCGCGGCCGGCACGCCGGTGACGCCGGCCGCCCAGTCCGGGGTGTAGCCGGAGCGGTTGAGGTGGTCGCGCAGCTCGGCGAACCCGAGCACCCAACGCTGCACGAACGCCTTGTCGTGGAGGTTACGGGCGATGATGTGCTGGAGCATGCCGAGCACGAGCGCGAAGTCGGTGTGCGGCTTCGGCGCCACCCATGTGTCCGCGGCGGCTCCGGTCGGCGTGCGGCGCGGGTCGACGACGACGAGCTTCGCGCGGGTCTTCTTCCTGGACCTGAGCAGGTAGTCGAAAGTGACCGGGTGAGTCTCGGCCTGGTTCGTCCCGAGGAACAGGAAGTACTTCGCGGCACCGAGGTCCTCCCGGCCGGTGGCGCCATCGACGCCGTAGCCGTTGGTGAAGTTCCCGAGCCCGAACGTCGCGGCGAGCGCGTTGCCGCCGGCGTCGTTGCAGACCGGCCCGACGTCGGTGTTGTTCGGGCTCCCCAGCAGCGCGAACAGGCGCGCGACCAGCGAACCTGTCCCGCGGGGCAGCCGCCCGGTGGTGCGGTTGGCGATCGACTTCACCTGCCCGCTGTCCCGCAGCTGCAGGAGCCGGTCGGCGATCAGGTCGAGGGCGGCGTCCCAGGAGATCGGTTCGAACTTCGAGTCCTTCGAGCCTTTGGTGCCGGAGACGCGGCGCAGGGGCGTGGTCAGCCGCAGGGGGCTGTAGGCCAGCTCCGGCATCATCGACGCCTTCACGCAGAAGTTGCCGGCCTGGACCGGGTCGTCCGGATCGCCGGAGACGCTGATGACCCGCCCGGCCCGGATGCCGACCTTGAGGCGGCAGTTCGAGTTACAGAACTGGCAGGCCGTCGAGACGACGGTGTCCGGGTGGAGGGCGGCCGAGTCGGTGGTGAAGCTGAGCTCTCCGCCGGCTGGGCCGCCGTTCCGGGCGTCGGGCACCGCGGCAACCGCAGGATCCGCGGCAGCGACGGCGGGGTTGATGAACAGGGAGGCGCCGCTGATGACGGCGCCTTGGACGAAACCTCTGCGTGACAGACCGGTGAAATCGTCCATAAGGACCTACCCCCAGAAGACGAAACGGACACAGCGCGCGACTCCATCGACACGCGTCGATCCACACTAGAGACTGCCGGAACCACTGCATAGCAACGAATGTCGCAATCGATCGGCGCCCACCGGCTGGGCGATGCGGCACTTTCGAGTGGATCTCCGTAGTTCTGTGAAACATCGGCAACTTGATCTGCGACTAACCGTCACCAGTCCCGTGACGGAGGGGAGCGACGATGGATGCAGCGATCGCGGCGCTCATCGGTGCGGGCGTCGGCTTCACCGGTACCACGGTGGCGCCGATTGTTACCTCTTATCAAGCTAGACGCGCAAAAAGCCAAGAACTCATGCGCGACGCCTACGCGCGCGGCTTCGCCTGCTTGGCGCGCATTCCCCGCTGCGACACGCCGGAAGATCATCGCAAGCTGCGCGACAAGATGCTGGAAGCTCTGGCCCACATCGAAATCGTCGGAGTCAAGACGACGAGCGACCTGTACGGCACGGTCGTCGAGTCCTATGAGGCGTGGAAAATCCAGGGCGGCACGAACACAGCCTTCGAAGCGAGCGCGAAGAAGTTCCAACAAGCCGCCCGCTCGGACATCGCGTCGAGCGACGCCAACGGGGCATCGAGACCGGCCTTGCTCGGCCGTATTGTGGCGGTCCTGCTCGTTCTCGCCTTCTACTGGTGGGCGAGGTTCCCCAGCCTGGCCTCTTCGGACGCTCGGGTCCTCGGAGGGCTCGAGTTCGCCGCGGTCGTCGCAGCGACGATTGTCGGCGTCTGGATCGTCGTGATCTCTGTGATCAGGTTGCTGAGGTCGGCCAATTCAAGCTGACTCAACATGCCCCTAACCGGAGGCATGGTCGGCTGGGCGCGGTGGAAGTCGAAGTGCTGGGCAGGGAACCGGTACACGTCGGTCAAGGTCATGTAGTCCTGGAAGGACGGGTCCCACCGGGTCGGGTAGTGCGCGGATGATCAAGTAGCCGAGCAGCATGTGGAACATCAGCTGGCGGTTGGTCCACCGCGTACCCGCGCTGGTACGCCGCAGGTCGTTCTCACTCGCCGCGTCGAGCAGCTCGTGGAAGCTCCTTCGCGTCCGCTCCATCTCCTCGTGAACCGCCACCCTGTCCACCGCTGAAGTGTGCGCCGAGGACGTGGAGGTCGCCAGCGGCCTGGGGGCAGTCGTGGTCGGGGATGCCGTGGATGTGGTGCTCCGCGGCGTTCAGTGGAGGCTGCTTCGACCTCGGCGTGCTGCGAGCCGGGCAGCTCGACTACGCCTGCGGCATGGGCATGTGCACCGGCACCCTCACGATCGTCTGAAAGGAGCACTCGCCATGGCCACCGTCACCTACGTGTTCCGCGTCGAAGGATCGCTCTGCGGCAGCTGCGGGCTGCTGGTCGACGAGACGCTGGAGGACCTGCCCGGCGTGCGGGCGGCGCAGTCCACCGTCAAAGTCGCTTGTTCCCCGGTCGAGCTCGACCCCGGCCAGGCCGGCCCCGGCGAGGTGATCGCGGCGATTGCCGAACTGGGCTACGTCGCGACCGTCGAATCCGCAGGTCAGTAAGCCACGCCAGTTCAGCCCTCACCGCGCTGCGGTGAGGGCTGAATGCGGCGACCTCCGAGGGTAGATGTATCAATCTGAATTGATGTATCGTCTGCCACGTGCCTGATCCAGCTGCCTCCGAGCCGCCGCCGTTCGTGCGGCTGGCGAGTGACCCGCTGCGCTGGCGGCTGCTGCGGGAGCTCGCGCGCAGCGACCGCCGGGTGCGGGAGCTGGTCGACGCGGTCGGCCAGCCGCAGAACCTGGTCTCCTACCACCTGCGGAAGCTGCGGACGGCCGAGCTGGTCACCGCGCGGCGCAGCAGCTTCGACGGCCGCGACACCTACTACCACCTCGACCTGCGCCGGTGTGCCGACGCGCTGGCCGACGTCGGCGCGGCGCTGCATCCCGCCCTCGGTGTCGGCGCTGTCGATCGGAAGCCGGCGAAGCCGCGCGTGTTGTTCCTCTGCACCGGGAACAGCGGCCGGTCCCCGATGGCCGCGGCTCTGCTGCGGCACCGCACCGGCGCCGACGCGGTCAGCGCGGGCAGCCACCCGAAACCGCTGAACCCGCACGCCGTCCGGGCGATGGCCGACTACGGCATCACCCTCACGCACGAGCCAACCCACCTGGACGCGATGCGCCGGCGCCGCTTCCACTGGGTGATCAGCCTCTGCGACAAGGTCCGCGAGGTCAGCCCGGACTTCCCCGGCCGGCCCCGGATGATCCACTGGAGCCTTCCGGACCCGGCGCGGGACGCCGACGGCTTTCCGGCGTTCCAGCGCGTCGCCGCGGAGCTGGACACCCGGATCGGATTCCTGATCGCAACCACTCCCGAAGAGGTGAGCCCGGCATGACCACAGAACTGGTGAGCGTGCGGTATCTCGTCGATGATGTCGAGGCCGCGATTGACTTCTACACCGCGAAACTCGGCTTCACCGTCCGGATGAGCGCGGCCCCCGCCTTCGCCGACGTGACACGCGGGAATCTTCGCCTGCTGTTGAGCGGCCCGGCCAGCTCCGCCGGACGTCCGATGCCGGACGGGACCAAGCCGGGCCCGGGCGGCTGGAACCGCATCCACCTCATCGTCGACGACATCGACGCCGAGGTCGCGCGACTGCGCGAAGCCGGAGTCAAATTCCGCAGCGACGTCGTCGCCGGCCCGGGCGGGCGCCAGATCGTGTTCGACGACCCGTCCGGTAACCCGGTCGAAGTGTTCCAGCCCGCCGCCCGATGACCTCGAACCCCGAGCGGGAGCCGATCCCCGACCCGTCGTCCACAAAGGATAAGCAGCCCGGTCTCGGTACCGTGGTGAAGGAGTGGGGCCGGATCGGCTGTATCGGCTTCGGCGGCCCGCCCACGCACATCGCCCTGCTGCGCGTGTTGTGCGTCGAGAAGCGCAAGTGGTTGTCGGAGCAGGAGTTCGAGGACGCGATCGCCGCCTGCAACCTGCTGCCCGGGCCGGCGTCGACGCAGCTGGCGATCTTCACCGCCTGGCGCGTCCGCGGCCGGGCCGGCGCGCTGGCCGGAGGAGCGGCGTTCATCGTGCCGGGTCTCGTCGTCATCCTCGCGCTGGCGGCGCTGTTCCTGGCCGGGTCGCCGCCGACGTGGGTGCGCGGCGCGGGGGCGGGCGCGGGGGCCGCGGTGGCGGCCGTCGCGGTGCACGCCGGGGCCGGGCTCGTCCCGGCGGGCTGGCGGCGCGCGGCTACGACGAGCCGGGTTCCCGGCCAGCACCGATCCGGATGGCGATGACAGAGAAGACCGTCATCAGGGTGTCGTCTCCGAATTCGAGGCCCTGGATGTCGGCGATGACGCTCTCCGGCGCGTCCGTGGCGACCTGGAGCACGCCGTCGCGCAGCTCCGGATAGGTGTCCAGGGTCAACGTTCCGCTTAGGGCGGCCACGGTCGACTCCGTGCGCTGAAGCGGTTCCAGGTGGAGGCCGTTACCGCTGGTCATGAGCACGCCTCGCTCGTGCGGGGCGACTCGACGGCGGCGGAACCGGCGACTCCGTCGGCGACTTCGATATCGAGCACGTCGTGCGTCATCGCAGCGTCTACAGACGCTCGAGCCGCTGCGCGGGAACTCGCGGTGCTCATCGGGTCCTCCGCCGGTATCGACCACTTTCGGGGATACCGCCGGGGGCAGGGGCGGGACGTGCGCCGCCGCCCGACGCGAGCGCCGGTGCGGCTGATGCGAGCCAGTCTAGTCCGCCGGGGCGGTGACGCACCCGTCAGCCGGCTCCTGTGGGCTTCCGAGCCGGCGCTACCGGCGGCCTGTGTGCCGGTGGGCGTACCGCAGCGCGACGACCACCACGAGGAAGGCCGCGATCAACACCAGCGCATTGAACAGATCGGCCACGTTCATCCCCGTTCACTCGGGTCGACGTCGAGTGTACGACCGCGACCTGGTGGTGGGGCGCAAGTCACGGCGTCTGGTGCCGGTTTGCCTCGACGCGGCCGATGAGGCATGTTTAGCCGCGGAGCGCCGGGAAGTCTGGTCGGCACAGCCCGCCCCCTGCCGGGGCGCGGGCCGAGACGACGTGGAGGAGACCCGGTGCTGGATCCGAACCGCGGCCGGCCGGTGCCGGCATGAGCACCGTCGTCGCCGTCGTGGTGTTCGTAGTGGCCTACGTCTTCATCGCCACCGAGAAGATCCCCAAGATGGTCGCCGCCCTCGCCGGCGCCGGCGTCGTCCTCGCCTTCGGGGTCGTCGGCTCCGAGGACGCGTTCTTCTCCCACGAGACCGGCGTGGACTGGGACGTCGTCTTCCTGCTGCTCGGCATGATGATCATCGTCGGGGTGCTGCGCAAGACCGGCGTCTTCGAGTTCACCGCGATCTGGGCCGCCAAGCGCGCCAAGGGATCGCCGCTGCGGGTGCTGATCCTGCTCGTCCTGATCACCGCGATCGCGTCGGCGTTCCTGGACAACGTCACCACCGTGCTGCTGATGGCACCGGTGACGCTGCTGGTCTGCGACCGGCTCGACGTCAAGCCGGCGCCGTTCCTCATCGCCGAGGTGTTCGCGTCCAACATCGGCGGCGCGGGGACGTTGATCGGGGACCCGCCGAACATCATCATCGGCAGCCGCGCCGGGCTCAGCTTCAACGACTTCCTGGTCAACATGGGCCCGATCGTGCTGCTCGAGATCGTCGTGTTCGCCCTGGTCCTGCCCCGGCTGTTCCGCGGCTCCTTCACCGCCGACCCGGCCCGCGTCGCCGACATCATGAAGCTCAACGAGCGCGAAGCCATCCGCGACAAGCGGTTGCTGCTCAAGTCCGGCGCCGTGCTGGTCGCGGTGTTCACCGCCTTCGTCGGGCATTCGCTGTTCCACATCGAGCCGTCGGTGGTCGCGCTGCTCGGCGCGGGCGTGCTGGTCCTCGTCTCGCACGCGAAGCCGAAGGACTACCTCGCCGCGGTCGAATGGGAGACGCTGCTGTTCTTCGCCGGGCTGTTCATCATGATCGGCGCCCTGGTCAAGACCGGCGTGATCGGCGACCTCGCGAAGCTCGCTGCCGACGCCATGGGTGGCAACGCCTTGCTGGCCGTCATGCTCATCCTCGGCGTCTCCGCGGTCCTGTCGGGCTTCATCGACAACATCCCGTACGTGGCGACGATGAGCCCGCTGGTCTTGGCGCTCACCCAGGACATCCCCGACCCCACGCACTCCGAAGCCCTGTGGTGGTCCCTCGCGCTCGGCGCGGACTTCGGCGGCAACATGACGGCGATCGGAGCCAGCGCCAACGTCGTCGTGCTCGGCATCGCCGCTCGCGCGGGCAGCCCGATCTCGTTCTGGGAGTTCACGAAGAAGGGCGTGGTCATCACGCTGATCACGGTGCTCGTCGCCGCGCCTTACCTGTGGCTGCGGTACTTCGCCTTCAGCGTGGGGTGAGGGCGAGTTCGAGCAGCCGGGACGCGGTGATGACACCGACGAGGGTGCCATCTCTCAGGACAGCGGCCAGCGGGCACCGCAGCCGAGCCATGGTGGCGGCGACCTCCACGATGGTGTCGTCGTGGTTGACCGCGGCCAGTTCCTGCGGCTCGTCGGGCAGCAGGTCGCGGACGGTTTTGCCGCTCAGTTTGTCCACGACCCGGTCGGCCATGGACTCATCCAGCACCCCGGCCAGCGAGGGGTCGTCCTGCACGTACCGCGGCACGAGGAACTTCACGACCTGCGAGGACGGCAGGATCGAGAACGGCTTGCCGTCCTTATCGGTGACGACGAGGCCGGGCAGCCGCCGCCCGGCCAGCGAGCGCGCGGCTTCGAGCGCGTCGGAGTCGACGTCCACGACCGGGAACTCCTCGGCCATCTGCTCGGCGTGCATTCTCGCAGCTTACGACCAAATCGCCGGGCCGCGGCCGTCAGCAGACCGTCTTTCCATATCCTTGATTCGAGGCCGGCTGGCCAGCAGCTCAACCGGCGACGTTTGAGGGCTCAGCAGCCCATTCGGTCGGCAGCGACTGCTTGAATTCGTGAAGCATTACCAGCACGTAGACGGGGTTTCGCTGATCAACCTGCTGGACGGTGGCGCTGCGCTTCTGGCCATCCGGGCGACGGCGTCGAGTCGGTCGAGCGCGGCGGTCGGGCCGAGGTCATCCAGCAGACTGCCGGCCAGCGCATCTCCGCAGCCGCCCATGATCCGTCGGCCGGGATCGCCGAGCCTGCTGAAATCGAGCCGGTAAGTGGACGGCCTTCAGGTCGCCATCAATGGTCAGCGGGCGGGCAGATCGATCTCGGTGTGGCGGTCGGTGAGCGTCCGGGCGAGTTCGGCGAGCTTGACGTTGAGGTCCTGGGACGTTCGCCGTAGGACGTCGAAAGCGTCGTCGGCGGAGACGCCTCGCCGCGCCATGATGATGCCCTTGGCTTGGCCGATCACGTCGCGGCTGTCGATCGCCTTCTGCAGGTGCGCGGTCTGCAGCTCCGCGCGCGTGATGGCGTCGGTGGCGGCGAGGGCGAGGGAGGCGTGGGTGGCCAGCAGCAGCAAGACGTCGCGGTCGGCGGCGTCCAAGCCGTGCCGGGAGCGGGAATACACGTTGAGCGCGCCGCTGGACTCACCGGAGGGCGGCCCGCTGATGAGAGCGGTGGAGAGGACCGAGCCCATCCCGAGCTGCGTGGCGGCCGGCGCCCACCGAGGCCAGCGCGGTTCGGCCGTGAGGTCGGGGGCGATCGCCACGGCCGGGCCGCCGGGGTCGGCAGCTTCGACGCAGGGACCTTCGCGGAACCGGTACTGCAGCCGGTCGAGTTCGATGGCGACCTCGTCGGTTTCGGCGGGGGTGTGGAAGTGACCGTCGACGTCGAGCAGGGTGAAGCTGGCCAGGTCGGCGGCCGGGACCATCACCGTCGTGGCTTCGAGCACGCGCTGCAGGACGTCTTCCACGGTGGGGGCGGTGAGCAGGGTGCGCGTCAGCTGGGCGAACTGCTGGGTCAACGGCCCGGGCGCGAACTGATGGGGCTCGAGGTCGGCGACGAACCCCTCTTTGTCGCGCTGCCAGTCCTGGTCGCTGCTCATGCCTGTCTCCCTGAGTTGCTGCGGAAGACGGCTGCCTTTTCAACCATCGCGACGACCAACGTAGCCCGCGGGGGCGTCCGGCCGCCACGAGACCGTCACGTGGATTACATACTGGGGCGGCGCGACGAGACCGATTCGTGTTTCGGTGCGCGGTGGCCGGGTAACGGGATCATGGATCCGGATCTCCCGTACGGGCTCCTTCGGATCTAGACCCTGCCGGGTCTAAACCAAGGGCCGGCAGGGTCGCCTTCTCTTCTCCAGGGTTGAGCAGCGGAATCGGGTCGGCCCGCGCGCTCGCGGCGTTGAGGGAAGGCCGTTCTTCGCTCCAGCCTCCTGGGTGGCCGCGGCCTGCCGCTGATCCACACCCTCGCTGATCACGCCGTGATCGAGACCAGCGCCGCCGGCACCACCGTCGCCATGACCTGGACCTTCTGAAGGTGGCCGACCGGCCTATTCGGCGACGATGCGAGCGCGAAGCTGCTCGAGGGTCTTGGCCAGCAGCCGGGACACCTGCATCTGCGACACACCGATCCGCCGTGCGATCTGGCTCTGGGTGAGTTCGTCGACGAACCGCATCTTGACGATGGCGCGCTCCCGAGCCGGCAACGTGGCCATCGCGGCCTGCAAGGCGACGTGGTTGTCGAACTGTGCGAACCCGGATTCCTCGACTGCGAGCTGGTCGGCGACCGTGACCGGGTCCTCGTCGCCGCGGACGGGAGTATCGATCGAGTGCGTGCGGTAGGCCTCCGCGGCAAGCAGCCCTTCGCGCACGTCCTCGACGTCCATATCCAGGTGTGCGGCCAGTTCGCTCGGCGTGGGTGCTCGCCCCAGAGCGTGGGCCAGTGTGTCGCTCGCTGTGCCGAGCGTCTGCTTGAGGTCTTTCAGCGCGCGGGGGACGCGCATCGACCATCCGGTGTCGCGGAAGTGGCGGCGGACTTCGCCCATGATGGTCGGCACGGCGAACGAGAGGAAGTCGGCGCCCCGCTCGGGGTCGTAGCGGTCGACGGCGCGGATGAGGCCGGTCCGCGCGACTTGCAGCAGGTCGTCGAACGGTTCGCCGCGGCCGCTGAAGCGTTGTGCGATGTGTTCGGCTAGTGGCAGGTGTTCGGTGATCAACCGCAGCCGCAATTCGCTGTACCGAGAGTCCTGCTTGGGGAGGCGGCTCTGCTCGGCGAACAGCGGAGCGCAGTGGGCGTACTCGGTGGAACGGCGCTGCGGAGACAGAGGAAGGGTAGGCGTCTCGGCGGACGGATTTCGTTCGGGCGCTTGGACAACCATGAGCACGTGGTACCCATTTGCTGTCGAAATCACACGATCGGCTGGTCCTTCGTGGAGGATTACTGTCCTGAAAGGAGAGTTGAGTACGGTTGCCGCGGCAAAGCGGGCAAACCGGCCGGTGACGCTGAACTTTGAGACTGCTCCGTGGCTGCACGGGCTACGGGCCGTTGGTTCGCCTGTTTTGCCATCGGAAATAGACCGCGGTGATGCTGCGTCGTTTGCTCATCGGTTGTACCGTCGTGTGCAGCGGTTCAACTCGGTGGCCGTCGCGTCGCGACTCGCCGGCCCGGAGCGTAGGGGCGACGGGTGGCCGAACTGGAGCAGTGGCGCTGCGGTCTCACGGTTGGTTCGAGGAGGCCATGCTCATGTCGTCGATGCCTGTGCCCCGGCCGCGGGATCCGCGACGGCGGCCGGTGGCGTCGTTCGAGGTGACCCGTACAGCCGATACGTGCGTGGTCACCGCGGTAGGTGATCTCGATCTGACCGTCACCGACCGGCTCGCCGCGCTGCTCGCCGGAGAACTGCACCGTCAACCACCGGCTCTGGTCTGCGACGCGTCGGCGGTCGAGTTCTGCGCCGCGCGCATCCTGACCATCTTGATCGACACCGTTGCCGACGCCGCCGTGGCCCGCGTTCCCTTCGCTGTCGCCGGCCGACGCCGAGCGCTGCTGCGGCCGATCACCGCACTCGGCCTGGACCAGGTCCTGCCTGTTCATCGCAGCGTCGAGGAAGCCGTGAACTCGCTGGCTCGCGCCCGTCATTCGAGCCCAGACGCGCGCGGCAGCTCCCAAGCCTGACAAGCGGCCTACTCGGTGCCATCGTGGTCCACGTCCTCCCGCATGAGGTCTTCAGCGCGCCAGCGGTCGGCTGCCGGCGACGAACGCCCGCCGTCCTGGAACGTCGCCCACGCAAGCCAGAGTCGTGCTCGAACGGGGCTCCGCGCAGGGTGCCGGACGCCGACCCCGTCCGGCACCGTCGTGGGCCGCGGAGGTCAGCTCAGCCGCCTGGTCAACGTCCGCAGCGAGTCCATTACCGAGAAGCCGACGTTCGAAGCTGTCGCTCTTCGCCGCCGCTGCCTCATCCCCGCTGACGGCTACTGTCGATCTCGCCGACGCCGAAAGCGGCGGCGATGTCCTTGTCGCTCGTGGTGGATGTGTAACGGCCGCTCATCAGCCGGGAATGTTACGAGGATCGTTGCCGTAGCTGTTGCGCTCGCCGATCTTCCCGTCCTGGTTGCGAATGATGTGCTCGGCCCTGCAGTCCTTGGCCATCTCCCGGCCTTTGGCAGTGGCCTCGGCCTTGGTAGCGGCGGTGTTCGCGGCGCGGCTGCGGCCTTCGACCTTGTTCTTCCACTGGCCGTTTTCGTGGTAGGTCTCGATGTCGCCCTTCATGGCTCGCTCCTTCCGCCGGAAGCGGCTGCCACACTTAGCTGTGTTTGCGCTGGTCAAAACCTCGATCGGTGACAGGGGGTACGGAGCTGAGCGCCGTACGCTGCGGCAGTGTCACGGCGGGGTGAGGTTGCGCGGCTTGACTTGACAGTGCCCGCACCGTCTCGCAGTATCCGAACAAGTGTTCGATGAGTTCGGGTTCGCTCGCGGCTTCCCCTCGTGGGCGTCTCCGGTGCGTGTTCGTGGTGCTGGAGGTGCGTGGTGGCGGTGCCGGACGCGGTGGCCGGGCTTGCGGCGATCGCCGGCGTCCGCACGGCCGCGCAGCTCGGCGAGCCGAGCCCGGACCCTTCGGCGTCCGTCGGGTCGCTCCCGGTGACGCTGGCGCTGGCCAAGCTGGTGCCCGAGGGTCTGCGGCGTGGGACAGCGGTGTCGGTCTCCGGCTCGACCGCGCTGGTGCTGGCTTTGCTCGCCGAGGCGACCCGGGAAGGATCGTGGGCAGCGATCACCGGCATGCCCGAGGTGGGCGTGGCCGCCGCCGCTGAGCTGGGCGTCGAGCTTGAGCGGCTCGCCCTCATCCCCGACCCTGGGGCCGAGGTCGCCGCGGTGTTGTCGGCGTTGATCGACGGGTTCGACTTGGTCGTGCTCGGTCCGGCCGTCGCCCGCGGGATGCATCCGCAGTTGGCGCGCCGGCTGGCCGGAAGGGTTCGCAACCGAGGTACGGTGCTGCTCGCCGCCGGTCCGTGGCCGGGCGCGGATCTCGAGCTGAGCGTGTCGAATCGGCGGTGGCGCGGTCTCACCGATGACGGCTTCGGCCACCTGGACTTCCGCGACGTCGTCGCGGCCCGCCGCGGCCGCGGCGCCGCTGCACGCCCGCGCACCGTCGCGCTGCAGCTGCCGGGCCCCGGTGGTGCTGTCGCGGCTGGCGAGGAGTCGGCTGGCCGTGGGCTGCGCGAGGTCGCTGGATGAGCAACCCGTCGAGTGGGTCCGGACCGTCGCGAGGTGCTCGGTGATCGGCGAAGTCGTCCGGTCGGGTGCGCGCGGTGAGTTCGGTGCGTTGGTTCCGATCCGGCCGGCGGCGAAGAAGGTGGAGAGGTGTTTGCGTGGGCACTGGCTCACCCTGGATCTCTACGACAAGCTCGCGCCGTTCAGTCAGCGTTACCGGTTGCATGGCTGGCTGTGCGAGGTCTGCCGCGCTCAGGAAGCGTGCGAGCCCGCTGCTCGGCGCCTCGCTGAGTGGGCGCTGCTCGACGTCACCGTCCAGCACACGCCCGACGGGGCGCCGGGCGGCGGGCTCGTCCTGGTCGCCCATCCGCCGGCCGCCGGCACGCTGGCCGGCCGAATCGAACTTCGTCTCGACGGCACCGAGGTCGGCTCGGTAACGGCGAGCCCGTGCGGGAGGTGCCGGACTGCCACCCTCGACTACGTCCACGTCGCCGCCGAGTACCGGCGCCTCGGCTTCGGTCGCACGCTGGTGGCGGCCGTGGTGGCGCGGGTGCCGTCGTATCGGTGGACGTCGCCGCTGCCGGACGGCCCGGTGGCGCAATCGTTCCGGGCCCGGATCGCTATGCGCCGCGCTGGCCCGCCGTGTGCCCACGTCGGAGGCGCGGAGTTCAGGCGATGAGGGCCAGGGGAGTGTGCGGGAAGCGATCGTCGAGGAGCGTCTGCAGGAGATCCGGGAGCTCAGCGGGCAGGAGCTTGTCGTGGCACGTCGAGACCGCGGCG
Organism: Amycolatopsis sp. NPDC098790; assembly: GCF_044759945.1. NCBI lineage: Bacteria > Bacillati > Actinomycetota > Actinomycetes > Pseudonocardiales > Pseudonocardiaceae > Amycolatopsis > Amycolatopsis sp. NPDC098790. The sequence goes on from NZ_JBIWAI010000002.1 coordinate 988,740, forward strand.
GCCGACCACCAGCGGCGCTCGATCAGGCCGGCGCGTTCGTTGGCGGAGTGCCGGAGGGCGACCTGCGGTGCGTCGTGATCGATGTGGGCGAGGTAGACGTGGTCGAGGCGGTGGTGGTCGCGGCCGCGGTAGGTGAAGCGACTTTCGCGAGTCCACAGCTTGCGGCCGATCTCGTCCAGGACCAGGCCGGTCTCCTCGGCGATCTCGCGGCGAGCGGTGTCCTCAAGCTTCTCGTCGGGATCCTGGCCGCCGCCGGGCATTTCCCACCAGTGGTGGCCGGGGTCGTCGGGGTCGCGGGCGTGGATGAGCAGGACCTCATCGTCGCGGTTGAGGAGCAGGACGCGGGCACCGACACGCAGGGCTGGTTCGCGAACGCTGGTCACGTGGCGATCCTCCTGCAGTCGGATCGGCGGTCATTGGCGAAGGGTGAATCGGTCAGCGTAGAGCGGAGAGCCGGTAGCGCGCCCATTTTCGCGCGGCCGCGGTGAGAGCAGCGCGGTGCGCCAACGGCTGATGGCGTTCGAGGTACTCCCAAATGCCCCAGATCTCGACAGCGAAAGCCGTTCTTGTTCGAGGAGGAGCCTGCTGCCAGATCGGCATCGTCTCAGCCCGGGCCTCGGCAGCAACGGGGTCATGGCCGGCCTCGATCAGGCGGGTGATGAGGAATGCTGCGTCGACGGCGGGGTTGCCGCGCCGGGACCATGCCCAGTCGACGATTCGGACCTTTCCTTCGTGGGCGAGCAGGTTCAGCGCGTGCAGGTCGGTGTGCGCGAGGGTGTCTCCGGCGACGAGTTCGGCCGCGGCAGCTTCCCAGGTCGTCAGCTGGTCGAGGTGATCTCGAGCCCAGAGGTCGAGGTCGGATGGGGTGTCCTTGGCAAGCCGTCGCCAGGCCGCCAGTCGCGCCCATTGCTCTGCCAAGACCGGCGCGTCGACTGCGACCGCATTGAGCCCGTCGGACATTGTGGCGATGGCGTCTTGCGTTGGGTCCAAGTCGGAGGAGCCGGGTGAGAGGTCGACGTGGCGGCCGGGGCAGTGCTCGAAGCCGAGGACAAGCCAGCCGTCGGCTTCGAGCCGCCACAGCAAACGAGGCGCGACCGCAACCGGAAGGATCGGATTGACGGCGGCCTCGTGGCGGTGCATGCGTCCGCGTTTGCCGCCCGCTTCGGCAATACCTTTGCAGAAGACGGGACCGGCTGCGGTGTACAGGGTCGCGGAGAAGTCGGAGTTGCGGCCCGCGCTGGGAAGCACGGCCTCACGGACGTCGCCAGCCTCATGCTCGATGGCCGCGCGGACCGCGGCGGGTAGTGCTTCCCAGGTGCTGCGGGGCATCGCGACAGTCCTTTTAGCTCGATGGCGGCGGGTCGTTGTGACAGCCATTGTGACAACCGGTGCAGCTGCCGAGCGCGGAGCTTGGCCACAGCGCGTCGTCCAGGTGAAACCCGAGGGTGCGCATGGCCGTGACGCTGCGGGCGAGGATTTCGTCGGGCGCCTCGGCGGCGGCCTCGTCGTCGTTGGGCACGTGGTGGATGAACCGACCGGCTACTCGGTCGCAGAATGCCGCGTACTCGCCGGTGTCGAGCAGGAAAGTGTGCCAGCCGATGTCGACCAGCTCGCTCGGCGCGAGCGGATCACCGACGTTCGCCACGCACGCGACGAGGAAAGCCAACGCCTGATCCATGATGCGGTCGGCGAGGTCACGGTCGAATCCTTCGGCTTGGACGATGCGGTCGGTCAGCCGGCGGAAGAGGGCGTCGGAGACGAGGGCGCGGCCGGTTCGATGAGCGCTGGTCGTGATCGACATCGCTAGTTCTCCTTCTGACAGTGCAGTAAATGGCGGCTCACTGGTCGAGGTCGTACTTCAGGCGGATCGGGTGTCCGGTGAAGCGGCTGGCTTCGACGGCAGCAATGGAAAGGTGGATCTGCTCGTCGTCGGGCGCGGGAACGGCCGCGTTCAGCACGATGGTGAGGCTGCGTCGCGGTATGTCGAGGAACAGCGGGTCGATGTCGGTGGTACAGGCCTCCCGCACAGCGGCCTGCCAGTGGGCGAGGTCCTCGTCTGGGCCGAGGTCTTCCCACCGCGCGATCGCCCATCGTCCGCGCTGGAGGGCAACCACTAGGTCACGCAGCTCGGAGACCCAGTAGGGCGCGGCGACGGTCGTCATGGCGCGATCACCGGAGTGAAACCGGCCGGAATGCGCCACGCTGGGCGCGGTTCGATGAGGGCGCGGTACATCGTCCGCGGGCCGGTGAACGCGGTGCGGCCGTGCAGCCAGCGGCGGTTGTTGACGACGTACCCGCTGCCGGTCGTGGTCGGGATCGTGATCGTGTGCCGGTCGATGACCTGGGCGAGCGCCGGCAGCCAGCGCTGGACGTGCGGGGAGAACCGGGCCAGCTCGTCGCGGCGAAGCCGGATACCGATCACGCCGCGACGTTCGGGTTCGAAGACGTTCCCCACGATCCCGGCTGCGCCGCCGAAGAAGGCACCGCGCCTGGCCGACAGATCGGCCAGCGCCTCCGGCATGGTCGTGGTCAGCTCGTGGTGGACCGCGCGGCCGTCGACCAGGACGCAGTCACCGCCGCGCTCGGCGGGTCGGGCGCACGTCATGGCTACCAGCAGCGGAGGCCGCGGCAGGTCCGAGCAGTCGGTGTGCGCGGCCAGCGGGTGCCGGCTGAAGCCGGCCTGTCCCATCTGGAGGCGGGCGCAGCCGCGGTCGGTGATCACGGTGAGGCCTGATCCGGTGCTGTCGCGGTGGGGTACCAGGTGACCCAGCCGGGCAGTCAGCTGCAGCAGGTGCTGCTCGGTGCGCACGCCGTCGAACAGGGCGACACCGTCGCAGGCCAGCACAGCGGCCAGCTCGCCGACGCCGCCTACCGTGCCGACATCGACGCGGCAGTCCGGCAGGACGATCTCGGGCATGGAAACGACCTCCTCCAGTCCGCGCTTGGGTTCGACCAGCACACCGGGCCGGGATCAATGGCGTCCACTGACAGATAGTCAACCGCACGGCGTCGCAGGCGGCTGGATCTCGCTGCTACGGTCGGTGACACGAGGTGCATGGATAGCGGGAGGCTGGTGCTGGTGGCGGAGGCCGGATATCCGGTGTCGATCAAAGGGGTCCTGATCCGGGATGACCGCGTGCTGCTGGTGCACAACGAGCGTGACGAATGGGAGCTGCCGGGCGGCCGGATCGAACCCGGCGAGACGCCCGAGGAAACCGTCGCGCGGGAGATCACCGAGGAGACCGGACTGCCGGTCGAGGTCGCCGAGATCCTCGACTCCTGGATGTACCACATCGCCGTCGCCAGTAAGAACGTCTTCATCGTGACGTACGGCTGCACCACCGCGTCCACCGCGGCGCCGGTGCTGAGCCACGAGCACAGCCGGGTCGCCGAGTTCGCCGAGCAGGACGTTCCCGGCTTGCCCATGCCCGACGGGTACAAGCGCTCGATCGCGACGTGGTTCGAGCGGCTCCGCGTGTCGGCGACGGCGGGGTAGCCGTCGTGGCCGGGTGCGAACGCTGCGGCGCGGCGTTGAGCCGCTACAGTCGCACGTCGGTGTGCCCGACTTGCGAGGCCGGCACCACAGCGCTGTCGTCCCGGCCGCCGAGGCTCGCACCCGCGGTGTGGATGTGGTCGGACCCGGCCGCCGCGGCGGCACTGACGTCCGGGGACCTCGCGACCATCCTGCGCGCCTACCGCGCGGCGAACCGGCTCAGCCAGGAAGCCTTGGCGGCCGTGCTCGGCTACGACAAGTCCTACGTGGCGATGATCGAGACGCGGAAGCGGGCGCCCGGCGACGTCGCGGGGCGCCGGCACATCGCCCGCGCACTCGGGCTGCCGTTTCACCTGCTCGGTGTCACCGACCCGGACGACGCCGACTTCGCCGCGCTCGTACAGTTCGGCGACAGCGTGATCCGGCTCGCCGAAATCGCACGTCAATCCGGTCGCGTCGTCGAAGCCGTCAACGAGCTGTGGCCGTTGGCCGCCCGCCTCGAAGCTCGCGCCGTCGAAGGTCGTTTGGAGCGGGAAACGCTGCTGCTGCTCGCCTCCGCACGTCTGGCGCTCGGCGTTTCCCTCGGCACGGTGCTGCCCGAGGAACGCCTGACCGGCGCCGCGGTGTGGACCGGCAAGGCGCTCGTCCTGGCCCGGCACCTCGACGACGAGGTCTTCCTGGTGACCACGTTGCGGATGCACGGCAACGAGCTGCGCAAGGCCGGTCGCCCTCGCGCTGCGGTCGCCCGGCTGCAGCACGCCGCCGCGTTGCCGGCGACAACGGCAGCGCACGGCGCCACACTCACGCTGCTCGCTCGAGCCGCCGGCGACGCCGGACTGCCTGATCAATTCGCCGATGCCATCGACGGATGCCGGCGTCGGCTCGACGCGGCGGCCGGGGACGAGCTGCTGCTCAACGCCTTCACCCTCAGGGAAGTTCACGCGCGCGGGCTCCTTGCTCTGGAGCGGCCACACGACGCTCGCCGCGTCCTGGACGGCGCGGCCGGGAACCCGGCGGCACCGCAGTGGCAGGTCATCGAGCGAGTGACCGCAGGCGAAGTTCTCGCCGCCACCGGCGACCACGCCGGCGCTGAAGAGGCTCTGACCCAGGCCATCGCGGCCGCCGAACACCGCCGGCTGCCGCATCAGCTGCAGCGCGCGATTCGGGCCGCTGGACATGGACAGCTACCAAGCGTGGCCAGGGCCGGACGTTCCGCGCTGCAGCGCCTTCGAGGTCTGCTGTCCCCAGCGGTCTAGCCGAGCGCGTGGTAGTCGACTGCCTCCTGCTCCAGCTTTCGGAACGTCGACCGGTAGCGCTTCACCGCGTCCGGTTCGGTGACGAAGATGGTGTTGTGCGTGTGGAGCAACGCGACGGTGAAGACTTTTCCCGCGGTCTCGTAGATTCTGAAAGGCTCGATCATCCCGGCAAAGCATGCGCTCGTCGGGACGATCTTAATGCTCAGCTGGCTGCGGGTCGCGGCGGCGCCGTTCAGTTGCGAGCCGAAGTTCCCATCTGTGGCCGATTCGCCCAGCAAGACGGAGTGAGAGCAGCTGGAGCGCCGGTCCAGCTGCTGAACCTGACGCGCGAAGAGCTCCTGGTCGATGTCGTCCGGCTGAGTCGCACTGCCCTGGAGGATCGCGTGGGTGTAGTCAGGGGTCTGCAGCGGTTCCGGGATGATGTGCGGCGCCCACTCCAGGATGCGGATCGCGACGTCCTCGAAGATCCGTTGCAGACTGATCGAGTCCGCGCCGGACGTTTCGAAGGGGTTCAGGCTGTCAAGCCGGCGACGGATCAGCATGATGCGCTTGTACTCTGTGGGATCCACCCGGAGGAATCCGAGTATGTGCGCCACGTCCTCAAGTGTCGGCGGTCGTTTTCCGGTTTCCCACAACGACAAGATTTGTGCCTGGATGCCCAGCCTGTTCGCCAGCTGGCGCAAGCCCATGTTTCGCTGGGTCCTCGCCGCTCGTAGCGAGGTGCTCAGAGCGAGCAGGGCGGGCAGGTGAGGGGGTGGATTGGTCATGGTGGTTCTCGTTCCAGGGTCAATAGGAAGTCGGGACGATGCCGGACTCGGTGTCGTCGGCGTGGGACCGCAGCAGTTCGACCAGCTCGGCCATCTCGTCGGCGACCTCGTTCTGCGCCTCAGGCGTCGCCGTGCGGTCCCGGAGCTGGGTGACGATCAGGAAGATCCGCCACTGCGTGGCTTCGAGCAGGTTGACGAGCTGCTGCGTGGCCCGGGTCATGCCAGCGCCGGTTCCGGTCCGGCGACGGTCCGAAGTGGATAGTCTGCGGAGTCCGTCGCGAACCCGGCATAGGAGGACGAAGTTCGGGTCTTCGGCCAGCCACAGGTCGGACTCGGATGGCCAGGCGATCTCGGCTGACGGCACCATGGTCCACCACCGGAGGGATTCTTCGGCTTGCATCGGTTTCGGCTGAACTGGCCACGTAGGTGCCGCCACCAGTAGAGGCCTCGTTTCTCGCTGCGGCAGCGTGTCCGCGCGGGTGCGAGAACTGCACGGCACGCCGCGCACGTCCCGCGCGGCGCTTCGATCATCGGTGCCGCGCTGAACTGACTGCCGCAGAGCCCCTGATACGTGCCGGAGGAGTTCATTCCCTTTACGAAGGCTGTCTCGGTGACGAGGTGGTTGGTACCGGTCGAGGCCTCGGTAACCCAGAACAAGCGTGGCTGGAGCCGGTGTTTTGAAGGTGCGGTGGGCATCGTGCATCTCCGCGATCGAATCTGCTCTCGGATGTTGGGTGCCCGGCCGCTGCGCTGGTTCGCGGCAAGCACAGTGGCCGGGCTGATCAGGTGGCGCGCACTGCCCAAGCGGTGCGCGGCCGGCTATCTCCGGTCGCCGGGGAGATCGCGGTCCAGCATCACTTGGGCGTGACTGACCAGTTCGGCCATCGCCTGCCGGGGCAGGATCGCGGGCGGGCCGTCGGTGCCGACCCGGATCGCGCGCACGAGTCCGTCGGTCGTGTCGACCAGGCCCAGAGCTACCTGGGTCGCCGAACCGGCCGGCGTGCGCGCGGGGACGATCAGCGCTGCTCCGTGCCAGCGGTGTTCTCGCATGGTCGCCTCCCCGTTACGCTGCCAGAGCCGTGAGCTGCGCGCTGACAGTGCTACCGAATGTTGGTAGCAAGTGTCAGCGCTGGTAGCGCGACTGTGCAATGCCCTGATCAGGTGATGTCTGCGGCGCGGTCGACCTGCATTAGCATGTGCTGCATGGCTGGTAGCACCGCGAGGCGCCGATGAACCTCGGCGAAGCGTTGAAGGGCGAGAGGGAGGCGCGGGGCATTTCGCTGCGCAAGCTGGCCGTGCTCATCGGACGCAAGGAGTCGGACTCCGGGCTGATCTCCCGGTGGGAGACCGGCGAGCGCAACCCCAAGCCCGAGGACGTGGCGGCAATCGTCGAGGCGCTCGACATCGGCGATGACGTTGCCGTCGAGCTGATGGCGCTGGCCACGAACGCGGGGCAGAGCGGGCGTTGGCACGCCGTGACAGTCGCCGAGCGACGCCAGCAGATGAACGCGTTGCTGGCGGCGGAGCGCACGGCAACGACCGTTACGCACCTGGCGCCGCTGCTGATCCCTGGCGTACTCCAGACCAGTGCGGTCATTCGCGCCATCATGGTTGATGCGGATGTCCCGTTGGACGAGATCGACGAACGCGTGGCGATTCGGATCGGCCGACGCGACCTGATCACTCGCAAGTCACCGGCCAAGCTCGACGTCGTCCTCGGTGAGGCGGCGATCCGACACGCCATCGGTGGAGCCGAGGTGTGGGCCGAGCAGCTCACTTACCTCGCGGAGATGATCGAGCTGCCCAACGTGCAGGTGCGCATCATTCCGTTCGACGCCGGGTGGACGCCGGTTCTGACTGGGTCTTTCATCCTGTTCGATTCGGACCAGGCTCCGTCGATCATCAGCCTGGAGCTGCATCGCGGCGGCCTGATGCTCTACGCCGAAGAGGACATCGCTGCGCATCGGCAGAAAGCCGAGGCGGCGCGTAGTAAGGCGATGAGCAAGGAGAAGAGCCTCGAGCTCATCGCGAAGGTGAAGGGCGAGCTGTTGGAGGCGAAGAAGTGACGAATTCGACCGGCTGGTTCAAGTCGAGCTGGAGTTCCGAGACGCAGGACTGCGTCGAGATCCGTCTTGGTGGCGAAGTCGGCGTGCGTGACTCGAAGGCGCCGTCCGACGGGCAGCTCTCGGTCGACCGAGCCGCCTGGACCGCATTGCTGGTTCGCCTCGCGACCGCGTGACCGACAGGTCCGTCGAACGCACGTTCTACGGTTTGATAGCTTGGCCGCGCGAGGTCGGGAACGCTGAGCCGGGAGGTCGTCGTGGCGTGGTTGCTGAAGGAACGGGCGACCGGCTGCGAGTGGCGAGTCGGCGACAGTGACCTCGCGTGGGAAGCCGGCGGCTACGACTCCGCGCGCTTCGAACTTCACGTCCTCGATGAGGACGTCATCGGCACCCCGGACGGCGTGCCCGCTGGTGTGTCGACCCGCCGGTAAGGGGGCGTCGCCGCGCTGACTTCAGGCCCCGGTCGAACCTGCCATGATCGACTCGCAGGGCCGATCGGGAGGAGAGGTCGCTGTGGCTGTTCGCCCCCTCGTGGGTGTGGCACCGCCCCGGTGGAGCAGCAGTAGCGTTCTGTGCCTCCTGACTGCCTCGGTCGGACTCATCGCCTGATCCGGCAGCAGTCCTCAAGCGAAGCGTCGAGGGAACAAGTTCGATGGGTCGTATCGAGCCTTTGCCTCGGCAAGCACCGCCTGTGCCGTACCGAGGTGACGGGTCCAGTCGGCGCTGGTGAACGGGATGGCTCCCGTGGGATAGCTGGTGCCCCCGACGCTGACAGCAGCGTCGTACCACCGCCGGTTTTTGGTGACCATGTCCTGGGCTTTCGCTGCGTCCGTGGCGAAGCGCAGGCCGGCGACCAGGTAGATCGTGCTGCCTTCGGGTAGCCGGAAGAGCGGGGTGCCGAACGCCGCGGTGGTCATCGGGTAGAGGAGGATCAACCCGGACGCGCCCATGTCGGCGTGCTCGAGGTCGGCCATGATCCCGCTCGTGAACGCATCGAGCTCCGCATCGGGCAAAAGCAAGTTCGGCCAGGGGTGCGGGGTCTCCCATTCGCCGGTGCCCTCGAGGTACGTCACGGTCTCGTCGAGGCGGGTGGCGAACTCCCAGTAAGTCAAGTCCTCGATCTTGTCGCGGGAAGCCACAAAGCCGATCCCCGAAGCGAGCACATCGTCGTAGGGCTCGTGGGGCGGCGTGTAGTACGAAGCGACGTCCAGCATGTACACCCAGCCGCCCGGGGTCGGCAGGATCTCTCCCTGCAAGAAGTCGAATCGGCCTTCGGCGAGCAGGCTGCGCTGGTTGGCAACCAGCTCGTCGATGGTGGGGTAGTAGACCTTGACGCGTCGGACGCGCGCTGGTGCCGGGATCAACGGCAGGGTGGCGCGCACGATGACGCCGCATTGACCGAATCCTCCCAGTACGGCGTGGAAGAGGTCTGGCAGCTCGGTCGGTGAGCAGTGCCGTGTCGCGCCGTCGGCCGTGACGACATCGAGGGCAAGCGCGTTGTCCGTCTGGACTCCGTAGCGATGGCTGGTACCGCCGATTCCGCCCGCTGACAGCGTGCCTCCGATGGAGGTGCCGAGGTAGTCGGTGAGGACGCGTGGGGTCAGGCCGTACTGGAGTGTGTGTGCGAGAAGTGAGTTCCAGGTCGCGCCGGCGTCGACGGTCACCTGGTCTTCGGTGAGATCGTGCACCTCGTCCAGGGCGGTCAGGTCGATGACCAGACCGTCGAGCGCCTGCGCTTGTCCCAGGCTGGTGTGGCCGCAGCCCCGGGGCACGACGGATATGTTGTTGGCCGCTGCGACGGGCAGAACGGCCTCGATATCCGCTGTGGACCGGGCGCGGAGTACCGCGAGCGGCGGGTAGCCGACGATGCCGCCGAAGTCGGTTGCCGCGAAGGCTGTCTCGGCTGGGTCGATGACCATCGTGCCGTCGAAGCTCAGGTGAGAGAAGACGTTCGTCAATTCGCGGCTCCGTCCTTCAGGTTGGCAATACTGGCGCGCACAGCGGCTTCGGCAGGATCGCCTCGCCGTTCGAATATGTTCGCGGCCTCTTCAAGCCGGCAGCGCGCCATAGCGCTGTCGCCGCGAGCAGACCACGTTCGTGCCAGAGCCCACAACGTGTCGGCCTGACCTTTGTCATCACGCGCGGCTCGTTGTACGGCAAGGGCGTCTTCGAGCTGGCTCAGCGCATCGTCGAGCATGCCGGCGGCGAAGTAGGTCATGCCCAGTTGGTAGAGCGAAAGGCCTTCGCCGTACTTGTCGTCGATGGACCTGCAGAGTGAGAGCGCGCGGTCGGCGAACCGGAGCGCGTCGTCGGTGTGCTGCTCTCCTCGGCAGAGGTCAGCGAGATGTACCAGGGCGACCGATTCGGCGTGCTGGTCGTTCTGCCCGCGGTGGATGACCATTCCACGCTCGAGGGCGCTTTTGGCCGCGCCGACGTCCTCCATGTCCGCGTGCGCGAGCCCGATGCCGATGTGGCACCACGCCGATCTGGTCGGTTCTCCCTCGATTTCCAGCAGGTCCAAGCCCCGACGAAACGCGTTGAGGCCGCTCTCCGGATTTCCCAAGCCGACTTCGACCAGGCCGAGGCCGGTCAGCATGTCAGCCTGCAGGCAAGGGTCGCCGAGCTTGGCAGCGGCTTCCAGGCCGAGGTGGTAGGTGCGTTCCCAGATCGTCCATGGTTTGCGAAGGTGGAAGTAGGAGAAGAGCGCCTGGGCCAAGCGGCATGCAAGATCGAGGTGTCCGATCCTGAGAGCGAGCCCAACCACCGAAGGAAAGCTGGCCAGCTCCTGCTCGCACCAGGCGAACGCCTCGGCGTAGCCGAGTAGTGCGGTATCAGCGGTTGACGGCCGAAACGGCTCGAGGGCACGCGCCGCCGCGGCGGCAGTGTCGAGGTACCACGACAGCTCACGTACTTGCGCTCGCTCGATGTCTTGGGGGGCGTCGATGGCGAGTGCTTGTTCGGACGCGTAGACGCGGAGCAGGTCGTGCAGCCAGAAGTGGTCCCGGCCGGCCTCCTCGACCAAGTGGCACGTGGCGAGGGTGCGGAGAAGGTGCTCTGCCTGGCCGGTTTGCATTTCCGCGAGGGCTGCGGCCGCCGGAACGCTGATCTCCTTGCCGGGATGCAGGCCGAGCATTCGGAACATTCGCGCAGCCAACGTCGGCAGCGCCCGGTAGGACCAGGAGAAGACGGCCCGGACGTCGGCGTCCTCGTCCGATGCGAGGGCGGCGAGCCGCTGACGCTCTTCGGCGAGGTCCTCGGCGAGCTCGGACAGCCGGATGGGGTGAGCGGCGATGCGTTCCGCCGCGACGGCGACGGCGAGCGGAAGGTGACCGCACCGGTCTAGGACGGCTTGTGCCGCCACCGGTTCGTCGTCGACCCGCGAACCGACGACTTCCCGCAGCAAACGGAGAGAATCGCCGGCAGGGAAAGGCGCGAGCGCCAGCTGCGTCGCGCCCGCGCGCACGACCAACCCGGTGAGCATGACCCGGCTCGTGACCAAGACCGTGCTGCCGGCTGCGCCGGGAAGCAAGGGACGTACTTGGTCGGAAGAAAGCGCGTTGTCGAGCACGACCAAGATGCGGCGACCGTGCGTCATCGTGCGAAACAGCGCTGCCCGCTTCTCCTCACTGGAGGGCACGTCCGCGGGAGTCAGTCCCAGGGAGATCAGGAAGTCTTCCAGGATCTCGGTAGGGCTCGCCGGTGATTGGTGTCCTGAGTGACCGCGAAGATCGGTGAACAGCTGGCCGTCGGGGAAGCGGTCGATTTCCCGGTGAGCCCAGTAGAGGGCCAGCGTCGTCTTTCCGACTCCTGGTGGTCCGTGAACGGTCGCGATCGACAACCGGTCCGTTTTCCCTGCGACCGCGTCGAGAGCGGAAAGCTGAGCGCTGCGCCCGACGAATCGGCCCGGCGCCGCCGGCAGCTGCGCGGGACGCGTTACCGCGGCCTGCGAGTCACTCTGGCGGGGACGCGGAATCAACGCCAGAAGTTCGCCGTCGGCTTTGAGTGCGTTGTCGCAGGCTTCGGCCAGCTCCGTCGTCGCCGTGCGGCGGCCATGTTCGACGTTGGCGAGATGAGCTCGGCTGTAGTGCGTGCGAGCGGCCAGCTCCGTGAGTGAAAGGCCGCGGGCGATGCGCACTTCCCGAAGCTCGGACCCGAAAGTCTTTCGTTTCTCGACTTCTGTTCTCCGCGTTTCATGTTTCTGGTACATGAAAACAGAAACCCCCTGGTAATCGCGGTCGACCCGGCTGATCCTGGGATGGAAGCACCGAGCGACGGATACGTACCCCTCGGCAACGAGGGTAACGCCGCGAGAGCTTCGGGACAGGTAACTCGCGGGACGCTGCGAGCAAGATCGTCCGCGAGGTGGAAGATCGAGTACCGAAAGTGATCGTTACCCCGTCTGCGACGCCAGACGGGTGACGTCTGGAGCGGTGCACGGTTAGCGCTTCGTGACTGCTCTGCCTCGCTCCTGAGAGGGGCCACCTGTCTGGTCGCACTGACGACTGTGCGGCCCTTGGCGAACCGACAACTTCTTGGAGATTCCGATGTTCATTTCGACGTGTCTTCAGCGCGCTTCCGTCATCGGGGCGATCGTCGTGTCGTTCGGCTGTTCTGCGGCAGTGGAAGCCTCCGCGCTGCCGATCTCGGAGGGGGTCGAAATCGCTGCTTGTGGCTACGACGGCGGAGGTGAGTACATCCACTGCGACAACGGTTCCGGGTCGACCGTGATGCTCGATGTCCAGGACATTTTCTTCAACTTGTACCACTACTGCGTCGGGCCGGGGACCACGAACCTTCAGCCGGTGATCCGCTGGCGCGTGATCGGCGCTTGGTGGAACGGCGGCGTCGGCTGCGACCCGGGATACTACGGCCCCGCGTGAAGTCGCAGCCCTTGTCTCAAGCAGCGACGGCGATCATTGCCGTCATCCCCGCGAGCAGACAAGGTCCGAACGGCACGGCACGGCTAGCTCGGAAGCGCGGTACGAGCAGGAGTGACAGCGCGATGAGCGACGCGAGCACGACTGCGCCGGCCAGCTCCGTCCAGCCGGACCAGCCGGTCACCAGGCCGACAACGGCCGCGAGACCGACGTCTCCGGAGCCGACACCGCCTTCGACGAGGACCGCGAGCAGCAAGTAGAAGCCCGCTCCCACGAGCATCGTCCATAGTGCACGGACTCCAGGACCGGGGTCGGACCGTGCCACGCAGATGAGTGCGAGACCGAGGGCAGCGCCCACCAGCTGGGGCACGACGACAATTCGAGGCAATCGATGTTCGAGCCAGTCGATGATCGACAACGGAACCCCGAGCGCCACTACGAACGCGTAGATCACCAGCTCGCCTTTGAAGCCCAGGCGCCAGGCGAGGATCGCGAGCACCAGCGAGGTGACGATCGCGCCGAACCACCACGACGACACGATCTGGGCCGGTCGACTCGAGAGCTGTTTGGTGATCGGGCTTCCCGCGGCCCCGAGAGCCAAGCCCGCTGCGGCACCGATCGTGGCCGGCCAGCCGTTCACAGCAACGCCGCCGAGTTGATGCTGATGCCTCTCCCCATGGAGCCATGCTGGCCAGCTCGCGGGTCGAGCGCACTGCTCGTCCTACCAACGAGTGAACTTCGACTCTGGTGGTGTGTGGGGCCAGACGGTCAGCTGATCATTCCCATGGGAGGGGACATCATGAATCTGCGTCACAGCGCTGTCGGTGCCTCACTGCTCTTGCTGCTGGGTGCCTGCAGTTCCACTGACCCGAGCGGGCCACCGGCGTCTTCGAGTGTCACGACGACGAGCGCGGTACCGCAGCCGACGGAGCAAGCGAAGGAACGCGCGGTGGCGGCGTACCTGGGTATGTGGAACGACATGGCCGACGCCGCATTGACGTCGGACTGGCAATCGCCGAAGCTCGCATCGAACGCCACGGCCGACGCCCTGTCGAGGATTTCCCGTGGCCTCTACGCCGACCACTACAACGGGCTCGTCACCAAGGGGAAACCGGTCAACCACCCGACGGTCGAATCCGTCGAGCCGACGTCTGCGCCGACCACGGTCAACGTCGTCGACTGCGGGGACGACAGCCGGTGGCTCAAGTACCGCGCCGATACCGGCCAGCAGGCTGACGACGGGCCGAGCGGACGTCGCCACATCGACGCCAAGGTCAAGAAGGCCGTGGACGGCTCCTGGAAGGTCGTCGACTTCGCCATCCAGGACGTGGGAACATGCTGACGCGCGCTCCGGCTGTCGGCGGTTTGATCGTCGCCGTACTGCTGAATTCGGCAGCGAGTGCTTCGGCGGGTGGCTGGGGTTCCGTCGACTGTGCCCAGGAGCCGTCGCCCTACTGCGATCTCGGAGCCGGGAAGACCGGCAAAGCACCGGGAAGCGGCAGCCGTCCGCCGGACGAGCCGGGTCGGCAAGGTGGCGGTGGAAAGGCCGTTCCGCCACCCGGTGACCGGATCGTCGGCGGTGACTCGCCCGCAGCGAACTGCTCGTACGTCCGGAGCAACTTCCAGCCTCCGGCGAACGGTGTGCAGACTGTGGTCTTCCACGGTGCTGTTCAACAAGCTGTTCTCGCGTCTGCACCGCTTCCACGACGCGCAAGTCCGTTCGCCGCCCAACAGGGCGGGGCGTGGTACGTCTACCGGTGTACCACCCCGGGTTTTCGCGATGGCCTGTACCGAGCGCCGCTCTGGATTCCCGATGGAGCTGCCCCTGCTGAAGCGACCTTGCCGTCTCCGCAAGAGCTGGCCGAGCAGGCTCGCGCCCGGTTGCGCTTACCATCTCCACGTATCCAGGCGAACCCGGTCGGCGACAAGCTGGTGAGCCTGCCGACCTGGTTGTGGCTCGACCGCGGCAGCTGGGGAGCGCGGCAAGCAACGGCGGCCGTTCCGGGAGTTTCGGTGACGGCGGTCGCGACGCCGAGATCCGTCTCATGGTCGATGGGCGACGGGGACAGTGTCGACTGCTCCGGCCCAGGCACCCCCTTCGTCGCTGGAGGGGACGCCTCGGCGGCGTCCCCCGACTGCGGCCACACCTACCGTCGGTCGTCAGCGACAGCGCCGGGACAGCAGCTTCCTGTCGAGGCGACGATCCATTGGACCGTGACCTGGTCCGGCGCCGGAGCGAGCGGCACTTTCCCCGACCTGACCACCTCGACGACGGCGGCGTTCCGGGTCGCCGAGATCCAGGCGCTCGGTACCGGGCACCGCTGACCGACCGATCCGACCGCCGTCAACTGCTTCGCGCATCCACATTCCCGTTCTGAGCTGTGCACCAGTTCCACGAGGTGCACGGCGCGGTCGATCCATGCCTGGGAGGCATCTAGTGACCAGCATCCGTACCGGTGACCACAACGTGGGAACCGAATCCGGTTCCGTGGCTTGGCTGGGGAAGAAAGGCCGGCTGGCCGCGGTACCGGCCGGTCGGCGGTCGCGGCGTCGCCTGCCGCACCTGCTCGTCGGCGTCCTGCTCATCGTGGTGTGCGTCGGGGGAGCGCTCTGGTGGGCGAGCGGCATGCAGGGCCGGGTGCCGGTCCTCGCCATCGCTCGGCCGGTGAGCGTCGGACACGTCCTCGAGCGGACGGACGTCCGCGAGGTCGAGATCTCGGCTGCCGACGCGATCGCGACCGTCCCGGCCGAGCAGGCGACCACCGTGCTCGGTCGGCCGATGGCAACGAGTCTCACCCCGGGAGCGTTGCTCACCCCGCACAGCGTCGGCCCGGCAGCAGTCCCTGCCGCCGGACACGCGATCGTGTCGGTCGCGCTGAAGCCGGGACAGTTTCCGCTCGAAGTCGCAGCCGGGTCGCCCACCCTCGTCGTGGTCACCGCGCCGTCGCTCACCGATTCGTCAGTCGCGCGGGAGAGCGGACAGACGTGGCAGGCCACCGTGACCGGAATGGCCAAGGCGGAGTCCGACCAGACCACGGTGATCTCGCTGCAGCTCCTGGGCGACGCCGCGCTTGCGCTCGCCCGGGTACCGGTCGGCCAGGTTTCGCTGGTCATGCTCGCCGGTGGTGAGCGCTGATGTTGATCGCTCTCGCCAGTGTGAAGGGCTCGCCGGGCGTCACCACCTTCGCCCTCGCCCTGGCCGCGAACTGGCCGGCTGATGTCCGTCGCGTGGTCGTCGAGTGCGACCCTGCCGGCGGCGACCTCGCGCAGCGATTTGGCCTGGCCACATCGCCAGGGCTGCTCAGCCTCGCCGCCGCAGCTCGACAGCCGGTGGAACCCGACGTCGTCTGGAACCACACGCAGCTGCTCCCCGACGGTATCCAGGTCCTGCCAGGCCCTCCGGGAAGCCAGCAGGCACGCGCCGCGCTGAGCACCTTGACCGCGCCGAACTCGCCGCTCTACGGCACCGCGCGCCGACCGGCGGTGGCGATGTTCGCCGACTGCGGACGCCTGGACCCGGGCTCGCCTGCCGAAGTGATGATTCGTCACGCGGACGTCCTGTTGCTGATCTCCGGGACCTACAACGACGAGCTCGCCCACCTCGCCACCCGCATTCACGAGCTGGGCCACACAGCCGCGCGGGCGTGCTTGCTGCTGGCCGGCCACGGATACCCGACCCACGCCGTCGAGCGCGAGCTGGGAATCCCGGTCATGGCGCGGATTCCCGACGACCCGACCGCGGCCGCTCGCTACACCGGGCGAGCAGGCGGCCGACGGCGAACTGGCGGGCTTACCCGGGTCGCGAAGACCGTCGCCCAGGCCCTGTCCAGCGGAAGCGCTCGTGACGCGTCCAGGGCAGTCCCGGACCTCATGCCGCACGTTCCGGGCGTGCCCGCCCAGCCCACGGCGGCTTCCGGCGTCCGCGTTCTCCCGCCGCCGGCCCTGCACAACGGCCACCCTCACACCAGTACTTCCGGGAAGGACGTTCGGTCATGACGATTCTCGACGATCACCGCCGACCCGATCCGGCAGCCGATCCCAGCCCTGAGGGGCGCTTACGGGAGTTCCTGCGACGTACGCTCGCCGACGAGCTGCCCAGCCGGGCCGGCGCGGCGAGGGAGCCGATGACCGCGGCGCGGCGCCGCGACTGGGCTGGCGACGTCCTCCGCGCGGCGGTGGCCGCGCACAGCGAGACTGAGCTGCAGGCTGGCCGGATCCTGCTTTCCCCGGAGGCCGAGGCGCTGCTCGTCGAGGCCGTCCTGGACGAGGTCTTCGGGCTCGGCGGATTGCAGCCGCTGCTGGACGACCCGGCGGTCGAGACGATCAACGTCAACAGCTTCGACCGCGTCTTCGTCCAGTACGCCGACGGCACCCGCGCCCAGGTCGCGCCGGTCGCCGCATCGAACGACGAGCTGACCGACCTCGTCCGCACCCTCGCCGCGCGGGCGTCCTCCGAGGAACGCCGCTTCGACCGCGGCTCGCCCGCGCTGAATCTCCAGCTGCCCGGCGGCGAGCGTCTGTTCGCCGTCCTCGGGCTCACCGCCGGCGGGCTCACCGCGTGCTCGATCCGTCGTCACGGCTTCCTCACGACCAGCCTCGCTCAGCTGCGCCGCCGTGGCACCCTCGACGTCGGCCTCGAACGCTTCCTGCGCGCGCTCGTGCGCGCCCGCAAGAACGTCCTGATCACCGGCGGCGCCGGGTACGGCAAAACAACGCTGCTGCGAGCGATAGCAGCCGAAATGGACCCGCTGGAACGCATCGTCACCATCGAGGACGCCTTCGAGCTCGGCCTCGGACTCGATCCGCGGCTGCACGCCGACGTCACGGCGCTTCAGGCCCGCCAGGCCAACGTGGAAGGCGCGGGCGCGATCAGCCAGGCCGAGCTGGTCCGCTGGGGACTTCGGATGTCCCCGGACCGCGTGATCGTCGGCGAGATCCGCGGGCCCGAGGTCATCCCGATGTGCAACGCGATGTCCCAGGGCAACGACGGCTCGATGGCGACGCTGCACGCCAGCAGCTCGAAGATCGCCTTCACCCGGCTGGCGTCCTACGCCGCGCAAGGCGCCGAGCGGCTGTCGCTGGAGGCGACCGCGTTGCTGGTGGCCTCCAGCGTGCACTTCGTCGTGCACCTGGCGAAAGGCGGGGACCGCATGACCCGGGTCGTGTCCTCGATCCGCGAGGTCGTCGACGCCGACGGCGGAACGGTCGTCTCCAACGAGGTCTACCGCCCGGGCTCCGACCTGCGAGCTCGTCCGGTCGCTGGGGCACTCCGGGCGGAGACCCTCAACGACCTCGTCGACGCCGGGTTCGATCCCGACCTCCTGACCCAACCCGAAGGGTGGTGGGCGAGGTGACCAGCACGCTCATCGGCTGCAGCACCGGGCTCGGCACCGCCACGGGTCTGCTCCTGATCATCCTCGGCTCCCGTCGGCCGCTCCCGTCGTCCCGCACGCGCCCTGCCCGGCAGGCGCCGTGGCGAGCCGACCGAGCCCACGCACTCCGCGCGGGCGGATCGCTGGGCGCCGGCTTGCTGGCCATGGTGGCAACCGGCTGGGTGGTCGGCGGGATGCTGGCCGCGGCAGCGACCTGGTTCCTGCCCGCGTTGGTCGGGCCCGACCGCGCGCACGCGCGGCGAGTTGCACGTATCGAAGCCGCGGCGTCGTGGACGGAGATGCTGCGCGACACCCTCGCGGCTGCGGCCGGGCTCGAACAGGCGATCCTCGCGACCGCGCCGCTCGCGCCCACGGCGATCCGTGACGACGTCGCCCGCCTCGCCGCGCGGCTACGCAATGGACAGCGGCTCGCTTCTGCCTTGCGGCGCCTGGCCGAGGAGCTGGCCGACCCGACCGCCGACCTGGTCATCGCATCGCTGGTCCTGGCGGCCGAACACCAGGCTCGCCGGCTCGGCGAACTGCTCGGCTCGCTGGCGGAGACCGCGCGGGCGCAGGCGGCGATGCGGATGCGCGTCGAGACCGGACGTGCTCGCACCCGCACTTCGGTGCGCGTCATCGTGGCCACCACGGTCGCCTTCGCCGTCGGCGTCGTGGTACTCAACCGCGCCTACCTCGACGTCTACGACAGCGCGCTCGGTCAGGCCGTCCTGCTCGTCATCGGCGCGCTATTCAGCGGCGGATTCGCCTGGCTGACCCGAATCGCCGCCGGCCGTCCCGCCGCGCGTGTCCTCTCGCTCAGCGACCCACCTCACCTCGATCCGGCCGCCGCGGCGGCGTCATCAGGCGGTGAGCGCGGATGACCGCCGTGATCCTCTTCGGCACCGGAGCCGGTCTGGGCCTGTGGCTGGTCCTGACCTGGGCGATCCCTCCGCAGACCTCCCTGCACGGCCGCCTGATCAACACGAAGGACGACTTGGTCCTGATCTCCACGTTCGCCGAGATCCCGTGGGCTACTGCGCTGGCCCGGCCCCTCCTACCCAGCCTGCGTGCCCTCGGACTTCCTGGCGACCAGCTGGCCCGAGACCTCCGCGTGCTCGGCCGCGGTACCGACACCCACCTGGCCGTGAAGGCGCTGCTGGCCTGCGCTGGCCTGTTGACGCCGTTGGTGCTTCAAGGCCTGCTCGTCCTCGCCTTCGTGCACCTCGGCGTCGAAGTTCCGCTCACCCTCGCGGCCGTGCTGGCGGCGGCTGGATTCCTCGCACCCGACCTCGAGGTTCTTGGGAAGGCCGCGCGTGCACGTGCAGAGTTCCGCGCCGCGCTCTCGGCGTTCCTCGACCTCGTCTGGATCACCCTGGCTGGCGGCGCCGGCGTCGAAGCCGCGCTCCTGGCCGCCGCGGACGTCGGCCACGGTGGCGCATTCGACCAGCTACGCCGCGCCCTCGACGCCGCCCAGCTGACCCGCACCGCACCGTGGTCGATCCTGCGCCGCCTCGGCGACGAACTCGACATCAGCGAACTCGCCGAGCTCGCGGCGTCGATCTCCCTCGCGGGCACCGAAGGCGCCAAGGTCCGAACCTCCCTGGCCGCGAAAGCCGCCGCGCTGCGCACCCACCTGGTCGCCGACGCTGAAGCCGACGCGCAAGCCGCGACCGAACGCATGGCGCTGCCGGTCACCCTGCTGTTCCTCGGCTTCCTCGGATTCATCGCCTACCCGGCCGTCACCCAGGTCCTCAACGGACTATGACACCGTCCACAGGAGACATCATGCTGACCTACTGCCGAACCCTCTGGAACATCCTCGCCGGAAGGATCCTGTTGCTGCGTAGGGACAACAGCCGCGGTGAGATCACCACGACGGTCATCGTCACCGCGCTCATGGCGGTGCTCGCCATCGCACTGATCGCGATCATCGCCGCCAAATTGACCGCGAAAGCCAACAGCATCGACCTCGGCAGCTGACATGTTCTCCGCTGCACGTGGTCGTCTCGCGGCATGCCGCCGGCGTATCCGGCGAGCGTTGGCGGGGGAGCGCGGCGAGGTCACCGTCGAGCTGGTGATCGCCACGCCACTGCTTTTGCTTGCGCTGCTGGCGATCGTCCAGTTCGCACTGTGGTCGCACTCGACCCACGTCGCGCAGGCGGCCGCCGCCGAAGGACTTGCGGCGGCGCGGACCCAGGACGGCACGGCCGCGGCCGGCCACGCCGCTGCCCAAAGCCTGCTCGACGATCTCGCCGAAGGGCCGTTGCGGTCTTCGCACGTCGAGGTGACACGCACAGCGACCTCGGCGTCGGCGAGCGTGCAGGGCGAGGTCGTCGCCGTACTGCCTGGCGTGCACCTGCACGTGCACGCCGAAACCGCAGGTGAGGTCGAAAGGTTCGTCCCAGACACTTACGAGCTAGCTGAACGGATGCCGGACGCGCTCACGGACGCTGCGTCGGCCGAACTGCTGCTTCAATCCCAGCAGGTACCCCACGGGGCTGTTCTGACGGGCGTCGCGTTGAGTCGCACGGGCCCGAGCGCCGCCCGCGACCAGACGAGCCGCCGCCAGCCCGGCCTCGGCGACGACCTTCGGGACGCCAGCAGCCGACGTCACCGCAGCAGCAAGGGCGGGCAGTTCCGACGATTTGAGGTCCAGGATTGCGCCCGCCGGATCGAAGCCCAGCCGGCGGAGGCTTCGCTCCAGCGCCTCGGTCGGTCGACGGAGGTTCCGGTCCACGAGCATTTGCAGCCGGGCTTGAAGAACGGTCGGGTTCTCCACCTGGGCAAGGTTCGAGAATTCTCCAGCGAGCGTGCCGAGGTGATCCCGGAAGGCGTCGAACTCGCTGGCCAGTGTCTTGCGCACCTTCACGATTTCCTGCACTGGAATGTCTTCGATGTTCCTAGGGATAACGGTCTTGACCGCGAGGTGGGCGTAGAGCGCCGCGACATCACTTGCCGCGTGCGGCTGTTCGCCGTCCGCCTTGGCGGTATCTCCGAGAAGGCTGGAGAAGTACCCTTCGTCGTCGCCGTGCAGCGCATGGAGTTTCGGCTGATCGGTGATCACGGCAAGCTGATTGGCGTTCGCGATCCGATCGACCAACGTCGTGGCGTACGCCGCGCTGATCGCGGGGTGTGTGGTGACCCAGGTCCCGTCGTCCGCGACCTTCCCGAGGCCGTAGTCGACGAGTTCGCGGTGCAGCTCGGCGGTCATCTTCCCAGCGTGCACCGAGCCGTGAAAAGGATGGAGGTAGGCGGCTCTCATCTCGTCCACAGCATCGTGCCACCGGGGGACGCCGCCGTGTTCGGTCGCGGGGTCGTACCGCTGCTGAAGCGCATGGTGGTTGTCGGTGACGAACTTCAAGAACTCGGCGGCCACATCTTCCACCTGGCTGGCCGGGGGCTCGATGTTGAGGAAGAAGTCGAGTTCTCCGGCGAGGGTTTTGGCGACCTCGGAGTCATATCGAGGGAACCCGTCGGGCGTGAGGCGGGCGAGCCGCGGCCAGTACAACGCTGCGGCCTTGAGCCAGCTGTCGTCCCGTATGTGGATGTACGGGTAGTACATCGCGATCACACGTAAGCAGTCCACCGAGTTCTCCCTGGTTTGCAGCCCGTTCGCAGGATGCCACAGGAAGTGCTCAGCAAGTCGGAATCTTGATTCGAAGGGGGAAAGGCCGTGGTGAAGCCGAATCCGGTGACCGAGGGCGCCTTCGCCGACGGGCAGGACGTGATGTTGTGGAACCCCGCCATCACCGCGAAACATTGGCGAGCAGAACTCATTCGTGCCTTCGCCTCGTGTTGCCGGAGCATCCCGCTCTCGGTCGGCGTGGCCGTCTTGGCGCTGGGGCCAGGCATCGCCAAATCCGTTGTCGGCGTTCTGACGGTCGGTGTTGCCGGCCTTCTCGTGCTGAGTTGCCTTTGTGGTGCGGTCGTCACCGCGGGGTGTGTAGGGACCGACCACCGGCATCGCCGCGGCCGGAAGTGCCGGCTGGAGCGCCGACCCGGCGAGTTCTTCTTCCGCACTCGCGACTTCGCCGACCTCAGCCCCCGAGTCCATCGGGCGGTCGCGCAGCTGATCGGCCTGGTCGGTGAGCTGGACGCCTCGTCGGGCCAGAGGTGGTCCGTTCTCGACGTGCCCGAGCGCGCGCACCAGCTGGCGTGGGAGGCGTTGTCCCACGTAAGCCGCTCTCGGGCGGCACGTCGACAGGCCCAACGGCTTGCGGAGGCGCCCGGCGAGGCGGAGGTAGCGTCGCCGACGACTGCCGCCGTCGAGATGCTCGACGACGAACTCGACGAACTGGTCTTCCAGCTCCAGGCCTGCGTGACGCTCAGTCGGGCCTGGGAAGCGAAGCTCGATCACGCCGAGTTCGTCCAGCACGCTGAAGCCGTCCGCGGTGAGCTGCGAGCCGCGTCCATCGGTCCGATCGTGGCGTTCGCCGGGGAGCTGCCGACGACGGTGTTCGCCTACGTCACCGCCGCCCGGGACCTCACGAACGCCGGGCCGTTCCCCTGGGAAAGTCAAATCTCGGTAGGGGAGTCGGTCCGGTGACCGTCACGCGGTGGGCCCGTTGGTGGCGTGCGCAGGACGGCTCGGTGACCGCCGAAGCGGTCCTGGTCACGCCGGTGCTGGTGATGCTCCTGGTCTTCGTTGCCGTGGTCGTGCACCGCGGTGTCGACGCGCGACTTCGGCTCGACGACGCCGCGCACCAAGCGGCGAGGGCGGCCAGTCTCCAGCGCACGACAGCGGCCGCCGGCGAAGCGGCCACGGCCGTCGCCACCTCGGCGCTCGCCCACGCGAACGTGACGTGCCGCAACGTCGAGGTCAGCACCACGACCACGGCGAGGCCGGGCAGCATCGTCGTCGTCAGCGTCCGATGCACGGTCGACTTCGGCCAAGCGATTGTCCTCGGCGTACCCGGCACCAAGACCCTGACCGCCTCGGCCAGCGAGGTCGTCGACCTGTACCGCTCCCAGCCGGCAGACGGGAGGACACGATGAGCCGCCGTCTGCACAAGAACTGGTGGAGCACAGAGGAAGGCCGCGTTTCAGTCTTCGTCGTCGTGCTGATGATCGGGCTCCTGGCCCTGGCCGGCCTCGGCCTGGACGGCGGCCTCGCGCTCGCCACTAAAGTCCGCGCCACCGGCCAGGCCGAATCCGCCGCCCGCGCCGGCGCGCAAGCAATCGACCTCGCTGCCTACCGCGAGACCGGCGCCCTCCGGCTGGCGCCCGCGCACGCCGAAGAACTCGCGCGCCGCTACCTCGCCGACGTCGGTGCCACCGGCAGCGTGACCGCCACGACCGACACCGTAGCCGTCACCGTCACCACCAGCCAGCGCACCCAGCTGCTCTCGCTCGTCGGTATCCCGGCGATCGATGCCCACGGCAGCGGCGCCGCCCACCCCCAGCGCGGCATCACCGCAATTGAGCCCTGACCACGGAAGGAGTTGACCCATGATTGCGACGGATGAGATCGAGCGCCGCGTCGAGAAGGCTGACGCGGAGAAGAGCGCCAGGAGGACGGCCGCAGCCCGCGAGGTCGGCGAGCTTGCCCGCCGCCGCGTAGCGCTGGCCGAGCAGCTGGCAGACGTCGAACGCAAGCTCGGCAGCGTGCTCGCCGCAGCCGCCGACGTCATCAGCCTCGACGAGCTGGCCGAGTTCACCGACGTCCCGGCCGCCGACCTCACCACCTGGCTCGCCGCCGGCAAGCCGCGGCCCCGACGAGGACGACCGCCAGGAAGCCGCCGGCCGAAGCCAGACGCCCACCCAGCGCCGGTGCCAGCCTCCGCGTCACCGGCAACCTCGCCGGGACAGCCAGCGACCGCCTCACCGGACCCAAACATCAGTAGCCAGCGAAGCTGAGGGCTTCCGTGCCACGCCAACGTTCGACCTCGGTCGGTCTGCAGCCAGCTCGTCGCTCGATCGGGCGCGGCGTGGCACGTCTGCTGCACGCCGGCGTGGCGATCGCGGTGTTGTCCGCGCTGTGCGCCGGGCTGCCGTGGGCGCTGGTGCGGTTCGTCGGCTGGCCCCTGCCTGACCACCTGCCAACCATCGCCGAGCTCGGAAATGTCCTGAGCGCGCCGCTGTCGACGAGCCTGCTGCTCGATGTCCTCGCCTGCGGCGCGTGGCTGCTGTGGGCTGGTTTCCTCGCCGAGCTGGCCGGCTGTCTGCGCGAGCTCGTGCGCGCCGCCGGTCGACCCGACCTCGGCCGGTGCAACAGCCCGCTTCGGCGAGTTGCCGCGGTGCTCGTCACCGCCGTCGTCGTCTCGTTCCTCAGCCGCAGCGCCCTCGCCGCGCCTGCCGGAGGAGGCGCCGTGCAGACCGCGCAGAGTCCGTCGTTGACTGCCGAGCCACCGGCCGCAGGGGAGCCGACGGACGTCGAGCTGGTGCGCCCGCCACGCGACGGTGTCCACGATTCGTTGTATCGAATCGCGCAACGCCGTCTCGGGAACGGCAGCCGTTGGCCGGAAATTTGGCGTCTCAACGTCGCCAGCGCGCAGCCTGGCGGACGGACGCTGACCTCGCCCAGCCTCGTGCACCCGGGTGACCGGATCCAGCTGCCGCCGACTGCGAGTCCTGCGAAAGCACAGCGGCCGATCTCTCCGCCGCCACCGGTGTCCCACGGAAGACCCGCGCCCTCAGCTCCGCCGAGCCTTGCCGCACCATCGTCGGCCGCGTCGCGCTCAGACACGTGGAAACCGGAGGTGTACGTCGGTCTCGGCCTGGCCGGCGCGGTCAGCGCGGCGCTGCTGATCGCTCGGCGCCGTCATCGCGCCCGCTACCGACCAGGCAGCGGGCTACGCGATGACGATCCGCGGATCGCCCCGGTGGTCTACCAGCTGCACCTGGCGCACCAGCACGCGCAAGCCGAACTCGACACCGTCGCCGAGCCCGCCGCGACGATCGCATCTGCCGAAGCGCCCGATGAGGAGGCAGGGGAGCTGACGCTGCACCTCGCGCGAATGCACGGACTCGGTCTCGTCGGTCCCGGCAGCTACGCCGCCGCCCGCGCGCTGCTGCTCACCGCGATGACCGCGCCCGGCTACGCGGACGTCGTCGTACCGGTCGCGGAACTACGCACCCTGCTCGGCGTCCCGGAAACCGACGCCGAGCTACCCGAACGCGTCCACCTCGTCGACGACCTCGCCGCGGCACTTGCACACCTCGACACCCTCGACCTGCCGAACCAAGCTGGGCCGATCCTCGTCGCGAACTCTCCGGCTGGCGACGACGAACGCACGCGGCTGCAGCGGCTCATCGAGGAAGGTGGTGGGGAGCGGACCGTCCTTCTACTGGGCCAGTGGCATCCCGGCGTCACGGCCTACGTAGATGCTGCTGGAGCGATCACCGCGACCTCGCCCGGCCCGGGAGAGCCGCTGCGCGGCCGCCACGCCTTCTCGCTTCCCGAGTCCGCGACCCGCGACCTCCTGACCCTGCTGCACACCGCCCACGACCATCACAAGGGCACGTCCGAGGAGCCAATCGAGCCGGTCAACGGGCTGGAAATCGCAACCTGCCCGGCTTCGGAGCGCGCCGACGTGACGGAAATGAAGCCGAGCGCGGAGTTTCAGCACGGAGCTGCCAAGCCGCTGGCGCTGTCGGTGTTCGGGCCGCCGACGTTGTCGTGGTGCCCGGACCCGAACCAACCCGAAGACGTCGTCGAAATCACCGGCCGGCTGTCCCGTCGGCTGTGGGAACTGCTGATCTACCTGGCCCTGCATCCGGACGGCGCGCCGAGAACCGCGGCCATCGACAGCCTCGGGGCCGCCCGCCCGACTCGGGACCCCGCTGCCGTGCTGCGCACCGTGCTGTCCCGCCTCCGCAGCACCATCGAAGCAGCGACCTCCGCCGACCTCGGCGACGTCATCGTCGCCGAGCACGGCCGCTACCGGCTCGAACCCGCCCTCATCGAGGTCGACTACTGGGCGTTCGCGGGCGCCGTGGCTCGGCGTCGCACCACGACCGACGAGCAGACACGCGCCGCAGCCGCAGGTGAGATCGTCGACGGCTACGGCGGCGAGCTGGCCGCCGGCTTCGACACCGAATGGCTCACCGCGCTGCGCGAAGGCGTCCGCCGCGACGCCCTCGACGCCGTCGCCGCGCTCGCCCGCGCACGAATCCAGACCGACCCCGAAGCCACGTTGCAGCTGCTGGAAACCGCACGCGACTTCGACCCGCACAACGAGCTCCTCTACCGCGACATCATGCGGCTCGAGCACAACCTCGGCCGACCTGACGCCGTCGCAAGAACGCTGCGCCTGCTCGAAGCACGACTCGCCGAGATCGACGAATCAGCAACCACAGCGACGATCAAGCTGGCCAAAAGCCTCTGTGGGCTCGATATCGGCAACGCGAACTCAACGGCGTAGCTGCCGCGACGACTACGCTGAAATACCTCGACGCTGAAATGGCTGAGCAGCCGCAGCAAATGTTAGTGTCAACGTGCTGCCAGTTGCCACATACAGAAAAGTCACTCGGTGTTCCCGTTTGAAATCCCCGCCGTGTCCCTGCGCGCTCTTGCTCGCGCAGGCAGGAGTGCCTATGGGTTTCCGGCGCGCCGACTCGACTCTGAACGCCTTCTCGTGTCGAGCTGCTCGTCCGGCGAGAGCCCTCGGCACTGGGAGTGCCGTCGCACCTGCCGACCGCCCCGGCGTTCCGGGCGCCGGCTAAGGCGGAACCTCCGGAAGCGTGCATACGAGCAGGTCGAACGGTGTATGCGGGGATCCTCAGGTATCCCAGACTCGCTTGGCGACAAGCAGGTAAGCACATCGGGCCCGTGTCGTCGGCCGACCTGTACTGATTCTCTTCCCGTGGTCCTGTTGGCACGCATACCTCACCTTGCGTCACCGGCTCACCTTATCGCTATTTCAACTCCGAACGATCTAAAGGACTTCTATTGTCGTGCCGGCGGCCAGTGGTACTGCGGTGTCGCTGACCTGCGAGAACTGTTTCGACCCGTGAATTTTAGGTGCGGCCTTTTGCTTTTGTCGCGTCACCCGGATGGGTTGCCAAAAAGTATTGCGCGGGTTTGGTTGATCGAGTTACTTTTGTTGTGTCGCCGGGAAAACCGGAAATCACGCCGAATGCCACGGATCGCCGTGCAGGTTCGCGATGAAATGAGGAACATCATGGTGGAAGATCCGGGAACCGGCCCCATCACCACGCGGAACCGCAACGGGGTCGCCGTGGTTGCTTACCGGGTCACGTTCGACGGCCGGAAAATCACGGTTCACGGCCCGGACGGCCCCCGGACCCGCACGTGCCGCAGCGGCAGCGGATACGCGCAAGACGCGACGTTGCAGGCCATGGGATACCACGGCTTGTTCGCAATCTGCCCCGACTGCACCGACGCCGCTTTCTGCTACACGACCCCGCTGCCGCGCTGATCACCACGATGCCCAACCCACGCGCAACCCGCCTGAAAGGACAGACGCGATGACCACGCCCACCCCGCCCGCCACGGCACCCGCCGCCGGGCCGACCGCCCCAGCGGGTGGGACGGCGACCCGGCTTCGCAACGGCGAACTTCGCGCGATGGTCGCCAAAATCCTCGCCGACGATCCCGCAGCGGCCCACACGCCCGGCAGCATCGCGCGCACCCTGAACCGGTCATCCGGCGCGGTCGGCAACGCCTGCCAAGCGTTGACCGACCGGGGTCACGCCGAAGTCGTCACGACGGCCCCGGTGAGCTACCGGGCCACCGCGACGACGGCATCGGCCGCCGCGCCCGCCATCATCCCGGCCCCGGCACCTGTTCCCCGCACGCGACGGCCGAAATCCGCCAGCACGGCCCCCGCCGCGCCCCCTTCCACACCGACCCCGTCCGCAACCGGCAGCGCCACCATACGACCGGCGCGCAAAGTCACCGGCCCGGTGAAACGACCCAACGGGATGGACTACCACCCCCGGCTCCTGTCGGGGATGCCCGACGTGACCGCGCTGGCGCGGCTGCGCGACGCCGGGGTCGCCGCCCTGCTCTACGGCCCGCCCGGCACCGGGAAAACCTCGGTGGTCGAGGCAGCGTTCAACGACTGCCTCACCGTCCAGGGCGACGGCGACACCGTGACCGCCGACCTCGTGGGCGACTTCACCAAAACCCCCGACGGCGACTTCGTGTTCGTCCACGGACCGCTGGTCCGCGCGATGCGCGAAGGCGTGCCGCTGTTCATCGACGACGCGACGCTGATTCCGCCGACCGTGCTCGCCGTGGTCTACCCCGCGATGGACGGACGCCGCGAAATCATCGTCAAGGCCAACACCAGCGAAGTCGTCAAGGCCGAACCGGGGTTCTACGTCGTCGCCGGGCACAACCCCGGCGTCCACGGCGCCATCCTCACCGACGCGCTGTCCTCCCGGTTCTCCGTGCACATCCAGGTCTCGAGCGACTACGCCCTCGCCGAACAGCTCGGGGTCGACAGGAAGGCCGTGCGGGTGGCCCGCAACCTCGTGACCCGGCAGGAGAAGGGCGAGATCGGCTGGGCTCCGCAGCTGCGCGAGCTGCTGGCGTTCAAGAAGCTCGCCGACGCGTGGGACCTCGACGCCGCCGCCGGAAACTTGGTCGGCATCGCGCCGGAAGAGGACCGCGCCACCGTCGCCGCCGTCGTGCGCGACGTCTTCGGCAAGACCGTCGCCCCGCTGGCCCTCGGGGCCCGCGTCGCCACCAAGCCCTGAACCCCCGCCGCACCGCGAACCGTCGCGAAAGGACCCGAGCCATGAGCGCCCACTTCACCGCCGACCCGGCCGCCACCGGCGCCGCCGTGTTCCCCGCACGGCTGGAATGGCTGGCCCTGTCCGCCGCGTTCGCCGACGAGGTACCCGTGATCGCCGACCGCGACGACCTCGTCGTCAGCGTCGCTCCCGGCGCGGGCGGCGATGCCCCCGCGTGCTTCTACCCGCACCGCGCGCTGATCGAAGTCGACGGCGACCACCTCGGCGTGGACCCCGCGACCGTGGACCCCGCCAACCTGTCCGACCGCACGCGCTACGCCCCGGCATGGGGTGCCCTGACCCATGAGTGCGGCCACGCCAAACACACCGTGTGGGAACCGCCGGACGGCGCCCCGCCCGCCGTTGTCGCCGCCGCCCTGCTGCTGGAAGAACCGCGAATGGAAGCGGCCCAGATCCGCCGCCGCCCGGACGACCGGCACTGGCTGCGTGCATGCGTGAAGGGCATCGTCGCCACCGACCTGCACTTGTTCGCCGATCCCGTGACCGCCCCGAAGATGACCCCGGCCGACGCCGCGCACACCGCCGCGCTCCTGCTGGGACGGGCCGACGGCAGGGTGCTCACCCACGCCGAGGTCTACCCCGTCGCCCGGGTCATCGAGGACGTGCTCGGGACGGACGTTCTCGGCAAGTTGCGGGCGGTATGGCGGCAAGCGCTGCGGACCGCCGACGACGCGGGCGAAGAGATGCTTGACCTCGGGCGGCAGGAAGTCACCGAGTTTCGCTCCCGCGACAACTACGAGGACATTCCCCGCGCGCTCGATGCCCTCGACGGCTCGCTCGGCCTGTCCCGTCCCGGTGCGGCCCGGCTGGTGGTCATCGTGTCCGACGGAGATTACCGCCGCACACCGCGCCGCGACGGGCAGACGAAGCTCGACCGGCTGCGCGCATCCGGGTGCGCGGTGCTGTGGCTGACCACCAGCGACACCGACACCCCGCTCGCCGGGGCCACCGTCCACGTGCTGACCGACCCGACCATGGCCGCCCGCGCCATCGGACATGCCGCCACCAGTGCACTTCGTGCCGCCCGTCACTAGCCGTACACGGAAATCCAACAAGTCAAGGAGATAGTGATGACTGAAACCACGGACGGGAAACCCGCAATCTTGCAGATGTCCACCGTCGCCGCCCACCGGATCGCCGAACGCTTAGGAGATTTGACGTTCGTCCAGCTAAAAGCCGCGCTGACTGCTGCGGTGTCGGCTCTGGACGACGAAGCACTGGAAGAGGTCGGCTCTGGTGGCTACTTCAACGGCCCGGCCCTGTTCACGCTGAACGTCATAGCGGAAGCGGCCGGGCTCGAACCCTTCAAACGGGAAGACATCGAACACGAAGACGACTTCTTCATGTAGTTCGCATCGACGACAGAGCAGGGCCTTGAGCCCACTACTCGGCTCGGATCCGACCGGCCGCATCGCCCCAACACAACACTCCAAAGGAGACAGTCATGCTCGCGAACACGCCCGCCGTACCCGCCACCGATCCAGTCCTCAAGGACGAGACCGTAGGAGCCGAAGCGATCACCGGACGAGCCGGATTCTTCCGGGGCCGGGGTCCCGGCGCAACCGCGCGGGCGGTCTTCACCTCGTCCGCGCCGAGCGCCCCGCCGGACCCCTTCACGCTGGCGACCCTGCCCGTCGGCAGGCGGCTGCTGGGCGCGACCAGCGCCGCCGAGTTCGACCGCGCCCTCGCCGAGCTGGCCACCGCGTGGACCTCGGCGGGCTACGGAGATGCCCGGATCCGCGACGACGGCCCACTCGACCCCGACCCACTGGGAGTGCCGCCGCGCGACGGACTGCCGGAAGAGGACTGCCTCGGAATGGACGACTGCGGCGAGTGCCAGGTCCACCGGGAACCGGAACCGACTCGGTGGGCCTGGTACCGGTACGCGTTCGACGACGGGCAGGTGCTGTGCTTCCTGCCTCGGGCCTACCACGCCACCGTGCACGCGGACGCCTGGAACACCATCCACCTTTCCGCCGAAGTTCCGTCCCGCGTCGAACTCACACCGGCCGGACGAACGTACGGCGAGTCTTACCTTGCAACCGCGGCACTCGACCTGCCAGCTCTCGCCGTGTGGATCATGGGTGAGCTGACCACCCTCGGCCGCAGTGACTTCTCGCCGATCTGGCCGCACGTCCGTTACGGCGCGGTCGTCGACACGACCTTCGGGGAGATCACGCTCTGCCTGTACGGGGTCGACGGCGAGGATCCGGCCGTGATTCGCCGTGCTTTCCGGGAGATCGAGTCGGTCGTCCGCGCTCACAACTGGTGGAACCAGACCGTCCTCGATGACTGGCGCTTCAAGTTCTCCGATCATGTCGTGCCGGATGACGCCGTGGTCGAGTATCGCCGCCGGGGACGCTTTCCAGGCACCGTGACCCTCGTGGACTGACCACCCTCCGTCCCGGCGGTGAACCCGGAAGAGTGTGCCTGACAACAGGTCAAGGAGGGCATGTTCATCGGGGTGGGTTGTCCGAAGTCGACCCGGGCGAGAGGGCCGGCGCGGTCCAGGGGCAAAAACCTCGCTTTTGTCGGATGTTGGTACTGACCCGTGCCCTTCCGGAGCGGAGTTCGTGAGGGTAACCAAGCTGGGGATTCGGAAACATCAATGTTGAAGGAGCCTTTATGCGTATGCACACAATTATCCTTCGCGGCAGCGACGTCTTGACTGTTATCTCCGGAGTAGCCGCGATTGGTGCGCTCGCCAACGCGTGGTGGCATCCCGGTGACGCCGCACCCACCCTGCTCATCAGTGCGGTATTTGGTGGGGAAGTCATTTCCTGCTTGACGTTTGTCAGGCCTCGAACGATAGCTGCGGCCTGGTGGATACCGTACGAGATCGGCCCTGCCCGCACGGCCCTGGTCCAGCTCATTGAACAATCGCCGTCGCAGAGAGCCGTGTTCGATCCCGTCGACGAGGTCGTGCTGATATGCAGACACGACCGGCTACGTCGGGAGATGTCGGTGACGCGCATCGGAGGTGAGGACTATGCCGCTCTGGTCGCGGGAATCCAGTCATTCTTGGTGGTCGAGACCTTTAGCTTGAGAGCCCGAGGCGCAGAACTGGTCGCGCACCACCTCGAACCTTGGGCTCTGATCCTCGACGATCGCAGTAACCCGATCGCGGCCGAACCGATACGCCCAGTCGAAGCACCGCACGCTGATCAGCAGAAGCGCCTGGCGGACCGAACTGGCTTACTGTTCGCCACAACAGACGACGTGCGTATCCTATCCGCACAACTCTGCCGTGCCATGCGCTGACTCTGATTCAGGCGAAGGAGAGAATCATGCTCATCGAAGACGGCTGGAAGCCTGGCGTGTGGATCGACGGCGACCATTCGCGCAGCGCCACGGTCGGCGACGTTTTCGGTACTTTCGCTCACCTCGTCTACGAGGATCTGCGTACCGCACGTACCGCCGGGCGCATCGCCGCGAACGTCGAGATCACGATCAGCGCCTCCAACATCACGCCTCTATGGGGAAGCGAGCCTCCCGTCTGGTTGCTGCACATCCGGTTCACCGGAGTAGTCGACTCGCAGAGTGCGACCGCATGCGACGAGGTAGCAACCGAGACCCTATCCGTTCTGGACAAGCATGGGCGTGACCAGTTGCCGCTCGATATGTTCGATCGGTACTCCGGTCGGCTGTTCTTTCTTGACGGAAAAGGAAATCCGGTACACAGCCGCATACATGGACTCAGTGTACCGTCGGCTGGCATCTAGGCAACGGAAGCGGGGGCAGGCCAGAGTTGGGTTTCCCTCCCGTGGGGGTAGTTCACAGAGGCTTTCGCGGTGGCCTCATGGGAAGGCCGTCCGCAGCAATAGCTGCTTCGACAACGGCGAGGTCCTGATCTCCGGTGCCGCCGCTCGCGCCGATCCCGCCGATGACCCTCTTGTCGGCCATGATCGGTAGGCCGCCTTTGCTGAGCATCACCCGGCCGCCGGTGGCCACGCTGATACGGCGATCGCCATCGGTACGCCCAGCGCCGCCGCTTCCGCGCGAGCCGTCTGCACAAGGGCGACGGCGGTTTCGAGGCTTACTCCGGTCATGACGCACTCCTGGTCAGGCCGCCGTCGACGTAAGTGGTCGTGCCCGTCACGTACGAGGCTCGCGGCGAGGCCAGGAACGCGGCGACATCGGCGAACTCGCGGACGGTTCCCCACCGTCGCAACGGGATCTCCTCGGCGAGGTGCGGCGGCACCCCGTCCGGGTACACCTCGTCGCGCCGTGGCGTGGCGATCCGGCCCGGCGCCAGGGTATTGACGGTGATGCCGGCCGATCCCAGCTCGGCGGCGAGGGGTTTTCAGATAGCCGTGGATTCCGGGCCGAACTGCGTTGGATGCCGCCATACCGGCCGTGGGCTCCCGGACTCCCGTCGTCGTGATCGCCAGGATCCGCCCACTCGAGCTCTGCCGCAGGTATGGGACGCCGGCCTGGACGAGCCGCACGAGGGGGAGCAGCACCGTCTCGGCGGCCTCGGCGACGTGCTCGGCCGTCAAGCCGAGTGCCGTGCTGGGGCGCGGCCCGCCGCTGTTCCACAGCACGATGTCCAGCCCGCCGAACCGCTCCACCGTCTCCTCGACCACGCGAGTCGGCTCATCCGGCCGGCTCAAGTCCGCCGGGACCGCGTGCGCGCCGATTCTCCCGGCGTGGTCGGCTAGAACGTCGCCGCGCCGGGCGGTCATGACGAGGTTGGCCCCTTCCTCCGCGAGGACTTCGGCGATGCCCAGTCCCATGCCGGACGACGAGCCACAGACGAGGGCGGTTTTGCCCTTCAGCTCGAGGTCCACGGCGATGCTCCTCCGGTCCGCTCTCTCATGCGGGCGAAGGTATCGTCGAGATGTCGGTATCTTCAACGAAACCAGGAGGAGCCAGGCGATGGGTGCCGCTCACGACCTGCTCGCCGCCCGGTGTTCGAGTTCGGCGGTGCTCAATCTGGTCGGTGCGCGCTGGGTGCCGACCGTGCTCAACGCCCTCTCAACCGGTCCGCTGCGGTTCACCGAGCTGAAGAAAATCGTCGAGGGCGTGACCGCCAAGGCGCTGACCGAGACGCTGCGCACCCTGGAAGCCGACGGCATCGTCGACCGGGTCGAGACCCCCGATGCGACGCCGCCGAAGGTGGAGTACTCGCTCACGCCGCTCGGACGCTCGCTGTTCGAGGTGCTTACGCCGGTGCGGGAGTGGGCCGAGCAGCACGTCGGCGACATCGCCGAGGCACGTCGCCGGTATGAGTTGGACTCCCGGGTGGCCGCAGACTGACGACACGGCCCGGCCGCTGAAGTAGCGACCGGACCGCGTCCACAGACAGCCGGTGAGTCAGCTTGAGGTGAAGCGCTTGGGGGCCTCACATGTCTTCTTTGCCAGGCCGTTGCTGACGAGCTTCTCGAGAGCGTTGTTCACGGCACCGCTGGATCGGACCAGCTCGGTGCCGATCTTGGCCGGGCCGAACTCTTCGCCCGGGTGCTTGTGCAGGAAGTCCTTGACCAGTTCATAAAGTCCGCCCTTCGGAAGCCGGTCCTTCTTGGATGTTTCCGCTGTCGAGGTGTCGGTGGCCGCCGGTTCGGGGGTAACGGGGTCGGGAGCAGGCAGGGTCGGGGAAGTGGCTTCCTGGTCGTCGGCGTCGGCTGCTTCGACGGGGGCGTCGGGAGTCTGAACGCCCCACGTCCACGTGACGGGAACCGACTGGTCCTTTCCGTCGGTCCTGGTCACGTGTCCTTCGGTGGCCAAACGGGAAAGGATTTTCGTGGCCGTGGAGCGCCCGACTCCGGCCGCGCTGGCCAGCCGGGCGGCGGTTGCGCCGGGATGTGCTTCCAGCGCGCGGCGTACCTTCGATTCGGTCGTTTCGGGCTTGGTGTCGTTCGACTTGGTTTCGGGCATGACGGACTCCGTTCGGGAGAAGCGGTAGATGGTCATGCCCCGGCCGGGGCGTTCGCCCGCCGGTGCGCTTCCGGTGGTTCGGGCTACGTGTACATGGACGCTCCATTGGTCGCTTCATGTCAAGCGGTCGTCCAAACAAGACACGCGTATCGCCCAGAAGTGCTTACGTGGGAACCTAATGGGAAGTGGTCGGCCTGGTGGCGCCGATGTAGTCGTCACCGGGATGACGGTATGGCTCCACCTTCACGGCCTGGCCGAAGTCGGGGGCGTCGATCATGCTGCCGCCGCCGATGTACAGGCCGACGTGGTGGACGCGTCCGGCGGTGGCGTAGAAGACGAGGTCGCCGGGTAGCAGCGGGGCGCCGGCGGGCACGTGCGGTCCGGCGGCGTACTGCTCGCGCGAGGTTCGCGGTAACGGGACGCCGGCGGCGCCGTAGGCGGCGCGGGTCAGGCCGCTGCAGTCGAATCCGGCGTCGCCGTCCAGCGGGCCGTTGCCGCCCCAGACGTAGGGCAGGCCGCGTTGCCCGCAGGCGTAGTTGATGGCGGTGAACGCGGCAGGTGTTGGTGCGGCGATATTCGCGCAGTCCAGGCCGTCAAAGTGTTCGCAGGCCACTCCGGCGACCGCGGCCACGATGGCTTCGGCGTCCGCCTGGTGGCGGCCGTAGGCGTCTGGCGTCCCGGACCGCTGGACGGCCTGCGCGGCGTCGTTGAGGCTCATCTGCTGCCACCCGGGCACAGCTTGTAGGTGCCGGTAGAACTGCGTCGCCGCGTAGCTCGGGTCCATGATCTGCTCCGCCGTGCCCCAGCCTTGGGACGGGCGTTGCTGGAAGAGGCCGACGCTGTCCCGGTCGCCGTGGTCGAGGTTGCGCAAGGTGGATTCCTGTACTGCGACCGCGACCGCGATGACCCACCCGGGCTCGGGAACCTGCAGCTGCTTGCCGACCGAGGTGATGATTGCGGCGTTGGCGAGCTGATCAGGCCCGTAGCCAGGCACCTCGCCGATTGCTGTTCCGCTGGGCGTGCAGGTCGTGCCTCCGCTGCCGATGAGCGAGGTGACGACAGCTTGCGGCACGGCCCCGAGCAGCACGGGCAGCATCGTGAGCACGACCGCGACCCCGATCGCGATCTTCGATCCCATGACGGACTCCTCGCGTGATCAGGCCCCGGGGCGGCGAGTCCGGCCGGGCGTGGTCTCCGGCGGCACCGGAGACGGCGGTGGCAGCCGGTAGGCCACGGCGTGGTCGGACGGCGGGCCGGTTGCCTCGTCGAGGCCGGAGGTCGCTGCCAGGGCCGGCCAGGCGTGTGACAGCTCGCCGAGCGAGTACCGCGGGGACGTCCGGTTCGAGGACCTCTTGTCGAGGGGGAGCCAGACCTCGTCGGCCGGACTCCGCGTGGTTGAGCTGAGGAGGTCGGTGGCCGCGGTGGCGACGGGGACGTCGGCGGCCTGGTCGAGGTCGGCGTGGATCCGTGCGAGCGCGGCGCGTGCGCCGGCCTCGCGACGGCTGGTCGGTAGCCAGAACAGCACTGGGGTGGCGATGCCGGTGGAGTCGGCGAGCCGGGCGTAGGCGAGCAGCTTGCGAGAGACCTTGGTCAGCGACTCGCTGCCGGTGTCGTACTCGAGGAAGAACTCCAGCTCGCCTGTGGCGCCGGCCCAGCGGCCGTAAGCATCGGGGATGACGAGGTCGCCGAAGTGACGAGCGCAGCGGGTCTCCGACCACCAAGCCGTAAGACCCGCGCCACGGCGATCGGGTCGGCTGCGGGCGATGAGGGAGGTGAAGAAGTCGCCGACGCCGACGGTGTGAGCGAGGCGCTGGTTGTGAGCGATGGCCATCGCGCGGTCGTGCCGGTACCCGAGGTCCTTGACCTCCAGACCGTGCTCGGCGGCCAGCACAGCTGCGCCAGCCGGCCCGAGGACGTAGTGCATCGGCGCCGAGCCGAGCTGGCGAAACGGCTGGAACCGGCTGACCGCCCGCCACAGGTACAGCTCGCGCAGCCGCTGCCGGGTCGAGCGGCCGGACGGGAACGCGGCGTCCTGCATCTGGGTCGAGGTGAGGACGCGGTGTTCGTAAAGCAGGGCCAGCAGCCACTTGTCCCGCGGGGTGAGGCGCGCGGCGAGCGCGGCCTGATGCTCGATCGAGTTGGCGGCGCGGGCTGTGGTTCCTCCGGGAAGGTGCTGGCGCAGCTGGTGCTGCCGGCTAGTGGTGGTGATCAACGGGAACCCTCCGCGATCTCAGAGCCGCGCTCGGCGCGGATCGGTCTTGCGGCCGTGGGCGGCCGTCCTCGAGCTGTCTCGGGTTGTCCGGTCGGGTGGTGCCGTCCGGCTGGCGGGCGCGCGACGGCGAAGGACCGCGCGGATCTCCTTGGCTCGTCCGGGGACGGCGGCGCGTGGGGGAGTGGTGGTCATGGTGAAGGGTTCGGTTTCGGCGCCGTTGACGACGAGCCGGGCGGCGACGTGGTAGACGCCGAGATGGGCGAGGTCGTGTTCGGACAGCCGCGGTGCGGTGTGGCGGGCGAGTTCGCGGGCGTCCTCGGGGGAGGCGTTGAAGAAGATCTTCGACCTCGCGTTGGTGGAGATGCCTTCCTTGAGCTCGCGGGGGAGCTGGCCGAGGTGCTGGTGGGCGAGGGTCATGGCGAGGCGGAAGCCGCGGGCTTCGGCGAGCATGTCCTCGATCGGGTAGGGCAGGTTGAGGAAGTTGTGGCACTCGTCGATGACCAGCGAGGCGTCCGGCCG
The DNA here is from genome assembly GCF_044759945.1 of Amycolatopsis sp. NPDC098790. NCBI lineage: Bacteria > Bacillati > Actinomycetota > Actinomycetes > Pseudonocardiales > Pseudonocardiaceae > Amycolatopsis > Amycolatopsis sp. NPDC098790. Next base: position 1,025,898 of record NZ_JBIWAI010000002.1, read on the forward strand.
TTCGCGCTGCGGGACGCGAGCGCGGCCAGTGGTGGCCTGCCAGGTCCGGGCGACGACCAGCGAGCCGACGAGCCGGGTTGTCTCGTCGCCAAGCGACCCCTTGGGAATCCGGACCAGGCAGATGCCGCCCTGGTCGAGGACTTGGCTCATCTCGACGGTGGAGCGGCCACCGGCGATCGCGTCCTTGACGAACGGGCGCAGCAGGAAAGCGCGGAGCTTGTTTATCAGCGGGGAGATGACCTGGCTGCGGCTGGACTCGGTGAGCTCGTCGTACCATTCCCAGAACCCGGCCAGCACCGGGTCGGTCAGCCCGGAGGTGATCCGGGTCCGGAAAGCTTCGCTGGTCAGCAGCTTGGGCAGGTCGGCGAGGGTGGGCACGCCGTCCTGGGCGCGGAGGGTGAGGCAGGCGGCGCGCATGAGGTCGTCGGTGCGCGGTCCCCAGAATGCGGAGTAGACGCGGCGGAACACCGAGACGAGGTTGTCGACCTCGCGGTCGGTCTCTCCGCCTTCGAGGGGGTTGAGGCAGGGCGGGCGTTGCCGGGAGTCGGCGTCGAAGAGCACGACCCGATCCGCGGCCTCTCGCGGTAGGCGGGAGAGAACGTCGGTGACCAGGTCGCCCTTGGGGTCGATGAGCACGACGCTGCGGCCGGCATCCGCGTCGTCGAGAATCAGGTTCCCGAGCAGCGTCGACTTTCCCGAGCCGGTGGCGCCGAGGACGTGCAGGTGGTGGCGCGCGTCGGGCACGCGCAGTCCGACCGGGCGGGCGTGTCCGGTGTCGGCGACGCCGAGCGGCTTGACCTCCGGACCGGGTACCGCGACGCCCGGAGGCGGCGCGACGGCCTTGGCTCCGGCGCGCTCGATGCCCGGGATCTCGGCGTCGACCGGCAGGTGCGCGATCACGGCCAGCTCCGGGACGGACAGCAGGTCGCCGCGGCCGAGCTGCCGGGTCTCGAGGGCGCGGGCTGGGTGGTGGAGGCGGATGCGGTGGAAGTGGTTGTGCTCGGTGTAGGCGGCGAAGCTCGCGGCGAGCGCGTGCGCGCGGCCGCGGGCGGTGTCCCGTGTCCGTCGGACCTCGGCCTCGGTGGCGTCGGCCGGAAGGTGGGTGGTGACGGCGTAGCGGACGACGACTTCGTACTGCGAGCCGCGCTGTTTGCCGACGATCGCGCGGTTCTGCGCGGAGTACTCCAGCGACAGTTGCGGGTCTTGGCTGATCCGGCGGGTGTCGCGCGTCTGTCCGGGCCGGGTCGCCGCACTGCCAGGCGTGAGGAGGTCGAGCAGTCGGCCGCCGAGCCGGGCGGAGGCGCCGGCGTGCACCCGTCGGGCGGCTCGGCGCGCTCGGCTGACTCGTCGGCCGGTGACCGGTCGGGCAAGGACCTGCACGCTGGCGTACTCGCCGCGGCGGAGCCCGACCGGCGCGCCGAGCAGGCCGCGGATCGGGTCGGCGTCGAACCCGGTCCGGATCGGCAACGCTTCCGGCCGCGCGAGCCGCAGCTGACCGCCGACGGTGATGGCGCGCAGACCAGCCTTCGGCTCCGGCAACGGCGGGTCGGCCACGACCGCGCGGGTGTGGGCGCCGGGCCAAGCAGCTTCGACCGCCCGCTCGACCAGCCCCGGCGGGATGACACCTGGAACCCACAACCGCAGGCTGACGCCGTGCTCGGAAAACCGGTACTCCCACGCAAGGTGCGGCTGGCCGGTGAACCACCGCCGCCAGCCTGGCCGCAGCAGGCCGACGAGGTTGGACCACAGCAGGACGCCACCAGCAGGATCGACGGTCGGCGGGGCGAGCACGATGACGCACCGCGCGTCAGCCAGCAGCGCGGCATGGCACCTGCCTCGCCACCAATGCCGACCCACCGCCTGGCCCGCTACGACGATCATCAGCACCGGAAGCGCGATCGGCGTCCACCGCAACGCTTCGTCGATGACGCTGGCGAGCAGGTGGTGCGTCGCGGACCACGGGTCGGTGAGGTAGTCGCCGATCCACCCCTGGCGCCAGATCATGGTGCGACCTCCGGCCCGGCTGGGCCGAGGTCGATGACGTCCTCGACTGCGGGGTCGCCGAAGTCGTGGGCGATCTCGGCGAGTTCGGCGGGATCGGTCGTGACCAGGACGTTCTCTGTCGGTGACGCGAGCGCCTGGAAGGCGACCCACTCGGTGCCGGAGCCGAGCAGTCCTTGGCCGCGGTCGGCGGTGAGCAGGAACTGTCGCTGGCCTTCGGAGAGGTTGAAGGTGGCCGCGATCTGGTCGATCGCCTGCGGGGACTGGCGCAGCAGCACGCTGGTCGCGGCGTTGGCCACGATCGCGCGGCCGAGGTCGCTGCCCAAGACGTCGTCGATGTCTTGGGTGGCGACCGTCAGTCCGGCCCAGTGCTTGCGGAAGGTCTTCGACATCCGGAAGAGGTACTTCGCGCCCTCGACGGTTTGCATCAGCAGCCACGCTTCGTCGACCACGACGAGGCGCCGGCGCCGGTCGGCCGGGTTGGATACTCGCCGCCATACCGCGTCGAGGGTGAGCAGCGTGCCGATCGCCTTGAGCTCGTCGGGCAGGTCCCGTAGGGAGAAGACGACGAGGTGGCTGTCTGGCGCGGTGGTGGTGGGGCCGGAGAAGAGTTCGGCGAAGGCGCCGTCGACGAACGGGTGCAGCCGGGCCGCGAGGTCCGTGGCGTCGTCGGTGTGCGCCAGGACGTCGCGTAGGTCCCTCATCAGCGGGGCTGGTCGGGTCCAGGTGCGCGGGTCGTCGGTGATGCCGGCGTTCGCGTAGGTCGTGATGAGGGCGGTGTCGAGGACCGCGCGCTCGGCGGCGGTCAGCTCGGCGCCCAGGCACACGGCCAGCACGGTGTGCAGAAATAGCGCGCGCCGGTTCAGCGCGTCCGGTGGCGCGGTGCGCCGGCCGGTCGCGGTGGTGTGGATGGGCAGGTCGAAGGGGTTGAGCCGGACCCCTCCGCCGCCGAGGTGGACGTAGGCGCCGCCGACCTGGGCGGCGAGTCGGGCGTATTCATCCTCGGGGTCGATGACGAACGCCTGAATATTCCGATACAGGCTGCGCAAGGTTTCGAGCTTGACCAGATAGGACTTGCCCGAGCCGGACCTGCCCAGGACCACGGAGTTGTGGTTGTCGCACGCGAAGCGGTCCCAGTGCACGAGGCCTTGGGAGCCGACGTTGTAGCCGTAAAGCACGCCGCTGGGCGAGGTCGACGTCGGATCCGTCGCGGGCAGGTCAGGTGATGTGAAAGGAAACGCGGCGGACGCGGCGGCAGTGTCGAACGTCCTTTTCAGACCGAGGGAGTCCAGCCCGAGCGGCAGCGTAGTGACCCAGCCTTGCAGCGACCGGTACGTGGCCGGTTTGGCGTCCAGCAGCAGCGAGGCGCACAGCGACCGCAGAGCCGAGACCTCCTCGGCCAGCGCCTGCTCATCGGGGGCGTGGATGGTCAGGTAAAGGCCGAACTTGAACAGCCGGCCTTCGCCGCGGGCGATCCGTCGGGACAGGTCGGCGGCGTCGTCGGCCGCTGTGTCGAGGTCCGGGTCGTCGAGCTGGTCATGCCGGGCGTGGTGGCGGCGGGACGACTCCAGCCGCGCCCGCTGCTTCTTCAGACCGCTGGCCGCGGTGACCGGATCGACCGGCTGGACGTGCACGGAGACGTCGAGACGAGCGGGGTAGGTCAGCAGCGGCGCGAGCCAGCCCGGGTAGACCTCCTGTGGGTAGCCGGTGACGCCGAAGGAGGCGACCCATTCGTTGCCGACCTCGAGATGCCGCGCGCCGATCGACAGCGAGTCCGGCGTGAACGTCGCGGCGGCCGAGCCCGAGTTCTGGTTGCGAGGCATCGTGTTCACCTGCCTTCGAACTCGTCGTAGATGTCGGTGGCGGTCACGACGTCTCCGGCGCCGGCCAGCGCAGCCGAGGGCGGGAGGAAGGTGTCGGGGTTGCACGCCACGGCGAGCACGCCGGTCGCGGTCGCAGCGTCCAGCGCGGTGACGACGATCCCGGCCGCGGTGAGCAGCTCGACCGCCTCGTTGAGCCGCCGGGCGAGCCGCTGCTCGGCGGCCTGCCGCGCCGCCCCGTCGACCGCGGATGCTGCGGGGCGTCGCCGTAAACGTCCCAAGGTCGAACTCACGTTGTCGAAGACGGCGGGACGCGTCGGCTCGCGCAGCACGAGCAGCACCTGGCGGCGCAGCAGATCGGCGTGCTGGCCGAGCTGGGCGAGGTAGTCGGCGTGGTCGAGCGCGGCGGCTTCGAGGGCGGGGTGGGGGAGTCCGCCGGCGCGATCGCGCAGCTCGGTGATCTGCGGGGCGAGGTCGAGCCGCTCGGCCCGCACGAGGAACTGCACGGGCGCGGTCAGCGAGTGCAGGTAGCGGGCGAACGCGCTGACGAGTGCTTCCTGTTCGGCGGGCGTGCGCAACGAGAAGTTGACCGTCGAGCACGCGGCGATCACCGCGAGACCGTCGTCGCCGAGGTCGACGACACCGGCGATCTGTCCGCTGTCGACCCCGCGCGCGGGCAGCTCCAGCGGTGTCGGCGCCACCTCAGTGTGCTCGGTTTCGGCGGCGAGCCAGGCCGGAACCGGCCCGACGCCGTCCGGGGCGGAGACCTGGTGGCGCGGGGTGCAGCGCTGGCGGATCGCGGCCAGCAGCAGGCGGTCGAGGGGGACGCCGTCGCGGTGGCCGAGCGCGACCACGGTGACGGCGAGTCCGATCGGGATGGCGAGGAGCAGGAACAGCGGTAGCGGCAGGAAGCTGTGGGTGGCGTTGTAGAGGGCGTAGAGCAGCAGGCCGGTGACGCCGAGGATCGTCAGCTGCCGCGCGGTGAGCGGGCCGAGCACGCGGTCGGGGCGGTCGACGTCGGCGGGAATGCGCACGGGACGGGACATGACCTCGCTCCTCACTTCTTCGGGCGGCGCCGTCGCGGCGGCAGAGCCAGTGGCAGGGAAAGCTGCGTGCCGACGCGCTTCCGCGCCGGTGGCGGTGCTGCTGGGGGTTCGGGTTTCGGCTGGCGGCGGAGACCGAGGGGGAGCGGGTACTGCCCGGATGCGAGCGGCCGGTTCCCGCTGAACGCGTCGGGCGCCGGACGGCGATGAGCGCGTGCCGCGCGGTTGATCTGACCGGACGGCGTGATCAAGCCCGGTCCGGTCTGCGGCGCGCGGTTGGTCCGGCCGGGATCGCTGAGCTCGTCGGCGAGGCTGCGTCGAGCGGGCCGTGGAGTTTGCGGGGGTAGATGGATCGGCAGCATGCCCGCGCTCGGAGGGATCAGTGCGTTCGGCAGCTTTGCCGGCGGGCGCGCGTTGCGGCTGATCCGCCCGTCCGGTGTCAACAGGCCCGGTTGCCGTGCTGGCCGGGCGGTCGGCGGCGGTGCGGCGAGGTCGTCGGCGAGCGTGCGTCGCGGAGTCCGGTCGGGATCGCGGCGGACGGTCATCGGCAACCCGAGCTGGTCGGCGGGCAGCGCGTTCGGCAAATCTTTCAGCGGCAGCGCGCGCGGATTCGCCCGGACCCTCGAGTCACCGGTGCGCGTCGTGAACAACGACAGCTGGCCCGGTCCGGGCGTTCCGTCCAGCGCGCCGGCGCGGGGGACGTCGTCCCACCCTCGGCGTGCGGTCTGGCCTGAGGTGGTGGAACGGCGGAGCTTCATCGGCAGCATGAACTGACCGGCCCGCGTCGCCGGCGGATCCGGCGGGCCGCTCGGCCTGCTGACGCGTGCTCGCGAAGCACCGCGGCCGGCTGCCGCGCCGGACAGCAGGCCCATCGTCTTGTAGGCGATGACGCCGCGCGCGATCCGCCCGAGGAGGGAGGGGCGGCCGGAGCGGAGCGGGGTGAGGAACCAGAACGGGATTTTGATGAGCACGTACATGAGCGCGATGCACAGCAGCAGATTCATCAGCGACGAGAGCGACGGCCCGAAGATGGTGAACCCGCCGGGGGCGAAGAACACCCGCACGGTGACCACGAGCGTCAACGACTGTCCGACCTGGATGGCCAGGACGCCGCCGCTGCCTTTCCACCACAGGTAGGCGATGCCTTCGGTGTGGGGGAGCGCGTGCAACATCAGGGCGATCGGCGCGGCGGCGATCAACAGGATCGTCAGCATGACCCGGACGACGAAGACGACGAGCAGGACCAGCAGCATCGCCACCAGGCCGAGCCCGAGGATGCCGATGAAGATGCCGCCGCCGTGCAGTGAGTTCTGCACCATCGTGATCAAGCTGCGGGTCATCTCGGCCGGGTCGGTGCCTTCGCCGAGCACAGCGGCGGAGAGCGCGTTGGCGACCTGGATGCCATTGGTCATCAGGAACAGCGAGAGGGTGCCGGCGAGGAAGCCGATGACGAGCCGGGGCGCGATTTCCTTGACGGTGTAGCGGGCCTGCAGCGTCTGGTAGCTCATGATGATCAGGCCGGCCAGCAGTACGAGGATCACGTAGGCGGTGAGCAGGATGTGCCACGAGCCGGTCCACACCGCGCCGAGGCCGGGCAGCTGATCCGGCTCCGGCGTGGTCAGCAGCGTCTTGCCGAGCAGGTCCAGCAGAGGGTTCAATCCGGCGGCGACGACTGCGGCGAACAGCGCGCTCGCGGCGACGACCATGCAACCGGTGAGGCTGCTGAGCCCGCACTCGGCGCCGTCGCCTGGACCGTTCGGAATCGGCGTCGTCGGGGGCGTGCTCGGGACTAGAGTGGAGGGCTGCGGGATGCAGTTCGGTCCCTGACACGGTGCCTCGCTGCCGGTCGGTGGTGCGCAGTCAGTCGTCAGGGAGCCGGGGAAACACGAGGGCGGTGACGGCAGCGTGGTGATCGGTGGCAGCGGGCTTGCCGGAATCGACGGCGCCGAGCTTGTGCTCGGGAGGTGGCAGGCCGGCTCGGGGGAGCCCGAAGTGCAGCCTGGGTTGGGCGGCAGCGGCAGTGGCGGTTGCGCCGGATCAAGCTGGGCCGCGGCGTGCTGCGGGCGTGCTGTCGCCGAGCTGACGGCGATGGCGCTGAGCACGGCCGCCAGTAGCGCGGCCAGAACGACGAGCCAAAGAACGCGTCGATCTGGACGCGGACTCCGGCGTGCCGCGTTCGGGTTGGTGGCGTGGGTGGACATCGTCTACACCCCGCCGACGATGGTCTTGAGTATTTCGACGACGAGCGGCGCGAGCGCGGCGAGACCGAAGCCGATACCGGAGGCTTTGAACGCGCCCTTCGCTTTCTCGATTTCGCCGGGGTCGTTGGCGCCCATCAGGTAGCGGAGCCCGCCGATGGTGAAGAACACGAGCGCGATGCCGGCGAGGATGCCCATGATCCACGTCCGGATATTCGACAGGACCTGGTCGACCGACTGCGCGAGCGCGACGTACTGCACGGTCTCGGCGTGCGCGGTGGATCCGCCGAACAGCAACGCCGCGGTGGCCAGCGCGGAGCCGAGAAGAACGACCGGGCGACGTCGCGACCGCACCGGAGACGTCGGAGCTTCTGGCACAAAATCAGTCCGCAACTTGTTCGTCGAAGCTTCGATGGCCGCTTGGGTGCGGTGGCTGGGGCGGTGCGAGATCAGTCGCATGAGGACGCCTCCTGAACGGCGCCCGGTTCCGAAGTGGACCGGGATGGTCGAGGGCGCGCGGGCAGTCGCGTCCCGCGGTCACCAACTCCGGATTTCGGTGCGCGGGGAGACACCGGACGACGTGACTTGTCGGGCGTCGAGGCCCCGCTGCGCCGCCCTTTGCGGTGTGGTTCCCAGTCGTTGTCGTTGAGGTAGTCGGCCAGCTTGCGCTCGGCGCGGTGCCGGGCTTGTTGCGTCGCCTTGTAGGTCTGGCCGCGGGCCTGCGCAGCGTCGGCCAGCGACAGCTCGCCGAACCTCGTGTCACCGATCAGCGCGGCTTCGGCGGCGGTCAAGACGCCGGCCTCGACGGCGGCGAGCAGAAGGAAATCGGGGTGTCCGCCGGCGCGCTCCGGTCCGGGTGCGCGAGCGCCGAGATCGGCTACGGGCGCTGCGGCGTCGAGCGCCTCGCGTAGAGCGCGGTGGCCGGCGCGGTAGGCGGCCCAGCGCAGCCGGACGAGGATGGCCGGCCGGGTGAGGTCGACATGGGGGAGCGCTTCGAGGAAGCCGGTCAAGACGGCGGCGTGGATGTCGTGGACATCGCCGCGGAACCGGTTGGTCAGCTTGGCCGCGACCGGCAGCAGCACCGGCAACGCGAGCCCGACGCACGCGACCGTCCACGTGCCGCCTTCGGCGCGCGACCGCGTCACCAGCGCTGTCCATACCGCGTCGCGGGTCGCTTGTGGACATCCTTTCGCGACGGTCAGCTTGCCGACTTCGTCCAGCGGCACCAGCCGCGGCGGCAGTCCGTGCACTGTGCGGCCGTCGAGGGCGACCGGGTGCGGTCCGGTGACCAGCCAGACGAACGCGGTGCGGGCGGTGTCGAACACACCGGGCTCGCCGCGCGAACGCGCCGCTCGGCAAGTGGGGTCTTTCGGTGGCGAGGTCTGGTCCATGGCGGAACTCCTTGGCGAGCGGAAGGTGACGTCGCCAGGAAGCCCGTCGAGGCGCCTCAAAATCGCTTCTAGCCCAGGTCAGAGGCGTGACAAAGCCGCTTCAAAACCGTTTCACGCCTGCACCATGACGTGGAAATCACGGACGCGATTCAGTAGCGGACCAGCTCAGGCTTCGGACTCGGAGGTCCATCCGCCGCTCGGAAACTCGAATTCGAAGTGACGGTGTCTCTTGTCGACCTCGTTCCGGGAGTTAGCCGGCGACCCGCGCAGAAGTCGCCGACTCGATCGGCCGGTGACCCGCTTCCGGAGGTTCCGCTCGTGACTCGACGCCCGCCGTCCTCGACCACCCGGCCGTCCAATCGGGACGACTCGACCCATCCGCGTCCTCGAACCGTCAACGGCGCCCCGTACCCGGGCGCGCCGCACGCCGGCGCTCGCACCGTCCACTCCGGCAAGCGAGCGGCCCTCACGCGCGAGTTCCCACCGACTCCGCCGACGGTATGGACGGCGGGTCTCGACCCGATCGACCCGGCCGCGGCGTGGCCAGTGCCGATCATCGAAACCATCACGACCAGCTTCTCGACATCCGGCGCCCAGGTCCTGCTCACGCCATGGCCGGCGGTCGACAGCGCCGGGAGCCGTTCAGCCGGTGCCGGCGACCTGGATGCCGCGCTCGACGCCGTACACGCACTCGGCCGCCACCCCGCGGTGACGAAGCTCAGGCCGATAGCCGCGACGTCGCACACGGCAGCGGACGGCGACCGAGTCGGCTTGGTCATCACGTCGCTGCCGCCGGACCGCGGAGCCGACGGTTCGGCGGAGGCCGTGGCGCTCGCGGCCGCGCAGGCGCTCGTGTTCGGCGGCGTCCTCGCGGTCTACACCCACAGCGACTGGTCGAGCGGCCAGCTGACCGACCCGACCGGGCCGATGATCGAGGCCGCCCAAAACGCCGACCTGCTCTACCTCCAGCACATCGTCACCCTGCTCACCCCGATCCGAAACGGCCGCCTCCATCCGCTCACCGCGACAGAGCGATCCGGCGTCGAGCCGGGTGGGCGAGAACTCGGCGCGCCGATGACGCAAGCGCGGGCGCACGGCGACATCCTCGTCTTCGCCCAAGCGCACGCCGGTGCCGCGCAGCTGGAAGACCTCCGATGACCAGCCGAAGGAAAGGCACGGAAACCGCCATGACCACTACGCCGCCGAAGGCCTCGCAGCATCCGGTCGACGAGCCGACTATGCCGCTGTCCCGCGCGTTCATCGACGCCCTCGACACCACCCCGGCCGCCGACGCGCCGACGGACTTCGGCGAGTTGCCGGTGTCGGTGTGGGCGACCGCGCAGACCTCGCCGGCCGCGCAGCGCAAGGGCCGGTACGTGCCGGAGTCGACCGCGCACCCGGCCAAGATGCTGCCCGCCGTCGCCGCGCACGCCATTGAGCAGTACACGAAGCCGGGGGAGGTGGTGCTGGACCCGATGTGCGGGATCGGCACCACGCTGGTCGAGGCGATCGACCTCGGGCGCCGCGCGGTTGGTGTCGAGTACGAGCCGCACTGGGGTGACATCGCCCGGGCGAACCTGCGTTTCGCCCGCGAGCGCGGTCACGACCACGACGGTCAGGTGGTCCGCGGCGACGCACGCCAGCTCGAGACGCTGTTGCCGGCCGGGTACGTCGGCCAGGTTGCGCTGGTCGTCACGTCGCCGCCGTACGGCCCGTCGGTGCACGGCCTGGTCAATACGAACCGGGAGGCCGGCGTCGACAAGGTCAGCAAGCGGCACTACCGCTACGGCAGTGCGCTCGACCGCGGCAACCTCGCCAACATCGGCCACCACCGCCTCCTGGCAGGCTTCACCCGCATCCTCACCGCCTGCGCGCGCGTCCTGCGCCCGGGCGGCCACGTGGCGATCACGGTCCGCCCGTGGCGCGAGCACGCCGAGCTGATCGACCTCCCGTCCCAGGTCATCGCCTGCGGCGTCGCGGCCGGCCTGATTCCGGTCGAGCGGTGCGTCGCGCTGCTGGCCCGCGTCGCGGAGGAGGAGCTGGTCGCGCGCGGTAGCTTCTTCCAGCGCGACTTCATCCGAAAGCAGCGCGATGCTGGCCTGCCGCTGCATTTGATCGTCCACGAAGACGTGGTCGTTTTCCGGGCTGATGCCGGACTTGAAGATCGGCGCACCACGTACAAGAAATGCCCGAGCCAGGTCCGCAATGAGTACGGCGCGATCGGGCCGGGGCATTGGGCCGCTTGAGAACATCACTGCGCCCGGACGCATCGATAGGGCATGCGAGGTGCCAGGCGCCGGTCGAGCTGCTGTGCTTCAGCACGAAAGCCGGAGTGCTGGAGTAACAACGTCGGTGTCGGTGGCGACTGTGTGCTGGTCGGAGGTGAACGCGTCGTACACACGAGTCCTCCGCGCTGGAGGGGTGAAGTGAAGAGGTACCTGTGGCCCGCCGGAATTCTGGTCGTCCTGGGCTTGGCGGCGTTCATCGGCCGGATCGTGACGGTGAGGGCTGGTGTGCTGTACAGGGCTGCTGCAACCCGCGTACCGGTGAGGCCGTGAAGGTCAAGAAGACCAACGTTCCCGCCTTCCGCGCCGGCACGACGTTCAAGGACGTCATCTCCGGTTCGAAGAAGCTCCCGAAGGCTACCCCGGTCAAGCGCGCCACGGCTACCGCGACCCGTGCGACGGCGACGAAGACCGCGGCTGCCGCGGCTCCGGCCAAGGCGACGACGGCCCGCACCACGCGTGCGGCGGCGGCCAAGCCGGCCACGACCACGCGGACCCGCGCCACCGCCGCGAAGGCCACCGCGACCAAGGCCACGGCCACGAAGGCGGCCCCGAAGACCGCGGCGGCGAAGACCACCGCGGCCAAGGCCACCACGGCGAAGGCGACCACCACGCGGGCGAAGGCCGCCGCGAAGCCGGCCGCCGCGAAGACCGCGACGGCGGCGAAGAAGCCGGCCGCCACCAAGGCCCCGGCCAAGCGCACCTCGGCCGCTGCCAAGAAGAAGTAACTCCCGCTTCACGGCGAAGGGCCCCGCACCGTCCTGGTGCGGGGCCCTCTCCGCGTCCTGGGCCAGCCCGCCAGCCTGCACGATGCGGAGCCCTATGCAGAACACTGTCCGTCGGAGCCCAAACCCGACGTTGTCCAGAGAGGACATCTTGGATGCCGCGCGGCGCGCAGCGCTGAGGGCCGAACGGTACTGCTGTCGACCGCTGGCGACGCCGAGCCAGTCGTCGCCAGCATTCACAGAGGCGGGCCCGTCCCTGTTCGCCATGTGCAGATGAAGCGACATCGGCGACCGTGCGCATGATCGGCCTAGTCACCCCTCCGGCGTCGGCGACCGCGATGCCCGAATGGCGGGAGTGAACCAGCAGATCTTGGTCGCGTAACACCCATCTGGTGGTCAGCGACTTCCGACGGGACGAACGAGGGGATTCGCGAGTGCGGTGGATGTCGTGGGCGGTTCCACCGCTGCTGGCGGTAGTCGTTGGTCTCGCAGTGAACCTCGCGTCGAACGAAGTCCCGTCTTGGGTGCACAAGTGGTCCTGGCCTGCGCTCGGTGTGCTGGCCGTCTTGTCGATGGGAGCCGAATACATCCGCCTCCGGGAAGAAGACGGCCGGGGAGAGGACGTCCGGCTGCGGGACGCCGCCGAGGCGCTGGCGTTGGCGGTCAGCAGGCAGTGGTCAGGTGAACTGTCCAGGCTGCTGACCGCAACAGCTCTCCCGCAGCAGTGGTCGACCACCGATCGCCCGGTACTACCACCACCTGCGGGCATCCTCGGACCGGCCGCCGCTCCACCGCGAGCCACCGTTTTGCGGCGGTTGTTTCGCCGTGGCCTGGTTCGCGGTCGCGGCGACGGACCGATCCTCGACGTTCTGCATCGCGCGTCGGCCCGTGGCGAGCTCGACTTCGACGGAGACCTGGACGACCTCGCGACGCTGATTCTCCGGCTGCCCCACCAGCAGGTGATCGTTTTGGGCGAGCTGGGTGCGGGAAAGAGCGTGCTGGCGGCGCGGCTCACGCTTTCGATGTGCGGGACGCGCGCGTCCGGCGACCCGGTGCCGGTGCTGCTGTCCTTGACGTCATGGCGTGTCGGCGCCGAATCACCACAGGAGTGGATCAAGCGCAGACTGCGCACTGACTACGGCCCAGGCGATATCGAACGCCTGGTGGACGCGGGTCACGTGTTCGCCGTACTGGACGGCCTGGACGAGTTGCCGCGCGGCCTACACGCCGAAGCGCTGCGCCGGCTCGGGAAGAGCGGTCTGGCCATGGTGGTGACCTCGCGCGCCGAGGAGTACCAGACGGCTGTGGAGGAGACGGGCGAAGTGCCCGCGACGGCTCTGGTGGTGGAGTTGCGCGCGATCGAACGCGCGGACGCCGTCGCTTACCTAGCGGCCGGCCGGGTGAACGGCGACTCGCGTTGGGCTCCGGTGTTCGCCCGGCTGCGCAACGGGTCCGACAGCGCCCTTGCGCAGGCCCTGCGTACGCCGTTGATGATCGACCTCGCCCGAGCCGCGGACCCGGAGAGACTACTCGGGTTGTCGACTCCCGCAGAGGTCGAAGAGTTTCTCCTCGACGGGCTGATACCTGCCGCCTACCCCGAAGACCAGAGGGATGCCGCCGGCCGGGCACTGCGATTCCTCGCCGGCCACCTGCTGCACCAGGAAACCTATGACTTCCGTTGGTGGAGGCTGCGCCAGGCGTTGTCGTCACCGGCTCGAGCCATCGGTATCGGCATCGGAGCCGTTGCGGCGGCGTTGTCGGTCGTCGCGGTGTGGCTGATGGTCCTGCCAACCGTGGCCGACGCCGGTGCCGCCGCTGGACTGAGCCTGGCAGCCGGCTGCTTGGCGGGCGTGCTTGCGGGCGCCATCGCTGCGACGACCGCGGTGAGCGAGCCGCAGCGAACATACGCACGAGTCGGAGGCCGCTGGATCGATCTGATCGGCCGGCTGAGCGCGGGCGTGGTGCGAGGCACGGTTGCCGGCGTCGTCATCGGTGCCGTCGGAGAGGTGACTTACTGGCTCGCTTTCGAGACGTCCGACTCGGCCCATCCGGCGTTGCTGATGGGGGCCGCGGCCGGGGCCGTGACCGGGATGGGGTTCGGCCTGCTGGGCTGGCTGCAGATGACCGCTGATTCCGTGCAGACGGTCGGCCCTGCTGCGGTCCTGCGTGCCGACCGAACCGTGAAACTGGTGCAACTGGCCGTCTTCGGCCTGCCGTTCGGATTGGCTGCCGGGCTGGTGTTCGGACTGGTCGCAGGGCCGTTCGTGGGATTGGTCGACGGCGCCGGAGCCGCTCTGATCGGCGCGGTGGTCGGCTTGGCTCGCGGCCCGCATGTGTGGACCGGGTACCAAGTCGCGCGGCTCGTCCTTGCCGGGCGAGGCCGAGTGCCCTGGCGGCTGATGGGTTTTCTCGCCGAAGCTCACCGCCTCGGGGTGCTGCGGGCCAATGGTGGTGCGTACCGGTTCCGCCACAACCTGCTCCAGGACCGGATGGCCGGTGGTGCACCGCCGGCCAGATCAGCCGAGCCGCTCGTGATACGTCCGGGTGGGCGCTCACGAGTCCGCCATGCGGCCGCCTTGACGTCGATTGTGCTTCTCCTGGGCGCCAGTCTCGGAATCGGCTTGCCGGTCGCTGGTGGTCTGCAAGCACGTTGCGGGTTGACGCCGTTCGATCAGGATGTTCGTTACCTGGCCGGCGGGTTCACCTACGAATGTGTCGGGGTGACCGATGGCGCTTACGACTTCACCGGCGCCGACGGCGGTGTCTCCAGCCTGATCGAGAAAGAGAACGAGAGCGTCGTCGCCGGGCCCGATCCCTATGTGCGAGTGGCGCTGCTCGCGCCACTCGCACCAGGAGTGTTCACTCGCCAGCAGATCGTCCACGCGCTTCAAGGCGTCTTCCTGGCGCAACAGCATGCCAATGCCGTCAACACGGTCAAGGTGGAGCTGGTGCTGGCCAACGAGGGGCGAAACCAAGCGCACTGGCGCCCGGTGATCGACCAGCTCGTCAGGATGGCGGGGGAGGAGCACCCGCTCGTCGCGGTCGTCGGCCTCGGCGTCAGCACTACGAATTCGGTCCAGGGCGTGCAGGCGCTGGCTCGGCGTGGCATCCCCATGGTCGCGGCGACCGCCAATGCCCTGCACGCCGACGGCCTCTTCCGGATCACCCCGGACAACCAAGAATTCGCTGCTGCGTTGCGGCGGTCGTGGCCGGGGCAGGGGCCGGACTACGTGCTCAGCGACGGGTTGCCGGACGTGTACGTGGAATCTCTGCGGAAGGCGTTCTTGTCGACCTGGCATGTGCCGGAGGTGTGGAACGGCGGACGTATGTACCTTCCCGGCTGCCCATCGGGGACGCTTTACGCCGGCCGTAGCTCGGGCTTGACCGACGTGGCGGACTACCTCACGACGACCTGCCCCGGCGCTCCGGTCACCGTCGGTTCGGTGTCGACCGGCCGGCCGGAGCTCGCATCCCGATCAGCTGGAGGTGCCGTTCGGGTGATCTGCGCGATCTCCGTGGACCCAGTCGGGTGGTCGGCGGCTCCCCAGCGCGCTCCAGCCGCCTTCGAGGGGTTCCGAGAGGAATACGCCGGCCGGTTCGGCGAACCGTTGAACGACGGTTTCGCGCTCCTCTACCACGACGCCGCCGCGGCGGCCTTCACAGCGATCAAGGGGCGGCAGCCGACCGCCGAGACTGTGCGCGAGACCCTTCCGACCGTCGAGGTGCAGGGCGCAACGGGCACGTTCCGGTTCAACCGCACAGGAGACCCCGTCGGCAGGCCGATTCCGGTCATCACCGAACCCGGAAGCGGTCCTGACCCGCATCCGTACCTGAGCCGGTGACGAGCCAAGAGAGTCGGTCCGGCGTCCCGCTGGTGCTGGTCGGCCGGATGCCGGACTCGTCAGCGCAGCCGGAGGCGCCGTTGTCGGTATGCTCGTGGATTTGGCGGCGAGACGCCGGTCGGCGGACAAGGTCATCAGTCGAAAGGTGACAGGCGTTCAGAAGAAGCGCGCGGATGCGGTGACGATCTGAAGGCAGTGGCGCTGCGTCCGCAGGTCGGCGTGCAACGCCCGCTGCAGGGCCGGGTCGGGCAAGCCGGTCGGGTGGTGCGTTGCCATTGCAGGGCGATGAAGAACCCGAGGACTTCCTGCTGCTCCGGCGAGGGGGTGCGGGCCCGGCTGGGAGGACGCCATCGGCACGCCGATGACGACGACGAACGCCGCGGCCGCGACGAGCGTTGCGTTCCACGTGCCGAGGCGGGTGCTCAGGCGCTTGCCCAGCCACACCGCGCCGGCGAGGAAGAGGATCGAGGCGGCGACCATGGTCAGGTACAGGCCGCCGCGGGCGCCGATCGTCTCCGGGTGCCCGATCGACGGCGGGTTCGCCGGGTATTTCAGGAACGGGACCAGGTACAGCGCCAGGAATCCGGCGCCGGCGACGAGCAGCGCCAAGACTCGCGGCCGGACGCGGCCGGCGCGGCCGAGCGAGACCGTGTAGACGACCGCGAACAGCGCGCCCATCGCGACGCCGAAGATGATCATGCCGACGCCGATGCCGACGTTCGCTTGGATCGCCCGGCTGAATACCTCGGGGCCTTCGGATTCCACAGGCAGCCCGGCGGCCTGGTTGAGTGCCGCTTCGGCCTCGCTGCGGCCCGATTCGTAGTCGATCGCCGACTGGATCAGGTGTTCGGCGAAGATCCGTGCGAAGACGAACGCGAGCAGGCCGCCGAGCGCGCCGGCGAGGGGCCCGCGCAGGACGAGTTTCTTTTCCATATCCGGTTGTCCGTTCCGAGGGCGCTCGATGGCAGGGGAAGCCGAGGAAGTGGCGCGCGTCGTGGACGAACTCGTGCACGTGCGTATCGTCGCCGAACAGGGACGTGGCGCCCTGGTCGATGCCGACGAAGTAGTAGATCATCAGCGCGGGCGAGCACGGTCAAGCCGAGCCACAGCACGGCTTTCGACACCGGCAGGACGACCGGGGGCGAGCCGGAGCCGGCGGGAATGCTGGTCAGATCGGGCCTCCTTAGGGGATTTCGCGTCCCTGGTTCGTTGGGGCTGGTGACGGTTCCTCGACCTGGCTCGCCCATCTCAGGCACGATGGGCACACAGCGGCGCGACCGCGCCGGATTCTCACCGGCTTCGGGAAATTGTCACGTGGGGATGACGGACGGGCCGGCGCTGAGGGCGCCGATCCGCCGGTCAGCGTGCTGTTCGTCGGGAAACGGCCGGATTTCGCTTTCTCGGACAGGGGAGGTCGATCCATGGGGACCGGACCGGTGCCGCGCCGGATGCGACTAGCGGGTGCCGACGTGGTCGTGCTCGATCCCGCTGCCTTCGCGCAGCTCGACGCGAGCCGACAACAGCTCGGCGCGAAGATGGAGCAGATCGCCTCCCTCAAGCGGCTGCTGCGCGATGCGGCCGAATTGCTGGACGTTGTCGAAGGGCAGTTGCCCGCGCTGGCCGCATGCGGCGAACCGGCGCCGGACGACGGGTGCTGTCCGAAGCACGTGCTCCAGGCTGCACTCGCTGCTCGTAGGGACCTTGCCGTTCGGAGTGGGGCGCGCTCGGGACGGCGGGGCCGCGGCGGTGCCCCTGATGTGACGCAGACGTGAGTTTTGCCGTTTCCGTCCGGCTGGACAGCTGCTACGGTCAAGGCGTTTGGCCAATACAACTTCATCATTTGCTGCCCGTGGCGGGGGAAGCCGGTCGAAATCCGGCACTGTCGCGCAACCGTGGGTCACCTTGGGTGACGAGTCGGACTACCTCCTCGGGCAGGTGTTGTCGATCCGCTGTCGCGTAAGCAGTGAGTGACGCCCGGCCCTCAGGGCCGGTCCCTCCCTCGTGCGCGTCGGCGCCTGGGGAGAGGAAGGACGACTTGGCCGGCACGCGCCTTGCGGCTTTGGTGTCCGCTGTTGCGGTGGTCGCCGTAGGCACGCTAAGCCCGGCTTTCGCCGGCGAAACCGCCTCGAAGCCGACGTCGCAGTGGCTTTCCGCGCAGCTCTCGCCCGAGGGGACCCTGCAGAACCCGCTGGGCGGCGAGCTGCCCGACCACGGCCTGATGATCGACACGCTGTTCGCGATGTACGCCTCGGGCGACGGCGCCCTGGCTGCGCCGATCGTGGCGTACCTCGACCACCACGCCACCGACTACTACACCTGGGACGGGCTCGTCCCGGGCCAAGGCTACGACGCCATCATCACCGGCGGCGCCGCGGCGAAGGTGCTGGTCGCCGCGGAAGTCGCCGGACGGGACCCACGGAACTTCGGCGGGCACGACATGGTCGCCGAAACCCTGGGCGCGATCATGCGTTCGGGCGTGGACAGGGGCCGGGTCAGCGATTACTCGAAGAACCCCGACTTCAAGGACTTCGTCAGCAACAACGCCAACATGTTCGGCCAGGCCCTGGCCGTGATCGGGCTCGCCGGGGTCGGCCTGACCGACCGGCTCGCGCTCGACACGATGCTGTCCCAGCAGTGCTCGGAGGGCTACTTCCGGATCTTCTTCGGCCTCGTTCCCACGACCGAGACCGGCGACCAGGTGACGCCGGACGGGCACAAGGTTTCGACCTGTGACGAGGGCAAGCCGTTCGGCCAGTCGGCGCCCGACGGCGACGCCACCGGGATCGCGCTGTCGGCGATGCTCGCCGCCCGCGACGCCGGTGCGGCCGGTCTCGACGCGCCCATCACCAAGACCGTGCGGTGGCTGAAGGCGCATCAGACCACGAGCGGCGGCTGGGGCGGTGGCGTCGGCACCGAAGCGGCCAACACCAACAGCACCGGCCTGATCCTGCAGGCCCTCGCCGACGCCGGCTGCGTGGACGCCGCGATGACGTCGGGGGCGGCGTTCCTCGAGTCCGCCCAGGTGACCGCAGCGGACTTGGGCACCCGGCTCGAGGACCAGGTCGGTGCCATCGCCTACACCCCGGCCGAGTACCAGGCAGCGCGCACGAACGGGATCGCCGGGCTCGACACCTGGATCCGCGCCAGCGCGCAGGCAGGACTCGGCCTGTCCCAGGTCGGCTTCCACGACCTCACCCTGCGCCGCGCCGGGACACCGACGTCGCCGGACCCTGGCTGTCTGCCACCGCCACCGCCATCACCGCCCGGCGAAAAACCTGCGCCGACGGGCGAGCACTTGTCGACGCCGCCGGTCAGCAAGAAGGTCGGCAGCCCGGCCATCAGGCGCGGCTTACCCCGCGGCACGGTGGTGACGCCTCCGAGCGCGCCGACGCAGGTCACCGGCCCGACCCCGGCCGGCCGGCTCGCCGGCTACCTCGCCGGGCAACTCGTCGACGGCGACCACGTCGAGGTCACCCAGGACGGCAAGACGTTCGTCGACTATGACCTCACCGCCGACCTCGTGCTCGGCCTGCGCACTCTGGGCCAGCAGCCGGACGCTGTCGCGCGGGCGTCCCGGTTCCTGCTGAACCCGGACTCGATCAAGGCCTACGCCCACGGCGCGCCCTACGAGAAGGGCGCGGCGTCCTACGCCGAGCCCCTGGCCAAGCTGCAGATCATCGCGCGGTTCGCGGGGTCCGGGGACAACGACCTCACCCGCGACCTCGCCGCACTGCGCACTCCGGACGGCGAGTTCACCGACACCGGCGAGTTCGCCGACGGCACGAAATCGCTCCAGCGCCACGCGTGGGCCACCCTGGCGACCACGACGAGCGCCAACCCGGCCGCGTCCATCGACGTGTTGATCGCCCACCAATGCGCGGATGGGCTCTTCCCGGCGGCGTTCTCCGCGGAGTCCTGCGCCACCGGAGACCTCGCGGCGACCGCCGTCGCGGTGCAGGCACTGGCCGCCGAGCCGCGCAATTCCGTTCCGGCGGTCTCGACGTCCGAACGTCGTCACGCGCTGGAAACCGCCGCCGCGGCCCTGACCGCTCGGACCGGCGAGGACGGGACCGTGACGGGCGCCGACGGTCAGCCGGACCTCGCGCTGACCGCCGTCGTCGCCGGGGGCCGCCAGGTGGCCGGGCTGGACGCGAGCAAGGCCGCGCGCACACTCGGCGGGCTGGCGCTTGCCGACGGCGGGTTCCCGAAGTCGCCGGGCGGGCCGAGCGACCCGGGCACGAGCATCGCGGCGGCGACCGGGGTCGCCGGCCGGACCTGGCTCGACGCGGACGGCTCTCCACTGACGACCGCCCAGCCACGACCGGTCGTCCAGCCGCTCGCCGCAGGCCTGCCCGTCATCGCGCAACCGGTCTCGAGCAATTCCGCCTTCTGGCTGGCGACCCGGTTCTCCGGCGCCGCGCTCGTCCTCGTCTTCGCGTTGGCCGTCGGCCTGCGCCACCTCGTCCGTCGCACCACACCACACAACCGGGGGTAACAGCATGAGACGCATCCGTACGATCCTCGCCGGGGCCGTCCTGACGGCCGGGCTGGTCACGGCCGCGGCGTCGCCCGCGTCGGCGATCGACCCGACCAAGGGCTACGACGGCATCTGCACCGGCGCCGACGCGCTCACCGGCGTCACCGTCGTCGTCGACTTCCAGGAGCTCGGCGGCACGACGATCACCCGCTGCTCGCCGAACCCGAGCCCGGGCGCCGCCCGCACCGGGATCGCGGCCATCCAGGACGCGGGGATAGCAGTCGCCGGCACCGCGCAATGGGGACTCGGATTCGTGTGCCGGCTGGAGAACCGGCCGTCCGCGACCGAGGTCATCCCGATCACGGGCAACCCGACCTACAAGGAAGGGTGCATCCGGACGCCGCCCGCGTCCGCGTACTGGTCGTACTGGAACGCCGACGGCTCCGGGAACACCTGGACCTACAGCAGCTACGGCGCACTCAACCGCACCGTCGTCCCCGGCGGCTTCGAGGGCTGGTCGTTCTCGCTGAACAAGACCGCGAGCACCAACCCGGTCCCGCGCGTGACCCCACGCAACCCGGCGGTCGGCGCGAGCACGCCGACGGTGTCGCTGTCGGTCGACGACCTGGACCGCAAGATCACCCTGGGCCAGAGCACCACGCTGACCTGGACCTCGACCAACTCGACGACGCTGACCGCGCAGTCG
This sequence comes from Amycolatopsis sp. NPDC098790, assembly GCF_044759945.1. Taxonomy (NCBI): domain Bacteria; kingdom Bacillati; phylum Actinomycetota; class Actinomycetes; order Pseudonocardiales; family Pseudonocardiaceae; genus Amycolatopsis; species Amycolatopsis sp. NPDC098790. The sequence goes on from NZ_JBIWAI010000002.1 coordinate 1,046,386, forward strand.
GTGTCCCCGGCCACCGGTGGCGGCAGCTGGTCCGGTTCGCTGGCGGTGCCGGGCGGCACGAAGACGATCACGCCGACCGCCAAGGGCACCTACACCTACACGATCCAGGCCACCGGGGCCGGTGGCTCCACCAGCTCGACGGCCACCCTCACGGTGCAATGAGGCGGATCCTGACGAGCGCGGCCGTCGCCCTGCTGACGGCCGCGCTCACCGCGGGCCCGGCGCACGCGATCGACCAGAGCAAGGGCAAACCCGGCTTCTGCGCCGACGGCACCGGCGTCACCGTTGTGATCGATTTCCAGCAGCTCGGCGGCACGACGATCGTGCGCTGTGACCCGCAGGCAGGCCGCGGCACCGGCCTGGACGCGCTGAAGAACGCCGGCTTCCAGATCGCCGGTGTGCAGCGCTGGGGTGAGGCGTTCATCTGCCGGATCGAGAACCGCCCGTCGGCAGTGGAGGAGATTCCGGTCAAGGGCGACGAGCACTACAAGGAGTCCTGTGTAGACACTCCGCCCGCGGCGGGGTACTGGTCGTACTGGCACGCGGGGAACAACTGCGCCTGGGAATACAGCCAGTGGGGCGTGAAGAACCGGGACTTCACCCCGGGCGGCTTCGAGGGCTGGTCATTCTCGCTCAACGCCACCGCCGACACCAACCCCGTACCGCGGATCGCGCCGGTCCGGCCCGGCACCGCCGGGCCCTGCACCACGGCGGCCGAACCGGCACCGAGCTCCGGCGACGTCGACGAGAAGCAGCCGGGGAGCGTGGCCGGTGGACAGCGGGGCGGCGGTATCGCCGCGACCCGCGGCGCACCGGTCGAGGAAACGCAGACGGCCACGACGGGGCAGGATCCGGCGTCCTCGCGGGCGCTTCCGCCGCCGAAGCCACGGCCAGGCGGGGGTGCGCAGGGGGCGCCCGATCCCGCGAAGAACGTGGCGTTCACCGGTGGAGAAGCGGCGCCGGACGTGAACCAGGCGATCAAGGAGCAGGCCGGGGCCAGCGACTACGCGCCCTGGGTGGCCGGTGGGGCCGTCGTCCTGCTCGCCGCCGCGGCGTGGTTCACCGCCCGGCAGCGCAAGCGCGCCCGGGACCGGTGATGTTCGCCTCCTGGTTCCTGCCGCGCGATCTGCACCCGGCGGCGTGGTGGGTGTGGGCGCTGGGACTGGCGGTCGCGGCCGGCCGCACGACGAACCCGTGGCTGCTGCTGACGATCTGCGCGGTGCTCGGGTACGTCGTGGTCGCGCGGCGGGCGGACGCGCCGTGGGCGATGGCGTTCCGGATGTACGTCTACCTCGGCGTGGTGATCGTCGTGGTGCGCGTGGTGTTCCGGATCGTGTTCGGCGGCGCCGAAGGCACGACGATCGTCCTGAACCTGCCGGAAATCCCGCTGCCCGCGTGGGCGGCGGGCATCCGGCTGTTCGGGGCCGTTTCCGCGGAGTCGGTGCTGGGTGGGCTCTTCGACGGCCTCCGGCTGGCGACCATGGTGCTGTGCCTCGGCGCGGCCAACGCCCTGGCGAACCCGAAACGGCTGCTCAAGGCGATGCCGCCGGCGCTGTACGAGGCGGGGACGGCGGTGATCGTCGCGCTGTCGGTGTTCCCGCAGCTGGCCGAGAGCGTCCAGCGCGTGCACCGGGCGCGGAAACTGCGCGGGGGAGCGAAGGGACGACGGTTCCGCGCGTTGCACGCGGTGATCATCCCGGTGCTGGAGGACGCGCTGGACCGGTCGTTGCAGCTCGCGTCCTCGATGGACTCCCGCGGCTACGGCCGGGCCGGGGTTGTGCAGGCCCGCGCCCGGCTGCTCACCGGCACGCTGATGATCACCGGCCTGATCGGCATCTGCGTCGGTATCTACGCGACCCTCGACGGCTCGACCCCGCGGTTCCTCGCGACGCCGTTCCTCGTGGCCGGGGTGGTGCTCGGCCTGATCGGCTTCCGGACCGCCGGCCGCCGCGTGCAGCGCAGCCGATACCGGCCCGACCGGTGGCATCCAGCCGAGTTCGTCACCGCGTTGAGCGGAATCGGCGTGGCGGCGGTGCTGTTCGCGACATCCAGTGTGGACCCGACGAACCTCAACCCGTCGCTGAGCACGCTGTCGTGGCCGCTGCTGTCCTGGCTGCCTCTTGCCGGCGTGCTTCTCGGCGTGCTGCCCGCGTTCCTGACTCCGCCGCCCGCGCTGCCGTTCGACGCGGTGCCCGAACCCGAGAAAGTCCCCGCATGATCGAGCTGGACCGCGTGTCCTTCTGGTACCACGGGCAACCCGAGCCCGTCCTCACCGAAGTTTCGCTCTCGATCGGGGAGGGCGAACTGGTGCTGGTGGCCGGCCGCACCGGGTCCGGGAAGTCGACGCTGCTGGGCACGTTCAACGGCCTGGTCCCGCACTTCACCGGCGGCCATCTCGAAGGCACCGTGTCGGTCGAGGGCGTCACGACCCGGGCACGTCCGCCGCGGGAGTTCGCGCACCTCGTCGGAGTCGTCGGCCAGGATCCCCTGGCCGGGTTCGTTGCCGACGTGGTCGAGGACGAGCTGGCGTACGGGATGGAACAGCTCGGCCTTGCGCCGCAGGTGATGCGTCGCCGGGTCGAGGAGACCCTCGATCTGCTGGGCATCGCCGAGCTGCGTCGCCGTCCACTTCGGACGCTCTCGGGTGGGCAGCAGCAGCGCGTCGCGGTCGGCTCGGTGCTCACCGTGCACCCGAAGGTCCTGGTCCTCGACGAACCGACGTCCGCGTTGGACCCGATCGCGGCAGAAGAGGTTCTCGCGACGCTGGCGCGGCTGGTACAGGACCTCGGTACCACGGTCGTGCTGGCCGAACACCGGATGGAGCGGGTGATCCCGTTCGCCGACCGCATGCTCTACGTCCCCGGCGACGGCTCGGTGGCTGACGGGACCCCGCCGGAGATCCTGCGGACAACCCCGATCGCGCCGCCTATCGTGCGGCTCGGCCGGCTCGCCGGGTGGAACCCGCTGCCGATGTCCGTCCGCGACGCCCGCCGCGTCGCCCGGCCCCTGCGCGACAGCCTCGGCCGCCGTCCGGAGCCGGTGCCCGAGGCGCCGGCGGAACCGGTGCTGACCGCGTCCGGCGTGGTCGTGCGGTACGGGCCGGTGGTCGCCGTCCGCGGGCTCGACCTCGATCTGCATCCCGGGCGGGTGGTCGCGATGATGGGCCGCAACGGCTCGGGGAAGTCCTCGCTGCTGTGGGCGCTGCAGGGCTCCGGCCCGCGGCAAGGCGGGAAGGTTCGGGCGGCGGGTGTCGACCCGGGGGAGCTGTCGAGCGCGAAGGCGCGCAAGGTCGTCGGGCTGGTTCCGCAGACCGCGAGCGATCTGCTCTACCTGGAGTCCGTCGCGGCCGAATGCGCCGCGGCCGACGCCGAGACCGATTCCGCGCCCGGTTCCTGCCGGGGCCTGCTCGACCGGCTCGCCCCCGGCATCGATCCGGACCGGCACCCGCGAGACCTGTCGGAAGGGCAGCGGCTGGCGCTGGTGCTGGCGGTGCAGCTGTCGGCGTCGCCGTCGATCATGCTGCTGGACGAGCCGACCCGCGGCCTGGACTACCCGGCCAAGGCGGCGCTCGCGGGGATGATCGCCGCGATGGCCGCCGAAGGGCGCGCGGTCGTCGTGGCCACGCACGACGTCGAGTTCGTCGCGACGATCGCCGACCGGGTCGTGGTCATGGCGGAGGGGGAGATCGTCAGCGACGGCTCGACCGCCGAGGTGCTCGGTGGTTCGCCGGCGTTCGCGACGCAGGTGGCGAAGATCCTCGGTGACGGCTGGCTGACCGTTGCCGAGGTCGAGGCGGCCGTCTCGTGATCCGGCACTGGGGGCGCGCTGACCAGGCGGTCCGGGTCGGCCCGCGGTCGGCGGTCGTGCTGGGGCTGGCGTCGCTGGCCGGGCTGATGATGTTCGTCTGGCCGCTGCTCGTGCGCGTCGAGCCGCAGAGCATGCAGCACGGGCCGGACGCGCCCTTCATCTTCTTCGGCATCCTGCCGATCCTGATCGTCATCGTGCTGGCCGAGCTTTCCGAAGGCGGCATGGACGCCAAAGCCCTTGCGATGCTCGGGGTGCTCTCGGCGGTGAACGCGGCGTTGCGGCCGCTCGGCGCGGGGACGGCTGGGATCGAGACGGTGTTCTTCATGCTCGTCCTCGCCGGGCGCGTCTTCGGCGCCGGGTTCGGGTTCGTGCTCGGGTGCACGTCGTTGTTCGCCTCGGCGCTGCTGACAGCGGGCGTGGGACCGTGGCTGCCGTTCCAGATGCTGTGCTCGGCGTGGATCGGGATGGGCGCCGGGCTACTGCCGCGCCGGATCACCGGCAAGGCCGAAATCGCGATGCTCGCGATGTACGGGATCGTCGTCGCGTACCTGTTCGGGTTCCTGATGAACCTGTGGTTCTGGCCGTTCATCACCGGCGCCGAAGTCGCCTACTACGACGGGCACATCTCCTACGTCCCGGGCGACCCGGTACTGGACAACCTCCACCGGTTCGCCGTCTTCACCCTGCTGACCTCGACGGCCGGCTGGGACACGGGCCGGGCGATCACCAACACCGCGGCGATCCTCGTCCTCGGTCCCGCCGTCCTCGCCACCTTGCGGCGTGCTTCGCGCAAGGCCTCCTACGGCGTCGCACCGAGCTTCGCCGAACTCCCGAAGGAAAGGCAGAAACAGTGAAACTGCGCCACCTCACGGCCGTCCTGGCCACGGTCACCGCCGCCGCCCTCGTCGTCCCGGCAACGGCATCCGCGACGACCCCGCCCAAGCAGAGCGCCGACGTCGCCGCCGGCTGGCTCGCCAGACAGCTGATCGACGGCGACCACCTCGTCACCGTCTTCGGCGGCGTCGCCTACCCCGACACCGGCCTCACCATCGACGGCATCCTCGCCTTCGCCTCGGCTGGTGTCGCGGACATCGCCGCGGGCCGCGCGACCACCTACGTCGCTTCGAACCTGGCCGGCTACATCGGCGACGGCACCACCGAGTCCTACGCGGGCGCGACCGCCAAGGCCGCGCTGGCCGCAGAAGTCCGCGGACTCGATCCGGCGTCGTTCGGCGGCGTCGACCTGCCGACGCGGCTGCGCGGGCTGCTCACGCCGTCGGGCCGGTTCTCCGACAAGTCGGCGTTCGGCGACTTCAGCAACGCGTTCTCCCAATCCCTCGCGATCCTCGCGCTCGACCGCACGCCCGGTCACGCACCCGCGTCGGCGGTGAACTTCCTGGCCGGCACCCAGTGCGCGGACGGCGGCTTCCCGCTCGACTTCGGCGCGACGCCGTGCGTGAGCGACACCGACTCGACGGCGATGGTGGCCCAGGCGCTGCAGGCGACCGGCCGGATCGGCAAGTCCCAACAGGGCCTGACCTGGCTGGCGGGCAAGCAGCAGACGGGCGGCGGCATCTCGGTCGGCACCGGTGACCCGGCGGTCGCCCCGAACGCGAACACGACCGGCCTCGCGGGCCAGGCGTTCCGCGCGGGCCTGCGGTTCGCAGCGGCCCAGAAGGCGAAGACATTCCTCGCCGGCCTGCAGGTCGGCTGCGCGGGCGTCCCGGCGAACCGCGGCGCGATCGCTTACGACGCCACCGGCTACAACGCCGACACCGTGGTCCGGGCGACGACGCAGGCGGTCCTCGGCCTCGGCGGCCGCGGCCTGGCCCAGCTGGCTTCGGCGGGTTCGTCGTCTGCGGAGCCGACGCTGACCTGCCCGTGAGGGGAAGCTCGTCACCGGGACCGCGTCCCGGTGACGAGCGTATCAGCTGCCGGCGAGCAGCTTGCCGATCCGCGTGATCCCTTCCGCCAGGTCGTCGTCGCCCAGGGCATAGGACAGGCGGAGGTAACCAGGACCCCCGAAAGCCTCACCGGGGACCACGGCCACCTCCGCGGCCTCCAGCAACACGGCCGCCAGCTCGGCGGTGGTACCCGGGCGCCTGCCGCCGATTTGCCTGCCCAAGACGTCCTTCGCCGACACGTAGACGTAGAACGCGCCGTCCGGCTCGGCGCACCTGAGGCCGTCTATTTCGCCGAGCATCCGGACCATCGTGCGGCGACGTCGGTCGAAGGCCGCACGCATGCGCCGGATCTCCTTCGTACCGCCGGACAGCGCCGCCAACGCGGCGACCTGGGCGACGTTGCCGACGTTGGACGTGAGGTGGGACTGCAGTTTCGTCATCGCCGCAGTCACGTCGGCAGGAGCGAGAGTCCAGCCGACCCGCCAGCCGGTCATCGCGAAGGCCTTGGCGACCCCGTTGACGACGACGCACCGCTCGCGCGCCTCGGGCACCACCACGGGCAGCGAGTGGAAGATCGTCGTGCCGTAGACGAGGTGCTCGTAGATTTCGTCGGTGAGGACCCACAGGTCGTTGGCCACCGCCCAGCGACCGATCGCCTCGATCTCCGCGCGCGTGTACACCGTGCCCGTCGGGTTGTTCGGCGAGCAGAAGACCAGCATGGTGGTCTTCGCCGTCCGAGCCGCCTCCAGCCGGTCGATGGTGACGCGCAGGCCGTCCTGCTCGTCACCCGGGACCGCGACCGGTGTGCCACCGGCGAGCGCGATCGCGGCCGGGTACGTCGGCCAGTACGGGGCCGGCACCAGTACTTCGTCGCCGGGGTTCACCAGAGTGGAGAACGCTTCGTAGATCGCCTGCTTGCCGCCGTTGGTCACCAGGACCTGGCCTTCGTCGACGTCCAGACCGCTGTCGCGGCGGGTCTTCGCCGCGATGGCGGCCTTCAGCTCCGGCAGGCCGCCGGTGGGGGAGTACCGGTGGTACCGGGGATCGTGAGTGGCTGCGGCCGCCGCTTCGACGATGTGCTCCGGGGTCGGGAAGTCCGGCTCGCCCGAGGCGAAGCCGATGACCGGCCGCCCGGCCCGGACCAATGCCTTGGCCCGGGCGTCGACGGCCAGCGTCGCGGATTCCGCGATGGCCGTGACGCGGGCGGAAACCCGCTCGGAGGCCGGCATCAGCGGTCCGCGTAGTTGCTGAGCTCGATGAGGTTCCCGTCCGGGTCCCGGACGTAGACGCTCGTGATCGGCCCGAGCGCGCCGGCCCGCTCGACCGGCCCGTCTTCGACCTCGAGCCCGGCCGCGCGCAGGTGGTCGGCGACTCCTTCGACGGGGTCCTTCACGACGAAGCACAGGTGCTCGGTCCCTGGGCCGGGGTTCGCGGCCGTCGGTTGGATCTCGTTGCCCGCCTCGTGCAGGTTGATCTTGCTGTCGCCGAAGCGGAGAGCCTTGCGGTTGGCGACGAGGCTGCTGAAGGTCACCACCTCCATGCCGAGCACACGGCCGTAGAAGTCGACCGTCGCGTCGATGTCGGCGACGGTGAGGACGGTGTGGTCCAGACGTTCGTAGTGCATGGCTTCCTCTCGGGAACGGTCAGCGCGGTGCGGTCACCGCGGGGATGTCGTAGTTCGCCGGCGACGGCGGCTGGATGCCGAGCCGGGTGGCGATGTCGCGGAGGTCGTTCACGACGGACTCGAGCACCGGCACGCCGTAGGTCCGGCGGCGTTCGGCGAGCCGGCGACGGCGGTCTCCGGGCAGCCGCGGCGGCTTCGCGACGTCGACCGGCCGCCCGTCCCGGATCTCCCGCGCCAGCCCCGCCAGTTCCGCGTCCACCTCGGCAGGATCTCCGAGCGCGCCGAGATCGAGGCAGAGCACGAAATGGCCGACGCCGGCTTCGCCGTCTTCGTAGGTGTGCCGGCTCCACCGCGCACCGGCGAGCGGCCCGCAGAGAAGCTCGACGAGCAGGGCGAACCCGGATCCCTTGTGGCCTCCGTGCTCCGGGCGGCCACCGCCCACGGGCAGCAGCGCGTGCCCGTCCCGGCCGATGAGACCGTCGACGGTTCCGAGGACGTCGGTGGCCGGGCGGCCGGTGGGATCGAGCGCCCAGCCGGTTCGCATCGACCCGCCGGTCCGGCCGAGCTGCTCGAGCTTTCCCCGCGACACGACGCTGGTCGCGCCGTCGAAGCAGATCGGTCCGTCGCTCGTGGGCACGGCGTAGCTCAGGGGGTTGGTGCCGAACATCGGTTCGCGCACGTCCATCGGCGCCACTTGGGGAACCGCGTTGGTGGCCACCACGGCGAACGTCCCCGCGCGCGCCGCCCGCTCGGCGAACCAGCCCGCGATGCCCATGTGGTTGGACCGCCGCACCAGCGCCACGGACACCCCGGTGGTCCGGGCCCGCTCGGCGGCGAGGTCGACGGCCGTGCGCAGCGCCGGCTGCCCGAGGCCGTTGTGTGCGTCCACGATGCACGTCCCGCCGGTGTCGCGGATGACCTCAGGCACGGCGTCCCGGTCGATACTGCCGTCCCGAAGCCCTTCGACGTAGCGCCGTAGCCGTGCGACACCGTGGCTCTCGACGCCGCCCAGATCCGCGGCGACCAGGACGTCGGCGGTCACCTCGGCGTCGGCGGGACGCGCTCCCGCCGCGCGCAGGGCGGCGCCGGTGAAGCGGGACAGTTCGTGGGCGCCGATGTAGCGCAAGCCGGGGTCGGTCATGACGCACTCCTCGATGCGGTGCGAGGCCGGGTGACGAGCAGGAGCACCGTCCCGGCGATCGAGACCACCGCGAGGCCGAGCCAGTAGAACCGGTCCAGTTCGCGCGCGGCGAGCACGAGGAACAGCGTTCCGCCGCACAGCGAGCCGAGCGCTTCGCCCGCGGTCCAGCACACCTGCCGGAAGTTCAGCCGCTCCAGTGACGTCGGGAACGGCAAGGCCGCGAACGCCGTGTTGAGCATCGGCGTGAAGACCATCTCGGCCAGCGCGAAGAGCGCGACTGCGAGCAGGCACGCGGACAGCACCGGCAGTCCGGACCCGAGCGACACCATGGAGATGCCGAAGACCACGGTGGCGCCGCCGAGCAGAGGCATCGGCCGCGCGCCGCGCCGCATGAGGGAGGTGACCACCCCGGTCACGGCCGACTGCAGGACGACGATGGCGATCGCCGGCCCCGACAGCAGGACGGCCCGCATCAGCGGAGCCGCGATCCGCTCCGCGACCAGCAACGCGAACGCCGAGTAGAACTGGGCGTACAGGAACGTCGCGAGGGTCGCGACGACGACCGTGCGCCACGCCACCGGGTGCCGCAAGACCACCTTGAGGCCCGCCCGGTTCAGCGGCCACGCCGTCGGTGTCGGTGCCGGGCGCAAATCGGCGGGCAGCCACCGGATCAGCACCGCCGAGGCGAGCAGGTAGCAGACGGCCACCGCCACCATCAGCGGGCGCGCGTCCCCGGCGACGTAGAGCAGGCTCGCGATGAACGGGCCGGCCGCACCGCCGACGTTGAGCGCGACGTTCATCCACGAGTACGCCCGGTTCCGCTCGACGTCGCCGGTGGTGCGCTCGGCGATGAGGACGCGCGCCAGAACGTGGTGGACGCTCACGCCGAACCCGGCCAGCAGCAGGGCCGCCACGAGCAGCGCGAACGTGTGCAGCAGGGCCAATAGCGCGAAGCCCGCGGTGGCCAGCGCCCAGCTCACCCAGAGCGTGGTGCGGTAGCGGAACCGGGCCACCCAGCGGTTGACCACCAGCGACGCCAGGCCGACGGTCGCGAAGTACAGGAACAGCCCCGCGCCCACCGCCCCCGGCCCGGCCCCGGGGTCCTGGGTCGCGATCAGGACCCCGAGCGCGGGCACCACGCTGTACTGGCCGAGGCTGCCCAGCAGGTTGTCCCACGCCAGCACCTTGACCACCGGTTCAGTGCGCTCCCGCCCGGCGGCCACGCTCAGCTCCGTCATCGAGCCGGCTCGGTCTCGATCGTGACGGCGCGCCTGACCTCGGCTTCGACGGCGTCGATGTCGACGTCGAGCGGAGCATCGAAGATGGCGGTGACGGCCCGGCTCGACGACTCGGTGATCGGGAGCAACCGGTCGCCGCGCTTCTTGAGCACGAACAGTTCGTGCAGCTTGGCCGGGGCGTGCTCGTCGACCGGCCGCAGCGGCGGCCAGATGCCGGTGGTGTCGGCGAGCCAGCGCGGTCGCACCTCGCCGGTGCCTTCGGCGTGGACGTCGAGCAAAGTCCCGGGGGCGTGGTCGAAGTAGACCTGGCGGCCCCGGCGGCGGAAGGCCGGCGGGTAGCCGGTCGCGTGGCCCATCGCCGCGTCGATGAGCACCGGCTCGACGGCCTGGCCGGTCGCCAGGTGGTACAGCGGCAGGCAGGCGTCGCCCGGTGCGCGCGCCGCGATCTCCATCAGCACGACCCGGCCGTCGTCGGTGAGCCGGTACTCCGCGTGTGCGAAACCGGTTTCGAAGGCGAGCCGGTCCACAACACCGTGCTGGGCGTCGGCGATGAGGCCGGCCTCCCGCTCGTCCAAGTTGGCCGGAGGAGTCGTGTGAACCAGTTCGACGAAGAACTCGGTCGAGTTCTCGTTGGTGCCCTTCTGCGTCAGCAAGGTGACGATCGGTTTGCCCTCGAGCACGATGGAATCCACGTTGTACTCCCGCCCGCGCACGCGTTCCTCGACCAGGATCCGGCTGCCCGGAGCCAGCGCTTCGACGATCGCGGCGAGCGCCGCCGCGTTGTCCACCAGCCGGACTCCGATGCTCGACTCGCGGTCGAGCGGCTTGACCGCGGCCGGGAACGGCCCGTCGTAGCCCGCGGTGGTCGCCGGCGCGCTGACGAGCACCGACTTCGGGCTCCACTCGGCGAGGTACCGGCGTTGCAGGAGCTTGTTGCGGCAGACCCGCGCGGCCCGCATGCCGGGACCGGGCAACCCGAGCAGATCGCTGATGACCTGGCCGGCCTCGACGTAGACCTCGGCGGCGACCAGCACCCCGGTGATGTCGTAGTCCGCGGTCCAGCGGCTCGCCTGGTCCACGATGCCGCTCAGGTCGCCGCCGTCGAGCAGGGCGACGTCTGCCAGCTCGGAGAACGGGTGACCGGCGGTGCCGAGGAGCTCGAGGCCGCGCTGGACCATGACCGAGCCCCGTGGCTGCGAGACGGCCAGCACGGCGATCCCGCGCGCCCGCAGGTCGGTCAGGTACGGGCCGATCTTGGACAGGTCGCTCAGGACGATGAAACCCCGAGTCTTCCCGGTGGTACCCATGGGCGTTGCGCTCCCTCGTCGTGGAATGGTCAGTCGCGTTGCGCGGCGTCGGAAGCCGCGGTGAAGAGGGCCAGGCCGTCGGCGAGTTCGGCCTCGGTCGTGGTGAGCGGCGGCATGATCTTGACCATGGCGCCGCCCAGCGTGGACGGGACGCACACCAGCAGGCCGTTGCCGACGCATTCGGTGACCACGCGGCGGGCCGCGGGCGGGTCGAGTGCTCCGTCCGGCGTGGTGAACGCGATGCCGGCGACCATGCCGAAGGCGCCCACCACCCGTCGGCGATCCGGGCGCCGCGACGCCCAGCCGTCCAGGCCGGCAGCGAGCTGCCGGCCCCGCTCGGCGGCCTGCGCGACCAGGCGTCCGTCGGCGAAGAGCGCGAGGTTGGCCTCGGTGGCGGCGAGCGAGACGGGATTGCCGCTGTGGGTGCTCGTCAGCTCTCCGGGACGGAGGCCTTCGGTGAACCGCGGGTCCGCGACGAGGACCGCGGACACCGGCAGCGATCCCGAGAGGCCCTTGGCGCAGAGCAGGAGGTCCGGTCGGATCCCGGTGTGCTCGTGGGCGAACAGCGCGCCGGTCCGGCCGAAGCCGGACTGGATCTCGTCGAACACGAGCAGCGCGCCCGTCCGGGTGCACCATTCGCGCAACGCCACCGCGGCCGCAGGGTCCAGCCCGCGCAGCGTCGACCCCTGGTACAGCTCGCCCATGACGCAGGCGACGTCGCCGGGCCGGACGCCGACGGCGTGCAGTTCCCCTTCGAACTCCGCCAGGCTCCACGGCTCGCCCGCAGCGGGGAACGGAACCCGGACGAAGACGTCGTCGCACTCCGGTGCCCAGTCGCGCTGGGCCGGGAGCCCGCCCGCCAGCTGGGCGCCTAGGGTCCGTCCGTGGAAAGCACCGTCGAACGTGACGATGACGGCGCGGCGGCCCTTCGCCCTCGCATGGCGGCGGGCGATCTTCAACGCGCCCTCGACGGCTTCGGCGCCGGTGGTGTAGAGGACGCACTGAGGGAACCCGGTGAGTTCGCTCAGCGCCCGGACCACTCGCGCTCGTACCGCGGTCGGGAACATGTACGCGTGCAGCAGACCTTGGCGGGCTTGTCCGGCGATCGCCTCGGCGACCTCTTCCCGGCCGTGCCCGGCGTTGGCGGTCAGGATCCCGCTCGTCCAGTCGAGCCAGGACCGGCCACGGCGGTCGAAGACCCGGCTGCCGCGGGCGTGGTGCCACACCACCGGGTGCTGGGTGTGCATCGTGGCGGGTTCGTGGCGGCGCAGCGTTTCCAGCACCCACGCGTCGTCGGCGTCTTCGGCCCGCTCCGTGCGGGTCAGCAGGTTTTCGGTCACGAGGCGCGCACCGTCCACGAAGTCCCGCTCGTGTCCGACGCGGTCACGGTGACGGCCACGAGGACCTCGTCCCCGGTGTTGACCAGCCCGTAGTACAGGCCGGCCGGGGCCACACCGACCGAACCGGGCCCGATCTCGTGCCGCCCGGGTTCCGGCAACGGCCGCTTGGGCGGTGCGTCGAGGGGGTAGTGGGCCGAGGGGACGTAGCAACCGGCGGGATCCGGCTCGGCCGTCTCGAAGACCTGGAATTCGCCCCGTCCCGCCAAGACGACGACCAGCCCGTCGGCGCGGGGGTGCATCCGCGCCGAGATGTCCTGTCCGGGGGCGAGCCGCCATGCCGCCGCCTGCATCCGATCGCTGGCGAAGACGCCGAGCTTGCGTGCCACGCTGTCGGCACACGGCTCGGTCGGCACGGTGAACGTGCGCAACGTCATTCTTGAACACCTTCCGTTCGTGATCAGCCTTCGAGGAACTGGACCTGCATGAGCTGCGTGAAGTACTTGCCGCTGGGCCGGATCTCGACTCCGGACGTCTCCAGCCGGATCCGCCGGGTCGCGACCGGTTCGAGATCGCCTTCGAACCAGGCGCCCGCTTCGACGTCGACGTCTTCGGCGACCAGCACCGGCTTCTGCCCGCCGTCATCCGGCAGCACGATCACCCGGACCCCGCGCGGGAAACCGGTCCGGATGACGGGAACGGGCCTCCGCTGGAGGCGGATGCGCGTGGGCACGCGGACCCCGCCGAGGTCGAAGTCGAGGTGCTCGGTGCGGGACTCGTTGCGGCTGGGCGAGCTCCAGCCGGTGTGCGGGCTGCCGTCGAGGAGGAACTGCTCGTTCCAGAAGTCGTAGCGGTGGCAGCCGGAAGAATCCGTTACGCGGCAGCTGTCGATCAAGTGCATGGTCGGCGTTCTCCTTCTAGATCCTGCTGTTGAGGTCGGGGGAGACGGTGAGTCCGTCGAGCACGGTGCCGACCTCGTCGAGGTCGCGGACGACGAAGTCGGCGTGGGCCCGTGCCGCGGCGGTGTGCGGCAGCCGGCGGTCGACGAGCACGGTGGTCATCCCCACTTCCCGGGCACCCCGCAGTTCGTCGTGCTGGCCGTCACCGACGAACGCGCACCGCGAAGCGGCGATGCCGAGCCGATCGGTCGCGCTCCGGTAGATCCCGGGGTGGGGCTTCAGGCGGCCGACCCGGTGCGAGAAAACGGTGACGTCGAAGCACTCGCGGAGACCGAGCCGGTCGAACAGCCACTCGGCGTGGTCGGAGGCGTTGGTGACCAGAGCGAGTGACGTTCCGCCGGTTCGGAGCCGTTCGAGCAGCGGCACCGCCTGCGCGTCGACCTCCATGCTCGCGACGAAATCTCCGAAATGGCGGTGGACCGCGGCTTCCGCCGCATCCGGTGCCACCCGGACGTCGGCGGCCTTGGCGGACAACACGACGCGCGCCACGATGCCCGGGACGATCGACGCCATGGTGTCGTCGTGGAGTTCGTCGTACGCCGGTTTCCAACGAGCCAGGTCGAGACCGAGCTCGTCGGCCACCTTCCCGAAGAACGGATTGCCGGGCTTCTTGTGGACCAGGGTCGAGAACAGGTCGAAACAGATTCCGTCGATCTCAGGCACGAACGATCTCCTCTGTCCATTCGGGATTGACGCGGGCCACGACCATCGGCTGGTAGTGCCCGGTCTCTTCCGGGAAACGCCAGCGGATGTCGCCGAAGCCCGTCGCGGACAACGCCGCGTCGAACTCGGCACGCCGCAGGACGCGGTAATCGGTAGTGCGGACGGTGGTGTCCCACCCCGGCCGGCCGCGCCTCTTGATGGTCAGGATGTGGATCGTGGTCAGAGTCCGCCGATCCTCGGCCCATTCCCAGGCCTGGGTGATGACGCTTCGGTCGTCGCCTTTGCCGAACAGCTCGGGAAGCAGCCCCGGAGCCTCGTCCCGCAAGACCTCGTCGTAGTCGCGGATGGTCGCGACGAACACGCCTGCCGGGCGCAGGCAGCGGCGGACGGCCCGCAGTGCTCGCCGCAGGTCCTGGTCGGTGAGCAGGTGCGTCAGGGAGTTGGCGCCCGAGATCACGGCGTCGAAGGTCCGCTCGAACTGTTCGTCGATCCGGCGGACGTCGCTGGTCACTAAGTGCACGTCAAGCCCGCGGGTGGCGGCTTCCCGGCCGGCTCGCTCGATGGCGCGGCCGCTCAGGTCGGACCCGGTGACCCGGTATCCCGTGGTCGCGAGCGGAAGGGCCTGCGTACCGATGCCGCACGTGCAATCGAGGACCTCCGCCGGAGGCTCGACACCCGCACCGGCAAGCGCCGCGGCGATGGGTTCGGCGTAGCGCACGGCGAACCCCCACCAGTCCTCGTACATCCGGTGATAGGTGTCGGCGAGGTCGTCGTAGAACTCGGGGTCGTGGAAGGGCATGACGAGCTCGGCTCTCCTTTTCGTGCCGGTGTAGTCGTGGATCAGGCCGGCTGAAGCGGGCGGTCGACGGGCTGACCGAGTGGTCGACGCCGCTGTTCGCGCAGGACGCTCTGGCTGATCCAGTTCAAGCCGAGCCGTTCGGAGACCACTTGGTGGTCGGTTTCCACCCGGACACCGTTCGCCGTCATCTCGGCGACAACCGCTTCGGCGAGCTCGGTGTTGCCGGCCGGCCGAAGCCGACCCTGACTGTCCACTGTGTACGGACTGTCCTCCATGCCGAACCGCAGGATGTCCACCTCGCTGTCAGGTCGGCAGGCGTAGTTGGCCAGTCTGCGCAGCGCGCACATCCGGCGGCCGGTTCGCGGCCCGACGTCCAGTGGCGTGAAATGGGCGGCGGCTTGCTGGGGCAGCACCGCGGCGCCCACCGTGATCGTCACGTGCCGTTTCTGGACATGAGGCTCGGCGAGGTCGTACTCGAGACTTTTCGCCGCGGCCACGACTCGCTTGAACTCCGCGTAGGTACGCGGGAAGGGCAGTCTCGGGGAGAACCCGAAGAGGATCGTGACGTTCAGCTGCCCGCTGCCCCCGAGGCCCAGCAGCGGGTGTTCCACGGCGTAACGCGACATCGCTTGGCTGCGCGGGAACTGCACCCATTCCACCTCGTGGAAGAGACCCAGCCGGCTGCGCGCCTCGATCGCACTCCGGTACACCTCGAACTGGATGGCCGGGGAAGTCCGGCCGTAGTCGGCGCCCTTGGTCGTCGAATAGGTGTCGAGGCGAGACGCCGTCAGCCGGTCTGACGGCTGATAGGCGAGGATCGCCTCCGTGAACCGCGGGCTGTCGGCCGCATCGGTCACCCATTCGCCGAACTGCCGCTCCAGTTCGCACATGAGCTGCAGTTCGACCGCGGATTGAATGGTGACGAAGTGTGCCCCACCGAGGTGCAGGGGAAGCCCGCACTGGCTGACGCGCTCCCATTCCCCGAAGCGGGCGATGCTTTCCCGGACCTCGGCGCCGTTTCGGCTCGCACCGAAGCTGATCAGGAGTTGCGGGCACCGTCGCTGCAGCTCCTGGCTGATTTTCTGGTAGACCTCGTTGCTGGTCGTCTGCTCGTGGGTCCTCCGATTCCTCGCGTGGTAGTGGTAGTACCGGCATCCCATGCCGTGCAACGCTTCTGCTTCGGCGAGCAGCGCCGACGGCGACGTCTTGATGGTGCCGCCGCTGCAGATTTCGTCCAGGAGTGCATCCCCGGTGAGGCGGTGGTTGGCCGGCGTGAACTTGGCGCCGGTGGACGCACAGCCCAGAACCAGGGATTTCCCGTCCGTGGTGGATTCCACTTTTCGCCCCCAAGCGTCCGGCGAATACCCGGACGCCGCTCGTAATGGTCAATGGCGATGAGGAAACACTACGTCGGATCCGAACGGCCGTGCGACTGCACGTGCGGCAGTTTGTCAGGTCAGCCATGACCAGCGTGGAAAACAGCCTTCTCGGCGTCTTCGGAGCGCTGGGCCATCAGGGTGCGGATTCGCTGGATCCGCAGAGCGAGCTGCAGGTCGACCACCCGCTCCGGCTTCTGCCAGTCGTCGCCGAGGAGGTCCGCGACACGTTCGAGGCGCCGTGCGACCGTGTTCGGGTGGACGTACAACCGGTCGGCAGCGTAGGTGGGGCTGCCGCCTGCACCGAAGTATGCGGTCAGCGTCTCGAGCAGACGGGTGTGGCGCTCGTCGTCGTAGCGCAGTACCGGCCCGATGGTGCTCTGAACGAAGTCGTCGATGTCCGGAGTGTCCGAAAGCAGGAGGCCGACGAATCCCAGCTCCCGGGTCGAGGCGGCGGTCCCCGCGCCGCCGAGAGCGGTGATCGCGTCGAGGCAGCGGTTCGCTTGCCGGTACTCGGGCAGGATTGAGGTGGGGTCGGAGGCCGGCCCCGCGGCACCGACGGTCACCGGCGTGTCGAGAAGTGCCGTCAGCTCGTCCCGGACCATCCGTGCCGTCGCGCTCGCGTCGGTGCCGGGGACAACCAGAACGGCCGTCCCGTCCCGCATGCTTCGGAGCCCGCCGGACCGGTGGGTGAACGACGATGCCCAGATCAGCAACCGGCCTTGCGATTTCTCTTCCGGGCGTGCGATCACCACGAGATAGGGCTCGCGGAGGTTGATGCCGAGCCGGCGGGCGCGGCGGTCGAGCTGGGCAGGGGGAATCGGCACGCGGGCCAGAACGTCGTCGAGCAGCTCGTCACGATGCTGCCCGTCGCGGGCGGTGCCGGTTCTCCGCTGCAGCAGGAACGCGACCGCGGCCGCCTGGGCGAACATCCGCCAGCGCTCTTGATCGATCTGCTCGGTACCGCCGGGCCGGGCGACGATGGTGCCGACGCCTTCGTTCCCGGCCACGACGGGGATCGCCAGCCGGGCGTCGGCCAGCCACACGGGCCGGCGGTCGGTGTGCGCGGCCACCGCGCCGGCCGCCACGGTCTTCTCGATCTCGTGCAGTTGCTCACCCGACGCCGACAACACGGCTCCGTCGGGGCCGCAGATCACGACGTCGCCGTGGATCCGCCGCGCCACCTGCTTGGCCACGCCGTCGAGGTCGGGCTCGGCGAGCACTTCGTCGAGGATCTCGGCGTGCTCTTCGTTGAGGCGCCGGGACCGGCGGAGGCCGGTTTCCAACGCGGAAAGCCGATCGTTCAGTTCCACGGCCGTCGCGGTGATGTTTTCGAGGTTCCGGACATTCTCCCCGGCAATTCCGGTGAGGTCCCCCAGCGAGTTCAGCACACTCCGTTCCGGTGAGGCGTGGTGAACCTGGTCCGCCTCGGTCGCGCTCGGATCTTCCTCGATTCGATCAGCGGACATCAGTCTGCCGTTCCCCCAATTCCGGTGCCCGGCCGAGCCCGCGCGACGGCTCCAGCGCTCGGGCCCACCCCTGATCGCGCTCCCCGGCGTTCCATGCTACACCGGGAATATTGACCCGTTCGGGTGGCAGATGCCGTCGATCCGGCCGTACCGCTGGGCTGTTCAGGGGAGGAGCTGCGGCCTTTCGCGCGACCGGTCACTGCGCGGTTCCGAGCTGTATTCCTGTCGCTCGAACGGAAGTATTCCGCGGTGACCTTACGGGCGGCGCCGAGACGTGGAAGCGGGCTCTTTGCGGAGAACGGGGTCCGTGCCCAGCGCGCGAATCGTGTGGGCGATCGACACGAGCGTGGCATGGCGGTGCCAGCCGCCGAAGGAGCGGCCGACGTAGTCGCGAATGCCGACCGGCGTCGCGATCGACGCGACGTCCCGGTCGACTCGGTCGACGAAGCGCGAGAGGCGCAGGAGGTCGGCCGTGGGGGAGGCGACCAGGTCGGTCAGCCACACCTGCTCGGGTCGGCCGTCCGGACCGCCGATGCCCAGCAGCATCAGGTCGCCGCCCCCGCTCGCGGCCGGCATCCTCACCCGCACTCTCGTGGTGGTGATCCGGCTCCGGCCGGAGCGAAGAGGGCGTCCGGGTCCGGGCAAGACGCTGCCGCGGCTGAGGTGTGCGGCCGAGGCGAGAACGGCGGTCACGGGAATCGGGTGGGGACTGTGGGCGGGCAGCGCCGGGTCGGTCACCACGATGGGCAGATCGCTGTCGATCCGTGCGAGCACCGGGCTGCCGAGCGCGCGCAGCCGCCGGATCGCGGATTCGGCGTCCGCTTCCCGCGCGTCGAAGACAACGGGCAGATCCGGCAGGGACCACGGCTTCGCGACCGCCGTGAACGCGCTCACCGTGCACCCGGAAAGCGGTTCCACGCAGGTGCTGTCGGGAATGCTCGCGCGTAGTCGCCGATCGCGGTCTTCCACCCAGGCTTTCGGCAGGTGCAGGCGCCAGTTGACCGGAGCGGTGGCCCGCTCGGAGACCGCCCACACCCCGGCCGCGTGCTGGCCGTCCAGTACCTGCCCGGCCGTCGGCTCGAACCGCCGGCCCACACCGACGGAGTGGCGCCCGCCTTTGGGGATCGCGATCGGCCGGAGTACCCACGCCTGCGGGCGTGCCTGCCGCAGCACGTGGCCGGCCAGGGCCTGCCGGACGGGCTCCCAATTCCAGGTGGAACCGCTGATGAAGTGGTGGACGGTCTGCTCCGTTGCGTTGCCGCCGAGCTCGGCGGCGATGTTCCGCATCGTCTTGCGCCCGGGAGTGCGGAGCAGCCCTCGGACGTATCGCGCGCCCTTGATCCGTTGATCGACCCTCGGCAGCGACCGGAGCAGCTCCGAGCAAAGCTCGTCGATCGCGGCGCTGTCCTCCCACACCGGTCTCGTGCTCGTTCTTCGCTCGATGTGGTGGCTGGCACGCATTACCGTCCTCGTCTCCCGGCTCCGTTCCCGTAGTCCCACCGTCCTTCAGCGGGAGGTGCGTAGCCAGGTGGGGCCGGGACAGAGGTGGGGAATCCGCAGGTGGGGACGCCACCATGAGTGAAATTCGCGTTCGGGCGAACACGCGGAGTGGGACACCACCCGGTGTGGTCCGGTCACCAGTGCCGGAACGCCGGCGGCCGCTTCTCGGTGAACGCTGCCGTAGCGGAATCGCTGCCGGAGGTGATGCGCCCGTCGGTCATCGTGATCGTGCGGTCGGTCGCCGCGGACAGCAGCGTGTGGTCGTGGCTGATCATCAGGACCGCTGTGCCGTCGTCGGAGATCGCAGTGATGAGGGCGTCGAGGACCAGCGCGCGGGCGGCCGTGTCGAGGGCCGATGTCACCTCGTCGCAGATCAGGACCCGCGGGTGGGCGACGAGCGCGCGAGCCATGGCGCAGCGCTGCAGCTGGCCGCCGGAGAGCTGACCGGGTCGGCGGTCGGCGGCGTCTATTCCCAGCGACGTCAACGTTTCGCGGGCCTCGGTGCGGGCGGTCTCCCGAGTGACTCCGCGGAGGAGCCGGGCGGTGTCGGCGACCTGGTCCAGGACGTCGCGGAACTCGTCGAAGGACGCCCGGCTGTCCTGGTGGACGTACTGGACGGCGCGCAGCTGGGCCTTCGTGCGCCGACGGATCCGCGCGGGCAGCTCGACGCCGTCGAGCTCGATCGTTCCGGCCGCCAAGGGGGCCAACCCGGCGATCGCGCGGGCGAGCGTCGTCTTGCCCGCGCCGGAGACGCCGACGAGTGCGGTCCGGGTGCCCGCCCCGAGGTCGAGGTGGACGTCCTCGATCAACGCCGTGCGCCCGGCGCGGACGGTGAGCCCGCGGACCGTCAGCACCGGGGTTGAGGGAGCCGGTGCACCGGGAGCCGGGCTGTTCTCGGTGAGCAGTGCGCGGGTCCGTGGATCCACGGGATGGGTCAGCACGGCGTCCGCGCTGCCGGTTTCGATCACGCGACCGTCGTGCAGCACGGCGATGTCGTCGGCGATGGCCCGGGCCAGCACCAGGTCGTGGGTGAGGACCAACAGCGCGGTGCCGTCGTCGGCCAGGTGCCGTAGCCGGCGGGTGAGCGCCGACCGGGCTTCGGGGTCGAGGCCGGTGGTGGGTTCGTCGAGGACCAGGACGCGCGGGCGGGTGACCAGCGTTGTCGCCAGGGCCATGCGTTGCTGCTGACCGCCCGACAGCTGGTGTGGGAACCGCCGCCAGAGGCACTGCTCGAGCCCGGCGTCCGCGAGTGCCGCGCGGGCCGCAGCCAGACGGGCCGCGCGGCCGTGGTGCCGTACCGAGGCCAGCTCGGCGAGGACCGGGCCGCACCGGCGGACGGGATCCAGGACGGCGGCCGGTTGCTGGGGGAGGTGACCGGCGCGGGCAACCGGGCCGGTCGAGCCGGTCAGCTCGACGCCGGGGTGGGACCGGCCGACGGCGGCCAGGCCGAGCGTGGTCTTGCCCGCGCCGGACGCGCCGAGCACCACGAGCACCCGGCCCGGCTCGAGGCTCAGCGTGATGTCGTCCAGCAGAAGCGTGTCGCCGGAGCGGGCGGACAGGCCGGTGATGTCCAGGACGGTCACAGCGTCTCCCGGCGGCCGAGGAATCGGTCGGCGACGAGGTTCGTCCCGACGCACAAGGCCATCAGCAGCACGGCGGGCACCAAGACGAGCGCGGGCTGGGTGTAGAGCGCTTCGCTGTTGCGTTCGATGACGACGGCCCAGTCCGGTGAGTCGGCCGGCAGGCCGAGGCCGAGGAAGTTCGCCGACGCCAGCAGGTAGAGCACCACGCCGAGGCGGGTGCCGGCGTCGGTCACCATCGGACCGGTCACGTGCCGGGCGACGTAGCCGAACTGCACTCGCCACCACGGCTGCCCCTGCAGGTAAAGCGCCTCGACGGCGGTGCGGCAGCCCGGTGCGAGCGCCGCGGTCCGCGCCAAGCGGGTGACCATCGGCAGCTGGAGGACCGCGACGGCCGGGACGAGCACGGCGGGCCCGCGGTGGCCGGTCGCCGCGAGCACCATCAGCACCAGCAGCGAGGGGAACGCCAGGAGGAGGTCGAGCGAGCGCATGACGGCGTCGTCGACGAGCCGTCGTCGACCGGCGGCGAGCAGGCCGAGCGGAACCCCGATCAGGTAGGCGAGCGCGAGCGCGGCGACGGTCATGCCGATCACCGGCAACCCACCGGACAGCAGCACGGTCAGCGCGTCGCGGCCGAGGACATCGGTACCCAGGGGATGCGCCCCGTCCGGCGGCTGCCACGGCGCCGCGACCGACTCGACCGGGCCGGCGAGCAGAGGCCCGGCCAGGGCGATCAGCAACGGCACGCCGAGCAGGAACCAGCGGGTCACCAGGTCACCAGCTCCCGGCGCGGGGTGAGCCGGTGCGCGACGAGGTCCGCGGCGAGGTTGCCCAGCACGACGACCCCGGCGAACACCAGGACGTACGCCTGCACCTGCGGGATGTCCCGGTTCTGCACCGCCTCGACGAACCCCGTGCCCAGGCCGGTGATCGCGAAGAGGGACTCGACGATGACCGTGCCGGTCAGCAGCCCCTCGACCGCGCGGGCGAGCTGCTGGACCGCGGGGGCGGCGGCACCCGGCAGCAGGTGACGCAGCACTACCGTCCGTTCGCGCAGACCCAGCAGCCGCAGGTGTTCGGCGACCGGCCCGGCATTCTGCTCGGCGACGCCGATCCGCAGCTGCCGGGCGATGTCGCACAGCTGCCGAGCCACGAGCACCGCGACCGGCAGCACCAGCACTTCCGGACGGCCGGCCAGCTCGGTGCCGGTCATCCCGGCCGCGGTCGCGGGCAGCAGTCCGATGTAGACGGCGAAGCCCGCCAGCAGCAGCATGCCCAGCACGAACTCGGGGATCGCGTGCAGGAAGACCGTGACGGTCGTGAGCCACCGGTCGGCCCGCGATCCTTCCTGCAGCCCGCTCGTCACGCCGACGAACAACGCCAGTGGCACCAGGACGAGCAGGGTCACCGCGGCGAGCAACGCCGTCGCCGCGAAGCGTCGGGTCAGCTCGTCGGTCACCGGCGCTCCGGTGACCAGCGAGCGGCCGAGGTCGCCGGTGACCAGGCCGCCCAGCCAGTGCCCGAAGAGGTCGAGCACCGGCTGGTCGAGGCCCAGCTGGTGGCGGACCTGGGCCAGCTGGTCGTCGGTGGCCTGCTCGCCGAGCACGATCGAGGCCGCGTCGCCGGGCAGCAGCGCCGTGACGCCGAACGTCGCCACCAGGACGACGACGGCCTGCACCACGGCGAATCCCAGCCGCCGCACGGTGTAGGGCAGCACGTCAGGAAAGGCGGGCGCGGTCGAACCGGGCCCAGTCGAAGGTGTTCGGGGGAGCGGTGACCAGCCCGGACACACGCTTCGATGCAGCGATCGTCCAGGTGCTGAAGCCCCAGGCCAGCAGGCCGCCGCGGTCGTGGACGATGCGCTGGGCGTCGGCCAGCAGCCCCAGCCGCGCGGGTTCGTCCGCCGTCGCCGCGGCGCGGTCCATGAGCGCGTCGAACTCCGGCGAGGTGAACCCGTTGATGTTGTTGGAGCCGCCGGTGCGGAAGCGTTGGTTGAGGAACGTCGCAACCGGTAGCGTGGCGGTGCGGGTGAGCGCGGCGACGCCCTTGGTCTTCGTTTCGGTGAAGTAGGTGCTCGACGCGCGCGTGTTCGGAGTGACGTTGAGGCCGATGTCCTTCAGCTGCTGGGAGATCAGCGTTGCCGCCGTCGGGAAGCCGGGGTCGACGTCGCTGGTCTCGATGGCGAACGCGAGGGTTTCGGCACCGGCTTCCCGGACGAGCGACCGTGCCAGGTCGACGTCGCGCGTCCGTTGCGGGATTCCGGTGGCGTAGCCGCGAAGCCCCTTGCCGAACAGGTCGTTTCCGATCTCGCCGCGCCCGGCGAGCGCCACCCGGTTCAGGGCGTCACGGTCCACACCGGACAGGACCGCGCGCAGGAGCCGCGGGTCGGCGAACGGCGGTTGGGTGAGCCGCAGGATCAGCCCTTGCATCGTGGTGCCCTTGGCTTCCAGCAGGGCGACGCGGTTGTCGTTCGCGAGCCGTGCCGCCGTGCCGGCCGCCAGGTCGTGCGCGTAGTCGACCTGGCCGGACAGCAGGGCGTTCACGCGCGCGGTCTCGTCGTTGACCGGAACGAACTCCAGCTCGTCGACGGTCGGTGCGCCGTCCCAATGAGACTCCCACTTCCGGAAGACCGCCGGTCCGCCGGGAGTGAAGGAGACGAACCGGAACGGACCCGATCCGACCGGCGCGCCGAAGTTCGTCGTCCCCGCGGGGATGATCTCGGCGCCGGGTGCGGCCCAGCCGGCCGGGAACTCGAAGTCGGGCGCGGTCAGCACCAGTTCGAGTTCCGTCGGCGAGATCGCTCTGCTGAGGCCGAAGTCGACCTTCACGAAGTACTGCCGTGACGACGAAGCCAGTGTGGGATCGGCGATGCGGCGGAAGCTGTAGAGGACGTCGTCGGCGGTGACCGCGCGTCCGTCGTGAAAGGACGCTTGCCGCAGGCGGATGTGCCAGCGCTTCCCGGTCGCGTCGCTCTCCCAGGACTCGGCGAGGCGCGGCCGCAACGACGTGTCGGCGTTGTAGGCGGCGAGGGTGTCGAACAGCGCCTTGGCCCGGGCCTGGTCGACGAACAGGGAAACCAGTGCGGGGTCGAGGGTTTCCTTCGAACCGCCTGCCGAGAACGCGACGCGCAGCCGGTTCGAGGAGGATTGGCCGGTACCGCAGGCGGCCAACGCGGCGAGGCCGAGGGAGCCGGCGAGCAGCCCTCTGCGGGTGAACGGGTGACGCGACATGAGGACCTCCGGGACATCGAGCACTGTCCCGGGCGCGCGTGGCGCTGAAACGGGACCCCGCTCCGCACTCCACGACAGTTGGGGTTGGCAGGCACCCGGCGGGCATTCCGGCTCACGGCCACGGCCGTTCACGGTTGCGGGACAGCGCCGGATTCACACCGGCTTCCCCCGACTGGGTGCCTTGTTTCAGTTGTCGGACACACGGTAGCCCATGGTTCCCGTGTGCTACACAGGATCAAGATCACGGAGGGAGGCCGGGTGGACGGGAAACTGGCGGAAAAGTGGGTCCGGCGGTGGGACGCGCAGCAGGAGCGCTACATCGCCGACCGCGAGGAACGGTTCCACGTGCTGATCGACGTCGTCGAACACGTCACCCGGGACGTCGCCGAGCCGGTGGTGCTCGACCTCGGCTGTGGGCCCGGTTCCCTGGCGACCCGGCTCGCCGGGCGCCTGCCGCACGCGCGGGTCGTCGGGATCGACAACGACCCGTTCCTGCTCGCGCTCGCCCGCGCGTCCGTCCCAGCCGACGCGAAGATCGAGTACCTCCACGTCGGCCTCGGTGACGACGGCTGGCTCCTGGAGGGCGCTGTCGACGCTGCTGTGTCGACGACGGCGTTGCACTGGCTGCGGCCCGAGCGGCTGGCCGGCGTCTACCGGGACCTCGCCGGAGTCCTGCGGCCCGGCGGTGCCCTGGTCAACGGCGACCACCTGTACGACGACCAGCCGGGTGTCCGCGACCTCGCCGAGGCGATCAAGGACCGCCGGGCCACGCGGGTGGGCGTGGAGGCGAACGAGGACTGGAAGAGCTGGTGGGCCGCGGCTGCCGACGACCCGGACCTGCGGGCCGTCTTCACCGGCGACGAGCTCGGCGGCACGTCGACCGGGTACGGCAACCGGCTCAGCCCGCAGGCACACGGGACGCTGCTGCGTGAGGCGGGCTTCGCCGAGGTCGGGACCGTCTGGCAGTACGGTGACGACTACGTCCTGGCCGCTCTTCGCTGAGCCGGACCTCCCGGTAGGACCGCGGGACCTTTTCCGGTCGTTCGAACGACCACTCGTTTGCCGGCGTCCTGGCCTTCGCCGGCCGGCGTCCGTGCGCGCCGAGCTGACGTCGAGCTCACCCGCCGAAGGCGCCAGCCTGACCGCTGCGTCCAGCAAGGTCGAGCTGACCTTCGAAGAACCCGTCACCCTGCAACCGGAGCCGATCGCGGTGACCGGACCGGACGGCGCGACGTGGACCGTCGCCATGCCGACGGTCACGATGCGACGATCAGCGCCGCGGTGAACCCGTCGGGACCGGCGGGTGCTTAACGTCGTGCACTGCGCCCGACTCGCCGACGACCACACCCAGCGCGGCCGCGGACACTTCGTCGGCCGGTCCGGAGTATCACCTCGTGGGTTTTGACACCCCGGTGTTCATGCCGATCTTCGTGGCGGCACGTCACCGGCTGAACTGCCCACATCATGGAACAGTTGGCGGCCAAAGCCTGATCCGTTCGCGCTCGTCTTGGCGGCGCCACCGGCGTTGGGCGCCTACAGCGCCATGCGCACCGGCACGGCGTTGGCGCCACCGTTCGCCTTCCGCGACCTCCCGGTCAGCAACCCGGTCCAGCTCGGCGTGAACGACTACGCGGCCCGTGCGGTCTACGACCACGGACGTTCCCTCGGCGGCCGGACCGTCACGATCACCGGCTTCGTCGCCTTCGACAACGCCGGCGCGCCGTACCTGGTCCGGATGGTGCTCAACTGCTGCGCGGCCGACGCCCAGCCCGTCAAGGTCGGACTGGATGGGCAGATTCCGCCGGTGCTGCAGCCCGACTCGTGGCTCGAGGTCACCGGCGCCTACACCGCCGAACAAGCCAAGGACCCGGTCAACGGCGGCATCATCCCGTTCATCGACGTCAAGGACGTCCGGCCCGTCGTGGCGCCCGCCGAGCCGTACGAGGGGCTTGGATAGCAGGGCCGGGCGCGCCGCGGGCAAGCCGACGTGCCCGGCCACCGCTCAGGGCAGGACCTTGAAGGTGTACGTCGCGTCCGCGGAGACGGTCGCGCCGGTGGCGGCCAGCGTGCCGCTGACCCGGAAGGTCACCGTGTACGTGCTGGCGGCGCTGAACGCCCAGTTCGCGTGCGTGTGCGCCCCGGCCGCCAGCGGCTTGGCGTCCGGCAGCCCGTCGCCGGAGTTGAATAGGACCGTCGGCGTGCCCAGCGATTGCGTGTAGACGCTGAGGTTGCCGCCGCTGACGCTGAGCAGGCTCATCGTCAACGTGTTGCCCTGGAAGATACCGGTGGGAACGTCGGTGCTGTTCCAGCCCGCCCACAGCAGGTTCGCGTTCTGCGTCTGCGGCAGGATCCACACCGTCGAGCCCGGGGTGCCGAGGAAGCTGTATGCCGAGTTGTTCGGCACCGTGGTCTTCGCGGCGGCGAGCACGTCCAGTTCCACAGTGGACGGTGCGCGTCTGACGCTCGGGCTGCTGGTGCCGTCGAGCAGCTGGACGGTGAGGGCGCCGGAGGTGTAGTCGACGTCGAGGACGTCGACGTGTCCGGTGGTGAGCACCGTCGTCGCCGCGCCGGCGGGCAGGGCGGTGACGAGGCTGAGCGCGGCGGCGACCGCCGCGGCGGTCAGGGAACCGGTTTTCAGGCGCATGACGAACCTTTCTCGGTGGTGAACGGGATCAGTCGACGCAGAAGGTGAGTACCGCCGGAGCCGAGGACACCTTGGCGCCGGTGGTGAGCGTCGCGGTGGCCTGGAAGGTCAGTTTGTAGAGGCCGGGCTTGGTGAAGCCCCAGTTGACGTGTTCGTGCAGCCCGGCCGGCAGGGTCAGGGCGTCGGGCAGGCCGTCGCCGCTGTTGAGCAGCACGTTCGCCGCGCCGAACGGGTCGGTGGTGAATACGCTGGCCTTGCCGGGGCCGCGGGCGGACTTGAGGGTGACCTTGATCGAGTCGTTCGCGAAGACGCCGGTGGTCAGTTCTTCGGTGCTGAAGCCGGGCCAGAGCAGGTCCGGGTTCTGGGTCTCCGGGAGGATCGAGACCGGTGCGCCGGCCGGGCCGAGGAATCGGTAGGAGGCGTCGGCCGGGACGGTGGTTCGGGCGCCGGGCAGCGCCTTGAGCACCACCTGTGCGGGGTCGTATTCGACGGAAGGTTCGACCGACTCGTCGTGGACGTGCAGCTCGAGGGCCCCGTCTTCGTACTCGACGTCGACCGCGTCGACGTGGCCGTGATCGAGGACCACCGCGGGCGCGGCGTGGGCCGGAGCGGTGAAGAGGCCGGCGAGCAGGGCCGCGGTGACGGCGCTGCAGGCGAGCAGGGCAGGACGAGGACGCACAAGAACTCCTTGGGTGAGGAAGGGGACGGACTGGACAGAACCTTAACGACAATGATATTCGTTAACAAGACAGGGTTCGCGCATGTGTTTTCACGCTGATGGGTGGCAAGATCCATGCTGGGTAGGTCAAGACCGGTGCGTGCGTTGCTGGCCGTGTGCGTCGCCGCGATGTCGTTCCCGTTGCTCGCACCGGCAGCGCACGCCGAGAGTGGGCCGGTGCCGGCCGCGCGGCCGCGCACGGTGCTCAACGACGTGCACACCGACACCGTCGACGTGCAGTACACCGACGGGCGCCTGGCGCTGCGCACGCGCGTGGGCAACGAACCCCATCAGTTCTTCGCGCCCGAGGACGTGCTGTTCCAGTTGCGGGACAACGACGCTTCCCGGATCGCCGTCCCGGACGTCCCGGAGTACTCGTTCCTCGGTGCCGCCGGCACCCCGGTCTGGGTCGCGCCCCAGGTCCAGGACTTCTCGCTGCTGTTCGCAGGCTGGGACACCGAAAGCCTGAGCGCCGGGACATTCGCCGGGGACGCGATCGACCTCCGCCTCGCCGGCGTCGCTGGCTCGGGTGCGCTCGAGGTGTTCCAGACCGACTCCTTCGGCTTGCCGCTGCGGGTGTTCAGCTCCCGCGACGGCGGCCCGAAGTCGTTGCACCAGGCCGTCGGCAGTCACGTCCACGCGAACTGGGCGTTCAGCGCGCTCGGCCGGTACACGGTGACCTTCGAAGCCACCGCGACCGACACCGCCGGGCACCAGCTCAGTTCCGGGCTCGTCGACTACACCTGGTACGTCGGCGGAACGTCGGCCGCCGACATCCCGGCCACCGCCACGACCGCCACCCTCACCACGTCCCCCGCGACAACGGCCGTGGGGGAGAACGTTAAGCTGACCGGCACGGTCAGCCCGGCCGACGCGGTCGGGTGGGTCGAGTTCGCCGACGGCGCCACCGTGCTCGGCCACGCCGCCGTCATCGGCGGACAGGCCACTTTGGACACCGCATCACTGGCCTCCGGTTCCCATTCCCTGACCGCGCGTTTCGTCCCGCGGTCTTCCACCGACTTTGCCGAGGCCCGCTCGGCGGTGGTCGAGCACGTCGTGACCGGCGACGGCACCCCGCCACCGCCCACGTCGGAACCGACATCGACGTCAGCGCCGACTTCCTCCGCCCCGTCCGGCACCCGGCCGACGTCGCCGCCCGCGCCCTCGTCGCCGGGTGGCGGCGGTCTCGCGCCCGTCCCGACGACCAAGCCGTGTGTGCCGGCTGGTCCGGTGACCTCGACTACCGGGGTCGTGCTGGCCGACGGCCATGTCGACTACGCCGTGCGGCTGGTCGGCGGGAAGCTGGTCTCGCAGGTCAAGGACGGCACTGTTGCGGGCACCACGACCTGGCGGACACCGGGCAGCGTCGTGTTCCACGTCGTGGACAAGGCAGCCACGACCGTGCCTGAGGGCACGCAGTTCTCCTTCCTCGGCAAGCCGGGTGACCGGATCTGGCAGATCCCGCAGACCCAGCAGGCCGGCGTGCTGTGGCTGGGCTGGAACACCGAAGAGCTGAAGAGCGGCGACGTCAGCGGAGATGTCACCTGGCGGCTGGACAAAGTGGACGGTCCTGGCGCGCTCGCGGTGTTCGAGTTCGACCCTTTCGGCAAGCCGGTGCTCGCGTTCGACAGCGGCGACGGCGTCCCGGACAGCTACGCCGTCCGGCTCGGCACGCACGCCCATGGCAACTGGACGTTCACCAAGCAGGGCATCTACCACGTCACCTTCACCCACAGCGCGAAGCTCGCCTCCGGCGCCCAGTCGAGTGACCAGCAGACGGTGACCTTCGCCGTCGGGCCTGTCGACCCGAAGCAGGCGCTGCCGGTCACGACGTCGACGCCGCCCGCGGGCACCTGCGCGGACGACGTCGCCGCCCGCTCGCGTGGAGCCGGGCTGGCTTCGACGGGGTTCTCGTTTGCGGGACCGCTTTCGCTGGCCGGGCTGGCGTTGCTCGGTGGCATCGCTTGCCTGCTCCTGGTCCGCCGTCGGGAGTCCGTTGTGGACGGTGACCGATGATGCGGCGAACGGTCTCGGTGCTGCTGGCCGTGGGCGTGCTGGCGTCCGCGTGCTCCAGCGGCGCGGCGACCAGTGGGAAGTTGCAGGTGGTCACGACCACCGAAATCCTGGCCGATCTGGTGCGCAACGTCGGTGGTGAGCGCGTGTCGGTCACCTCGATCGTGCCCTCGGGCGGTGATCCGCACTCCTACGAGCCGACGCCGCGGGACGCAACGAACGTGGCGAAGGCCGACGTCACGTTCACCAACCACCTGCTGCTCGAAGAGCACGCGTTGATCAAGACGATCGACGCGAACGCCCGGCCCGGTACGCCGAACGTCTCGCTGGCTGAAGCCGCGGAGACCTACGGGGCTACGGTCATGCCGCTGGTGGAGGACATCGGCCTCGACGTTGCGTGGCTCGGCCTCGCCGTCCGTGGGGAAGGCAAGGCCCGGGGCGCGACCCGCACCTCCGACATCCGGCTGGCCGCGACCAAGGTCGACGGGCCGGGCACGGTCGCGGTTTACCTGACCGAAGCCCTCGGGCAGCCCGACGTCTACTTCAACTCCGCCGACGGGCTCGACGCGAAGGACACGACGACTCTGCCGCCGGCCGCGCACACCCACCTGAACTGGGCTTTCAGCGCACCCGGGGTGTATCGGCTGACGCTGGCGGCGCAGCTGGTCAACGGCCAGGCCGCCCCGGTACCGATCGGCGAAGGCACGTTCACCTTCGCCGTCGGCGTCGACCCGCACACCGTTGCGGACAAGTCCACGATCATCGGGGTCGGGCACACCGACCTGGCCGTCGACCTCGACACCGGCGGTGTCTACGCCTTCACGGACAACGGCACCGGGCAACAGCACCCGGTGCCCGCGACCGACGTCGTCGTCGACGTGCCCAACCGGGCGTTGGAAACAGTCCCGGACGATCCGCGGTTCGCGTTCCTCGGCAAGCCGGGCGCGTCGATCCACCAGCTGCCCCAGGCGGTGCTCGGCAAGCACGTCCACGGCGAGATCGACCCGCACCTGTGGCAGGACGCCCGCAACGCCAAGGCCTACGTCCAGCTGATCCGCGACACCCTCAAGCAGCGCGACCCCCAGGGCGCGGCCACCTACGACGAGAACGCCCGCACCTACTCCGGCCGGCTCGACGAGCTCGACACCTACCTCCGGCAGCGCATCGCCGGGATCCCGAAGGACCGCCGCCAGTTGATCACCACTCACGACGCGTTCGGCTACCTCGCCAAGGCTTACGACATGACCGTCGCCGGTTTCGTGGTGCCGAACCCAGCCTCGGAACCGAGCGCTGAGCAGGTCCGCAAGCTCACCGAGACCATCCGCAACCTGCACGTCCCGGCGGTGTTCATGGAACCCAACCTCGCCCAGCGCGCAACGGTGCTCACCCAGGTCGCGACCGACCAGCACGTCAAGGTGTGCCTGCTCTACGGCGACGCGTTCGACGAGCACGCCCGCGACTACCTGGCCATGATGCGGCACAACGCCGACGAGCTGCGCACCTGCCTCGGCGGTGGCGCGTGATCCGTCGCCTCGCGGTCCTCACCCTCGCGGCCGCCCTCGCCACGGCACCGGCCGCCGCAGCCGCACCCGCTCCGCCGACCGTCATCGCCGACGGCCACATCGACATGGGCCCGCGGATGATCGACGGTGCCTGGACGATCCAGGTCCGTGACGACACCACTCAGCCCGCGACCTGGCGCCCGCTGCCCGACGTCGTCCTGCAGGCCGTGTCGGCGTCGAAGATGGACGTGCCCCCGGGGGCGGAGTACGCGTTCCTCGGCGCGCCCGGTGCGCCAGTGTGGCTGCTCCCGCAGGTCCAGCGGCCCGGCGTGCTGTGGCCGGGATGGAACACGCAAGACCCGTCCATCGCCGGGGTGGTCGCCCGCGAAGTCACCTGGCGGCTGCACGCCGTCACCGGGCCGGGCCGGTTCTCTTTATTCCTCAACGGGAACTTCGGCAAACCCCAGGAGGTTTTCGGCAGCACCCGGCCCTTCCCACAGGAGACCGGTATCGAGGCGGCCTCCCACGTCCACGGCAACTGGGCCTTCTCGGCCCCTGGCGCGTACACGCTGGACGTGGAGATGCTGACCGCCACCGCGGACGGGAAAACCATGGGCGACCGGGAGCAGCTGCGGATCTACGTCGGCGACGGCGACCCGGCGGCCGCCTTCGTGGCGGCCACGCCCTCGGCACCGGCGACCACCGCGCCTTCGCCCGCGCCGGCCACGCGGGCGGCCACTCCGAATACGAACGGAGACAGCGCGGTTTGGGGCGGCTGGTGGTACGTGCTCGGCGCCGTGGTCATCCTGGCCGCGCTGGTGTTCGCGGTCCTGGCTCGGACCCGGCGTAGCAGCAGCGGCTCGTGACAGCCTTGGAAATCACCGGGCTGAGCGTCCGGCTCGGCGGCCGCGACGCGCTGTCCGATGTGGAATTGAATCTGGGTGACCGTGAACTGGTCGGGCTGATCGGCCCCAACGGCGCGGGCAAGACCACGTTGCTGCGCGCTGTCCTCGGTCTGCTCCCGGCCGCGGCGGGTACGATCCGGCTCGACGGCACGGTCGGCTACGTCCCGCAGCGCCACGAGTTCGCGTGGGACTTCCCGATTTCGGTGGAGAAAGCCGTGCTCACCGGCCGCACCTCGGCCATCGGCTTCCTCCGCCGCGCAGGCCGGGACGACCGCGACGACGTCCGCGACGCGCTCCGCAGGGTCGACATGACCGCGCTCGCCCGCCGCCCGATCGGAGAGCTGTCCGGCGGGCAGCGGCAGCGAGTGCTGGTCGCCCGCGCCCTGGCCCTCCGGCCACGGCTGCTGCTGCTCGACGAGCCCTTCACCGGGCTCGACGTGCCCACTCAGGAACTGCTCACCGGCTTGTTCCGGACGTTGAAGGACGAGGGCAACGCGGTGTTGATGACGACGCACGACCTGCCCGCGGCGGCAGCGCTGTGCGACCGGCTGTGCCTGCTCAACCGCACCATCGTCGCCGACGGACCACCCGAGCAGCTGCGGGATCCCGAGGTGTGGCTGCGCGCGTTCGGCGTCACCCGCTCCGACCAACTCATCCACTCCCTGGGGATCGCCCGATGATCGACTTCCTGCTCGCGCCGTGGGAGCACGAGTTCATGCGCCGCGCATTCCTCGTCGCGATGATGTCCGGCGTGGTCTGCGGCGTCATCGGCAGCCACGTCGTGTTGCGCGGCATGGCTTTCATCGGCGACGCGGTGTCGCACTCGGTGTTCCCCGGAGTCGCGATCGCGTTCGTGTTCCGGTTCGACCTCGCGCTCGGCGGCGCGATCGCCGGGCTGCTGACCGCGTTGAGCGTCGCGGTGTTCGCGCAGAACAAGCGGCTCAAGGAAGACACCGTGATCGGGGTATTCTTCGCCGCCGCGTTCGGCCTCGGCATCGTGGTCCTTTCCAGCGCGCCCGGCTACTCTGGCTCACTGGAGTCGTTCCTGTTCGGGCAGATCCTCGGCATCAGCGACGGCGACGTCCGCGGCGTCGCGATCGCCGGCGCGGTCCTGCTGCTCGCCGCGGCCGCGCTGCACAAGGAGCTGGTCGCGGTCAGCCTCGACCGGGAAACCGCGCGGGCGCTGGGCGTACGGGTGTTCTGGTTCGACATCGCGCTCTACACCATGGTCACGATCGCGATCGTGATCTCGCTGCAGGCGGTGGGCAACATCCTGGTGCTCGCCCTGCTCATCACCCCGGCCGCGTGCGCGCGGCTGCTCACCGACCGCCTCGGCGTCATGATGGTGCTGGCACCGGCGATCGGGATGATCTCGGCGGTGATTGGGCTGTACTTGTCCTACTCGCTCAACCTCGCCGCGGGCGGGCTGATCGTGCTGGTCGCCACCGCGGTGTTCCTGGTGTGCTGGGTGTTCGCTCCGCGCCATGGCGTTGTCGCCCGGCTGCGCCCCACACCCGCCTGGAGCGGAAGCGACGATGGTGCGTCAGGTGATCGTCGAGGCAGTGTCGTGAATGACGGGTGACGTCTGCATCGCTTGATCTCCCCTCGGGTGTGAGGTAGGTCGAGCAGCACGTGCGGTAAAAGGCCGCGGATGGCCGGCCACAGGCGAGGTCCCGGCCGATGGTCGCAGTGCACTCGGAGACGTCGTGGGCGAGCATGTTGACGTCGTGGAGCTTGGCGACGGTGTGCTCGGTGCCGTCGGTGTCGATCCGAACACGGTTACCAGGCTCCGCGGTCATGCTCGGTGGCTCGCTGTACCTAGCTGGGCCGACGGTCCTGCTCAGCCTGCCTTGGGGCGCCGTTGATTGAATGTGGCGGCGTTCGCGGGCACAGTCCAGGTGGGAACCCAGAGAACATCGTCGCTTTCGGCGGCGTCGGGGCGTGGCGGTGCAAGCGGGCGGCCGTCGGCTAAGAGGTCGAGGCGAGTTACCTCGGCGTAGGTGTAGCGGGCGGCGGAGTGTACGAGGTGCGGGCGCACCACGTCGGCGACCGCGAGGCAGCGTGGGTGCATCGCGGTGTCGGAAAGCACCTTGTCGCCGTCGAGCACGACGAGGACAGCGGTTCGCCGCAGACCTGGCACAGCCACGCGTTCTGAGCGAACACTTGCCGGACACCGTCCAGAAGGCGCCACCACGGCTTCCCATTCGACACGGGCGTCAGCCACGGGTGCGGGCGGCCGTCGAGAAGAGGCCGTGGCCAGCCGGCGCCCGGAGCGGGAACGTCGTCGCCGCGACATATCCGATCGCGCTGCGCTCGCCACAGCGCGACCGGCAGGCTAGCCGCAGAGCACTGCGGGTTCGTGCAGACGAGTAAGTCTTCCATGCCGGGGTCGTGCGCCAGGTCGCCGCGGCAGTCTTGGCACCGGAACACTGTCGGCGATTCGGGAGAGGCGGTGACGGCGGAGGCGCTCGCTCCCTGACCCGCTGCCCCGGAGCTGTCGGGCGTGTCGTGTGCCGCGCGGCATGTCGAGATGGAGGCGGCAGGTGCGAGACCGGAGATGTCGTATTTGTCGTCGTTGGCCAAGTCGCAGCCGATCAGGTCGACGCGTTCGTGGCGGGGTACGGCGTAGATCAGGGTCGGTGAGCCGGCCGTGGTGTAGTGCGGGCACACGGCCGCGGTCAATCGCGCGCATCTCAGGGAGCACAGGGCACCGCCGTACATCTCGACCAGCGTGCCGACCTGGCTTGCCAGCGCCAGGACGTAGACGACATCCTGCCGCGGTGTCCCGCAAACCTGGCAGAGGTCGTCGCGTTGCATGCGCTCGGCGCGGTCGCTGTCGAACTTTCACGGATTCCACCCAGCCGGCCGCTCGCCATCGCCGGGGGTGGCGGCGAGCCACGGCTGCGGACGCGCCCGTGGACGACCGGGTAGCGAGGCTCCGGCCTGGTCAAGATCCACGGCGCACTGTGTGCGTGGCCGGAGCCAGCGCCCTTCGGTCGCGTCGTCTGCTGCTGGGCGAGCACCGACATGCTGGTCGGCTTGCACCGTCACGAACGTCCCTGTGCCCTTCACACCACGCGATCATCGATCGGCTGCGCGCTGTCAGGCAGGGTAGCTGATCCGTCCCAGCGACGGTCGATGATGCGCGCCAGTTCGTCCAAGTGCTGCCGGGCTTCCAGAGCGGCTTGAGGATCGGCGCTCTCGAACAGCCGCTCAAGCTCGAGCAGCTTGGCTTGCGCCTGGCGCGCGGGCTCTTGTGACGCCGGCTCGTCAGCCCTCAGCCACTCCTCGCCCCAGAAGGCGGAGCCCGTTTGGCTGATGGCCGAACGGAAGATCAGCTCCTCCACGGTGTCCGCGGTCAGAGCAAGTTCCGCCGACCATGACGCCAGCAGCGCCACGTACCGTTCGTAGACCGACGGCCGCCATTCGTCGATGTTCAGGTACACGCCGGCGTGCGTGACCAGCCATCGGCGAACCCCGGCGTCCAAAATCGGAGGGCCGACGTGATCGGAGGAAAGAGCCACAGTCACAAATCGCAGATACTTGGTACCGAAAGCAACACCCAGATACCGCAACCGTCTGCCGGCAAGGTCACGGAACGCCGCGACTCCGCCGCGAGCCTGCGCGACACGCGCCACGTCCGCCAGCCGTTGGACTGCTCGAGGATTTTCCGCCAGCACGCGCGCCGTTCGCCACGGGCCGTAACCGACCGGTCCATACCCCCAGATCATCGCAACCAGGAATGCCCGCTCGGCACCGTCCGCGGTCGTAGCGTGCGCTGCTCGGCGTGTGGCTTCGGCTCGGTCGATGCGCTCGGGCAGCGCGTTGAGGAACGAGTGATGCTGCGGGAAGTGCCGGAGCCATGATTCCGGCGACCAGCGGGACGGAGGCTGCGACGGCTCGCCACGGTCGCGCCATCGCTGAACGGCGGTCTCCAGCGCGCCCAGAACTGGCGCCTTGGATGAGTTGGCCACGTGTACCTCGTAGATTGCGTTCTCGTGGTTTCGCGCCGTGTACAGACCACTACTACGTCTGAATTTAGGCTGATGTGCTTGGCTCGTCGCGGTGAAGGAACCTGACGCGGCTGCCGCGCGCTTCGACGAGAGCGACGGCTTGGGCCGCGACGACAGAGCTGGGGCTGAGATGAGCCGGGCGCGGAACCAGCAGCGTGTCGCCGGGTCGGAGATAGAGAACGAGGTCATGGACCCCGCCGTGAGGTCGTCACCGAAGGCACGTTCGGCGCGGACCACTTCGCACTCGGCTGTGCAGCCGGTAGCGGTGGCTGAAGGGCCGGGTCATGCCGTGGTGGACGAGGAAGTCCCCGCGCAGGCACTTGACGGGGATGCCGGTGCCGGGGCGGAGGGGGATCAGGTCGCCGAATTCGCCGCGCGTGCCCGAGCGCGGACCGCCGACGGCGGGCTGGCCGGCGGTCACCGGAAGTCGCGGGATGGCGCGGTGACCATCGACAGGTCGAGCGCTTCGATCCGGTCGGCGACCAGCGTGACGACACCTTCGGCGGCCTGGACTTGGCCGCGGATGAGCAGCGCACTGCTGGCGCGCGGGTCGGGAGCGAGCCGCTGTAGCCGTCGGCCCCAGCGTGCGTCGGCGGGATTCGGGTGCGGGCCGGCGTCGACGAGCTGATAGCCATACGGTGGGCGTCCGCCGAGGTAGCGGCCTTGCTGGGTGGCCTGGTTGTGCATCGCGGCCAGGACGCGGTGGCGGGCACGCAGCACCTCGCGCTACGACTGGGTGGCCAGCAGCGACAGCAGTGCCCGATGGTCCCGTTCCGGAGTCGCTTCACCTGCCATGAAAGTGATCTACGAGCGCACGTCCGGTCATGCCCATGAGCGGGTAGAGACGCGTCTACGACCAGATGCAGACATGTTGCGTGGGCTTCACTCCGACGGCGTCGGCGGAGGTGCGAGCACGGCTTGCAGCGCCGGTCCTACGCGTCGGACGATCGCCTCGCGCTCTTCTCCTACGAGTGCGGCGACTTGCACGATTTGCCGTCCGACGGTGATGCCGATCAGCATGGAGGTCGCGAGGGCGACACGGACCGCGGCGTCGTGGCTGTCCAGTCCGAGGTGCCGGACGTCCTCGGACAGCCGCGATTCGATGAACTCCCGGAGCTGCGTGTTCGCCTGTTCGTTGGTGATCACTCCGTGGAGCATCGCGCGCAGCGCGTCGGCGTCCGGCTGGTCGCCCTCCCAGACGGCGAGGTACGCCCGGATGACCCGCTCGCCGACCGACTCGACGGGGCCGCCGAACGCGTCCGCGATGCGGGCGAGCGCATCGGCTGAGATCGACATCACGGCTCCGAAGAGCTCGTCCTTCGATCGGAAGTACTGCATCACGAGCGCGACGTTGACGCCGGCGTCGGCGGCGACCGCGCGGATCGTCGTGCCTTTGAACCCGTCCGTCGCGAAGCGCCTGCGTGCGGCGTCGAGCACGGTCTGGCGGGTCGAGTTCTGCCCGGGCCTGCGGCCGCGCCGCGGTGGCGGCATGGGCCCCGTGGGTTGCTCGGTCATGTGAACAGCGTACGGTGAGCGTTAGGATATAAACATGTGTTGATATCTGGGCCCCGGTGGAACGAGCTCGTCATGACCGACGATCCGAGATCCGTACGCGGACCCGGCCGCGACTCTGGAGGAGGAGACGATGACGCACACAGGTCTGCTGGCCGGTCCGATCAGCGGTCTCAGGTACGAAACCCCGACGCACCGAGGGC
The DNA here is from genome assembly GCF_044759945.1 of Amycolatopsis sp. NPDC098790. Taxonomy (NCBI): domain Bacteria; kingdom Bacillati; phylum Actinomycetota; class Actinomycetes; order Pseudonocardiales; family Pseudonocardiaceae; genus Amycolatopsis; species Amycolatopsis sp. NPDC098790. Next base: position 1,083,830 of record NZ_JBIWAI010000002.1, read on the forward strand.
TCACCGGCGAGCGGGGTGAGTTCCGGTACGAGGCGGGAGAGCGCATCGCCTTCCTCGTGGGAGCGACGCCCATCGGTAACGTTTCCGCCGGCCCGCGGGTCAACCTGGCGCAGATCGTCGCCCGGGTCGACGGCGACATCGCCAAACTGCGCGACCCGGGGCTGACGAACGTGGCCCGGTTCGTGTTCAGCCTCGGCCGGCGAGCCGTCCGTGACCACGGGACGGAGATCGCGCCGGAGGTCCACGACATCATCGGCAACCGGCGGATCGACTTCCGGCATGACGCCGATTTCGCGGGCGCCGGCACCGGCGACAAACTCCAGGCGTTCGCCGACGACCCGGTGGTCGTTCAGCTTCTGCGCGACCTGGATGAGGCCGGAGTCTTCGAGGACGCCGGGCCGCGGACTCTGTGCACGCCGGCGAACGCCCGCAACGAAGTCCGCCGCAACGCCATGGGCATTCTGCGCTTCCGTGACGTCAAGATCCCGTTGCGGAACGGCGAGCACGTTCTCGCGGACGTCTTCCGGCCCGCCGAGCCGGGAAGCTATCCGGTCGTCATCAGCTCAGGTCCCTACGGCAAGGCGTTCAACCACCACTCCATCGCGACCGAGGCCGACCTCGAAGAGCACGAACTGATGGAGGACGACTACTTCTCCGGCAACCCCGGCGGGCAGCCGTTCGAGAACCACGAAACGGTCAACACCGCGTCTTGGGTTCCCGCCGGGTACGCGGTCGTGCGGACCGACATGCCGGGCGCCGGCAACAACCCCGGGCAGCTCGCCCCCTGGGGGATCGCCGGGGCCGAGGCCCTGCGCGACTGCATCGAGTGGGCGGGCGGGCAGCCGTGGTCCAACGGCAACGTCGGCACCTGGGGCATGTCCTACCTCGCGATGAGCCAGCACCAGGCCGCCAGCCTCCACCCGGAGCACCTCAAGGCGATGATCGCCATCGGCACGGACGTGGACCTCTACGAGGAGGTCGCCTACAACGGCGGGATCTTCAACGAGCAGTTCTGGTCCGTGTGGAAAGCCGCCGGGATCGACCCGGCGATCGTCGGGGAGCCCGACGTCGCCGACTTCATCTGGACCTTGCAGGACAGTCCGTTCCGCGACTCGGATCCGGACGCCGTCTTCGGGCCGCGGGCGAAGGTCTTCATGAGCCCTGACCTGACCGGCGTCACCGTTCCGCTCTGGGCGGTCGTCGCGGCGACTCACTCTGCCCACTTCCACCAGGTCGGCGGCAGCAACGCCTATCTGGCCACGCCCACTTCGAACAAGAAGCTCGACATCTGGGACGACTGGTTCCAGAAGGCCTATGCCGCCGAAACCGTCGCCGCTCACCAAGCGTTCTTCGACTACTGGCTCAAGGGGATCGACAACGGCATCATGGACGTTCCGCCTGTCCGCCTGGAAATCCGGTCCGGCAACGGTGCCGCGGTCGTCCGCTACGAGAACGAGTGGCCCGTCGCGAGCACCGACTACTGCCGGTGGTACTTCGACGCGTCCACCGCGGAGACACTCGAGCGGACCGGGAAAGCCGGTTTCTCCGGCTTACAACAGACCAGCCGATCGTCTCGGCGGAGGAGTCGTACTCGGCGGAGGTCGATCTCGTTCGTCCCGCCACGGGAGCGGCTCTGCGCGTCGATCCCACGGCGGCCCGCTCCGACCCCGGTGCGACCGGGATCTCGTTCCTGAGCGCTCCGTTGACTGCTGATGCGGTTCTCGCCGGGTACGGCAAAGTCGGCATGGTGGTCTCGTCGACCAGTCACGACATGGACATCTACGTGTCGGTACGGGTCATCGACGACGGCGGCGACGAAGTCGACTTCACCGGATTCGCCACGAGCGGGTTCGGCGATCGGCCCATCCCGCTGATGATGGGCTGGTTGAAGGCGTCGCACCGCCGTATCGACGAAGCGCGCAGCACCGGTTACACGGTCAAGCACACCCACCGGAAGGCCGACTACGCGCCACTCGTCCCGGGTGAGGCGGTGGAGGTCGAGATCGAACTGGTTCCGAGCGCCGGCTTGCTGAAGAAGGGGCACCGGATCCGCGTCGACGTGCAGCCCTACGACGGGGTCGCACACGGTATGCACCACGCCTATGACCCCTCTTACCACGACGGGGCTTCCAACACGGTGCACACGGGTCCATCCCGCCTGGGCTACGTGCAGCTACCGATTATCGACGTCGGCAGCTGAAAGCCCTCGTGCGCCGAGATCCCCTCGCCGACCAGGCGGTAGCAGCGCGTGGCGGAACTGGATCAACAGCAGCTTCACGGCTTGGAGCCTGTTGAGCAACACCAAGTCGAACGGGTTCCGCGCGGTCGGAACCTGCACCGAGGAGCTATGTCAGTCGCGCGGCCTTCAACCGACCCGTAGGGGTGAATCCCCGATGTGCGCGGCTCCAAGGTGTAACTAACGTCTGCCCGGTGCACGTCTATGAGATTGTCGTACCAGGTGGCGACGAGGTGCCGGACTTCGTCACGCGATCCCTTTGCCCCGAGGAAAACCACACTTCGCCGTGCCCCGTGCCATGGTTCCTGTCCCGAGCCGACGGGGACGTGCTACTCGTCGTCGCGTGCACCGATCAGTCGGCAGCCGCGGACGTGGCTCGGCGCGTCGGAGGACAGTCTCCGGTCGTGAGCGACACGGACGAGTACGACTTCCTGATCGAGCAGTACAGAATCGAACGCGGCCTCCAAACGTGATCGACTCATCTCATGATCGAATAAGCTGACGAGCCGTTTGGGGAGTTCGGTCCTCTTGCGATGGGACACATCGTCAGGGCCCGCGCGGCGGACGAGCCAGCGGTCGGTCCGCTGGACCCGCGCCCGTGGTGTGAAGAGTCGACATGGGCAGATACTGCCCGGGCCTTCCGGCTACTTCGCGGGTGCGGTCAGCCGGCGGGTCAGGGGAGCGGCTCCGATGCCGTGCAGGAGCACGCTCCCCAGGACGCACGTGACGGTGATGAGCAGGATGGTGTCAGCCGCCGGGCCCTCGGGCAGCCGGTTGAACGCCAGGAGCCCGAACACGATGGACGTCGTCCCGCGGGGGCCCAGCGCCCCGACGAGCGCGCGTTCGCGGCCGGACAACTCCGTGCCGCTCAGCGCCAGCAACACGGGAACCACGCGGAGAACGGTGAGGGCCGCGAGGCAGAAGAGGATCACCCGCCAGGGCAGTCCAAAGGAGAAGGCGAGGACGGTGGCGATTCCGACGACGAACCACATCGTCGTCGTAAGCAGGGTCGTCACGTCTTCCAGCAACAGGAAGTCCTCGGTGAGCGCGCTCGTGCCCTCACGGCCGCGCGCCGGTGCCTGGTGGAGCCGGCGCGCCTTGATCAGCCGATGGATGTAGCGGAACGCGATTCCGCAGATGAAGGAGGCGACGAACCCGTTGCCGTCGATGGTGATCGTCACGGTGTAAGTCAGCAGGGGAGCGAGCAGGACCAGGACGCGGCGCGACTGGCCGGTCATCCAGCCCGCGCGGTCGGCCTGCGCCATCAGCCACGCCAGCAGGGTTCCCAGCACCAGACCGACGGCGACGGCTTTGAGGGCGAACGGTAGTGCGGTCAGCAACGCGTCGACCGGTGTGCGTTCTTGGCTGTGGTCGCCGGCGAGAATCAGGGCGAACAGGAAGAGGGGTGAGACGATTCCGTCGTTGTAGCCGCTTTCGATGTTGAGCAGGCTGCGTACGTGATTGGGTACGCCGCGGTCGCGGACGACGCGCTCGGCCGGTGCGAAGTCGGTGGGCATGACGACCCCGGCGACCAGGAGGAGCACCGGCCAGGGCAAGCTGGGGAAGAGTGCCCAGCCGAGGAGCATGGCCAGTCCGAGGCTCACCGGGAGCGCCACGAAGAGCACCCGGGCGACCAGCCCGGGCGAGCTGCCCCACAAGCGTCCGCCGCGGACTTCCGTCGCGTCGACGAACAGCAGTACAGCGAGGATGACTTCCGCGGCGTATTGCACTGATTCGGTGTTGAGGACCGCGGAAATGGAGTCCTCGTTGATCAGGCCGACTACGGTGCCGGCCGTCACCATGACGACCGGGGCGCCGAGGTTCCACCGGTCCAGCCGTGACGCCGCGAGCGAGCGGACCGCGAGCGCGAGTGCGGCCGCGAGCAGAAGAGAGTTCATCGTCGAGAATGGCCGGTTACCGAGACTGCTTCGGGCGGGTGAGGCCGGCGAACAGGTCGGCGAAGCGGTCGAGGGTTTCGCGGGCGACCCCGTCGTCGCGATGGGAGAGCCACGACGACGTGACCCCGCTCAGTGTGGCGATCACCATTTCGGCCAGCACCTGGAGATCGATGGTGTAGTCGAGCCGCGCTTCTTCGGCGAGCCGCTCGAGGTGGGCCACGGCCTTCCCCAGGTAGGCGCGGTGTTCCCACACCGGCAGCTCGTGGAGTTCCGGCTCGCGCAGGGCGAAGCTGACGAGTTCGATCAGGACGAGTTCCGTTTCGGGATCGGCCTCGACGAGCGACCAGAACGAACGCAGCAGAGTGCGGATGTTGTCGGCGGCCTCCGCTTTCGGGGAGATGACGGGCCAGACGGCATCGAGGCTGTTGTTGATGTCCGTGGTCAGCAGGGCGGTGTAGAGCTCCTGCTTCGAGCGGAAGCAGTAGTGGAAGGCTCCGTGCGGCATGCCCGCTTCGGAGCAGATCGCGCGGGTGGTCGCCGCGGCGATCCCGTCTCGCTTCATGACCCGCAGGGCGGCCGTGACCAGCTGCTCGCGCCGAACATCGGCGCTGACGTGCTTCTTGGCGACCTTGGTGTCCTGTCCCGTGGGCATTGCGCGATCTTACCATCTTGGCCAGATGACCAGGTCGCACGCCTAGGTCGTTTGACTTGGTCATATGACCAACTCTACGCTCGGGGCATACCGACTGCCGAGGAGAGCGTTCTGATGTCCGCATTGCCCGAGCCCCGCCTCGCCGCCGCGGGGCGTGTGTGCCGGTGGTGGGCCTTGGCCGTGCTGACCGTTCCGGTGCTGCTGATGAGCATCGACGTCACCGTGTTGTCGATGGCGATCCCGGCGCTGAGCAAGGACCTCGCCCCGTCCGGGACGCAGCTGCTGTGGATCATCGACATCTACGGGGTGTTCCTGGCGGGCCTGCTGATCCTGATGGGATCGCTGGGCGACCGGGTCGGGCGCCGTCGCCTGTTGTTGCTCGGAGCCCTCGCCTTCGGCGCCGCCTCGGCGCTCGCCGCGTTCGCGTGGAGTGCCGAGGTGCTGATCGCCGCTCGGGCCCTGCTCGGCGTCGGCGGCGCCACGCTGATGCCTTCGACGCTGTCGCTGATCCGCAACATCTTCCCCGACCCCGCTGAGCGCCGGCGTGCGATCTCGATCTGGATGGCCGCATTCGCCGGCGGCGCCGGACTGGGACCGGTCGTGGGTGGCGTCCTGCTCGAACACTTCTGGTGGGGCTCGGTCTTCCTGATCAACCTGCCGATCATGGTGCTGCTGCTCGTCGCAGGGCCGTTCGTGCTGCCGGAGTCCAAGGACCGTGACCCGGGCACGTTCGATGTGCTTTCCGCCGGGCTGCTGATCGGCGCCGTGCTGGCGGTGATCTTCGGCTTCAAGAGCACCGGTGCGCACGGTTGGGGCCTCGTGCCGCTGGCTTGGCTGCTGGGCGGTGTGGCGGCTGCGACGGTCTTCGTCGTGCGTCAGCGCCGCCGTACCCACCCGCTGATCGACATTTCGCTCTTCCGGTCCCTCCCGTTCACGGTCGCGGTGCTGGCGAACATCGCGGGCGTGTTCGCGATGACCGGCATGCTGTACTTCTTTCCCCAGTACCTGCAGATCGTCCTCGGATACAGCTCGTTGGAATCGGGGCTGTGGTCGTTGCCGCTGGCCGCGGGCGCGATCATCGGCGCGCTCACCTCGCCACTGGTCGCCCGGCGGCTCACGGCGGGTTGGGTGGTCGGCACGGGGCTGGCCCTCACCGCAACTGGTTACGTGGTCATGAGCCACCTGGGTGTGGACGGGCTCATGGTCTTGGCGGTGGCCGGCGGTGTGCTGCTGGGCGGCGGGGTCGGCCTGGCCGACACGCTCACCAACGACGTCATCATCGGGACCGCTCCGGCCGACAAGGCCGGCGCCGCCGCGGGGGTCAGCGAGACGGCCTACGAGCTCGGTGGCGCGCTGGGGACGGCGGTGCTGGGCACTCTGGGCGTCAGTCTCTACCGCGGCCACGTCCTGGCCGGATTGCCGCCGGAGACACCGCCGGCGCTCGCCGGCGCCGCGGCGGAAACCGTGGGCGCCGCGGACCGGATCGCGGCCGAGTTGCCCGCGGGTGCGGCCGCGCGCTTCACATCGGTCGTCGACGACGCCTTCGTCGCGGCGATGAGCCAGACATTCGTCATCGCCGCAGTGATCGTCGGTGTGGCCGCGATCGCCGTCTTGGCCGCCCTGCGCCACCACCGGCTCGACCGAACCCCCGACCACTGATTTGTTCAGGAGGAACTGCCGTGTCCACCCCTGCGCGCCTGCCCGGTCCGAAGCCGCTTCCGCTCGTCGGAAACCTCTTCGACGTCCTCGGTACCTCGGCGACGACGACCATCGAATTCATGGAGGACTATCACCGCAAGTACGGCGGTATCTTCGCGCTGAGTTTTCCCGGCCAGCGCCAGATCGTCGCGTCGAGCCAGGCGTTGGTGTCGGAGATGTGCGCCAGTCCTCTGTGGTCGAAATCGGTGCACACGAGTCTGGAGCACATCCGCGACTTCGCCGGTGACGGCCTGTTCACCGCCTACAACGAGGAACCGAACTGGGGGATCGCCCACCGGCTGCTGATGCCGGCGTTCGGAACGGTCGCGATGAAGGACTACTTCTCCGAGATGCTGGACGTCGCCGACCAGATGCTCACCCGCTGGGCGAGGTTCGGTCCGGGTCACCGGATCGACGTCACCGACGACATGACCCGGCTGACGCTGGACACGATCGCGCTGTGCGCGTTCGACGTGCGGTTCAATTCGTTCTATTCCGATGAGCCGCATCCGTTCGTCGGCGCGATGGGGCGCAGCCTCGTCGAGGCCGGCGCTCGGGGAGACCGGCTGCCGGGAGTCCAGCCGCTCCTGGTCGGGACGAACCGCCGCTATCGGGACGACATCGCGGCGATGCGCCGCATCACCGAGGAGATCGTCGCCGCGCGGGTCGCCAAGCCGGGGGAAGTGCGCCCTCGCGACCTGCTCGAGCGGATGCTCACGGCGGCCGACCCGGTCACCGGCGAGCGGCTGTCGGCGGAGAACATCCAGTACCAGCTGGCCACGTTTCTCATCGCCGGTCACGAGACGACGTCCGGCTTGCTTTCCTTCGCCACGCACGCGCTTCTGCGGCACCCCGACGTGCTGCGGCGCGCCCGTGAGTCCGTCGACGAGGTACTCGGCGACCGGACACCGGAGTTCGCCGACCTCGCGAAGCTCGGCTACCTGGGGCAGGTCCTGCGCGAAACGTTGCGGCTCCACCCGACGGCGCCGGCGTTCGCGCTGTCGCCCAGCGAAGCGACGACGCTGGGCGGCTATGCGATCGAAGCGGGGGAGGACGTGCTGATCATGCTGCCCACGCTGCACCGCGATCCGGCAGTGTGGCCGGAGCCGGAGACTTTCGACCCTGACCGCTTCGCGCCGGAGCGAATGAACCGGATCCCCGAGTACGCCTGGATGCCGTTCGGGCACGGCGCCCGCGCCTGCATCGGACGGCCGTTCGCGCTGCAGGAAGCCACCTTCGTGCTCGCGATGATGCTGCAGCGGTTCGACATCGAACTCGCCGATCCGGACTACGAACTGGTCATCCAAGAGACCTTGACGATCAAGCCGAAGCACCTCGGTATCCGGGTGACGCCTCGCCGGAAGAGCCCGCAGGTCAGCCCGGCACGCACCCAGACCGACGTGGTCGAGCCGGTTGACACCGGTCACGGAACGCCGATGCTCGTGCTGTACGGCTCCAACGGCGGCAGCAGCGAAAGCTTGGCGCGGACGATCGCCGGCGATGGCGAGGCCCGCGGCTGGGCCACGGCCGTCGTGCCGCTGGACGACCACGTGGACGCGCTGCCCACGACCGGGCCGGTCGTGATCGTCAGCTCGTCCTACAACGGCACCCCGCCCGACAACGCCGGGAAGTTCGTCGACTGGCTCACCACGGCCGGGCCTGACCTGTCCGGCGTGGACTATTTCGTGCTCGGCTGCGGCAGCCTGGACTGGGCCGCCACCTACCAGCGCATCCCCACGGTCATCGACGAAGCGATGGCTGCCGCCGGCGCGCGGCGGCTCCGGGAACGTGGAGCGGTCGATGCTCGCACCGACTTCTTCGGCGACTGGGACCGGTGGTACGAGCCGCTGTGGCCGATGCTGTCCGAGAAGTACGGTGTCGACGACGTCGCCGAGACCGAGCCCCGCTTCCGGGTCGTCGAGGCTGTCGACGGCGGTGATCGGCACGAGCTGGCGACCGCGGTCGTCCTGGAGAACCGCGAACTCGTGCGCGCCCCAGGCGAGGGATCCAAGCGTCACCTGGAAGTGCGGTTGCCGTCCGGATTTTCCTACCGCACCGGTGACTACCTTTCCGTCCTGCCGCAGAACCACCCCAGCTTGGTCGCCCGGATGATCCAACGGCTCGGTGTAGGAGCGGAACAGATCGTCACCGTCGAGTCGACCGCGCCCGCCGGGCTCGTGCCGATCGGCCGCGCGATGCGCATCGACGATCTGCTGACCCGGTACGTCGACCTGTCGGGACCGGCCACGCCGCGGGTGGCCGCTCGGCTCGGGCAAAGCACCACATGCCCACCGGAACGGACCGAGCTGCAGCGGCTCGCGGACGCCGGCTACGCCACGGACCTACTCGCGCGCCGACTGACCCTGCTCGACCTCATGGAGATGTTCGGCTCCTGCGAGGTGGATCTCGCACTCGCCCTGGAACTGCTCCCTGCGCCCCGGGTGCGGCAGTACTCGATCAGCTCCGCCGCGGAAAAGCAAGAAGCCGTCGCCCTCACCGTGTCCGTGCTCGAAGGCTCCGCGCTATCCGGGAACGGCACGTACGTCGGCGCCGCGTCGGGCTACCTTCGGCGGATACAGCCGGGTGATCGGCTGACGGTGGCGGTCACCTCGCCACCCGACACGTTCAGGCCGCCGGCCGACAACGCCACCCCGGTCGTGATGATCGCCGCGGGTTCGGGGATCGCGCCGTTCCGCGGGTTCGTGCAGGCGCGCGTCGCGCGCGCCGAGGCGGGGGAGGAGCTGGGTCCGACCGTGTTGTTCTTCGGGTGCCGTCATCCGGACTGGGACGACCTCTACGCCAAGGAGCTCGCGGAACACGTCGCGGCGAGCCGTCTCGAAATCCACCGGGCCTACTCGCGGCAGCCGCAAGGCGGCGTCCGCTACGTCCAGGACCGGCTCTCGGAGGAACGGACGCGTGTCCGCGCGCTGATCGACGCCGGCGCCCACGTTTACGTGTGCGGGGACTCCTCGGGGATGGCACCGGCGGTGGAGGAGGCGGTACAGCGCATCAGTGGTGGATGCCTCGCTGACCTCCGCGCGGCGGGCCGGTACGCCACCGACGTGTTCTGACCTGCCTCGGCGATGAGGAAGCTCTTGCGGCTCACGCACCCGCTAGATATGTTTGTCGTCATATAACGCGCAGAACATCACTGCGCTACGCGGGCGCTGCTTCCGAGATGCCCCACCCGAGAACAAGGAGGTCGTCCCGATGGACGGCTCGATCGACGCGCCCGTGACCTGGCCTGCGGACTTCCCGCAGACGTGGTCGGGTTGTCCCCGGATCCCGTTGCTCCAGGTCCTCTGCCAGGGATTCGAGAAGTTCGGCGACCGGACGCCACTCGTCTTCGACGACGGCTACTCGATCACCGCCGGGGACTTGCGCGTCGAGGCCGAGAAGTTCGCCGGGGCGCTGGCCACCCGGATCGGGACCGGTGACCGGGTGGCGCTGGCGGTCGGGAACCGAGCCGAGTTCGTCGTCGCGTTCCTGGCCGTCGTGGCGAACCGGGCCGTCGTCGTGTCCCTGTCACCCGAGATCGGCTCACACGAGGCTGCTTACGTCGTCGAGGATTCCGGCTGCGTCCTCGCGATCACGGACGAGTTGTCGACCTCGGTCTTCCAGGAGCTGGCGACCACGTCGACGGTCCTGAAGGAGGTCATCCCGGTGCGCGGGGAGGAACCGCACGGTTTCGCCCACGTGCTCGGCGACGAACCGCCGGTCGACCTGGCGACGGTCGAAGCCGAGCTGGACGACCTGGTCGACATCGGGTACACGTCCGGCACGACCGGCCTGCCGAAGGCGCTCGGGGGCAACCACCCGGACACCCTGCGCTACATGGACGTGTTCGTCCGGAGCCGGCTGGCGCCGCACGGAGAAGAGCGGCGCCTGCTCATGCCCCTTCAGTTCCACTACGGCGACCCGCTGATGGCGCTGTTCACCGCGATCTACACCGGCGCCACGATCGTCCTCATGCGGCGGTTCAGCGCTTCCCGGTTCTGGGACGTGGCCCGGCAAACCCGCGCGACCGAGATCCTGACCATCGGGTCCATTCCGGACATGCTGCTCAGCCGGCCCGAAAGCGAGGCGGACCGCGACCACCACATCCGCGGTGCGATCGCCCTCGCGATCCCGCCGGACCGGCACGCGGAACTGGAGCGCCGGTTCGGGTTTCCGTGGCGGGAGGCGTACGGGTCGTCGGAGTCGGGCCCGGCGATCGCCATGCCCGAGGCGTTCGGAGCCGAGTTCGTCGGCACCGGAGCCCTGGGCATCCCGTATCCGGACGTCGAGGCGCGGCTGGTCGACGAGGACGGGACGGTGGTGACCGGTGCCGGCTTCGGCGAGCTCGAACTGGACGGCGAGGTCCAGTTCAGCGGCTACCTCGACAACCCCGACGCCACCGCCGAAGTCCTGCACGACGGCTGGCTGCGCACCGGCGACCTCATGCGCCGCGACGAGCGCGGGGTCTACTACTTCGCCGGCCGGCGCAAGGAACTGATCCGCCGCAGTGGCATCAACATCGCCCCGGCGGAAATCGAGGCCGTGCTGCGCCTGCACCCGGACGTGCTCGACGCCGCGGTCGTGCCGGTCGCCGACGCGATGATGGGCGAAGAGGTCAAGGCCTACGTCGAGCTGGTACCCGGGGCGCACTTCGACCCGGCCGCACTGGTGGAATTCTGCGGAGAACGGCTGAGCCGCCAGAAGATCCCCCGCTATCTCGAACACCGCGCCGAGCCCTTCCCGCGCACGCCCACGCAGCGCATCCCGAAGAACCAGCTGAAGGTCGACGGCGAACACCTCACCCGCACCGCGTGGGATCGCCAGACCGAGACGAAACCGGCCGGCGCGTTCGCCGATCTGCCGGCCACCGTCGGCACCGTCGTCCACGGAGAGCCGTTCGCGCTGGGAAACGAGGAGCGCGAGCTGTTCTACCGGGCGACCTGGCTCGACCGGGCCTACCCGCAGGACCCGGCCGACTACCCGGAGAACATCGTCGAGGGCTTCCTGCTGCTGTCGATGGTCGACGCGGTCGCGCGGCTGGCGCAGCGGGACGCCGGGAGCCAGGTGTGGGGCCTGAACTACGGGCTCGACCGCGTCCGGTTCGTTTCCCAGGTCCGCCTGGGCGACACGATCGTCCCGTCGTTCGAAACCCTCGAGGTGGTACCGAAGGACGTCGGCTTCAAGGTGCTGCGCCGCTGCACGTTCACCGTCGAAGGGCAGGAGCGGCCGGCCATGGTCGCCGACTGGTGGGCGTTCGTGTTGCCGAACGGGACGGTGGAAAAGGGCCGGAGACCGAGCTGACAGCGAGAATTTCCGTGCCGGCTGACCGCGAGAGAAGAGTTCGGATGTCAGGTCGTCGTCCACAGTGGCGCGGAGAGGGGACGTCGCCCGCGATCGGCGTCGGGGTCAGTGCCGCCCTGATCACCGGCGCCTCGCTGGGCAACCTGGGTGCCAACCTGATGCCCGTCCTCCTGCCGGGAATGACCGACCGGTTTCACCTGTCGAACGCCTCCGCGGGCATGGTCGCCACCCTCCAGCTGCTCGCGACCGCGCTGGCGACGCTGGCCGTGGCGCCCCGAGCGGCACGCCCCGGACGGGTCCGCATCGCCACGATCGGTCTCGTCACGACCGTCGCCGGCTTCGGCCTCGCTTTCGCCGCGCCGAACCTGGCTCTGCTGACCGTGGGCAACGTCCTGGCCGGTGCGGGTCTCGGCGTCAGTTACGCCGCAGCCATGGCGGCGATCACCGCGACCGACGACACCGACCGGGCCTCGACGGTCGCCGTGGTGGGCGGCACGATCGTGATCGCGGTCCTCGTCATCGCCCTGCCCGAGGCCAACGACGCCTGGGGCGGCGCAGCGGGATTCGCCGTCCTCGCGGTCTGCTGCCTCCCGGCGTTCTGGCTGGTGCGTGCTCTTCCGGAGGCGCCCGAACCGAGCCGCGAGCGCGTTCCGCCAACTCTGGTATCCGTGGTGTTCCTGCTGGCGGTGGCGTTGCTGGGAGCGACCGATCAGGGAGCCTGGTCCTACAGCGAGGTACTGGGAGAGACGCACGCGGGCATGTCCGCCGGTGCCGTGTCGCTGGTCCTCGCGATCGCGTCCGTCGCATCCCTGGCCGGAGTGGGGCTGAGCGCGATGGCGGCCGGCAAGGCGGGGCGGTTGCCCACCATCGCCGTCCTCGTCGCCGTGGAAGCGGTCGCCAAGCTGGTGGTCGCGGCGGTTCCGTCGGGACCGTGCTACCTCGTCGCCGCGATCGTCTGGCAGGTCTGCTTCATGGGGCTGCTCGTCCAGGTGCTGGCCGTGGCCGCAGCCGCGGACGGCAGCGGCCGCTGGGTCGCCGCCGCCAGCGGTGCCCTGGCGATCGGTACGGGCCTGGGGCCGGCGCCCGCCGGCTGGGTCCTCGACACCTTCGGTGCCCCGGCATTCGGGGTCGTTCTCGCGGTCGCGACCGCCGTGGCGGGCGTGCCGCTGCTGCGCACCATCCGGCCCGTCTGCGAGTAAGGCGGCCGGCCGGTCGAGTCCGGGAAGTGAGTTTCGCAGTGTTTTCGAGTAGCCAAGCAGCGTCAAGCGCGAGCAGAACCGATCGAAAGGTGCACGGGATGTCCAAGGCGCTGGATCGATCGGTCACATCTCCGCTGTGGGGCGCGCCGGGCGTGTCCCGGACGGCGCTGCCCGGCGACCGGGACGCCGACGTCGTGATCATCGGCGCGGGCTACACCGGGCTGTGGAGCGCCTATTACCTGCTCGAAGCCGAACCCAACTTGAGGATCGTTCTGCTGGAGAAGGAATCGGTCGGGTTCGGCGCCTCGGGCCGCAACGGCGGGTGGTGTTCGGCCATCTTCCCGATCTCACTGGAGCAGGTGGCGAAGTCCTCCTCACGAGAAGCCGCGGTGCGCCTGCAGTACGAGATGAACGCGACCGTCGCCGAAGTGTCGCGAGTCGTTGCCCGGGAGCGGATCGACTGCGACTTCGCCCGCGAGGGGTTCGTGTCCTTGGCCCGGAATCCGGCTCAGCTGGCCCGCGTCCACGCTTCCCGGGACGCGGCCGCGGATTTCGGCCTGCCGGCCCAGTGGAGCGTGCTCAGCCGTGACGAGGCGAGCAAGCTGGTCGATGCCGACGGTGTGCTCGGGGCGACCTTCACCGAGCATTGCGCCGTGGTCCATCCGGCAAAGCTCGCCCACGGGCTGGCCGCGGTGGTCGAGGGCCGGGGAGCGGTCATTCACGAAAGTTCACCGGTCGTGCAGATCGAGGCCGGGGGCGTCCGAACTCCGCACGGCCGAGTCCGTGCCCCTTACGTCGTGCGGGCTACCGAGGCCTACACGCCGGCCTTGCCCGGTCACCGGCGCACCTTGGTGCCGCTGTACTCCCTGGTCTTGGCCACCGAACCGCTGAGCGAGCGACGGCTGGCCGAGCTGGGCCTGACCCACCGGACCGCGTTCAACGATCTGCGGAACCTGCGCGTCTACGCGCAGGTCACCGCGGACCGGCGGATCGTGTTCGGCGGGCGGGGCGCGCCCTACCATTTCGGGTCGGCGGTGAAGAACTCGTTCGACGCCGATCTCAGGATCCACAACCGGATTCACGACACCCTGAAAGGGTTCTTCCCTTCCTTGTCCGATGTGGACATCACCCATCGCTGGGGCGGACCGCTGGGTGTGCCGCGCGACTGGCATCCCTCGGTCGGGCTCAACCGGACGACCGGCCACGCCTGGGCCGGCCCGTACGTCGGCGACGGCGTCGCCACCAGCAACCTCTCGGCCCGCGTCCTGAGCAACCTCATTCTTGGCCTGGACGACCCGGTCAACGACCTGCCGATCGTCGACCACCATTCGCCCCGGTGGGAGCCGGAGCCACTGCGCTGGCTCGGCGTCAACACCGGCCTACTCGCCGCCGGACTCGGCGACGCCGAAGAACGCCTGCTCCGCCGTGCCTCGCGGATTGCCCGTGCCCTCGAACGCCTCACCGGCGCTCACTGACCCGAAAGAGCCGAAACTGTGCCTTCGTTGACTCTGACTGCCGCCGCTGAGCTCGCCGGGCCCCTCTCCCCAGCCGGAGTACGGGCCGGAGCCGACAGCGGAAACCCGCAACTGCGCGTCGCCGCGATCGCCCCGGACGCCCACGGCACCATCGGCGTCTGGGAGTGCCAGCCGGGTGGCTGGCCCGTCGTCGACCGGTCCGACACCGAGGTCTGCGTCGTCCTCTCCGGTGCGGCCACGATAACCGATGGCGAAACGGGGACCCGCCACGATCTGCGCGCCGGCGATCTCCTCGTCCTCCCCGTCGGCTGGACCGGCCGCTGGGACGTCACCGAGACGCTGCGCAAGGTCTATGTGATCTACTGATCCAGCTGTTCGAGCATGTCCGGCAGGCGCCGGAGAAAGTCCTCGGGTGTCTTTTCGCCGAGTGTGGCCCGTAGGTAAAGCCCATCGCCGAGCAGGGCGGCCACCTGGACGACGGCAGGATCTTTCAGGTGCGCGGCCAGCAACTCGGACCACCGCCGGTCGATCTCGATCATCGTGGTGCTGATCTTGGGGTCGGTGCCGAGCAGACGCAGGGCGGCGATCGTGGCGCGGTGCGCGGGCTTGCCCATGTCCGCATCGGTGACCGAAGTGGACAGGTAGTAGCGCAGCGGCCCTTCGGGTGCCTCGTGCGCGCGGGCGATGTCGGCTTCAGTCAGGTGCAGCAGCCGCTCGACGAGGCCGTCGAGGAGAGCATCCTTCGAACCGAAGTGGTAGAGCAGCCCGCCTTTCGAAACACCGGCCCGGGCGGCCACGGCCTCGAGCGTGACAGCGGCGACGCCGTCGGCGATCAGAATCTCCTGGTAGGCGTCGAGAACCTGGTCTCGCGCGGAAGGGCGCCCCATATCGGTTGACTGTACCGTCCGGCCGGTTTAGCTTCGATGTCGAGCAAACTATACCGTCTGGACGGTAAACTAATGGGGAAGAGTGAAACCGCCGGGCGCCGCCGTGACTGGCTCGCTTTGGCGGTGCTGGTTCTGCCGGTGTTGCTGGTCAGCGTCGATGTGACCGTGCTGGGGTTCGCGCTCCCGGCCATCAGCGAGGACCTTCGCCCGAGCGCGGTTCAGCAGCTGTGGTTCGTCGACGTCTACTCGCTCGTGCTGGGCGGGCTGCTCGTGCTGATGGGCACGCTGGGGGACCGGTTCGGCCGCCGTACCGTGCTGCTGTGGGGCGCCGCTGCCTTCGGTGGGGCGTCGGTGCTGGCGTCGATCGCGCCATCCGCGGGCTTTCTGGTCGCCGCGCGGGCGCTGCTCGGCATCGGCGGAGCGACGCTGATGCCGTCGACGCTGGCGCTGATCCGGGGGATTTTCACCGAGCCCGCCCGGCGGCGGGTGGCCATCGCGGTGTGGGCGGCGGCGTTCTCCGGCGGGATGGGCCTGGGACCGGTGCTGGGCGGCTGGCTGCTGGAGCACTTCCGGTGGGGGTCGGTGTTCCTGATCAACGTGCCGGTGATGCTGGTGCTGCTGCTGGTCGGTCCGTTCGTGCTTCCGGAGCTGCGCGACCCGGCGCCCGGCCGGTTCGACGTCCTTTCGGCGCTGCTCTCGCTCGCGGCGGCCGTGCCCGTGATCTACGGGATCAAGCAGTTCGCCGAGCACGGTGCCGACCGCGTCGCGGTGCTGTCGGTGGTCGCCGGGACGCTGGTGGGCGTGTGGTTCGTGCGTCGTCAGCGTGCGCTGCCGAACCCGATGCTGGATCTCGCGTTGTTCCGCGATGGCACGTTCGCCGCCTCGGTGCTGACCGAGACGCTCGGGGTGTTCGCGCTGGTCGGCTCGTTGTTCCTGGTCCCGCAGTACCTGCAGCTGGTCCTCGGGCTGCCGGCGCTGGTTGCCGCGCTGTGGCTGCTGCCGGCCACGGCGGCGAGCATCGTGGGCTCGCTCGGCGCCGTGCGCCTCGCCCGCCGGATGCCGGTACGGCGGCTGATCGCGGGTGGGCTCTTCCTGGCCGCTCTGGGATTCGCGGCGCTGGCTGGGGTGGGAGTCCACGCCGGCCTCGTTCTCCTGATCGTCGCGATGACCTTCGTCGAGTTCGGGGAGTCGCTGTCCGCGACGCTCACCAGCGACCTCATCGTGTCCGCCGCCGCGCCGGAGCGGGCCGGCGCGGCGGCGGCGATTTCCGAGACCGCGTATGAACTCGGAGCAGCGCTCGGAACCGCGGTGCTGGGCAGCGTCGCCGCGGCGGTCTACCGGGCGGGAATCCCCGCCGAGGCGGGCGAGATCGCGCGCGAAACCCTCGGTGGCGCGACCACGACCGCGGCCGGGATGCCGTCGCCGCACCGGGAAATCCTGCTGGAGACCGCGAAGCAAGCGTTCGTCAACGGCTTCCGGGTAAGCGCGATCGCCGGCGCGGTGCTCCTCGCCGCCACCGCGCTTCTGGCTTTCGTGCTGTTGCGGTTCAGGGGCGGAAGTCCTCCCGCGGCATCGTCAGCAGCTCGGTGGTCAGCTCGGCGAACATCGTCGTGACGGGGACGAGCTGGTCGCGGTCCACTTTGTCGAGCGTGTCCGACTCGTCGTACAGGTAGATCGGGGCGGAGATGAAGCTGATCACCGGCAGGCCGGCGCGGTGGTTGTAGTCCGCGTCGGTGGGCAGTTCCCCGGTGGGGAGCAAGGAGGTCGGAACGGCCAGAATTCGGTCGAGATCTTCGGCCTTCTCGACGAGCAGGTCCCGGACCCGATCACCGGCGCTGTACAAGACCACCCGCAGTTCCGGTTGGTCGGCGATCACCAGTTCGCCGTCGACGATGCGGCCGGAGCGGGCGACGTGCTCGATGGTGACGTCGATGAGGATCTCGCGGCCGCCGTCGTGCTTGTCGACGTAGTCCTCGATGAACTTCTGGTGTGCTTCGTACCCGGTGAAATGGGTGTCCATCGTCGCGAAGACCAGTGTGCGGGCCCGGTCCTGCTCGGGGATGGCCGCGAAGTACTCGGCCAGCGCGAGCACGACCGCGGTTCCGCTCGCGTCTTCGACCGCCCCGTCCCACACCGAGTCGTGGTGCGAGTGGATCAAGATCGCTTCCGAGCTGCGACCGGGCAGAACCGCCACCGGGCTGTACCCGGTCGCCGGGACGCGACGCCCGTGCAGGGTGAGGGTCGCTTCGGCGCCGGGCTTCGAATGCAGTCGTTCCCGCATCTGCTGGGCCCGCCGCCGCGTGATCCACACGCCGGGGATCGGGATGTCGCAGACGTCTTCGTTGATGTACCGGTCGGAGTCGAAGTAGTCGGCCAGCACGGCGACGAACCCGACCGCGCCGGCCTTCACCAAGCGGGGCAGGATTTCGGGCAGGGAGGAGTGGTAGGGATCGGTGAACTTCCCGCCGGGCAGGAGGTCTTCGGGGATCCAGGCGGCCAGCTCGGGCCCCAGCTCGGCAGCCACGTCGATCCCGGGGAACTGCACGTCGAACAGGACGATGGCGCCGGCCATCTCGTCGTCGGCCGCCCCGCTGTCCAGATCGACGATGCGCGCGGTGCGGCCGTCGCCGGTGGAGAACTCGCCGAGTTCGTCCTCGCCGATGAACGAGTGGGTGACCGGGAAGCAGGGGACTTCGGCTCCATCGACGGTCAGGCGCCAGCGGTCCGCTTCCCACCTCGTCGATGCGGACTCGTCGATGCGGACATCGGATATTCCGACCGAGCGGAACGCCTCGGCGACGTAGTGGGCCGCGGCCTTGCCCTCGGGCGTGCCGGTCCGGCGGGGTCCGATCGCGACCAGGTCGCGCACCCGGTCGAAGATCCGGTTGGTGCCGGGAAGCAGGGCAGGCTGGAACTCGGCCTTCATGAGCATTCTCCTTGAGTTGGCAACAGGGTCACGACGTTTCCCACCGCGACCGATCCGGGGGTGACGACTTCCGCGTAGACCCCGAAGAGAACCGCGGGTCCCCATACGCTCGGGGTAGCCCCGCGCACGTCCCGGATGCGACGCTGCACTTTCAGCGAGCGATCGCCGCCGTCGGGGTGGTGCTCGACCGCCAGGCAGCGGGGGACTCCGTTGCCCAGCCGCAGCCGGCTGGCGCCCACGACGACATCGCGGCCTTCCCAGGTGTCTTCCCGGAACGGAATCCGGCCGAGGTCGAGCGTGAGGTTGAGCCGGAATCGGCGCGGGTCGACCGGTGAGCCGTCGGTCTCCGAGCCGAGCGCCGCGAGCGATGCCGTCGACTGGACCGTGACCGGATAGGCGTCGTGGCCGCCGCCGGGTTCGGCGCAACGGACCAGCCGCAGGTCGCGCGCGGCGATGTCGGAGAGGAGCTCGTCCCACGGGCCAGGCGCCCACCAGCCTTCGACGGTCCGGTCGTCGAGGCGGAAGTCGCGGTGCTCGCCGTCGGCCGGAACCGGCGCCGCGCACTCGGTCGTCTCGCCACGGCCGACCGCGAACACACCGGTCGCCGGATCATAGGAGGTCCAGAGGTCCAGGAACACCGGGTCCCGCGGCACGGAGTACAGCCGCTCGTCGATGTCGACGAGGAAGAACTCGCGGTTGCCGACGATGCCCGTCCGCTCGATCCGGACGTCGGGCACGCTGCGGAGCGCGAAGCCTTTGGTGGCCGTCACCTCGATGCGGACGACCGAGCCGACGGCCGCCGTCACCCGCGGACTTCGGGCACGGGGCGTCCCGCCACGAAGGCCGCCGCCCGGACAGCTGCGTCCGCCCCCGAGGTGATGGCCCCGTCCATCCAGCCGAACCAGCGGCGGGAGACGTCACCGCCGGCGACGAAGAAGGGGCCCGGAGTGGCCGCGAGCTCGTGCCAGCCGGGGGCCTGCCCGGGAGTGGCGGCGTGCCAGGTACCGCGCGCGTACTCGTCGGTGATCCAGTCGTGGGAGAAGGTCTCCAGCTCGGCGCCCAGTTCCGGGTGGCGGCGCGCCATCGCCGCACGCGCTCGCTCGAGGGCCGCGTCGTGACCGGGCTCGCCGAGGCTGAACCGGGCCACGGCCGCGGTCGCCGTGCCCGGCACGGCGTAGACCTCGATCGCGTCCGGCCACCCCTCAGAATGCACACCCGTCGCGTCGCCGGAAACCGTGGCCCAGCCCTTCGCCGCACGGCCGACGTGGCCTTCGGAGAGCACCCGGGCAGCCTGCGGACCGAACGGGATCTCCGCGTTCAGTTCACGCAGGACGTTGACCGGGAGCGCAACGACGGCCGCCCGCGCCTCGACCGAGAAGCCCGCCCCGGCTACGACGACCCCTCCGTCGTGCGGCGCGATTCGCTCGACGGCGTGCTGCAGCCGGACGGCGTCACCGAGCCCGGCGGCGATCGCGCGGGCGATCGCGTCGGCCCCGCCGCCCACCCTCGCCGTTTCGCCGGTGAAAGCCGCTCGGGCGCTGCCGAAGCCACGGACCTCGTGCAGCAGGTTGAGCACCGAGTAGCGGTGTTCGTCGGCGCCCATCAACGCGAACGCGTCCGCCAGGACGTGTTCGCGGGCCTGCGCCGGGAGACCCAGCGGAGCCAGGTAGTCGACCATCGTCATGTCGAGGTGCTCAAGACCTCGGTACCAGTCGGGACGGTCGAAGTCGATTCCGGCGGCGTCCTTGTCGAGCTGAGCGAGAACGCGCTCGTAATCAGCGTTCTCTTCCGACGGGTCCGCGTCGGCCGCGGCGGTGACATCGAGCCCGAGACCGTAGCGCTCCGCCTCGCGCACCACCGCGCGGTGACAGTCCGGCGCGACCCACTCCGCGCCCAGGTCGACATCGACACCGGCGGCTTCGAAGCGGGCGGTCCACGTCCGGCCTCCCACCCGGTCACGAGCTTCCAGGAGCTCTACGCCGATCCCGGCCGCCGCCAAGTCCCGGGCCGCGACCAGGCCGGCCAGGCCACCTCCGATGACGACGACATCCGTCCGGTTCATCCGACGCACTCCTCAGGTACTGCTCGAGCTGTCCTCGCATTATGTATGACAAACGTTGTATAACTCAACAAACATTTCCTGCTACCGTCGTCGGAAGCCCGATCGGACCGACCGGTCGCGCCACTCCGGGAGGACCCCATGACCACCCGTCCCCACGACCGTCGTCGGCCGGGCGGAGAAGACCGATGAGCACGCTGAGCACCGGCCAGTGGCCCCTCGCGGCGCTCGAGGGCTCCAAGCTCCGTCCTCTGTGGCTGGACACCTCCGATCGTCCCGAACCACGTCTGCCGCTCACCGAGGACATCGAGGTCGATCTCCTCGTCGTGGGTGGGGGGTTCACCGGCCTCTGGACGGCATTGCGCGCGGTCGAACGCGAGCCGGGCCGCAGTGTCGTCCTGATCGAGGGCGATCGCATCGCCGAGCACGCCACCGGCCGCAACGGCGGGATGTGCGAGGCCAGCCTCACCCACGGTGAACCCAACGGGCGGAAGCGGTGGCCCGACGAGTACGACCGCCTGCACGCCCTCGGCCTGCGCAACCTCGACGAGATCGAGGAGACCGTCGGCCGCTACTCCATCGGCTGCGGCTTCCTGCGCGGCGGCTCGCTGTCCGTGGCGACCCGCTCGCACGAGGTTCTGCAGCTGGCCCCCCGCCGTGAAGGGTTCCTGGGCGCAGCGGCCACCCGGGCGATCGTCGATTCGCCGACCTACCTGGCCGGCCGGCGCAACGCCCGTGACTGCGCCGTCGTCGATCCGGCTCGGCTCGCCTGGGGCCTGGCCGACGCGGCGGAGTCGCAGGGCGTGCGGATCTACGAGCACACCCGCCTCGGCGCGCTGAGGCTCGAGGGCGGGCGGGTCGTGGCGAAGACGCCCGGCGGCACCGTGCGCGCGGCGAACGTCGTGCTCGCGACCAACGTCTTCCCCGGACCGCTGAGCCGGCCGCGTTGGTCGGTGGTGCCCGTCTACGACTACGTCCTGGCCACCGAACCTCTCACCGAGGACCAGCTCCAGATGCTGAACTGGGATCCCGCCGTCGCCGTCAGCGACTCCGGCAACCAGTTCCACTACTACCGGATCACCCCGGACCGCCGGATCCTCTGGGGCGGCTACGACGCGATCTACCACTTCGGCCGGACCATCCGCGGTGAGCACCAGGACCGCCGGATCACCTTCGAAAAGCTGGCCGAGCACTTCGCCGAGACCTTCCCGCAGCTGGAAGGCATCCAGTTCACCCACCGCTGGGCCGGGGTCATCGACACCTCCACCCGCTTCGCGGCCTTTTTCGGCCGAGCCCACGGCGGCCGGACCGCGTATGCCACCGGGTTCACCGGGTTGGGCGTGGGTTCCTCGCGGTTCGCCGCCGACGTCATGCTGGACCAGCTGGCCGGTCTCGACACCGACCGGACGCGGCTGCGGATGGTCCGGGAGAAGCCACTGCCTTTCCCGCCGGAGCCGATCGCGTGGCTCGGCATCCAGATCACCCGCTGGGCGTTGAACCGCGAGGACCGCACGGGCAAGCGCAACCTGTGGCTGCGGTTGCTTGACCGCCTCGGCCTGGGATTCGACTCGTGACCGGCACGATCGCGGCCGACCGGCTGATCAGCGCCGACCTGGGCGCGGTCGAACTCGCCCTGGACGGCGCCTCCCTGGCACTGACGAACCTCCGAAGCGCCGAAGTCGGCCTGTGGGAAATGGCTCCGGGCACCGACACCGACACCGAGGCCGACGAAGTCTTCCTGGTCCTGGCCGGAACGGGCAGCGTCGAGTTCGCCGACGGCAGTGTCCTGCGACTGCGGCCGGGGACGCTGGTCCGGCTGCACGCCGGAGACCGCACGACGTGGCGGGTCACCGAGCGGCTCCGCAAGCTCTACTTGATGTGACTGGAGGACGAAACGTGCTTTTCCGCAACGTGATCGACGGCCAGGTCGTCGATGCCGCCGACGGCCGGACGTACGACGTTGTCGATCCGGCGACCGGCGAGGTCTACGCCCAGGCCGCGCTGTCCGGGGAGGCCGACCTCGACCGCGCCTACGCGGCCGCAGGGCGGGCATTCGAGCAGTGGGGGCGGACCACGCCGCAGGAGCGGTCACGAGCCCTGTTGGGCATCGCCGACGCCTTGGAGGCGCGGGCGAAGGAGTTCGTGGACGCCGAGTGCCGCGACACCGGCAAACCCCGCCACTTGACGCTGTCGGAGGAGATGCCGCCGACGGTCGACCACTTCCGTTTCTTCGCCGGTGCCGCACGCCTGCTCGAAGGGAAGTCGGCCGGCGAGTACCTGGCCGAGCACACTTCGTTCATCCGGCGCGAACCGATCGGCGTCGTCGGCCAGGTGACGCCGTGGAACTACCCGTTGCCGATGATGGTCTGGAAGATCGCGCCCGCGCTGGCCGCCGGCAATACCGTCGTCCTCAAGCCCAGCGACACCACCCCGGCCACCTCCACCATGCTCGCCGAGCTGTGCCAGGAGTTCCTGCCGCCCGGTGTCCTCAACCTCGTCTGCGGTGACCGCGACACCGGCCGCGCCCTCGTCGCGCACCCGCGGCCGGACATGGTGGCGATCACCGGGTCCGTGCGGGCCGGCATGGAGGTGGCCGGGTCGGCCGCCGCCGACGTCAAACGTGTCCACCTGGAACTGGGCGGCAAGGCCCCGGTGCTGGTGTTCGACGACGTCGACGTCGAGAAGGCCGCCGCCGGGATCGCCGGCGCGGGGTTCTTCAACGCCGGGCAGGACTGCACCGCGGCCACCCGGGTGCTGGTGAGCGAGCGGATCCACGACGAGTTCCTGGACGCGCTGGCGGAGCAAGCGCGCAACACCGTGACCGGCGGACCGGACGACGCCACCGCCGCATACGGCGCGCTGAACAGCGCGGACCAGCTCGCCCGCGTCGCGCGGATGGTCGACGAGCGCCCCGAACACGCCAGGGTGGTCACCGGCGGTCATGCCGTCGGCGAGCGGGGCTACTTCTACGCACCCACGATCTTGGCGGACCTGCGCCAGGACGACGCCCTGGTGCAGGACGAGGTGTTCGGTCCGGTCATCACCGTCCAGCGCTTCACCGACGAGTCGCAAGCGCTGCAGCTGGCCAACGACTGCCGCTACGGCCTCGCCTCCAGCGTGTGGACCCGCGACCACGGCCGCGCCATGCGCGCGTCCAGGGAACTGGACTTCGGCGTGGTGTGGATCAACACCCACATCCCGTACCTGTCGGAGATGCCGCACGGCGGGTTCAAGCACTCCGGCTACGGCAAGGACCTGTCGATGTACGGGCTGGAGGACTACACCCGCGTCAAGCACGTGATGTCCTGGATCGGAGAGTGAACGACATGCACGACGTGGTGATCGTCGGGGCCGGGGTGACCGGGCTGACGGCCGCGTGGCGCCTGGCCGAGGCCGGTCGCGACGTGGTGGTGCTGGAAGCGCGGGACCGGGTCGGCGGGCGGCTGCTCACCGAGCGGCACGGCCCGGCGGACTTCGAAATGGGCGGGCAGTGGTTGGCACCCGACCAGACGGCCTTGCTGGCCCTGCTCGACGAGCTCGGCCTGCCGACTTTCGCCCGCTACCGGACAGGGCAATCGCTGTACCTCGACAAGGCAGGCGTCGCCCGGCGCTTCGACGACGAGCTCCCGGTGCCGGAAGCGACGGCAGTCGCGATCGAGACGCTCACCAAGGCCCTTGACGCGCTCACCGCCGAGGTCGATCCCCAGCGCCCCTGGAACCATCCCGATGCCGAGCGGCTGGACCGCATCTCCTTCCGCGCCTGGCTCGAGCAGCAGTGCGACGACGAAGAAGCCTGCGACAACATCGCCCTCTACATCGGTCCCGCGATGCTGACCAAGCCGGCTCACGCGTTCTCGGCGCTGCAGGCGCTGCAGATGGCGGCGAGCGCCGGCTCGTTCAGCAACCTGGTCGACGCCGACTTCATCCTCGATCGCCGGGTCGCCGGTGGCCTGCAGTCGGTCTCCCTGGCGCTGGCCGAGCGGCTGCGGGAGCGGGTGCGGCTGGGTGTCGACGTCGAGCACGTCGACTGGGACGAGCACAGCGCCACGGTGCACGCGGCCGGCGCGGTGGTCGGGGCCCGCCAGGTTGTCCTGGCCGTGCCGCCGCCGGTGCTCCGTCGGATCCGCTTCTCGCCGGGATTGCCCGCCGAGCGCCGGATGGCCCAGGACCACCAGTCGTTCGGGCTGGTGATCAAGGTGCAAGCCGCCTACGAAACGCCGTTCTGGCGCGAACAGGGGCTCAGCGGCACGGGATTCGGTCCGTACCAGCTGGTGCACGAGGTCTACGACAACACGCCCGAGGGGGATGACCGGGGGTTCCTCGTCGGCTTCGTCTCCGACGTGAACGTCGACTCGGTGGACCGTCTCGACGAGGTGGCCCGCCGAGCGCGGGTCCTCGGGTCGCTGGCGGCCTACTTCGGCGATGCGGCGCGCGACCCGGTGCACTACGTGGAGTCCGACTGGCAGCACCAGGAGCTGACCGGCGGTGCGTACGGCAGCACGTTCGACCTGGGCGGGCTCAGCCGCTACGGCGAGGCGCTGCTGCGCCCGGTCGGAGCTCTGGAGTTCGGCAGCAGCGACGTGGCCGGACACGGTTTCCTGCACGTCGACGGCGCCATCCGCGTAGGGGAGGAGATCGCCGCGCGCGTGCTGGGCCGCACCCCATGACGTTCGTCATCACGCAAAGCTGCTGCAGCGACGCGTCTTGCGTGCCCGTGTGCCCCGTCCAGTGCATCCATCCGCGTCCCGGCGACGCCGGGTTCCTCGCAGCCGAGCAGTTGCACATCGACCCGGCCGCCTGTATCGACTGCGGCGCTTGCGCAGCGGAGTGCCCGGTCGGCGCGATCCACCACGAAACCGACCTTCCCGATCATCTGGGCGAATTCCGTGCTGTCAACGCGGAGTACTTCGCCGAGCACCCACAGCCGGACGTGGCACCACCGCCGTTGCTTCGGCGGCGCCTGCCAGGGGGACGCTTGCGTGTCGCCATCGTCGGAACGGGACCGGCGGCGCTGTATGCCGCGGCCGAGCTGAGCGAGCTGCGGGGTGTTGAGGTCACCCTCGTCGAGCGGCTGCCCACGCCGTTCGGGCTGCTGCGGGCCGGAGTGGCTCCGGACCACGAACGCACCCGGGAGATGGCCGATCGATTCGCCTGGGTCCTCCGAAGACCGAACGTCACGTGCCTGTTCGATGCCGAGCTCGGCCGTGACGTGACCGTGGCCGAGCTGGCGAGTCATCACCACGCGGTGATCTGCGCGACCGGCGCCTCCGGTGACCGCCGCCTGGGCGTGCCGGGCGAGGACCTGCCCGGCTCGGTGACGGCCCGCGAGTTCGTCGGCTGGTACAACGGGCATCCCGACTTCGCCGAGCGACAGTTCGACTTCTCCGGCTCCCGTGCCGTCGTCCTCGGCAACGGCAACGTCGCCTTCGACGTCGCCCGGATCCTGACCCGGCCGGCCGCGGACTTCGAGCGGACCGCGATGGCCGGTCACGCAGTGGCCGCACTGCGCGGCTCCGGAATCGAGCAGGTTCAGCTCGTGGCTCGCCGTGGCCCGGCCTCGGCCGCCTGCAGTACCGCCGAGCTGCTGGAGCTGTCCCGGTTGCCCGGCGTCGACTTGATGGCCGTCGCCGGCGAAACGGTGATACCCGACGAGGTTCTCCGTGCCGCACCAGCGCCGGTCGCGCGTCGGCTCGACATCGTCCGCGCCGCCGCGTCTCGCATCCCCATCGAGCCACGAAGAGTGGTTCTTCGATTCGGGCTCACCCCAGTCGCCCTTCGCGGTGACGACGAGGTGTCCGAAGTGGAGTTCGCCCACCGGGACGGCACGACGGAGACGATCGCGACATCGTTGGTGGTGCGGGCCATCGGCTTCCGCGGTGAGGCGGTACCCGGGTTGCCGTTCGACGAGCGAGTCGCAGTCGTCCCCAACGAGCGCGGACGCGTCATCGATCCCGGCACCGGGGTGCCGCTTCCCGGCCTGTACTGCACCGGCTGGATCAAGCGGGGCCCGAGCGGCGTCATCGGTACCAACCGCGCTGACGCGGCCGAGACCGTGGCAGCGCTGCTCGAAGACGTCGCGAACGGACTGCTGCCCGAGCCGTCTCACGGCGGCCATCGTCTCATCGAACTGGTTCGCAGCAGGCGCATGGAGCGGACCGGTCGGCTCTGAGCGGCTGGCTGGTATCGACTTGAAAGTTCCGGCAGCTAACAAAATCGTTGTATGTGTTGTGTTACACAACGAGCGTGATACATACTGCCGTCACCTACGCGACTGAAGGAGTTTCCATGCCGGATGAGCTGCACTGGAAGACCGCCGCGGAGCTCGCCGAGCTCTACCGCAGCGGCGCGGTATCGCCGGTCGAAGCGGTGGATGCAGCCCTGGAACGGATGGAGCGGGCCGACTCCGCACTCAACATCATGGTCACGAAGACCGAAGACCAGGCGCGGACGCAGGCGAAGGAAGCCGAGAAGCGCCTGCGAGCCGGCGAAGAGCTGCCAGCCCTGTTCGGGATCCCGATGACGGTGAAGGACCTCGCGGAGACCGCGGGCGTGCGGACCACCTACGGGTGCACCGCGTTCGCGGAGTACGTGCCGGACTTCGACGCGATCGGATGGGCGCGGCTGAAGGAGCAGGGGGCGATCCTGCTCGGCAAGACCACGACGCCCGAGTTCGGCCTGCTCGGGGTCACCGACAGCAAGCTGACCGGCACGACCGGCAACCCGTGGAACCCGGGGTACACCCCCGGCGGTTCGAGCGGAGGCGCCGCCGCGGCGGTGATGGCCGGCGTCGGCCCGGTCGCCTGGGGCTCGGACGGCGGCGGGTCCATCCGCGTGCCGGCCGCGCTGTGCGGCGCGGTCGGGATCAAGCCGTCGATCGGCCGTGTGCCCACGGCCGACAGCATCGATGGTGACGGAACCGACGGTCCCATCGCTCGTACCGTGCTCGACGCCGCGCTGTTGCTCGACGCGACGAACGGCCACCACCCCTCCGACCGGTTCTCGGTGCCGCGGGACACCCGCAGCTACGCCGAGGCGGCCCTGGCCCCCGGCGACCTGACCGGGGTGCGCATCAACGCGTGCTGGGACGTGGGGCAGCACGTACTCGATCCGGATGTGCGGAATCTGTTCAACGACGCCCTCGACGACCTGCGCGCGGCGGGCGCCACCGTCGAAGAGGTCGGCATCGAACTGCCGGACACGTCGATCTACTTCGACCACATCAACGGCTACGACTACCTGCAATTCGCCGAGGAAATGGCGCAAGGCGATGTCGAGGTGTGGCCCATGATCACCGAAATGGCCGAGCGGGCGAAATCGGTGACCGGCCGGCAGGTCCACCGAGCCTTCCGGCAAGGCAAAACCGACATCTACAACGCTTTCCAGGCCGCTCTCGGCGACGCCGACTTCCTCGTGACTCCGACGACGCCCGTCGCCGCGTTCCCGCACGGCGGCCACACCGGCCCGACGCGGCTGGTCGACGGGCAGGAAGTGCCGCCGCTGGGCCTGCTCATCCACTCGATGACCGAGCCGCCCGCCCACGCCGGCTTGCCGGCCTTGTCGGTGCCGGGCGGGTTCACCCCCGAAGGCCTGCCGATCGGCCTCCAGTTCATCGGCCGCCTCTGGGCCGACGCCGACGTGGTGTCCGTCGCCGCCCGGTACGAGCGCGCGACCACCTGGCACACCCGCCACCCCGAACTCTGA
Organism: Amycolatopsis sp. NPDC098790; assembly: GCF_044759945.1. Classification (NCBI taxonomy): domain Bacteria; kingdom Bacillati; phylum Actinomycetota; class Actinomycetes; order Pseudonocardiales; family Pseudonocardiaceae; genus Amycolatopsis; species Amycolatopsis sp. NPDC098790. The sequence goes on from NZ_JBIWAI010000002.1 coordinate 1,111,859, forward strand.
GCACCAACCGGGCAGCGTGGCCCGATGGAGGAAAAGCATGAAAATCATCCCCTCGGCCAAACGCGGCGTCGCCGCCGCGGCCGCAGTGCTCGCCGCCGGCAGCGTGCTGGCGGCCTGCAGCGGCGGCGGTGGCGCCGCGAGCAACCAGCCGGTCGACGCGTCGCAGCTGGTCGATTCGCTGCCGCCCGCCAAGGCCGACGTCGACAAGATCACCTGGAACGTCGCCGGCGAACCCGACACCCTGGACCCGCGCAACGCCGTGAACTACGCGTCGGGACAGGTCACGCGCAACATGTGCGAGGGTCTGCTCAAAATGGACGCCAAGTTCGCCGTCAGCCCGAACCTGGCCACCTACGAGCAGGTTTCGCCGACCGAGCTGAAGCTCAAGATCCGCGACGGGGTGAAGTTCTGGGACGGTACGCCCCTGACCGCCGCCGACGTCGTGTTCAGCCTGCAGCGCTCCGCGGCCGAAGATTCCACGGTCGCGTTCGCGTTCCAATTCGTCCAGGACATCGCGGCCACCGGAGACCACGACGTCACGGTGACCTTCAGCCAACCCGACTCGACGTTCGTCAGCAGCCTGGCGACCGTGTCCGGCGTCGTCATCGAAAAGGCGTGGGCGGAGAAGACCGGCGACCAGGTCGGAACTGCCACCGGCGGCCTGATGTGCACCGGCCCCTACAAGTTCGGTTCCTGGCGCGCGGGCAGCGGGATCACCATCGAGCGCAATGACCAGTACTGGAACAGTGAGCTGAAACCGCGGGCGAAAACGGTCGACTTCACCTTCCTGACCGACGACACCGCGCTGGCCCAGGCGCTTGAGGCGGGCGAGATCGAAGGAGCCTACGAGCTGCCCGCCTCGACGTTGTCGAAGCTGACCGCGTCCAAGACCGGCCGGGTCGTGTTCGGTCCGTCGACCCAGAGCACTTCGCTCCTGGTGGCGCGTCCGGACGGGCCGCTGCAGGACCAGAAGCTGCGGGACGCCTTGCAGCGAGCCGTCGACCGGGAGGGCATCGCCAAAGCGGTTTTCAGTGGCGTGGCACAAGCCAACTACACCGATCTGACCCCCTCTACCTGGCCCACCGCGGAGCGCGCGATCTACCAGCCCGCCTACGACCAGTTCGTCAAGGCGCGGTCCTTCGACGTGAACGCCGCCAAGCAGCTGGTGAAGGAATCGTCCTACGACGGCAGCGAGCTGGTGCTGGCGATCCAGGGCGGCGACCAGGCGTCCTCGCGCGTCGCGCAGCTCTTCCAGCAGCAAGCGGCCGCGATCGGCGTCAAAGTCAAGATCCAGACCATGCAGCCCCTGGTGTTCGACCAGGCCGGCTACGACGCGACCAAGCGCGCGGGCATCGACCTCATGTACGGCGCGAGCTTCAATTCGCAGCAGAACCCCCTGGAACCACTCGGGTTCGACTTCCTGCCGGAGCAGCCGTACAACTACACCAATTTCGACGATCCCGCGGTCACGAAACTGCTCAACGAGGCCAGGGCTTCGTTCGACCCGAAGCAGCGCGCGAACCTGATCGTGCAGGCGCAGGCGATCTTCGAGCCGAAGTCGACCGTCCTGTCGCTGGCTTCGATGAACGAGCCGACGTTCATCAGCAACAAGCTGACCGGCGCCATCACCTCGTTCGCGTACTGGTCGATGCCGCAGATGGCGTACATCGGTGCCGCGCAGTGATCTGACGCGGCGGATCGCCGGGATGGTGGCCGGTGCCATCGTGACGATCGTCGCCGCGTCCTTCGTGATCTACGCGGGCCTGGCCGCCGCGCCCGGTGATCCCGTCGCCCAGATCCTGGGGGCGAAGGCCACGGACGAGGCACGGGCGGCGATGCGCGAGCGGCTCGGGTTGAACGACCCGCTGCTCGAGCGGTACTGGCACTGGCTCACCGGGGCGCTGCACGGCGACTTCGGCAGCTCCCTCACCGCGCGGCAGGACGTCACGAGCCTGCTCGGGCCCCGCCTGTCCACGACGGTCCTGCTCGTGGTCATGGCCGCGCTGCTGGTGGTCGTGGTCGGAGTCGGGCTCGGCGTGTTCGGTGGAGTCAGCCGGCGAGGACGTCCGGCCGTGTCGGTGCTGGTCGGCCTCGGCGTCGCCGTCCCCGGCTTCGTCGCTGCCAACGCACTCATCGGCATCTTCGCCGTGAAGCTCGGGTGGTTCCCGACCTACGGCGCCGGCGACGGCCTGCCGGACCAGGTGTGGCACCTGATCCTGCCCGCCATCGCGCTGGCGATCGGCTTCGGGGCCTACGTGTCGCAGCTGACCTCGGCCGCGGTGTCGGAAGAAGCCGAGAAGGAGTACGTGACAACGGCGCACGGACGAGGTGTGCCCGCCGGGACCGTGTTGCGCCACCACACCTTGCGGAACGCGGCCCTGCCCGTCCTGACCGCGTCGGGACTCGCGGTCGCCGGTCTGGTGGCCGGCACCGTGGTCGTCGAGCAGACCTTCGGGATCGACGGAATCGGTGCCTTGCTGGTGCGCAGCGTGTCCAGCAAGGACTACCCGGTGGTGGCCGCGGTCAGCTTGATCATCGTGGCCGCGTTCGTCGCGGTCACCACGATCATCGACCTGGTCCAGGTGCTCCTGGATCCGAGGGAAAGGGCCAAGTCCTCATGACTGTGACCTGGAGACTCGGCGGAGACGCCCTCCGGCGCCGGTACGCGGCCCTGGGGCAGCCGGCCTTGGTGGCCTCGGGCGTGCTCGCCGGTGCCCTGACCCTGCTGGCGATCATCGGTCCGTGGATCGCGCCCTACGATCCGGCCGCGACCGATCTGCTCGCGTCCGGGCAGGGGCCGAGCAGCGCCCACCTCCTCGGCGCTGACTCCCTCGGGCGCGACATCCTCTCGCGCGCCCTGACCGGGGCCCGGCTCAGCTTCGCCGGGCCGGCGGTCATCGTGCTGATCAGCTCCATCCTCGGCACCGCGCTCGCGATCTTCTGCGCCTGGCACGGGGGCTGGGTGGACCGCATGGTCAACCGGGTCCTCAACGTCCTGTTCTCGGTTCCCGGAATCCTGGTGGCCGTGCTGTCGTCGGCGGTGTTCGGTGCCGGCTTCTGGGCGCCGGTGCTGGCGCTGGGAGTGGTCTACACGCCGTACATGGCCCGGGTCGTGCGCAGCGTCGCCGTGCGGGAGCGTCATCGCGGGTACGTCGAGAGCCTGCAGCTGGCCGGGTTGTCCTCCTGGCGGATCTCGCTGCGCCACCTGGCGCCGAACGTGCTGCCCATGGTCGTCGCCCAAAGCACTTACGGGCTGGGCTCGGCGCTGGCCGACTTCGCCGCCATCTCCTTCCTCGGCCTGGGCATCCAGCCACCCGAGGCCGAGTGGGGGGTCATGGTGTCGGAGGGGCGTGCGGAGCTGCTCGACGGCGCCATCCAGCAAAGCCTCGTCGCCGGCGTGCTGATCGTCTTGACGGTCGTCGCCTTCAACGTCCTGGGCGCTCAGCTCTCGTCCCGATCCGGAAGCCGACCATGACCCTTCTGACGCTGCAGGACCTGCACGTGTGCCTGCGCACCCGCGGTACCGAGCGCACGCTGGTGCGCGACGTGTCGCTGACCATCGACGCCGCTGAATCCGTCGCGCTGGTCGGCGAGTCGGGCTCGGGCAAGTCGATGTCGATCAAAGCCGCGATGCGCCTGCTGCCGCCGGGCATGACCGCCGACGGCAAGATCGAGTTCGACGGCCGTGACGTCCTGGCTCTCAACCGGCGCGAGCTCGCGCGGTACCGGGCGCGGGACGTCGCGCTCATCCACCAGGACCCCCGCGCCCACATCAACCCGACCCGCACCATCGCCCAGTTCGTCACCGAGGGCGTCGTCCACACCGGACAGATGTCCCGCGACGAGGCCGTCGAACGGGCGTGCGCCCTGATGAACGACGTCGGAATCCCCGATGCCCAGCGGCGCATGGAGCAATTCCCGCACCAGCTCTCCGGCGGGCTCCTGCAGCGGGTGATGATCGTCGCCGCGCTGCTCCCGTCGCCGCGGCTCGTCTTCGCCGACGAGCCCACGACCGCGCTCGACGTGACAGTCCAGTCGGACGTCCTGGCGATCCTTCTCGAGCAGATCCGCGAGCGGCAGCTGTCGATGCTGTTCGTCACCCACGACCTGGACCTCGCGGCCGCGGTCACCGACCGGGTCGCGGTCATGTACGCGGGAACCATCGTCGAGACCGGGACGTCCGCCGAGGTCTACGCGCGTCCCTTGCACCCGTACACCGCCGGTCTCCTGGCCTCTCGCCCGTCCATCACCGAGGTCCGCCGGATGACCGCGATTCCCGGGCGACCGGTCGCCGCATACGAGGCGGGGGAGGGGTGCCCGTTCTCGTCGCGGTGCTCGTTCGCCACCGACGACTGCCGGACGCGGCGGCCGGAGCGCCGCATCGTCGAGGGGCGGTCGGTCGCGTGCCACCGCGTCGAGGAGATCGCCGACCAGCTGACGGAGCGTGCGTCATGACCGTCGTCGCCCATCGGGACCTCGTCCTTGACGTGACAGGCCTGTGCAAGACGTTCCAGAGCCGCGCCGGCGGTGCGCACGAAGCGCTGGCCGACGTCAGCTTTTCCGTCGAACGCGGCTCATGCCTGGCTGTGGTGGGCGAATCCGGCTCCGGCAAGACCACCGCGGCCAGGATCGTCGCGGGGCTCGAAACCGCGACGGCTGGCACGGTCGATCTCGCGGGGGGCGGGCGCTGCAGCGTGCAGATGGTCTTCCAAGACCCGTATGGCTCGCTCGACCCCCGCCAATCGATCGGGGCCGGCTTGCACGAGCTGCTGCGGGTGCACGGTATGCGGCGCAAAGCCGATCGCACGGACCGGGTGGCGGAGCTGCTGGATTCGGTGGGCCTGGACGGCCGGCACGGCGCGCAGTACCCGAACTCGCTCTCCGGCGGGCAGCGCCAGCGCGTCGCGATCGCCCGGGCGCTGGCGCTGGAGCCGACGCTGCTGATCCTCGACGAGGCGGTCTCCGCACTCGACGTCAGCGTGCAGGCCCAGGTGCTCAACCTGCTGGCCGACATCCGGGAGCTGACCAGCATCACGTACCTGTTCGTGTCGCACGACCTGGGAGTGGTGCGGCAAGTCAGCGACACCTGCGTGGTCCTGGAGAAGGGGCGAGTCGTCGAGCGGGGACGCACGGGCGACGTCCTCGATTCTCCGCAGGAGAGATATACGCAGGCGCTGGTCGACGCGGTTCCCCGGCCCGGCTGGCGGCCTCGACGCCGCTGAACGACCTCCGTGGCCTTTATGGCCTCTCTCTTCTCCGGTAATAAAACGACTATTGTATAACGAATGGATTGAAACGTGGGCGTTGACCTTTCCGACGACTCCGAAGTCGTGGCCTTGACCGTCGACTCGCCTGCCGATATTCCCGGGCTGGTCGGCCGTTCCTTCACGACTCCCTGGTTCAGCGTCGATCCCGACCGCTCCGACCAGTTCGAGTTCGCCACCTATCTCGACAGCTATCCGAACCCCTACGAGGAGGACGACGGCGACCGCTACGGTGCCGGGCTGGTCGAGGGTTACCACCTTCTCGGGATGATCGACTACCTGCTCAATCACGTGATCACGGCGAAGTTCCCGTGCGTGCCGTGGAACTACGGGCTCGACTACGTCCGGTTCGTCTCCGTGGTGCGGGTGACCGACCGGTTCCGCATCACCGGAACCGTGAAGAAGGTCGTGGACCGCGGCCCGCAAGGTCACCTGATGACGATCGACCTCGTCGCCCGTGTCGAAGGCCGGGAGAAGCCGGCGTTCCTGGCGACGCAGCACGCGCTGTGGGTCACCGACGACGAACACGGTCCGGCCGGCGACCGGCTCACCACCGACTCCAGGAGTGCCTCGTGACCCAGCTGCCCGTCAACCTGGCTGCGCACCAGCAGGCCCTGCTGGGCAAGACCATGCCCGACGCGCTCGACGCGGCCGCGGCCACCTGGCCGGACAACTTGGCGCTGCACGAGATCGAAGGCGAGCAACGGTCCCTGACCTGGGGCGAGCTGCGCAGCGTCGTCACCCGAGTCCGTTCGGGACTCGAGGCGGCGGGACTGCGTCCCGGCGACAAGGTCGGGGTCATCACGCGCAACCAGCTGGAGTTCCCGATCTCCTGGCTCGCGATCGTCGAGGCGGGAGCGGCGATCGTGCCCCTCAACCCGAAGTACACCGAGCGCGAGATGGAGTTCGTGCTGGGGGACGCCGGGGCGACCTGGCTCGTCGGAACGCAGGACCTCATCGAGCTGCACGCCGCCGACGGCCGCGTCGGGCCGGTCGGCCTCGACCGGGTCGTCGCGATCGGCGAGAGCGAACTGGCCGAGCTGAGCTACGAAAAGCTCCTGACGTCGACCCCGACGCCGCGTCGCACCGAGATCGACCCGCTGGAAGTCACCAACATCCAGTTCACCTCCGGCACCACGGGTCTGCCCAAGGGCTGCCTGCTCACCCACGAGTACTGGATGGAACTGGGGATCTACGGCGCGATCCTCGACCAGGAGGCCGTGCGGCTGCTGGCCGACCACCCCTTCTACTACATGCAGAACCAGGCCTACTTCATGCTCGCCATCGTCCGGGGCGCTGCCCTGTACGTCACCCCGGGGCTGAGCCGGCGGAAGTTCATGGACTGGCTGCACGACTACCGCATCGACTTCGCGTGGATCGACGAGGGCATGCTGGAGTTCCCGGAGGATCCCCGCGACAAGTCGCTGTCGCTCAAGCGGGCTCCGGTGTCCGGCCTTCCGAGCGCGGCGTACGCGCAGCTGGAGGAACGCTTCGGGATCGCCGCCCGGGAGTGCTACGCCAGCACCGAGGTCGGTTCGGGCACGGCGATCCCGTTCGACCGGGGCGATTTGGCCGGCAACGGGTCGATGGGCTTCTGCTTCCCCAACCGGGAGTCGAAGGTGATCGACGAAAACCTCGAAGAGGTTCCGCCCGGCACACCGGGTGAGCTGTGCTTCCGCGGCAGCGGCATGATGCTCGGCTACCACGGCCGTCCCGAGGTCAACGCCGAGCTGTTCCTGCCCGGTGGCTGGTTCCGCACCGGCGACGTCGTGGTCAAGGAGGCAGACGGCCAGCACTACTTCCGGGGTCGCCTGCGCGACATGATCCGTCGCAACGGCGAGAACATCTCCGCCGCCGAGGTGGAAATGCACCTCGGCGCCATGCCTGGCGTCGACGACGTCGCGGCGGTGCCGGTGCCGGACCCCGACCGCGACGAGGAAGTGAAGGTCATCGTCGTGCCGGAAGACGGCGTGGAACTCACCGCCGCCCAGGTCGTCGAATGGGCTCGCGAAGGACTGGCGCCGTTCAAGGTGCCGCGGTACGTGGAGTTCCGCGCGGAGCTGCCGTACACCGCCAGCGGCAAGATCCACAAGGCTGCGCTCAAGGACGAGCCGGAGCCGCTGCACGCGGGCGTGGTGGACACCAGGCCCTGAGCGGCCACGCGGGACGGACGGTCGGTGCACCGTCCGTCCCGCCGGAGAGCTTATGATGTGCTTGCTGTTATAAAACGGGTGTCGAGGGAGGCGCGGTGCCGATTTTCGTCGATCACGACGAGCGGCGGAAGAAGATCGTGGACGCGGCGATCCGGGTGCTGGGCGACGTCGGCTTCGCCAAGTTCACCCTCCGCGCGGTGAGCAACCGGCTCGGCGGGTCGGTGACGATGGTGACGCACTACTTCCCGAGCCGCGAAGCCCTGCTGGACCGGATGCTGGCCCAGACGCTCGAAGACGCTCAGGCCATGCAGGAAGAGCTGATCGCGATCGCCGACCCGCACGAGCGGCTCGAGGCCGTCCTGCGGTACTTCCTGCCCATCGACGAGGAGTCCCTGGGCATCGAGCGGGCGAGGGTCGCCTTGGTCAGCCACCGCACCACTGCGCCGGCGATCGAACGGCACCTCGCGATCCTCGAGCCGAGGATGCGGAACCTGATCACGACCGCGATCAGCGACTTCATCAGTCCGGATCAGATCGCGTCCACAGTCGACCTGATCCGCGTGTGGACGAGCGGTGTCGTGCTTTCGACCGTCGAGCATCCGGAGATGTGGACCCCGGACCGGCAGGACGCGGCGCTCAAGCACTTCATGAAGCTCATCGACCTGCCGGTCACCACGAGGTGACGGTCCCGGCCCTCAGGGTAGGAGGGTCACCATCGAATCCCTGCTCCAGCCGGTCAGGACGAAGTGTGGTGCGCCGCCGGCGCCGGCGAACGCCGACCGGTCCCGGACCCGGGCCGTTCGTCCTTTCGGTGTCCGCAAACCGGAGGCGTCGACGGTGGCGCCGCGTGGCAGCCGGAGGCGCACGTGGGCGCTCCTGCCGTGCAGGGTGATTCCGATCTCGCGGTGGTCGATCCGCGCGGTGGTGAAGTCGACGTCGGCCGTGCGTACCCGCGGCCGCAGGACAAGGTTCTGGGGGACCGTCCACCGGCCGCTCCGCCGGATGGCCGTGCTGCCGGCTTCCCGCAGTTCCAGCCGCTCACCGGGCACCGGCTTGCCGTGGTGCACCAGGCCGGGCAGGTCGAGCAGCACCCGGTTGAGTTCGGCGCGGACGGTCGCCCGCAGCGCCGCATCGGCCCGGCTCGCGAATTCCTCCAAGTCGAGCAGCCCGCGTCCGGCGGCCGCTTCCAGGAGGCCTATGACGTGCTCACGGTCGACGTCCGACACCCTTAGCCCGGCTTCGTGCATCCCCATGTCCGCACGGTAGCCCGGACGCTGCCCGGGGAGATCCGGGGAAAACCCGGATCTCCCCGAGCAGCTCAGACCAGCTTCCACGCCTCCTCGAGGGTGCCGCGCAGAATCTGCTCCATCGCGTCGAACTCGGTCTGCCCCGCGGTCAGCGGTGGCGCGAGCTGGACGACGACGTCGCCGCGGTCGTCCGGGCGGCAGTAGAGCCCGTTGTCGAACAGCGCGCCCGGGAGGAACTGCTTGACCAGCCGCTCGCGCTCGTCCGGGCCGAAGGTCTCCCGGGTGTCCTTGTCCTTGACCAGTTCGATGGCCCAGAAATAGCCGTCGCCGCGGACGTCGCCGACGATCGGCAGGTCCAGCAGCTTGCGCAGCGTGTCGCCGAAGGCGTCCTGGTTGGCCAGGACGCGCTGGTTGAGTCCTTCGCGTTCCATCAGGTCGAGGTTCGCCAGCGCGGCCGCGGCCGAGACCGGGTGCCCGCCCCAGGTGTAGCCGTGCGGGAACGTGACGCCGGGGGCGAGGAACGGCTCGATGACCTTCTCCGAGGCGATCATCGCCCCGAGCGGCCCATAGCCGGACGTCATGCCCTTGGCACAGGTGATGAGATCGGGGACGTAGCCGAACTTCTCGCACGCGAAAGTGTGCCCGTGCCGGCCGAAGGCGTTGATCACCTCGTCGGACACCATGAGGACGTCGTGCTTGTCGCAGATCTCGCGGACCCGGGCGAAGTAGGAGTTCGGCGCGGTCAGGCAGCCACCGGAGTTCTGGACCGGCTCGAGGACGACGGCGGCGACGGTGTCGGCGCCCTCGAAGAGGATCGCCTCCTCGACGCGGTCGGCGGCCCAGCGTCCGAGCGCTTCGGGGTCGCCGTCGAACTCCGGGTGCCGGTAGAGGTTGGTGTTCGGGACGCGGAAGCCGCCCGGGGCGAGCGGTTCGAAGTCCTTCTTCATCATCGGCAGGCCGGTGATGGCCATCGCGCCGTGCGGGGTGCCGTGGTAGGCGGTCATCCGGCTGATGACCTTGTGCTTGAGCGGCTTGCCCCGCAGCTTGAAGTACTGCTTGGCCACCTTCCAGGCGCTTTCGATCGCTTCGCCGCCGCCGGAGGTGAAGAAGACGCGGTTCAGGTCGCCGGGGGCCAGGTGGGCGAGCCGTTCGGCCAGCTCGGCGGCCGGTGGGGTCGTGTACCCCCAGACCGGGAAGTAGGCCAGTTCCGCGGCCTGCTTGGCGGCGACTTCGGCGAGTTCGCGGCGGCCGTGGCCCGCCTGGACCACGAAGAGGCCGGCCAGCCCGTCGAGGATCCGCCGCCCCCGGTCGTCCCAGAGGTACACGCCTTCGCCGCGGGTGATCACCGGAATCGGGTTCTGCTCGTCGCGCCCGTGCATGCGGGCGAAGTGCATCCACAGGTGCTTGCCCGCGGCCGCCGCGGCCGGCGACAGGGCGGTGCTTTGCTCGAGTGCGGTCATGTCCGTGGCCTTCCGGGTCAGGCGTTCTGCGGGAAGCCGAGGTTGAGCCCGGCGTGGCTCGGGTCGAGCCAGCGGGTGGTGACGACCTTCCCGCGGGTGAAGAAGTGGACGCCCTCGGTGCCGTGGGCGTGGGTGTCGCCGAACAGCGAGTTCTTCCAGCCCCCGAAGCTGTAGTAGGCCACCGGGACGGGCACCGGCACGTTGATCCCGACCATGCCGACCTCGACCTCGTTCTGGAACCGCCGCGCGGCGCCGCCGTCATTGGTGAAGATCGCCGTGCCGTTGCCGTAGGGATTGCGGTTGATGACGTCGAGCGCCTGCTCGTAGGTGTCGACCCGGAGCACCGACAGCACCGGACCGAAGATCTCGTCGGTGTAGACGGTCATGTCGGTGGTGACGTAGTCGAGCAGTGTCGGGCCGACGAAGAAGCCTTTGCCGTCGGCGTCGATTTCGGCCTTCCGGCCGTCGACCACCACGGTCGCGCCCTCGCGCTCACCGGCCTGGATGTAGCCGATGACCCGGTCCTGCGCTTCGCGGGTGACGAGCGGGCCCATGTCGCACGAGCGACGGCCGTCGCCGGTGCGCAGCTCGCGGGCGCGCTGGGCGATCTTGCCCACCAGGGTGTCGGCGATGTCGCCGACCGCGACGAGCGCCGAGATCGCCATGCACCGCTCGCCGGCCGAGCCGAACCCGGCGTTGACGGCCTGGTCGGCGGCGAGGTCGAGATCGGCGTCGGGCAGCACGACCATGTGGTTCTTCGCGCCGCCGAGGGCCTGCACGCGCTTGCCGTGCGCGGTGCCGGTCTCGTAGACGTAGCGGGCGATCGGCGTTGACCCGACGAAGCTGACGGTCTTGACGTCCGGGTCGGTCAGCAGCGCGTCGACGGCGATCTTGTCGCCGTTGAGGACGTTGAACACCCCGTCGGGCAGCCCGGCTTCACGCCACAGCTCGGCGATCCAGCGCGCGGCGGTCGGGACCTTCTCCGACGGCTTCAGCACGACGGTGTTGCCGGCGGCGATGGCGATCGGGAAGAACCACATCGGCACCATGGCCGGGAAGTTGAACGGCGAGATGATCGCGGCGACCCCGAGCGGCTGCCGCACGGAGTGGACGTCGACGCCGGTGGAGGCGTTCTCGGTGGCCGAGCCCTTGAGCAGGTGCGCGATGCCGCAGGCGAACTCGACGACTTCCTGGCCGCGGGCAACCTCCCCGGCGGCGTCGGAGAGCACCTTGCCGTGCTCGTCGGTGATGATCTCCGCCAGTTCGCCCGCGCGCGCATCGAGGAGTTCGCGGAACTTGAACAGGATCCGGGTGCGCTTGGCCAGCGAGGTGTCCCGCCAGGCCGGGAAGGCGTCCTTCGCGGCGGCGACGGTGGCCGCTGCTTCGTCGGCGTCGGCCAACGCCAGAAGGGCAGTGACCTCGCCGGTCGCGGGATTCGTGACCTCGGAGTACCGGCCGGAGGTGCCGATGACCGGCTTGCCGGCGACCCAGTGGGTGAGGATGGGAACGGACGTGTCCGTTCGCGTCGGGGTGACCATGACGCGAAGTATCGGCGACTCCGTCGCGCCAGTGACATTGACAAACTGTCGGGTACTTCCGGTTGATCTGACGGACTGTAAAGTTCGGGCATGTACCCAACGATCGCCGAGATTCTTGCGCTGCCGGCCCTGGCGGACGGCGGTCCGGTCGTTCGATCCGGCCGCGTCCACCTCGGCACCGAGGTGCGTTGGGTGCACGTCAGCGAGCAGCGCCAGCCGGCCGGAACGCTCAGCGGCGGCGAGCTGGTGCTGTCCATCGGCGCGGCGGCGGCCGACCCCGCGACCGAGCACCGCGAGTACCTGACCTCACTGCGCGACGCCGGCGCGGTCGGGCTGGTGATCGAACTCGGCCAGCACCTCGCGGAGCTGCCTTCGTCGCTCGTGCAGGCCGCACGGGCGTTGCGCTTCCCACTGGTCGAGCTGCGCAGCTCGGTGCGGTTCGTGCACGTCACCGAGGTCGTGCACGCTCGCATCCTCGACGAGCAGTCCACCCGCATGCGCTTCACCCAGCGCGTGACGGAGACGTTCCGGGCTCTGATGGTCGACGCCGCCGAGGTGGACACCGTCCTGCGGGAGGCGGCTGGGCTGCTGGACCTGCCGGTCGTCCTGGAGGACCTCGGACACCGGGCGTTGGCGTTCGCGGGGGAGACACCGGAGTCGCTCCTGCGCGACTGGGTGACCCGCTCGCGCCAGGCCGCGGTCGTCAAACCGGACGCACCGACCGGCCCGGAGGGCTGGTTCGGTGCGTCGGTCGGTCCTCGCGCCGAGCGCTGGGGCCGGCTCGTCACGCCTCGGCGCGGCCCGGACGCCGAAGCGATCGGTTTGGTGCTGGTCCAGGCGGCCGACGCGATCACGGTGCTGGCCCGGTCGGCCGGAGCTGCCCCCGACATCGCGTTGCAAGTCCACGGCGGTCTGCTTACAGAGATCCTCCATGGCTCGACGTCGCGAAAGAACTCGCTGCGGACGCGTGCGCGTGCCCTCGGCTTCAGTGGTAACGGCCCCTTCGCCGCCTACGTGATCGCGACACCGGCGAGCGAGGAGGCGACCTTCGAGACGTTGCGGACGCTGAACCAGCGGCTGGGCAAACCCGCGCTGACCGGACGGCTGCGCGAGGGGCGGATCGGTGTGCTCGTTTCCGGTGACGCCGAACCGGCGATATTGCGAGCGCTCGGCACCGATCGTGCTTTGGCAGTGGCCACGGCGAATTTCGTAACCGCGTTCGACGACCTCGCCGAAGCCCTGTCGGCGGCGCTGCACACCGCGGACGTCGCCGCCCGCCTACCCGACCAGAGCGCGACGCGCGTGTGGCACCCACGTGATCTGGGTGCGCGTGGGCTGGTCTGGCGGCTGCGCAAAGACCGTCACCTGCTGGCCTTTGTGGACGACCAGCTCGGACCGGTGCTTCGCCTCGATGAGGAGAAGCGGGTCCGTGCCCTGGCCACACTGCGCGCGTTCGTCGCCGCGGACGGCGCCATGACCGAGTTCGCCCGCCGGATCGGAACCAGCCGCCCGTCTGCGTATGCACGCGTGCGCTGGCTGTCGGATGTCCTGCAGCGCGACCTCGACAGGCCACACGACCGATTGTCCGCATATCTCGCCCTGCTGGCCCTGGACCAGCTGGATCCGTGACTACTGGATCCCGGCTTCCCCTGCAGCGACCGCGGCTTCGCCCTGGACCTGACACCCAACGTCCGCAACACACTGGCGACGTGGAACTTGATCCGTGCTTTCACTGATGCCGAGGCGATTCGGCGATCAGCTTGTGCTGCCGGCCTTGGGCTACGAGCCGCAGCGCCTGGAGTTCGACTTCGGCACGGACGCCGAGAGCCTTCGCGCGGCCGTCGAGCGGAAGCCGGAGGCCGGCGACGTCGAGTCCGCCGATCCGTGGTCGCGGATGTGAAGATGCGACCGGATCGGCAACAGCCGCCCATTCGCCTATGGGTGCCTGCGGTGGCGGTCGGGCGTCTGCAGCATGACCTCGATGGTCCTGACAACCGCCTGTCGGCCTACCTTGTCGTGTCGGCTCTGGAGCTGCTGGATCCGTGAGCGTGCCGCGCGGGCGTGACGACTGGCTTTGTACGGGCGAGGGCATCGGCCGTTGTACCCGAGACGTCATGCGTGCGAGCCGGCGCGGTCTCCGGCAAAAGAAGCAAGCAGAGCAGGCTCAGTGCGAGCAGTCCGGCGAGGTAGTAGCCGACGTTGTGGGCGTCGCCCGTGCCGGCGACGATGCGGTTGGCGATCATCGGCGAGATGCCGCCGCCGAGGACCGCGCCTACGTGGTAGCCGACGCCCACTCCGGACTGGCGCTGTTCGCGCGGGAACAGCTCGGAGAAGTACGTGTACATCGGTCCGAACAGGATGCCGGTGGCCGCGAAGCCGAGGATGGTCGCGGTGTTCACCGCGGCGACCGTGCCCGTCGCGGCGATCGGGAACATCGCCAGCGCCGACACCAGCGACAGGGCGGCGCCGGTGAGCATCACCGGCTTGCGGCCGATGCGGTCGGACAGCCAGGCCGCGCCGACGTTGGCCAGCGCGTGGCCCAGCAGTGCGATCATGGAGCCGTTGACGATGGGCTGGCGGGGCAGGCCGAGTCCTTCCGGCGCCCGCGAGGTGGCGTAGGAAAGCATGAACGTCACCAGGGCGAACGTGCTCGCGGTGAGGCCGATGTTGACGCCCGCGATGAGCGCCAGGCGGCGCCAGTTCGTCCGGACGACTTCGGCCAAGGGACGCTTCGCGCGCTCTTGGGTCGCGGCCATGCGCTCGAAGACGGGGCTTTCGGCGACGCCGCGGCGGACCCACATGCCCAGTACCAGCACCACCGCGCCGGCGAGGAACGGGATGCGCCAGCCCCAGCTCGTCACGTCGTCTTCGGGCAGCAACAGCACGAAGGTGAAGGCGAGGTTCGCCAGGACCGTGCCGATCGGGGAGCCGAGTGCCACGAAGGAGCCGTACAGTCCCCGGCGACGGTCGGGGGCGTGCTCGACCGCGAAGACGGCCGCGCCCGCGCTCTCCCCACCCCGCGCGATGCCGTGCAGCAAGCGCAGTCCGACGAGCAGAAGTGGTGCGGCGACACCGATCACGGCGTAGGAGGGCAGTACGCCCATCCCGAGCGTCGCCAAGCCCATCAGGGTGAACGCCGCGAACAACGCGGTCCGGCGGCCGCGGCGGTCGCCGAGCCAGCCGAACGCCGCCGCGCCGAGCGGTGCCATCAGGAATCCGATGGCGAAGGTCGCGAGGCTCATGAACGTGCCGAGCCAGGCGTCGCCGGTCTTGAAGAAGACCTGGCCGAAGACGAGCGCGGCGGCGGTTCCGTAGATGGAGAAGTCGTACATCTCCAGCGAAGTACCGACACCGGCGGCGAAGCCGAGGCGGAGAACGCTGGGTGGGTGCGCGTCGTTGCGCTGGGAAGCCATCGGAGTTCCTTCGGCAGGCGATCGGAGGCTCCGCGCTCCCGCTCAGTCTACTTTGGACGGATGGCGCGCCAGTGCGGTGACGCTGATGTCCAGGTAGGGGAACAGCGGGAGCGCGGAGAGCAGGTCGTGCAGTTCGTCGTTCGACTCGACGTCGAAGACGGAGAAGTTGGCGTACTCACCGGCGATGCGCCACAGCTGCGGCCACTTGCCCTCGCGTTGCAGCTGCTGGGCGTAGGCCTTCTCCCGGGCGACGAGGTCGGCCCGGGTGTCGGCGTCGAGGGTCGCGGGGATCCGGACGTCCATCCGGACGTGGAACAACATCGGTGCGTACTCCTGCTCAGCTCTGGGCGGGGTCGAGGACGAAGCCGTAGGAGACGGTTTCGCCGCCGTCCGCGGGCTTCGGGTCGAGGATCAGCTCCGGCTTGACGGCCGAGGCGATGTCGTCGTCGTTGTGCTCGTCGCCGGGGAAGTACAGCTGGGCGGTGAGCAGTTCGTGGCCGGGAGCCGACACCTTGACGTGCAGGTGCGCCGGGCGCCACGGGTGCCACCCGGCGGCGGCGATCAGCTTGCCGCAGGCGCCGTCGGTCGGGATCTGGTAGGGCGCCGGGCGGATCGTGTGGATCTCGAACCGGCCCTCTTCGTCGGCGGTGAACGTGGCGCGCAGGTTCCACTCCGGGATGCCGGGCGCGAACTGCGAGTACAGCCCGTCGGCGTCCGCGTGCCACAGCTCGACCTTCGCCCCGGCCAGCGCGCGGCCGTCGGTCGAGGTCACCTGGCCGGTCCACACCAGGGGAGTGCCGGGCTCGCCGTCGCGCGTGGGCACGGAGCCGTGCGCACCCTGCTCCGGGGCGTCGGGCACGTAGTACGGGCCTTCGATGGTGCCCTTGTTGCCTTCGCGGTGTTCGGTGGCGACGTCTTCGACGACGTGCTCGACCCAGACGTCGAGGAACAGCGGCCATTCGCCGGTCTCGCCGACGTCGATCAGCCACGCCTTCACGGCGTTGTACTCGTCGTAGGTGACCTTGTGGCGGCGGATGGTGTCGTGCACGGCCGAGAGGACTTCGCGGGCGAGCAGGTTCACCCGCTCCGGCGGGGTGCCGGCGCCCTGGGTGGTCTTATCGGACTTGAAGCGGTCGGTGGCGCTGGCGCCGGAGCCGGCCGCGGTGGGCGCGTCGTGGTGGGTAGCGGTCATGGGATCCTCCTTGATCTCGGTCAGACGTCTTGGCGGTAGCGGGCGAGCTTGTCCGGGTCGATCTCGATGCCCAGGCCGGCGCCGGGCCGGATGACGAGCTCGCCATCGGTGATGTCGAGGGGTTCGGTCAGCAGGTCGTCGCTCATGTCGAGGTAGTTCGACAGCTCGCCGGCGCGGTGGGAGGTGAGCTTGAACGCCGAGCCGAACGCGACCGTGCACATCGATCCGACCTGCCCGTCGATCTGGTTGCCCATCACGACCTCCAGGCCCAGTCCCTCGGCGAGGTGGTGGGTGCGCTGCGACCCGGTGAAGCCGGTGCGGGCGGTCTTGATGCTGACCGCGGTGGCCGAGCCGCCGAGGATTTCGCGGGTGACGTCGGCCTGGGTGACGGCGGACTCGTCGGCGATGAACGGCACGTCGAGCTGGGCGACCAGCCAGCGCCGTCCCAGGACGTCGTCGGCCGGGCACAGTTCTTCGGCGAACAGCAGGCCGAGGTCGCGCATCTCCTGCATCGCCCGCGCGGACTCCGCGGCGGTCCAGCCGCGGTTGCCGTCGACGTAGAGGTCGACGCCGTCACCGAGGCCCTCGCGCAGCGCCCGGACCACGGCGGTGTCCAGGGAGACGGGCCGGCGGCCGACCTTCACCTTGAACGTCGTGATGCCGTAGCGATCGCGCATGCGCTCGGCTTCGGCGACCATCGCGGCGGGCTCGTCGAAGCCGAGCATGTGGGACACTCGCATGCGGTCGGTGTAGCCCCCGAGCAACTCGGTGACCTGGAGGTCCAGGCTGCGGCCGAGCGCATCCCAGATCGCCATGTCGAGCGCGGCTTTCGCGGTCGGGTTGCCGACCGTGCGGCCCAGCCGCTGTGCCACGACCTCGCGCTCGAGCAGGCTGAGGCCGACGACCTGCGGGGCGAAGATCTGCTCGATGACGGCGACGATGCCGGTCTGGGTCTCGCCGTAGGTGAACGGACGGGGCGGCGCCTCGGCGACACCGACTACGCCGTCGTCGGTGCGTACCCGCACGAGGACGTGCTCGGCCGCGTGCACTTCGCCGGAGGCGAACTTCAGCGGCTTGCGGTACGGGATGGCGAACGGGATCGCCTCCACGTCGGTAATCTTCACCGGATCCCCTCGCGCGTGACCGAATTTTCGGAGCCGGACCATTTCCGGTCCAGGATCAGCCCAGCCTAGTTTTGGTTCCGGGACAGCACAAAGTCCGGTTTTCGCGAGTTTGATAAGCCGGTCTTATAAGTGGATTCGTCAGTGCTTCGCGTAGCTGGCGAGCAGGCTGCGGAGGGTGGCGACCGCGCGCTCCGTGCGTGCGTCGTCGCCGAACGCGGTCTGGTGGAACACCAGGCCGTCTATGGTGACGAAGACGAGTTCGGCGAGTGCCCGGTCGTCGAGACCGTTGCGCGCCAGCTCTCGGTGGACCGCGTCACGGTAGATGTCGTTGACCCGTTCCATCACCGGCCGCAGTTCGGGGCGGCGACGCGCTTCCAGAGTCAATTCGTATTGGAATGCCTGAGCGTCCGGATCGGCGGAGACGAGCGAAACCAGCCCGCTCGCGAACTGCTCGAATCCGGGCTCGTCCGACGACAATTCGGCGCCTTCCACGCTGCGCGACGCGCAATACACGAGGGCTTCTTCCACGAGGGTCGCCCAGTCGCCGAAGTGGTAGCGGACCGAGCCGTGGCTGACGCCGGCCTCGGCGGCCACCGAACGGTAGGTCAGGCCGCGCAGTCCCTGCGCCGAGACGACGCGCACCGCCGCGTCGAGAAGCGCCTGCCGGCCGCTCCCGTACGCCACCCCGCCCATGCGCCCTACCTCCACCTTCGTCGAGTGGAAGTCTAGTTAAGGTCGGCCCGGCGTCCCGGCAGGCCGGTCAGTACAGCTCGATGACCAGCTTGTCGGTGAGGGCGCGTGAGACGCACAGAGCCATCTGGGCGCCGGCCGCCTTGTCGCTCGCGGACAGGCACTGGTCGCGGTGGTCGGGCTTGCCTTCGAGGACTCCGGAGACGCAGGAACCGCAGATGCCTTCCTCGCAAGACTTGAACACGTCGATGCCGTTGTCGGTGAGCACGGAGAGGATCGAACGGTCGGCGGGGATCTGATAGGTCTCGCCAGTGTCGAGCTCGACGGTGAAGGGCCGGTCGGCGCTCGTGTCGATCTCGGCGGCGGTGAAGTGCTCGATGTGCACGTGGTCGGTCCCGACGACCGGTGCGAAGGCGCCGGTGACCTGGTCCATGAAGCCGTCCGGGCCGCAGGTGTAGACGTGGCTCGCCGGGCTGAGCCCGGCCGCGACCTCGGCGAGCACGGCGGGCTGATCGGCGCGGGGGACGCCGAGGTGCACGTGCACCCGGTCGCCGAAACCGCAGCGTTGCTCGAGCAGGTCGATGAACGCCGCTTCGGCGCGGCTGCGGGCGAAGTAGTGCAGTTCGAAGGCGGCCTCGTCCTGGTGCAGCTGGTAGGCCATGCTCAGCAGCGGGGTGATGCCGATCCCGCCGGCCACCAGGATGTGCCGCTCGGCGTCCGGCGCGAGCGACAGGAGGTTGCGTGGTTCGCCGATCTCCAGCTTGTCACCCTCGGTGAGGGTGTGCAGCGCTTCGGACCCGCCGCGGGACTCGGTCTCGCGCTTGACGGCGATCAGCAGCGAGCCGGACTCGGCCGGCGGCCCGCAGAGGGAGTACTGCC
The DNA here is from genome assembly GCF_044759945.1 of Amycolatopsis sp. NPDC098790. Classification (NCBI taxonomy): domain Bacteria; kingdom Bacillati; phylum Actinomycetota; class Actinomycetes; order Pseudonocardiales; family Pseudonocardiaceae; genus Amycolatopsis; species Amycolatopsis sp. NPDC098790. Next base: position 1,130,819 of record NZ_JBIWAI010000002.1, read on the forward strand.
GGACGACCCCGGTCGGGCCGGTGACGTCGATGTGGGCGCCGGCCTGGTAGGGCGCGAAGGGCGCTCCGTCGTCGCGAACCAGCCGCAGCGCACGGACGGCGGGGGTCTCGTCGGTCACCTCGGCGACCCTGACCAGGGTGTTCGGCATCGTCACTCCGTTCTCAGCGCAGGTAGAGGCCGCCGTTGGCGTCCCAGCAGGCCCCGGTGACCGAGGCGGCTTCGGGCGATGCCAGCAGCGCCACCATGCGGGCGATGAAGGCCGGGTCGCCGAGCCGGCCGACGGGGATGTTCTTCGCGAAGGCGTCGACGTTGTCCTCGCCGACGATCGACCGGACCATCGGGGTGTCCTGCGGGCCGGGGGACACGGCGTTGACCGTGACGCCGTGCGGCGCCAGCTCGCGGGCGAAGACCTTGGTCGCGGACAGGATCGCGCCCTTGGAGGAGGCGTAGTGCCCGCCGGTGGCGGTGCCGCCGTTCTGGCCCGCCAGCGACGCCAGGTTCACGATCCGGCCGTAGCCCTGGCCGGCGAAATGCTTGCCGAAGAGCTGGCATGCGGTGAAGGTGCCGGTGAAGTTGACGGCCATCACGGCTGCCAGTTCGTCGGCGGTGATCTCCAGCAACGGCGTGGCCTGGGTGCGTGCGGCGTTGTTCACCAGCACGTGGACCGTGCCGAAGCCGGCGACAACGTCGTCCTTCAGCTGCTCCAGCGCGCCGCGGTCGGTGACGTCGACGGCGTAGCCGCGGACCACCTCACGGCTGTCGAGCTCCTTGGCGAGCGCGGCCGCGGCGTCGCCGTCGAGATCCGCCACGGCGACGCGGAAGCCCTCGACGTGCAGCCGTCGCACGATGACCTCACCCAGGCCGTGGGCCCCGCCGGTGACCACGGCGACGTGCGCGGTCACAGCAGGAAGCCCGCGGCCGGGACGGCCTCTTCGCTGTCGACGAGCCGGATGACCTTCTGGACGATCCGGTCACCGGACGGGGACAGCTGGATCCGGTGCACCAGGTCCGCGGCCCAGATGTCGTGGTGGCCACGCTTGTAGGCGATGAGGATCTGCGCCGAGCGCAGCACGACCTCGTCGTCGGTGACCGACTCCGGCACGAACCTCGACACGGTCCGCACGGTGCGAGCGGCGTCGACCGCGGCGATGGCGTAGCCCTCGGTCATCCGGGTGACGCGCATCCGCCGCATCCGGGCGTCGTCGTAGACCATGTTCAGCGTGCCGGCGAAGTCGTCGGTGTCCGGGTCGATCGGGATCACGTAGATGCCGTCGTCGGTGAACAGGTCGATCCAGGTGTCGTAGTCCTTGCGGTCGAGCAGTTCGGCCTCGCGCCAGGCGAGGTCGATGGCCCGGACGACGCGCGGGTCGGTCGTCGGGACCGGGGTGGTGGCGGTCTCAGGCATCGCGCATCATCTCCTTCCACTGGTCGTAGGCGGCGCGCATGCCGGTTTCGTCGGTGACGTGCGAGGTCGGCCAGCCTTCGGGGCTCGCCTTCTCCCGGGCCAGGCCGCGGTTGACCAGGATCGGCATGTCGGGTGCGCCCTGGGCGCCGCGCTGGACGCGGTCCCAGCCTTCGGCGTCGTCGGGGGTGCCGAAGCCGAACGGTCCTTGGAAGTGCTCGTGGATGCGCAGCCGTTCGCGGTTGACCGCGTCGAGTTCCGGCGGGCCGTCGGGGCCGATGGCGATGTGCTCGATCTCGGTCTCGTCGACCGAGATCGGCCGCAGCACGCGGAAGAAGGCGGCCGACATGGACACGTTGGGGAAGAGGTTCAGGTTGAACCCGGTGCCGTGCATGGCGCGGATGACCTTGCGCACCTGCGCGGGCTCGAGGGTCTGCGACAGGTCCTTGATGAGGTGGTCGAACCGGCCCTGCAGCGGCTCGGTGCCGTCGTCGGCGTCGAGGTCGGAGTGCTCGGGCACCATCTGCATGACGCTGTGGCCGTTGCCGAGGGCGTGGGTGATCGCCGACGGGTCGGTCATGAACGACATCATGTCGGCGGTCTCGGCGTCGACCGACGCCATCCACGAGCGGTGCACGATGGGGAAGTGGTAGCCGTCGGTGGTGTTCTCAAGCTGGATCTTCCAGTTCCCGCGGAACTTGAACCGGTGCTTGCCCAGCACCTTGATCGGGTAGCCGCCGCCCTGCTTCATGAAGCGGTCGATCCACAGCTTCGCGTCGCCGAGAAAGTCTTCGAGGGGCTCGATTTCCTCGTTGAAGCTCGCGAAGACCATGCCGCCGTAGAACTCGGTGCGCAGCTTCTTCAACGACAGCTCGCCCTTTTCGATGACCCCTTCGTACCCTTCGGGGTACGGGATCCCGCGCAGCTTGCCGTCGAGTCCGTAGGACCAGGCGTGGTACGGGCAGGTGAAGCCGTTTGCCTGCCCCTTCGGCTTTTCGCACAGGCTCGCGCCGCGGTGGCGGCACCGGTTGAGCAGCGTGTGCAGCGTGCCCTTCCGGTCGCGGGTGACGATCACCGGCTGGCGGCCGACGTGCGTGGACTTGAAGGTGCCCGGGCCGGGGAGTTCACTCTCGTGGGCGACCCACACCCAGGTCCGTTCGAAGATCTGGCTGATCTCGCGTTCGAAGATGTCCGGGTCGGTGTAGAGGCGTCCGGCGACCCGGTCGCCGGCGGCCAGCTCGGCCGGGGCGGTGGTGGTGTCGTGGCTCATCGCGGTCTCCGTGTCAGTCGGGCAGGTCGACGTCGTCGCGGACGGTCAGGGCGCGGCCGATGCGGGCTTCGACCTTCGCGAAGCGCCACAGCTTGACCTCGCCGCCGCCGACCGGCGTCGTGCGGAACAGGTTGCAGGCGTTCTTGGCCGTCTCCTGGCTGTCGGCGTCGGCGAGGATGTAGCAGGTCCACGGCCAGCCGTCGGACGGGCCGACCAGGTGCGAGTCGTCGTCGATGTCGCCGATGAAGGTGATGCCTGGCAGGGCCTTGAGCTGGTCCATCATGGACACGAACGCCTGCCAGACATCACTGATCGTGAGCCCGTCGGTGGGCAAATCGAAGAAGTTCTGGTTGATGCCGATGCAGAAGAGCACCCGCAGGGGCTGCGTGGGCACGGGATCTCCTTGTCGTCGCTCAGCGGAAGCCGGGGGTGGTGGCCGGCTGTCCCATCAGGACGGCGCCGGCGGCGTCGTAGATGGCCGGGCCGAGGAAGGCGTGCTGCTTGGGCACGAGGGCGTCGCCCTGCAGCGGTCGCAGCGGGTGGGTCGTGTAGATCGGTGCGGTGCCCGAGATTTCGACCAGCTGGGAAACGACGTCGGACGACGTCTTCGCCAGGTGGGCCGAAGCCAGCCGCAGCTGGGCGTTCTGCTCATCGCTGGCATCGTCGCCGGCGACGACGGTTTCCCAGACCTCGTGGCTCAGCTCGTAGAACCACGCGCGGGCCGAGCGCAGCGCGGCTTCGGCGGTGGCGACGGCGGTGCGGTAGTAGGCGCGGTCGGCCAGCTTCGGCGCGCCGGTGACGCCCTTGTACCCGGCGCCGGCCTCGCGGGCGTAGTCCAGCGCGGCACGCGCGACGCCGGCGCCGACGACCGCGAGGACCTGGGAGGCGTAGGCGATGGTGGGGTAGCGGTAGAGCGGTTCGTCGATCGTGGGCTCGCCGCCGCGGATGAACGTCCACTCGCGCGGCACCTCGACGTCGTGGACGACCAGGTCGAACGAGCCGGTGCCGCGCATGCCGACGACGTCCCACTCCTGGATGATCTCGACCTGATCGGGCCGCAGCACCGCGGTGCGCGGCTTTCCGGCGGTCGATTCGTCACCGGGGATGCCGACGCCCAGGACGTCGGCGCCCATGCTGCCGCTGGCGAACTTCCACCGGCCGTCGACCCGGAAGCCGCGATCGGTCGGGGTGACCGGCTGGATCGGGAAGAGCCCACCGGCGAAGGCCACGTCCGGGCCGTCCTTGTACAGCTCCGCCTGCGTCTCGACGGGCAGGGCCGCGAGGTAGACCAGTGCCGAGCCGAAGCTGGCGACCCAGCCCGTCGACCCGTCGACCGCCGAGATCCGCTCGATCCGGTCGAGGAACTCCGCCGGCGGCAGCGGCTCCCCGCCGAACTTCGCGGGCGTGGCGGACCGGTAGATACCGATCTCCTTGAGTCGCGCGATGAAGTCACGCGGAACGTAGCGCTGCTGCTGGAACTGCTCCCGGCGCTCGGCGAGCTCGGAAAGCACTTCGTCGAAGGTGGCCATCTCAGCTCCTCGTTGTGCTGGGTGATTACCGACGGTACGAACGGGCCCGGTCGCGCGGAATTGGTATTGCCTCTGCCGCCGTAGGGGATTCCTTCAGTGCAGGCCCCGGACACCGCGCTTACGCTGGCCCGATGACGGTCGACCCGCGTTCACCCGAGCTGACGGCGCCCGACTTCGTGGCGATGCTGCACGCCAGCCGGATGTGCGTGCTGGTGCACGACGGCGCGACGAAGAACATCCTGTGGGCCAACCCCGCGGCGTGCGAAATGCTCGAGTGGAGCGTCACCGAGCTGCGTCCGCTCAAGGCCAACGACATGAGCAGCTCCGCGCAGCAGTACGACCGGGTGATCGGCCGGGCCTGGCTTCAGGAGGCGGTCGAGAAGGGCGCCAGCCGCATCGAGTGGCACTACCGCACCAAGTCCGGCCGCGTGATTCCCACCGACGCGGTCGCCGTGCGGGTCGACCTGGCCCAGGGGCCCGCGGTCATGGTGCAGTTCCGCGACATCGAGCGCGAGCAGGAAGTCGAGCGTCGCCTGCGGCTGACCACGACGTGGGTCGACGCGCTGGCCCACCACACCTCGGCCGTCGCGCTGATGCTCGACTGCTCGGGCGCGCTGCGGTTCGCCACCGACACGGCCGTGTCGATGCTCGGCGCCGACCCCGATCGGCCGCTCGGACTGCTGAGCGACCACGCCACGCTGCGGCTGGACGGCCGGGACGCCGCGTGGCCGGCGGCCCGGGATCGAGCAGACCCGGTCACCCGCGTCCAGCTGGAGATCCCCGCTCGCGACGGACGTCAGGCGGTGTGGCTGGAAGGCAGCCTGGAGCGCTTGACGGAGGCGGACGGCGACGCGCTGCTGATGCTGCTGCACGACGTCTCCGAACGCGTGCTCGGCGAGGTGCGCCGGGAGCGCGAGCTGCACCGCGAGAACTACCTGGCGCGGTACACCGCGATGGGGGACATGGCGATGGCGATCGCCCACGAGCTCGGGCAGCCCCTGGCCGCCGCGGGGAACTTCCTCGCCGGCGTCCGGCCGCGTGATCAGGCCGTCGACGCCGAGCGTGTCGTTTACGGCATCGACAGCGCGGTGCGCCAGATCGAACGGGCGAGCACGATCGTGGAGTCGGTGCGGGCGTTCGTCGGGCACCTCGAGCACGTGCGCCAGGTCGCCGACCTCAACGACGTCGTCGAGGAATGCCTGTACTTCGTCCGCCTTCGTGCCGAGTCCGCGGGCGTCGACGTGCGGTTCGAGCGCTCGCCTGCGCCGGTGCCGGTCCGCTGCGAACGCGTGCTGACCGGCCAGGTGGTGCTGAACTTCTGCTTCAACGCTCTCGACGAGATGGCCGAGTGCCCCCAGGAGCGGCGGCAGGTGGTGATCAGAACCAGTGCGGGCGACGGCGCCGGGGTGGTCACGGTCGACGACCGCGGTCGCGGCTTCCCCCGGGACCCGTTCGAAGAGTCCTTCACGGCCAAGGAACACGGCAGCGGGATCGGACTGGCGCTGAGCTACCGGGTCATCACCCGCCAGCACGGGCGCATCTGGGCCGAGCACCGGCCGGAAGGCGGCTCCCGGTTCGGGTTCTCGCTGCCCTCGGCCGAAGCCACGTAAGGAAATCTTCAGCCGGGCCGGGGGAACTCTCGATATCCGCCACGGTGACCGGCTCCGTACGGTCGGAGGCAGTTCCGGTACTGGCCCTGCTCACCACTCCCGCCCCTTGGAGGAACCGTGTCCGAGCTGACCCGGACCCAGCGCGACTTCCGCACCGCCATGGCCAACCTCTCCGCGGCGGTCAACGTGGTCACCACCGACGGCCCGCACGGCCTCGCCGGCATGACGGTGAGTGCGGCCTGCTCGGTCACCGACTCGCCGCCGACGGTGCTCGTGTGCGTCAACCGGTCCAGCCGCTCCCACTCGATCTTGGCGGCCAACGGCCGCATCTGCGTCAACGTCCTCGGCGCCGGGCAGGAGGAGCTGGCGATGCACTTCGCCGGCGCGACCCGGGTGCCGACCGCCGAGCGGTTCGGCTCGGCCGACTGGGACCTCGAGTCCGAAGGCGTTCCCGTGCTGCGCGGCGCTTCGGCGTCGCTGGTCGGCCGGATCGTCGCCGAGCAGCCGCAGGGCTCGCACTCCGTGCTGTTCGTCGAGGTCGAGAAGGTGCTGACGCAAGAGGGCAGCGGCGCGCTGGTCTACTTCCAGCGCAAGTTCCACGCCCTCGCCGCGGCCGAGCTGAGCGCGTGAAGGAGAGGCCGAAGTGGACGACGCCCGCATGACCCTGACCTGCTACAACGATACCCACGGCTACGGCTGGCGGCACGTGGACCTGTTCACCCACGACGCCGAAGGCCGTGAGCTGAACTGGGTGCACTGGCAGGTCCCGGCCGACGGCCCGGACGCGGCTGACGCCGTGACTGCCCGGGTCGAACCGCTGCTGCGGCGCACCTCCGACTGGCGGCACGCGGTCAGCGCGAGCGGCATGGACTACTGGATCGCCGACGCCGAGTGGGCCCGGTCGTGACCGCCTACCAGCCCTGGTCGCTGCGCGCACTGGTCGCCGACCTCGCCGCCGGCCGGACTACCCCCGAGGCTGCCGTGGCCCGGGCGCGCAAACGGATCGTCGCCACCGACGCCGAGCTGCGCGCCTGGGTGGCGCAGCTACCGTCGGTGGAACCCGCCGCGACCGGTCCGCTGGGCGGGGTGCCGCTGGCGGTGAAGGACATCATCGACCTGGCCGGGCTGCCGACACGCTGTGGCTCCGCCCTGCGAACCGACGCGCCACCGGCTGCTTCCGACGCCGCGATCGTCGAGCAGTGGCGTCGTGCCGGTGCCGTGCCGATCGGGAAGACCGTCACCACCGAGTTCGCCTTCTTCTCGCCCGGGCCGACCGCGAACCCGGCCGCGCCCGGACACACGCCGGGCGGCTCGTCGAGCGGTTCGGCCGCGGCCGTCGCCGCCGGGCACGTCCCGCTGGCGCTGGGATCGCAGACCGCCGGGTCGGTCACCCGGCCCGCCTCGTTCTGCGGGGTCGCGGCGCTGGTGATGAGCCGCGGCCGGATCCCGGTCGACGGCGTCACCGGGCTCAGCCCCAGCCTCGACAGCCACGGCCTGCTCGCCGCGACGACCTCGGACACCGCGCTGGCCTGGTCCGCGTTGACGGGCGACCCCGAGGTTCCGCCGCGTCCGCCACGCCTGCTCGTGTGGCACGGAGGCGGCGAAGTGCGGCCCGCTGTCGAGGCTGTCGCGGCGAGGCTGGGATCGGCCGGCGCCGTGGTCGAAGAGTTCCCCGATCCGGGCCTGGTCGCCTCGCTGACGGCCGCGCACCCGGTCGTCATGGCGTACGAGGCGGCTCGGGAACGCGCCGCGGAGCTGGCGGTGGCCGACCGCCTGAGCGAGCAACTGGCGAACCTCCTCCGGACCGGCGCCGCGATGCCGCGTGAGGACTACGAACAGGCCCAGGCGATGATCGCCGCGGGTGGGCGGCGGCTCGCCGAGCTCTGCGCGTCCTACGACGCCGTGCTGGCCCCCGCGGCTCCGGGCCCGGCGCCGGCCGGGCTGTCGGCCACCGGCGACCCCGTGATGAGCCGCCCGTGGCAGGCGCTCGGGCTGCCCGTCGCCACCGTGCCGGGCTTGCGCAGCGACGGCGGCCTGCCGCTGGGGATCCAGCTCGTCGGCCGGGTACGAGAAGAAGCCGCGTTGCTGGGCGCGGCTCGCTGGGTGGAGGGTCGGCTGCGGGGCTAGACGGTGACCCGGTGGGTCAGGATGTCCCGCACGAGCGTGCCGAGGCTGTCCGCCCCCGTCTTCGCCTTGATCCGGGCCCGGTGGACGTCGACGGTCTTGACGCTGGTCCCCAGCTGGTGCGCGATGACCTGGCTGGGCAACCCCTCGACGACCAGCCGGAGCACTTCGCGTTCCCGCTGGGTCAGCGCTTCCAGCCGCTCGCCGACGGCGTGCCGCTCGGCGTGCTCGGCGAACCGGCGGCGCGCCTCGATGAGCTGCGCCTGCACGACCTCCACCATCCGCTGCGGCTGGTACGGCTTCTCCAGGAAGTCGACCGCTCCCGCGGTGAGCGCGCGCACCGACATCGGGATGTCACCGTGCGCAGAGCAGAACACCACAGGGGCCGGGTAGTCCAGCTCGACCAGCTTCTCCTGCAGCTGGAAGCCGCTGACGACCGGCATCCGCACGTCCACGATCACCACCGCCGGCTCGGCGGGATCGAACTCCTCGAGGAACGACCTCGCGTCGGGGTAGGTGAGCGCCTGCACCCCGACGCTTTCCAGGAGGAACACCAGCGACTGGCGCAGGTCCTCGTCGTCGTCGACGACGTGCACCACCGGCTCGCGCGTCACCTCGCCCACCTCCTGGGACATCGCGGCGGTCATGGCTTCATCAGCACCGACGCCGACGGGTAGTCGCTCGCCCACCCGGGAGCCAGGGGAGCGATGAACACGTTTTCGGTGCGGGTGCGGGTGATTTTCCACGTGTCGCCGGTACGGCGAAAGGCGTTGTTGAGGCGGCTGGAGCGCAGCAGCGCCTTGCCGTCGGAGAACAGCCAGGGCTGCATGTGGATCCACTGCCCGGCCGCCTCGTCCCCCTCGACGTGGATCTGCTCCGAGGTCAGGTAGTGGGCGTTGAGCAGCAGCTCGGGGTCCTTCTTCTCGCCCCAGAACCGCTGGAAGTGCGCCCGGATGGCGTCGGCGCCTTCGGCCCTTCCGAACTGGCCGTCGTAGTACTCGCCGACGCCTTCCCAGACGGCGTCTTCGGTGTAGAGCTCCAGGATGAGGTCGATGCGGTGGTCGTCGTCGAGCACGCCGAACTCGGGACACGGGGTGTCGCAGAGGAACATGTAGCGCGCCTGGACCCGGCGGATCTCCGCCTCGGCCTCCAGGACGCCGACGCGGCGGGCCAGGTCGGCGACGGTCTCTTCCAAGGACATCGGGTTCACCTCACAGAACGATCGTGACGGTCTTGGCCTCGGTGTTGGCGAGGATGCCTTCATAGCCCAGCTCGCGGCCGACGCCGCTGGCCTTCAGCCCGCCCCAGGGCAGCTGCGGGCCGAGCGGGGACCAGCCGTTCACCCCGACCGCGCCCGCCTGCAGAGCGGCGGAGACGGTGTGGGCCCGGCTCAGGTCGGTGGTCCAGACGGTGGCGGCGAGGCCGTAGTCGTTGTCGTTGGCCAGCGCGATGGCCTCTGCGTCGTCGTCGAAGGGGATCACCGTTCCGACCGGGCCGAAGATCTCCTCACGGGCGATCACCTGGTCGTTGGTGCCGGCGAACACCGCCGGGTTGACGAAGAAGCCGGGACCGTCGGCCGTCGTCCCGCCGGTGACCAGCTTCGCGCCTTCGGCCTGGCCCTTCTCGACGTAGCCGAGCACCTTGTCCCGCTGGGCGCGGTTGATCAGCGGGCCCATCGTCGTCGAGGCCTCGAACGGGTCACCGACGATCTGCGCTTCGGCCGCGATCTTCAGCCCGTCGAGCACGGCGTCGTGGATCGAGCGGTGGACGAAGATGCGGGTGCCGGCGGCGCACACCTGCCCCTGGTTCGAGAAGATGCCCATCGCGGCGCCGCGGATCGCCGAGTCGAGATTGGCGTCCTCGAAGACGATCTGCGGTGACTTGCCGCCGAGCTCCAGCGTGGTGCGCTTGAAGTTGCCCGCGGAGTTGCGCAGGATCCGGCGGCCGGTCTCGGTCGAGCCGGTGAAGCTGACCTTGTGCACGCCCGGGTGCACGGCGAGTGCCTCGCCGACCACCGCGCCGGCGCCCGGCAACACCTGCACGGTTCCGGCGGGGAAGCCGGCTTCCTCGACCAGCTTGGCCAGGTGCAGGATCGCCAGGGAAGCGTCCTCGGCTGGCTTGACGATGACGGCGTTGCCCGTAGCCAGCGCCGGGGCGAGCTTCCAGCCGAGGATCATCAGCGGGGCGTTCCACGGCACGATCGCCGCGATGACGCCGACCGGCTCACGGCGGGTGTAGGCGTGGGTGGGGGCACCGAAGTAACCGTCGTTGACGACCAGTTCGCCGTTGATCTTGTCGGCCCAGCCGGCGTAGTAGCGCAGCGAGCCGATCAGGTTGGGTACGAACAGCGCGCTCGCGAAGCCGAACGGAACCCCGATCTCCAGGGCTTCCAGCCGGGCGAGGGCCTCGGCGTCGCGCTCGACGAGGTCTGCGAGCTTGGTGAGCAGGTTCCCCTTCTGCGACGGCGGGACGGCCGCCCAGTCGCCGCGCAGCGCGTCCGTGGCCGCCGCGACCGCGGTGTCGACGTCCTCGGCACTCGCGGAAGCGACCTCGGCCAGCGTCTCGCCGGTGCTCGGGTTGACGGTCGCGAGGGTGCCGGCGCCGCCGGAAGTCCAGCGGCCGGCGAGGAACAGCTCGGTCGGTGCGATGGTGGTGGTCATGGCGTACTCCTGCTCGGGAGGATGGGGGACGGAGACGGTGCGGCCCAGAGCACCCCGGCGACCACGAGCGCCTCGAGCATCGTCAGGACGAGGAGGTGAGCGGGGCTGTGGGAAGACGTCGCCGTCACGGCCAGGTGATGATGACCTGAGCCGGCGGGGGAGTGCACGACGAGGCCGATGTGGACGGCGACCATGCCGACGGCGCCGAAGGCCACCATGCTCCACGAGCGCCGGGTGTCGTGCCGCCACAGGTGGACCGCGCAGGGCAGGCACAGCACCCCCATGAGGGCGAACGCCCACCCGCCGGTCGCCGCCATGGCGAGGTGGCCGACGCCGCCGCCCGCCGCGACGACGGCGACCGTGCGACGGGCGAGGTCAGTGGTGGTCATGGTCGGCGGTACAGCAGCTGTCGGTCCGGTCGCGGTTGAGGTCGGGGACGTCGAGGGTCGGGTTGCGGTCGAAGAAGCCGTGTGGCTTCAGCTTGAAGCCGGTGTAGTCGACCGGCATGATCGGCCAGTCCTCGGGCCGCACGAAGTGCGTGAGCCCGAAGGTGTGCCACACGACGAGGTCCTGGCCGTCGATGTCGCGGTCCGCCGACGCGTAGGCGGGCAGGCCGTCGCCGCCGGGGTTCTGGTTGACCGTGTAGCCGGCCGGCCAGAGCTCGTCGCGGTCGTAGCGGGTGACCCAGAGGTGGTGCCGGGCGAAGGTGGCCCGCGCGGCGATCGACGAGGCGGGGTCGGCCAGCAGCGCCGGCTGCCCTTCGGGGTAGAGCACGTAGGAGGTCGGGTCGCCCAGGCGGTTGGTGCGCTCGGCGCTCGAAACGGCCCACACGCGGCTGAGGTGGCCGGCCGCCTGGCGTCGCGCTGCCTGCTCGGTCCGCAGCCGCGTCTTCGTGCGGGCGATCGCGTTGCCCCACGGGTTGCCCTCGCCCATCGGTACCGGCGCGACGTCGAGTTCGTCGACGTGGTTGCGGATGCCGTCGACGGCGAAGTCGAGGCGAGCGGAGAACAGGTGCTGGTGCGCCGGCGCGCCGAGCCCGGGAGCCAGCTCGGTGAAGTGCGGGTCCTGCCCGTCGTAGCCGGAGGGGAAGGGGATGCCGGTGGCCTTGGCCTCCAGCTCGATCGTGCCGTCGAGGTAGAGGTACCAGTAGAAGCCGTAGTCGTAGTTGCCGACGGTGCCGAAGAACGATACGACGACGCGCCGCTGCCGGCGGGTCTCGGAGGAGCCGGAGAAGATGTCGTTGTGCTTCCACAGGACGCCGTAGTCCTCTTCGTGGATGCAGATCGCGTTGCGGATGGTGACCGGTGCGCAGTGGTCGTCGACGACGACGGCGTCGAGGTAGGTGATCTCGCCCAGGCAGTCGCAGCCGAGCTCGAGGGAGTTGGCGAGCCGCCCGAACTGGTACTCGCCGAGGTCGAAGTAGTTCTGCCAGCCGTGGGTCGGACCGGGATCGCCGTAGTTGACGACCATCTCGGCGATCGAAGCGCGGTAGAGGATCGGCCGCTCGGTTCCGTGGTCGTCGTAGGAGAGCTGGTGCAGCGTCAGGCCTTCGCGGCCGTTGAAGCCGATGCGGACCGACCAGTTCTGCCAGCGCAGGACGTTGTCCTCGACCGTGAAGGAGACGCCTTCGGGCTGGGTGATGGAGATCGGCTTGAGGTCGGTGCGCTCGGGGCCGCGAACCACCTCGTCGACGTAGTCGCCGGACTCCCGGGGAACGTGCTCGACGTCAGTCTCCACGACCCGCAGCACGCGTCGGCTGGCGACGTCGACGTGGGCGATCACGCCGCCGACGGGGTGCGCCCACGCGGAGTCGGTGGGGTGGTCCTGGTAGAAGCTGAGGACCCGGTAAACCCGCGTGCCGATCTCGTCGTCGTAGCCGAACACGCCCGCCGACAGCGGCACCGGCTTGACCTTGGCGAGATCGGTGACGCCGCGCTTGGCGAGCGCCGCCACCCAGCCCGGGTCCGCTTTGACGACCTGGTCGACCAACTCGTAGTCCTCGTCCAGACACGGCCCGAATCCCGCCGTCGCGGGATCGAGTTCGGTCTTCGATGCCACGCGGTCTGCGGACAAGTCGACGACGAGGGCGATCACCCTCAGAGTGTCCACATCGGTCATCAGCAGGGAGACTTCCCTGGCCAGCTCGTGAGTTCCGTCCCACGCCAGGACGTCGGTCTTCGCCGGTTCGCGGAGCATTACGTAGGAGAACCGGCTGTGCGCGCTCGTAAGTCCCGCCGCGTCGACGATCGCCCGCGCGTGCCGGACTTCATCCGGCCCGAGAGGGCCGAGGGGATGGCGGGCACCGCCGGCGGCCGGCAGCTCGTCGGTGGTGGGCAGTGTCTGCAGGGACATCTTCTTCCTTGCGTCGTCGGTGAATCGAATGTTCAGGCGAGGTCGGCGACTTCGGCCGTGGCCGGTGCGCGCGTGCCGCCGCGCACGCGGCTCCAGCCGAGGGCGAAGCTGACCGGGATCGTGATGAGCAGGAGGACGACGGTGGTGGCGTCGCCGCCGGTGAGCACGCCGAAGTTGTTGAGCACCAGCGCGAGGATGCCGAGCATCAGCACCGTGGAGAGCCCCGGCGCGATCAGGGTGGCCCAGCGGCCGGTCTCGACCGGGTGGCGCCTGAAGTAGGCGATCACGGCGACAGAGGTGAGGGTGTAGAGCACGATGAGCGTGGCCACGGCCAGGCCGCTGAACCAGCTGAACAGCTTCGCCACCGGGTCCAGACCGAGGATCGCGAACGGGGCAATGGCCGCGCAGGCGGCGAAGGATTGCGCCGCCGAAGCGTTCGCCGGTGCCTGGTGGCGGTTGGTGCGTTCGAGGATGGCGGGGAAGAGGCAGCTGCCGGCCATCGCGTGGAAGTAGCGGGTGATCATGTTGTGAAAGGCCAGCACACCGGCGAACAGCGACGTGCACAGCAGTACGTCCGCGGCGGTGCTCGCCCACCCTCCCAGCACGCTCTCGAGGGGGGTCAAAGCGAAGAGGGCCGGGTCGCTGCCCAGGACTTGGGTGGCTTGGTCCTGGACCTGCGCCGCACCATAGTAGGCGACGAGCATCCACGTGACGAGGGCCAGGAACACGGCGATGAGGGTGACCGCAATGTAGGTCGCGCGCGGGATCGTCCTCTTCGGATCCTTGGCCTCACCGGCGTAGATCGCGGTGGATTCGAACCCGAACATGGAGGCGATCGCGAACATGATCGCGACACCGGGGGCACCGGCCAGGACCGCGGTCGGGCTGAAACTGCCGGCGACGTCCAGGGAACTCAGCCCACGGGTGGCCAGCACGCCGATCCCGAAGGCGATGAGCAGGAGCAGTTCGAACGCGACGAGTACGGCGAGCACGCGGGCACCGAGCTCAACCTTGCGCGAGCCGAGGAACCATACGAGGGCGATCGCCGCGAGGGACCACACCCACCAGGGCGAGCTGAATCCGGCGGTGCGGCCGATGAGGCCGGCCATGCTGGCGCCGAACAGGCCGTACATCGCGAACTGGACGGCGTTGTAGGACAGTAGGGCCAGCAGGGAGCCGCCGGCGCCACTGCGCAGCCCGAGGCCGGCCCGGATGACGGCGAAGAACCCGCCGCGGGTGTCGAGGTGGCGGGTGATCGTCGTGAAGCCGACGGAGAAGAGGATCACCACCAGGCCCACGGCGAGGTAGGCGCCTGGTGCTCCTGCGCCGTTGCCCATCGCGATGGCCAGGCAGGCTGCACCGACGATGCTGGTCAACGGCGCCTGAGCCGACAGGACGAAGAACAGGATGCTGGGAACGCCGAAGGCGTCTCGCTTCAAGCTGGTTCGGGGTGTTTCCGCGTTCGACATTGAGCGCCTCCGCCAGGCCCGCGAGGCGGGATCCAGGGGGCGGCGCCAGTTGCGGGGCACCGCCTGTGACGTGGACCAGAGTCAGCCGGGAGGGTGAAACTTGTCAATCGAAAAGTTTCAGTTATAAGATGCCGGTTCCAACCGAGTCGCCGCTCTTATCAATCCGGAGGACCGCGATGGAGCTACGTCAGCTGCGGTACTTCGCCGCGGTCGCCGAGGCCTGTCACTTCAGCAGGACAGCAGCCCAGCTGCACATCGCCCAGCCCGCGCTGTCCCAGGCGATCCGCCAGCTCGAGAACGAGCTGGGGGCCACGCTGCTGGTGCGCACGACTCGCCGGGTCTCCCTCACCGCGGCGGGTGAGTTCTTCCTCGGCGAGACCCGAAGGATCCTCGAAGCCGTCGATGCGAGTGTCCGGGGTGTCCGCAAGATCGCGGACGGCTGGGTGGGCCTCGTCCGCCTCGGCTTGACCGGCACGGCGGCGCACACGCACCTGCCGCTGATCGCGCGGACCGTCCAGCACAGCCTGCCGTCGATCGCGCTCGAGATCCATGCTGACCTGGTCACCCCGGTCCAATGTGACCGGCTCCGCGAAGGCACCTTGGACCTGGCGGTGCTCCGACCGCCGGTCGTCGGGGAGGGCATCGAAGCCCGCACGTTCGCGACGGAAGAGCTGGCGGTCGCGCTGCCGTCGAGTCACCCGCTCTCCGCTCGCGCGTCGATTCGGCTCGAGGACCTGGCCGACCAAGACTTCATCGCGTACGCGGCGCCGGACTCGGTGGTCAACGCAGCGGTCTTCCACGCCTGTCAAGCAGTCGGCTTCGCGCCCCGGCGCGCGCACACGGCCCAGGGCACGGCGGTGCTGCTGGCGTTGGTAGCGGCAGGACTGGGTTTGGCGGTGCTTCCGGCCGGAGTCCGCGCCGTGCCGTTCGAGGGCGCGGTGTTCCGCGACCTCGAGAACGCCGGTTCGGTGGAGCTGGCGTTGGCCTGGCGTCGTGGCGACGAAAACCCGGCCTTGTCTGCAGTGATGTCGGCGTTGGATGCCGAACTGGCGGCCGCGTGACACCGGAGCTCTCGCTTCCAGACCTTCTCCCTGGCGCAACGCGCACTTCGTCCGATCCCGCTGCGAGGTGGTCAGGCGGGATCCGCGGCTTCGTCCTCCGCTGCCGGTGACTCGCTGCCGGAGCCGGCGAAGGGCTGGTCGCCGCAGAGCACCTGGCCGGCGACGAGGTGACTTGATTCGCCACCGTGGCCGGGGCTGCAGAGGCTCGGCGTAGGGGATTTCTTCAGTCGGCTCCGGAAAAACCCGGGCATCGATGGTGGAAGACACCAGTGGTGGGCGTGGCCTGTCGGGCAATACGTTACTTGCCAAGCCACCCCAGTTCGGTGCTCGCCGAATCGGCACATCTGACGACGAAGTCGGAAGGCCTGCGGATGATCGACGATTCTCTCCTCGTAGAACGAAAGTCCTACCGTTACCAGTGGTACGTCGTGGCGATCTGCATGCTCGCCTACGTGTTCTCGTTCGTCGACCGGCAGATCCTGTCGCTGATGATCGAGCCGATCAAGCGCGACCTGCACCTCACCGACACGCAGTTCAGCTTGCTCAACGGGTTGGCGTTCTCCCTGCTGTACTCGGTGATGGGCCTGCCCATCGCGATCCTCGCGGACAAGCGTTCCCGCCCGCTGATCATCTCGATCGGGGTCGCGTTCTGGAGCTTGGCGACCGCCGCCTCGGGGCTGGCGAAGGGGTTCGTGCACCTTTTCCTCGCGCGGATCGGTGTCGGCGTAGGGGAGGCTGCGCTGTCTCCCGCCGCCTATTCCATGTTCAGCGACATGTTCCCGAAGAACAAGCTGGGCCGCGCGTACGGGATCTACTCCCTGGGTTCGTTCCTCGGTGGCGCTGCCGCGTTCATCATCGGCGGGTACGTCATCAACCTGCTCAAGTCGGTCGACGCGGTCGCGCTGCCGGTGCTCGGCGCGGTCCGTGCGTGGCAGCTGACGTTCCTGATCGTCGGGCTGCCCGGGATCGTCCTGGCGGTGCTGGTCTTCCTCACGGTGCGCGACCCGCGGCGTCGCGGGCTCCGGCGCGATGCGGACGGCGGCGTGGAAAAGGTCGCGCTGCGCAACGTGTTCGCTTTCCTGGGACGGCACCGCCGTACCTTCGCCGTCCACTACCTCGGGTTCTCGTTCTACGCGCTGGTGCTGCTCGGGATGATGGCCTGGACCCCCGCCTTCTACATCCGTGCCTTCGGCCTGACCTCCACCCAAGCCGGCTACCTGCTCGGCGTCGTGGTGCTGGTGGCCAACGGCAGCGGCGTGCTGTTCGCCGGCTGGCTGATCGACCGGCTCGCGCGGCGCGGTCACCCCGACGCCGCCATGCGGGCCGGGGTGATCGGTGCGCTGGGCATGACCGTTCCGGTCGTCGCGTTCACGCAGGTCGGTCAGCTGTGGGTGTCGCTGGTGCTGCTGGCCGTCGCGATGTTCTTCGCCTCCTTCCCGATGCCGGCTTCCACCGCCGCGATGCAGGTGCTCAGCCCGAACCAGATGCGGGCCCAGGTGTCGGCGATCTTCCTGCTGATCTCGAACCTCATCGCGCTCGCGCTGGGCACCACGCTCGTCGCGCTGGTCACCGACCGCGTCTTCGGCGACCCGAAGATGGTCGGGTCGTCACTGTCCATTGTCTACGGTCTCGCCTCGGTGCTGACGGTGCTGCTCTTGTGGCGGGGATGCCGTCACTTCCGACGCAGCCTGGCCGCCGAGCGCGAGGCTGGCGAACCGATCGTTCAATCGGAAGGAGCGCGCTAGATGCGGATTGCTGTGCTGGGTGGTGGCCACGGGTGCTGGGCCGCGGCGGCCGAACTGACCGAGAAGGGGCACGACGTGCGGTGGTGGCGGCGTGATGCCGCAGCGCACGAAGCTCTCCGCGACGCCAGGTCGATCACGGTGCGCGATCACCGGGGCACGCGCCAGGTCGTGGTGAACGCGCTGGTCACCGACCTCGCCGAGGCGGTGCGGGACGCGGCGCTGATCGTCATCCCGCTGCCTTCGACCACGCACGAGGACCTGGCCGCTCGGCTCGCCCCGCTGCTCACCGACGGCCAGGTGGTGTTCCTGCCGCCGGGCACGTTCGGATCGGTCCTGTTCGGCAAGACCCTTGCGGACGCGGGCAACCCGGCCGACGTCGCGTTCGCCGAGACCGGCACGCTGCCCTACCTGGCCCGGCGACACGGCGACACCGAAGTGGTGATCAGCGGCTACGCGACCCGGCTGCCCACCGGCGTGTTCCCGGCGCGGCTGGCCGGCAAGGCGTTCGACGTGCTGCGTGCGACCTACCCAAGCGTGGAGGAGAGCGAGGACGGCCTGAGCGGCGCGCTGATGAACGCCGGTCCGGTCATCCACCCGCCGCTGATCCTGATGAACGCCGGGCCGCTGGAGCACTTCGACGCGTGGGACATCCACAACGAGGGCACCCAGCCCGCCATCCGGCGTGTCACGGACGCGCTGGACGCCGAGCGCGTCGCACTGCGCGAGGCGCTGGGCTACGGCGCGCCGCACTTCCCGCTGGCCGACCACTACGCCTCCGACGGTGACGAGTGGATGTACGGCCGGGCCGCGCACGAGAAGCTCACCGACAGCGGCGACTGGCGCGAGAAGATCGACCTGATGACCCACCGGTACATGCTCGAGGACACGCGGCTGGGCCTGTCGCTGCTGGTGTCGGTCGGCCGCTGGGCCGGCGTGCCGACGCCGGTCGCGGCGGGACTGCTGAGCCTCGCCACCGCGGTCACCGGGCGCGACCTCTACGCCGAGGGGCGCACGCTCGAAAACCTCGGGCTGGCCGGACTGTCCGGGCCCGAGCTGGCCCACCTGCTGCGGGAGGGCTTCCTGTCGTGAACGACGAGATCGCCGTGATCGGCGCCGGCCGCATGGGAGAGGGCATCGCGCTGACCTGCCTCGCGGCCGGCTTTCCCGTGGTACTGGCCGACGTCAAGGACCGCACCGAGGACGAACGACGTGCCTACGCCGATCGGGTCCGCGCGGAACTCGCCGGGAGACTCGACGAGGACGCGCTGGCGTGGTTGACCGTGTGCGGCCGCGAGCCGGGCGCGCTCTCCGGTGCGGCGGTCGTGTTCGAGGCGGTGCCGGAGGTGCTGGAGGTCAAACAGGAGGTGCTGGCCTGGGTGTGCGCCGAGGTCGCCGGGGACGCGGTGATCGCCTCGACGACGTCGACCTTCCTGGTCACCGAGATCGCCGAACTGGTCGAGCGGCCGGAGCGGGCGGTCAACGCGCACTGGCTCAACCCGGCGGACGTGATGCCGCTGGTCGAGGTCAGCCGAAGCGACGCCACCGCGCCGGACGCCGTGGCGAGGCTGACCGGCCTGCTGGAGCGCCTCGGCAAGATCCCGGTGGTGTGCGGACCAACGGCGGGCTACATCGTGCCGCGGCTGCAGGCACTGGTGATGAACGAGGCGGCTCGCATGGTCGAAGAGGGCGTGGCGAGCCCGGCCGACATCGACCTCGCCGTGCGCGCCGGGCTCGGCCCGCGGTTCTCGGTGCTCGGGCCACTGGAGTTCATCGACTGGGGCGGCGGCGACATCCTCTTCTACGCCTCCCGCTACCTGGCCGCCCAGCTCGGCGACCGGTTCCGCCATCCCGACGTCATCGAGGAGAACATGACGTCCGGCCACCGCGGCCTGCAGGACGGCATCGGCTTCTACGTGTTCGATCCCCAGGGTGTCGCAGCCTACCGCGCGGCGCGGATGCGGGAGTTCGCCGAGCTGTTCCACCTGCGCGAACCGGAGCTTCGGGTCGGGACCGCGGTGCCGACCCGGCCGGAAGGAGACTGAACCCCTCGGCCGCCTGACGCCCAGTGCCTGTCGGGCGGCCGTCAACACCTCAGGGCGTGTGCGCCGGCTGCTGATCGGTGACGGTCAACGCCCAGTCCGCCATGACTTCGAGGACCGGACGCAGTCGCTCGCCGGTCGGGGTGAAGCGGTACGCCACCCGCGGCCGCCACCGACCAGCGCGGCGGTCGACTTGGAACGCGAACTGGGCAGCGCGTCCTTCGGGGGCGACGAGATGCTGCGGGCGGGCGGGATCAAGCTGTTCGCCGACGGCGTCCCGACGCACTGCACTGCCTGGATGCGCCGGCCCTACCCCGCGGGTGGCCACGGTGACCTGGTCGCCGCCGGCGCCGATAGAAAAACTGTTGGCCTTGGTGTCGTGTGTGTCCTGCCGGCACCCGTGGCTGAGATCGAGTATCCCATGTCAGGTGGGGGAGGTGTCCACCCGGCAATCGATGTAATCGACGTTCCGAAATATAACTGATCGGCCGAATGCGGTTGCGTCTTGATCACTCAACGCGGTAATCCGGAGGTATCGGCTTCGGCTCGATGTCCTTCCGGCGAAAATCTGACCAATTTACTTCGGTTTCCTCGGATCTCTCGCCTTCACGTATTTCCCTTGCCGAATCCGCAGTTATTCGCGCACCTTTCGTGACGGTGTTGCGCAGCAGCAGCGTGGTGAGCAAGCTTGCCGCGCCGGTCAGCGCGATGGTGACGGCCACCGAAAGCAGTTCCGCGACCGCGCCAGGCCGTCGCCTCATGACGGCGTATTCGACATCGTTCGCCCAATCGGCTCAGTGAATCGGCTGACAGCTCGATGTATAACGACCTATGCAGCGAGGCTGGCTTGACCAGCGGAGGTCAGGTTCGGGGTATCGGCTACCTCGGGTTGGCAGGCACCCGGCGGGCATTCCGGCTCACGGCCACGGCCGTTCACGGTTGCGGGACAGCGCCGGATTCACACCGGCTTCCCCCGACTGGGTGCCTTGTTTCAGTTGTCGGACACACGGTAGCCCATGGTTCCCGTGTGCTACACAGGATCAAGATCACGGAGGGAGGCCGGGTGGACGGGAAACTGGCGGAAAAGTGGGTCCGGCGGTGGAACGCGCAGCAGGAGCGCTACATCGCCGACCGCGAGGAACGGTTCCACGTGCTGATCGACGTCGTCGAACACGTCACCCGGGACGTCGCCGAGCCGGTGGTGCTCGACCTCGGCTGTGGGCCCGGTTCCCTGGCGACCCGGCTCGCCGGGCGCCTGCCGCACGCGCGGGTCGTCGGGATCGACAACGACCCGTTCCTGCTCGCGCTCGCCCGCGCGTCCGTCCCAGCCGACGCGAAGATCGAGTACCTCCACGTCGGCCTCGGTGACGACGGCTGGCTCCTGGAGGGCGCTGTCGACGCTGCTGTGTCGACGACGGCGTTGCACATCCTCCGGTGACGGCGGCGGAACCTCGCTCGCCGGGCAACGGAAGTGCTGCTCGCCCGCGTGCCCTGCCGCCTGTGCCGCCCTCGACCCGACCACGTCGGCAGAATCAGCAACGGAGCCCAATACCTCTGGATCGCGGCGGGCCTACGGGGGCGGAAGTCGTCGGTAAAGGCAGTCAGCGACCGCCGTGGCGCCGACCGGCGTCGAAGGCTCATCCGTCCGCTGGACAGAGGGGGTTTCGCCCGTTCCAACACCTTTCCATGTGCGGTCGCCTGTCATCCTGCTGCCACGAGCAATCACTACGCCGAGTGAGTGGGCACCCAGCGGCACGGAAGCAGAATCGCCGCGCAGCGCGGACTCGAGCGCTACGTGTGCAGTTGGTCGATCGAGTCAGCTGTCCGATCGCCTTCCTCGCCTTGGAACCACACCGCTCCCATCACGATCGTCGGGATGGGGTTCATCGCCGACGAGGAAGCGCAGACCGGTCTCGAAGTCGACGGGGTCGAGGTGGCTGAAGAAATGCGCTCGCACCGCCTGGGCGTGGACTGGCAGCGCCGATTCGTAGGCCTGTAGTCCCCGGTCCGCCAACGAGATCGTCATGAGACGGCCGCGTCCCGTCGGAGCCCGGCCGACGAAACCCCTGCCCTGCATCCGCGCGAGCTGGTGCGACAACCGCGTCGCGGTCCAGCCCATGAGCTCACCCAGCTGCTTCTGGCTCAGCCGACACTCCTCGGCCTCGTGCAGGCGGGCCAGGATCTGGAAGTCCGCGCCGGAGAGCCCGGTGGCGGCGAACAGGGCGCTTTCGACCGCGGACCTCACGTCTCCGCTGAAGCGCAAGAACGCCCGCCAGAGCTCGGTTTCGTCTGCGTTGAGTGCCCCGCCTCCGGCGGCGCGGCGTGCGTCGGTTCCCATCGAGGTATAGTGGCGCCGAGTAAGTTGATGTGTCAAGTTGACGAGTCAGGAGAGGTGACATGCAGAGCGTGGCAGTCCTCGGGACGGGCGATGCGGGATTCGCGATGGCGCAGCGGCTACGAGAGCGCGGCTTTGCGGTCCGGGCGTGGAACAGGACCGAAGCGCGAGCCCGGCCTCTCGAGGCCGACGGCGTGCTGGTCTGTCCGACCGCGGCCGAAGCTGTGCGCTCGGCCGATGTCGTCCTCGTCACCGTGTTCGACGCACCCGCGGTTCTCGACGTCCTCGACCAGGTCGCGCCGGCCCTGGCACCGGATGCGATCGTGCTGCAGAGTGCGACCGTCGGGCCGGACATCAGTAAGGTCGTGGAGACCGCGGGGCGCCTTGGTCTCGCGCTCGTCGATGCACCGTTCCTCGGCAACCCCGGCCCCGCCCGCCGCGGCGAACTCACTCTGATGGTCGCCGGCGCGCCCGAGCACAAGCGGGTGGCGGCTCCCGTGGTCGAGGCGCTCGCGTCGAACGTCGTCGACGTCGCGGACCGCCCTGGCGGGGCGAGCCTGCTGAAGCTGACGTGCAACACGTGGCTCTTCGGCACCAACGCGATGGCCGCGCAGGCGGCCGTGCTGGCCGAGTCGTTCGGTCTGAACCCGGCGCTGTTCATTCAGGCGGTCACCGGATCGAACGTCGACAGTGCGTACCTGCACTACCGCCACGCCCAGCTCACCGGCGCGAGCGACGAGGTGTTCAGCCCCGTCCGCGCCGCGGTCAAGGATCTCCGGCACATCCGCGCCGCCGCGGATGCCGCGGGAGCCCCCGAAACGCTGCTCGCCGTGCTGCAGGACGTCTACGACCGCGCGACGGAGGCCGGCCTCGGCGACCGGGACCTGGCCACCGTCCGCGAGGTGCTCGCCCGGTGATCACCGGGCCGCGGCGGCCGGCGTTTCCGCCGAGCCGCTCGCGGCCCGGCGCATCGCCAGGCCGAGCACGGCGGCAGCCGCTCCGAGCGCGGCCACGGTGGTGACCAGGAACAGGTTCGGGTGCTGATGCTGGCCCCTGCCACCATCGGCGCCGACCGCAGCCACTCGGACCAGCCGATGCCCACCCGTGACCCCCGACAATGGCCTCTTCCAGCTGCGCGAGCGATATGTAGAAGCGCCGTCGTTCCAAGATTGTCGTTAGATTGACGATGGCGCGGTCAGTGACCGCCTACACACAAGTTGAACGCCGCGAAAGACTTCCCCGCCACGCCAAAGTCGCTGTGGGAAGCCAGCGACGTAATCGAACACAAGTACGACTACGTGGCACTGATCCTGCGTCAGGAGATCGGCGGTGTCAAATCGAAGCTGAGTGGAGTTGCACAAGAGCCGCGCCCGGCGTCGCGGCCGTTCGGCTGGGGGCGTGCCCCGCCTCAGCGGCGAGGACCAGCCCGCATCCGCGCCTGTCGCCAGGGACTCGCCGTGGGGCAAACCGGTTTCTCGTCGGGCATGGCCCCTACTCTTGTCGAATGACCTTCACCGCTCTTCATCGGGCAGCCGGGGCTGACCCCGAGCCGCTGAGTGACGCACTCCTCAACCGAGCTGTGGCCTTAGGTGTCCCGGAGTCGAGTGACCTCGACTGGAAGTCCGAACTGCCGCCGGCGAAGGGAATGGCGCAGACCGATTTCCCCAAAGACGTTGCGGCGATGGCTAACAGCGGTGGCGGTGTGATCGTGTTCGGCGTGCGCGAGTTGCAGAAGGCGGCGGTCAGCCGGGTCGACGTGGGTGACTTTGACGAGAACTATGAGCGTTCGCTGCGCAGCGTGGCAATCACCGCGATCTCTCCGCCGGTCTTCGGTCTGAAGGTGCACCGCCTTGGCACTGAGGGTGAACGGGCCGTGATCGTCGAGGTCCCCGCGAGCGTCGACGGGCCGCATCTGATCTACCGGAACGAGTACTTCGGTGCGCCGGTACGCAACGACGCCGATACCGTGTGGATGAAAGAGCGTCAGATCGAGGCTATGTACCGAGCTCGGTTTGACGAGCGCCGGCACGCGACGGAGGCTCTTGACACCTTGTTCGCTGATGCTGCAACCGGTCGTAGCAGCGCGATGCGTGCCTGGCTGATCGCGGTGGCGCACCCGCGTGTCCCGGCTCTTCGGACGCGTATCACGCGCGACGAGGCTCGGCAGGTTCTGTCGAAGACCGAGGAGTTGGCCTTGGTGTATGCGGGGCGTAGCGGGATTCATCCGCTGGAAAGTGTGGATCTACGGAACCCTCGTCCCGGGTTGCGTCGGTGGGTCGCGGTGAACACGGCGACGGAGAGCAGTTCGGCGTGGAAGGAGTCGTGGATCAGCATCCATCACGATGGCTCGGTGACTCTCGCAGCCGTCGTCGGTGGCCACCGGGCGCGTAGCGGCGAATGGCTCGAAGGCCGACACGTCAGATCGGTCGCTGTCGAGTGCGCGATCGCAGACCTGATGGCTCTCCTGTGCACGACCGCGGAAGCGACAGGCAATGACGAATACGACATTCGGGTCGGGATCGAGTGGAGTGGCGATCTGCCGCTCATGATCCTGACGCGGGACAACATGGGCTACGACTACGCCGATGTGTCGACTCCTCTCCACCGGTACACGCCCGTCGAGACGACGGTGAGCGCTTCGGAGTCTTCGGTGGACTTCTACTGGCACGTGCACGATCTCGCCGAGGACTGTTTGAATCAGGGTGGCGTCTCGAACGTGCAGATGATTCACCCGCCGACCCGCGACCAGACGTCCAGCCAGACGTAGGGCCCACTGGTCCGACAGCGCGACGTGATGACCGGAGCAGGGCAGGCCGCGACACGGTCGGGCCGCGCGTCGATGTCGGTGGAGAACAGGTCGTCGTCGGTCGGGGCGGCGCGCGAACGTGTCGCACGCCGCGTCCGCTGCCGAGCGCGGAAAGGCCGTACTGGTCGAGCACCGAGCCCCGGCACGCGCAGCTGCTCGCCGACGACCGGCGCGGAATGTGAGCTGTGTCATCGAGATGTCACCGTGCGTGCTTCACCTTGGTGTCAGCAATTCGACGGTGTCGGTGAGCAGCGGCCAGAGCAGGTCGTTACGTCCCCAGACCGGGTCGAACAGGTGGATCTGCCACGCGTCGATCAGCGCTGTTAACCCTGCTGGGGAAAGGTCTTCGCCGTAGCCGTGCTCAAGATCGTCCGGTCCTTCCGTCCTGCCGAGGAATGTGTACTCCTCCCGTTCGTCGAGGGTGACCACGACGCTTCCTTCGCCGGTGTCGCCGGACGCGAAGCGCAGCATCACCAGGTCGGTGCCGAAGGTGGCGACCTTCAGGTTCAACAGCATGGCGTCGTCGCAGAAGCCGCCGACAGCGGCGCGCTGCGCGCTCCCGTTGGTGAGCTGAATCCCGGGCTGGGAGAACTCGGTGACGAACCCGGCGCGGTTGAGCGCCGCCAGGACCGGCACCAGCTCGGCGGTTTCCTCGTCGGGTGCTGACCCGTAGTAGGCGGGTTGGTAGCTGAGGTTGCCTTCGAGCCAACGGGCCATCAACCCGCCAATGCCAGCCAAGTCCTCGGCATTCAACCAGAGCTGGCGCTCGGCCAGGTTCCGGCCATGTTCGTCGAGCTCGGTCATGACCTCACTGTCCCTTCTCGACCTCTCCGGCGATGATGACATCATGACCGAGTCCATGCCGCCCGTGCTGTACCTGGGCCCCCGGCTCTCCCGTTGGCAGCCCCGCACGTTGGACGATGTCCGGACCGTGCTCCGCGACGGCCTGCTGGCCGAAGGGCACTGGCTAGACGCCAAGCGGGAGATCGGCACCAGCAAGACATCGAAGAAGGAGTTCGCCCGCGACCTGGCCTCTTTCGCCAACGACGGCGGTGCGCTGCTGATCGGCATCGCTGAGGACAAGGACACCGGCACCTTCTCCCTCGCGCCGCAGCCGCTGGACGGCCTGCCCGAGATGATCGAGCAGGTCGTCGGTCACCACTGCGACCCGCCGCTGTTCGTGCAGTGCCACCGGGTCATCGACCTGGACGACCCGGCCGGCCCGAACCGGGGCGTGCTGATCGTGGAAGTGCCGCCCAGCCCGCTGGCGCCGCACATGGTCGACGGCAAGTACCACGGCCGGGGAGACACAGTGAAGCGAGTGCTGGGCGACGCCGAGGTGGAGCGTCTGCACGCCGTGCGCCGCACCCACCAACTTGCGGCGGAAGACCTGATCGACGCGGAGATCGCCCGCGATCCGTTCCAGGTCAGGGACCGTGACGGCGTCCGTCTCTACGTGGTTGCGCGCCCGCTGGCCAGCCCGCCGGATCTGCTCACTGAGCACCTAGTCGCTCACGAGCTTGCCCCGCTGATCGCCGACGCCGTGGCGCAGGGGGCTTCGCATGTGTGGAGGCGCACGAGGTATGTCGAGCCGAGAGCACGGGGGATGGGTTGGCGGTCGATGCACCTGCCTGGGCGTCGGGCGGACAGGGCGGCAACCGAGGGGCCATTTTCGTCTGCGGAGTCGGACCTGGAGATGTGCGACGACGGGACAATCACCTTCTTCGCCAACGGCCTGACGAACATGAACACTGACGCTGTCGACGAACCCTCGTACTTCGTGCGGGTGGGCACGATCCTGGGTCTGGTCCGCAGCGTGGTGCAACTGGCCTCGACGGTCGGCGCCACGTTCGGCTACGCCGGCCGGTGGCAGCTCGCCGCCGGAGTGGTCGGCATGGTCCTGCTCCCCGCCGCCGTAGAGAACCGGAGACCCGAGTTCGTCGACGTGGACGAGCTGTCCCTCTACAGCGAGAACGAGTACGTGGTCGGCACGCTGGCCAGCACTAGCGAGCTCGGGACGGCGCCGGCTGCGGTGACCCGCCGGCTGATGATGCGGTTCGCCCGCGGCTTTGATGTGCTCCACTACTTTGAAGACGACGGACACCTCGGCCGACCGCGCGAACGCGTCGACGGCTAGGTCAGCTAGTCCTCGAGCACACGTCGGCCGTCCATGTAACTGCCAAAAGCGGAGGCAGGATCGGAGTCTCGGTCAAGCCGATTATGAGCACAGGTACGCGACGGCCAGCGGCGGAGACCAACAGTTGTCGGCAGCGCAGGCACATGGGAAGCCGGAGCGAGGTCACGTCGGCGGGTCGGCTGCGCCCGATCACCTCGATGCTGATGACGATGGATCCCCGTCGAGCTCTCCTTCGATGACGACGTCGACCTCGCGCTCGATGCCCAGCACGTTGTCGACGAGGAGCTGGGACTCCGTAACCGTCGCTCCCTGAGCCGCGAGCTGCTGTCGCGCCAGGTGCACGATCGCCTGGAACGGAGTTGGCCTCTTCGGCATGTGCTGAGCATAAGCAGGGTGGCGTCGACGCAACCGGAGGCGTGCGGTTCACGCGGGAGCCTGCCGCATGTGTCATCACTTGTCTCCAGCGGAGCCGCCTGGCGGAGTTAGAGGCGTGAGTGTCCCAGAGTCGCAACCGTGAAAGGCCGTATTCGTCCCTGCCCGAATTTCATTCGCTCCGCCGAGTTCGTCGGTTGGGCTTCGTTGCGGTCCGAGGTTTGCGGGAGGCCTTCGGGGCGCTGTCCTGACGAGATGAACGGAATGCCTCGACAACAGACTTGGAGATGCGTCCTTGACCGGCTACCTCGTATCCATTCTGTTGAGCCCATGCGCGGATGTCGTGGGCCGCCGTGTAGTCGGTGCCTGCCTTCGGTTCTGACTTCGTGCTCTCAGTCGACTGGCCGACGGCAACCTTGATGCGGCGGCCACCGGTGCGGCGAGCGGCTGTCACATAGGGCTCCATCGCCGTGCGCAACGCGGCAGCGTTTGCTTTGGACAGGTCGATCTCGTAGGACACGCCGTCGAGTCCGAACGGGACAGTCTGGTCGGCGGGGCTGCCGTCCGTGTCGTCGGATATCTCGATGGTGACCTTCTTGGCCATCTGGACAACCTTTCTTTTTGTTGATGTTTTACTACTGGTCTGGCGAATAGTAGCGTGACCGAAATCGCCCGGCGTTGGCGGTACCTGTGTTGACGAGGTTCTTTGGGTTTATTTCGAGTCCCTGTTGACGGCTCGTGAGTTCGTCGGCATGGATGGCTATGTGCTGTTGCGAACACTTCCCTGAATCTGCCTCTGGCAGTCGACGAAAAAGTGGAGGTACGTGATGAAAACCGAACACGGCGAGGACCATGTCGTAGCGGCCGCGATTCGGGAGCTCGCGGCCGCGGTCCGCGCGACTGTGCCGGAGCCGCCGGCGGATCCGGATGCGCTGCTGACCGCGGAAGAGGTCGGGGAGCTGCTGCAGCTGTCGCCGAGGACGTTGAAGGACCAGGCCGCCGCCGGCGTGCTGCCGCATCACCGGTTTGGGAAGCACTACCGGTTCACCCGCGCCGATGTCGCCGAGATCGTGCGGATCAGCGCCGAGCCGGTGAAGCTGGCGCGGCGGCGGGTGTCCGTTGCGGACGTCGCCCAGGACTTCCGTGCCGCGTGATGCGGGCGGAGTAACAGAGAAGAAGAGGAGCGAAAGATGGCCTACGGCCAGGAAAGCCCCGGCACGGGGGAGTGGCGTGCCCGGTACAAGCGTCCTGATGGGACGTGGGGGAGCAAGTCAGGGTTTCCGACCGAGAAGGCGGCTCAGGATTGGGGGTTGGAGCAGGAGGCGTTGATCCGGCGGAACCTGTGGCTTGATCCGCGTGATGGCGAGACCCAGTTCGAGGACTTTGCCGAGGAGTGGCTTGGTGCGGTGGCTCCGCGCCTGGAGCTGAACACGGTCGCGAAGTATCGGTCGTTCCTCGACCGTCAGCTGCTTCCCCAGTGGAAGGCGTGGCCGTTGATCGCGATCTTCAACGGGTACGTCGAGATCGAACGGTGGCTCTCGGAGCTGCATGAGGACTATGCCGAGTCGTCGGTGTCCTCGTACTTCGCGTTGTTCTCCACCATCCTCAACGGCGCCGTGCGGGCGCGGATGATCCCGGCCAACCCGTGCAACGGCGTCCGCGTGTCCAAAGGCGAATTCGATGCTGACCGGTTGGTGGCCACGCCTGCGCAGGCACTGAGGGCCGCGATGCGGCTCTACGAGCGGGGTCTCGGGATGTCGGGGTTCGTGTTGTGCCTGATGGACTTCTACACCGGTGCCCGTTGGGGTGAACTTGTCGGGCAGCAGCGGCATGAGTACGACTCCGAGAAGCGCGGCATCGAGATCCGGACGCCGCTGAAGGAGGTTGCCGGGAAGGTCTACAAGGGAGGCCGGAAGAGTGATGATCATCACCAGCCGGACAGCCGGAGCCGGCCACCGACGAGGCGGGGCAACTCCCGGCCCAAGAAGGGCCGGACCAAAACTCCGGCGGGGACTCGGTTCGTGGCGTTGCCGCCGGGGATCGCGGTCCTCTACGAGGAGCTGCTGGACAGCCATCGGGAGCCGTTCGTCATGTGCACGCCCGAGGGACATCCGTGGCGGCGGTCGAACTTCCGGATCCGGTTCTGGCGGCCCGCGTGGGACGGGGTCGATCTGGACGAGTCCGGGGCGGGGGAGCGGCGTCCGCCGATCCTGCCGATGTTCACGTTCCACGAAGGACGGCACACGCACGCCACGTGGCTGACCGAGGATGGGATCCCGGAGGTCGCGCGCCGCGCGCGGCTGGGGCAGAAGATGAAGGGCATCGCCCGGGTCTACGACCACGTGACGCCGGCGATGGTGAACCAGATCCTGGGCGTCCTGGAAGAGCGGTGGCAGCGGTCGCTGGCGTCGCTGTATCCGGGAGAGCGGGCGAAGCTGGTGTCCTGGTTCCCGCACCTGCGGTCCCGGCGGGGCCTGCCACCCGACCGGGGACCCATCGCCATTTCATCGCCATCTGACGACTGAAGCCCTGCCCCTCCGGGGAGGGACAGGGCTTCTGACCTGCGAAAACATGTGGTGCGCGATACTGGGATTGAACCAGTGACCTCTTCCGTGTCAGGGAAGCGCTCTCCCGCTGAGCTAATCGCGCGAGGTGGAGACGGGATTCGAACCCGTGTACACGGCTTTGCAGGCCGTTGCCTCGCCTCTCGGCCACTCCACCGTGACAGGCCCGAGAGCCCTTCCGAGCGGATGACGGGATTCGAACCCGCGACCCTCACCTTGGCAAGGTGATGCGCTACCAGCTGCGCTACATCCGCACTTCCCGGCTGCGGTTCGGGAGCTCCGGGGCCGTGGCCCTGTCGCTCACCCCGTCGCCGTGGTGTGGGAAAACCATATCGGACCCCGGAAACGGCTCCGACACCGGGGTGTCACTGAGCCGTTGCAAGCCCGTCATCAGGCCAGATCGTGCGGGATCAGGTGCGTGAGCGCGTCGTCGACGTCGACCCACAGGTGCTCGTTGCCCGGGAGGACCACGTCATACGTGCGGTCGAGGAAGTCGGCCAGCTCCTGGGCGGACGCCTCGAACATGGCGTGCCCGGAGGGCGAGTTCAGCTCGATCAGCACGGACTCGGGGTCCTCGACCGAAGGGCGGATGCGGACGTCCCCGTCACCCGCGTCGGCCAGGAGGCCGTCCGCGAGGAGGTCACGCGCGTACACCCACTCGACCCAGCCGGCGCGGCCGGTGCGGAAGGCGGCGACGACCGCGTACGGGTCGCGTGTGTCGTAGCGCAGCTCCACCTTCACCGGAACCGCGGGCGTCCGCGGCGCCAGCAGGTCGAAGACCGCCGTCGAGCGGAGCGTCACGTGATCGTTGCGCATCGTCCTACCCTTCGTCTCCCTTCCCGGCCTGGCCCGGCCGAGGGCGTCACCACTGGGACGCATCGGGAGGCCGATTCCGTCGCAGGTGCGCCGCACATCACCCGTACGGGCCCATCAGCCCCCGTTCGCGCCCGTGTTCACCCCCACGGCGCGCGATCGACCGGCGCGCCCCGTGTGAGCCCACCGCTCCATACTGCGCGGTTTAGTCGCCGGGCGATAGCACCGTCGCACGGATGTCGAACGTCGTGTCGGGCGGCCCCCACCGGCCACAACCCCGGCTAGCTCGGGGTTGTTCGTTCCGTACTCGCCGGTAAGCGGAGTGTGGTCACCCGAGACCACCCGTTTGCAGGCGCCCGGAAGTCGTACGGTAGTGTTCTGTCCAACACCGCGAGCGGGCGATTAGCTCAGCGGGAGAGCGCTTCGTTCACACCGAAGAGGTCACTGGTTCGATCCCAGTATCGCCCACGAGTTCGCAGAGAGAGCCCCTATTCGCAGCCGATGCGAACAGGGGCTTTCTGTTGTGTGGGAGCCGAGCCCGCACGCTCCCGTCGGGGGCACGCCCCCGGACCCCCTTCGCGATTGCGATGTGAGGTTGGCCACCCTTGTGAGGCCGCCCACCTTCAAACGGAGTGAACGGTCCGTTCGGATCATCCGTATCTGCTTGAGACACCCTCTCCGGGCCGCGGCGACAAGCGCCTCAGAACTGCTTCTGATGCGCGTCGTCGCGGCAGTCTTCTGTGGAACGACCCAGGCGCGTGACGCTTCGGCGACGACCGTCACGAACCGGCTGCTCAGGTCCACAGTGGACGAGCCGGTGCGCGCAGTGTCCACAGTAGAGCCGCGGGCCTCGTTCGGCCGTTCGGAAGAGCGTGGGTCCACCCGGGTGCGGGCATCGTCTCTTTGGCTACATTCCGTAGTTTTTCCGGGGATACGCGCTATTACGCATCGTCATCATCTTGTTATCTTGCGGCCATTTTCTGGCGGGAAAGAGGCGCTGCATGTGGCTGGAAATCCTTGTAACGATGCTGAGAGGGTCGCCGATACCTTGCCGTGTGAAGCCCCTCCGCGGGCACAGCGCGAGATCCAGTAGTGGTGACTCTACGAAATCACTTCCGGTGACGCAGCGTGCGTGCGGACCCAACGCGATCCCTGGTCCCGGGAGGTCAGATGGAAGAGTCGGTGCGGCCGTCGTACACGGTGAGCCAGCCACCGCCGCACATCGACCTCCAGGCCATTCCCCGCCCCGCCCAGCGGGACGACCGGCAGGCCGAACCGGCCGCCACGCCGTCCCCCAAGGCACTCCCGGCGGCCTGGGAGGCGAGGTACAGAGCCTGGGTCATCGGCAGCGACGTGTTCATCACGCTGCTGGTGATCGCGATCAGCGCGTTCGTCATCGATCGCGTTGCCCCGCACGACATGCACGCCTTCGGCACCATCCTCGCCGTCTTCGTCTCCCTGCCCGCCAGCCGGGCGTGGAGCTCGCGCGTGCTCGGTGAAGGCGCGGAGGAATACCGCACGCTGGGCCGCGGCTTCATCACCGCGGCCGTCCTGGTCGCGCTGGGCGGCCTGCTGTTCGGCGCGCTCGAGGTCCAGGTCTGGGTGTTCGTCGTCGTCCCGGCGATCGCGCTCGTCGCCTTCCCGCAGCGGTACCTGCTGCGCCAGGTGCTGCACCGCAAGCGCGCCAAGGGACTCTGCCTGCTGCCGGTCATGGCCGCGGGCAGCCCGGAAACCGTCGCCGACCTGATCGCGCGCACCAAGTCCGAGGTCCACGTCGGCTGGCGCGTCGAGGCGGCGTGCACGTTCACGGGCCACGGCGCCGACCGCGACAGCGGCGAGATCGACGGCGTCCCGGTCGTCGGACGGCTCGAAGAACTGTCCCGCTACGTGCGGCGCGGCGGATACCGCGTCGTCGCGATCACCGCGGACCAGTACTGGACGCCGAAGCGGTTGCAGCGCCTGGCCTGGGACATGGAGGGCACCGGCGCGGAGATGGTCGTCGCGCCCGTGCTGATGGAGGTCGCCGGCCCCCGGCTCAACGTCACCGGCGTGCTGGGGATGCCCCTGCTGCGCGTCACGGCCCCGATGTTCACCGGCGGCCGCCGCGTGGTGAAGGAGATCGTGGACCGCGCCGGGTCGGCCTTCCTGCTGACGCTGCTTTCCCCGCTGCTGCTCGCGATCGCGCTCGCGATCAAGCTCAACGACCGCGGCCCGGTGATCTACCGCCAGCGCCGCGTCGGCCGCGACGGCGCGACGTTCACCATGCTCAAGTTCCGCACGATGGTCACGAACGCCGACGAAATCCGGAAAACCCTCGAGCAGGACAACGAGGGAGCGGGTCCGCTGTTCAAGATGAAGCGCGACCCGCGGATCACCCGTGTGGGTGGTTTCCTGCGCCGGTATTCGCTCGACGAAGTGCCCCAGCTGTTCAACGTGGTGGCCGGGAAGATGTCGCTCGTCGGCCCGCGGCCCCCGCTCCCGGAGGAAACCGCGCAGTACGCCCCCGACGCCCGCCGCCGGCTGCTGGTGAAGCCGGGCCTGACCGGGCTCTGGCAGGTGAGCGGCCGCAGCGACCTGACGTGGGCGGAGAGCATCCGGCTCGACCTGCGCTACGTGGAGGACTGGTCGCTGGCGCTCGACCTGGTGATCCTGTGGAAGACGTTCCGCGCGGTGATGGGCGGGCAGGGCGCCTACTGACCCGTCCTCGCCGCGCATCGCGCACCACGGCCGCCGATCCCCGCCGAGGGGGGTCGGCGGCCGTGTTCGTTTCCGGGGCTCCGATGGGGTGCAAAGCCCGCTGGGCCGGCCGCCGGGATGCGCCCGTTCGCCACGCGGCCCCTGCGTCCGCCGCGCCGCCGGGGGTACGCCGTTCGCCGAGGTCACGGCGAACCGCTCGTCGCAGCGGGTGACCACCGCATCACCCTTGTGATCCACTTCACCGGTCCGGCACGGTTGAACGCGAAATAGTTCAACGCTCAACTTGGTTGCACGGGGTACCCGACCCACGGAAGGAACTCAGCCCCATGACCACCTTTGCCGAGCAGACCGAGGCCCTCGAGCTGCCCGCGGACGTCCAGAACCTCCTCTTCCGCGAGGCGCGCACGGCCAACAGTTTCAGCTCCGAGCCGGTGACCGAGGAGCAGGTCCGCGCGATCTACGACCTCGTCAAGTGGGCCCCGACGTCGATGAACACCCAGCCGCTGCGCGCGCTGGTGCTCCGGACCGCCGAGGCGAAGGCCCGCCTGCTGCCGCACCTGTCGCCGGGCAACCGGGACAAGACCGAAGCCGCGCCGCTGACCGTCGTGCTCGCCGCGGACGTCGACTTCCACGAAAACATCCCGCAGGTGTTCCCGCACAACCCGGGGGTGAAGGACAACTTCTCCGACGAGCAGGGCCGCGTCGAGTTCTCGAAGCTCAACTCGCTGCTGCAGGTCGGCTACTTCATCATCGGCGTGCGCGCCGCCGGGCTGGCCGCCGGCCCGATGACCGGCTTCGACGCCCAGGGCGTCGACGACGAGTTCTTCGCGGACAAGAAGTGGCGCTCGCTGGTCGTCGTCAACGTCGGCAAGCCGGGCGAGAACCCCTGGTTCGACCGCCTGCCGCGGCTGGACTTCGAGCAGGTCGTCGAAACCCTCTGACCTCGATCGGACGGGCCGTCCCCGGAACCGGGGGCGGCCCGTCCGGCGTTCGCGCCACGCGCGTGAGGCACGCGAGCGCCGCCGACTAGCATCGACGGCGTCATCTCTGTCACTCCAGCTTGAGGAGCCGATCGTGTCGCAGCCGCCCCCCGTTTCCCCCGTGGCCGCCTCCCGCGTGGTGGTACCGGCGGGCACTACGGCGGGCGCGGCGGTCCGCGAAGCCGGTCTGCCGACCAAGGGCGAGAACACGATCGTCGTCGTGCGCGACGCCGACGGCAAGCTGCGCGACCTCGCCTGGGCGCCGGAAGCCGACGCCGAGGTCGAGCCGGTCGCCGCGAACACCGAAGACGGCCGCAGCGTCATCCGGCACTCGGCCGCGCACGTGCTCGCCCAGGCCGTGCAGCAGCAGTTCCCGGACGCCAAGCTCGGCATCGGCCCGCCGGTGAAGGACGGTTTCTACTACGACTTCGCCGTCGAGAAGCCGTTCACCCCGGAAGACCTGCAGGCGCTCGAAAAGCGCATGAAGCAGATCGTGAAGGGCGCCCAGCAGTTCTCGCGGCGCGTTTTCGACTCCGTGGACGAGGCGAAGAAGGAACTGGCGGACGAGCCGTTCAAGCTCGAGCTGGTCGACCTCAAGTCCGAAGTGGACACCGACGAGGTCATGGAGGTGGGCGAAGGCGAGCTCACCATCTACGACAACCTCGACCCGCGCACCAAGGAACGGGTCTGGAGCGACCTCTGCCGCGGCCCGCACGTGCCGACGACGAAGTTCATCCCGGCCTTCAAGCTGACCCGCGTCGCCGCCGCGTACTGGCGGGGGAGCGAGAAGAACCCGCAGCTGCAGCGGATCTACGGCACGGCTTGGGAATCCACCGAGGCGCAGGACGCCTACCTGGAGCGCATCGCCGAGGCCGAGCGCCGCGACCACCGCAAGCTCGGCGCCGAGCTGGACCTGTTCTCCTTCCCCGAGGAGATCGGCTCCGGCCTGCCGGTGTTCCACCCCAAGGGCGGCATCATCCGCCGGGAGCTGGAGAACTACTCGCGCCGCCGCCACGAGGAGGCCGGCTACGAGTTCGTGAACACGCCGCACATCAGCAAGGGCGAGCTGTTCCACACCTCCGGCCACCTGCCGTACTACGCGGACACGATGTTCCCGCCGGTGCAGTTCGACGAGGAGAACTACTACCTCAAGGCCATGAACTGCCCGATGCACAACCTGATCTTCCGCTCGCGCGGGCGGTCCTACCGCGAGCTGCCGCTGCGGCTGTTCGAGTTCGGCACCGTCTACCGCTACGAGAAGTCGGGCGTGGTGCACGGCCTGACCCGCGTCCGCGGCCTGACGATGGACGACTCGCACATCTACTGCACCAAGGAGCAGATGCCGGGCGAGCTCCGGTCGCTGCTGAAGTTCGTCCTCGACCTGCTGGCCGACTACGGCCTTTCCGACTTCTACCTCGAGCTGTCCACCCGCGGTGACTCCGACAAGTTCATCGGCGAGGACTGGGAGTGGGAGGAGGCCACCGAGACGCTGCGGCAGGCCGCCGTCGACTCCGGCCTCGAACTGGTCCCGGACCCGGGCGGCGCGGCCTTCTACGGCCCGAAGATCTCGGTGCAGGCCAAGGACGCCATCGGCCGCACCTGGCAGATGTCGACGATCCAGCTGGACTTCAACCAGAACAAGCGGTTCGAGCTCGAGTACACCGCCCCCGACGGTTCGCGCCAGACGCCGGTGATGATCCACCGCGCGCTGTTCGGCTCGATCGAGCGGTTCTTCGGCGTGCTGACCGAGCACTACGCGGGCGCGTTCCCGGCGTGGCTCTCGCCGGTGCAGGTGGTCGGCATCCCGATCACCGCCGACCAGGTCGAGTACCTGCAGGGCGTCGAGAAGGCGTTGCGCGCCAAGGGCATCCGCGCCGAGGTCGACGCGAGCGACGACCGGATGCAGAAGAAGATCCGGACGCACACCACGCAGAAGGTGCCGTTCATGCTGCTGGCCGGCGCGAAGGACGTCGAGGCGGGCGCGGTGTCGTTCCGCTTCCGCGACGGCGGCCAGATCAACGGCGTGCCGGTGGCGAAGGCGGTCGAGGCGATCGCGGCGTGGGTCGAGCGGCGGGAGAACGCGTCGCCGTCGGCCGACGCGCTGGAGACGGTCGTTCGGTGAGCGAGGGTCCCGAACTCGTCGAGCAGCAGGGAGTCGGGGTCCAGGACGCGTTCCAGCGCCTCTGGACCCCGCACCGGATGGCCTACATCAAGGGCCAGGACAAGCCGGACGGCGACGAGGACACCGGCTGCCCGTTCTGCCGCATCCCGTCCCTGGACGACAAGACTGGGCTGATCGTCGCGCGCGGCGAGACCGTGTACGCGGTGCTGAACCTGTACCCGTACAACCCGGGGCACCTGATGGTGGTCCCGTACCGGCACGTCGCGGACTACACCGAGCTGACGGTCGAGGAGACCCGCGAGGTCGCGGAGTTCACCCAGCACGCCATGAAGGTGATCCGCGCGGTGTCGGGCGCGCACGGCTTCAACATCGGTCTGAACCAGGGCGTGATCGCGGGCGCGGGCATCGCGGCCCACTTGCACCAGCACCTGGTGCCGCGGTGGGGCGGGGACGCCAATTTCATGCCGATCATCGGGCAGACGAAGGTGCTGCCGCAATTGCTGGGCGAGACGCGGGACCTGCTGGCCGACGCCTGGTGAGCACCAATTCGGCGGAGCCGGAAAACCCTTATTGAGTGTTCAACCGAGGGTATGATGGGGGTATGTCCGAAACCCGATGGCTCAGCGACGACGAACAGCGCGTCTGGCGTGAGTTCAACGCGGCCACCCGCATGCTCAGCGCGCACCTCGAAGGCCAGCTGCAGCACGACTCGGGCATGCCGCACACCTATTACGAAGTTCTCGTCGCGCTCTCCGAGGCCGAAGGCCGCCGGCTGCGGATGAGCGAGCTCGCCGACGCCCGCCAGGCGTCGCGAAGCCGGCTCTCGCACGCCGTCGCGCGCCTGGAGGCCAACGGCTGGGTGCGCCGCGAAGCCTGCCCGACCGACAAGCGCGGCGCCTGGGCCGTGCTCACCCAGGAAGGCTTCGCCGCGCTCGAAGCGGCCGCGCCCGGCCACGTCGAGGCCGTCCGCGAGAGCCTCTTCGACCCGCTGACGCCTGAGCAGGTCACCGCGCTCGGGGAAATCAGCGCCGCGATCCGGCAGCGGCTCTCGCCGAAATGCGCCGCCGCGCAGGCCGCCGAAGAGGCGCGCGAGTACCGCGCCGACGTCGTCGCGCTGCCGAAATCGGGCTGAGCCGGGGCGGCGCGTCGGGTTCGCCGGAGCGGGTGGATAGGCTGCATTCGCCCACCCGACCCTCGTAGCCAGGTGCCTCAGACGAACCGATGCTCAATATCTTCGCGCGTGCCTCCGTTTCCCGCGTCACCGATCCGATCGGCCAGGCGCTGGTCCGCGTCGGGCTGACCCCGAACGCGATGACCGTGCTCGGCACCGCCGGCGCCGTCGTCTGCGCCCTGGCCTTCTTCCCGAACGGCTACCTCCTCTGGGGCACCTTCACGGTGTGGGGCTTCGCCATGCTCGACCTCCTCGACGGCGCGATGGCCCGCGCCCGCGGCTACGGCACGCCGTTCGGGGCGGTGCTCGACGCCACCTGCGACCGGCTGGTCGACGGCGCGCTGTTCGCCGCGATCGCCTGGTGGTGCTTCGTCGTCGACGACAACCACCCGGCCGCCGCCGCGGCGCTGCTGTGCCTGGTGCTCGCCCAGGTCATCTCCTACGTCAAGGCCCGCGCCGACGCCTCCGGCCTGCCGGTGGACGGCGGGCTCGTCGAACGCGCCGAGCGGCTGATCATCGCCCTGGTCGGCACCGGCCTGCACGGCTTCGGCGTCCCGTACACCGTGGACGTGACGCTCTGGCTGCTGGCCGTCCTGTCGGTCATCACGCTGCTGCAGCGCTTCGCCGGCGTCGCGAAGGCGGCGCGGGAAGCGGCCGCCGGGGAGCAGCGGGCATGAGTGCGCTGAGCGAGCGGCTGAGCGCCTTCGGCTACGCGGCCGGGTGGAAGCTCGCCGGTTGGCTGCCCGCCGGGTTCGGCGGCACGGTCTTCTCGCTCGGCGCGGACCTCGCCGTCCGGCGCGACGGCGGCGGCGTGCGGCAGCTGCGCGCCAACCTCGCCCGCGTCGTCCCGCAGGCCGACCCGGTCGAGATGGACGAGCTGACCCGCCGCGCGATGCGTTCGTACGCCCGGTACTGGCACGAGACCTTCCGGCTGCCGTCGATGGACCAGAAGGAGGTCAGCGCCAAGGTCGCGGGGTCGATCACCGGCGTGGAGAACCTCGACGCCGCGCTCGCCGAGGGCAACGGCGCGGTGATGGCGCTGCCGCACAGCGGCAACTGGGACATCGCCGGCGTCTGGCTGGCCGACTACCTCGGCGGCTTCACGACCGTGGCCGAGCGGCTGAAGCCCGAGTCGCTCTACCGCCGGTTCGTCGAGTACCGCGAGTCGCTCGGCTTCGAGATCGTGCCGCTGACCGGCGACAGCTCGGCGATGCGCGTGCTGCTGAAGCGGCTGCGCGAGAACAAGGCCGTCTGCCTCGTCGGGGACCGCGACCTGACCACGAGCGGGATCCCGGTGAAGTTCTTCGGCGAGCCGGCCCGCTTCCCCGGCGGCCCGGCGCGGCTGGCCGCCACGACCGGCGCCGCGCTGATCCCGGCCGGCTGCTGGTTCACCGAGGACGGCTGGCAGATCCGGCTGCACCCGCGCATCCGCGTCACCGCACGCGCCGAGGTCGCCGCCGCCACCCAGGCGCTGGCCGACATCTTCGCCGGCGACATCGCCGCGCACCCGGCCGACTGGCACATGCTGCAGAAGTTCTGGCCCGCCGACCTCGAGGCCGGCGAGCGGGTCAGCCTCGAAGAAGCGAGCTGAGCCGTGGCCGCGCGCCCGATGCGGATCGGGATCGTCTGCCCCTACTCGTTCGACGTGCCCGGCGGGGTCCAGGGGCACGTGATCGACCTGACCAAGGCCCTGCTCTCCCGCGGTCACCAGGTGTCCGTGCTGGCGCCCGCCGACGAAGACGCCGAGCTCCCGGAGTTCGTCCACCCGGCGGGCAAGGCACTCGGCATCCCGTACAACGGCTCGGTCGCGCGGCTGCAGTTCGGCCCGGTGTCCTACGCGCGCGTGCGGCGCTGGATCCGCGACGGCGACTTCGACGTCCTGCACCTGCACGAGCCGGCCGCGCCGAGCCTGTCGCTGCTGGCGCTGCTCATCGCCGACGGCCCGATCGTGGCGACGTTCCACACCGCGACCACGCGCTCGCGCACGCTGTCGGCGTTCCAGCCGGTGCTGCGGCCCCTGCTGGAGAAGATCACCGCGCGGATCGCGGTCTCCGCGCTGGCCCGCCGGGTCCAGGTGGAGCACGCGGGCGGCGACGCCGTCGAGATCCCCAACGGCGTCGACGTCGGCTTCTTCTCCTCGGCGACCCCGCTGCCGGGCTATCCGCGGGCGGGCGGCACGGTCGGGTTCGTCGGCCGCTTCGGCGAGCCGCGCAAGGGCATGGGCGTCCTGCTGGAGGCGCTGCGGCGGATCCTGCCGGAGTTCGAGGACCTGCGGCTCGTGGTGGTCGGCCGGGGCGACACCGAGCAGCTGCGCCGCGACGCCGGCCCCGAACTGGCACCGCACCTGGAGCTGCTCGGCCAGGCCGACGACGCCGTCAAGGCCCAAGCGCTGCGCAGCGTCGACGTCTACTGCGCGCCCAACACCGGCGGCGAGAGCTTCGGGATGATCCTCACCGAGGCGATGGCGGCCGGGACCCCGGTGCTGGCCAGCGGCCTCGACTCGTTCCGGCGGGTGCTCGACGACGGCCACGCCGGGATGCTCGTCGAAACCGGCGACCCCGAGGCCCTCGCGGACGGGCTGCGCGAACTGCTCGGCGATCCGGCGCGCCGGGCGTCGCTGGCCGCCGCGGCGGGGGAGCGGGTCACGATGTTCGACTGGTCGGTGGTGGCGACGCAGGTGCTGCGGGTCTACGAGACGGCCGTGGCCGCCGACCCGCGGCGCGTCGCGGCGCCGGAGCGGGAGCCGGCCCGGTGAGCGTGCTCGGCTGGCTGCTTCCCCTGCTGGCGCTGGTCGTCGTGCTGGGCGGGCTCTTCCTGGTGGCGACGGCGAACCGGCTCGACCGCCTGCACGTCCGGATGGACGCCGGCTGGGCCGCGCTCGACGCGGCGCTGGCCCGCCGCGCGGTGGTGGCCCGCGCGGTCGCGGTGGTGCTGGGCGACACCGGGCTGCGGACGTCGGCCGAACGCGCCGAAGCGGCACCGCGCGCGGACCGCGAAGCCGAAGAGGGCGACCTGACGCTGCAGCTGAGCCGCGTCGACCGGACGGGCCTGCCCGCCGAGCTGGCCGAGGAGCTCACCGACGCCGAGCACCGGGTGGTGATCGCCCGGCGCGTCCACAACGACGCCGTCCGCGACACGCTGCGCCTGCGGCGGCGGCGGAAGGTGCGGTACTTCCGGCTGGCGGGGACCGCGCCGCTGCCCGAGTACTTCGAGTTCGCCGAGCCGGAGGTCTGACGTGTGGTGGGTGGTCGTCGAGGAGCAACGCGGCGGCGGGGACGCGCGCGCCTGGAACGTCACGAAGACGAAGCCGGCGGGCGGCGACCGCGCCCACGCCGACGAGGTGGCGAGGCGGCTGGCGTTCGAGCACGAGCCGGTGCACCCGTCGGCGGTCAAGGAGCGCAAGGTCCTGCGGGTCGGTGACGGCTACCTGGTGATCGCGACCGGCCGGACCGCGACGTTCCACTTCCGCGTCACGCTCGGCGAGACCGTGACGGCGCCCGAATGAGCTGGTGGGTGGTCGTCGAGGAGCAGCGCGGCGCGGGTGACGGGCGCAGCTGGTCGTTGTCCGAGACGTTTCCCTACGACGATCAGGCGACCGCCGAGGCCGAGGCGGAGCGGCTGGCGCGGGAGTACGAGCCCGTCTACCCGTGGTCGCCGAAGTCGCGGAAGGTCCTGCGCGGGGTCGGCGGGTACCTGGTGATCGTCGAGGGCCGGACGTCGACGTTCCACTTCCGGTTGAGCGTGCTCGAGGAAATCTGAAACTCCGGGGCCTCCGGCTGCGTCGTACGGGCATGAGTACGTGGTGGGTGGTCATCGAAGAACAAGGCGGCGCGGGCGACAACCGGGGCTGGGGAGTCGCCGACGCGGCCGGGTACGCCGACCGCGACACCGCGTTCGGCGAGGCGTACCGGCTGGCCAAGCAGCACCGGCCGCCGCGGCCGTCGTCGCCGCAGCAGCGGGTCGTGCTGCGCGTGACCGATGGGTACCTGGTGCTCGTCAAGGGCAAGCTCGACCTGTGGCAGTTCCGCGTGACGGTGGGCGAACAGGGCGGCGGCTGACACACTGGGCGGCATGAGCGAGACCTGCGACGTCGCCCACGGCACGGCCGAGGCCGACCCCGGTGTGCGGACCCTGGTGGCGGTGTTCGCGTCGCCGGTTTCGCGGTACCTGCTGAAGTTCGCCCGCGACCTCGGCTACCACGTGGCGCTGTTCGAGCCGGACGCCGCGCGCGCCACCGACGTGCCCGACGGCATCGAGGCGGCCACGACGCTGCCGCCGCTGGACGGCTCCGCGGACGTCGTCGTCACCGACCACCACCGGCCCGAGCTCGGCGAGGTGCTGAAGGCCGCGCTCGGCGGGAACCCGCGCTGGATCGGCGTGCTCGGCAACCCGCGGCACCCGGGCCCGCACGTGGCCGCCCTGCGCGGCCTCGGCGTGACCGACGAGGACATCGCCCGCGTGCACCGGCCGGTGGGCCTCAACATCGGCTCGCGCACGCCGCCGGAGATCGCGATCGCGACCCTGGCCGGCCTACTGGCCGACCGCAACGACCGCCCCGGCGGCTTCGACTTCTGACGCGGCCCGGTCGTGAGTGAGAAACAGGATTAGAACACTGTTTCCCACTCACGACGGGGTCAGTGGACCGCCATCCCTTCCGGCATCGGCTCGAAGCGCGCGTGGCGGCGGGTGAACGTCGCCGTGCCCGACGTCATGGAGCGCAGGTCGATCAGGTAGCGGACCAGTTCCGTCGCCGGGACCTCCGCGCGGATCACCGTCCGGCCGCCGTCGCCGGCTTCGGTGCCCAGCACCCGGCCCCGGCGCGAGGACAGGTCGCCCAGCACCGTGCCGAGGTGCTCGTCCGGCAGCCGGATCGCCACCTCCTCCAGGGGCTCCAGCATCGTGATGTGCCCGTTCGCCGCCGCTTCGCGCAACGCCAGCGCACCCGCCGTCTGGAACGCCGCGTCGGAGGAGTCGACGCTGTGGGCCTTCCCGTCGACCAGCGTCACCTTCACGTCGACCACCGGGTGGCCGTCGGCCAGCCCGCGCGCCAGCTGGGCCCGCACGCCCTTCTCGACGCTCGGGATGAACTGGTGGGGTACCGAGCCGCCGACGACCTTGTCGACGAACTGGAACCCGCCGCCGCGCGGCAGCGGCTCGACCTCGATGTCGCAGACGGCGAACTGGCCGTGCCCGCCGGACTGCTTCACGTGCCGCCCGTGTCCCTTGGCCGGCTTGGAGAACGTCGAGCGCAG
This sequence comes from Amycolatopsis sp. NPDC098790, assembly GCF_044759945.1. Lineage (NCBI taxonomy): Bacteria > Bacillati > Actinomycetota > Actinomycetes > Pseudonocardiales > Pseudonocardiaceae > Amycolatopsis > Amycolatopsis sp. NPDC098790. The sequence continues at coordinate 1,173,329 of NZ_JBIWAI010000002.1, forward strand.
GCTGATCTTCACCGGTTCGGTCTCGACGTCGGCGCCGCCCGCGCGCAGCCGCGAGAGGACGACGTCGGCGTGGGCCTCGCCCATGCACCACAGCACCAGCTGCGCGGTCTCGGCGTTGCGGTCCAGCCGCAGCGTCGGGTCGCCGGCGACGAGGCGGGAAAGGTTGCGGGCGAGGGTGTCCTCGTCGCTGCGGGTCTTCGCGACCACCGCCACCGGCAGCAGCGGCTCCGGCATCGCCCACGGTTCCATCAGCAGCGGCTCGTCCGGCGAGGAGACGGTGTCGCCGGTCTCGGCCGAGCCGACCTTCGTCAGCGCGCAGAGGTCGCCCGCGACGCAGTAGGGCACTTCCCGCAGGTTCGCGCCGAGCGGGGAGTAGAGGTGCGCGACGCGCTCGTCGGCGTCGTGGTCCTCGTGGCCGCGTTCGGCGAGGCCGTGCCCGGACACGTGCACCGGCCGCTCGGGCCGCAGCGTCCCGGAGAACACCCGGACGAGGGACACCCGGCCGACGTAGGAGTCGACGGCCGTCCGGACGACCTCCGCGGCGAGGGGTCCCGCGGGGTCGGCCGTGATGGCCGCGTGCTCCGCGCCGTCCGGCGTGGTGACGTCGGGTGGCTTGTGCTCCAGCGGCGAGGGGAACGCGCGGACGATCCCGTCGAGCACCTCGGCCAGGCCGATCCCGCTGGTCGCGCAGACCGGGATGACCGGGTGGAACGACCCGCGCGCGACGGCGGTTTCGAGGTCGGCGATGAGGGTTTCCTCGGCGATCTCCTCGCCGGCGAGGTAGCGGTCCATCAGGGACTCGTCCTCGCTCTCGGCGATGATCCCTTCGATGAGCTCGTTGCGGGCCTCGGCCATCCGCTCGAGGTCGGCCGGGTCGGGCTCGCCGAGCTTCGGCGGGTGCCCGCCGGAGTAGTCGAAGTACCGCTGGGTGATCAGCCCGACCAGGCCGTCGCCGGCGGGGAGGTACAGCGGCAGCACGCCGTCGCCGAACGCGGCCTGGCAGGCGGCGATCTCGGCCATCGCGTCGGCCCGGTGGTGGTCGAGCCGGGAGACGACGACCGCGCGCGGCATCCCGACCGCCGCGCACTCTTCCCACACCGCGACCGTGGCCGCGTCGACGCCTTCGGCGGCGCAGACGACGAACAGCGCCGCGTCGGCCGCGCGCAGCCCGGCCCGCAGTTCTCCGACGAAGTCGGCGTACCCGGGCGTGTCGATCAGGTTGATCTTGTGGCCCTGGTGCAGCACCGGCGCGACCGAAAGGCCGACCGACCGCTGCTGGCGCACCGCCGCCGGGTCGTGGTCGCACACCGTCGTCCCCTCCACCACCGAGCCCGCGCGCGGGACGGTGCCGGACGCCGCCAGCAAGGCCTCCGTGAGGGTCGTCTTCCCCGAGCCGGACGGGCCGACGAGCACGACGTTGCGCACCTTGGCGGGGTCGTTTACAGCGACGGCGGCCCCGGTGTCGGCGTTCTTGGCTTGTTTGTCTGCCATGACGACTCCTCGGCGAACGGCTGGTGGACGGGATGTGTCCTCGATCACACACCCGCTACCCTGGTCACGGCAAGGCAAGGTCCCCGGGACCAGCCGAATGCCCGGGGGACACGGGCAGGGGGAGTGACGTGGACAGGCGGGCTTTCTTGCGGGTTTCCGGAGCGGTGCCGGTGGCGGGCCTGGCGGGGTGGCCGCCGCCGGACGATTGGGAGCGGCTCCGGAAGCGGCTCTCCGGCCCGCTGTTCCGCCCGGGCGACCAGGGCTACCCGGAAGCCAAACAGGGTTTCTTCACGATGTACGACGACCGGGTGCCGGCGGCGGTCGTCGGCGCCGCGCGCGTCGAGGACGTCCAGGAGGCCGTCGGCTTCGCCGCGCGGCACCGCCTCCCGGTGGCGGCCCGCAGCGGCGGGCACAGCTACCCGGGTTATTCCACAGTGGACGGCGGGATCGTCGTGGACCTCAGCCGGTTTTCCGGCATCGAGGTGCGCCCGGACGGTCGCGCGGTGATCGGCGCCGGTGCCCGGCTGGAGCCGATCGCGACGACGCTCGCGGCGGCCGGCCGGGTCCTGCCGGCGGGCAGCTGCGGCACGGTCGGCATCGCCGGGCTCGCCCTCGGCGGCGGGGTCGGCGTGCTCGACCGCAAGTACGGGCTGACGTGCGACCACATCGAGGCGGCGCGGATCGTGACGGCCGACGGGCGGGTGCGGACGGTGTCGGCGACCGCGGAGCCGGACCTGTTCTGGGCGCTGCGCGGCGGCGGTGGCGGGAACTTCGGGATCGTCACCGGCTTCACCTTCCGGACGGTGCCGGTCGCCGACGTCGCCACCTTCGCCCTCGAGTTCCCGCCCGCCGCCGGGGCCGCGCTGCTCGCCGCGTGGCAGGAGTGGCAGCCGGCGGCGCCGGACGAGCTGTGGTCGGGGATGGGGCTGGCGTGGAACGAAGCCACGCTCGGCGGGACGTTCCTCGGGCCCCGGGCGCGGCTGCACGCACTGCTGGAAGACCTCGTCCGCCACGTCGGCACGGCACCGACCAGGTGGGACGAGGGCGTCCAGGACCACCTGACGGCCATGCGGTCGTTCGACGACCAGGAATCCCGGCCCTCGGCGGCCGCCGACCGGGGGACCTACATCGGCACGTCGCGGATGCTGACCCGGCCGCTCGCCGACCCGGGCGCGGTCGTCGCGGTGCTGACGCGCGACCCGGGTGTCCGCACGATCGTCGACTCGGCGGGCGGCGCGATCGCGCGCGTCGGCGCCCGGGAAACGGCGTTCCCGTACCGGAGCGCGCTCGCCAGCCTCCAGTTCCTGCACGGCGCGGCGCCCGCGGAAGGCGGCGAGGCCGGCGCGCGGCGGTCGCTCGCCGCGGTGCGCGACGGGCTCGGGCCGGAGTTCGGGCGCACCGGCTACGTCAACTACCTCGATCCGGAGATGCCGGACTGGGCCGAGGCGTACTACGGCGTGAACCTGCCGCGGCTGCGCACTGTCGCCCGGAAGTATGACGCGCGAGGAATTTTCGCTTTCCCGCAAGGGCTTTCGGCGCCCCGCTCGACTGTCCACTTGGGAGAGACGTAGACTGCGCGGAATTTCGGCAGAGAGGCAGCGCGTGCTCGACCTGGCATTCTCCACAGAGGACCTGGCGCACACCCGGTTCGCGTTCTCGCCGGCGTGGGAGATCGTGGCGAGCGTCCGCGTCCTGAACCAGCCGGGGGAGCACGCGCTGCACCTGCCGTGGGTCAAGCGCGCGAACGCGGCGCTCGGCGAGGCCGGGCTGGACATCGGGCTGCTGCGCGACCTCGTCCCGCTGCGGCACCTGCCCGGTTTCCTGGCCGCCACGCCGTCGACGCCGCTGCCCGACCTCGCCGACGAGCTGGCGGACCTGCGCGACGTGCCGGCCCGCGTCGCCCGGCGCGAGCTGGACGCGATGGCCGGCCCGCGCACGCCCGCGCTGAACCGCTTCCACCGCGACCCCGAGGCCGGCCTCGATCGGCTCGCGACGCTGATGGAGCGCTACTGGGACCTCGTGCTCGCCCACGACTGGCCGCGCATCCGCGCGCTGCTCGAGGCCGACGTGCTGCACCGGTCGCGGATGCTGGCCCAGGGCGGCGCCGCGGAGCTGTTCAACGACCTGACGCCGCTGGTCCGGTGGCAGGGCGGCACGCTCACGGTCGCGCACCGCCACCTGCACGCGGCCGTGCCGCTCGACGGGCGCGGCCTGGTGCTCGTGCCCTCGGCGTTCGTCTGGCCGCGGGTGTTCTCGAAGACCGACCCGCGGTGGCAGCCGGTGCTGCGCTACCCGCCGCGCGGGATCGCCACGCTCTGGGAGGACGGCACGGCCACCGCGCCCGGCGCGCTGGCCGCCGTCATCGGCCGCGGCCGGGCCATGCTGCTGACCGAGCTGACCGCGCCGGCGTCCACCGCCGAGCTCGCCCGCCGGACCCGGCTCAGCGCGGGGGCCGTGTCGCAGCACCTGGGCGCCCTGAAGGCCGCGGGCCTGGTCAGCGGGCACCGTGCCGGACGTCACGTGCTCTACGCGCGCACGCGGGCCGCGGAAGTCCTGGTCGCGGGCGTGCCGGAAGTGGACTCCTGAGATACCCGCGTACTGGCCTGCTTGAAGGGTCCACCACGGACCTACCCTCGGATTCGTCACCCCCTGTTCTCCTTGTGGAAAGGCCCCGTCGTGTCCGAGCAGCAGACCACCGCCACCAGCGGCACCGTCCAGTCCGTCACCGGCACCGCCAAGGTGAAGCGCGGCATGGCCGAGATGCTCAAGGGCGGCGTGATCATGGACGTGGTCACCGCCGACCAGGCCAAGATCGCCGAAGACGCCGGCGCGGTCGCGGTGATGGCGCTGGAGCGCGTGCCCGCCGACATCCGCGCCCAGGGCGGCGTCGCGCGGATGAGCGACCCCGACCTGATCGACGGCATCATCGAGGCCGTCTCGATCCCGGTGATGGCGAAGGCCCGCATCGGCCACTTCGTCGAGGCGCAGGTGCTGCAGTCCCTCGGCGTCGACTACGTGGACGAGTCCGAGGTGCTCACCCCGGCCGACTACGCCAACCACATCGACAAGTGGGCGTTCACGGTCCCCTTCGTCTGCGGCGCGACCAACCTGGGCGAGGCCCTGCGCCGCATCACCGAGGGCGCGGCGATGATCCGCTCGAAGGGCGAGGCCGGCACCGGCGACGTCTCCAACGCGACCACCCACATGCGCCAGATCCGGCAGGAGATCCGGCGGCTGACCTCGCTGCCGGAGGACGAGCTGTTCGTCGCGGCGAAGGAGCTGCAGGCACCGTACGAGCTGGTCCGCGAGGTGGCGGCGAACGGCAAGCTGCCGGTGGTGCTGTTCACGGCGGGCGGCATCGCCACCCCGGCCGACGCGGCGATGATGATGCAGCTGGGCGCGGAGGGCGTGTTCGTCGGGTCCGGCATCTTCAAGTCGGGCAACCCGGCCCAGCGCGCCGAGGCGATCGTCAAGGCGACGACGTTCTACGACGACCCGGACGTGCTGGCGAAGGTCTCGCGCGGCTTGGGCGAGGCGATGGTGGGGATCAACGTCGAGGAGCTCCCGGAACCGCACCGCCTCGCCGAGCGCGGCTGGTGAGACAGTTCGGTTGATCGAGAGGCCCCGTGGACGGTTGTCCACGGGGCCTCCTTGCGTGCTGAGTTTGGCGCCGGCCGCCGCCGTGACCAGGCGCACCGTCGGTGCCGCCCTCCCGGATACGACTTCTGCCGCGCTGCGGTCGCCAACGCCCATTGCACGGCGCGGTTCGACAAGCCTGCCGACGGAGTGCACGTGCTCGCCGCGGCCGGCGAGTCAATCTCAGTCGGCGGCCTGTGGAAGGCTGGTGACTTCCTAGACGTACTCGGAGATCTCGACGCCGTAAGTGCCCGGCTCGAGGGCTTCGAAGATGTGCGGGACGTCGCCCGGGTAGGAGATGTAGTCGCCGGGGTTCAGCTCCTCCGGGGCCTCCAGCACGCCCACCCGGGCGCGGCCCGCGCACAGCACGATGTGCTCCATCACGCCGGTCATGTGCGGGTCGGACCGTCGCGGCGTGCCCGGTTCCGCCCGGATGAGGTACATGTCGCGCCGCGCGGACGGGGGACACGCTGACAGCAGTGTGCACGCGTAGTCGGCGTGTTCGGCGAACACCGTCGGGCCCTTGCCCGCCCGGATGACGCGGACCTTCGGCCGTTCGGGTTCGACCAGCCGCGAGAACGGGACGTCGAGGGCGACGCCGAGCGCCCAGAGCGTTTCGACGCTGGGGTTGCCGGTGCCGGACTCGAGCTGGGACAGCGTCGACTTGGCCAGCCCGGCGCGGCGTGCGACCTCGGTCAGGGACAAGCCCGCGCGGGTCCGTTCGCGGCGCAGGGACGCCGCGATGATCTCCAGCGGCGCACCCGTCGTTTCCTGCGACATTGCTGTTCGCTCCATCGGTCGTTCTGTTCGCCTTGACGAACACGGGTCCCTGTGTTCACCATAGAACACATGCGTTCGATATGGCGAACACTCGATCGGGGCCTGGCCCGCGACATCGGCCTGGTCTGCTTGGCCGATTGTCTCGTGGGCGTGTCCTACGGGGCCATCGCGGTGAGCTCGGGCTTCCCGCTGTGGCTGCCGATGCTGATGTCGCTGCTGGTCTTCGCCGGCGCGTCGCAGTTCATGTTCATCGGGATCGTGGCCGCGGGCGGCAACCCGTTCGCCGCGGTGCTCGCGGGGCTGCTGGCGAACGCGCGGCACCTGCCATTCGGCTTCGCGATCGGCGACGCGCTGGGCGAGCGGTGGGCCGCCCGGCTGGCGGGCAGCCACCTGATGATCGACGAGTCGGTGGCGTTCGCGCTGGCCCAGCGCGAGGCGGGCGCGCGCCGGGCGGCGTACTGGGTGTGCGGGGCCGGCCTGTTCGTGTGCTGGAACCTCGGCGTGGTCGCGGGCGCGTTCGCGGGGACGGCGATCAGCGACACGGACGTGTTCGGCCTCGACGCGGCGTTCCCGGCGGTGCTGCTGGCCCTGGTGCTGCCGTCCCTGCGCGACCGCGCGGCGCGGCTGCCGGTGCTGGTCGGGGTGGTGGTCGCGCTGGCCGCGACGCCGTTCCTGCCGGCCGGGCTGCCGGTGCTGCTCGCGCTGGCCGGCGTCGTGGTGGGAGCGCTCGCGAAGGAACCGGAACCGCAGGAGGTGGCCTGATGGACGGGGTGGAACTGCTGATCGGCACGGCGGTGCTGGCGCTGGGGACGTTCGCGTTCCGGTTCGCCGGCCCGGTGCTGCGCAGCCGGGTGAAGCTGTCGCCGCGGGCGGAGAGGTTGATGGCGCTGGCCGCGGTGGTGCTGCTGGCGGCGCTGGTCGCGGTGAGCGCGCTGACGGAGGGACACGGGTTCGCCGGCTTCGCCCGGCCGGCCGGGGTGCTGGTGGCGGGGGTGCTGGCGTGGCGGAAGGCGCCGTTCGTGCTGGTGGTGGTGGCCGCCGCGGCCACGGCGGCGCTGCTGAGGCTGGCCGGGATTCCGTGAGCCGTCCGGCTGGGCCGGTTCGCGCTGCTGTTGGCCGGTTGCCAGCCCCCCAAGGCGGCCTTCGGTGCGTCAGACGCACCGAAGGCCGCCTTGGGTGCGTGAGACGCAACCAAGGCCGCATCGGGGCGCCCGGGTCCGGCCGGCCGCGACCGGGCTGACCTGCCGGGAAGCGGGCGGGGGAGTGCGTCTAGGCTGGTGGGAAGGTCTTTCGGGAGGTCGGGTGTCGTCGGAACCGGTCATCGGTGTGCTCGCCATGCAAGGTGCCGTGCGGGAGCACGTCGCCATGCTGGAAGAAGCCGGTGCGCGCGCCACGCCCGTGCGGCGGGCCGGTGAGCTGTCCGAAGTGGACGGTCTGGTGCTGCCCGGTGGCGAATCGACCACCATGTCGAAGCTGCTCGAGACGTTCGAACTGCTCGAGCCGCTCAAGGCGCGGATCGCCGAGGGCATGCCCGCCTTCGGCTCGTGCGCCGGGATGATCCTGCTGGCCCGGCAGACCCTCGACGGGCGGCCCGACCAGCAGCAGCTCGGCGGGCTCGACGTCGTCGTGCGGCGCAACGCCTTCGGCAGGCAGGTCGACTCCTTCGAGGCCGACCTCGACTTCGCCGGGGTCGACGGAGAAGTGCGCGCCGTCTTCATCCGGGCTCCCTGGGTCGAGAAGGCCGGTGACGGCGTCGAGGTGCTGGCCACCGTCAGCGGCGTGCCCGGCTTGGACGGCGACACCGCTAGGATCGTCGCGGTCCGGCAGGGGGCGGTGCTGGCGACCGCGTTCCACCCGGAGCTGACGCCCGACGTGCGGGTGCACCGGCTGTTCGTCGACCTCGCGCGGAAGGCAGCCTGAGACGCGGTGCCCGGCCGGGGTACGGAACAGATGGAGGAGAGATGAGCGGCCACTCCAAGTGGGCCACCACGAAGCACAAGAAGGCCAACCTCGACGCGAAGCGCGGCAAGCTCTTCGCGCGGTTGATCAAGAACATCGAGGTGGCCGCCCGCACGGGCACCGGTGGTGGCGACCCGGACGGCAACCCGACGCTCTACGACGCCATCCAGAAGGCCAAGAAGAACTCGGTCCCGCAGGACAACATCGAGCGCGCCCGCAAGCGCGGCGCCGGTGAAGAGGCCGGTGGCGCCGACTGGCAGAACATCACGTACGAGGGCTACGGCCCCAACGGCGTGGCGGTGCTGATCGAGTGCCTGACCGACAACAAGAACCGCGCCGCGATGGAGGTCCGCACCGCGCTCACCCGCAACGGCGGTTCCCTCGCCGACCCGGGCTCGGTCGCCTACATGTTCAACCGCAAGGGCGTCGTGCTGATGCCGAAGGCCGAAGCCACCGAGGACGACGTCCTCATGGCGGTCCTCGACGCGGGCGCCGAAGAGGTCAACGACCTCGACGAGAGCTTCGAGATCGTCTCCGAGGGCGGCGACCTGGTGCCGGTGCGCAAGGCCCTGCAGGAGGCCGGCTTCGAGTACGAGTCGGCGGAGCTGACGTTCCTCCCGACCGTCAGCGTCCCCCTGGACGCCGACGGCGCGAAGAAGGTCTTCAAGCTGATCGACGCCCTCGAAGACTGCGACGACGTCCAGAACGTCTATGCGAACTTCGACGTGTCGGACGAGGTGCTCGCCGAGGTCGGCTGAGTTTTCCCTTGCCTGGCAGGGAATCGGGGCCCGGGCCGGAAACTTTCCGGCCCGGGCCCTGTGTTCTCGCCGGATCCTCAGGCAGAATGTGCGCCGTGACCTCGACGACCCCCGCCTCCGCCGACATCACCGCGGAACTCTCCGCCGAAGAACTGCGCCTCATCGAGTGGATCGAGACGCAGGCGAAGGAACGCGGCAACGCGGTCATCACGGTCGCCGGGGACGACGAGGGCGCCGGCTACTGCTTCACCGCCTGCGCGTGGGCGCTGCACCACGTGCCGGAAGCCGTCGTGGTCGGGCTGCCCGACCAAATGGGCCAGGTGCTGCTCGACGCCTACGTCGACCGCGCGGCCAACGGCGAGATCTTCGAGGTCGGCCGCCGCTACGACGACTTCTTCGAGGGCGTTCCCGTCGTCCTCGAGCGCGTCAACAAGGGCCACTACCCCGAGTACTTCGGCACGGCCTTCCTGATCTACCCGGACGGCGACTTCCCGGCGCTGCAGCTGATCGTCGCGACGCCGGAGGGCAAGTTCCCGTGGCACCCGGACGCGCCCGAGGGCTTCGACCGGTGGCAGCTCGTGCTGACCGAGAGCGGCGACCCCGAAAGCTGGACCCCGGGCGTCGACGGCCCCTAGAACTCCCGCAGGTCGGCGGCCGCTTCCGGGTACCGCCCGGCCAGCTCGGAAGGCGGCGCGAACTCCACGCAGTCGTCGATGTAGGGCGGCACCACGACCGTGCCCAGCAAGCTCCACGACCCGCGCGTGCGGGCGGCCTGCCACGTCCCGGCCGGCACGACGACCTGCGGCCGCTGCCCGGCGGCGACGTCGGTGCCCAGTACCGGCCGCTCGACCGAGCCGTCCGGGTGCAGCAGCAGCATCGCGGCCGGCGCGCCCGCGTGGTGCACCCAGACCTCGGTGCGGTCCAGCCGGTGCGGCGCCGAGCGCTCCGGCGCTTCGAGCAGGTAGTAGATCGCGGACCCGGTGGCCGAGCGCCAGCTCTGCGCCCACCGCCCGCCCTCGACCGGCAAGGGCTCGAGCCCCAGGTGGGTGACGAAATCCGACGGCTCCGGCATGTCCTCCATCCTGCCGCAGGAGCGCCCAGTAGCCTGCGAACTCGAACGGATGTTCGCGGCGGAGGGAAAAGCGGGTGCGGGTGCTCGGGGTCGACCCCGGTCTGACCAGGTGCGGCCTGGGGGTGGTCGACGGCGGCAAGGGCCGGGCCGTCCGCTGCGTCGCCGTCGACGTCGTGCGGACGCCGCCCGACGCCGACCTGGCCCACCGCCTGCTCGGCATCTCCGACGAGGTCGAGCGCTGGATGGACCGGTACAAGCCGGAAGCCGTGGCCGTCGAGCGCGTCTTCGCCCAGCACAACGTCCGGACCGCGATGGGCACCGCGCAGGCCGGCGGCGTCGTCGCACTGGCCGCCGCGCGCCGGGGCCTGCCCGTCGTCTTCCACACGCCGAGCGAGGTCAAGGCCGCGGTCAGCGGCTCCGGACGGGCGGACAAGGCGCAGGTCACCGCCATGGTGATGCGGCTGCTCAACCTCGAGGTCGCGCCGCACCCGGCCGACGCCGCGGACGCCCTCGCCCTGGCCATCTGCCACCTCTGGCGCGAGCCGATGCGGGCCCGGCTCGCAGAAGCCGAAGCCCGCGCGGCCGAGATGGCCCGCACCCACAAAGCCCGCCTCGCCGCGGCGGCGAAACGAGCCAAGAACCCTGGAGCAGCGCGATGATCTCGTCGGTACGCGGAGAAGTCCTCATCGTCGCCTTGGACCACGTCGTGGTCGAGGTCGGCGGAGTGGGCTTGGCCGTGCAGGCCACCCCGGCGACCCTCGCCACGCTCCGCCGCGGTGAAGAGGTCCGCCTGCACACCGCCCTGGTGGTGCGCGAGGACTCGCTGACGCTGTTCGGTTTCGCCGACGCCGACGCGCGCGAGCTGTTCGGGCTGCTGCAGACGGTGTCCGGGATCGGGCCGCGGCTCGCGCTGGCCACCCTGGCCGTGCTGGACCCGGACAAGCTGCGCGCCGCGCTGGTCGAAGGCAACATCACCGTGCTGACCTCGGTGCCCGGCATCGGCCGCAAGGGCGCCGAGCGGCTCACCCTCGAACTGCGCGACAAGGTCACCGCGCTCGGCTCCGGCGACGCGCCCGCGGTCACCGCGCCCGGCGCGCTGCGCTCGGAGGTCGTCGAGGCGCTGGCCGGCCTCGGGTTCCCGGCCAAGCAGGCCGAGCAGGCGGTCGACAAGGTCCTCGCCGACGGTGACGGCCACACGACGGCGAGCGTGCTGCGCGCCGCGCTGGCGACCCTCGGCCGGAAGCGGTAGGCGCGGCCGTGGAGTATGAAGCCGTGGAGGAAGAAGAAGCCCTCTCGGCGTGGGCCCAGACCGGCGAGGAGACCGTCGAGGGCACGCTGCGGCCCCGCAAGCTCGACGAGTTCGTCGGTCAGCCGCGCGTGCGCGAGCAGCTGGAGCTGGTGCTGGAGAGCGCGCGCCGCCGCGGCGTGCCGCCCGACCACGTCCTGCTGTCGGGCCCGCCCGGGCTGGGCAAGACGTCGATGGCGATGATCGTCGCCGCCGAGCTGGGCGCGGCCATCCGGATCACCTCGGGACCCGCGCTGGAACGGGCCGGCGACCTCGCCGCCATGCTGTCCAACCTGGCGCCGGGCGACGTCCTGTTCATCGACGAGATCCACCGGATCGCCCGCCCCGCCGAGGAGATGCTCTACCTCGCGATGGAGGACTTCCGGGTCGACGTCGTCGTCGGCAAGGGCCCGGGCGCGACCAGCATCCCTCTGGAGATCGCCCCGTTCACGCTGGTCGGGGCGACCACGCGGTCCGGTTCGCTGACCGGCCCGCTGCGCGACCGGTTCGGCTTCACCGGCCAGATGGAGTTCTACACCGACGCCGAGCTGGAGCTGGTCGTCCGCCGCGCGGCCACCATCCTCGACATCCCGATCGACCGCGACGGCTGCGCGGAGATCGCCGGCCGCTCGCGGGGCACACCCCGGATCGCGAACCGGCTGCTGCGGCGCGTCCGCGACTACGCCGAGGTCCGCGCCGACGGCAAGGTGACCCTCGAGGTCGCCCGCGCCGCGCTGGCCGTCTACGACGTCGACGAGCTGGGTCTCGACCGGCTCGACCGGGCCGTGCTCACCGCGCTGACCAGGTCGTTCGGCGGGGGACCGGTCGGCATCTCGACCCTGGCGGTGGCCGTGGGCGAGGAGGCGACCACCGTGGAAGAGGTGTGTGAGCCCTACCTCGTGCGCGCCGGTATGCTCGCCCGCACCCCGCGCGGCCGGGTCGCCACCGCGACCGCGTGGGAACACCTCGGCTTGGTGCCCCCCGCGGACCTCCCGGGGCGCCCGGACCAGGGCGGGCCGTCGCCGTTCGAGCAGGACTGAGCGGCCCGAACCGCCGGGTGGGTGCTGGCGTCCGCGCTGGTACCTGGCACACTTGACAGGAGCACATACCCAAAAACCGGACATTTCGGCTGGGCCCGGTGTCCGTCGAACGGAGAATCATGCAACAGCTATTGCTGCCCCTGCTGCTCGTGCTCGTCCTCGCCGTGCCGCTGGTGATGAGCACGCGGAAGCAGAAGAAGCAGCAGGCGGCGCAACAGGAGCTGCAGAACAGCATCGCCCCCGGTGACCGCGTGATGACCACTTCCGGTCTCTACGGCACCGTCGCCGACGCTTCGGGCGACAACACGATCGACATCGAGATCGCCCCCGGCGTCGTCACCACCTGGCTGCGGCTGGCGGTCCGCGAGAAGGTCGAGCCGGTCGTCGAGACCGACGAGGACACCGCGGACGAGGCGGAGGCTCCCGCCGAAGAGCCGATCATCGAGTCGAGCTCCGGCATCAAGGACGAGGAGCCGCAGACCACGGCTCAGGTCGCCCCGCCGCTGGAGCACGGCAAGAAGTAGGCCCCCGCGGCACCCTGGGGCGGGGCCGCGGAAACGCCCGACGAAAGTCGGTGTGGCCTCGCACGCCGGGCTCACGCAGCACCGAGTACTGTCTCGGTGCTGCGTGCGTGTCCGCCGTCATACCCGTGCCCGGGAGTGAATCGCACACAGTCCCTCCCGGTAACCCTCCGGGCGGGCACCGCATAGTTGGGGCAACCCAGTCCGAGGAGACCGAAGCACCGTGGCATCATCGGCCGGGCATCTCCGCCCGGGACGCTATCTCGCCTTCTTCGCCCTGATCGTGATCGTGCTGTACGCGCTGGTGTTCCTCACCGGCAACCACAAGCCGACCCCGAAGCTGGGCATCGACCTGCAAGGCGGCACCCGGGTCACGCTCACCGCCCGCACGCCCGACGGCGGCCAGCCCACCCGGGAATCCCTGAACCAGGCGCGCCAGATCATCGAGCGCCGCGTCAACGGGATCGGCGTCAGCGGCACCGAGGTCCTCCTCGACGGCAACAACGTCGTCATCACCGTCCCCGGCGAGCAGGGCGACCAGGCGAAGAACCTGGGCAAGACCGCGAAGCTCGGCTTCCGCAAGGTCGTCGCGAACGCGACCCAGCCGGTCGTGCCGCCGCAGACCACGCCGCCGCCGGCCACCGGCACCCCGACCTCCGGTGCGCCGACCTCGGGCGCGCCGAGCAGCTCCGCGCCGCCGGCCGCTTCGTCGAGCGCGCCGCCGTCGAGCCCGGCCGCCGGTGGTGGCGGTGCCGCGGGCGCCCTCGCGCCGCAGCAGAGCACCACGCCGGCCCCGCCGAGCAGCACCACGCCGCCGCCGTCGTCGAGCCAGGCCCCGGCGCCCTCGGACGGCTCCGTGGACGCGCAGACCGCGCAGGAGATCCAGGCCGCGAAGGCGGTCCGCCAGAACAAGGACCTGATCGGCGCGGACGGCACCCCGAACCAGGACCTCCTCGCGAAGGCGATGGCGGCGCTCACCTGCGCCCCGAACGCCAAGGACCCGCTCGAGGGCAACGACGACCCGAAGCTGCCGCTGGTCGCCTGCGGTGACCACGACACGTACAAGTACCTGCTGGAGCCGGAGTTCCTGCCGGGCACCGAGATCGCCGACGCGACCTCGGGCTACGACCAGCAGCGCGGCCAGTGGGTGGTGAACCTCAGCTTCAAGGGCGAGGGCACCAAGATCTGGGCGGACTTCACCTCGAAGAACGTCAACCAGCAGGCCGCGTTCGTCCTCGACACGCAGGTCGTGTCGGCGCCGAACATCCAGGTGGCCATCCTCGACGGCAACACCCAGATCACCGGCAAGTTCACCCAGTCCGAGGCGAAGGACCTCTCGGACATCCTCAAGTACGGCTCGCTGCCGCTGTCGTTCGCGTCCTCGGACGCGACCACGGTGTCGGCGACCCTCGGCTTCGCCTCGCTGCAGGCGGGCCTGATCGCCGGCGGCATCGGCCTGCTGGTCGTCTTCGTCTACTGCCTGTTCTACTACCGGCTGCTCGGCGTGCTCACCATCCTGTCGCTGGCCCTGTCCGGCGCGCTGGTGTTCGCGGTGCTGGTGCTGCTCGGCCGCTGGATCGGCTACACGCTGGACCTCGCGGGCATCGCCGGCCTGATCATCGCGATCGGCATCACGGCGGACTCGTTCGTCATCTACTTCGAACGACTGAAAGACGAGATCCGGGAGGGCCGGACGTTCCGGTCCGCGGTGCCGCGCGGCTGGGTCCGCGCCCGGCGCACCATCCTGGCGTCGGACGCGGTGAGCTTCCTGGCCGCGGCCATCCTGTACGTGATCGCGGTCGGGGACGTCCAGGGCTTCGCGTTCACCCTCGGCATGTCCACGGTGCTCGACCTCGTCGTCGTGTACCTGGTGACGCACCCGCTGGTGGCCATGGTGTCCACGTCCAAGAACGCGTTCCTGTCCAATCCGAGGAACCTGGGCCTCGGCGCCGTGCAGCAAGTGGGTTCGCAGCGTAAGAAGTCGACCTCGGTCGGCCGCGCGAACGTGAAGGAGGCCTGACGTGGGGGTCGAAGAACTGGGCACGGACGCCGACGGCGACGCCAAGGTCGCGGCGAAGCCCGGCAAGAGGGAAAGCGTCTTCCACCGGCTCTACGTCGGCACGGGCGCCTTCGACGTCGTCGGCAAGCGCAAGCGCTGGTACGTCTTCTTCGGCGCGCTGGTGCTGGTGTGCCTCGCGTCGATGATCATCCGCGGCTTCAACCTCGGCATCGAGTTCGAGGGCGGCACGCAGATCCAGATGCCGGCCGACGGCACGCACGGCGTGATCACCGAGCAGCAGGCGAAGGACTCGTTCGAGAAGGCGCTGGGCCGCCCGGCGGCCGAGGCGCAGAAGGTCGGCACCGGTGCGGCGTCGACCATCCAGATCCGCACCGACACGCTGAACGCGGCCGACGTCGCGAAGGTCAAGCAGGGCCTGTTCCAGGACCTGGGGCCGAAGGGCAGCAACGGCCAGCCCAGCGTGCAGGCGATCAGCGACAGCGCGGTGAGTGCGTCCTGGGGCGGCGAGATCTCGCAGAAGGCGCTGATCGCGCTCGGCGTGTTCCTCGTCGCGGTGGTCATCTTCCTGGCGATCTACTTCGACCTGCGGATGGCCGCGGCGGCGCTCGTCTCGCTGCTGCACGACATCCTCGTCACCGCCGGCGTGTACTCGCTGATCGGCTTCGAGGTCACGCCGGCGACCGTGATCGGCCTGCTGACGATCCTCGGGTTCTCGCTGTACGACACGGTGGTGGTGTTCGACAAGGTCCGCGAGAACACGCGCGGCCTGCTCGGGCTGACCCGCCGGACCTACGGCGAGGCCGCCAACCTGGCGCTCAACCAGACCCTGATGCGGTCGTTCAACACGGCGTTCATCGCGCTGCTGCCGATCCTGGGCCTGCTGGTCGTCGGGTACGTGCTGCTCGGCTCGGGCACGCTGCAGGACCTGGCGCTGGTGCAGCTGACCGGTACGCTCGTCGGCGTCCTGTCGTCGGTCGCGCTGGCCACGCCGCTGCTGGTCGACTTCAAGATGCGCGACCCGAAGTACGCGCAGCAAGCCGAGCGGGTCCGCCAGCGCCGCGTCAACCAGGAGCGCAAGGCGGCGGGCGACGAGGACTTCGACGCCGGTGACGACGACGCGCTGGCCAAGGAGCTGCGCAAGGAGAAGGCGTACGCGGCCGCGGCCAGCGTTCCCGCCCGGATCCAGAAGCAGCGTCCGCAGGGCAAGCCGGCCGGGAAGCGGAAGCGCTGACGTGGAGCTGGACGACGCCCTCGGCCTGATCGCCGAGGTGCCGGACTTCCCCGAGCCCGGCGTGCTGTTCCGCGACCTGAGCCCGCTCTTCGCGGACGCGGGTGCGTTCAAGGCGGTGACCGACGCGCTGGCGGAAACGCTGGAGCCCGGTGTCGAGGCGCTCGCGGGTGTGGAAGCCCGCGGGTTCCTCCTCGCCGCGGCCGTCGGGTACGCCCGCGGCCTCGGCGTGGTGCTGATCCGCAAGCCGGGCAAGCTGCCGCAGGTCGCGGGCCGGGTCGACTACGCGCTGGAGTACGGCACGGCGACGGTCGAGCTGCCCGCCGGCGTCGTGAAGGCCGGCCAGCGGGTGGCGATCCTGGACGACGTCCTCGCGACGGGCGGCACGGTCGCGGCGACGGGCAAGCTCCTGGAGGACGCCGGAGCCGAGGTCGACGGCGTGTCCGTGGTCCTGGAACTGGGCGCGCTGGGCGGCCGTGAGGTCCTCGGCGGCCGCAAGGTCCACGCGCTCCAGACCTGCTGAAAGGGTTGCCGGAACGCCAGCCGGCACCGGCACCCCACCCAGACCGCCCCCACCACCCCGATCCGAAGCCAGAACACGGCCGGCGGTGCCGGGGTCAAGGCATCTTTCCCGCCTTGACGCGGTACTGCCGGCCGTAGTCACAATCGGGCATCGGGGTGATGGGCCTGACCACGAGGTGAATCCGCGAGGTGAACCCGCTGGTAGCGGGCGTCACATCCCCCTGAACGGGCGCACCCGAGAGGGCCGCGAGGCGTAGCGGCTACCCTGGTGTTCCGAAGGCCGCACGAGCAGCAGGAGGTGCGGGTGAGCCAGGAGCTCGACGCCGCGGTGCCCGCGAAAGAGGGCGCCCAGCAGAACGGGCAGGCGGCGGCCCAGCCGCCGAGGCCGAACGGCGCGGCGCCGAACCCGTCCGCGACCCGGCGGGTCCGGGCGCGTCTCGCCCGGCGGATCACCGCGCAGCGCGCCGCCCCGGTCAAGCAGGTCCTCGAACCCCTGGCCGTCATCCACCGCGAGCTGCACCCCAACGCCGACCTCGGGCTGCTCCAGCGCGCCTACGACGTCGCCGAGGAGCTGCACCGGAACCAGCGGCGCAAGTCCGGCGACCCGTACATCACGCACCCGCTGGCCGTCGCGACCATCCTCGCCGAGCTGGGCATGGACACCACGACGCTGGTCGCGGCCCTGCTGCACGACACGGTCGAGGACACCGGCTACGCCGTCGAGAGCCTGAAGGCCGACTTCGGCGAGAAGGTCGCCGAGCTCGTCGACGGCGTCACGAAGCTGGACAAGGTCAAGCTCGGCACGTCCGCCGAGGCGGAGACCATCCGCAAGATGGTCATCGCGATGGCCAAGGACCCGCGCGTGCTGGTCATCAAGCTCGCCGACCGGCTGCACAACATGCGCACCATGCGCTTCCTCCCGCCGGAGAAGCAGGCCCGCAAGGCCCGCGAGACGCTCGAAGTCCTCGCCCCGCTGGCGCACCGCCTCGGCATGGCCACGGTCAAGTGGGAGCTGGAAGACCTCGCGTTCGCGATCCTGCAGCCCAAGAAGTACGACGAGATCGTGCGCCTGGTCGCCGACCGCGCGCCTTCGCGCGACATCTACCTGCGGTCGGTCATCACCGACCTGACCAGCAACCTCGTGTCGTCGCGGATCACCGCGAAGGTCGAGGGCCGGCCGAAGCACTACTACTCGATCCACCAGAAGATGATCGTCCGCGGCCGCGACCTGGACGACATCCACGACCTGGTCGGCGTCCGGATCCTCGTCGAGGACGTCCGCGACTGCTACGCCGCCATGGGTGTCGTCCACGCCCTGTGGCAGCCGGTGCCCGGCCGGTTCAAGGACTACATCGCGCAGCCGCGGTTCGGCGTCTACCAGTCGCTGCACACCACCGTGATCGGCCCGGACGGCAAGCCCCTCGAGGTGCAGATCCGCACCTACGAGATGCACCGCACCGCCGAGTACGGCATCGCCGCGCACTGGCGCTACAAGGAAACCAAGGGCACGCACAACGGCAACGCCATGGACGTCGACGAGATGGCGTGGATGCGCCAGCTCCTCGACTGGCAGCGGGAAGCGGCGGACCCGGGCGACTTCCTCGAGTCGCTGCGCTACGAGCTGGCGGCGCGCGAGATCTTCGTGTTCACGCCGAAGGGCGACGTCATCACGTTGCCCGTGGACTCGACGCCGGTCGACTTCGCCTACGCCGTGCACACCGAGGTCGGCCACCGCTGCATCGGCGCCCGCGTGAACGGCCGCCTGGTGGCGCTCGAACGCAAGCTGGAGAACGGCGAAGTCGTCGAGATCTTCACGTCGAAGGCGGAGAACGCCGGCCCGTCGCGCGACTGGCTGTCGTTCGCCGGCTCGCCGAAGGCCCGCGCCAAGATCCGGCAGTGGTTCGCCAAGGAACGCCGCGACGAGGCGATCGAAGGCGGCAAGGAAGCCATCACCAAGGAGATCCGCAAGGTCGGCCTGCCGATCCAGCGGCTGGTCTCCGCGGAGTCGATGGGCGCGGTGGCGACCGAGCTGCGCCACGCGGACATCTCGTCGCTGTACGCGGCGGTCGGCGAGGGCCACACGAGCGCCAAGCACGTCGTCCAGCGCCTGGTGGCGCTGATCGGCGGGGTCGACGCGGCGGAGGAGGAGCTCGCCGAGCGCGCGACGCCGTCCACGGTCACCCGTCGTCGCGGTTCGAACGACGTCGGCGTGGTGGTCAAGGGTGCCAGCGACGTCTGGGCCAAGCTGGCCCGCTGCTGCACCCCGGTGCCGGGCGACGAGATCCTCGGGTTCGTGACCCGCGGCGGCGGCGTTTCGGTGCACCGCACGGACTGCACGAACGCCGGCGACCTGCAGTCCCAGCCCGAGCGGCTGGTCGAGGTCGAGTGGGCGCCCTCGGCGTCCTCGGTGTTCCTGGTGGCGATCCAGGTCGAGGCGCTCGACCGGCACCGCCTCCTTTCGGACGTGACGAAGGTGCTCGCGGACGAGAAGGTCAACATCCTCTCGGCGTCGGTGACCACGTCCCGCGACCGGGTCGCGGTCAGCCGGTTCTCGTTCGAAATGGGCGACCCGAAGCACCTCGGCCACGTCCTCAAGGTGGTTCGCGGCGTGGAAGGCGTCTACGACGTCTACCGCGTGACGTCGGCTTCCTGAGGGACCCACGACGCGACGTCCGCCGTTAGCTGCCGAGCCGGTCCACAGTGGACACCGCGGACCGGCTCGGCGTCTCGGCCCGCCGGTTTTGCCCGGAATTGCGGTGCCGGTTTCCGTTACTGCATGCTACGGTCCGCAAATTGCAGGGGGACGTCCGTGGAGTGACCGAGGCCCCTTGACCGAAGGGGGCGGCATGGCCGACGACACCACGCGCTACCTGTGCGCGGCGGCGTACCTCGATCCCCGCTACACCACCGAAGCGATCAGGGAGTTCCTCGTCGAGCCGACCCGGCCGGTCCCGCCGTCGCCGGGCCTCGACGCCGGCCGCGTGCTGACCGAGGCGGTCCGGGCGCGAGCGCGCCGCAAGACCTACGACGGCGTGCTGGTGGGACTCATGGCCGTCGTCGTCGCGCTGTCGTGGGACAACCCGCTGCTGTACGGCTGGATCGTGCTGTCGGTCCTGCTGGTCGTCGCGCGGGCCGGGAAGACCGCGTACGCGAACGAGCGGGTGTTCAACCCGAAGACGCTCGCCCTGGTGCTCGCCGTGGTCGTCGTCGTGTGGCTGCTGCTGACCTACGCGGACGAGCTCTTCGAAACCCGGAGCTCGTATTCGTCGCGCTACGCCGAGGACGTCGACTTCGGCGACGCCCCGGGCGACGACACCGCCCGGGTCGTCATCGGCGTGGTGCTGGCCGTGGTCGTGCTGATGGTCGTCACCTTCGAGCGCTGGTCGCTGTGGAACCTGCTGACCACGCGCTTCAAGCGCTTCGCGCCGCCGGCCCCCGACACCGGCAGCCTCTCCGGGCTGTTCACCGAAGACTTCCGCGAGCAGCTCGGCCGCTACCAGCGGGGCGACGAGTTCGCCGGCATGCCCGGCGCGCCGCTGGTGGTGTACCGCGGCTACAAACCCTTCGTGGGCGCGGGTTTCCGGCGCGACGCGTGGTCCATGGCGATTCCCCTGGAGCGGCTCGAAGACGACGAGAGCGACCCGGAGACCCGGCGGGAGCTGACCACCGAGACGCTGTACGAGGAGATCCGCGGCGCGATCGCGGACCTGCGGCAGTCGGCCGCGCTGTCGCCGGACCGGCGGCTGGGCGGGCTGACCGTCACCGACGCGGTGTTCACCCCGGCCGCCGAGCTCATCGACCACCTCGCGGAGAGCGAGGCCGCGTCCTACCTGCCGGACATCGAGTACCCGCCGCACACCCGGCTGACCGAGGCCGACGTCGAGCGGATCCGGCGCGAGCCGAAGGAGTGGGCGCGCTACTACCTGTGCTTCCAGGTGGAGACCTGGGACCGCGACCTAGTGCTCACGACGTTCCTGCACGTGGCGGTGGACGAGACGACGCTGTACGTCGAGTGGACGCCGTTCATGCTGCCGCCGATCAAGGGCGAGTACCGGGTCGTGGACAAGATGCGGCAGGAGTCGTTGCGCCCGTTCGGGCAGGGGATGCTCGCCTGGCTCGAGCTGCCGGCGAGCCTGCCGGGCCGGATCGCGAACCTGGCCTCGTGGATCCGCCAGCCGAAGCGCGAAGCCGGCGTCCTCGACCCGGAGCGCTACGGCACCGCGAGCACCCTGCGCGAGCTCGCGGCCGTCAACCTGTTCACCGACTACTTCCAGCTCCTCGACGTCGAACGCTACGAGAAGATCATCGGCAGCAGGCTCCTGCCGACGATCGGCAAGCTGCTCGACGATGCCGGGTTCTCGACGGCGCAGTTCGACGAGCAGGCCGCGGTCGTGATCAACAATGACATCAGCATCGGCGGCGACAACCGCGCCCCGATCACCCAGACCGGGCAGCGCGGCGCGCGGCCGCGCGTGCCGAAGACGACCGGCCGGAACGCCGGAACGGAGGCCTGATGGGACACCGGATCACGAACAAGGTCAGCATCGGCGGCGACAACTCGGGCCGGATCAGCCAGACCGGTATCGAGGGCGGCGGCGCCGACGAGACGGTTTCCTCGCTGCTGCAGCTGGTCGAGCGGCTGACGGCCGAAGTGCGCGGGAAGGACCTCGCGAAGCAGGAGGTGCTGGAGGACACGCTGACCGACCTGGCGGGCGACCTGCGCGCGGGCGACGCCGCGGAGCCGGCGGTGGTGCGCAGCCGCTGGGAGAAGGTCAAGGGGCTGCTGGGCGGGCTGGCGCAGTTCTCCGAGCTGGTCGCGAAGATCTCCGACCAGGTGCAGAAGATCTTCACCTGAGCCGCGTCACAGGACCTTCCGCAGCAGCGCGGTGACCTCGGCCGGCCGTTCCATCGCCGGGAGGTGGCCGGTGTCCGGGAGCTCGGCCAGCTCCGCGTTCGGCAACGATGCCGCGAGGTGGTGGGAAAGCTCGACGAGGCCGGGCGCGTCCGCCGTCCCGATCACCACCAGGGCCGGGGTCGTGATCTCGCCGAGCCGGTGCCGGGTGTCGGGGATCTTCTCCGTCCACTGTGGAGCGGTCCAGTCGTGCCGGTAGACCTGCTCGCACATTTCCCGCACCAGCGCGAGCATGTCCGCCGGCAGGACCGAGACGTCCCGGTCCGGACCGGCGACGAGGTAGCGGATGTTGGCCTCCGCCATGGCGCGCACGTCCGCTTCGTCGACGTCTATTTCGCGGGCGGCGTACCGGGCGAGCCGGCCGTCCGGGTCGATCTCCGCCGTGAGCTGCGCGATGTCCCGCTGCATGTGGTCCGGCCAGGCGTGCCCGGTCAGGCCCGAGCCGAGCAGCGCGAGCCGGGTGACCCGCTCCGGCGCGGCCAGGGCGGCGTCCAGCGCGCACGCCCCGCCCATCGACGCCCCGACCAGTGCGGCCCGCTCGATCCCCCGGGCATCGAGCAGGGCCAGCAGGTCCTCGAAGTGGGCGTACTCGCCGGGGCGGTCGGCGGTCTCGCCGAAGCCGCGGCGGTCGTAGCGGATCACCCGGTGCGTGGCGGCGAGCGCGGTGAACTGGGCGTCCCACATCCGGCGGTCGCCGATCGCGGCGTGCAGCAGGACGACCGCGGGCCCCTCTCCCGCTTCGTCGTAGCCGAACGCCGTCCCGTTCACTTCGATCATCGCCATGGGCCCCAAGCTAGCGGCACGACCGTGTCACACACCGCAGTTTTCGCTCAGAGCGAGCGGTTAAGGTGCGAGTCATGACCGACGGATTCGAGCTGACGCGCGACGGCGAAGTCGCCCGGCTCACGCTGACCCGCCCGGAGAAGATGAACGCCATCACCTACGGCATGTGGTCGGCGATCCCGGACGTCGTGGCCGAGGTCGACGCCGATCCCGCGGTGAAGGTGCTCGTGATCACCGGTGCCGGGAAGCACTTCTCGGCGGGCGCGGACATCAGCGAGTTCGGCGAGCTGCGCACCACCGCCGACGGCGCGGCGAGCTACGACAAGGCGGTCGAGGGCGCGGTGGCGGCGCTGACCGCGCTGCGCAAGCCGTCGGTGGCGATGATCCAGGGCAACTGCATCGGCGGCGGCTGCCAGGTCTCGGTCGCCTGCGACTTCCGCTTCGCCGCCGAAGGCTCCCGCTTCGGCATCACGCCGGCGAAGCTCGGCATCGTCTACCACTTCGACTCGACGCGCCAGCTCGTGTCGCTGGTCGGTCCGGCGCACGCGAAGTACTTCCTGCTGTCGGGTGAGCTGATCACCGCGGAACGGGCCCGTGAAATCGGCCTACTGAACGACGTCTTCCCGGCCGCCTCGCTGGAGTCGTCGACGCGGGAGTTCGTGGCGACCCTCTGCTCGCGCTCGCAAGCCTCGATCCGCGGGATGAACCGGATCATCGAGAAGATCGTCGCCGGGCAGGAGACGTCCGACGCCGAGGTCGAGGAGATCCGCTCCGAGGCACTGCACGGCGTCGACTACGCGGAGGGCGTCGCCGCGTTCCTGGAACGGCGCCCGCCGCGGTTCACCTTCCGCTGAGGATCGTCACGAAGCCGCCGTTCTGGGCGATCGGCACGCGCAGCCGTTCGCCCGAGGTGACTTCCGAGGTCTCCCGGACCAGCCCGGACGGCCCGTCGCGCAGGGTGTCGGCGACCCAGCGGCCCGGGCCCAGGAAGTCCAGCGCTGCTGTCATGGTCGTGGCCGGGCCGGCGAAGATGCCGCCGACGAACCAGCGCTCACCCGAGCGGCGCGCGAACACCGCTTCACGGCCGGGCCGTCCGGACAGCAGCCGCGTTTCGTCCCAGACGGTCGGCAGCTCGTCGAGGGTGCGCAGGGCCTCCGGCCGGGCTTCGTAGTTCTCCGGGTTGTCCGCGCCGTGCTGCCAGCCGGATTCGTAGACGAAGAAGGTCGCCACCTCGTGCGCGTCCGTGGTGTCCCGATCGGACACGACGAACGCCGTCGGCGTGTAGTCCATGCTGCCGACGACGTTGCGGGTGAACGGGAACATCGTGTTGGTCGCGGCACGCGTCGCGAGCTGTTCGGCGCCGCGCACGGCTTCGAAGCTCATCACGTGCGGCCAGGTGCGCTGAAACCCCCGCGGGACGGTCGCGCCGTGGAAGTTGAGCATCAGCCGCTGCTGGGCGGTCGCCCGCGCGACGTCGTCGTAGAACCCCAGCCGCGCCTGCGTGTCGGAGTCCATGAAGTCGACCTTGATCCCGGCCACGCCCCACGACTTGACCAGCGGCAGCCACCGCGCGCGCTCGGCCGGCGTGTCGAGGTCGTCCCAGCGGAACCAGAGGAGCACCTCGACGCCGCGAGCGCGGGCGTAGCGGACGACGTCCGGCGCCCAGGCGGCGTCCCAGCCTTCGTCGACGAGCAGGTACGGCCAGCCGTGGCGGGCGGCGAAGTCGGCGAACTGCTTCTGCCGCACGGGATCGCGCGGA
The DNA here is from genome assembly GCF_044759945.1 of Amycolatopsis sp. NPDC098790. Lineage (NCBI taxonomy): Bacteria > Bacillati > Actinomycetota > Actinomycetes > Pseudonocardiales > Pseudonocardiaceae > Amycolatopsis > Amycolatopsis sp. NPDC098790. The sequence continues at coordinate 1,197,095 of NZ_JBIWAI010000002.1, forward strand.
CTGTCGTGTTCGGACAGCCACGACCAGGCCACCTTGCCCGGCCGCACCCAGGACGTGTCGTCCAGTTCGGACGGTGCCGCGAGGTCGTCGACCAAGGTGGACTCGGTGACCGTCGCCAGATCGCCGGTGATCGCCACCCGCCACGGCGTCGCGAACGGCCCCGCGCCGGTGACAGTGGCGTCGGCCAATTTGATCGCGTAGTCCGCCGTGCCGGCCGGGTGCGTCAGCCGGGCGCCGGAGTACCGTCCGTCCACATCGGACTCGGTCAGCAGCGTGTAGCCGTCGCCGGTGGCGAACAGCGACGGGAACCCGTAGTCGCCCGCCGGTGCGCCGCCCGCGGTGGTTTCGACGCGGACCTTCTCGTAGTTGGGGGAGTAGGGCAGCAGCCACGCCGGTGCGGTCGCGGGCAGCGTGAACGCCGACGCTTCGCTGAGAACAGTCCCGCCGGCGGGCAGCACGTACCGGTAGGCGACGCCGTCGGCGGCCGCGCGGACCACCACGTCCAGCCGGGTCCCGTCGGTGCCGGTGAAGGACAACGTCGTCTCGGCCGCTCGTGCGTGGCGCTGCAAGCGCTTCCCGGTGGTCATCGAGTAGCGCTCGTCGACGACCCGGTCGGTGCGGCGGAGGAACTCCAGGTCCCGCGTCAGGTCCGCGGCTCGCGTCCGCAGGCCCAGGGGAGCGGGGGCGAGCACGGTCGTGTCACCGCGGGAAACCGCGAAGGTCAGGCCGCCGTCGCCGGTGCGGGCGACGGCCGCGGTCACCGCCCCGGTGAGGCTCACGGTCCAGCGGCCGGCGGCGCCGGCGGGCACGCTCGTCACGACGGTGGCCGCCAATGCCAGCGCGACGGTGAACGCCGGCCTTCTCCCGAACCCCAAGGAAGCTCCTTCGCCGTGCGGAACGCCGTGTCGACCACCGATCTTCGGTGCTCGCCGCGGATTCCGCCAACGGGGGCGTCAGCCATCCAGGTAGGCGTGGAAGTGGTCGGCGACGACGTCGGTCACCCCGGCGGGGTCGAGCCTGCCGTCGATTTCGATGACGCGGATGCCGAGCTCCCGCGCCGAGCGCACGGCCTGCGCGGCGAGCATCCGGTCGCGCGTCAGGCGGCTGCGCTGGCGCGGGATGGTGGGCTCGTCCGGCCGGTGCCGCAGCTGGTGCTGGCGGAACAGCTCGGTCGGCACCAGCACGACCATCCGGCTCGGCGAGTCCACGAGCGGCGCGACCAGTTCCGGGCGCAGGCCCCGGCCCTCGGCGACGATCGGCCGCGGCGAGGCCAGGGCGCGCAGGTCGGCCAGCGCGCAGTCGAACCGCTGCCGGAACTCGGCCAGCAGCGCGGTCAGCTGGTCGACGGCGGGGACGTCGTCGGCCGGGCCGCTACCGGGCCGCGTCCGGTCGTCGTGGTGGTAGGTCGTCAGCCCGTGGCGCTCGGCCAGCAGCCGGGCGACGGTCGACTTGCCCGTCCACGGGGCCCCACCGATCCAGAGCGTTGTGCGCAGCGTCCCGAACGGATCCGAGGTCATCGTTCGACTATCGCGGCACCGGCGCCCCGAAGGCCAGCGTTCGGGCGCTGGTTGATCCGTTCAGCTCAGGGCTCGCTTTCGCCGTCGACGACGAGCACGGTGGAGTCGTCGGCGAAGTCCGGTTTCCCGCCGAGCCGGAAGTGGAACCGCGAGCCGGGCCGGACGGCGGCGACCACCTGCGTTTCGGCTGTGTCGAGCACGATGATCGAGAGCTCGGTCGTGACGGGTTCCGTGCGCAGGACTTCGGGCACGACCGGGATCGGCAGGGTGCCGCTGACCGAGCCGGAGCCGTCGTCGCTTTCTTCGACCGGTTCGACCGGCGGTGGCGGGACGAGCCGAGGCCGGCGGCGCCACCAGAGCCCGGCGATCAGGCCGGTCAGCAGCCCGCCGGTGCCGCTCACGGCGGAGGCGAGCCCGACGCCGAGCCCGGAGGGTTCCGCCACCGGTTCGGCTTCCGGGACGGCGACCGGGGGAGCGGTGGGCAGCGGGCCGTACTGGACGGCGGGGTCGCGGGCGTCGTCGGGCAGCTGCAGCACCTGGCCGGGTTCGATGGCGGTGGCGTCGGTGAAGGGCGTCCCGTCGGGTCGCGGCCGGCCCTGGTTCAGCTTGAAGATCTCGGGGAACCGGTTGCCGTCACCGAGAGCGCGCTCGGCGATCTTGAACAGCGTGATGTCGTCCGGGTTGTCGGCGTGCGGGACGATGTAGTACTTGACGGCGGCCGGCGGCGGCGGGGTCTGCGCGAGCGCGGGACCCCCGGCGAGCACGGCGAAGAGGACACCGGCGGCCCCGGCCTGCCCGGCGCGCCCGAGCACGCGGCGCACCGCGGGGTTTGCGACCATCGTCGGCACCTCTCCCCGGTGACCCCGGCGGGTCCCGGTGTTGCCCCTCTACACGGGGGCGGAGCGGGTGCGGTTCAGATTTCGTCCCACGGCACGGTTTCGTACGCTTCCGCGAGCAGTTCGACCGCGTGGTCCGCGGGCGGCAGCACGAGGTCGTCGACGGAGGCGACCGCGCGCCCGGGCGTCTCGGAGTTCGTGACGAACATCGCGTCGAAGTCGCGCAGGTCCGCCGGCCGGACCTCGCGGGTCTCCTGCGGCACTCCCCGGCGGCGCAAGGCTTCCTTCTGCACCAGCATCGTGATCCCCGGCAGCACCGCGGCTTCCGGCCACACGACCGTGTCGCCGGCGAGGAAACCGGCGTTCCACACCGAGGCCTCGCTGATCCGGCCGGCCGGGTCGACGAACAGCGCGTCGTCGTAGCCGGCCAGCTCGGCCTGGCGGGAGTGGTAGATCAGCCCGAAGGTGCCGAGGTGCTTCACCTGCGGCAGATCACGCTGGTACCGGACCGTCCGCAGGCGCAGCGGTGCCGGTTCGGGCGGGTGCGGCGGGAGTGTCCGGACCAGGATCTCCGGTACGAGGGGCTCGTCGAACGAGCGGGTGACCACCATGACCCGCACCGAAAGCGCCGGTTCGCCGTCGATCGCGTGCCGGACGCAGGACCGCACCCGGTCGACGTCGAGGTCGGTGCCGAACAGCAGCCGGGTGCTCGTCGCGAGCCGCTCGAGGTGGAACGCGAGCCCGCGGACCCGCCCGTCCCGGACCTGCATCGCGGTGAAGTGACCGTAGGAGGTCATCCCCGCGACGAAGGCGCCCGGGCCGAGCGGGTCCCCGTTCAGCTCGATGCGCGCCGCCACTAGGAGACGGTCACGCCCGTGAACTTCACCTGCTTCGTCGGCGCCCCGGTGCCGTCCTGCGGGTTCGGGTTCGCGATGCCGGCCTTGGCGACGGCGTCGAGGACCTTCAGGCCCTCGTCGCTGATGCTGCCGAACACCGAGTAGTCCGCCGGGAGGCCGTCGGCGTTGCCGTAGACCATGAAGAACTGGCTGCCGCCCGAGTTCGGGGCGGACGTCTTCGCCATCGCGAGGATGCCGCGGCCGTACTTGATCTCCGGGAACGCCTCGTCCGGCATCGTGTAGCCGGGGCCGCCCTGACCGTCCTGGGTCGGGTCGCCGGTGGCCGAGGGGTCACCGCACTGCAGCATCTGCAGGCCCTCGGTGCCGAGCCGGTGGCACATGGTGTCGTTGTAGAAGTTCTGCTGCGCCAGGCTGAGGAAGCTCTGCACCGCGCACGGCGCGAGCGCCCGGTCGAGCGTCAGCGGGATGTCGCCCGCCGTGCTCTTCAGCGTCACGTTCACCGTGCCGGTCGACGCGACGTTCTTGCCGTCGGGCAGGTTGACCTTCTTCGGCGCCTTGCCCGTCGTGTCGGCCTTGAAGTCGCACGTCGTCGGGTTCGGCAGCGCCGTGGTCCGCTTCGGCAGCGCCGTGCGCTCCGTCGGGATCTGGAGGTCGGTCGGCGGCGGAGCGGCCGAGGACGACGCCGCCGTGTCGGTGGCTTCACCGCCGTTGGCGCTCACGATCCACACCACCACGCCCGCCACGACGAGCACGGCCACGCCGACGACACCAGCGCCGATCCTCCTGCGTCGCTTCTGCTGCTCCAATCGGCGCTCGAGCTGCCTCTCGAGCTTGCGCTTCGCAGCTTCGCGGCGCTGCTGGTTGGTCGCCACCCCGTACCCTCCAGGTTTCCGCTCGTGTCACACGTCTGAGGTAGCGGCAGTGTATGGGCACAGCCTGTGAGGACCATGTACAGGGCCCGCTAGTCTCAACCCGATCGTGATCGGCGCCATCCGGCGCGGAAGTCCGGGAGGCGTTCGGTGCTCGTCGTCGGGTTCGGCAGCGGCCCGCTGCAGGCCAACTGCTACCTGCTGGCGGAGGCCGCCGGCGGGCCCTGCGTGGTCGTGGATCCGGGGGAGGAAGTGACCGCCCCGCTGACCGCCGCGCTCGCCGAGCACCGCCTGGTCCCGGCGGCGCTGGTGGCCACCCACGGGCACGCCGACCACGTCGCTTCGGCCGCTTCCTTGGCGGCCGAACACGGCGTTGCGCTGCACCTGCACCCCGAAGACGCCTCGCTGTACGACGGCGAGAGCGTGCCGCTCGAACCGGGCACTTTCGCCGGGTTGGCCGTCGACGTCCGGCACGTGCCCGGGCACACGCCGGGCTCGGTGGTCCTGAGCCTGGCGACGGCCGAGGGCGGCCGGCTCGCGTTGACCGGCGACACGCTGTTCGCCGGTTCGGTCGGCCGCGGTGCCGACCCCGGCGCGGTGCGGGACCTGCTGGAGAGCCTGCCGGACGACACGGTGGTGCTGCCGGGCCACGGCCCGGTGACGACGATCGGCCGGGAACGCGCGGGCAACCCGTTCCTCGCCGGGACGGGGGCCTGACCATGGCGGAGGAACCGGCCGAGCGGCTGGCGCTGTTCGAGGAGGACCCGCGCGGCCGCCGTCGCCGCGGGATCTCGGGCCTGATCGGCGTGGTGATCGTCGCGGCCGCGTTCGGTGGCGTCGCCGGCCTGATCGGCGGCACCCTGATCGGGTTGATCGTGGCGCTGGTGATCGCGCTGCCGCTGCTGTACGTGATGGCGGTCAGCATCCGCCGCCGCGTCTGGCTGGAGGGCTCGACGCTGATCGTCCGGACCTGGGGCCTGCGCCGCGTCGACCTCGTGACGGCGACGCGGCTCGACCTGGTGATCGGCGACGTCCGCGGCTCCCGCACGGTGAGCCTGCTGGTCAACGCCGGCCAGCGCGGCAAGGTGGCGAAGGTCGACCTCGCGGTGTTCTCCGGCACGGGTGGTCGCGAACTGGGCATCCTGCAGCTGCGGAAGCTGGCGAACGCGCTGATGAACAACACCGAGGCGAACGGCCTGGTGTTCGGCGAGCTGCTGGTCGCCGAGCTGAAGGCCGAGGCGCGCGGCTCCGGCGTGGCGGACCGCCCGCTCTACCGGCTGGCGTCGGTGGCGCCGTCCGGCAAGTACGTGCAGCGGTTCACGATGGAGGCGGTCAGCCGGTTCGTGGCGACTCTCGACTGAGCTCCTCGTCCGCCTCGCGCAGCTGCTCGAGCTGGTAGACGAGCTCGGGGACCTCCTGCGCGATGTACGCGGTGAGGCGCTCGACGTGGTGCAGGGTGGCGCGGACGTCCTCGAGGGCGGCCGCGATGCGCGGCAGCGACTCCACGGCCTGGACCGTGGCGGTGACCACCCGCAGCGCGCCGCGAACCACCTGGCGCGGGCCCATGAGCACGAACATGGCGCCTCCCCGGGTCGGCTGAGGCCTTCCTACCGCGTTCTCGCTGGTACGGCTCGGTCGGGGTGCGCCGGTGTTACGCGTGAGACGGAACGGACTTGGTGGTGCTGCTGAGGTACGCGGCGGGCTCGCGGGAGGCGATCAGCGCGGCCAGGATCGTCGTCACCGGGACGGCCGCCACGATGCCGACGCTGCCGGCGAGCGTCCGGATGATCTCCTGCGCGATCTCTTCGCTGCCGAGCAGCGCGCCCAGCCCGACCCCCGAGATCGACGAGTACAGCAGCACCGGCAGCGCGGCCCCGGCGTAGGCCATCACGAGCGTGTTGACCGCCGACCCGACGTGGTCGCGCCCGATCCGCAGGCCCGAGCGGTACAGCTCCTGCCAGGTCAGGTCCGGGTTGGCGCGCCGCAGCTCCCAAACCGCGCTGGTCTGGGTGACGGTCACGTCGTCGAGCACGCCGAGCGCGCCGATCACGACGCCGGCCAGCAAGAGACCCCGGGCGTCGATGCCGTGGCCGAGGGAGCCGATGAGCGTCGACGTGCTGTCGTCGAGCCCGGTCAGCGAGGCCGCCGCGGAGAAGATCGCCGACAGGACACCGATGAGCGCGAGGCTGACCAGCGTGCCGAGGACGGCCGCGGACGTTCTCGCCGTCAGGCCGTGGGTCAGGTAGAGCGCGATGAACATGATCGCGCCGGACCCGGCGATGGCCACGACCAGCGGGTTCTCGCCGGCGAGGATGGCCGGGAGGATGAACAGCGCGATCACGAGGAAGGACAGGCCGAGCGCGACGAGCGCGGCCAGGCCCTGCCAGCGGCCGAGCACCAGCACGGCGACCGCGAAGAGCGCGGCCAGCACGAGCAGCGGGGTGCCGCGCTGGAAGTCGACGAGCTGGAAGCTGGCCGGATCGCTCGCGTTGCCGCCGTTGTAGGCGAGCACGACGGCGTCACCGGCGGCGAACCGCGGCGTGCTCGGCTCGATCGGGACGGTCAGCTTCAGCTGCTTCCCGCTCGCCGGGCCGTCGGTCATGGTGAGGTCGACCGTCAGGCACGGTTTCGCGTTCGGGTCGGTCTGGTCGCCGACCTGGACCTGACCCTGGGCGAGGCACGGGCCGGTGGTGGTGGCGCTGATGTCCGCGGCCACGGGCGTGCCCTGCGGGACGACGCTCGTCGGGTCCGGCTTGCCCCAGGGGTAGAGCACGACCATGCCGACGACGGTCGCCAGCGCGAGCGGGGCGAGCAGCCAGATCAGCAGGAGCTTGACGCGCTTCGACGCCGGGGCGGCGGGGCCGTGCCCGTGGCCATGCCCGTGGCCGTGGCCGTGGCCGGTTTCGGGCTCGGGTTTCTTCGCCGGGCGCGGCTTGGTGCCGGCCGGGACCCGCTGCGGCCCGGTGTCCCCGCGCCGGGCGGCCCGCTGGGGTCCGGTGTCGGCCCGGCGATCGCCGTTCGCTCGCGGGGTGCCGGCACCGTTGGCCGGGACGCGCTGCGGCCCCGTGTCGGTGCGGCGGCGAGCCGGGTCGGCGGCGCGGCGCGCGCCGTCGGGAGGTGGGGTCCGGCGGGCGGGTTTCCGGGGCGTACCGGGCGTTCCGGACGCACCTCGCGCCGGCGAAGGGGACACCTCGTCCGTGATCCGGCGAATCGGGCCGGTTGCGTCGTCGTCGGTGTCGGGGCGGTCCACGAGCACATCCTGACAGCGGGATCGCGCCGCCTGCGCAAGGGGCCGCCGAGCGGGTGCGTCAGCCGTAGGCCTGGCGGACGTGGACCCGCCGGTACGCCGACGGCGGCGTGTCGAAGTGGTCGAGGAACGCCTGCCGCAACGTTTCCGTCGAGCCGAAGCCGCAGCGGCGGGCGATCGTCGCCAGGGGGAGGTCCGTTCCCGACAGCATCCTCGCCGCGTGCTCGGTGCGGACCGTGCGGACGTACTTGCCCGGCGTCGTGCCGAGGTGGGCGTCGAAGAGCCGGGTCAGCTGGCGGGTGCTGAGGCCCGCCCGGGTCGCCAGCGCCGGGGTGCCGAGGTCGGCGTCGAGGTGCTCGGCGATGTACGCGGTCAGGTCGCGGACCTCGCGGTGCTCCGGCGGCGGGCCGGCCAGGAACAGGCTGACCTGGGCCTGGTTGCCGGGCCGCTGCAGGTACGTCACCAGCGACCGGGCGACTTCGCGGGCGAGCGTCGGCCCGTGGTCGGCCTCCACCAGCGCCATGGTCAGGTCGAGGCCGCTGGTCACCCCGGCGGCCGTGTACACGTTGCCGTGCTGGATGTAGAGCGGCACCGGGTCCACCGTCACCGCCGGGTAGTTCTCGGCGAGCCGAGCCGCCCAGCGCCAGTGGGTCGTCGCGCGGCGGCCGTTGAGCAGGCCGGCCGCGGCGAGCACCTCCGCCCCCGTGCAGACCGACGCCACCCGCCGGCTCGTCTGGGCCAGGCGCCGGATGTGGGCGAGCACCCGCTCGTCGGACGCCGCCGTCGTGCTGCCCCAGCCACCCGCGACGACCAGCGTGTCGAGGTCGGCCGCCACCTGGTCGAGCCGCAGGTGCGGCTGCAGGACCAGGCCGGAGCAGGTGCGGATGGCCTGGCCGTCGATCGTGGCCAGCCGGATCTCGTACGGAGGGCGGGCGCCGTGGCGGTTGGCGGCGTCGAGGACGTCGGCCGGGCAGGCGACGTCCAGCAGCTCCACGTCGGGGAACCCGACGATCGTGACCCGTCTGGGTGAGCCTGCCATGATCGCACGCTAGCAGCCGGACCGGCCTTCGGACGCGGTTCGCAGGATTTCGGACATCCGCGGCACGCCGATCCCGTGCGCCCGCGAAGGTCGGGCCCATGACCGCTGAGCAGAAGACCCTCGCCTTCGTCGTCTACCCGGGGCTCACGCCGCTGGACCTGGTGGGCCCGCTCCAGGTGCTGAGCGCCCTGGCGCAGATGGACGCGACCTACCGGACCGTCGTCGTCGGCGCGACCAAGGAAACCATCGGCACCGACACGCCGCTGAGCGTCGCGCCGAGCCACACGTTCGACGAAGTGCCGTCGCCGTACGCGGTACTGGTGCCCGGCGGCACGGTGCCGACGCTGCGCGCGATGGCGGACGAGCGCCTGCTCGCCTGGCTGCGCGGCGCGGCCGCCGGCGCCGAGCTCGTGACGTCGGTCTGCACCGGCTCGATGGTCCTCGGCGCGGCCGGGCTCCTGGAGGGCAAGCGGGCGACGACGCACTGGATGTTCCGCGACCTGCTCACCGGCCTCGGCGCGACGCCGGTCGCCGAGCGCTGGGTCGAAGACGGCCGGGTGATCACCGCGGCGGGCGTGTCGGCGGGCATCGACCTGGCGCTGCACCTCGTCGAACGGCTCGCCGGACGGCGGATCGCGACGAACGTCCAGTTCGCCATCGAGTACGACCCCGAGCCGCCGCAGGGCCGCCTGGACTGGGCGAACCAGCCCTACGGCGACCTCAAGCCGCTGCGCGAACACACGCTGCGGGCCGGGCTGGCCGACCACCCGGAGCTGCTGGGCAAACTATTGGCAAACGCCTGAACCAACGGCGTCGGCCATCCGGGTGATCGAGGGAAACGCCCAGCTTCCGGCGGCTAGATTCAGCTCGCTCGATCAGGTGATCTCGCGGGTGGGGTGTAGCCGTGCGGTTCCAGGTCCTCGGTCCGCTGACCGCCACCGTCGCGCTGCCGTCGGCGGCCCAGCCGCGGCGGCTGCTCGCCGTGCTGCTCGCGCGCGCCGGCCAGTTCGTCGGCCGCGACACGCTGGTCGACGAGCTGTGGCCGGACGGCGCGCCGTCGAGTGCCGCGGCGATCGTGCAGGTCACCGTGTCGAAGCTGCGCAAGACGCTCTCGCCCGGCTTCGGGGCCGCCGAGGCCGGGCAGCGGCTGCGGTCCGGCCCGCGGGGCTACGCGCTGTCCGTCGAGCCGGGGGAGCTGGACGCGGACGACTTCCTGACGCTGCTGTCCGCGGGCGCCGACGACCGCGCGCAACGCCGCCGCGCGCTCGAACGGGCACTGGCGTGCTGGCGGGGTGACGCGTTCGCCGACGTCGCCGGCGGTCCGCTGCTGGAGGCGCACAAGCTGTGGCTGGAGGACCGGCGCTCGGCGGCGCTGCTGCAGCTGGTCGAGCTGGAGCTCGCCGACGGCGACGGCCGGTCGGTCGTCGAGCGGCTCGACCCGGTCGTCGCGGCCCGGCCCGCCGACGAGCGGTTCGCCGCCCGGCTGGCGTCCGCGCTCGGCGCCGTCGGTCACCGCGAGTCGGCGTTGGAGGTGCTCCGCCGGACGCGGCGGGCGCTGTGGGAAGAGGCGGGTGTGTGGCCGGGCGACGACCTCGTCGCGGTGTACCGCCGGATCGCCGGCACCGAGTGGACGACGCCGGGCCCGCCCGCCCAGCTCCCGCCGGCGGTGCCCGACTTCACCGGCCGGGCGGCGGAGCTGGCCGAGGTCGGCCGGGCCCTGCGCGGCTCCGGGCCGGTCGTGCTGCAGGGGGCCGCGGGGGCCGGGAAGTCGGCGCTGGCCGTCCAGGCGGCCTGGCGGGCGCGCCGCCGCTTCCCCGACGGCCAGCTGACGGCGTCGCTGCGTGACGCCGAGCCGGCCGCCGTCCTGACGGGGTTCCTGCGCCTGCTCGGCGCGACGCCGGCCGAGCTGGCCGACCGCGCCGGGCTGACCGGGTTGTGGCGCAGCTACACCGCGGACCGCCGGTTGCTGGTGCTGCTGGAGGACGTGACGTCCGAGGCGCAGGTGCGGGCGTTGCTGCCGAGCGGGCCCGGCTGCGCGACGCTGGTGACCACGCGCCGCGAGCTGCCCGGCCTGTGCGGGGCGCGACCGGTCCCGGTGGGCGTACTGTCCACAGAGGACGCCTGGGCGCTGTTCGCGGCGATTGTGGGGGAGCCGAGGTTGCGCGCGGAACCTGCGGCGGCGCACCGGGTTCTCGAGTGGTGCGCGGGGCTCGCGCTCGCGGTCCGGATCGCGGGGGCGAAGCTCGCGGCCCGGCCGGGGCTGCGGGTGGCCGAGCCGGCGGCCCGGCTGGCCGACGACCGCCGCCGGCTCGACGAGCTGGCCACGGGCGACCTTTCGGTCCGGGCGGCGGTGACCTCGGCGCTGCGCGAGCGGCCGGCGCCGGACCGGACGTTGCTGAGACTGCTCGCGGCGTTCGAGGGGCCAGTGCCGGAGTGGTGCGCGGCGGCGTTGCTGGACCGGCCGCCGGAGGAGGCCCGCGACCGGCTGGAGGCGTTGGCCGCGGCGCACTTGCTGGAGCGGGCCGGCGCGGAACCCGTTGCCGGGGAAGAAGATCCTCGCGACCAGCTCGGCCCGGTTTTCCAGCGAGCCGACACCCACTGGACCGTCCCACCTTTCACCCGGCTCCTCCTCACCGAAACCCCGGACCCCGACCTCGCCGCACTCCGCCGGGCCTGCGAAGTCACCCTCGCCGTCGCCGAACACGCCCAGGGCCGCACGCCCGCCGACCTCCCGAAGCCCGACCCCGCCGCGGTACGCCAGGTCGCCGCCGATCCTGCACGCGAGACCGCCCACCTCGCCGCCGCCGCGCGGCTCGCCGGCACGCACGGCTGGCACGACCTCACCGAACGGCTCGCCGACGCCTGCACCGCCCTGGCCGGCACCCCGTGGCTCGGGCACGCCGCCCGGGCCGTCTCCGTGCTCGGGCTGGCCGCCGCCCGGCGGCGGCGGGATCCGCGTGCCGAGGCCGAAAAGCTGTACAACCTCGGCTCCGTGCACTGGCAGCACGGCCGCGGGCGGCAGGCCCGCAACTACTTCGTCATGGCCGAACACCGCTTCCGGGAGCTCGACGACCCGCAGGGCACCGGCGCGGTGCTGGCCGCGCTCGCCGACGTCCACCTCGACGGCGGTGACCCGCGGGCCGCGGAGGCCGAACTCGTCGAGGCTCTCGGCCTGTTGCGCGCCTGCGGCGACCGGCACGGGCAGGCGGCCGCCGCCGCGCAGCTGGGGTCGCTCGCCGAAGACGTCGGGGACGTGCGGCGCGCCGTCGAGAGCTTCGAGGTCAGCATGCTGCTCGCCGGCGAGTGCGACGACGGCCGCGGGCACGACCAGGCCGCCAAGCGCTACGCCGACGTCCTGCGCCGCCACGGCGGCTACGACCGGGCCGCCGACCTGCTCACCGGCGCGCTCGGCGGTGCCGTCCGCACCCGCGAACGCCACTGGGAGGCGCACGTCCTGCGCAGCCTCGGCGCCCTGCACACCGAGGCAGGCGAGCCGCTCGACGGCGAACGCTTCCTGACGCGGTCGCTGACGCTGTTCGAGCAGATCGGGCACCGGCACGCCGCCGCCTACACCCACCGCTGCCTCGCCGAAGCGCGCCGCGGCGCGGGCGACCCGGCGGGCGCGCGGTGGCACCTGCGGGTCGCGATGGGCGTGTTCCGCGAGCTGCGCGACCGCCGCGGTGCCGGCTACACCCTGCTCAGCCTCGGCCGCACGCACGCGGACGAGGGCACCGGGACGGAGGCCGCCCGGCTCCTGCGTACGTCGGCGGGCCTCTTCCGCGAGCTCGGCTTCCCGTTGTGGGAGCTGCGCGCGCTGCGGGAGCTCACCGCCGTCACCAGTGAATCCCCGGCCCGGGACCGCACTCGTGAAGTCTTGACGAAGATCAGGACCTGACCCCGCCGCCGCCCCGGCCCGCCGCGTGGCGTTTGGCGAAGTTATGGCCCGCCCGTCTTGGCTGCCGCCGTTCGGAATCTCGTACCCGAGGAGGCAAGGCATGCCGGGACAACGGATGCTCGCGCGCGCGGCACTGGGACTGACCGCTTCGGCCGCGACGGTGGTCTTCGCGACCATCGGCACCGCGTCGGCGAGCGTCGAGGTCACCAAGCTCACCCAGGCGCAGGCGGCGTCGCAGCTGTCCGCCGCCGGGGTGACGCACTCGTCGAGCGGGGGCTGCACCACGCGGTCGAACTCGACCTGCACGTCCTACGAGCAGATCAACCAGACCACCGTCACCGGCGTGATCACGCTGAAGCGGGCCAGCGGCTGCGCGGTCAACATCACCGGCGGGACCGAGGTCGGCCACGCGTCGGGCACCTACAGCCACTACAACGGCTACAAGGTGGACATCTCGCACAACAGCTGCATCGACAACTACATCAAGAACAGCTTCGGCTACATCGGGCTGCGCGGCGACGGCTACCCGCAGTGGAAGGCCGGCTCCGGCAACCTCTACTGCGACGAAGGCAACCACTGGGACATCACTTACTACACCTGCGGCTGCTGAGCGCTCCCGGCCGGGACCTGCCCGTTTCGAGGGCTGCGGGCAGCTCCCGGTTACCGGCCGCTACCGCGGGGTACCTCTCCGGGGTGGAGGTGAGGAGATGACTTCGCACAGCACCCCGGCCGGCGGGCAGCGGACCGCCGTCATCGGCGCCGCCGCGGGCTTCGTCCTGCTCGCCGGTCTCTACCTCGTGCTCGCCCCCTGGGTCACCGGCTTCGGCGGCGCGGGCGTGCTCGCGCTGAGCAACACGGTCGTCGGCCTGGTCCTGGTCGCGCTGGCGATCGCCCGCACCGCGACGCGGCGCCTGCGGTTCCTCGGCTGGGTCGTCCCGGTGCTCGGCGCGTGGACGGCGCTTTCGCCGTGGCTGCTGCGCTCGGCCGCGGAGACGCAGCCGTCGACGGCCGCGCTCGTCGGCAACGTGGTCGCGGGCGCGGTGGTCGTCGTGGCGGGCGTGGTCGTGCTCGCACGCGGCGACTGAGCACACCGTCAATTCCCGATGAACACCCAGTCCGCGGAGCCGGGCCGGTAGGGACTGCCGGCCCGCTTGGCGACCACACCCGGCAGGCCGTGCTGGCGGCTCGCGCCGAGGACGTCTTCGCCGCCGCCGAGGAAGTAGCGGGGGACCTGCCAGTGGCGATCGGTCACCGGCAGGTCCGCCAGCAGCTCGCGGCGTTCGGTGTAGGGCAGGTCCACGGTCGGCTTGCCGTCGAGGTGCAGGACGTCGCAGGCGAAGTAGAACACCGGGCAGTGCGCCTTGAGCCGCTTCGCCGCGTTGCCGTCGGCCCGGCGGCGCTCCTCGAGGCCTTCGGGGTACGGCTTGCCGTCCTTGATCACGACGGCTTCGCCGTCCAGCAGCACTTCCGTCGACCCGAGCTCTTCGCCCAGCTTGTGCAGGTCGGGGTAGCGGCCGGTGACGTCGGCGCCGGTCTCGTCGTGCGCGGTGACGCGGCCGCCGGAGACGAGCAGCATCGTGCGCAGGCCACCCCAGGCGAATTCGTAGGCCCAGTCGTCGTCCTCGGCGGGCAGCTCGCCCGGGACCGCCGTCATCGGCTCGACGAACTCGGGGGCGTCTTCGTGCCCCGGCTCGGCCGGGTCGAGGCGCCGCAGCATCCAGTCGCGGTCGTCGTCGGCGTTGTGCCGGTTGAGGAAGAGGTACTTGCCGCGCGCCCGCTCGCCGTGGAAGACGACCTCGACCTTGTGGTCGTTCCAGTGCAGGGTTTCGTACTTCCCGGTGTCCCACACGGTCATCCGGCCGCCGCCGTACTCGCCGGCCGGGATCTCGCCCTCGAAGGTGAGGTATTCCATGGGGTGGTCTTCGGTGTGCACCGCGAGCCGGTTCACCCCGGGCGCGAGCGGCAGCCCGCGCGGGACGGCCCAGGACACGAGCACGCCGTCGCGTTCCAGCCGGAAGTCCCAGTGCAGGCGGGAAGCGTGGTGCTCCTGGATGACGAAGAGGTCGTTGCCCCCGGGTTCCGGCGGGCCGTCGGGCCAGGGTTCGGGGGTGCGGTCCCGGCCGCGCTTGCCGCGGTACTCCTCGAGTTTGTCCGCCATCGCCGCCCCGGTACCCCTTTCCGCTCGGGAGCGTCCAGGGTACCGGGGCGACGACGTCAGTCGGTCTCCGCCATGGCTTCGGCGAACTGCGCCGCGTACAGCCGCGCGTAGGCGCCGCCGCTGCGCAGCAGGGTCTCGTGGTCACCCTGCTCGACGATCTGGCCGTGCTCCATCACCAGGATCACGTCCGCGTCGCGGATCGTCGACAGGCGGTGGGCGATCACGAAGCTCGTGCGGCCGCTGCGCAGCGAGTTCATCGCCCGCTGGATCAGCACCTCCGTCCGCGTGTCCACCGAACTGGTCGCCTCGTCCAGGATCAGGATCACCGGCTTGGCCAGGAACGCCCGCGCCACCGTGATCAGCTGCTTCTCGCCCGCGCTGACCGTGCCGCCTTCGTCGTCCAGCACCGTCTCGTAGCCGTCCGGCAGCGTCCGGACGAACCGGTCGACGTGCGTCGCCTTCGCCGCTTCGATGATCTCCTCGCGGCTCGGGTCGTCCGCGCCGTAGGCGATGTTCTCCGCGATCGTGCCGCCGAACAGCCACGCGTCCTGCAGCACCATGCCGGTCTGGTCGCGCAGCTCCTCGCGGTTCATCTTCGCGATGTCGACGCCGTCGAGCGTGATCCGCCCGCCGTCCAGCTCGTAGAACCGCATGAGCAGGTTGACCAGCGTCGTCTTGCCCGCGCCGGTGGGGCCGACGATCGCCACCGTCTGGCCGGGTTCGACGGCCAGGGACAGGTCGTCGATCAGCGGCTTGTCCGGCAGGTAGCGGAACGAGACGTCCTGGAACTCGACGCGCCCGCGAACGACCGACGGCCGCTCCGGCGAAGAAGGCTCCGGCGCCTGCTCCTCGGCGTCGAGCAGCGCGAACACCCGCTCGGCCGACGCGACCCCGGACTGCAGCAGGTTCGCCATGCTGGCGATCTGCGTGACCGGCTGGCTGAACTGGCGCGAGTACTGGATGAACGCCTGCACCTCGCCGAGAGTCAGGCTGCCCGAGGCGACGCGCAGCGCGCCGATCACGGCCACCAGCACGTAGCTCAGGTTGCCGATGAACATCATCGCCGGCTGGATCATGCCGGAGATGAACTGCGCCCGGAAGCTCGCCTCGTACAGCGTCTCGTTCTGCTTGTCGAAGATCGCCGCGGCCTCATCGCGCCTGCCGAACACCTTGACCAGCGAATGGCCGGTGTACATCTCCTCGACGTGCGCGTTGAGCTTGCCGGTCGTCGACCACTGCTTGATGAAG
Source organism: Amycolatopsis sp. NPDC098790 (assembly GCF_044759945.1). Lineage (NCBI taxonomy): Bacteria > Bacillati > Actinomycetota > Actinomycetes > Pseudonocardiales > Pseudonocardiaceae > Amycolatopsis > Amycolatopsis sp. NPDC098790. The sequence continues at coordinate 1,212,761 of NZ_JBIWAI010000002.1, forward strand.
TTCGGCTGCGCCCGCTTGCCGATCTTCGCCGCGACGACGGCCGACAGCGGCACCGTGAGCAGCGCGATCACCGCCAGCAGCGGCGAGATCAGGAACATCATGATCAGCACGCCGATCACCGTCAGCAGCGACGAGACGATCTGCGACAGCGTCTGCTGCAGCGACATCGCCAGGTTGTCGATGTCGTTGGTGACGCGGGACAGCACCTCGCCGCGCGGCTGGCGGTCGAAGTACTTCAGCGGCAGGCGCGAGAACTTCTCCTCGACGTCCTGGCGCAGCCGGTACACCGCGTGCTGCACCAGCGTCGTCGTCAGCCGGGCCTGGATCAGCCCGAAGAACGACGCGATGACGAACAGCGCCAGCACGACCAGCAGGATCTGCCCGACCTTGTCGAAGTCGATGCCGACGCCGGGCACGAGGTCGACGCGGCTGTAGATGTCGGCCAGCGTGCCGTCGCCGCGGGCGCGCAGCCCGGCGACGACCTGCTCCTTCGTCACCCCCGGCGGCACCTGCTTGCCGAGCACGCCTGCCAGGATCGCGTCGGTGGCCTGGCCGAGGATCTTCGGCCCGATCACGGTCAGCGCGACGCTGGCCGCGCCGAGCACGAGCACGCCGATCAGGTGCAGCCGTTGCGGGGCCAGCATGCGCAGCAGCCGCTTGAGGGACCCCTTGAAGTCGAGGGCCTTCTCCGGCGGGGCGCCGCCGGCCATCCACCGGCCCGGTCCGGCGGTGGCCGCCCCGGTGTTCTTCTGCCGTTCGGCCGTGGGCCGTTCCCCCGCCTCGGTGACGGCGGCCTTCGGCGATTCCGTGGTACTCACGCCGCCTCCTGCTCGGTGAGCTGCGACAGCACGATCTCGCGGTAGGTTTCGTTGCTGTCGAACAGTTCGTGGTGGGTACCGGTGCCGACGACGCGGCCCTCGTCGAGGACGATGATGCGGTCGGCGGTGCGGATGGTGCTGACGCGCTGCGCGACGATGATCACCGTCGCGTCGGCGGTTTCGGACACGAGGGCGCGGCGCAGGGCCGCGTCGGTCGCGTAGTCCAGCGCCGAGAACGAGTCGTCGAAGAGGTAGATCTCCGGCTTGTGCACCAGCATCCGCGCGATGGCGATCCGTTGCCGCTGGCCGCCCGAGACGTTCGTGCCGCCCTGGGCGATCGGTGCCTCCAGGCCTTCGGGCATCGCTTCGACGAAATCCTTGCCCTGCGCCACTTCCAGCGCGTGCCACAGTTCTTCGTCGGTGGCGTCCGGGTTGCCGTAGCGCAGGTTGCTCGCGACCGTCCCGGCGAACAGGTACGGCTTCTGCGGCACCAGCCCGACCGCGCGGGCGAGCACCGCGGGATCGAGGTCGCGCACGTCGACGCCGTCGACCTTGACCGTGCCCTTCGTGGCGTCCATCAGCCGCGGGATCAGGTTCAGCAACGTCGTCTTGCCGGTACCGGTGGACCCGATCACGGCGGTGGTCTCACCCGGCCGCCCGATCAGCGAGATGTCCTGCAGCACCGGCTTTTCCGCGCCGGGGTAGCGGAACTCGACACCGGAGAGCTCCAGGTGCCCGTGCACCGCGCCCGGACGGATCGGCGACACCGGCGGGCGGACGCTCGACTCGGTGTCGAGGACCTCGCTGATCCGCTCGGCGCTGACCTCCGCGCGCGGCACCATCATGAACATGAACGTGGCCATCATGACGGCCATCAGGATCTGCAGCAGGTAGGACAGGAACGCCGTCATGGCCCCGATCTGCATGCTGCCGGAGTCGATGCGCTGCCCGCCGAACCACAGCACGGCGACGCTGGAGGCGTTCATCACCAGCATGACGATCGGGAACATCAGCGCCATGAGCCTGCCCACCCGCAGCGAAACGGTGAGCAGCTGGTCGTTCGCGACGTCGAAGCGCTCGCGCTCGTGCTTGTCGCGGACGAACGCGCGGATCACGCGGATGCCCATGATCTGCTCGCGCAGCACCTGGTTGATCCGGTCGATCCGCTCCTGCATCAGCCGGAACGCCGGGCGCATCTTCGTGATGATCGTGCCGACCGCGATCGCCAGCACCGGCACGATGACCAGCAGCAGGCCCGACAGCGGGACGTCGAGGTTCAGCGCCAGGATGATGCCGCCGACGCACATGATCGGCGCGGACACCATCAGCGTCAGCGTCATCACCACGAGCATCTGGATCTGCTGGACGTCGTTGGTGGTGCGGGTGATCAGCGACGGCGTGCCGAACTGCCCGACCTCGCGGGCCGAGAAGTCCTGCACCCGGTGGAAGACGCCGGACCGGATGTCGCGCCCGACCGCCATCGCGGTGCGGGCACCGTAGTACACCGCGCCGATCGACCCGGCGATCTGGGCGAGCGTCACGGCCAGCATCACCGCGCCGACGCGCAGGATGTAGCCCATGTCGCCCTTGATCAGCCCGTTGTCGACGATGTCGGCGTTGAGCGTCGGCAGGTAGAGCATGGCGATCGTCTGCACGAGCTGCAGCACCACGATCACCCACAACGTGGTTTTGTACGGGCGCAGGTGACTGCGCAGGAGCTTGACTAGCACAGAGATTCCCCCAGTGGAGTGGTGGTGGTGTTCGGGTTTTTCTTCGGTGCGCCGGCAGTCAGCGTCGGCATCCCGGCGGCCAGCTCGTCCAGCAACCGCTCCAGCGTGGGCAGGAGCGGCTCGTCGGTCATGAACCAGTTGACGAAGGCGACGCGGACAGCGCTTTCCACCGAGGAGGCCATCAGCCGGCACAGCAGGTGGTCCACACCGCCCACCCGTTTCGCGATCGTTTCGGCGAGGACCCGCTCGACCGCCGCGTGGGCGTTGAGGAACTCGCCCCGCAGCATGAGCTGGCCCATCAGCTCCCGGATACGCGCAACATACGCGCGATCCGGCTCGCCCTCACGCGAATATTGGCGGATCACCGCCTGCTTGACCGACTCCCAGAGCGGCTCGCCCGCCGGCCGGGCGAGCAGGGCCTCGCGCATCCCCTCGTGGCGGTCGACGACCACCGAGCAGACCGCCTGCTCCTTGCTCGAGAAGTAGTTGTTGAATGTCCGGGGCGAGACGCCGACCTCGTTGGCGATGTCCTCGACCCGGACGTTCTCCAGCCCGCGCTCCAGCGTGAGCCGCAACGCGGCCTGCGCGAGGGCTCGGCGGGCCTCGCGCTTCTTGCGTTCCCGCAGCGTCAGCTTCGGTGGTTCCTCCGGCGGCATGAACGGAGTGTAGCGAAAAACTTGCGTGCCCCGCAAAAAAGTGCGGGGCACGCAAAAATTCGGTCGAACCGGACAGGCTCGGATTCCGTCGTGCGGGACCGCCCGGCCTGCGGTATCGACGCCCGTGTGCGTTCCGTTGCGGGGCGCAAATTGCAAAATTGGACCGATTGGCCTAACGCACTGCGCTCACCAGGAGCTACGTGCCCGAAATCCGCTCACTGCCCGCGATCGCACGGGGACCGGCTGTGGACATCCGGCGAGACTTTCTGCTTGCATGTCGGGCGTCGCCGCCGGGGGTCGGCGCCGCGTACGCGTTTTTCCGCACCTGAGCAAGGAAGAAGTGGGACCACATGGCGAGCCGGGCCCGGGAACTCCTGGATCGATCACGCGTCCTGCTGGACCGCTCGCGGGTCGCCGCCGCGCAGTTCCTCACGGCGCCGCCGAAGCACCCCGGGTACGCACCCGCCGCGGGTCCGGCGATCGCCCAGCTGACGCCGCCGGTGGTGGCGGTCCCGCCGTCGCCGGCGGACGACGCCGTGCTGGCCGAGATCTGCGCCAGCGTGGCCCTGCGTGACCTCAACCTGCTCGACCAGCTGCTGGCCCGGCTGGAGGAGCTGGAGGCGGGGGAGGAGGACCACCACCGCCTCGCCGAGCTCTACCAGCTCGACCACCTCGCGACCCGGCTGCGCCGCAACGCCGAGAACCTGCGCGTGCTGGCCGGCCAGGAGACCGCCGACGACGCCGCCCGCGCGACGACGGTGCTCGACGTCATGCGCGCGGCGATGTCCTCGATCGACCACTACGCCCGGATCACCATCGGCCGCGTGGTCAACCTCGGCGTCGTCGGCTTCGCCGCGGAAGACCTGGGCCGGGTGCTCGCGGAGCTGTTCGACAACGCGGCCAACCAGTCTTCGCCCAGCTCGCCGGTGAACGTCAGCGCGCACTTGACCGAGCAGGGCAGCGTGCTCGTCCGGATCGAGGACGAGGGCATCGGCATCCCGGCCGACCGGATCGACGGCCTCAACGCGCGGCTGGCCGCCGGCGGCGACCTCGACGACGCCGCGGCGCGGCACATGGGGCTCGCGGTGGTCTCCCGGCTCGCCGCCCGTCACGACGTCACCGTGCGGTTGGACCGGCGCAGCCCGCACGGCACCGTGGCGACTGTGCTGCTGCCCACCGGCATCGTCACCGAGCTGACCGAGAACGCGTGGTCGGGCACCCGGACCGTCACCGTCGAGCCGGTGAAGGCGCCGGAAGGCGAACCGGCTTCCGTCGGCGGGCTGCCGCGCCGCCGTCCGGGCACCTTTCCGAAGGAGGAGCCGGTGCGGGCGATGCCGCGCCGGCCGAGCCCCCGCCCGCGGCCGCTCGAGCAGACCGGCGGCACCACGGCCAACGGCCTTCCCCGGCGCGTGCCCGGCAGCATCCGCGGGGCCGCGCCCGAACCGCCGCCACCACCCGCGGCCGCCGAACCCGCGGGGAACGGGCACGAGCAGCTGCTCGCCGACCTCGGCGCCTTCGCCGACGGCGAGCGGGCCGCTCTCGCCGAGAACCACCGTGCCCAGCAGGACGAGACGCCCGGAGGAACCGCCTCGTGAGCGCACCCCACCCGGCCCCGGCGAACTTCGCCTGGCTGCTCGACGACTTCGTGCGCAAGGTCCACGGCGTCAGCCACGCGCTGATCATGAGCGTGGACGGCTTCCCCCTCACCGCGTCCGACTCGGTCGGCGAAGCCGAGGCCGAACAGCTCGCGGCGATCGCCAGCGGCCTGCTCTCCCTCGCCGGCAACAGCGCGGCGCTGTTCGGGAAGGGCAGCTGCGAGCAGATCATCATCCGGCTCACCCACGGCTACTTCCTGTTCATGGGCATCGGTTCCGGTGCCGGGCTCGCGGTGCTGACCTCGGGCGAGGCGGACATGAAGGTGGTCGCCTACGAGATGACCCAGTTCATCACCAACGCCGGCCACGCGCTCACCCCCGAGGTGCGCGCCGAACTGCGCCAGGTGCTCACCGCGCGCCGTCCGCGGGTGTGATGAGAATGCCCGACGAGGATGTGATCTCAGTGTCCGAGAAGGACACCGCCTTGCCGCGGCGCAGCCGCCGGATCCGCGCGTACGCGCTCACCGGCGGCCGCACCAGCACCCGGCACCAGCTGCTGGTGGAGACCCTGGTCTCGGTCCCGCGGTACGACCCCGCGCTGAGCGGCACGCTGATGCCCGAGTCGCGCTCGCTCTACGAACGCGCCCGGGCGCGGTGCTCGATCGCCGAGCTGTCGGTCGGGCTCGACCTGCCGCTGGGCGTGGTGCGGGTGCTGATCGGCGACCTCGCGTCCCAGGGCGCGGTGTTCGTCCACCCCACGGCGCACGCCTACCACCACGACACCAACGTGCTCGAGAGGATCCTTGATGGGCTCAAGCGGCTCCCCGCCTGAGGGCGATCTGCTGACGATCTCCGCGAAGATCGTCGTCGCCGGGGGCTTCGGTGTCGGCAAGACCACGTTCGTCGGCGCGGTGTCGGAAGTGCCGCCGATGAGCAACGAGGCCTGGATGACCGAGGCCGGCGAAGGCATCGACGAGATCCCGCCCGGCGGCAAGTCGACGACGACCGTGGCGATGGACTTCGGGCGGATCACGCTGCGCCCGGACCTGCTGCTGTACCTGTTCGGCACGCCGGGGCAGGCGCGGTTCTGGTTCCTCTGGGACGACCTGAGCCGGGGTGCGCTCGGCGCGGTCGTGCTGGTCGACACCAGCCGGATCGACGAGTCGTTCGCGGCGATCAACTACTTCGAGAACGACTCCGAGCTGCCGTTCGTGGTCGCGGTCAACCAGTTCGAGGGCATGCCGGTGCACGACCTCGACGAGGTGCGCGACGCGCTGGCGCTCGACCCGAGCGTCCCGCTGGTCACCTGCGACGCCCGCGACCGGGCGTCGACGATCGCCACCCTGACCGAGCTGGTGAGCCACACGCTGTCGCTGGCCGTGCTGTCCGGCCCGCGCGAGCTGGCCGGCAGCGTCCCGAACGCCTGAGAAGGAGAGCGAGCTTCATGCGCAGGGTTCTGATCGTCGGCGCCGGGCAGTCCGGGCTGCAGCTGGCCCTCGGGTTGCAGGCGAAGGGCTACGACGTCACGGTGATGTCCGCGCGGACGCCGGAGGAGATCCGGAACGGCCGCGTGATGTCGACGCAGTGCATGTTCCACGACGCGCTGCAGCACGAGCGGGACCTCGGGATCAACCAGTGGGAAGCCGACACGGTCAACGTCGAGGGACTCGGCGTGTCGGTGGCCGCGCCGGACGGCGGCCGCGCCCTCGACTGGTTCGCCGAGCTGGACCACATCGCGCAGTCGGTCGACCAGCGGGTCAAGATGGCGGGCTGGCTGGAGCTGTTCGAGGACCGCGGCGGCAAGCTCGTCATCCACGGCGTGATGACGTCCGAGCTGGACGCCCTGTCGCGGCTCTACGACCTGGTGATCATCTCGGCGGGCAAGGGCGAGCTGGTCCAGCTGTTCGACCGGGTGCCCGAGCGTTCGCCGTACACGAAGCCGATGCGCGCGCTGTCGCTGGCCTACGCCCACGGCGTCCGGCCGCGGCCGGAGCACCCGGACAAGATGGCGGTGCGGTTCAACATCGTCCCCGGCGTCGGCGAGCTGTTCATGATCCCCGCGTACACGCTCAGCGGGAACTGCGACATCCTGTTCTTCGAGGGCGTCCCCGGCGGGCCGCTGGACTGCTTCGACGACCGCCCGGGCCCGGCCGAGCACTTCGGGCGGATCCTCGACCTGATGAAGCGGTTCGTGCCGTGGGAGTACGACCGCTGCCGCGACGCCGAGCTGACCGACGCCAAGGCCACGCTGGCCGGCGGCTACACGCCGGTGGTGCGCCGGCCGGTCGGCACCCTGCCCGGCGGGGCGATCGTGCTGGGCATGGCCGACGTCGTCGTCGCCAACGACCCGATCACCGGCCAGGGCTCGAACAACGCGAGCCACTGCGCGGCCACCTACCTGGACGCGATCGTCGAGCGCGGCGAGGAGCCGTTCGACGCCGCGTGGATGGACGCCACGTTCGAGCGCTACTGGGAGTACGCCCGGCACGTCACCGAATGGACCAACGCGCTGCTGCTCCCGCCGCCCCCGCACGTGCTCCAGATCCTCGGGGTGGCCGGCCAGAACCCCGCGGTCGCGCGGCGGTTCGCGAACGGGTTCACCGATCCCACGGACTTCCAGAACTGGTTCCTGGACCCCGCACTCTGGGAGAAGTACCTGGCAGAGGTCTAGATCAGACTGTCGCCGATGGACGATTCGGGCTACGGTAGTTACGTAGCGTGAAGTCAACTGGGTCGTCTCTCGGAGGTGCGTGGCATGCGGGCGATGTGGAAGGGCTCGGTCTCGTTCGGGCTGGTGTCCATCCCGATCCAGATGTACGCGGCGACCGAGAACAAGAACGTCTCCCTGCGCCAGGTGCACGAGGCCGACGGCGGCCGGATCCAGTACAAGAGGTTCTGCACCATCGACGGTGCCGAGGTGCCCTACGCCGAGATCGCCAAGGGCTACGAGCTGCCCGACGGCGAGATGGTCGTGCTCACCGACGCCGAGATGGCCGAGCTGCCGCTGTCGTCGCAGCGCACGATCGACGTCCTGGAGTTCGTGCCGTTGGAGTCGATCGACCCGATCCAGTACGACCGGACGTACTACCTGGAGCCGCAGAAGAACGCGGTGAAGCCGTACGTCGTGCTGCGGGACGCGCTGCACAAGTCGAGCCAGGTGGCCATCGCCAAGGTCGCGGTGCGGCAGCGGGAGAGCATGGCGGTGCTGCGGGTGCACGCCGACGTGCTGGTGATGACGACGATGCTGTGGCCGGACGAGGTCCGCGAGCCCGACTTCCCGTTCCTGCGCGACGACCCGCCGCAGATCCGGCCGCAGGAGGTGACCATGGCCGGTTCGCTGATCGATTCGCTGGCCGAGCCGGTCTTCGAGCCGGAGAAGTACCACGACCACTACCGCGAGGCCCTCGAGGAGATGATCGAGGCCAAGGTGGCGGGGGAGGAGACGACCAAGCCCGCCGCGGTCACCGCGAAGGCCGACGTCGTCGACCTGATGGCGGCGCTGCAGGCCAGTGTGGACGCCGCGAAGAAGTCCCGCGGCGCGAAGTCCTCTTCGGAGGAGTCCGATGAGGACGGCGAGCCGGCCGCGAAGAAGAAGCCGGCGACGCGCAAGCGGGCGTCCAAGTCGGCGTGACCCCCGGCGCGACACGCCGCCGCCGTCGTCCCGCGTCCGCGTGGTTGCCGGTGGTACCAAGGGATTATGGACTGCGCTTCGTGTGATGCGGGCATCGACCACTGCCACGGCACGCTGGTGGTGCACCCGGAAGGCGGATTCACCGAGTGCACCGACGCGGCCTGTGCGGACGCCGACCGGGTGCGGCACGGCCTGATCGTCGACTGCCAGACGCTCGGCAGCGGGTGCGGCTGCGCCGCCACACCCGCGAAACCCCTGCTGCGCCAAGCTTCCTGAGCCTCCCGCCAGGATCGCGAAGGCCTTCCCGCCCGGGCTTCACCGCCGGCCGGGGAGGCCTTCGCGGCGTCAAGACGACGTCAGAACGGCGTCAAGGACGTAACACGATCGTGTATGCAGCTGTGTACACGGGCTTGGCGATGTGCTAACACTAACGGGGTCCTTCGGCTCTCCCTCCCCCTCGGAGCCGGAGGACCCTTTATTTTCCGTCCGTTGTGGATAGGTCAGCGGTCGATGTACAGTTCACCGCGTGGTGACCTGTGAGACGCGCGAGTCGGCGCTGGCCCGGATCGGGCGCGCCCTCGCCGACCCGACCCGCTGCCGGATCCTGACCGCCCTGCTCGACGGACCCGCCTACCCCGGGCGGCTGGCGGCCGAACTCGGGCTGAGTCGTTCGAACGTCTCGAACCACCTGTCGTGCCTGCGCGGCTGCGGGCTCGTGGTGGCCGGCTACGAGGGGCGTCAAGCGCGCTACGAGATCGCCGACGTCCACCTGGCCCGCGCCCTGCGCGAGCTCGTCCAGGTGGTGCTGGCGGTCGAGCCGCGGGACGAGTGCGAGCCGGCATGACGGACGCGTGCTCCGACGGCTGCTGCTCGCCGGTGGCGATCGCCGCGGACCGCCGGGCGGTGCTGGTGCGCCGGGTGCGGCTGCTCGTGGCGGCGACGATCACCTACAACGTCGTCGAAGCCGCCGTCGCGCTGACGGCGGGCACGGTGGCCTCGTCCGGCGCGCTGGTCGGCTTCGGGCTGGATTCGGTGGTGGAGGTCGCTTCCGCGCTCGCGGTCGCGTGGCAGTTCTCGGGCCGGGACCCGGAAGCCCGCGAACGGCGGGCCCTGCGGATGATCGCGCTGTCGTTCTTCGCGCTGGCCGCCTACGTGACGGCGGAGTCCCTGCGGACGTTCTTCACCGCGGCGGCACCGGAAAGCTCGCTCACGGGTGTCGTCTTGGCGGCGGTTTCGCTCGTCGTCATGCCCGTCCTGTCCGCCGCGCAACGGAGAACGGGCCGGGAACTGGGTTCGGCCAGCGCGGTCGCGGATTCGCGGCAGACTTTGCTCTGCACTTACCTTTCCGCGGTCCTGCTGGCGGGATTGTTGCTCAACACCGTTCTGGGCTGGTGGTGGGCCGATCCGGCCGTCGCCCTCTTCATCGCTTTCGTCGCGGTGAAAGAAGGCCGAACGGCCTGGCGCGGCGAGCATTGCTGCTGACGCCGTGCCAGGCCGTTGGTCACTAGCGGACTAGTGGATCAGTACCAGTGCGCACGCCCACCGATCCGGCGGCCGGTGCCGCCCAGGATGGCCAGTGCCACGCCGGCCACCGCGAGAATGATGCCGATGGTGTAAAGCACCGGGATGCCCACGATGAACCCGATGACGAGAAGAATTACACCGAGAATGATCACTTGACACACACTCCTTCGCATGGGACCCGTCCGGCGTGCCGGCCGGGCGGATGCGCTGTCACGGGGAGGATGGCCACTTTCCCGATGAACCAAACTGCGTCGAATGGAGCAATCCTGGATCAGTACCGGTAGTGATCGAGCTTGTACGGGCCTTCGACGTCGACGCCGATGTACTCGGCCTGGGCTTTCGTGAGCTTGGTGAGTTTCACACCGAGCGCGTCGAGGTGCAGCCGGGCCACCTTCTCGTCGAGGTGCTTGGGCAGCCGGTGGACGTCGGTGGCGTACTCGCCGGGCTTGGCGAACAGCTCGATCTGCGCGATGGCCTGGTTGGTGAACGAGTTCGACATCACGAACGACGGGTGGCCGGTCGCGTTGCCGAGGTTCATCAGGCGGCCCTCGGAGAGCACGATGAGCGCGTGGCCGTCCGCGAACGTCCACTCGTGCACCTGCGGCTTGATCTCCTTCTTCGCGATCCCGGGCAGCTTCGCCAGGCCGGCCATGTCGATCTCGTTGTCGAAGTGCCCGACGTTCGCGACGATCGCGTTGTGCTTCATCCGGCTCATCTGGTCGGCCGAGATGATCCCGAAGTTGCCGGTGGTGGTGATGAAGATGTCGGCCGTCCCGACTACGTCGTCGAGCTCGACGACGTCGAGCCCGTCCATCGCCGCCTGCAGCGCGCAGATCGGGTCGATCTCGGTGACCGCGACCCGGGCGCCCTGGCCGCGCAGCGCCTCGACCGCGCCCTTGCCGACGTCGCCGTAGCCGCAGACGACCACGCGCTTGCCGCCGATCATCACGTCCGTGGCGCGGTTCAGGCCGTCCACAAGGGAGTGCCGGATGCCGTACTTGTTGTCGAACTTGGACTTCGTGACGGAGTCGTTGACGTTCATCGCGGGGAAGAGCAGCTCGCCGTCCTTGGCGAGCTTGTAGAGCCGCTTGACGCCGTTGGTCGTCTCCTCGGTGACGCCGCGGATCTCCTTGGCCATCCGGGTGAACCGGTCGCCGTCGGCCGCGAGGCTCGCGCGCAGCGTCTCCAGGACGATCCGGTACTCCTCGGAGTCCTCTTCGGACGGTTGCGGGACCGCGCCCGCCGCTTCGAACTCGGCTCCCTTGTGGACGAGCAGGGTGGCGTCGCCGCCGTCGTCGAGGATCATGTTGGGGGCCTGGCCGCCGGGGAAGGCGAAGAGCCGGTCGGTGCACCACCAGTACTCTTCGAGCGTCTCGCCCTTCCACGCGAACACCGAGGTGCCCGCCGGGGCCTCGACGGTGCCTTCCGGGCCGACGACGACCGCCGCGGCGGCCTCGTCCTGGGTGGAGAAGATGTTGCAGGACACCCAGCGCACCTCGGCGCCGAGCGCGACCAGCGTCTCGATGAGCACGGCGGTCTGGACGGTCATGTGCAGCGACCCGGCGACGCGGGCGCCCTTCAGCGGCTGCGCGGCGGCGTACTCGCGGCGGATCGCCATCAGGCCGGGCATTTCGTGCTCGGCGAGCCGCAGCTGGGTGCGGCCGGCGTCGGCGAGGGAGAGGTCGGCGACGGCGAAGTCGAGGCCGTTGCGGGTTTGCAGCTTGTCACTCATGCTTCGGTGCACTCCGGAGTCCGTTTGCGAAACGCTCGGGAGGAACCGTGGTGTGACAACAAGAAAGGCACCTCCCTCGCGGGAGGCGCCCTTGGAGTCGTGGTGCGGGCCGAGCGTGGCGGAAAGGGTTCCGTCGCAGCGCCTCTCGGCCCGTGACCAGGATGGCAAAGCCGCCGGGAGGCTGTCAAGCGAGCGAGCAGGCCATGAGAACGTCGTCGACGTCGTGGCCGTCGACGCGGAATTCGGCCCGCAGCACGCCTTCCACGACGAACCCGCAGGACTCGTAGACCCGGCGGGCGGCGGTGTTGTGACCCAGTACGCGCAGCGTCACCTTGCGCGCGCCGCGCCGGCGAGCCTCGGCCACGGCGGCGTCGACGAGCTGCCGCGCGATGCCGAGCCGGCACCGGTCCGGGGCGACGGCGAGCCCGCCGATCACCCGCACGTGGGCGTGGGCGGGGATGCCGAAGCCCACGTTGAGCCGGACGTAGCCGGCGACCGCGCCGTCGTGCTCGGCGACGAGGACGTCTTCGGGCCGGCAGTCCTCGTCGAAGAACGGCGTGCCGGGCGGCGGCGGGGGAGCGGGGGACACCGCCGTCGTCCAGGTGCGCTCGTCGAGCTTCGCCAGCGCGGCTTCGTCGTCGGCCCGTGCCGTCCGGAGGGTGGTCACCGGCCCAGTGTGGTCCACGCCTCTTCGACGGCCGCGGCCAGCCGCTCCGCGGTCGGCGTGTCCTCCCGGGCGGTGATCCGCAGGAGGACGGTGAGGGCCGGGCCGGAGCGCTGGCAGGCCGTGACGAAGGAGCTGTCGGGATCGGGCTCGCGGCCGAGCGGGGTGGGGTCGTTGTGCCGCAGGCACTGCACGGCGCCGACCCGGACGAGCTCGGTCGACGGCGCCGCGAGGCCGAGCGCGGTCGCGTCTTCGTAGGGCGCGAACAGCTCGGGCGACGGTGCGCGGACGGCCGTCAGCTGGAAGCCGTTCGTCAGCCGGGCGTCGCTGTAGGACCGGGAGGCGGCGGGCGCGCCGTCGTAGGCCTCCGAGACCCGCGCGGCGTTCTCGCGGTCGGTCTTGTCGGCGCGCTCGATCTGCGCCTTCCCCGCGGTGCCGGCGCTCCCGAGCTTCCCGACCGCGACCTGGGTGGACTCGTACCCGCCGAGCGTGCCCGGCGCCTCGAGCGGGCGGCCGCCCGGCGCGTCGCCGAAGAGGCTCAGCGTCAACCACGGCACGCCGACGAGGAACGCGCCCACGAGCACGCCGATCAGGCCGACGGCCACCGGCCGGGCGAGCAGCGGGCGGCGCCGGGGCACCGCGGTCGTCGGCTGCCCGGGCGCGGGCGGCATCGGGAATTCCTGCGAGAAGCCCTCGGTCACGAGGGAATCGTGGCGTAGACCGGGTTGTCCGGGAAGACCCTTTTCGCCGCCGGTGCCTCAGACGAGATGTGCCCGCCGCCAAATGGCCTCCGACCGGCCGCCGATCAGTCCCGCCTCGCGCAGGAACGGCACGATCTTCTCGGCCATCCACCGCCGCGTCTCGTGGAAGTGGGGGTTGGCGAGCGCCGCGGCCCGGCCTTCGCGCGGGTCGATCCCGACGCTGCGGTAGATCCGCGGGTCGACCATGCTGTCGATGACGCCGAACGCGACCAGTGCCGTCCGCACCCGGTGCCGCTGAAGCGCCGCCTTCGTCAGCTTCGGCGTCTCGCGCAGCACCTCTTCCTTGGCGAACCGGACGTGCCGGGCCTCCTCGACGACGTGGATGCGGTTGACCGAGCGGATCAGCGGCTGGATGCCGTCGTCGTCCATCATCGAGCGCTGCAGCCGGTCGGTGGTCTCCTCGGCGACCAGCACGCTGGCGAACATCGACGGCCCGGCGGCGGTCGCGCCGAACACCTTCGCGGCGCGGTGCACGACCTTGGGCACGCCGTAGCGCGGAACGCCGAGCCGGTCGGCGGTGCGGGCGAACATCACCGAGTGCCGGGTCTCGTCGCCGATCTCGGTCATCGCGTACTGCGCGTGCTCGGTGCGCGCGTCGAGGTCGAAGACGTACCGGGCGAGCAGCTGCATGAGGACGATCTCGAACCACAGCCCGACGCTCATGATGCTGGCGATCTCGTGCTTGGACAGCTCGATCCGCTGCTCCGGCGTCAGCTTCGCCCACAGCTCGGTGCCGTAGAGGGAGACGCGCTCGAGCGGCATGTACGCCTTGCCTTCGGCGAGCGGTGCGGCCCAGTCGATGTCGACGTACGGGTCGTAGGAGTTCTTCGCGGAGCTTTTCAGCAGCCTCGCCGCGGTGACGTCCCGGTCCTGGGCCTCGACGCCCATGGCGACCTCCGAAAAGTAGGGGGTACACGCTGTACTAGCTACTTGGGAGCGTACACCGGCTCGCCGGGCTTGAGTAGGCTTCCCGGGTGACCAAGGCCGACGGACGGGCGACGCGCTGGGCGGGCCAGCAGGAACGGCGGCGCGCGGAGTTCGTCGACGCGGCACTGGCGGCGATCGCGGAGCACGGCCCGGACGTCTCGACCGAGCAGATCGCCGAGCGCGCCGGCGTCGCCCGAACCAGGCTGTACAAGCACTTCGCCGACGCGGCCGACCTCCAGCGGGCCATCGCCCAGCGCGCGGCCGAGCTGGTCACGGCCGAGCTCGAGCCGCTGTGGCACCCGTCGGGCTCGCCGAACGAGATGATCTCGACGGTGATCGCGACGCACCTGCGCTGGCTGACCGAGCACGTCCACCTGCACCGTTACCTGGCCCGCGCGGCCCCGGGGCCGACGGACGTCCGCGGCACGATCGCCCGCCACCTGAGCGGCCTGTTCGCCGGCTACCTGACGGCGTTCGGCCGCGACCCGGCCCCGGCGGACACGATCGCGTTCGGCCTGGTCGGCTACGTCGAGTCGGCGACGACCCGCTGGCTCGACCACCCGGGGGCGCTGACGCTGGAGCAACTGACGGCCCAGCTGAGCGGCACGATCTGGGCGATGCTCGACCACACGCTGCGGGCGGTGGGCGTCGAACTGGACCCGGACCGGCCCTTGCCGCTGCCGGACGGGCTCTAATCCTCGCGCGGGAACTCCGCCCGCACGCCCAGCAGCCGCACCGCGCGGGTCAGCTCGAACATCCCCAGCACCTCCTGGGCCGCGCGGTCGATCTCCGCAGCGTCCGAGGTCGGCTCCGGCAGCGTGATGCTGTGCGTGTGGGTCAGGAACGGCACGAACCGGACCTTCACCGCGACCCGCGCCGCCGGCCGTCCTTCGTCCAGGACGTCCTGCGACACGCGCTTCGCCAGCGCCGAGACCTCCGCCGCCATCTCCACCGGGTCGGTGAGGTCGCGCTGGAACGTCGTCTCGCGGCTGCGGGACCGGGCCACCCACGGCGTCGCGCTTACCTCGGCGTCGCTGATCCCGCCGCCGAGCAGGCGCAGCCACGGGCCGGTCTTCGGGCCGAACCGCGCCGCCAGCTCCGCCGGGTCGGCGCCGGCCAGGTCGAGGACCGTGGTGATGCCCAGCTCGGCGAGCTTCTTCGAGGTCTTGCCGCCGATGCCCCACAGCGCGTCGGTCGGGCGCGCGGCCATGATCTCCCACCAGTTCGCCTGGGTGAGCCGGAAGATCCCGCCCGGCTTGCCGAACCCGGTGGCGAGCTTGGCGCGCAGCTTGTTGTCCCCGATCCCGACCGCGCACGACAGCCCGGTCTCGCGCGCGACGGCGTCCTTGATCGACGCCGCCAGCGCCTCCGGGTCGTCGGTCTCGGCGCCGACGAACGCCTCGTCCCAGCCCAGCACCTCCACCACGACGGGGAACTCCCGAACGGTGGCGAAGACGTGTTCGGAGACCTCGAGGTAGGCCGGCGGGTCGCTGGGCAGGAAGACGGCGTCCGGGCAGCGCTTGGCCGCGATCCGCAGCGGCATGCCGGACTGGATCCCGAACTCGCGGGCCTCGTACGACGCCGTCGCGACGACCGCGCGTTCGGCGGGGTCGCCGTTGCCGCCGACGATGACGGGCTTCCCGCGCAGCTCGGGGTGGCGCGCGATCTCGACCGCGGCGATGAACTGGTCGAGGTCGACGTGCAGGACCCACTTCACGTCGCCCAGTGTTGCCTCAGAGGCGGTGGCGCGCCACGTGGGTCCAGACGGTGGCGGTCAGGGCGATGATCCCGCAGAGCGTCACGCCGGGGTCGGGCAGGACGAGCCCGAGCACCAGCAGGGTCACGGCGACGACGTCGACGGCGATCAGGAGGGCGCTGCGGAGCGCGCGCGACTTCGGGCGCCGGCCTTCGCGCAGGGCGGAGGCCAGGTCGGGGTCGCTGAGCTCGAGGGTGCGCTCGATCTTTTCGAGCTCGGTGCGATCGTGGTGACTGAGCATCGGGGTACTCCTTCGGCGCCGAACCCGCCGTATCGCCAGAGCGAATACCCCATGGTCCCCCCGGCGAACCGCCAATCGCCTTCTCAATTCGTGCTTTTTGCTGCTCCGACCGGGTGATCCGCGCTCCGTGACCGGCCGGGAACGCGTTACGTTCGCCTGGCACGAGGCCGGCCAGGCCGGCTTCGCGCCGGGTTGTGGCCGGTCCGGACCTTCAAGAAGCCGGAGGACTCATGACCCTGCCCACCGAACCGATCGGCAGCATCCCGCGTCCCGACTACCTGATCGAGGGGCTCGGCGCCTTCGCGGCCGGACGGATCGACGCCGCCGCGCTCGCCGAGCTGGAGAGCCGGGCGCTGGCCGACACGATCACCCGGTTCGAAGAGACCGGCTCACCGGTCGTCTCCGACGGCGAACAGGGCAAGCCGAGCTTCGCGACCTACCCGCTGGCGGGGCTGACCGCGCTGGCACCGGACGGTGTCGTCATCCCGTTCGCCGACGGCCACACCCGGCAGCTGCCGCGGCTGACCGCGGGCCCGTTCCGCTACGCGACGCACGCGGACGCTTACCTGACGCGGGCGAAGGCCCTGACCGGCAAGCCCGTCAAGCAGGCCGTGATCGCCGCTTCGGCGCTCTCCCTGATCTACCCGGCCGACGGCATCGCGGGGTACTCGCAGGAGCAGTTCCTCGCGGACCTCGTCGACGAGGCCGAAGCCGACATCCGGCGCAGCCTCGACGCGGGCGCGCACAGCGTCCAGATCGACTTCACCGAGGGGCGGCTGTCGCTGAAGCTCGACCCGTCCGGCGGGCTGCTGCGGCAGTTCGTCGACTTGAACAACGCCGTGCTGGACCGCTTCACGGCGGAGGAGCGCGCGAAGATCGGCGTCCACACCTGTCCCGGCGGCGACCAGGATTCGGTGCACAGCCTCGACGTCGACTACGCGGGCCTGCTGCCGGCGTTGCTCTCGCTCAAGGCCGGCAACTTCTACGTCCAGCTCGCGAGCGAGGGCGAGCCGGAGCGCGCGCTGCAGGTGATCGCCGACCACCTCGGGGGTGAGCAGCGGGTGTTCGTCGGCGTGATCGACCCGATCGACCCGCGGGTGGAGACGCCGGAGGAGGTCCGCGACCGCGTGCTGACGGCGGCGAAGTACCTGCCCGCCGACCGGCTGGGCACCTGCGACGACTGCGGGTTCTCGCCGTTCGCCGACGACACCTCGACGTCACGCGACATCGCGTTCGCCAAGATCCAGGCGCGGGTCGAGGGGACTTCGCTGGCGGCCGGCCAGCTGTGACGGCCGGGGCCCGTTCCGGCGGGCCCCGTTCCGGCACGCTCAGGCCGTCTCGGCGGCGACCTTGAGCCCGAGCGCGACGAGCACGCTGCCGAGCACGGCATCGAGGCCCCGCCGGACGCGCCCGTCGGCGAAGAACCGCTTGAGCGCGCCGACGACGAGCGCGAGGGCGGCGAACCAGGCGACGGTGCCGGCGGTGGCGATGGCGGCCAGCTCGAGGGTCTGCGCGGTGGAGCCGTTCGCGGGGAGGAACTGGGGGAGCAGCGCGAGGAAGTAGACGGCGACCTTGGGGTTGAGCAGGTTGGTGAACAGGCCCTGCCGGAACGCGGCACCGGCGTTGAGGGCTTTGGCGGTGTTCTCGCCGAGGTCCCGGTACTCCCCGCGCCGCACGGCGAGCCAGGCCTTGACCCCGAGGAAGACGAGGTAAGCGGCCCCGGCGAGCTTGACGACCATGAAGGCGACGGCGGAGGCGGTCAGCACGGCGGCCACGCCGAAGGCGATGGCGACGACCCAGGCGAAGACCCCGAGCGAGACCCCGGCCCCGGCGGCGATCCCAGCCCGCCGCCCACCGGCGAGGGACGACCGCGTGACGACGACGAAGTCCGGCCCGGGCGACATCGCCCCGAGGATCACGACCAGCAGGAACGAGGCGGCGGTGGCACCGGGGATCATGGGTCGAGAATAGGACCCTGGCGCCAGCGGTTTTCGCGCCTGGAGAGGCTCACTTCACCTTGGTGAAGGTGCAGTCGCCGGAGTTTTCGACGTACTCGCCCTTCTTGGCGGTGAACCGCATCGGACCACCGTGGGCCTTGAGGTCGTCGGCGATGATGTCGTTCCCGGAGTCGTCGCGAAGCCGGGCCCAGTAACCGTGACCCGCGCAGTCCGCTTTGTAGCTGCCGGGTTCCATGTCTTCGCCGACCTTGTAGGTGCCTTCGCCCACGCTGGTGGCGGGAGCGGAGGGGGTGGCCACGCCGGGACCCCAGCCGACGGCGTCGTACGTGACCCGGTCGTTGAACTGCGGGCACAGCGCGCCGGTCGACATCGCCATCAGCAGCTGCGCGTTCTCCTGGCTGAAACCGGTACTTGCGCGAGGAGACGATGAGGCGGCCTTCGCTGTTACGGGGGTGACCGTCGAGACACCGAAAGGTTCCCCAACCGGGAAGAACCCGCGAGCCGTCCGTGTTCGATCAAGTGATGTGCGACCCGACCGGGGGTGTCCGATGTGCACCTTGGGTAGGGTCGGCCGAATGGGCGATCCCAGGGGAGAGAGCATGACGGCTGAGGTGCGGACGCGGGTGCGGATCCCGCTGCGGCTGCACGGCGGCATCGAGGTCGACGCCGAAGCCGTCACCTTCCGGAACCTCGCCGACGGTGGTGAGCACCTCGCCCTCGTCCTCGGTACCCCCGGGGACGTGCCGCTCGTGCGGCCGCACTCCGAATGCCTCACCGGGGACGTCTTCGGGTCCGCGCGCTGCGATTGCGGGCCTCAGCTGGCCGAGGCCGTCGAACGGATCTCCGCCGCCGGGGGCTACCTGCTCTACCTGCGCCAGGAAGGCCGGGGGATCGGCCTCTACAACAAGCTCGACGCCTACGCCCTGCAGGACGACGGCCTCGACACCTACGCCGCCAACGCCGCGCTCGGCCTGCCCGAAGACGCCCGCGACTACACCGTTGCCGCGCAGATGCTCGAAGCGCTCGGGGTCGCCGAAGTGAACCTGCTGTCGAACAACCCGGACAAGGCCGCGCAGCTGGAAGCCGCCGGGATCGCTGTGCGCGAGCGCGTTCCCACCGGGGTCTTCGCCACCGACAACAACGTCCGCTACCTGCGCGCGAAGGCCGAGCAGACCGGGCACACCCTGCCCGGCCTCGCCAGCTAGGACAGCCGCTGGGCCGCCGCGGCCGCCGGGCTCGTGGTGAGCTTCTCCAGCAGTCCGATGAGGACCGTCTGCTCCGACGCCGTCAGCGACGCCGCCCAGGCCCGCTCGCGCGTGTTGTGCGCCTGGTACGCGTCGGTCACCGTCTCGTGCCCGGCCTCCGTCAGCGCGAGCTGGACGGCTCGCCGGTCGCGAGGAACCTGGGTGCGCGTCACGAGCCCGTCCCGCTCCAGGGTCTTGACCAGCGCCGACACCGCCGCGCGGCTCATCCCGGCCAGGCGCGCCGCGTGGCGGGACTCCAGCGGGCCGGCCAGCCACAGCACGAACAGCACCCGGAACCCGCCCCAGCTCAGGCCGCGCGGGCGGTGCACCGTCGACTCCCAGTCGTAGACCAGCGCGCCCGCCAGCCGGTGCAGCGTCAGGCCCAGGCGCATCGCGACCGGGTCGGTGTCCGGCAGCTCCGCCTTCGTCTTCCCGATCGCGTAGTCGACGAACGAAAGGTAGTCGAGGTCTTCGGCCGGTCGGTCGGTCATGCGGCCCAGATTAGGCGAAGGGGTTCCGCGCGCCGCCTCGGCGGGTTACTGTGACCGGCGAGATAGTCAAACCTTTGACGATCAGAAGGAGCGCTCGCCGTGACGAAGAAAGCGTTCGCCTCTTCGGCCGACCTGGCGGAGAAAGCGCAGACCCTCGAAGTCCTCGACGACGGCGTGTACGCGCTGACCGCCGAGGGCGACCCCAACATCGGCGCCATCGAGGGCGAGGACTTCCTCGTCTGCTTCGAAGCGCTGGCCACGCCGGTCGCGGCGGCCGAGTGGCTCGCGAAACTCCGCGAGCACACCGACAAACCCGTGCGCTACCTGATCCTGAGCCACTACCACGCGGTGCGCGTGCTGGGCGCGTCGGCGTTCGACGCGGACGTGATCGTCGCGCACGAGAACACCCGGGCCCTCGTCGCCGAGCGCGGCAAGGAGGACTGGGAGAGCGAGTTCGGCCGGATGCCGCGGCTGGCCAAGGGCGCGGACTCCGTACCCGGCTTGACCTGGCCGACGCTGACCTTCTCCGACCGGCTCACCATCGACCTCGGCGGCGACCGCGGCGACCTCGTCCTGCAGTACTGCGGCCGCGGCCACACCGAAGGCGACATCGTCGCGTGGCTGCCGCGGCAGCAGATCCTCTACGCCGGCGACCTCGTCGAAGCCGAAGCCGCGCTCTACACCGGCGACGCGTTCCACCGCGAGTGGGCGTCGTCCACTTTGGACCGGGTGGCCGCGTTCGGTGCCGAGTCGCTGATCGGCGGCCGCGGCGGGGTGAGCCGCGGCCGCGAAGCCGTCGACGCCGCCATCGCGCAGACCCGGCACTTCCTGGACACGATGATCCGCGAGGTCGGCGCGGTCCGCGACGCCGGCGGCACGCTCAAGGAAGCCTTCGAGCGCACGCACGCCGCGCTGAACGGCCAGTACGGCCACTGGCCCATCTTCGAGCACTGCCTGCCCTTCGACGTCTCCCGGTTGTGGGACGAGCTGGGCGGCATCGAGCGGCCGGTGGTGTGGACGGCCGAACGCGACCGTGAAGTCTGGGACCAGCTCCAAGGATGACGGTCGCCGTCCTGGGCAGCGGCCCGGTCGGCCAGACGGCCGCGCTGCTGCTGGCGCGCTGGGGTGTACCGGTGGTGCTCGTCGACGAGCACGAGGTGCGCGATCCCGTGGGATCCAAGGCCATCTGCCAGCAACGGGACACTTTGGACGTCTGGGCGTCGCTCGGCGCGGGCTGCCTCGCCGAGGAGGGCCTCACCTGGACGACGGCGCGGACGTTCCACCACGAAACCGAACTGTTCTCCTTGGAACTGCCCGGCGGCGGGTCGGCGCTGCCGCCGTTCGTCAACTTGTCGCAGGCCCGTGTCGAGGAGGTCCTGGACGAGCTGATCGAGCGGCAGCCGCTGATCGACGTCCGCCGCGGCCACCGCGTCCGCGGCCTGACCCAGCCCGGCCGGGTGGTCGTCGAGTGCGACACGGCGGACGGGCCGCGCCGGATCGAGGCCGACTACGCGATCGCCTGCGCGGGTGCGCGCGGCGACACCGTGCGGCGGGCGCTCGGGCAGCACCTCGACGGCGTGTCCTTCCGGGACCTGTTCCTGATCTGCGACATCCGCGCCGACCTCCCGGGCTGGGCGGCCGAGCGGCGGTTCTACTTCGACCCGCCGTGGAACCCCGGTCGCCAGGTGCTCATCCACCCGTGCCCGGGCTCGCGGTTCCGCATCGACTGGCAGGTGCCCGAGGACTACGACCTCGCGGCCGAGGAGTCCGGCGGGGCGATGGAGGCGCGGATCCGGGCGATCATCGGTTCGGTGCCGTACGAAGTGCTCTGGCGGTCGGTGTACCGCTTCCACACGCGGCTGGTCCCGCGGATGCGCGTCGGCCGGGTGCTGCTGGCCGGGGACTGCGCGCACCTCGTCGCGCCGTTCGGGGCGCGCGGCCTCAACTCCGGCGTCGCCGACGCGGAGAACGCGGCTTGGAAGCTGGCCGCCGTCCTGCGCGGCGACGCCGGCGAGGAGCTGCTGGAGAGCTACCACACCGAGCGGCACGCGGCGGCGGTGGAGAACGCGGCCGTCACCACGGCCACGATGGACTTCCTGGTGCCCCAGGACGACGAGCAGCACCGGCGCCGGCTCGACGTCCTGACGCGCGCGGCGCACGACCCGGCCGCCTGCGAGCAGGTCGACTCGGGCCGGCTGGCGGAACCGTTCTGGTACGTGGATTCGCCGTTGACCACACCCGATCCGCTGCGGCCGTTCGCCGGACGGCCACCGCGTGGGGCCGTGCCGCCGCCGGGACCGGGCGTGCTGCTCCCCGACGTCACCGTCGCGAGTGGACGGTTGCGGGACCTGGCGCGGCGGGGGTTCCTCTTCTTGACGACGCCGGGCGTGCGGGCGGAGGGCGTGCGGTCGGTGCAGATCCCGGTGGGCGGAGCTTTGGGTGCGCGTCCGGGCGAAGCCTGGCTGGTCCGCCCGGACGCGTACGTCGCCGAGGTGTTACGGGTAGGCGACCAGCGGGCTCACCTGGTGCCCGGTGTTCGCGGCGTCACCCGTGTCGTTGATGACGTGCGCGATCGTGCCGACGCCACCGAGTGACACCGAAACGAGGTTGTGGAACCGGACGCCGGCGTTGTTCGGCACCTCGAACGAATGGCCGGCCACAATGGACGGGTTGGTCTGGAAGAAGCAGTAGCTGCCCAGGCCCCACCCTTCGTGGCTGGTCACCGAGTCGGCCACCTTGTACGCCGCCCAGCCCTGCCGGCCGCCGCCGCTGGACCAGGACGCTTGGTCCGGCGGGTCGTACGGCATCTCGTTCTGGAAGAAGTACGTCCGCCCGCCGTTGCCGTTCCAGAGCACCTCGTACTGCTGGTAGTGCTCGACGAACAGGCCGTACATCGTCACGTTGGCGCCGTTGACGACCAGGCCGTTGGCCGCGGTGTTGACGTTCCAGCCGACGCCGTTCGAGTGGTCGCCGCGCCACAGCCACATGTGGTCGCCGATGACGTTGTTCGAGTTGACCACCAGCGTCTGCGTGGCCTTGCCGACGGCCGCGCCGCCGATCCGGAAGAACACGTCGTGCAGTGACGTCGGGTCGGCCGCGTGGTTGGCGTTCGACCCCGGCTGGCCGACCTGCACGAGCACCGGCGAGTTCACCGGGCCCGCGTCGATCAGCAGCCCGGCGATCTTCACGCCGTCCACATCGGACGTCGTGATCGCCGCGGTGCCGTTGGTGGGCATCAGCGTCGCCAGGCCGAGCCCGAGCACCACCGTGTCCGGGCGCGTGACGTTCAGCGCCTGGTCGAGGTGGTAGACACCCGGCGTCACGAGCAGGTTCTTGCCCGCCGCCAGCGCCGCGTTGATCGTCGCGGCCGAGTCGGACGGGTGCGCGACGTAGAACTCGCTGAGCGAGATCGACTGCCCGGCCGGGGCACCGTGGCCCCAGCTGGTGCCCTGGGAGTTCTGCCGCAGCGCCGGGACGAACACGTTGTAGCTGCCCGAGCCGTCGACGTAGAGGAACGGCTTCTCGCGGATCACCGGCGTCTGGCCGACGACCGTCTCCGGCGGGTTCGGGAACGACGCCGGCGGGGTGCCGGTCGAGCCGACGAACACCATGTTCCAGACACCGCCCTGCCAGCCGCCCAGCTCGCTGTTGCGGGTCAGGAACTGCTGCTGCGAACCGGAAACGGCGACGCCGTCGATCTTGCTGTCGGCGATCAGGCCGCCGCTGGCCCAGCCGTCCCCGCCGTTCCACAGCTGGATCTGGCTGCCCTTGAGGTGCATCCGGCGGTAGGGCGCGGCCTGCGCGACGGCCCAGCGCTCGACCTGGCCTGCCGGCAGTGTCACCGACAGGTTCTCGGCCGACCGCCAGAAGTTCTGCGTCGCGTTGCCCTTGTTGTTCGGGTTGTCGCCCTGCTGCAGCCAGTCCGCCTCGACGCGGACGTGGCCGTTGAGGTTGACGTCGTCAGGGGAGAGCCCGAGGCCCGCCACCTGCTCGTAGAAGCCGAGGTTGACGTCGGCGTTGTAGGTGCCCGGCTTGAACAGCACGGCGTAGCGCTCGTTGCCGAACTGGTTGGTGTGCTGCTGGTTCGCGAGCTGCGTCAGCCGGTTCTGGATCGTCGCGGCCGGGGTCGAGGGGTCGAACACCGACACGTTCGGTCCGAGGTCCGGGTTGCGCGGGTCGGTCGGCGGGACGGTCGTCCCGCCGCCGGTGCCGTGCACCGCGACTTCCCAGAGGGAGTAGCCGTAGCCGGTCGCCCGCTGGGTGCCGTAGACGCGCAGGTAGCGCGCGGATCCGGTGAGGGGCACGGTCTGCGTGCCGCCGGCCGCGGTGGTCGTCGAGTACGCGGTCGTCCAGGTGTTCGCGTCCGAGGACAGCTGCACGGAGAACGCTTTCGCGTACGCGGCTTCCCAGGTGAGCGCCACGTCGCAGAGCTGCTGCGCGGAGCCCAGGTCGACCTGCAGCCACTGCGGGTCGCTGAACGCGCTGGACCAGCGCGTCCCGGTGTTGCCGTCGACCGCGGCGGACGCGGGCGTCCCGCCGTTCTCGGTCGAGGACGCGGTCGCGGGGTGGCCCTGCGCGAGGTTCGCCGTGCCGCACGCGGCGGCCTGGGCGGGCGCGGAGCCGACCACCGCCGCGGTCGTGACCGCGGTGACGAAGGTGGTGGCGATGACGAGGAGGCGGTGTACGGGGGAGAACGTCGTTGATCTCATCGGCCTGCCTGCTGATCGGGGGGAGGGCGTGCGAAACGGGCCGGGCGAGCCCCACAGCTCGCGCCGGCTCGGGTGGTGCGGCGGGTCCGCGTCCGGGCACCCGCCCGGCGCCGTGAGCCGGAGGAGCGGTACCGGGTGGTGCGAGGAGCGCGAACCAGTCAGCCCGAAGGGTGTGTGTGTGTCGCGGCGGAGCCGTCCCGGTGGCGGTCACGGAACCGGTTCCGTCGGTGAGATCGCAGTTAACAGCGCCGGGTTCGGCGGAGTCAAGGCTCCGGCGCGGATTCGTTCTCCCGGACCAGTGTCCGGCGTGGTCCGCGACCGTCCGGCGCAGGGAAGTTGACATTTTACGGCTCTTTATTTATATCCTGAACTAAGAGCGTGCCGACGGCGGGCCCCACACCCGCGCCGAGGACCACGTGAGCCGATCCGCGCCGGGGCAAGGCCGTCCCGGCGCCGGTTCGCCGTGGAGGTGCCCATGCAACGCCGCACGCCGAGGATCCGCGTTCTCGCCGTCCTCGCCCTGACCCTGGCCGCCTTGCTCACCGCACCGGTGGCGCAGGCCGCGCCCGTCCTGCTCTCCCAAGGCCGTCCGGTGACGGCGTCCTCGACCGAGTCCGCCGCGTTCCCGGCGTCCGCCGCCGTCGACGGCGACCCCGGTACCCGCTGGTCCAGCGCGTTCAGCGACCCGCAGTACCTCCAGGTCGACCTCGGTTCGGCCCAGCAGCTGTCCCAGGTCGTGCTCAACTGGGAAGCCGCCTACGCCAAGGCGTTCACGATCCAGGCCTCGACCGACGGTGCCACCTGGACGTCCCTCTACTCGACCACCACCGCGGCCGGCGGCTCGCAGACGCTGAACGTGACCGGCAGCGGCCGGTACGTCCGGCTCACCGGCACCCAGCGGGCGACCCAGTACGGCTATTCGCTGTGGGAGTTCCAGGTCTACGGCGGGGGCGGCACCACGCAGCCCGGTGACGTCCTGCTGTCTTACGGCAAGTCCGGTCAGGCGTCCTCCTACCAGGACGACGGCGCGTGCCCCGGCTGCCTGCCGGCGAAGGCGTTCGACCACGACCCGGCCACGCGCTGGGCGACGAGCGCGACCACCGGCTGGGTCGACCCGGGCTGGCTCACCGTCGACCTCGGCGCGCCCGCGGCGATCCACCAGGTCGTCCTGCAGTGGGACCCGGCCTACGCCGTCGCCTACCAGATCCAGGTGTCGAACGACAACGCGAACTGGACCTCGGTCTACTCGACCACCACCGGTAAGGGCTTCAAGGAGACGCTGACCGTCAACGGTTCCGGCCGGTACGTCCGGATGTACGGCACCGCCCGCTCGAACGGCTACGGCTACTCGCTGTGGGGCTTCGACGTCTACGGCACCGGCGGCAACCCGACGCAGCCGCCGCCCGCGCCGCCGGCCCCGCACTTCCCGGGCACGCTGGTCTGGAGCGACGAGTTCAACGGCGCCGCGGGCGCGAACCCGGACGCGAGCAAGTGGACCGCCGAGACCGGCCCCGGCGTCAACAACGAGCTCGAGTACTACACGAACAACAACAACGCGAAGCAGGACGGCCGCGGCAACCTCGTCATCCAGGTCCGGCGCGAAGTCACGCCCGGCTCGGCGTGCCCGGTCGACCCGATCAGCGGCAGCGGGACCTGCCAGTACACCTCGGGCCGGATCAACACCGCGGGCAAGTTCAGCTTCACCTACGGCCACGTCGAGGCGAACATCAAGGTGTCCGGCACGCAGGGGCTGTGGCCCGCGTTCTGGTTGCTGGGCGCCAACTTCTTCAGCGGCACGCCGTGGCCCAACTGCGGCGAGATCGACATCATGGAGCACGTCGGCAAGTCGCCGAACCTGGCCTACTCGACGATCCACGCCCCGGCGTACAACGGCGCCGGCGGCATCGGCGCGCCCCTCGACCTCGGCCAGGACGTCGCGGCGGGCTTCCACAAGTTCGGCCTCGACTGGGACGCGAACCACATGACCTTCTACGTCGACGGCAACGCGTTCCAGACGATCAACCGCGCCACCGTCGAGTCGACCCGCGGGCCGTGGGTCTACGACCACCCGTTCTTCCTCATCCTCAACAACGCCATCGGCGGCGACTTCCCCGGCCCGCCGGGAGCGGGCACCGTGCTCCCGCAGGACATGGTGATCGACTACGTGCGGGTCTACCAGTGAGGCGGCTCGCCCTCGGCGCGGTGGTCGCGGTGGGCCTGCTCACCGTGCCGCTGTTCACCGCCCAGGCGGCCCCGGCACTGCTCTCGCAGGGGCACGCCGTGACCGCGTCGTCCACCGAGAACGCCGCCTTCCCGGCGTCGGCCGCGGTGGACGGCGACCCGGGCACCCGCTGGTCGAGCCTCGCGGCCGACCCGCAGACGCTGCAGGTCGACCTCGGCGGATCGCACACGCTCAACCAGGTCGTGCTCCAGTGGGAGTCGGCTTACGCCAAGGCGTTCACGATCCAGGCGTCCGCCGACGGCAACCAGTGGTCCACTGTGTACTCGACGACGACCGGCACCGGCGGCACGCAGACGCTGCCGGTGTCGGGGACCGGCCGGTACGTCCGGTTGACGACGACCCAGCGCGCGACCCAGTGGGGCGTGTCGCTGTGGGAGTTCCAGGTCTTCGGCGACGGCACGGCCCAGGCGTGCGGCAGCGCGAACGCGGCACTGCGGCAGCCGTCGTCGGCCTCGAGCGTCCAGTCCGACGCCTTCCCGGTCAGCGCGGCGTTCGACGGCGACGGCGGCACGCGCTGGTCGAGCCTGGCCGCCGACCCGCAGTGGATCCAGGTCGACCTCGGCAGCTCCCGGCCGGTCTGCGGCGTGGACCTGACGTGGGAAGCCGCGTACGCGAGCGCGTACACGATCCAGCTGTCCACCAACGGCTCGTCGTGGACGACGGCGGCGACCGTGACCGGCGCGGGCGGCACCGAGCACCCGGCGGTGTCCGGCACGGCTCGCTACGTCCGGCTCAACGCCACGGCCCGGGCGACCCAGTGGGGGATCTCGCTGTGGGAGTTCGCGGTGCGCACGAGCGACAGCGCGCCGCCGACGACCACGCCGACCAACCCCGGTGGCTGCCCGTGGGTGGGCTCGACGGCGCCGGTCGCCGACCGCGTCAACCAGCTCATGGCGGCGATGACCGCGCAGCAGAAGATCAAGGTGCTGCACGGAAACGGCGCGACCGGGCCGTACATCGGCAACACCGACGCCGTGCCGGAGCTGTGCATCCCGGCCCTCGGCCTGCAGGACGGCCCGGCCGGGGTCGGTGACGGCCTCGACGGCGTCACCCAGTTCCCGGCGCCGGTGTCGGCCGCCGCGACCTGGGACACCGGGCTGCTGAACCGGTACGGCAGCGCCATGGGTGCCGAGTTCGCCGGCAAGGGCGTCGACATCGCCCTCGGCCCGACGATCAACCTGGTCCGCGACCCGCGCTGGGGCCGCAACTTCGAGACCTACAGCGAGGACCCGTACCTCGCCGGTGCGGCCGGGACCTCGACGATCCAGGGCATCCAGAGCCAGGGCGTGATGGCGCAGGCCAAGCACGCGGCGGCGTACAACGTCGAGGCCGGGGCGTCGCGCGGGACGCCGTCGGACAACGTCATCATCGACGACCGGACGCTGCACGAGCTGTACCTGCCGGCGTTCCAGCAGGTGGCGAGCCAGGGCCAGGTCGCGTCGATGATGTGCGCCTACAACCAGATCAACGGCGTCCCGGCCTGCCAGAACAGCGGGGTGCTCACCACGGCGATCAAGCAGGACGCCGGCTGGGGCGGGTTCGTCGGCTCCGACTGGGGTTCGGCGACCGGCGGTCCGCGGCAGCTGGCCAACGGCGGGCTCGACATGGAGATGCCCGGCGGCGCGTTCTTCGGCCAGGGCCTGCTCGACGCCGTCTCCCGCGGCGAGGTCACGCAGGCGCGGGTCGACGACATGGTCCGGCGTGTGCTGACCCAGATGTTCCGCTTCGGCGTCTTCGACCGCGCTCGGCGGGGGACACCCCAGTCGGTCGTGACGAACGCGGCCAACGTGGCGACCGCCCGGGACGTCGCCGCGGCCGGGTCGGTGCTGCTGAAGAACACCGGCGTCCTGCCGCTGGGTTCTTCGGTCAAGTCGATCGCGCTGTCCGGCGGCGACGGGATCGACCCGCAGAACATCGGCGGCGGCAGCGCCAAGGTCAACCCGTCGCCGGCGTCGGTCAACCCCATCAACGGGATCAAGGCGCGGGCCGGTGCCGGCGTCACGGTGTCCTATGTGGACGGCGCGGGTGAACACGTCCAGACGCCGAACATCCCGGCCGCGGTGACCGCCGCGCGTACCGCGGACGTGGCGATCGTGTTCGCCAGCTACGGCGAGTCCGAAACCGAGGACCTCGACACGATCGACCTGCAGCACCAGCAGAACGACCTGATCGACGCCGTCGCCTCGGCCAACCCGCGCACGGTCGTCGTGCTCAACACGGGGTCGGCGGTGACCATGCCGTGGCTGGGCAAGGTCGCCGCGGTGATCGAGGGCTGGTACCCGGGCCAGGAGAACGGCAACGCGCTCGCGTCGCTGCTCTACGGCGACGTCAACCCCTCGGGCAAGCTGCCGATCAGCTTCCCGAAGCAGATCGCCGACCTGCCGACGGCGAACGTCCAGCAGTTCCCGGGCGCCAACGACCGGATCGAGTACTCCGAAGGGCTCAACGTCGGCTACCGGTGGTACGACAGCCGCAACGTCGACCCGCTGTTCCCGTTCGGCTTCGGGCTGTCGTACACGACGTTCGGGTTCTCGAACCTGGTCGTCACGCCTTCCGGCACCAACGGCACCGCCACCGTGACGGCCACGGTGACCAACACCGGCACCCGCGCGGGCGCCGACGTCGTCCAGCTCTACGTCGGGCAGCCCGCCGGGAACGGCGAGCCGCCCAAACAACTGAAGGGGTTCAAGAAGGTGCAGCTCAACCCGGGACAGAGCACGCAGGTGTCGTTCCCGCTCACACCGCGGGACCTCGCGCACTGGACCGGGTCGTGGACGACCAACGCGGGCCAGTACCGCGTCTACGTCGGTGACTCCTCGCGGAACGTCCCGCTCTCGGCGGCGCTGACCGTCTCCTGAGCCCCTCGAGTCGATTCGCGGATCACCAGGGACGTCGGGACGATCAGCGGCTCGTCCGGCCGGGGTGCCCCACCCAGCCGGGCGAGCAGCTGCCGGGCCGCCGTCTCGCCCATTTCCCGCAGGGGCTGGCGGATCGTCGTCAGCGCGGGCTGCGTGTGCGCGGCCAGGGGGATGTCGTCGAACCCGACCACGGCGACGTCTCCCGGGACCGCGCGCCCGGACTTCCGGAGCCCGGCCAGCACCCCGGCCGCGGTGAGGTCGTTGTGCGCGAAGACGGCGTCGAACTCCGGCCCGGTGGCGAGCAGCTGGAGGATCGCGGCCTCGCCGCTTTCACTCGTGAAGTCGCCTTCGATGATCAGACGAGGGTCGAGCGTCAGCCCGGCTTCGCGCACGACGTCGTTGAACCCGTTGAGGCGATCGGTGGTGCAGCCGAAGTCGCGCGGGCCGGTCACGGTCGCGAACCGCGTCCGCCCGGTGTCGAGCAGGTGCCGGGCCGCGGCGCCGCCGCCCTGCCGGTTGTCCGTGCCCACCGACGGGAACGCGGGCCGCCGCCCGCGGTCGTCGATCACCACGACCGGCAACCCGGAGTCGTGCAGCACGCGCAGGTGCCGCACCGCGTCCGGCGGTTCGACGAGCAGCAGCCCGTCGAACGCCTTCGCCGACACCTGCCGGGAGAACTCCTCGAGGGATTCGGTGCCGCGGTTGGCCGTGGACAGCAGCAGGCCGTAGCCCTTGGCCTCCACGACGTCGGCGACGCCCTGCAGCACCTCGCCCATCCACGGCCAGGTCAGCCCCGGCACCAGCATCCCGACCGTGCGCGTGACCCCGCGCGCCAGCCCGACCGCGCCGGCGCTCGGGATGTACCCGGTCGCCGCGATCACCTCGCGCACCCGGATCGCGGTCGCCGCGTCCACATCGGCCTTGTTGTTGAGCACCCTCGACACGGTCGTCTTGCTCACCCGCGCCCGGCGGGCGACCTCGGCGATCGTGACGCGCATCCGTCCTCCCGGGGGCCCTGTGGTGCCAAGGTACTCGCCATCGGGGCCGCCGCGAGCGGTGCGAGATCGATCAAGTCCGGACGGACAACCGGGAAAGGCTCGCGTCGCCGGTCCGCCAGCGCGTCCGGACGGCCACGTACCGGGCCGGACCCGAGTCCGCGGTCGTGTACGTGACGCCGTCGACGCTGGTTTCGACGGTCGCGGCGGGCACCCGGCCGCGGGTCCAGGCCAGCTCGACCGCGGAAACCGCCGTCACCGCCCCGAGATCGACGACCAGCCGGCCGTCCGGGCCCGGCCGCCACGCCGTCGCCGGGTCGTCGTCCACGGCCGCGGCGGGGCTGGACATCCCCGGAGGCAGCGGCTCGGCGGGGAAGGTGGTCCGGCCGAGCGCGCGGTCGGCCAGCGGGTAGGGGCGGATGTCACCGAAGACGACCGGCACGGTTCGCCGTGGCGGCAGCAGCACCGGCCGCGCGCGACCGCCGTCCGGGGTCACCGTGACGAGCACGGGCAGCAGCCCGGCCGGTGCGGTGAGCTCGACCCGGCTCGCGTCGCGCACGACCGCTTTCACACCGGCCGGGGCCTTCAGCGTGAACCGCGGCGGCTCGATGCGGCCTTCCACCGCGGCGAGGGCGTAGGAGTACTCGGTGCCGGTCCGGGTGACGGTCTGCTCGCCGCGGTAGAGCCGGGTGCCACCCGGCAGGATCGCCGTCCCGCTCGTCGCCGCGCCGGCGAGGTTGAGCAGGACGAGGAAGCCGTCGGTGACGGTGGCTTCGACCGCGGCCGCGCTCGTGGCGACCCGGCCGGTCGGCTGGGCGGGGCCGGGGCGCAGCTCGGCGACGAAGGGGGCGGCCGGGCCGTCGGAAAGCGTGACGCGGTCACCGGTGACGGTGAGCGGGTTCGGGCCGGCGACGGTGATCCCGGCCCGGCCGTCGATGTCCAGCCGGCCCCTCGTGCTACTGAGCGCGGGGGTGGGGTAGGTCGCCGCCGTCGTCCAGGTCACGCCGTCTTCGGAGGTTTCGACGCGGTACTTGCGCCCGGCGGCCGCTTCCCAGCTCAGCCTCGCGCGGTCGATCGTGTGCGGTGCGCCGAGGTCGATCGCGAGCCAGCTGTCGGCGCGTGGCCGGTCCGAAGTGGACACTGCCCAGCGGGTGGTGGCGTCGCCGTCGCTGGCGTACTTGGCTTCCTTGCCCGCACTCGCCGAAGAGGCCGACGCGGTGCCGGCCCGCGCGAGGTCCGGGCCGTCGCCGTCCCGGACCTCGAAGGACCAGAGCGAGTAGCCGTACTGCGGGTCCGGCTGGACGCCGAGCATGCGGACGTGCCGGGCGGTGACCGGGGCGAACGTCAGGTCGTCGGTCCGGACGCCCGGCGTCTGCGCTTCGATGGTCACGGTGCCTTCGGCGGCCGTGTAGGTGCGGGCGCCGTCGAGGCCCGGGACGCCGGGCATGGCGAGGTTGTAGACGTTCAGGACGCCTTCGCCCTCGGCGACACCGGTGCTGGCGTACACGGCGGCGCCGGTCGGGAGGGTGGCGAAGGCGGCGTACCCGGTGTCGAAGCGGAGGACGCCGACGGTCCCGTCGAAGCCGTCGCGGATCTTCGCGTAGGTGGTGGCGTGACGTTCCCTGACGGCGATGTTCGTGGCCGGCAGGAGCATCGGGTTCGCGCCGCCGAGGACGAAGAGCCAGTCGTCGTGGCGGGGCTGCCAGGCGAACTTGACGAAGCCGGGCTTGGTGACGGTGGCCGCCCAGGCGCCGGGGGAGCGGTGGGCGAGCAGGCCGGGCGCGGCGCCGAAGTCGGCGGTGCCGGCGGCGTGGGCGTCGAACTCGTCCTTGGCGACGGCTTTCACCGGGCCTCGCTCGGCCCGCCATTCGTGGAGCAGGTAGCTGATGGCGAGTTCGGCGCGGGCTTCGGGCTCGTACTTGGGTTCGCCGGAGAACTTGGTGATCCGATCGGCGGGCGCGTAGGCCTGGTAGGGCTCGAGCCGGGCGGCCAGCTGGGCTTCGGCGTAGGCGGCGTGGCGGTCGCCGACGACCTGGGCGCGGAAGGCGAGCGGGATGACGTCCCGGCCGTAGAGGTGTTCGCGGTCGGCGACCATCGGCATCAGCGGCTCGCCGGCGTCGCTGGTCATCAGCAGCATGGTGCGCCAGAGCAGTTCGCCGTTCGGCTGGGCGGTGAGGACCTCGGGCAGCGGCGTGCCGGCGGCGAGGAAGTGCATCGCGTTGCGGCCGGAGGTGCGCCAGAGCTCTTCCTGGTAGTGCGGACCGAAGGAGCCGTGGTTCTCGACGAGGAAGGTGTCGTAGAGGTTGGTGGCGGTGTTCGCGTCGACGGGGTGGCCGTCGACGAGCCGCGGGTTGGCGAGGTCGGCGGCCGGCAGCCCGCCTTCGTTGCGGCTCCAGGTGCCGAAGGCTTCCCGCCAGTCTTTCGCTCGCGGATCTTGGGGCGTCCACGCGAGCGCGGGGGCGAGCGATTGGGCGTAGACACCCATTTCTTCGAGTTTGGTATCGCCCACGAAGCCGCCCTTGAGGCCGTTGGGTGTCCAGCCGCCGGAGGTCGGGTCGTCGCTGGTGCCGAGTGCGGTGGTGTAGGCGGCTTGTTCGGTGGTGATGCGCTCGACGTGCTGTTTCGTGGTGCCGTCGAGGTCTGTCCACAGTAGCCGGGCGGCGAGCAGGAAGTACGACTGGAAGGTGGTGTCGAAGAACAGCTTCCGGCCCCACTCGGTGCCGCCGGTGAACAGGTTCGACGCCGCGAAGTGCTTGATGGTGGCGAGGGTGTGGGCCTTGAGATCGGCCTTTTCGACGCCCGCGACGGCGGCGTCGTAGCCGTCGCGGGTCAGGAGGAGGGCGTTCCCGAGGACGACGGCGAAGGTGAAGTCCTTCGCGGGGTAGATGCCGGCTTCGGCGTCGAACTGCTGCTCGGCCCACCGGGTGTGCCGGAGCAGGACGCGCAGGTAGGTGGCGGCGACCGGGTCCGGCGGTGCCGCGGGTGCCTTGGGTGCTGCGCCGGCCGCTGACGCCGTGCCGGGCAGCAGGCCCGAGGCCAGCAGCGCGGCGACGCCGCCCGCGCTGAGGAGGGCTGTTCGCCGGTTCAACTCACCCATGGTCCGGTCTCCGCTCGATGACAACCTTGTCAGCGCGGATTCTGTGACGGTCGGTGGTCGTCGGGCAAGGGTGGCGGCGGATCCCGTCCGGTTTCGGACAAGGCTGGGGTAATTCGTATAACGGCTTACACCGCGCGGCTGGTTCGCTCGCGCCTTCCGAGGTCTTGAATGAGTCATTCAGGACCTCGGAGGTCCTGATGACTCATTCAAGACCTTTGGCGGGCGGCTGCTGTCTCGTCCGCGCCAGGCGAAGCGGGACCCCGCACCCCGCCGCCCGCGGCTGATCGCCGGGCGCCGCCGGCGGCAGCCAGTCGCCGCTGCCGGGGCCCGCATCCACCCGGTGGGAGCAAGCTCACCGCAGCCGACCCGCTCCGCCGTGCTGTGATGACAACGTGATCACCGCCCCCGGCACCTTCCTCCTCCTCGTCCTGGCCGGCATCGGAGCCGGCCTCACCGGAGCGACCGCCGGACTCGCCTCCCTCGTCTCCTACCCCGCCCTCCTCGCCGCCGGCCTGCCGCCCGTCACCGCGAACGTCACCAACACCGTCGCCATGCTCGGCACCACCGCCGGAGCCGCCGCCGGCGCGCGGCCGGAACTTGCCGGCCAGCGCGCCAAGCTCGTCCCGCTCTGCCTCATCACCACCGTCGGCGGCGCGTGCGGCGGCCTGGTCCTGCTCCTGACCCCCTCCGACGCCTTCACCGCCATCGTCCCGTGGCTGATCGGCGGCGCCTCGATCGTCCTGATCGCCGGTCCGCGGCTGCGCCGGTTGGCGGAAGGCGCCGAACACCACGGCCTGAGCCCGGCCACCGCCGTCGCCGCGTTCTTCATCGGCGTCTACGGCGGCTACTTCGGCGCCGCCGCCGGGGTGCTCATGCTCGCCCTGCTCGTCTCCGTCTGGAGCCAGCCGCTGGCCCGGACGAACGCCGCGAAGAACCTGGTCACCGGGTCGGCGAACCTGCTCGCCGCGATCGTCTTCGCCTTCACCGGCAAGGTCGTCTGGGCCGCCGCGCTCGCCGTCTGCCTCGGCTCCCTCGCCGGCTCGTGGCTGGGCTCGAACCTCGTCCGCCGGCTCCCGGCGACGCCGTTGCGCATCGGGATCGGCATCGCCGGCCTGGGACTCGCTGTGGTACTGGCGTTCTCCTGAAAACAGGGCATGATCGGCGGGGTATCGGCGAGCAGGAGACCAGATGAGCATTGTCGGGACCAGGGTGGTCCGCCAGGAGGATCAGAACCTGATCACCGCGGGCGGCACCTACGTGGACGATCTGCGGGAGGAAGCGCTTTCCGGCGCCGCGCATGCGGTGTTCGTGCGGAGTCCGGTCGCGCACGCGCGGATCGAAAGCATTGACGTCAGCGAGGCGAAGGCGGCGCCGGGGGTGCTCGGCGTGTTCACCGCCGCCGACCTCGGCCTCGATCCGCACGACGCGGGACCGGTGAAGGAACCGTGGCTGGCCGACGGCGTGGTGCGCTACGTCGGCGAGCCCGTCGCGCTCGTCCTCACCGAGGAGCGCTACCAGCTGGCCGACGCGGCCGAGCTGGTCGACATCGACTACGACCCCCTCGACGCCGTCGCGAGCATCGACACCGCGCTGGCGGACGAGACGCTGCTGTACCCGGACAAGGGCAGCAACGTAATGCAGGTCAACGGCGCGCAGGAGTTCGACGACGGGATCTTCGCGGACTGCGACGTGGTCGTCTCGACGACCATCGTCAACCAGCGCGTCGCGCCGGCGCCGCTGGAGGTCCGCGGCGCGTCGTGCGCGTGGGGCGAGAACGGCCGCCTGACGGCCTGGCTTTCCACGCAGAACGCCCAGATCGCCCGCACGCAGCTGGCCATGAGCCTCGGCGTCGGCGAAGAGAACGTGCGAGTCATCGCGCCGGACGTCGGCGGCGGCTTCGGCGCGAAGATCGGCGCGGACCCCGAAGCGACCGTCCTCGGCTGGGCCGCTCGCGAGATCGGCCGCCCGGTCCGCTGGGTCGAATCCCGCAGCGAGAACCTCACCTCGATGACGCACGGCCGCGCGCAGCAGAACACCGTCACCATCGGCGGCAAGCGCGATGGCACCGTCCTCGCGTACCGGCTCGACGTCATCCAGGACGCCGGCGCCTACCCGCGGACGTTGTTCCTGCCGACGCTGACCGAACTCATGGCCGTCGGCGTGTACCGGTTCCCGAAGGTGGAGACGCGCAGCCGCGCCGTCGTCACGAACACGACGCCGATCGCGGCCTACCGCGGCGCGGGCCGCCCGGAGGCGACGGCCGCGCTCGAGCGGGCGATGGACCGCTTCGCCGCCGAGCTCGGGCTGGACCCGGCCGAAGTGCGCCGGGTCAACTTCATCCGGCCCGACGAGTTCCCGTACCAGACGCCGACCGGCGCGTCCTACGACACGGGCGAGTACGCGGCCGCGCTGGACAAGGTCCTCGAGTCCGCCGGCTACGCCGAGCTGCGCGCCGAGCAGAAACGGCGTCGCGAAGCGGGCGACCACGTCGAGCTCGGCCTCGGGATCGCCGCGTACGTCGAGATCACCGGCGGCGACGCGGGCGGCGAGAGCGGCCGCGTCGACATCCACCCGGACGGCTCGGTCGTCGCCTGGACCGGCAGCTCCCCGCACGGCCAGGGTCTCGGGACGTCGCTGGCGATGCTCCTGTCCGACCAGCTCGGCGTGCCGCTGGAGAAGATCACCGTCCGCCACGGGGACACCGACGAGGTGCCCAAGGCCGTCGGCACGTTCGGCTCCCGGTCGCTGCAGCTCGGCGGCTCGGCGATCCGGCAGGCCGCCGACGAGGTCATCGCGCAGGCCCGCGAACTGGCCGCCGACCTGCTCGAAGCCGCGCCCGACGACCTCGAGCTGGACGCCGAGCGCGGCGTCTGGCAGGTCCGCGGCGCGCCGTCGAGCGCGGTGCTCAGCTGGGCGCAGGTCGCCGAAACGGCGTCCGACGGCAAGCTCACCGCGGACGTCTGGTTCGGCGGCGGCAAGCCGACGTTCCCGTTCGGCGCGCACCTCGCGGTCGTCGAGGTCGACACCGAGACCGGCAAGGTCGAGCTGCGGCGGATCATCGCCGTCGACGACGCCGGCCCGATCGTCAACCCGCTGACCTTCCGCGGGCAGCGCCACGGCGGGCTCGGCCAGGGCGCCGCGCAGGCGCTGATGGAGGTCGTCACCTACGACGAGGACGGCAACCCGACGACCGCGACGCTCGCGGACTACTCGTTCGTCACCGCCGTCGAGCTGCCGGACTTCGAGCTGGTCGACATGGCCACCCCGACCGACCGGAACCTGCTGGGGGTCAAGGGGATCGGCGAAGCCGCGACGATCGGCTCGACGCCCGCGGTGCACAACGCCGTGGTGGACGCGCTTTCCGCCCGCGGGGTGCAGCACCTGGACATGCCCACGACCCCGATCCGGGTCTGGGCCGCATTGGAAGAAGCTTCGAAGGGAAACGCGCGGTGAAGGTTTCGATCGAGGTCAACGGGCGGCCGGTGGCCGAGGAGGTGCCGGACCGGACGCTGCTGGTGCACTTCCTGCGCGACACCGCCGGGCTGACCGGCACGAACATCGGCTGCGACACGACGTCCTGCGGCGCCTGCACGGTGCTGCTCGACGGCGAGTCGGTCAAGTCCTGCACGGTGCTCGCCGCGCAGGCCGACGGCCACGCCGTCACGACCGTCGAAGGACTGTCCTCTTCGGACGGTTCGTTGCACCCCGTGCAGCGTGCCTTCCGCGAGCAGCACGGCCTGCAGTGCGGGTTCTGCACGCCGGGGATGATCATGGCGTCGGTGTCGCTGCTGGCGGACAACCCGAAGCCGACGCGCGACGAGGTGCGCGCCGGGCTCGAGGGAAACCTGTGCCGCTGCACGGGTTACCACAACATCGTCAGCGCCGTGATCGACGCGTCCGATCAGGAGGTGGACCGGTGATCCCGGCTGCGTTCGAGTACCAGCGGGTGTCCACAGTGGACGAGGCGCTCGCGTCGCTGTCTTTGCACGGTGACGACGCCAAGGTGCTGGCGGGCGGGCATTCCCTGCTGCCGCTGATGAAACTGCGCCTGGCGGCCCCGGAGTACCTGATCGACATCGGCCCGGTGGACGAGCTGCGCTACGTCCGCCTCGACGGCGACGACGTCGTGATCGGCGCGTTGTCCCGCTACAGCGACCTTTCGCGCGACCCGGTGCTGCTGGAGCACGCGCCGCTGCTGGCGCACGTGTCGGCTTCGGTGGGCGACCGCCAGGTCCGCCACCGCGGCACGATCGGCGGTTCGCTGGTGCACGCGGACTCGGCGGCCGACCTGCCGGCGGCGATCCTGGCGTCCGACGCGGTCCTGGTCGCGCGCGGCCCATCGGGGGAGCGGCGCATCCCGGCGTCGGAGTTCTTCCTCGGCCCGTTCACGACGCCGCTGGAGCCGTCCGAGCTGCTGACCGAGGTCCGGCTGCCGCGTCAGACGGGCTTGGGCTGGGGCTTCGAGAAGTTCACCCGCCGCGCGATCGACTGGGCGATGGTGGGGGTCGCCGTGGTGGGTGGCCGCGTCGGCTTGGTGAACATGGGCGGAGTCCCGTTGCGGGCAACGGCCACGGAATCGGCGTTGGCGGCGGGGGAGTCGATCGAATCGGCGGCTGCTTTGGCGGCTTCGGACACGAATCCGCCCGACGAGCCCCACGCGACGGCGGAGTACCGCCGCCACTTGGCCCGGGTGCTGACGCGCCGCGCGTTGACGGCTGCCAGTTGACGATCGTCGATCACCGGCGCCCCTCGCGGCGCCGGTGATCGCGACGGCCGATTCCCGCCAGCCAGGTGGTTTCGCAGTGGGCAGGATCGAGGCGTGAAGACTTCTGCGCACACGCCCATCGAGCCCGGTATCCTGTACTTCGGCACGCCGGTCGTGTTGATATCCAGCGAAAACGAGGACGCTTCGGCCAACCTGGCCCCGATGTCGTCGGCGTTCTGGCTCGGGTGGCGGGCGATGCTCGGGCTCGGTGCTCGGTCCAAGACCGCCCAGAACTTGTTGCGTACGCGTGAATGCGTGCTGAACCTGCCGTCGGACTCGTTGGCCGCCGCCGTCGATCGGCTGGCGTTGACCACGGGTTCGGATCCTGTTCCGCCTGGGAAGGTGAAGCGGGGGTACTTCCATGTTGCGGACAAGTTTTCGCGTGCTGGGTTGACTCCGGTTGCGTCTGAGACCGTTTCGCCGCCTCGGGTTGCCGAGTGTCCGGTTGCGATGGAGGCTGTGGTCGAGGCTGTGCATCCCGTTGCTGACGAGGATCCCTTGCAGCGTGGGGGGATTGTGGCTTTCGAGGTTCGGGTTCAGCGGGTTTTCGTGCATGAGTCGGTTCGGGTTCCCGGGAGTGCCTATCACATCGATCCGGATGCTTGGCGGCCTTTGATCATGAGTTTTCAGAAGCTTTATGGGCTTGGGTCGCAGGTTCATCCTTCTACTTTGGCTCGGATTCCTGAGGATCTCTATCGAGGGCCTGATATTGAGCGGGCGCGTTCTGTTGGTGTTGGGTCTCTTGGTTGAGTTTTACTGATGCGGCTTCGCCGGGGCGTGGGAAATCGGCGCTTCTTGTGGTCTCGTGTTGCTCGGTGCCGGAGCGCCGATTCCCCACGCTACGGTGCCCCTGCCGGACTTCTCGTGGTCTACCCGAACGAGTGATGATCGTGTGTTCGGGTTCGGCTAACCTTGTTGTATGGCAACGGAAACGGCGTGGAAGACGGATGCGATGGCCTTGGCCGATCGTGTCACCGCGCTGCTTACTGTTGTGCGGTCGGCTGAGGCGGAGATCGGTGCGCTGCTGGTCGAAATCGAGTCCCGCGGGGTGATGGAACTCTTCGGCTACCGCTCTGTTTCCCGGTTACTCGAGCACTTGGCCGACATCCCGAAGTCGGCGGCGGAGACGGTGGTCAAACGAGCCCGTGGGTTGCACGGTGGGCGTCACCTCGACAGTCCGCCCGCCGTGGCTCCCGTAACGGCGGCTGCCGCTTCTTCGGGCCGCTTGAGCAACCCGATGATCGACACCATCGTCGGAGCGTTGACCGAGATACCCCTCGAGCACCGTGACGATGCCGAACAGCACCTGCTGGCCTTGGCCGAGAATGCAGGTTACAAGCAGGTCGCTGCCCTCGGTGCGCGGATCGTGGCGCACCTGGACCCCGATGGCCCCGAACCCGACACCACCGAACCGCCGGTTCCCAGCCGCGAAGTGTCCCTGCGGCGCAAGAGAACCGGTATCTGGGAGCTGCACGGCCGCTTCGACGACGAGACAGGCACCCGAGCCAGCGCCCTGCTGGACTCCCTGGCCGAACGCCGCACAGGCGCCAACGAGACCGGTGACCACCGCTCGCCCCAGGAACGCTACGGGGACGCTTTCTCCGACGCGATCGACCTGGCCCTCAACTCCCCAACTCTGCCGATGCAGGCAGGGGAACGGGCGCACGTGATGGTCGCGGTCCACCTGAAGGACCTCAAGTCCGGCCTCGGCGAAGCCACCCTCGGCGACACGGGCACGATGTCGGCGGCCGAGGCGCGGGTCCACGCCTGCGACAGCATGATCATCCCAGCGGTACTGGGCGAGAGAAGCGAGCCGTTGAACTTGGGCCGCCTCCGCCGCCTGATCTCCGCAGGTCTGCGCCGGGCGTTGTACCTGCGTGACCGGGGTTGCGCGTTCCCGGGCTGTCACCGCCCACCCCGCCACTGCCAGGGGCATCACATCCGCCACTGGGCCGAGGGCGGCCCCACAGACCTGCACAACCTGGTGTTGATGTGCGCCCACCACCACCGACTGCTGCATCGGTCGGGTTGGGAGGTCCGCATCGCCGCCGACGGCCTACCGGAGTTCCTGCCACCAGCGTTCCTGGACAGGGAACGAAAACCCAGGCGCAACAACCTGCACCAACCGCTGCCATTCGCAGCGTAGGACAACCAAACACGGGAAAGGCCCGCAGCCAGCAGAAGGCTACGGGCCTACACCCACATCCAGATCACGTAACCCACCCCGCCGTGCGGCATCCATGAACCGTCCGCCGCGTGCGGCGAAAGGGAGACCGATCAGCCCTCCCACCAGTGCCCGCACGGCAAGCACCCGCCAGCAAGAGCCCGCCCGGCAGGTACCCGCTGGCAAGCGGCCGTCCGGCGAGTACCCGGCAGCAGGGACCTGTCCGGCACGTACCCGGCGGCATGCGGCCGTCTGGCGAGTACCCGGCGGCAAGGACCCGTCCGGCACGTACCCGGCAGCAAGGGCCTGTCCGGCAGGTACCCGCTGGCAAGCGGCCGTCCGGCACGTACCTGGCAGCAGGGGCCTGTCCGGCAGGCACCCGCTGGCAAGGGAAGTCCGGCGAGTACCCGGCGGTAAGGGCCTGCCCGGCACGTACCCGGCGGCATGCGGCCGTCTGGCGAGTACCCGGCGGCAAGGGCCCGTCCGGCAAGCACCCGCAGGCAAGGATCCGCCCCACAGGCGCCCCCGCCGAACCACGCTCGTCGGCGAACCCGCCTCAGCCGCCGAACCCGTCACGCTGCTCATCCATCTGCACACAACGGTCACCCTCACCCAGCCCATCAACCAGCGCGGCCAACTGCTTCGGTGTCAACACGCCCACCAGTGTCGAGTAGCCCGCCGCCGGCCGCCGGGCCTTGTGTAGGCCGCTGGTGGCCAGCCGTCCGCCACCGGTTGCCTCGGCCTAGCCTCCCGATTCGGGTGCGCCTTCGAGATGCTGGACCTGCCCGCCATCTGTGCTCGCACCCACCGCCTGCTCAGTCGTGAGTCGTTGCCGCGTGGGCTTCGCCTCTCCGCTGTAAGCGCGCCTCGCGCGCGGTGAACCGGTGTTTCTCCGCTTGAAGCGCCCGCCGTTCGCAGGCGAACCCTGCATTAGCGTCGCCCACGCATGTTCTCCGCCGCCTCGAACCAACCCGAAGCCCCTCAGCGAACCGAACTCAAGTCGCGTCGAGCTGGGTCAGCAGTGGGCCCAACGTCTTGATCCCCGCCGTCACCGCTGCGCGCCCCTTGGCCGAACTCACCGCCGGCTGCTGCGTCAGCAACACCACCACATACCTCCCGCTGACCACCCCCGTCGTGTTCAACACCAGCGCGTTCCGCAAGATCATCCACCCCTGTTTGATCTGCCAGGACCGCCCCGGCAACCCGTCCGGGATCCCGAAGTACTGGTCCCACCCGTCGTCCGCCGGGTTGCGGGCTCCCGCCAGTGCCGCCAGCAATGGGGCCGCCACCTCGTCCGGGATCACGTCCAGCATGTACTCGTACGTCGCCACCACGTCGGCCGCGCTCGTCTTCGCCATTCCCCACTGCGTCGGGTCCGTTGGCGGTGTTGTGTGGGACAGCCCGATCAACGCCGCCGTTCGGGTCACTATCGCGTTGCCTCCGTTGCGCTCCCAGAACGCCGAGGCTATTGCGTCGTTGCTGCCCTCCAGCATGTCCGTCAGGTCCTCCACCGCCGACGCGTCCGGGAGGGCCCACGTTCCGTCCTCCTGGCGGACCTCGTCGATCGCGATCAGGAGCTTGACCAGCGATGCCGTGTAGTACGGGCTGTCCGCGTCCACCGATGCCAGCTCCTTGTCCGACTCGCGGTCGTACAGGACGAAACCGACACTCGTTCCGCTGGACGCCGCCGTCACCGCGGCGCTCACCTCGCCGGCCACCGATGACAGGTCCGGCAACGGCTCAGTCGACGCCACCGGGCTGACCGCCGTGTCGTCGGGCGACGGCGACAGCGACGGCGACGGCGACGCCGACACAGCCGACACCGACGGCGACACCGTCGTCGCCCGGTGTCCCTCCGTGGCCACCACCATCCCGGCCGTCAGCGCCGCCGCCGTCAGGCCCGCGCCCGCCAGCGTCCAGCCGATCCGTCTTCCCATGACCGCTCAACGTGCGGCGCACCCCGATCGACCTGTCGTTTTGCTGTGTCTTGCTGTGGAGACGCTGTGGTCCGGACCGTGGGACACCCGCGCGGCAGGCGTAGCGTCGTCTCGTGAGCGACTTCAAGATTCTCGTGGTGGGGGCCGGGGCTACCGGTGGGTACTTCGGCGGGCGGCTGCTGCAGGCCGGGCGGGACGTCACCTTCCTCGTGCGGCCGGCCCGGGCGAAGCTGCTGCGGGAACGCGGCCTGCGGATCGTCGGCCTCGGTGAAGACACCGTCCTCGACGCGCCGCTCGTCGAGACCGGCTCCCTCGACCGCACCTACGACCTCGTGCTGGTCGCCGTCAAAGCCACCGGGCTCGCCTCGGCCATCGACGACTTCGCCCCCGCCGTCGGGTCCGGCACGCTGGTCCTGCCGTTCCTCAACGGGCTCGCCCACGTCGACGTCCTCGACAAGCGGTTCGGCCCGGACGCCGTGCTCGGCGGCGTCGCCAAGGTGCAGACGACCATCGACGACGACGGCGCCATCCGGCGGCTCGGCCCGCTGCAGAGCCTCGCCTACGGCGCCCGCACCGAAGCGCCCGAAAAGGCCGAAGCGCCCGGAAACCTCGCCGACGTCGACGACGCCCTGAAGAACGCCGGGTTCACCGCCGCCCTGGACGCGCGGATCACCGAGTCGATGTGGGCGAAATGGGTGTTCATCGCCGCGATCGGCGCCGTGAACAGCCTGATGCGCGGCACCATCGGCGACGTCGTCGCCGTCCCCGGCGGCACGGAGTTCGCCGAAGCCGTCGTGGCCGAAGCCGCCGCCGTTGCCGCGGCCGCCGGGTACCCGGTGCCCGCCGCCGACCTCGCGGCCACCCGCAAGACCGTCACCGACCCCGCGATGGGGGGATCTTCGCTGTACCGCGACCTGCTCGGCGGTCACCCGGTCGAGGGGGAGCAGATCTTCGGCGACCTCACCGCGCGTGCCCGTGAGCTGGGCGTTGCGACGCCGCTGCTCGATCTCGTCACCCTCCAGTTGCGCGTGCACCAGCACCGCATCGGGTGAAAAGATCACCGAGCGCGCTTTGCCCGCACAGGCCGGGGATCGTGGTCTTTCGGGCACCCGCGTGGCGGCGCCGACGCGGGGTTCCCGGGCACTGCTAACCTTCGGCAGGAAAGTTGCTTGAGGGTTTGACGAACGAATGCAGCGAGGGGAAATGGCGGACAGGTTCGAGTTCGTCCTCGAGGTCGTCGAAGCCCTCGTCGTCGGCCAGGCGACCGGCGGCGACATCCGGCGGTACCCGTTGCGCGCGGGCAACCTCCCGGCGGACCCGGTGCGGTTCGTGCGGGTCGCGCGCCAGGTGTACGACGCGCTCGAGGAGCGACGGCTTTCGGTCTCGGGCGAACTGCACCCGGGCGTGCGGACGGCGTTCGAGCTGCTCGCCGAGCCTCGGGTTTCGGTTGCGGTCAGCGGGATCGACGGCCTCGGCGCCGACGTCGCCGTGCTCGTGGTCACCGACGGCGCCCAGGCGCTCGGCGTCACCCAGGCCCCGGACACCGACGACCTGCTCTTCTCGCTCTTCGCCGACGAGGAGCTGGTCGAGGTCGTCACCGGTGTGCTGCCGCCCGCCCCCGCCGCGACCACCGGCAGGCACGTCGTGCACCGCGCGGCCGGGCGCGAGGTCTCGGCCATGACGGCGAAGCGGATCGCGGACGCCGAGTTCGACGAAGAAGAGACCGACGCCTTCGGCATGATCGAGGTCAAGGCCGTGGTGCGGCCGGGCCGCCGGCCGCCGGCGCCGAAGCCGTCGGACGTCGCGG
The DNA here is from genome assembly GCF_044759945.1 of Amycolatopsis sp. NPDC098790. Classification (NCBI taxonomy): domain Bacteria; kingdom Bacillati; phylum Actinomycetota; class Actinomycetes; order Pseudonocardiales; family Pseudonocardiaceae; genus Amycolatopsis; species Amycolatopsis sp. NPDC098790. The sequence goes on from NZ_JBIWAI010000002.1 coordinate 1,257,063, forward strand.
TGCTCGAACGCGTGCTCGCCGAACCGCGGCTCGGCGGCGGCCACATCGCCGTCACCGCGCAGGGCAGGCGCGGCGAGCGGCTCGCGGGCGACCCGCTGAGCTGGCTGGACACCGCCGACGGCCGCTACCTGGTGCGCACCACGACCGGCGAAGCCGGCGAACTGACAGCGGAATACGTACCGGCCGGGCGGGCCGACCTCGCCCGCGCGATCCGCGACGCCATCGCCGCGGTGTACTGACCGGAAAGGGAACAGTCCTGATGACGGAAGAGACCCAGGCGGTTGCCCAGGCTCTCCAGGCGACGGCGCAGATGCAGACCGCGACCGAACCCGCCCAGAAGGCGATGGCCGCGGTCCGCGTCGGGCTCGCCGGCGCCCAGCTGAAGCGGCTCGCGCAGACCGGCGGCTTCGCCATCGACGACACCACGGGCAACCAGCTGATCGAAGCCCTCGAAGGCGTGCTCGAGTCGCTCGAGCAGCGCTGGGCGACCCTGCAGCGGCTGCACGACGCGCCCGCGATGAGCCGGACCGCGACCGGCCAGTGGGTTTCCGCGCACATGGTGAGCACCGCCGCCGACGAGAACGGCCTGGTCACGCAGCTGCAGGCGGCGCGCCAGGAGTTCCCCACCTACATCGAGGCCATCAAGCTGGCCAAGCAGAACTACAAGTCCCGGGAAGAGACCACGCGCGCGACGCTGACCTCGCTCCCGACTGCCGACCAGAGCTGAGGGAGACCGTGGCACCCACCGCCGAGTCCGTCTCGGACCCGTCGTCCCCGGACTACAACCCGCGCAGTCCGCTGTACGACGTGACGGCCGATTCGTCGTCGAAGTACTACGTCGGGCCGCTGAAGACGGACAACACCCCCTCGGGTGACGAGATCCGCGAGATGGCCACCCAGCAGATCGACGACGAGATCCGGGCCGGCTGGCTCGGCCCCGCCGTCGACCCGGTGCTGCGCGACAAGAAGATCCAGGAGCTGTACCAGCAGCACCTCGACAACGCCAAGCACGGCCTCGACGAGGGCCTCACCATGCGTGAGAACGGCGGCGCCCCGAAGACGCTCTGGGCCAACGCCAGCCACGAGCAGATGAACGACGCCATCACGCAGGACGCCAACCCGGCGACCGTCGCGGAGACGTCGGAGGAGTGGGTGAGCGTCGGCAACGACCTCGGCACCCACCAGAAGACCCTCGGCGACGCGATCAACGCGAGCACCAGCAACTGGCAGGGCGACGCCGGTGACGCCGTCCGCGAGCACCTCGCCGGCGTCGGCAAGTGGCTCGGCGCGACCGCGCAGGGCGCGACGCTCGCCGGCCGCCAGCAGGAGATCCACTCCCAGGCGCTCAACGAGACCCAGCGGCAGATGGTCGCGAACCCGCCGGTGCAGTTCGACCTGCAGAGCACCAACCAGAAGCTGATGGCGATGACCGACCCGGTGCAGTACGCGGCCGCGGCCGGCGAGGCGATGCAGACCTACCGGGCGCAGACGGCCGCGCGGGACCACGCCGCGCAGATCATGACGCAGTACGACGAGACCATCGGCGCCGCGGTCGCGACACCGCGGTTCCCGGCCCCGCCGAAACTCCCGACGGCCACGGCGCAACGCCAGGGCACGGCGATGGGCGCGGGCGGCGCGGGCGCGGGCGGCGCCCAGCCGCTGATGGCGCGCACGGCGATGGACCCGGCGCTGGACCCCACGGCCGCGGGCCGCACCCCGGCCGGCCTGGACGCCGCCGGGCTCGACGGCGCGGGCGGCGCCGGCGGCAGCGGTGCCGGCATCCCCGGCGGCGGTTCGGGCGCGGGTGGCTCCGGCTTCTCCGGCAGCGGCATCCCCGGCGACGGTTCGGGCGCGGGCGGGTCCGGCTTCTCGGGCGCCGGCATCCCCGGCGGTGGCAGCGGAGCCGGCGGCTCGGGCTTCTCCGGGGCCGGCATCCCGGCCGCCAGCGGTGGTGGCGGGGCCGGCGGGTCGGGCTTCTCGGGCGCCGGCATCCCGGACATCCCCGGCGGCAGCTTCACCGGTTCCGGCATCCCCGGCTCGTCCGTGCCGGGCTTCGACGACTCGACGACGTCGTCCGGCTTCACCCCCTCCGGGATCGGCGGGAGCACCGGGGGAACCGGCGGCACCGGCTACACGCCGCCGTCGATCCCGAACATCCCGGACGTCTCCGGCGGTGGTGGCGGCGGCATCCGCGGCGGCAGCCCGATCCCCGGGTTCACCCCGCCCGGCATCGACCCGATCACCGGCCTGCCCACCGGCACCGGCCCCGGCGGCATCCCGAACAGCAGCATCCCGGGCGGCGGCAAGATGCCGACCATCGGCCGTGGCGGCGGGATCAACGGCGAGAGCATCGCGAGCCGGCTCGGCGGCATCGGCGGCGGAACCGGGGGCGGTTCCCTCGGCGGGATCGGCGGCGGTGGCGCGGGTGCCGGCGGCGTCGGCGGTGGCGTGCGCGGCACGGGCGCGGGCAGCCTGGGCGGCGGTGCCGCGTCCGGCGCGGCCGCGGAGGCCGAAGCGGCGGCGGCGCGCAACGCGGGCCTGGCCGGCAAGTCCGGTGCCGCGGGCAGCCCCGGCATGGGCGGCATGGGTGCCGCCGGCCGCGGCGGCAAGAAGGAAGACGACAAGGAACACAAGTCGGCCGACTACCTCGAAAGCGACGACCCCAACTTCTTCGCGGGCGAGCAGGCGGTGGCGCCGCCGGTGATCGGCGACTGGAAGAACCAGGATTGGAAGTGAACGCATGACGGCCGCGGGCTTCGAGGTCGAACCGGACGAGCTGGTCGCGCACGCGAGCCACGTCGAGAGCCTGGTGGACCGGCTCGACACGGCGGCGGCCGCGGCCGACTCGGCGATGTCGGACCACGCCTACGGGCTGCTGTGCGCGTTCCTGCCGCCGATCATCCGGCCGACGGGGGAGAAGGCGAAGGAAGCGCTCACCGCGTCGTCCGAGGGCGTCCGCGGGCTCGCCGACAACGTCAAGACGGCGGCGCAGTCCTACCGCGACGGCGAAGAGGCCAACGCCCAGCCGTTCGAGCGGCAGCTCGCCGCGTCGCCGCGCACGGCGGAATCGAGGCAGGCGTGACCTCTCCGAACAACGGCATCGGCGACCTGATCCGGGACCCGGACGAGGCGATCCGCCGGATGGACGACTGGGCGGCCGGGTTCGCGGCCAAGGCGCAGCGCTACCAGGCGGCGCAGGAGGAGACCGAGCGGCTGCGGCTGACGGCGACCAGCAGCGACGGCGCGGTCAGCGTCACCGTCGGCGCCGACGGCACGGTCACCGACCTGACGTTCAGCAACAAGGTCAAGTCGTTCCCCCTGGACGAGCTGTCCCGGGCCATCCTGACCACCATGCGGCGGGCGCAGTCCGGCATCGCCGAGAAGGTGGCCGGGGTGATGTCCGAGCAGCTCGGCGACGAGGACCGCGAGACCAGGACGCTGCTGCTGGACAACCTCCGCGGCCGGTTCCCCGACCCGGACGAGCCCGACGAGCCGCCGGCCGCCGAGCCGCCGCCCTCCCCGCCGTCGCCGTCCGGTGGCGCCGCGACGCCGCCGCCCTCGGCGGGCCCGGCGACGCCGCCGCGCCGCGGGACCGGGGCCGATCCGGACGAGCAGGACAACAACCCCTGGTGACGCCGGGCGGCGAGACCGCTCGACAGGAGGGCTTCCGGGGTCGACACTGATTCGATGACCGGCCTGATCCCCGGAAGCCGCGTCCGCCTGCGCCCCGCCGCAGCCGCGGACGCCGCCCGGTTCGAGGAGATCCTGTCGCACCCGGACATCGCCCGCTGGTGGGCGGACGCCGAAGAGCCGGTGGCCACCCAAGTGTCCTACCTGCTCGACCCCGACGAAGGCACCACGACGTACGCCATCGAGCACGATGACGTCGTCGTGGGCATCGAACTGGCCTTCGAGGAAGCCGATCCGCAGTACCGGCACGCCGGGATCGACATCGCGGTCCACCCGGACTGGCAGGGCCGCGGCCTCGGCACGGACGCGATCCGGACGCTGGCCGAGCACCTCTTCACCGTGCGCGGGCACCACCGGCTGGTGATCGACCCCGCGGCGGACAACAAGTCCGCCATCCAGCTGTACCAGTCGCTGGGCTTCCAGCCGGTCGGCCGGATGCGCGCGTACGAACGCGGTCCGGACGGCAGCTGGCACGACGGGCTGCTGATGGACCTGCTCGCCGAAGACCTCGTCCCCGCGCTGGCCGGCTCGTGAGCACCCCGGTCGCGGCACGACAGCTGCGGCGGGTCGCCGTAGCCAGCGCGATCGGGACCACCATCGAGTGGTACGACTACTTCATCTACAGCACGGCGACGGCGCTCGTGTTCGGCAAGCTCTTCTTCACGACGCTCTCCCCCGCGTCCGGCACGCTCGCCGCGTTCGCGACGCTGGGCGTCGGGTTCCTGGCCCGCCCGGTCGGCGGGATCCTGTGGGGCCACTTCGGCGACCGCGTGGGCCGCAAGGCGATGCTGGTGCTGTCGCTGCTGCTGATGGGCTTCGCCACGGTCGGCGTCGGCCTGCTGCCGACGTACTCCGCGATCGGCGTCTGGGCCCCGATCCTGCTGCTCGTCCTGCGGCTGCTGCAGGGGCTGAGCGCGGGCGGCGAGTGGGGCGGCGCGGCGCTGATGGCGGTCGAGCACGCGCCGGAAGGCCGGCGCGGCCGGTACGGGTCGTTCTCGCAGATCGGCGTCCCGGCCGGGCTCATCCTGGCGCAGCTGCTGTTCTTCATCCTCGGCCGGTCGCTGACCGACGCGCAGTTCGCGTCCTGGGGCTGGCGGGTGCCGTTCCTGGCGAGCATCGTGCTCGTCGGCGTCGGCCTGGTGATCCGGCTGCGGATCGAGGAGAGCCCGGTGTTCGCGCGGCTGCGGGAGTCGGACGCGCGCAGCCGCCGTCCGATGGTCGACGTCTTCCGGGAACGGCCGCGGGCGGTGCTCGTGGCGTCGGGCAGCTTCATCGCCAACACCGCGATCGGCTACATCTTCCTGGCGTACCTGCTGTCCTACGGCACGTCCGTGCTGAAAATCGACCGCACCACGCTGCTGGTCGTGGTCATCGTCGGCAGCGTGACGTGGCTGGTGAGCATCCTGGTCACGGCGGCGTGGTCGGACAGCGTCGGCCGCAAACCGGTGTACCTGGCGGGGTCGATCCTGCTCGTCGTCTGGCCGATCCCGTTCTTCCTCCTGGTGGACACCAAGGCCGCGGTCTGGCTGATCGTGGCCGTGGTGGTGCTGAACATCGGGCTGGGCGCGACCTACGGGCCGCAGTCGGCGTTGTTCGCGGAGCTGTTCGAGCCGCGGTACCGCTACAGCGGCGCGTCGTTCTCCTACGCCGTCGGCGCGGTGCTCGGCGGCGGGTTCGCACCGCTGATCGCGACGGCGCTGCAGACGTCCACCGGGACTTCGCTTTCGGTGTCGCTCTACCTGGTGGCGGTGGCGCTGCTCAGTTTGGTGGCGGTGCTGTTCATCCCGCGCTCACAGCCGGTCTAGCCGGACCGCGGCGGCCATCCGCTCGTAGCCCGCGTCGCCCGGGTGCAGGTGGTCGCCGGAGTCGTAGGCCGGCAGCATCCGCAGCGGGTCGGCCGGGTCGCGGACGGCGGCGTCGAAGTCGACGACGCCGTCGAAGACCCCGCTGGTGCGGATGAACGTGTTCACCGCGGTGCGGGTGGCTTCGAGGGTTTCGTCGTAGACGCGCCAGCCCTTGAACGGCGTGAGCGTGCCGCCGAGGACGCGGATGCCGCGGGCGTGCGCCTGCGTCACCAGCTGGCGGTAGGCCGAGGTGATCGCGTTGGGGTCGGTCTGGTGCGGGTCCTGCTGGATGTCGTTGATGCCCTCCAGCACGATGAGCGTCCGGACGCCGCCGACGCTCAGCACGTCGCGGTCGAAGCGGGACAGCGCGTTCTGGCCGGCGCCGGAGCCGGGGACGTCGAGCAGCAGCCGGTTGGCGCTGATGCCGGCGTTGAGGACGCCGAAGCGGCCGTGGAGCCGGTCGGCGAGGTAGTCCGGCCAGCGGTGGTTGGCTCCGGCGACCGAGCCGACGCCGTCGGTGATCGAGTCGCCGAGCGTCACGATCGAAGCGTCGGCGCTGCCTTGGACGTCGACGCCGGAAACGTAGTGCCAGACGGAAGTCTGCTCGGTGTAGGGCGCGCCGGCCTCGCTGCCGGCGAAGTCGCCGGCGCGGGTGAAGTACGACGTCTGCGACGCGGCCGGGTGGTAGGTCACCGGGCCGGACTTCGTGGGCACGTACGTCGTGACGAGCAGGTTGGCGTCCGCGGGAACCCGCAGGTTCACCGGATCGCTGAGCGCTTCGGCGCCGGCGGGGACGACGACGCTCGGCGCGCCGCCGAAGGTCAGCGAGCGCAGGGTGCCGGGCACGGCGTCGGGTCCGGTGGCCTGCACGGCGATGGTGACGTGCCCGAAGGTCACGGGGGAGGCGCCGAAGGCGTTCGAGAGGTGGACGCGTGTGCGGCTGCCGCCGGCACTGGAGTGCACGACGTTGCGGATCGAGAAGCCGGGGTAGCCGTCCGGGGTGTTGGCGACGGCGGCCGCGGGCGCGGCGGCCCAGGTGCCGACCCACCCGTTGACGGCGTGCTCGGTGACGGTCGGGACAGCGCTTTCCGGTTTCGCGCTGCCGGACGTCGTGAGGATGCCGAACCCCGCCAGGACTGCCGCGCTCACGGCCAGGAAGCGTCGCATGAACTCACAGTGGCGCGGCTGCTCCGGGCCAGGGACCGCTGATCAGGTGAGCGAACCGGACAAGATCCCGGACAGCGGCCGGGGGCGGGCCCGTCCGGGATTCTGGGGATGCCGGACGGGCCCGCGCGAGGTGGCCGTTGCCGCGACGGCCGCTCGCCGGAGTGCCCGGTCCCGATCGGGCGGAGGCTGGCCCGGATCGTTGCGTCGTGGCGACCCCGGAGGGCGTGTGCGAGACGCCCTCACCCAGAGCACGGTCCCCGGCCCGGACCGGTTCACGCGGTTCCCGAGGTTTTTCGCGAGGCGGCGGGATTCCAACCAGGACGCCAAACGACGTGAATGACTCATTCCTGTCGCCAGGCGACAGGAATGAGTCATTCACTACGTTCGAAGCCCGCCGGCGGCTTCGCTCAGGCGGCGGCGGAAAAGCCGCCGAGCGCGTGGTGGCCGGCGTCGGTCAGCTGGGCCGGCGCCCACTGGCCCGGCGACGGCGTTCCGATCGCGCGGATCAGCCCGGCGCGGGCGAGGTCGTGGGCGGTGTTCTGGTCGCAGCACGACAACCCGTCCACGCGGAGGTCGGGTTCACAGCTGCAGCGGAGCTCGGCGCGCCCGTCGCGGACCGCCTTGAGGATGGTGATCGCGCGGCGGCTCAGCGCGTTCTGTGGGGTGGACATCGGTCTGGCCTTTCGGTGCGCGGCTGGTGTGACGACGAGAGCTGCAGCTCGTACTGAGGACCACGAACCGAGCTCGAGCGAGGTTCACTTCGATCGCCTCTTGACACCCGACTGGCCCAGCGAGCAAGGTCAGGCATCGGATGAATCAGCCCCGCCAACGACCGAACGGCCACCAAAGGCCGAACTCTGTCGTCCTTCCGCCGTAGTCATCCGATCCCTGGAGGTTCAGTGACGACCTTCCCCCGCCGGCAAGCCCTCGGCATCGCGCTCGGTGGCGCCGTGGCCCTCAGCGCGGCCGGCCGCACCCCCGCCGGTGCCGCGGTACCCGTGGACGCCGCTCCGGACCGCCCCGGCACGCCGATCGTCCCGCCCCCGCCGCCCGTGCCCGTCGCGCTCGATGCCTGGTTCACCAACGACGGCATCGACAGCGCTTCGGCCACCGGCGGCGACTTCGACGGCTCCGGCTACACCTTCCCCGCCGAACAGCTGCCCGCCGGGCGGACGAGCACCGTCGGCGGCGTCCCGTTCACGCTCGGGCCCGCGGCCGTCGGCGCGAAGAACAACATCGCCGCCACCGGCCAGCGGATCGACCTGCCGAAAGGTCGCTACTTCGTCGCGTACTTCCTGGTCGCCGCCAGCTACGGCACGACCGGGGGCACCGCCACCGTGCACTACGCCGACGGCAGCACGAGCACCGGTTCCCTCTCCGGCCCCGACTGGTACACCGGCACCGGCGCGCTGGTCTCGCCCTTCCGGTACGCACCCGGCGGGGTCGTCGACAACAACCCGGTTTCCCTGGCCACCGGCCAGGTCTGGGTCGACCCGGCTCGCGAAGCCGTCGCCCTGACCCTGCCCACCACGGCGAACCCCGCGCCGAACGTCTCCAGCCTGCACGTCTTCGCCCTCACCCTGCAGCCGGTGGCCGTCGGCCGCTCGGCGCTGGTCCTGGACAGCCGCTCGACGGCGAACCTCTTGTCCGACGGCGGTCCGCAGGCCGCCGAGGCGACCATCGTCAACGCCGGCACCGTGTGGCTCGGCGCCGGGGACAAGGTCGCCGTCACCGTCGACGTCCCCGGCGGCCGGACGACCGTGCCGGCGGCCATCCGCGCGCTGGCGCCGGGGGAGCAGGCCACCGTCCGGCTCGGGATCGCCCCGAACGCGTCCGTGCCGCCGGGGACCACCACGAACGGCCAGGTCCGCGTCACGGCCGGCCGCGGCACCCTCGCCACCCAGCAGGTGCCGATCACCCTCGGGATTCCGGACTTCCGGCCGGCCGACGCGTCGCTGTCGACGCACCGGGCGCCCTACTGGTTCACCGACAGCAAGTTCGGCATCTTCATCCACTGGGGCGTGTACGCCGTGCCCGCGTGGGCGCCGGTCGGGCAGCAGTACGCCGAGTGGTACTGGCAGAACCAGCAGGACCCGAACGGCGCGACCTACGCCTACCACCGCGAAAAGTACGGCGAGGACTTCGCCTACGACGACTTCATCCCGCTGTTCACCGCCGCGAAGTTCAACCCCCGCACGTGGCTCGACCTGATCGCGGACGCGGGCGCCGAGTACTACGTCCTGACGTCCAAGCACCACGACGGCTTCGCGTTGTGGGACACCAAGGTCAGCGACCGCAACTCCGTCAAGCTCGGCCCTCGCCGGAACATCATCGGCGAACTGTTCACGGCGTCCCGGAAGTACACGCCCCAGCTGCGCAACGGCCTGTACTTCTCGCTGCCCGAATGGTTCAACCCGGACAACCCGTGGATGGGCCACGCGCCGCGCAACCCGTACACCGGCGCGCCGCTGCCCTACACCGGCTACACCGCGGGCAAGGACTTCGTCCGCGACTACCAGACTCCGCAGGTGCTCGAGCTGATCTCCGGGTTCGACCCGGACGTCCTGTGGTTCGACATCGGCGGCGTCAACGACACGCGGACCACGATCACCGAGTACTTCAACCACGCCAAGAACCGCAAGCGCCCCAAGGACGTCACCTACAACGACCGCGGCGGCATCCCCGACCACGACTTCACCACGCCGGAGTACACGACGTACCCGAACACCGTGGTCGCGAAGTGGGAGGCGAGCCGCGGCCTCGACCCGTTCTCCTACGGCTACAACCGCGCGACCCCCGACGACCGGTACATGACGGCGGAGGAGGTCGTCCGGACGCTCGTCGACATCGTGTCGAAGAACGGCAACTTCCTGCTCGACATCGGCCCGGACTTCGACGGCACGATCCCGGACGTCATGCAGAAGCACCTGCGCGACGCGGGTGCGTGGCTGAAGGTCAACGGCGAAGCCATCTACGGCACGACGTACTGGTCGCGCATGGCCCAGCTCGGCGACCTGCGGTTCACGGTCAAGCAGAACGAGGCCTTCTACGTGCACTCACTGGCTGCGCCGGGCAGCAGGCTGGTGGTCGACGCGCCGGTCCCGATCCGCGCCGGCGACCGCGTGACGCTGCTGGGCTACCGCGGGAACCTGCACTGGACCGTCGAAAACGGCTCGCTGGTGATCGACGTCCCGGCCGCGGCCCGGCAGGCCGGCCGCTACGCGTGGGTGTTCAAGATCGCCTGGAGCTAGAGGTCGGCGTTCTTGCCGATGTACAGCTCCGCGAACGCCGCCGCGGCCGCGGGCGAACCCAGCAGGCGGCGCATCCGGGCCTCCGCGATGCGCGCTTGGAACGGGTTGTCGCCCGTGGCCGCGGTGTGGTGGAAGATGTCCGACAGCCACTGGGAGAACTCCTGGTACTGCCACACCAGCGGCAGGCACGCGTCGGAGTAGCCGGCCAGCCGCGTGGGGTCGCCCGCGTAGTGCGCCTCGTACGCCTCGGCCAGCAGGAACGCGTCGTGCAGCGCCAGGTTCATGCCCTTCGCCGCGATCGGCGCGACCAGGTGCGCCGACTCGCCCGCCAGGTGCAGCCGGCCGTGCGCCATCGGCTCCACGACGTAGTTGTGCATGTCGAGGATCCGCTTTTCGATCAGCTTCCCCTCGGTGACCGGCCCGTCCGGCACCGCGAGCCGCGCCTTCAGCTCCGTCCAGACGCGCTCGTCGGGCCAGTCCGCCTCGGTCTCGCCCGCCGCCGTCTGGAGGTAGAACCGCGTCACCTCCGGCGTGCGGGCCATGTGCGCGCCGAACCCGCGCGGGTGGATGCCGAACAGGACGCCGTCGGCGGACGGGGGCGCCTCCGCGAGCAGGGCCAGCCAGCCGATTCCGTAGTCGTGGTGGGACTTCACGGTGGTTTCCGGCGGCAGGTACCCCTGCGTGACGCCGCGGGCGCCGTCACAGCCGGCGACGAAGTCGCACTCGATCCGGTGCTCCCCGTCCGCGGTCCGGAACGTGACGGCGGGGGAGTCCGATGCCAGGTCGTGCAGCCGGACGTCGGAGACCTCGAAGACGGCCTCGCCGCCCGCGTCGGTGTACTGCGCGACGAGGTCGGTCACCAGAAGCTGTTGCGGGTACACGAAATGCCGCTGCCCGGTGACGTCGCCGTAGCGGAAGGGATGCCGCCGCCCGGCGAACCGGAACTCGAACTCTTCGTGCCGCGGTGCCTTCGCGACGAGCTGCTCGCCGAGCCCCCGCTGTTCGAGCCCGCGGACGGCCCACTCCTCGATGAACCCGGCCCGCGGCCGCTGCTCGATGAACGCCCGGCTCCCGGTTTCCAGCAGCACGCAGGGGATCCCCGCGCGCCGCAGGAGGTTCGCCACCGTGAGCCCGGCCGGACCCGCCCCCACCACGGCCACCGCCGTGCGCGTCGCCACCATGCGCCCGAGGGTAGCGCGAACCGGACTCAGTAGAACTGCCGCAGTTTCGGCCAGGCGGTCGACCACGGCTCGGTCAGCGTGCACAACGAAAACGAGGTGCCGTTCTCGTCGTTGTCGACACCTCCGGCGGTGTGGTACTTGGCCACCGGGCGGCACCCGGTGATCAGCCGCGACGCGGGCGACCCGCGGTCGAAACCGCCGACGAGCAGGACCGGGCCGACCAGCCGGTCCGGCGGCGGACCCCAGTCGGCGTAGGACATGTGCGGCGAATACGGCTGGGGCAGCCCGAGTGCGGGCCCGTAGTGCTCGAGCGCGCCCGCCTCGCCGTAGTTCCCGGCGACGATCACCGCGGTGTCCCGCTCGGTGGCCGGGATCTTCTCCCAGGCGCCGGCGACGGATTCGGCGAACCCCGGCCAGCCGACCTGCTCGCCGGGTTCCTTGTTGACCGCCAGCAACGGGCCGTTCAGCGCCGACGCCGGCACCACCGGGAGTCCGGTGAGGACGGACACGACCGCGCACACCACGGCCGCGGCGCCGGTGAGCACCCGCCGCGGCACGGCACCACGGCCCAGCCACCGCAACGCCGGCTCGGCGCCGAGCGCCACCAGCGGCAGCAGCAACGGCACCGAGTAGTACGGTTTCCCGCCCAGGACCAGGAGTTCGGCGCAGACGACCGGGTAGGCGATCGCGAGCGCGCGCGCCCAGCGCAGAGCGGGGTCGCGCCACGGCCGCACGAGCCCGGCGATCCACACGGGCACCAGCACGGGGGACAGGTACACCAGCTGCATCGGCACGAACAACGCGCGGTTCTCGCCGCCGTCGTCGTCGCTGATCCCGCCGGCGACGGTGAGCATCGGCCAGCCGTGCGCCGCCTGCCAGACCACCACCGGCGCGGCCAGGACCACGGCGACCCCGATGCCGGCGGCGAGCCACCAGGTCCGCAGCACCGCGCGCGGACCGGCGACGGCCACGCCGATGCCCAGCCCGGACAGCAGGAGCAGGACGAGCCACTTGTTCGCCATCCCGAGCCCGGCGGCGGCGCCGATGGCGAGCCACCAGCGGCCGTCGCCGGTGCGCAGGAGCTTCAGGCCGAACAGGGCGATCAGCGACCACAGGAGGACATCCGCGGAGTTCGTCGCCAGCATGTGCGACACGACCAGGACGTACGCCGAGAGCGCCGTCGCGACCGCGGTGAACAGCTGCGCGCCGCGGCCCCCGCCGAACTCGCGCACGATCAGCGCGACGACCACGACGGTCGCCATGCCGAGCAGCGTCGCGACCACGCGCAGACCGGACGGCGTCTCGCCGAACAACGCCGTCGACGCGCGGGCGAGCCACGGCGTGACCGGCGGGTTGTCGACGTAGCCCCAGTCGAGGCGGTGGCCCGCCGCGACGAAGTACAGCTCGTCGCGGTGGAAGCCGTAGCGGCCGGACAGCGCGGTCAGGATCACCGCCTGCGCGGCGACGACGATCCCCACTGGCAGCGCGGCGAACCGCGGCAGGTCGCGACCGGCCCCCATGGCAGTCTCCCCTCGGCGTGCCCGGATCGTACGCCGGTGATCACGCCTCGGGGAGCGCTCCGACGTATTCGGCACCCGCGTCCGCGACCAGCTCGGTGAGGGACTGCGCGCGGCGGATCGGCGTGAATTCGACGTGTCCTCGCGCGGACACGGTGAAGCCGTGGACGGCCGGGCGCGGCAGCGTGTTGTAGGCGTAGTGCGCGCCGAAGTAGTAGGCGCCGGTGTCGTGGGCGACGACGAGGTCGCCGGGTTCGAGCAGCGGCAACGGACGCTCCTTCGCCAGGAGGTCGCCAGCGAAGCACAACGGACCTGCGATGTCCTGCGGCACTTCGGGTCCGGTCTTCGGGCGGCCCCGGGGATCGAGGGCGGTGAGGCGCAGCGGCCAGTGCTCCGGCTGGAGGACCGTGCGCGCGGCGACCTGCGCGCCCGCGTGCGTAACGGCGATGGGCCGGCCGCCGGCGACCTTCGTGTACTCGACGGTGCTGACGAGGAAGCCGTTCTTCGCGAGCAGGGACCGGCCGAACTCGGTGACGAAGGTGTAGCGCCCGTCGGCGAGGGCGGGGACCTTCGCCAGCAGCGTCGAGACGTAGTCGGCGTACGTCGGGCCGGGGTCCTCGGAGGCGAAGTTCACGGGGAGGCCGCCGCCGAGGTCGATGCTGGTGACCTGGCGGCGTTCGGCGTTGATCTCTTCGGCGAGTTCGTGCACGGCGGCGACGCCGTCGGCCATCAGCTCCGGTGGGCAGCCCTGCGAGCCGACGTGGACGTGCAGCCGGGTCAGCCAGGGCCGCCGCGCGAAGGCTTTGACGATGGCGGTTCGGTTGTCCCGCAGGGGAATGCCGAATTTCGACGTCGTCGTCGCGGTGCTGGTGTCGCCGATCCGGCCGGCGCCGACCTGGGGGTTGATCCGCAGGCCGAGCAGCGAGCGCGGGCGGTCGACCAGGTCGTCCAGCCGGGCCAGTTCCTGGAAGTTGTCGGCGTTGATCGCGGTGCCTTCGGCCAGCGCGTGCGCGAGTTCGGCGCGTGTCTTGGCGGGGGAGTCGAGGACGAGCCGGGCGCCGCGCAGGCCGGCGGCTTCGGCGACCGCCGTCTCGCCGGGGCTCGCGACCTCGGCGTCGACCCCGAGGTCGGCGAGGTAGCGCAGGACGGGCGCGAGGCCGCACGCCTTGGCGGCGACGGTGTGCTGGACGCGGCCGAGCGGCGCGAACGCCTTGGTCAGGTCCTCGACGGCTTCGCGGATCCCGGCGAGGTCGACGAACCCGGCCAGCGGGTCCAGGAGGCGCCGGTCCGCGGCGGCGGCGAGGGCGTGGGCCTTGCGATCGGTGCGGTTCACGTCTTCCAGTCTTGGGCTCGGCGCGGCGGCCGGTCCAAGACTTCGTCCCTCTCGATCTATAGGCCGGTCCTATAGTGACTGGGTGGACCTGCGCCGTTGGCACTACTTCGCCGTGCTCGCCGAGGAGATGCACTTCACGCGCGCGGCGGCGCGGCTGTTCGTGTCACAGCCGTCGCTGAGCCAGCAGATCCGGGCGTTCGAGGCGGAGCTGGGAGTGGCGCTGCTGGACCGCTCGGGACCGCGGTTCGCGCTGACGGAGGCGGGCCGGGTGGCGGCGGCGGAGGCGCGGGAGCTGCTTTCGCGCCTGGACCGCGCCCGCGGCGTGATCGCGGCGGCCGGCCGCGGCGACGCGGGACGGCTCCGGATCGCCTATACGCGGTCGGCGCCGGGCCCGCTGGCCGGCGACCTGGTGGCGGCGTACCGGGCGGCGTTCCCGCAGGTGGAGCTGGCGCTGGAGACGGGCTGGACGAGCTTGAACCTGGCACGGCTGGCCGCCGGCGAGATCGACGTGGGCTTCGTGCGGCCGCCGGTGGTCGCCCCGGGCGTCGAGGTGGCGGTGGTCGGCTCGGAGGAGGTGCTGATCGCGGTACCGTCGGGGCACGCGCTGGCCCGCCGCCGCGGACGGTTGCGGCGGGCGTGGCTGGCGGCGGAGCCGGTGGTGTTCTGGCCGCGTGAGAACGGGCCGGGGCAGTACGACGCGATCAGCGCGCAGGTGTGGCCGGCCGGGGTGCCGCCGATCGTGCGGGAGGAACCGGAGGACGAGCAATTGGTGCGCGCGGTCGCGGAGGGAGCGGGCATCGCGGCGGTCCCGGAACACCGGGCGCGCGGGCTGAAGCGCCGCGGAGTGGTGTTGCGGCGGTTGGAGGACCCGGTGCCGGTGATCGACCTGGGCCTGGCTTGGCGGGCCGGCGCGGTGGCGCCCGTGGTGCGGGGGTTCATCGACCTGGCCCGCCGCTCGTGAGTGAGAAACAGGGCTAGAACACTGTTTCTCACCCACGAGCTGTGCTCAGTCGCAGGCCCGCAGGACCGCGTCCGCCACTTCGCCCAGGTGTGCCGCCGCGCTGTGGCCGGACACCAGGCGGTCCGTCAAGTACGCGAACACCAGCCGCCGGCCCGGGTCCGCCCACGCTATGCAGCAGTTGCTCCCGTTGTGCCCGAACGTCTCGCGGGCGCTCGTCGTCCCCATCGGACGGCCGATGCCGCCCAGCTGGAACCCTTGAGCCCAGCGGATGCGGGTGCCGATCGTCCGGTCGACCACCGCGTCGCCCGACGGACGGCGGGCCTCCGCCACCGCCGGTCCGGCGAACCCGTCCAGCAGTGCCTGGTAGAACCGGGCCAGGTCGCGGGCCGTCGTCGAGATGCCCGCCGCCGGGATCACCGCACGGCGGACCGCGCGGCGGTTCACCACCCGGGCCGTCACCGGGCCGCCCAGCCCGTAGCCGCGGACCGGGACGTGCCGGGGCCACAGCGGGGACGGCAGACCGAGGTACGTGTCGGCCAGCCCCAGCGGACCCAGGAACTCCGAGGCGAGCAGCGACTCCACAGACGTGCCGGTCACCCGGCGGACCAGCTCGCCCAGGATGTGCCCGAACACGATCGGCTGGTACGCCGGGACCGAGCCGGGCGCCCAGCGCAGCGGGGCGCGCTCGATCGCCCGGACCGCGCGGGGCCAATCGGTCATCGTGAGCGCGTCGCCGGCGAACCCGCGGGCCGTCGCGAAGCCCGAACGGTGCCGCAGCACCTGGCGGATCGTCACCGCACCCTTGCCGCCGCCGGCGAACTCCGGCCAGTAGCGGGCCACCGGCGCGTCCAGGTCCACCGCGGACCGCACCGCCAGCTCGTGCACCAGCAGCGCGACGAACGGCTTGCTCGCCGAGAAGATCCAGTACAGCGCGTCCGGCGGGCCGATGTCGAGCAGCACCCGGCCGTCGCGCAGGACGCACAGGCTCGCCCGAGCGCCACGGGCGCGCACCAGCTGGGCGACGTCGATCACCCGGGCGAGGCTACCCGCGCGGCGTATGCTCGCGGACGGACAGGAGGGGAACTTCCCATGGCAGGCCACGAAATCACCGACCGCATCGCCGACCTGATCGACGAGGAGCACCGGCTGCGCAAGGGCGCCCTCCACCACGGCGGGCTGACCCCGGACGAGCGGCTACGGCTCAAGGACCTCGAACACCAGCTCGACGCGGCGGTCGACCTGCTGCACCGCCGCCAGGCGCTCTCCGTTTTCGACGACGACTGACGCCGCGGCGCTCGGACGTAGCCCGCGCGCCCGGGCTAACCGTCGCCGAGCGCCGATCGCACCGCCGCCACCACGTCCGGGTGACCGAGCGGCAACGGCGGGGGCACGCGGTCCTCCGGGCCCCCGGTCGTCGAGGCGATCAGCCGCACCTCTGTGCCCGCTTCGCGCAGCTTCGCCACGACGTCGTCGTGCTCGGCCAGCCATTCTTCGTTCGCCTTCGCGGCGTCACCGGCGGGCAGGAACGCGTCCGACGCCGGGTCGACCAGCAACAGGTGCGCGGCGCCGCCCGGGTGGCGTTCCACCAGCTGGAGGGCTTCGGCCGCGAACGGACCGCTCGCGACGACGGCGATCTCGGGATCACCGGGACCGTGGTCGCCCACGAGGTCGTCGGCCTCGGTCAGGGCGCCGCCGGCGGGCACCCGGCACCAGAAGATCCCGCGTTTCTCGGCCAGCGGGCGCCAGGTCGCGGGCAGCTCGTCGTGCCGCGCGGCGCCGGCCGGGTCGAGCACGATGATCTTCGGCCCGGACGGGTCGCCCGCGGTCACGACGGACGGGCCTTCGGAACGAGCGGGTTCGGCGGCCATGGGAAGTCCTTTCAGCGCCGGGGGAGTTCGGGGGAGTCGGTGTCGAGCGGCACCGAGCCGGACCGGACGAGTCCCAGTTGGACGGTCTGGCGGCCGGTCAGCCGGTCGAGGGCCCAGTCGACCGCCGTGCGCACGCGGTTCCCGGGCATCGCCATGAGGTGGTAG
Organism: Amycolatopsis sp. NPDC098790; assembly: GCF_044759945.1. NCBI lineage: Bacteria > Bacillati > Actinomycetota > Actinomycetes > Pseudonocardiales > Pseudonocardiaceae > Amycolatopsis > Amycolatopsis sp. NPDC098790. The sequence goes on from NZ_JBIWAI010000002.1 coordinate 1,274,040, forward strand.
GCGCGCGTGACGGCCTTCGCCGGGAGCCCGGACAGCGGGATGTGCAACGGGTTCGCCGCGGCGGCGCCGGCCCCGAGGTCGACGACGAAGCCGAGGTCGTGGTGGCGGTAGGTGCCGGTGCGGCCGTAGCCCAGCGACGCCGCGACGTTGCGCCCGGCGAGCTTGCCCTGCCGCTCGGCGTGCTGCGCGGTCATCGCGGTGTACTGGCCGGGGCGGGTGAGGTCGGGCACCGCGGCCGCGTCGCCGCAGGCGAAGACGTCGTCGTGGCCGGGCACGGTGAGCTGCTCGGTGACCACGAGCCTGCCCTTGGCGGTCTCCAGCCCGAGGTCGGCGACCAGCGGGTCCGGCCGCACGCCCACGCACCAGACGAGCGTGTGGGTCGGCACGGGATCACCGTTGGTCAGCGTGACGCCCTTGGCGTCGGCGTGGTCGACGGAGGTCTTCATCAGCACCTCGACCCCGCGGGCGCGCAGCACCTCGTCGGCGGTCCGGCCGAGCCGCTTGCCGAGCTCGGGCAGCACGCGCTCGGCGACGTCGAGCAGCAGCCAGCGGATCTTCTGCCCGGCCAGCTCGGGGTGGCGCCGGGCCAGGGCTTCGGTGAACGCGGGGCCCTGCGCGGCGACCTCGGTGCCGGTGTAGCCCGCGCCGACCACCACGAACGTGCAGCGCGCGTCGCGTTCGGCGGGGTCTTCGGCCGCCGCGGCGAGCTCGATCTGCCGCGTGATGTGGTCGCGCAGGTAGAGCGCTTCGGGCACGCCGCGGAAGCCGTGCGCGCACTCCGGGACACCCGGGATCGGCAACAGCTTGTTGACGCTGCCCGCCGCGAGCACGACCCGGTCGTACCCGATCCGGTGATCCCGGTCCTCCGGGTCGGTGTAGCAGACCTCGCGCGCTTCGAAGTCGACGCCGGTCGCCTTGCCGAGCACGAGCCGCACACCCGGCAGCGTCTCGGGGATCGACACCGTCACCCGCCGCGGGTCGAGGATCCCGGCCGCCACTTCGGGCAGCAACGGCAGGTAGAGGAAGTAGTCCGTCGGGTTCAGCACGACGACTTCGACGTCTTCGCCGGCGGTCTTCCGCAGGCTCTTGGCCGCGTGGTAGCCGGCGAACCCGCCGCCGACGATCACGACACGCATGGGTCTCCTTCCGGGGCGGATGTCGGTCTCCGCCGGTTACCCGAGGTCGGGACGCGGAAACCCGCGGGGTTGACCTGTGGGCCTGGACGCGTACGGTCGGGGTGTTGGCTGTTGTTCAGACTCACGTGCTCCGGTCAGCGCCCCTGCACGCTGCGATAGGGAGCGCCATGTACTGTTTTCGCACGATCGACGAGCCGTCCGGCTTGACCTTCACCAGCACCGTACGACCCGGCGGGGTCCGTGTCGTCACGCTGGTGGGTGACATCGACGCCGCCACCGTCGGCACCCTCGACGAAGCGCTCGCCACCGGCGAGCGGCTGGTCGTCGACCTGACCCGCGTCGCGTTCCTCAGCTGCGCCGGCGTCCGGTCGCTGCTCGACGCGCACGCCCGGACCCGGGTCGCCGTCGTCGTCGGCGGCCACGCGGTCACCCGCTCGTTGGAGGCCACCGGCGCGGACCTGCTGCTGGAGATCCACCCCGGGGTCGGTGCCGCGATCGCGGACCTGACGCCGGTTCCCGAGCCCGGCCGGGAGGCGTGACCGCCGCGGCGGTCACGCCTCCCGCCGTCCACTGTGGATGATCAGTCGTCCGGCCAGTCGCCGGTCGCCTTCTCGTACCCGATCGCGCTCGCGCGTTCGGTGGCGGCCTTGACGGCGGCGAAGATCGCGCCCTGCACCGCCGCCGCGATGATCACCTGCTGCCAGGTGTAGTCGCGGTCGGTGGCGTCGGGCGCGTCCTCTTCGCCTGCCACGCGCTTCCAGACCTGCTTGAACGCCTGGCCGGCGAGGACACCCCCGAGGGCGCCGACGATCCAGCTCAGCGGCTTGTACAGGACCTTGTTCACGAGTCGTTCCTCCGTCGCAGGATCAGCCGGATCAGGATCACCAGGCCCAGCACGCCGGCGAAGACCGGCAGCGGGTTGCTCCGGACGGCGTCCGCGCCCTGGCGGAACTTGACCGCGGTCGGCTCGTTCGTCACGTCGGCGACCTTCGCGGTCGCCTGGTACAGCTTCTCGTCGACGCCTTCCTTGACCCTGGTCTTCACGTCGAGCTTCTGCCCGAGCGCTTCCAGCGTCTCGGCCAGCTCTTCCCGGGTGGTGTCCCGGTCGAGCCGCGCCTCTTCGGCGTTCTTCGGGAAGTCCCCGCTCATGAGTGCACTCCCTGTTTCACGGTGTCCACGTCTTCGCGGACCCCGCTGATGGCTTCTTCGGGCACCGGCGGCACGCCCTGGGTGACTTCCTTCTTGCCCACCAGCGCGGCGATCCCGGCGACCAGGAACAACGCGACGGCGACGATCACCGCGGCCAGCCAGCCCGGCACGACGAGTGCCAGCGCCAGCACGGCGGCCGCGACCAGCGTGCCCGCGCCGAACAACGCGAACAGGCCCGCCGCGCCGAACAGCCCGGCGCCCACGCCCATCTTCTTGCCCTTGCGCTGCAGTTCGAACACCGCGAGCCGCATCTCGTCCCGGACGAGCCGCTTGACCTCGTCGGTCAGGTCCGTCACCAGCTCTCCGACCGAGCGGTCGGCCGCCGGCTTCTTGTTCACTTCTTCGATCACGGAACACCTCCTTGCCTGGCCGCCGTGTACCCGGGGGCGCGCGGGGTCAACCACGCCGGGTTTGACCGGTGCGGCACCGGGTAGCCGATTCGCACACCACCGACGAGGAGGAGTGCATGGGCACGATCACCGAAAGCGTGGACGTGGAGGTCCCCGTTTCGACCGCGTACAACCAGTGGACGCAGTTCGAGGAGTTCCCGCAGTTCATGGAGGGCGTCGAAGAGATCCGCCAGGTGGACGCCACCCACACCCACTGGGTGACGCGGTTCGGTGGCGTGACGCGCGAATTCGACGCGACGATCACCGAACAGCACCCCGACGAGCGGGTCGCCTGGACGTCGGACTCCGGTCCCGACCACGCCGGGGTGATCACGTTCCACCGGCTCGACGACTCGCACACCCGGGTCACGGCGCAGATGGACATCGACCCCGAGGGCTTCGCCGAGAACGTGGCGGACAAGCTCGGCGTGCTCGACCGCCGGGTGAAGGGCGACATGAACCGCTTCAAGGAGTTCATCGAGCGCCGCGGCCGCGAGTCCGGCGCGTGGCGCGGCGACGTGGACCGCCCGGGGACGTAGATCACACGATCGGGTGACACGGCGGGGCGGCTACCGTCCCGCCGTGTTTTGCGCCCGGAACCCCCGGGTAGGCCGCAGGCATGACGACCACCGACGTTCCGGCCGTGGACCTGGGCGACGACGTGCGGATCCCGCAGTTCGGGTTCGGCGTGTTCCAGATCCCGCCGGAGGACACCGCCCAGGCCGTGCGAACCGCACTGGAAGCGGGTTACCGCCACATCGACACGGCGCAGATGTACCGCAACGAAGCGGGTGTCGGCGTCGGCGTCGCGGAGTCCGGGCTCGCGCGCGAAGACGTGTTCGTCACGACGAAGCTGGCGAACGACGCGCACGGGCACGACAACGCGATCACCGCGCTCGAAGGCAGTTTGCGGCGCCTCGGCTTCGACTACGTCGACCTCTACCTCGTCCACTGGCCGTTGCCGCACAAGGACAACTACGTCCGCACGTGGCAGGGCTTCGAGGACATCCTGCGGGCGGGCAAGGCCCGCGCGATCGGCGTCTCGAACTTCCAGCCCGCCCACCTCGACCGGCTCGCCGAGGAGACCGGGACCGTGCCCGCGGTCAACCAGATCGAGCTGCACCCGGCGCTGCAGCAGGCCGAACTGCGTGCGTACCACCGGGAACACGGCATCGCGACCGAAGCGTGGAGCCCGTTGGCGCAGGCGGAGGTCCTCGAAGACCCGGTCCTGCGGGACCTGGCCGAAAAGCACGGCCGGACGGCCGCGCAGGTGGTGCTGCGCTGGCACATCCAGCTCGGGAACATCGTCTTCCCCAAGTCGTCGTCGCCGGAGCGGATCCGGCAGAACATCGACGTCTTCGGCTTCGAGCTCGACGACGAGGACATGACGGCGATCGGCAAGCTCGACGACGGGCACCGCACCGGACCGGACCCCGACACCTTCACGGGGTGACCGCGGCGTTTCCCTCCGCGACCGGCCGGGTACTTCACCCGAAGAGGTCCCCCCAGGAGAAGGAGCGTCCCGGCATGACCACGAACGCGTACCTGTCGTTCCTCGCGATCGGCGTTGCGCTGGTCCTGATCGACGGGCAGATCATCTACCGCAGCGGCCGCCGCTACCTGGAGAACTCCTACGGCGACCCGGCGGCCGGCGCTTCGATGACCCGCCTGGTCACCGTCCTGTTCCACCTGGCCACGCTGGGCGTGCTGGCGCTGATCTCCACGATCGACATGGGCGGCAGCGACCTCCCGGGCGTCGTCGGGCGGCTCGGCGTGCTGCTGCTGATCCTCGCGATCGCCCACGCGATCACCCTCGCGGTGCTCGCCCGCATCCGCGGCGAGCAGGAGGTGGAGGCGGTGGTCCAGCGCGGCGGCCGCCAGCAGCCCACGGGACCCGAGCCGCAGGCGACGGTCACCCCGGTGCCGGGCCAGGACGGCCGCTACCCGGCGGCCAGCCCGTCGATTGAGAACCGGTCCCCGTACTCGGCCCAGTAACGCGCAACTCCGAAGGGCGGAGCTTTCACGTGAAAGCTCCGCCCTTCGTCGTGTCCGGGGTTCAGCGGTCGGCGACCGGGAGGTCGACCTCGGTGTGCCGGGTGGCGAGCGCCACCGCCAGGTCGGCCAGCTTGACGTTCAGGTCTTGGGACGCGCGCCGCAGCACGTCGAACGCCTCGTCGGCGGTGATGCCGCGCCGCTGCATCAAGATCCCCTTCGCCTGGCCGATCACGTCCCGGCTCTCCACCGCCCGGTGCAGGTGCTCCCGCTCCAGGTCGGCCGCCACGACGGCTTCGGTGTGCGCCAGTGCCAGCGACGCGTGCGTCGCCAGCAAGAGCGCCAGGTCGATCGAACGGCTGTCGAACGCCTCCGGCCGGCTCGAGTAGATGTTGAGCGCGCCCGAGCGGCGGGGTGGGAGGGCGTCCGGCAGCAACGCCGTCGCCAAGACCGAGTGGTAGCCGAAGCCGGCCGCGGCCGGGCCGAACGACGGCCACCGCGGGTCCTGCGCGAGGTTCTGCGACCAGCCGATGGCCGGGCCGTCCGGGCGCGCCGACTCGACGCAGGGTCCTTCCGCGTGGTCGTACTGCACCTGGTCCAGCCGCACCGCGACGGCGTCGGTCTCGACCGGCGTGTGGTACGTGCCGTCGGGCTCGCGCAGGGTGACGCTGACCAGGTCGGCGCCCGGGACGAGCGCGCTCGCGGCGCCGACGACGAGCCGCAGGACGCCCCCCACCGTAGGGGTCACGTCGAGCAACATGCGCGTGAGCTCGGCGAACTGCTGCGTCAGCGGGCCGGCGGGCGGCTCGCCGTCCTGCCCGAACCGCGCCCGCTCCCGCGCCCATTCGTCTTCACCGATGCTCATGCCGGTCGTCGTCCTCCTTCGGGTGCCGGTCCCCATTCAACCCGAAACCGGCGCCGCCCGGCGCTCAACCGGGCGAGTCCGCGGCGCGGCGGAGCTCGTCCCGCGCCCGGTCGACGAAGCCCGGTCCCGGCCACAGCTGGTCGACCTGCGGCACGCGGTCGGACAGGTCCGGGTGCGGCACCGTCGCCGCGGCGTCGCGGGCCGCGAGGACCTCCTTGCCCAGCTCCGCCCGCCGCTCGGGCGAGCAGGTGAGCCGGACCCGGCGCACCGCCGCCGGGCCCTCGTCGTGCACGTGCCGCCGGACGGCGCGGATCAGCCCGCCCAGCAGCCGCTCGAACCGGGTCTCCTGCGGCCCGGCGCCCTCCAGCTGCCGCATCAGGCCGTCCGCCTCGCCGAGCGCGCTTTCGCCGTCGAGAAAGGACTCTTCGGCGACGGCGTGGCGGACCAGCTCCGCGATGAGGTGGTCGGCGAGGTCCTTGCGGTTCTCCGGGCTGCCCTGGCCGAGCTCGAGCTCGGTGCACAGGCGGTCCAGCTCCCGGTGGTCGCCGGCGAGGACGGTGGTCAGGTCGGTTGCGGGCTGGCTGCCGTTCATGCACGCTCCTGGTCCGGGCTCGGGGTCGCGTTCGGGATACCCGCTGCTCGCGCGGCGAATCCCGTGTCGGGCAGGCGCCGGCCGGGTATCCGCCGGAAGAACCGGTTCCAAGGGAGGATGATCATGGCAGCGCCGTCGTCGGTGACCGAACGCGAGCGCAAGTACGAGATCGTCGCGGGCAGCGGGGTGCCGAGGCTCGTCGGCGTCGCCGGTGTCGCGACGCAGGACGACCCGGTCGAGCAGATCCTCGACGCGTCCTACTACGACACCGAGACGTTCCGGCTGGCCAGGAGCGGCATCACGCTGCGACGGCGCGTCGGCGGCCACGACGCGGGCTGGCACCTCAAGCTGCCGGTCTCCGCCGACGAACGGCAGGAGATCCAGCTGCCGCTGGGCGGCGACCCGAACAAGGTCCCCGGCCGGCTGCGCCGCCTCGTGCGCGCGTTCACGCTGGGGGAGAAGCTGGTGCCGATCGCGCACCTGCGCACCGACCGCTTCGCCCACCGCCTGGCCGACGGCGACGGCCGGACGGTCGCGACGCTCACCGACGACCACGTCACCGGCGAGGCCGGCGGTGAGAGCGCGCGGCTCGACGAGTGGCGCGAGCTCGAACTCGAACTCGAACCCGAGACCGACCCCGGCCGGCTCGACGACTTCGACCGGGCCCTGGCCGAAGCCGGTGCGTCGGCCTCGCCGTGGCCGTCCAAGCTGCGGCGCCTGATCGGCGACCGCGTCCCGGCGCCGCCGCGCGGCCGCAAGAAGCCGACGGCGGGCGACGTCGTGCTCGCCTCGCTGCGCGACCACTACGCCGCCCTGCGCCGCGCGGACGTCGGGGTCCGGCTGGACGTCGAGGACTCCGTGCACCAGATGCGCGTCGCGACCCGGAAGCTGCGCAGCGCCCTGCGCACGTTCGGGTCCATTGTGGACAAGGACGCGACCGGGCCGCTCGCGGCCGAGCTGAAGTGGCTCGGGCAGCAGCTCGCCCCGGCGCGCGACACCGAGGTCACCGAGCAGCGGCTGGGCGAGCGGCTCGACGACGTCCCGTCGGAGCTGGTGTTCGGGCCGCTGCGCCAGTACCTCACCCGCTACTTCGCCCGGGAGGCCGAGGAGGGCCGGACCCGGGCGATGGCGACGCTCACCGGCAAGCGCTACCTGAAGCTGCTGCGCGCGCTGGACACCGTCGTCGAGGAACCGCCGCTGACCCGTCAGGCCCGCAAGCCCGCGAAGGCCGCGCTGCGCGAGCCGGTCCGCAAGGCGGCGAAGAAGCTGCGTCGCGCCGAAGCGGTGGCGAGCGGCAAGGAAGGCCACGAGCGGGAAACGGCCCTGCACGACGTCCGCAAGAAGGCCAAGCGGGCCCGCTACGCCGCCGACACCGTCAAACCGGTCTACGGCAAGAAGCTGCGGGCGTGGCGCAAGAACGTCAAGGCCGTGCAGGGCACGCTGGGCGAGCACCAGGACACCGTGGTCGGCCGGGACGTCCTGCACCACCTGACGATCGCCGGGCACGGTGAAGGGCAGAACACCTTCACGTTCGGTCTGCTCTACGCGCGTGACGCCGCGGCGGCGGACGAGCTGCGCGAGTGGTTCGCGGGGGAGTGGCGGCGGCTGCGCAAGGGTGACCGCCCGGGCTGGCTCTGAGCAGCACGACGTCGTGAACGAGTCATTCAGGACCGGGGAGGTCCTGAATGACTCATTCAAGACGGGAGGGGCAGGGGCGCGGGAGCCGGCGGGCGTCAGCCTTCGCCGGTGAGCTTCCCGCGGAGCTGCTCCAGGGTCTGCGACAGCAGCCGGGAGACGTGCATCTGGGAGATGCCGACGCGGTCGGCGATCTGCGTCTGGGTCAGTCCGCCGAAGAACCGCATCACCAGGATGGCGCGCTCGCGCTTGGGCAGTTCCTGCAGGAGCGGCTGGAGGGCCTCGTGGTTTTCCACCATGGCCATCTCGTGGTCGGGTTCCCCCATGGTGTCCGCCAGCGACAGCGCCTCCGCGTCGTCGTGCACCGGCTTGTCGACCGACAGCGCCTGGTAGGCGTTGCCGGCCACGAGCCCTTCGCGGACCTCTTCGACGTCCAGGTTGAGGTGCTCGGCCAGCTCGGTCGGCGTCGGGGCGCGGCCGAGGCGCTGCGACAGCACCGCCGAGCCCTGGCTCAGGGACAGGTGCAGCTCCTTGAGGCGCCGCGGGACCCGCACCGACCAGCCGGTGTCCCGGAAGTGCCGCCGCACCTCGCCCATGATCGTCGGCACGGCGAAGGACAGGAAGTCGTGACCCCGGGTGGGGTCGAACCGGTCGACGGCGTTGATCAGGCCGATCCGCGCCACCTGCACCAGGTCTTCCCGGGGCTCGCCGCGCCCGGAGAACCGGGTCGCGATGTGCTCGGCCAGCGGCAGGAGCTCGGTCACCAGCTTGCTCCGGACCACCTCCCGCCGCGGGTCGCCGTCGTCGAGGGTCCCCAGTTCCTCGAACAGCGGCTCGCAGTGGGCGTATTCGTCCGGGCGGTGGAGGAGGGTTTTCCGCTCGCCGCTCACGCGCTCGTTCCCGGGTTCAGCACCAGCTCGATCGTGACGATGCCCGCGCCTCCACCGGGAAGGACGTCGCAGTGCGCGGTCACCGACCGGCTCAGCGTGGTGAGCACGTGCCAGCCGAACGTGCGGTCGCTGGGCGGCCGCGGGTCCGCCGACCGGGTGGACACGACGACGTGGAGGCCGTCGGCCGCCTGCAGGAACCGGCAGTGCAGCTGCGTGCCGAGCTCGGCCAGCTGGACCAGCTGTGCGCAGGCTTCGTCGACGGCCATCTTCGCGTCGGCGATGGCGTCCAGCCCGAAGTCCGCGCGCGAGACGACCCCGTGCGTCAGCATCCGGACCAGCGGGATCTGCTCCGCCATGGCGGGCAGGCGCAGCTCGACGGGCTCTTCGAGCAGCTCGTCCAACGTCGGCTTGCTGCCGTGCGAGCCGCCGCTTCGTGTTTCTTCCATGCGGGAGGTACTACCCATCTGGGGGAAAGCCGACACTTGCTGATCAGGGGTTTCCGGTTTCGTCACCGGCCCAGCGCCCGTTCGAGTTCCTTCTTGGTCATCGTCGAGCGGCCGTTGATGTTCCGCTTCTTCGCTTCGTTGTAGAGCTGGTCCTTGGTCGGACCGCCCGGTCCCTTGCGGTTGCCGGAGCGCTCGCCGCCGCGCTTCTGCGGCGACTTGTCCTTCACCGACGTCTTGCTGGCCTGCCGGGACTCGCCCGACTGCGCGCGGTTCTTGTTCACGGTCCGGGCCGCGATCTCCTTGGCCCGCTTCGTGCTCGCCCCGCGGTCCTCGGCCGAGTCCTTGACGTGCTCATACTGCCGTTCGCGCTTGGCACTCCACGACTGGGGCATGGCACACTCCTTCCGCTCGCGGGCGGGGTACCCGGTTGATCACCCGGTAAACCACCGCGACGGTCGGTTACCCGCGCCACCGGGTGGGTACGCGGGGAGCTGACCGATTGGAGGCGCCGATGAAGATCGGCTACACGCTGATGACCGAGCAGGCCGGCCCGAACGACCTGGTCCGGTTCGCCGCCGGCGCGGAACAGGCCGGCTTCGACTTCGAGGTCATGAGCGACCACTACTCGCCCTGGCTGGACGAGCAGGGGCACGCGCCCTACGCCTGGAGCGTGCTGGGCGCGGTCACCCAGAGCACCGGGCGCGTCGAGCTGATGACCTACGTGACCTGCCCGACCATGCGCTACCACCCGGCCGTCGTGGCGCAGAAGGCGGCGACGGTCCAGGCGCTTTCGGGCGGCCGGTTCACCCTCGGGCTCGGCGCGGGGGAGAACCTCAACGAGCACGTCGTCGGCCGCGGCTGGCCGCCGGCGAACGTGCGCCACGACATGCTCGCCGAGGCCCTGCAGATCATCGGCGGCCTGTTCGACGGCGGGTACTTCGACTACGAGGGCAAGCACTTCCGCGTCGACTCCGCGAAGCTGTGGGACCTGCCGGAGACCCGGGTGCCGATCGGGGTCGCGGTGTCCGGTTCGCAGTCGGTCCGGCGGTTCGCCCCGGTCGCCGACGCGATGATCGCCGTCGAGCCGAAGGCCGAGCTGTCGAGCGAGTGGGACGCGACGAAGCCGGGCCCGCCGAGCCGCAAGATCGGGCAGCTGCCCGTCTCGTGGGGGACCGACCGCGACGCGGCCGTGAAGCGCGCGCACGAGCAGTTCCGCTGGTTCGCCGGCGGCTGGAAGGTCAACGCCGAGCTGCCGGGCCCGGCCGGGTTCGCCGGCGCCACGCAGTTCGTCCGCGAGGACGACGTCGCCGGCTCGATCCCGTGCGGCCCGGACGTCGAGCCGATCGTCGAGGGCCTGCGCGAGTTCGAAAAGGCCGGTTTCACCGACGTCGCCCTGGTCCAGATCGGCGGCGACCAGCAGGACGGCTTCCTCGACTTCGCCGAAAAGGAGCTGCTCCCGGCCCTGCGGGAGTAGTTCCACCCGTTCGGGGGAACGCGGGGCGGGGTGATCAGGAGTACTACGCGGGTTACGGGGCAGTCCGGCGACAGGAGCTGCGGATGACCGAGGTGAAGCCGGCACCGAGCCTGCGGGCGGTGCCGCTGGCGGTGGCGCGGCGGGGACCGAAGGGCGGGACGCTGCTCGCCCTGCTGCGGACCACCGACCCGAAGACGATCGGCCTGCTGTACCTGACGACGTCGTTCGCCTTCTTCATGGCGGGCGGCGCGATGGCGTTGCTGATGCGCGGCGAGCTGGGCCGGCCGGGACTGCAGTTCCTGTCGCCGGAGCAGTACAACCAGCTGTTCACCATGCACGGCACGATCATGCTGCTGCTCTACGCCACCCCGAACCTGTTCGGCTTCGCCAACTACATCCTGCCGCTGCAGATCGGAGCGCCGGACGTCGCGTTCCCCCGGCTCAACGGGTTCGCCTACTGGCTCTACCTGTTCGGCGGGCTGATCGTGATCAGCTCGTTCCTCACCCCGGGCGGGGCGCCGGACTTCGGCTGGACGGCCTACACGCCGCTGTCCAACGCGATCCACTCCCCGGGCGTCGGCGGCGACCTGTGGATCATGGGCCTGATCGTGTCCGGGCTCGGCACCATCCTGGGCGCGGTCAACATGGTCACCACGATCGTGACGCTGCGCGCGCCCGGCATGACGATGTGGCGGATGCCGCTGTTCACCTGGAACATCTTCTTCACGGCCATCCTGATCCTGCTGGCGTTCCCGATCCTCACCGCCGCGCTGTTCGGGCTGGAGGCCGACCGCCGGCTCGGGGCGCACGTGTTCGACCCCGAGAACGGCGGGGTGATCATGTTCCAGCACCTGTTCTGGTTCTTCGGCCACCCCGAGGTCTACATCGTGGCGCTGCCGTACTTCGGCATCGTCACCGAGATCATCCCGGTGTTCAGCCGGAAACCGCTCTACGGCTACCGGCTGATGGTGTTCGCCACGATCGGGATCACCGGCCTGTCGGCGGCGGTCTGGGCGCACCACATGTTCGCCACCGGCGCGGTGCTGCTGCCGTTCTTCTCGATCATGACGTTCTTCATCGCGGTGCCGACCGGGATCAAGTTCTTCAACTGGATCGGCACGATGTGGAAGGGGCACTTGACCTTCGAGACGCCGATGCTGTGGTCCGTCGGCTTCATGGTGACGTTCCTCTTCGGCGGGCTCACCGGGATCATCCTGGCGTCGCCGCCGCTGGACTTCCACGTGACCGACTCCTACTTCGTCGTCGCGCACTTCCACTACGTCCTGTTCGGCACGATCGTGTTCGCGACGTTCGCCGGCATCTACTTCTGGTTCCCGAAGATGACCGGCCGGATGCTCGACGAGGGCCTCGGCAAGTGGCACTTCTGGACGACGTTCATCGGGTTCCACACGACGTTCCTCGTCCAGCACTGGCTCGGTGACGAGGGCATGCCGCGCCGCTACGCGGACTACCTGACCTCGGACGGCTTCACGACGCTGAACACGATCTCGACGATCGGTGCGTTCATCCTGGGCGCGTCGACGCTGCCGTTCATCTGGAACGTGGTGAAGAGCTACCGCTACGGCGAGCAGGTCCTGGTCGACGACCCATGGGGCTTCGGCAACAGCCTCGAATGGGCGACGACGTGCCCGCCGCCGCGGCACAACTTCCTGGACCTGCCGCGGATCCGCTCCGAGCGGCCCGCCTTCGAGCTGCACCACCCGGAGGCGGTGGAGCAGATGAAGGAGGAGCGGTACATCCGGTCGAAGCGGGCGCGGGCCCGCGCGCTGGACCGGGAAGCGGATCCGGGCGGGGCCCGGGAAGGCCACGCGGGCGCGGCGGGTTCGTCGCGCTGAGCCGCCGGTGGTTCGCTAGTTCGCGGTGGTGGCCACCGCCGCCACGAACTCGGCCGCCACCTCGTGGAGCTTCCGGTTGCCGTCCTGGGACCGCTTCACCAGGCGCTGGAACGCCTCTTCCGCGGTGATCCGGTGCGCGGCCATCAGGATCCCCTTGGCCTGGTCGATCACCGCGCGCGTCTCGAGCGCCCGGTTCAGCTGGTCGATCAGCTCACGGGCCGCGAAGTACCGGCGGGCGCTGCGCAGGCCGATCACGACCGTCGCGGTGTACAGCTCGAGGATCTTCGTGCCCAGTTCGCTGAAGCCGTGCTCGCCGAAGCCGAAGAGGTTCACGGCGCCGGACATGTCGTCGTCCACGGTCAGCGGCGCGGCCAGGAAGCTGGCCACCCCGAGCTGCTCGGCCGACGTCACGAACTGCGGCCAGATGTCCCCGACCGCCCCGACGCCGACGCGGACCGGCTGCCCGGTCTCGGCGGCGCGCAGGCACGGCCCGTCCCCGATCCGGTACTGCTCACGGTCGAAGTTCACCGCGCGCTGGTCGGTGCTGGCCACCGTCTCGGGCACGCCTTCGCGCACCAGGGTGATGCTCGCCATGTCCGCCCCCGGCACCACTTGCACGGCGTGGTCGCACACCGCCTGCAGCATCTGCCCGAGGTCGAGCTCGGTGTCCAGCATCGCGGTCAGCGTCTCCATCGCGACCGTGACCTCGTCCAACCGCGCGGTGAGCTGCTCATCGCCGCCCGTCATCCTGGTGACGCCCCTCATTCTCTGTTCTCAGGGCGCTCTGGACCAGGGAGGACCCGGGCGCGCGCCACTAGTGGGCCGCTAGCGCTTTAACGGGTCCAGCGCGAGATTACTGCATCCCGGTCACCCCGGGCACAAGCGGTCACCGCCTCGGCGAGGGCACACGCCCGTTCGGAGCAACGCAGGTTGCGAGCGGTCCGGAGGTGGTTAGGCTCGGGTGACGGTTCAGCACAGCAGCCGGCCTCGGCACACCCTTCGCGGCGCTCCGGCCGCGCACCCAGGACGGCGGCGAACCGGCATGAAGGTCCCCCGACCCCGAAACCCGGCACTCCGGCTGCGCGCGACGTGGCCGGCCCCGCACGCGGTGCGGATCACGGCCCGCGGCGCGATCGACACGACGACGGCGGCGGATCTGGCGACGCTGGTGTCGGACCGCCTGCGCGCGGCCCCGGATCGGCTCGTCCTCGATCTGTCCGAAGTGGACTTCCTCGGTGTCGCGGGGATCCGAGTACTGCTGCGCGCGGCTTTGCAGGCCTCGCAGAACGGAACGGAATTGGTGGTGGAGGCGGGGACGAACTCGTTGGTCCGGCGGGCACTCCGGGTGACGGGGGCGGACCGGCGACTGGCGATTTCGATCGGACGACCCGAGCCCGCCCCGGCCTGAGTGCGACGGCTCGGGGTGCCGCGTGGTTATTCGGCGCCGCTAACCGGCCGGCACCTCGTCCGGCGGTGCCTCGGTCTCGGCACCCGCGTCCGGGCGATGCCCACCGCGCTGGCACGTCGTGCAGATCAGCGTGCGGCCCAAGATGGTTCCGTCGTCGGCCACCACCCGCGCGACGTGCATCGTCGGGAAGCCGCACACTTCGCAGGGCAACGACCCGTCCTCGCGGCTGATGCGGAGCTGGGTGCCCATCCGGCCTCCTGGTGTGACGGGGGTCTCACCTACCTTGCCGGTTCCCCCGTCGGAACCGGGTGAATTCACTCGTTCGGCCTAGCAAGCCCCGTCTCTGGGAACCCGATCGGTGACTCTTGTGTTGGGTGGGATGAGACCGGGTAATCGGCCGGCGACAGGGTTCACCGGGGGATTGCCGGAGGGGAGCGAACATGCGAGACAAGCGGAACGACCTGCGACCGGTGGCGGACCTCCTCCTCGAGGGCGGGGACACGCCGGCACAGGCCGACACCCGGCGCAAGGCGGCGCTGGCCGTCGCGGCGCGGGCGAAAGATCCCGAAGACTGCGCTCAGCTGCTCGACATGCTGGGCCTGCACCGATCGAGCGGCCGCAGCAGCGAAGTCGCCTGACGCACGACCTCGGAGCCCGTCGCGACCGACCCGGTCACGGCGGGCTCCGCTGCGTCACCGTCGGCGTTTCGGGCCGGCGCCACCCGGGTACCGCTGCCGGTGAGGAGGTCGAGACATGGCCAGACCGGTCTGGAGCGGTGCCCTGAGCCTGGGGCTGGTGACCGTCCCCGTGGAGCTGTACCCCGCGGTCGCGGACCACACCATCCACTTCCACCAGTTCGAACGCGGGACGTCGGACCGGATCCGCAACCGGCGGGTCAACGAGCGGACCGGCGACGAGGTCACCCAGGACGAGATCGTCAAGGGCTACGACGTCGGCGGCGGCGACCACGTGCTCGTCGAGCCCGACGAGCTGGACGAGATCGCGCCCGAGCGGTCCCGGCGGATCGACATCGAGCAGTTCGTCGAACTCGACGAGATCGACCCGTGGTTCTTCGACCGCACGTACTGGCTCAAGCCGGCGAAGGAGGACTTCGCCAAGGCGTACGGCCTGCTGCTGCAGGCGATGGACCGCAGCGAGAAGGCCGGTATCGCGAAGTTCGTCCTGCGTGGCAAGGAATACCTGTCGGCGATCCGCGCCGGCGAGGACGTCATGGTGCTCAACACCCTGCACTTCGTCGCCGACCTGCGGAAGCCGAAGGACGTCATGGGCGGGCTGCCCAACCTGCCTAAGCCGCGGCCCAAGGAGCTCGACATGGCGCTCGCGCTCGTGGACGAGATGACCGCGCCGTGGAAGCCCGACGACTACCGCGACGAGTACTCCGAACGCGTCGAAGAGCTCATCAAGGCCAAGAAGCAGGGCAAGGAGATCGCCCACGAAGAGGAGCCGGAGCCCTCGGCCGACGTCGTCGACCTCTTCGAGGCGCTGTCGCGCAGCGTGAAGAACCGCAAGGGTGGCAGCAAGAAACCCGGCAAGAAGCCGGCGAAGAAGAAGGAGCCCGACCTCGCCGAGCTGTCCAAATCGGACCTGGACAAGCTGGCCCGCGAGCAGGGCGTGAAGGGCCGGTCGAAGATGACGCGCGCCGAGCTGGAGAAGGCGCTGAAGGCCTCGTGACGGGGGTGACCGGACCCGGCTGGCGCGAACCGACCCTGGCCACGCTCACCGACCGCCGGTTCTCCGACGACGGCTGGATCTTCGAGCGCAAGCTGGACGGCGTCCGGGCGATCTGCGTGCGCGACTCGGGCCCGCCGACGCTCTACTCGCGCAACCACAAGGTGATGGACAACGCCTACCCGGAGCTCGTCGAAGCGCTGGCGGCCCAGGGCGGCCCGCGGTTCGTGGCGGACGGCGAGATCGTCGCGTTCGACGGCGCCGACACCAGCTTCGCGGCGCTGCAGCCGCGGATCCACGTCAGCGACCCGGACCGCGCGCGGGCCACCGGCGTGCGCGTCCACTACTACCTGTTCGACCTGCTGTACTACGACGACCAAGACACGACCGCGCTGCCGCTGCGGCAGCGCAAGGCGTTGCTGCGCGACGCGTTCGACTTCGAGGACCCGCTCCGGCTCTCCGCCCACCGCAACACCGAGGGCGAGAAGTTCTACGCGGATGCCTGCCGGCGCGGCTGGGAGGGCGTCATCGCGAAGCGCGCGGAGTCGCCGTACCACCACGGACGGTCCCCCGACTGGCTGAAGTTCAAGTGCGCTCAAGGGCAGGAGCTCGTCATCGGCGGCTTCACCGACCCGCAGGGCGCCCGCCACGGCTTCGGCGCGTTGCTGCTCGGCTACCACGAGGACGGTGGCCTGAAGTACGCCGGCAAGGTCGGCACCGGCTTCGACGAGCGGCTCCTGGCCTCCCTGCACGCGCAGCTGCGGGAGCGGGAGACGCCGAAGTCGCCGTTCGCCGAGCCGGTCGCGGAAAAGGGTGCGCACTGGGTCCGGCCGGACCTGGTCGCGCAGATCGGCTTCTCCGAATGGACGCGCGACGGGCGGCTGCGGCACCCGCGGTTCGCCGGGCTGCGCGAGGACAAGAAGGCGGCGGACGTCGTGCGGGAGCGCGGATGAAGATTTCACACGCGGACAAGGTGTACTACCCCGGCGACGGGCTGACGAAGGGCGACGTCGTCGAGTACTACCGCGCGGTCGCCGGCGTCATGGTGCCGCACCTGCGCGGCCGTCCGCTGACGCTGCGGCGCTACCCCGACGGCATCGAGGGCCAGGGCTGGTTCCAGAAGCACCCGGGGGAGCACTTCCCGGACTCGATCCGCGTCGAGAGCGTGCCCCGGCGCGGTGGCGGCACCGACGACTACGTCGTCTGCGAAGACGCCGAAACCCTGGAATACCTGGCGGGGCAGGGCACGCTGGAGTTCCACGTCTGGCTGTCCACTGTGGACGCACCGGAGCGGCCGGACCGGCTGGTGCTCGACCTCGACCCGCCGGACGGCACGCCGGTCGCCGAGCTGCGCGCGGTCGCGCGGCGGATCCGCGACCACTACGAGCGAGTGGGGCTGACGCCGTTCGTCCAGGCGACCGGCGGCCGCGGCTTCCACGTGCTCGCGCCGCTGGACGCGAAGACCGGCACCGAAACCGTGCTCGAGCTGTCCCGCGCGCTCGCCGACCGCGTCGCCGCGGACGACCCGGACCGCCTGACGACGGCGCAGCGCAAGGACAAGCGCGGCGACCGGATCTTCCTGGACGCCAACCGCAACGGCTACGCGCAGACGTTCGTCGCGTCCTACTCGCTGCGCGCCCGCCCGGGTGCCGCGGCGGCCACCCCGCTGGACTGGCGCGAGCTGGGCAAGGCGGACCCGGACGGGTGGAGCCTGGCCAAGGAGAAGCAGCGGCTGGCGCGCAAGGACGACCCGTGGCGGGACCTGGACGCGCACGCGGCGTCCGCCGAGGCGGCGGTGAAGCAGCTCACTTGAGCAGTGCGTTCGCCGCCTTGAGGTCTTCGACGAAGGCCGCGTAGGCCTCGTCGCGGTCGGGGGCGCGCAGGATCGCCGACGGGTGCACGGTCGCGATCGCGGAAGGCATCAGCTCGGCCACGTCCTCGGGCGCCTCCACCGGCTCGCCGCGGTGCTCCGTCAGCTTGAACTTGGTGCCCAGCAGCGACTGCGCGGCCGTCGCGCCCAGCAGCAGCACCAGCGCCGGGCGCACCGCGCGCAGCTCCGCCAGCAGCCACGGCCGGCAGGCGACCACCTCGGTGCGGCCGGGCTTCTGGTGGATGCGGCGCTTCCCGCGTTCGTCGCGCTTGAACTTGAAGTGCTTGACCGCGTTGGTGACGTAGAGCGCCTTCCGGTCGAACCCGGCCTCTTCGAACGCGCGGTCCAGGAGCTTCCCGGCGGGCCCGACGAACGGCTCGCCCGCGAGGTCCTCCTTGTCGCCCGGCTGTTCGCCGACGACCAGGACCTTCGCCCGTTTCGTGCCTTCGCCGAAGACGGTCTGCGTGGCGTCCTCGTACAGGTGACAGCCGTGGCAGCCCGACGCCGCTGACCGCAACCGGTCGAGGTCGGTGGTGTCCGGCGGCTCGGCACCGCGGGTATCCGGCATGTGCCGGGAAATTCCCGCCACGGCGCACGGGTAAACCCGCGCACCCCGGGTAGCCGCGCGGTATCCCGAGAACGGAAGGAGTTCACGATGACCACCGCACGCGAGATCATGACGTCGGACGCGACCTGCGCCCGGGAGTCGGACACCGTGCACGACGCGGCGCAGACCATGGCCCGGCTGAACGTCGGCGCGCTGCCCATCTGCGGCGAGGACAACCGGCTGAAGGGCATGATCACCGACCGCGACATCGTGGTGAAGGTGCTGGCCGAGGGCAAGGACGTCCGCGCGGTCCACGTCGGCGAGCTCGCCCAGGGCGAGGTCGTGACGATCGGTGCGGACGACGGCGCCGAGGAGATCCTGCGCACCATGTCCGAGCACCGCGTCCGCCGGCTCCCGGTGATCGACGGGCACGACCTCGTCGGCATCGTCGCGCAGGCCGACGTCGCCCGCGCGTTGACGAACCCGACGGCAGGCGAGCTCGTCGAGGCTCTGTCCTACGACTGAGCGGCGGTGATTCCTCCCCGGGCGGTCCGGGTACCCCGCGGGCATGTCACGCAGCCGAGGAAAAGTCGAAGTCGCGACCCGCGTCGCCCTGGACACCCCCGGCGACCTGGCCGAGCACTACACGCCGGGCGTCGCGGACCAGGCGAAGCGGGTCGGCGACGATCCGTCCCTCCTCGCGCGGGAGACGGTCAAGGGCAACTCGGTCGCCATCGTGTCCGACGGGTCCGCGCTGCTCGGGCTCGGCGACCGGGGCCCGGCCGCCGCGCTGCCCGTGATGGAGGGCAAGGCGGCGCTGCTCAAGCGCTTCGCCGACGTCGACGCCTGGCCGATCTGCCCGGTGAGCCGTGAACCCGACGACCTCGTCCGCACCGTCAAGGACCTGGCGACGTCGTTCGGCGCGATCAACCTCGAGGACATCGCCGCGCCGCGGTGCTTCACCGTCGAGCGGCGGCTGCACGACGAGCTCGACATCCCGGTGTTCCACGACGACCAGCACGGCACCGCGGTCGTCGTGCTCGGCGCGCTGCACAACGCGCTGAAGCTGACCGGCCGCGACCCCGGGAGCACGTCGGTCGTCGTCGCCGGCGCGGGGGCGGCGGGCAGCGCGATCGCGCGGCTGCTGCTGCGCGCGGGCTACCGCTCCGACGGCGTCGTCGTCTGCGACAGCGAAGGCGTCCTGCACCCGGACCGGGACCTGGTGGGGGAGAAGCACTGGCTGGCGGAGAACACCAACTCGTCGCACGCCACCGGGAGCGTCCAGGACGTGCTGCGGGGCGCGGACGTGTTCGTCGGCGTGAGCGCGGGCGGCCTCCTCGACCCCGGCGACCTCGCGGGGATGGCGGACCGCGCGATCGTCTTCGCGCTGGCCAACCCCGACCCGGAGGTCGATCCCGAGGCGGCGGGCAAGCACGCGGAGATCGTCGCCACCGGTCGGAGCGACTTCCCCAACCAGATCAACAACGTGCTGGCGTTCCCCGGGATGTTCCGCGGGCTGCTCGACTCCGGCGCCCCGCGGGTGACGGGCGAGATGCTCCTGGCGGCGGCGCACGCGCTGGCGGACGTGGTCGGCGACGACCTGGACGCCGGGCACATCGTGCCGAGCGTGTTCGACGAGGCACTGGTGCCGGCGATGGCGGAGGCGGTCGCCGGCGCGGCGCGGGCGGCCGGCTAGTCCACTGTGGACCCGGCCGCCGGCTTTCCGTCCTGAGTGGACTGGGCGGCCGTCTCGGCGCGGGCGATGTGCCACGCGACCAGCGCGCCGGCTCCGACCGTGCCCCACAGCACGAGCGCGGCGTCGCGGGCGAACAGGCCGACGACGAGCATGACCACCGCGGTGACGTCGCACAGCACCAGCAGCAGGCTCCACCGCTTGGCCTCGCGCAGGGTGCGGCCGGTGAAGGCGGCCGCGAACACGGGGTCGCTCGCCTGCAGCTCCGCCTCGATTTCGCGCAACGCGTGGCGCTCTCGCTCCGGCAGCATGATGGCCTCCTCGCCTCGGCTACCGCAGGGATACCCCCTCCCACCGCGTCCGAAGCGGCACTTTCTCGTGAAAGTGCCGCTAGTGGTTGTCGCGGGGGATGCCTTTCGTCGCCGCGATCCGCTGGTACGCCACCGCCGGGCGCAGCACCATGCCGTCGCAGAGCTGGTCGACCATCGACCGCTGGATCTCCTGCCACGGCGTCTGCGCGTCCGGGACCGGGTACCCGCCCGCCTCGGCCAGCTCCTTGTGGCGCAGCGCGAGCTCTTCGCCGGGGATCAGGACGTCGGCGGTGCCGGCGGCGAGGTCGATCCGCACCCGGTCGCCGGTCCGCAGCACCGCGAGCCCGCCACCCGCGGCGGCTTCGGGCGAGGCGTTGAGGATGGACGGCGAACCGGACGTACCGGACTGGCGGCCGTCGCCGAGGCACGGCAGTTCGTGGATCCCGCGCTTGATCAGGTCCGCCGGTGGCCGCATGTTGACGACTTCGGCCGAGCCCGGGTAGCCGAGCGGGCCGGTGCCGCGCATGACGAGCAGCGAGTGCTCGTCGACGCCGAGGTCCGGGTCGTCGATGCGGGCGTGGTAGTCCTCGGGGCCGTCGAACACGACGGCGGTGCCCTCGTAGACGCCGCCGGCCAGGTAGCGGCGGCGGAACTCGGGGGAGATCACGCTGGACTTCATGATCGCGGCGTCGAAGAGGTTGCCCTTGAGGACCAGGAACCCGGCGTCTTCGGTGAGGGCGGTGCCGAAGGTGCGGATGACGTCGCGGTCGCCGGCTTCGGCGTCGCGGCAGTTGTCGCCGAGCGTGCGGCCGTTGACCGTCGGTGCGTCTTCGTGGATCAGGTCGTGGCGCATCAGCTCGTGCACGACGGCGGGGACGCCGCCCGCGCGGTGGAACTCCTCGCCGAGGTACTTGCCCGCCGGCTGGAGGTCGACGAGCAGCGGGACGGCGTGACCGAGGCGCTGCCAGTCGTCGAGGAGCAGGTCGACGCCGACGTGCCGGGCGATCGCGCCGATGTGGATGGGCGCGTTGGTCGAGCCGCCGATCGCCGAGCTGACGACGATGGCGTTCTCGAACGCCTCGCGCGTCAGGATGTCCGACGGCTTGAGGTCCTCGCGCACCATCTCGACGATCCTCAGCCCCGTGCGGTAGGCCATCCGCGCCCGGTCGCGGTGCGGGGCGGGGATGGCGGCGCAGCCGGGCAGGCTCATCCCGAGCGCCTCGGCGAGGGCGTTCATGGTCGAAGCGGTGCCCATGGTGTTGCAGTGCCCGGGTGAAGGGGCGGAGGAGGCGACGAGCTCCATGAACCCGGCGTCGTCGATCTCCCCGGCGGCGAGCAGTTCGCGGGCCTTCCAGACGATGGTCCCCGAGCCGGTGCGCTCGCCGTTGTGCCAGCCGTTGAGCATGGGGCCGCCGGACAGCACGATGGCCGGCAGGTCGACGGTCGCGGCGGCCATCAGGCAGGCGGGCGTGGTCTTGTCGCAGCCGGTGGTGAGGACGACGCCGTCGATGGGGTAGCCGTAGAGGGTCTCGACGAGCCCGAGGTAGGCGAGGTTCCGGTCCAGGGCGGCGGTCGGGCGCTTGCCGGTCTCTTGGATGGGGTGGACCGGGAACTCGATGGCGATGCCGCCGGCTTCCCGGATGCCTTCTCGGGTGCGGTCGGCGAGTTGGAGGTGGTGCCGGTTGCAGGGGGAGAGGTCGGAGCCGGTCTGCGCTATGCCGATGATCGGTTTTCCCGACTGGAGTTCTTCGCGGGTCAGGCCCCAGTTCATGTAGCGCTCTAGGTAGAGGGCCGTCATTCCCGGGTCGGCGGGGTTGTTGAACCAAGCTTCGCTGCGCAGTCCCATGCTGGCCAGTTTGGCAACGGGGGCGGCGGAATGCACGCCTCTGTGCCCGCTCGGCTTGCATTGCCTTCCCAGCCTTGGCGCACCTGTGCCGAGCCCGGCCGCGGCTCTGTCGAGCCTTGCTGCGTTTGTCCCCAGCTCTGCCGAGCCTTGCCGCGCTTGCTGCGCTCGTGCTGAGCCCCGCTGGGCCTCTGCCTAGCCCTGCTGCGCCTGTCCCCAGCCCGGCCGCGCCTCTGCCGAGCCTTGCCGCGCCCGTCCCCAGCTCTCCCGAGCCTTGCCGCGCCTGTCCTCAGCCAGTCGCGCCTTTACTCAGCCCTGCCGTGTCGGTGCCCAGCCTGCCGCGTCTTCGCCGAGCCCTGCCGCGTCTGTGCCCGGCTTGCCGCGCCTGTGCCCCGCCCCGTCGCGCCTGTACCCGGCTTGCCGCGCCTGTGCCCCGCCCCCGTCGCGCCTGTGCCCCGCCCTGCCGCGCCTGTGCCCCGCCCTGCCGCGTCTCGGTAGGCGGGTTCCTAAAAGCCCTTCCGGCACCCCGAAGCTGTCATTGTGACTACGGCCGGCAACACCGCGTCAAGGCGGGAAAGATGCCTTGACCCGGCGTTGCCGGCCGTGTTCTGGCTTCGGATCGGGGTGCGGGGGAGTCTGGGTTCTCGTCCGTGGCCGTTCTCGAGTTCCCCTTGCGTCTCGAGGTTGGCGTGGGCGGGCTGCGAAGGCGGCCGGCGGGCGGCGGGCGCAGAGCCGGGCCGGCGGTGGGGAGCCGGGCCGGCGGTGGGGAGCCGACCCGGCCGAGTGGTGTCGCGAATGGCGCATTGGGGGCGTCAGATGTCCCGAATGAGGCATTGGCGACCCTCGGGGCGGGCGCGAGACGGCCGAGCGGCCGGGCCCGGATCCCTCGGGCCCGGCCGCACCCCTCACCCACCCGGGCGGGCCACCCGCGCCGGTGGCCCGCTCGGCGTGTCAGCCCAGGCCGTTCAACCCGATCACCCGGGAGTACCACTGCGCGCTGCGCTTCAGCGTTCGGACCTGGGTCTTGTAGTCCACGTGGACCAGGCCGAACCGCTTTGCGTACCCTTCCGCCCACTCGAAGTTGTCCAGCAACGACCAGTAGAAGTAGCCGCGCAGGTCCACCCCGGCCTCCAGCGCGTCGTGCGCCGCTCGCAGGTGGGAGTCCAGGAACGCCACCCGGTCGGTGTCGACGATGTCGCCGCCGTCCGCCACCACGTCCGGGTACGCCGCTCCGTTCTCCGTGATGTACAGCGGCACCCTGCGGTAGCCGCGGTGGACCTGCAGCAGCGACTCCGTCAACCCCGCCGGCTGGACCTCCCAGCCGGAGTCCGTGCGCGGGGCCGCCGGGTCCGGGACGAAGTGGACGTCGCCCGCTCCCACCCACTCCGGGCCCGCCGGCTCGCTGCCCGGCACCGGGCGGCCCGCCACGCGGTAGTCGCGGTAGTAGTTCACGCCCAGCCAGTCGACGTGCGCCGCGATGATCGCCGCGTCCTCCTGGCGGACCACGTCGCCGAGGCCGAACGGGGCCAGGTCGGTCACCAGGTCGTCCGGGTAGCCGCCGCGCAGGACCGGGTCGAGGAACAGGCGGTTCTGCAGGCCGTCGATGCGCCGGGCCGCGGCTACGTCGGTGACGTTCGCCGGGTCGTGCGGGGCGACCGGGTACAGGTTGAGCGTGATTCCCGCCGGTACCCCGGGGGCGTGGCGGCGGATGATGTCCATCGCCAGCCCGTGGCCCAGCAGCAGGTGGTGCGTGGCGGCGACGGCGGCCGGGTGGTCGGTGCGGCCGGGCGCGTGGATGCCGCCCGCGTAGCCGAGCATCGCCGCGCACCACGGCTCGTTCAGCGTCGACCAGCTGGCGACGCGGTCGCCGAGCCGGGCCAGCACCGTCTCGGTGTACTCGGCGAACCTGTACGCCGTGTCCCGGTTGGTCCAGCCGCCCTTTTCCTCGAGCGTCTGGGGCAGGTCCCAGTGGTAGAGCGTCGCCCACGGCTGGATGCCGGCCTCCAGGAGGCAGTCGACCAGCCGGTCGTAGAACGCGAGCCCGGCGGCGTTCGGCGCGCCGCCGTCCGGCCGGACGCGGGGCCAGGCCAGCGAGAAGCGGTACGCGCCGAGGCCGAGCCGGCGCATCAGGTCGACGTCTTCGCCGTACCGGCGGTAGTGGTCGGCCGCCGGGTCGCCGGTGTCGCCGCCCACGACCGCACCCGGACGGCGCGCGAAGACGTCCCAGACCGAGTCGGTGCGACCGTCGGCCGTGGTGGCCCCTTCCACCTGGAACGCCGCGGTGGCGGCGCCCCAGACGAACCCGGGCGGGAACATCAACGCGGTCTCCGCCCGGACGTCCTCCGACCGAACGCTGTCGGGATGTACGGACATGTTCACCCTTTCA
Organism: Amycolatopsis sp. NPDC098790; assembly: GCF_044759945.1. Lineage (NCBI taxonomy): Bacteria > Bacillati > Actinomycetota > Actinomycetes > Pseudonocardiales > Pseudonocardiaceae > Amycolatopsis > Amycolatopsis sp. NPDC098790. The sequence goes on from NZ_JBIWAI010000002.1 coordinate 1,298,271, forward strand.
CGGCACCTTGCATGATCCCGGCCACGATCTGGCGGCCGAGGAGGACGAAGACGATGAGGATCGGGATGGTGGCCAGGGTCGTACCGGCCAGCACCAGCGAGTAGTCGACGTAGTAGCCGCTCTGCAGCTTCTCCAGCGCCACCTGGACGGTCGGGTTGCCCGCGTCCAGCACCACCAGCGGCCACAGGAAGTCGTTCCAGGACATCATGAACGTGAACATCGCGAGGATCGCCGCGGCCGGCCGGACCGCGGGCATGCAGACGTTCCAGAAGATCCGGATCATGCTGCAGCCGTCGACGCGCGCGGCCTCGATCAGCTCGTACGGCAGTGCGTCCACTGTGTACTGCCGCATCCAGAACACGCCGAACGCGGTGACCAGGTTGGGCACGATCACCGCCGTCAGGCTGCCCGTCCAGCCCAGTTCGGACATCGCGATGAACAGCGGGATGATGCCCAGCTGCGTGGGCACCGCGAGCGTGACAACGATGAACACGAACAGCTTGTTGCGCCCGCGGAACCGCAGTTTCGCGAAGGCGAACCCGGCCAGCGAGGAGAACAGCACGGTCGTCAGCGTCACCGTGCCGGACACGATGACGCTGTTGGCCAGCGCCTTCCAGAACGGCACGGTGTCGAACACGCGCGCGGCGTTGGCGAAGAAGTTGCCGCCGGGTACGAACGGCGGGATGCGTTCGGTGAGCATCCCGTTGTCGCGGCTGGCCACCAGGAACGACCAGTAGAACGGGAACAGCGAGCCGAGCACGAAGATCGCCAGCACGACGTAGGTCGCCTTGCGTGGCTTGCCGAGCGTGGCGACCTTCTGTCGCAGTCTTGTATTGCTACCGTCACTCTGGACAGTCGTCATTTCTTCTTCACCGCCTGGGGACGCGCGATCCGGCCGGTGAGGAAGAAGTTCACCAGCGCGATGAGCACGATGATCACGAACAGCACCCAGGCGATCGCCGAGGCGTAACCGAGGTCGGCGTTCTGGAACGCCGTCTGGTAGAGGTACAGCGTCACGGTCTGGAACTGGTTGGTGGAGCCGCCGTTGTTCGACCCGGGCATGGCGTCGAACAGCTTCGGCTCGGTGAAGATCTGCAGGCCGCCGATCGTCGAGGTGATGGTGACGAAGACGAGCGTCGGCCGGAGCAACGGCAGGGTGACGTTCCAGAAGCGGCGCCACGTGCCGGCGCCGTCGATCAGCGCCGCCTCGTGCAGTTCCTTCGGGATGGCCTGCATGGCCGCCAGCACGATCAGGGCGTTGTACCCGGTCCAGCGCCAGTTGACCATGATCGCGATGGCGACGTGGCTGCCGAACCGGCTGGCCTGCCAGTCGACCGGGTCGAGCCCGATGGTCTGGAGCACGCCGTTGATCAGCCCGTACTTGGGGCCGAACAGGTTCGCGAAGATGATGCCGATCGCGACGAGGCTGGCCGCGTACGGCAGCAGGATGCCGACCCGCCAGCCCGTCGCGCCGCGCAGCCGGGCCCCGAGCAGCGCCGCCAGCAGTACCGCGATGATCAGCTGCGGCACGCTGGAGAGCAGGAAGATGCTGATCGTGTTGGTCAGCGCGTTCCAGAACTGCGTGTCGGCGAAGAGCTCCTTGAAGTTGTCGAGGCCGATGAAGTCGGGGTCGTCGCTCCCGGCTTCCCACTTGAACAGCGAGACGTACGCGGTGTACAGCAGCGGGAACAGCCCGACGATCCCGAAGAGGATGAAGAACGGCGCGATGTAGAGGTACGGCGAGACCTTGACGTCCCACCGGCTCAACCGGTGACGGAAGGTGGGCCGGGGAGACGTGCGCTCCCCGGCCTTACTCCCTTCCGGCGCGACCTTGTCGAGGACGGTCATCGGTTCAGCGCGTGATCTTCTTCGCGGCTTCGACCATCTGGTTCCAGCCGTCCGCCGCCGACTTGCCCTGTTCGACCGCCTGCAGGGCCGGGCTCGACGCGTTCTCCTGGATCTGGCCGTCACCGGGGCCCTTGTACTGCGGCTTCTGCACCTTCTTGGCCTGCTCGGCGAACAGCTCGCCGACCTTCGTGCCGCCGAAGTAGTCGTCGGTCTTGCTCAGCAGCGCCGGGTCCGACAGCGCCTTGACCTGGCTCGGGAAGGTGCCCTTGGCCTGGAACGCCTTGATCTGCTGCTCCGGCGCGGTCAGCCACGCGGCCAGCTCGGCGGCTTCCTTCGGGTGCTTCGACTGCGTCGGCACGGTCAGGTACGAGCCGCCCCAGTTGCCGCCGCCGCCGGGGAAGGCCGCGGTGACCGCCCACTTGCCGGCGTTCTCCGGGCCGGCCTGCTCCTTGATGACGCCGAGCATCCACGCCGGGCACACCTTCGTGGCGAACGCGCCCTGCTTGAAGCCGGTGTTCCACTCGTTGCTGAACGCGGTGAGCTTGGCCGACTCGCCCTTGGCGACCGCGTCGGTGACCTTGGTCCAGGCGTCCTTGATGCCCTGGTTGCTCTCGACGGCGAGCTTGTCGTCGGAGCCGATGTAGCCCTGGGGGAGCTGGTTGACCATGGCGTTGAAGTTCTGCGAGGCCGAGTCGAACCAGGCCTTCTTGGTCTTGGCGGAGTAGTCGGCGCCGGCCTGGAAGTAGCTGTCCCAGGTGGCGAACAGCGGCTTCACGGCCTCGGGGTCGTCCGGCAGGCCGGCGGCCTTGAACAGGTCCTTGCGGTAGCACATGGCGAGCGGGCCGATGTCGGTGCCGTAGCCGATGAGCTTGCCGTCCTTGGTCTTGGCGGCGTCGTACTTCCAGTTCAGCCAGCGGTCGGGAGAGGCGTCGGCCGGGCCGATCTTGCTCAGGTCGTTGAACTTCGAGCCCTTGTCGAGGAAGTCCGAGAGGTGACCCTCTTCGAGTGCGGTCACGTCCGCGAGGCCGGACCCGGCGGCCAGCTTGGTGACGAGTTCCTCGTGGTACGGGCCGCCCTGGCCGGTCTTGCGGTGGGTGATCTTGATGTTCGGGTGCAGCCGCTCGTACTCCGGGATGAGTGCCTCGTAGCCGAACTCGGTGAACGTCGCCAGCGTCAGGTCCACGTGCTCGTTCGGGCCCGCCGCCGGCGGGGTGCTGCTGTCACCGCCGCTGCCACAGGCCGAGGCGCCGAGCGCCGTCATCGTGATGCCCAGTGCGAGGACCAGGCCGTTCCGGATCGTTCTCACGTGTTCAACCACCTTGTTGACGGGAATGAGCGCTCTCACTGCTGGGAGCCCGACTGGGAGCGCTCCCAGGTGTCGCAGAGTCTGCTGGGGGCCTTCACCGGTGTCAAGGGGTCGTAACCGGAGCGTTTCCTGCGAGGAGCGCTCCCGGACGGGTGAGGGCGTGAACGTTAAGCTGAGGCGGTCAGGGTGGTAGCGGGTGATTGAGGGCGGTGCCGTGGGGCCTCGAGCAGGGGATGAAGAACGGCCGACGCTGGAGGACGTCGCGGCGTTCGCCGGCGTGTCGCGGTCGACGGCGTCGCGCGCGTTGAACGACGACGCGTACGTCAGCGCGGCGGCGCGCGAGAAGGTCCTCGCCGCGGCGCGCGACCTGGGCTACTCCCCGAACCAGGCGGCTCGCTCCCTGGTCACGCGCCGGACCGGGGCTGTCGCGGTGGTGCTGTCGGAGCCGGAGTCCCGGCTGCTCGACGACCCGTACCGGGCCGCCGTCATGCGGGCCGGCTACCGGGAGCTCGCCGACGTCGGCCGCCAGATGGTGCTCATCTTCAGCGACATCCGCGAGGACCTGAGCCGGACGGTCCGCTTCCTCGAAGGCGGCCACGTCGACGGCGCGCTGGTGTTCGCGCCGCACCGGGCCGACCCGCTGCCCAAGGCGCTGCGGCTGCTGCGCATCCCGGTGGTGTTCGGCGGGCAGGCGGCCGGCATCCGGCGCGGCGTCCACGTCGTCGACTTCGACAACGAGGGCGGCGCCCGGCTGGCCGTCGAGCACCTGGTCGCGGCCGGGCGGCGGCGGATCGCCACGATCGCCGGCCCGCAGGACCAGAGCGCCCCGATCGACCGGCTCGCCGGCTGGCGCAAGACCCTGCTCGACGCCGGGCTCGACCCCGCCGACCTGGCCGAAGAAGCCGACTTCACGCTGTCCGGCGGCGCGACCGCGATGTCCGCGCTGCTGAGCCGCCACCCCGACCTGGACGCGGTGTTCGTCGCCAGCGACATGATGGCGGTGGGCGCGCTGCGGACGCTGGACTCGGCGGGCCGCCGCATCCCCGACGACGTCGCGGTGGTCAGCTTCGACGACAACGCGACGCTGGCCCCGGCGATGGACCCGCCGCTGACGTCGGTCCACCAGGACCCGCGCGAGCAGGTCCACGAGATGGTCGAGACGCTGATGCAGCTGCTCGACGACCAGGGCCTCAAGCCGCGGCAGCACATCCTCCCGGTCTCGCTGGCGGTCCGCGCCTCGAGCTGACCCGCCGGGCTGAAGGGCACCTTCGTCGCATCTGATGCGACGAAGGTGCCCTTCAGTGCGTCACGCGTACTGAAGGTGCCCTTCAGCTGCCCGTTCAGATCTACGCGTTCGGCGCTAAACGCCGTTTCCGCGACACTCCCCGTGACCACCGCGCTGGGCCGTTCGAGTGACGGGCCGACCATCGGCGGCGGCTGTTCAGGAGTGTTCAGCGGGTCCTCGTTCGCCGGGTGCGCCGATGTGACGTTCGCGGCCGCGGTGTTTTTCTGACTCGATTCTTTACATCCAGGTTTCCGGCTGGCTACCGTCTGCGCCTGGAAGCGCTCCCAGATCGCTGGCTCCCTACGGACAAAGGAGTTCCGCAGCCATGCGTTCCTCTCCCCGATGGCGCCCCGCGCGCCGAACGCGCTGGTTACGCGGCCGCGCGCTGGCCCTGGCTTCGGCCGCGGTCGCGTTCGCCGCCACGCTGGTCGTCCCCTCCTCGGCGCTCGCCGCCGACGTCGCCTGTTCCGTCACCTACACCACCAACGACTGGGACACCGGGTTCACCGCCAACGTCTCGCTGCGCAACGACGGCGCGCCGCTCGACAGCTGGCAGGTCGGCTGGACCTTCCTGGACGGCCAGAAGGTCCAGCAGGGCTGGAGCGCCACCTTCGCCCAGACCGGCGCCGCGGTCACCGCCACGAACCTCTCCTACAACGGCCACCTCGGCACCGGCGCGAGCACGAGCTTCGGCTTCAACGGCTCGAAGGGCTCCGCCAACCGCCCACCGGCCGACTTCTCCGTCAACGGCACCGCGTGCACCGGCGCCAACAAGGCACCCACGGTCACCCTGACCTCGCCCACGTCGACCGGCACGTACTACGCACCGGCGACGGTCCCGCTAGCCGCGACGGCCGCCGACACCGACGGCACGATCGCCAAGGTCGAGTTCTACGCCGGCGACACGCTGCTGGCCACCGACACGGCCGCGCCGTTCGAAGGCAGCTGGGGCAACGTCCCGGCCGGGACGTACTCGATCACGGCCAAGGCCTACGACAACAAGAACGCGTCGGCGACGTCGAGCCCGGTCAGCGTGAAGGTGCTGTCCGGCCCCACGATCGTCGCCGCGCCGGCCACGGCCCAGGTCAAGCAGGGCGGCACGGCGACGTTCGCCGTCAGCCTCGCCGGTGCGCCCACCGCGCCGGTCACGGTCGCCGTCGCCCGGACGGCGGGCAGCACCGACCTCACCGCCACCCCCGCGAGCCTCACCTTCTCGACGACGAACTGGAACACCCCGCAGAACGTCACGGTGAAGAGCGCCGACAACGGCGGAGAACTCGGCAGCGCGACCTTCACCGCGAGCAGCAGCGGGTACACCGCCGCGACGGTGACGGTCAACGAGATCTCGTCGTCCACTTCGGACTACCAGCTCGCGTTCCTGACCCAGTACAACAAGATCAAGGACCCGAACAACGGCTACTTCCGCAAGTTCGGCAGCATCCTGGTGCCCTACCACTCGATCGAGACGCTCATCGTCGAGGCCCCGGACCACGGGCACGAGACGACGTCGGAGGCGTTCAGCTACTACCTGTGGCTGGAGGCGTCCTACGGGCGGATCACCGGGGACTGGGCCCCGTTCAACCAGGCGTGGACGTCGATCGAGACGTACGCGATCCCGTCCGCGGCCGACCAGCCCGGCAACTCCGGCTACAACGCGAGCAAGCCGGCGACCTACGCGGCCGAGTACCCGAGCCCGAAGTCGTACCCGTCGCAGCTGCAGACCGGCGTCTCCGTCGGCGCCGACCCGATCGCGGCGGAGCTGAAGGCCGCCTACGGCTCGGCGGACGTCTACGGCATGCACTGGCTGCTCGACGTGGACAACATCTACAAGTTCGGCCACTGCGAGGACGGCACGAACACCGCGCCGGCGTTCATCAACACCTTCCAGCGCGGCTCGCAGGAGTCGGTCTGGGAGACGGTCACCCAGCCCAGCTGCGACGTCCTGAAGTTCGGCGGCAAGAACGGCTACCTCGACCTGTTCACCGGCGACACGTCGTACGCGAAGCAGTGGAAGTACACCAACGCGCCCGACGCGGACGCCCGCGCCGTGCAGGTGGCCTTCCAGGCCGAGAAGTGGGCTGCCGCGCAGGGCAAGAGCGCGGACATCGCCGCCGTCGTCAAGAAGGCGTCGAAGATGGGCGACTACCTGCGGTACTCGCTGTTCGACAAGTACTTCAAGAAGATCGGCAACTGCGTCGGCGCGTCCACCTGCGCGGCGGGCACCGGCAAGGACAGCGAGCACTACCTCGTCTCCTGGTACTACGCCTGGGGCGGCTCGATGGACCCGGCCAGCGCCTGGGCGTGGCGGATCGGTGACGGCGCGGCCCACCAGGGCTACCAGAACCCCTTGGCCGCGTACGCACTTTCGGCGGACCCGGGCCTGAAGGTCACCTCGGCCACCGGCGCCCAGGACTGGGCCACCAGCCTCGGCAGGCAGATGGAGTTCCTGCAATGGCTGCAGTCGTCCGAAGGCGGTCTCGCCGGCGGCGCGACCAACAGCTGGGACGGCCAGTACGGCACCCCGCCGTCGGGTACGCCGACGTTCTACGGGATGTTCTACGACTGGCAGCCGGTCTGGCACGACCCGCCGAGCAACCAGTGGTTCGGGTTCCAGACGTGGGGCATGGAGCGGATCGCCGAGTACTACCAGGCGACCAATGATGCCCGCGCGAAGAAGATCCTCGACAAGTGGGTCCCGTGGGCGATCGCGGGCACCACGGTCGGCGCCGGCGGGAGCTTCCAGATCCCATCCGACCTGACCTGGAGCGGCGCGCCGGACACCTGGAACGCCACCAGCCCCGGCTCGAACACCGGCCTGCACGTCACGGTGAAGAACTACAGCAACGACGTCGGTGTCGCGGCGTCGCTGGCCAAGACGCTGCTCTACTACGCGGCCGGCTCGAGCAACGCGCAGGCCAAGACCGTGGGGGAGCAGCTGCTCACGGCCCTGTCGGCCAACACCGACACCAAGGGCATCGCGGTGCCGGAGACCCGGGCGGACTACAACCGGTTCGACGATGCCTACAACGCCACCACCGACCAGGGCCTGTACGTCCCGAGCGGCTGGACCGGCACGATGCCGAACGGCGACGCGATCAACTCGAGCTCGACGTTCACCTCGATCCGCTCCTTCTACAAGAGCGACCCGCAGTGGCCGAAGGTCCAGTCCTACCTGGACGGTGGCGCCGCGCCGACGTTCACCTACCACCGGTTCTGGGCGCAGTCGGAGATCGCCACGGCGTTCGCCGCGCACGTCGCCCTGTTCGGCTGAAAGGCACTCGATGAAGCGACTGCTCGCCTTCGCGGTCGCCGCACTGGCCGGGGCCGCCGTACTCACGGCGTCCCCGGCCACCGCGGCCCCCGCCCCGGCACTTTCACGTGAAAGTGCCCACCTGGGAGCGGCACTTTCACGTGAAAGTGCCGCCCTGGCCGGCACCGGCACGGGATACTGGCACGCGTCGGGCTCCCAGCTCGTCGACGCCACCGGCACGCCGGTGCGGATGACCGGCATCAACTGGTTCGGTGCCGAGACCGGCAACTACTCGCCGCACGGCCTGTGGAGCCGGAACTACCGGGACATGCTCGACCAGATGGCGAGCCTCGGCTACAACACGCTGCGGCTGCCGTACTCGAACCAGTTGTTCGACGCCGGCTCGAAGCCGACCAGCATCGACGCCGTCCAGAACCCGGACCTGCAAGGGCTTTCCGGGCTGCAGGTGCTCGACAAGATCATCGCGTACGCCGGTACCAAGGGCATGCGCGTGATCCTCGACCGGCACCGGCCGGACTCCGGCGCGCAGTCCCCGCTCTGGTACACCAGCGCCTACCCCGAAAGCCGGTGGCTCTCGGACTGGACGATGCTCGCCCAGCACTACAAGGGCAACCCCACGGTGATCGGCGCCGACCTGCACAACGAACCGCACTCGATCCAGGGTGGCGGCGGAGCGTGCTGGGGCTGCGGCGACACCGCGACCGACTGGCGCCTGGCCGCCGAACGCGGCGGCAACGCCGTCCTCGCGGCCAACCCCGACTGGCTGGTCATCGTCGAGGGCGTCGACTGCGTGAGCGGCACCGGCGATCCGCAGTGCGGCTGGTGGGGCGGCAACCTTTCCGGGGCCCGGCAGTTCCCCGTGCGCCTGTCCAAACCGGACAAGCTCGTCTACTCGGCGCACGAGTACGCGACGTCGGTGTTCGCGCAGCCGTGGTTCTCCGACCCGTCCTTCCCGGCGAACCTGCCGGCGTTGTGGGACCACTTCTTCGGCTACCTGCAGAAGCAGAACATCGCGCCGGTGCTGCTCGGCGAGTTCGGCAGCACGCTCGCCGACCCGCGCGACAAGACGTGGCTGCAGGAGCTGATGAAGTACGCCGGCACCGGCGCGACCGGGATGAGCTTCACGTACTGGTCGTGGAACCCCAACTCCGGGGACACCGGCGGCATCCTCAACGACGACTGGACGACGGTCAACCAGGCCAAGCAGGCCATCCTGCAGCCGTACCTGATCCCGCCCGTCGGCGGCGGGGGCGGGACGACCGACCCGCCGCCCGCGGTGAGCTGCGCGGTCGCCTACCACGTCGACAACACGTGGCAGGGCGGGTTCGTCGCCTCGGTGACGCTCAAGAACACCGGCACCTCGCCGCTCAAGACCTGGGCACTCGGCTGGACCGTGCCCTCCGGGGTGCAGATCACCGGCGGCTGGGGCGCGACGGTCACCCAGACCGGGCAGCAGGCGAGCGCCAAGGCGCCGTCCTGGGCGCCCGACCTCGCCGGCGGCGCCTCGACGTCGATCGGCTTCCAAGCGACCGGCGCTCCCGGGACACCGACCGGGTTCGCCGTCGGCGCCACACCGTGCACCGCTTGACCCGACAACACGAAGGAGCACACTCGATGAGGAGTGGATTCTGGTCCCCCAAGAGGAAAGTGCGGCTCGCCGCGGCTTCCTCGGTGACGGCCGCCGCGGTCGTCTCGGGGCTGCTGGTGGCCGGCGGCAGCCCGGCGGTCGCCGCGTCCGGCTGCAAAGTCACCTACGCGACCAACCTGTACGAGCCCGGGTTCACCGCGAACATCACGGTGACCAACCTGGGTGACCCGATCACGTCCGGCTGGGACCTCCAGTGGGACTTCGGTGGCAACCAGCAGGTCCAGCAGGGCTGGAGCGCCACGTTCACCCAGACCGGCAAGCACGTCAGCGCGAAGAACCCGTCGTGGGGCGCCACGCTGGGGACGAACGCGACCGCGAGCTTCGGGTTCAACGGTCAGTACTCGGGATCGAACGCCGCACCGACGTCGTTCACGCTCAACGGCGTCGTCTGCGACGGCAGCACGGGTGGCCCGTCCACCACGCCGACGACCCCCACGACGCCGACCACCCCGACGACGCCGACGACCCCGACGGGCCCGACCACGACGCCCCAGCCCGGGACGCACGTGGACAACCCGTACGCCGGCTCGAAGGGGTACGTGAACCCGGACTGGCAGGCGTCGGTGAACGCGGCCGCCGCGGCCAAGGGCGGCACGCTCGGCGCCCAGATGGCCAAGGTGGCCAACACCTCGACGGCGGTGTGGCTCGACCGGATCGCCGCGATCGAAGGCACGTCGAGCGCCCGCGGCCTGCGCGGCCACCTCGACGCGGCGTTGAGCCAGGCGAGCGGCGGCACGCCGGTGACCATCCAGATCGTCGTCTACGACCTGCCCAACCGCGACTGCGCGGCGCTGGCGTCCAACGGCGAGCTGACGGTCGCGCAGAACGGCCTGGCCCGGTACAAGAGCGAGTACATCGACCCGATCGCCTCGATCCTGTCCGACGCCAAGTACGCGCCGCTGCGGATCGTCGCGATCGTCGAGCCGGACTCGCTGCCCAACCTGATCACCAACACCGCGACGGCGAAGTGCGCCGAAGCGCAGTCGAGCGGGGCCTACACCCAGGGCATCCAGTACGCGCTGAACAAGCTCCACGCGATTTCGAACGTCTACAACTACCTCGACATCGCGCACTCGGCGTGGCTGGGCTGGGACAGCAACTTCGGCCCGTTCGTCAACCTGGTGAAGCAGACGCTGCAGGGCACGACGGCCGGGGTGAACAGCCTCGACGGCTTCATCAGCGACACGGCGAACTACACGCCGCTCACCGAGCCGAACCTGCCGGACCCGAACCTGAACGTCGGCGGGCAGCAGCTGAAGTCGGCGACGTTCTACCAGTGGAACCCGTACTTCGCCGAAGTCCCGTTCGCGACGGCTATGTACAACGCGTTCGTCTCCGCCGGCCTGCCGAGCGGGATCGGCATGCTGGTCGACACGTCACGCAACGGCTGGGGCGGCGCGGCCCGCCCGAGCGGCGCGTCGGGGTCCACTGTGGACAGCTACGTCAACTCCGGCCGGATCGACCGGCGGCTGCACCGCGGCAACTGGTGCAACCAGAGCGGAGCCGGGCTGGGCGTGCGGCCGACGGCGTCGCCCGCCGCGCACTTCGACGCCTACGTCTGGGTCAAGCCGCCGGGTGAGTCCGACGGCGCGAGCTCGCAGATCCCGAACGACGAAGGCAAGGGCTTCGACCGGATGTGCGACCCGACCTACCACGGCAGCGAGCAGGCCAACGGCGGCAACCTGACCGGCGCCCTGCCGAACTCGCCGCTGTCCGGCAAGTGGTTCCAGGCCCAGTTCGAAGAGCTGGTCCAGAACGCGTACCCGCCGGTGTCCTGAAAGAACTCCCGGGCCGGGCGGTGCCGCGCAGCCGCCGCCCGGCCCGGGTCTCCACCTACAGATCTTTGCGGAAGCTCAGCCGGTCCAGGCCCGGCCCGTCGTAGTCGGGCTGGACCGGCACCCCCTCGAACTCCTTCGGCCCTGGTTCGGTGACGAACCCCATCCGGGTGTGGAACGCGTGCGAATCCTTGTTCACCGGCGACGTGATCGCCCGTACCACCGACCGCCCGTTCTCGCGGCTGTAGGCGAAGAAGCGCTCGTACAGCGCCGCGCCGAGGCCCTTTCCGCGTTCGGCGGGGTCGACGCCGACGAAGTGGATGTAGCTTTCCGCCGGTCGCGACGGCGACAGGAAGCCGATCAGGAACGCGACGATCCGCTCGTCCGCGGTCACCAGGAAACTGCTGCCGGAGAAGTGCTGGAACATCAGCTTCGGCAGCAGCAGTGCCCGTTGCCGGCTGCCTTCGTCGCCGCCCAGGCCACCCCACCAGCGGTCGAGGACCGCGAGCACCGGCAGGTGGTCGTCCGGGGTGGGACGGCGGACGGGGTGGCCGAGCAGCGGCGGGAGTGTGGTCATACCGGCCACCCTGCCTGGTGCTCGGGCCCGGCACGACCGGATTTCGGGCCGGCGTCGGCTCGCCCGACGTCGCGAATGTCGCATTCGGGACCTCCCACGCCCCCAATGCGGCATTCGCGACCCGGCGGCCGGCGAGCGTCCGGCTCAGGGCACCACCTGGTGCACCCCGATCAGCACCTGCTGCCAGACGGCGGCCGGGTCGGCGCCGCGCTCGACCGACTTCAGCGCGGGCGCGACCACCGTCTCCTGGATCTTGCCGTCGCCCGGCCCCTTGTACTGCGGCTTCCCGACCTTCTGGGCCTGCGCGACGAAGACCTGCCCGCTCAGCGCGCCGCCGAAGTAGCCGTTCATCTCGCTGAGCAGGTCGGGCGAGGTGAAGGCGTCGACCTGGCTGGGGAAGGTCCCGCTCACCCGGAAGGCGTGCAGCTGCTGCTCGGGCGCGGTCAGCCAGGCGGCGAGCGCCGCGGCCTCCCGCTGGTGCGCGCCCGCGGCCGGGACCGTGAGGTAGGAGCCGCCCCAGTTGCCGCCGCCGTCCGGGAACGCGTCCGTGATCGCCCACTTGCCCGCGTTGCCGAGCCCCGCCTGCTGCTCGATGACGCCGAGCATCCACGCGGGACAGACCTTCGTCGCGAAAGCACCGGTGCGCAGGCCGTTGTTGCCGTCTTCGGCGAAGGCGGTGAGCCCGGCCGACTGCCCCTGCTTCACCGCGGTCGTCACCTGGTCCCACGCGGCTCGCAGGGCGGTGTTCGTCTCGAGCGTCGGGCGGTCGTCGCGGTCGAGGTAGCCGACCGGCAGCTGGTTGACCATCGCGTTGAAGTTCTGCGCCGCGGAGTCGAACCAGGCCTTGCCCTTGGAGCGTTTGACGTACTTTTCGCCGGCCGTGAAGTAACTGTCCCAAGTGGCGAACATCGTCTTGACCGAGCCCGGGTCGGTCGGCAGCCCGGCGGCCTCGAGCAGGTCCTTGCGGTAGCACATGGCCAGCGGGCCGATGTCCGTGCCGTAGCCGACGAGCTTGCCGTCCTTGCTGCGGCCGGCTTCGTACTTCCACTCGAGCCAGCGGCCGGGCTTGACCTCGGGCGGCCCGACCTTGGCCAGGTCGGCGAACTTCCCGGACTGCGCGAGGACGTCGGCGAGGTGGCCTTCCTCGACGGCCTGGACGTCCGCGAGCCCCTGTCCACTTCGGAGTTTGTCCAGCAGGTCCTGGTGGTACGGGCCGCCCTGCTCGGTCCGCACCTGGGTGATGGTGATCCCCGGGTGGGTGAACTCGTAACCGGGGATCAGGTCGTCGTAGCCGAACTCGCCGAACGTCGCGAGCGTCAGCGTGATCCGCTCGGGCGTCCCGGGGCCGCAGCCGCCGGTCAGGACGAGCAGAACCGATGCGACGGCGAAGGCCAGGCTTTTCCTCATGCGCACTCCTCACTCCCTCGTGATTGGGAGCGCTCCCGGACGGAGTCTCTGTTCCGGGTGCGGCGGGTGTCAAGAAGTGCGACGGCGGGTGTCCGCGCGGACACGGAAGGGGTGCGATGAAGCGGCCGACGATCACCGACATCGCCCGGGAGGCCGGCGTCTCCAAGGGCGCGGTGTCCTACGCGCTGAACGGCAGGCCGGGGGTTTCGGAGGAAACCCGCCACCGGATCACGCGCATCGCCCGCGAATTGGGGTGGTCGCCCAGCAGCGCGGCGCGCGCGTTGTCGGGAGGGCGCTCCGGGACGATCGGCCTGGTGCTCGACGGGCCGGCGGAGGTGTTCTTCCCGGCCCTGCTCGACGGATTCTCGCAGGAGCTGCTGCTGAGGGTGGCGACGGGCCCCGAGGCGGCGCTGGCGGTTTACCGCCGCTGGAAGGCGGAGCGGAAGGTGGACGGGGTGCTGCTGACGGGCCCGGACTGCGCGGGGGAGGTGGCGCGGATCGGTCTGCCGGCGGTGGTGCTGGGCGGACCGGGAGGGTTGCCCGAGGCGCCCTCGGTCCGGGTGGACGACACGGCGGGAGCGGCGGAGGCCCTGGAGTACCTGGCGGCTCTGGGGCACCGGCACGTGGTGAGGGTTCCGGGAGCGGCGGCGTTCGCGGACGCGGGGGAGAGGGGGGAGGCGTTCACGACGGTGGCCCGCCGTTTGGGGTTGGTGGGGGCACGGACCGCGGGCGGCCCGGGGTCGGCACAGTGCGGCGGTGGCCGGACCGGGGGTTCGGCGGCCGGCGTGCCGGGGCTCGGCGCCGCATCCCGCGGCGGCCCGGGTCTGGCGGGACCCTCGGCTGCCGAGGCCCAGGGCTTCGGTCTCGCGTACCACCGTAGTGCCAGGATTGCGCACCGCGGCGGCGTGGTGCAGGCCGGCGGCTGGGCCGACGATCCCTGGCGGCCTGGCGCCTGGACTGGCCCTGACCGCCATCGGCCCGCGCTGCCGACGGTCGTTGAGGGCAGTCCGATGTGGGCCGTCGAGCCGCCTCACCCCACCGAACCCTCGGCCGAAGCCCTCCGCCGGGTCCTCCTCTCCGACCCCCGCCCCACGGCCCTCCTCTGCGACACCGACTCCCTCGCCGTCGCCGCGCTCGTCGCCGCCACCGAACTCGGCCTCTCCGTGCCCCACGACCTCTCCGTCGTCTCCTGGGACGACTCCGACCTCTGCCGGCTCGTGCGGCCCGCCCTCTCCGCCGTTCGCCGGCCGCTGGCCGAACTCGGTGGGCTCGCCGCCTCGCTGCTGCGGGACCTCGTCGCCGGGGAGGACGTCGGGGATGTCTGCGCCTCGCGGCCGCGGCTCGTCACGCGCGGCAGCACCGGCCCCGTCCGGTGAACCCGGAACGGGGCCGGCGCCTCGACGCCTCAGCTGCCCTGGCAGGTCACCGACGGCTGGGCCGGGTTCGCCCCGGCCGCGTTCACCACCAACCCGAACGTGGTCGACCCGTCCGGGGCGACGCGGCCGTTCCAGTCGGCGTTGCGGACCGTCACCACCGATCCGGACTGGCTCAGCGTCCCGTTCCACATGCTGCCGACCGTCTGGCCCGACGGCAACGTCCAGCCCGCCTGCCAGCCGTTGTAGGCCGCGGTGCCGTGGTTCATCACCGTCACCGTCGCCTGGTAGCCGCCGCTCCAGGCGTTCGTCACCTCGTACATCGCCATGCACGAGCCGTCCGGGGGCGGCGGCGTGGTGGGCGTCGTGGGCGTGGTCGGCGGGGTGCCCGGGTCCTTCACCCCGGTGACTTCGCCGTGCCCGCCGTCGAACGTCACGTCCGAGCAGCCGTAGAACGTCTCCGCGCTGTCGGAGCGCTTCCACACCGAGTAGACGATGTGCCGCCCCGACTTGTTCGACGGCAGCGCGCCGGTCCACTTGTACTGCCCGTCGACCGTGCCGACCTGGCCGGTCACCGCCGGGTGGTCCACCGTCAGGAACGGCTGGTCCTCCAGCGAGTCCCAGGTCAGCGGCTTCGACGGGTCCCAGCCGTCCTTCGTCACGTACGTGTAGAACCAGCCCGGGTGCGCGGCCCACGCGTTGTACGAGAAGTCGAACGACGCCCCGGCCGTCAGGTGCGTCAGCGGCCAGTCGCCGACCTGGTCGAAACCGGCGTAGCCCGGGTTGCCGCCGGAGCACAGCTTGCCGTCCGGGATGAACCCGCGCGTGCGGCCGGCGCCGTCGGAGCGCAGCACGGCGAACCAGTTGTACAGCGAGTTGGCGCCGCTGGTGTTCACCGCGGCGGAACACGCCGGGTTCTGCGGGATGATCTGGCCGGTCGAGCTGAGCCCGTCCTGCCAGCACAGGAACGTCCGGCTGCCCGGTTTCATCATGGCGCCGTGCGCTTCGGCGGTGCCCGTGTTCAGCAGGACGGCGGTCAAGCTCGCCAGCAGCACGGTCACGGCGGCGAGGATCGTACTTCGTCTCCTGGTCACGTCAGTCCCTTCGTGGGTAGCGTGCGTCGAAGACTGGGAGCGCTCTCACGAGCAGGATACGCGGCGGTGGTCACTTCCGGAATATCCCGCGGTGACCGGGGCCGGTGCCTTGGCCTACCTTGACGGAAGCGTCGATCACCGAGAAAGGCAGAGAGTGGACATTCCCTCATCGGTTCCCGCGTGGGTGCGCGCCGAACCCGCCCGCCTGCTCGGTTTCGCCGCCCGCGCGGCCCACCCCGGCGGCGGCTTCGCCTGGCTCGACGACACGGGCCGCCCGGTGCTCGACCGGCCCGTCGAAACGTGGATCACCTGCCGGATGACGCACGTCTTCGCGTTGGCTCAGCTGCAGGGCGGCGACACCGGGAAGCAGGTCGACCACGGCGTCGAAGCGCTGACGGGCCTCCTGCGCGACCCGGACCACGACGGCTGGTACGCGACGACAACGTTGTCAGAGAAGCGTGCCTACGAGCACGCGTTCGTCGTCCTGGCCGCCTCGAGCGCGGTGGCCGCCGGCGCCGAGGGGGCGGAACCGCTGCTGGCCGACGCGCTTGACGTCGTCGAACGCCGGTTCTGGGAACCGGGACCCGGCCGCGTCGCCGACGTCTGGGACCGCGGCTGGACGCACCTGGAGGACTACCGCGGCGCCAACGCCAACATGCACACGGTCGAGGCGTTCCTGGCCGCCGCCGACGTCACCGGCGACCGGGTCTGGGCCGAACGCGCACTGTCCATTGTGGAACACCTGGTGCACGGCGAGGCCCGCGCGCACGGCTGGCTGCTCCCCGAGCACTACGACGCCGGCTGGCACGTCCGGCTGGACCACAACCGGGACGAGCCCGCCCACCCGTTCCGGCCCTTCGGTGCGACCATCGGTCACCTCTTCGAGTGGGCTCGCCTGGCCGTCCACCTCAAGCGCGCCCTCGACGCCGACGCGCCGGAGTGGCTGCTGCCGGACGCGGAGGCGCTCTTCGCGACCGCGGTCCGCCACGGCTGGGCCGTCGACGGCCGCCCGGGATTCGTCTACACCACCGACTTCGCCGGGACGCCGGTCGTGCGCACCCGCCTGCACTGGGTCGTGGCCGAGGCGATCGCCGCCGCGTGGACGCTGCACCAGGAAACCGGCGACGCGGCCTACCTCGACCGGTTCACGCAGTGGTGCGACCACGCCGAGGCGTGTTTCGTCGACCACGAGCTCGGTTCGTGGCACCACGAGCTGGACCCGGAGAACCGCCCCGCGGCGGCGGTCTGGGCCGGCAAGCCGGACATCTACCACGCCTACCAGGCGACGCTCCTGCCCGCGCTGCCGGCCGCCGCGTCGTTCGCCGGCGCGCTGGCCACCCGTCGCTAGACTGCGCCCGAACCCCTGCCGACGAGGAGAACCATGTCGCCTTACGCCGCCTCCGAAGACCGGTACGCGGACATGCCGTACCGGCGCGCCGGGCGCAGCGGGCTGAAGCTGCCCGCCGTGTCGCTCGGCCTGTGGCACAACTTCGGGGACGACAAGCCCCTCGACGTCCAGCGCGCGGTGCTGCGGCGGGCGTTCGACCTCGGCGTGACGCACTTCGACCTGGCCAACAACTACGGCCCGCCGCCCGGCGCCGCCGAGGCGAACTTCGGCAAGCACTACGCCGCGGACTTCCGCCCGTACCGAGACGAGATCCTGGTGTCGTCGAAGGCCGGCTACCTGATGTGGGACGGCCCGTACGGCGAGTGGGGCTCGCGCAAGAACCTGCTGGCCAGCCTGGACCAGAGCCTCGCGCGCACCGGACTGGACCACTTCGACGTCTTCTACTCCCACCGCCCGGACCCCGAGACGCCGATCGAGGAGACGATGGGTGCCCTCGACACCGCGGTCCGCTCCGGCAAGGCGCTGTACGCGGGCATCTCCAACTACTCGCCGGAGCAGACGACAGCCGCGCTCGCCGCGCTGAGGGAGCTCGGCACACCGCTGCTGATCCACCAGCCGTCGTACTCGATCCTGAACCGCTGGGTCGAGGACGGCCTCCTGGACACCCTGGACGAGCACGGCGTCGGCTCGATCGCGTACTCGCCGCTGAGCCAGGGCCTGCTGACCGACCGCTACCTCGACGGCGTCCCCGCCGACTCGCGCGCCGCCGGCGCCAGCCCGTTCCTCACGACCGACCGGCTCACCGACGAGACGCTGGCGACGATCCGCGCGCTGAACGACGTCGCGAAGCGGCGCGGCCAGACGCTGGCCCAGCTGGCCATCGCGTGGGTGCTGCGCCGCGGCCGCGTCACGTCCGCGCTGATCGGGGCCAGCAGCGTCGCGCAGCTCGAGAACACCGTCGCGGCGACGAAGAACCTCGAGTTCACCGACGACGAGCTGGCCGAGATCGACCGGATCGTCGCGGGCTAGCAGCCGATCCGCGCGGAGCCCACGGCCACGTCGTCGAACCACAGCGTGTCGGCGTCCCCGCCGTAGCTCTCCCAGCCGAGCCGCAGGTCGGTCACCGCCGGGTGCCAGGCCCGGGCGAGCCACTGCTGGTCGACGTCGGGGGTGGGGACGCCGTCGACGACGAGCCCGGGCACCGCGGCGGAGCCGAGCCACGTCCGCAGCTGCCCGGCGGCGCCGTCGAGCTGGAACTCGAAGCAGGACCACGTACCGGTCGGCAGGGGGACGCTCTGGGCGACACCGGCCGGGCTCTGCGCGGGCAGCGTCGCGTCGTCGGACTCGCGGTTCCACTGCAGGGCCCGGTTCTGCCCGCCGGCCCGCAGGTCGCGGCCGCCGTCCGCGGTGTCGCGCAGCGCCATGAAGGTGACGTGCCCGGCGGGCAGCGCGGTGGTGTGGCGGACCCAGAAGCGGCCGTACAGCACGCCGGAGCCGGACACGCTCGTGCCGAAGAAGGCGTGGTTGCAGTAGCCGCCCCCGCCGGCGACCTTCACCGAGCGGGTGCCGGAGTGCGCAACCGCGGTGTCGACGCCGACCGTGCCGGTGCCCTGGCAGTTCGCCGCGCCGACGGTCCAGCGGCCCGATGGCGCGCTGCCGGTCTGCTGCTCGAAGTCGTCGCAGATCGCCGCGTCCGCGCACCCCGCGGGCGGCGGCGTGGACGTCGTGGTGGTGGGCGTGACCGGCGTCGTCGTCACCGGGGGAGTGGTGTCCCCGCACGCGACGCCGTTGAGCGCGAAGTCGGTCGGGTCCGGGCCCGGCGAGGTGCCCTGCAACCCGAACGACACGCTGCCGCCGGCGGGCAGCGAAGCGTTGTAGGGCAGGCTCTCCGCGGTCACGGCGGTGCCGTCCTGCCGGACGGTCGCGTTCCAGGCGGAGGTGACGGACTGGCTCCCGGCGTAGTGCCAGGTGAGCGTCCACGACGAGAGCGCGGTGGCGCCGTTGGTCACGGTGATCTCGGCGGTGAACCCGGTCTGCCACTGGTTGACGCGGTAGCCGACCGAGCAGGCCGGCGCGGCGGCGGCCGGGACGGCGGCGACGACCGCCGTGGTTCCGGCCGCGGCGAGGCAGAGCCCGGCGAGGGCGGCGGCGAACCTGTGCATCGGGGCCTCCCGGGACGCGGACAGGGGCGCCGTGGCTCGCACCACGGCGCCCCTGGGTGGTGGCCGCGTTCGGTTGAGGCGACCTGGCATGGGAGCGCTTCCAGCCGCCGGAAACGTAACCCCCGTGTGTCGCCGTTGTAAAGCGCGACCCGGACGCCGGCCGATCCGGTGGTCCGTTTTCGGGGATCTTCGCGGTGCCCGCCGGGAACTGAACGCTCCTGAACGGCCGAAGCCGTTGGATGGCAACGCCTCTACATGGTCGCGCTGCGCCGCCGGTGCGCGCCGGTCGATTCCGCCGTTCGAGTGGAATCCGGGAATCCGCGCCCAAGATCGCGGTGGGCTTTACAGTGCCTCGGCGAGCCGGGTACTGTCCTCCGCTGCTGGGAGCGCTCTCACGATTTGTCCTGTCCCGAGGGAGTGATCGATGCGTTCCGGACCAGCACTGCTCGGCGCCTTCAGCGCGCTCGCCGTCGTCGGCGCGACGACGGCGTTCACGCTCGGCACGCCTTCGCCCGCCGCGGCGGCGACGGCCTGCGAAGTCGGCTACACGGTGAACGACTGGGGAAGCGGTTTCACCGCGAACCTCACCTTGAAGAACCTCGGGACGGCGCCGCTGTCCGGGTGGCGGATCAGCTACGCCTACACCGGGACCCAGCAGCTGCAGCAGGGCTGGAACGCCACCTGGGCGCAGTCCGGGCCGACCGTCACGGTCACCCCGGCCGGCTGGAACGGCACGATCGCCCCGAACGCGTCGATCAGCGCCGGCGCGAACTTCGGCTACAGCGGGGCGAACGCGGCGCCGGCGTCGTTCAGCGTGAACGGCGAACCCTGCGGCGGCACCCCGCCGCCGACGACCCCGACCACGCTGCCGACCACCACCACGCCGACGCCTCCGCCGGGTGGTGCGCCGCAGCTGCACGTCTCCGGCAACCGGCTGGCCGACGCCGCGGGCACCGCCGTGACGCTGCGCGGGGTCAACCGCTCCGGCGGCGAGTTCGCGTGCGTGCAGGGCAACGGCCTCTTCGACGGCCCGATGGACGCGGCTTCGGTGGCCGCCATCAAGAACTGGCACGTCAACGTCGTGCGGGTGCCCTTCAACGAGGACTGCTGGCTGGGACTGTCCAACGTGGACCCGCGCTACGCCGGCGCCACGTACCGCGCGGCGATCAAGTCCTATGTGGACCTGCTGCACCAGAACGGCCTGGTCGCGATCCTCGACCTGCACTGGACCCACGGCGTCTACACGGGCGGTTCCTCGGCGTGCAGCGACGTTAACGCCACCTGCCAGAAGCCGATGACCGACGCGGAGCACTCGGTCGACCTGTGGACGTCGGTCGCGAACACCTTCAAGGGGGACAACGCGACGATCCTCGACCTGTTCAACGAGCCCTACCTCGACCGCGCGGTTTCCGGCTCGGCCCAGGCGTGGACGTGCTGGCGTGACGGCGGTTCGGCGTGCCCCGGCATCGGCTACCCGGTGGCCGGCATGCAGACGCTGGTGAACGCGGTGCGCGCGACCGGCGCGACGAACGTGGTCATGCTCGGCGGCCTCGCCTACTCCAACGACCTCACCGGCTGGCTGCAGTACAAGCCGGCCGACCCGGCGGGGAACCTGGTGGCGTCCTGGCACTCGTACAACTTCAACACGTGCAGCTCGTCGTCCTGCTGGGACAGCCAGCTCGCCCCGGTCGCGGCGGCCGTCCCGTTCGTGGCGGGCGAGATCGGGGAGAACGACTGCGCGAGCGGGTACGTGACCGGCCTGATGGACTGGCTCGACCGGCACCAGGCGTCGTACCTCGGCTGGACGTGGAACACGTGGCCGTGCACGTCCGGCCCGGCGCTGATCACGTCGTACGACGGCACGCCGACGGCGTTCGGCGCGGGCATCCGCGCCCACTTCCTCGCCGCCGGCTGACGGGACCGGCGGTGGGGGCGGGGCGGCGGATCCCTCCGCCGCCCCGTTCCCGTTCCGCCGTCAGGACGTGGTGCAGGCCCTGCCGTTGAGGCTGATCGCGGCGGGCTTCCCGTTGGTGCTGCCGGACGTCCCGGTGAAGCCGAACTCGGCGCTGCCGCCCGCCGGGATCGTCTTGTTCCACCCCGCGTCCACCGCGGACACCGCCGCGCCGGTCTGCGTCACCTGCGCGTTCCACGCCTGCGTCACGTGCTGGCCGTCGGCGAAGGACCAGGTGACCGTCCAGCCGGACACCGGCGCGGTCCCGGTGTTCCCGATCTTCACCCCGGCCTGGAAACCGCCCTGCCACTGGTTCGTGACGGTGTAGGCCGCGGTGCACGACGACGACGGCACCGGGGTCGTCGTGGTCGTCGTGGTCGTCGGGGGAGACGACGTGGTGGTGGTCGTGGGCGGCGGCTGGTCACCGCCGGACTCGCCGATGATCACGCCGCGCCCGTTCGTGCCCACGTACACCCGGCCGTACACCCGCGGATCGCCGCTCAGCGCCGCCCCGATGTTGCCGTACTGGTGCTTGTCGTCGTTGATCCGCGTCCACGACGCGCCCGCGTCGTCCGACCGGAAGATCCCGCGCACCCCGCCGATCTTCGCGATGGTGTATAACGCCGGATACGGCCGGCCGGAGGCGGCCTTGCCGAACCCGATGTTGTCGGCCTCGGCGACCCCGGTCAATTTCGTGAAGGACGCTCCGGAGTCGGTGGAGTGCCAGAGACCGTACGCCGAGCCGGATCCACCGGCCAGCCAGACGTCGCCGGCCACGCCGGGGAGCGCCTTGAAGTGCGCCGAGCCGCTGGGCAGCCCGGTGGCCGCGGTCGCGGTGAACGTCGCGCCGCCGTCGGTGCTGACGTAGAACTTCCCCGCGGCGAACCCGTAGAACCGCTTCGGGTCCACGCGGTCGGCCTCGACCACCGCGCCGGCGGGGATGCCCGCCGACGTCGTCCACGACGAGCCGAAGCCCACCGAGTAGCTGACTCCGGTGCCTTCCGGGCTCCACACGAACCGGCTGCCGTCGGCGGCCGCGGCCACCGTCCCGCCGCTCGCGCCGCCGCCCGGTTCGGCGCCCTGGAACCAGTTCTTGCCGCCGTCGGTGGAGAAGGCGACGCGGTTGTCGTTCGGCCGGGCGCTGCGGTCGAGTGTCCCGACGCGCACGATCGTCGCCGGCGTCAGCTCGGCGTAGTCCAGACTGGTGGTCGTCGTGAACACCGGCGAGGTGAACATCGTCGACGGCACGGCGTCGAGGCTGTCGTGCCGGAACCCGCCGATGTCGCCCAGCCCGGAGATCAGCGGCGCGCCCGACGGCGGGCTGACCAGGTCCAGCACGGCGGTCTCCTCGAGGCCGCCGACGACCGGCTTGAGCGTGATCTTGCCGCCGCTGTCCCACTTCGTGAGGTCGTTCGTGCCGTAGATGGTCGCGCCGGTCCCGTAGAGCAGGTGGTTCGAGTCGAACGGGTCGATCTCCACCGATTCGGTCATCCAGCCGAGCTTCGGCGACGGCACCGGGGGAGCGGGCTGGGTGCCGAAGGTCAGTCACGGCACCGAAGAGATGTCCTGGGTGTACCGCAGCGTCCGGTCGGGGTAGCTCGAGAAGTCCCAGATCCGGGTCCACGTGGCGCCGCCGTCGGTGCTGCGGAAGAAGATGACGTCCGGCCACCACGACACCTGCGTCGCGACCATCAGCGTGTTCGGGTGCTGCCGGTCGATCGTCAGCCCGCTGTAGCCGAAGTAGTCGTCCGCGCTGTCGGACGGGATCGGGCTGATCCGCGTCCACGCACCGGTCTTCGTCGCGTACTTCCAGACGTCGCCCTTCGCGCCGTCGTAGGGCCCGCCGGTGTCGCTGGTCGCGAGGTAGAGGTAACCGCCGGCGCTGTCGAGGACGCCCTTGTGCGCCAGGAAACCCGTGGGCTGGCCGGCCAGCCGCGCCCACGTCGTGCCGCCGTCGGTGCTGCGGTAGACGGTGTTCGCCTTGTCCGCGACGCCGACGTAGATGGTCTGCGTGGTGTTCCCGCGGGTGCCGGTCGACGGGTCGAACGTCACCCAGGTGACGCCCTCATTGTCGCTGGAGTAGCCCGTCGGGTCGCTCGGGTCCGGTGCGTAGTTGCCCGGGTTGGGGAAGGCCGTCACCTTCGCCCACGTGACGCCGGAGTCCGTGCTGCGCCAGAGCCCGTTGCCGCTGGGCGCGCCGAGGTAGAGGACGCTGTCGCGGTTCGGGTCGATCGCGAGCCGCTCGCCCATGCCGCGGCCGGGCATGTTGCCGCCGAGCTTGAACGGCAGCGCCGAGGACTGCCAGGTGGCACCGCGGTCGGTCGAGCGCAGGATCGCGCCGTTGTTGGGGTCCCAGCTGTTGGTGTACATGCCGGCCGCGGCGTAGACGCGGTTCGGGTCGACCGGGTCGGTGGCCAGGCTGACCACGCCGTTGTGGCCCCAGTCGGTCCAGCCCACCGAGTCCAGCAGCGGGAGCCAGCGCCCGGTGGCGGGGTTCCAGCGGTACGCGCCGCCGATGTCGGTGCGGGCGTAGGCGAGGCCCGGTTCCGCCTGGTTGAAGACGATGCCGGGGACGAACCCGCCGCCGCCGATCTCCGCGTTGCGCCACGTGTAGGGCGCGGGGGCGGCCGGGGAAGCCGGCGCACCGACGGTGACCGCGACGGCGACGGGGACGACGAGGGCGAGCGCACTCGCCAGTAGCCGTCTCGATGAACGGGAAAGCGTGCTGCGCACGTCTGCCTCCACAGGTTGTCTCGACAAGTCTGGGAGCGCTTCCAGGTGGACCGTAAACCAGGGTTCGGACCAGGTCAAACGCTTCGACGATTTCACCGGAGTGGTCTGTCTACAGTGGATTCGGCGGGCCGGGGGAAAGGGGTGTGTTGTGCGATAAGCGGTGTCACATATGTGAACGCCGATCAGGTTTCTGAATCGTTATCAACGACTGTCTTGCCCGGCTTTTTCCGGCGTGTGAGTGTGGTGGCCGCTGGCTGGACTGGACCTACGAAAGAGGCGACCCGGCAATGACGCAGACAGCCCCGGCGCGGCACATCAGCCGAACCACCTTGTACTTCTTCGGCGCGCTCGGCGGCATCCTCTTCGGTTACGACCTCGGCGTGATTTCCGGGGTGCTCCCGTTCATCGGGAAACTGTGGGCACTGACCAGCTGGGACAAGGGCGTGATCACCGCCAGCCTGTCGGTCGGTGCGATCGTCGGCGCGCTGTTCTCCAGCCGCACCAACGAAGCGCTCGGCCGCCGCCGCACGATCATGGTCGCCGCGGCGATCGTCATCGTCGGCACCCTCGCCGCGACGTTCTCGCCGACGTTCGCGCTGCTGGTGATCTCGCGGCTGATCATCGGCCTCGGCATCGGCCTTTCGTCGTCGACGGTGCCGACGTACCTGTCCGAACTGGCGCCGGCGCGGCTGCGCGGCGCGATGGGCGCGCTGAACCAGATCTTCATCGTGCTCGGCATCCTGATCGCGTTCCTGGTCAGCTACTGGCTCGGCCCGGTGTCGGCCTGGCGGTGGATGTTCGCCGGCGCGATCGTGCCCGCCGTGATCCTGCTCGTCGGGCTGGTGTTCCTGCCCGAAACCCCGCGCTGGCTGGTGAAGAACGGCCGCGAGGAGGAAGCCCGGCGGGTCCTGGCGAGCGCGCACGGCAACACCGTCAACCTCGACGAAGAGATCGCCACCATCAACGAGGTCATCCGGCTGGACACCGAGGAGAAGCCGCGGCTGCGCGACCTGTTCTCCGGCTTCGTCCGCCCGATGCTCGTGGTGGCCCTGCTGCTCGCGATCGGCCAGCAGTTCAGCGGCGTCAACGCGATCAACGCGTACTTCCCGACGATGCTGATCGGCCTCGGGTTCGCGACGCAGGCCGCGCTGCTGTCCGGGGTCCTGCTGGGCGTCACGAAGTTCCTGTTCACCGCGTGGGTCGTGTTCGTGGTGGACCGCTGGGGCCGCAAGCCGCTGCTGCTCATCGGCAACGTCATCATGGTGCTCACGCTGGTGGCGGCCGGGCTCGTCGTGCTGAACGTCCACGACACCGGCACCCGCGGCATCCTGATGCTGGTGATGATGGTGCTCTACCTGGTGGGCTACGAGCTCGGCTGGGGCGCGGTCGTCTGGGTGATGATGTCCGAGGTGTTCCCGCTGAAGTTCCGCGCGGCGGGCATGGGCGTCAGCAGCGTCGTCCTCTGGGCCGCGACGGGCATCGTGAGCGCGGTGTTCCCGATCATCTCCGACCCGAAGTCGCTCGGCATCGGCGGTTCGATGTTCCTGTTCGCCGGCATCAACGTGGTGCTGTTCGTGCTCACCAAGTGGCTGGTGCCGGAGACCAAGGGGCGCTCGCTGGAGCAGATCGAGCTCGACCTCCGGGCGCGGCAGGGGGTCGCGGCGAAGAGCTGACCCGGGGGTCCGGCCAACACAGAGGCGAGGGCCAGTCGAGAACCCGAGCACCATCGAAACCCGGGCCTCCCGCAACCCCGATCCGAAGCCAGAACACGGCCGGCAGCGCCGGGTCAAGGCATCTTTCCCGCCTTGACGCGGTGTTGCCGGCCGTAGTCACAATGAAGGCTTCGGGGTTGCGGAGAAACGTTGTGGAGAAACTCGGCACGCCGAGGCGGGGGCCGAGGCCTTCGCTTCAGGGACCGTTATTCGGTTGCCCAGTGGCGATCCGGCCCTGCACTGTGCCCCGATGGAGATCCGTTCCACGACCGAGCACGACCGCGACGCCTTCGTCGACACGCTTTTCGCCGCCTTCGGGCGCTTCCCACCCGAAGGCGACCGGGTCTGGTCGGCACTGGAGATGGACCGGGCGCTGTTCGCGGTGGTGGACGGCCGGCCCGTCGGCACCGCGGCCGTCTATTCCTTCGAGCTGACGTTGCCCGGGAACGTCCCCGTGCCCGCCGGCGGGCTGACCGCGGTCGGCGTCCTGCCGTCGCACCGGCGGCGAGGCGTGCTCACCGCGATGATGCGCCACCAGCTCGCCGACGCGCGGGCGCGCGGGGAGTTCCTCGCGGTGCTCCTCGCGAGTGAGGCGGTGATCTACCGCCGGTTCGGCTACGGGCCGGCGACGACCACGCACCGGCTGACGGTGGACCGGCACCGAGCCGCTCCGCGGAGCACCGCCGTCGCGGCGGAAGGCTCGATCGAGGTGCTGCGCCGCGCCGAGTGCGGCGACCTCCTGGAGGACGCCTACGACCGCTACCGCCGAACTCAGCCGGGTGCGTTGTCCCGGCCGCGTCACTGGTGGGCCCGCGGCGCGGGGCAGCCGCCGGTGTCCGCGGCCCCGCGTTACGTCGCCGTGCACCGGGACTCCGGCGGCAGGGCCGACGGGTACGCGACCTACCTGCTCGACTCCGGCACGCTGACGGTCGACGAGACGATCGCGGCGGACGACGCCGTCACCACCGCGCTCACCCGGTTCCTCCTCGACCACGACCTGGTCACCCGCGTCGTGCTCAAGAAGTGCCCGCCGGAGCACCCGCTGCGCTGGCAGCTCGCGGACTTCCGCGCGGCCGAGGTGAGCGACGAGACGGACTGGCTGTGGGTGCGGCTGCTGGACGTCCCGCGGGCGTTGACGGCGC
This sequence comes from Amycolatopsis sp. NPDC098790, assembly GCF_044759945.1. NCBI lineage: Bacteria > Bacillati > Actinomycetota > Actinomycetes > Pseudonocardiales > Pseudonocardiaceae > Amycolatopsis > Amycolatopsis sp. NPDC098790. The sequence goes on from NZ_JBIWAI010000002.1 coordinate 1,324,903, forward strand.
GCGGTTGGTCCACCGACGGCGAGCTCGTCCTCGACGTCGAGGACTCGTTCCTGGGGGAGCGGGGCCGCTACCTTCTCACGGTCCGGGACGGCAAGGCCGAGTGCTACCCGACCGGCCGGGCGCCGGACCTCTCCCTGGACGCGACCGACCTCGGTTCGGTGTACCTCGGCGGCGTGGCACCGAGCACGCTGGTGCGGGGCGGGCAGATCCACGCCCACCACCCGGACGCGGCCGCGCTCGCCGACGCGCTGTTCCGCGCCGAGCGCCCACCGCACTGCCTGCACTGGTTCTGAGGCGGCCCTAGAGGGTGACGGCGAGCCCGAGCTTCCCGGCCAGCCGGCCGATCCACGCTTCGACTTCCTCCGGCGAACGGTCCGGCAAGCCGAAGATCGTCTCGGTGACGCCGAGGGAATCCAGGTGCGCCAACCGGTCCGGGTCCGGGCGTTCCCCGAGCGCGCAGATCCGCGGTGCGCCAGTCCGGCCTTCAGCGGACCAGATCTCCTTGAGCAGAGCCACGTGCCCGTCCAGGTCGGAGTCCGCCGGGGTGGTGATCCACCCGTCCGCGTGGCGGGCGATCCAGCGGAACGTCTTCTCCGTCGGGCCCGCGCCCAGCAGCACCGGGATGTGGGCCTGGACCGGCTTCGGCCACGCCCAACTCGGTCCGAACGAGACGAACTCCCCGGCGTAGGAAGCCTCTTCCTCCGTCCACAGTGCACTCATCGCTTCGAGGTACTCGCGCAGGGCCGTCCGGCGGCGGTTGCCGGGAACGCCGTGGTCGGTCAGCTCGTCGACGTTCCAGCCGAAGCCGGTCCCGAGTGTGACCCGGCCGCCCGAGAGGTGGTCGAGGCTCGCGATCGTCTTGGCGAGGGTGATCGGGTCGCTCTCCACCGGCAGGGCCACCGCGGTGGACAGCCGGATCCGCGACGTCACCGCGGCCGCCGTCGCCAGCGCGACCCAGGGGTCGAGCGTGCGGCTGTAGCGGTCGTCGGGCAGGGACGCGTCGCCCGTGCGCGGGTGCGGCGACTCGCGCTTCACCGGGATGTGCGTGTGCTCGGGCACGTAGAAGGTGGCGAACCCCGCGGCCTCCGCGGCGCGCGCCGCCGAAGCCGGGGTGATGCCGCGGTCGCTGGTGAACAGCACGATTCCGTAGTCCACGCGAGGAGCGTATTAGAACGTGTTTCAGTTTTCAAGGAGGGCAGTCGATGAGGTGAGGACCGCCGCCGGAGCGAGGAGGATCCGTGGTGGAGGTGCAGGGTGCACGCAGTGTTCCATTGTGGACGGTCACGGCCGGTGTCCCAGATCGTGGACGCCCGGCCGGGGCGGGATGGCCAGCCGGGTGCCGGGTCCACTATCCTGGTTCGCGGGTCGAGAGGCGCTGCAACGGACCACGGGGTCCGCCACGCTCGGCCCGCTCCACCGGACCAAGGGCGCCTCCCCGACGAGGGAGGGCGCTGATGAGTCAAGATCCCACCAGCCGGCTGCGTGAGCTGCTGGACAGCCGCGTGGCGGTCCTCGACGGTGCCTGGGGCACCATGCTGCAGGGGGCCGGGCTCACCCCGGCCGACTACCGCGGCGACCGCTTCGGCGAGCACACCCACGACGTCACCGGCGACCCCGACCTGCTGAACCTCACCCGCCCGGACGTCATCCTCGATGTCCACCGCCAGTACCTCGCGGCCGGTGCGGACATCACCACGACGAACACCTTCACCGCGACCAGCATCGGCCAGGCCGACTACGGCCTGCAGGCCTACGTCCACGAGATGAACGTCCGCGGCGCGCAGCTGGCCCGCCAGGCGGCCGACGAGGCAGGCGGCAAGTTCGTGGCCGGGTCGATCGGGCCGCTGAACGTCACCCTGAGCCTGTCGCCCAAGGTCGACGACCCGGCGTACCGCGCGGTCACGTTCGAGCAGGTCAAGGCGGCCTACGCGGAGCAGATCGCCGGGCTCGCCGAGGGCGGCGTCGACCTGCTGCTGATCGAGACGATCTTCGACACGCTCAACTGCAAGGCCGCGATCGCCGCCGCCCGCGAGGTCGCGCCGGACCTGCCGCTGTGGATCTCGGTCACCATCGTCGACCTGAGCGGCCGGACGCTCTCCGGGCAGACCGTCGAGGCGTTCTGGAGCTCGGTCGAGCACGCGAAACCGCTGGTCGTCGGCGTGAACTGCTCGCTGGGCGCCGAGGAGATGCGGCCGCACGTCGAGGAGCTCGCCCGGATCGCCGACGCCTACGTCGCCTGCCACCCGAACGCCGGGCTGCCGAACGCGTTCGGCGGGTACGACCAGACGCCCGAGGAGACCGCCGGGCTGATCGGCGGGTTCGCCCGCGACGGCCTGGTCAACCTGGTCGGCGGCTGCTGCGGCACGACCCCGGAGCACATCGCGAAGATCGCCGCCGCGGCGAAGGACGTCGGCCCGCGGGAGGTGCCGGCGCCGCGCACGCACACCCGCTTCAGCGGCCTCGAGCCGTTCGGCATCGGCGCCGACACCGGGTTCGTGATGATCGGCGAGCGCACCAACGTCACCGGCTCGAAGCGGTTCCGCCGGCTCATCGAGTCCGGCGACCACCAGGCCGCCGTCGACGTCGCGCTGGAGCAGGTCCGCGGCGGCGCGAACCTGCTGGACGTCAACATGGACGCCGACCTGCTCGATTCCGAGGAGGCGATGACGACCTTCCTCAACCTCATCGCCACCGAGCCCGAGGTCGCCCGGATCCCGGTGATGGTCGACAGCTCCAAGTGGACCGTGCTCGAAGCCGGCCTGCGCTGCCTGCAGGGCAAGGGCGTGGTCAACTCGATCAGCCTCAAGGAGGGCGAGGAGCCCTTCCTCGCCCAGGCCCGCACGATCCGCAACTACGGCGCCGGCGTCGTCGTGATGGCCTTCGACGAGACGGGCCAGGCCGACACCGCGGACCGCAAGGTCGACATCTGCGGCCGGGCCTACGACCTGCTCACGCAGAAGGCCGGCTTCGCGGGCGAAGACATCATCTTCGACCCGAACGTGCTCGCCGTCGCCACCGGCATCGCCGAGCACAACGGCTACGCGAAGGCGTTCATCGACGCGCTGCCCCGGATCAAGGAACGCTGTCCCGGCGTCCACATCTCCGGCGGCATCTCGAACCTGTCGTTCTCCTTCCGCGGCAACGACGTCGTCCGCGAGGCGATGCACTCGGCGTTCCTGTTCCACGCCATGCAGGTCGGCCTGGACATGGGCATCGTGAACGCGGGCCAGCTCGCTGTCTACGAGGACATCCCGAAGGAGCTCCTCGAGCTGGTCGAGGACGTGCTGTTCGACCGCCGCGAGGACGCCACCGACCGGCTGGTGAGCTTCGCCGAGAACGTGAAGGGCAGCGGCACCAAGCGCGTCGTGGACCTCTCGTGGCGCGAAGGCACGGTCGGCGAGCGGCTGTCCCACGCGCTGGTGCACGGGATCGTCGACTACATCGAGGACGACACCGAAGAGGCGCGGCAGCAGATGGCGCGGCCCCTCGACGTCATCGAGGGCCCGCTGATGGACGGTATGAAGGTCGTCGGCGACCTGTTCGGCTCCGGCAAGATGTTCCTGCCGCAGGTCGTGAAGAGCGCCCGCGTGATGAAGCGGTCCGTCGCCTACCTCGAGCCGTTCATGGAGGAGGAGAAGGAGAAGGCGCGCCAGGAGGGCAGGCTCGCGTCGAACGGCGGCCAGGGCAAGATCGTGCTGGCCACGGTGAAGGGCGACGTCCACGACATCGGCAAGAACATCGTCGGGGTCGTCCTGGGCTGCAACAACTACGAGGTGATCGACCTCGGCGTGATGGTGCCGGCCGGCAAGATCCTCGACACCGCGGTCACCGAAGGCGCCGACGCGGTCGGGCTGTCCGGGCTGATCACGCCGTCGCTGGACGAGATGGTCGCCGTCGCCACCGAGATGCAGCGGCGCGGCCTGAAGCTGCCGCTGCTGATCGGCGGCGCCACGACGTCCCGCCAGCACACCGCGGTCAAGATCGCGCCCGCCTACGACAACGCGACGGTCCACGTGCTGGACGCCTCCCGCGTCGTCGGCGTCGTGTCGGACCTGCTCGACCCGGACCGCTCGATCGCGCTCGCCGAGAAGAACCGGGCCGACCAGGAGGTGCTGCGCGAGCAGCACGCGAGCAAGCAGCGCCGTCCGATGCTCACGCTCGAGCAGGCGCGGCTCAACCGCGAGCAGGTCGTGTTCGCGGACCTGCCGACGCCGCTGTTCACCGGCACCCGCGTCGTCGAGCCGTCGATCACCGAGCTGCGCGAGATGATCGACTGGCAGTTCCTGTTCCTGGCCTGGCAGCTCAAGGGCAAGTACCCGGCGATCCTGGAGCAGCCGGTCGCCCGCGAGCTGTTCGACGACGCCAACACGCTGCTCGACCAGATCATCGCCACCGGCAGCTTCACCGCGAAGGGCGCGTACGCGTTCTGGCCGGCGCACAGCGAGGGCGACGACATCCTGCTCGACGGCGAGTTCGCGCACGTCGGGTTCCCGATGCTGCGCCAGCAGACGTCGAAGCCGGAGGACCGCGCCAACCGCTGCCTCGCCGACTACATCGCCCCCGAAGGCGACCACCTCGGCGGGTTCGCCGTCGCGATCCACGGCGCCGAGACACTGGCGGCGAAGTACGAAGCCCAGCAGGACGACTACCGCGCGATCATGGTCAAGGCGCTGGCCGACCGGCTCGCCGAGGCCTTCGCCGAGCACATCCACCTGCGGGCCCGCCGCGACTGGTTCGAGCCGGACGCCGAGCCGGTGCTGGCCGACCTGCACGCCGAGCGCTTCCGCGGCATCCGCCCGGCGCTGGGCTACCCGGCCAGCCCGGACCACAGCCAGAAGCGCGAGCTGTTCGAACTGCTCGAAGCCGACCGGCTGGGCATGGACCTGACCGAGTCGTTCGCGATGACGCCGGCGGCGAGCGTGTCCGGGCTGATCTTCGCGCACCCGGACTCGCGGTACTTCACCGTCGGCAGGCTCGGGCTCGACCAGATCGAGGACTACGCGCGCCGCAAGGGCGTCGAGGTCGCCGAGGTCGAGCAGTGGCTGCGGCCGAACCTGGCCTACGAGCCCGAGGCGTAGTCCTTCAGCTCGATGTCCGTGGCGAACTTGTCGGTCGCCTTGAGCATCAGGCCGAGCAGGAAGCGGGACTTGAACGTCCAGTCCCGCAGCTTGATCCGCAGTGGTGACGGCGGCGCGAGGAACGGGCCCGCGCTGCCGCGCTGCGACACCTTCGCGTACGTCCGGAGCTGTTCTTCGTAGCGGGCGAAGGCGACGCGGTGGTCGCCGTCCGCGGCCAGGAGCTCGCCGGCGAGCACGTACGCGCCGACGATCGCGAGGCCGGTGCCGAAGCCGCCGAGGGTGTTGCCGTAGGCGGCGTCGCCGAGCAGGACGACCCGGCCGCGCGAGTAGTGGTCGATCGTGACGCGGGCGAGCGAGTCCAGGTAGAACTCGCGGGCGTCGGGAAGCTTCGCGATCAGTTCGGGCACCCGCCAGCCCGCGTCGCGGTAGGCCTCGGCGACCAGCTTCCGCTGGGTGCCGGTGTCGCCGCGGTCGTAGTCCAGTTCGGGCGAGGCGAAGACGAAGAACGCCGACGCCTTCGGCCCGCCGACCGCGGCCATCCGGCCCGGCTCGTTGTACATCACGGCCTCGCCGCCGCCGACCTGCTCGCCCAGCTCGGCCAGGGCGTAGTAGTGGCCCAGGAAGTTGACGTAGTCGCGTTCCGGGCCGAAGGCCAGCCGCCGGACGTTCGAGTGGATGCCGTCGGCGCCGACGACGAGGTCGAACCGGCGCGGCCCAGCGTTGGCGAAGGTGACGTCGACGCCGTCGGGCGTCTCGGTCAGCGCCGTGACGGTGTCGCCGAAGAGGTACTCGCAGTCCGCGTGCTCGTACAGGATGTCGGCGAGGTCGCCGCGGCGGATCTCGATGTCGCCACCGGTGAACTCGCCCGGGATCACGGCCTGGGAGCGGCCGTCGGCGTCGATGATGGTCTGGTCGGTACCGCCGGTTTGGCGGGCCAGGACGTCGTCGAGGATGCCCATGCGCTCCAGGACGGTCCGGTGGGTGGCGCCCTTGAAGTCGACGGCCTGGCCGCCGGGGCGCACCGAAGGGGCGCGTTCGACGACGGTGACTTCGCAGCCGTAGCGGGTCAGCCAGAGGGCGAGTGCGGGGCCGGCGATGCTCGCGCCGGAGATCAGGACAGTCAGCTTTTTCATGCCGCAGAGCTTCGCGAGAACGGCTTACCGGTCCCTGGCGAAGCGCTGACGGCGGCCGTCAGCGACTGTCGCGAGTGGACCGCGCGCGGACCGTGACGGCGGAAAATACCCGGCCGCGACCAGGGCTTTCCCGGCGGTTTTCGCACGTTGACCCCCGCCGGTCGCGCGGGCACCATTTCCCGGGGGAGAGGGGGCGGCGATGCTGGACAGCGAAACGCGACCGGCGGCCACCGCGCTCGGCGAGCTGCTGCGCAACGGGGAGCGCGCACTCGAGGCCGACGGCGACCTGCGCGCCGGCCGGGAGTGGTTCGACCGGGCGTACCGGGCCGCGGAGGCCGAGTGCGACGGGACCGGGATGGCGCGGGCGGCGCTGGGCTTGGCCGGGCTGTGGGTGCACGAACACCGGAGCGCGCCCGCGGCCGCGTTGCTGCAGGCGCGGCTGCGCAGTGCGGCGACCGCGGTCGACCCGGGGTCGTCGCTGGCCCTGCGGCTCAAGGCGCGGCTCGCGGGCGAAGCCGACTACGTGGCGGGGGAGAGCAACGAGATCCTCGCCGTGCTCGAAGAAGCCAAGCGCGCGGGCGACCCGGTCGCCTGGGCCGAGGCCGCGAGCCTGGCCCACCACTGCCTGCTCGGGCCCGACCACGGCGGCCAGCGCCGCGCGCTCGCCCACGAGCTGATCACCGAGGGCTTCCGCACCGATCGCCGCAGCGACCTGCTGATGGGCCTGCTCTGGCGCACGGTCGACCTCTTCCTCGACGGCGACCCGCACGCCCAGCGCGGGCTCGCCGACCTGCGCGGCCTGCTGGCCGAACGCGACCACCTCGCGGTCGGGTTCGTGCTCGACGCGATCGACGTCATGCTCAGCATCCGCGCCGGCCGCTTCGAGGAGGCGGAAAACCGCGCGGCGGCCTGCGCGCTGCGGGGTGAGCAGGCCGGCGACGCCGACGCGATCGGCTGGTACACCGCGCAGGTCGGCGCGGTCCGCTTCTACCAGGGCCGCGTCGCCGAGCTGCTGCCGGTGCTGCGGGAGACGGTGCATTCGCCGACGCTCAGCGCCGTCGACAACGCGCTGATCGCCGGGCTGGCCGTCGCCGCCGCGGCGGCCGGGGACGAGCGCGAGGCTGCCGGAGCGCTGGCCCGGCTGCGCGGGCGGGACCTGGCGCTGCTGCCGCGGTCGAGCAGCTGGCTCGTGTCGATGTACGGGATCGTCGAGTCCGCCTGCCTGGTTTCGGACGTCGAATCGGCGTTGGCCGCGTACGCGCTGCTGAAGCCCTTCGCGCGGCTGCCGATGACGGCCAGCCTCGGCGTCGCCTGCTTCGGCTCGGTGCAGCACGCGCTGGGCGTGGCGATGCTGACCGCGGGCGAGACCGGGCGCGCCGCCGAGCACTTCCGCGCGGCGGTGCGCGACAACCTCGCGCTGGCGCACTGGCCGGCCGCGGCGTTGTCGCGCGCCCGGCTCGCGCAGGCGCTGGGACCGGCGTCGGCGGAAGGGGCGCGGGAGCAGGCCGCGGCGACGCGGGAGGCGGAGCAGCTCGGGATGGTGCTGCCCGCGTTTGCGCCCCGCGTCGCGGACCGCAGGGTCACCTGCCGTCGCGAGGGCAGTCACTGGGTCTTCACCCTGGACGGCCGGTCGGCCTCGGTCGAGCACAGCGTCGGCATGGGCTACCTCGCGACGCTGCTGGACAACCCGGGCCACGAGCTGACCGCCGTCGAGCTGGCGCACGGAGTGGTGGCCGAGGCGACGTCCGCGCAGCCGGTGCTCGACCAGGAGGCGACCGCGCACTACCGGCGCTGGCTCGCCAACCTCGAGGCCGAGCTCGACGAGCACGAAGCCAACCACGACACCGGCCGGGCGGAACAGGTCCGCACCGAACGCGACTGGCTGCTGGGCGAGCTGTCGGCGGCCGCGGGACTGGCGGGCCGCGTCCGCGAGTTCGCGGGCGCGGAGGAGAAGGCCCGGATCGCGGTGGGCAAGGCGATCCGCCGCGCGCTGACGCGGATCGCCGCGGCGGATGCGGTGATCGGCGACGTCCTGCGCGACGGCGTCCGCACCGGCACCCGCTGCTCCTACCACCCCGGCTGAAACGACATGAACGACTCTTTCATGTCGCCAGACGACATGAAAGAGTCGTTCATGTCGGTGGGCTACTCGACGGCGCCGGCCACCACGGTCTGGTACCAGGCGTCGTACGGGTGGTTGGTCGCCGGGTAGTTCGCCAGCGGCGTCGTCGCGTCGCTCGCGGAGTCGAAGTCCCAGCCGCGGACCAGCTTGCCCGACTGCCGGGCCGAGGTGATGAACGCCGACTCCGTCGCGGGTGCCCCGTAGAACAGCGCGCCCTGCTGCAGCTCCGCGCTGTCGCCCTTCTGGAACTCGTCGAAAGCGACCTGGCGGCAGCGGATCCGGTCACCGGTGACGCTCGCGGTGTCCACGCGCAGGGTGTTCGACGGCGTCGGGCCGTCCGCGCCCGTCCACACCTTCACGCGCCGGGCGCCGTTGGCGGCGGTGTCCTTGGCGTACCGCGCGTCCGACGTCTTCGCGTTGCCGGCCCACGTCACCGTCGTGCCGGCCAGGGTGCCGTTCCAGGTCCAGTTCTGGCTGCCGCTCTGGCTCTGGTGGATCTCCCGCACGTGCGTCGCGTCGGTGAAGGCGACCGTCGGCTGGACGCCGTTGTCGTACTGGTGGCTGGCCTGCCAGGTGATCTCGCCGTCCGCGCCGAGCTTGCCGACGTGGTACCAGAGCGTCGACGCGGTCTGCGACTGGTGGACCTCGACGAGGTCGCCGTTGTCGTTGAGCGCGACGGCCGGCGTCTGCCCGCTGTCGTACTTGCCGTGCCGCAGCCAGGTCACGCGGCCGTCGGCGCCGTAGGTGCCGGTCCAGTACCAGAGCGCGCCGCCGCCGGAGTCGTGCACCTCGACGATCTGGCCGCGGCCGTTGATCGCGACGGCCGGGTGGTACCCGACGTCCCGCTTGTACTCGCTGCGGCTGCCGCCGTCGCCGGACAGCAGCGGCAGCACGCGCCCGCGCAGCGCGTCCACGGTCGGCGAGCCGGCCGGGTAGTCCTGCGCCCGCAGCAGCCGGCTGCCGAACACCGACTCCAGCTCCTGGTTGACCGCGACCAGGTTGCCCGCCGCGAAGTTCGCGTTGTCGGTCAGGTTGTCCTTCAGGTCGAGCATGACGACGATCGGCGCGGCCGACGGGTGCGCCGCGGACCAGGTGTTCACCACCGAGAGCCAGTCGCGCAGGTTGTTCGACGCCGGGTTGCCGCCGCTGTGGTCGACGGCGTTGCCGGGTGAGTCGTGGCCGACCCCGTAGTCGTGGGTGGTCGCGTAGCCGTTGTCGTGGATGTCGTACTCGATGAACCGGACGCCGTGGTCGAGCTGGTAGGCGATCGAGTTCTTCGCGCCGTCGACGCTGCCCGAATAGCTGTTGTGCGTGGCGCGGAAGACCGAGCCGGTGAACGGCGGGCTCGCGGCTTCGGCCGTCCCGCCGGTCAGGAGCGCGGCGGTGGTCAGCGCGGAGACGGCCAGGGCGGGCAGTCGGGTCATCCTCGGGTCCTCACGTCGGGGAACGGGGCGGTCCCATCTTGGCGGGGACGGCCGAACACCGGGTGGAACACCGTGGAACACGGGTGGAACGCCTAGAAGGGGACAGCTGGACATCGAGGGAGGAACGTCATGACCCACGCGGGAGGATCCCAGTTCCCGGAGCCGACCGGACCCGTGCCGCCGCCGCAGGCCGGGGTGCCCGGCCCGCCGCAGCCCCCGGCCGCGCCGAAGAAGTCCAAGCGGCGGCAGAAAATCGTGCTCACCGTGTTCCTGATCCTGGTCGCCGCGGTGCTCGCGCTGGTCTGGGTGGCCACCCGGTCCAACGGCGAGAACGCCCAGGCCGGCAACTGCGTCACCGAGAGCGGCGACAACTACGTCAAGATCGTCGACTGCGGGACGCCGGAGGCGACGCTCAAGGTCGTCGCGCGGGTCGAGGACAAGACGCGGATCGAGGCGCAGATCAGCGCGTGCACCCCGTACCCGGACGCCGACCAGGTGTTCTGGCAGGGCAAGGAGGGCGAGACCGGCGTCGTGCTCTGCCTGGCGAAGACCGGCAAGTAGCCCGATGGCCGCCGGGAAGTTCTCGTTCACCGGCTCCGGCGAAGTCCTGGTCCGCAGCGGCGGGCGGACGCTCGCCGCGGCCGGCGACGTGATCGTGATCGGTGACCGGGTCTTCCGGCTGGCCGAGGTGGACCGGGTCGCCTACGACGCGGCGGCCCGGCCGCGCCAGGCCAGCTACGCGCTGGGCCTGGCGTGCGGCGCGGTGCGGAGCCGGTTCGTGTTCGACGCCTTCGGCCGCGACGAGCTGGCGGACGCGCGCGAAACGTGGCGGCGGCTGGTCGAGCTGGTCGAGTCGGCGGCCTGCCCGCGGATCGCGCGGGCCGCGGTCGACGCGATCGCCGCCGGCGCCACCGCCCGGTTCGGCAGCGGCGGGCTTCGGCGGATCGACGCGGACGCCGAAGGACTGCGCCGGTGGCGGTGGTTCGCGCCGAAGGTGCCGTGGGCCGGCGTGCTGGGCACCGACTTGCGCGCCGGTCAGGTGCGCGTGTGGACCGGTGGCCCGGAACCGGAACTCGTCACCGCCATGGCCGGCTGGAACGCGGTGGTGCTGCCGCGCGTCGTAGGAATGATGCTGGCGCAGGAAAAAGAATCACCGAGAAACCGGGAATAGCGTATTTCCGGATCGAAATTCTTACCGAATCGTCGCGCGGTTCCGGTACTCCGCGGAGCCACGCGCGCTCATTATCCGAGGAACGAGTGTGCGCGGGTGCGGAAAGCCCGTGAGGGGTTGGGGAGGCAGTGGGTGTGGCGAACGACTGGCCGCTGGTCGGCCGCGAACAGGAGCTGGCGTTCGCGCGCCGGGCGCTGGCCGATCCCGAGGTGTGCGGGCTGCTGCTGACCGGCCGCGCCGGCGCGGGGAAGACGCGCCTGGCGAAGGTGCTGCTGGCCGAGCTGGCCGGTGGCGGCGCGCGCACGCACTGGGTGCGTGCAATGTCTTCGGCGTCGACGATCCCGTTCGGCGCGTTCGCCCACCTCCTGCCGGGCAGCGCGGACGGCACGGGCGATCGCGCGCACCGGCTCAACCAGGTCGCCGGCCACCTGACGCGCGGCGCGGAGGGGCGCCGGCTGGTGCTGTGCGTCGACGACGCGCACCTGCTCGACGACCTCTCCGCGACCCTGGTGCACCAGCTGGCCGCGACGGCGTCGGCGTTCGTGATCGTCATCGCGCCGCACGGCGTGAGCGTGCCCGACCCGGTGTTCGCGATGTGGAAGGACCGCGTCGCCGAGCGGCTCGACGTCGGCGAGCTGACCCGGCCGCAGACCACGGAGCTGGTCACCGCGGTCCTGAACGGGCGGCTCGACGACGGCGCGGAGCACCGGCTGTGGGGCCTGACGCTGGGCAACCCGCTGTTCCTGCGCGAGCTCGTGCAGGGCGGCCTCGACAGCGGTTCGCTGTCGGCCGGGGACGGCGTGTGGCGGTGGAGCGGGGCGCTCGCGGCGACCCCGCGGCTGGTCGAGCTGATCGAAACCCGCACCGACCGGGTCGACGCCGACGAGCGGCGGTTGCTGGAACTGCTCGCCTTCGGGGAGCCGCTGGGCTGTGAACCGCTGGTGCGGCTCGGTGCCGCCCGCGTCCTCGCCACGACCGAGCAGGCCGGCCTGGTCGTGTCCGAGCGGACCGGGCGGCGGCTGAACGTCCGGCTGGCGCACCCGCTCTACGCCGAGGTGATCCGGCGCCGGACGTCGCCGCTGCGCCAGCGCGACACCTACCGGATCCTCGCGCAGACCCTGGACCTGACCGGCGCGCGCCGGGCCGAGGACAAGCCGCGGCTGGTGCGGTGGCGGCTGGCCGCCGGGCTGCCGACCGACCCGGGGCTCGTCCGGGCGGCGGCGGAGACGTTGCTGCGCAAGGACTTCCCGCAAGCTGAGCACCTGGCGGCGGAAGCCGTCCGGATGGGCGGCGGGTTCGGTGCGAAGTTCCTCCTCGCCCAGGTCCGGATCGCCGGCGGCCGCCACGCCGACGCGGACTCGCTGCTCGCGGAGCTGGCGGGCGAAACGGTGTCCGACGCGCAGCACGCCCGCGTCGCGGCCACGCGGGCGCGGAACCTGGCGTTCGGCCTGAACCGGGCCCCGGAGGCCGCGGCGGTCCTGGACACCGCGGAGACGGCGGTGTCCGGGACCCAGGACGACCTCGTGACGGCCCGGGCGGCGCTTTCGGCGGCTTCGGGGTCGTCGCGCGCGGCCCTGGAGCTGCTCGGGCCGGTGCTGGACCGCAACCGCCGCGGCGACGCGCTGCGGCTCTCGGCGCTGGTCGTCGCGGCCGGGGCGCTGTCGTCGACCGGGCGGACGGAGGCGTGCCTCGGCGTCGTCGACGAGGGGCTGGAGATCGCGTCCCGGATTTCGGACGCGTCGGCGCCGGGCGCGCGGGTGCGGCTGGAGCACGCGCGGGTCGTCGCGCTGTGCCGGGCGGGCCGGCTGGAGGAGGCCGAAGACCGGGCGGGCGACGACTACCGGGACGCCGTCCGCGACCGGTGGGGCCCGGCGCTGGCGGGCGCGGCGGCCTCGCTCGGAACGGTCGCGCTCGCGTACGGCAACGTCCGCGGCGCGATCCGCTGGCTGCGCGAGGCATTGGCGGCGGACGCGCACGACCAGCCGCACGAGTTCCGCCCGGCGGTCGCCGCGGCACTGGTCCGGGCAACGGCGATGAGCGGCGCGGTGGCCGAACCCCTCGGCGACTGGGACGGCGCGTGGGTCGCGGCGGCGCGGGGCGAGCTGTCGCGGGCGTCGTCGCTGGGTTTGTCCGCCGCTTCGGCCGCTTCGGACGACGGCAGGCTCGCGATCGCGGCCGAGATCCGCCACGACCTGCTCCGGTTCGGCGCCGACCCGGGGGAGATCCCAACGGCGGGCGGGATGGCGGCGTTGTACTCGGCGCACGCGGCGGCTGTGTCTGATGCGGTGGCATTGGACGCGGTGGCGGCTTCGTTCGCCGACGTCGGCGCGCGGCTGCTCGCGGCGGAGGCGTCGGCGGAGGCGGCCCGGGCGTACCGGGCGGAGGGCAAGAACGGCAGCGCGGCGACGTCGGCCCAGCGGGCGCGGGCGTGGCTGGCGTCCTGTGAGGACGCTGCCACGCCTGCTCTTTCGTTGCTGGAGACGCCGTTGGACTTGACGGTCCGGGAGCTGGAGATCGCCCGCCTGGTGGCGACGGGCTTGACGAGCCGAGCGGTGGCGGACCGGCTGGTGGTGTCGGTGCGGACGGTCGACAACGTGCTGCACGGGGTCTACGCGAAATTGGGTATTTCCGGCCGCCGCGAGCTGGCCTCGGTGGTGGGGCCGCCGGCATCGGGGAGTAGTCCCGGCGACGGTCCATAGGTAGATCGCGGTCGCCGCCGTGCGGAAGCCGAGTAGCGCGCTACTCATGACCCGCGCGGCTTCGGGCCCAAGACTGGATGACAACGGAGGGGCACGGGCTTCACCGATCCGAATGTCAGGAGTGCACGGGATGACGACTTCATCGGGCGACGTTTTCCAGAACGAGCAGGGTTCCGGCGGTGGCGGGGGGAACCAGTTCAACGAGCAGGCTTCGACGGGGGGCTCGGGGAACATTTTCCAGAACCAGCAGGGTTCGGGTGGTTCCGGCGGGAATCAGTTCAACGAGCAGGCTTCCACGGGCGGCCGCGGCGGGGACATCTTCCAGAACGAGCAGGGTTCCGGTGGCCACGGCGGGAACCAGTTCAACGAGCAGGCGAGCACGGGCGGTCGCGGCGGCGACATCTTCCAGAACCAGCAGGGTTCGGGTGGTCACGGTGGGAACCAGTTCAACGAGCAGGCCTCGACCGGCGGCCGCGGCGACATCTTCCAGAACGAGCAGGGCTCGGGCGGTTCCGGTGGGAACCAGTTCAACGAGCAGGCTTCGACCGGCGGCCGCGGTGGGGACATCTTCCAGAACGAGCAAGGCTCGGGTGGCCACGGCGGGAACCAGTTCAACGAGCAGGCCTCGACGGGTGGCCGCGGTGGGGACATCTTCCAGAACCAGCAAGGCGCCGGCCGCGGCGGCAACCAGTTCAACGAGCAGGCGTCGGCCGGCCACCACGGTGACGTGTTCCAGAACGAGCAGGGCTCGGGCGGCCACGGGGGCAACCAGTTCAACGAGCAAGCCTCAACCGGCGGCGTGGGAGACATCTTCCAGAACCAGCAGGGTTCGGGTGGTCACGGTGGCAACCAGTTCAACGAGCAGGCCTCGACGGGTGGCCGCGGTGGCGACATCTTCCAGAACCAGCAGGGTTCGGGCGGGCACGGGGGCAACCAGTTCAACGAACAGGCCTCGACCGGCGGGCGTGGCGGGGACATCTTCCAGAACGAGCAGGGCTCGGGTGGCCACGGTGGCAACCAGTTCAACGAGCAGGCGAGCACGGGTGGCCGCGGGAGCATCTTCCAGAACGAACAGGGTTCGGGTGGCCACGGCGGGAACCAGTTCAACGAGCAGGCGAGCACGGGCGGCCACGGAAGCATCTTCCAGAACCAGCAGGGTTCGGGTGGCCACGGTGGCAACCAGTTCAACGAGCAGGCGAGCACGGGTGGCCACGGCAACATCTTCCAGAACCAGCAGGGCTCGGGTGGCCACGGTGGCAACCAGTTCAACGAGCAGGCCTCCACGGGCGGTGACGGCAACATCTTCCAGAACCAGCAGGGTTCCGGTGGCCACGGTGGCAACCAGTTCAACGAGCAGGCGAGCACGGGCGGCCACGGCAACATCTTCCAGAACGAGCAGGCGCAAGGCCACCACGGCGGAAACCAGTTCAACGAGCAGGCGTCCACCGAGCACCACGGCCACGAGCACGAGCACCACCACGGCGGCGGGGACCACCACGACCACCACGCCGAGCACCACCACCACGACGGCGACCACTACTGAGCCGGCGTAAGCAAGCAGGGAATGCAAGAAAGCAAGAGGGAGCGGTCATGCAGGAGCCGAGCGGCGGGGGGCGCATCGCCCTCGACACCCTCGACCTCGCCGTCAAGGGAGCGAAGGCCTACGGGCGGGACGACCTCGTCCAGCGCCTCACCGACGCCCGGCGCCTGCTGTCCGAACCGGACGTCACCGTCTACGTCGTCGGGGAGTTCAAGCAGGGCAAGAGCTCGCTCGTCAACGCCCTGCTGACCGCGAAGATCTGCCCGGTCGACGACGACATCGCGACCGCGGTGCCGACCGTCGTCCGCTACGCGCCGGAGTCCGGGGCTCTGGCGACCTACGAACCGGCCGACCCGTCGTCGCCGCCGTGGACCGAGCGGATCTCCCTCGAAGACCTTCCCGCCCACGTGAGTGAAGCCGGGAACCCCGGCAACGTCCGGAAGCTCAAGTCGGTCACCGCGTCGATCAGCCGGCAGCTGCTCTCCGGCGGGCTGGCGCTGGTCGACACGCCCGGCGTCGGCGGGCTCGGGTCGCTGCACAACGCCGTCACCGTCAGCTCGCTGCCGCGGGCGCACGCCGTCCTCTTCCTCTCCGACGCCTCGCAAGAGCTCACCGGCGCCGAGCTGCGGTTCCTCCGGACGGTCAAAGAACTCTGCCCGACGGTCTTCTTCGTCCTCACCAAGATCGACCTCTACCCGCACTGGCGGCGCATCCTCGAACTCAACGCCGGCCACCTCGAAACGTGCGGGATCGCCATCGACACCGTCGCCGTCTCCTCCGAGCTGCGCACCGTCGCCGCCCGGTCGGCCGATCAGGAGCTCAACGTCGAATCCGGCTTTCCGCAGCTGGTCAAGCGCCTGCAGGGGGTCGTCGGGGACGCCGAACGGTCCGCGCTGAACGCCGTCGGCCTGCACGTCGGGTCCGCGGTCGGGCAGCTGCACGCCTCCCTGCGCGCCCGGCGGACCGCGCTCGCCCACCCCGAGCAGTCCGCCGCGCTCGTCGCGGAACTGGGCCGGGTCAACGACCGCGTCGACGCGCTGCGCAGCCAGTCCGCGAAGTGGCAGCAGCTGCTCTTCGACGGCTTCGCCGACATTTCGTCCGATGTGGACTACGACCTGCGCGCCCGCTCCCGCGGCGTGCTGCACGAGGCCGAAGAGGCCATCGAAGACGGCGACCCCGCCAAGAACTGGGACGAGTTCGAGAAGTGGCTGCGCCAGCGCCTCGCGAACGAGACCCTCGAGAACTACGCGACCTTCGTCAAGGACGCCCGCGGCCTGGCCTCCCGCGTCGCCGAGCACTTCGAGCTCGCCGAATCCCAGGCCGTGCTGCCGCGCGAGGTCCAGGCGCCCGTGAAAGTCGTGGAGGAGATCGACATCGACTCGTCGTTCACCGGCGTCAAGACCCGCGGCGCCACCGGGATGGCCGCGTTCCAGAAAGCCTACAGCGGCTTCCTCATGTTCTCCATGCTCACCAAGATGGCCGCGCTGGCCATCCCGACGCCGTTCGGGGTCGCGGCCGGCCTGCTCATGGGCCGCTCCGGCTTCGTCGACGAACGCAAGCGGCAGCTGGAAAAGCGCCGCGGCCTGGCGAAGACCGCCGTGCGCCGGTTCGTCGACGAGTTCAACCTCCAGGTGGGCAAGGATTCCCGCGACGCGATGCGGACCGTCCAAAGAGAACTCCGCGACGCCTACAGCGCCCGCGTCGAAGAGCTCCAGCGGTCCCTCACCGAAGCGCTCGCGAATGCCAAGAAGGCGGTCGTCGACGACGACGCCGAGGCGAGCGAGCTCAAGCGCCTCGAAGCCGACATCGAAGCCCTTGAAGTGCTCGGCCGCCGCGCCGACGAGCTCACCGTCCGCAGCGCACCCAAGCCGAAGGCGGTGGCCCGATGACCCCGCTGTACGTCCAGGTCCGCGGGTTCGTCGCCCGCGCGTGCGCCGGGTACGCCGGCACGCCCGCCGAGCCGCAGCTGCGGCAGATCGCCGGCCGGCTCGCCGAACCGCTGCGCGTCGCCATCGCCGGCCGCGTCAAGGCGGGCAAGTCCACGCTGCTCAACGCGCTGGTCGGCCAGGAGCTCGCGGCCACCGACGCGGGGGAGTGCACCCGCGTCGTCACCTGGTACCGCAACGGCCCGACCTACCGGATCATGCTGCACCCGGCCCGCGGGATCCCGCGCCAGCTGCCGTTCGGCCGCCTGTCCGGGACGCTCGGCCTCGAACTCGGCATGGCGCCCGAGGACGTCGACCGGCTCGTCGTCGACTGGCCGTCGCCCGCTCTGCGCGCCATGACGCTGATCGACACGCCCGGCCTCGGCTCGGCGCGCTCGGCCGTGTCCGGGCGCACCGAGGCGGCGCTGGTCCCTGAAGGCGACGGCGTCGGCACCGCGGACGCCGTCGTGTACCTGATGCGGCACGTCCACGGCGACGACGTCCGGTTCCTCGACGCCTTCCACGACGACCCGGCGCAGCGCCGCCCGGTGAACACGATCGGCGTGCTGTCCAAGGCCGACGAGGTCGGGCACGCCCGCCCCGACGCGCTCGACTCGGCGGAGAAGATCGCCGCCCGCTACGCCCGCGACCCGCGCGTGCGGGGTCTCTGCCAGACCGTCGTCCCGGTGGCCGGCCTGCTGGCCAGCTCGGCCGCGTCGTTGAAGGAGTCCGAGTTCCGCGCGTTCCGCGTGCTGGCCGCCGCGCCCGAAGCCGAGGTGGCGCGGCTGCTCACCTCGGCCGACCGGTTCGCCCAGGCGGAGTCCGATGTGGACGTTCCGGCGGCCGCGCGCGCCGAGCTGCTGGGCCGCTACGGGCTCTACGGCGTCCGCCTCGGGATCGAGCTGACCGGCGGCGGCCACGTGACGGGCGCGCGGGCGCTGTCGGGGGAGCTGCTGGCCCGCAGCGGCCTGCACCGGCTGCGGTCGCTGCTGACGTCCCAGTTCGCCGCGCGCGCCGACGTCCTCAAGGCGCGGTCGGCGCTGCAGGCGGCGGAACTGGTGCTGCGGGCCTACCCGGACCGCACCGGCGGGCTGCTGCACGAATGGGAGCGGATCGTCGCCGGCGCGCACGAGTTCGCCGAGATCCAGCTGATCGACTCGATCCGGCTCGGCGTCGTGCTGTTCACCACCGACGAGGCCCGCGACGCGGAACGGCTGCTCGGCGCGGCCGGGGTGGACGTGCCGAGCCGGCTGGACCTGCCGGGGGACGCGGGCCGCGCCGCGGTCCGGCAGGCGCTCGGCGCGCAGCTGCTGAGGTGGCAGCGGCGCGCCGAGCACCCCGCGTCCCCGCGCGACGTCCGGGACGCGGCCCGCGTCCTCGTGCGCACCTGCGAGGGAATCCTGCTCAGCGAAGCCCGGGCGGAGGTCCTGTCGTGAACGAGCTGCCGAAGAAGGTCAAGCGGACGGCCGCGGCCGTCGCCGGCGCCGTCGCGTCGGAGGTGGCCGGGAACGCGCTCACCCCCGGGTCGCCCGGTGCGTCGGCGCCACCGCCGCGGCCGGAGCCGGCCGCCGCGGAGACCGCGCACGACGTCCCGCCGCACGAGTACGTGCCCGAGGTCGAGACCAGCACCGTCACCCGCGGCGAAGACGGCCACGTGGAGGCGCAGACCGGGACCGTCTGGCACCCGGAGACGACCGACGGCCTGCCGCTGAAGGAGCTGCCGACCGTCGAGGAGTTCGAGCAGATCGAGGTCCGCGAAGACGAGTTCGGCAATTTCATCATCGACGCGACCGAGCGGTTCGTGGTCCACAACAACGGCCGCGACGAGGTGTACACCGACCACCAGCACATCGTCGTGCCCGGGGACGGGACGCCGGGCGACACGGACATCGACATCGTCCAGGACGCCGACATCGTCATCCACGAGAACCCGGACGGCACGATCACCGTGGAGCACCACGGTTCGCTGACCTACGAGCTCACCCCGGACGCGCCGGGCCACGGCGACATCGAGATCTTCCAGGAGGAGACCGTCATCCTCGACGAAGCCGAGACCGGGCCGCCCGGGATCGAGGTCGGGATCACCGTGGACGAACAGGCGCGGGCCGACGACCCGTTCGGCGAGCCGGCCGGGCCGACGATCCACCAGACCGAGGTGATCGCCGACAAGGGCCGCGGCGCGACGGTGACCGCGCAGGTCACCGCCCCGGCGCCGTCGCTGCCCGGGGCGCCGTCGCCGCCGGTGGTGACGTTCAGCCGGCAGCCGTCCACAGTGGACACCCCGGTGCCGCCGCCGGTCGCGGTCGAGACGACGCTGGCGGCGTCGACCACGCTGGCCGAGCACCCGGTGGTCAAGCACAGCTTCGCCACCGAACCCGCGCCGAAGCACCACGACGCCGGCGAGGTCACGGGCAGCCGGCCGCACCCCGCGGCGGAGGACCACCCGTTCGAACCACCGCGGCACCACGAGCCGGAGCCGGACCACGCGCCGGCCGCGGGTCACCCGCCGGACGACCCACCGCACAACCTGCCTCCGGCGGAGCCGCCCGGCCCGCCGGAGCACGAAGACCACCACCTCGAGGAACCGGAGCCGGTTCCCGGCGACCACCCGGCTTTCGAGCACACGCACGTTCACGGCGGAGGCTGACAATGGGCTACGGACTGGGCATCGACCTCGGCACGACCTTCACGGCCGCCGCCGTCGACACCGCCGGCCACGTCGAAATGGTGTCGCTCGGCGACCGCACGGCGGCCATCCCGTCGGTGGTGCTGCTGCGGGCCGACGGCGGCGTGCTGGTCGGCGACGCGGCGAGCCGGCGCGCGGCGGTCGAGCCGGACCGCGTCGCGCGGGAGTTCAAGCGGCGCCTCGGCGACCCGACGCCGGTGCTGCTCGGCGGCGCCCCGCACTCGGTGGCGTCGCTGATGGCGCACCTGCTCGGGTACGTGGTGCGGACGGTCGCCGGGCAGCAGGGCGGCCGGCCCGACCGGATCACGCTGACGCACCCGGCGAACTGGGGGCCGTACAAGCGGGAGCTGTTCGAGCAGGTGCCGCGGCTGACCGGGATCGACCGGGTCGGCCTGATCACCGAGCCCGAAGCGGCGGCGGCGCACTACGCGGCGCAGGAGCGGCTGGACGACGGCGCGGTCGTCGCGGTGTACGACCTGGGCGGCGGCACGTTCGACGCGACGGTGCTCCGCAAGCGCGGCAGCGGGTTCGAGATCCTCGGTTCGCCGGAGGGCATCGAGGGGCTCGGCGGCGTCGACTTCGACGAGGCCGTGTTCGGGCACGTCGACCGGGCGCTGGACGGGACGCTGTCGCGGATCGACCCGGACGACCCGGGCGCGGTGGCGGCGGTGGTGCGGTTGCGGCAGGAGTGCGTGCTGGCGAAGGAGGCGTTGTCGGCCGACACGGAGGCGGCGGTGCCGGTGCTGCTGCCGTCGGTGCAGACGGAGGTCCGGCTGACCCGCGGCGAGTTCGAGGAGATGATCCGCCCGTCGATCACGGCGACGATCGGGTCGCTGCACCGGGCGCTGCGCTCGGCGAACCTCCGCCCGGCCGACCTGGGGGCGGTCCTGCTGGTCGGCGGCTCGTCCCGGATCCCGCTGGTGTCCCAGCTGGTGTCGGCGGAGCTGGGCCGCCCGACGGCGGTGGACATCCACCCGAAGTACGGGGTGGCTTTGGGGGCGGCGGCCTTGGCGACCGGCCGGTCGGGCCTGGTCCAGGCGACGCGTGCGCAGCCGGTGGTGCCCGCGGTGCCGGTGCCCGCGGTGCCGCGCGTGCCGGCGCCGCGGGAGGAGACGAAGGAGCTGGCGACACCGGGGTTCGGCGCGGGTGCACCGCCGCCGTCGCTGGGCCGGGCCAAGTCCGAGGCGAGCCCGGGCCGCCGCGCGTCGCGCCGGGGCGTGGTGGTGGGACTGTGCGCGGTGGCGGTGGTGGCGATCGGCGGCGTGGCGGTGGCGGTGAGCAGTTCGGGCGGAAGCGGATCGGGAAGCACGCCACCGGCCTCGAGTCCGGCTTCCGAGACACCGACGCTGGTGACGTTGCCGTCCCCGGAGGCCCCGGAGACAACGCACGCAACGGCGGCGGCCCCGCGCACGAACCCGGCGACGACGCGGCGGAAGACCCCGCCGAGGACGACGACCCCGACACGCACGACAACACCGACGACGACCACGACCCCGACGACCACGACGACCGCGAGGCCCACGACTTGAGCGGTGCGGATGGCGCGGCGGGTTCGCTCGCGGGGGCGTGGGTTGGCGGCGAACGCGGTTCGGGGGCCGGCCCGGCCACCTGACTCGGCTCGGTAGCCTCGCGCGCATGGTGGCAGAGCACGTGGTCGTGACCTCCACGACCGACTCGGAAACCGCGGCCCGCGACCTGGCCGCGAAGGTGATCGAAGAACGGCTGGGCGCCTGCGCGCAGGTCGTCGGCCCCGTGACCAGCGTCTACCGCTGGGACGGCGACATCCGAACCGACCAAGAATGGCGCGTCGAGATCAAAACGACCGCCGGTCGGGTACCCGCCCTGACCGAACGCATCGGCCAGCTGCACAGCTACGACCTGCCCGAGATCATCGCGACGCCGATCGTCGGGGGCAGCGCCGCGTATTTGTCCTGGCTCGGCACCGAAACCGCTGGCTAGATTCGGGGGCATGGAAGACCTTCGCCAGCGTTTCGACACCCTCACCACCGCCCACCTCGCCGACGCCTGCGTCCGCGCCGGCCTCCCCGTGCGCTGCGCCCCGGCGGGCACGCGCGCGGTCGTGCCCGGCGCCCGCATGGTCGGGCCCGCGGTCCCGGCCCGGCACGTCGGCAGCGTCGACGTCTTCCTGGAAGCCTTCGAGCAGGCCACCCCGGGCGGCGTCCTGGTCGTCGACAACGGCGGCCGCCTCGACGAAAGCTGCGTCGGCGACCTCGTCGTCCACGAGGCGCGCGCGGCCGGGCTCGCCGGCGTCGTCATCTGGGGCCTGCACCGCGACACCGCCGACGTCCGCGCGATCGGGCTGCCCGTGTTCAGCCTCGGGTCGATCCCCACCGGCCCGCTCAGCCTCGGCCCGCGCATCGACGGCGGCCTCGACGAAGCGATCGTCGGGACCTGGCGCATCGGGCCGCGGGACCTGGTCGCCGGCGACGACGACGGTGTCGTCTTCCTCCCGCTGGACCGCGCGAGCGAGCTCTTCACCCTCGCCGAGGGCATCCGCGACACCGAACGCCGCCAGGCCGACCGGATCCGGGGCGGCGAGCCCCTGCGGCAGCAGGTCCGCTTCGCCGACTTCCTCGCCGCGCGCGACGCGGATCCGGCCCTGACCTTCCGCGCGCACCTGCGGGCCGTCGGCGGTGCGATCGAGGAGTAACCCGGAAGTGTGATCTTCGCCCGAAGGGGGTATTCCGGCGCTGCGGCGGCGTGGGAGGCGGGATCATGAACACCCTCATCGACTTCGGCAGGGACATCGAGTACCACTTCGCCCGCGGCCTGCGGGCCTACCTCGGCCGGGTCGCCCGCGCCGTCGGCGTCGGGTTCGAGTCGTGTTCGCTCGACCTCGACGTGCCGACCTCCGGCTACGTCGCGCTCGACCGCGCCCTCCCGGACCTGCCGGGGCACGACCTGGCGCTGATCTGGGACGAGGTGCACGGCTGGTCGGCGGTCGTCGAGCACGCGCGCGGCGGCGCGCCGAAGGTGCTCGCCTACCTCGGCGGGACCGAGGTGCTGCCGTCGCCGCGCGCGGTCGCGCGGTTCCTCGACGTGCTGCGGCTCGCCGGCCCGCCCGCCGGCTCCTTCCGGCCACCGGTGTTCCGGGCGGCCGGGCGGCACGAGGACCTCGTCGACTGGCTGCCGGTCACCGGCCCGGAAGGTCTGTTGCGGCCGAGCTCGCCGGCTTGGTGACGCCTAGGATGGGCCCGGCAGCGATCCGTCCACCGAGGGAACCCCGTGACCAGCGCCGAACCCCGTCCCGTCCGCGTCCTCCTGGTGGAGGACCACGACATGGTGGCCGAAGCGCTGCAGCAGGCCCTCGACCGCGCCGACGGGATCACCGTCGTCGGCCGCGCCCGCTCCCGGACCGAAGCTGTCGCCGACACGCGTGAGCACGAGCCGGACGTCGTCCTGCTCGACCGGCGCCTCGCCGACGGTGACGCGCTCGGCGTCGTCGGGGAGCTGGGCGAGACCGGCGCGCGCGTGCTGGTGCTGACCGGGGACGCGACGCCGTTGGTCGCCGTGCAGGTGGCGAAGGCGGGCGGCGCGGGGCTCCTGCTGAAGTCGTCGCAGCTGGGCGTGCTGGAGTCGGCGGTGCGCGACGTCGCTGCCGGCGGCGTGGTCTTCGACCCCGAGCTGCTGCCCGACATCTTCGACCGGCTCACCGGCCGGACGCCCGCCCGCGGCGCGGAGCTGACCGCGCGGGAGCGCGAAACCCTCGACCTGCTCGCGGAAGGCGCCACGACCGAGGAGATCGGCGCGCGGCTCGGCATCTCCCGCAACACCACGCGCAACCACGTCCAGCGCGTGCTGGAGAAGCTCGGCGCGCGGTCGAAGCTCGAAGCGGTCGCCGTGGCCCGCCGGGAGGGCTTGATCGGCTGATGCACCTGCACCAGTGACGTGGCCGGGGTTTGCATCTCGTGCGCCCCGGTGCCGCCCGGCACGCTGGACGCCGTGGAGACCCCGGCGCCGCTGACCGCGGAGTGCGCCCTGACCGATCCGGTGGGCGGCCTGGCCGTCGTGCGCCGGTTCGCGCGGCTCACGCTGACGGCCTGGGCCTGCGACTCCGTCGTGGACGACGCGCTGCTGCTGCTCACCGAGCTCGCGACCAACGCCCTGCAGCACGGTACCGGCCGGCCGGTCCTGAGGCTGAGCGTCGGGGCCGGGCACGTGCGCATCGAGGTGTTCGACGACGACCCGGCGCCGCCCGTGCGGCGCGCCCCCGGCGCCGACGGCGGCTGGGGCCTGGCGCTCGTCGAGCGGCTTTCACTGGCTTGGGGAACCGCACGCCACGGCCTGGGAAAGGTGGTCTGGTGTGCGCTGTCCACGCGGTCGGCCGAGCTCGCCGGCTGACGCGCCGTGCCGGGCGGGCGGTCATCCGGCAGAGTTGCCCCATGGACGACGACGGGCGCGGCGACGACCTGGTGCGGCTGCTGGTGCGCAGCGTCCAGGACTACGCGATCCTCTTGCTCGACCCCCAGGGCCGGATCGCGAGCTGGAACGCGGGTGCGGAGCGGATCAAGGGCTGGACCGCGGGCGAGATCATCGGGCAGCACTTCTCGGTGTTCTACCCGCCGGAGGACGTGGCGGCGGGCAAGCCGGCGGGGGAGCTGGAAGCCGCGGCCCGGGACGGCCGGCTGGAGGACGAGGGGTGGCGGGTCCGCAAGGACGGCACCCGGTTCTGGGCGAACGTGGTGATCACGGCGTTGTTCGACGACCGGCACCGGCTGGAGGGGTTCGGGAAGGTCACCCGCGACATGACGGAACGTCGCGCGGCCGAGCAGGCCTTGCGCGAGAGCGAGGAGCGGTTCCGGCTCCTGGTGCAGAACGTGCAGGACTACGGGATCTTCATGCTCGACCGGGGCGGGCACATCTCGAGCTGGAACACCGGGGCCGAGCGGATCAAGGGCTGGACGGCGGAGGAGATCATCGGGCAGCACTTCTCGGCGTTCTACCCGCCGGAGGACGTCGCGGCCGGCAAGCCCGCGTGGGAGCTGGAGGTCGCGACCCAGGAGGGCCGGCTGGAGGACGAGGGGTGGCGGGTCCGCAAGGACGGCACCCGGTTCTGGGCGAACGTGGTGATCACGGCGTTGTTCGACGACCACCACCGGCTGCAGGGCTTCGGGAAGGTCACGCGTGACATGACCGAGCGCCGCAACGCCGAGCAGGCCCTGCGCGAACGCCGCCGGCTCGTCGGCCACCTCGTCGACGCCCAGGAGGTCGAACGGCGCCGGATCGCCTGGGACGTCCACGACGAGTCGATCCAGTCCATGGTCGCCGTCGGCATGCGCCTGCAGCTGCTCGCCTCCCGGCTGCCGGAGCCGCACGCGAGCGCCGTCACGGGCCTGGACGAGTCCGTGCAGGCCGCCATCGGCAGGCTGCGCGGCCTGGTGTCCCGGCTGCGGCCGCCGGAGCTGGACACCCACGGCCTGGTGGAGGCCGTGTCCGGGTACCTCGACGACGTCGCGGGCCGCTGGGGCCTGGCGCACTCGGTGCGGGACGACCTCACCGCCGAGCCGTCGCCGGAAGCCGCGATCACGGTGTACCGGATCTGCCAGGAAGCCCTCAGCAACGTCCACAAGCACGCCCGCGCCACCCGCGTCGACCTGTGGATGTCCACAGTGGACAACGGGACGCTCGTGCGGATCACCGACGACGGCGTCGGCATGGCCGCGGACGACGCCGCCGCGGGTCACTTCGGGATGGTTGAGATGTACGAACGGGCCGAAGCGGCGCACGGCTGGCTTTCGGTGACGAGCAACCCCGGCCGGGGGACCACCGTCGAGTTCTGGCTGCCGATGCTGCCCGACGTGCCGGGTTTGGAACCATGACCGAAGTGCGGGTGCTGATCTCCGACGACGACGAGATGATCCGGGCCGTCCTCAAGGAGGTCCTCGACTCCGAGGCCGACATCGCCGTGGTCGCGGTCGCCGAAGACGCCGACGAGGCGATCCGGCTCGCCGAGCACCACCGGCCCGCCGTCGCGGTCCTCGACGTCCGGATGCCGGGCGGCGGCGGGGCCAGGGCGGCGCGCGAGATCGCCCGGTGCAGCCCGGACACCGCCATCCTCGCCTTTTCCGCCTACGCCGACCGGGCCTCGATGGCGGGGCTGGCCGCGGCCGGCGTCACGGAGTACCTGGTGAAGGGCGTGCCGAACGCGAAGATCGTCGAGGCCGTCCGGCGGCTCGGACGGGCGTCGTGACCGGTCAGCCGACCGGCCGCGGGCTCATCACCCCGTAGAAGTCCATCGGCAGCGCGGTGAACAGCCGCCGCACCGCGCGCGAGCCGCCGGGGTCCACCGTGAGGCGCGCACCGGCGGCGTCGGCGAGGAGCTGGGCGCGCAGCAGCGAGTTCAGCCCGGCGACGGAGATGAACGTGACGCCGGAGAGTTCGACGACGACCTCCTCGACGTCGCCGCGGATGCGCGACCGCAGGAGCTCGTCGAGCCGGCGCGCGGTGCTCAGGTCGACCTCGCCGCTCACGCGGACGAGCACGGTGCGCGCGGTGGGGCACGAGACGCGCAGGGTCATGCGGCCGGCGTCGATCCGGCCGGGGGTGAGCTCGTGGTCGGCCGAGCGAGGTTCAGGAACCATCGCGGCACACCCTTTCGTCGGGCAGCGGGGGCGAGCCGGACGCAGGGGCCGAAAGGGTGCCGGTCGAGGCAGCCTGCCGGCCCGGGCGCGGAACGTCCGGCAGCGGCTGACGGCTCAACCGTGAGCCTTCATAGTAGTGCACATGCACTAGGTGGACCATCGGGGCGCACGTTGCCGACCGCAACGGGGGACAAGCGGGCCTCGAGCGGGCGCGCCGGGGGACCGGCGCCGGCGCCCTAGGCGGGAGCGGCGCTGGCGTGCTGGGTGGGACTCGCGCCGGCGTGCCGGGCGGGACTCGCGCTGGTGCTGGGCGGGACCGGCACCGGTGTGCCGGGGAGGACTCGCGCCGGCGTGCCGGAGCGGGATTCGTGCTGGCGTGCCGGGCGGGACCGGCTCCGGCGTGCCGGGTAGGACTCGCGCCGGCGTGCCGGGCGAGACTCGCGTTGGCGGCGCCAGGCGGCCCGGCGCCGGCGCCACAGGCGTGCCCGGCACCGGTGTACTAGACGGGACTGCGCCGGCGGCGCCAAGCGGGATCGGCACCGGCGCCCCGCGGCGGGCCAGACCGGCGGCGTGCCCGGCCCGGGGTCCGCTCGCGCCCGCAACGCGCCTCGCCCAAACGTCTTGAATGAGTCATTCAGGACCTCCCACGTCCTGAATGACTCATTCAAGACCTCTCGCCGGGACCCGGCTGGCGCTCCCCGGCCACGACCGCCACGCTGGCGGGCGAGGAAGGAGCGCGCATGCCCACCACCGTCGTCAACCTCAAGGGCCACCGCGACGACCCGGAGTACGCCGACGTCGTCTACGTCGGGCGGCCGATGCACCGGGGCGGCTGGCACCTCGCCGGGTCGGAGCTCGCCAGCCCGTTCCGGCCGGGCCCGGACGGCACCCGCGAGCAGGTCCTCGCCCAGTACCGCGAGCACCTGCTGGCCCGGCCGGACCTGCTCGCGCTCCTGCCGGACCTGCGCGGGAAGCGCCTCGGCTGCTGGTGCGTCCCCGAACTCTGCCACGCCCAGGTGATCGCCGAGATCGCGGATCACGGGCCGTAACGATTCACACCCCCTCCGCGAGTAACCTGGCGACAAGAGGGGGTGATCGTTGGTGTCCGCGCGACGGTACGGCGGCTTCGACCAAGCGGATCTTCCGGCGGCTCACCGGATCCGGTGGTGGGTCGCGGCGGTGACGGCGGGGCTCGTCGCGGCCGGCTTCGCCGTCGTGCCGTACCTGCCGTTCTTCCAGGGCTGGACCTTCGTCCGGGACCCGAAGGTCGCGAGCGTCATCACCTGGACCGTCCTGCAGACGTCCGTCGTGGTCATCGCCGCGGTGCTGACGCTCTACTTCATCGGCCGGGCGCGCCTCGAAGCCGCCGCCTTTCGCGCCAACCAGATCGACATCCGGCTCTTCGCCGACGAACGCCCCGAAGGCAGCCACGACCGGGAGATCGACTCCGCGGTCGAGCTGACCGCCGCGTTCAAGCGGATCCTCAACGACTCGCGGCTCTACACACCGACGCCGGTGCCGGGCGTCGGCGGGTCCTACGACTTCATCCAGATCGTCGAGCACGCCGGCGACGCCGCGGAAGGCTGGTGGAAGGCCGCGACCAAGCTGGTCCGGCTCGCCCAGCCGCCCGCCGCGTTCACCGTCACCGGCACCGTCCGGCCGGGCAACACCACCGGCCGCTACCAGCTCATCCTGGAACTCGTGCGCGTCCCGCGGTTCGCCGCCAGCCCGCTGGTGATCGAGGACGAGAACTGGCCGCGCGTGCTGCACCGCGCGGCCAACGCCGTTGCCGCGCTCGTCATCCCGCGCAGCGCCTACGTCCGCAGCAACATCCACTGGGCCGCCTGGCGGGGCGCGAAGATCCCGTACGAGCTGTTCGACGCCTACCAGCGCGCCAACCACTTCATCACCCACCGCCGCTACGACGAAGCCCTCGCCGAGTACTACCGCGCGGTGAGCCTCGACCCGTCGAACGTCTACATCAGACTCGAGATCGCCGCCCTGCAGGAGCAGCTCGACCTGCACCTCGACGCGCTCGCGACGTACGACGACGTGATCACCGTGTGCAGCCGGGGCCACCCGGCGCTCGCCCGCTGGTGGATCGGCCCGGACTTCGCGCGCCAGCCCCGGCACGCGGGCCGCGGGCGCGCCGTCGCGCTGCTGATCGCCCGCTACCGGCACGCGCTCGTCCTCGGCCACGGCGACTCCGTGGCCGGCTCGTGGTGGGTGCGGCGCACGACCGCGGGCGCGCCGGGCGACGCGCGGGCGTTGCGCCGGGCCGAGCTGCGGACGGCGCTGGAGCTGCGCTTCCGCCGTTACGTCGAGCTCGACGTGCGGGTGCGGCCGTACGCGATCCCGCCGGAGAAACGCCTGGAACTGCACCGCCGCGTGCTGAAGGCGCCGGTCGAGGAGATCGTCGTCCACGAGGCGACCCCGGAGCGGCTGGCCGAGTACAACCAGCGCGCCGCCGAGATGCGGTCGTACCTCGGCGCGCTGTCGCAGTACGAAATCGAACGGCTCATCGCGGACTACCGCCGGTTCGGCAGGCGCTGGCGCAGCAGCTGGCACCAGCTGACGAACCGCGCGCTCGACCTGTCCCTGGTCTGGTCCGTGGTGCGCCGCGCGATGGCCGACGTCGAGCCGGTGACCGGCGCGGTCCCCGTGCCCCAGCCCGCCTACCCGGCCAGCCGGGTGCGGCTGGCCGACGTCTGCCCGGACCGGCGCTGGCCGCCGGATCCCCGGGCCCTCGACGACACCGTCGAAGCCGCGGGACCTCGCAAGTCGTGGGAAGAGTGCTACAACGCGGCGAGCGTGTACGCCGTAGCGATGCTCGAAGTCGGCCCGCGCGGCGAACGCGACCTGCGCGACCGCGCGCGCAACCCGCGTCTGGTCGGCGAAGCGCGCGACGAAGTGGCCCGCCGCGCGGTCCGCGAGCTCTACCACGCGGCGACGATCAGCCACAGCGGCCGGCTGCCGGAGCGCCGCTCGTGGGTGATGGGGGAGGACCCCGACCTGGTCGCGCTACGCGGGCACGAGCTGTTCCGGGTCTTCGAGATGGTCACGTTCTCCCCGGACCGCGCCGCGCCGCTGCGGCCGCAACGCGCCCACGTCTGGGAGCAGGTCAGCTACGTCCGGCGGCTCGTCGGCGAGATCGCGGCGTGCCGCGCGCACTTCTGGCGCGCCAAGGCCGCCGACAATGGGCCGGACGACCGGACGCTCGACCGCTGGCGCTCGGCCGACCGCGACGCCTTCCGCAAGCTGGCCGAGCTCGCGACCGGCAAGCAGGACTGGTACACGCGCTACCAGGCGATCTGCGCGTTCCGCGCGTGGTCGGCCGACTCGGGCTACCCGGGCTCGATCGCGGGTTTCCCGTTGTACAGCGAAGAACGGCTGCACGCCCAGCTGCGCGGCGCGGCCGGCCGGGGCCGGAAGACGGGCCTGGACGCCGACATCGTCGTCCGCGAGTACGTCCGCCTGTGCGACCAGCGGCTCGACCAGCTGGCGACGGACATCGCGGAGCTGACCGAGCAGTCGCCGGTCACCGGTTTCGCGGCGTGCGCCGACCTGTGGACGGCACTGTCGGCGTGGTTCGACGACGACATCGCCGACGGCTCGTCGGCCGCCGAGCGGCGCGAGCGGTTCCGCAAGCTCGCCCGGCCCTAGGACCGCCGCGTGTAGCGGTGCTTCACCCCGACCGGGAAGTACTCGGGGTCGCCCGCCGGGCGGAGCACGACCTCCGGCCGCTGCCGCCCGGCCGGGACGTAGTGCGCGTACTCGCTGTTGAGCCGCCGCAGCTGGTCGCGGACCGCGTCGGCGATCGCGTCCGCGTCGGCCGTCGCGCCCGGGGCCGTCTCGACCGTGACGCGCAGCCGGCGGTCGCGGTCTTCGTCCTCGACCGACTCGATCACGAACTTGCCCGTGACCGTGTCGCTGATCCCCGGCTGCTCCAGCCCGACCGTCACGTTCTCCGGGTAGACGTTCGCGCCGAAGAACGACACGGTGAACAGCGACCGGCCGAACACGTACACGAACGGCAGCTCCGGCCCGGGCGGCGGCGTGAAACCGTGGCGGGCGCAGAGGTCCAGCAGCTCGGCGTGCGGCAGGACCCCGCCGTCGTCGGCGATGTGGTAGCGGATCAGCGGGATGCCGCCGTCGCCGGTGAAGACGAGCGTGCCGTCGTGCACCTCGAAGAAGCGGCTCGCCGGGTCGTACTGCACCAGCGTCGGGAGCCGGGCGTCCCCGAAGACCTCGCGCGCCAGTTCGGGGCGGTCGGCGAAGAAGCGGCGGATGCCCGCCGACAGCGGGGTTTCGGTGCCGAGCACCCCGGCGTCGGCCGTGCCGTACAGCGATGCGATGTCGCGCACCGGATCGGCCACCCCGGCCCGCCGGGCCACCAGCTCGCGCCACTGCTCGCTGAAGACTTCGCCGGCCAGCACGAGCTTGATCGCGTATGCGGGCCAGTCGACGCCCTCGGCGAGACCGGTGTCGACGACGTCCTTGACGAACGGCGGGTAGCCCAGCAGCACGACCTGCTCGAAGTGCGGCGCGAGTTCGGGGAGCACGCGCAGGATCTCGGCCTTGTTGTTGCCCGGCGCCACGACGGTGATCGGGCAGCCCTTGGCCGCGAGGTGGCGCACGCACGCCGTGGTGAAGAGGCCGCCGACCCAGGTGCCGAGCGGGAAGCAGACGACGGCGAGGGTGCGGCGCCGGTCGGCTTCGAAGGCGTCCACCAGCACGGTTTCGAACCGGCGGGCGACGTGCAGCTCGTCTTCGAGGGCCCGCGGCCAGATCGTCGGCCGGCCGCTGGAGCCGGAGGAGACGGCGATCATGTCGAGCCCGTCGAAGGTGCCGCCGCGGCACAGTTCGGGGAGCGGGTACTTCCGGTGGTAGCCGTCCTTGTCGAGCAGCGGCAGCTTTCGGAAGTCCGCCATGGTCTCGACATCGCCCGGCGTGACGCCGTGTTCGCCGAGGAACTTCCGGTACGCGGGCACGGTTTCCGCGGTACGGCGGAAGAGGTCCAGGACGTGGGTTTCCGAGGGTGGTCCGGGCGGGCCGAAGAAGGTGTCGAACGCCTGCCGCACGCGGGTCTGCCGGCCGAGGTCCATGATCGGAGCATAGCGGGGGGCACGTGTCATGATGGGCGGCGTGAGCACGTCCGCGGAGCAGCAGCCCGCCGGCTCGCCGTTGACCCTCTACCTGGTCAAACGGCTCGAGCTGGCGATCAGGGCCCTGCTCGACGACGCGCTCCGCCCGGTCGGGCTCACGACGTTGCAGTACACGGCCCTGACGGTGCTGGAGGCCAGCGGCGCGCTGTCGTCGGCGCAGCTGGCCCGACGCTCGTTCCTGCGCCCGCAGACGATGCACGAAATGGTGCTGGCGCTGGAGAAGCGCGGCCTGATCGCGCGGACGCCCAAGCCGGGCAACCGCCGCGTCCTGCTGGCCGGCCTGACGGACGCGGGCCGCGCGCTGCTGGCGGGCTGCGCCCCGGCGGTCGCGGAGGTGGAGGGCGCGTTGCTGGCGGACCTCAGCCCGGGCCAGCGCGCGACGTTCCGCGAGGGGCTCCAGCACGGGGTGCTCACGCTGGGTGCGTTGTCGTCGCAACGGCGCTCGCAGGAAAGCTGATTTTCACTGGCCCCGCAGCTGGTGTACCGGTCTCGGCCAGGTGGCGGATTTACTCAGGCTTGCTGACGAAAAGTGCTAGTCCGGTCGAGTGGTAGCGCCAGGTGGCGCGTTGCCGGGGTGTGGGGAAGACCGTTGAGGGGTACGTCCCAGACCTGCTTTCCGCATCCGGAGGTACGCCGACCGTGACCAGGGCTCGCGAAAGGGGTGGCATGAGAACCGCCGCCCGGCGCGCACTGGTGGTCGCCGCGGCGGCGGCGGGCTTGTGGCTGGTGTCCTGGTTGTTGTCGGGGCACGCCGAGGCCGCCGGACGGGATCCGTTGGGTGCTTTCGTGGCGGGGGCGTTGGGGGAGCCGCCATCCGGTGGCGGCGCTTTGGTGCCGTCGGTGACGGAGCCGGTTGCGCGTGCGGCCGAGCCGGTGGCGCGCTCAGTTCGCGCCGCGGAGGGCGAGGTCAAGCCGGTGGCGCGGGCTGTCGAGCCGGTGACCGAGCCGGTTTCCCGGGTGGTGCGCGCTGCCGCGCCGGTGACCGAGCCGGTTTCCCAAGTGGTGCAGGCGACCGGCCCCGTGGTTGAGCCGGTGTCAGATGTGGTGCGCGCCGCCGTGCCGGTGGTCGAGCCCGTGGTGCGTTCCGTTGAGCCGGTCCTTGAGCCGGTGTCGCGGGTCGTGGGTGCGGCGGCTCCCGTGGCCGAGCCGGTTTCGCGAGTGGTGCAGGCGACCGGTCCCGTACTCGAACCGGTGTCGAGCGTGGTGCGCGCCGCCGCGCCAGTCGTCGAGCCCGTGGTGCGTTCCGTGGAGCCGGTTCTCGAGCCGGTGTCGCGGGTCGTGCGGGCGGCCGGCCCCGTGCTCGAGCCGGTGTCGGATGTCGTGCGCGCCGCCGTGCCGGTGGTGAAGCCGGTTCTCCAGCCGGTCTCCCAGGTCATCCGCGCCGCCGCGCCCGTGGTCGAGCCGATTCTCGAACCCGTCTCGGACGTCGTCCGCGCGGCGGCCCCCGTGATCGACCCGGTCGTGCAAGCTGTCGCACCAGTGGTCAACCCGGTCGTGCGAGCCGTCGCGCCGGTGGTCGAACCGGTCGTGCAAACCGTCAACCCGGTCGTCGAGCCAATCACCGATACCGCCGTCGATCCCGTGGTCGAACCCGGCGATGATCTCGTCGCCGACCCGCCCACCAGGTTGCCGTCCACCAATCTGCACTTCGCCCAGGCATTCCGAACGAAGATCCCGGAAGCAAACCCCCAGCCGACCGCGGCCGCCCTCACCGAACGACGGACCACCGCCCCATCAACCACCCGGGCCGGAGACTGCCCCCAGCCCGCCGCGAAGGCGAAGGTCACCGCGGGCCACACCGCCGCGTCGCATCCCGATCGCGCGCCCGGCCATGCCCCGGCGCCGCGGGAGCCCGCTGCTCCCGCCGATGCCGCCTGCGGGACCGGCCCCACCATCCCGCCCGCCTTCCTCACCCCCGACCACGGCCCCGGCGCGACCCGGGCGTTCACGCGGTCGCACGGGGACTTCGTGCCGCTCTGGCGGCCCTGCGAACCGGGCACCGGCCCCGGCTGAGCCCCCTCCCGATCGATCTCGCCGTCGCGTGCGCGGCGCGTTCCGCGCTGCCCGCGACCCGCCACAACCACAACCCACGCGTGAAGAGGGGCGTAATGGAAGCGAATGTGTTCGATCTCGGGAAAGTGCGAAGAGACGCGGTGGTCACCATCCGCCTGGACGCGATGGCCAATGTCAGGCTCCTGACGGAGGTCAACTTCCAGGCCTACCGGCGCCGGCAGTACTACCGGATGCACGGCGGGGTGGCCACCGCACCGATGTTCAAGATCCACATCCCGGCCAACGCGCACTGGTTCCTCGTGCTCGACGTCGAAGGGCTGGAGAACCTGCCGCTGCGGCCCCGGGTGAGCGTCGAACCGGAGCCCGCCGTCATGGCTCGTGGACGCACCGGCCCCCGGTGAACGTCATCGCGACCCTCGCGGCCCCGATCTCGCGGTCGGGGCCCGCGAAGGGATCGCGGTCGAGCACCACCAGGTCGGCGCGGTGCCCGGGGCGGATCACGCCCGTGTCGTCGAGGTGGTTGACGTAGGCCGAACCCGCTGTGTAGGCGGTGATCGCCTCGGCCAGGCCGATCCGCTGGCCCGGTAGGAACGCGGGGACGTCCTCGCCGTACGGGATCCGGTTGACCGCGACGTGGATGCCCTGCAGCGGGTCGGGGCTGCTCACCGGCCAGTCGCTGCCGGCGGCCAGGGTGGCCCCGGCCCGCAGCAGGGCGCCGAACGGGTACTGCCACGCCGCCCGTTCGGCGCCGAGGAAGGGGATGGTCAGCTCGTCCATCTGAGGCTCGTGCACGGCCCACAACGGCTGGATCGTCGCGGTCGCGCCGAGCCGCCCGAACCGCGGGACGTCGTCGGGGTGCACCACCTGCAGGTGCGCGAGGTGGTGGCGCCGGCCGGTGCCGTTCGCCGCGCGGGCGGCTTCGACGGCGTCGAGCGCGTCGCGTACCGCGCGGTCGCCGAGCGCGTGGAAGTGCACCTGGAAACCGTGCGCGTCCAGGAGCGTCACGTACTCGCGCAACGCCACCGCGTCGACGAAGCTCAGTCCACTGTGGCCGGTGCACAGGTAGGGGCCGAGCAGCGCCGCGGTGTGGTTCTCGGCGACGCCGTCCAACATGATCTTGACGGTTTCGGCGCGGAACCCGCTGCGGCGCAACGACTCCCGGCGTTCCACGAGTTCCGGGAGCTGCTCGGCGCCGCGGTCGCGGTCCCACCAGAGCGCGCCGGTGACCCGGGCGGTCAGCAGGCCGCGTTCCGACGCGGTCGCGTACGCACGCGACGGGTCCGGCATGCCGCCGTACTCGCCGAGGAGCGCGTCCTGCCAGGCGGTGACGCCGAGCGAGTGCAGCAGCCGCTGCGCGCGCAGCAGGCCGGACAGCTCGTCGACCTCGGTGACCGGCGGCAGCAGCCGCGTGACGAGGTCCATCGCGCCCTCCTGCAGGACGCCGGTGGGGCCGTCGGCGTCGCGCTCGATGCGGCCGTCCGGCGGGTCGGGCGTGTCCGCGGTGATGCCGGCGCGGGCGAGCGCGGCGCTGTTCAGCCAGGCGCCGTGGTGGTCGCGGTTGACCAGGACGACCGGCCGGTCCGCGACGACGGCGTCGAGCAGCCCGCGGTGGGGGAGCCCACCCGCGAAGGTGTCGAGCGACCAGCCGCTGCCGGTGAGCCACTCGAGCCGCGGGTTGGCCCTGGCGTACGCGGCGACGGCGTCGAGGCAGCTCACGACGCTGGTCGCGCCGGTGAGGTCGCACTTGCCGAGTTCGACGCCGCCGCCGACGGCGTGGATGTGCGCGTCCTGGAAGCCGGGCAGGAGCAGCCGACCGCCCAGGTCGACGACCTCGGTGTGCGGGCCGATCAGCGGGGTGGGGTCGGCGCCGACGGCGGTGATCCGGTCGCCGCGGACGGCCGCGAACCCGGCCCGGCCGCCGGGCGTGAGCACGGGGCCGCGGGTGAAGACGAGGTCGGCGTGCATACCCCCGATCTTCCCGCATCGACGGGCCGTCCCGGGGTACCCGGCCGGGATGCAGACGTTCCTGCCGTTCGCCGACTTCACCGAGAGCGCCCGCGCGCTCGACCGCCGCCGCCTGGGCAAGCAGCGCGTGGAGACGCTCCAGGTGCTGCGCGCGCTGATCATCCCGGGCTACGGCTGGCGCCACCACCCGGCGGCGAAGATGTGGACCGGCTACGAGGAGGCGCTGACGCGCTACGGCCTCGAGGTGTGCGCGGTGTGGTGCGAACTGGGCGCGGCGGACACGTGCGCGGTGAAGCTGACCGACGAGTTCACGGTCGCGATCGGGCGCTCGGCGGTCCGCACGCAGGCCGAGCTGGCGGGCGCGGGGGAGGTCCCGCCATGGCTGGGGGACGAAGCCCTGCACCTCAGCCACCGGTCCGCGCTGGTGCGGAAGGACCCGGAGCACTACGCGGACCGGTTCCCGGGTGTGCCGGACGATCTGCCGTACGTCTGGCCGGCGTCGGATCGGCCGCCGCGCGCGGCCTGACTCGTGCGGCCGCGAACCCGGCGGCCCTGCCCCGGCCGGTTCGCCCGCGGGCCCGCCGCACCGCTGCTCACCGACCACCGGCCCGCGCAGCTCGGCCCCCGGCCCTGGCACCGCGCACTCGTCTGACCCGCCCGCTGGCTCCCGAAAGGTCTTGAATGAGTCATTCAGGACCTCCGGCGCCCTGAATGACTCATTCAAGACGTTTGAGGGCGGAGTGGCCGTCCTGAATCGAGTCGCCTGAGCCGCGGCGCGGGAGATCGTCGGCCACGGACCGCCGCTCGCTGGCCACCGGCATCGCCGCCTGCCGGCCGCCGGCCACGGACTGCCGCCCGCCGGCCACCGGCCACCGGCACCGCCGCCTGCAGGCCGCCGGCCACGGACCGCCGCCCGTCGGCCACCGGCACCGCCGACCACCGGCACCGCCAGCCACCGGCCGCCAGCCACCGGCCGCCGCTCGTCGGCCACCGGCACCGCCGCCTGCGGGCCGCCAACCACCGGCCGCCAGCCACCGGCCGCCGCTCGCCGGCCACCGGCACCGCCGGCCACCGGCACCTCCACCCGCAGGCCGCCACCCGCGAGCCTGCGGCCCGCGCCGCGAGCCGCCGCCATCGAGTCCGACCTCGGCCGAAATCCGCACCGGACCTGCGCCTCAACTGGTCCGTCACCCCTCAACCACACCGACCAACGGCGGATTTACAACGTTGTACCAACGATGTAAAAGTTATCCCCGCACGAGCCCACCAGCCCGTGAAAGGGGCCACCGATGTCCGCCCGAGAACTCACCCGCCGGGACCTGATCCGGCTCGCCGGCGGGACCGCCGCAGCCGTCGCCGCCGCGCTCTGGCTGCCCGGGACCGCCGCCGCCGCGGGGACCTTCAGCCCGATCCGGCCGCCCGCCACCCCGCTCGTCGTCCGCTCGCCCTACCTCTCCACCTGGCAGCCCGCCGACAACCTCGCCGGCAGCTGGTCGAGCTTCTGGACCGGGCACATCACCGCCCTCTGCGGCCTCGCCCGCATCGACGGCGCCGCCTACGTCTTCGCCGGTCAGCCCGCCCTGCCGAGCGGGCCCACCCTCACGCCGATGACGCAGGTCAGCCTGCAGGTCACCGGCACGCGCTCGACCTACGTCCTCACCGGCGGCGGCGTGAACCTCACCGTCACGTTCTTCTCGCCCGTCGACCCGGCGAACCTGCAGCGCCAGTGCGTCCCCTTCGGCTACGTCACCCTTCAGGCCGCCAGCGCCGACGGCCGCGCGCACGCCGTCGACCTGCACTTCGACACCTCCGCCGAGTGGGTGCACGGCAACACCTCGACCCCGGTCACCTGGACCCAGCAGCAAGCGGGCGGCTACACCCTCCTCAGCTGCACCCCGGCGAGCCCGGGCGTCCTGCAGGAGAACGGCGACCAGGCGAGCTGGGGCTCGCTCGTGCTGGCCGCGCCGACGTCCGGGACCAGCTGGCAGATCGGGCAGGACACCGTCGTGCGCGCCGCCTCGGCGGGCCAAGGCGCCCTCAACAACAGCAGCGACACCGCCCAGCCGCGCGCGATCAACGACCGCTGGCCGGTGCTCGCCTTCAACAAGAACCTCGGCACCATCCCGGCCGGCGGCACCTCGACGCCGTTCACGCTTTCGATCGGCCACGTCCGCACGCCCGCCGTCCGCTACCTCGGCACGCCGCTGAACCCCTGGTGGACGCACTACTGGGGCAGCTGGCAGGACATGGCCGTCTGGTTCGGCAACGACTACGCGAGCGCGCTGTCCGCCGCGACCGCGCTGGACCAGCGCCTGCACGACGACGCCGTCGCCGCGGCCGGCGGCGGTACCACCGGCGAGCACTACGCCGGGATCTGCGCGCTCGCGCTGCGCCAGGCCTTCGGCGGCACCGAGCTCGTCGACCGCGGCGGCGCGCCGTGGGGCTTCCTCAAGGAGATCTCCTCCAACGGCAACATGTCCACAGTGGACGTCACCTACCCGGCGTTCCCCGCCTACCTCTACCTTTCCCCGGCGTACCTGCGGCTGATCCTGGAGCCGCTGCTCGACTACGCCGAGCGGGGCGGCTGGCCGATGCAGTTCGCCGAGCACGACCTCGGCACCCACTACCCGGACGCGACCGGGCACAACGACGGCAACGAGGAGAGCATGCCGGTCGAGGAGTCGGCCAACATGCTGATCATGGCCGCCGCCCTGGTGCAGCGGCTGCCGTCGGCGGACGCCGTCGCCTTCGCGAACACCCACTACCGGATCCTGCGGCAATGGGCCGAATACCTGGTCGGGAACACCCTCGACCCCGGCTTCCAGAACCAGACCGACGACTTCACCGGCTTCATCGCGCACAGCGCCAACCTCGCGCTGAAGGGCATCATCGGCGTCGGCGCGATGGGGATCATCGCCGCCGCGGTCGGCAACACCGCCGACGTCCAGCGCTACCGCTCGACGTCCCGCAGCTACATCAGCCAGTGGGTCACCCTCGCCCAGGACACGTCGAACCAGCACCTCAAGCTCGCCTACGACCAGCCCGGCACGTGGAACCTGAAGTACAACGGCTTCGCCGACCGCGTGCTCGGCCTCGACCTGGTCCCGCTCGGCGTCGCCGCCCAGGAAGCGGCCTGGTACCAGGGCCGCGTCGGCGCCCACGGCGTCCTGCTCGACCCGCGCAACAACTACACGAAGGCCGACTGGGAACTTTGGACCGCGGCCTGGCTGACCGACCAGCCGAACATCCGCACGTCGCTGGTCGAAGGCGTGTACAGCTACGCGAACGTGACGCCGCAGCGGGTGCCGTTCAGCGACTGGTACGTCGTCGCCGACGCCACCCAGCGCGGCTTCCAGGCCCGCCCGGTCGCCGGCGGCTACCTGGCCCTGCTGACGCGCCCGGCCGCGTCGACCACCGTCTGGCGCAAGCTGCAGAACCAGCGCTCGGGCAAGGTGCTCGCCGTGTCGAACATGTCGCTGGCCGACACCGCGGAAGTCACGCAGTGGTCGGACAACGGCTCGGCCGACCACCTCTGGGCGGTGGCCGACAACGGCGACGGCACGGTCCGGATCGTCAACCGCAACAGCGGGAAGGTCCTCGCGGTGCACGACCAGAGCCTCGACAACGGCGCCCACGTCCAGCAGTTCCAGGACAACGGCACCCCCGACCACAACTGGCGGATCGTCGACGCGGGCGGCGGCTGGTCGAAGCTCGTCAACGTCCGCAGCGGGAAGGTGCTGGCCGTCGACCAGCAGTCCACGGCGGACGGCGCGCAGGTGACCCAGTGGGACGACAACGGGACACCGGACCACCTGTGGCGGTTCGTCTGACGTCGTTTGCAAGACTGGCGCCGTGTGCGCCGACCCCCTCCGCCGGTTCCTCGACGAACGGGACCCGCCGACCCCGTGCCTCGTCGTCGACACCGACGGCGTCGCGGCCCGGGCGCGCGAGGTCCGCTCGGCGTTCCCGGGCGCGCTGATCCGGTACGCCGTCAAGGCCAACCCGGCGCCGCCGGTGCTCGACGCGCTGGTGGCGGCCGGGATCGGCTTCGACGTCGCCGGGCCCGCCGAACTCGCCCTCTGCATCGAGCGCGGCGCGGACCCGGCGGACCTCGCCTACGGGAACCCGATCAAGAAACCCCGGGACATCGCGGACGCCTTCGACCGCGGCGTCCGCGAGTTCACCTCGGACGCGGCCGCCGACGTCGACCACCTGGCCGAGCACGCGCCGGGCTCGGCCGTGTCGATCCGCGTGGTGCTCGACGCGCCGGACTCGGTGACGCCGTTCGGCCGGAAGTTCGGCTGCGAGCCGGCCGAAGCCCTCGACCTCGTGCTGCGCGCGGCCGCGCGGGGGCTGCGGCCCGGGATCGCCTTCCACGTCGGGTCACAACAGCCGGACGCCGGCGCCTGGGAGATCGGGATCGCCACGGCGGCGAAGCTGTTCGCCGAGGCCGCGGCGCAGGGCGTCGCCATGACGCGGCTCAACCTCGGCGGCGGTTTCGCGACCACCCACCGGACCGCGGTGCCCACCCTCGACGCGTACGCGGCGACGATCGCGTCCGCCCTCGACACGCACTTCCCCGGGGAGCGGCCCGAGCTGATGCTGGAGCCGGGCCGGGTGCTCGTCGCCGACGCGGGCCTGCTGCGGACCGAGGTCGTGCTGGTCGCGTGGCGCGGCGAACGGCGCTGGGTCTACCTCGACATCGGGCGCTACAACGGGCTCGCCGAGGCCGAGAACGAGGCCATCGCCTACCGGTTCGAGCCGGTGGCGGCACAAGAAGGGCCGAGCGGGCCGGTGGTGCTCGCCGGACCGACCTGCGACGGCGACGACGTCCTCTACCAGCGGACGCCGTACGAGCTGCCGCTGTCCCTGCGCACCGGCGACCGGCTCGACGTGCCGGGCACCGGCGCCTACACCGCGAGCTACGCGTCGGTCGGGTTCAACGGGATCGAGCCGCTGCGCACCCACTGCGTCGGGCGGTGGGGCGATGCCTGAGATCGGCCGGTTCACCGGGCGCCACGTGCTCGCCGAGCTGCACGGCGTCGACCCGGACCTGCTCAACGACGCCGCGCGCCTCGGCGAACTGCTGCGGGCGGCGGTGACGGAGGCGGGCGCGACGGTCGTCGACGTCGTGGCCAAGCGGTTCGTGCCGCAGGGCGCCACGGTGATCGCGCTGCTCGCCGAGTCGCACGCGTCCGTGCACACCTACCCCGAGCACGGCTCGCTGTTCGCCGACGTGTTCACCTGCGGCTCGCGCGCCGACCCCGAGCACGCGCTGCGGTTGCTGGCGAAGGCGCTGGACGCCGCTTCGGTCCACCTGTCCGTCCTGCACCGGGGAGAACGCTGATGCCCACGATCCACGAACCGGTCGGCGCCGGCCTCACCCGCGTGTGGGAGGTCGGCGACGTGCGCTTCCACGCGCGCACGCCGTACCAGGAAGTGCTGATCGGGAAGACCGCGCAGGGGATTTCGCTGTTCTGCGACGGCGAACGGCAGAGCACCGAAGCCAGCCAGCTCGTCTACCACGAGGCGCTGATGGTGCCGGCCCTGCTGCTGGCCGAGCGGGTGCGGCGGGTGCTGATCATCGGGTCGAGCGAAGGCGTCGCTTCCGAACTGGCGGTTTCGGCCGGGGCCACGCTCGTCGACCACGTCGACATCGACGAGCAGGCCGTGCGGGCCTGCGCCGAGCACCTGCCCTACGGCTACACGACCGCGGACCTCGCCCGCGGCGGCGG
Source organism: Amycolatopsis sp. NPDC098790 (assembly GCF_044759945.1). Taxonomy (NCBI): domain Bacteria; kingdom Bacillati; phylum Actinomycetota; class Actinomycetes; order Pseudonocardiales; family Pseudonocardiaceae; genus Amycolatopsis; species Amycolatopsis sp. NPDC098790. The sequence continues at coordinate 1,366,161 of NZ_JBIWAI010000002.1, forward strand.
GCCGGTCCGGGTGTCCTATGAGGACGGCTGGGCGTTCCTGGCCGCGGCCGAGGAGCGCGGCGACGCCTACGACGTCGTCGTGATCGACCTGCCGGACGAGAACACCGACCCGGACGCGCAGCACAACCGCTTGTACGGCACGGACTTCCTCGGCCGGTGCGCCCGCGTCCTGGCGCCCGGCGGGGTGGTGACGTGTCAGGCGGGCTGCCCGACGCTGTGGCGCAACGAAACGCTGCTCGCATCGTGGCGCCGGTTCCGCGAGGTGTTCGGGACGGTGCTGTACTTCGGGTCCGACGAGCACGAGTGGGCGTTCCTCACCGGCCGCGCCGACGTCGTCGACGACCCGGGTGCCCTGGTGGCCCGTCGGTTCGCGGAGCGGGGGAGCGGCGCGGCCACGCTGGACGCCGAAGCGCTGCGCGGCGGGACGACCCCGCCGTATTCGCTCCGGCACGCCAGTGGTCCGGACCAGCGCTGACCGTTGATTGTCCGACGCAATCAAGTATTCGAGCGATAAAAAACGGGAAATGGATTTCCCGCACTCCGCGTTGTCGTGTTACTCCGTTCAGTGGCCGTCGAAAAGGTTGCGCTCGCGCTACGATCCGTTCCGCGCGCGATCATCGTGATCAAAAGGCACCGTGGCCCATTTGGAGGAGCGTCATGCTCGGTATGTTGGTCGTAGCCGGAATGGTTCTGTCCGCCCTCGCCGCACCCGTCGATTCCGCGGCGACGTCGGCTCCGACCGAAAAGATCACGCTCGACGTCAAGACCATCAACGGGTCGGGCTGCCCGGCGGGCACGGCCGCGGCGACCGCCGACGTCGCGTCCGACAACACGTCGTTCACGGTGCACTACACGAACTTCACCGCCAAGGCCGGAGGTGGCGCGTCCGCGCTCGACGCCAGGAAGAACTGCCAGATCAACGTGCTCGTCCATGTCCCGCAAGGGTTCACGTACGCGATCGCCGAGGCCGAATACCGCGGTTTCGCGCACATCGAGAGCGGGGCGAGCGCGCTCGAGCAGGCCAACTACTACTTCACGGGCACCGCGCCGACGGCCCGGGTGCGCCACACCTACCCGGGCCCGTTCCACGGCGTGTGGCGCGCGACGGACACCACCGACGTGGCGGCGCTCGTGTTCGCCCCGTGCGGTGAGGACCGCAACCTGAACATCAATGCGGAACTGCGCGCGGACGCGGGCAGTTCCGGTGGGACGAGTTACATCGAAATGGATTCCGAACACGCGAGCGTGGACACGATTTACCACTTCGCGTGGAATACCTGCTGAATTCCGCGAAATGGCCCGCTCACCGGTACTGCCCGGTGAACGGGCCGCTTCGCGCTAGACGTGGGTGACCAGGAGTGTCACTCCCGCTTCGCCGCCGCAATCGACGAAGACCGGTCCGACGCCGTTGCCGATGTGCTGCGCCACGGTCGCCTTGGCGACGAAGTGCTCCGGGCCCGCGTCGAGGATGCGGATGTTCTCCAGTGCCGGGCGGTCCGGGAAGCCGCCGAGGACGGACTTGAGCCCCGTGCCGCCGCCGCAGTCGCCGGTGATGGTCACTTCCTGGCCGCGGTGGGTGGTCGGATTCGGCGTCACCTCGACGGTGGCGCGAGCGCCCTGGGGTGGCTGTGCGGTCATGGTCCCCTCCGTGGTCCCCGATTCGGCCGACGCGCCGCCGGCGATCCCGATGCTCACCGCCGTGACGAGCCCCGCCGCGGCGGCCAGCCCGGTCACCGCGCGAGTGGTCCTGCTGCGCATGGTGTTCTCCTCCCTGGATCCGGGGTTCGCCGGATCTGCTTCGTCAGTCGCCGCGGGGCGGGCCCGAGGTTCTCGGCGAAGGGGAGTGAGACGTGGATCACACGGAGGTCAACGGAGAGTCTACAAAGGACGGACGCGGGTCGCGCCGCCCGCGGCCGGCAGCTCGGCCGGTTCGCCCTGCGCGGCCGGAGTCAGCGTGCATCGTCGCTCGAACCGCTCCATCAGGACGGTAGCGATCAGGAGGGCCACTGGGGTGCTCACCGCGATCCACATGCCAGAACACCTACCCAGCCACGCTCGAGCTGAATCGCCGGAATGACGGCGGAGAAGCCTTTCCCGGCCCGGGAATCCGGGCCTGGCCTGGGCGAAGCCGGTCAGGTCACCGGTTGGTCTCGATCCGCCGCCGACAGCCGGGCGATCACCTGCAGCAAGCCGGCCCGGAACGCGTCGTCCTCGCCGAGGTCCCCGAGCACCGCGGGTTCGGCCCGCACCGCCTGTTCGTGGACCGCCCGCCCCCGGGGCGTCAGCTGGGTGACGTGCCGCCGGGCGTCCGCGGGGTCCGGCGTCCGCGTGACGAACCCCGCCTTGGCCAGCCGGTCGAGGGTGCGGCTGATCGTCTGGTCCGTGACCTGGCAGCGCTGGGCCAGCGTCCGCTGGGGGAGCGGCCCGTCGCGCAGGGTGTGCAGCGCGATCAGCCCCGCGTGGGTGAGTCCCATGCCGTCGAGCACCGCCGCCCAGCGGTGTTCCACCAGGCGCGCCGCCACGGCGAGCAGCCGGCCCGTCGGCCACGTGCTCAGGTCGGGTTCGGGGGTTGTGCTCACCGTCACTCCGGGTCCGTCGTGCAGAATGTTCAGCTTGCTGAACAATTGGGCGTGTTCGCCCTCGAAAGGACCTTAGCGACCATGAACGACAAGCCGCGCCGCCTCCGCTGGCTGGTCCCCGCCCTCCTGGTGATCGCCTGGCTCGGGCTGGGCGGGTTCGGCGGCCCGTTCGCCGGGAAGCTCGGCGAGGTCGCGAAGAACGACAACGCCGCCTTCCTGCCGCGCTCGGCCGAGGCCACCGAGGTCTCCGACGAGCAGAAGGCCTTCACGCCGCGCCAGGTGCTGCCCGCGACCGTCGTCGCCGAGCGCACCACCGGCCTGACCGCCGACGACCGCCGGTTCCTCGACGCCAAGGCCGCGGAGCTGGGCACCGTGCCCGGCGTGGTCGGCCCGCTCGGGCAGCCCGAGAAGGCGCCGCGCGACGACCAGGCCGTGCAGCTGGCCGTCCCGATCCTCGCCGACGGCAACCCCGCCGACGTCGTCAAGGAAGTCCGCGCGAAGCTCACCGGCGCTCCCGACGGGCTCACCGTGCTGGTCACCGGACCCGCCGGGCAGATCGCCGACCTGGTGACGGCGTTCGGCGGCATCGACGGCATCCTGCTGCTCGTCGCCGGCGGCGTGGTCGCGCTGATCCTCATCGCCGTCTACCGCAGCCCGCTGCTGCCGTTCCTCGTCCTGCTGTCGGCGGTGTTCGCACTCGGGCTCGCCAGCCTCGTCGTCTACCTGCTGGCGAAGAACGACGTCCTCGCGCTCAACGGCCAGAGCCAGGGCATCCTCTCGATCCTCGTGTTCGGCGCGGCGACCGACTACGCGCTGCTGCTCGTCGCGCGGTTCCGGGAACAGCTGCGGGACACGCCGAGCCGCTTCGACGCGCTCAAGCTGGCCTGGCGCGCGACGCTCGAACCGATCGCCGCGTCGGCGGGCACCGTGATCCTCGGCGTGCTGTGCCTGCTGTTCAGCGACCTGAATTCGAACAAGGGCCTCGGCCCGGTCGCGGCCATCGGCATCGGCGCGGCGCTGCTGGCGTCGACGACGTTCCTGCCCGCCGTGCTGGCCCTGTGCGGCCGCGGCGCGTTCTGGCCGTTCAAGCCGGCGCTCGGCTCGCCGCACCCCGAAACGTCCGGGATCTGGGGCCGCGTGGCCCGGCTGGTCGGCCGGCGGCCGCGCGTGGTCTGGGTGGTGACGGCGCTCGTCCTCGGCGTCGGCGTCGCGTTCCTGCCGCAGCTCAAGGCGTCCGGCACCGCGCAGTCCGACGTCTTCCTCACGCAGGTCGAATCCGGGACCGGGCAGGACGTCCTGGGCAAGCACTTCCCGGGCGGCCTCGGCGCGCCCGCCATCACGATCGCCGACGCGGACGCCGTGCCCGCGGTGCTGGCCGCGTCCAAAATGGACGGAGTGGCACAGTCGGTGCCGCTGCCCAAGGAAGTGAACGGCCGCGTCCAGATCCTCTCTGTGCTGAACGACCCGGCCGACTCCGAAGCGGCGGTCGCGACGGTCGGCCGGCTGCGGGACGCCGTCCACGCAATCCCGGGCGCGAACGCGAAAGTCGGTGGCCCGACGGCGATCCAGCTCGACACGCAGAAGACGTCGGAGCACGACCGCGCGTTGATCATCCCGATCGTGCTGCTGGTGATCTTCCTGGTGCTGGCCCTGCTGCTGCGGTCGTTGCTCGCCCCGCTGCTGCTGATCGCAACGGTGGTGCTCTCGTTCGCCGCGACGATGGGCGTGTCCGCGGTGGTGTTCAACCACGTCCTGGACTTCCCGGGCGCGGACCCCGTGGTGCCGCTGTTCGGGTTCGTCTTCCTGGTGGCGCTGGGCATCGACTACAACATCTTCCTGATGACCCGGGTCCGCGAGGAGGCACTGACCCGCGGCACACGCGAAGGGACGCTGCGCGGACTGTCGTTGACGGGCGGGGTGATCACGTCGGCGGGCGTGGTGCTGGCGGCGACGTTCTCGGCGCTGGCGGTGATCCCGATCCTGTTCCTGGCCCAGATCGCGTTCATCGTGGCGTTCGGCGTCCTGCTGGACACGTTCCTGGTCCGGTCGCTGCTGGTACCGGCCCTGACGGTCGACGTCGGGCGGCGGATCTGGTGGCCGTCGAAGCTGGCGAAGGCTACGAAATCGCCCGCTTGAAGTCCGGGCATTCGACGAGCGGCACGTGGTCGCAGGTCGCCGCGTGGCGCAGGCTGTCGCGCATCCTGGTCAGGCGGTCGATCGTGTCTTCGAGCTCGGTTGCCTTGGCCGCCATGCGCTCGCGCAGCGCGTCGTCGGTCGGGGTGGCCACCAGGAACCGGGCGATCTCCGCGATCGTGAAGCCCGCCCCGCGGGCGCAGGCGACCAGGTCGAGGCGGCGCAGGACGTCCGGGTGGTACGTGCGGCGCAGGCCGTTGCGGCCGGCCGGTTCGACGAGCCCGCGCTTCTCGTAGAACCGCAGCGCCGACGGTGCCAGCCCGGACTTCTCGGCGACTTCGGCGATGTCGAGCAAGGTCATGAATGCCTCCTTGACTTGAAGCGTAGTTCAAGTCGGACGATCGTCGGCATGAAGATCCACCACCTCAACTGCGGGTCCGTGCGGCAGATCGAAGCCCCCGGCCTGGCGCCCGCGCCCGCGGTCAACCACTGCCTGCTCGCCGAAACCGACCACGATGGTCTCGTGCTCGTCGAAACCGGCCTGGGCCTCGACGACGTCCGCGACCCCGCCGCCACGCTGGGCGCCGACTGGGTCACCATGGCCCAGCCGCTGCTGTCCGAAGCCGAAACCGCCGTCCGCCAGGTCGTCCGGCTCGGCTTCGCCCCCGAAGACGTGCGGCACGTCGTCGTCACGCACCTCGACGTCGACCACTGCGGCGGCCTGCCCGACTTCCCGGACGCGCGGGTCCACGTCCTCGCCGCCGAACGGGACGCGGCGCTGGCCGAGGCGCCGAGCTTCCGCTACCGGCCCGCCCACTGGGCGCACGGGCCGAAGTGGGAGACCTACGAGCAGCCGTCGGGGGACGACTGGTTCGGCTTCGCGTCGATCCCGCTGCGGGGGATCGACGCCGACATCCGGCTGGTCCCGCTCGGCGGCCACACCGCGGGCCACGCCGGAGTCGCGGTCCACGACGGCGCCCGCTGGCTCCTGCACTGCGGCGACGCCTACTACTACCACCGGGAGCTCGACGCCGTGCCCGAGCCGCACCCGGTCCTCGACGTCGTCCAGACGCGCTCGGAGATCCACCACGACCTGCGCCTGGGCACGCAGGCCCGGCTGCGCGAACTCGTCCGGCGGCACGGCGGCGAGGTGACGGTGTTCAGCGCCCACGACCCGTGGGAGCTGGACCGCCTACGAGTCGCGGCGGGCGCGTGAGTCGGCGGCTTCGCCCGTGAGGTGGGCCGTCGTGCCCGTCAACGCCAGCAGCCGGTCGAGCGACGGCGGGCGGTTGTCCAGGTGCAGCCGGGCACCCGCGCCCGTGACCGCGCGGTGCACCAGCAGCAGGGTGGACAACCCGGAGGAGTCGCAGAAGGCGACCTCGGCGCAGTCGAGCCGCACGTCCCGGACGCCCGCGTGGCCGGCCAGCCGGTCGGTGACCAGCTGCAGCAGCGCGCCCGCCGTGCCGAACTCCAGCTCGCCGGTGATCGCGACGCGGGCCGTTTCGCCGTCCGGCGCGGTCCACGTGCAGGTCAACGTCATGCCGAGAGCCCCGATCCGGCGGCCGGGCCCGCCACGTGCGTGCGTGCCGCGCGGAGCAGGCCGGCGGCCCGCGGGAAGTCGCGCAGCTCCGCCTCGAGCAGGTCGAGGGCGGGAACCAGCGAGGCGGCCGGGACGCCGCGCGCGGTGAGGATGCCGGCGGTCCAGCTCAAGAAGCCGGTGAACAGCTCCTCGTCGCCGACGTAGAGAGCGGTCGCCAGGAACTCGACGATGTGCGCGATGTCCTCGGCGGTGTGCTGGCGCTGCAGGTCGGTGTAGGTCCGCATCGCCGGGATGCGCTCTTCCAGGCCGGCCAGCACCGCCTTGACGAGCCGGCCGGCGCTGCGCGTGACCAGCGTGTACTCCTGGTCGGCCAGGTGCGGCAGGTCGTCGAGGGGCTGGTGCCCGGCGTGCGGGCGGGGGAGCGGTTCGGCCAGCCGGTCGGCCGCCGAACGCGCGTCCGGTGCCCACGCCTCGGCGCCGAGCAGCCGGGCGTACCGGCCGTCGGGGCCGAACGCGGCGCCGCCGGCGATGACCGGGGTCGCGGCCGCCTGGCACGCGGTGATCGTGGCGTGCGCGGTCGGCAGCCGGGTCGCGATCGACCCGGACAACGCGACCGCGTCCGGCCCGGTGCGGTGCAGGTGGGCGACCAGGTGCGGGGCGGGCACCTGCGCGCCGAGGTAGTCGACGCGGAAGCCGCGCAGGCGCAGGACCTCGGCGAGCAGCCGGGCGGGCATCGCGTGCCACTCGCCGTCCACGCAGGCGACGGTCACCCGGCCGAGGTGCGGGTCCGGCCGCTTGAGCACGTACCCGAAGGTCGCGATGACGCGGTCGTTGATCGCGGTCGCGGCGTGCTCCTGCGCCACGGTGAGGCGGTTGGCCGCCCACTCCTGGCCGACCTTGCGCTGCACCGCGCCGATCACGTCGAGCAGCAGGCTCTCCGGGTCGGCGCCGTCGCCGAGCGCCTGGACCACGATGTCACCGGCCGCGTACTCGTCGCCCGTCGTGACGGCGTCCCAGAGCCGTTCGGCGTGCTCGGCCACCCCGGGCGTGCGGGTGGGGGTGCTCATGCCGTGTACCTCCCGCGACCGTGGCCGCCGACCGCGGCCAGGTGCTGGCCGCGCGGCGCGGTGATCGCCAGGACGGCCATGTCGTCGTGGGCGCCGCGGCCGATCCACTGCGACGCGAGCATCTGGATCCGCTCGACGACGGCGTCGGCGGGCATGTTCGCGCACTCGGTGAGCGACTGCCGGAGCCGGTCCTCGCCGAACATCGCGTCCCCGAGCGGGCCGCCGCGCGCCTCGACGATCCCGTCGGTGTAGAGCAGGCACGTCTCGCCGGGGTCGAGCGTGATGTCCGTGCCGGACGACTCGATCTCGGGCAGCACGCCGATCAGGCTCCCGTGGGTGTCGGCCTCCTCGACCCGGCCGTCGGCCCGGACGATCAGGGGCGGCGGGTGACCGGCGCAGGTGACCCGCAGCCGGACGGTGGCGCCTTCGCGACGCGCGGAGGCGAGCACGAGCGTGACGAACCGGGCGTTCCGGCCGTCGGCGAGCGTGCGGTTCAGCAGGTTCAGGAGCCGCTCGTGGTCGTCGGCCATGTGCAGCAGCGCGCGCAGCGTGGTGCGGATCTTGCCGGTCAGCACGGCCGCGTCGAGGCCCTTGCCGCAGACGTCGCCGAGCACGGCCAGCGACTCGTCGCCCTCGGCGGTGATGGCCGAGTGCACGTCGTAGAAGTCGCCGCCGATCCGCTCGCCGTCGCGGGCCGGGCGGTAGCGGCCGGCGAACTCGACGCCGCCGAGCTGCTCGAGCGTCGGCGGGAGCAGTTCGCGCATCAGCGTGTCGGTGATCGACGCCTGCAGCGCGAACACGCGCGCCGCCGACATGGCCGCACCGGCCCGCGCCGCGAACAGCCGGGCGAAGAGCTCTTCCTGGTCGGTGAACGACGCGCGGTCGCCGCGGCGCAGCAGCACCAGCGCGCCGGCGGGAACGCCGTGGCCGGGCAGCGGCGTGACGACGATGGAGCCGACCGGGCCGAAGCCCGCCGGGAGCACCCAGCCGGGTGCCGCGTCCGGGTCGAGCCAGCGCGAGGGCACCGGAGGGAAGCCCTGCAGCGCTTCGCCGAGGCCGGGCAGCTCGTCGGGGTCGATCTCCAGCCCCGACCGCGTCGGCTCCCCGCCGCGCACGCAGGTGACGCCGGGGTAGGTCCCGCCGGTCGCGGGCGCCAGCACCAGGGCGGCGTCGGCGAGGTGCTGCGCGGCGAGCCGGGCGGCGACCTCCATGCAGCGCTCCAGGTTGAGCGAGCCGAGCAGCGCGGCGGAGGCGTCGCTGAGGAACGCGGTGCGCTCCTGCTCGCGGACCAGGGCGTCCTGGGCCAGGCGGGTGTCGGTTTCGTCGACCAGCCACCACGTGACGGCCTCGCCGTGCGGGATCGGGTGGGCCGCGAAGGACTGCTCGCCGAGCGCGCCGCGGACGACCTCGTCGCCACGGCGGTCGTGCGCGGCCACCAGCCAGTCCATCCCGGTCTCGGAGAGCCGCTCGATCCCCGGGAAGAGCGTGCGGGCGGCCTCGTTGAGCGCGAGGACGGTCCCGGCGGTGTCGGCGCAGACCGCGGCCACGGGCGCGGCCGCCCAGCCGCGGTCGCCGGTGTCCGGGACGACCGGCGCGGTGCGCGCCGGGTCAGCCACGCGCACCCGCAGGGTCGTCGGTGGTCAGCTCGGCCCACAGGGTCTTGCCGCTGGGCCGGCGCAGCTGGCCCCAGGCCGCCGCGCAGCGCTCCACCAGCAGCAGCCCGCGGCCGCCCTGGTCGGACGGCGCCCGCCGGCGCGCGGGCTCGCCCCCGCCGTCGTCGACCTCGATCCGCAGCTTCGCGGCACCGGGCAGCAGGCGCACGTGGTAGGGCGCGCGGCCGTGGCGCAGCGCGTTCGAAGTCAGCTCGTCGACCACCATGACGGCGGTGCTGACGACGTTCGCCGGGAACTCCCGCAGGACGGTGCGGACCCAGTGCCGGACCTTCGCCAGCTCGGTGAGCTCGGCGGTGATGCCGAGCTCGTGCCGGATCGCTCTCAGGTTCACGTCCGCCTCCCTGTCCGTGCCGGGCTCCGGGGAGAAGCCCTCCCCTTCTTCATGCCCGGATCCGGGCCCGCCGACACGGGTATCGGAGGAGGTCATGCTTCTTCGCCCCACGAAGCGCGGACCGCGGCGACGCTCGGGTGCACCGGCATGACGTCGCCGAGGCGGAGCAGCTCGATCGGCCGGAGCACGGCCGGAACGGTCGTCACGACGGCCAGCCGGCCGCCCGCCTCGCGCAACCTGCTGCCCAGCCGCAGCAGGACCTGCAGGCAGCTGGAGTCGCAGTACTCGACTTCGGCCATGTCCAGCACGACGCGGTCGGCACCCGGTTCGTCCGGGAACGCTTCGGCCAGCTTGGCCGAAACCGCGAAGTCGAACTCGCCACGGAGGGTGAAGATCCGCAGGTCCCCGCCTTCGCCGACGTCGAGCGACCAGCCGTCACCGGAACACCGCTGCCGGGGCCGCGTTGCGTCGGTCGTCATACGGGCTCCAGGATGGGGAATGGGGAACGCGGGCTGGCGGCTCAACCTGCTCCCGACGCAATCTACCAAAGCCGCCGATCCCGGGCAGCCCGGCGTCCCCGTCACCGTCCTTTAAGGACTTCCTCCCGTTGGGCCTGCTCGGGGGCCGTTGCCGGCTCCGGGACGTCCGGCACGATGGCCGTGTTCACCGTGCGGGTGAGCCGTTCGTAGGGCGCCCGGTGCTCGCTGTCGAGCAGCACGGCCAGCGGCGTCCAGACGCCCACGACGAACACCGACGCGGCGAGCGCGACCGGCAGGAGCAGCCGCTCGGGGTGGTTGCCGAGGTCCCAGTGGTCCAGGTCCAGCACCAGCCAGCCGAGCCACAGGGGCGAGAGCAGGACACCGTTGCGGACGAGCAGCGCGATCGGCCCGGCCCGGCGCCGTCCCCGGCGCACCACGCGCAGCAGCATCGCCCGCTTCCCGGGCGTCGAGCCGGTCACGGCGGGCAGCACCACGAACCAGACGAGAGCGAGGATGACGACCGGCGTGTCGCGGTGGGTCAGGTCCTCGCCGAACAGCGTGAGCAGGCCGAACAGGAACCCGAGCAGCGCGGCGAACCCGAGCAGGTCGGTGGCCAGCGCGAAGAGCCGCCGGGTGAAGGTGACCTTCGCGGCGTAGCGGCGCCGGTCGTGCTCCGGCGTCGGCGAGGGCAGCAGCCGGCCGAGCGGACCGGCGATCAGCCAGCCCACGACGACGCCGGCGGTGTTGAGGATCAGGTCGTCGACGCTGAAGAGCCGGTACGGGCAGGGGTAGACGAACCACAGGCCGGTCAGCTGCGTCAGCTCGAAGAAGAGCGAGACGCCGAAGCCGATCAGCGCCGCGGGCACGAGCCGCATCCGCTGCGCGTAGCGGACGTAGAACCCCAGCGGCGCGAGCATCACGACGTTCAGCGCGGTGGTCCAGACCGCCGGGTTGTGCAGCAGCGCGCCGGGGCTCCAGTGCCCGCGAGCGCGTTGGGAGACGACTTCGACGAAGTAGAAAGGCCGCAACTGCGGAGAACTGGCGTAGGTGTGCCCGGCGCAGTAGGCGGGGTCGGCGGGCAGCGGCAGCACGGTCTGCGTCGCGATCGCCAGGAGGTAGAAGAGGAAGGCGTAGAAGACGAAGGTCGGCCACCCGCCGGCGCGCCCGCGCCGCCGGTAGCTGACGAACGCGGCGGGCAGCATGACGGCCAGCACGAGGAACGGGAAGAGGATGAGGGCCGTCCGGACGGGGACGAGGTAGGTGGCGACCACGGAGCCGGTGGTACCCAGCCGGGCGGGGAGCGAAGCGTCTTTCCCCCGGAAGGCTGGGCAGGCTCACCGGACCCCGGCTCCGGCCGGCCCGCCGCCGCGCCGGGAGCGGCACGGCGGCGACGGCCGGCGGGGCTCACTGCGGGGGCGCGTCCTGCTGTCCGCCGCCCTGGTTGTGCAGGTAGTCCTTCACCTTCTCCGTGCCCTGGTCGATCTTGTCGGAGTGCTCGCCGAACCGCTGCTTGGCGGCGTCGGCGGCCTTGTCCACACCCTGGTCGGCCTGGTCCGGGTGCTTGCCGAGCGCTTCCTTGGCCTTGTCGAACAGGTTCATCGGTGCCTCCGTTCGGAATCCGATCTTCGGACACCCCGAGGAGAACACCGGCCCGGCCGGCCCGCAACCGAATGGCCGTGCGCACTCACCTGTCGGGGGTATTACCGCCCCTTTCCCGGGTGAAAGCCCGTCGTCGGAGTTTGGCGACGGCGACTTCGGGTAGCGGCCGATTCCTTTCCCGCACCGCCCGGGTCGGTACGGGCATGAGCACTTCCTCGAGCAAACGCGTGGTCGCCGTCGTCGGCGCCACCGGGCGGCAGGGCGGCGGCGTGGTCCGCTCGATCGCCGCAGAACGTGACTTCACCGTCCGGGCCATCACGCGCGACGCGGGTTCGCCGCGCGCGAAGGAACTGGCCGGCCCGGGCGTCGAAGTCGTGACCGCCGACCTCGACGACCCCACGTCCGTCGAGGCGGCTTTCACCGGCGCGTACGGCGCCTTCTGTGTCACTGCCGCCCAGGAACACCCGCCGGAGCGGGAAACCGCCCACGCCGCCACGATGGCCGCGGCGGCGCGCCGGGCCGGGGTCGCGCACGTCGTGTGGTCGACGTTCGAAGACACCCGGACGTTCGTCCGGCCCGGCGACGACCGGATGCCGCCGCTGCCCGGGGGTTACGTCGTCCCGCACTACGACGCCAAGGGCGCCGCCGACGCGGAGTTCGACCCCGCGCGGACCACGTTCCTGCGCACAGCGTTCTACTGGGAGAACCTCCTCGACGAGAACGGCGACGGTCCGGCCCGCGGCGACGACGGCGTCCGCACGCTGGCGCTGCCGCTGGGGTCCGCCCGGCTGCCCGGTATCGCGGTGGCGGACATCGGCCGCTGCGCCCACGCGATCCTGCGGCACCTGGAACTGGCGGGGAAAACGGTGAGCGTCACCGGCGAAAACCTCACCGGCGCGGAACTCGCGGCCGCGTTCGCCGAATTCCTCGGCGAACCGGTGCGGTTCCAGGACGTTCCCACGACGGCGTTCCCCACCGAATTAGGCAACATGTTCCGCTTCACCCAGGACTTCGAAACCGCATACGCGGGAGCGCGCGATCCCGCCGCCGTCCGCGAGCTCCACCCCGGCCTGCTGACCTTCCGGCAGTGGCTGTCCGAAACCGCCGGAAGGACGTCCCGATGACCGTGCCCCTGACCGAAGCCGCCCGCGAAGTGCTCGACGGCCCGCACACGGCGGTGCTCGCCACCCCGAACGCCGACGGGCGGCCGCAGTCGTCGGTGATCTTCGTAAAGCGCGACGGCGACACCGTCGTCTTCAGCACCATCAGGGGGCGGCTGAAGACCCGCAACATGGAACGCGACCCGCGGGTCAGCCTGCTGGTGTCGAGCAACCCCGGCCGGTGGGCCGAGATCCGGGGCACCGTCGAGATCACCGACGACCCGGAAAAGGTGCTGCTGCACGAAATGTACGACCGGTACATGGGCGGGCAGACGCCGCCGCCGGAACCGGACGCGCAGCGGCTGATCGTCCGGATCGTCCCGGAAAAGCTGTACGACTGGCCGCCGGTGGATGCCGCTTGAACCGCACGGGGCCCGAACCCGTATACCGGGTGAGGATCGCCGGTCCCGCCGCACGGGCCGGGCGGTCACCGCCGCGATCGACGTGAGGCCCGCATGCTCGGAAAGCCCGTTCAAGCCGCACCGCTGCCCGACTTCGGGTTGCCCCGGACCGGGCGGCGGCACGCCGTCGCCGGGCTGGTCGTGACCGCTCTAGCCGCGCTGCTCGTGCTGTTCGCGCTGCTCTCCCCGGACGACCTGACGTCGTTCTCCGCCGAAGCGCTGGTGCGGGTGCCGGTCGAGGGAATCGTCCTCGCGGCGTTCCTGCTGGTCCTGCCGCCGCGGCCACGGCGGGTCGGCGCGGTGCTCGCCGGGCTGGCGCTCGGCCTGCTGGTCGTGCTGAAGGCGCTGGACACGGGCTTCTACGCGACGCTGGAGAAGCCGTTCGACCCGGTTTACGACTGGAGCTTCTTCAGTGCCGGGGTCGAGTTCCTCGCCGGGCAGATCGGCGAAGCCGGTGCGATGGCCGCGCTCGTCGGCGCCGGGGTGCTCGCGGTCGCCGTCGTGGTGCTCATGGTGCTGGCGATGCTGCGGCTGAGCCGGATCGCGGCGGGGCGCCGGACCGGCGCGACGCGCGTGGTGGCCGTGCTCGGCGTGATCTGGATCGTCTGCTCGCTGTTCGACGTCGAGATCGCGCCGGGCCAGCCGGTCGCCTCGCAGAGCGCCGCCGCGCTGGCCTACGGCGACCTGCGCCAGGTGAGCACGGACCTTCGGGAACAGCGGCCGTTCGGCGAGCTGGCCGCCGAGGACGCGTTCCGCAACACCCCCGGCGGCCAGCTGCTGAACGGGCTGCGCGGCAAGAACGTGATCTTGACGTTCGTCGAGAGCTACGGCCGGATCGCGCTCGACGACCCGGGGTTCGCGCCGAAGATCGGCGCGACCCTCGACACGGGCACCGCCGAGCTGAAGGCCGCGGGGATCGGTGCCAAGAGCGCGTTCCTGTCCTCCTCGACGTTCGGCGGCGGCAGCTGGCTCGCCCACTCCACCGTCGAGTCCGGCATGTGGATCGACAACCAGCAGCGGTACAACAACCTCCTCGACAGCGACCGGCTGACCCTCGGCGGCGCGTTCCAGAAGGCGGGTTGGAAGACGGTCTGGGACGTCCCCGCGCACACGAAGGACTGGCCGGAGGGACAGCGGTTCTACCACCCGGACGCCTACTACGACTTCCGGAACATCGGGTACCGGGGGCCCGGGTACGCCTACGCCACCATGCCCGACCAGTACACGCTTTCGATGCTGCAGCGCAACGAGCTCGCGAAGAGCGCGGACAAGCCGGTGATGGCCGAGGTCGACCTCGTCTCCAGCCACGCGCCGTGGTCGCCGCGGCCCTGGCTGGTGGACTGGAACCAGGTCGGCGACGGCTCGGTCTTCGCGCCGCAGCCGGGCGCGGGCGAGGCACCGGAGTCGGTCTGGAAGGACCCGGCGAAGATCCGCGACGCCTACCGCGACGCCACCGACTACTCGCTCAAGACCCTGATCTCGTTCATGCAGCACTACGGCGACGAGAACACGGTCCTGGTGTTCCTCGGCGACCACCAGCCGCCGGTAGTCACCCCGCAGGGCGCGGTGCACGACGTGCCGATCACGATCGTGGCCAAGGACCCGAAGGTGCTGGACCGGATCTCCGGCTGGGGCTGGACGGACGGCCTGCACCCCGCCGCGCAGGCGCCGGTCTGGAAGATGGACTCCTTCCGCGACCGCTTCCTGACCGCGTTCGCCCGCTGACCGTCCACTGAGGACACTCCCTCCGGTGGCTTCCGGGGACGCGCCCGGTGCGCCTATCCTGGGACCGCCGGGCGGGGGAGCCCGGCCGATCCACGGACACGGGAGGGTAAGTGGATCAGCAAGGGGAGAGTCGTTTCGCGTACCGGGGCGTGCCGCCCGGAGTCGTGCCGTACTACGTCGCGGTCGAGGTCGGTGCCGTCGCGCTGCTGGTCCTGGCCGTGCCCGCGACGAAGCCGGCGCCACGGGAGTGGCTGTTCTTCGCTGTCCTGCTCGCCTCGGCGGTCGTGCAGACCGAGCTGTCGGCGAAGGCCGAGCGGATGCGCCGGTTCCTGTCCCGGAACCCGCACGTCAGCGTGGCGTCGGTGTGGTACTTCGCCGGGGCGCTCGTGATGCCACCGGTCTTGGCCGCCGTCCTTGCGGTGCTCGTCTACGGGCACCTCTGGCTGCGCACGGCGGGCGGGGTGCCGGGCACCCGGCTGTACCGGGCGACGTGCTCGGCCGCGACGCTCGTGGTCACCGTCTTCGCCGCGGGAGCCGTCGCCGACGTCGCCGGGCCGATCGCGTCCGGGTTGACGTTGTCGCTGGTCAACACGCTGCTGGTGATGGTCGGGTTCAAGCTCCACGAGCCGGGCCGCCCGTTCTTCTCGTTCGCGGGGTCGGTGTCGGAGAACCTGCTCGACGCGGCGACGCTGTGCCTCGGCGTGGTGGCGGCCGCGCTGCTGCCGTCGACGCCGTGGCTGGTCCCGCTGCTGGTGCTGCCGGTGGTGCTGCTGCACCGCGGCGAGCTCGGGCGGCGGCTGGAGCTGCAGGCACGCGACCCCAAGACCGGGCTGCTGACCAGCGCCGAGTGGCGGGCGCGGGCCGAGGCCGAGCTGAGCCGGGCGGCGCGCGCTGGGGCTGACTGCGGGATCCTGATGCTCGACCTCGACCACTTCAAGCGGGTCAACGACACGTACGGGCACCTGGCGGGCGACGACGTCCTGCGTGCGGTCGCCGGTGCCGTCCGGGCCGAGGTGCGGGTCTACGACTCGGTCGGCCGGTTCGGCGGGGAGGAGTTCGTCGTGCTGCTGCCCGGCATCGGGCGCGTCCACTCGGTCGCGGTCGCCGAGCGGATCCGCGACGCGGTGGCGGCGCTGACCGTCGTGGCCGCGGACGGGACGCGGATCGCCGGGCTCTCGGTGTCGATCGGGGTGGCGGTGCACCCGGCCGCGGGCCGCGCGGTGGACGAGGTGCTCGGCGCCGCGGACAAGGCCGTTTACGCGGCGAAGAACGCCGGCCGCGACCGCGTCTGCGTCAGCCGTTGAGGAATCGCGTGCCCCTCCGCCATCCGTCCCGGGTCGCGGGCTAGCCCGGATGGAGCAGCGCGGTGACGTTCCGCTGCACCCGTATTCACTGGCCCGATGAATTGCCGGTAATTCTTCCGCGCTCCTACGCTTCACAACGTCGGGTCTCTCCGCGCTGAGGAGTTTTCATGCGAAGGAAATGGGCGGTTCTCGGAGTCGCTGTGTTTTCGCTTTTCGGGTTGTCGGTCGTGCCCGCGGCCGCCGCCGGTGGCGAATTCGCGCCACCCGGCTGTTTCGGCGAGCGCTACGGAACCCTCTTCGGCCAGGGCGTTGCGGTCAGCTGCTTCCCCGGCGAGGGGTACGGGTACCGCGTGATCGCGCACTGCGCCAACGGTGGCGCGTTCTGGTTCGCGGCCGGTGATTTCGTGCCGTACGGTTTCGGGCCGGCGGTTGCGGAATGCTCGGGTGCGCTGCTGGTCCCGGCGCGGGTGGTGACCTACCAGGTCGACGAAATCTGATTTCCGCAGAACCGTCCGGCCACCCGTTCCGGGGTGGCCGGGCGGTGTCGTGTCCGCGTTTCACGACGTGCGGCGGTCGTCCATCGCGTCGCGGTCCCAGTCGATTCCGAGCCCGGGTGTTCCCGGGGGCACCGCGTGCCCGTTTTCGACGGTCAGTTCGGTCCGCGTGATGGCGCGCAGCTGCGGGATGTGCTCGACGTACCGGCCGTTCGGCACGGCCGCCGCCAGGCTCACGTGCAGTTCCATCAGGAAGTGCGGGCAGACGTCGACGTTGAACGCTTCGGCCAGGTGCGCGACCTTGAGCCACGGGGTGATGCCGCCGACCCGGGCGACGTCGGGCTGCACGATCGCCGCGGCGCCGCGGTGGAGGTAGTCGCGGAACTGCGCGACCGAGTACAGCGACTCGCCGACGGCGACCGGGATCGCGGTCGCGGCGGCGAGCCGGGCGTGCCCGCTCACGTCGTCGGCCGGCAGCGGTTCCTCGAGCCAGCACAGGTCGAGCGGGGCGAAGGCGGCCGCCCGCCGGACGGCCTCGGCGGCCGTCATCGACTGGTTCGCGTCCACCATCACGTCGAACCGCGGGCCGACGGCCGCGCGGACCGCGGTGAGCCGCTCGAGGTCGTCGGGCTTGCCGATCTTCACCTTGGCCCCGCCCCAGCCGGCGGCCGCCGCGGCTTTCGCGCCGGCGACGAGCTCTTCGGTGCTCAGGTGCAGCCAGCCGCCTTCGGTGTCGTAGAGGGGAACGCGCGGCCGGAACCCGCCGGCGACGCGCCACAGGGGTTCCCCGGCCCGCCGGCACTTGAGGTCCCACAACGCGGTGTCGACGGCGGCGAGGGCGAGTGAGGTGATGGCGCCGACGGTCGTCGCGCGCGTGCTCGCGAAGAGGTCCCGCCAAAGCCCTTCGACCAGCCGCGAATCCCGGCCGGCGAGCCGGGGGAGCAGGTGGTCGCGCAGCAGGGCGACGACGGAGCTGCCGCCGGTGCCGATCGTGTAGGAGTAGCCGAGCCCGGTGTTCCCGTCGGCGGTGGTCAGCTCGACGAAGACGGTCTCTTGCGAAGTGAACGCCTGCACGGCGTCGGTCCGGGTTCGCTCGACCTCGACGTCGACGAGAAAGGCTTCGGCGTGCGTTACGACGGTCAACGGTCCCCCTGCCGGTGAATCCTATAGGAAATACGATCGTGCCCGCGTGGGTGTGGACTGTCAACGGTCCAGTGGTCCGGGGACGGTCATGCAAGCCTGCTGCCCCGCAGACTCTTGTTCCCGCCACCGCCCGCACCCGCGTGCTGTACTTGGTCCAGACCTTCGTCGGTGCGGACGGGTGACACCGGATCGCGCTTCTTTCGCGCGCCGAAAACTACTTCACTGCAACGTGTTCAGGCTAAGTGTCTGCATTGGACAGTCGTTCGCCTCCGCGAATTGCGGACAGAAGACCGGACATTTCTGGACCACTCCCGTGACCGGCCGCACACTCGGCGCACGGTGTGTTTCTTTCCCCCTGCCACGAAGGAGACCTCATGCGTCGAAGAATCGCCCTCACCCTCGGCGGCGTCGCCGTCCTGACCGCGTCCCTGGCGTCGTCCTCCCTCAGCCCGGCCGTCGCGTCACCCGGGCTGATCGCCGCCATGCAACGGGACTTCGGCCTGACCGCCACCCAGGCCGAAACCCGTCTCGGCCAGGAAGTGACCGCCGCGCGGGTCATGCCGGCCGCCCAGCGGGCCGCCGGGGCCGCGTTCGGCGGTGCCTGGTTCAACCCCGCGCTCGGCAAGCTCGTCGTCGGCGTGACCGACCCGGCCGCGGCCGACGCCGTCCGGCAGGCCGGTGCCGAAGCCGCGCCGGCGAAGGTCAGCGCCGCCAAGCTGGACGCCGCGAAAGCCGCGATCGACGCTTCCGCCAAGGCGAAACCCGCCCCGGCGGCCGTCAGCGGCTGGCGCACCGACCCGCGCGCCGGCAGCGTCGTCGTCACGCTGCGGCCGGGCGCGCACGGCGCCGACGTCGATGCCTTCGTCGCGAAAGCGCGCGAAGCCGGCCCGGTCACCGTCGCGACCGCTCCCGCCGCCGAGCCGTTCTCGGCCGGCACCGTCGGCGGCGACCCGTACTACATCAACGGCAACACCCGCTGCTCGATCGGCTTCTCCGTGCAGGGCGGCTTCGTCAGCGCCGGCCACTGCGGCGGCACCGGCAGCTCGGTGGTCGGCTGGGACGGCTCGGCCATGGGCAGCTTCGCCGGCTCTTCCTTCCCCGGCAACGACTACTCGTTCATCCGCATCGGCAACGGCTGGTGGACCGCCCCGGTCGTGCTCGGCTGGGGCACGGTGAGCGACGCGCTCGTCCGCGGCTCGTGGGTCGCGCCGGTCGGCACGTCGGTGTGCCGCTCGGGCTCGACGACGCACTGGCACTGCGGAGTCGTCGAAGGGCTCAACGAGACGGTCAACTACTCCCAGGGCGCCGTCTACCAGATGACCCGCACCAACGTCTGCGCCGAACCGGGCGACTCGGGCGGCTCGTTCATCACGGGCGACCAGGCCCAGGGTGTCACCTCCGGTGGCTGGGGCAATTGCAGCTCCGGTGGCGAGACGTGGTTCCAGCCGGTGAACGAGATCCTGCAGACCTACGGCCTGTCCCTCGTCACGGCGTAGCGGAAACCGATCCGGCGGCGGCCGATGAATCCGGCGGCCGCCGCCGGTAGGTACCGGTGAGGCCGCGCCACCGGGGCGCGGCGGAGACCACCGGGAGCAGTCATGAGCGTGATCGTCGCCGAGTTCCTCACCCTGGACGGCGTCGTCGAGGACCCGGACGGCTCGGGTGGCACCGCCACCGGCGGCTGGGCCTTCCGGCACGGGCCGGAGGCCGTCGCCGGGGACAAGTTCCGGCTCGGGACGCTCCTGGAGACCGGGACGCTGCTGCTCGGCCGGACGACCTGGGAGCTCTTCTCGAAGCTCTGGCCCGGCCGCACGGACGAGTTCTCCGTCCGGCTCAACAACGCCACGAAGCTGGTCGCTTCGCGCACCCTCGAAGACGTCTCGGCGTGGCAGAACTCCTCGGTGCTGCAAGGAGATCTCGTCGCCGAAGTCGAGAAGAACGAGGGCGACGTGATCGTCATCGGGTCGGTCGGGATCGCCCAGGAGCTCGGCCGGCGCGGGCTGGTCGACGAGTACCGGCTGCTCGTGTTCCCGAGCGTCGTGGGCGCGGGCCGGCGGCTCTTCGAAGCGCCTGCGGACCTCGACCTCGTGTCGACCACCCAGGTCGGGGCCGCGATCCTCGGCACCTACCGGCCGCGCTAGGTCCGCAGGAGACTCGCGAGCCAGCCGCCGAGGACCTGCTGGACCTCGGCGCGGGTCCGCGCGGGGTCGTCCGCCGCGGCGATCATCCTGGCCGCTTCCATCACCGCGCTGAGCACCAGTTGCGCCAGGGCCCGGACGGGCAGTTCCACGATCAGCCCGTCCGCCCTGGCCTGCTCCAGCACGGAAACGATCAGGCCGAGGCCGTACTCCGCCTCGATCTCGCGCCAGACGTCCCAGCCGAGCACGGCGGGCGCGTCGGTGAGCGAGATGCGGCGGACCTCCTCGCGCAGGCACGCGTCGAGGAAGACGCCGAGGCCCTGCAGCATGCCGGTCAGCGGGTCCGCGCCGCCGGCGAACGCGGCCCGGACCTCTTCGGTCAGTTCGCGTTCCAGCTCTTCGACGACGGCGCGGAACAGGCCCTGCTTGTCGGCGTAGTGGTGGTAGAGCGCGCCGCGGGTGACGCCGGCGGCGCGGGTGATCTCGTCCGCCGGCACGGCCTGGTAACCGCGGGCGGCGAACAGTTCCCGCGCGGCGGCGACCAGCGCGGCCTTGGTGCCGGCGGAACGGTCCTGCTGGGTACGTCGCACCCGCCTAATCTGCCATGACGCCCGCGAACTCGACGATGTGCCCGGCCAGCGCGGCGGGCTGGTCTTCGGAGACGAACGTGTAGGCGTCGGCGATCTCGACGAGCTTGGCGTCCGGCAGCAGGGCCGCGAGCCGGTGGGCCAGCCGGATCGGGAACAGCTTGTCTTCGGTGGCCCAGGCGAGCAGCACGGGCCGGTCGAAGGTCCGCAGCGCCTCGGCGGCGGCGAGGGTGTGCCGCGGGTGCACGTCCCGCAGCAGCTTGCGCAGGTCCCGGCGCACCCCGGCCGATTTCCGCAGCTGCCCGAGGTAGGCCTGCGCGACGTCGTCCGGCAGCGGCCGCTTGGTCACCCAGCCGAAGAGCAGCGGCAGGGGGTACAGCGCCCGGATGCGCAGGAGCTGCCCGAGCACCGCCATCGACCCGGGGATCTTCGCGACCGGCGGCAGTGCTTTGAAGATGGGCGGGAAGAAGTACTCGAAGCAGTCCGACGGCGTGAGCACGACGCGCCCGACGCGTTCCGGGCGACGGCTGAGCATGATCTGCGTGAGCGCGCCGCCGGTGTCGTTCGCGACGAGCGTGACGTCCCGCAGATCGAGGGCGTCGAGGAAGTCCGCGATGAGGTCGGCGTTGCCGGCGGGGGAGAGGTCGGCGCCGGCGCGCATGGGCAGGTCGTGCGAGCCGAGGGGCAGATCCGGGGCGAGGCAACGGAAGTGCGCGGCGGCGACGTCGGGGACGACCTTCCGCCAGAGTTCGGCGTTGGTGAGGACGCCGTGGATGAAGACCACCGGGGCGCCTCGGCCCCGTTCGAAGTAGCGCACCTCGCCGGCTGGTAGCCGGACGCGGCGCTCTTGGCCCAGGGATTCGCTGCGTGTCGTCATGCGGCGAGAGTACATACATGGTGTATGTATGTAAATGAGGTCGGGATGATGCAGGAAAGGTGGGCATGGCTGCTGCGGGGCTGCTTGCCGCTTGACAGAAGGCGCCCGGCTCGGCGGCGGGCGCCCCGGAACCGCCGCGGCTTCACCCGGCCCATGGGCTGGCGGCTTCACTCGGCCTCGCGCCTCGCGCCTGGCGGCTCGGCGGGCCATAAGGCGGTGGCCGCGGTGATGCCCCGGGACTTGGCTTCGGGGAAAGGTCGGATCCGGGGGCATCACCGCCCGCGGGACAGCTGACACGGTGTCCTGCGGTGCAACCACCCTACGAATCGCCGGCGGGTCTGACCAGGGCCTCGATGCGGTGTCGAAGGTTTGTCGCCCGGTCGGTCACCGGGTCTACCGAGAGTTGACCGGCGCGGGTTCGCCCGGCGGCCGGTTGCCGTGGCGGTGGACGATCATCCACCCGCCCTCTTCGCGGCGGTACACGTGCTGACGGCCGCGCACGACCTGTTCGTCACGAAGGGTTACGGCCGGACGACCATCGCGGACGTTGCCGCCGAGCCGGGGGTCGCGCCGGAGACCGTCTACTCGGCCCGGCTCACCGCGTTCGCGGTCTTCAACACCGCCGCCATGCGCCGGACCGCGCGGCTGCACCTCGCGGTGCGCGGCGCGGCGGCGAGCGACCCCGCGGCGGTGGCGATGCTCGCCGAGATCGACCGGCAGCGGCTGGAGAGCATGGGCGGGCACGCGCGCGAAGCCGCGGCCACCGGGCAGCTGGCCGTCGCCGAGGAAGAGTGCCGTGACGTGCTGTTCGCCACGACGGACGGGACGCTGTGGCACCAGCTCGTCGAGGGGCTCGGGTGGTCGGACGAGCGGTACGCGGCCTGGCTCGGCCGGCTCTGGACGGCGTCCTTCGTGCTACCTTTGAGTTGAAACTTCAACCGATTTCCGTGCGCGGGGGCCGTCGATGTCGATCTTCCGTCTGAACCACGCGGTGCTGTACGTCCGGAACCTCGCGGAGAGCGTCGCGTTCTACCGGGACGTGCTGGGCTTCGACTACGTCGAGGGTGGCGACGTCCACCGCGGCGCGGCCTTCCTGCGGGCGCCCGGTTCGACCAACGACCACGACCTTGGCCTGTTCGAGCTGGGTTCGCACGCCGCGGACTCGGGCGCGGGGGAGACCTCGGTCGGGCTGTACCACCTGGCGTGGGAGGTCGACACGCTCGGCGACCTCGAGCGGCTCGCCGGCCGCCTCGCCGACGCCGGCGCGCTGGTCGGCTCGTCCGACCACGGCACCACGAAGTCGTTGTACGCCAAGGATCCCAGCGGGCTCGAGTTCGAGGTGGTCTGGATCATCCCGCGCGACCTGCTGACCGAAGAGGACCGCGCGAGCAGCGGCGCGCTCGACCTCGCGCGGGAGCTGGCCAAGTACGGCCCCGACGCGCGCAGCGGCGTCGGGATCTCGCGCCCTTAGGCCGTTACGCGGGTTCGCGCCGGCTCCGACGGGGTCCGGTGCAGTGCCGGCAGGTTGCCCAGTGCGAAGCGGCCCGGGCCGACGAACGCCACGATCAGCAGTCCCCAGCAGAACAGGGTCGAGGCCTCGCCGCCGTTCTGGATCGGCAGCAGGCCGTCCGGCAGGTGCACGGTGAAGTAGGCGAAGGCCATCGAGCCGGAGCCGAGCACCGCGGCCGCGCGGGTTCCGAGGCCGAGGCAGATCAGCGCACCGCAGACGAGCTGGATGACGGCGGCCCACCAGCCGGGCCACGCCCCGACGGCGGCGGGCGCCTTCGCGCCGAGCACGCCGAAGAGCGTTTTCACGCCGTGGCAGGCGAACAGGAAGCCGATGACGATCCGGTAGAGCCCGATGACGTGGTCGCGGGCCGGGTCCAAGCGGTGCACGGGCGCCTCCGTGGGCGGCATCGAGCCGGCCGGTGGGTGGGGCCGGCCGGTGCGGATTCGGTGGAATCAGATATACCGCCCGTGAGAAGGTGACACACCCCCCGAAAGTTGCTTAACCGGTTTTCCGAACAAAATGCGGAATGGGGGTTGACGCAGTGGTCTGGACCTCTGTGTCGCCTTGTGGTAGAACGGGAAACCGCCGGATGGGTGATCTTCGCCGACTGGTCCAGACCAGTTTGATGTGTGGTCCGGGTTTCGCGATTATTTCCGATTCTTTTCGATTAACTGCGCGGCGGGCCGTGCTGGGCTCCGGCGATCAGCCCGGCCACCCGTCGCGCGTCCGCGATCGCGCGCAGGTCCGGTGCGAACGACGCCCGCGTGTGGGGGTCCGGCTGCCGGCCGCTCTTGCCGAAGGTGATCGTCCCGATGCCGTGTTCGTCCACCTTGACCCGGGGCGGGCCGAGCCGGCTGAACCGCACCCACCGGTACTCGACGCCGCTCTGCCATCGGGTTGCGAAGATGATCCGCTGGTCGGTCACGAGGTACGTCGTCGCGTAGGTGCGGGAACGGCGTCTCTGCAGCTGCGCGTGCGTGATGACCAGGAAGCCGGGCAACCCCGTGAACAACGCGAAGAACGCCTCGGGCGAGTCGTGGATCGCGACCCACGTTCCCAGGATGCCGACCAGCGCGAGCGTGCCGAACAGCATGATGAAGTGCTCGGGGAACCAGCGTTGCGGGCGCTCCGGCCGGCCTGACCACAGCAGCTGTTCATCGTTGTCGAGTGGGTCCATGACTTCCTCCCCCGGTGTCGCCGGGTACACGCGCGAACGACTCGCAGGGTTGTGACGCGAGTCGCACGAACATGTTCGTCACGAACATGTTCGCTACAGTGGAGGCATGACCCCGGAAAGCACCTACAACCGCCGGGAGCGTCCGGCGAAGCCGGCGCTGACCCGCGAAGGCATCGTGGCGACGGCCGTCGAGGTGATGCGGGCCGAAGGCGTCGAGCGCGTCACCATGCGCCGGCTCGCCAAGGAACTCGACACCGGCGCCGCGTCTCTCTACGTGTACGTCAAAGACACCGAAGAACTGCACGCCGCGGTGCTCGACGAACTGCTCGCCGAAGTCCACCTCGACGGCACCGGCGACTGGCGCGACCGGCTCTGGGCGGTGCTCGGCTCCTACCGGTCGGTCCTGTTCGCGCACCCCAGCCTGGCGCGCGTCGCGCTGGTGACCCGGCTGAGCGGGCCGCACTACCTGACCCTCGTCGAGGCCGTGCTCGCGCTGCTCGACGAGGGCGGCATGGCGCCGGGGCAGGCCGCCTGGGCGGTCGACGTGCTGCTGCTGACCGCCACCGCGACCGCCGTCGAGCACGGCAGCCGCCGGGAGAAGCCCGGGGCCGCTCGCGAACACGAGGTCATGGTCGAGTCCGTGGCCACCGCTTCGCCGGACACCCACCCGCACATCGCCGCGCTGGCCACCGACCTGGTGGCCGGCCCCGGCCCCACCCGCGCCCGGTGGGCGTTCGACGCGCTGCTCAACGGCGCGCTCGCCACCCCGCGCCCCGGACCCGAGGAGACCCGATGACCCGGATCGCCATCGTCGGCGGCGGCCTCGGCGGCCTCACGCTGGCCCGCGTCCTGCACACCCGCGGGATCGCGGCGACCGTCTGCGAACTCGACGCGTCCCCGACCGCCCGCGACCAGGGCGGCACGCTCGACCTGCACGAAGAATCCGGGCAGCGCGCCCTCGCCGAAGCCGGCCTGACCGGGCAGTTCCGCGCCATCGCGCGGGAAGAGGGCGAGGCGCTGCGCATCCTCGACCGCCACGGCGTCGTCCGGTTCGAGGAGACGGCCGACGCCGCCGGCGGCACGCGGCCCGAGGTCGATCGCGGCGCGCTCAAGCGGATCCTGGTCGAGTCGCTGCCGGACGGCGTCGTCCGCTGGGGCACGAAAGTGACCACAGTGGACGCCGGTCGGCTCACCCTCGCCACCGGTGAGGTCGTCGAGGCCGATCTGGTCGTCGGCGCGGACGGTGCCTGGTCGAAAGTCCGGCCGCTGCTGTCGGACGCGGTGCCCGTCTACTCCGGACTGTCGTTCGTGGAGGCGCATCTGTCCGATGTGGACACCAGACACCCGGCCTCGGCCGCGCTCGTCGGGCCGGGCTCGATGTTCGCGCTGGCCGGCGGACTCGGCCTGATCGCCCAGCGCAACGGCGGCGGCCGGATCCGCGTGTACGCCGCGGTCAGGAACGACGACCCGGCGGCGGTCACGGAGCTGGACCGTGAGCGCCTCCTCGACGTCTTCGCCGGGTTCGCCCCGGAACTGCGCGCCCTGCTCGAAGACAGCGACGACCCCTTGATCCCGCGGCCGATCCACGCCCTGCCGGTCGGCCACCGCTGGGCCCGGGTGCCCGGGGTGACCCTGCTCGGCGACGCCGCGCACGTGATGTCGCCGTTCGCGGGCGAAGGCGCGAACCTCGCCATGCTCGACGCCACCGAGCTGGCCCTCGCGCTCGCCGCGCACGACGACGTCGAAAGCGCTCTCTCAGCCTACGAAGCCGCGCTCTTCCCGCGGGCGGAAGAAGCCGCCCGGGACTCCGCCGACAACCTCGAAGCCTGCTTCCGGCCGGACGCGCCCGCCGCGATGGTCGACCAGATGCTCGCCCACTCCTGAAGGACCTGACCGTGAACTTGCGACCCCACCCCGGACTGGACATCCCCCTCGTCGACACCGGCACCGGCGACCGCACGGTGCTGGTCCTGCACGGCGGCGCCGGACCGCGCGGTGTCGAGCCGATCGTCGAGCACTTCGCCCCGCACGCCCGCGTGCTGGCGCCGACGCACCCGGGCTGGGCGGGCACGCCCCGCCCGGACTGGTTCTCCGGCGTCGACGACCTCGCCGTCACCTACCTCGACCTGCTGGACGACGAGGACGCCCACGACGTCGTCGTCGTCGCCAGCTCGTTCGGCGGCTGGGTCGCGTCCGAAATGGCCGTTCGCGACCGCGGACGGCGGATCGGCGAGCTGGTCGTCCTCGACGGCATCGGCCCGGACGTCGAAGGCCGCGCCATCAGCCTGCCCCAGCCGCCACCCGGTGCGCCCGGGCCGGATCCCGCCGACATGGCGGCGCTCCGGGCGTACGCCGGCCCGCGGATCGCCGACCCGAAGCTGCTGCGCCGGCTCGCGCGGGTGCGAATCCCGGCCCTGCTGATCTGGGGTGCGGACGACGTCGTCGTGCCGCCGGAGTTCGGCAAGATCTACGCGGCCGCGTTCGCCGACGCGCGCTTCGAGGTGGTGGCGGGCGCGGGGCACGTGCCGCACGTTCAGGCCCCGGCCGAAACGTTCGGCTTGATCGACGAGTTCCTCCGCCGAGCTTGATCGTTCACCCCGTAGAGTAGCTCCATGGTGGACGAACAAGCCGTCTCGGACCGCCTCCGGCAGATCGCGGCCACCCTGGCGGAGCGGGCGGGCGAACTGACCGGGGAGCTGGTCCAGCTCTACGCGGCCGACCTGCCGCAGCTGGTCAACGACGACGAGCGCATGGTGAGCCTGCTGTCGGCGAGCGTCTACCAGAACATCGAAACCGCCCTGCAGATCTTCCAGCACGGCATCGACCCGGCGACCGTCGAGCCGCCGGCCGCCGCGATGGAGTACGCGCGCCGGCTGGCCCAGCGCGGCACCCCGGTGTTCGACCTGATCCGGGCGTACGACCTCGGCCAGGCCGCGATGCTCGACTTCGGGTTCCAGGAGTGCATCCGGCACGTCGACGACGCGGCCCTGCTCGGGGCGATGATGCGGCGGCTGCTCAAGGTCGCCTACGAGTTCATCACGCGGGTGGTGCGCCAGCTGGTGAGCGTCTACCAGGACGAACGCGACAAGTGGCTGCTCAACCGGAGTGCCGCGCGGGCGGCCAAGGTGCTGGACCTGCTGAGCGAGAACGGCGGCCCGCCCGACGTCGACGCGGCCGAGGCGGTCATCGGCTACCGGCTGCGCGGCACGCACGTCGGGATGGTCGTCTGGCACGCGTCCGAGGACCACGACGTGCTGTCGCTGCTGGAGTCCGTCGCGGGGGCGGTGCTCGAGCGGGCCGGCGGTGAGGGGCGGCCGCTGTTCGTGCCCCGCGACGAAGCCGGCGCGTGGGCATGGCTCCCGGTCGCGGCGGTCCGCCGCGAGCACCTTGACGCGGTGCTCGCGGAGGCCGACCCCGGCGTGCGCGTGACAGTCGGTGACCCCGGCACCGGCGTCGCCGGCTTTCGCGACACCCACCAGCAGGCCCGCCGGGTGCACGCGCTGGCGCTGGCCGCCGGCGAGCACTGCGACCGCGTGCTGACCTTCCGGGAGGTCGGCACGGTCGCGCTGATGACGACCGACCTCAACGCGGCCCGGCTGTGGGTCTCGAGCACGCTCGGGCCGTTGAGCACCGACGACGAAAACTGCGGCCGGCTGCGCGACACCCTGCGTGTGTTCCTCGCGTCCGGCGGCAGCTACACCGCGGCCGCGGGCGAGCTGACGATGCACAAGAACTCGGTGCAGTACCGCGTCCGCAAGGCGCAGGAGCTGCTGCCGCGCGAGCTCGCGGAGAGCCGCCTGGACGTCGAGCTCGCGTTGAACCTGAGCCACCGGCTGGGTGCGGCGGTGCTGTCGCCGGCCTGACTTTGGTATCCCGGACCACCGGTCGCGAAGATCGTTGGTGCGCGGGCACGAAGCCGGGATGAGCCGATCGGCCTACCTTTCGGCTATGGGTGAGAACGGTGGGATGCTCGCATTGGTGCGGCTACGCCGAGGCGTCGTCGGCGAAAGCAGACGCGTCTGCCACCTGATCCCCGTCCCGGCCGCGGGCGCGGTGCCCGCCCGGTTGACCGCGTTGTGCGGCGAAGCGATCTTCCCCGGCGACGCCGAAGTGCTCGACGGCCTGCGCGGGATGCCGTGCCACCGCTGCCTGATGGAGAGCGCGCCCTCGGGGCCGGGTCTGCTGGCGAACGCGGGCTGAGCCGCCGGGTCTCCGTGGCAAGCTGACGCGGTGATCGACGACGACGAGACCCGGCCGGTGGTGGTCCTGCTGGCCCACCCCCGGCCGGGGAGCTTCAACCACGCGCTCGCCGAGCGGGTCCGCGACACGCTGACCGGCGCCGGGCGAAAGGTGTGTTTCCACGACCTGTACGCCGAGGGTTTCGACCCGGTGCTCACGGCCGAAGAGGCCTACACGAGCGGGACCCGGGCGGAGGAGTTCCTCGCCGCCGAACCGGACCCGCTGGTGCGCCGGCACCGCGAGGAGCTGCGGGACGCGGGCGGGCTCGTCGCGATCCACCCGAACTGGTGGGGCAAGCCGCCCGCCATCCTGAGCGGCTGGCTCGACCGGATCCTCGTCCCGGGCGTGGCGTACCGGCTCGATGACGCCGGCGGCGCGCCGGAGTCGTTGCTGTCGCTGCGCAGGCTGCTCGTCGTGAACACTTCGGACACCACCGAGGAGCGCGAGCGGACGCTCTTCGGCGACCCCCTGGACGCGATCTGGCGGCGCTGCCTCGCGCCCTACCTCGGCGAGCCGGCGGTGCACCGGCTCGTCCTGCGGGTGGTCGCCGAAGCGGACGAACGGCAGCGGGCGGGGTGGCTGGCCGACGTCGAAACCGAGGTCTGGCAGCGGTTCGGCGGTCACTGACCTCTTCCGGCCACTTCCGGTGAAGACCTTGAGGCCGTTTCGCGCCGCGTGCGACGCTCGGCTCGACCCGGACGCCGAAGAGGGGGAGCCATGAGCATGCTCGAGCGGATGGCCGAAGAACGCCGTCGCCGTCGGGAAAGCACTGCGGACGCGCCGGCCGGGCAGCAGTGGGGCACCTGCGTCAGCGTCCGGGACTCCGGCGACCGGCGCCGCAAGATCGCCCGGGTGCTGCTCGCGAGCGGCCTGGTCGTCACCGCCTACCTGCCGGTGAACGCCGTCGCGCCGGCGGTCGACGCGCCGGTGCTGGTGCAGACCCGGGCGATCGGCGACCCGGGGCCCGGCCGGGGCGAGGTCGTCTCCGCGATCGGCGACTCGAAGCCGCCGACCGTCGCCATCGTCGCGTACTGATCGCCGTGCGCACGGTTTCCCTGGTCACCCTGGGCTGCGCGCGCAACGAGGTCGACTCCGACGAGCTCGCCGCCCGGCTCGGCGGCTCCGGCTGGCAGCTCGCCGAACCCGGCGCCGAAGCCGACGTCGTCGTGGTCAACACCTGCGGCTTCATCGAAGCGGCGAAGAAGGAGTCGATCGACACGGTCCTCGCCGCGTCCGGCAAGGGCGCGAAGGTCGTCGCCGTCGGGTGCATGGCGGAGCGCTACGGCCGCGAACTCGCCGACGCGCTCCCCGAAGCCGACGCGGTCCTGTCGTTCGACGACTACCCGGAGATCGGCGACCGCATCGAGGACGTCCTCCACGGCCGGACCCGGCCGGCGCACACCCCGCGCGACCGGCGGACGCTGCTGCCGATCACGCCGGTCCAGCGCCCTGCGGCCGCCGTCGCCCACGTGCCGGGGCACGGGCCGGCGAGCGGCCCGCGGGTGTTGCGGCACCGGCTCGGCGGCGGCCCGATCGCGCCGCTGAAACTGGCGTCCGGCTGCGACCGGCGCTGCACGTTCTGCGCGATCCCGAGCTTCCGCGGCGCGTTCGTCTCCCGGCCGCCCGCCGAGATCCTCGCCGAAGCCGAGTGGCTGGCCGGCCACGGCGTGCGGGAACTGGTGCTGGTCAGCGAAAACTCGACGTCGTACGGCAAGGACCTCGGCGACCTGCAGGCGCTGGAGAAGCTGCTGCCGAAGCTCGCCGGCGTCGCCGACCGCGTCCGGGTCAGCTACCTGCAGCCCGCCGAGCTGCGTCCGACGCTCCTCGAGGTGATCGCCGGGACCCCGGGCGTCACGCCGTACTTCGACCTGTCCTTCCAGCACGCGAGCGGCCCGGTGCTGCGCCGGATGCGCCGGTTCGGCGACCGCGAGCGGTTCCTGCAGCTGCTCGAGCGGATCCGCGAGGTGGCGCCGGACGCCGGCGTGCGCTCGAACTTCATCGCCGGCTTCCCCGGAGAGACGGACGCCGACTTCGCGGAGCTGAAGCTGTTCCTGGCGCAGGCCCGGCTGGACTCGGCCGGGGTGTTCGGCTACTCGGACGAGGACGGCACCGAGGCCGCGGGCCTGCCGGACAAGGTACCGGCGTCGCTCCTGGCCGAGCGCGTCGAGGAGCTGTCGATCCTCGCCGACGAAGCGGTCTCCCGCCGCTCGGCGGAACGGGTCGGCAGCGTCGTCGAGGTGCTCGTCGGCACCGGCGGCCACGGCTGGGCGGCCCACCAGGGCCCCGAGGTCGACGGGCACGTCACGTTCGCCGGCGCGGCGCCGGAACCGGGGTCGCTCGTGCGGGCCGAGGTCGTCGGAACGCACGGCGTCGACCTGCGGGCCCGCGTACTCACTTCAGACTGCTGAACGCGAGTTTCGCCGCGGCGGCGAGCAGGCGGTCGTCGTGGTCGGCGTGCTCGGTCTTCTTGTCGGACATGACCACCAGCACGATCGGCGCGCGCCCGGGCGGCCAGACGACGGCGATGTCGTTGCGCGTCGCGTATTCGCCGGTGCCGGTCTTGTCGGCGACGGTCCAGCCCGCGGGCGTACCGGCCCGGATCACCGCCGCGCCGGTCAGGTTGGCCTTCATCATGTCGGTCAGGATCTGCCGCTTCTCCGGCGGCAGTGCGTCGCCGAGGGTGAACGCGCGCAGGGTCGTGGCCATCGCGCGCGGGGTGCTGGTGTCCCGGACGTCGCCCGGCGCGAGGTCGTTGAGGCCGGGTTCGGTCCGGTCCACGTGGGTGGTCGTGTCGCCGATGCTCCTCAGCGCCGCGGCGAGCCCCTGCGGTCCGCCCAGTTCCTTGAACAGCAGGTTCGCGGCGGTGTTGTCGCTGTAGCGCAGGGCCGCGTCGATCGCGTCACGCAGGGAAATGCCGGTCTCGACGTGCTTCTCGGTGACCGGCGAGTTCTCCTGCAGGTCGGCCCGGGTGTACTTCAGCACCTTCGCCAGCCCGTCGACGCTCGTGCGCTGGAGCACGGCGGCCGACGAGAACGCCTTGTGGGTCGAGGCGTAGCCGAAGCGTTCGTCGGCGCGGTGGGCGAGCTCGCGGCCGGAGCCCGTGTCGAGGGCGTACACGCCGAGGCGCGCGTCGAACTCCTTCTCCAGCGGCGCGAAGTCGGCCTGGGGTGTGGCGGCGGCGGTGCTCGACGTCGCTGCTGCGGCCGGCGGTGGTGGTGGTGGCGCCGGGGCTTCGGCGGCGCAGGCGGTGAGCGAAACGAGGACCAGCGCGGCGAGCGCGGTCCGGGAGGGGAACGGCACGGCAACCCTTTCCGATCTTGATCGACTCCCGCAGTCTCACCGGGTTCGGCCATGCTGTCCAAGACGGAAACGCGTGGTTCGATGCCGGAATCGCATAGAGTGAGGTCGTGGACCTGGTCGGCGGCTGCAGGGCGTTCGTGAGCGTGAGCGAGGCGGGGAGCTTCACGGCGGGCGCGGCGGTCGCGCGCATCCCGCAGCCGGTCGCGAGCCGGCGGATCGCGGCGTTGGAACGGCACTTCGGCGAGCGGCTCTTCGACCGCTCGACCCGGCGCGCGCGGCTAACGCCGTTCGGCCGGGACGTGCTGCCGTCGGCGAAACGGCTGGTCCAGCTGGCCGACTCCCTGGAACACGACGCCCGGCGCGCGCGGCTGCGGCCGATGCGGCTGGCCGTCCCGGATACCTGCGGGGTGCGCGAGCTGGCGGAACTCGCCGCGGAGGCCCGCGCGCTGGAGGTCCACCTCGAGTTCCGCGTCGCACCGCCGGGGGAGCGGGCCGAGCTGGTGCGCACCGAGGAGGTGCGGGCGGCGCTCGTCGCCGTCCCGGCCGACGAAGGGCGGTGGTCCGTGCCGCTGGGGCTGGCCGGGGTTTCCGCTCCGCAGGCGCGGGTGGTGCACCTGGAGACGTTGCGGGCCGGCCGGTCCGGCGGCCCCCGGCGCCGGGTGTGGCTCCAGCCGGAGGACGACGTCCCGCACGTGCGCGACCCACTGCTGCGGGCCCGCGACGCGGTGGGGCTCCTGCCTGCGCAGGTCGAGGCGGCCGAATCGCTGACCGCGGCGGCCGCGGCGGTGTTCGGCTCGGCGGACCTCCTGCTGTGCTCGCGAGCGCAGGCCGGCGAGCTGGGGCTGCACTGGCGGCCGATCGGCGAGGTCGCCCTGGCCCGCGGGTTCGCCGTCGCGGCCGGGTCGGGTGAGGATGCCGAGCGGTTGGGCGGGTTGGCTGTGGCGGTCGGTCGGTGCTTGGGAGTGGAGGCGTGAGCGCGCGGGGCGTGGTCCGGCGGCTGTGGGGCGGGCTGGCCGATGGTGGGTTGCGCGGGCTGGCTTCGGCGGTCGGTCGGTGTTTGGGAGTCGTGGCGTGAGCGCGGGAGAGGTGGTCCGGCGGCTGCGGAGCGAGCTGGCCGATGGCGGGTTGCGGGGGTTCGCCGTCGCAGCCTGGTCGGGCGAGGACGTCGAGCGGTTGTGCGGGCCGGCTCTGGCGGTCGGCCGTTGCCTGGGAGTCGTGGCGTGAGCGCGGAGGAGCTGGTCCGGCAGCTGCGGGCCGAACTCGACGATGGCGGGCTGCGCGGGTCGTTCCTGGTCCGCGATCTGCGGTCCGGGCACGAGCTGGGCATCGACCCGGACCGGGTCTACCCGATCGCGTCCCTCGTCAAAGTTCCGCTGGCGGCGGCGACGCTGGAGCGCATCCGCCAGGGCGAATTGGACGGTGCGACGCAGCTGGAGGTCGCGCCCGGCGGGGTGACCACGCCCGGGCCGATCGGGCTGACCCGGTTCCGCCACCCGGCCCGCGTCGCCGTCGACGATCTGCTGTACCTGAGCACCGCGCTGAGCGACGGCGTGGCCGCCGACGTTCTCTTCGGCCTGACCCCGCCCGCCGAGACCATGCGCATCCTCGAAGGGTGGGGCCTGTCCGGGATCGCCGTGCGGCACCTGATGGCGGACCTCGTCGACACCCCGGCCGAGCGCTTCGAGGCAGGCGAGGTCGACCTGGCGCACGCGCTGGCGATCGGAGCCGGCACGGCGGGCCGGGGGCACCGGCTGGCCCAGCTGGACGTGACGCGCGCGAACGCCGCGTCGGCGCGGGCGGTGCTCGATCTGCTGCAGGCGTTGTGGACGCCTTCGCGAATCGACCCCGCGGTGGCGGCGGGCGTGCGGGAACTGATGGCGCACAACGTGATCCGCCACCGGTTGACCCCCGACTTCGCCTCGGACGCGGCCCGCTGGTCGTCGAAGACGGGGACGTTGCTGAACCTGCGCCACGAGGCGGGCGTGGTCGAGCACGCGGACGGGCGCGTCTTCGGCGTGGTGGCGCTGACGGAGTCGCGGGTTCCGGCGGTCCTCCAGCCGGAGGCGGACGTGCTGATGGCCCGGGTGGCCCGCGAACTGCGCGACCACCTGCGCGGGGCGTGAACGGCTTCGAGCGGCCGGAGCCACTCGAAGCCGTCCGCGTCAATCGACGGCCGTGCCCTCCAGTTCGACGAGCTGGCCGGGGACGGCCAGCCGCGTCACGCCGAGCATCGTCGTCGCCGGCGCGACCCCGGCGGCACCGAGCCGGGCGGCCAGGACGCCGTAGTGGGGCAAGAGCCCGTCGACGTCGGTGGTGTAGACGGTGAGCCGGACGAGGTTCGCCAGCGACATGCCGGCCCCGCCGAGCACGGCCTCGAGGTTGTCGAGGCTCAGTGCCAGCTGGGCCGCCAGGTCGCCGTCGTGCTCGGGCTCGCCGTCGCCGTTCATCGCGGTCTGCCCGGAGCAGTAGAGCGTCCGGGGTGCCCCGGAGACGAGCTCACCCTGGTTGAAGCCCATTTCCCCCGACCACGGCCACGGGTTGACCGCCGTGCGTTCTGCGTTCACATCAGCTCCTTTCGAGAGATCGAGCGTCTCGGCGAATCACGACACCTGCTGTCGTGTATTCGCTAGGGTTTCGGGATGCGTGCCGACCGGCTGGTGTCGCTGGTGCTGTTGCTGCGTCAACGCGGCCGGCTGACGGCGGAGGCGTTGGCGGCCGAGCTGGAGGTGTCGACGCGCACGGTGCTGCGCGACATCGAGGCGCTGTCCTCGGCGGGCGTCCCGGTGTACGCGGAGCGCGGCCGCCACGGCGGGTTCGCGTTGCTGCCGGGGTTCCGGACAGAGCTGACGGGCCTGAACCACGACGAGGCATTGGCCCTGCTGTCGACGGGCCTCGGCTTCGGCCTGGGCCCGGCGCTGGCATCGGCCCGCCGCAAGGTGGTGGACGCGCTGCCGGAGGGTCACCGGGCGACGGCGCGCGACGCGGCCAGCCGGTTCCTGGCGTCCCCGGAGACGGATCTGCTGTCCCGCCCGGTGGCTTCTGCCGAGGTGCCGGAGCCGACGATGGCCGAGATCCGCCGCGCGGTGTCGGCGGGCCGCAAGCTGCGGATCAACTACGCGGCCGTGGGGGAGCAACCCCGGTGGCGCACGGTGGACCCGATCGGGCTGGTGACGGTCCGCGAGCGGGGTTACCTGCTGGCGACGAGATCGGGCGCGGACCGGACGTACCGGTTGTCACGAGTGGTGGCGGCTACGGAACTGAGGGAGCCGGCCGAGCGCCCGCCCGAGGCCGACCTGGACCGGGCATGGCGGGAACGCTGCGCACGGTTCTTGGCGGACAACCACATCGCGGTGCGGGTGAAGGTGAGCCCGGGGCGGCGCGAGGACTTGCTGGGCATGGCGGTCGCGGTAAGGGCGATGGACGTGGATGACGCCGACGCGTGGCTACGGCTGGAGGTGACGTTCCAGGATTTGCGCCATGCGGAGTGGGCACTGTGGCAGCTGGGAGCGGAGGTGGAGGCGCTGGAACCGGCGGAGTTGAGGGAGAAGTTGCGCAATCGGGCGGCAGCGATCGCGGCTAGGTACGGAGGAACGAAGGCTCCTCCGTAACCGCTCCCCGGCCCCCGGTCCAGCCTCAAACCGAAGCGAAGTCCACATCACCGGTCTTGACCGTGCCGGCGGTCCGCCCCGGAGCGGTCTGGAACTGCCAGTACAAATTGGTGTGCGCGATGACCTCCCCAGGCCCCGGAGCCCCATACGCGGACAAATCCTCCGTGGTGTGCGCATCCGCGACCAAAGTGGCGTCATAACCCCGGGCGAACGCCCCGTGCAACGTCGACCGGATACAGGCGTCCGTCTGCGCCCCGGCCACCACCAACCGCCCGACACCGCCCGAAGACAGCACCGACTCCAGGTCCGTGTCCTCGAACGAATCCCCGTACTCCTTGTGCACCACCGGTTCCGCCGGACCCGGCACCAGCTCCGGCACGTACTCCCACACCGCACTCCCGCGCGGCAGCTCCTCGCTCGTGTGCTGCACCCACACGACCGGAACCCCGGACGTACGCGCCTTGTCCACCAAAGCGACGATGTTCGCGAGGACCGCGGCGCGGTCGTGGGCCTCCTTCATCACGCCGTTCTGGACGTCGACCACGAGGAGGGCGGTGTTCGGGCGATCCGGCAAAGTCGTCATGCGGGCCACCTTAACCGCGGGCACCGACAGTTTTCCGCACGTAGCATGAGCCGCCATGGACTACGGGATGCTGCTGCTCGGGATCGTCCTGCTCATCACGGTGGTCGGGCTCGGGGCCTCGAACACCGAACGCAGGCTCGGCCGCCGGCTCGACCGGATGGAACGGAAGCTGGACGCCATCGTCACCCAGCTCGGGGTGACCGTCGAAGAGCCGGGGCTCGCCGAGGTCACCGCGCTGCTGCGCGAAGGCAAGAAGATCCAGGCGATCAAGGCCTACCGGGAAAACACCGGCGCGGACCTCAAGGAAGCCCGCGACGCCGTGGAGCGGCTCGCTTAGGGCGCGCCGCCGATGTGCTTGGCCGACACCGCCTCCCACACGGCGTCGAAGTTCTCGTACCGGTCGCCTTCGGTCAGGCCGCCGAGCGAGCCGAGCACGGCGTCGCCGCCGCCGGCCGCGGCCGCTCGCCGCAGGAGCTCGTCGCGGCCGCACGGGTAGTCGGTCTCGGCCAGGTGCTGTTCGAGGCTGGAACGGTCCGGTGCAGGCATGATCCCCGCGTACCCGTCCCGGACGGCCCGAAAACTCAGCCGACGACGATCGTGTAGTCCCTGCGCGCCACGAGCTCCCCGATCACCGGGTGCCCCGGCAGCTCCCCGGCGACCAGCAGCCCGCCGGACGTCTGCGCGTCGGCCAGCAGCAGCGCCTCGTCCGCCGAAATCCGGGAAACGTCCACGTGCGGGCTCACCCAGTCGAGGTTCCGGCGCGTGCCGCCGCTGACGTAGCCGTCGCGCAGGGCCTCGCGCGCGCCGTCGAGGTAGGGCACCGCGGCCGGGTCGAGGCGGGCCGTCACCCCGCTCGCCCGCGCCAGCTTGTGGAGGTGACCCAACAGCCCGAAGCCGGTGACGTCGGTGGCGCAGACGGCCCCGGCGGCGAGGGCGGCCCGGGCCGCGGCGTCGTTCAACGTCGTCATGGCGTCGATCGCCTGCGCGAACCGTTCGCCGGTCGCCTTGTGCCGCGAGTTCAGCACGCCGACGCCGAGCGGCTTGGTCAGCGTCAGCGGCACGCCCGCGCGGCCCGCGTCGTTGCGCAGCAGCCGTGCGGGATCCGCGACGCCGGTGACGGCCAGCCCGTACTTCGGTTCGGGGTCGTCGATGCTGTGCCCGCCGGCCAGGTGGCAGCCGGCCTTGCCGCAGACGTCGAGCCCGCCGCGCAGCACCTCGCCCGCGAGCTCGAACGGCAGCGTCTCCCGCGGCCAGCCGAGCAGGTTGACCGCCACCACCGGCGTGCCGCCCATGGCGTAGACGTCGGACAGCGCGTTGGCCGCGGCGATCCGCCCCCAGTCGTAGGCGTCGTCGACGACCGGGGTGAAGAAGTCGGTGGTCGCGATGAGCGCGGTCGACCCGGAGATCCGGACCGCGGCCGCGTCGTCGCCGGTGTCGAGGCCGACGAGCAGCTCGCCGGCGGGGTCGGCGGGGGAGCTCCCGGTCAGGCCGCGGACGGCCTCTTCGAGCTCGCCGGGCGGGATCTTGCACGCACAGCCGCCGCCGTGCGCGTACTGCGTGAGTCGGTGTTCCACCGCTTCATCGTGCCCGCCCGCCGCAACCTTGGCAGGATGGCGCCATGGTGCAGGGAGGCGTATCCGGCCTGGTGACCGGCACGGTCTTCAAAACCGTTGAGCGGCAGGTCCTGCCGCTGGCGGGTTCGATTCCCGTCCGCCTCCGCCATGCCTGACCCGCGCCGCGCGATCCCGCGGACCGACGCGCTGCTGGCCGAGCCCCGGATCGCCGAGTTCGCCGAGACGCTCGGCCGGGACCTGGTCAAGGCGGCGATCCAGGAGTCGCAACAGGCCGCCCGGACCGGTGAAATCGCTCCCGGTGACGTCGTCGACGCCGTGCTCGGGCGACTCCCGGCGAGCGCGGCGTCGCTGCGGCCGGTGGTCAACGCGACCGGCGTCGTCGTGCACACCAACCTCGGCCGCGCCCCGCTGTCCGCGTTCGCGCTGGACGCACTGGTGGCGGCCGGCGGCGCCACCGACGTCGAGTTCGACCTGACGACCGGCGAGCGCGCCCGCCGCGGGCGCGGTGCCCTCGCGGCGCTCGCGGCCGCCGTCCCGGACGCCGGCGCGGTGCACGTCGTCAACAACAACGCGGCCGCGCTGCTGCTCTGCGCGCTTGCCCTGGCCCCGGGCCGCGAGATCGTCGTCAGCCGGGGGGAGCTGGTCGAGATCGGCGACGGCTTCCGCATCCCCGACCTCCTCGCGTCGACCGGCGCCCGGCTGCGCGAGGTCGGCACCACCAACCGGACCTCCGTCCGCGACTACGCCGACGCCATCGGCCCGGACACCGGGTTCGTCCTGAAAGTCCACCCCTCGAACTACCGCGTCACCGGTTTCACGTCGGAGGCGGCGCTCGGCGAGCTGGCCGGGCTCGGCGTGCCCGTCGTCGCCGACATCGGTTCCGGCCTGCTGGCCCCGCATCCGCTCCTGCCCGACGAACCGGACGCGGCGAGCGCCCTGCGCGCGGGCGCCACGATCGTCACGGCCAGCGGGGACAAGCTCCTCGGCGGCCCGCAGGCCGGCCTCTTGCTGGGCGACGCCGACGTCGTCGAACGGCTGCGGCGGCACCCGGCCGCGCGGGCCCTGCGCGTCGACAAGCTCACCCTGGCCGCCCTCGAAGCGACGCTGCGTGGACCGAAAACGCCGGTGCGAGAGGCGCTCGAGGTGTCCGTCGACAGCCTCCGCCAGCGGGCCGAAGTCCTGGTCCGGGCGCTGGAGGGAGTCGATGCCCGGGTGGTGGCGTCCGTCGCGGCGGTCGGCGGCGGGGGAGCACCGGGCGTCGAGCTGCCCAGCGTGGCGGTGAGCCTGCCCGCCCGGTACGCCGTCGCGCTGCGGACCGGCGAGCCCGCGGTCGTCGGCCGCGTCGAACGGGACCGGTGCCTGCTCGACCTGCGGACCGTGCGGCCCGAAGAGGACGCGAAGCTCCGGGAAGCCGTCCGCCGATGCGGGTGATCGTCACCGCCGGGCACGTCGACCACGGCAAGTCGACGCTGGTGCGGCGGCTGACCGGGATGGAGCCGGACCGGTGGGCCGAGGAGCGCCGCCGCGGCCTCACCATCGACCTCGGCTTCGCCTGGACGCGGCTCGGCGACGAGGACGTCGCGTTCGTCGACGTGCCGGGCCACGAACGGTTCGTGCCGAACATGCTCGCCGGCGCCGGACCCGCCCCGGCCGTGCTGTTCGTCGTCGCGGCGGACGAGGGCTGGATGCCGCAGTCGGCCGAACACCTCGCCGCGCTCGACGCGTTCGGCGTCCGGCGCGGCCTGCTCGTCGTCACCAAGGCGGACCGGGCCGATCCGGCGGCCGCGACCGCATCGGCGCTGAAAGAAATCGCGGCGACATCGCTGGGGGCGGTGCCGACCGTCGCCGTCAGCGGGACCACGGGCCGGGGCTTCGACGAGCTGCGCGCGGCGATCGGGACGCTGGCCGGCGGACTGCCGGCACCCGATCCGGACGCCGACGTCCGGCTGTGGATCGACCGGGCGTTCACCGTTTCGGGGGCAGGCACGGTCGTCACGGGCACCCTCGCGGCGGGGACGATCGCGGTCGGCGACGAGCTGGTGCTCGGGGACGCGCGGGTGAAGGTCCGCGGCCTGCAGGCCCTCGGGAAGTCGCACGACCGGGTGACGGCGGTGGCACGCGTGGCGGTGAACCTGCGCGGGACCGCGAAGACGGACGTCCGGCGCGGCGACGTCCTGCTCACGCCGGGCCGGTGGCACGCGACGGCCGAGTTCGACGTCCGGCTGCGCGCCGCGGACGTCCACCGGAACCTGGTGCTGCACTTCGGCACGGCGGCGGTGCCGGTCCGCGTCCGTCCACTGGGGACGGACACCGCGCGGCTCACGACGGCGTCCGCGCTGCCGTTGCGCGTGGGCGACCGCGGGCTGCTGCGCGATCCCGGCGAGCACCGGATCGCCGCCGGGTTCGACGTCCTCGACGTCCGGCCGCCGTCCCTGGCCCGCCGCGGTGCGGCCCGGGCCCGCGGTGAGGAGCTGGCGGACCCGGATCTGGCCGGGACCTACCTGCGCCGGCACGGTTTCGTGCCGGCGGGGGACTTCGCGGCGATGGGCCTGCCGGAGACGGGTGACCGGGTGGGGGACTGGTTCGCCGACCCGGCACGCGTCGCCGGGCTGCGTGCCGAAGCCGTCGCGCTCGTCCGCGGCTGGGACGCCCTGGCCGCGGGAATGCCGGTGGAGGCGTTGCGGCAACGTCTGGGGCTTCCCGCGCCCGACTTGGTCGGCCCGCTGCTGGCGGGCACGGGGTTCGAGGTCGCGGGCGGGCTGGTGCGCAGGCCCGGCGCGGGCCTTGCCCCGGCCGTCGGGAAGGCCGTGGAGACGGTGGTGGAACGGCTCGCCGAGCACCCGTTCCGCGCGCCGGAGGCGGACGAGCTGCGCGCATTGGGCCTGGGCCGCCGCGAGCTGGCGGCGGCGGTCCGCCTCGGCAGGCTGACGGCGGTCGCGGAGGGCGTGGTGCTCGGCCCGGACGCCGAGGAGCGCGCGGTGGCCGAGCTGCGCGGGCTGCCGCAGCCGTTCACGGTTTCGGAGGCGCGGAGAGCTTTGGACAGCACCCGCCGGGTGATGATCCCGCTGCTGGAACGCCTCGACGCGGCGGGCAAGACGGAACCACTCGGCGACGGAACCCGCCGTACGAGCTGAGCCGCGGCGAAGCCGCCACGAGAGTGGTTAGACCTGCGAACCGCGGGTATCGCTACTACCGTGCCGGGTATGAGCGTGCGGAAGTGGATCGAAGGCTGGCCGGTGTACCGGCAGCTGACCGGTCCCGACCGGACGGCCCGCGCCGCGGCGGCCAAATCGGACGGTTCGGAAAAATGGCACGCCCGCACCGAAGACGCCGACAAGGTGGTCAAGTCCATCTGCCCGTTCTGCGCCGTCGGCTGCGGCCAGAAGGTGTACGTCAAGGACGGCCGCGTCACCCAGATCGAAGGCGATCCCGACTCGCCCATCTCGCGCGGCAGGCTCTGCCCGAAGGGGTCGGCCAGCAAGCAGCTCGTGACCAGCCCGAGCCGCGTCACCGAAGTCCTCTACCGGCGCCCGTACGGCACCGACTGGGA
The DNA here is from genome assembly GCF_044759945.1 of Amycolatopsis sp. NPDC098790. Lineage (NCBI taxonomy): Bacteria > Bacillati > Actinomycetota > Actinomycetes > Pseudonocardiales > Pseudonocardiaceae > Amycolatopsis > Amycolatopsis sp. NPDC098790. Next base: position 1,406,932 of record NZ_JBIWAI010000002.1, read on the forward strand.
GCGCCTGCCCCTCGACAAGGCGATGGACATGATCGCCGACCGGGTCCTGAAGACCCGCGCCGAGACGTGGCAGGCCGCCGACGAGCAGGGCCGTCCGCTGAACCGCACGCTCGGCTTCGCCAGCCTGGGCGGCGCGACGCTGGACAACGAAGAGAACTACCTGATGAAGAAGCTCTACACCGCGCTCGGCGCGATCCAGATCGAGAACCAGGCGCGTATTTGACACTCCGCCACGGTTCCCGGTCTGGGGACCTCCTTCGGTCGTGGAGGCGCCACGACGTTCCAGCAGGACCTCGCCAACGCCGACTGCATCGTCATCCAGGGCTCGAACATGGCCGAGTGCCACCCGGTCGGGTTCCAGTGGGTGATGGAGGCGAAGGCCCGCGGCGCGAAGATCATCCACGTCGACCCGCGGTTCACCCGCACCAGCGCGGTCTCGCACGTCCACGCGGCGTTGCGCGCCGGGACGGACATCGCGTTCCTCGGCGGCCTGATCAACCACGTCCTGTCCGAAGGGAAGGACTTCCGGGAGTACGTGCTGGCCTACACGAACGCGGCCGCCATCCTGCGTGAGGACTTCGGGGACACCGAAGACCTCGACGGCGTCTTCTCGGGCTACGACCCCGAGCGGCGCCAGTACGACATGACGACGTGGGAGTACGAGGGCGCGGCGACCGTGCCCGCGGCCGGGTCCACCGACCCCGAGCAGCCGGGCGAGCCCGGTTCGGAGGGCCAGCACGGCGGCGAGGGCCACCAGAGCACGGCCCGGGCCGACACCTACGGCAGCGGCGGCGCGGCCGTGGGGTCCAAGCCGAAGACCGACGAGACGCTGCAGCACCCGCGGTGCGTCTATCAGGTGCTCAAGCGCCATTTCGCCCGCTACACGCCCGAAATGGTCGCCGACGTCTGCGGCCTGCCGGTCGAGCAGTTCCGGGAGATCGCCGAGGCGGTCACCGCGAACTCCGGCCGCGACCGGACGACGGCGTGGGTGTACTCGGTCGGCTGGACGCACCACACGGTCGGCGCGCAGTACATCCGCACGGCGTCGATCCTGCAGACCCTGCTCGGCAACATCGGCCGTCCCGGCGGCGGCATCCTCGCGTTGCGCGGGCACGCCAGCATCCAGGGCTCCACCGACATCCCGACGCTGTTCAACCTGCTGCCCGGCTACATCCCGATGCCGCACGCGCACCAGCACCAGAGCCTCGACGAGTTCGTCGCGGCCGACGCGGGCAAGACCGGGTTCTGGGGCAACATGCGCTCCTACGCCGTCAGCCTGCTCAAGTCCTACTGGGGCGATTCGGCCCAGCCGCACAACGACTTCCGCTTCGACTACCTGCCGCGCCTGACCGGCGACCACGGCACGTACGCGACCGTGCAGAAGCAGATCGAGGGTGAGTGCAAGGGCTACTTCCTGGTCGGGGAGAACCCGGCGGTCGGCTCGGCCAACGGCAAGTTCCAGCGGCTCGGCCTGGCCAACCTCGACTGGCTCGTCGTCCGCGACCTGCAGATGATCGAAAGCGCGACGTTCTGGAAGGACGGTCCGGAGATCGAAACGGGCGAGCTGAAGCCCGAGGAGATCGGCACCGAGGTCTTCTTCCTGCCCGCCGCCGCGCACACCGAGAAGGACGGCAGCTTCACCAACACCCAGCGCCTGCTGCAGTGGCACCACAAGGCTGTCGAACCGCCCGGCGACGCCCGCAGCGACCTGTGGTTCTACTACCACCTGGGCCGGATCATCCGGGAGCGGATCGGTGACGACCCGCGCGACGCGCCGTTGCGCGACCTCACCTGGAGCTACCCGGTCGAGGGACCGACCGACGACCCGAGCGCGGAGTCTGTGCTCGCGGAGATCAACGGCCACGGCCCGGACGGCCCGCTCTCGGCGTACACGCAGCTGAAGGACGACGGCTCGACCGCGTGCGGCTGCTGGATCTACTGCGGCGTCCGCGCCGACGGGAAGAACCAGGCCGCGAACCGGCAGCCGGGCAGCGAGCAGGACTGGGTCGCGAAGGGCTGGGCGTGGGCCTGGCCGGCGAACCGGCGGATCCTCTACAACCGCGCGTCCGCCGACCCGGACGGAAAGCCGTGGAGCGAACGGAAGAAGCTGCTCAGCTGGGACGCGGAGCAGGGCAAGTGGGTCGGCCCGGACGTCCCGGACTTCGAGCCGACGAAGGCACCGGACCACGTGCCGCCCGAGGGAGCCAAGGCGCAGGACGCGCTGGGCGGGCGGGACCCGTTCATCATGCAGACCGACGGGAAGGCGTGGCTCTACGTCCCGGCCGGCCTGGCCGACGGCCCGCTGCCCGCGCACTACGAGCCGTTCGAAAGCCCGGTGGAGAACGCGCTGTACAGCCAGCAGGAGTCGCCGACCCGCCAGACCCTCGAGAGCCCGTCGAACCCCTACAACCCGGCGCGGAGCGAGGTTTACCCGTACGTGTTCACCACCTACCGGCTCACCGAGCACCACACGGCGGGCGGGATGAGCCGCACGCTGCCGTACCTTTCGGAACTGCAGCCCGAATTCTTCTGCGAGGTTTCGCCCGCGCTGGCGGCCGAACGCGGCCTGGAGAACGGCGGCTGGGCGACGATCGTCTCGGCGCGGACCGCGATCGAGGCCCGCGTGCTCGTGACCGAGCGCGTGAAGCCGCTGAAGGTCCGCGGCCGGACCATCCACCAGGTCGGGCTGCCCTACCACTGGGGCCCGAACGGACTCTCGCGCGGCGACGCGGCGAACGACCTGCTGTCGATCGTGATGGACCCGAACGTGCACATCCAGGAGTCGAAGGCGGCCACCTGTGACATCCGGCCGGGACGCCGCCCGCGCGGCGCCGCGCTGCCGGCCATGGTCGAGGAGTACCGGAGGCGAGCCGATGGCTGAGTACGGCACCCAGCCCCGGATGGGGTTCTTCACCGACACGTCCGTGTGCATCGGCTGCAAGGCCTGCGAAGTGGCGTGCAAGGAGTGGAACGGCGTGCCCGACCGCGGCGAGCTGGACCTGCTCGGTTCGTCCTACGACAACACCGGCGCGCTGGGCTCGAACACCTGGCGGCACGTCGCGTTCGTCGAGCAGCCCAAGAAGGTCGAGTCCACTGTGGACCTCGGCATGCCGGACGTCGGCGCGCCGGCGCAGGACGAGCCGGGCGTGCGCTGGCTGATGTCGAGCGACGTCTGCAAGCACTGCACGCACGCCGCCTGCCTCGACGTCTGCCCGACCGGCTCGCTGTTCCGCACCGAGTTCGGCACCGTCGTCGTCCAGCAGGACATCTGCAACGGCTGCGGCTACTGCGTCCCGGCGTGCCCGTACGGCGTCATCGAAAAGCGCGAGTCGGACGGCCGCGCGTTCAAGTGCACCCTCTGCTACGACCGGCTCGGCGCGGGCCTCGAACCGGCCTGCGCCAAGGCGTGCCCGACCGACTCGATCCAGTTCGGCGAGCTGGACGAGCTGCGCGAACGGGCCGACGAGCGGGTGAAGACACTGCACGAGTCGGGCGTGCCGGAAGCGCGGCTCTACGGCCGTGACCCGGACGACGGCGTCGGCGGCGACGGCGCGTTCTTCCTGCTGCTGGACGAACCCGAGGTGTACGGGCTGCCGCCGGACCCGGTCGTCACGCCCCGGGACCTCCCGGCGATGTGGAAGCGCGCCGCGGTGACGGCGGCCGGCGTGGCCGCGGCCGTGGCGATGTCGTTCCTGGGACGGCGCCGATGAGCCCGCGCCGCGAACGGGCGATGGTCGAGCCCGCCGAGTTCAAGTCCTACTACGGCAGGCCGATCCTCAAGGAACCGGCGTGGAAGCAGCCGGACGTGCCGCTGTACCTGTTCCTGGGCGGCGCGGCGGGCGCGTCGGCGACGATGGCGGCGCTGGCCGACGTCACCGGGCGGCCGGGCCTGGCCCGCGTCGGGCGCCTGGTCGCGTCCGGCGGGTCGCTCGCCAGCGTCGTCGCGCTGGTCCACGACCTGGGGAAGCCGACGCGGTTCCTGCACATGCTGCGCGTGCTGAAGCCGACGTCGCCGCTTTCGGTGGGGTCGTGGATCCTGTCGCCGTTCTCCGGGCTGGCCGCGGTGGCGGCGGCGTCCGAGGTGACCGGGAAGCTGCCGCTGATCGGCAAGCTGGCCGGGGCGGGCGCGGCCGTGCTGGGGCCGGCGATGTGCACGTACACGGCGGTGCTGCTGGCGGACACGGCGACGCCGTCGTGGCACGAAGCCCACGGGACGCTCCCGGTGCTGTTCGCGGGTAGCGCCCTGACGAGCGGCGCGGGAGCGGCGATGCTGGCGGCCCCGGCGGGCGAGGTCGGCCCGGCGGTCCGCGCGGGGCTCGTCGGTGCGGTGGCGGAGCTGGTGGCCGAGCACCACCTGGAGACCGGCCTGGGCCTGGTGTCGGAGCCCTACCGGACGGGCCGCGCGGGCAAGCTGCTGAAGGCGGCCAAGGCTCTGACGGCGGCCGGCGCGGGACTGTCGTTGCTGGCGAGCCGCAACCGCGCGGCGGGCGCGCTGGCGGGCGCGGCTTACCTGGCTTCGGGCCTGTGCACGCGGTTCGGCGTGTACGCGGCGGGTGTGGAGTCCACAAAGGACCCGAAGTACGTGGTGGTGCCGCAACGGGAGCGGATCAACCAGCGGACAGGCGGCTGAAGAAGCCGCTCAAGGCGGCGGCGAGGTCTTCCGGGTTGTCCTCGGCCACGTGGTGGCCTGACTTGATGGCGTGCCCCCGGACGTCGTCGGCCCAGTCCCGCCAGACACCGAGGACGTCGCCGTAGAGGTCGGCCAGGTCGTCGTCGCTGGACCACAGAACCAGTGCGGGGCAGGAGATCCGCCGGCCCGCGGCCCGGTCGGCGTCATCGTGGGCGCGGTCGACGCCGAGCCCGGCCCGGTAGTCCTCGAGCATGGCCGTGACGGTGGCCGGATCGTGGATCGCGCGGTGGAAGTCGGCGAAGTTCTCCTCGCCGAGCCGCTCCGGCGTGTTGCGGGTGGTGACGTCGTACCAGGCGTCCGGGTCGGCGGTGATCACCCGTTCGGGCTTTTCCGGCTGGGCGAAGAAGAACCAGTGGTACCACTCGCGGGCGAACCGGGCGTCGCAGCGGGCCAGGGCTTCCCCGATCGGAACGGCGTCGAGGATGGCCACGCCCCGGACCACGGACGGGTGGTCGACGGCCAGCCGGGTCGCCACGTAGGCGCCGCGGTCGTGGCCCGCCACGAAGAACCGGTCGTGTCCGAGCCGGCGCATCAGCGCCACGCAATCGGCGGCCATGGCGCGTTTGCTGTACGGCGTGTGGTCCGCGTCGGTGGGCGGTTTGGTGGATTCGCCGTAGCCCCGCGTGTCGGGGCAGACGACGGTGAACCGCTCCGCGAGCCGGGGCGCCACGCGATGCCACGTCGTGTGGGTGCGCGGATGCCCGTGCAGCAGCAGGACCGGCGGCCCCGAGCCGCCGTGGCGGACCCGCAGCGTCACCTCGCCGACGTCGACGTGGTCGAGCGTGAAGCCGTCGAACAAGCTGCCCTCCTCATCGACGAAAACTGCCGCACCCCGGCGAACCGGGGTGCGGCAGCGGCAGGACTACGGGTCAGTCCTTGTCCTTGACGCCCTTGACGGCGTCCTTGATCTTCTCGCCGGCCTGCTTGAGCGAACCCTTGGCCTGGTCGGTCTTGCCCTCGGCCTGCCACTGCTCGTTGCCCGTGGCGTCGCCGACGGCTTCCTTCGCCCGGCCCTTGAGCTCTTCGCCCTTGTTCTCGAACTTGTCGTTCATCGGGGTGCACCTTCCGTCGCGGCGACATTTCCGGATCGGCCAGTCGCCAAAAGGGCCTTGACAAAGGAATACCCACTCGCCGCCCGCGTACACATCGTCAAAGCCAGACGAGTGCCGTGAGGGCCGTCACGCCCACCAGCAGCCACGCGACGTAGTCCCCGACGTGACCGGAATGCCCCCGGTGCAGCGCGTCGAGCGCCGTCCGGACCGGGCGCGGCCACGACGGGAGCCGGTGGGGCCAGAGGGCTGCCGCGGCGATGCCCAGGGCCAGGAGCACCGTAAGGCCGCCGAACAGCAGGCCGGACGACGTCCATTCGGCCGTCACCGGCGGCAGCGACCCGGGGGAACCGACCGCGGGCAGGACGTCGTGCAAGTAGCCCTCCCGGTCCGCTTCCTGCCGCCCGGCCGTGACAGCGGCTTCACCCAGCCAGGGGACGGCGAGCGCGGCGGCCAGCACCGCCACGATCGCGGCGGTCATCGTCGCCGGCGTGCGCTCGATGCGGCCGCCCGTCTCGGGTTCCTCGTCGGTGCCCGGGGTGCGGTCGCCGTCGTCGCGGCGCGGAGGCCGGCCGCGTCCGAAGTAGACACCCAGGCCGGCCCGCAGGACCGCGCCCGCCGTCACCGCGGTGACGACGACGAACACCGCCACGAGCCAGCCGTAGCCGGTCTCCTCGAGCGCGTGCTCGGCCACGTCCTTGCCGAACGCGATCCCGAACGGCGGCAGCCCGGCCAGGACCAGGCCCGCCAGCAGGAAGAGCCCACCCTCCAGCCGCGAGTGCCCGCACTTGCCGAACAGCTCGTCTTCGTCGACGCTGCCGTAGCGGTCCTTGAGCGCCCCGACGAGCAGGAACAGCGCCGCCTTGGCGCCCGCGTGCCCGGCCACCGCCAGCAGGAACCCGGTGCTCGCCGCGCCGTCCGCGGCCGCCAGTCCACAAAGGAACAACCCGGTGTGCGCGATCGTCGAGTAGGCCAGCAGCCGTTTCAGGTGCCGCTGGGTGAAGCACAGGACGGCGCCGAGCACCGCACTCGCGATCCCGAGCACCAGCAGCACCCGGGCGAACGTGCCGTCGTCGAGCACGCCGCCGAACACCGTGCGCCGCACCCGGAGCACGCCGTAGGCACCCAGCTCGACCATGACGCCGGAGAAGAGCACGCACACCGGTGTCGGCGCGACCGCGTGCGCGTCGGCGAGCCAGAAGTGGAACGGCACCGCGGCCGCCTTGACCAGCAGCCCGGTGCAGACGAGCACGAACGCGGCGAGCACCAGCGCGTCCGCGGGCTTGCCGTCGAGGGCGACGCCGAGCTGCGCCAGCCCGAGCTGCCCGCCGCGCGCGTACAGCAGGCCGATGCCCATCAGCGTGAAGTACGCGCCGAGCGAGTTCACCACGCCGAAGTTCAGCGCGCCCTGGACGGAGTCGGCCTCCTCGACGCGGTACCCGGTCAACGCGTACGCGACGCCGCTCATCAGCTCGAAGAACACGAACAGGGTGAACAGGTCCCCGGTGAGCAGGAAACCGAGCATGCCGGTGAGGAACAGCAGCATCATCGCGTGGTAGCGGGCCTCGACCGCCTCGAAGTAACGCCAGCTGTAGACCAGCGCGCACGTCGTCAGGAACGACGCCAGCAGCGCCAGCGTCGTGTTCAGCCCGTCGGCGGCCAGGACGATGCCCAGCGAGCGGGCGCCGTCGGGTCGGTGGCCGCCCAGCCAGACCACCACCCGGCCGTGCTGGACGGCGGCGAGCAGCACGGCGCTCAGCACCGTGGCGGCCAGCGCCGCGGCGGTCGCGAACCCGTCGGCCACCACCCGCGGCAGCTTCATCCCCAGGCCGAGCAGCAGGCACGCGGCCAGCAGCGGCAAGGCGACGATGAGGGACGGCAGCGCGGACATCGCCTCAGCCGCGCAACGCGCGCAGCTCGTCGGGATCGACCGTCCCGTGGCGCTTCGAGATCTGGATGGTCAGGCCGAGCAGCAGCGCGGTGATCGTCGCCGACACGACGATGTCGGTGAGCGTCATCGCCTGCACCATCGGGTCGACGACCGGCTGCCGCTGCCCTTCGACCACGATCGGGGCGCCGGCCTGGTCCTGGTAGCCGATGCCGAGCAGCAGCACGTACGTCCCGGCCTGCGCCACCGAAAGCGAGACGACGGTGTGCACGAGGTGCCGGCTGCGCACGATGCCCACCGCGCCGACCAGCAGCAGCCACCCGGCCACGCCGTAGCAGGCCATCCCGATCACGCGTTCTCCTCCCGGATCAGGCCCTGGCCGAGGAACTGGGCCAGCAGCACGACGAGCCCGGCGGCGACCTCGATCCCGACCAGGACGCTCAGCACCGGCACTGTGCCCGCCGACAGCAGCGAGCCGAACTCGCCCTTCGGCAGGACGTTGGCGAGGAACGCGCCGCCCGCGACCAGGCCCACCAGCCCGGTGACGACGTACAGGCCGGTCGCCGCCGCCTCGGCGTACTCGCACCAGTCGATCGGCCGCAGCCGCGCGAGCGCCGGGTAGCTGCCGGAGATGTAGAGCAGGTGCCAGCCGGTGGCCAGCACGACCCCGCCCTGGAAGCCGCCGCCGGGGGTGAGGTGACCGTGCGCCACGACGTCGAGGCCGAGCAGCAGCGTCACCGGCAGCAGGAGGTAGCCGGCCAGCTTGACCACCGGCATGACGTACCCGCGCTGCGGTTCGATCCGCTGACGTTCCTCTTTGGACGGTTGCAGCAGCGACAGCGTTCCCACGACCGCGGCGGCGACGATGGTCTCCTCGCCCAGGGTGTCGAGCGCGCGCAGGTCGAAGTTGACCGACGACACGAGGTTCGGCGTCGCCCGCGCGAGCGCGGCGGGCAGCGCGAGGTCGCGGTAGACGTGCAGCGCGTCGCCGAACGCGGGCATCCGCAGGAACGCCGACACGAGCAGGACGGCGACGCCGAGCGCGCCGGCCGCGCACAGCCACGTCCGCGCCCGCAGCGTCATCGCCCGCCCACCTTCCGGATGGTGAGCAGCACGAGCAGCGGCACCACGGCCGACCCGACGGCCAGCTCCGAGAGCGCGACGTCCGGGGCCTGGAGCACGACGAACAGCAGCGTCAGGCACAAGCTGAACAGCGAGAGCGTGATGGCCTGCCGGCGCGGGTCCGGGGTGGCCACCACCGCGAACCCCGCGACGGCTACGAACGCGAGGGCGACGAGCAGCACGACCGTCGTCACGACGGCAGGTCCTCGTCGATCGCGCCCTGCCGCCGCGCCTCGACGCGCCCGGCGGCGGACTGCAGCACCGGACCGGTCACCGCGAGCAGCACGACGGTGAGCAGGATGGCCCCCGAGCCGAGGTTCCACCCGGTGTCCAGCGCCAGCCCGACGCCGACGAGCGGCGCGCCCAGCGTCGTCACCGGGGCGAGCAGGTGCAGCCGGTTGAGCAGCGTCCGGGCCCGCAGCATCGCCAGCGCCGAGACCACCACGACGGCGACCCCGGCGAAGACCAGCACCTGCGCGACGACCGTCATTCCGTCGTCCCCAGCAACCGGATGAACAGCAGCGTGCCGGCGAAGGCGAGGACGGTCAGCACCAGCGGCAGGATCACCGCGCTCGACGGACCGTAGGCCTGGACGAGCAGGAGCAGCGTGAGCACGGTGACCGGGCCGGCGAGCTGGAGCCCGGCCAGCCGCCCGATGGCGTCCCCGCGCGCGGCCAGCCACAACGCGGGGCCGAGGCCGCCCGCCATCAGCAGCACGGCGGCGATCAGCCAGCCGGTCACCGGCGCACCTCGTCCAGCACGCGGGAATCCCCTTCGAGCAGCCGGTGGACGACCAGCCGGCGGTCGTGCGGGGGAGTGGCGACGACCATCGTGCCCGGGGTGCTGCCGACGACGGCGGCCGCGCAGGCCGCCCGGGCTTCGTGGACCGCGTCGGGTTCGTCCGGCAGGCCGGCCGTGTCGAACCGGCCGGCACGCGGGTGCCGGACGACCTCGACCAGGGCCTGGACCGATTCGCGGACCGCCGTGCCCGGGATGGCGAGCAGCCAGCGCAGCCAGCTCGCGCGGGGCCGCCACGCCCCGCCGACGGCCTTGCGCGCGGCTCGGGCGGCGAACGCGCACGGCACCGCCGCCACGGCCGCGGCCACGAGCTCCGGCCACGACGGCGTCGAGAGCGTGAGGACCCACAGACCGGTCAGGCCGAGCCACCAGGGCAGCACCTCGAAAGCCACGTCGGCCGGGTACCCCGCGCCCGCGTCCGCCAACCGGGCTCAGCGGGCGGGCAGGTGACCGCCCATCCGCTCGATCCGCTGGATGGCGGGCTCGGCGAGGATGCCGTGGACCACCACCGACACGGCGACGGCGAGCGCGCCGACCCGCCACAGCACGTCCTGGTGGTCCACCGGCAGCCGGTTGATCGCGTAGGCGAGGTAGAAGAGCGTCCCGATGCCGCGGACGCCGAAGAACGCGATGGCCAGCGACGCCGGGCGGCCCGCCGACGACCCGAGCAGCGACACCCAGCCGATCACCGGGCGCACGACCAGCACCGCGACCACGGCGATCACGACCTCCAGGGGACGCAGGCCGCGCAGCAGCCCGTCGCCGATGGCGAGGCCGAGCCCGAGCAGGGCGAGCGGCACGAAGAGCCGTTCCAGCTGGTGGCCGAACGCGTGCAGGACGCCGTGGTAGTCGTGCTCGCGCTCCTGCTTGCGGACCACGACCGCGGCGGTGAACACGGCGACGAACCCGTTGCCGTGAGCCAGCTCCGAAAGCGCGTACGGCAGGAAGGCGAGCGCCAGCAGGACCAGGCCGTCACCGTATTCGGCGAGGCGCAGGCGGTCCGACGACGTGTGGAAGATCGCCCAGCCGAGCCCGCGCCCGGCGACCAGGCCGACCACCACGCCGGTCACGACCGGCAGCAGCAGGTCGACGAGCACCCACGAGAGGTCCAGGTTCGGCCTGCTGCCCGCCATCGCCAGCCCGAGCAGCACGAACGGCATGGCCAGCCCGTCGTTGAACCCCGCCTCGGTGGTCAGCGTGAAGCGGATTTCGTTGTCCCTGGCCAGTTCCGGCTCGACGTCCGGGTGCGGCACGCCGATGTCGCCCGCCAGCACCGGGTCGGTCGGCGCGAGCGCCGCGGCCAGCAGCAGGGCCACGCCGGGCGCCAGCGCGAGCCACCAGTAGCCGAGCGCGGCGATCGCCAGGATCGACAGCGGCATGGTCAGCGCGAGCAGCCGCCAGGTCGACCCCCAGCGCTTCAGGCCGAACCGGCGGTCCACGGACAGGCCCGCCCCGGCGAGCGCGACGAGGATCCCCAGCTGGGTGAACGATTCGACGCCGTGCAGGTGGGCGGCGGGGTCGCTCCAGCCGTTGCCGTAGGGCGCGGGCAGCGGGAGCAGGCCCAGCACGATCCCGGCGATCAGCATCACCAGCGGCACCGAGAAGGGCCGGTCCGCGACGAGCTTCGGCACGATCGCCGCGGCGAGGGCCAGCAGCCCGGCCACCCCGAACAGCACGGTCAACGACGACAATGTTTCCTCCAGCCCGCTCGTGCCGTGGTGCCGCCCGGGCGGGAGGTCCGTGCGCGCGGTCCCGGCCGAGCGTGAGCCGGGTTCCGCCGATGCCCCCGCCCGGTGCGGATGCGGGTAGCGTGGCCGGGAGGTGACGTCGTGCCCGGGGTTCCCGGTGTGCGGGCGGCGAAACCGGTGAGGAGGCGGCGTGACGGCGGCGAACGGGGCCGGTCGGCCCTGCCGGTTCTGCGGCTCGGTGCGCGGCCCGCGCGTCCCCGGCAAGGCCGGGCCGATCTGCGTGGAGTGCGTGCGCGCCGGGCTGAGGGTCGTGCGCGACGGCGCGGACCGCGAGACGCCGAGCGGGGACGTGCTGGCGGCGGTGACGTCGCCGCTGGCCGCGGTGTGCGAGTTCTGCGGCCGCCGGGAGCGGCGGACGTTCCTCGGGCTGCGCCGCCCGCTGCTGCGGGTCGACTGCGCCGCGCGGGACGCGGTGATCTGCGCCGACTGCCTGGACCACGCGGGTGACGTGCTGAACCTCGCGCTGCGTCACTGACGGTGTTTCCGGTCTGTCCACTCGGGTAACCGGGCGCCATGACGTCCACCCACCTGACCCGGCCGGTGACCGCGTCGGTCACCGAAACCCTGCGCGTCGCGGCCGAAGTGGCGCTGCCCACGCTCGCGGGCGGCGTGATCAAGCGCCGTCCGGCGGCGATGGGGCTGGCCGGCAAGCTGCAGGTCGACCGCCCGGCCGTCAAGCTGCTGTCCCGGCTGCGGGACCGCTACGACGGGCGCCCGTTGAAGCTGCGCGTTCCCGGCCGGTCGGTGGAACTGGTGCTGTCCGGCGAGGACGTCGGCACGCTGCTGGCCGGCGCGCCGACGCCGTTCAGTCCGTCCACAGTGGAAAAGCGGGCCGCGCTGGGCCACTTCCAGCCGCACGGCCTGCTCATCTCGGACGCCGAAGACCGCCGTCCGCGGCGCCGGTTCACCGAGGCCGTGCTCGAACCGGGCCGCCCGCTGCACGAACTGGCCGCGCCGTTCGCCCGCGCGATCGCCGGCGAAACCGCCGTCCTGCTCGGCGAGGCCGGTTCGAAGCTGACCTGGGACGCCTTCAACGTCGCCTGGTGGCGGCTGGTGCGCACGATCGTGCTCGGGCCGGAAGCGCGCGACGACGAAATGCTGACCGACCTGCTGGAGCGGCTGCGGCTGGACGCGAACTGGGCGTACGCGCACCCGCGGCGCAAGCAGCTGCGCGAGCGTTTCCACGCCCGGCTGGCCGGACACCTCGGCCGCGCCGAGCCGGGCAGCCTGGCGGCGGCGATCGCCGGGGCCGGCGACGACGGCACCGCGGCCGACCAGGTGGCGCACTGGCTGTTCGCCTTCGACGCGGCGGGCATGGTGACGTTCCGGACGCTGGCCCTGCTGGCCACCCACCCGGCGGCGCTCGAGCGGGCCCGCACCGAGCTGCCGGACGCCGATCCGGCCGAGCCGCAGCAGCTGGGCTACCTGCGCGCGTGCGTGCTGGAGGCGGTCCGGCTCTGGCCGACGACGCCGATGATCCTGCGTGAGACGACGGAGGAGACGGGGCGGGGACCGGTGGGCACGACGGTCCTGATCTACACCCCGTTCTTCCACCGCGACGCGCAGCTGCCGTACGCGGACCGCTTCGAGCCGGACATCTGGCTGGACGGCCGCGCGGAGGCGAACCCGGCGCTGGTGCCGTTCAGCGCGGGCCCGGCGATCTGCCCGGGCCGTGACCTGGTCCAGTTCTGCACGAGCACGGTGCTGGCGAACCTGCTGCGCGAGCACGCGTTCGAGCAGGTCTCCGGTCCGGTCATCGCCCCCGACCGCCCGCTCCCGGCCACCCTGGACAACTTCCACCTGGAGTTCGGGGTGAGCCGGAACGCTCCGTAGCCGTTCGTCCGCGGCCGTAGCGAATAGGCCGGTTTGCCCGACTACCCCGTGGTGAGTGGAACAGATGACGCGGAGCAGCGTCCTCCCGTCGGCCCGATCCCGCAGTGGGTGATCGCCGCCGGTGTGCCGGCCGTGGTCCTGCTCGCGGCCGCGGCTGCCTGGCTGCTGGTGCGCAGCGGAGCGACCGGCGACCGGCTGGACGCGATCCGCACGGCCGCGGTCCTGGGCGTGGGCTTCGCGGGCACGATCGCGCTGTGGCTCGCGGCTCGCCGGCAACGCTCGACCGAACTGGACCTGCTCCGGAAGCACGAGGCGCACCAGCTGGCGAAACGCGCCTTCGCCCAGAGCGAGTTCGACACGCGCGAACGGCGGTCGGCCGATCTCTACCTCAGGGCCGTCGAGCAGCTGGGCTCGGGCACGGCCGCTGTCCGGCACGGGGGTCTCTACGCCCTCGAACGGATGGCCCAAGCCGACCCGAGCCGGCGGCAGAACGTCGTCGACGTCGTTTGCGCCTACCTGCGGGCCCCGTTTCGGCTGCCGGACGAGTCGCGTCCGGAACTCGAGGACGACGCCCGCGGTGAACGCCAAGTGCGCCTCTCCGCGCAGCGGGTCCTGACGAGACACCTGAGTGCCGGCGAGCAGACCGGCACCTTCTGGGCCGGCATCGACCTCGATCTCGCCGGTGCCACCCTGATCGACTTCGTCCTCAGCGAATGCCGGATCCGCAACGGGGTCTTCACCGAGGCCCGGTTCGTCGGCGACGCTTGGTTCACCCGGGCCGAATTCGCCGGGGAGGCGCTGTTCGGCTGGGCTTCGTTCCAGGGGGAAGCGTGGTTCGCGGGATTCAGCGTCGCCGGGGAAGCCAGCTTCGGCGGTGCGGCCTTCGCCGCGGACGCCCGGTTCGACACAGCGGAGTTCGCCGGGGAAACGTGGTTCACCGAGGCGAGCTTCGCCGGCGACGTCCAGCTGACCGACGCGAAGTTCGCACGAGGTGTCCCGGAGCGCCTGCGGGAGTACCTGCCGTCCGCGGACCAGCCGTGAACGGGCGGGTGGGACGGGGCCGGCCGGCCCCGTCCCACCCGCCGGAGTCACGCCGAAGCGGTGAACACGTACGAACCCGCGGGCACGAAGTACGACCCCGCCGAGGACGGGACCGCTTCCGGCGGCGGCGCCACCGAACCCGGCTGGGAAGTCGGCACGCGCACCGTCGCCGACGAGCCCGCCGGAACCGTCACCCGCAGCGTCAGCTTGCCGCCCGAGATCGACCAGTCGCTGGCCGCGGACCCGTACGGCGTCTCGTACGCCGACTTCGCCGACGTCAACCCGCCGCCCGGTTGCGGCGCCACCAGGAGGGACGCGTAGCCCGGCGACGCCGGTGAGAGCCCGCCGACCGAGCGGTACAGGAAGTCGCCCACCGAGCCGAGGCCGTAGTGGTTGAACGAGTTCATGCCCGGGTCGTTGAACGAGCCGTCCGGCTTGATCCCGTCCCAGCGCTCCCAGATGGTCGTCGCGCCGTGGCCGATCATGTAGCCCCAGCCGGGGAAGCCCGGCTGCAGCAGCACCTGGTACGCCGTGTCGGCGTGCCCGTGCGCGGCCAGCACCGGCAGCAGGTTCTCCACACCGAGGAACCCGACGCTCAGGTGCCCGCCGGTCGCCGCGACCTTCGCGGCGAGTTTGTCCGCCGCCGGCTGGACGCGTGAAGCCGGCAGCAACCCGAACGCCAGCGCCAGGACGTACCCGGTCTGGGTGTTCGCCCCGACCGTGCCGTCCGCCTGCGAGAACCGATTGGTGAACGCCGTCCCGATCTGGTCGGCCAGCGTGCCGTACTTCGTCGCCTCGGCGGTGTGCCCGGTGGCCGCGGCCATCCGCGACACCAGCCGCGACGACCACGCGAAGAACGCCGTCGAGATCAGGTCCTGCGCGGTGTTGTCGTTGACGTTGAGCCAGTCCCCGTAGGTCTGGTGGTCGCGGATCATGTCGGCCCCGGACGTCGAGCGCAGGTACTCGACCCACTTCACCATCGCGGCGAAGTGCTCGTCGATCACGCCGGTGTCGCCGTAGCGCTGCCACAGGGTGTAGGGCACGATGACGCCCGCGTCGCCCCAGCCCGCCGTGCCCGAACCGCTCAGCACACCCGGCGCGACATCGGTGAACGACCCGTCGTCGTGCTGCGCGTCGACCAGGTCGTCGCTGAACTTGCCGAGGAAGTTCGCCACGTCCAGGTTGAACGTCGAGGTGCCGGCGAAGATCCCGATGTCGCCGGTCCAGCCGAGCCGCTCGTCGCGCTGCGGGCAGTCGCTCGGCACGGACAGCATGTTCGACCGCTCGCCCCAGAGGATGTTGTGCTGCAGCTGGTTCACCAGCGCGTTCGACGTCGTGAACGTGCCGGTCTGCGCGCCGGCCGTCCACATCGCCCGCCCGGTCAATGTTGCCGCCGTCGGCGCCGACGGCAGGCCGGTCAGCTCGACGTACCGGTAGCCGTGGGACGTGAAGCGCGGCTCGTACGTCTCGGCGCCGCCGGTGCCCGCCAAGGTGAACCGATCGGTCGCCTGTGCGGCGCGCAGGTTGGTCGTGTAGATCGTGCCGTCCGGGTTGAGGACCTCGGCGTGCCGCATGGTGACCGTGGTGCCGGCTGGGCCGGTGACGGACAACCGGTTCCAGCCGCTGAAGTTCTGGCCCAGGTCGGCGACCCAGACCCCGGGCTTCGGCTGCGTCCACGCGACGGGCTTGAACTCCTGCTGCACGGTGACGCCGTTGTCCACTTGGGACACCAGGTTCGGCTTCGCGCCGGTCTTGACGCGGGGTGCCGCCCAGCTGCGGTCGTCGAACCCGGGCCGGTCCCAGCCGGTGGCGAGTCGGGCGTCGTAGGTTTCGCCCTGGTAGAGGTCGTCGGCGCGGATCGGGCCGTCGCCGGCCTTCCACGTGCCGTCCGTCGCGACGGTCGTGCTCGTGCCGTCGGTGAACGTCAGCTTCAGCTGCGCCGAGTACCACGGTTCGGTGCCGTATTTCTGGCTGCCGGCGATGCCGACGCTCCCGGAGTACCAGCCGTTGCCGACCAGCGCGCCGAGGACGTTCCCACCGGTGCGGATCTGCCGGGTGACGTCGGAAACGCGGTACTGCAGGCGTTTGGTGTAGTCCGTCCACCCGGGAGCGAGCACCTCGTCGCCGACCTTCGCGCCGTTGAGGTGGGTTTCCTGCAGGCCGAGCGCGGTGGTGAGCAGCCGCGCGCTCGCGACCGGCTTCGAGACCGTGAAGCTCTTGCGCAGCAGGGGAGCGGGGGCAGGGGCGGCGACGTTCGCGCCCCACGGCCCGGTGCCGTACGCGGTCAGCGACCGCGCCGCCGGCCACGAGCTGTCGTCGAACCCGCGCTGCTGCCAGCCGGCCGGGCCGGTCTGGCTCGACTTCCACGACCCGTCGGTGACCACGGTCGGTCCATTGGGGACGGTCATCTTGGCGATCATCCCGGCCGGGCTCTGGGTCGTGTTCTCGGCGCTGATCGCGATGGTGTTCGTCCCCGCGGTCAGCAAGCCGCCGACGTCGAGGACGGCGGCGGTCTTCCAGGAGTCGGTGACCCGCGGCGAATCGCTGACCTGCGTGCCGTTGACCCAGACAGTCGCGGTGTCGTCACCGGTGACGACCAGCGTCGCCTTTGCGGGCGCCGCGGCCAGGTCGACGGTCTTCCGGAAGTACCGGGTGGCCGGCGGCACGCCGCCGATCGGGTCCCCTTCGGGGTACCAGACCCAGTTCGCGCCGGCGAGGTCCGGACCCGCGGTGGCGCGGCCGAGGAAGGCGCCGGTCCATTCGGCGGCCGGATCGCGCAACGCCGTTTCGAAGCGCTGCACCGGGCTCCAGCCGCTCATCCGGCCTTGGCCGTCCCAGACGCGGACCTTCCAGGTGTACGCGGTCAGCGAGCCGAGCGCGGGACCGCTGTAAGCGACGTCGGCCTGCTGCGCGGAGGTGACGCGGCCGCTGTCCCAGACGTCCTTGCCGCCGGCCGACACCAGGATTTCGTACGCGGACTGCCGTTGCTGCGCCGCCGAAGACGCGAGCTTCCAGCCGAACCGCGGCTGGTCGACGCCGATCGGGTTGACGCGCTGGCCGACCGTCGCGCTCGCGATCGAGAGCGGCGTCTGCGCCGACGGGCTCGGCGTGGCGACGCGGGTGCCCCACGGGCCGGTGCCGTAGGTGCCGAGGTCCTTGGCCGCGGCCCAGGTCCCGTCGGCGAAACCGGGCTGTTCCCAGCCGTCCGGCGCCGTCGTCGCGCTTTTCCAGCCGGCGCCGGTGGTGAGGTCGGTGGTGCCCGACGCGGTCGTCACGCGCAGCCGCCCGAGCAGCCCGGCCGCGCCGCCGGAGTTGCGGACGGCGACGGCGAGCGTGTTGGAGCCGGGCGTCAGCGCGGGGGCGAGGTCGACCGACAGCGCCGAGCGCCACGAGTCCGCGGTGCGGGCCGAAGAAGCGAGGGGCTTGCCGTTGAGCCAGACGTCGGCGGTGTCGTCGCCGGTGACGACGAACCGGGCGTCGCTGACCGCGCCGGCGGGGGCGCTGAACGTGGTGCGGAAGTACCGGGTCGCGGCCGGCGCGGAGTTCGCGGGGTCGCCTTCCGGGTACCAGATCCAGTGCGCACCGGTCAGCTCCACCGGGGGCGCGGCGCCCGCCGGGGGAACCGAGTTGGCGGACAGGACCAGGATCGCGGCGAGCGTGGTGGTGGTCGCGCGCCAAAGCTTCGAGGGCAGCATGCGGGCTCCCTTACGGCGGGGACGGGGCGACAGTATTTAAACGTTTCAAAACAGCGTGATACGTGACTGTAATCACGATTTTCCACGTTGGCAATACTCCACCGGGACGTATGGGTGGTGAATCGCTTCGACGATGTCCGATTTCCTAAATCGTTTTATGCCGAGAACGACGACGTCAGCCGGGTCGTCGGGCGGCCCTGACCCGGCGCACGACGACGAGGGCGGCCGCACCCAGCAGGACCAGGGCGACCGGTAGCGCCGTCGGCCACCACGGCCAGGCCCGGCCTTCGAAACCGGCGCCGTCGGTGGGCAGCTCGAGAACCTTCGCGGTCCACCGCGCGGTCGCGACGTCCGTGCGGCGCGAGAGCGCGCTCACCGCGGTGTCGTAAGCGAAGCCGGGCCGGTCGTGGACGTACTCGGGTTCCGGGCCGCCGGTGACCCCGCGCGTCGCGCCGGGCACGATCAGCCGGTCGAGATCGGCGTCGGCCAGTGTCGCCCGGGGCACGAACGTCAAGCCGTGCCGGGACCGGATCGGCGCGCCGTCGGTGCTCACGGCGAGCGTGCGCGAGGACAGCGACTGCCCTTCGGTGTCGAACACCGACGCCAATTCGATCTCGCCGACGCCGTTCGCGAGCAGGACGCCGATGTCGTCCGGGTCCCAACGGAAAGCGGCGTTGACGATCGCCGCCGCGTCCGGCATCGATTCGGGCGCGTGCACCGGGACGGTGGTGCCGTAGCGCGACCAGCCGATCGCCTTCGCCGCGTCGGCCGCCACCTCGCGGCCGGCGAGCCGTTCGACCCAGTGCAGCGTCCCGTCGACGCCGGACAGGATCCCGGCGGTGGTGACGACGTCGCCGTCGTCGACGAACCGCTGCCCGCGCACCCAGTGCACGGCCGGATAGTCGCCCGAGAAGGCGTCGAGCTTCAGCCAGTGCGCGGTCGCCGGCCGGCCGTCGAGCAGGCCGGCGGAGGCGAGGACCCCACCGCCGTTGCAGACGCTCAGCAGCTTCGCGCCGTTCGCGGCCTGGACGCGCAGCCACTGCTTCACGGGTTCGGTGCTCGGCTCGCCGACGTCCGGCAGCGCCGGGACGACGACGAGGTCCGGCGCCTTGGGCCCGAGCCGGGTGGCGAGGTCGGCGAAGCTCAGGTCGGGCACGAGGTCGAGACCGCCGGTCAGCGGCTTCGGCTCGCGTTTCGGCGCGACCGTGTAGACGTTGAACCGGCCGGTCGCGGCGAGGATCTCGTACGGCGCCAGCGTGTCCGAGACGACGGCGCCGCGGTCACCGACGACGACCACCGCGGTCGGCTTGGCCGGGTCGTGCGCCGGCGGCGCCGCGGCGGGCACCGGCCGGTCCGGGCCGGGGGAGTACAGGGCGTCGAACGCCGAGAGCGCGGAGACGGTCGCGCCCACGGCCGGGACCGCGAGCACGGCGACGACCAGCGCGAACCACTTCAGGAAGGTCCGCACGTCAGTGCCAGTACTCGGCGCGGCGCCACACCATGGCGGCGAGCATCAGCGGGAACATGATCACGTGCCCGGCGACCATCAGACTGCCGCCGGAGATCGCGCCGAGCCAGTACGGCACGAGCAGCGCGACGAACGGCAGGTACATCGCGGCGGCCATCTCGGCGATCCGCGGCCACGAGTGCCGGCGCAGCAGCATGGCCGCGGTCATCGCGACCGTCATGTTCGTGGCCATGACGAGCGCGTCGACGTCCGGGCGGTCCAGCCAGGACGACGGCCAGAGCGGGTGCAGGACGACCATGCCGATCAGCATGGCGGCGACCATTTCGACGTAGTGGCCGGTGAAGCGGGCGAGCTTGCGGCCGGTGGTCCGGGCCGGTGCGGTGGTGGTCATGGGTCCCTCCAGGTGTTGTCCTGGACGAGAATCCCGGGTGCCGGCCCGCCCGGGACGTGCCGGAAGTCATGACCCGGGTCATGTGACGTCAAGCTTCCCTGATCCCAGCCGGCCATCGCCTACGTGACCACCTCGACGTGGCCGATCGCCGCGCGCCACTACGTCATGCGCGACATCATGCATCGAGCATGCCGGCGTCGTCGTGCTGACGAGTCCGTGAGCCGTGATAGTGCCAAGTAGAAACTTCGTGACTATCAGCTTTGATCTGGCGGAAGCTCCAGGTCGGATTGGCCACTGTGTTTGCCGGACTCAATCTCCTTCGGCCTCTCAATTTTCTTCATCGACTCAAGTCCGATGCGGGCTGCGGCCCCCGATGTCAAGCCGGCTTCCACGCTATTGGTTGCGATGGTGGTGGCTATTCCTATCATAGGTGGGACGGCAATGAGTTCAATCTTGCGGATAATCTCATGAAGTGCCGCGAGCCACTCGATAACTGATTCCTTCGCCGACCGTGTCGCGATCGTTCGACCTGCTACGACCTCTATGTCGGCAGTGGCACCTTGTGCTACGCTGACCAACGAAGAGAACCCGCGTAGTCGGACATATGTGATTCGCTCGAGTATCGCCAACAATTGTTGCGTGATTCGAACGCGTGCTACCTCGGGAATATCCGGCGCATTTGCGACATCGAGTTTGAGAAGTCCTAGCATCTCATATACTTCGTTCAAGGTGGAGGCGACGTCGGCTTCCATTCGAGGCCCGTGCTCTGGAACTGCGAGTTTCAGAACTGAAGATAGGACCGACAAGGAGTCGAGAGCGTCTTCGGAGATGAACACTTCGGATGTGTAGGGATGACAGTCATTCACCGCAATGCCGAAGATCGGCTTTGCCCACTCGTCGCGTCGGCGTAATAATGCCTGATGATTGTGACGCTTGTGCGAGAGTGAGTATACGTTGCGCTCAACATCGCCGAGCAGTGCCGCCACTTCGACGCGTACTGAGACTCCGTCACCGCCAGTCGCAACGTAGCTGGCAATCTCGGCCCACCAGTTGCCAAGCGATTTCTGCCCATCCATGCCATGGAATAGCGAGAGCACCGTGTGCAAACGCCCGGCTGGCTCGTCGGCAACTTCTTCAAGAGACAGCAACATGGAGCTCAGGCCTTCCTTCGCCGCACGGCAACGCTGGGACCATCGTCGAACAGGTCCGTTCAAGCGTAGCTGCAACCACCGCTTCTCGGGTCGAGCGGACCTCGCGGCTGTCGATCTGCACGGGCGAACATCGACAGTGGCCTCGCGCAGCGGAAATTGCGCAGCCGGGGTTCACAACGAGTTGCGCCATTGAGAGTGTCCTGCCGTTCGCGGTTTCCTTGCCAATCGCCTGACTGTCGCAGTAGATTTTGGCGGACAACTCAGAGCAGGCCGAGGTCCCGGGCCCGCAGCGCGGCTTGGGTGCGGTCGCGTGCGCCGAGCTTGCCGAGCAGGTTCGTCACGTGGTTCTTGACCGTGCCCTCGGCGAGGAACACCTTCGCGGCGATCTCGCGGTTGCTGCGGCCGTCGGCGAGCAGGCGCAGCACTTCGAGCTCCCGCTCCGACAGCGGCACCACCAGCGGCTGCGGCGTCGGCTCGGGCAGCTCCGCGAACCGCGCGACGACTTTCGCCGCCACCGACGGCTGCAGCACGGACTCCCCGCGTGCGGCCGCCAGCACCGCCTCGATCAGCCGGGCCGACGAGACGTCCTTCAGCAGGTACCCGACCGCGCCCGCGCGAAGAGCCGCGAAGACGTCTTCGTCGTCGTCGAAGGTGGTCAGCGCGATGACCCGGACGTCCGGGTGCTCGCCGCGCAGCCGCCGGGTCGCGCCGACGCCGTCGAGGACCGGCATGCGCAGGTCCATCAGGACGACGTCGGGCTCGAGCGCGGCGACCCGGCCGAGTGCTTCCTCGCCGTTGCCCGCTTCGCCGACGACGTCGATGCCGTCGTGGGTCGCCAGGAGCGTGGCGAGCGCTTCGCGGAAGAGGGCCTGGTCGTCGACGAGCAGGACGCGGACCGGCGTCATCCGGGAACCTCCATGCTCAGCGCGCTGCCCTCGCCGGGCGCCGAGGTGAAGGCGAGCTTGCCACCCAGCTGTTCGGCGCGTTCCCGCAGCCCCACGAGCCCGAAGCCGGCCGCCGTGACGCCGTCGCTGCCGACGCCGTCGTCGCGCACCGAGACGCGCACGGACGCTTCGGCGTAGTCCAGCGCGAGGTCGACGTGCGCGGCCTCGGCGTGCTTGCGGACGTTCGTCAGACCTTCCTGCGCGGTCCGGAACAGGGCTTCGCGGTGCTCGTCGGGCAGCGGCCGTTCGGCACCGGAGATCGTCAGCTCGGCCGGGACGCCGGCGTCCGACGCCAACGCGCGCAGAGCGTCCGGCAACGGTGTCGACCGCGGTTCCCGCAGCGCCTTGACCGAGCGGCGCACCTCCGCCAGCGCGTTCTCCGCCTGCTCCTGAGCTTTCGCGAGGACCTCGTCGGCCTTGCCGGGGTCGGTCGGCAGCACCGCCCGCGCGGCCTTGACCTGCATCTGGACGACGGTGAGCGAGTGCCCGAGCCCGTCGTGGATGTCGCGCGCGACGCGGTTGCGCTCCTGCGCCGTCGCCAGCCGCTCGGCCTGCGTCGCGTAGTCGCGCAGCTTCTCGTGCGCTCCGGCGAGTTCGCCGCGCGAGCGTTGTTCGCGCACCAGCAGCTCGGTGATGACGGCCGCGAACAACACCGAAACCAGCGTTCCCAGGCCCTCCCGCAGACCTTCACCCAGCGACATCCCGAGGTGCACGAGCGGCACCACGGCGATGACCAGCGCGACCACCGGCAGCGGCAGCCGCAGCAGCACGCACTGGCTGACCAGCACGACGAGGAACAACGTCGCCCCGACCCCGGCGTTGATCGTGAACGTCACGAAGGCCAGCGGCAGCTGGACACCGACGTACGCGGCCGACCACGCCGTTCGGCCGCGCGTGCGCACCCAGCCGAAGCCCGCGGTGGCCAGTGCGGCGAACACCGCGCCGAGCACGAGCGAAACCACGGGCTCCCCGGACCCGAGGACCCCGAGCACGATCGAGAGGAAGGCGCCGCAGGTCAGCACCCCGAGGGCCCGGTTCATGGAGCCACTCTGGGGCGTGCGTGCGCCGCGGTCAACCACCGCGCACCGGGGGAAAGCGCTCTCTGCTCACGCGGCCACCCGCCGCCACACCCCGTACGCTGGAAGTGACGGCGAAGCCGAGACGGGAGTCCGACATCGATGTCAGTCCTCTGGGGCGTGTCCTTCGACGCCACTCCGCTGTCCGGGGTCGTGGTCGAGTTCCTCAAGACGGCGCGCCGGTTCGCCGGCCACCGCGTCCACCTCGACCTCGGCTACGACATCCGGCCCGACAAGGGCGCGTTCTTCCGGCCCTACCGCGGCGAAGCCGGGCTGCTGCCGGAGTGGGTCACCCTGGACCGCGTCGAGGGCGTCGACGGGATCCGCGGCTACGACCGGGAGTTCGTCGAACGGACCCTGCGCGAAGTCGTCCAGCACGGCGACGAGGCGCTGCGCCCGGAGATCGACCGGATCGCCGGCGAACTGGCCGAGCGCATCGTGGCGACGTGGGAACGCCTCGGCGTCACGATGGTCATGGTGGAGAACGGGACCCTGCCCGAGAACATCGCCTACACCGAAGCGCTCTACCGCGCGATCGGCCGCTACGGCACCCGGCACCGGCTCGGCCGGTTCGTGTTCTGGCGCGACCACGACCTGATGTGGCAGAGCGAGCCGGGCATCGCCAAGTACGGCCGGTTCCCGTACCCCGGCGTCCCCGCGCCGCGGAACTCGCCGCACATCCACTACTTCGCGCTGCACGACCAGGCGTTGGCGAAAACCCTGGAGTGGGTTCCCGGCTTGCGGAACATCGACGTCCTGCCCAACGCGTTCACCATCGCGCCCGCGCGGATCGACGAGCGCTCCTCGGGTTTCCGTCGTGATCACGGCATCCCCGACGGCGTCCCGCTGCTGGCCCGGATCACGCGGATCATCCCGCAGAAGCGCATCGACCGGGACCTGCACCTGCTCACGCTGTTGCCGGCCGCGTGGCTGTTCGTCGCCGGCGACGTCGAAGAGGCGCCCGCCGAGCACACGCGGCTGGTGCGGCTGGCCGAGGAGCTCGGTGTCCGCGACCGCGTCGTGTTCGGCGGCTGGCTGACGCCGTACGACACGAGCGTCCCCGGCCGGTATTCGGTGCGGGACCTCCTCGCGCACGCGACGGTCGTGTCGTTCCTGACCTCCTACGACTACGAGAGCTACGGCAACCCGGTCAGCGAGGCGATCGCCTCCGGGACGCCGTACATCACCAGCGGGTACGAGCTGTACGACGTCGTCTACGGGCGCAAGGGGTTCCGGGCACCGGTGCTGGACATCCGGGCCCGTGACCTGCCGGACGCGGCGTTCGCCCGCGAAGTGGCCGAGCTGATCACCGACGAAGGGAAACGGGCGGACGTGGTGCGGGCGAACTCCGAACTCGGGCAGGCGCACTTCGGCACGGGGGTCGCCGCCGACCTCGTCGATCGGCTGTACCCGCCGCCGATGGGCGCCGCCACGCGGCTTTCCGTCGTGCTGCCGGTCTACAACGAAGCGGCGAACCTCCCGGAGGTCCTGCGGACGTTGCACGACCAGCGCGGTGCACTCGACAAGAGCCAGTACGAAGTCGTGCTGGTGGACAACAACTCGACCGACGACACGGTCGCCGTCGCGCGCGCCTTCGCGGCGTCCCACCCGGATCTGCCGGTGCACGTGATCCACGAGCCCGAGCAGGGTGTCTCGTGCGCGCGCCGGGCGGGAATGGACTTCGCGCTCGCGCGCAGCCGCAACCGGCCCGACACCGATCCCGCCGAGCGGTTCTACCTCGTGTCGGCCGACGCGGACTGCCGCGTCGACCCGCACTGGCTGAGCGAACTGTTCGCCGCGATGGAGTCGAGCAAGGCCGCCATCGGCGTCTGCGACTACTACTACAACGCTTCGCACTTCACCGGGCGGCCGCGGCTGTGGGACGCGATCCAGCGGACGCTCCGGTGCCGCGCGGTCACGTTTTCGCTGTTCGGCGGCTTTCCCGACGGCAAGGGCTTCGCCGTCGAGCGCGACGCCTACGAGCGCGCGGGCGGGATCGAAATCTTTTACCAGCTGCAGGACGGCGAGTTCGTCAGCCACCTGTCCGACGACTGGGACTTCGGCATCAAGGTCGCCAGCGGCGGCGACGCGATCACGTACGCGCCTCGCTCGCGCGTCGAGATCAACCCGCGGCGCGTCGACCACGCCATCGACGAAGTCATCGCCGGCCGCGCCTACGGTTCCGACGGCATCATCGTCATGCGCGACATCCGCCCCGCCACGCCGGCGGCCGGCGGGGATCTGACCGAAGCCGAAGCCCAGCAGGCGTGGGAGTTCTCCATCAAGGACTTCACGCCGAAGAACACGATCCTGCCGGTGCTGCTGACCCCGGCGCTGCTGGAGGACGACGCCGTCATCGCGTTCTTCGGCGCCGACCTGGCCGCCCGGCTCGCGCGGCGGATCGCCGAAATCCGCGACGAGATGCGCGTCGTCGACTTCACGCCGATCCACGCGTACAAGACGCCGTCGTACCGGCTGTACTTCGAATTCGCCGACGAGCTGTTCGCCTGCCTGCGCCGGCACGTCGGCGAGGACATCGGTCACCCGCCGCCCCTGCCGCCCTGCCTGGCGGAGGTGCCCGCGGCGCGGTTCGCCGAATTCGTCCACTACTACTGCGAAGACCGCGAATCGGGAGAGGCCCACAACTACTTCGGCAACGGAGGGGTGTTCTGATGACCCTCGCCTACGAAGAGGCGATCGGCTCGCTGCACGCGCTCGACCCCGCGTGGCCGCGGCCCGCGGTGCTCGACGTCCTCGAGGCGCCGGAGAACCGGCACCTGCTGGACTTCGTGCAGGAGGACCCGTTCGGGGCGCACGTGTTTCCGGGCAACGTCCCCGGTTCGCCGTCGGACTTCCTGCGCGACCTGGACGCCCAGCTGGCGTCGTCCGGTCCGATCCACCTCTGGTCCTACATCCCCACTTGTGCTTATCGGTGCCGGTTCTGCCAGTACCCGGTGGTGCTGGTCAAGGGCAAATCCGAAGTGCAGTACGAGAAAGCCAAGCACTGGGTCGATCTCAACATCGCCGAGGCGAAACTGTGGCTGGACGCCGTGCCGAACCTGCGTGGCGCGGAAGTGGGGGAGTTCAACGTCTTCGGCGGGACGCCGTCGCTGCTGCCGGAGCCGGAGATCCGCCGCCTGCTGGAGTTCTACCGCTCGGAGTTCGGGTTCACCCCCGGCACGACCATCCGGTTCGAGGGCGACCCGAGCACGTTCACCCCGGCCAAGCTTTCGCTGCTGCGCGAACTGGGCTGCACCAAGCTCTCCAGCGGCGTCCAGTCGTTCGACGACCACGTCCTGGAGCTGTGCGGCCGCGAGCACTCGTCGCAGATGTGCGTCGACTTCGTCCGCAACGCGGCTTCGCTGGGCTTCGAATGGGTCAGCATCGACCTGATGTACGGCCTGCTCGACCAGACCCTGGACAGCGTCCGCCGCGACCTCGACGTCGTGCTGGAGAACGAAGTCACGGCGGTCGTGTGCACGAAGCTGCACCTGGCGTCCTACAGCGACACCCGCACCGGCGTCACCGGCGAGAAGCCGGCGGCGTGGCAGCTGCCGGCGTACCGGGACAAGCTGGTGCGCGACGGCCACCGCTGGCCGACGCTCGGCGAGCAGTACCAGATGCGCGAGCTGCTCACCGGCGGCCTGCGCGCGGCGGGCTACACCGAGCACCCGACGATGTACTTCGCGCGCGCGGGCCTCGGGCCCGAGAAGTGGAAGGCCATCATGGTCGACCAGGACAAGCAGGAGCCCGAGGTCGCGATCGGGCTGGGTGGTTCGTCGAGCTGCCGCGCGTCCGAGGCGATCACCGACGTCAACTCTCGCCGCTACATCGAAACGGTGTCGGCCGGCCGGATCCCGTTGGGCTCGGCGACGCGGTTCACGCCCGAAGCGCAGGAGGCGCGGGCGGTGAAGATGGCGCTGACGACGCTGCAGCCGTTGCGGGATTCCCTGCACGCGGCGCGGTTCCCGGGACGGTCGCTGTTCGCGGAACCGTGGCTGGGGAAGTTCCGGTCGCTGGCCGCGCGGGGGCTCGTCGAGCTGCGTCCGCACGACGGCGTCGTCGAACTCACCCCGGTGGGGGAGGTGCTCGTCGAGGCGATCATCACCGCCGAGCTGTAGATCACTACATCGAGTGACACATCGCTCGCGGGGAGCGACTCGGGCGGGCAGCATGGGTTCCGGACGTGCCAGTACCGAGATCGGAGCCCCGATGAGCCGAACCGTTGCCGGACACGACGAACAGCGGTGGCGGCCCCGGCTCGCCGCCGCGGGCGCCTTGGCCGCGCTCGCGTCGGTGGTCGTGGCGGCCCCCGCGAACGCCTCGCCCGACTACTCGCTCGCGGCCGCGAACTTCGCGGGCACGCAGATCGCGTTGCACGAGGGCGTGGTGCCGGGCGCGGCCCGGGCGGACACGACCGACCAGACGCTCGGGCACGACGTCAGCGGGCACCAGGGCGCCGTCGACTGGGCGGCCGCGTCGGCGGGTGGCGCGAAGTTCACCTACGTCAAGGCGACCGAGGGCACCGGGTTCGTCAACCCGCAGTACGGCCAGCAGTACGACGGCGCGCACAACGCGGGGCTGATCCGCGGCGCGTACCACTTCGGCCGGCCCGACATCTCGGGTGGCGCGGAGCAGGCGGAGTACTTCATCGCCCACGGCGGCGGCTGGCGCGCCGACGGCAAGACGCTGCCGGGCGCGCTGGACATCGAGTACAACCCGTACGGCGACGTCTGCTACGGCAAGAACCCGGCCGACATGACGGCGTGGATCGCCGATTTCACGCGCACGTACCTGGCGAAGGTCAAGCGCAGCGCGCTGATCTACACCAGCACGGCGTGGTGGAAGCTGTGCACGGGTAACGCGTCCGGGTTCGGGAACACGAACCCGCTGTGGCTCGCGCGCTACGGCCCGGCGGTCGGGGAGCTCCCGGCGGGCTGGGACAAGCAGAGCATCTGGCAGTTCGCCCGCGGCGGCGGTTTGCCGGGGGACCAGAACTACTACAACGGCCCGTTCGGCCGGGTCGTGGCGCTGGCCGGCGGGGCGGCCTAACGCTCCCAGCGGCCCGTCAGGTCCGGCCACGGCGGCCGCCGCAGCACGGCCAGCGTGCCGAGGGTCGCGGCGACCAGCCCGGTGCCGACGGCCAGCAGCATCACGCGCGTCGCGTCGACGGCCGGCTCGAACTTGGCCCGGCCGTCACGGATCGCGAACACCCCGGGCGGGTTCGTCACGGTGATCACGGTCGTGCCGTCGGGAGTCTCGTGCGGTTCGCCGAAGAGCCGCGGTGCGCTCTCGGCTCGTCGGGGCAGACCTCGCAGCGTCATGTTCGCATCGAACCGGGAAACCGGGGCGCTGACAACATCGGACAGGCTTCTTGCCGGTTTCGTGAGCCGCTCCCTACCATCGGTCGAATGCGAGCAGCCCATCGGATCGCTGTCCTGGCCACGATTTCCGCGCTGGTCGTCGCGTCGGCGCCGGGTGCCGCCGGGGCGGCGCACGCGTGGTTCACGTCGTGGGCGCAGTCCCAGGACGGCCGCGCCGACGCACCGGTGTCCGGCCAGTCCCTGCGGATGATCACCCACCTGAGCCAGGGCGGCGACGCGGTGCGCGTCCGGCTCCAGAACACGTTCGGCACGGGCCCGCTGACGATCGGCCACGCGACGGCCGGCCTCAGCACGTCCGGCGCGGGCGTGTCGGGAGCGCGTGACCTGACGTTCGCCGGCCGGCCGTCGGTGACGATCCCGGCGGGCGGCGAGGTCTGGAGCGACGAGACCCGCCTCGCGACCCGCCCGGACACGAACCTCGCGGTGAGCATGTTCGTCCCGGGCACGGCCGTGGTCGGCCGGCACGGCGCGGGACTGCGCGACAACTACTTGACCGCGACCGGCGCGGGTGACCACACGGCCGACGCCTCGGGCGCGGCTTTCACGTCGACGGTCGGTTCGACGTACGTGGTCAGCGCGGTCGACGTGCACAACACGGCGTTGCGCGGGACGGTCGTCCCGTTCGGCAGCTCGGTGGTGGACGGGATCGGCAGCACGAACTGCGGCCCGGGCTGCACCCAGCTGGGCGCGGACAAGCGCTGGACGGACGACCTGGCGCGGCGCCTCGTGCCGTCGTCGCTGGCGGTCGCGAACGCCGGCGTCTCGGGCACGACGAGCGCGCCGACGTGCCCGGGGATGCCGCCGTCGGTGGCGGGCCTGGACGCGGGAAGCCGCCTCGACCGGGACGTCCTGGCGCTGCACGGCGTCAAGTCGGTCATCTACTACTACGGCACGAACGACCTGGCGTACGGCTGCGACGCGGAGACGATCCTGGCCAGCTACCGAGCGGTGTTCCAGCGGCTGCGAGCGGCGGGGATCGCGGTGTACGTCACGCCGAGCACGCCCCGCCCGGGCTACAGCGACGCGGCGAACGTGGCGCGTCACGAGATCGGCCTGTTCGTGTCCCGCTGGGCTTCCTGCGGCGGCACGTGTTCGGGAGTGCTGGACTTCGACGAGGTGCTGAAGGACCCGCTGAAGCCGAACAGCATCCTCCCGGCGTACGACAACGGCGACGGGATCCACGCGAACGCGGTGGGGCAGCAGGCGTTGGCGGACTTCATTTCGGTGCCGATGCTCGCCCGATAGGGGCCGGTTCTCCACACGATGAGGTGACGGGGCGAGTCGGAACGTCGGGACTGTGCCTGCGAGTCCGCAGAGTACGTCGCGTGAAGCACAACTCAATGGACGACGCCGGGTGCTGTCTGCTGTCCGTGGCCTGGAACGTCGCCCCGCTGACCGAAGGGCGGCCCGGCTCCCGGCCCGACTCCCGGCGCGGGGCGATCCGGCGCTCGGTCGAGTCCGTCTGCCGCACCGCCGGCCTCGGCGCCCGCGACTGGGCCGCGCGGAACGGGACCGGCTCCGAGGCCGAGTACCGGCCCTTCCTGCAGCTCGCGGACGTCGCCTACGAGATCGCCACTTTGCTGCTCCTCGTCGAGGACTTCCTCGTGCCGGACCTGGAACGCGAGCACCGGCGCTGGGCCGAGATCGAAGAGCTGACGTCGCGGATGGCCGAGCTCGCCGAGTGGACGTCGAACTTCCTGAGCTTGTCAGGCTCGGCCTTACGGCTGTAAGGTCCGTCCTGACAAAGGAGGTCGGGATGACCACTGGGGTGATCGCGCGCTGTTCGTTCTGCGCCAAGCCGAACACCGAGGTCGACACGCTCGTCGGCGGGCCGGGTGTCTTCATCTGCGACGGGTGCGTCCAGCTGTGCGTGTCGGTGATCGAAGGCAAGCCGGCGGACGCGCCGCTCATCGCGCCGTGGGAGCACGACCTGCCGCTCGAACAGGTGCTGCAGAACCTGCGCCCGGTCGCGGCCGCCACCGCGCAGGTTCAGGAGAACCTCGCCGCGTGGGTGGGCAAGGCGCGAACGCTCGGCGGTACGTGGGCGCAGATCGGCGAGGCGCTGGGGATGACCCGGCAGTCTGCGTGGGAGCGCTTCGGCTCTACCGCTTGATGCCCACGCCGGCGTAGAGGCCGTCCTCTTCGGGATCGACTACGGCGGCAACGCGGTCCGGCCGCCAGTTCGCGGACGTCGTCAGCCCGGGTTCGACGAGTTCGAACCCGTCGAAGAGGGCGAGCACCTCCGCTTTCGACCGCGGGTAGATGTGGTCCTGCGTCGACCGCATGGTTTCGGCGATCTTGGGGTCGCTCAACACGGCGAAGTCGTTGGTGAGGTGGGTCAGCGCAAGGTGACTGCCGGGCGCGAGCGCGTCGCGGTAGGCACCGAAGACGCCCTCGACCTCCGGCAGGTAGTGCCCGAGGGTGATGGCGAGCAGCCCCACGGGCTGGTCGAGATCGAGCAGGTCCTTGACGGGCCCGGAGTCGAGCACGGCTTCGGTGTCGGTGGCATCGGCCTCGAGCGCCTGGGCGTTCGGGTTGTCCTTGAGCAGCATGAAACTGTGCGCAACGGCAACGGG
Source organism: Amycolatopsis sp. NPDC098790 (assembly GCF_044759945.1). Lineage (NCBI taxonomy): Bacteria > Bacillati > Actinomycetota > Actinomycetes > Pseudonocardiales > Pseudonocardiaceae > Amycolatopsis > Amycolatopsis sp. NPDC098790. The sequence continues at coordinate 1,437,786 of NZ_JBIWAI010000002.1, forward strand.
TTCGTAGTCGACGTAGACAACCTTCGACGCGGGATCGACAGCCTGAGCGACCTCGTGCACGTTGCCGACGGTCGGAATACCGGACCCGAGGTCGAGGAACTGCCGAACGCCCTGGTCGAGCATGAACCGCACGGCCCGCCGCAGAAAGGCCCGGTTCCGCCGGGCCACGCTCGCAACCTGCGGCTGGATGCGTTCGAGCTTCTGAGCAACAGCCCGATCGGCGGCGAGGTTGTGGGCTCCGCCGAGCAGGTAGTCGTAGATCCGAGCGGCGCTGGGCCGCGAAAGGTCGGCTCCGGGCGGAATCCAGTCCGCACCTTCTTGATCGGTCATCGGGTGGCCCCCCTCGAATCGGCTCCGGCCACCTTATCGGATCTTCGGGCGTCACCCGGGCATGTGCGGCGGTGCGTGGCTTCGGTCGCGGACCGGCCCCAGGTACGACGAAAGCCACGCTCACCTGCGTAAACGTGGCTTGTCCGTCGGGCTGACAGGATTTGAACCTGCGACCCCTTGACCCCCAGGACGGGGGAGTCGGGGTTTTCGCAGCTCAGAGCCCCTGCGCGTGATCAACAGGCGTGTCAGAACTGCCTGGTCGTTCATCAGTGCGCACGACGTGCGGTCCCCTGGTGGTCCCCAAGGCGGGCTTGGCGGACCAGATCGCGATGATCTGCTCGGGGGTTCTGCTCGACCTCGGCGTTTCTGCCTCTTAGGTGCGCTGAGCTGCGGTTTTGTCTGTCATCAGTTCTCGCGGGTGCTTGCTTCTTCCTGACCTCTGACTAGTGGACAAAGGGACGAAGGGGAAGCGAGCCCGAACCGTACCGGTGATCGAAGAGATACGGGAGCTGGTCAAGCGCCGTATTGCCTTAGCTGATAACGACCTAGACGGCCGGCTGTTCAAGGGCCCGCGCGGCGGTCGAATTACGACTGCGGTGCTTCGCGACGCGACGGCATGGGACGACATAGTGGCGAAGCTCGGATACGAACAACTAAGACGTCATGACTTGCGTCATACGGGTCTGACCTGGATGGCGGATGCAGGTGTACCAATTCACCACTTGCGAGAAATCGCAGGCCATGGCTCTATCTCGACAACGCAACGCTACCTCCACCCAGACAAACGGACCGTGATAGCGGCTGGAAGTTTGCTCAGTGCGCACTTGTCTGTGCCGCGCGAACCTAAGCTTCAAGTTATATAGTTTGCTATTTTCCACACATTGGGCATGTAATCCCGACAGGGCCGAGTTCAACTTTCATGAAGCGTTTTGCTTCGCGAGTCAGTGTTATTTTGCGCTCATAAGGTGCGGAGATGTATGCGTTGAGTTCTGAGACAAGCTCCTGTTGCTGGCTTGGTCGCAATTCTGTGTATGCGTTAAGAATTCTTGCTACTTCGTAATCCATTGTCTTTCCAATCGTGTTAGAAGTTTCCGCAAAGGTCGCACTTTGTGGCTGTCATCGCTACCGGTGTCTCCTTGCATGCTGTGCAGGGTATCCCGAGTTCACGCAGTCCAGCGCGAAGCCCTTTTCGGCGTTCCTTGGCTTTCAGGTTCCACTTCGTGTCCTGCTCTCGCCGAGAGGTGTCTTCGGCGACGAGGCTTTCGTAACGGAGCTTGAGTTCGCCGAGATCGAGTGTTAGGTCTCGTGCCGTCTTGACGTACTGTCCAAAAAGTCTGCGATTCGAAATCATCGACTCGACGGCATAGCCTTGCGCTTCGACCCAGCGTGCGACGAGCGACCATAGAGAAAATATCACCTGCGCGGTTCCGAGTGCTGAGCCAATTATGATAATTAGCGGTAGTGCCTTGAAGCCTGCACCGTAGCTCAAGGCTAAAAGTCCCACGACTACAGGAACCACGAGGCCGGCGAAGGTGATCAGCTGGAGGTGCCAGGTGAGTCGATGTGAACGCCACTCAAATACGGACGCAGTTCCGAAGGCTTCGACGGCCCGCTTCAGACAGTCGCGTCGGATAACTTCGGCAGGGTCGGGCTGCGAGTTCGGCGCTGGCGAGTCCGACGACTCCACAGGACCTCCGGTGTCTATCGTTGTTTGCATTGATCCACTTGGGCGATGGGGGCCACTGCAGATTGGTCAGACTACGCTCGGGGGCTTGAGCTCGACTGGCTGGTCCCTATGTGGTCCCCGGGCCTCTCGTGCAGTTGGGGACGCAGGTGTGCGTAGTCGAGAGCAAGAAAGCCGCCCGACCTGGGCTTTCACCCAGACCAAGCGGCTTCTGTGTCCGTCGGGCTGACAGGATTTGAACCTGCGACCCCTTGACCCCCAGTCAAGTGCGCTACCAAACTGCGCCACAGCCCGGACCCGCACTCGCTGAGTGCGTGAGAAGTACTCTAGCGTGCCCGCCGAAGCCGCCTGCACGCGGGGCCCTCATCCGCCTGACCTGCGGAAACGCAGGCCAGGCGGACCGCCCCAAGATCAAGCCGGGTTCGCAGCGTGCGTCAAGGTCTGCCACGCCACGAACAAGTTGTTCGGCCCCGCCGGGCGCTGGCGCTCCGTCAGCGTCTGCGTGTTCGTCATCGCGATGCCCAACCGCGTGTGGAGCGCGTTGAAGCCCACCTCCGTCACCGGGCCCAGGCCGAGCTTCAGCGACCCGGAACACAGCCACGACGGCACCGCCGTGCCCAGCTGGTACTTCGACTGGAAGCCCAACGCCTGCCGCAAGCGCTCGCCCACGTCCGTTCCGTACACGTCCTGGCCCTGGATGCGCAGCGTCTCCGCCACGTCCGCGATCGCCGCTATGCCGTAGCCCGTGTGGGTGAAGTCGCGGCAGGTCTCCTGCGTCAGGCCGTCCACGAACGTCGACTGGCCCTGCCAGTAGCCGACGATCTGATCCCGGGTCGACAGCCCGCTGCCCGGGACCGTCTTCGGCAACGCGCCGTCCGATGACAGGTACACGTACGCCGCGACGCGGTTGCGGTAGCGCGTTACCGCCTTGTCGAAGTTCGTCTTGTCCTCCAGGAAGACCGAAATTCCGACCGCAGCCTCCATCATGGACAGTTCCCAGTTGCCGTTGCTGTTGCTGCCGTTGATGATTTTGTTCAAGTACACATTGCGGAGCATCGTGCCGAAGCGGGCCGAGTTCGGCCAGCTCGAATACGTGTACTTGATGATTTCCGCCGCGCGGGGCCACGACGAGCCCGCCCAACCCGTCTGCAGCGGCGCGTTGCTGTTGGTGTGACTCGTGATCGTCGCCGACCACGCGTCCATCAGCGCGATCGCCTTCTGCGCGTAGCGGGCGTCGCCGGAGATGTACCAGATCAGCGCGTCCGTGTACGCCGCGATGGCGTCTTCGCGCTCGTCGGTGCACCCGTAGTTCGGGTTCGAATAGGACCCGCATTCGACGACCGCGCGCGGTTTCGGCGTGCGGGAAAGAGAGGCGTAGGAACTCGAGACCGCCTGGTCGTACGCCGCTTTCCACGGCTGGGCGCCGGCGTTCACCTGGGTCTTGACGAAGTCGAGTTGCGGGCGGCTGACCAGCACGCCCGGGTGCGTGAACGTCGCGGGCGCCGCGGGGGCCGGGGTGGCGACCAGGCCCAGTGCAAGCGGCACCATGGCGGCGAGCGTGACGACTTTTCTCAAGCGGGACATGGCTCTCCTCGAGACGACGGTGTCCGGGGTAGCGCGCTGCAAGCAGTCTCATGGTCCAGACCATCGCGCGTCAACCCGCGGAGAGCCCTTTCTTTTGCTCCTGAAGGAAGATTCAGCCCGCTGAACAAAATCGTTCAGCGGGCTGAATCGCCGTACCGTTAGCCGAGACCCGCGCTGACCGCGTTCATCAACGTCCCGGTATCACCCGACATCTCCCAAGCCATGACACCGAGCAGGCCGCGCTGCTTGAGCCACGTGGTCTTCAGCCCGATCGACCACGCGTCGTCGAACGTCCACCACTGGCCGCCGTTGCCGGTGTAGCACGACGTCGCGACCGCCGCGGTGTCGTGGTAGACCGTGCACGCCGGCACACTCGCCATCAGGTTCGAGTACCCGCGGGTGCCCGCTTCCTCGGCAAACTGCCCCGGCGCGGCGCCGGTCGCCGACTGCCACTCGCCGTGCTTCCCGCCGTCCGCGACGCCTTGCCAGCCGCGACCGTAGAACGCCAATCCGAGGGTCAGCCTCCGCGGGTCGACGCCCGCATTCGTGTACGCGTTGATCGCGCTTTCCGCGCTGAAGTGGAAGTTGTACGGGTCGTCCGCGTCGGCGTAGAGGTTGCCCTGGTGGCCCGTGCGGTTCGGCTCCCACGAATTGTCGCTGCCCGAGCCGTGGAAGTCGTACCCCTGCACGTTGGCGACGTCCAGGTAGTTGAAAACCCGGGACAGGTCCCAACCGGACGCGACCTTGGCCGGGTCCGCCGGCGTGAACGCGTGCAGCTGGTACCGCTTGCCGGTGGTCGCGCCGTACGCGTCGAGCTGCGTGCGGAACTCGGCCAGCAGGGCGGTCAGGTTGTCCTTGTCGTTCGGGCTCCAGTGGTTGCCGGGGTGGCCGTCGGCGCTCGCCGGCCACTCCCAGTCGAGGTCGATGCCGTCGAAGATGCCCGCCGCGGTGCCCGGGCCGCCGGCGCCGCCGTAGGGCGCGATGTTGCCCTTGATCCACGTGTCGACGCACGACGAGACGAACTTCTTGCGCGACGCGTCCGTCGCCGCGACGTCGGAGAAGTACTTCGAGTACGTCCAGCCGCCCAGCGACACCAGCACCTTGAGGTTCGGGTGCTTCGCCTTGAGCTTCTTGAGCTGGTTGAAGTTGCCGCGCAACGACTCCCAGCCCGTGTCCGCCACGCCGTCGACCGACTGCGCCGCCGAGAACGGCCGCGAGTAGTCGGCTTCGGCGTCACCCGCGCCGTCGCCCTGGTTGGGGTCCTGCGGGTTCGCCGTCGTGCCCTTCGTGACGCCGGAGAGGCAGGTCAGGTTCACCGGGTCGATGTTCTCGAACGCGTACAGCAGGTGCGTCAGCTTCGCCGCCGCGCCCGACGTCTCGAGGTTCTTGACGAAGTACTGGCGTCCGTAGATTCCCCATTGGACGAAGTACCCGACCTTGGCGTAACCCGAGACGATGTCGCCGGTTCGAGCCGTCACCGCGGCGCTCGGCGCCGAAACGTTGTCGTAGCCGTCCCGCGCGCGCACCGTGAAAGTGTACGAAGTGGACGGTGCCAGCCCGGTCACCACAGCGGCCGTCGTGGTCACCGTCGTGGCCAAAGTGGACCCGCGGTAGACGTCGTAGCTGACGACGCCGGTGTTGTCGGTCGAGGCCGTCCACGCCAGGGAGACGCTGCCCGAGTCGGCGGCCGTCGAGCGCACGCCGCTCGGCGCCGACGGTGGCTGGGTGTCGTCGGCCGGGTTGTTCGTCGTGACGGCCAGCGCCGCGCTGGCGGGCGACGTGTTTCCCTTGCCGTCCTTGGCTTTCACCGTGAAGGAGTACGCCGTGCCCGGCGTGAGCCCGGAAATGGTGGCGCCGGTCCCGGTCACCGACGTCGCCAGGGAGGCGCCCTGATAGACGTCGTACCCGGTCACCGGCAATGAACCGGCCGTCGAGGCGTTCCACGCCAGCGCGACCGTCTTGGTCGTCTTCGCGACCAGCCGCAGGTTCGCCGGCGCGCCCGGGGGAGTGTCGGGTGAACCGTCGCAGTTGGCGTTGTCGACGCGGCACTGCGTCGGCGTCGCGGCGGCGCTGAGCCGGAAAGTGGGGCTGTAGGGGTAGGTGTTCCGGCCCGGCGCCAGCGTCGCGATGTAGTACGCGGGGGTGAGCGTGACCTGGGTGCCGTTCTGCGTCACCGTGCCGTTTTCGCCGGTCGAGGCGGTGATGCCGGCGGGCAGCGTGAAGGTGATGGCCCAGTTGCTCACCGACGCGGTGCCGGTGTTCGCGACGGTGTAGGTGCCGGTGGTGCCGCTCATCGCCAAGGTGGCGGTAAGCGAACCGGCTGCGGCGGCGGGTGGCGCGAGCGCCGCGGTGCCGCCGACCGCGATCAGTACGGCGGCGAGCGCGGAGCGTAGTCGTGCGGAGGTGCGTCTCATGGCGGTTCTCCAAGCGGCACGGGGCGGGGACGACGTGGTCTAGACCACATCAAAGGTAACCCGCGGCGGCGAGAACCGCGCACGCCCGAACGGCGGCAACCGCTGTCCGAACGGACTGTTAACGACCCGAGAACGTCGCCTTGCCGGGCCCGTCCGCGAGGAACGACTTGACGGCGCCCCGGAGGTCCTCGGTCTCGAACAGCTCGGCGGCGATCGAAGTGATGTGCGCGTTCGCCTCCGGGACGCCGCCCGCGGAGAAGTGGTCGAGGACGCGCTTGGTCGCCGCGTGGGCCCGGGTCGGTCCGTCGGCCAGCTTCCGCGCGAAGGCCCGCGCGGCGTCGTCGAAGCCCTCGTCCGGCAGGACGCGGTTGACGACGTTCCAGCGCTCGAGCGTCGCGGCGTCGTAGGTGTCGCCGGTCATCACGAACTCCTTGGCGCGCCCGACGCCGGCGCGACCGGCGAGCCGCTGCGTGCCGCCCATGGTCGGCGTCAGCCCGACGACCTTCTCGACGAGCCCGAACTTCGCGCGCGACGCCGCCAGGATCAGGTCGCACGCCACCGCGACCTCGAACGCCCAGGTCAGGCACAGGCCGTGTGCGGCGAAGACGGTCGGGAAGGGCAGCGCCGCGATCCGGTCCGGGACCGCCAGCATCTCGTCGAAAAGCACCTTCGCCTCGGCCGGCGAGCCCTGGGCGTCGAACAGCGAGACGTCCACGCCGCCGCTGACGATCTTGCCCTCGGCGCGGATCAACAGCGCCCGCGCGGGCGACGCTTCCAGCTCGCCGATGGCCGAGGAGAGCGAGTCCTGCAGGGCGGCCGTGTAGAGGTTCAACGGCGGAGCGTCGACGGTCAGGACGGCGAGCCCGCCGTCACGATCGAGGCGGACCTGGTCGGTCATGTTCACCCTGCTTCTTCGGCGGCGACGATGTCGTCCCAATACTGCTGGGCCTCGGGACGCCAGTCGACGTGTTTGTGATGGAACAGTTCCGCCGCTTTCGTCCCGCTCCACTTCGCCGGCAGGAGCTCGGCGGGCAGCTGCGGGTCGAGGAACGGGAACCGCCGCCACTCGTGCACCAGCTCGGTCTGCGCGCGCAGCACCGCGCGGCCGCCGGTGGGGTGCAGGCCGGTGAACCGGTCGATGAAGTCCTCGTAGCGGTCCTTCAGCTCGGTCAGGTCCCAGGACCGGGCGACCATCGTCTCCTGCTCGCCGACCTCGCCGTACGTGGCGGTGAAGGACATCGCCTGCGCGTCGAGGCCGAGCTCGTTGACGATCTGCTGCGCCTCGCGCTGCCGGCTCAGGTCCGGGCTGACCCACACGCCGGCCACCGGCGAGCCGAAGCCCGCCCAGGTCAGCCGCGTGCGGAGACGGTGGCGCAGGTCGCGCTTGGCCTCCGGCACGGAGACGATGAGCATCAGCCACTGCCCGTTCCACGGGCGTTCTTCGCGGCCGAAAGCGTAGATCCGTTCGGCGCCTTCGGTCAGCAGACGGCGTCCCGGCGGCGTCAACGACCAGCGCACGCGGCGCCCAACGCGTTCGGAGACCACCCAGCCCTCGGCGGCGGAGCGGGCCAGCGCCTGCCGCGCCGACTTCTCCTCGATGTCGAGGATGCCGAGCACCTCGACCAGCATCGACGTCCAGACCGGCGTGTCGCGCGGCAGCGTGTATTCGCCGAGGACGGTCATCAGCAGCGACCGCGCGCTCGCGTGGCTGACCTCACGGCGCCGGCTCACCGTGGGCCGGGGCGCGGACGGGCGGCCTTCCCTCGGTTTCGGCCTGCGGCCGAGGGTGACCGGGGGAGCGGATTCGCCCATGCTGTTCCACCTCACTGCGCGGGGGTATCGACAACCGAACAGGGTACCCACACTGAGTGATCAAAGCGCCACCGGACACACACAGTCGGTGGCTTTGACCATGATCTGACAGTTCAGCACGGGCCCGTAGACTTGGCCACCTCATGAGCGCAACTCTCGTCGCGAAGGACCTGGCCGCGGGCCACGGTGACCGCATCCTCTTCTCCGGCCTCGACCTCGTGGTCGCGCCCGGCGACGTCGTCGGCCTGGTCGGCGTCAACGGCGCCGGCAAGTCGACGCTCCTGCGGACGCTGGCCGGGCTCGCCAAGCCCGACGACGGCGAGATCCGGCTGAACCCGCCGACCGCGACCGTCGGGCACCTGCCGCAGGAGCCCGAGCGGCGCGAAGGCGAGTCGGTGCGGGCGTTCCTGGCGCGGCGGACGGGTGTGTCGGCGGCGCAGGCGGACCTCGATGCGGCGACTTCTGCGCTGACCGCGGGCTCGGCGGGCGCGGACGACCTCTACGCGGTTGCGTTGGACCGGTGGCTCGACCTCGGCGGCGCGGACCTCGACGAGCGTTCCGCGGAAGTGGCCGCCGACCTGGGGCTCGCCGTCGACCTGGACCAGCCGATGACGTCGCTGTCGGGTGGCCAGGCGGCCAGGGCGGGGCTCGCGTCGCTGCTGCTGAGCCGCTACGACGTCTTCCTGCTCGACGAGCCGACGAACGACCTCGACCTGGATGGCCTGTCTCGGCTGGAGCGGTTCGTGTCCGGGTTGCGGGCGGCGACGGTGCTGGTGAGCCACGACCGCGAGTTCCTGGCCCGGACGGTCGACCGCGTCGTCGAGCTGGACTTGGCGCAGCAGCAGGTGAACGTCTACGGCGGCGGGTACGAGGCCTACCTCGAGGAGCGCGAGGTCGCGCGCCGGCACGCGCGTGAGGAGTACGAGGAGTACGCCGACACCAAGGCTTCGCTGGAGGCGCGGGGGCGGATGCAGCGGGCGTGGATGGAGAAGGGCGTCAAGAACGCGCGCCGGAAGCAGCCCGACAACGACAAGGCGGCCCGCAAGTTCCGCACCGAGGCGACGGAGAAGCAGGCGTCGAAGGCGCGGCAGACCGACCGGATGATCGAGCGTCTGGAGGTCGTCGAGGAGCCGCGCAAGGAGTGGGAGCTGCGGATGGAGATCGCCGCGGCCCCGCGGGCGGGGGCGGTGGTCGCCACCTTGCGCGGCGCGGTGGTCCGGCGGGGTGGGTTCACGCTCGGGCCGGTTGATCTGCAGGTCGATTGGGCGGACAAGGTTGCCATCACTGGGGCTAACGGCTCTGGGAAGTCGACGTTGCTGGCCGCGCTGCTCGGTCGGTTGTCGTTGGACGAGGGGTCTGCCGCTTTGGGGCCGGGTGTTGTGGTTGGTGAGGTCGACCAGGCTCGGCGGTTGTTCCTCGGGGACGTTCCGCTTGCTTCGGCTTTCGCTCGGGAGGTGCCGGAGCTCGCGGACGCGGATGTTCGGACGCTGCTGGCCAAGTTCGGCTTGAAGGCGGCGCATGTGCTGCGCTCCGCTGCGACGCTCTCGCCGGGGGAGCGGACTCGTGCTGCTCTGGCTCTGTTGCAGGCGCGTGGGGTTAATTTGCTCGTGTTGGACGAGCCGACCAACCATTTGGATCTGCCGGCTATTGAGCAGTTGGAGTCGGCTTTGGACAAGTACCCGGGGACCTTGCTGTTGGTGACCCATGATCGGCGGATGCTGGACGCTGTTCATGTGGGGCGGCGGCTTGAGGTGGATGGTGGGAAGGTTCGCGAGTTGTGAGGCGGTTGGCGCTTCCGGTTGCTGGCGCTGGTGAGCAGTGCTCTCGTGTGGAAGCACTGCTCGCTATGGTTTGAGAGCGGTGCTCTCGAATCCGAGTGGTGACCGCGCCCATCGATAGATCTGCTGTGGCGTTCTGTGTGGCATTGCGAGAGCGGCGCTCTCGAAGCTGAGCGGTGGTCGCGACCTGAGGAGAGCGGTGCTCTCGTTTGTAAGCACTTCGTCAGGTCAGTACGCGATCAGTGCTCTCGATTGTGGGCGGCGCCCTCGGTTGCGAGCTGCGCTCTCGCTTGGGGTTGGGGCGCAGAGGCTTGCCTTGCTCGCCGCGCGGGTGAGCGATGCTCTCGCCTGGGGGCTGGGTGCGGAGCCATGCCAGAGCAGTGCTCTCGAATCTGAACGCTGATCGCTGCTGCGCGACAGCTTGACTCGATGCTGAGCGTCGCCTGCCGACGCGCGTGAGCGGTGCTCTCGGTTTGAGAGTTGGGCCGTGGGAGCGTGGCGGGCGCTCGCAGGTGAGCCAGCGTGCCTCGGGGCCTGTAAGTGGCGTTCGCGAGTGAGCGATGTGGCTCGGCGCTCTGAGTGGGGTTCGGCGGTGAGCGATGCGGCTCGGAGTGATGAGTGGTGTTCGAGGAGGGCTGGCGTGGCTCGGAACCGTGAGTGGCGCTCGCGAGTGAGTGATACGGCTCGGGGCTGCGTGCGGGCGTTCGGCGGTGATGCGGCTCGGAGTTGTGGGTGGCGTCCGGCGGGCGAGTGAGCGTTGGGCTGCGGAGGCGTGGGCGGTGCTCGTGAATGAGCGGTGTGGTGCGGGAGCGTGAACGGTGCTCGCTAGAGAGAGCAGTGCTCTTGGGTCTCAGTGTGACGGGGAAGCTGGGCCGGAGCGGTGCTCTCGGATCTGGTCACCGGGCGCTGGTGTGCGGTAGCGCTGCGCTCTCGGTGGAGCACTGCTCTCGAAGTTGAGCGGTGCCCGATCTTGCGTGTGAGCGGTGCTCTCGGGACTGGGCGCCGGTCGCCGTTGGGGGAGAGCGGCGCTCTTGGATGTGGGTGCCTTGCTTGCCGCGCGGGTGAGCGGTGCTCTTGGTTGTGAGTGCCTTGCTTGCTGCGCGGGTGAGCGGTGCTCTTGGTTGTGAGCGCCTTGCTTGCCGCGTGGGTGAGCGGTGCTCTCGGGTGAGCGCATCCCTCAACCCTTTGTTGCGCCGCCCGTTAGGCCCTTCACGAACTGCTTCTGCAGGGCCAAGTAGAAGATCAGCACCGGCAGCGTCGCCAAGAACATCAGTGCGAACACGCTTCCCAAGTCCGCCTGGTACTGGCCGATCGAACGGTAGATGCCGGTGGTGATCGTTGTGCCCTGGCTGGGGCCCAAGATGATCAGTGGGTCGATGAAGTCGTTCCAGATCCAGACTCCCAAGAAGATCAACACCGATGCCGTTGCCGGGCGCAACAGCGGGAACACCACTCGCCAGAACACCTGCATGCGGCTTGCGCCGTCAAGCAACGCCGCTTCCTCCAGCTCCACCGGCACTCCGCGGATGAACCCCGTGAACACGAACACCCCGAACGGCACGTAGTACCCGACGTTGAACAACACCAGCCCCTGCAGTGTCGCCATCAGGTGCGTCACCCGGAGGACGTCCGTGATCGGGATCAGGATCACCTGCGGCGGGATCATCAACCCCGCCAGCAGCACCAGCGTCAGGACCTTCGTCCACCGCTTGCCCGACCGCGCCAGGTAGTGGCCGAGCATTGCCGACAGCACCGTCAGTACCAGGATCGACAAGACCGTCACGACGACGCTGTTGGTCAGGCTGACCCAGAACAGACCGTCCGGCCGGGTCAGGACCGCGTGGATGTTCGCCAGCGTCGGCGGCAGCGGCAGCGACGCCGGCTCCTTCGCGATCAGGTCGCCCTGCTTGACCACGTTCGTCAGCACCAGGTACAGCGGCACGAAGAACACCGCGCTGACCAGCAGCGCGACCGTGGGCCGCAGCCAGGACCGGGTCACAGGTCCACCTCCCGGCGGCGCAGGAAACCCAGCACGACCGTCGTCACGACCGCGACGATCACCAGCATCAGCACCGCCATCGCCGACGCGTAGCCGACGTGGTTCGAGTCGAAACCGGTCTGCAGGACGTCGAACGCGATCGTTGCCGTGGCGCCCGAACCCGGGCCGCCGTTGGTGATCACCTTGACGTAGTCGTACGTCTTGAACGCCGAAATCAGCAGCACCACCGTGTTGATCGTCAGCGACGGTGCGAGCAGTGGCCACGTGACCGCCCGGAACCGCCGTAGTGGTCCGGCCCCGTCGATCGACGCTGCCTCCAGCAACTCCTGGGGCACTCCTTGTAGACCCGCGAGGTACACCACGACGCAGAACCCGAGCATTTGCCAGCACACGATCGACGCCACCGAGTACAGCGCGACGTCCGGATCGGACAGCCAGCCCGGCGGGTGTGCGACGCCGAGAGTCCGCAACAGATTGTTCGGTGGCCCCTGGTCGTCGAGCAGCCGGGACCAGACGATCGAGACGACGACCGAAATCAAGATCACCGGGGTGAAGAACACGCTGCGCAAAGCGTTGTACAGCCACCCTTTCCGGTCCAGCAGCAGCGCGACACCGAGGCCCAGGAGGTTCGGGACGATCACCACGATCAGCGTCAGGATCGTCGTCACCTTCAGCGCGGTGAGGAACTGTTCGTCGGCGAAAAGCAACCGGTAGTTGTCGAGGCCGACGAACTTCACCGGCGGGTTGAACGGGTTGTAGTTCGTGAGGCTGTACCCGAAACTGATCAGGATCGGCGCCAGCACGAAGCACAGGTAGACGAGCACCCCCGGGGCGCCGAACGACGCGAAGTGCCCGATCCGCGGCAGGATCGGCTTGCGCCGCCGTCGATGTGTGGGGGAGCGGCGGCGCTGGACGGGCGGGGAGGCGACGGCGGTCAACGCGTCAGCCCGCCTTCGCCCACTCGGTGTCCAGGAACGCGCACGCGTCGGCCACGGACTTGCGGCCCGTGATGACGTCCTGGGCGGCCTGATCGACCTTGTCCTTCATGCCGGGCAGCAGCCCGTCGTCGGCGGTCTCCCAGCGGAACGCGTGCACCACGGCGTTCTGCTGCACCGCCTTCGTGTAGAGGTCGTAGCCGGCCTTGAAGGTCGGGCCGACGTCGGCCGGCGGGGTGTAGCCCTTGATCGCCGGGAACAGGCCGTCCGCCTTGACCGACGCGTCGAGCTGGTCCTTGTCGAGCTGGAAGCCGAGCGCGAACTTCTTGGCCGCGTCGAGGTTCGCGGCCTTGGCGTTCACGATCATGCCGCCGCCGGTGTAGGCGGGCACGACGAGTTCGCCGTCCTCGGTGGGGAAGTCGAACACGCCGATCTCGAAGTCGTGCTTCTTGCTGTCGGCGTTGGCGGCGAACCAGTTGCCCATCGGGTACATCGCGCTCTTGCCGTCGAGGAAGGCCTGCTCGGTCGCCGCGTAGTCGCGCGCCACGCTCGTCTTGTCCACGTACCCCTTCGAGGCGAGGTCGGCCAGCTTCGAAAACGCTTTCTGGAACGCGGGATCGGCGAACTTGACCTTGTCCTGACGGCGCTGGGTGAGCCAGTCCGGCGTCGCGTTGTAGACCTCGGTGCTGACCAGTCCGGAAAGGATCATCGACGACGGGAAGCCGTCCTTGCCGCCGCCGATCGTGAACGGCGAATAGCCCTTGCCCGCCAGCTTGCCGGCGTCGGCGACGAGTTCGTCCCACGTCTTCGGCGGCGCGGCGATGCCCGCGTCGGCGAACATCTTCTTGTTGTAGTAGATCGGCGGGATGGCCTGGGTGTTGGCGGGCAGCTGGTAGTACTTGCCGTGGACCGGATTCGCCTCGGGGAACTGGAAGTCCTTGAGCTCGCTCGGCGTCCAGGCGTAGAGGTTGCCCGCTTCGGCGAAGCCCGCCGAGTCGACGGCGATCATCACGTCCGGGAACTGGCCGGACTGCAGGAGCTGCTTCGCGTACGACGTCCGGCCGTCGGCGGTCGGCGCGACGAGCTTCTTGACCTTGACCCCCGGGTTCTTGTCGGTGACGCGCTTGATCGCGGCGTCCCAGTAGGCCGGGGTCAGGTTCGGGGTCTCGAAGGTCAGGAAGGTGATCTCCGCGGCGCCGCCGCTGCCGGTGTTCGAGCCGACCGAGCACGCGCTCACGGCGAGGAGCGCCGCTGCCCCCAACATGAGGAACCTTCTCATCGAGCCTCCCGCCATATGTGATGTATGACGCATTTGATCTGACGTCTGTTGGGCTGTCAAGCGCGATAAGGCGACGAAACCGTCGATGCGCGCTTCATAGATCCGATCTCTAGCGCGAAATTCGGCTCAGCCGGATCACGGTGCTCGCGAAGTCGCCGGTCGGCAGCGTGAGCGGCAGTCCGTGGGCGAGCAGCACGGCCCCGCTGTGCGTCGTGCCGGCATCCGAATCGACGTACCGGTGAGCGGGATCCAGACCCTCGAGACGCAGCGGGCGTGCTGGCGCGGCGAAGTGCGCGGCCTGGCGGTAAACGAAGACGACCGCGCGGTCTTCGTGCACGTACTGCAAAGCGGTGACGCCGTCGTCGACCGGTGGCCGCAGCCGGTACAGCGCGCCGTGCTGGACGATCGGCCGGATGTCCTTGTAGAGCGCGATCAACTCGCGGGCGAGTGCGAGGTCTTCGTCGGGCCAGTGCACGATGTCGCCGCCGATGCCGAGCACACCGGCCATGGCGACGTGGAAGCGGAACCGCAGCGGCACCGACCGCGCGGTGACGAAATTGGGGTTGTCGGTGACCCACGCCGACATCGCGCGCGCCGGGTAGAGCTGGCTGTAGCCGTGCTGGATCCGCAGCCGGTCGAGCGCGTCGGTGTTGTCCGACGTCCAGACCTGATCGGCGCGCGCCAGCACCCCGAGGTCGATCCGCCCGCCCCCGCCGCTGCACGCCTCGATCCCCAACCCGGGGTGGTCCGCGCGCAACCGGTCCATCAGCGCGTAAACGGCGAGCGTGTGCTCGACCCACAGGCGGTCCGGGTCGGCGTCGCCCGGCCAGCCGGCCTCGCTGAACGGCCGGTTCATGTCCCACTTCAGGAAGTCGACGCCGTGGTCGCCGACGAGCCGGTCGAGCCAGTCGTGGGCCCACGCGCCGACGTCCGGCCGGGCGAAGTTGAGCACGAGCTGGTGACGCAGCTCGGACCGGCGCCGGTGCGGGTGGTGCAGGACCCAGTCCGGGTGGGCGCGGTAGAGGTCGCTGTCGGGGTTGACCATTTCCGGCTCGACCCAGATGCCGAACCGCATGCCGAGCCCGTGGACGGTGTCGACCAGGGGCTTGAGTCCGTCCGGAAAGCGTTCCGGATTGACGTGCCAGTCGCCGAGCCCGGCGTGGTCGCCGGTCCGGGCGCCGAACCAGCCGTCGTCCACGACGAACAGTTCGACGCCCAGCGCCGCGGCCCGCTCGGCGAGGACGCGCTGTCCCCGCTCGGAGACGTCGAAACCCGTTGCCTCCCAGGAGTTGTAGAGCACCGGACGCAGTTCCCGCGCGTGCTGCAGCACATCGCCCAGCACGTAGGCGTGCCACGCGCGGCTGGCGGCGCCGAACCCGCCGGTGGTGCGGAGCCCGGCGATCACCGGCGTGCGAAGGGGCTTGCCGGGGCCGACGCGGTGGACGACGCCGTCTTGGCCGAAGCCGCCGCTGACCGTGAGGCGCCCGGTCGACGACCGCGTGGTCGTCAGCCGCCACGACCCGCTCCAGGCGAGCGCGACGCCGTACACCTCGCCGTGGCGCTCGGTGGCGGTGCCGTCGTCGACCATGACCCACGGGTTGGCGTGGTGCCCGGTGATCCCGCGACGGCTCGCGAAGACCGTTTCGCCGTGGGCCGCGGGTGTCCGGTGCAGCTGGGTTTCCGCGGCCCAACGGCCGGTGACGTGGCTGAGCCGGTAGCCGTCCCGCAGGGGCAGCGACCAGGTCGCGGAGTCGGCGCGGACCAGCTCGACGTCCGTGTCCGTGGTCAGCTCGGTCCAGCGTTCGAGGACGTCGCCGCGCAGCCGGTAGTGGAGGGCGATCCGGAAGGGGTAGTGGCGGTCGGTGAAAAGAACAACGAGGTGGTCTCGCGAGATTTCGTGCGTCTCATAACACCATTCGAAGGCCCGGGTGCCGTCTTCGAAGCGGACCTGCAGGGCGGGGGTCCAATAGCGGGTGCCGCCGTCGGCCGCCAGTTCGTCGAGGCCTTCGTTGGGGTCGTTGAAACCGTCCCACCAGGGCAGCGATTCGGTCATCAGTTCTTCGACCGCGCCGGCCGGGAGGGCGGGGCCCCAGTAGACGTGGGTCGGGACGTCGTCCTCGTTCAGCCGCAGGGCGTAGGTGCTCGACTCGCCGGTGAGCACCCACGCGTGGTGGCGCTCGAGGTAGCTGATCTCGCCCATGCGGGACATCCTGGCGCCGGGCCGGCCGACGGCCAAGGAGGTGTTCCGCTCATCGGTGAACTCGGCCGTTCGGGTGGCCTTGGCTCGCGATATTGCTGTGTGTGGGCAGTCGCCGTGACAATGGGTGATGGGAGGGGTGGCCACGAAGGCGGTGGTCGTTCGTGAGGGGAGATCACCATGGTGGTCAGCGACCGGAAAATAACGGCACTGGCGGAATCTCGGATCGTCCGCCCGTCAGTCCACGATCTCATCGACGCCCGCCGGGAATCGGCTCAGCGATTCGCGGTGGTGCGCGAGCAGTACGAGGAGAGCCAGGGAAAGATCGAAGACGACTGGTTCGCGCTCGAATTCGCCGCGGCACTTCTGCTCGTCGCCGAAGACGAAGAGCAGCCGAACCGCGACAAGAAAAAGGTGTACCGGCTCCGGCTCTTCTACGACCCGGGCGAGGGCACTCCGGACGTCGACGACGTGTTCCGCTCGGCCCGCCGCGTGGAGCGGAAGTACTCGGTGCTGCTCGAGGGCCAGGCGCAGGAGATCCTCGCGCGCGGTCTCTACACCGCGGTCGCCGCACTGCTGACCGTGCTCGACGCGATGGTGGGGTCCGATCAGAAACGTCAGCGCGTGGCCGCCGCCGTTCTTTCGGCCCGGAAGGAAATCCGCCAGATCGAGCAGAACGCCCGCGAGGCGGCGCTCGACCGGGCGCTCGTCCGCTACCTCGGCGGGCTCGCCGTCGGGGTTTTCGCGGCCGCCGCCGTCGCGGTCGGCGTGGCTTTCCTGCCGTTGCCGGCCGCGATCCGGTCGGAATTGGTCATCTGCGTGGTGGCCGGCGCCATCGGGGCGATCCTGAGCGTCATGACGCGCACGGCGAACCGGGAAAGGGTGCGCGTGAGCCTCGACCAGGGCTCGCTCGTGATCGTCCTTTCCGGGTGTTTCCGGCTGATCATCGGCGCGGTCTTCGGGGCCGCGATGCTGGTGCTCGTCCGCGCCGGGCTGTTGCCGCTCGCCGTTCCGGAATCGGGCCAGCAGGTGACGTTGTTCTTCGCCGGACTGGCCTTTCTCGCGGGGTTCAGCGAACGGCGGGCGCAGGACACGATCGTCCGCACCTTGCCCGGCGCCGTGGAGCAGAACGTGGCGGAACCGGCGCGGGGCAAGGACGGCTGAGGGTCAGGGGCGGTCGGTCAGGTACCCGCCCATGGTCTTGAAGTACTCGGCCGCCGGCAGCTCCGTGCCGTCGGCCGTGCGGACGCGCTCGACCACGAGGCCCGGCGACTGACCGCGCCGGGCCTCCGGGCCGGCGACGATCACCACGCCGTCGCCTTCGCGGATGAAGATGCGGCCCGGCGTGCCCCCGTAGTGGCCCTGGGACACCGAGGCGCGAAGGATCCGCAGCTGCTCGCCGCGGTGGTAGGTGAACGCGTTCGGGTACGGGTCCGACAACGCTCGCACGAAACGCTCGATGTCCGACGGCGACGACGTCCAGTCGATGAGGCTGTCGCGTGCCGCGCGCTTGTGGAAGAAACTCGCCTTCGAACGGTCCTGCGGGACCGGCGTGTAGCCCGTCTCGATCTTCGAGATCGCTTCCGCGGTGATCGGGGCGATCAGGTCCACCGTGCGGTGGAACAGGTCCGTCGTCGTGTCCGCCGGCCCGACCGGGATCGCGCGCTGCAGGACGATCGCGCCCGCGTCCAGCTCGCCGTCCATCATGTGGGCGGTCACGCCGACCTCCGGCTCGCCGTTGATCATCGCCCAGATCAGCGGCGAGAAGCCCGCGTACGACGGCAGCAGCGAGTCGTGGATGTTGAGCGTGCCGTGGCGCGGCAGCTCGAAGATCTCCGGCGGCAGCCACGTGCGCCAGTTGTTCGCGACGATCAGGTCGAGGTCCGCGGCCTTCAGCTCGGCCAGCAGTTCGGCGTCGTCCGGGCGGTTGCGCAGGAGGACCCGGATGCCGTTCTCCGCGGCGAGGTCGGCGACCGAGTCCGCCCAGATCCGCTCGTAGGCGTGGTCGCTCTTCGGGTGGGTGACCACGAGGGCGACCTCGTGGCCGGCGTCGATGAGCGCCTGGAGGGTCCGGTGCCCCCAGGTCTGGTAGCCGAACATCGCCACGCGCATTCGAGAGTGCCCTTTCGTGATCGGGGGACGAACATCACCACGAACGTACTAGGCGAGGCTCGCCTAAGTTAGGTTAGGGTTCCCTGAACCGTACCGGAGCGCGCGAGGGAGCAACATGACTGCAGAGGTCCCGATCTACGACATCGTCGGCGTGGGCTTCGGACCGTCGAACCTGGCCCTCGCGATCGCCCTCGCCGAGCACAACGCCGGCGCCGGGGAGCCGGTGACCGCACACTTCCTCGAGCGGCAGCCGCGCTTCGGCTGGCACCGCGGGATGCTGATCGACACGGCGACGATGCAGGTGTCGTTCCTCAAGGACCTGGTCACCATGCGGAACCCGACCAGCGAGTTCAGCTTCCTCAACTACCTGCACGCGGCCGGCAGGCTGGTCGACTTCATCAACCACAAGAACCTCTTCCCGCTGCGCGTCGAGTTCCACGACTACTTCGAGTGGGCGGCCGCGAAGGTCGACGACGTCGTCTCGTACGGCACCGAGGTCGTCGCGGTGAAGCCGGTGTACGACGGCTCCGAGATCGCCTACTTCGACGTCGAGGCCTCGGACGGCTCGTCCCTGCGCGCCCGCAACCTCGTGGTCGGCACCGGTTTGCGGCCCCAGCTGCCCGAGGGTGTCACCGCCGGCGAGCGGATCTGGCACAACAGCGAGCTGCTGTTCCGCGTGGACGCCCTGCGCGGCACGTCGCCCCGGCGGTTCGTCGTCGTGGGCGCCGGGCAGAGCGCGGCCGAGGTGGCCGCCCTGCTGCACGACGAGTTCCCGCAAGCCGAGGTCTGCGCGGTGTTCGCGCGCTACGGCTACAGCCCGGCCGACGACAGCTCGTTCGCGAACCGGATCTTCGACCCCGACGCCGTCGACCAGTTCTACCGCGCGGGCGAGCCGGTCAAGGACCGCCTGATGCGCTACCACGGCGCGACGAACTACTCGGCCGTCGACGTCGACCTGATCGACGAGCTCTACCGTCGCGTCTACCGCGAGAAGGTCCTCGGCGTCGAAAGGTTGCGGCTGATCAACGTGTCGCGGCCGGTCGAGGTGACGCCGTCGGGAGCGGTGACGGTCGAGTCGCTGACGACGGGCGCGCGGACGGTGCTGGAGGCCGACGCGGTCGTGTACGCGACGGGCTACCGGCCCGCGGACCCGACGCCGTTGCTGGGCGAGCTCGGTGCGAGCTTCCTGCGCGACGAGTCCGGCCGGTTGCGCATCGAGCGCGACTACCGGCTGTCGACGGACGCGCCCCTGCGCGGCGGGATCTACCTGCAGGGCGGCACCGAGCACACGCACGGCATCACGTCGTCGCTGCTGTCGAACACCGCCGTGCGGGTGGGGGAGATCCTCCAGTCCATTGTGGACCGCCGGGTGGTCGCGGAGCCGGCGGGGGAGTACGCCGTCAGCGCGCGGTGAGCTGTTCCCGCAGGATGTCGCCGTGGCCGGCGTGCCGGGCGAAGTCCTCGATCAGCAGCAGGTAGACGAACCGGAGGTTCACCTCGCCGAGGACGTCGTGGGTCCACGTGTCGTCGAGGGCGAAGCCGGCGGCGATCTCGCGGGACCGCGCGCTCGCCCGCTCGAACTCGGCGATCACGTCGGCGAGCGTTTCGCCCTCGGCGACGACGAAACTGGCGTCGCCGGGGGTGGTGGGGCCGTCGCATTCGGACTCGGGCAGGCCGAGCAGGAACAGCTGGAACCAGCGCCGTTCAGCCATGGCCGCGTGCTTGACCAGGCCGATCGGCGTGGTCAGGGACGTGACGAGCCGCTCCCGGGCGTCGGCCTCGGGAAGGCCGCGCGCGATGTCGATCACCGCGCGGCGGTTGCGGTCCATCGTCGCCTCCAGCAGGCGGCGCTCGGGTCCGGTGGTGGTTTCGGGCAGCACGAACACAGTCAGCTCCTCAACGGGGGTTGGTGGCCGGACGGACCTCGGGATGGCACGAGGCGGGCCACGCCCAGGATAGCGCTAGTTGACCGGCGCCGGGTGGTGGCGGCTGATCGGGATCACCATCGGGGTTCCGCTCACCGGGTCCGGGGTCACCTGGCAGCGGACGTCGAACACCTCGTCCACCAGCTCCTCGGTGATCACCTCCACCGGCTTGCCCGACGCCACGATCCGGCCCGCCTTCATCGCGATTACGTGGTCGGCGTAGCGGCACGCCTGCGGCAGGTCGTGCAGCACCATGACCACCGTCCGGCCCTCGCCGCGGTTCAGATCCACCACCAGGTCCAGCACGTCGATCTGGTGGGCCAGGTCCAGGTACGTCGTCGGCTCGTCCAGCAGCAGGACCGGCGTGCCCTGCGCGACCGCCATCGCGATCCACGCCCGCTGGCGCTGGCCGCCGGACAGCTCGTCGACCGGGCGGTCGGCCAGGTCGGTCATCGACGTCGCCTCCAAAGCAGAAGCGACCGCGCCTTCGTCCGATGTGGACCATTGGCGCCACCAGCTCTGGTGCGGGGCGCGGCCGCGGCCGACGAGGTCGGCCACCGTCATGCCCTCGGGCGCCACCGGGGACTGCGGGAGGATGCCGAGCCGCTGGGCGACCTGGCGCGTCGGCAGGTCGTGGATCGAGCGGCCGTCCAGGTACACCCCGCCCGACTTCGGCGTGAGCAGCCGCGCCAGCGTGCGCAGCAGCGTCGACTTCCCGCACGCGTTCGGCCCGACGATCGCGGTGATCTGCTCCGCCGGGATGTCGAGGTCGAGGCCGTCGATGACGACCCGGTCGTCGTAGGCGACGCGCAGGTCCTGCACC
Organism: Amycolatopsis sp. NPDC098790; assembly: GCF_044759945.1. NCBI lineage: Bacteria > Bacillati > Actinomycetota > Actinomycetes > Pseudonocardiales > Pseudonocardiaceae > Amycolatopsis > Amycolatopsis sp. NPDC098790. The sequence goes on from NZ_JBIWAI010000002.1 coordinate 1,458,658, forward strand.
CGAAGGGATGGTGTCATGTCAGCCTCCGGAGCCGGATCGGTTGGCCCTGGCCAGCAGCCAGAGCAGGAGCGGGGCGCCGAGCACGCCGGTCACGATGCCGACCGGGAGCGCCGACGCCGTCAGCGAACGCGCGATGATGTCGCTGCCCAGCACCACGACCGCGCCGGTGAGCGCGGACGCCGTGATCGGCGGCGACGACAGCCGGGCCAGCCGTTGCGCGATCTGCGGGGCGGTCAGCGCCACGAACGAAACCGGGCCCGCCGACGCCGTCGCGAACGCGACCAGGCTGGCGCCGGCCAGCAGCAGACCGAGCCGGACCGGCTGCACCGGCGTGCCGAGGCCGGCGGCCACGTCGTCGCCGAGCAGCAGCGTGCCCATCCACCGGGACAACGCCAGCACCAGCGGGTAGAGCACGACGAGCGCGAGCGACAGCGGCACGACGTGTTCCCAGCCGCGGTTGGCGAGGTTGCCGACCAGCCAGCCGATCGACGCCTGCGCCTCGGTGATCTGCGCCTTGCTCAGCAGGTAGTCGGTGAGGCTGGTGCACATCGCGAAGATCCCGATGCCCACCAGCAGGATCCGGTAGCCGGTCGTGCCGCGCCGCCACGCCAGCGCGTACACCAGCAGCGCCGTCAGCAGCCCGCCGAGGAGGCCGAGCGTGGTCGTGCCGAGCCCGCCGCCGAAGCCGAACGCGATGCCGGCGACGACGAACGTGGCCGCGCCCGCGTTGATGCCGATCATGTCCGGGCTGGCCAGCGGGTTGCGGGTGATCGTCTGGAACACCGCGCCGGACGCGCCGAACGCGAACCCGGCCAGCAGCCCGGTGAGCGCCCGCGGGAGCCGCAGTTCCTGGACGATGTAACCGTTTCCGCTGTCGCCGCCGCCGAAGAGGCCGGACAGGACGTCGGACACGGTCATCGGGACGTCCCCGATCGTCATGCCCACGCAGAACAACGCGAACGCGAGCACCGCGAGGACGATCGAGACGAGCAGCAGCCGGGGCCGGAAGCGGCCGGACACCGGGCCGGCGCGGAAGGTGACGCGGCCGGGCCGCACTTGCAGCAGGCTCATGTCAGGACTCCACGAGCTTGCGGCGGCGGACCAGGTAGATGAAGAAGGGTGCGCCGAGGAACGCGACGATCACGCCCGCGCGGATCTCGCTCGGCCGCGCCATGACCCGGCCGAGGATGTCCGCGGCGAGCAACAGGCACGGCGCGAGCACGGCGGTGTAGGGCAGCAGCCAGCGGTGGTCCGGGCCGATGACGAACCGGACCGCGTGCGGGACGATCAGGCCGAGGAACACGATCGGCCCGGCGACGGCGACGGCCGCGCCGGTCAGCAGCGTGATCGCCAGCGCGCCGCGCAGCCGCAGCGGGCCGAGCTTGCGGCCGAGCGCGATCGCGACGTCGTCGCCGAGGGCGAGGCTGTTCAGCGCCGGCCCGCTCGCGATCGCCAGCACCACACCCACGACCAGGAACGGCAGGACCTGCAGCAACGCGGTCGCGTCGACGCCGGACAGCGAGCCGGCGGACCAGAAGCGGTAGCGGTTGAGCGCCACGGGATCCGACAGCACCATCGCGCTGGTGAAGGAGGAGAGCAACGCCGTGACGGCCGCGCCGGCGAGCGCCAGCTTGACCGGGCTCGACCCGGCCCGGCCGCGCGTGCCCAGGTAGTAGACGACGGCGGTCGCGAGGAGCGCGCCGCCGAAGGCGAACCAGATGTAGCCGTAGAGCGAGCCGACGCCGAGCACGGTGATCGAGAACACGATGGCGAACGCGGCCCCGGCGCTGACGCCGAGCAGGCCCGGATCGGCCAGGGGGTTGCGGGTCAGCGCCTGCATCACCGTGCCGGCCAGCCCGAGGCCGGTCCCCACCAACACCGCCAGGAAGGTGCGGGGCATCCGGACACTGTGGATGATCACGGCGTCGGCGGAGCCGTCGTCGTGCCACAGCACCTGCCAGACCGCGCCGAACGAGATCTCCTTCGACCCCAGCCAGATGCTCAGCAGGCACAGGAAGACCAGCGCGGCGAAGGCGGCCAGCAGACCGAGCGCGCGGCCCGTGTGTGGCGGGCGTCGCGTGAGAGCGATCCCTCCGGGGTCTGTTCGCACCGCACCTCCGACTGGTACTCATTTTAGGTAAGGCTAACCGATGGTACAGCAGTGCATTCTCACCGTCGGTTTGTTAGGTTGCCCTAAGTCCACGTCTCGTTCGGGGCGTCTTGAGCAGCGGGAGGCTGGTCTACCGGTGAGCAACGGTGACGCTGTGCAGCAGGTGGCGGAGCTGGAATTCTGGCGTGACCGCCTCGCCTCGGCGCCGAAGGAGCTCGCGCTGCCGGTCGACCGGCCGTACGCCGCCGAGCCCGTCCGCGCCCGGCTGACCCGGCCCCGGCCGGACGCCGACGAGCTGACCCTCCTGGCCGCGTTCGTCGTCCTGCTGTCCCGGTACGCGGGCACCGCCGACGTCGTCCTCGGCATCGGCTCGCTGACGCCCCTGCGGATCGACCTCGGTGGCTCGCCCGGCTTCGCCGACGTCGTCACGCGCGTGCGTGACGCGCGCGAAGAGGCATTGGCGCACGATGTCCCCTTCGACGAGTTGGTCGCCGAGCTGGAGCCCGAGCCCGGACGCGGGGGATCGGTGCTCGTCAGCGTCGGTTTCGGCGCGGAGACGGACCTCCCGCTCGACCTCAACCTGCTTGTCGAAGACGGCGAACTCGTCGCCGGCTACCGCGCCGACGTCCTCGACGAGTCCACAGTGGACCGGATGCTCGGGCACCTGGGGACGCTCCTGGCCGATGCGCGGCAGCGTCCACAGTGGCCGGTCGAACGGCTGGACCTGATGAGCGCGCCAGAACTCCGTCAGCTCCTCGAAGACTGGAACGACACCGACCTCGACACGCCGTTGTCGACGCTGCCGGCGCTGTTCGCCGCTCGTGTCCGCGAGGCGCCGGAAGCCGTGGCGCTCGTCTTCGAGGACGAGGAACTGACCTACGCCGAACTGGACGCGCGCGCGAACCGGCTCGCCCACGTCCTCATCGGCCGCGGGGCCGGGCCGGAACGGGTCGTCGCGCTCGCCGTGCCGCGCTCGGTCGAGATGATCGTGGCCGAGCTGGCCGTGCTCAAGGCCGGGGCCGCCTACCTCCCGCTGGACCCGGACTACCCGGCCGAGCGCCTCGCGTTCATGGTCGCCGACGCCCTCCCGGTGTGCGTGCTGACCACCGGCGACCTCGCGGACCACTTCGAAAGCCCGGTCCTCCTTGAAGAACTGGACCTCGCGGCGGCGCCGGAAACGGACCCGGTCGCGGAGATCGTCCCGGCGAACGCGGCCTACGTCATCTACACGTCCGGTTCCACCGGGCGCCCCAAGGGCGTCGTCGTGTCCCACGCCGGCGTCGCGAAGCTCGTCGCGACGCAGTCGCAGCGGTTCGGGATCGGCCCGCACAGCCGGGTGCTGCAGTTCGCGTCACCCAGCTTCGACGTCGCGTTCTGGGATCTGTGCCTCGGCCTGCTGTCCGGCGGACGCCTCGTGGTCGTGCCCACCGAGCGGCGCGTGCCCGGCCCCGAACTCGCCGAGTACGCCCACGCCCACGGCGTCGACTTCATGATCCTGCCGCCCGCGCTGCTCGCCGAGTTCCCCGACGACTGCGATCTCCCGCGCGACAGCGTGCTGCTGGCCGGCACCGAGCGCGTGTCGCCGGAGCTCGTCAGGAGGTGGGCGCCGGGTCGCCGGATGTTCAACGCCTACGGCCCGACCGAGGCCACGACCAACTCGACGCTCGGGCTGTGCGACCCGGAGATCGCGCCCGGTTCGGCCGTGCCGATCGGCGTCCCGGACCCCGGTACCCGCGCGTACGTCCTCGACGCGTCGCTCGCGCCGGTCCCGGTCGGGGTCGTCGGCGAGCTGTACCTGGCCGGATCGGGTCTCGCGCGCGGCTACCTCGGCCGGGCGGCGCTGACGTCGGAACGGTTCGTGGCGGACCCCTTCGGCGACGGTGGCCGGCTCTACCGCACCGGTGACCTGGTGAAGTGGCTGCCGGACGGCCGCTTGGTGTTCCAGGGCCGGGCCGACGACCAGGTCAAGATCCGCGGCTACCGCATCGAACTCGGCGAGATCGAGTCGGTGCTCGCCGAGCACCCGCGCGTCGGCCAGTCGGTCGTCGTCGCCCACGACGGCAGGCTCGTCGCCTACGCCGTGCCGCTGCCCGATCGCGACCAGGCGGCCGAGCAGGGCCACGTCGAGGAGTGGCACGCCGTCCACGAGGAGATGCTCGCCGGCTCCACCGGCATCGAAGAGAACTTCGCGGGCTGGAACTCCAGCTACGACGGCTCCGACATCCCCCTCGAGGAGATGCGGGAGTGGCACTCGGCGACGATCGAGCGGATCCGGTCCCTCGCGCCGAAGCGGGTCCTGGAAATCGGCGTCGGCAGCGGGCTCATCCTCTCGCGGATCGCGCCCGACGCCGAAACGTACTGGGGCGTCGACCTTTCCGAGAGCGCGATCGAGAACGTCCGGCGCGAGGTCGCCGCGACGCCCTACGCCGACCGGGTGCACCTCGCCGCCCGCCCGGCGCACGACCTGGGCGAGCTGCCGGCCGAACCGTTCGACACCGTCATCATCAACTCGGTCGCGCAGTACTTCCCGAGCGCCGACTACCTCACCGAGGTCGTGAAGACCGCCGCGGGTCTCCTGAAGCCCGGCGGCACGATCTTCCTCGGCGACATCCGCAACCTCCGGTCGCTGCGCGCGTTCCGCACCGCCGTCGAGCTGCGGCACGGCCGCGCCGACGTCGCGGCGGTCGACCAGGCGATCGCCCGCGAGGGCGAGCTGGTGCTCGACCCGGACTTCTTCCCGGCGCTCGCCCGCGGCCTCGACGGCTTCGACGACGTCGACCTCTGGGTGAAGCGCGGGCAGGCGCACAACGAGCTGACGCGGCACCGCTACGACGTCGTCCTGCGGAAGGCGCCGAAGCCGGCCCCGGCCGACGAGCAGGTCGTCGCGTTCGGCGACCTCGGTGCGGTGGAACGGTTCCTGGCCGCCGAGACGCCGGATCGGCTGCGGGTCACCGGCATCCCGGACGCGCGGCTGTCGGGTGAGCTAGCGGCGGCGCGCGCCCTCGACGACGGCGATCCGGCCGCCGCCCGGGCGGCGCTCGACCGCCGCGACGGCGTCGACCCCGAGGACCTGCACCGGCTCGGCGACACCGCCGGCTACCGGGTCGCGGTGACCTGGTCGGCCGAGGCCGGTGCGCTGGAGGCCGTCTTCACGAGGGGGGAGGACGGCCAGGCGTACCGCCCCGGGCGGCAATCCGGCACTCCGGCGTCGTACGCCAACAACCCCGCCGCGCGGCGGGACACCGGCGCCCTGGTGACGTCGCTGCGCGCGCACGTGCGGGACCGGCTGCCGCTGTACATGGTGCCGTCGGCGTTCGTCGTGCTGGACAAGCTGCCGGTGCTGGCGTCGGGCAAGCTCGACCGCAAGGCGCTGCCCAGCCCCGAGCGGTTCGCCGCCGGACCGGGCCGCGCGCCGCGCAACCCCGTCGAACAGCTGCTGTGCGAAATGTTCGCCGACGTCCTCGGCGTCCCGCAGGCCGGTCCGGACGACGACTTCTTCGCCCTCGGCGGGCATTCGCTGCTCGCGACCCGGCTGATCCAGCGCATCCGCGCGGCCGTCGGCGCCGAGGTGCCGGTGCGGGCGGTGTTCGACGCGCCGACCCCGGCCGCGCTCGCCGACCTGCTCGCCGGTGCGGTGACCGGCACCGAGCGGCGCCCGCTGACCCGCGTCGAAGCCCGGCCCGAGCGGCTGCCGCTGTCGTTCGCGCAGCAGCGGCTCTGGTTCCTGCACGGCCTGGAAGGCGGCTCGGCGACCTACAACGTCCCGCTCGTCATGCGGCTGGCCGGCGAGCTGGACGTCGAGGCACTGCGGGCGGCGCTGCACGACGTCCTCGACCGGCACGAGGCCCTGCGGACGGTCTTCCCGACCGCCGATGGCGTGCCGTACCAGGCAATCCTGGCCGAAGCGACGGTCGAGCTGAGCATTCACGCGGTGGCCGAGTCCGAAGTGGACGTGGCCGTGGACGCGCTCGTCCGCGGCGTGTTCGACCTCGGCGCCGGCGTCCCGGTGCGGGCCGCCCTGCTGACCGTCGACCCGCGGCGGCACGTGCTCGTCCTCGTCGTGCACCACATCGCCGCCGACGGCTGGTCGCTCACCCCGCTCTGGCGGGACATCGCCACGGCCTACCGCGCCCGGCTCCGCGACGACGTTCCACAGTGGACGCCACTGCCGGTGCAGTACGCGGACTACACGCTCTGGCAACGGGAACTCCTCGAGGCCGAAGAGAGCACCCAGCTCGACTACTGGCGCGAGACCCTCGACGGCCTGCCCGAGCGCATCCCGCTCCCGCTCGACCGGCCGCACCCGGCGGTGTCGGCCTACCGCGGCGAGTTCTTCACCTTCACCTGGGACGCCGACCTGCAGGCCGGGCTGACCGAGCTGGCCCGCGCGTGCGGCGCGAGCCCGTTCATGGTGGTGCACGCCGGCCTGACCGCGATGCTGTCCCGGCTGGGCGGCGGGACCGACATCCCGATCGGCACCCCGATCGCCGGCCGGACCGACCCCGCGCTGGACGACCTCGTCGGGTTCTTCGTCAACACGCTCGTGTTGCGCGTCGGCACCGGCGGGGACCCGTCGTTCCGCGACCTCGTGGCACGCGTCCGCGACCGCAGCCTCGACGCCTACGCCCACCAGGACGTCCCGTTCGAGCGGCTCGTCGAAGCGCTGAACCCGGTGCGGTCGCTCGCGCACCACCCGCTGTTCCAGACCATGCTCGCCTGGCAGAACACCCCCGGCGCCGGCGTCGAACTGCCCGGACTGACCGTCACCGAGCGCCCGGTCGGCACCGGCACGGCCAAGTTCGACCTCTGGTTCTCCTTCACCGAGCGCGCCGACGGCATCCACGGCCAGGCCGAGTTCAACGCCGAGGTCTTCGACCACGCCACCGTGACCGGGCTGCTCGACCGCCTCGAAGTCCTGCTGCGCCAGGTCGTCGCCGCCCCGGACCGCCGCCTGGGCACGCTGGACGTGCTCACCGAGGCCGAGCGCGACGACCTCGAAAAGACCTGGTCCGGTGCGGTCGAAGACGTCCCCGCGGTCACCGTGCCCGAGCTGTTCGCCGCCCAGGTGGCGAGGACGCCGGACGCGACGGCGCTCGTCTTCGAGGACGAAGAACTGACGTATGCGGAGCTGGACGCCGTCTCGAACCGCCTCGCCCGGGTGCTGGCCGGGCGTGGTGCCGGGCCCGAGCGAGTCGTCGCGTTGGCCCTGCCGCGCTCGACGCACCTGGTCACGGCCATCCTCGCGGTGCTCAAGACCGGCGCGGCCTACCTGCCGCTCGACCCGGGCTACCCGGCCGACCGCATCGCGTTCATGCTCGAAGACGCCCGGCCGGCCCTGGTCCTGGCGACCGCGGAAACGGCCGTCGAAGGCGCGTTGCTCCTGGACGACCCGGGCACCCTGGCCGGGGTGTCGGACGCGCCGGTCGAGGTCGTCGTCCGGCCGGAGAACCCGGCGTACGTCATCTACACGTCGGGTTCGACGGGCCGCCCCAAGGGTGTCGTCGTGCCGCACGAGGGCATCGTCAACCGCCTGCTCTGGATGCAGGACGAGTACGGCTTGACCGGCGACGACCGCGTCCTGCAGAAGACGCCGTCGAGTTTCGACGTTTCGGTGTGGGAGTTCCTCTGGCCGCTCGTCACGGGCGCGACCGAGGTCCTCGCCCGCCCCGACGGGCACAAGGACCCGGCTTACCTCGCCCGGCTGATCCGCGACCGCGGGATCACGACCGTCCACTTCGTCCCGTCGATGCTGCAGGTGTTCCTGCAGGAGCCCGCGGCGGGGGAGTGCCGCAGCCTGCGCCGGGTCCTGTGCAGCGGCGAAGCCCTGCCGCTCGACGCCGTCACTCAGTTCGGCCAGGTCCTCGACGCCGAGCTGCACAACCTCTACGGCCCGACCGAAGCGTCGGTCGACGTCACGTCCTGGCGGACGTCCACTGAGGACACCTCCGTCCCGATCGGACGTCCGGTGTGGAACACGCGGACCTACGTCCTCGACGCCGCCTTGCGGCCGGTGCCGCCCGGTACCGCCGGGGAGCTGTACCTCGCCGGCGTCCAGCTCGCCCGCGGCTACCTCGGCCGGCCCGGCCTCAGCGCGGAACGGTTCGTCGCCGACCCGTTCGGCGCGCCGGGCGCCCGGATGTACCGCCCCGGCGACCTGGCCCGCTTCCGTCCCGACGGCGTCCTCGAGTTCCTGGGCCGCGGCGACGAGCAGATCAAGATCCGCGGCTTCCGCGTCGAGCCGGGGGAGATCGCGGCCACCCTCGCCACCCACGACGAGGTCGCGCACGCCGTGGTCGTGGCCCGGGAGGACCGGCCGGGCGACGTCCGCCTGGTCGGGTACGTCGTGCCCGCCGACACCGCGAGCTCGGCGGACGAGGAGACCGAGCAGGTCGGGGAGTGGCGCGAGCTGTACGACTCGATGTACGCGGCCACCGACGACGAGTTCGAAGGCTGGAACTCCAGCTACACCGGCGAGCCGATCCCACGAGCGGAGATGCGGGAGTGGCGGGACGCGATCGTCACGCGCATCCGCGAGCTCGAGCCGACGCGGGTTCTCGAGATCGGCGTCGGCACCGGCCTGCTGCTGACCGAGCTGGCCCCGCACTGCGAGACCTACTGGGGCACGGACTTCTCCGCCGAGGTCATCGCGTCGCTGGGCCGCCGGGTCGAGGCCGACCCCGCGCTCGCCGATCGCGTCCAGCTGCGCACCGGCGACGCCGCGGACCTGTCCGGCCTGCCGTCCGGGTTCTTCGACACCATCGTGCTGAACTCCGTCGTCCAGTACTTCCCGAGCGGGACGTACTTGCTGGAGGTGCTGCGCGGGGCCCTCGAACTGCTCGCGCCGGGTGGATCGCTGTTCGTCGGCGACGTCCGCGACCTCCGCCAGGTCCGCGCCTTCCACACGGCCGTGGCCGAAGCGCGCGGCGGCGACGTCGAGCAGAACCTCCTGCGGGAGAAGGAACTCCTCGTCGCGCCCGAGTTCTTCGCCGGGCTCGGCGAGGTCACCGCGGACATCCGCGTCAAGCGCGGCCGGGCGGTCAACGAGCTGACCCAGTACCGCTACGACGTTGTCCTGCGCCCCGGATCGGCCGCGGCACCCGAGGTTCCCACGCTGGTGTGGGGCACGGATCTGTCCACACTGGACGAGATCACCGGCCCGTGCCGGATCGAACGCGTCCCGAACGGCCGGACGGCGCCGGGCGGGGTGGACCCCGAAGACTGGTACGCATTCGGTGACGCGCACGGCTACCGCACGGTCGTCACCTGGTCCGCGTCCGGCGACGGCTCGGTCGATGTCCTCTTCACGACCGGCGACCCCGCCGGCGCGTTCCAGCCGGGCACCGGGCCGCTGCTGTCCTACACCGGCAACCCCGGCCGGTTCCGCCGGATCAGCACGCTCACCGCGGACCTGCGGACCCTCGCGGCCGACCGGCTGCCCGAGCACATGGTCCCGTCGGCGATCGTCGTCCTCGACGCGCTCCCGGTGACCGCCAACGGCAAGCTCGACCGCCGTGCCCTGCCGTCGCCCGACCCGGTCGCCCCGACGTCGGACCGCGAGCCGCGCACGCCGGTCGAACGGCAGCTGTGCGAGCTGTTCGCCGACGTCCTGGGCCTGCCGAAGGTCGGTCCCGACGACAGTTTCTTCGCCCTCGGCGGCCATTCGCTGCTGGCCACCCGGCTGATCGCCCGCATCCGCACGACCTTGAACGCCGAGCTGGAAGTCCGCTCGGTGTTCGAGACCCCGACTCCCGCCGGCCTGGCCGCGCTGGTCGGCGCCGGGACCGGCACCGCGCGGCCGCCGCTCGTCCCGGTGGACCGGCCGGCATTGGTGCCGCTGTCGGGCGCGCAGCAGCGGCTGTGGTTCCTGCACCACCTCGAAGGCCCGTCGGCCACCTACAACGTCCCGCTGATCATGCGCCTGGAAGGCGAGGTCGACGTCGAGGCGCTGCGCACGGCACTGTCCGATGTGGTCGCCCGCCACGAGGCGCTGCGGACGCGCTTCCCGCAGCGCGACGGCGTCCCGTACCAGGACATCCTCCCGGCCGGTGCGGTCGACCTCCACGTGCGCGAAGTCACCGACCTCGACGCCGACCTGACCAGGCTCGTCCGCGGCTCGTTCGACCTCGAACGCGAGGCGCCGATACGCGCGGAGCTGCTGCGGGCCGGCGAGCGCGAGCACGTCCTGGCCCTGGTGTTCCACCACATCGCGTCCGACGGCTGGTCGATGGCCCCGCTGTGGCGCGACATCGCGACGGCCTACGCCGCGCGCCGCGCCGGTGAGACTCCACAGTGGACGCCGTTGCCGGTGCAGTACGCGGACTACACACTGTGGCAACAAGATCTGCTTGGCAACGAGGACGACCCGGACAGCGTCCTCAGCACGCAGCTGGAGTACTGGCGCGACACCCTCGACGGGCTGCCCGACCGCATCGAGCTGCCCCTCGACCGGCCGCACCCGGCGACCGCGACCTTCCGCGGCGAGCTGCACACCTTCGCGTGGGACGCCGAACTGCACACGCGGCTGGCCGAGCTGGCGCGTGAGTCCGGCGCGAGCGTGTTCATGGTCGTGCACGCGGCGCTGGCCGCGCTGCTCACCCGGCTCGGCGCGGGCACCGACGTCCCGATCGGCTCGCCCATCGCCGGCCGCACCGACGCCGCCCTCGACGACCTCGTCGGGTTCTTCGTCAACACCCTCGTCCTGCGCGTCGACACCGGCGGCGAACCGAGCTTCCGCGACCTCGTCGCCCGCGTCCGCGAGCGCAACCTCGACGCCTACGCCCACCAGGACGTCCCGTTCGAGCGCCTGGTCGAGGTGCTCAACCCGGCGCGCTCGCTGTCCTACCACCCGCTGTTCCAGGTCATGATCGCCGGCCAGAACAACACCCGTGCCGAGGTCGTGCTGCCCGGCCTGACCGTCACCGAGATCCCGGTGACCACCGGAACGTCGAAGTTCGACCTGGCGATCTCGCTGACCGAACGCGAGGCCGGGATCGCCGGCGTGCTGGAGTTCAACGCCGACGTCTTCGACCACGCCGGCGCGAACGCGATCCTGCGCCGCCTCGAAGTGCTGCTGCGCGCGGCGCTGGACGAGCCGGACCGCCCGGTCGGCGCCCTGGATCTGCTGGCCGGGGACGAGCGCGACCGGGTCCTGACGGAGTGGGCCGGTTCGCTCGACCCCGCGGGCACCGAGACGTTCCCGGGCCTGTTCGCGCGCCGCGTGGCCGAAGCGCCGGACGCCGTGGCGCTCGTCTTCGAGGACGTCGAGCTGACGTACGCCGAGGTGAACGCGCGCGCGAACCGGCTGGCGCACCTGCTCCTCGCGCGCGGTGCCGGGCCGGAGCGGGTCGTCGCGCTGGCCGTTCCGCGGTCGGTCGACATGATCGTCGCGGAGCTGGCCGTGCTCAAGGCCGGCGCCGCGTACCTGCCGGTCGACGTCGACTACCCCGGCGACCGCATCGCCTACATGGTCGGCGACGCGCGTCCGGTCTGCGTCGTCACGACGCGCGAGATCGACGCCAAGCTGCCCGCGGACGTTCCTCGCGTGCTCCTGGACGACCCGGCGCTCGACACGATGTCCACAATGGACCCGGACGTCGTCGTCAAGCCGGAGAACGCGGCTTACGTCATCTACACGTCCGGCTCCTCCGGCCGGCCCAAGGGCGTCGTCCTCCAGCACTCCGGCGTTGCCAAGCTGGTCGCGACGCAGGTCGAACGGTTCGGGATCGGCCCGCACAGCCGGGTGCTGCAGTTCGCGTCGCCGAGCTTCGACGTCGCCTTCTGGGACCTGTGCGTCGGCCTGCTCTCCGGCGGCCGCCTGGTCGTCGTCCCGGCCGAACGGCGGGTCGCGGGTCCGGCGCTGACCGAATACGCGCACCAGCACTCCGTGGACTTCATGATCCTGCCGCCCGCGCTGCTCGACGCCATGCCGGCGGACTGCGACCTCCCGCGAGACAGCGTGCTGCTGGCCGGCACCGAACGCGTGTCGCCGGAACTCGTCAAAAGGTGGGCCCCCGGGCGGCGGATGTTCAACGCCTACGGCCCGACCGAGGCGACCACCAACTCGACGCTCGGCGAGAGCGACCCCGTCGAACTGGCGGACGCGACGGTCGTCCCGATCGGCATCCCCGACCCCGGCACCCGGGCGTACGTGCTCGACGCCGGCTTGCGGCCGGTCCCGCCCGGCGTGGTGGGGGAGCTGTACCTGGCCGGGTCCGGACTGGCCCGCGGCTACCTCGGCCGGGCGGCGCTGACCTCGGAACGGTTCGTCGCGGACCCGTTCGGCGACGGCGGCCGGCTCTACCGCACCGGCGACCTCGTGAAGTGGCTGCCGGACGGGCGGCTGGTGTTCCTCGGCCGGGCGGACGACCAGGTCAAGATCCGCGGCTACCGCATCGAGCCCGGCGAGATCGAGACCGTCGTCGCCGAGCACCCGGCCGTCGGCCAGGCCGTGGTGATCGCCCAGGACGGGCGGCTCATCGCCTACGCCGTCCCGGCCGCCGGCCGCGACGAAGAGGCGGAGCTCGACCACGTCGGCGAGTGGCGCGAACTGCACGAGAACGTGTTCACCGAAGCGGCGTCCGGCGGGCTGGAGGAGAACTTCACCGGCTGGAACTCCAGCTACGACGGCTCCGAAATCCCCCTCGGCGAGATGCGCGAGTGGCACGCGGCGACGATCGACCGGATCCGGTCGCTCCAGCCGAAACGGGTGCTCGAGATCGGCGTCGGCAGCGGCCTGATCCTGTCCCGGATCGCGCCGGACGCCGAGGAGTACTGGGGCGTCGACCTGTCGGAGAAGGCGATCGCCAACCTCCGGCGCGAACTCGCGGCGACGCCGTTCGCGGCCAAGGTCCACCTCGCCGCCCGGCCCGCGCACGACCTGGGCGAACTGCCGGACGAACCGTTCGACACGGTGATCATCAACTCGGTCGCGCAGTACTTCCCGAGCGTCGGCTACCTCGCCGAGGTCATCCGCACCGCCGCCGCGCAGGTCCGCCCGGGCGGGGTGATCTTCCTCGGCGACATCCGGAACCTGCGCTCCCTGCGGGCATTCCGGACGGCGACCGAGCTGCGCCACGGCCGCCGCGACACGGCCGCCGTCGATCAGGCCATTGCCCGTGAAGGCGAATTGGTGCTGGATCCGGACTTCTTCCCGGCCCTGGCCCGACAGCTCGACGGCTTCGACGACGTCGACCTGTGGGTCAAACGTGGGCACGCGCACAACGAGCTGACCCGCCACCGCTACGACGTCGTCCTGCGCAAGGCCCCGAAGCCGGAACCCGTCGAGGAAACCGTCGTCGCGTTCACCACGGTCGACGAGCTGAAGCGGCTGCTGGCCGAGCGCCCGACCCGGCTGCGCGTCACCGGCGTGCCGGACGCACGGCTGTCCGGAGAGCTGGCCGCCGTCGCCGCACTCGCCGAGGGCGACGCCGGCACCGCACTGTCCGCTTTGGACTCCGAACCGTCCGGAGTGGACTTCGAGGAACTCCAGGACCTCGGCTACCGCGTCTTCGCGGCGCCGACGCACCCGGGCTTGCTCGAGGTCGTGTTCACCACCGGCGAGCCGACGCGGATCCACCGCGGGAAGCCGGTCCGGGCCGCGCTGGAAACGCTGGGCAACCACCCGGCGGGCCGGCGGGACCACAGCGCCCTGGTCTCGGCCCTGCGCGCCCACGTCCGCGACCGGCTGCCGCAGTACATGGTGCCCTCGGCGTTCGTCGTCCTCGACCGGCTGCCGCTGCTCGCCTCGGGCAAGCTCGACCGCCGCGCCCTGCCGAGCCCGGACACCCACGCCGTCACCGCCGGCCGCGCGCCGCGGACTCCGGTCGAGGAGGTCCTCTGCGGTCTGTTCGCCGAAGTCCTCGACACCGCGTCGATCGGTGTCGACGACGACTTCTTCGCGCTGGGCGGGCATTCGCTCATGGCGACGCGCCTGGTCGCGCGGCTGCGCGCGGTGTTCGGCGTCGAGCTGCAGGTGCGGTCGGTGTTCGAGACGCCGACGGTCGCCGGGCTCGCGGCTCTGTTGTCCACTTCGGACTCCTCGGCCGCCCGGCCCGCGCTGGAGCGCGTCGAGCCGCGCCCGGACGTGCTGCCGCTGTCGTTCGCCCAGCAGCGGCTGTGGTTCCTGCACCGGCTGGAAGGCGCGTCGGCGACGTACAACATGCCGACCGCGGTCCGCCTGACCGGCGACCTCGACGTCACCGCGCTGGAACTCGCCCTGTCCGATGTGGTCGGCCGCCACGAGGCTCTGCGCACGGTCTTCCCGGAGATCGAGGGCGAAGCCCGGCAGCAGATCCTCGACGACGTCACGATCCCGCTGCCCACCCGCACGGTCACGGAGGCGACGCTCGCCGATGCCGTGTCCGAGGCAGCGCAGACGGTGTTCCAGCTGGAGTCGGAGATCCCGCTGCGGGCCGAGCTGCTGCGGCTCGGCGCCCAGGAACACGTCCTGGTGCTGGTGTTCCACCACATCGCCTCGGACGGCTGGTCGACCGCACCTCTGTGGCGGGACCTCGCGACGGCCTACACCGCACGGCAAGCCGGCGAGACTCCACAGTGGACGCCGTTGCCGGTGCAGTACGCGGACTACACGCTGTGGCAGCGTGACGTCCTCGGCGAGCCGGTGATCGAGCCGCAGCTGGCCTACTGGCGCGAGACCCTCTCCGGCCTGCCCGAGCGGATCGAGCTGCCGACCGACCGGCCGCACCCGGCCGAAGCGTCCTACCGCGGTGAGCAGTTCGCCTTCGGCTGGGACGCCGAGCTCCACAGTGGACTAGTAGAGCTGGCCCGCGCCTGCGGCGCCAGTGTGTTCATGGTCGTCCACGCCGGGTTGACCGCGTTGCTCACCCGGCTCGGCGCGGGGACCGACATCCCGCTCGGCACGTCCATCGCCGGCCGCACCGACGCCGCGCTCGACGACCTCGTCGGATTCTTCGTCAACACCCTGGTCTTGCGCGTGGACACCGGCGGCGACCCGTCGTTCCGCGACCTCGTCGCCCGCGTGCGGGACCGCAGCCTCGACGCCTACGCCCACCAGGACGTGCCGTTCGAGCGCCTGGTCGAAGCGCTGAACCCGGTCCGCTCGCTGGCCTACCACCCGCTGTTCCAGACGATGCTGGCCTGGCAGAACAACGCCGTCGCTGACCTCGCGCTGCCCGGCTTGACGGTCGCGGAAGAACCGGTTCGCACCGGGACGGCCCGCGCGGACCTGACGTTCTTCGTCGGCGAGCGGCCCGGCAACCAGGCCGGGATCCGCGGCACCGCCGAGTACAACAGCGACGTCTTCGACCGCGCGAGCGTCGAAGCGATCCTGGACCGGCTGCGGATGCTGCTGCGGGCCGTCGTGGCCGACCCGGACACCCGGATCGGCGCGGTCGACCTGCTCACCGCGGCCGAGCACGAGCGGCTCGCCGCCGACCCCGCGACGCCGCTGCCTGCCGAGACGACCGCCGCGCTGTTCGCCGCCCAAGTGGCCCGGACCCCGGAGGCCACCGCGCTG
This sequence comes from Amycolatopsis sp. NPDC098790, assembly GCF_044759945.1. Lineage (NCBI taxonomy): Bacteria > Bacillati > Actinomycetota > Actinomycetes > Pseudonocardiales > Pseudonocardiaceae > Amycolatopsis > Amycolatopsis sp. NPDC098790. The sequence continues at coordinate 1,474,263 of NZ_JBIWAI010000002.1, forward strand.
GTGTTCGGCTCCGAACGCCTCACCTACGCCGAACTGGACGCCCGGGCGACGACGCTCGCCCGCGCCCTGCTCGCGCGGGGTGCCGGTCCGGAACGCGTGGTGGCGGTCGCGCTGCCGCGCTCGGCCGACCTCGTCGTCGCGCTGGTGGCGGTGCTCAAGACCGGCGCCGCCTACCTGCCCCTCGACCTGAACCACCCGGCGGAGCGCGTCGAGCTGATGCTCACCGACGCCGGCCCGCACCTGGTCATCGCCGAGGAAGGCTTCGGTGACCGGCTGGTCCGGCCCGGCGACACGGGACCCGAACCCGTGTGGCCGTCGATCAGCCCGGACCACCCGGCGTACGTCATCTTCACGTCCGGTTCGACGGGACGCCCCAAGGCCGTCGCCGGCACCCAGCTCGCCTTGGCGAACCGGCTGCACTGGGGACGCGGGATCGCCGGCGGCGCACGGATCGCGAAGAGCGCGCTGACGTTCATCGACGGTTCGACCGAGCTGCTCGGCGGGCTCGTCGCGGGCGATCCGGTGGTGCTCGCCGACGACGCGACGGCCACCGACCCGCACGCGCTGGCCGACCTCGTGCGGACATCCGGCGCCGAGGTGCTGACCGTGGTGCCGAGCCTCCTCGACAGCTTCGTCGAGGACGCCCCGGCCGACGCGTTCGACTCCGTGACGACGTGGATCACCAGTGGCGAACCGCTTTCGGTCGCCTTGGCCGAAAAGGTCGCGCGCCGGTGGCCGTCGGCGAAGCTCGTCAACCTGTACGGCTGTTCGGAGGTCGCGGGCGACAGCCTCGCGCAGCAGTGCGGGCCGGTGGCGATCGGCCGGCCGGTCGCGAACACCCGCGCGTACGTCCTCGACGCGGCGTTGCGGCCGGTGCCGCCGGGTGTCCGCGGCGAGCTGTACCTGGCCGGTGCCGGGCTCGCCCGCGGCTACCTCGGTCGTCCGGCGCTCACCGCGGAACGGTTCGTGGCCTCGCCGTTCGAGGCGGGGGAGCGGATGTACCGCACCGGCGACCTCGTCCGCCGCCGTCCCGACGGCGCCCTCGAGTTCCTCGGCCGCGCCGACCAGCAGATCAAGATCCGCGGGTTCCGCGTCGAGCCCGGCGAGGTGGAAGCCGCGCTGACGGCCGACGCCTCGGTCGCCCGCGCGGCGGTGGTCGCCCGGGACGACCGGCTGATCGCCTACGTCGCTCCGGCCGGTGACCCGGCCGCGCTGCGGACGGCGCTCGCCGCGCGGCTGCCGGAGTACCTGGTGCCCTCGGCGATCGTCGTGCTGCCGGAGCTGCCGGTGAACGCCAACGGCAAGCTCGACCGCGCCGCGCTGCCCGACCCGGAGATCCGGACCTCGGGCCGCGTCGCGCGGACGCCGGCCGAGCAGGCGCTGTGCGACCTCTTCGCCGACGTCCTCGGCGTGTCGCAGGTCGGCCCGGACGACGGGTTCTTCACCCTCGGCGGGCATTCGCTGCTGGCGACGCGGCTGGTCAGCCGGATCCGCGCGCTGCTCGGCGTCGAGGTCCCGATCCGGGCGGTGTTCGACGCGCCGACGCCGTCCCGGCTCGCGGAACTGCTCGACCCGGGCCGGGAAAGCCGTCCGGCGCTGGTGCTGGTCGAGCGGCCCGAGGTGCTGCCGCTGTCGTTCGCCCAGCAGCGCCTGTGGTTCCTCGACCGCCTCGACGGGCTGAGCGCGACCTACAACATCCCGTGGGCGTGGGAGCTCACCGGACCGGTCGACGCCGGCGCGCTGCAGGCGGCGTTGGGTGACGTCGTGGCGCGCCACGAGGTCCTGCGCACGATCCTGGTCGAGGACCACGGCACGCCCCGGCAGGTCGTGCTGGATCCGGGCGACGACCGCGCGCGGCCGGTGCTGGTCACGGAGACGTCCACCGATCTCGACGACAGCGTCACCGCGGCGGCGTCGTACTGCTTCACCCTGGACGCCGAGATCCCGATCCGCGCGACGCTCGTGTCGGCCGGGCCCGAGCGGCACGTGTTCGTCCTGCTGGTGCACCACATCGCGGGCGACGGCTGGTCGTTGCCGCCGCTCAAGCGGGACCTCGACACCGCGTACGCCGCGCGCCTGCGCGGTGAACGTCCACAGTGGACGCCGTTGCCGGTGCAGTACGCGGACTACACGCTCTGGCAGCGGGAGATGTTCGGCCGGGCCGGCGACCCGGACAGCATCCTCGGCCGGCAGGCCGCGTTCTGGCGGGACACCCTCGCCGGGATCCCGGACGAGCTGGCGCTTCCCGTCGACCGGCCCCGCCCGGCGCGGTCGACGAACCGCGGCGCCGCCGTACCGTTCACCGTGCCCGCCGAGGTCCACAGTGGACTTCGCGAGCTGGCCCACGGCAGCGACACCAGCACGTTCATGGTGCTGCAGGCGGCACTCGCGGCCCTGCTCACCCGGCTCGGCGCGGGCACCGACATCCCGCTCGGCACCCCGGTCGCCGGCCGGACCGACCACGCGCTGGAGGACCTGGCCGGGTTCTTCGTCAACACCCTGGTCCTGCGCACCGACACCGGCGGCGACCCGACGTTCCGCGAACTCCTCGGCCGCGTCCGGGAGGCCGACCTGGCCGCGTACGCCCACCAGGACCTGCCGTTCGAGCACCTCGTCGAGCTGCTCAACCCATCCCGGTCGCTGGCGCGGCACCCGCTGTTCCAGGTCATGCTCGCCGTCTACCACTCCGGTTCGGAGCCGGAACGGCTGCTCGACCTCGACGCGGAATACCGGGACACGGGGCTGCGGCAGGCGAAGTTCGACCTGTCGTTCGACCTCGTGGAAACCCCCGGCGGGATCGAGGGCGACCTCGAGTTCAGCCTCGACCTGTTCGACGAACCGACCGCCCGGACGCTCACCGAGCGCCTGGTGCGGCTGATGACCGCCGTCGTCGCCGACCCGGACCGCCCGCTGAGCCGGATCGACGTCCTCGAACCCGCCGAGCGGCACCGGATCCTGCGCGACTGGGGCGCCGGCGAGCCACTGACGACGTCGGCGCCGACCGTGGTCGACCGGCTGGCCGCCCAGGTGGCCGCGACCCCCGGCGCGACTGCGCTGAGCGACGCGTCCCGCAGCGTCACCTTCGCGGAGTTCGGGGCCCGGACCGACCGCCTGGCCCGGTGGCTGGCTTCCCGGGGCGCCGGGCCGGAGAAGGTCGTGGCGCTGGTGCTTCCGCGCTCGGCCGAGGTCGTCGAGGCGATCTTCGGCGTGTTCAAGACGGGGGCGGCGTACCTACCGGTCGACCCGGACCAGCCGGTCGAGCGGATCTCGGCGATCCTCGCCGACGCCGGGGCGACGCTCGTGCTCACCAGCCGTTCGGTGGCTTCGCCGATACCCGGGGCGCTGTTCGTCGAGGACATTGTGGACAGTTCCGCTGTCCTCACCCCGCCGTCGCCCGCGAACCCGGCGTACGTGCTCTACACGTCCGGCTCGACGGGCAAGCCCAAGGGCGTCGTCATCCCGCACTCCGGGCTGGTGAACCTGTTCCACAGCCACCGCGAGACGCTCTACCGCCCGGCGGTCGCCGCGGCGGGCGGACGCCGGCTGCGGGTCGGGCACGCCTGGGCGTTCTTCTTCGACGCCTCCTGGCAGCCGCAGCTGTGGCTGCTGGACGGGCACGAGGTGCACGTCGTCGACGACGACACCCGCCGCGACCCCGACCGGCTCGCCGCGGTGGTGCGCGAGCGCGGGCTCGACTTCCTCGAACTGACGCCGTCGCACTTCGCGCAGCTGGCCGCGGCCGGCGTCGTCGAAGACGGCAAGTGCGCCCTCGGGGTCGTGGGCGTCGGCGGTGAAGCCGTGTCCCAGACGCTGTGGGAGCAGCTGCGGTCGATGCCGGGCACCGAGGCGTACAACCTCTACGGCCCGACCGAGGCCACTGTGGACGCTCTGGTCGGCCGCTTCGCCGATTCCGAGCGACCGGTGGTCGGGCGCCCGGTGCACAACGCCCGCGCGTACGTCCTCGACGGCGGCCTCACGCCGGTCCCGGCCGGCGTACCCGGCGAGCTGTACCTGGCCGGCGCCGGGCTGGCCCGCGGCTACCACGACCGGCCCGCGCTGACCGCCGACCGGTTCGTCGCCGACCCGTTCGGGCCGCCGGGCGAGCGGATGTACCGCACCGGCGACCTCGTGCGGTGGCGCCCGGACGGGCAGCTCGAGTACCTCGGCCGCACCGACGACCAGGTCAAGATCCGCGGCTTCCGCATCGAACCCGGCGAGATCGAGACGGCGCTGACCCGGCACGACGACGTCGAACAGGCGCTCGTCGTCGTCCGCGAGGACCGGGACAAGCGCCTGGTCGCCTACACGACCCCGGCGACGGCGGATCCCGCGCGGCTGCGGGAGTTCGTCGCCCGGTCGCTGCCGGAGTACATGGTGCCCGCGGCGATCGTCCCGCTCGACGCGTTCCCGGTGACACCCAACGGGAAGCTCGACAAGGCCGCGTTGCCGGTGCCCGGGTTCGCGACCCGGGGCCGGGCCCCGGAGACACCCCTGGAGAAGACCCTCTGCGAAATCTTCGCGGAGGTCCTGGACGTCGGTGCCGTCGGTGCCGACGACGACCTGTTCGCCCTCGGCGGGCATTCGATGCTGCTCGTGGTCCTGCGCAACCGGATCACCGAGCGGCTCGGGACCGAGCTCCCGATCGCCGAGTTCTTCCGCACCCCGACCGCGGCCGGCCTGGCCGCGCTGTGTGAAAGCCGGGGCTCCGCCCCGGGCCGGGGGCTCCGCCACCCGGAACCCCGAAAGACGCTGTGTGAAAGCCGGGGCTCCGCCCCGGGCCGGGGGCTCCGCCACCCGGAACCCCCGAAAGACACCGTGACCCGAGACGCGAGGTAGACGTGCACCGCACCCTGATGAACGCCAAGATCCACCGCGCCACCGTGACGCAGGCCGACCTGCACTACGTCGGCTCGCTGACGATCGACGCCGACCTGATGGCCGCCGCGGACATCGTCGAGGGCGAGCGCGTCCAGGTCGTCGACATCACCAACGGCGCCCGCCTGGAGACCTACGCCATCACCGGCGATCCCGGCACGGGCGTGATCGGGGTCAACGGCGCGGCCGCGCACCTCGTGCACCCCGGCGACCTCGTCATCATCATCACCTACGCCCAGGTCGACGAAGCCGAGCGCGCCGGGCACCGGCCGCGGGTGGTGCACGTCGACGCCGACAACCGCCAGGTCCACCTGGGACACGACCCGGCCGAGCCGGTGCCCGGCGCGGAGGCCCAGTTGTCCGGTCGGAATTGACGCGCGTGGGCGTGGACACAGGACGGTTGCGGTGGTTGCTTTTGGCAGGCTGCCCTAAATAAGGTGTGCCTTACCTAAAGCTCAGCGAGAGGTTCTTCATGTCCGTGTTTCAAGGTGGTGCCGGGCTCAGCCGGCGTGGATTCCTGATCGGCACCGGCGGGCTCGCCGCGGCCGCCGCCCTCACCGCGTGCGGCAGCGGCGGCGGGGACGACAAGCCCGCCGCGTCCTCCGGCCCGTGGGAATTCACCGACGACCGCGGGCAGAAGGCGTCGCGCGACCAGCGTCCGACGCGCGTCGTGGCCTACGTCAGCTCCGCGGCCGCGCTGTGGGACTACGGCGTCCGCCCGGTCGGCGTGTTCGGCCCGCAGAAGACGGCCGACGGCGGCAAGGAGATCCAGGCGGGCAACATCGACCTGAACGCCGTCACGTCGATCGGCAACGCCTGGGACGACTTCAGCATGGAGAAGTTCGCCGCCACCAAGCCGGACCTGGTGATCACCGGCCTCACCGGCGCCAAGCCGACCGACCTGTGGGTGCTCAAGGACGACCTCGGCCCCAAGGTCCAGCAGGTCGCGCCGATCGTCGCCCTGTCGGAGTACAAGGTCACGCTGCCGAAGGTGATCGAGCGCTACGAGCAGCTCGCGGTGGCGCTCGGCGGCGACGCGAACTCCGACGTCATCAAGAAGGGCAAGGACGACTTCCAGAAGGCGTCCGACGACCTCAAGGCGGCGATCAAGGCCAAACCCGGCCTCAAGGTGCTCGTGGTGTCCAGCGACAAGGACAACCTGTACGTCTGCAAGCCGGAGTTCTTCGCCGACCTGGCGTACTACCGCGACCTCGGCCTGGACATCATCAACGGCGCCGGCACCGACGACTACTTCGAGACGCTCAGCTGGGAGCAGGCGGGCAAGTACCCGGCCGACCTGATCCTGACCGACAGCCGCACGTACGCGCTTTCGCGCCAGCAGCTGGCCGCGATCCCGACGTGGGCGCAGCTGCCCGCGGTCAAGGCGAACCAGCTCGCCGACTGGTCGACCGAACCCCGGTTCAACCCGGTGCTCGCGGCCCCGGTCATCCAGAAGCTGACCGAGGTCGTCAAGGGCGCCCGCACGGACGTCACCGCCTGAGGAGGCCCGCATGACCAACCCGTTCGAAGACCCCGACGGCACGTACCTGGTGCTGGTGAACGCCGAGAACCAGCACAGCCTGTGGCCGGAGTTCGTCGACGTCCCGGCCGGCTGGACGGTCGCGTTCGGCCCGGCGGCCCGTCAGGAGTGCCTGGACCACGTGGAAGCGAACTGGACGGACATGCGGCCGAAGTCCCTGGCCGACGCCATGGACGACTGAGGTCGCGCCGGGAGCCGGTCGGGGGCTCCCGGCGTTTTCAGCGCAGCACGCGGTAGCGCAGGTGCGTGACCGACTTGGCGGCGCGCGCCTCGACCTGCTCGAGGTCCAGCGGCGGGACGCCGTCGAACAGGCGCGACCCGGCGCCGAGCATGAGCGGGGCGACGTGCAGCCGGATCTCGTCGATCAGCCCGGCGGCGAGGTACTGGTTCACGGTCTGCGCACCGCCGTGGACGGAGATGTCGCCGCCGCCGGCCGCTTCGCGAGCGCGTTCGAACGCGGCCTCGATCCCTTCGGTGACGAAGTGGAACGTGGTGCCGCCGTCCATCGGCTGCGGTTCGCGCTCGTGGTGGGTGAGCACGAACACCGGGCCGTGGTACGGCGGGTTGTCGCCCCACCAGCCTGTCCACTGCCGGTCCCAGTCGCCGCGGATCGGGCCGAACATGTTGCGGCCCATGATGAACGCCTTCGCGGTCATCATCCTGGCGAACTCCTCGGGGTGGGTTTCGGCGCCTTCGCCGTACCAGGCGTGCAGCTTGTCGCCCCAGCCGTCGCCGCCGTCGTCGCCGAACGGGCGCTGCTCCGTCTGGTTGGCCCCGGCGGCGTAGCCGTCGAGCGAGATCGTGAGGTCGCAGGTCACCTTCGTCATGGGGACCAGCTTGCGGCGTGCGGGGCATGACGTTCAATGCCAAATCGGCGGCGAACGCATTGATAACGTTGATGAATGCTGAACCTGGTCCACCTCAAGGTGCTGGCGGCGGTGGCGCGCCACGGATCGGTGACCGAGGCGGCGCGTGAGCTGCACTATTCGCAGCCGTCGGTGAGCCACCACCTGTCCCGTCTGGAGGCGGCCACGGGAGCCCAGCTCGTCCAGCGGATCGGCCGCGGCATCCGGTTGACGCCGGAGGGAAGGCTGCTGGCCCACCGGGCCGCGGAGATCGTGGGCCGCGTCGACGCCGCGGCCACCGAGCTGGCCGCGCAGGTGGGCCTGCGGGCGGGTTTGGTCCGGCTGGCCGCCAACGCGTCCACGTTGGCCACGCTCGTGCCTCGGGCCGCGGCGGTGCTGGCTGTCGCGCACCCGGGACTGCAGCTGAGCCTGGTCGACGAGCACCCGGTCGAAGCGCTGCGCATGCTGCGTCATGGGGAGATCGATGTCGCCGTGGTGTTCAGCCACGACGGAGGTCCGGTCGAGGAGGGGTTCCGGCTGCGGCACCTCGGTGACGATCCGATCCACCTCGTCAGCCGGGATGCCGGTGACCGCCTCGAGAACCATCGGGAGTCCGGGTGGATCGGTGGGTGTGCCCGGTGCCGGGAGGAGTTGGGTGCGGTGTGTGCGCGGGCGGGCTTTGTGCCGCGGATCGCCTCGCTGAGTGACGACATGGTGGTGGTGCAGTCGCTGGTCGCCGCTGGGGCGGGGGTTGCGATCCTGCCTGGACTCGCGCTCGAAGCCCACCGCCGTCACGACGTGCACGCGACCGACACCGGCTTCCGGCGGCGGGTCCACGCGGCCACCTATGGGGAGCCGCCGGACCCGCCCGCTGTGGCGGCGGTGGTGGCCGCGCTGGCGGAGGTGGCGTCGGACGTGTTGGCGTGAGGCGGCGGCCAGTGCCGGCTGCTGTCGATGGCGAGCCGCCGCCGGCCCGCGAGTCCGTCGCGGCGGGCCGGCCGCGCTCACCGTGTCTGTCTCAAGCCCGCTGGCCGGACCAGGCCGCCCACAGCTTCGCGTACTGACCGCCCGCCGCCACCAGCTCGTCGTGGGTGCCGGACTCCACCACCGCGCCCGCGTCGAGGACCACGATCCGGTCCGACGCCGCCGCCTGGGTCAGGCGATGGGCCACCACCAGCGCCGTGCGTCCCTCGAGGGCCGCCGCCGCCGCGGACTCCAGCACCCGCGAGCCCGCGCTGCCCGCCTCCGCCGTTGCTTCGTCGAGGATCGCGATCGGCGGGTCCGCGAGCACCAGCCGGACCAAAGCGAGCTGCTGCGCCTGCGTCACCGTCAGCTGGTGGCCGCCTTCGCCGACCACCGTGGCCAGGCCGTCCGGCAGACTGTCCACCCAGGACAGTGCCCCCACCTTCGCCAGCGCTGCCCGCAGTTCCGCGTCGGTCGCCGACGGGCGCGCGAGGCGGAGGTCGTCGGACAGCGGTCCCGCGAAGACGTGGACCTCCTGGCTGATCAGCGCGACCGTCCGGCGCGTGGCCTCCGGGCCGAGCTCGTCCAGCGGGACACCGCCGAGCGTGACCGATCCGGTGCCGGGCGCGTGGATGCCGGCGATCAGCTTGGCCAGCGTCGTCTTGCCCGCGCCGCTCGCCCCGACCAGCGCCACCCGCTCGCCGGGCGCGACGCCGAGGTCGATGTCGCGCAGCACCGGGTGACCGTCCACATAGGAATAGCCCGCCGCCGCCGTCTTCACCGACGCGTCCACCGGCCGGGCCGGCTGCGCGGGCGACGCTTCGGCGGGCAGGTCCGCGACGCCGATCAGCCGCGCGAGGCTCGCCGCGGCCGCCTGCGCGTCGTCGACCAGGGCCAGCGCCGTCGTGATCGGGCCGAACAGGCTGTGGAAGTACAGCGCCGCGGCCGTCGCGACGCCGACCGACACCGCGTCCGCGCCGACCAGCAGGAACCCCATGGCCAGCACGGCCGACAGCCCGACGAACTCCGCCAGGTTGAGCCGCGCGTAGAACCGCGTCACCAGCCGGATCCCGCGCAGGGCGAGGTCGACCGCGGTGTTCGAGCGGTCGCGTACCCGGTCCAGGTGGGTGTCCGCCAGCCGGAACGCGCGGACGGTCTTCGCGCCGCCGATGGTGTCCAGCAGCTGCTGCTGTTGCGCCCCGACGGCCTCGCGCTGGCTCGCGTACAGCGGCTTCGCGCGCGGCACGTACCAGCGGACGGTCCACAGCTGGATCGGCACGGCGACCAGCGCGGCCAGCAGGAACCGCCAGTCCAGCACCGCCAGCGCGCCCAGGGTCAGCACGACCGTCAGCACCGAGCGGCCCAGCTCGGGCAGTGCCTGCCGGACGGCTTCCGCGACGACCGAGACGTCGTTCGTCACGCGCGTGGTGAGGTCGCCGGACCCGGCGCGCTCCAGCTGGTCGAGCGGCAGGCCGAGGGCGCGCTCGACGAACCGTTCGCGCAGCTCGGCCAGGATCGTCTCGCCCAGCCGCGCCACCAGCGACACGCCGATGGCCGTCGCGACGGCCTGGCCGAGCGCGACGAGCACCAGGCCGACGACCGGTGTCACGAGGTCGGCGGCCGGCCGGTGGGTCGCGACCAGGTCGACGACCCGGCCGAGCAGGGGAGCGGTGAGCAGGCCGATCGCCGTCGCCGCGACGAGCATCGTGAACGCGGCCGCGGCGCGGCCCTTGGACCGGCCGGCGAGCTCGCCGACGACGGCGCGGATCCGGCGGCCGTCGGCCACGGGGAGGAGTTCACGGGTCATGACAGCACCGCCGCCCGGTAGTCGGCGCGACCGGCCAGCTCGGCGTGGCTGCCCTCGCCCGCGATCCGCCCGTCGTCGAGGAGGACGACGCGGTCGGTCGCGGCGAGCAGGGCCGGGCTGGTGGTCACGAGGATGGTCGTGCGGCCGCGCCGCAGTTCGGCCAGGCCCGCGGCGATGCGGGCTTCGGTGACGGTGTCGACGGCGGTCGTCGGGTCGTGCAGCACGAGCACCGGCGCGTCCGCCGCGAGGGCGCGGGCGAGCGCGACCCGCTGCCGCTGCCCGCCCGAGAGCGACCTCCCGCGTTCGCTGACGGCGGTCGCGACGCCGTCGGGCAGCGCCTCGGCCACCTCGTCGACGGCGGCCGCGGTCATCGCCGGTTCGGTCAGCGGCCCGTCGCCGCAGTTCTCGGCGACGGTGCCGGCGAACAGGTCGGCGTCGTGCGCGGCCACCAGCACCACCTCGCGGACCCGGCTGGGGTCCACAGTGGACAGGTCGACCGCGTCGACCGTCACGGTGCCGGTCGCGGGGTCGGCGGCGCGGCCGAGGCAGTCGAGGAGGTCGGTCGCGGCGGCCGGGTCGGTGGCGACCACGCCGAGCAGTTCTCCCGGCCGGGCTTCGAAGTCGACGTCGCGCAGCGCGCCGCGGCCGAGCGCGGACAGCCGGACGTGCCCCGCGGCCGGCGTCGGCAGCGTGGCCTCACCGGCTTCGACGGCGGGCGGCGCGTTGAGGACGTCGGCGATGCGCCCGGCCGACGCGCGGCCCTGGGCGAGCTCGCCGTTGACCCACGAGAAGATCGAGAACGGCGTGATCAGGTACTGCGCGAGCCCGACCGCGGCGACGAGGTCGCCGACGCTGATGTCGCCCGCGGCCGCGAGGTTGCCGCCGACGAGCGCGACGACGGCGATGAAGATCCCGGTCAGCGCGAGCAGCGCGCCGTTGTGCCAGGCCTGGGCGCGGGCCGCCCGCAGCGTCGCCTTCAGCGAGTCCTGGCTGGTGCGGCGGTAGCGGTCGACGGCGGCGCGTTCGGCGCCGACGCCCTTGAGCACGCGCAGCCCGGCGACGAGGTCGGTGGCGATGCCGGAGGCGAAGGCGGAGCGTTCCTGCTCGGCCTCGCTGCGGCGTTCGAGGGGTTTGCCGATCAGGTGCGCGAGGTAGAGCATCGGCGGCGTGCCGAGCAGCACCAGCAAACCGAGCGGGACGCTCATGGTCAGCAGCACGACGGCGCTGACCAGCAGGCCGGCCAGCCCGGCGACGCCGAACGGCAGGACACCGTTGACCTGGCCGACGCGCTTCGCGTCCGACGTCCCGATGCTGACGAGCTCACCCGCGAGGGACTCCGCGCCGCCGCCGGGGTGCAGGACCCGGCGCCCGACGTCGAGGCGCAGTTCGTGGGCGGCGCGTTCGGCGGCGCGCTCGCCGAAGCGGGCGCCGAGCCGGTAGCTGGTCGACAGCACGGCGAACAGCACGCCGAGCACCGCGAGCCAGAGGAGCAGCGTGCCCACCGAGCCGCCGGCGACGGCCTGGTCGATCACCACGCCGATCACCACCGGCACCAGTGCTTCGCCGCCCTGGTGGCACGAGGTCAGCAGTGCCGCGAGGCCCACCGATCGTCGTTGCCCGGTGATCGAACGGCGGAGGACTTCCCGTCCGGTCGTGCTCACCCGCGCCTCCCTGTCCTGGTCGTGGGATAGGTAAGGCTAGTCTAAGTAAAGGAGTTACGGGAACACGGTCGGCTTCGTCTCACTTGTGTCCGGCTCGCCGAAGCGGGCCAGGGCGAGCGCGGCGGCCACGGCGAGGACGAACCCGGCGATCGCCAGTGCCGCGAACCCGGGCCGGGTCCGGTCGCCGAGCACGAGCACGCCGACCAGGGACGGGAAGACCGTCTCGCCGAGGACCATCATGGCGGTGCTCGTGGTGACGCTGCCGCGTTGCAACGCCGTGGCGTAGAAGAGCATCGCCATCCCGCCCGCGACCGCGACGGTGTAGGTGGCTGGGTCGGTGAGCAGGTCCAGGGGGTCGAGGCTGGGGATGATCCGGCCGGCGATGGCGACGACGCCGAAGCTCAGGCCGGCGACGAGCCCGAGCGCGGGCGTCCGGACGCGGCGGCTCGCCTTCCCGGCGGCGATCCCGGCGACGGCCAGGACGGCGACGGCGCCGATCAGCCCGAGCCGGAACCCGAGCCCGACGGGGTCGGAGCCTTCACTTTCGGCGGCGGCGCCGAGCAGCCCGAGCCCGGCGCACACGACGGCGACGGCTGCCCACTCCTTCTTCCCGAGCCGCACGCCGAGGAAGCGCGCGGCGACGGCGGTGACGGCGAGACTGGCGGCGAGGGCGGCCTGCACGACGAAGAGCGGCAGGACGTGCAGGGCGGCGATCTGCGCGACGAACCCGAGGACGTCGAGGGACAGGCCGAGCACGAACTTCCACTGTTTCAGGACGCGGACGAGGAGCTTCGGGTCGACGCCTTGGGTTTCGGTGCCCGTGTCGGTCGCTTTGGCGGCGACCGACTGCATCACCGAAGCCACGCCGTACGCGATCGCCGCGCCGAGAGCGCAGAGCAGTCCCCACCACATGGTGATCACTCTATTTTGTCGGACCCGTGGGGTACGTTGCGGTCATGTCGAACACGAGTTCGAAGACGCGGCGGTCGTGGCCCGGGCGCCTGGCCGCTGACGAGTTGCGCCTTCAGGTGGACTTCCTGCAGTTCCTCCGCGCGACGGCGGTGAACAAGCTGGCGGGGTTGCCGGTCTCGCTAGCGGTGGCGACGCCGTTGCCTTCGTCGCCGCGGTTGAGCGCGCTTGGGGGTGGTGAAGCACTTGACGGCCGTGGAGCGGTGGTGGTTGTCGATCGAGGCCGGGGGAGCGGATCTGCCGTCGTTGTGGGCGGGGTCGCCGGATCCCAGTTGGGATTTGGGAGCCGAGGACACGCCGGCTTCGGTGGTGGCGGCTTACAAGGCCGAGTGGGCGCGGTCGGAGAAGTCGCTGTCGAGGGTGGGGCCGGACGACCGGACCCGGCGGCGGGGGGAGTTCACCGTGCGCTGGGTGGTGGCGCACGTCGTCCAGGAGACGGCGCGGCACGTGGGGCATCTGGATCTGCTGCGGGAGCTGGCCGACGGGGAGGTGGGGGAGTAGGGCTGGTTCGGGCCCGCCGCCGCAGTGGCCGCCTTGCGTGGCGCACCAACGGTCAGGCGCGGAACCCTCGCAACGCAAGCGCGGCGAAGCGTCGTGAAGCCGCGACGCGGGCGGACGGTGACGCGGCCCGGATGCCGCCGTTGGCCATCAGGACCAGGACCACGTCGTCGAGGCCGACGTCGGACCGCACCTGGCCGGCCTCCTGCGCACGCCGGATCAGCTTCGCGATCGAACGCATCGCCCGCTCGCGGTCCGCGGTGAAGTCGATCGCGTGGGGGTACGCCGTCGTGAACGCCGCGGTGAACCCCGCGTCCCGCGCCTGGAGGTCGCACAGCTTCTCCACGACCAGGACGAAACCGTGCCACGGGTCCGGGTCCGCGAGACCCTCGTCGACGATCGAGTAGCACGCCCGCATCTGGTCGGTGAACGCCGCGGTGACCAGCAGCTCCTTGGTCGGGAACCGGCGGTACAGGGTCGCCGGCCCGACGCCGGCGCGCCGGGCGATCTCGCGCATCGGGACGTCGAGGCCGTCGGCGGCGAACACCGCGCGGGCCGCGTCGAGGATGCGTTCGCGGTTGTCGCGGGCGTCGGAGCGCAGGTTGTGAGGCAAAAGGTCGACCACGCTCTCACTTTAGCCAAGTGGACGCCGGCGTCCACTACCGTCGGGCGCATGAAAGCAGTTGCGGTACAGACGTTCGGCGCCCCCGAGGGCCTCGCGGTCATCGACCTCCCGGACCCCGAACCGGGCCCCGGACAGGTGCTCGTCGCCACCGAGGCGATCGGCGTCGGCGGGGTCGACGCCGTGATCCTCAGCGGCGCCCTCGCCGCCTACGGGTTCGAACCCGGCCACGTCCTCGGCGGCGAGATCGCGGGCACGGTGACGGCGGCCGGCGACGGCGTCGACCCCTCGTGGCTCGGCCGGCGCGTGTGGGCCTTCGCCGGTGTCGGCGGCGGTTACGCCGAGCAGGCCGTCGCCCCGGCGGAGACACTCGTGCCCCTGCCGGAAACCCTGTCGCCCGTCGACGCGGTGACGCTCGGCAGCTCCGGCTTCGTGGCCCACTTCGCCCTGCGCCACGCCCACTTCGCCCCGGGCGAGTCGGTGCTCGTCCGCGGCGCGGCGGGCGGCATCGGGATCATGGCCGTCCAGCTCGCGGCCAAGGCCGGTGCCATCGCGGTCACGACGTCGTCGCCGGAACGCGGGCAGCGGCTGCGCGAACTGGGCGCGACGCAGGTGCTGGACCGCGCCGCCGGCGGCCCGGACACCTACGACGTCATCCTCGACGTCGTCGCCGGCCCGGAGCTGCCCGGGTTCTTCGCCAAGCTGAAGCCGAACGGCCGGATGGTGGCGGTCGGCGTGGTCGCCGGCGAGCCACCGGCGGACTTCGGCAAGGAACTGCTCACGGCGTTCCGCAGGTCGCTGTCGTTCGCGACGTTCAGCGCCGACACGATCCCGTGGGCCGACCGCCGCCCGGTGGCCGCCGACCTCTTCGCGGCCGCCACCCGCGGCGAGCTGACGTCGGTGGTCCACGAGGTGCTGCCGCTGGAGGACGCGGTGACCGCGCACCGGAAGCTGCGGGACGGCGAAGTGTTCGGGCGGATCGTGCTGACCCCGCCGGAAAGCTGACCCGTAGGGTGGGGCCATGGCAGATCGGCTCTACTTCCGGCAGCTGCTCGCCGGGCGGGACTTCGCCGTCGGCGACCCGGTCGCGACGCAGATGGTGAACTTCGCCTACCTCATCGGGGACCGGGACACCCGGGACGCCGTGGTCGTCGACCCCGCCTACGCCGTGCAGGATCTGCTCGGGGTGCTCGAAGCCGACGGCATGCGGCTCACCGGGGTGCTCGCCACGCACCACCACCCCGACCACGTCGGCGGCGAGATGCTCGGCTTCGACCTGCCCGGCATCGCCGAACTGCTCGCTATCCAGCCCGTGCCGATCCACGTCAACCGGGCCGAAAGCGAGTGGGTCCGCCGCGTGACCGGGGTCGAGGACACCGACCTGCGCGCCCACGACCACGACGACGTCCTCGAGGTCGGGTCCGTGCCCATCCGGATGCTGCACACCCCCGGCCACACGCCCGGCAGCCAGTGCTTCCTCGTCGAGGACAAGCTCGTCTCCGGCGACACGCTCTTCCTCGAAGGCTGCGGCCGCACCGACTTCCCCGGCGGGGACGCCGACGAGATCTACCGCAGCCTCCAGGCCCTCGCCGGGCTGCCGGGCGATCCCGTCGTCCACCCCGGCCACCAGTACTCCGCCGAGCCGTCGGCCGCGCTGTCCGACGTCAAGCGCACGAACTTCGTCTACCGGCCGCGGTCGCTCGACGAGTGGAAGGTCATGTTCGGCGGCTGAGCAAACCGTTCCACGGGGTGAAACCCCGCGATTTCACGGACTGGGCACCGATTGACTCAGCCTGCCCGGGGCCCGAATGTCGGGAGCACGCAAGCCCGAACATCCCCGTCCCCGGGAGAAATCCGTGTCGATTTCCACCACGGGCGTGCTTCCACGCGTCCGGAAACACGCCGACGGGCCACCTCGCAAGAAGTGGCAGCCCGACCTGCGGCGCTGGATCAGCCCGGTGGTGCTCATCGCCGCCTGGCAGATCGCCAGTGCCACCGGCGTCCTGCCACCGGACAAGCTCAGTTCACCGTGGACGGTGGTGCAGGCCGGTGTCGAAGTCGCGCGCACCGGCGAACTCGGCGAGGCCTTCGCCGTGTCGCTCGGCCGCGTCGGCGCCGGGTTCGCGATCGGCGCCGTCGCCGGCGTGCTGCTGGGGATCGTGTCCGGCCTGTCCCGCTGGGGCGAGGTCCTGGTCGACCCGCCCGTCCAGATGCTGCGCACGCTTCCGTTCCTCGGCCTGATCCCGCTGTTCATCCTGTGGTTCGGGATCGGCGAGGAAACGAAGATCGTGCTGGTCGCGCTCGGCGTGGCGTTCCCGCTCTACCTCAACGTCCACTCGGGAATCCGCAGCGCCGACCCGAACCTCGTCGAAGCCTCACGCGCCTTGGGGTTCAGCCGCGCGGAACGCCTCTGGCACGTGGTCGTCCCGGGCGCGCTGCCGCAGGCGCTGGTCGGGCTCCGGCAGTCGCTCGGCATCGCCTGGCTGGCGCTGATCGTCGGCGAGACGGTCAACGCCGACGCCGGCGTCGGCTACCTCATCAACAACGCGCGGGAGTTCCTGCGCACCGACGTCGTGGTCGTCGGTCTCGTCCTGTACGCCCTGCTCGGCCTGGTCACCGACGCGCTGGTCCGGCTGCTCGAACGGAAGGTGCTGCGGTGGCGAACCCGGTAGCCGAGGTCCGTGACCTCACGAAGAAGTTCGGCGACCGGACCATCCTCAGTGGACTCGACCTCACGGTCGAACGCGGCGAGTTCGTCGCGCTGCTGGGCCGCAGCGGGTCGGGCAAGTCGACGCTCCTGCGGGTGCTGGCCGGGCTGGACGACGACGTCGAGGGCCACGTGGTCGTGGGTGGGACCGTCTCGGTCGCCTTCCAGCAGCCGCGGCTGCTGCCGTGGCGGAAGGTCTGGCGCAACGTCGTCCTCGGGCTGCGCCAGGACGGCGTCTCGAAGGCCCGCAACCGCGCGCTGGCCGAGAAGGCCCTCGGCGAGGTGCACCTCGCCGACCACGCCGACGACTGGCCGTTGACGCTGTCCGGTGGCGAGGCCCAGCGCGTCTCGCTGGCGCGCGCCCTGGTCCGCGAACCCGGCCTGCTGCTGCTCGACGAGCCGTTCGGGGCGCTGGACGCGCTGACGCGGATCGCGATGCACGGGCTGGTCGTGGACCTCTGGCGCCGGCACCAGCCGGGCGTCCTGCTGGTGACCCACGACGTCGACGAGGCCCTGCGGCTCGCCGGCCGGGTCTTGGTGCTCGACGGCGGGCGGATCGTGGCCGAGCACCGGCCGCGCGAAGCCGGCCACGACGACCTCCGCCGGCGCGTGCTGGCGGACCTGGGAGTGACCGAAGATGCAGTGGCGTAAGGGAATCGCAGTCGCCGCGGCGGCGCTGACGCTGGCCGGATGCGGCTCGGCGACCGGTGGCGACCAGGCCGCCGTGCCCGGCCCGGTGAGCGCGGCGGACCTCGCGAAGGTGACGCTCGAGGTCGGCGACCAGAAGGGCGGCGTCAAGTCGCTGCTCACCGCGGCCGGCCAGCTCGACGGCACGCCGTACAAGATCGAATGGTCGACGTTCACCTCCGGGCCGCCGCTGCTCGAAGCCGCGTCGGCCGGCGCGATCGACACCGGCCGGGTCGGCAACACCCCGCCGATCTTCGCGGCCGCGGCGAAGGCGAAGATCAAGGTCATCAGCGTCTCGCGCAGCAACGTCGAGCGGGAGGCCGTCCTCGTCCCGCCCGACTCGACGCTGCCGAACGTCGCCGCGTTGAAGGGCAAGACGATCGGCGTCGCCAAAGGCACGTCGGCCCACGGCCAGCTGCTGAACACCCTGCGCAAGAACGGGCTGTCCACAAAGGACGTCAAGCTGAGCTTCCTGCAGCCGTCGGAGGCCTACGCCGCGTTCACCCAGCACACGATCGACGCCTGGGCGATCTGGGACCCCTACACCGCGCAGGCCCAGCTCGAAGCGCACGCCCGCGTGCTGGCCGACGGCCGGGGCGCCTCGAACGGGCTCGGCTTCCTGACCGCGGGCACCGCCGCGCTGGCCGACCCCGGCAAGAACTCGGCGCTGCGGGACTTCGCCGTCCGGGTCGTCAAGGCGCAGAAGTGGGCCGACACGCACCGCGCGGAATGGGCGGCGGCGTGGGCGAAGGAGACCGGGCTGAAGCTCGAAGTCGCGCAGAAGACCGTGGACGCCGGCCGGGACCTGCCGATTCCGCTGGACGACTCGGTGGTGGCGTCCGAACAGCAGCTCGCGGACGCTTTCACCGAGGAGAAGACTCTGCCGGGCAAGGTGGACTTCGCCGCGTTCGCCGACCGGCGGTTCGCCACCGACCTGGATCAGGCTAGGAGCAACGGATGAGCATTGCGCTGCACTGGTTCCTGCCCACCAGCGGCGACGGCCGCACGATCGTGGAACGCTTTCACGCCAACCGGTCCCAGGGGCCGTCGGCGCAGCGGCAACCGGACCTGGACTACCTGGCCCAGGTCGCCCGCGCCGCCGAGCGGCAGGGCTTCGAAGGCGTCCTCACGCCGACCGGCACGTGGTGCGAGGACGCGTGGCTGACCACAGCCGCGCTGATCCGCGAGACGACCCGGCTGAAGTTCCTGGTCGCCTTCCGCCCCGGCGTCATCTCGCCGACACTGGCCGCGCAGATGGCCGGCACCTTCCAGCGACTGTCGGAGGGTCGGGTGCTGCTCAACATCGTCACCGGCGGCGACGCGGTCGAGCAGCGGCGCTTCGGCGATTGGCACGACCACGACGCCCGCTACGCGCGCACCGACGAATTCCTGACGATCGTGCGCGGGGTCTGGTCCGGGCAGCCGTTCACCTTCGAAGGCGAGCACCTGCGGGTCGAGGGCGCGACGACGCTGGCCGCGCCGGATCCCGTGCCGCCGATCTACTTCGGGGGCTCGTCGCCGGCCGCGCTGCCGGTCGCGGCGCGGCACGCCGACGTCTACCTGACCTGGGGCGAGCCGCCCGCGCAGGTCGCGGAGAAGATCGGCAAGGTCCGCGAGCTGGCCGGGGACCGGCCGATCCGGTTCGGCGTCCGGCTGCACACGATCTCGCGCGACACCTCGGCCGAGGCGTGGGCGGAGGCGCAGAAGCTGCTGGACGCGCTGAGCCCGGAGCAGGTCGCGAAGGCGCAGGCCCAGCTGGCCGCGAGCGAGTCCGTGGGGCAGCAGCGGATGGTCGCACTGCACGGCGGCCGGACGGACGGCGGCGTGCGCGGGCTGGAGATCCACCCGAACCTGTGGGCGGGCGTCGGCCTGGTCCGCGGCGGCGCGGGCACCGCGCTCGTCGGCAGCCACGAAGAGGTCGCGGACCTGATCGAGGAGTACCACAGCGTCGGCGTGAGCGAGTTCGTGCTGTCGGGCTACCCGCACCTGGAGGAGGCGTACTGGTTCGGCGACGGCGTCCGGCCCGAGCTGGCCCGGCGCGGGCTGCTCAAGGAGTACTAGCCCCAGCGCGGCGAGGCGTAGACGACGATGTTGTCGCGGTAGGACCGTTTCGCCGCGTCGAAGCTGCCGCCGCACGTGATCAGCCGCAGCGCGCTGCCCGGCGCCGGCCCGTACACCGCGTCCGTCGGGAACGCGTTCTTCGGGTAGCGCTGGACGGCGTCGACGACGAACCGCGTCTCCTGGCCGTCCGAGCGCCCGACGAACACCTCGTCGCCGTCGTGCAGGTCGCGCAGCCGGAAGAACGGCGCCGGACCGGACCGGGAGTCGACGTGCGCGGCGATCACCGCCGGCCCGGGGTCGCCCGGCACCGGACCGGCGGCGTACCAGCCGACGTCTTCGAAGCGGGCCGGTGCTTCGAGCTGGTGGTCCGCACCCAGCCCGAGCGGGACGAGCGCGGGTGCGTCGACGCCGATCGCGGGGATCCGCAGCCGCACCGGCCGGACCTCCGAAGCGGTCGGCAGCGGCTTGGGCCCGGTCGCCGCCTCGGTCGTGGTCCGCACCGCGGGCGGCACCACCGGCGCCGGAGCCGGCGCGCAGCCCGTCACGACCAAGGCGGCGACGAGCAGCGCTCCGACGTCACCGCGCACGAGCCGCCCGGCGTCCTACGAGCAACGCGGCGAGCAGCCCGACCGCCGCGAAGGCGGGCCACAGCGGTGTGCCGTCCGCCGTGCCCCCGCCGCCGGTCTCGACGCCCAGCTTCGGCGGCTCGGGCAGCGAAGCGCCGTCGGAGATCGGGTTCGCCTTCAGCACGCCGTTGTTCTCGAGGACCAGGACGGTCGTCGAGCTGCCGGCCTTGACGTCGACTTCGGGAGCCGTCTGCAGCGAGCCGGCGCGCAGCTGCAGCGGCCAGCGGCCCTCCGCCACGTCGACGTAGGGCGAGGTGAAGCCGTAGGGCGCGTCCTGGGCGAGGAGGACACCCGGGCCGTCGACGGAGACCGGCGCGATCGCCGCGGACCCTTCGACGATCCGGAGCCGGCCCTTGCCCGCGGCGGGCGCGGTGAGGTCGTCGGTGACCAGGGTGCCCTTGAGCGAGTTCTCCGGGCCGTTCGCGAACACCAGCAGCGAGTACGCCGACCGCTCGGCCACCTCGATCGTCGCCGACAGCGCGGGCGGGGTGCTGGACGCGGCGTCGGCGGGCCGCATCGACAGCGTGTACTTGCCGGGGTCGAGCGAGGAGTACGGGGTGACGGCGCCGTAGCCCGCCTTGCGGATGACGACCTTCTCGGCCTGGCCGAACGGCGCGAAGTAGATGTCCACCGGCGGGACTTTGGGGGAGAGGTGGCCGACCCGGATCCAGCCGACGCCCGGGCCGGGGGTGGTCGCCGCCTCGGCCGTGACCGGCGTCAGCGCGACGAGCAGGAGGGCCGCGGCGGTCAGCCCGCCGGGTCTGAGCAGGAGCTGGGGGAGGGTGCGCATCGGAGGGCCTCTTTCGCCGGTCAGGGTGAGGAGAACGGGACGAGCAGTCCCGGGGGTGCGAACAGCGGGTAGGTGACGAGCACGCCGCCGCCGGTCCGGGCGACCGACGAGGGGCGGAACAGGTCGCGCTGGCCCGCGTAGTACGCGGCCGCGCCGTCTTCGCCGCCGGTGAGCAGCACCCGGCGGCGGGGTTGCCCGGCGGGGTCTTCGCCGGGGACCTCGGGGAACGCCGCGACCCGCACCGGCTGCAGCGCCGCGAGCGCGGCGATCGTCGCGATCAGCCGGGGGTCGACGTGGCCCGCCCGCAGCGGGACGGCGGCGTCGGGGGTGAACGTGATCCGGGCCGACGCCTGGAGGGCTTCGCCCGCGTGGGCCCGGGCCGACGCTTCCGAGGGCGCGGCCGGGTCCGCGGGCGGCAGCCCGAGGCGTGTGACGGTGACGCGGCGGTCGCCGGTGCCGAACACCGCGGTCGCGGCGGCGGTCTCGAACGCGGTACCGATGCCGGGGTACCGGTGCCGGAGCCCGGTCTCGTCGGCGGTGAAGACGGCCCACTCGGCGGGCGGGCAGGTGTCCGCGCACGCGGCGGGGGCGACGAGCATGCCGGTCGGCCAGCCCGCCTTCGCGAGCTCGGCCCAGGCGGCGTCGCCGACCAGCACGCGGGCGCCGGAAGCGTTGACCCGCAACCATTCCCGCGCCTCGGCGAGGGGGCCGATCCGGTCGGCCGCGGGCTGCAGGGCGGGGTAGCCGTACGCCCAGCCGACGGCGACCGTCGCGATCAGCACGACCGCCGCCAGCGCGGTTCCGGTGCCGCGCCGCGTTTCCCACCGGTGGGCCGGGTCGCGCTGCCGGGTCACGGCCTGGACGACGCCGGCCAGCAGCAGCGGCGTCACCGGTAGCAGCAGCGCGAGCACGGCGGTGTCCGGAACCCCGGGGACGAGCAGGGTGGCGACGAGCAGGAGGCCGGACAGCGCGAACGGGCGCAGCGACGGCACGGCCAGGGCGGCCACCAGGGCGACGGTCGACAGCACCGCCCAGGACGGGTCGAGCGCGACCCAGTCCGCGACCGAGGGATGACCCGCGGCCGCGAGGTGCGGCCGCAGGGTTCCCGCCGCCGGGCCGAACGCGATGCCCAGCCCGAGGTTGAGCAGCACCGCCACCAGCGCGGCCCGCACGGGCGCGCGCCGCACCAGCAGCCAGCCGGCCGCGGGCAGGAAGACCAGCGCCAGCGGGGAGGTGAGCACGGCCGCCAACAGGCAGATCGCGGCCAGGACGTCGTGCCGGATCCGGGCGTCGGGCCGGGTGAGCAGCACGAGCGCGCCCAGTGCCCACACCGCCGCCAGGTGCTCGACGACGACCAGCCGCTGCAGGCCGAGCGCCAGCGGGGACGCCGCGAGCAGCAGCACCGCGGCCGCCGCCGCCCACCGCGTCAGGCCGAGCCGCCGGGCCAGGACCCACAGCAGCAGGGCCCCGAGCACCGCGACGACGAGCATCGCTTCGCGGACCGCCACGAGCGCCGTGGCCGAGCGCCCGAAGGCGTCGGTGAGCATGGTGTACGCCGAAAGCTGCCACCAGCCGAACGGGCTGGCCCCGGCACCGCCCGCGTCGGTGAACGCCGTGAAGTGCCCGAGCGCGTAGGCGTGGGCGATGTTGGCGGCTTCGGCGGGCAGGACCGGGGCCGGCGCGGCGAGGTAGAGCACCCGCAGGCCGCCGGCCAGCGCC
Source organism: Amycolatopsis sp. NPDC098790 (assembly GCF_044759945.1). Taxonomy (NCBI): domain Bacteria; kingdom Bacillati; phylum Actinomycetota; class Actinomycetes; order Pseudonocardiales; family Pseudonocardiaceae; genus Amycolatopsis; species Amycolatopsis sp. NPDC098790. The sequence continues at coordinate 1,496,633 of NZ_JBIWAI010000002.1, forward strand.
AGCAGCGCGAGCACGACGTCGAGCGACAGCAACCGGTGCGCGGCCACCGGTTCGAAGCGCGTCGCGGGGGAGCGGCCGGGGACCGTCGTCCCGCGGCTGTGCTGGGCCATTGGACGGATCGTAGCCGCTCCCGATCACCCGTCCAGCTCGGGACGGTTACGTCAGCCGGTCGGCCCAGTGACCGCAAAAGCGTTGTCCCGCAAGATTATTTCCGACTGTCCGCAGTGGATCCGGAGAGTGTACGGGTCAACGCGAGCGCGACCGTCCGGACGGCGGGCGCGACCCGTTCGGTCCGCATCCGGTTGGCCCAGCCGGAAATCGAGACCGCGGCCACCGCCTCGCCGCGCGCGTCGAGCAGCGGGCTCGCCGCGCACACGACGCCGACGCCGGATTCCTCACGCTCCAACGCGATCCCGTCTTCGCGGACCCGGCTCAGCTGACGGCGCAGCAGGCCGGGCGCGGTGATCGTCTTCGGGCTCATCCTGGGCAATCCGGCGTCGATCACCTGGTTCACCACGGAATCCGGAGAGAACGCCAGGATCGCCTTGCCGACCCCGGTGGCGTGCGCGGGGAACCGGCCGCCGATGCGCGACGGCAGCGTCGGCGCGTCCGGGCCGCGCAGCACGTCGAGGTAGACGACTTCGGTGCCTTCGAGGATCGCGAGGTGGACGGTGTTGCGCGTCGCCTCGCGCAGGTCGGCGAGGTACGGCCGGGCCGCTTCGACGAGGCCGCGGCGGGGTGAGGCCAGTTGGCCGATTTCGAACAGCCGCAGGCCCAGCCGGACCGCACCCCCCTCGCGGGTGAGCAGCCCGGTGTCGGCGAGGTGACCCGCCAACCGGTGCACGGTCGTCTTCGCCAGCCCGGTCCGCCGGGCCAGCTCGGACACGCCGAGGGCCTCGTCGCCCGGCCGGAAGGCTTCCAGGAGCGCGGCGAGCCGGGCCGCGACGAGCCCGTCGCCGCTCACACCCTCGTTCCGCCCAGCGGTACGCATGGGTTGAGTGTGCCCGATCCGCCGCGCGACTGTCACCAGGTCGGCAAGGAGGTGGACGTCAGTGGTCGTCGGCGCCGAGCACGAGTTTGACGCAGTGGGCCACGAGCCGCTCGCGCGAGACCTTCAGCGAGCCGTCGAGGTAGGCGATGAAGACGTTGCTCAGCGCGCCCACCAGCCCGACGGCGACCATCTGCCGCTCGGTCTCGTCACCGTGGGACAGCTGCTCGCCGACGAGCGCGGCGAACACCGGCAGCAGGTGCAGGCCCCGGCGGGTCAGCGCCGGGTCGGTCAGCGGCGCCAGCAGCAGGATCCGGCCCTTGCGGGGGTCGTCGACGATCAGCTCGACGAACGCGCGCACGGCGTGCTCGGCCCGCAGCACCGGCGTCGGCGCGTCCCGGACCGCGGCCACGAGGGCCTGCCGGGCCTGCTCGCCGACGTGCTCGTAGACGGCGGCGACCAGCTCTTCCCGGTCGGCGAAGCTCTCGTAGAAGTAGCGCTCGGTGAGCTTCGCGTGCCGGCACACCGCGCGCACGCTCGTCCCGGCCGACCCCTCGGTGCCCAGCAGCTCCAGGCCCGCGGAGACGAGCTGCGCGCGCCGCTGCGCCTTCCGGTCGTCCAGGGTCGTGCCCGCCCACGTGCGGCCCGGCATGCTCACTCCTCGGTTGACTACGTGTGTTGTCAGATCCTAGCCTGACAACAGCCGTAGTCAGTTGGACTCGACGAGGAGTGTGCCGATGGATGCCTCCGACCGCTTTGAGGGGGCCCGGGTGGCGAAGCCCCCGGCCCGGGGCGGAGCCCCGGATGTCACAGAACCGCTGGGTCCCGACTCGCTGACGTGGAAGTACTTCGGCGATTGGCGGGGCCTGCTCATCGCGCTGTGGGCCGGGTCGATGCAGAACATGCACCCGGGCCTCGGCGCCGGCGTCGAGCAGCACTCGCGGTTCTTCGAGGAGCGCTGGCAACGGCTCTTCCGGTCGCTCTACCCGATCGGCGGGGTCGTCTACGACGGCCCGCGCGCCCACGAGACGGCGTTGCAGGTGCGCGGCTACCACGACCGCATCAAGGGCGTGGACGCGCAGGGCCGCCGCTACCACGCGCTCGACCCGGACACCTACTACTGGGCTCACTCGACGTTCTTCGTCAGCACGATCCTCATCGCCGACCACTTCATGGGCGGCATCGGCGGGGCGGAGAAGCGGCGGCTGTTCGACGAGCACGTCACGTGGTGGCGGATGTACGGCATGACCCTGCGGCCGGTGCCCGAAAGCTGGGAGGACTTCCAGCGCTACTGGAAGCACATGTGCGCCGAGGTCCTGGAGGACAACAAGGCCACCCGGGACGTCCTCGACCTGCGAGGGATCGCCAAGCCGCCGTTCCTGCCCTGGCTGCCGGACGTGCTCTGGCGGCCGGTGAGCGTGCTGGTCGCGAAGAACTTCCGCTGGCTGACCATCGGGCTCTACGACCGGGAGATCCGCGACCTGCTCGGCTTCCGCTGGTCCGAGCGCGACGCCCGCCGGCACCGCCGGGTGGGGAAGCTGATCAACGCCGTGTTCAAGCTCGTCCCGCACGACCGCCGCTACCACCCGCGGGCCCGCGCCGGCTGGCGCCGCGTGCGCGGCGAGGTGGCTGCGGAAGCGCCGTTGGTCGAGACTCCACGCAGGAACCTGCCGCCGCCGTCGGAGCGGGGCAAGCCGGAGCACTACGCGCCGGACGTCCGTCGAAACACCTAGGAGGCATTCGTGAAGCTGGGATTCCACGTCGGGTACTGGGGCAGCGGGCCGACGCCGGGCGCGCTGGAAGCCGTGGTGAAGGCCGAGGAGCTCGGCTTCGACTCGGTGTGGACGGCGGAGGCGTACGGCTCGGACGCGTTCACGCCGCTGGCCTGGTACGGCGCTTCCACCAGCAGGATCCGGCTCGGCACGAACATCGTGCAGATGTCCGCGCGCACCCCGACGGCGACGGCGATGAGCGCGATGACGCTCGACCACCTGTCCGGGGGCCGGATGGTGCTCGGGCTGGGCGCGTCGGGTCCGCAGGTCGTCGAGGGCTGGTACGGGCAGCCGTACCCGAAGCCCCTCGCCCGGACGCGGGAGTACGTGGACATCGTCCGGCAGGTGATCGCCCGCGAGGCGCCGGTGACCCTGGACGGCCAGCACTACCAGCTGCCGCTGAAGGGCGGCACCGGGCTCGGGAAGGCGCTGAAGCCGACCGTGCACCCGCTGCGCAAGGAGATCCCGATCTACCTGGCGGCGGAGGGCCCGAAGAACGTCGCCCTCTCGGCCGAGATCGGCGACGGCTGGCTGCCGCTGTTCTTCTCCCCGAAGTCCAACGCCTTCTACAAGGCCGCGCTGGAGGAGGGCTTCGCCCGGCCCGGGGCGCGGCACACGCTGGAGACGTTCGAGGTGCCGTGCTCGATCCCGGTGATCGTGCACGACGACGTCGAGGAGGCGGCTTCGTGGATCAAGCCGTCGCTGGCGTTGTACATCGGCGGCATGGGCGCGAAGAGCGTGAACTTCCACCACGACGTCTTCGCCCGCCTCGGCTACGAGGACGTCGCGGACAAGGTCCAGGAGCTGTACCTGGCCGGCCGCAAGGACGAGGCGACCGCGGCGATCCCGACGTCGCTGGTCGAGGACACGTCGCTGATCGGGCCGGCCGCGAAGATCCGCGACGAGCTGCAGGCGTGGGAGGAAACGGTGGTCACGCAACTGCTCCTGCGCGGTGACGCGGCGACACTGGAGAAGATCGCGGGCGCGCTCGGCTGACGCGGGCCCCGGTCGTGGCCTTGGTCACGACGATGGCACGATTCCCCTCGACCACTACCGGGTGCTCGCCGAGATCGAATACTCATGGCCTGCACCCGGTACGCCGTTACGAGGAGGACCATGGCGACGCTGTCCGGCCGGACGAGGTTCCGCTATTCGCTCGGCTCGTTCGTCACCGGGTCCTTCGGGACGGTGCCCGGCCTGGTCCTGGTCAAGTACCTGACCGACACCATGGCCGTGCCCGCCGGCTGGGCCGCCGCGATCGTCTTCGTGCCCAAGGCCTGGGACTTCTTCTTCAACCCGGTCGCCGGCCGGATGTCCGACGCGGACCTGATCAAGACCGGCAGCCGGCGGCGCTTCCTGCTGATCGGCGGCGTCGGGGTCGCGATCCTGTTCGCGGCGATGTTCGCCCACCCCGGGCTGGGCGGCCCGCTGCCGGACGCGCTGTACGTGGCGGTCCTGTTCGCCGCGTGCGCCACGGCGTACGCGCTGTTCCAGGTGCCGTTCAACGCGCTGCCGGCCGAGCTGACCGAAGACGCGACCGAGCGGACGAAGCTCACCAGTGTCCGCATCGGCGTGCTGGCCGTGACGATCCTGATCTGCGGCGGTGGCGCCCCGGCGATTACGGCCGCGATCGAAGGCGTCGCCGGCTACCGGATCATGGCCGTGGTGATCGGGCTGATCGTGCTGGCCGCGACGCTGCTGGTGTACTTCGGGCTCAAGGACGCGCCGGTCGGCTCGCTGCGGCCGAACACCGTCAGCCTGAAGGAGCTCGTCCGCACGCTGGCCGGCTGGCGGCCGTTCCGCTGGCTGCTGGGCACGTACTTCATCCAGGCGCTGGGCATCGGCACGGTGCTCGCCGCGATCCCGTTCTTCGCCCAGCGCATCCTCGGCAGCGACAAGTACGGCACGATCCTGTTCGTCATCTTCGTCGGCCCGGCGCTGGTCACCATGCCGCTGTGGCCGCGCCTGGGCGACCGCGTCGGCAAGCTGAACGGCTTCCGCCTGGCGACCGCGGCGTTCGCGATCGGGCTGCTGGGGCTGGTGTTCGCGCAGTCGATCCCGCTCGTCGTGACGTTCGTCTTCGTGGCCTTGTGCGGTGTCGGGTACGCCGGGATCTCGGTGTTCCCGCTGGCGATCCTGCCCGACCTGATCACGGCCGAGGAGGAGCGCACCGGCGAGACCCGCGCGGGGATCGCGGCCGGCGTGTGGACGGCGGGGGAGACGCTCGGGCTTGCCTTCGGCGGCGGACTCTGGGCGCTCATCCTCGCGTTCGGCGGGTACGTGTCCAGCACCGACGCGACGGCCTTCCAGCCGCACAGCGCGATCGTGGCGATCCTGATCGGGTCGTCGATCATCCCCGGCGTGCTGATCGCGCTGGCGCTGCCGCTGCTGCGGCGCAAGGTTCTGGAGCCGCGGCATGAGCCGGCCTGAGGACGTCCTGGCGGAGCTGCGCGAACTGCGTGCGGGCGACCTGCCGACGCACGGCGGCCGCACCCTGGCCTACGTCTACGACAGCGGGCTGTCCGAAGTGGACTCCCTCGGCGCGGCGGCGCACGCGCTGGCGTCGTCGGCCAACGGCCTCGACCCGACGGCGTTCCCGAGCTTGCTGCGCATGGAGAACGACCTCGTGGCCGCGGCTTCTTCGTTGCTGGGCGATGTCCCGGGCGTGGTCGGTTCGGTGACGTCGGGCGGTACCGAGTCGTGCCTGCTGGCGGTTTTGGCCGCCCGGGACGCGCGGTCCGACGTCGCTTCGCCGTCGATCGTGCTGCCGACGACCGCGCACGCGGCGTTCCACAAGGCGGCGCACCTGTTCGGGCTGCGGCGGATCGACGTCCCGGTCGACCCGGTGACGTTCCGCGCCGACCCGGCGGCGATGGCCGCGGCGATCGACGACTCGACGGTCCTCGTCGTGGCGAGCGCGCCGTCGTACGCCCACGGCGTCCTCGACCCGATCGGCCCCATCGCGGCCGCCGCTCGCGAGCGCGGCGTCCGGATGCACGTCGACGCGTGCATCGGCGGCTGGGTGCTGCCGTACTTCGCGCGGCTCGGCGCGGACGTGCCGCCGTTCGACTTCCGCGTCCCGGGCGTCACGAGCATCTCGGTGGACCTGCACAAGTACGCGTACTGTCCAAAAGGGACTTCGGTGCTGCTGCACGCGTCGGCGGAGCTGCGGCGGTCGCACTACTTCGCGAGCGCGGCCTGGCCCGGCTACACGATGCTGAACACGACGATCCAGAGCACCCGCTCGGGCGGTCCGCTGGCGGCGGCGTGGGCGGTGACCCGTCACCTCGGCTCCGAGGGCTACCTTTCGCTGGCGGCGTCCACACGGGAAGCGGTTTCCCGGATCCGGTCCGGCATCTCCGAGCTGCCCGGGCTTCGGGTACTCGGCGACCCGGTGTCGACGCTGATCGCGTTCACCGCTTCCGACGACGGCTTCGACCTGTTCACGGTGGCCGACGAGATGAAGGTGCGGGGCTGGTACGTCCAGCCGCAGTTCGCTCATCTGGCGTCCCCGGTCAACCTGCACCTGACGGTGACGGCGGCGAACCACGGCAGCGAGAAGGAGTTCCTGACCGACCTCGCGGCTTCGGTGGACGCGGCCCGGGCGGCGGGCCCGGTTCTCGTCGATCCCGCCGTCGCCGAGTTCGTCGCCGCGTTGGATCCGGAAACGCTGACGTCGGAACAGTTCGCGGGCCTGCTCGCGGCGGCGGGTCTCGGCGGCGCTTCGGGTCTGCCGGACCGGATGGCCCCGATCAACGCGCTCCTCGCAACGGCACCGGCGCCGTTGCGGGAGCGGCTGTTGCTCGAGTTCCTGGGCGCGCTCTACACGCCCTGAATCACTGGTTCCGCGAAGCCAACCCCGCGGGAGCCGACTTGACGGCCGCGTGGATCGCGTCCGCCAGGGCCAGTGCGTCTTCTTCCGTCAGCTCCAGCGCGACCCGCGCCGAAGCGCCCAGTCCCGGGTTGCGGAAGTCGATGTTCACCGTGTGCGCGTACGGTGCGTGGACCGGGTGGTCGACGTACACGGTTCCCTCGTTCAACCGGAACCAGCCGCGGGCGCCCTTGCCGCTGCCCTCGAGCTCGAACTTCTCCGTCAGGTAAGTGCACATGCGCGGGTCCTCTCAGGCGGTCAGCGTGCGGGAGTAGAAGTCGAGGATGCGTTCCCAGCCGTCCTTCGCGGCTTCCGGCCGGTAGCTCGGGCGGTCGACCGCGAAGAACGCGTGGCCCGCGCCCGCGTACGTGTGGAACTCGTGCTCCTTGCCCAGCTTCTCCAGCTCGGCCGCCAGCACGGCGACCTCGTCCGGGCTCGGGAACTGGTCGTCCGCGCCGAAGATGCCCAGCAACGGGCACGACAGCTGCGGCGCGAGACGCAGCAGCGGCTTCATCTGCCTCATGGCTTCGGGCGGGTCGTTGACGACGAAGGCGCCGTAGCAGTCGACCGCCGCGTCGAGGTCCAGGGAACACGCCGACAGGAACGCGTGCCGGCCGCCCGAGCAGTGCCCGATGGCGCCGACGCGGCCGTTCGCGTTCTCCAGTGCGCGCAGGTAATCCGCCGCGCCCGAGACGTCGCCGACCAGGCGGTCGTCGGGGATGCCGCCGGCCGCGCGGACCGTCGCCGCCGCGTCGTCCGGGTCCGCGCCCGGCGCTTCGCGCGTGTACAGGTTCGGGCAGAGCGCGTTGTAGCCCTCGACGGCGAAGCGGCGGACCATCTCCTTCGTCGCCGCGTCGTAGCCGGGCATGTGGTGGATCACCACGACGCCGCCGCGCGGGGTGTCGTCGGTCGGTTTGGCCAGGTACGCCTCGAGCTCGTCCCCGCCGTGGCCGGTGATGGTGACGGTCCCGGCGACGATCTCGTCGGTCATCGGTTCTCCTTCGATCCCTCGGGGGTGTGGAAGTAGCGCTTGCCGCGCGAGGCGGACGCCACCGCGGCGACGACGGCCATCACGGCGGCCGCGGTGAACACGACCACCAGGCCGTGGTGGAACGGGCCGGAGACGAGCTGCGGGAAGAACTCCCCGCCGGTGAGTGCGCTCCGGTCGGCCGGGGAGAGCCCGGCGAGGACGTCCGGGCCGAGCAGGTGCCCGACCGGGTTGCTGCCGAGGAACGCCGCGAACAGCGTGCTGACCGGCGGCAGCTGCGCGACACCGTCGGCGACGGTGGCCGGGACGCCGTGGGCCTGCAGCCCGCCGGTCAGCGTCTGCGGCAGCGACGACGCCAGCCCGGCGATCATCAGCGAGAAGAACACGCCGATCGACAGCGACGTCCCGGAGTTCTGGAACGTCGCCCGCATCCCGGACGCGACCCCGCGCTGCTCGGTCGGCACGCTGCTCATGATCGCCGACGTGTTCGGCGCGGAGAACATGCCCTGCCCGATCCCGCTGACGACGAGCAGCGCGGCGAACGCCGGGTACGGGAAGTCCACCGGCAGCGCGAGCAGGCCGAGGAACGCCGCCGCGACCAGCAGCAGCCCGCCGGTGGAGAACAGCCGCGCCCCGAACCGGTCGGACAGGTAGCCCGACACCGGCCCGGCGATCAGGAAGCCGACGGTCAGCGGCAGCATGTAGATGCCCGCCCACAGCGGCGTGCGCTCGTAGTCGTAGCCGTGCAGGGGCAGCCAGATCCCCTGCAGCCAGATGATGAGCATGAACTGCATGCCACCACGGGCGACCGAAGTCAGCAACGCGGCGACGTTGCCGGCGGCGAACGCGCGGATCTTGAACAGGGAAAGCTGGAACATCGGCGCGGCGACCCGGGTTTCGATGACACCGAACAGCAGGAGTAGCAGCACGCCGGCGCCGATGCCGCCGAGCACCCACGGGCTGCCCCAGCCGGTCGCGGCGCCGCCGTAGGGCTGGATGCCGTACGTGATCGCGGCGAGCAGCAACGCCGTCCCGGCCGCGAAGGTGACGTTGCCGCCCCAGTCGACCTTCGCGCGCTTCGGCGTCCCGACTTCGCGGAGGCTGCGGATCGACCAGATCGTGCCGAGCAGCCCGAACGGGACGCTCACCCAGAACACCGCGCGCCAGTCGATCTCGGCGAGCAGCCCGCCGACGACCAGGCCGAGGAACTGCCCGGCCAGCGCGGTGATCTGGTTGACGCCCAGCGCCATGCCGCGCTGCTCGGTGGGGAAGGCGTCGGTGAGGATGGCGGCCGAGTTCGCCGTCAGCATCGACCCGCCGACGGCCTGCACGACCCGCCAGCCGATCAGCCACAGCGCGCCGCCGCCGGCGTGGAACGGGTCGAACGACAGCGCCACCGACGCGACGCTGAAGACGACGAACCCCAGGTTGTACATCTTGACCCGGCCGAACATGTCGCCGAGCCGCCCGAGCGTCACCACCAGCACGGCCTGCACCAGCAGGTAGCCGAGGATCATCCAGAGCAGGTAGCCGATGTTGCCCGGGGCGAGGGGATCGAGGCCGATGCCGCGGAAGATCGCCGGCAGCGAGATGATCACGATCGAGCCGTCGAGCGCGGACATCAGCACGCCGAGCGTGGTGTTCGACAGCGCGACCCACTTGTAGCGGCCCGGGGCTTCGGTGACGGTCACAGCTCGTCCGCCAGCCGCTCGATCAGCGGGATGGCCGCGACCAGCTCGCGCTGCTCGGCCGCGGTGAACTTCTCGGCCAGCGCGGCCGCCATCTTCCGCGTCGTCTCCGACCGGCGGTCGGTGAGCAGCTTGACGCCGGTTTCGGTGACCGACATCAGCACCTTGCGGCCGTCGGAGTCGTCCTTGCGCCGCTCGACGAGCCCGCGCTCGACCAGCCCGGCCAGTGTCACGCCCATGGCCTGCGGCTTGACGCGTTCGAGATCGGCGAGGCAGCCGGGCGTGGCCGTGCCCTCCCGGTCGAGCCGGGAGAGCACCGACCGTTCGGGCAGCGTCAGCTCCCCGACGACGTAGCCCTGCCGCAACCGCCGGATCACCCGGCCCAAAGCGACGCGCAGGTCCGCGCTCGCTTGCAGAAGGTCTTCGTCCGTCACGATCGTCAACCTAGACTGATAAACCTGGGTTGATCAACTCGGACGTTTCGCCCGACGCGGCCGTCAGTGGACGTGCACGGGCTCCCAGTCGGGGAACGGATCCGGCCCGGTCGCTTCGCCGAGGCAGTCCCGCAGAGCGTCCAGGATTGCTTCGCCCGCCAGCTCGACTCCGATGAACACCAGCTCCTGCCGCGGTTCCGCGGCCACCCCCTGCGGCTCGAACCGCGCCACCGCGCCCGCCTGCGACCACAGCCCGGTCACCCCGGGCCGGGACGCCAACGCGAAGAACCCCTTGGACCGCAACACGGTCCCGAACTCACCCGAGTCCAGCCGCCGCGTCACGAAGTCCCACAGCGCCGCCGGGTCGAACGCCCGCGAAGCCCGGAAGACCACGCTCGAGATGCCGTACTCCTCGGTCTCCGGCACGTGGTCGCCGTTCAGCTCGGCCACCCAGCCCGGCGCTTCCTGCGCCCGCGAAACGTCGTACCGGCCGGTCCCGAAAACCCGCTCGAGGGGCACCTTCCCGAAGCTGCCCGTGACGACGTCCGCGGCCGGGTTGAGCCGCCGCAGCGTCGCCACCAGGCGGTCGACGTCCGGGACGAGGTCCGTCTTGTTGAGCAGCAGGACGTCGGCGAACTCGACCTGGTCCATCAGCAGGTCGCTGACCGTCCGCTCGTCACCGGAGTACTGGTCGAGCCGGCGCTCCACGAGGGAGTCGCCGGCCGCCAGCTCGCGGGTGAAGTTCGCCGCGTCCACCACGGTGACCATCGTGTCGAGGTGGGCGACGGCGTCCAGGAAGGTGAACGTCGCCGCCACCGGCATCGGCTCGGAGATCCCGCTCGACTCGATCAGCACGTGGTCGAAGCGGCCGTCCGAGCAGAGCGCGGCCACCTCCTCGAGGAGGTCCTCTCGCAGGGTGCAGCAGATGCACCCGTTGGTCAGCTCGACGAGGCGCTCCTGCGAACGCACGAGGGCCGCGTCGATGTTGACCTCGCTCATGTCGTTGACGATCACCGCGACCCGCAGGCCCGCCCGGTTGGCGAGGATGTGGTTGAGCAGCGTCGTCTTGCCCGCGCCGAGGAAGCCGGACAGCACCGTGACCGGAACGCTCACGAGTGGAAGTGCCGCATCAGCCGCCGCGGGACCAGCCGGATCTCGCCGTCGACCTTGATCGGCACCAGGTCCGGCACCGCCGCCTTCCACTGCGACCGCCGGGAACGCGTGTTGCTGCGCGACTTCTTCCGCTTCGGGACGGCCATCAGCGCGTCCCCCGCTTCCCGTAGCGGCGGTGGAACTTCTCGACCTGGCCGGCGCTGTCCATGATCCGCTGGGTGCCGGTCCAGAACGGGTGCGACCACGAGCTGATGTCGACCACGACCAGCGGGTAGGTCGCGCCGTCGGACCACTCGATCGTCTTGTCGGAGGTGATGGTGGAGCGGGTGAGGAACGCGTCGCCGGTCGACGAGTCCTTGAACACCACGGGGTGGTAGTCGGGGTGGATTCCGGTCTTCATCGTTCTTCCTTTCGGTTCGCCGCGGAGTGCCGCGCCGGGTCGGGTTCGGTGTCCTCGCACGGTTCTTCGTGCCAGTCGCCGAACGGATCGGGGTAGCGCGCCCACGCCTCGGGTCCTGCCGCGAGTTCCTCTTCGGTCAGTAGAGCGCCGCGCAGGGCCGCGTCGATCTCGTCGGGCGTTGTCTGGTCCGTCACCACGACGAGCTCCTGCGCGCGGTCGCCGTGCACCGGGTGCCACCGCAGGGACGCCAGGGTGCGGCGCTCGGGGGAGACATCCGTCCACTTCGGACCGTCCGGCGCCGCGAGCCACGGCCCGGCGTGGCCGATTCCGAGCCCACCGCCCGCCGATTCGATCCAGAACGCCACGTCGGGCTGGCTGGCCACCCACGCGCGTCCGCGGGTGCGAACGACGCCGTCGAGCAGCACGTCCAGGGCGTCGTGCAGCCGTTCGGGGTGGAACGGTCGTTGCGCGGTGAAGGTGACCAGCCCGATGCCGCAGTCGACGTGCACCGGTGGTTCGCCGCGCAGCAGGGCGCCGTGCATGTCGGTGACCTCGCCGCGGCGGGCGTCCGCGGGAACGGCGTCGAGGACGCTGTGCCCGTCGATCCGCGACAGCTCGACGCGCGGGACCGACGGCGCGACCCGGTCGAGGACCGCGGACGCCTTCGCGGCGGTCCAGGCGTCGGTGGTCGCGCCGGCCAGCACCAGGACGTCGGCGAACTCGACCTGCGAGAGCGCGACCTGGGCGACCGTGCGCTCGTCCTCCGGGCTGGCCTGCAGGTTCCGCTCGGCCAGGACGTCGTCGCCGGTCGCGTCGGCGAGGAAGGTCGCGCAGTCGACGACGGTCAGCACCGCGCGCAGGTCGACGTCGTCGCTCACCGGGTGGTCGCCGACCAGGACGTTCCGGATCGCCCAGCTCACCGGCTCCGGCTCCATGGCCTCGTCGAGCCGGACGACGATCCGGCGGACCTGCGGCATCCGCGCGAGGTGCCGCAGCAACGGCAGCAGATCCTCGCGCAGGGTGCACGACACGCAGCCGTGCGCCAGTTCGAGCACGGTCAGCTGGTCGCGCTGCTCGAGCCGCAGCCGGCGGCGGACGACGCCGGAGTGGATCTCGCGCAGGTCGTGGTGGACGACGGCGGTGCCGGGCCCGGCCACGCGCAGCAGCTCGGCGAGCGTGGCGTTCGGTCCCGGCGCGAGGCCGCTCACCAAGACGAGCGGGATGCGGGAATCAGGGGTCACGGGGGCTCCAGGAATACGGGCGGGGTACGGTGCGTCAGAGTAGATGAAAACGACAACCACTATCAACTTGGGAGGTCTCGTGTCCGCCGTGTGCCAGGTCACCGGCCGCAAGCCGGGCTACGGCAAGCAGGTCTCGCACTCGCACCGCCGCACGTCCCGGCGCTGGGAGCCGAACCTGCAGAACCGTCGCTACTTCGTGCCGAGCGAGGGTCGCTGGGTGCGGCTGCGCGTCTCCGCCAAGGGCATGAAGACGATCGACAAGCGGGGCATCGAGGCCGTCGTGGCCGAACTGAAGGCAAGGGGAGTGAAGCTGTAATGGCGAAGAGCACCGACGTCCGCCCGGTCGTCAAGCTGCGGTCCACCGCGGGCACCGGCTACACGTACGTCACCAAGAAGAACCGCCGGAACGACCCGGACCGGATGGTCCTGCGCAAGTACGACCCGGTCGCGCGCAAGCACGTCGAGTTCAAGGAAGAGCGCTGATGGCCAAGAAGTCCAAGATCGCCAAGAACGAGCAGCGGAAGGTGGTCGCGGCGCGGTACGTCGCCCGGCGCCGCGAGCTGAAGGCCGTCATCGCCTCGCCGGCGTCGTCTCCGGAGGAGAAGGGGGCGGCCGTGGTCGCGCTGCAGAAGCTGCCGCGCGACGCGAGCCCGACGCGCATCCGCAACCGCGACGCCGCCGACGGACGCCCGCGCGGCTACCTGCGGAAGTTCGGGCTGTCGCGGGTGAAGATGCGCGCGGCCGCGCACAACGGCGAGCTGCCCGGCGTGTCGAAGTCGAGCTGGTGAGCCGGATGCCGAAGCCGAACCGGGACCGCCCGGCCAAGCGCAAGGTGAACCTGTTGCACGTCAACCGGATCACCCACGTCGACTGGAAGGACGCCGACCTGCTCCGGAAGTTCATTTCGGACCGGGGCAAGATCCGCGCCCGCCGCGTGACGGGGTTGACCCCGCAGCAGCAGAAGCAGGTCGCCACGGCGATCAAGAACGCGCGGGAGATGGCCCTGCTGCCGTACCCGTCGGCGGGCCGCACCAGCTGAGCCGGTCACGCCACCCGGAACATCTCCGGGTGGCGTGACCCACGCTGGGCTGGCGCCCGGGTGAACCGTCAATAAACTCCCGCCCATGGACGACCCGCACTACCTTTCCGGCCTCCAGCTCACCGGCCGCCGCGTTGTCGTGTTCGGCGGCGGAAGCGTTGCTCAGCGGCGGCTGCCCCGGCTGATCAGCGCGGGTGCGCGCATCGAGCTGGTGTCGCCGCACACGACGCCGTCGGTGCAGGGGATGGTGGACGCGGGCGAGCTGGTCTGGCACGAGCGCGGCTACACCACCGGGGACCTTCGCGACGCTTGGTACGCCCTGGCCTGCACGAACGACCCCGACGTGAACGCGGCGATCTGCGCCGAGGCCGAGCGCGAGCGCGTCTTCTGCGTCCGCGCCGACGAGGGCGAGTCCGGTTCCGCGGTGACCCCGGCGTCGGGCCGGCACGGCGGTCTGCTGTTCGGCGTCCTGTCCGGTGGCGAGCCACTGCGCTCGGCGGCCGTCCGCGACTCCATGCTCGACGGCCTGCACAACGGCACGATCGAAGACGGCCGCCAGCCGCACCCCGAGGGCTCGCTGCCCGGGGTGGCCCTGGTCGGCGGCGGCCCGGGCGACCCGGAGCTGATCACGGTCCGCGGCCGGCGGCTGCTCTCGCGCGCGGACGTCGTCGTGGTCGACCGGCTGGGGCCGCGCGAGCTGCTCGACGAGCTCGCGCCCGAGGTCGAGGTCGTGGACGCGGCGAAGATCCCCTACGGCCGCGCGGCCAGCCAGGACGTCATCAACCGGACGCTGATCGAGAAGGCCAAGGAAGGCAAGTTCGTGGTCCGCCTCAAGGGCGGCGACCCGTACCTGTTCGGCCGCGGCTTCGAAGAGGTGCTGGCCTGCGCCGAGGCGGGCGTCCCGGTGACGATGGTCCCGGGCATCACGAGCGCGTTCGCGGTCCCGGCGGTGGCGGACGTCCCGGTCACCCACCGCGGCGTCGCGCACGAGGTCGTGGTGGTCTCGGGCCACGTCGCCCCGGGCGACGACCGGTCGCTGGTGGACTGGGAGCTGCTGGCCCGGATGCGCGGCACGATCGTGCTGATGATGGGCGTCGAGCGGCTGCCGCAGTTCGCGAAGGCGCTGCTGGACGGCGGCCGCCCGGGCGACACCCCGGTGGCGATCGTCGAGGACGGCACCATGCGCACCCAGCGGACATTGCGGTCCACATTGGACACGGTGGTCACGGACGCGGCGGCGTCGGGCGTCCGGCCGCCGGCGATCATCGTGATCGGGCCGGTGGCGGGACTGGCGCCGGTTCGGGCGTCGTGAGGGAAGCGGCGGCGGCGAGGACCGCGTCGGCGACTTCGGGCAGCGGGCGGCGGCCGTCGACGACGACCGTCGCGCCGAGCCGCCGGTAGGTCGTCTCGGCGCCCGCATTGGCGTCGAGGGCCGCCGCCAGCTCCTCCGGGTGCTTGCCGAAGCTGTTCGACGTGCGGGTCAGCAGCCGGTCCCGGAGCGTGTCGTCGTCGACTACCAGGCAGACGACGAGGTCGAAGAGATCCCGCACCTCTTCGTCGTTTTCGCTGGAGCCGCAGAAGAACGCGACCCCTTCGTGCGCTCTCGCCGCCAGGGCCTCGACCTCCGCGCGGCCGGTCTCCCACCCGAAACGGTCGAGCCAGCCCGCCGGCACGGGATCCGGGGGATCGACGACGACCTCCCGCGTCGTCCGGTCCACCCAGTGGTTGTAGCCCTCCCAGTCCGCGTCGACCGCGAGCTCTCCCCGGGCTTTCAGGGCCGCGCAGACCGCCGACTTGCCGGCCCCGGAGTTGCCGGTCACCCACACCAAAGGCATGGGCGCAGCATCTCAGTTCTCGTAGCAGCTCGCGGCGAAATCCCGGATCGCGTCGGACAGGCGGCTCGGGTCGAACCGCAGCTCGACCGGGCTGCGCGCCTGGACGAACTCCGCGTCCGGCATGTCCACCGCCAAGGTGTCCGCGTCGCCGAACGGGTGGATCGGGTCGTTCTGGTGGCCGATCACCAGCGCCCGGGTCGTGATCTTGCGGCGCACCGACTTCGGCGGCGCGATCCGCCCGAACAGCACGCCGTGCAGCAACGCCGCCATCGGCGCGGGACGCTGCGAGAGCGTGTCCGTCACGACGTCGACCCACTGGTTGCCGTGCGGCACCAGGGACGCCGCCAGCGCCACCGCCTGGACCGTCACCGGCAGGAACCGGGCCGCCATCAGCAGTGGCGCGAACGTGACGAGGCCCGCCACGATCGCGTTGTCCAGCACCGGCATCTCGACGATCAGCCCGCGGACCCGGTCCGGGGCCTGCACCGCCACCTCCAGCGAGACGTTCGCCCCGAGCGACGTCCCGCCGATGACCGCCGAGGAGACCTCGAGGTGGTCCAGCAGCGCCAGGGTCTGCTCCGCGAACGAGGGCATCGAGTAGAGCCACGACTCGGTCGGCCGGTCGGAGTCGCCGTGGCCGAGGAGGTCGAGCGTGACCACCCGGAACCCCGCGCGGGCCAGCCGGCGTGCCAGCGGTGCGTGCATCCGGCGGGTCAGCATGATGCCGTGGGTGAGCACGACGACGCGGTCGCCGCTGCCGAACTCCGTGTACCAGAGCCGGTGCCCCTCGTGCTCGAACGAGCCGGTCAGCTCGATCGGCCGGGACGCGCGCCGCGCCGGGGCAGTGGGCGGATCGGGCTCGATCGCGGTCGCGCTACTGGCCGGGCTCATGTCCCACCGTCCTCCCCGTGTCGTGGTGACCCTGTTCAGGAAAGCATCCCGGCACCGCGTCGGCACAGTGACGTCGCCGTCAGTTGACAAGGTGCCAATGGCGGCCCGGCGCGGTCATGGGTGAAGATGACCCCCATGACCGCTACTGCTGACAGCTTGCCCGACCTCGTCTCCCTGAAGGTCGACGTCACCGGCTCCGTGGCCGAAGTGACGCTCCTCGGCCCGTCGAAGGGCAACGCGATGGGCCCGGACTTCTGGCGCGAGCTGCCGCTGGTCTTCCGCGCGCTGGACGCCGACCCGCAGGTCAGGGCGGTGGTGCTGACCGGCAGCGGCAAGCACTTCTCCTACGGTCTCGACCTGCCCGCGATGATGGGCGACTGGGCGCCGATGCTCGGCGGCGAGAACCTGGCCGGCCCGCGGACCGCCTTCCTCGACCAGGTCCGGTCGCTGCAGGCGGCGGTCAGCTCGATCGCGGAATGCCGCAAACCGGTCGTCGCGGCCGTTTCGGGCTGGTGCATCGGCGGCGGGGTCGACGTCGTCGCGGCGGCGGACATCCGGCTGGCCAGCGTCGACGCCAAGTTCAGCGTCCGCGAGGTGCGCGTCGCCATCGTCGCCGACCTCGGCAGCCTCCAGCGGCTCGCCTCGATCGTCGGCGAGGGGCACCTGCGGGAGCTGGCCCTGACCGGCAAGGACATCGACGCCGCGCGCGCCGAGAAGATCGGGCTCGTCAACGACGTGTACGCGGACCAGGACGCGCTCCTGACGGCCGCGCGGGAACTCGCCGCGGAGATCGCTGCGAACCCGCCGCTCGTGGTGCAGGGTACGAAGCAGGTACTGGCGACGAACACCGAGCGCCAGGTCGCCGACGGCCTCCGGTACGTCGCGGCGTGGAACTCGGCGTTCCTGCCCAGCAAGGACCTCGGTGAGGCGGTCCAGGCGTTCCTGGAGCGGCGGCCGCCGGAGTTCAAGGGCGAGTAACTAGGAGGCAGCGTGACCGCTTCGGAAGTCCACCACGCGTTCCGCGTCGCGCGGGACTACCTGCTGACCCACCGCGAGGACTACGAGACGGCCTACCGGGACTTTGCTTGGCCGTCGCTCGACGAGTTCAACTGGGCGATCGACTGGTTCGACGTCGTCGCGCACGACCCGGACAACGCCGAGCGGTACGCGCTGTGGATCGTCGAAGAGGACGGCACCGAGAACCGCTGGACCTACCCGGCGCTGTCCGGCCGGTCCAACCAGGTCGCGAACTGGCTGCGCTCGCTCGGCGTCCGCCGCGGCGACCGGCTGATCCTCATGCTGGGCAACCAGGGCGAGCTGTGGGAGACCATCCTCGCCGCGATCAAGCTCGGCGCCGTGATCATCCCGGCGTCCACGCTGCTCGGGCCGGCCGACCTGACCGACCGCGTCGAGCGCGGCGCGGCCAAGCACGTCGTCGTCCGCTCGGTGGACGCCCCGAAGTTCGCCGACGTCGACGGCGACTACACGCGGATCGCCGTGGGGGAGCCGGTCGAGGGCTGGCAGCGGTACTCGGCCGCGTTCGCGCAGTCCCCGGAGTTCGCGCCGGACGCCCCCACGAAGGCGGGCGACCCGCTGCTGCTCTACTTCACCTCCGGCACGACGGCGAAGCCGAAGCTGGTGCAGCACACGCACGTCTCGTACCCGGTCGGCCACCTGTCCACGATGTACTGGATCGGCCTGGAACCCGGCGACGTCCACCTGAACATCTCCTCGCCCGGCTGGGCGAAGCACGCGTGGAGCAACTTCTTCGCGCCGTTCAACGCCGAAGCGACGGTGTTCCTCTACAACTACAACCGGTTCGACGCGGGCGCGCTGATGGCCCAGATGGACCGCTGCGGCGTCACGAGCTTCTGCGCGCCGCCGACGGTGTGGCGGATGCTGATCCAGGCCGACCTGACGGCGCTGAAGACCCCGCCGAAGAAGGTCGTCGGGGCCGGGGAGCCGCTCAACCCCGAGGTGATCGAGCAGGTCCAGAAGTCCTGGGGCGTCACGATCCGCGACGGCTTCGGCCAGACCGAGAGCAGCGTCCAGATCGCCAACACGCCGGGTCAGGACGTCGTGCCCGGCTCGATGGGCCGCCCGCTGCCCGGGTTCGTGGTGGCGCTGGTCGACCCGGTCAGCGGCGAGCGCGCGTCGGAAGGCGAGATCTGCCTCGACCTGCGGCACCGGCCGGTCGGCCTGATGACCGGCTACGCGGATGACGACGAACGCACGTCGGCCGCCTTCGCGAACGGCTTCTACCACACGGGTGACGTCGGTTCGATCGACGAACGCGGCTACATCACCTACGTCGGGCGCACGGACGACGTGTTCAAGGCGTCGGACTACCGGATCTCGCCGTTCGAGCTGGAGAGCGTGCTGATCGAGCACGAAGCGGTGGCGGAGGCGGCGGTCGTCCCGGCCCCGGACCCGATCCGGCTCGCGGTGCCCAAGGCGTACGTCGTGCTGGCCTCGGGCTTCTCCCCGGACGCCGAGACGGCCCGGTCGATCCTCGCGTACTGCCGCGAGCACCTGGCGCCGTACAAGCGCATTCGGCGGCTGGAGTTCGCGGAGCTGCCGAAGACGATCTCGGGCAAGATCCGCCGCGTCGAGCTTCGGACCCGCGAGAGCGACCCGGCCCGCGGTGCCGGTACGGAGTTCCGCGAAGAGGACTTCCCGGACCTCAAGGGGTAGCCGAACGACGTGAATGACCCATTTCCTGGCAGCAGCCGGGGACTTGAAGGTCGCGAATGCCGCATTCGGGACGTGGGAGGTCTCGAATGCGGCATTCGCGGCACCGCCGTGGCCTCCGAGCTGCCGAGGACGATCACCGTTCCGGCCTGAAGCGCGAGCTGAAGAGGACTTCCCGGACCTCAAGGGCTAGCCGAACGACGTGAATGACTCATTGCTGTCGCCAGACGACATGAATGAGTCATTCACGTCGTTTCCGCCGGGCGCCGGTCAGCCGCGGGTGCCCTCGACCTGGCGGCCGTCCTCGGTCGAGCACGCGGTCACCGGGTCGCCGGCGCCGCTGCCGCACGTCCACTCGCCGAGGACGATCGGGCCCGGGCCGTCGGCGTCGTTCGCGTCGGCGGGCGTCAGCTTCGCGAAGTAGTCCGTCAGGAGCTGGGCCGCCGCCGCGCAGTCGACCTGGCCGTGCGCGACGACCGCCGTCTTCGCGCCGCCGGTGCCGGTGACGTCGCCGCAGGGGACGCCGGGGGCCGTCGACCCGGCCGCGGCGGCCGCGGCGGGGACCGGCGCGGGCTCGCCGGAGGACGGCGCGGCGGGCGCGGGGTCGCCACCGCCGCAGCCGGCCAGGACGGCGGCCGCGGCGACGAGCAGCAGGGGGTACGCGAGTGTCTTCATGGGCCCTTCAGGAGCGGGAACGGATCGGGAGGGGTCACTCGGAGGGCACGACGGCGGCGAACACCGTCTGCTCGCCCTTCGTGCAGGTGGTGCCGCCCTGCGCGGCCGGCGGCCCGGAGGTGCACAGCCAGCCGTCGACGGTCTCGTTCACCGCGTCGTTCGAGCCGGCGCCCTGGCGGCCGGCGATCTTGCGGTGGAAGTCGCCGACGAGCTTCGTCGCCGCGACGCAGGTGACGCCGGCCGAGCCGCTGTCGAACACGTAGAGCGTCAGCCCGCTGGCGGCGGTCACCGTGCCGCAGGACCCGGGCACCGGCGGCGGCGCGCTGGACGGCTTCGTCGCCGGCGCGGGCGTGCTGCCGTCGGCGGGCGGCGGCGGGGGAGCGGTGGTCGAGGAGCCCGCCGCGGCGGACGTCGAAGGCGGGGCCGACGATGCGGGCGCCTGGGCGGCCGGCTCGCCGGAGCAGGCCGCCAGGGCGGGCACGGCGAGGCAGGCGGCGAGCAGCGGCCGCCACGTCCTCGTGGTGGTCGGGTGGGGCACCGCGATCGTTCCTCCCCGGTCGGCTGGGCCCGGTCATTCTGGCCCATCCGGGTGGGGGCCCCGTGGACCGGCTCGCCCACAGGTGTGCCGCAGATTACTCCAGCCGGGTGGCGGCCGGTTACGGTGGGCGCTCCCAGACTGTCCACAATGGACGATTAACATTCCGTTCACGCTCCGAAACCCAACACTGCCATCAAGAATCGATCGGTCTAATTCCGGCCGCACCGGTTAACAATCCGGCCGCGCGTGCCGAAGATCTTGGTGGAGGCCGACGAGCTTCCCGTCCCCGACCCCCCGTCCCGAGCCCGTGAGAGCGATGAACGCCGACGCTGTGACCAGCCCCGAACCCAGCACCGACGAGAACACCGGCCCGTCCGGCCCGCCGACCGTCCCCAGCAGCGTCGTCTGGTGCTGCGGCCGCCCGTACGTCCTGGAGGCGCGCCCCGGCCGCGCCCGCTGGATGGGCACCGACTACCGGGGCCGCCCCGAGGCGCTGAGCAGCGCCGAACTGCAGCGGCGCGGCTGGAGCCGCCGCCGCGCCTGCTGACTACGCTGGGCGGGTGAGCACAGCCGCACCCGAACCAGCCGCGCAGGCGAGCGCCGCCGAGCCGTCCCTGCTCAGGCAGGCCTTCAACGTCCCCAACATGCTGTCGCTGCTGCGGCTCGCCGGCGTCCCGGTGTTCCTGTGGCTGCTGCTGGGACCGGAGGAGGACGGCTGGGCGCTCGCGCTGCTGGTGTTCAGCGCGCTGACCGACTGGCTCGACGGCAAGCTGGCCCGCTGGCTCAACCAGATGTCCCGGCTCGGCCAGCTCCTCGACCCGGCGGCCGACCGGCTCTACATCCTCGCGACGCTGATCGCGTTCCTGGTCCGCGACATCATCCCCTGGTGGGTCGTGGTCCCGCTGGTGCTGCGCGAAGCGGTGCTGGGGGTGTGCGTGGTGGTGCTGCGCCGCCGCGGGTTCGCCCCGCCGGAGGTGACGTACATCGGCAAGGGCGCGACGTTCGTGCTGATGTACGCGTTCCCGTTCCTGCTGCTCGCCCAGGGCGGCTCGGACGTCGCGGCGGTGGCCCGCCCGATCGGCTACGCGTTCACGATCTGGGGCGCGGTGCTGTACGTGTGGTCCGGCGTGTTGTACGTGGTCCAGGCCCGCAACGCCCTGCGTGGAGTCGCCGCTCAGGAGGAGTGAGGGGCATGCTCGCGCCGCCGGAGCGGGCGGGCGTGCCGCACGAACCGCGGCTTCACCACAGGACCGACCACGCCGGCCTGCGCCGCCCGCGCGAGCAGGTCGCGGCGGTCGGCGACGCAATCCGACCCGTCGCGCCCCCGCCGTGCCGGCCCGCGCACCGCCGCCGGCGACTGAGCGCCACCTTTTCCCCGGCCCGTGCCCGGCGGCTGCGCCGGGTGGGTGTAAGACTTCGCGCAGCACGTTCCGCCAGTGAGGGCACGAAAGGGGACCGCTGGTGTCCGCTCCAGAAGAGCTTCGCTACACCGAGGAACACGAGTGGGTCGCCACCCGCGGCGAGGACACCCTCGTCCGCATCGGCATCACCGAGTACGCCCAGGACCAGCTCGGCGACGTCGTCTTCGTCGACCTGCCCGAGGTCGGCCGCCAGGTGAGCGCGGGTGACGTCTTCGGCGAGGTCGAGTCGACCAAGAGCGTTTCCGAGCTGTTCGCGCCCGTCGACGGGGAGGTCGTGGCGGTCAACGACGCCGTCGCCGACTCGCCCGAGCTGATCAACAGCGACCCCTACGGCGAGGGCTGGCTGATCGAGATCCGGCTCGACGACCCGGCGGGCCTCGAAGCCCTGCTCGAAGCCGAGGCGTACGACGCCCTGACCAAGGGCTGAACGACGCTCCCACCCGGTCGGACCAGCGCTGCGCCGGTTCGGGGAGCCGGGGCTCGGAGAATCGATCAGGCACGGTACGTTGGCAGCTACACGTTCTTGAGTACTAGGCATCACAGCATGTGTGGAGGAGAGCTCAGGTGAGCACGAACGACGGGCCCGGCGGCGTTCCCCCGGAGCAGTCTCCGGAGCGGACCTCTGTCTTCCGGGCCGACTTCCTGGCCGAAGCCGAAGGCCACGAGCCCGCCCCGGCCGCGGAGGCGCCGGTCCAGGGTGTCGACGCCCTGCCGCCGGGTTCGGCCCTGCTGGTCGTGAAGCGCGGGCCCAACGCGGGTTCGCGGTTCCTGCTCGACCGCGACACCACCAGCGCCGGGCGGCACCCGGACAGCGACATCTTCCTGGACGACGTCACGGTCTCCCGGCGGCACGCGGAGTTCCGGCGCGAGGGCGGCGAGTTCGTCGTCATCGACGTCGGCAGCCTCAACGGCACCTACGTCAACCGCGAGCCGGTCGACCAGGCCGTCCTCGCCGGGGGCGACGAGGTGCAGATCGGCAAGTTCCGCCTGGTCTTCCTGACCGGCCCGGGTCACGGGGGCCAGGGGGCGCAGTGACGGCGGCCGGGCGGCCACAGAACCACGGGTTGAGCATCGGGGCGGTCCTCGCGCAGCTGCGCGGGGACTTTCCCGACGTCACCATCTCCAAGATCCGGTTCCTCGAAGCGGAAGGCCTGGTCACGCCGGGCCGGACGCCTTCGGGTTACCGGCAGTTCGCCGCGGCGGACGTGGAGCGCCTGCGGTTCGTCCTGGCCGCCCAGCGGGACCACTACCTCCCGCTGAAGGTCATCAAGGAGCAGCTGGACGCGGTGGACTCGGGAGCCGAGCCCGCCGCGGCCCTGCCCCGCCCGCCGCGCCGGCTGGTCCCGATCGACGCGCCGGCGGAGAACGTCGGCCTGCCCGTGGCGGAGGACTTCGCCGTGGGCAAGGAGCTGCGCCTGACCCAGGAGGAGCTCCTGGAGCAGGCCGGCATCGACGCCGCCGCGCTGGCCGAGCTGCAGCAGTACGGCCTGGTCCGGTCCGGTCCCGCCGGGTTCTTCGACCCGGACGCGGTGCTGGTCGCGCGGACGGTGAAGGCGATGACCGAATTCGGTATCGAGCCGAGACACCTGCGTGCCTTCCGCGCCGCGGCCGACCGCGAGGTCGGGTTGCTGGAGCAGATCGTGACCCCGGTGTATCGGCACCGTGACCCGGAAGCGAAGTCGAGGGCCGACGAAGTGGTCCGGGAGGTCGCGGCGCTGTCCGTGACGCTCCACACGCTTCTCGTCAAGGCGGGAATCCGCGGCGTCACGGGGTGTTGATCCGCAACGGGGCACTGAGATCCTCTTGGCGGCCCCATGTCAATGACTGAATGTTCGGTGCCGCATGCCGTACCGTGAGGGCAAGGGTTTGCGGCAGGCGAACCGAGATAGTCTCGACAGCGAGCACAGCGTGGGAATGACGGGTAGCGTCGGCAGTGACGGCGCCGAAACGTTCCAGCACCTGCGCCCGCGTGCACGAGAGGGAGGCGAAGCCCGATGAGCGAGATGCGCGTCGTCGGTGTGCGGGTCGAGCTGCCCGCGAATCAGCCGATCTTGCTGCTGCGGGAGACCGAGGGTGAACGGTACCTGCCGATCTGGATCGGCTCGGTCGAAGCCACCGCCATCGCCTTGGAGCAACAGGGAGTCCGGCCCGCCCGTCCGCTGACCCACGACCTGCTGAAAGAGGTCATCGGGGCGCTCGGCCGGGAGCTCGAGCAGGTCGTCATCACCGACCTCAAGGAAGGCACGTTCTTCGCGGAACTGGTCTTCGACGGCGACATCCGGGTGTCCGCCCGGCCGAGCGACTCGGTCGCGCTGGCCCTGCGGATCGGCGTCCCCATCCACGCCGTGGACGCGGTGCTGGAGGAGGCGGGCCTGATCATCCCGGACGAGCAGGAGGACGAGGTCGAGAAGTTCCGCGAGTTCCTCGACTCCGTGTCCCCGGAGGACTTCCGCGGGGCCGATACCTGAGAACTTGCCTTGACGCGGACGTCAACGTCTAGCGTCGGGGTATGCGGATCGGAGAGCTTGCGCAGCGCACGGGTGTCACCACCCGTGCGCTGCGGTTTTATGAGGCCCAGGGCCTGATCGCGGCCCGTCGCTCGGCGAACGGCTACCGCGAATACGACGAGCACGACCTGCAGCTGGTCAAGGAGATCCAGACCCTGCAGACGGTCGGCCTGACCCTCGACGAGACCCGCCCGTTCGTCGAGTGCCTCCGCAGCGGCCACGAGACCGGCGACTCCTGCGCGAACTCCCTCGAGGTCTACCGCCGCAAGCTCGAAGAAGCGGACGCGTTGCTGGCGCGCCTCGGCGGGATCCGCGAGGAACTGGCCGCGAAGCTCGCCGGCGCGCTGGCCCGGCAAGCGCCCGATCCCTGTGTCGTCCCCGATGCCCCGCGCCCGTGAAGGAGCCCATCATGTCCGAAGTCCGTGAAGTCACCGACACGACGTTCGCGGAGGTCGTCGGCAGCGACGTCCCCGTGCTGGTCGAGTTCTGGGCCACCTGGTGCGGCCCCTGCCGGATGGTCGGCCCGGTGCTGGAGCAGCTGGCCGCCGAGCGGGCCGGGCAGCTCGCCGTCCGCAAGATCAACGCCGACGAGAACCCGGAGACCACCCGCTCCTACCAGGTCATGTCCCTGCCGACGATGATCCTGTTCCGCGGGGGCGAGCCGGTCGAGACGATCGTCGGGGCGTTCCCGAAGGCCCGCATCGAAGAGCGCCTCGACCGCGCCCTCACGGTGCCGTCGCTTTGACGAAGGTGTCCGCCACCTCGCGCCCGTAGTTCTCCAGGTCGAGCGACGGGTCGGCCGCGTACGCCGCGGCCACCCCGTCGATCGCCTGCGCGACCGACATCGCCATCACCTCGGGTGTGAACTCGCCGAACACCCCTTCGGTCTGCCCCTGCTTGAGCTGACGCGCGAGGCCGTGCACGCGCATGTCGTCGACCAGCACCTTCGTCATCACCCAGCCGTCCTCGTCGTCGGCGTTGGCCGACAGCTCGGTCAGCACGCGGACGCATTCGGGGTAGGCGCGCAGGAACGCGATCGACGTCTCGATGTGGGCCCGCAGGTAGCCGGCCCGGTCGGCCGGGTCGAGCCCGCCGCCGGTGCGCTCCTTCAGGAACTCGTTCTTCGTCTCGACCACCGTGCTCAGCACGGCCTGCAGCAGGCCGGCCTTGTTCGTGAAGTGGTACGAGATCAGCCGGGTGCTGCTGAGCCCGGCCCGCTCCTTGATCTTGGCGAACGTCGTCTTGCGGTACCCGAGGTCGGCGAGGACGCCGATGGTCGCCCCGATGATCTGCGCGCGGCGGGCCGCCTCGGCGGCGCTGAGCCCCATCTCGGCCATGAGGTCGGTGTTTACTTGCATGAGTAAAAAGTTACTCGACTGAGTAAAAGTGCGCAAGAGGTTTGAACCACCGGCTCGGGGGTACGGCGAACGGTGCAAAGGCTCAGCCGACCGTTGAGGCTTGCCGCGCGTCGCGTTGACCGGCACTGTCCGGGCGCTTACCGTCGAAGGAGGTAAATCGCCACGGTGTGATTCACGGTCTGGGGCCGGACCGCGGCGGTTGATCTCCGGTGGGTCCCGCTCCTGGGACTCCTCCGGCTGTCATTCGCCGGCCGCCAGGTCGGGCGAGGGGAGGCTTGCGTGGTCGAGGCTGGTTCCGAGAAGCAGCCTGTTGAGGTCGCGAGTGGCGAGCAGGGTGAGCTGTTCCCCGACAACTCGCTGCCGGACGAGCTGGTGGGCTACCGCGGCCCGGCCGCGTGCCAGATCGCCGGGATCACCTACCGCCAGCTCGACTACTGGGCCCGGACGAAGCTGGTCGCACCCAGCATCCGCACCGCCCACGGCTCCGGCTCGCAGCGGCTGTACTCGTTCAAGGACATCCTGGTCCTCAAGGTCGTCAAGCGGCTGCTGGACACCGGGGTCTCACTGCAGAACATCCGCGTCGCCGTCGACCACCTGCGCGTGCGCGGGGTCCGCGACCTCGCGCGCGTGACGCTGTTCTCCGACGGCACCACCGTCTACGAGTGCACCTCGCCGGAGGAGATCGTCGACCTGCTCCAGGGCGGCCAAGGGGTCTTCGGCATCGCGGTCAGCGGCGCCATGCAGGAAATCAGCGGCACGATCCACGAGTTCCCGGCCGAACGCGCCGACGGCGGCGTCGTCGAGACCCACCAGCCGGACGAGCTGACCCAGCGCCGCAACGCCCGCCGGACCGGGTGATCACCGCTGCGGCGGACGGAGTAAGGTTCTCCTCGCGGTCGACGAATCCGCGCGGGAGAGTCCGAGCCACACCTTGAGCTCGGCGCCGAAGGAGCAAGTCCTCCCCGGAACCTCTCAGGCACCCTGGACCGCGCGGACGAGACGCCTCTGGAAAGCGGGTCGTCAGGACACAACCTGATGGCCCCGCCGACGGTGCAAGCCCGGCTCAACCTCGGGCGAAACTCTCAGGCGCCCCTTCGGGGGTACGGACAGAGTGGGGAGGCCGAGACATCGTCGTCTCGGTCCGGCTTCGCGTCCCCAGGAGGCTGTTGTGGAACCGTCACTCGCCTCCCTGGAACAAGGCATTCCCTTCGCCGACCGGCACATCGGGCCCGGTCCGGACGAACTCCGCCGCATCCTCGACGTCATCGGCGTCGCTTCTCTCGACGAGCTCTCCGAGCGTGCCGTTCCCGAGTCACTCCGCCGGTCCGCGCAGCCGCTCGAACTCCCGCCCGCCGCCACCGAAGCCCAGGCACTCGCCGAACTGCGAGAGCTCGCCGGCCGGAACCGGCCCATGGCGCAGATGATCGGCCTCGGCTACCACGACACCGTCACCCCGCCCGTCATCCGGCGGAACGTCCTCGAGAACCCGGCCTGGTACACCGCCTACACGCCCTACCAGCCGGAAATCTCCCAAGGCAGGCTCGAAGCCCTGCTCAACTTCCAGACCATGGTCGCCGACCTGACCGGCCTGCCGGTCGCCAACGCCTCGATGCTCGACGAAGCCACCGCCGCCGCCGAAGCCATGACGCTCGTGCGCCGCGCGGGCAAATCGGCCTCGAACCGGTTCGTCGTCGACCAGGACACCCTCCCGCAGACCCTCGCCGTGCTCCGCACCCGCGCCGAGCCGCTCGGCATCGAACTCGTCGTCGAAGACCTCTCGCAAGGACTGACCGGCCTCGGGCTGGGCGGCGACTTCTTCGGCATCCTGCTGGCGTACCCGGGCGCGTCCGGCGCGGTGCGCGAGCTGGACCTGACCATCGCCGACGCCAAGAAGCACGGCGCCGCGGTGATCGTCGCCGCCGACCCGCTCGCCCTCACGCTCTTGCGGCCGCCCGGCGAGCTCGGCGCCGACGTCGGGTCGACGCAGCGCTTCGGCGTCCCGCTCGGCTTCGGCGGCCCGCACGCCGCCTACCTCGCGGTCCGCAAGGGCCTCGAACGGCAGCTGCCGGGGCGGCTCGTGGGCGTCTCGAAGGACGCCGACGGCGCCCCCGCGTACCGGCTCGCCCTGCAGACCCGCGAGCAGCACATCCGCCGCGAGAAGGCGACGTCGAACATCTGCACCGCGCAGGTCCTCCTGGCCGTGCTGGCGTCGATGTACGCCGTGTACCACGGGCCCGACGGCCTGCGCGCGATCGCGCTGCGCGCCCACCGGATGGCCACCGTGCTCGCCGCCGGACTCTGCGAGGGCGGTGTCGAGGTCGTGCACGGCGAGTTCTTCGACACCGTCGTCGCGGCCGTCCCCGGCCGGGCGGGCACCGTCGTCGAGGCGGCGCGCGACCTCGGCGTCAACCTGCGCCGGATCGACGACGACCACGTCGGCGTCGCCTGCGACGAGACCACCACCCGCGAACGGCTTGCCTGCGTGTGGAAGGCGTTCGGCGTCTCGGTGTCCGATGTGGACGGCCTCGACGCGGACACCGCCGACGCGCTCCCGGCCCCGCTGCGGCGCACGAGCGAGTTCCTCACCCACCCGGTGTTCCACGCCCACCGCTCGGAAACCGCGCTGCTGCGCTACCTGCGGCAGCTCGCGGACAAGGACGTCGCCCTCGACCGCAGCATGATCCCGCTCGGCTCGTGCACCATGAAGCTCAACGCCACGGCGGAGATGGAACCGGTCACCTGGCCGGAGTTCGCCGGCCTGCACCCGTTCGCGCCCGCCGAGGACGCCGCCGGGCTCCTGGAGGTCGTCGCCGACCTGAGCGCGTGGCTCGCCCGGATCACCGGCTATGACACGGTTTCCCTGCAACCCAACGCCGGCAGCCAGGGCGAGTTCGCCGGCCTGCTGGCCATCCGCGCCTACCACCGGTCGCGCGGCGAAGGCGAGCGGGACGTCTGCCTGATCCCGGCCAGCGCGCACGGCACGAACGCGGCGAGCGCCGTGATGGCAGGCATGCGCGTGGTCGTCGTCCGTTGCGACGACGAGGGCAACATCGACCTCGGCCACCTGCGGTCCACTGTGGACGAGCATCGCGCCGACCTGGCCGCGATCATGATCACCTACCCGTCGACGCACGGGGTCTACGAGGACACCGTCGGCGAGGTGTGCGCGCTGGTGCACGACGCCGGCGGGCAGGTGTACGTCGACGGCGCCAACCTCAACGCGCTCATCGGCGTCGCCCAGTACGGCCGCTTCGGCGCCGATGTCTCACACCTGAACCTGCACAAGACGTTCTGCATCCCGCACGGCGGCGGCGGACCCGGCGTCGGGCCGATCGGGGTCCGCGCGCACCTGGCGCCGTTCCTGCCGAACCACCCGCTGCAGCCGGCCGCCGGTCCGGCGACCGGGGTCGGGCCGGTCAGTGCGGCGCCGTGGGGGAGCGCGTCGATCCTGCCCATCTCGTGGGCGTACGTCCGGATGATGGGCGCCGAGGGCCTGCGCCGGGCGACGCTGGTGGCGGTGGCCAACGCGAACTACGTCGCCCGCCGTCTCGGGGAGCACTTCCCGGTGCTGTACGCGGGCCACGGCGGGCTCGTCGCGCACGAGTGCGTCCTCGACCTGCGGCCGGTGACGAAGGCGACCGGGGTGACGGTCGACGACGTGGCCAAGCGCCTGGCGGACTACGGCCTCCACGCGCCGACGATGTCGTTCCCGGTGGCGGGCACGCTGATGGTGGAGCCCACCGAGAGCGAGGACCTGGCCGAGCTGGACCGCTTCTGCGACGCGATGATCGCGATCCGCGCGGAGATCGACCGCGTCGCGGCGGGGGAGTGGCGGCTGGAGGAGTCGCCGCTGCGCCAAGCCCCGCACACGGCGAAGTGCGTCACGGGCGAGTGGGACCGACCCTACAGCCGCGAGACGGCGGTCTTCCCGGCCGGGGCGACCGCGGCGAAGATCTGGCCCCCGGTCCGCCGCATCGACGGCGCGGCCGGCGACCGCAACCTGGTCTGTTCCTGCCCGCCCCCGGAAGCCTTCGCCTGACGGTCGGGAGTGCGTAACAGTGTTAGAACACTGTTACGCACTCACGACCCCGGGCCCGACAGGCAGACCATCAGCCCAGTGCGGCTGGTCAACCCCAGCTTGCGGTAGATCTGCTGCAGGTGCTTCTGGACCGTCCGCGGGCTGATCCCCAGCCGGCGGGCGATCTCCCGGTCGGTCGCGGCCCGCGCCACCAGGCCGGCCACCTCCCGTTCGCGGGCCGTCAGCACCTCGACCGCCCCGCCGGCGACCGGCCGGACCGGCGGCCGGGACTCCCGGGCGAACGCCTGGGCCAGGTGCGGTGCCAGCAGGTCCACCAGCTCCCGGTCCCGCGCGGCGAACCCCGGCCGGGACCGGCTGAGCGTGAGGACCCGCCCGTGCCGGTCGTCGACCTGGACCACGCACAGCAGCTGGTCGACCGTGCCGCGCGGGCGGTAGAAGTCGGTGTAGAACGGCAGCGCGCGCAGCGTCCGCAGGTCGGCCAGGTCGCTCAGCGCGGCGGACGTGCCGAGCCGCAGCGCGCCGGAGCGGTAGGCCGCGAACCCCGGGTGCTGGTGCACGTGCGCCCGGAACTCCGGGTGGCGCATCAGGTTCTGCTCCGGCCGGTCGGTGACCGTGCCGGTCAGCCGGCGGGTGGTGTGCTCGGTGCTCGTGCACGAGACGACGTCGCAGCCGACCAGCCGGCCCAGCCCGGCCAGCCCTTCGCCCGGCCCCGCGGTCTTCAGCTCGCGCACGACTTCGAGGGCGCGGTGCAGGCACCGCGCCGAGACTTCACTGCTCACCCGTATCCCCCTCGGTTCTCCCGGTCGGAAAAGACCCGGGCGAACCGAGGGAGATACGAACCGGGTGTTACCGGGCGATCCGGACGTTCAGCGTGGTGTTCGAACCGGCGCTCACCATCGACTGCGCGATGCTGCTGATCCCCGCCGGCGCCGAGTACTGGTTGTTGTTGCTGTCGTCCTCGTCGTCGGTGTGGAAGAAGCCCGAGGAGTCGACCCCCGAGAACACCAGGTAGCTGAACCCGACGGTCGGGAACGCCGTCGTCGTGGCCACCCCCGGCGCGAACAGGCAGAACCGCAGCAGCGTGTTGCTGTCGCTCACGTTCGGGAAGATGTTGCCGGAGAACGAGTTGTTGTTGCTGTCGTCCTCGTTGTCGAACCGGCGCGAGAACTCCTGCGAGCCGTTCGGGCAGTTCGCGCCGAGCTTCAGCACGGCGTAGGGCCGGAACGAGCCGGACTGCACGACCCCGCGGAACGCGGTGCCGTTGACCCGGCAGAAGAACATCTCGGTGTTGCTCGTGCTGCTGACCGCCCCGATGAACCCGCCGCGCGAGTTCGCGTTGCCCGAATCCTCGTCGTCCATCCGGATCACGATCGCCTCGGTGCCGACCGGGCACGACCGGCCCGACGGGATGACGCCGACGTCGGTCGTCGCCGCGCTCGCGGGCGCGGCGGACACGGTGAGCGCCCCGGCGAGCGAGGCCAGCAGCAGTGCCGGAACGGTGAAGAGTCGTTTCATGGTGAGCCTTCCTCCCCATTGCTTCATGACCCGTCCAGGACACCAACCGGACCGGGAAACCGGCCATACGCACTTCTGCGTACGCACCCGGCGACCGCACAGGAACGGGAGGTAGGTTGACGCCATGGCGAATGCGCACGGTCCTGATGGGACGTCCGTGGTCGTGACCGGCGGCAGCGGCTTCATCGGCCGGGCCGTCGTGCGCGCCCTCCGCGAGCGGGGTGTCCCGGTCACCGTCGTCGACCGCGTCCCGTTCCCCGAAGACCCGGGCGGCGTCCGCGTGGTGACCGGCGACCTGCGAGAGGCCGCGGTCCGCGAGGAAGCCGTGACGCCGGAGACCGCCGGGATCGTGCACCTGGCCGCGCTGACGTCGGTGCTGAAGTCGGTCGAGCTGCCCGAGGACACCTTCGCCGACAACGTCCTGGTCACCCAGGAGCTCCTGGAGCTCGCCCGCCGCCGCGGGGTGCCGAAGTTCCTGCTCGCCTCGACCAACGCGGTCATCGGCGACGTCGGCTCCGCGACGATCACCCCGGACCTCCCGCTGCGCCCGCTGACGCCGTACGGCGCCACCAAGGCGGCGTGCGAAATGCTGCTCTCGGGCTACGCCGGCGCGTACGGCATGACGACGTGTGCGTTGCGGTTCACCAACGTCTACGGCCCGGGAATGTCCCACAAGGACAGTTTCGTGCCGCGCATGATGCGCGCCGCGCTGACCGGCGGCGGCGTCAAGGTCTACGGCGACGGCCGCCAGCGCCGCGACCTCGTGCACGTCGACGACGTCGTCCGCGCGATCCTGCTGGCCCTCGACAGCGGCCACACCGGCCGCGCGATCGTCGGCGCCGGGCGCTCGGTGTCCGTGCTGGAGATGGTCGAAGCCGTGCGTGAGGTGACCGGTGCGGAGCTGCCCGTCGAGCACGTCGACGCGCCGGCGGGGGAGATGCCCGCGGTGGTCGTCGACGTTTCGGCCAGCGCCGAGACCATCGGGTACCGGCCGGAGGTCTCGCTGACCGACGGCCTGGCCACGGCGTGGAAGTACTTCTCGAACCTCGACCGTCCACAAGCGACACCGTGAAGGCTTTGCTGAAGCGGCACTGGCTGCTGCTCCTGCTCCTCATCCCGGCGATCGTGCTGCGGGTACTGACCTGGCTGGCCTACCAGCCGGCGCTGCTGTACATCGATTCGTTCCGCTACATCGACAACCTGCACGCGCTGCGGGCCGACCAGCTCGACCCGATCGGCTACGACCTGGTCCTGCGCCCGCTGCTGGCCGTCGGCGGCCTCGCCTGGGTCGCGGCCGTCCAGCACGTCGGCGGGATCCTCATCGCGATCGGTGTGTACGGCCTGGTGCTGCGCCTCGGCGGCCGCCCGTGGGTCGGCGCGCTGGCCGCCGTGCCGGTGCTGCTCGACGCCTACCAGCTGCAGATCGAGCAGAACATCATGTCCGAGGTGACGTTCGAGGCGGTGCTCCTCGGGCTCCTGTGGCTGCTGCTCGGCTGGGGCACCCCGGGCTGGAAACGCGCCGGCGCCGCGGGGCTGCTGCTCGGCTTCGGCGTGCTGACGCGGCTCATCGGCATCTCCCTCGCCTTGCCACTGTTGGTGTTCCTGGTCGCCGCCGGGGGAGCGTGGCGGCACTGGGCGGGCTGGCGCCGGGCCGGTGTCGGGCTGCTCGGCCTGCTCGTCGTGCTCGTCCCGTATTCGGCGCGGGTGCATGCGGAGACCGGCAAGTGGGGCCTGACCGGGCCGTCCGGGAACATGCTCTACGGCCGCACCGCCGCCGTCGCCGACTGCGCGAACCTCGACCTCGCGCCGGAACTGAAGGTGTTCTGCCCGGCCGAGCCGCGCGAGACGCGGCTGGTGGACAACTACACCCACGCCGACCTCGACCCGAACTGGCCGGGCCCGCTCCCGCCGGGCGCGGACAAGGCCGCGCTGGCGCACGAGTTCGCGATCGACGTCCTGAAGGAGCAGCCCGGAGATGTCGCCGACGCGGTCCTGAAGGACTTCGCCAAGAGCTTCGCCTGGACCCGCGAGCAGGACCCGACCGACGTCCCGCTGGACCGGTGGCAGTTCCAGCTCGCCTACCCGCAGTGGGCCGACCAGTCGCTCATCGACCTGGTCACGCAGCAGAACGACGGCGTGAACGCGAGCGTCGACCAGCCCTTGGCGAAGATCCTGCGCGACTACCAGCTCGGCGGCGGGTACGTCCCGGGCGCGGTGCTGGGCATCGGCGCGCTCATGGGCCTGCTGACGGTGTTCCGCCGCAAGAAGCCCCTGGACCCGGCCCGCGCGGGGGCGCTGCTCGCGGCGTCGAGCGGGTTGATCCTGCTGTTCGCCTCGGCGGTGTTCCAGTTCTCCTGGCGCTACCAGATCCCCGCGCTGGCGCTCTTCCCGGTGGCGGCGGCGCTCGGCTTCACCACGCTGACCTCGGCCAGCCGGAAGCGCCTCGCCGCGTTCCCCGACGACGTCGACACCGGCGCCCTCGACGACTTCCGCGGCCGGCACCCGGAGCTGAAGCTGGCACCGCTGACCGTCGTCATCGCCGCCTACAACGAAGCCGGCGGGATCGGCGAAGTCCTGGAGAAGATGCCCGACGAGTGCCTCGGCATGCGCGTGGACGTGCTCGTCGTGGTCGACGGCGGCACCGACGACACGGCCGCCATCGCCGAGGAGCACGGAGCGTACGTCTGCGTCGCACCCCGCAACCGCGGCCAGGGCGCCGCGTTGCGCCTGGGCTACCACCTCGCCGCGGAAGCGGGCGCCGAGTACGTCGTCACGACCGACGCCGACGGCCAGTACGACAACAGCGAGCTGGAAGTTCTGGTCCGCCCGGTCGTCGAGGGCACCGCGGACTTCGTCACCGGGTCCCGGCGGCTCGGCCACGAAGAGGCCGACAGCCGCGTCCGGTGGCTGGGCGTGCGCGTGTTCGCCGTGCTGGCCTCGGTGCTGACCGCGCGGCGGATCACCGACACGTCGTTCGGCTTCCGCGCGATGCGGGCGGAGCTGGCCTGCTCGGTCCCGCTCAACGAGCCGCAGTACCAGTCGTCGGAGCTGATGCTCGGCGTGACCGCGCGCGGCGCCCGCGTCGTCGAGCTGCCGATGAGCATGCGGCTGCGCAAGGCGGGCAAGAGCAAGAAGGGCGGCAGCCTCGTCTACGGCGCGAACTACGCCCGGGTCATGACGGGGACGTGGTGGCGGGGGTACGTGCTGCGCCGCGGGCGAACACGAGCCGGTCGAGCAGCGTGAACTTGACGACGAACACCAGCGCGTAGCTCGCCACGTACGCGCCGTCGACGAGCACGACCCACCAGAAGTGCGGCAGGTCCAGCGGCGTGAGCAGCGAGCCCGCCAGCGTCGTCAGCCCGATCGAGGCGAGCCCGCCGAGGCCGATGACGGCCAGGTAGGGCAGCAGTTCGCGGCGCACGCGCGGGCGCCCGGTGCGGCCCCACACCCAGCGCCGGGTGACCACGAAGTTCAGCACCGCGCCGGCCGCCCAGGCCAGCGTGCTCGCCAGGGCCGCGGCGCCGCCGGAGCCGAGCACGGCGAGCAGGACGACCTGGCTGAGGACCGTGGCGGCGACCGACGTCGCGGCGGCGCGGGCCAGCCGGGCCCAGCCGCGGCGGCGGGTCTTCTCCGTCGTGCGGGGCCGCACGCCGTTGGTTACGGTCGTCATGCCCCCATCCTCCCCGCGGGCCCGGAGCGCCGCCGTCCGGGTCCCCTACGCATAGGAGATTCACAGCCTATTGCCAGGTCTTCATCAGCACGTGATCGATAACGTCGGGGGGCGTAAACGAGCAGGAAAGGCGGCACAATGCGAGTGCTGGTTCTCGGCGGTGACGGATATCTGGGCTGGCCGACCGCGCTTCACTTATCGGACAAAGGTCACGAGGTAGCCGTTCTCGACAATTTCGCCCGCCGCGGTTACGACGCCGAACTGGGCGTCGAAAGCCTCGTGCCGATCGAATCCCTCGCCGGCCGGATCGCCGCGTGGGAGGAGGTCTCCGGGCGCACGATCACCAGCTACGAGGGCGACCTGCTGGACGCGGAGTTCCTGTTCGGGGCGGTGCGGGACTTCGGACCGGACGCGATCGTCCACTACGCCGAGCAGCGGTCGGCGCCGTACTCGATGATCGACCGCGAGCACGCGGTGTACACCCAGCACAACAACGTGATCGGCAACCTGAACCTGCTGTACGCGATCGCGGAGATCGATCCGGCGATCCACCTGGTCAAACTGGGCACGATGGGCGAATACGGCACGCCGAACGTCGACATCGAAGAAGGCTGGCTGGACCTCGAGCACAACGGGCGTTCCGACCGGGTGCTGTTCCCGAAGCGGCCCGGCTCGTTCTACCACCTGACCAAAGTGCACGATTCGCACAACATCGAATTCACGTGCCGCGCGTGGGGGCTGCGCGCGACGGACCTCAACCAGGGCATCGTGTACGGCCAGCAGACGCCGCAGACGGCGGCCGACCCGCGCCTGGCGACCCGCTTCGACTACGACGCGGTGTTCGGCACGGTGCTGAACCGGTTCGTCATCCAGGCGGTGCTGGGCCAGCCGCTGACCGTGTACGGCAAGGGCAGCCAGACGCGCGGGCTGATCGACATCCGCGACACCGTCGAGTGCATCCGGCTCGCCGTGGAGAACCCGGCCGAGGCGGGGGAGTTCCGCGTGTTCAACCAGATGACGGAGAGCATGTCGGTGGCCGCGATCGCCGACCTGGTCGCCGACCGGTTCCCCGGGCCGGTGCAGATCGAGCAGCTGGAGAACCCGCGCACCGAGGCGCCGGAGCACTACTACAACGTGAAGCACACCGGGCTGGTCGGGCTGGGGCTGGAGCCGCACCTGCTTTCGGACACGCTGATCGAGTCGATGTTCGACATCGTCGGCGCCAACAAGCACCGGGTGAACCCGGAGAAGCTGCGCCCGACGGTGCGCTGGCGGGGCGCGCTTAAGGGCTAGCGGGTGCGGCCGGCGTGCGGGTTCCCCTGCCCGGGAGCCCGCACGCCGCGTTTTCAGCCGGGGATCTTGTCCAGGAAGCCGTGCACCTTGGCGATCTTCCCGTTTTCGAGTTCGACGACGTCGAACCCGATGGCGACCGGCTCGGCGGCCCCGGGCGTGCCGAGGTACCACTGGAACCGCGCGAGGTCGTGGTGCGCGTCGGGCTCGGCGGGCAGGCTGAAGGTGAGCCCGGCGAACTGCTGCTGGGCCCCGCCGACGAACTGGTCGATCCCGTCGTGGCCGGTGACCGCGCCGAGCGGATCGGTGTAGCTCGCACCGTCGGTGAAGAGGTCGCCGATGAGGGCGCGGCGCTTGTCACCGTCGGTCTCGTTCCAGACGGCGATGTACTGCTCGACGAGGGTGCGGACGTCGGTCATGGGGTGCTCCTTCGGTTGGGGGACAACGAGTTCTGCCGTCCCGGTGCTGAGACCGACTCTGGCGGACCCGCGGCGGCCCGTCGATTACGCGCGAGGTAATGCCGCGGCGGCGTCTGAGCCGCTGGCCGCCATTACCCCCGAAGTAATGGCAGCCGCCCCGTGATCGCCGTAGCGTCGCTCGCGTGACGACCACAGTGCAGGCGGCCGCGCGGCAGCGGCCCGTGGGGCAGCTGCTGCGGGAATGGCGTGACCGGCGCCGGATCAGCCAGCTCGACCTCGCCATCTCCGCGGACATCTCCACCCGGCACCTCAGCTTCGTCGAAACCGGCCGCTCGCAGCCGAGCCGGGACATGGTGCTGCGGCTCGGCGAGCACCTCGACGTCCCGCTGCGCGAACGCAACCGGCTGCTGCTCGCCGCCGGGTTCGCGCCCGCCTACACCGAAAACGCGCTGGGGGACCCGGAAATGGACGCCGTCCGCCGGGCCGTCCGGCAGCTGCTCGCGAGCCACGAGCCCTTCCCGGCCGCCGTCGTCGACCGGAACTGGGACCTCGTCGACGCCAACGCCGCCGTCGGTCTCTTCGTCGCCGGCATCCCGGCCGAGCTGACCACCAACGTCCTGCGGGCGACCCTGCACCCCGACGGCATGGCCCCGCACGTCCTCAACCTCGGGGAGTGGCGCGCCCACCTGCTCGGCCGGCTGCGCCGCCAGGTGGGCCAGACCGCCGACCCCGGGCTGGCCGGGCTCCTCGACGAGCTGCGCGGCTACCCGTGCGACCAGCCCGTGCCCGAGGTGGAGGTCCCTGGACCGGGTGACATCTTCGTCCCGCTGAAGTTCCGCCACGAGGGCACCGACCTGACGTTCTTCAGCACGGTG
Source organism: Amycolatopsis sp. NPDC098790 (assembly GCF_044759945.1). Taxonomy (NCBI): domain Bacteria; kingdom Bacillati; phylum Actinomycetota; class Actinomycetes; order Pseudonocardiales; family Pseudonocardiaceae; genus Amycolatopsis; species Amycolatopsis sp. NPDC098790. The sequence goes on from NZ_JBIWAI010000002.1 coordinate 1,533,891, forward strand.
GCCACGTTCGGCACGCCGCTGGACGTCACCGTCGCGGAGCTGGTGATCGAGGCGTTCTTCCCGGCCGACGCGGCGACCGCCGCATACCTGCGCGAGCGGGCCGTGTCGGTGGAATGATGGGGGACACCCGCGCAGCATCCGACGTGAGGATCACCGGTAGATGGCCCCGCCTTCGCTCGCCCTGTCCGACGGAGTCCGCATCCCCCAGCTGCTGTTCGGTGTCGCGGGGCTGACCGCCGGCGAGACCGGCCGCGCCGTCCGCATCGCCCTCGACGTCGGCTACCGCGGCTTCGACACCGCGCCCGGGACCGAGGCGGCGGTGGGCACCGCCCTCGCCGGCACTCCCCGGGACGAGCTGTTCGTCAGCTTCAAGGTGCCCGCGCAGGGCTACGACACCGCCCGCCGCGCCGCCGACCAGGCGCTGACCGCACTCGGCGTCGAGCGGGCCGACCTGTGCCTGCTGGACGGCACGAAAGGCGCGTTCACCGACACCTGGCGCGTCCTGAGCCGGCTGCGCGCCGACGGCCGCGTGCGTGCGATCGGCGTCGCCGGCTTCGGCGTCGCGGAACTGCGCCGGCTGATCGACGCCACCGGCGCGGTTCCGGTGCTGAACCAGGTCGAGCTGCACCCGTGGCTGCAGCAGCTGCCGCTGCGCGAGTTCCACACCGAGCGCGGCATCGCGACCGCGGCGTCGAGCCCGGCCGCGAACGCCGGGCTGCTCGCCGACGAGACCGTCACCGCCCTCGCGGCGAAGTACGGCAAGACCCCGGCCCAGATCGTGCTGCGGTGGCACCTGCAGGCCGGCACGGTCGCCGTGGCGGCCTCGGCCACCACGACCCGCACCCGCGAGAACTTCGGGATCTTCGACTTCGAGCTGGCCGACGACGACCTCGCCGTGGTGGCCGAGCTCGACAACGGCACGCGCGTCTAGGCGGACTTGATCCCGGCGGCGGCGAAGTCGGCCTGCTGGGCCGGCTGCTCGAGGTACTCGCGGAACGTCTGCGCCGCGCGGAGCACGGTGTCGTCGATGCCCTGCCCGGTGAGGCCGATGAACGGGTAGTCCGCGGACCGGGCGCTCGCCACCGACTGGGCGGGGGAGCCGATCATCTCGGGCTTCTTCTGGGTCAGCTCGCTGACCCAGTACGACGATTCGGGCAGCCACGCGGCCGGGAGACCGCCGATGGAGTCCAGGTTCGCCCGGCCGACCAGCGCGTCGAGGACCTGCGAGGACGCTTTGGCGTCGATCGTCACGTGCACGCACTGGCCGTGCACGACGGTGGCGGCCTGGTTCCAGCGGTCGGCGGCGGCGGTCAGCGGCTTCTGCACGCTCGGCGTGACGACGATCCGCATCTGCGACGTGCCGCCCGAGCAACTGGCGGCCTGCGCCTCGGCGCGGCTGTTGAGCTCGCTGTCGGCCCAGTTCCAGCCGATCACGCCGAGCCCGATGAGGGCGGCGAGCACGGCGCAGGCGATGGGCCAGCCGGCGATCCGCCGCCGCGGCGCCTTCTTGCCGACGATCCGGTGCGAGCCGGTGGCCTCGGCCTTCCCGGCGATCCGGTGCGAGCCGGTCGTCTCGCTCTTGCCGGTCGTTTCGGTCTTGGCGGTGGTCTCGCTCTTGCCCTCGGCGCGGTGCGGGCCGGTGGCCTCACCGCGTCCCGGAGCGCGGCGGGAGGCGGTCTCGCCGGCGTCGTCGCGGCGACGCCGGCGCGGGGTGCTTTCGCCGCCGGCGGGAGTGGGGCGGTCGAGGGTGCGGCCGGTCTTCTCCCCGCGGCCGGCGGTCCGGACGGCGCCGGAGGCTTCGCCGCGGGCCGTGATCGGGTAGTCGCCGGAGGCGTCGTCGTGCCGGGTGATGACCTCGGTCCGCTCGGCGGCGGTCTCGTCCCGCCGGGCGGCCGGGAAGGAACCGGAGGCTTCCCCGCGACGCCCGGCACGACGGCCGGTCCGGGGCTGCGAGCCGGGGGCCTCGCCACGGCGGGCGGGCGGTTCGCCAACGCCGGCGACCGGGTAGGAGCCCGACGCCTCGCCGCGACGAGCGGCGGGGTGCGAGCCGGTGGTTTCGCCGCGCCCGCCGATGGGGTGCGAGCCGGTGGCTTCGCCGCGTCCGGTGACGGGGTGCGAGCCGGCGGCTTCGCCACGTCCGGTGACCGGGTGTGAGCCGGAAGCTTCGCCACGCGCGGCGACGGGGTAGGAGCCGGAGGCCTCGCCGCGACGAGCGGCGGGGTGCGAGCCGGTGGTTTCGCCGCGCCCGGCGACCGGGTACGAGCCGGAAGCTTCACCGCCGCCGGAGACGAAGTACCCGGACGACTCGCCGCGGGGCGTGCCGCGGCCGGCGATCCCGAAGGCGTCCGAAATGGAGCTGCGCTTCGGGGTCTTCGCGGGTCCTGCGACCGGGTAGGAGCCGGATGCCTCACCACGGCGGGCGTCGTCCGGGTTGCGGCGGCGAGGAGCGGCCGAACGGCCCTCGGCACGGTCCTGAGGGTGCGGCACGGGCTCGTCGTCCCGGGTGTGTCGCCCCATCGTCGTCCTTTCGGGGTGAGCGCATGTCAAGCACGCGCTGCGATGCAATGAAACCGTTATCACCCTAACAGGTGAGTATCGGTGAGAGAATAATCTGACTCACAGTGGGCCGTGCTCAGGGTGCTGCTCTGACCAGGCGATGGCAGTGCGCTATCAGCCGAGCACGCAGCGGTGCGGCCCGCCGGGCGAACCCGCCCTGTTCCCGAGCGTACTCAGCTCGTCCCTCGGCCGTTTCGATCCGCACCGGCGGGTAGCCGAGCGCGGCCAGGTCGTACGGGCTCGCCCGCATGTCCAGTGTCCGGATCTCCACGGCCAGCTCGAAGCAGTCCGCCACCAGCTCCGCCGGCACGAACGGATCGAGCTTGTACGCCCATTTGAACAGGTCCATGTTCGCGTGCAGGCACCCCGGCTGCTCGAGTGCGACCTGCGTCTCCCGCGACGGCGTCAGCTCGTTGCGTGGCCGCGCGTCCGCGGTGAAGAACCGGAACGCGTCGAAGTGCCCGCAGCGGACGTCGAGCGCCTCGACGACGGCGTCGGTGCCCGCCGACCCGAGGCGGAGCGGGACCTGGTTGTGCCGGACCGAGTCGGCCGGCTCGCGGTAGACCATGGCCCACTCGTGCAGGCCGAAGCAGCTCAGCCGCGGCGCGCGCGACGCCGTCGCGGTCAGCAGGCCGAGGACGAACTCCGCGGTCTTCGCCTTGCTTTCGGTGAAGCCGGCGGGATCCAGCAGGACGCCGTCGTCCGTCGAGACGTAGCCCTTGCGGTCCAGGAAGCGCCGCGCCGCGGGCCCGGCGAGCGCGACGCCGGGCCCGGGCTGCCACCGCTCCAGGTGTGACGGCCGGTACGAGTAGTAGGTGAAGAGGAAGTCCAGCACCGGGTGCTTTTCGCCGCGCGAGCGCCGCTCCTGGTGCGGGACGGTCCACCGCCGCATCCGGTCGACGTGCGCCGCCTCCCGGGCCAGCCAGTCCGGTTCGGCGAGCACCTCGACGCCGGTCATGCGCCGACGTGGGTTCCGTCGCGCACGGTGCCCACGTACTCCTCGACGAGGTCTTCCAGCGCCACGACGCCGAGAGCGTTGCCGCCCGTGTCGAGCGCGCGCGCCAGGTGGCTGCCTTCCTTGCGCATGGCCGAAAGCGCGACGTCGAGCCGGGCGTCGGCGCGCAGCTCGGTGAGCGGGCGCGTCTTCGCGTCGGGGACGATCGTCGCCGGGTCGTGCCCGGCCAGCTCGAGGACGTCCTTGACGTGGATGTAGCCGGTCAGCCGCCCGTCGTCGGTGCACACCGGGAACCGCGAGAAGCCGGTCGAGGAGACCGCCCGCTCGACGTCGCCGACGGTCGGCCCGCACGGCAGCGTGGTCAGCTCGGCCGTCGGCACCAGCACGTCGGCCACCGTCTTCTGCACCGACGACAGCGTCTGGGTCAGCCGCCGGTGCTCGGACTGGTCGATCAGGCCTTCGCGACGCGACTCGCTGAGCAGCTCGGCCAGCTCGTCGGAGGTGTAGGCCGTCTCCAGCTCGTCCTTCGGCTCGACCTTCACCGCGCGCAGCAGCGAGTTCGCGACGAAGTTCAGCAGCCAGATGAACGGGTTGGCGAGCTTGACCCACCCGACGTGCACCGGCACCAGCCACAGCGCGAGCCGCTCGGGCTCGGCGATCGCGAGGTTCTTCGGCACCATCTCGCCGATCAGGACGTGCAGCACGGTGATGAACGCCAGCGCGATGGCGAACGAGATCGGGTGCAGCAGCGCTTCGGGCAGGCCCAGCAGGTCGAAGAACGCCGAGAGCCGGTGCGCGACCGCGGGCTCGCCGAGGCGGCCGAGCAGCAGCGAGCAGATGGTGATGCCCAGCTGCGCGCCGGCGAGCATCAGCGAGACGTGCTTGCTCGCGTTGATCACGATCTTCGCGCGCGTCTTGCCCTGCTCCAGCAGCGCTTCGAGCCTGTCGCGCCGGGACGAGATCAGCGTGAACTCCGCGCCGACGAAGAAGGCGTTCGTCAGCAGCAGGAGCACGACGAGGGCGATGTTCAGCCAGTCGCTCACGAGGCCACCTCCGCCGGCTCTTCGGCGCGCACGGGGGCGACTTCGACCTCGGCGATCCGGCGTTTGTCCATCGTGGTCACGGTGAGCCGCCAGCCGTCGACCTCGGCGGCGTCACCCTCGGCGGGGATCTTGCCCAGCCGCTCGAGGATCAGCCCGGCGATGGTTTCGTAGTCGCCGTCCGGCATCCGGAACCCGGTGACGTCGGTGACCTCGTCGGCGCGCAGCTGCCCGGACACCAGCCAGCTGTCGGTGCCGACCTGCTGCGACGCCGGGCCTTCGTGGTCGTCGTGCTCGTCGCGGACGTCGCCGATGATCTCCTCGACGACGTCCTCCAGGGTCACCAGCCCGGCGGTGCCGCCGTACTCGTCGACGACGATGGCGAGCTGGAAGCGGGAGTCGCGCAGCCGGTTCAGGAGGTCGTCGCCGGGCAGCGACTCGGGCACGGTCGGCACCGGCCGCATGACCGAGCCGATCGGCACGGCGGCCCGGTCGGCGGCGGGCACGGCGAAGGCCTGCTTGACGTGCACGGCGCCGCGGACGTCGTCGAGGTCCTCGGCGTGCACCGGGAACCGCGAGAACCCGGTGCGGCGCGAGATGTCGATGAGGTCCTCGATGGTGTCGTCGACGGCGAGTGATTCGAGCTGCACACGCGGGGTCATGAGCTCTTCCGCGGTGCGCTCGCCGAACCGCAGCGAGCGGTCGAGCAGCTCGGCGGTCGAGGTGTCGAGCGTCCCGCTTTCGGCGCTGGACCGCACGATCGAGCCGAGCTCCTGCGGCGACCGCGCCGACCGCAGCTCTTCCTGGGGCTCCACGCCGAACTTGCGCACGAGGAAGTTCGCGCTGTTGTTCATGAGCGTGATGAGCCACCGGAAAAGGGCGGAGAACCGCGAGTGGTACCCGGCGACGGCCCGCGCGGTCGGCAGCGGTCGTGCGATGGCGAGGTTCTTCGGCACCATTTCGCCGAGGATCATCGACAGCGAGGTGGCGATGACCAAGGCGAGCACGATCGACGCGCCCGCGGCGAACCCTTCCGGGAGCCCGACGCCGGTGAGCAGCGGCCGGACGAGCTCGCCGATCAGCGGCTCGGCCAGGTAACCGGTGATCAGCGTGGTGAGGGTGATCGCGACCTGGGCGCCGGAGAGCTGGAAGGACAGCGTCCGGTGGGCCTTCTGCACGGTCAGGGCGCGGCGGTCGCCGACCTGCCGGACGTTGGCCTCGACGGTGCTGCGTTCGAGCGCGGTCAGCGAGAACTCGGCGGCGACCGCGAGCCCGGTGCCGACGGTCAGCAGCACGAAGAGGAGAACGCCGAGCACGGCGAAGAGGATTTGGATCATTCCGCACCCGCCCGGTCGGCGGGGGATGAACCTATCGGACAGCCGGGTCGGTCACCCGGCTCGGTACTGTCACCAGGTGACTGCGCTGCGCGCACGAAACGGTCACTCCTAGTAGGAAATCGGCGTGTACTGCGACGATGCGGACAAGTTTAACGTGTCGGCGCCCGGAGCCGCGGGCGATATCGGTGTGTCGGCGCGCTCACCTTGGCGGGTGGTTCAGCGGCGTGCCGTGCAAGGTCGACTCACGGCGCCGGGCCGGTTTCGGGTCGTGCCGCCCGAGCAGGGGTTACGGGGTGCGCTCGCGCGGGGAATGCCCGGAGCGGCCGCTTCGGTATGCCGTCGCTCACCTCGCCGGGTGGTTCGGCGCGGTTGCCGCCCGAGAATGGCCGACGAAGCGCGCGGTGGCCCCGGCGAGCAGCGACGGCGCCCACGGCTGCTCGGGGTCGCGGACCGTCTACTCGGTACACGGCGCCCGGCGGTCCCCGCCGTCGGCGGCGGCTTGCACTGCCTGGCCGTGCGCCTCGAGGAGAACCACGCCGGCCATCGGACCACGGGTGATCAGGCGGTACCCGGCCGGTGCCGCCGCACGGTTTCCTCGACGAGGTCGAGCACCGGCCCCAGGCCGGCCGCGGGCAGTCCCATGGCCAGGTGCGAAACGAGTCCTTCGAGGACCAGCTCCAGGAACGCGGTGAGCACGTCGACGTCGACGTCGTCGCGCAGGATCCCGGCCTCGCGCTGGCGCTGCAGGCGCAGACGGGTGGCGGTGGTCAGCTGCTCGGACCGCTCGGCCCAGCGGCCGCGGAACTCGGGATCGGTGCGCAGCCGCCGGCTCACCTCGAGGCGCGTGCCGAGCCAGTCGGCCGGGTGGTCGCCCCCGGCGAGCAGGTCGCGCATGACCTGGACCAGGCCCTGCTCGGCGACGACGTCGGCCATCCGGATGGCGTCGTCCTCGGCGAGGGCGAGGAAGAGCGACTCCTTGTCGCGGAAGTGGTGGAAGATCGCGCCCCGGGACAGTCCGGTGGCTTCCTCCAGGCGCCGGACTGTGGCACCTTCGTAGCCGTAGCGCGCGAAGCAGACGCGCGAGCCGTCGAGGATCTGGCGCCGGCGTGCGTCGAGGTGATCCTGGCTTACGCGTGGCATCCTGAAATCCTGGCACCGAGGACCGGGACTTCGCAATCCGTACGTACGTACTGTGACCCGGAGTGCCCGGGAACCGAACCTTGATCCCCATCGTCGGAACGTTGCGGCGATTCGCTGACACGGCGTGAGACAGTTGGCTAATCTTTGCACCATCACGGTGGGTGAACTGAGGGGAAGGTGCGCGGCGTGATCATCGGTGAGGCCGGGCAGGCGGTCCAGGCGGTCTGGGGAGACCTCCTGGGCAACAGCGGTCACGTCTACGGCGGCGGTGGCGAGGGTGGCCAGTTCAAGATGGACCCCGAGGAGCTCGCCTCGGTGATCGGTCTCTGGGAAGACGAGCTGGACAAGATCGTGGAAGACGGGCGCACGATCGAATCGATGCGAGGCGCGGCGGTCCCTCCCGGACAGGATCCGGCCAGCGGAAGCTTCGTGTCGACAGCCGGTGACTCGATCGCGTCCCTCCAGGAGCAGAACGAGTCCATGCGCAAATACGTGCAGGGCTACATCAAGAAGCTCAAGGCGGCGCAGAGCAAGACCGTCGTGACCGACGAGAGCATGTCCGAGACCTTCAGGCAGGCGACGTGACCTTGGGCACGACCACCCGCGCGAGTGTTCTCGCCGGGGCTTTTCTCATGGGTGCCTCGCTCGTGAGCGGCTGCACTTCGACGACCGGGGGCACAGCCACGCCGGTCGCGTCTTCACCGGCCGCGTCATCGGCGCCCACCGCGGACGTCCCGAAGGTGGCCTCGCCGCTGGACGCGTCGAAGTACGAAAACGATCCGTGCGGTCTCGTTCCGAAGGACGAGCTGTCCCGGCTGAAGTACGTGGACCCCGGCGAGCCGCGGCTGAACGACGGCAGCGTCGAAAACGAGGCCGGACCCAACTGTGGCTGGAAGATCAAGGGCGAGGGGATCAGCCTGCTGGTCACCCTCGCCACCGGGAACCGCGACCGCGGCGGCGGTGGCCTGGCCGGGATCCAGGCGGACTACGAACGCCCGAAAGGCGTCACCAAGTTTCTCGAGCGCGCGCCCGATGTCGAGGGATACCCCGCGATCTACTGGGACACGCGGGACCGGCGCTCGAGCGGGAACTGCAGCATGGCGGTCGGCATCGCCGACGATCTGGCGGTCTACGTGATCGCCGGAGGCTACGAGGGGCAACAGGATTCTTGTGACGCCGCGCAGGGTGCTGCGGCCGGAATCGTCAGAACACTCAAGGGGGCTTGACGAGTGGACGGCAAGCAGATCTACGACAACTTCAAACAGGGCGACACCGACGGGCTCCGGCGGATGTCGGAGTCGGTGAACAAGCTCTCCGAGGCATACCAGGCGCGTGCGGAGGGCATCAAGGCACTGCAGAACCGGATGCTGAACGCCTGGACGGGCGACGCCGCCGACGCCGCCAACGCGGGGGCGGGTCCGCTCGAGCTGGCCTTCGCCGAGACCGCTCTGCCGCTCGACGAGACGAAGTTTTCCGTCGACACCCAGGCGGCCGTCTTCGACCAGTCCGGCAACACCGTCGTCGAGGTGCCGCCGAAGCCGGACAAGCCGAGCCCGTGGAGCGTCGGTCTCAAAGCCGCCATCCCGATCGCCGGGCCGTTCATGGCCAAGGACGACATCGACTCCTACCAGGAGGGGATGGCCAGGTACAACGCGGCGAACGAGACCAACGTCCGCGTGATGGACCAGTACAGCAGGGCCACCGACGGCACGACCGCGACGATGCCCACGAACTACGGCGTCCTCGAGGAGGACGGCGCGTCCATCGCCGTCAACACGCCGCCGCCGCCCCCGCCGATCCGGCCCTTGATCATCGACGAGCACGAGCTGAAGCCGAACCCGCCTGGTGGGGACGACGACAGCACCTCGACCACCAGCGTCGACACCACGCACACCGGCGGCTCCGACAAGCCCGGGCAGACCGACAACACCGGCCGCCCGACCGACACGACGGGCCGGCCGACCGATACCACCGGCCGTCCCACCGACACCACCCGGCCGACGGACACCACGCGTCCGACCGACACCACCCGGCCGACCAACACCACCTGGCCGCCGACGACGCAGCTGCCCACCGACCAGCGGACCACGGACCGGCCCGGCAAGACGCCGCCCGGGACCGGGGGCGTCGACTTCTACCCCACCAACACCGGCGGGGGCGGGGGCCAGAACTTCTCGAACACCTACGGCAGCGACCCCAACGCCCCCGGCCGCGGGCCGACCAGTGGCAACGCCGGCAGCCGGCTGCTCGACTCGAACGGACGGCCGATCAGCGGCACCGGGAGCGGCAGCGGCAGCACCGGCGGAGGCAGCGGTGCGGGGGAGCGGGGCCTCGGCAGCGGCCGCGGTTCCGGCATGGGCAGCCTCGGCAACGCGGCCGCCGCGGAGGCCGCCGCCGCGCGGTCGGCGGCCGGGCGCTCCGGGCAGATGGGGCCGATGGGCCCCGGCGGCCGGCGGGGCGAAGGCGAGGAAGATGATGAGCACCAGCGGCCGGACTTCCTGATCGAGGCGGACCCGGACGCCATCTTCGGCACCGACCAGCGGACCAGTCCGCCGGTCATCGGCGAGTAGAGCGAGTAGGCGGGTGGACGTGGCAACAGGCCGGGTGGACGTTCCGGTCGAGGCGCTGGCCGCACTGGCCGAGCGCGAGCAGGTCGGTCAGCTGCACATTACCCTTCGCCCGGAGCCGCTGTGGCTCTCGGACGAGGAGCGCGCCGAGGCGGACAAGCGGGTCGACGCCGCGCTGGCCGAGGCCGGGCTGGTCGATTCGCGCGGCCGGGCCGGTGTCGACTTCCTCGACTGGCTCCCGCTGCTGGTCAACCCGGCGCGGGAGTGCTACGGCTGGGTCGGCGTCGACGGCCAGACCTACGGCGTGCTCGCCGCCGCGAAGGGCCTTCAGGCGGTGCTGGCCGTCTCCGACGGCCAGCATGTCGGCGTCCAGGAGATCGACCGGAACCGGCTCGCCGAGTCGCTCGTGGAGCAGCTGCCGCCTGTGGGCGCCGGCGGCGGCCACCCGCGCACGGTCCGGGTGGCGGACCTGGCCGAGGCGGCCCGCCGCGGTCAGGACGCCTACCCGCTCGCCCCGGCGGTCGCCGACGTCGTCAGCCTGGTGCAGCGGCCGGTTTCGGGCAGCGGCGAGCTCTACGTCGGACGCCGGGACGACGTCGGCCGCCACACCTGCCTGCAGCAGCCGCTGCACTACGCCGACACGGACTGGGGCCGCTACCTCAGCTACACCTCGGGCGCGGGCGACGACGCCGTCATCCACATCGGCCCGGCGGGCCCGCGCGAACTGGCCGACACGCTCATGGAGCTGGCCGGCGCCCTGGTCTGAGCCCGAAAAGGCCGTGCGCCCGAGTGTCTCGGCGACTAATGTGACAGCGCTGTTGTATTCCGGGTGGAAGGACGCGCTGATGCTGTACCCCGAGATCGAGCCGTACGAGCACGGCCTGCTCGACGTCGGCGACGGGCACGAGATCTACTGGGAGACCTGCGGGAACCCGGACGGCAAGGCCGCACTGGTGGTGCACGGCGGTCCCGGCTCCGGCTGTTCGACGAACCTGCGCCGGTACTTCGACCCGGCGAAGTACCGGGTCGTGCTCGTCGACCAGCGCGGCTGCGGCCGCAGCCTTCCGCACGCCGGCGCCCCGGTCGCCGACCTGTCCGCCAACACCACCGACCACCTCGTCGCGGACTTCGAGCTGCTGCGCACCCGGCTCGGCATCGAGAAGTGGCTGCTGTTCGGCGGTTCCTGGGGATGCGTCCTCAGCCTGACCTACGCGCTGCGGCACACCGACCGGGTCAGCGAAATGGTCCTGATGGGCCTGGCGACCGACCGGTTCATCGAGATCGAGATGCTCGTCCGCGGTCTCGGGGCGTACTTCCCGGAAGCCTTCGAGAAGTTCCGCCAAGGCGTGCCCGAGAGCGAGCGAGACGGCGATCTGTCCGCCGCCTACCACCGGTTGCTGATGGACCCCGACCCGGCGGTCCACCGCAAGGCCGCCGACGACTGGTGCGCCTGGGAAGACGCGATGCTGCCGGGCGTGCCCCCGTACAAGTCCTTCGAGGACCCCGCCTTCCAGCTCTGCTTCGCCCGGCTGGTCACGCACTACTTCAGCAACCGCGCTTTCCTGCCCGACGGCGAAATCCTGCGGAACCTCGGCAAGCTCGCCGGGATCCCCGCCGTCCTCGCCCAGGGCGTGCTCGACACGAGCAACATCGTCGGGACGCCGTGGCTGCTGCACCACGGCTGGCCGGGCAGCGAACTGGTCATGCTGGACGACATCGGGCACTCCACCCAGGACGCACCGATGCAGGACGTGCTCGTCGGCGCGACCGACCGCTTCGCCCGCTAGCCGGTCGTGAGTGAGAAACAGTGTTCTAGCCCTGTTTCTCACTCACGACAAGCCGCGGCAGACTGCTCACGGGATGAGCAGCCCCGGCTCACCCTCCGGCGCGAGCGCCGCTTCGGCGCGCTGGGCCCGGTTGGCCTCGGCCAGTTTCAGCCCGGTGATGCGCAGCGGCAGCCGGTCCATGTTCCACTCGGCCAGCAGCAGTGCCACCTTCGACTGCATCTCCGTGCGCAGCCGCAGGAACGAGTCGGCCGGGTCCGCGCCGACCTCGCCCAGCAGCAGCCACCACGCCCACGCCGCCGCGCCCGCGTTGGCGACGAAGTCGGGCACCACCGCGACCCCGCGGGCCGAGAGGGCCGCTTCGGCTTCCGGCGTCGTCGCCGCGTTGGCCGCCTCGACGACGACCGCGGCCTTGACCAGGTTCTCGTTGTCCGGCCGGAGCGCGTAGGAGATCGCGGCGGGCACGAAGATGTCCGCGTCGATGCCGACGACCGTCTCGCGGGGCAGTGAACGCACCCCGGCGGGCAGGCGAGTCCGGTCGACTTCGCCGAAGCGGTCGCGCAGCTCCAGCAGCGCCGGGACGTCGAGGCCGGCCGGGTCGTACAGCGTGCCCGCGGCGTCGGCCACCGCGACCACCTTCATCCCGGCTTCGTGCAGGTACCAGGCCGCGCCGCCGCCCATGGTGCCGATGCCCTGGATCGCCACGGTCGTCCCGCGCACGTCCCAGTCCCACGCCGCCGCGACGCCGAGGCAGGCCTGCGCCACGCCGTAGCCGCCGACGACGTCGCCGAGCAGCAGCCCGCCGGGCACCGGCGCGTTGAGGCCGGCCTGGACGCGGCGCAGGGTGCGCGCCGGGTCCGCCGAACGGCCGATCGCCGCGTGGTACGACTGCTCCAGCCCGAGCTCGGCGAACACCTCGTCGATCAGGTGCTGGGGCACGCCGAGGTCCTCGGCGGTCACCCAGTGCGCGTCCAGCCACGGCCGCAGGAACGCGCAGAACCGCTTCAGCACGCCGAACGCCCGCGGGTCCTTCGGGTCGAAGTCGATGCCGCCCTTCGCGCCGCCGACCGGCAGGTTGAAGGTCGCGGTCTTGTTGGCCATGCCCCGGGCGAGGTCCTCGACCTCGCTCATCGTGCAGCCCGCCCGCATCCGGGTGCCGCCGGTGGCGACGCCGGAGACCAGGCTGTGCACGACCAGGTAGCCGTGCGCGCCGGTGATGGAATCGGTCCACGTGAGACGCATCAGCGGCTCGGCGTTGCGCGGGGTCATCAGGGCCACTCACCTCCAGGGAAGTCCGGGGCGGTCGTTGTCGGCCGCCTTCCCCGAGCGTGCGCTCCGGACGGCCCCCGCGTCCATTTAACGAACCTGCACGATCTCGTTTAGGTTTGGTGTATGGAGCTTTCGTTGCACCGCTTGCGGATGCTGCGCGAGCTGCACCGCCGGGGGACGGTGACGGCGGCAGCCGCTTCGCTGCACTACACCGCTTCGGCGGTCTCTCAGCAGCTCGCGCAGCTGGAGCGCGACGTCGGCGCGAAGCTGTTCGAACGGCTCGGCCGGCGCGTCCAGTTGACCGAGCTGGGCAACCTGCTGACGGAGCACGCCGAGGAGATCCTCGGTTCGGTCGAACGGGCGACGCTGGCACTGGAAGAGGCCCAGGAAGCCCGCACGGTCCGGCTGACCGCCGGCGTCTGGGCGTCGGTCGCCTCGGGGTTGCTGCCGACGGCGCTGACGGCGCTGGCCGGCGAGCACCCCGGCATCGAGGTGCGCACGCGGGAGCTGGCGCCGGAGGACACCGCCGACGCGGTCCGCGACGGCACCCTCGACCTGTCGTTCGTGATCGACTACTCCGACGCGCCGACGCAGTGGGACGCCGGGCTGGAACGCGCCGTCGTGGCGGTCGAGCGGCTGCACGCGGCGGTGCCGCGGGGCGCGGTGCCGTCGGGCTCGGCCTCCCTCGACGAGCTCGCCGAGCACCCGTGGATCCTGGCCAGCCCGAAGTCGCACTTCGGCCGGGCGATGCGCACGGCCTGCCAGCGCCACGGCTTCGCCCCGAAGATCAACCACGAGGTCGAAGAGCAGTCCACGGCGATGGCGATGGTGGGCGCCGGGCTCGGCGTCACGCTCGTCTCCGACCTGGGCCTGCGGCTGCTGCGGCCACCCGGGATCGACGTCGTCGCGCTCACCACACCGCTGCTGCGGACGGTGTCGATCGCCTACCGCCGCACCGCGTTCCGGCGGCCCGCGTTGCACCTGGTGATCGAGGCCGTGCGGGCTTCGGCGGCCTCGCTCGGCCTGGGCACGGAGTCCGCTTTGCCCTGATCCGGGACTTCTTACGGAGTGGTGAACCCGTCTTGCACCGCAAGATCCGGCCTGATTTTGTCGTACCCCGCGTGTAGCGTCCGAAGTCAAGAAGTTCCACCACACGGAACAGGAACGGACATGACAGCGGTGCACCATTTTCCCGAGAAGTCGGGGAGTGCGTCGAACCGTACCGCGCGGGTCCTGGCGGACCGCGCGGCCGGCGAGGCGTACGTCGCATCGGTGTGTTTCAAGCACGGACCACCCCGCCTGACCGGCGTGGAGCTGGAGTTCACCGTGCACCATGCCGATGACCCGGCCAGACCCCTCGATCCCGACGTCCTCGCCACGGCGCTGGGTCCGCACACCCCGCGGACGCTCCGCCCCGACAGCCCCGCTTCGCCGCTCCCGGCCGGCTCACCCGTGAGCCTCGAACCCGGGTGCCAGGTCGAAATCTCGGCTCTTCCCCAGGCCTCGCTGCGCGACCTCGACGCAGTCGTCTCGGCCGACCTCCACCACCTGCGCGACCGTCTCGCCCGGCACGGCCTCGTGCTGGGCGAAACGGGCATCGACGCCCACCGCGCGCCGCGCCGGGTCCTGCACACCCCGCGGTACGCGGCGATGGAACGGCGGTTCGCCCCCATCGGTCCCGGTGGCATCACGATGATGTGCAGCACCGCGGGCCTGCAGGTCTGCCTCGACGCGGGGGAGCCCGAGCACTACGCGGCCCGGTGGGCGGCGGCCCACGCGATGGGCCCGCCGCTGCTCGCCCTCTTCGCCAACTCCCGCGTCCACGCCGGACAGGACACGGGACACGCCTCCGCGCGCTGGCTCGCGGTGCACGACACGGAGGCGATCCGCACGCGCACGTCCGGCGTCACCGGCGACGACCCCGCCGGAGCGTGGGCCGGGCGCCTGATGGACACGCCCCTGATGGTGCTGCCCCGCGGCGACCGGCCGTGGGACGCGCCGGAGGGGCTGACCTTCGCCGACTGGATCGAGGGCAAGGGCGCGGCCGCCCTGCTGCCGAAACCGACGGCGGCGGACCTCGACTACCACCTCACCACGATGTTCACGCCGGTCCGGCCCCAGGGCTACCTGGAGATCCGGTACCTCGACGCGCAACCGCCGGACGAGTGGCTGGCGCCGGTGGCGCTGGTCTCGGCGCTGCTCGCCCGGCCGTCCACTGTGGACAAGGTGCGGACGGTCTGCGCGCCGGTGGCGGACCGGTGGACCGAGGCGGCGCGGCGGGGACTGGACGACCCGGAACTGGCGGCCGTCGCGGCGGCGCTGGCCGACCTCGGCTGCGCCGAGCTGGGCGTGACCGGGCTGGCGGAAGAGTCGATCACCGAGATCAGCGAAAGCGTGCAGGGGCGCGCGAACCGATCGAGGAGCGGAGCATGAGCACGGAAGCACTGGGCGACCTGAGCGCGCAGGACCTGCGCGCCCGGGCGGCCGAAGCACTGACCAGGGCGCGGGCGCGCAGCGTGGCGCTGACCGACGCCGTGGACGACGAAGACCTCGTCCGCCAGCACTCCAAGCTGATGTCGCCGCTGGTCTGGGACCTCGCGCACATCGGCGTCCAAGAAGAACTCTGGCTGGTCCGCGACGTCGGCGGCCGCGAGCCGCTGCGCCCGGACATCGACGACATCTACGACGCGTTCCAGCACGCCCGCGCCGACCGGCCGGAGCTGCCGCTGCTCGGCCCGGCCGAGGCGCGCGCGTACGTCAAGCAGGTCCGCGAGAAGGCGTTCGACGTGCTGGAGCACGCGCCGATGGAGGGGCGGCGGCTGACCGAACAGGCCTTCGCGTTCGGCATGATCACCCAGCACGAGCAGCAGCACGACGAGACGATGCTGGCCACCCACCAGCTGCGCAAGGGCGACCCGGTGCTGCACGCGCCGGAGCCGCCGCCCGCGCGGTCGGGCACCCTGCCCGCCGAAGTGCTGGTGCCGGGCGGGGCGTTCACGATGGGCACGTCGGCCGAGCCCTGGGCGCTGGACAACGAGCGCCCGGCGCACGAGATCGCCGTCGAAGCGTTCTGGATGGACACCGTCCCGGTGACGGGCGGCGCCTACGCCGAGTTCCTCGACGGCGGCGGCTACGACGACGAGCGCTGGTGGAGCCCGGCGGGGTGGGCCTACCGGACCGACCACGGCATCACCGCGCCGCGGTTCTGGAAGCGCGAGCAGGACGGCTGGTGGCGCACGGCGTTCGGCGTCTACGAGCGCGTGCCCGCCGACGAGCCGGTCGTGCACGTCTCGTACCACGAAGCCGAGGCGTACGCGGCCTGGGCCGGGCGGCGGCTGCCGACCGAGGCGGAGTGGGAGAAGGCCGCCCGGTTCGACCCGGCGACCGGCCGGTCGCGGCGGTTCCCTTGGGGCGACGACGAACCGACGGCCGAGCACGCCAACCTCGGCCAGCGGCACCTGCGCCCGGCACCGGCGGGGGCGTACCCGGCCGGTGCGTCGCCGACCGGCGTGCACCAGCTGATCGGCGACGTCTGGGAGTGGACGAGCACCGATCTGCACGGCTACCCGGGCTTCGCGCCGTTCCCGTACCGGGAGTACTCGGAAGTCTTCTTCGGACCCGAGTACAAGGTGCTGCGCGGCGGCTCGTTCGGCACCGACTCGGCGGCGATCCGCGGCACGTTCCGCAACTGGGACTACCCGATCCGGCGGCAGATCTTCGCCGGCTTCCGCACGGCCCGCGACGCGGCACCCGGCGAGGTGGGCTAGGCGCATGTGCCGCCACCTCGGATACCTCGGCGAGCCGGTTTCGCCCGCCGAGGCGGTTTTCCGCGCCCCGCACGCGTTGCTGGTGCAGTCCTACGCGCCGGCGGACATGCGTGGCGGCGGTTCGGTCAACGCGGACGGGTTCGGGCTGGGGTGGTACCCCGGCCCGGGCTCGGCCCCGCTGCGCCACCGGCGTTCGACTCCACTGTGGACGGACGAGACGTTGCCGCCGCTGGCCGCGGCGGTGACCTCGGGCGCGTTCGTCGCCGCGGTCCGCAACGGCACCACCGGCCTGCCGGTGACCGAAGCGGCCGCGGCGCCGTTCATCGCCGGGCCCTGGCTGTTCAGCCACAACGGCGTCGTCCGCGGCTACCCGGACGCGCTGGCCGAACTGGCCAAGACCCTGCCGGTCACCGAACTGCTGACGCTGGAGGCGCCGACAGACTCGGTGGTGCTCTGGGCGTTGCTGCGCGCCCGGCTCGCCACGGGCGAGGACCCGCTGACGGCGGTGGCGGAGCTGACCACCGCCGTCGAAGCGGCCGCGCCCGGTTCCCGGCTCAACTTCCTGCTCACCGACGGCTCGACCCTCATCGGTACCGCTTGGACGCACGCGCTGTCCGTGCTGGAGACCCCGGCCGGCGTGTGGCTGGCGTCCGAACCCCTCGACGGCGACCCGCGCTGGCGGCCCGTCCCCGACCACCACGCCGTGCGCGCCACCGCGGCCGGCGTCGACCTGCTTCCCCTGACCCAGGAGCGTTCATGACCGAGATCGACCTCGACCACCACCGCTCCGGCGACGCCGTCACCGCGGAACTGCGTGCGGACGTCGTCGCCGGGCTCACGGCCGAGCGGAAGTGGCTGCCGCCCAAGTGGTTCTACGACGCCGAGGGCAGCGAGCTGTTCGAGAAGATCACCCAGCTGCCGGAGTACTACCCGACCCGCAGCGAGCGCGAGGTGCTGGCCGCGCACGCCGGCGACGTCGCGCAGCTGACCGGCGCGCACACGCTCGTCGAACTCGGGTCCGGCTCGAGCGAGAAGACCCGCCTGCTGCTCGACGCGCTCACCGGGCACGGCAGCCTGGAAGCGTTCGTCCCGCTCGACGTGTCCGAGTCGGCGCTGGCCGATGCCGCCGAGGCGATCTCGAAGGACTACCCGGGACTGACCGTCCGCGGGGTCGTCGGCGACTTCACCCAGCACCTCGACCTGCTGCCCGGCGGCCAGCCGCGCGTGGTGGCCTTCCTCGGCGGCACGATCGGCAACTTCCTCCCCGCCGAGCGCGCGACGTTCCTGCGCTCGGTGCGTGAAGTGCTGGACGAGGGGGAGTGGCTGCTGCTCGGCACCGACCTCGTCAAGGACCCGGGCATCCTCGAACGGGCCTACGACGACGCCGCCGGGGTCACCGGCGAGTTCGACAAGAACGTCCTGCGGGTGATCAACAGCCGGCTCGGCGCGAACTTCGACGTCGACGAGTTCGAGCACGTGTCCCACTGGGACGCGGAGAACGAGTGGATCGAGATGCGCCTGCGGGCCCGGCGTGCGCTGACCGTCGACATCCCCGGCGCGGACCTCACGGTTTCGTTCACCGAAGGGGAGCACATCCGGACGGAGATCTCGGCCAAGTTCCGCCCGGCCGGCGTGGAAGCGGAGCTGGCCGCGGCCGGGTTCGCGCTGGAGCGCTGGTGGACCGACTCCCAGCAGCGGTTCGGGGTGAGCCTGGCAAGATCGGTGCGTGGCTAATCCTCTCCGGGCGCTCGCCCGGGCCGTCGGAACCCGGCCGTGGCTGATGCGCACGGCCGGGTTCGTCGTGTGGGCGGACAAGAAACTGCACAAGGCGTTCGGTGGGCGGGTGAGCCTGGTGGCGCTCGCCGGCCTGCCGTCGCTGCGCCTCACGACGACGGGCCGCAAGAGCGGGCAGCCCCGCAGCACGAACCTCCTGTACTTCCCCCACGGCGGCGACCTGGTCCTGACGGCCTCGAACTGGGGCCGCCCGAACGACCCGGCGTGGGCGCTGAACCTCCGGGCGAACCCGAAGGCGGAGGTCGCGCTGAAGGGACGGCCGAGCGAGGTGGTGGCGCGGGAACTGCACGGCGAGGAGTACGACGCCATGTGGCGGGAGCTGCTGGAGTTCTGGCCGGGGTACCGGATGGAGCAACGCGAGGCAGGCCGTCCGTTGCCGGTTTTCGTGTTGAGCGGGGTTCGCTGAGGGGTGCCGACGTGCGGCGTGTGGGAGCTGAGTCGGCGTAGTGCGAGTTCGGCCGTTCCTGGCTTTTGCTGAGCTGGGAGTGCTGGCGTGGTGTGGTGTGCGCGGCGGCGGATCCGGTCTGCGATGGCGGCGCGAAAGCGCCCGGGTACCGGATGGAGTAGCGAGAGGCGAGCCGTCCGTTGCCGGTTTTCGTGCTCACCCCGGTGGCCCGGTAGCTTCCCACCATCCTTTTGGCCGGTGACGGCTTTCACCGGTTTGTGCCAGTCTCTCCCGGGTAACGCGCCGTGACGTCTTCAGTGCGCGCGGCGAATGCGTCACTCAGGGAGGAGACGTCTTGCCGAGATCCACACAGGGCCGGGTGCGGTCGTTCGCACTGGTGGGGGCGCTCGTGGCCGGCGTGGGACTGGCCGGGACGGCCGGCACCGCGGCGGCGGCCGAAGACACCGTCGCCAAGCCCGCCGTCGTCGGGGCGACCGCCCCCGTCGACTGGGGCACCTGCTCGACCGACACCCTCGCGGGCGTGCCCGCGGACCAGGTCAAGTTCTACAGCTGCGCGCGCTACCGCGTGCCGATCGACCACGACAACGCCTCGTTGGGCACCATCGACATCGCGCTGCTCAAGCGCGCTGCCCGCACGCCCGACAAGCGCGTCGGCTCGCTGTTCCTCAACCCCGGCGGCCCCGGCGGCTCGGGCCTGCGGATGCCGATCAGCGGGCAGTACTACTTCCAGCCGCAGGTGCTCGACCGGTTCGACCTCGTCGGGTTCGACCCGCGCGGCGTCGGGCAGAGCAACCCGTTGCGCTGCTTCACCACCCAGGAGGACGCCGACGAGGTCTTCGGCGCCCAGATCCCGGTGCCGCTGACGCGCGCCGAGATCTCCGGCACCCTCGCGAGCTACCGCGACTACGGCCGGTTCTGCAAGAACAACGCGGGTTCGCTGCTGAACCACATGTCCACCAAGGACGTCGTGCGCGACCTCGACAAGCTGCGCGCGGCGGTCGGCGACCAGAAGCTGACCTTCGTCGGCTTCTCCTACGGGACGCTGATCGGCTCGACCTACACCTCGATGTTCCCGAAGCAGTCGCGCGCGATCGTCATCGACGGCAACGTCGACCCGGCGCTGCGCACCAGCGACGGCGTCCAGTACGACCGGGAACGCGCGCAGGGCTTCGAAATCTCGCTCGACGGCTTCCTCAAGCGGTGTGACCAGGTGGGCGCCAAGTGCGCCTTCAGCGACGGCACCCCGCGGGCGAAGTTCGACGAGCTGCGCGAGTACCTCCGCAAGCAGCCGATCACCATCCCCGGTGGCGGCACGGTGGACATCAACAGCTTCACCGGCGGGGTTTCGAGCGTGCTGTACTCGCCGTCGGCGTTCCCCGGCCTGGCCGAGGACCTGCAGGCGCTGTACAACGTCATCCACCCGGCGGGCGTGCAGGCGCAAGCCTTGCAGGCCAAGCAGCTGAAGGTGCTCACGGGCGGCAAGCAGGGCCTGGCCGACCAGAACCCGGACAGCCCCTACACGAGCGACGACTCGTACTTCGCCGTCAACTGCTCCGACAAGCCGTTCCGGATCAAGCAGGAGCAGGTGCCGGACATCGCCGCCAAGTGGGAGCGCGAGTCGCGCACCTTCGGCCGCTACCAGGCGTTCGCCGACACGGCGGGCTGCCCGGTGTGGCCGGCGAAGAAGCCGGACGCCTACCGCGGCCCGTGGCGGGCCAAGACCGACGTCCCGGTCGTCGTGGTCGGCAACTACTACGACCCGGCGACGCAGTACCGGTTCGCCCAGCGGATGGCGGCCGAGCTCGGCAACGCGCGGCTGCTGTCGGTCGACGCGTTCGGCCACTGCATCCTCGGCGACGCGCTCGGCGTCGACAAGGCCGTGGCCGACTACCTGACCGACCTCAAGGTGCCGGCGAACGGCCAGGTGTTCCAGCCGAACGTCCAGCCGTTCGAAACCGCTTAGCAGCAAGTGAAACGGGCCGGGGTGACGCTCTCGCCCCGGCCCGTTCCACTTGCCCGGCAACCGGTCCAGCACGTCCTCGGCGGCCGCCTCCGCATCGGCGACCCGGCGGTCACGCCGCAGCGCCGCCTTCCGCGACGCTGTGCCCAGCGTCACCGACGTCGTCGAAGTACCCGGTGTCAAGCTGTTCTTCCCCGGCGAACGTCCCGAGGACCTCGTCCCGCACCTGCGCCGGCACTGGCAGTAGGGCTACAGTGGTCGAGTTGATCAACCACGAGCACCGGAAGCGAGGTGAGCGGCACATGCCAGCGGACAGTCATCGGACGGCCGGGCGCGCGCTCACCGGAGGTTTCCGGCTGGGCTGAGTCCGGCCGCCCCCTGTCCGGCAGTGCGCGCACGCCGGAAAAGAGTCGGACATGACCATCTTCGAAATGCTGCTGCGCGTCGGCGCCGGCGTCGGCCTGGGTGCCGTCATCGGGATCGAGCGCCAGTTCCGCGCCCGGATGGCCGGGCTGCGCACCAACGCGCTGGTCGCGGTCGGCGCGACGCTGTTCGTATTGCTGTCCGCGCACGGCTTCGGCGGGCTGGCTTCGAGCGGCGACGCCGACCCGACGCGGGTCGCGGCCCAGATCGTCTCGGGCATCGGGTTCCTCGGTGCCGGCGTCATCCTGCGGGACGGGCTGAACGTCCGTGGCCTCAACACCGCGGCGACGCTGTGGTGCTCGGCCGCGGTCGGCGCGCTCGCCGGGTCCGGGCTGTACGCGATCGCGGCGGCCGGGACCGCCGTCGTGGTCGGGGTGAACGTGGTGCTGCGGCCGCTCGGCCGGGTCGTCGACCGCCGTCCGGACGCGGGCGACGAGACGCCGACGCGGTACGCGTTCCAGGCCGTCACCCGCGACGCGACCGAGGCGCACGTGCGGGCGCTGCTCGTGCAGTCGCTGACCCGCACGGACTTCCGGCTGCTGTCGGTGCTGAGCACCGACCGCGAGGACCGCACGGTCGAGGTCCGCGCCGAGCTGGTCGGCGACCAGCGCGACGACGCCCAGATGGAGGCGGCGGTGTCGCGGCTTTCGCTGGAGCCGTCGGTGTCCAGCGTCCGCTGGGAAGCCGTGCCGGCTTAGCCGAGGAACTCCTCGAGCAGCTCGTCGAACCGGGCGGGCTGCTCGAGGTTGACCATGTGCGCGGCACCCGGCACCTTCGTCCAGCGGGCGTGCGGGGCTTCGCGGTCGAGGAGGTCCGCGACGGCGAAGATGTCGGTCGAGTCCAGGTCCCCGGTGACCACGAGGGTGCGCACGCCGATCTCCGCGACCCGGTCGATCGCGCCCAGTTCGGTGCCGAGGACCGGCGCCGGGTGGCCCTTCGCGGCGTTCTCCACCAGCATGTCCCGGCACAGCTTCCGGACCGCCGGATCGACCTCGCCGGGAGTGCGGTGCGGCCCGTCGACCCACAGCCGCAGGACGCATTCGAGCAGGGCGGGCCCGTCGCCGGAGCGGGCCGCCTCGCCGGCCTTCGCCAGCAGGCCGAGGACGTACGGATCCCGGAACTCCATACCGCTGATCCCCGGCGAGCCGAGCACCAGGCCGCCGACGCGGTCCGGGTACGCCACCGCGAAGTCGAGGAACACGCGGCTGCCGAACGAGCAGCCGACCAGCACCGGCCGGTCGACGTCGAGCGCGTCCAGCAGCTTCTTCAGGTCTTCATGGTGCGAGAACTCGCCGGGCGGGTTCGACGAGTCACCCGCGCCGCGGCCGTCGTAGCGGATGACGCGGTGGTCGCGCGCGAACCGGGTGAACTGCCCGTCCCACATCGCGCGGGTCATGCCGCCCGCGTGCAGGAACACGACCGGCTCACCGCGGCCGCGTTCTTCGTAGGACAGGGTGCCGTCGCCGAGCTCGATTTCCCCCATGTCCTCCACGGTAGCCAAAAAGAGGGCCTCCCCGTCGCGATGACGGGGAGGCCCTCCGAAAAGCAGTGACCCTTACGCCTGCGTCATCTTCCGCAGCACGTACTGCAGGATGCCGCCGTTGCGGTAGTAGTCCGCCTCACCCGGGGTGTCGATGCGGACGTCCGCCTCGAACTCCACCTTCGTGCCGTCGGCCTTCGTCGCGGTGACGTGCACCGTGCGGGGCGTGTCGCCGTCGTTCAGCGCCGTGATGCCCGAAATGTCGAACGTCTCCGTGCCGTCGAGGCCCAGCGACGAGGCCGACTCGCCCTGCGGGAACTGCAGCGGGATGACGCCCATGCCGATCAGGTTCGAGCGGTGGATGCGCTCGAACGACTCGGTGATGACCGCGCGCACGCCCAGCAGCGAGGTGCCCTTGGCCGCCCAGTCGCGCGACGAACCGGAGCCGTACTCCTTGCCGCCCAGCACCACCAGCGGCGTCCCGGCCGACGCGTAGTTCTGCGCCGCGTCGTAGATGAACGCCTGCGGCGCGCCGTCCTGCGTGAAGTCACGCGTGTAGCCGCCCTGGACGTCGTCCAGCAGCTGGTTGCGCAGGCGGATGTTCGCGAACGTGCCGCGGATCATCACCTCGTGGTTGCCGCGGCGCGAGCCGTAGGAGTTGAAGTCCTTCTTCTCCACGCCGTGCTCGGTCAGGTACTGCGCGGCCGGGGTGCCCGGCTTGATCGCGCCGGCGGGGGAGATGTGGTCGGTGGTGACCGAGTCGCCCAGCTTCGCCAGCACGCGCGCGCCGGTGATGTCGGTGACCGCCGACGGCTCCGGCGTCATGCCCTCGAAGTACGGGGGCTTCCGGACGTAGGTGGACTCGGCGTCCCACTCGAAGGTCTTGCCTTCCGGGGTGGGCAGCGACTTCCAGCGCTCGCCGCCGTCGAAGACGTCGGCGTAGTCCTTGGTGAACATCTCCTGCGTGATCGCGTAGTCGATGGTCTCCTGGATCTCCTGCGCGGTCGGCCAGATGTCCTTCAGGAAGACGTCGTTGCCGTCCGTGTCCTGGCCCAGCGGCTGGTTCGCGAAGTCGAAGTCCATCGTGCCGGCCAGCGCGTAGGCGATGACCAGCGGCGGCGACGCGAGGTAGTTCATCTTCACGTCGGGGTTGATCCGGCCTTCGAAGTTCCGGTTGCCCGAGAGCACCGAAACCGCGGTGAGGTCGTTCTCCTGGATCGCCGCGGAGATCTCGTCCGAGAGCGGGCCCGAGTTGCCGATGCACGTGGTGCAGCCGTAGCCGACCAGGTGGTAGCCCAGCTTCTCCAGGTACGGCCACAGGTTGGCCTTGGTGTAGTAGTCGGTGACGACCTGCGAACCCGGCGCCATCGACGTCTTCACCCACGGCTTGACCGCGAGGCCCTTGTCCACGGCGTTGCGCGCGAGCAGCGCGGCGCCGAGCATGACCGACGGGTTCGAGGTGTTGGTGCACGAGGTGATCGAGGCGATCACCACGGCGCCGTGGTCGAGGACGAACTCGCCGCGGTCCGGCGTCGAGACCTTGACCGGCTTGCTCGGGCGGCCCGACGCGCCGTTCGCGGCGGAGCTGGTGACCGGCGCGGCGTCGTCCTCGGCGAACGACAGCGACGGCGCGTCGCTGGCCGGGAAGGACTCCTCGGAGGCCTCGTCCATCTTGGTGTGCGGCGTCGGGTCCTCGCCGTCCACGTAGTCGTGGATCGACTTGCGGAACGACGACTTCGCGTCCGACAGCTCGATGCGGTCCTGCGGGCGCTTCGGGCCGGCGATCGACGGGACGACCGTCGAAAGGTCCAGCTCGAGGTACTCGGAGTAGGACGCCTCGCGCGACGGGTCGTGCCAGAGGCCCTGCTCCTTGGCGTAGGCCTCGACCAGCGCGACCTGCTCGGCCGAGCGGCCGGTCAGCTTGAGGTAGCGGACGGTCTCCTCGTCGATCGGGAAGATCGCCGCGGTGGAGCCGAACTCCGGGCTCATGTTGCCGATGGTGGCGCGGTTGGCCAGCGGCACCGCGGACACGCTCTCGCCGTAGAACTCGACGAACTTGCCGACCACGCCGTGGCGGCGCAGCATCTCGGTGATCGTGAGCACGACGTCGGTGGCGGTGACGCCGGCCGGGATCTCGCCGGTCAGCTTGAAGCCGACGACGCGCGGGATGAGCATCGACACCGGCTGGCCCAGCATGGCCGCCTCGGCCTCGATGCCGCCGACGCCCCAGCCCAGCACGCCCAGGCCGTTGACCATGGTGGTGTGCGAGTCGGTGCCGACGCAGGAGTCGGGGTAGGCCTGCCCGTTGCGGGCCATCACCGTGCGCGCGAGGTGTTCGATGTTGACCTGGTGCACGATGCCGGTGCCCGGCGGGACGACCTTGAACTCGTCGAAGGCGCCCTGGCCCCAGCGCAGGAACTGGTAGCGCTCGCGGTTGCGCTCGTACTCGATCTCGACGTTGCGCTCGAAGGCGTCGGGGCGGCCGAAGACGTCGATGATCACCGAGTGGTCGATGACCAGCTCGGCCGGGGCGAGCGGGTTGACCTTGTCGGGGTCGCCGCCGAGGTCGGTGACCGCCTCGCGCATGGTGGCCAGGTCGACGACGCACGGCACGCCGGTGAAGTCCTGCATGATCACGCGGGCGGGCGTGAACTGGATCTCGATCGACGGGTCGGCGTTCGGGTCCCACGAGCCGAGCGCGCGGATGTGGTCGGCGGTGATGTTCGCGCCGTCCTCGGTGCGCAGCAGGTTCTCGAGCAGGATCTTCAGGCTGTACGGCAGGCGCTCGGCGCCTTCGACCTTGTTCAGGCGGAACACCTCGTACGAGGCGTCGCCGACCTTCAGCGTGTCTTTGGCGCCGAAGCTGTCCTTGCTGGCAGGTGCGGTCACGTCTAACTCCAGTGGCGTGGACTTCCGCGCCGGTGCGGCGGTCGAGTCCCGGGTCAGTTCGGTCGGGTTCGGTGGTGGCGAGTCTTGCGCACCCCCACCGTAGGACCGGATTCGGGATGCCACACCTCGCGGTGCCTCAAACAGTACGCGCGTCCTGTTTAACGGACAAGACGACACGCGGTGTGGGCTGCGCCATCCGCGACGAGGGTCCCTCAATGAGGGGAATTGGTGCCTACGGTGTGTAAGTTTCCGGTGATGCGGGTGATAGTGGTGTGACTGCAGTGACGCGCGATGTGCGCAGGTGAGCGGAGGTGGGCGGTCGTGGCGGGACGGCGTGGGGGTCCGGGGGTGCCGCGGGCCCGCCGTGGACTCACCGTGAGCGCGCTCACCTTGGTGATCTTGTTCGGCGCCGGCGGCACGGGCCTCGCGGCGCCTCCGCCACCGCCCAACCCGAGCGACTCGGACCTCAATTCGAGCAAGGCCGACGCCAACGCGAAGGCCGGCGAAGTCGGCAGGCTGACCAACCAGCTGGCCCAGGCCGAGCAGAAGCTGTCGCAGCTGCAGGACGACGTCGAGCTGAAGCAGGAAGAGGCCAACAAGGCCCTGGTCGACCTGCAGTCCGCGCAGGACGCCGCCGCGCAGGCCGAGAACGACGCGAAGGCCGCCCGCACCGAGGCGGACGCGGCGGCCGCGGCGATCGAGAAGGCCCGCAACGACCTCAAGACGTTCGCCGCCGCGAGCTTCCAGCAGGGCAGCACGGTCGGCTCGCTCTCGGCGTACCTGAGCGCCGACAGCCCGAAGGACATGCTGGCCCGCGCGCAGCTGCTCGACGCCGTCGGCGGCGACCGGCTCAACGCCCTCGACCGGCTCCAGCAGGCGCAGACCGAGAAGTCCAACAAGGACGCCGCGGCCCGCAAGGCCGCCGAGAACGCCCAGCAGAAGCAGGATGCCGCCCGGGAGGCGAAGACCAGCGCCGACTCCGCGCAGGCCAGGGCGATCAGCGCGCAGGACAGCCAGGCGACCCAGAACACGCAGCTCGAGAAGAACAAGTCCGACGTCGAGCAGCAGCTCTACACCGCGCAGGCCAAGGTCAGCGGCCTGCAGGGGCAGCGGCAGCGCTACCAGGACTGGCTCGTCGAGAAGCAGCGCGAAGACGACGAACGCGCCCGCCAGGCCGCGCTCGGTTCGTCCGGTGGCGGTGGCCGCCCGGCGAGCAAGCCGGCGTCGGGCCCGGCCGGCTCGTCGATCGAGGCGGTCATCGCGCGGGCGCTGTCGAAGATCGGCCTGCCGTACGCGTGGGGCGGCGGCAACGCGAGCGGGCCGACCCGCGGCATCCGCGACGGCGGCGTCGCCGACCGGTACGGCGACTACAACAAGATCGGCTTCGACTGCTCCGGCCTGATGATCTACGCCTTCGCCGGGGTCAAGGGCCTGCCGCACTACAGCGGCTACCAGTACACGGCCGGGCGCCGGGTCCCGCTGTCCCAGATGCGCCGCGGCGACATGCTGTTCTGGGGCGGCGCGGGCGGCATCCACCACGTCGCGCTCTACCTCGGCGGCGGCCAGATGGTCGAGGCGCCTCAGTCCGGCCTGCGCGTCCGGATCGCGCCGGTCCGCTACGGCGGGATCATGCCGTACGCGACCCGCTTGATCGGCTGAAACTCGCTCGACGCGTTCCTCGGCCGGACGCCATGATCGGCCGCGTGGACGACGAACTGAACGCGCTGCGGCGCTCGCGGATGCGCTGGAACACGCCCCTGTCCGAGCCCCACGCTGCGCTGCTGCTCGAACGGATGGCCCTGGACGAAGGGCACCTCGTCGACCTCGGCTGCGGCTGGGGCGAGCTGCTGCTGCGGGCGGCGGAGCGGGCACCGGGCCTGCGCGCGACCGGCGTCGACACGGACGAGCTTCTCCTCGAGCGTGGCCGGGTGGCGGCTCGTGAGCGGGGCCTGGCGGTGGAGTTCACCTCCGCGGACGCCGCGGGCTGGGACGTCCCGGCCGAGCGCGCGTTCTGCATCGGCGCCGCGCACGCCTTCGGCTCGACGAAGGCGGCGCTCGAAAGGCTCGCCCGGGTGGTTCCGTCCGGCCGGGTGCTCTACGGCGACGGCTTCTGGGCGGCCCCGCCGAACCCGGCGGCGCTGGAGATCTTCGGGCCGGACACGCTCGCCCTGCCGGAGCTGCTGGACGCCGCGGCCGCCGCCGGCTGGCGCGTGCTGCACGTCAGCACCGCCGACCAGCTGGAATGGGACGACTTCGAGTCGACGTCGAAGCTGGCCTGGCAGGAGTGGCTGCTGGCGAACCCGGCCGACCCGCGGGCGGGTGAGGTCCGGGAGTGGCTCGACGAGCGGCTGCGACAGTACGTCCGCGACTACCGAGGCGTGCTGGGCCTCGCGTACCTGGTGCTGGGCCGCTGAGGTCAGGCGCGGCTCGGGGTGCCCGGGCGGCTGCGCCCCGCGAGCGCGCTGCGGGTGCCGTGGTGGTGTGGGCCGGTGGTGGTGGCGTTGCTGCTGGGGCTCGCCTTGGTCCGGGCGCCGTGCCCGGCGTCGGCTTCACCTCGCTCCTCTCCAGCGGCTAGCCTCCCGGGATGCGGTACGCGGGGATCGTGGTGGCCGGGGGTTCGGCACGCAGACTGTCCGGTGTGGACAAGCCGGCGCTGTCGGTGGGCGGGAAACCGTTGCTGGCCCGCGCGATCCACGCGCTGGCGGGAGCCGAACGGGTGATCGCCGTCGGGCCGCGGCGGCCCGGGTTCGACGTCGTGTGGACGCGGGAGCCGGTGCCCGGCACCGGGCCCGTCGCCGCGCTGGCGGCCGGGCTCGCGTTCGTCCCGGACGACGTCGAGACGGTTGCCGTGCTGGCCGCCGACCTCCCGGGCGTCCGCCGGTCCACAGTGGACCGGCTGGTCGCCGCGATCGGCGATGGCGACGGCGCGGTGCTGGTCGACGCGGCCGGCGCGCGGCAGTGGCTGCTGGGCGCGTGGCGGGTCGCGGCGCTGCGGGCGGCGTTGCCGGAGCAGGTGGCGAACGCGGCGCTGCGGCGGGTGCTGGGCGGACTGAGCGTCACCGAGGTGCCGGCCGAACGGGGCGAAGCGGACGATATCGACACCCCCGAAGATCTCGAGCGCCACCGCTGAAGGCAGCTTCACAGATGTCACACCGGGGGAGGTGTTGGCTACTCACGGGGCGAACCCGCGCGTCCGCGTGCCGGATGCGACGGACGACCGGGGGACGCAGTACGGTCGCACCGCGTGATCACCGTCGCGGGGGCGGCGCACGAACTTTCGAGGAGGCAGAGTGACCGAGCCCGGCTACGCCGAGGGCGGGAACGGCCAGCAGGCGACACCGGCGCGGGACGCCCAGTTGCTGGAGCGGACCGTGTTCGAGGTCAAGCGGATCATCGTCGGCCAGGACCGCCTGGTCGAGCGGATGCTGGTCGGCCTGCTGGCCAAGGGCCACCTGCTGCTCGAAGGCGTGCCCGGCGTGGCGAAGACGCTCGCCGTCGAGACGTTCGCGCGGGTCGTCGGTGGCTCGTTCTCCCGCGTCCAGTTCACGCCCGACCTGGTGCCCGCGGACATCCTCGGCACCCGGATCTACCGCCAGGGCGCCGAGCGCTTCGACGTCGAGCTCGGCCCGGTCGTGGCGAACTTCGTGCTCGCCGACGAGATCAACCGCGCGCCCGCCAAGGTCCAGTCGGCGATGCTCGAGGTGATGGCCGAACGGCACGTGTCGATCGGCGGGCAGACGTTCCCGATGCCCGACCCGTTCCTCGTGCTCGCCACCCAGAACCCGATCGAGAACGAGGGCGTCTACCCGCTGCCCGAGGCGCAGCGCGACCGCTTCCTGTTCAAGATCCTCGTCGAGTACCCCTCCGCCGAGGAGGAGCGCGAGATCATCTACCGGATGGGCGTCACGCCGCCCACCCCGCACGAGGTGCTCAGCCCGGGCGAGCTGGTCCGGCTGCAGGGTGTCGCGTCGCAGGTGTTCGTGCACCACGCGCTCGTCGACTACGTCGTGCGGCTCGTGCTGACCACCCGGACGCCGAACGAGCACGGCCTCGCCGACGTCGCCGGCTGGGTGTCCTACGGCGCTTCGCCGCGCGCGAGCCTCGGCATCATCGCCGCCGCCCGGGCGCTGGCCCTGGTCCGCGGCCGCGACTACGTGCTGCCGCAGGACGTCGTCGACGTCGTGCCGGACGTGCTGCGCCACCGGCTCGTGCTGTCCTACGACGCGCTCGCCGACGGCGTGCCCATCGACCACATCATCACGCGCGTGCTGCAGACCGTGCCGCTGCCGCAGGTCTCGGCCCGGCCGCAGGGCGGGGCCGGCCAGGGCGGCCCGGTCCCGGCGGGCGCGCCGGTCAGGTAACCCGGCGATGGCGAAGAACGAGAAGGGCGAACGCCCTTCGTGGGCGCCCCCGGTGCTGCGGGGCGACCGGATGGAAGCCGGGCTCCGGACGCTGGAGCTCGACGTCCGCCGCCGGCTCGACGGGCTGCTGCAGGGCAACCACCTCGGCCTGGTGCCGGGGCCGGGGTCCGAGCCCGGTGAGGCGCGCCCGTACCAGCCCGGCGACGACGTCCGCCGGATGGACTGGGCGGTCACCGCCCGCACCACGACCCCGCACATCCGCGAGACCGTGGCCGACCGCGAGCTGGAGACCTGGGTGGTCGCGGACCTGTCGGCGAGCCTCGACTTCGGGACCGCGCTGTGCGAGAAGCGCGACCTGGTGGTCTGCGCGGTCGCGGCGGTCGCGCACCTGACCGGGGGCGGCGGCAACCGGATCGGCGCGCTGGTCTCCACCGGCGCCGACACGGCCCGCATCCCGGCGCGCGGCGGCCTCGCGCACGCCCGCGGCCTGGTGCGGAAGCTGGCCGAAACCCCGCGAGCCGCCGAGGGCACCCGCGGCGACTTCGCGCAGGCCCTTGAGGCGTTGCGTCGGCCACCGCGGCGGCGTGGCCTGGCCGTGGTGATCTCCGACTTCCTGGGCGACACCTCCTGGGAACGGCCGCTGCGGGCACTGGGCGGGCGCCACGAACTGATCGCGATCGAAGTCCTCGACCCGCGCGACGTCGACCTGCCCGAGGTGGGCACCGTCGTGCTGGCCGACCCGGAGACAGGGAAGCAGCGCGAAGTGCATGCGTCGGCCTTGCTGCGCAAGGAGTTCGGGGCCGCGGCCCACGCCCACCGCCAGCAGGTGGCGGCCGGCTTGCGGCGCGCGGGTGCGGCGCACCTGACGCTGCGCACGGACGCCGACTGGATCGCCGACATGGTGCGGTTCGTCGTCGCCCGCAAGCGCCGCTGGTCCGGGGGTGTGGCGTGAGCTTGACGGGCTTCACCGCTCCTTGGTGGTTCCTGCTGCTGATCGCCGTCGCGGCGGTCGCGATCGGGTACGTCCTGGCGCAGCGGGCGCGGCGGAAGCGGACCATGCGGTTCGCGAACCTGGCGCTGCTGGAGAAGGTCGCGCCGAAGAGCCAGGGCTGGGTGCGGCACCTGCCTGCGGTGCTGATCGTGTTGTCGCTGCTGATCCTCACCGTCGCGCTGGCCGGGCCGACCGCCGAGCAGAAGGTGCCGCGCAACCGGGCGACCGTGATGCTGGTGATCGACGTGTCGCTGTCGATGGAGGCCACCGACGTCGCGCCGACGCGGCTGAAGGCGGCCCAGGACGCGGCGACGCAGTTCGCGCAGAACATGACCCCGGGGATCAACCTGGGCCTGATTTCGTTCGCGGGCACGGCGACCGTGCTGGTCAACCCGACCACCGACCGCAACGGCGTGATCAAGGCGATCGAGAACCTCAAGCTGGCCCAGTCGACGGCGACCGGCGAAGGCATCTTCGCCGCCCTGCAGTCGGTGGAGAGCTTCTCCAGTGTCGTGGGCGGCGCCGACGGACCGCCGCCGGCCCGGATCGTGCTGATGTCCGACGGCAAGCAGACGGTGCCCGAGGACTTGTACGCGGCCCGCGGCGGCTACACGGCGGCGCAGGCGGCGAAGCAGGCCGGTGTACCGATCTCGTCGATCTCGTTCGGCACGACGCACGGGTCGGTCGACATCGACGGCAAGGCCCAGCCGGTGAGCGTGGACGACGAGTCGCTGCGCGAGATCGCCCGCCTGTCGGGCGGCGAGTTCTACAAGGCGGCCAGCGCCGAGGAGCTGAAGAAGGTCTACGCGGACCTCGGCGAGCAGATCGGCTACGAGCTGAAGGACGCCGACGCGAGCAAGCCGTGGGTGGTCGTGGGCACGCTGTTCCTCATGCTCGGCGCGGCGGCCAGCCTGTTCTGGGGCCAGAGACTGCCGTGACTCAGGCTCGGCGGACGCCGTAGAGGCTTCCGCCGAGCAGGGTCACCGGGCCACGCGCTCTCGGGCCGGCTCGCGTCCAGGCCACCGGCTTCCGCAGCGAAGGGGTCTTCGGCCGCGCCGAGCGGAGTGACGGACCGCGGTCGTCCTGCCCGATTCGCGACATCTCCTCCAGATCGCGCAGAGCGGCACCGACGAGCAGCCATCGCGGCCTGATTTCCGCGCCGCATGCGCCCGGGTCGGCTGGAGTCCCCCTTTGCGTTGGACTTGCCGGTCACCTGAGCTTCCAGCTGACGCGGTGCGAGGTCGATATTTGGCCCGGGCCCCTCGCTCAGGCTCGGCGGACGCCGTAGAGGCTTCCGCCGAGCAGGGTCACCCCGGAGAGCACCCCGCTGACGAACGGCACCCACGCCGCGGCGCTGCCCAGCAGGGCGAGGCCGACGACGCCGAGCACCGTCAGGACCACGCCGACCACCAGGATCGACCGGGTCTTCCACGCCGACGCGAGCGCGACGAAGTGCAGTCCGACGATGGTGGCGATCCACGCGACGTTCGCCTGCACCGGCGCGTCGAGCAGGCTCAGCACGAAGAACCCGGCGATCAGCAGCACGACCTCGCCGATGACGATCACCCGGTAGCTCGGCCCGAACATCGGCCGCCCGTCGAGGGTGGGCCGCCCGCCGGCGCGCACGCCGAGGACCACCACCGCCGCCAGCGCGAGCACGGCGAGGGCGCGCAGCACCCAGCCGATCGCGGAGGGAACCGGCGAGCCGGAGTTGACCAGGACGAACACGGTGCCGAACGCGGCGCCGATGAGCGCCCCCAGGAACTGCTGTCGCATCCGGCGAACCTACCGGACGGTGCTCACGCGCCCGCGAAGCCGTTCTGCCGCCAGGCTTCGTACACCGTGACAGCCGCCGTGTTGGCCAGGTTCAGCGACCGGCTCGTCGGCACCATCGGCAGCCGCACGCGGTCGGTCACCTCCGGCGCATCCTGCACCGACGCCGGCAACCCGACCGACTCCGGCCCGAACATCAGCACATCGCCAGGCCCGTACGCGACGTCGGTGTACAACCGCGTCGCCGAGGCGCTGAACGCGTAGACCTTGGCCGGCAGCAACACTTCCCAGGCCGCGGCCAGCGACGCGTGGACGTGCACCCGCGCCAGGTCGTGGTAATCAAGCCCCGCGCGGCGCAACTGCTTGTCCTCCAACGTGAACCCGAGCGGCTCGACCAGGTGCAGCTCGCACCCCGTGTTCGCGACGAGGCGGATCGCGTTGCCCGTGTTCGGCGGGATTTCCGGCTGGTAGAAGAGAACGCGGAACACGGGCTCAGTCCCCGAGCAGGGCCGCGTAGGCCTTGCGGACCGCGTCGGGCGGCGCTGCCGGACGCAGGGTCGCCGGGTCGATGAACACGTACCGGACGTTCGCCACCGCGATCACCTCCGAGCCGCGGTGGATCTCGAAGTCGAAGATCAGCGACGTCGTGCCGAGGTGGTTCAGGTACTGCGAAACGACCAGTTCGTCGTCGTAGCGGGCCGGGGCGCGGAACTTCAGGTTCGCCTCCGCCACGACGACGTCCGTGCGGTGGGCCAGGAACTCCTCGTGCGAACCGAAGAGCGCCTTCTCCGCCTCGAAGCTGCACATGTCCACATAGGCCAGGTAGTGGGCGTTGAAGACGATGCCCTGGCCGTCGCACTCGTGGTAGCGCACGCGCAGCGGCATCCGGGCGGCGGGGCGGCGGGGTTCGGTCACCGGCCCAATCTAGCGCTCAGCCGTGCAGCGCCCGGTACGCGGCCGCCGCGCCCGGCTGCAGCGGGACCGGCTGCGTGCCGATCAACGTCCGCACGTCGAGGAACTGCGTCCCGACGGCTTCGGCGGGCACCAGGTCCGTCGCCCGCTCGACGAGCAGCCGGACGACGGCCGCGGCGACGTCGTCAGGCAGCGCGGGGGAGCACACCAGCAGGTTCGCGACGCCGATGGTGCCCAGCGCGCCGACGCCGCGGTAGGCGCCGTCGGGCACCTGGACCTGGTCGTAGACCGGCCCGTACGCCGCGCGCAGCGCGGGCACCACCGCATCCAGGGGAAGCAGGGCGATCGGGGTCGTACGGGTGAGGTCGGCGAGCTTGGGCGTCGGCACCCCGCCGGACCACAGCATGGCGTCGATCCGGCGGCCGGCCAGCGCGCGGACGGCGTCGTCGAAGAGCAGGTGCCGGACGTCGACGGCGATGCCGGCCTTGGCGAAGAGGCGCTCGCCGAGCTGGGCCGCGCCGGAGCCGCCCGCGCCGAGCGACACCGGACGGCCGGTCAGGTCGGCGAGCCGGCGCACCGGGCCGTCCGCGCGGACCACGAGCTGCAGGTAGTTCTCGTAGACGCGGCCGAGCGCGAGCAGCGGCACCTTGCCGGTGAAGGGCGCGCCGCCGGTCAGCGCGGTCTGGGCGACGTCCGCGAGCACGAGCCCGAGGTCGGCCTGCCCGCGGCGGACGAGGTCGACGTTGGCGACGCTCGCCTCGGTCGGCACGGCCGTGGCGTGCAGCCGCGGTTCGGCGCGGCTCAGCTCGGCGGCGAGCAGCTCGGCGAAGGCGAGGTAGAAGCCGCCGCGCTCGCCGGCCGCGATCGTGACCGTCCGTTCGGGACCGCCGTAGCCGGACGTCGAGCAGCCGGCCAAGGCCAGACCGAGGCCGCCGAGGAGGGCGGTGCGCCGGGTGAGGGTCATGGTGCCGCCAGGGGCAAGGTGACGCGGGCTTCGAGGCCGTGGGGGAGTGCTTGACGCAGTTCGAGGACGCCGCCCCGGGTGCGCACCTGCTGCTGCGCGATGGCCAGCCCCAGTCCCGTTCCTCGGGGCGCGCCTTCGCCGCCCGCGCGCCAGAACCGTTCGGTGGCCCGCGCCCGGTCCTCAGTGGACAGTCCGGGTCCGTCGTCGGCGACGACCAGCGTGGCGGTCGAGGCGCCGCTTTCCCAGTCTGTGGTGATCTTCGCGCCGGTGCCCGCGTAGTGGATGGCGTTGTCCAGCAGCACATCGAGGATCTGCGCGAGTTCTCCCTCGGGGCAGCGGACGGTGACCGGCTCGTCGTGGCCCGGCGGCGGCACGATCGTCGATCCGGCGTCGTCGGCGGACGGGCGCCAGGCGTCGACGCGCTCGGCCAGCACGGAGGCGAGGTCGCACGACTCGTCCGCGCCCCCGGCCGCGACCCGCGTCGCCGTGCTCTCGGCCAGCGCCAACGCCAGCAGCCCGTCGAGCAGCTTCTCCAGGCGTTCCACCTCGGCCACCGTCGCCCGGTAGGTGGCGTTGTCGCCGGTCACCTGCGCGTCCAGGGAGTCGACGCGCAGCCGCAGGGCCGCCATGGGGTTGCGCAGCTGGTGGGAGGCGTCGGCGACGAGCCGGTGCTGCTGGTCGGCCGCTTCGAGCACCGCCTCGGACATCCGGTTGACCTCGCCGGCCAGCACCCGCAGTTCACGCGGCCCGGCGCGTTCCGGGACGTGCGCGCGGTGCCCGGCGGCGACGGCGAGGACGCCGGTCTCCAGCTCGTGCAGCGGCCGGACCATCCAGCGGGCCAGCACGACGGCGAGGAGCACGAACACGACCGCGACGAGCAGCGCGCCGGCCCCGATGGTGCCCCAGCGGGTGGCGACGTCCGCGGCCGCCGCCGTCACCGACGCCCGGAGCACGACCACGCCGGACACGCGGGTGCCGGTGCCGACCGGGCGCGCGAAGTACGCCGGCTCGGCCGACCACGGGCCGAGCCGGCCGACCTGCGGCGCGGGTTCGTTGCGCATGGTCGCTTCCACCAGCGCGTGGACCGCCGGGTCGGCCGCGGTCAGCCCGCCGGCCTGGACCAGCGGCGCGCGGCGCGCGTCGACGATGACGACCCCTTCGCCGTACAGCTCGGTGTAGCGGGCGGCGTCGGCCACGAGTGCCGCCGGGTCGCGGGTGTCGACGGCCTGCTGGGCGAGCACGACGAACCGGTCGACGTCGGCGGTGCGGGAGATGACCAGCTGCTGGGTGCGCTGCTCGGCGGTGGACGCCAGCAGCGGCACGGCGAACGCGGCGACCACGGCGAGCGCGAGGGCGACCAGCACGACCAGCAGCCGGGTGCGCACGGGTCAGTCCCGGCCGAGCCGGTAGCCGAAGCCGCGGATGGTGGTGAGCAGGCCCGGCCGGTCCAGCTTCGCGCGCAGCCCGGTCAGGTGGACGTCGAGCGAGCGCGAGACGGCGAGGTACGCGTCGCCCCAGACCTCGTCCATCAGCTGCTGGCGGCTCACCGCGGTGCCCGGGCGGGCGGCGAGCACGGCCAGGATCTCGAACTCCTTGGTGGTGAGCCCGATGTCGTACCCGGCGACGAGCACCCGGCGGGCACCGAGGTCGATCTCGACGTCCTCGATGCGCACGACGTCACCGGCCGGGGTGGTGCGGGCCACCGCCCGGCGCACGACGGCGTCCATCCGGGCCAGCAGCTCGGCCAGCCGCACCGGTTTCGTCAGGTAGTCGTCCGCGCCGAGGCGCAGGCCACGGACCACCGAGCGTTCGTCGCCGCGGGCGGTCAGGACGATGACCGGCACCGGCGACACCGCGCGGATCTTCCGCAGGACGTCCAGGCCGTCGAGGTCGGGCAGGCCGAGGTCGAGCAGGACGAGATCGGCGTCGCGGTGGCGGTGCAGGGCGTCGGCGCCGCGGCCGACGCTGGTGACGGGGTGACCGCGCGCGTGCAGCGACTCGGCGAGCGCGCCGGCGACCCCGGCGTCGTCTTCGACGAGGAGCACGCGCACGGCCATCCCCTTCGTCAGCGCTCTTCCAGCTCGGAGGTCTTCGAGGTTTCCCGCATTGTGCCGTAGACGACCAGGGAAACCAGGACGCAGCCCGCGACGTACCAGAAGAACACCGACTCGTGCCCGGCGCTCTTCAGCGCCTGCGCGATCAGCTCCGCGGTGCCGCCGAAGATCGCGACGGTCAGCGCGTAGGGCAGCCCGACGCCGATGGCGCGGATCTTCGTCGGGAACAGCTCGGCCTTCACGATCGCGTTGATCGATGTGTAGCCCGCCACGACGACGAGCCCCGCGAGGACGAGGAAGAACGCCCCGACCGGGTTCCGGGTCGAGCCCATCACCGTCATGATCGGCACGGTGAGCAGCGTGCCGGCGATGCCGAAGAACAGCAGCAGCGGGCGGCGGCCGATCCGGTCGGACAGCTTCCCGGCCAGCGGCTGCAGGATCGCCGCGAGCAGGATCGCCGAGAACAGGATGATCGTGACCGTGCGCCGCGGGATGTGGGCGGTGTTCTCGAGGAACTTCTGGCTGTAGGTGGCGAAGGTGTAGAAGGCCACCGTGCCGCCGAGGGTCAGGCCGACGACGAGCGCGATCTCCTTGGGGTACTTGGCCAGCGCGCGCAGCGTGCCGCGTTCGCCGCTGGTGGTTTCGGCTTCGCGTGTGTAGCTCTCGGACTCGTCCATGCCGCGGCGCAGCCACATGACGCTGAGCGCGGCGACCGTGCCGACGCCGAACGCGATCCGCCAGCCCCACGACGTCAGCTGCTGTTCGGTGAGCAGGCCCTGGAGGATCAGCTGGAGACCCAGCGCCAGGAGCTGACCGCCGTAGAGCGTCACGTACTGGAAACTCGAGTAGAAGCCGCGCTTGCCGGGAGTGGCCACTTCGGACAGGTACGTCGCCGAGGTGGAGTACTCGCCGCCGACGGACAGCCCCTGGATCAGCCGGGCGACCAGCAGGAGGATCGGCGCGGCCAGCCCGATCGTGTGGTAGCTCGGCGTCACGGCGATGAGCAGCGAGCCGCCCGCCATCAGCGTGACCGAAAGCACCAGTGCGCTGCGCCGGCCGAAGCGGTCGGCGAACCGGCCGAGCATCCAGCCGCCGAGCGGGCGCATGAGGAACCCGACCGCGAACACGGCGGCGGTGCCGAGGAACGCCGCCGTCGTGTCGGTCGTCGGGAAGAACGACTTGGCGAAGTACGTGGTGAACGCGGCGTAGGCGTACCAGTCGTACCACTCGACCAAGTTGCCGATCGAGCCGCGGAGCACGTTGCCGATAACGCGTTTCTCGCTGACGGCGCCCTCGGCGGGCCCGCTGATCCGGGTTGTCATCGTCGACCTCCTGTGTTGCGACTCACGGTGACCAACCAGCGGGTAACCAGCAAGGTCGGGAGGCAGTTCCTAACACCCGCTTAGGGCGGTCGCGGACGCCGCCGGGCGCGGGTGCGCGGCCCGGCGGAGCTGCCGATAACCTCGTGCCCGGCACAGCGCACGTCGACGAAGAGGGAGAACACTGTGGGACGGTCGGTTCTGGTCACCGGGGGCAACCGGGGCATCGGTCTGGCGATCGCCCGGGACCTGGCGGAGCAGGGTCACCGGGTCGCCGTCACGCACCGTGGCTCGGGCGCGCCCGAGGGTCTCTTCGGGGTCCGGGCGGACGTCACCGACACCGAGCAGGTCGACGCCGCGTTCAAGCTCGTCGAGGAGCACCAGGGCCCGGTCGAGGTGCTGGTGTCCAACGCCGGGCTGACCGACGACACGCTGCTGATGCGGATGAGCGACGAGCAGTTCGAGCGCGTCCTCAACGCGAACCTCACCGGCGCCTTCCGCGTCGCGAAGCGGGCTTCCCGCGGCATGCTGCGCGGCAAGTGGGGCCGGTTCGTCTTCATCTCCTCGGTGGTCGGCCTCTCCGGCTCGGCGGGCCAGGCCAACTACGCGGCGTCGAAGGCCGGCCTGGTCGGCTTCGCGCGTTCGCTGGCGCGCGAGCTCGGCTCCCGCAACATCACCTCGAACGTCATCGCCCCCGGCTTCGTGCACACCGACATGACCGACGAGCTGCCCGAGGCGCGCAAGAAGGAGATCCTCGCGCAGGTGCCCTCCGGCCGGTACGCCGAGCCGTCGGAGATCGCCGCCGCGGTGCGCTACCTGGCCTCCGAGGAAGCCGGCTACGTCAACGGCGCGGTGCTGCCGATCGACGGCGGCCTCGGCATCGGCCACTGAGCTTTCCCCTTACCCGCACCAAGACTTGGAGGACAAGTGCCCGGACTGCTCGAAGGCAAGCGCCTGCTGATCACCGGCATCATCACCGACGCCTCGCTCGCCTTCCACGCGGCCAAGATCGCGCAGCAGGAGGGCGCGAAGGTGGTGCTGACCGGCTTCGGCCGCATGTCGCTCGTCGAGCGCATCGCGAAGCGGCTCCCCGAAGAGGCGCCCGTGATCGAGCTGGACGTCACCAACCAGGAGCACCTCGACGGCCTCGCCGACAAGGTCCGCGAACACGTCGACGGCCTCGACGGCGTGCTGCACTCGATCGGCTTCGCCCCGCAGACCTGCCTCGGCGCGCCGTTCCTGGACGCGCCGGCCGAGGACGTCAAGACCGCGATCGAGATCTCGACGTACTCGTACATGTCGCTGGCGAAGGCGTGCCTGCCGCTGATGGGGCGCGGCGCGTCCTACGTCGGCATGGACTTCGACGCGCGCGTCGCGTGGCCGGTCTACAACTGGATGGGCGTCGCGAAGGCCGGGCTCGAGTCGGTCAACCGGTACCTGGCCAAGGAGCTGGGGCCGCAGGGCATCCGCGTCAACCTGGTCAGCGCGGGCCCGATGAAGACGATGGCGGCCAAGTCCATCCCGGGCTTCGTCGACCTGGAGGACGGCTGGGGCGAGCGCGCGCCGCTCGGCTGGGACAGCACGGACCCGGACCCGGTCGCGAAGAGCGTCTGCGCGGTGCTGTCGGACTGGCTGCCCGCCACCACCGGTTCGATGATCATGGTCGACGGCGGGGTGCACTTCCTCGGCGTGTGAGATTCACACGGTCACGGGCTCGCGGTCGTCGTCGCGGTGGACGGCGACCGCGACCGTGAGCGCGGCCAGCGTGCCGGCGCCGAGGAGCAGGCCGGTCCAGGCCACGCTCGGGAAGCCGAGCCCGGCGTCGATCGCGACGCCGCCCAGCCACGGGCCGATCGTGTTGCCGACGTTGAACGCCGAGGTCGTGCTGGCGCCGACCAGCGTCGGCGCGTCGCCGGCGGCCTGGAAGGCACGCAGGTTCAGGGCCGGGTTGGCGCCGAACCCGGCCACGCCGAAGGCGAGCACGGCCGCGACGGCGACCAGCGCGTCGGTGGTCAGGGCGAGCACGAGCAACGCGGCCAGCGCGAGAGCGAGGCAGCCGTAGAGCGTCGCGAACGGCCGCCGGTCGGCCAGCCGGCCGCCGACGCTGATCCCGATGAGCGCGCCGACGCCGAACAGCGCCAGGACACCCGGCACCCACTCCGCGGGCAGGCCGTCGGTCTCGGTCAGCAGCGGGGCCAGGTAGCTGAACGCCGCGAAGATCATGGCCTGGCACAAGGCGATCACGCCGAGCGCGAGCCAGAGCCGGCCCCGGCGGTACAGCCGCAGCTCGCGGCGGACGCCCACCGCGCCACCGGTCGTCTCGGGCACCAGCAGTGCCACGCCGACGATCGCGAGCAGCGTCACCGCCGCGACCGCCCAGAACGCCGTCCGCCAGCCCGCGTGCTGGCCGAGGAACGTGCCGGCGGGCACCCCGGCGATGTTCGCCACGGTCAGCCCGCCGACCAGCACCGCCATCGCCCGCCCGCGCCGCTCGACGGGCACGAGCGCGATCGTCGTCGCCAGGGCGACGGCCCAGAACCCGGCGCAGGCCAGCGCCGCGATCACCCGCGTCGCGAAGAGCAGGGCGTACCCGTCGGCGAGGGCGCCGACGACGTGCGCGACGGTGAACACGCCGAGCAGGGTCAGCAGGGTCCGGCGGCGGGGGAGCCGGAGCGTGCCGATCGCCAGCAGGGGCGCCCCGACGACCATGCCGACGGCGAACGCCGAGATCAGCAGCCCGGCGTCGGGGATGCTCACGTGCAGGTCGGCGGCCATGCCGGGGAGCAGGCCGGTGATCATGAACTCGGACGTGCCCAGCGCGAACACGCTGAGCCCGAGGACGAAGACGGCCAAGGGCATGGTGGGTCCTTCCCGTTGTGTATCGGTCGGTCCAAAATCAGGGCGTGGTTCGTTGTCGCTGGTTCGGCGCTCAGCGCGTGATGGCGGCCAAAGCGAGGTCCGCGACGGCGTGCATGCTCTCGCGGCTCGTGCCCCGGCGGGCCATCACGCGCAGGCCGGAAGTGGTGCTGAGCAGGAACTCCGCCACGTCGGCGGGGTCGAGGCCGTCCCGGAGGCTGCCGTCGAGCATGCCTTCGCGGACGCACTCGGCGAACATGACCAGGTTCCGGTCGGTGTCGTCCCGCAGTGCCACGCCGACTTCGTCGTCGGGCAGGCCGAGTTCGGCGAGGGTGTTGACCACGAGACAGCCGCGGCGGCGTTGGTCGACGTCGTCCTCGACGGCGTGGTCGAAGACCGCCGCGAGCCGCTCGGCCGCGGTGCCCGGGCCGTCGAGGATCGCCTGCCGCTTGCCGAGCTGGGTGCTGGTGTAGTGCGTGAGCGAGCGCTGGAAGAGGGCCCGCTTGCTGGTGAAGGTGTTGTAGACGCTGCTGCGCCCGAGCCCGGTGGCTTCGCAGAGGTCCTGCGTCGACGTCGCTTCGTAGCCGTGTTCCCAGAAGGCGTGCATCGCCTTCTCGACGGCGGCGGTCTCGTCGAACTCCCGTGGCCTGGCCATGTCTCGAGCGTAGCAGAGTTTTGGACTGCTCGATACACAACAGGCCCGCGTCAGCGTGCGGGCCGCCACATCGGCAAGATGACGGGGTGGGATACGACGCGTTGCTGTGGCTTTCGTTCGGCGGCCCGGAAGGGCCTGACGACGTCATGCCGTTCCTCGAGAACGTCACCAGGGGCCGGGGCGTGCCGCGGGAGCGGCTCCTCGAAGTCGCCGAGCACTACCAGCACTTCGGCGGGGTCTCGCCGATCAACCGCCTGAACCGCGACGCGATGGCGGCGGTCGAGAAGCAGCTCGCCGCGGCCGGCATCGACCTGCCGGTCCACTTCGGCAACCGCAACTGGCACCCGATGGTCGAAGACACCCTCGCATCGCTGACTTCGTCGGGCGCTTCGCGGATCTTGGTGTTTCCCACGAGCGCGTACGGCGGGTACTCGGCGTGCCGCCAGTACGACGAGGACATCGAGCGCGCCCGCGCGGCGGTCGGGTCCGGGGCACCCGAACTGGTGAAGATCCGCCAGTTCTTCGACCACCCGCTGTTCGTGTCGGCGGTGGCGGACGGCGTCCGCGCGGCCCACGCGTCGCTCGGCAACGCGGAGGGGATCCGCACGGTGTTCACGGCGCACTCGGTCCCGTCGAGCGCGGACCGAGCTTCGGGCCCGCCATCGGAGGGCGGCCACCGCTACTCGCGCCAGATCGCCGAGGCGGCGCGCCTGGTGGCTGCTGCGGCGGGGATCTCTTCCTACGACGTCGTCTGGCAGTCGCGGTCGGGGCCGCCGCAGGTGCCGTGGCTGGAGCCGGACATCGTCGACCACATCGACGCACTGCACGAGGCGGGGGTCCCGGGTGTGGTCGTGTCGCCGATCGGGTTCGTGTCGGACCACCTCGAGGTGATCTGGGACTTGGACAACGAAGCGGCGGAGCGCGCGGCTGAGCACGGGATGAAGTTCGCCCGCGCGGCGACGGCGGGGTCGGACCCGCGGTTCGCGGAGCTGGTGGTGGAGCTGGTGCGCGAGCACACGCACGGGGTGGAGCCGCGAAAGCTGTCCCCGTTCCCGGCGGCGGGGTGCACGGTCAATGGCGCGCCGTGCGCCGTGGGGTGTTGCGAACCGGCCAAGCGCCCAGCCCAGTAGCGCCTGGGAACGTCAGCCTTCGCGGGCTGTGGACTCCGCGAACACCCGCACCGCCTCGTTGACCGCCGCGCAGCGGGCCGTCCGCACCGCCTCCGACAGCGGACGCAACGCCTGGGCCCGCAACGTCGACGCCGAAGCCGAAATCGCCCCGCCGGGATCATCCGACGACGCGATCGCCAAGATCGCCGCGATCTCCTCCGCCCGCTGCAACACCCGCAACGCCCGCCCCGGCGTCCCCGCCGGCCAATCCACGTCCGGCCGCGACCGCAAGTGCGCCGACAGCTCCGCCCGCACCCCCGGCCGGTCCGATGCCACGTCCAACGCCTGCAACGCCCCCGCGCTGTTCCGGATCGCGTCCGTCAGCCCGTGCTCGGCTTCGGCCAGCCCGACGTACTCCAACGGCGTCGGCGAAAGCGAAAACACCGTCCACCGGACGAGCCCCTCGGCGATCGGCTCCGGGACCAGCCCGGAACCGAGCTCCGGCAGCACCACCGCGTCACCCGCGCGCAGCGCCGCCTCCGTGAACGGGCCGCCGCCACCGAGCCCGCGGACGTCGCCCGGGACCGGGAGGACCAGCTGCATGCTTTTCGCTCCCTGCGAACGCAACGCCATCAGGAGCTGGACCGGGGTGGCCGCGCGGTTGAACGCCAGCGGCAGCGCGAACGCCTCCGCCGCGGCGGCGTCGGCCGCCACCACGTCGTGGGCCTCACCCCACGCGAGCAGGGCGTCGAGCACATCGTCGGACGCGGCGGCTCCGTTGAGCCACGCTGAGGACCAGACGGCGAAAGTCGCACTGGGACGGCACACGACGCCCTATTTTACCGGGCCGGCGGGCAAGGCAGCAGCGCGCCCACGCTGGAGTCGCTCCACATCGACGGACCGCCGATCCGGCAGTAGCGTCGAACGGGTGAACGCTGTTCCAGACGCTCTTCCCCGGACCGCCGGGGCCCTGCGCGCGGCGGGGTACGAGCCGCGCCCCATCGCGCAAGAGATCCACGACAACCTGCTGACCGCCCTCAAGAACGGCGAGGACGCCTGGCCCGGCATCGTCGGCTTCTCCCGCACCGTGCTGCCGCAGCTCGAGCGCGCGCTGCTGGCCGGTCACGACGTCGTCCTGCTCGGCGAACGCGGCCAGGGCAAGACGCGGCTGCTGCGCACCCTCGCCGGCCTGCTCGACGAGTGGACGCCCGTCATCGAAGGCTCCGAGCTGGGCGAGCACCCGCTCCAGCCGATCACGCCCGCGTCGCTGCGCCGCGCCGCCGAACTCGGCGACGACCTGCCCGTGGCCTGGCGCCACCGCTCCGAGCGCTACACCGAGAAGCTCGCCACGCCCGACACCTCCGTGGGTGACCTGATCGGCGACGTCGACCCGGTGAAGGTCGCCGAAGGCCGCAGCCTCGGCGATCCCGAGACCATCCACTTCGGCCTCGTGCCGCGCGCCCACCGCGGCATCGTCGCCATCAACGAGCTGCCCGACCTCGCCGAGCGCATCCAGGTCGCGCTGCTCAACGTCATGGAGGAGCGCGACATCCAGGTCCGCGGCTACACGCTGCGGC
Organism: Amycolatopsis sp. NPDC098790; assembly: GCF_044759945.1. Taxonomy (NCBI): domain Bacteria; kingdom Bacillati; phylum Actinomycetota; class Actinomycetes; order Pseudonocardiales; family Pseudonocardiaceae; genus Amycolatopsis; species Amycolatopsis sp. NPDC098790. The sequence goes on from NZ_JBIWAI010000002.1 coordinate 1,577,829, forward strand.
TGCCCCTGGACGTCCTGCTCGTCGCGACCGCGAACCCCGAGGACTACACCAACCGCGGCCGGATCATCACCCCGCTGAAGGACCGCTTCGGCGCCGAGATCCGCACGCACTACCCCCTGGACGTCGAGGCCGAGGTCGCCGTCGTCAAGCAGGAGGCCCACCTCGTCGCCGAAGTCGGCGAGCCGCTGCTGGAGGTCCTCGCCCGGTTCGTCCGGAACCTCCGCGAATCGACCGTCATCGACCAGCGCTCCGGCGTGTCGGCGCGGTTCGCCGTCGCCGCGGCGGAGACCGTCGCGGCCGCGGCCCTGCGACGCGCGGCGCTGACCGGTGAAGAGCCCGCCGTGGCGCGGCCGGTCGACCTCGACGCCGTCCCGTCCGTGCTGCGGGGCAAGATCGAGTTCGAACCCGGCGAAGAGGGCCGCGAGATCGAGCACCTCGTGCACCTGATGCGCCGGGCGATCGCCGAGACGGCCCGCGGCCGCTTCGCCGGGCTGGACCTGCGCCCGCTCGCCGACGCCGTCGAGGAGGGCCACCTGGTCGCCACCGGCGAGCGCGTCCCCGCCAAGGACGTCCTCGCGGCCCTGCCGGAGCTCCCGGTGCTGCACGAGGTCGCCCAGCGCGCCGGCGTGTCCGCCGACGAGCCCGCCGGCCGGATCGCGGCCGCCGTCGAACTCGCCCTCGAATCGCTGTTCCTGGCCCGCCGGCTGGCCAAGGACTCCGACGACGCGACGACCGTCTACGGCCGATGACCGCGGTCCCGCTTCCCGACGGCTACTCCTACGGCCCGTGGCACGACGGGCCGGACCCCCTCGCGCCGCCGGCCGACCTGCGTGACGCGCTCGACGAGATCGGCCGCGAGGTGATGGCCGGGTCGTCGCCGCGGTCCGCGCTGGAAGAGCTGCTCCGGCGCGGCACCGAGCGCACGTCGGGCCTGGACGAGCTGAGCCGGCGCCTGTGGCAGCGCCGCGCGCAGATCCAGCGCCGCAACAACCTGAACGGCACCCTGCAGGAGGTCCAGCGCCTGCTGCAGGAGGCCCTCGACGCCGAACGCCGGGAGCTGTTCCCGGACCCGGACGACGAAGCGCGGTTCCGCGAGGCCCAGCTCGACGCGCTGCCCTCCGGGACGGCCGCCGCCGTCAACGAGCTGGCGAACTACGACTGGCGCTCCGAGCAGGGCCGGGAGAACTACCAGCAGATCCGCGACCTGCTCGGCCAGGAGCTGATGGAGTCGCGGTTCCAGGGCATGAAGCAGGCGCTGCAGAACGCCGGTCCCGAGGACGTCGAGCGGATCAACGAGATGCTCTCGGACCTCAACGACCTCCTCGCCGCGCACGCGCAGGGCGCCGAGGACGTCCAGGAGCGCTTCGAGGACTTCATGGCCAAGCACGGCGAGTTCTTCCCGGAGAACCCGCGCAACGTCGAAGAGCTGATCGACGCGCTCGCCGAGCGGTCGGCCGCCGCGCAGCGGATGCTCAACTCGATGTCGGCCGAGCAGCGCGCGGAACTGGCCGAGCTGACCCAGCAGGCGTTCGGCGACCCGCGGCTGGCGCAGCAGCTGTCCCAATTGGACAGTCAGCTACGGGCCGCGCGGCCGGGCGAGGACTGGACCGGTTCGGAACGCTTCCGCGGCAAGAACCCGCTCGGCATGGGCGAGGGCGCCCAGGCGATGGCGGATCTCGCCGAGCTGGACGCGCTGGCCGAACAGCTGAGCCAGTCCTACCCGGGCGCGAGCCTGGAGGATATCGACCTGGAGGCGCTCGAACGCCAGCTCGGCAAGGACGCCGGTGTCGACGCGCGGCGACTGTCCGAACTGGAGCGTGAGCTGCGCCGCCAGGGCCTGTTCGAACGGGCCGCCGACGGCTCGCTCCGGTTGTCTCCCAAGGCGTTGCGGCGCCTGGGCGAGACGGCGCTGGCCGACATCGTGAACGCGCTGCGCGGCAAGACCGGCGACCGCGAGACCGAGTCGGCGGGCGCGGCGGGCGAGCCCACCGGCGCGTCGCGGCCGTGGCGGTTCGGGGACATGCAGCCCTGGGACGTGCCGCGGACGATCCGCAACGCCGTGCTGCGCTCGGTTTCGGTGGGGGAGCCTTCGGTCCGTCTCGACGTCGAGGACGTCGAGGTGGTGGAGACCGAGCACCGGTCGCGGGCGGCGGTGGCGTTGCTGGTCGACACGTCGTGGTCGATGGTGCAGGAAGGCCGCTGGCTGCCGATGAAGCGCACGGCGCTCGCGCTGCACCAGCTGATCAGCACGCGCTTCCGCAACGACGCGCTGCAGCTGATCACGTTCGGCCGCTACGCCCAGTCGGTGGAGCTGCCGGAGCTGGTCGGGCTGGAGGGCGCGTGGGAGCAGGGCACGAACGCCCACCACGGGCTGCTGCTGGCCGGGCAGCACCTGCGGCGCCACCCCGACGCGCAGCCGGTGGTGCTGATGGTCACCGACGGCGAGCCGACCGCGCACCTGGAACCGGACGGCGAAGCGGTCTTCGACTACCCGCCCCAGCCGCGGACCCTCCACAAGACACTGTCCGAAGTGGATCGCCTGGCCAAGCTGGGTGCGTCGGTGACAGTGTTCCGCCTCGGCGACGACCCGAGGTTGACGGCGTTCGTCGACGTCATCGCGCGGAGGTCGGGCGGCCGGGTGGTGGCGCCGGACCTGGACGGTCTCGGTGCCGCGGTGGTGGGCGACTACCTGCGGACCCGCCGGCGCTGAGCCGGCGCCGACCGGGGTGCCGTTGGTCGGGGGTTCGGGCGGCGAGCGTGGTGCGGCGGCCCGGCTTCGGTGCGGCGGTGCTGAGCGGTCGTCGGCTGGGTCCGGCCTGCCCCGGCGCGGTGGTGGGCGATAAGCGCGGCGGGGCCTGGTCTCGGTGCCGCGGTGGTGATCGGCTAGCTCGCACCCGGCGGCACGGAGTCGGCGTCGGCGGGCCGGGCCCGAGCATGAGCGACTACCTGCGCACCCGCCGGCGCTGAGCCGGCGCCGGCGGGTGTGTCGCCCGGTCCAGCGATCGGGCGGCGAGCACGGTGTCTTCGTGGCCCGCCGGCAGGTACGCGTCGTGGTCGGCGAGCACCTCGCGGCCGAGCGCCCGAGCCTGCGTGAATGCGCTTTCCGCCACCAGCAGGTCGACCGACCGGCGCCGCAGCCGCAGAACCGGCCCGAGCCGCGGGCCCGCCGACACCGACGGCAGCGCCCGGAAGTTCCGCCACACCGCGGCGGCGTGGTCGGCCAGGTCGGCCGTGTCCTCGGTGTCCAGCACGGCGAACGCCCGGTCCAGGACCTCGGCCAGGCGCTCCTGCGCGTGCAGCTGCCCCAGCACCGCGCGCCGGGTCAGGCGGTGCATCGTCACGACCTCGCCGCCGACGTCGAATTCCGCGAGTGACGCCGCCTCCAGGCCGGCCAGCGCGGTGTCCACCGCCACCGGGTCCGGGCCGGCTCGGTGCACCACGGCCCGCCGCACGCCGCGCGGCGCCAGCACGGCCAGGATCTCGGCGACGACCGAAGCTCGGCCGTCCCGCGCCGCGACCGTGCGCAGGGCGGCGAGCGTGGTGTCCTCCACCCACGGCGAATGGTCCTCACCCGGTTCGCGCTCCAGCACCAGCGCGCACGGCAGCCGGTCGAGGTACTCGGTGGAGCCCGACGCCCGGATCACCCCGCCGGCCTGGGCGAGGGCCAGCGGCAGGTAGCCGAGTTCGCGGGGCACGTCGGCGGCCTCCAAACCCGATCGAGCCTCCAGGTAGCCGGCGGCCGTCGCCGGGTCGAAGCCGGTCATCGGCACCGTCGCGCCGAGGATCTCGAAGTCCGGCACCGTCGTGGTGACCAGGACCCGGGCCCGGGCGGGCAGCCACCGGGTGAGCGCGTCCGGGTCGGTCGGGCCGTCGAAGACCACCACGGCGCCGTCGCGGCCGTCGAGCCACGCGAGGCCCGCCTCGGGGCCGGTCAACCCCTGCTGCCGCGCCAGTTCCGCGTAGGCGCGCGCGGTGTTGGCCGGGTCCGCCGCCGCCACCCAGAGCACCGGCGAGCGGGCTTCGCGGGCGAACGCGGCCGCGACGTGGGTCTTGCCCACCCCGCCGCGGCCCAGCAGGACGCAGGAGCGGCCTGCGCGGAACGTCTCGTCGATCTTCGCCAGCAGGTCGTCGCGGCGCACCGCGGAAAGCGGTTCGCGGGGAACCGGGCCGAACACCGGCCGGGGCCGGCGCCGGCGCAGCCACAGCAGGACGACCGCCGTGACCAGCGCGATCACGGCGACCGCACCGCCCAAGACGATCATGGTGCCCATCCGGCCAGGCTAACCGCGCTCGTCGCGCGACGGCGGTTGCGGAAGGGTGACGCTTGACCCTCACGTCGCGTGAGGCACCACCGTGATCTCCGCAAGGGCCGGAACGGCCGGAGAAGAAGAGGGGAAACCGATGGGGCATCCCGTGGGCAAGGTCGCCGCACTGGCCGGGATCACCGTCCGGACGCTGCACCACTACGACGAGATCGGCCTGCTCGGCCCGAGCGGCCGCACGCACGCCGGGTACCGCAGCTACAGCGACGACGATCTCGACCGGCTGCAGCGCATCCTGTTCTACCGGGAGCTCGGGTTCCCCCTCGAGACGATCGCGACCCTCGTCGACGACCCGGGCATCGACGCCGACGCGCACCTGAAGAAGCAGCGGGAGCTGCTGGTGGCGCGGATGGGCGAGCTCGGGCGGATGGTCGCGGCCGTCGATCGCGTGATGGAGGCGAGAGCCATGGGCAACGCGTTGACGCCCGAGGAGAAGTTCGAAGTGTTCGGCGAGTTCCGCGAGCCGGACGGCTACGCGGAGGAAGCGGCCCGCCGGTGGGGCCACACCCCCGAGTGGCGGGGGGCGCCCGTACCGACCAAGGAGGACCTGGTCGCCGGTGAGGCGGCCCGGCGGGACTGGGTGGCCCGGCTCGGCGCCGTTTTGGACGCGGGCCGCGCACCGGACAGCCCCGAAGCCGCGGAGCTGGCCGAAGCGCACCGGGAGATGCTTTCCCGCGCGTTGGGCGGGTGCTCCTACGAGACGCAGCGGCGGATCGCGGCGCTGTACGCCACCGAGCCGGCGCAGCTGGAGTTCCTGGTCCGGGCCGGCGAGCAGCGCCCCGGCGTCGGGGCGTTCATCCGCGACGCCATCGAAGCGAACGCGGCCCACCGGGAGGAATGACACCGCCACGTGGGGGAGGAGTCCCACCGGGCGGGAGGGTGCCGGAGCGAACGCTTACAGTCGAGGGTATGCAGACTTGGTCATCGGTCGACGTGCCCCGCATCCCCGGCACCCCCCGCCCGCTGCGGCTCCACGACACGGCCACCGGGCAGATCCGCCCGACCGCGCCCGGCGCCACCGCCCGGATGTACGTCTGCGGCATCACGCCCTACGACGCGACGCACCTGGGGCACGCCGCGACGTACCTGGCCTTCGACCTGGTGAACCGCGTGTGGCGGGACAACGGGCACGACGTCCACTACGTGCAGAACGTGACCGACATCGACGAGCCGCTGCTCGAGCGGGCCGAGCGCGACCAGGACGACTGGGTCGTGCTGGGCATGCGCGAGACGGCGCTGTTCCGCGAGGACATGGTGGCACTGCGTGTATTGCCGCCGAAGCAGTTCGTCGGCGCGGTGGAGAGCATCCCGGAGATCGTCGAGGTCATCGCGAAGCTCCTGGCCAACGGCGCCGCCTACCGGGCCGACGACCCGGAGTTCCCGGACGTCTACTTCGACCACTCGGCGACCGGGAAGTTCGGCTACGAGTCGAACTACGACGAGCCGACCATGCGGAAGTTCTTCGCCGAACGCGGTGGTGACCCCGACCGCGCGGGCAAGCGCCACCCGCTGGACGCGCTGCTGTGGCGCGTGGCCCGCGACGGCGAGCCGTCGTGGGAGTCCGAGCTCGGCCCGGGCCGCCCGGGCTGGCACATCGAGTGCAGCGCGATCGCCGTCAACCGGCTGGGCCTCGGGTTCGACCTCCAGGGCGGCGGCTCGGACCTGATCTTCCCGCACCACGAGTACAGCGCGGCGCACGCGGAGGCCGTCGCCAAGGACGGGCCGTTCGCCCGCCACTACGTGCACGCCGGGATGATCGGCCTCGACGGCGAGAAGATGTCGAAGTCGCGCGGGAACCTGGTGTTCGTCTCGCGCCTGCGGGCCGACCAGGTCGACCCGGGCGCGATCCGGCTCGCGTTGTTCGCCGGCCACTACCGCGAGGACCGGCCGTGGACGGACGCGCTCCTCACGGAAGCCGAGACGCGGCTGGCGCGCTGGCGCGAAGCCGTTTCGCTGCCGACCGGCCCCTCGGCGGAGGACACGATCACCCGGCTGCGTGATCACCTGTCCGACGACCTGGACACGCCGAAGGCCCTGGCGGCGATCGACGCGTGGGCGAACGAGGCCCTGCGCCGCGACGGCACGGATTCGACGGCCCCGGGCTTGATCCGCATCGCCGTCGACGCCCTCCTCGGCATCACCCTCTGACGAGGCCCAGGGCGGCACTTTCACGTGAAAGTGCCGCCCTGTATAACGACCTACACGGCGGCGGGGTGGCCGTCGGCCAGTTCCAGGTGCTCGCCTTGCCAGTCCCGGCGCAGCCACCGGTCGTGGGACGCGATGACGACCGCGCCCGGCGCCGTTTCGAGGGCCGCGAACAGTTCTTCCGCCAGGGTCAGCGAAACGTGGTTCGTCGGCTCGTCCAGGAGGAGCACGTCCGGCGGTTCGGCGAGCAGGATCGCCAGCGCCAGCCGTCGCCGCTGACCGACCGAGAGCGCTCCGACGGGCTGCCGGAGATCCCGGGACGCCAGCAGGCCCAGGTGTCCGAGCGGGGGAGCGTCCTCGCCCAGCGTGTCCCGGTACACCCGGGCCGCGGTCCGCTCCGGCTCGGCGAACGCGACGTCCTGCTCCAGCAACCCGACCCGCACTCCGTGTCCGAAGTGGACGGCGCCGGCCGCGGGCGTGAGCCGGCCGGCCAGCACCGACAGCAGCGTCGACTTCCCGGCGCCGTTCCCGCCGGTGACGAGCAGCCGAGCCGAACCGTCGACGTCGAGGTGCGGCAACCGAAGCCGCCCCGGCACTTCCAGTGACCGCACCGAAATCGCCGGTCCGTCACCGGTGGAGCGGCCGGTCAGCTCCGCCCGGAACCGTAGCGGCGCCGGCGGTTTGCGCACCTGATCGCGTTCCAGGTTTTCGAGCCGCTGCTCGGCGTCGCGCACCCGCCGGGAGATCGTCTTCTGGACGCGGGCGCCCTTGAACTTGTGGATGAACTTGTCGTTGTCGCGGGGCGCCCGGCCGTAGGCGACGTCGCGCGCGGTGACCGCGACGGTCTCCCGCAGCTCCTTCAGCTCCTCCTGTTCTTCGGCGAACCGCTGCTCCCACCGGGCCCGCTCGGCCTTCTTGTGCCCGAGGTAGTCGGTGTAGCTGCCGCCGTAGCGGACCGCGCCGCCGGCCTGGCGGTCGGCCGCGGCCGGGTCGAGGTCGACGATGTCGGTGCAGACGGCGTCGAGGAACACCCGGTCGTGCGACGACAGCACGACGATCCCGGTCAGCTCCGTGAGGTGGCGTTCCAGGAACGCCATCGCGGCGTCGTCGAGGTGGTTGGTCGGTTCGTCGAGCAGCAGCGTTTCCGGTCGCCGGACCAGCAGCGCGGCCAGGCCGAGCCGGGACCGCTGCCCGCCGGACAGCGTGCCGAGCCGGCGGTCCGGCTCGACACCGCCCAGGCCGAGCCCGTCGCACACGAGCTTCGCGCGGCGGTCGGCGTCCCAGAGGTCGTGGGCCTGGGCCCACTCCAGGACCCGGCCGTACTCCTCCAGGACCGCGGAATCGTCGGGCCGGTCGGTCATCGCCGTGGTCAGCTCGTCGAGCCGGGCCGCGGCGACGCGGATCTCGGCCAGCGCGTCGTCGAGGACGTCGCTGAAGGTCGCGTCCGGGCCGAACGGCAGCTCCTGCAGCAGGAACCCGACGTCCGGGCCGCGCAGCACCTCGCCGGAGCGGGGTTCTTCGAGCCCGGCGAGCAGCCGCAGCAGGGTGGACTTGCCGGTGCCGTTCTCGCCGACCAGGCCGAGCCGCTGCCCGGCCGACGCGGTCAGCGAGACGCCGTCGAGGACGACGCGGGTGCCGTAGCCGAAGACGACGTCCTTGGCCTGCAAAGGGAAAAGGGTAGACATTGCGCATCACCGGGCCCGGATGAGAAGAGCGGAAATCCCGCCGGGCGTCGTGGCACGCGGGAGCGTCGGGCTCGACCGGGTGCCGCCTCGGAAGCGGGATGGGCGCGGTTCAGTTCCTCATAGTGGAGCCAGGTTAACGCAACATCAGTAGAGTTAGTCAACCGGTTATGGCCTGGGTCACATCCGGCAGATTCGCCGACGCCTGTTCGGCGGCCGCGGTGCCGTCGGTGAGGAACCCGACGAGCGCGGTCAGCTGACGGCGGTCCAGGTGGGCGAGCCGCTCGCCGACGAACCGGGCCATGGGTGCGTACAGCTCGGCGAGCTCGGCCATCCGGTCGGGCAGCGGCCGGACGACGAGCCGGCGCCGGTCGGCCGGATCCGGGGCACGCTCGGCCAGCCGGTGCTGTTCCATCCGGTCGAGCAGCCGCGTGAACGCGCCGGTCGACATCCCGAGCAGCCGGGCCAGCTCGGTCGGGGAGTCGCTGACGCCGCCGTGGAGCAGGTGCAGGCAGTGCAGCTCGGTGGGGGTGACGGCCATCCGCTCGGCCACCGCGGCGTGGAAGAGGGCGGTCGAGCCGACGAACCGGGGGAGGGCGAGAGCGGCGGCGGTGGCGAGTTCACGCTGGTCGGGCAAGGTCCATCCAAGGTCGGGTGATCGCGCAGTCACTGCCCTGCGCAGTGGCTGCCCGGCGAACGATAGCGAACCGGCTTGACAAACCCGCAGGCGGGACCCAATCTGAAAGAGAACTTTCGAAATGACTCTTTCAGATAGGAATGGCCGATGGCCGAGCTGCCGCCGCGCAAGCGGATCGAGGACGTCGAGCTGCTGCGCGCCCTGTCGCACCCGTTGCGGTCGGCGCTGCTGAACCACCTCACGGCCGTCGGCCCGCGCACCGCCAGCGAGTGCGCGGAGGCGGTCGGCTCGACCGCGTCCAACTGCAGCTGGCACCTGCGGCAGCTCGCGCAGTACGGGCTGGTCGAGCGGGCGGACGCCGAAGACGGCCGGGAACGGCCGTGGCGCGCCCGGCAGGTCGGCCTGGAGATGGGGGAGCTGGCCGACGACCCCGCGCACCGCGCGGCCCAGCTCGGCATGGTGGGCGCGACCCTGGGCCACGAGCAGGAGCTGACCCAGCGGTACCTGGACTCGCTCGACGACCTCGACCCGCAGTGGCGCGGGGCGTCCGGGCTGATCACCTACGCGCTGCGCGTCACGCCGGAGGAGCTGACCCGGCTGACCGACGCGATCGACGCCCTGGTCCGGCCCTACGTCGGGGCCATCCGGACCGACGCCCCGGCGGACGCCCGCCCGGTGCACGTCGGCCTGCGGGCGTTCCCGCGCATCGAACACTCGGGGAAGGCGGAGGAATGAAGCAGCTGCTGGGGGTACCGGCGTTCGCGCGGCTGTGGGTCGCCGCGTTCTTCGGCGAGACGGCCGAGTGGATGCTGCAGGTGGCGTTGCCGGTGTACGTCTTCCAGCGCACTGGCTCCGCCGCGACGACGGCGCTGAGCATCGTGCTCGGCCTGCTGCCCGCGGTGCTGCTGAGCCCGGTCGCCGGCGTGGTCGCCGACCGGTGGAACCGGCGCGCGGTGCTGTTCGGCGTCTGCTGCGGGCTGGCCGTGGTCGCGTTGCCGCTGCTCGCGTCGCCGGGCGTGACCGTGGTGTACGCCGTGATGGCCGCGCAGGCGGCGCTGGCCTCGGTGTTCGAGCCGGCGCGCAACGCCCTGGTGCCGGAGCTGGTCGGCGTCGAGGAGGTCACCGGCGCGAACGGGCTGATGAGCGTGAACGGCAGCGTCGCGCGGCTGGCCGGGGGCTGGGCCGGCGGTGCCTTGCTCGGCTTCGGCGGGCTCGCCGACGTCATCACCGGCTACCTGGCGGTGCTGGCCGTGGCGGCGGCGTTGCTGGCCAAGCCGTTCCGCCGGGTGAGCGCGCCCGCGCCGGCGGCCGCGCCCGAACCCGTGGTGCGCGCCTGGCTGGACGGGCTGCGCGAGCTGACGCACAACCGCCGGCTGTGGCGGACCGGGCTCGCGCTGGTGTTCACATCGCTGGCGCAGGGGATGTTCCTGGTGCTGTTCGTGGTGTACGTCCTCGACGTGCTGGGCGGCAGCGAAGCCGACGCGGGCCTGCTGCGCGGTGTGCAGGCGATCGGGGGCCTGGCCGCCGGGTTCGCGCTGGCCACGGTGGCCCGGCGGGTGGCGCCGGCGGCGCTGCTCGGCTGGGGTGCCATCGCGCTGGGCCTGCTGTCGGCGGTCATCTGGAACCTGGCGATGGTGACGACGGCGCTGGGGGTGTACGTGGGCCTGTTCGTCCTGGCCGGAGCGCCGGGCGTGGTCGTCGGCGCGGGAGTGCTCTCGGAGATCCAGAGCGCGGTCGCGCCGGAGCGGGCCGGCCGGGTGCTGAGCACGACGTTCGCGGCGGTCGCCCTGTGCACGACGGCGGGGGCGCTGCTGGCGGGGACGCTGGTCGCGACGACCGGGCCGGCGGTGCTGCTGAACGTCCAGGCCGGGGTCTACGTGCTGGCGGGAATCCTCGTAGTGGTGCGCAAACCACCCGTAATCCGCAGGTTTCGCGAAGAACCCGCCACCGCGGTGGCTACGGTGGAGGGGTGCCGCACCTCTTCGCCACCAGCGACCTCCACGTGACCCACGAGGGCAACGGCCCCATCCTCGACTCGGTCGTCCCGGAGACGCCCGAAGACTGGCTGCTCGTGGCCGGGGACGTCGCCGAGCGGGCCGAAGCGACCATCGGCACCCTGAAGACCCTGAGCGAACGGTTCGCGAAGGTCGTCTGGGTGCCGGGCAACCACGAGCTGTGGACGACGAACGGCGACCCGTGCCAGCTGCGCGGGCAGGCCCGGTACGAGCACCTGGTCGACGAGTGCCGGAAGCTCGGGGTCCTGACGCCGGAGGACGAGTACCCGGTCTGGCCGCACGCCGCCCGGCCGCTGACGATCGCGCCGCTGTTCCTGCTCTACGACTACAGCTGGCGGACCCCGGAGGCCGAGGGCAAGTCCCTGGAGGAGGCGCTGAGCCAGGCGCGGGCCGCCGGCGTGGTCTGCACGGACGAGTACTTCCTGCACCCGGACCCGTACCCGAGCCGCCAGGCGTGGTGCGAGGACCGCCTCAAGATCAGCACCGAGCGCCTGGACGCGATCCCGGCCGACCACGGCACGATCCTGATGTCCCACTGGCCGCTGCACCGCCACCCGACGGCGCCGCTGTACTGGCCGGAGTTCGCCCTGTGGTGCGGCACGACGAAGACCGAGGACTGGCACGTGCGCTACCGAGCGGAGATCGCGGTGTACGGCCACTTGCACATCCCGCGCACGACCGAGGCGGACGGGGTGCGGTTCGAGGAGGTTTCGCTGGGCTACCCGCGCGAGTGGCGCAAGCGGGCGCGCGGCGCGGTGCCGATGAGGCGGATCCTGTGGCCGTCGTGACGGCGGTGCCGAAGCGCGCCGTCAAGATTCTCCGCGTCGCCGCTTCCTGAGCGCCCTCACCCGGCCCCGGCTGGCGCACGCCGGGGAAGGACACCAGCGCCGCCGGCCGCCCGGGTCGGCGAATACGCCCCGGCAGTCCTGCTCCGGGCAAGCCCGCAGGTCGTGGCGCAGCGGTCCGGTGAGCCAGTCGGCCGCCTGGTGGGCGAGCCGGGCGAACGCCGCGTCCGCCGTCGGCGGGGCGTCACGATAGAGCCGGTCCAGGGCGGCCACCTGCACCGGCTCGGGCTTGAGAAAGCGAGACAAAGACCCGACCTCGTCCGCGGTCGGGGCGACACCGTCGACCGCGCCCAACGCGAGCGGCCGTAGTGCCTCGCGCAGCCGGTAAGCCGCCTCGAGGTCCCGGTCGGTGACCGGCGCGAGCGGCGTCAGCTCGACGCACGCCAGCCAGTCGCGCAGCCGCTCGACCGTCGGGATCCGCTCGACCGGCTGTGCCCCGAAGTGGCGGCCACGAGTGGCGAGCAGGTTGAGCCACGGAGCGCCCATGTCGAGGCGGAAGTCTTCGGACACACTCCGAGTGTAACGGGTCAGGCGTTACACTCGGTCCCATGACTGGGGAAGCAATGATCCGCACGGTGCTGGGCGACATCGATCCGGCCGAACTGGGCGTGACGAACGCGCACGACCACCTCTTCTTCGCCTCGAAACTCCTGCCGGGCCAGGAACTCGACGACCCGGCGGCCGCGGCGACCGAACTGAACCGCTTCCAGGCGGCAGGCGGGGCGGCCCTCGTCCAATGGACGCCGCACGGGCTCGGCCGCAGGATGGACGACCTCGCCCGGCTCTCGCGGGAGACGGGGGTCCACCTCGTCGGCGCCACCGGGCTGCACCGCGCCGAGCACTACGCGCCCGCCGCGCTGAGCCGGGTCGTCGACGATCTGGCCCGCGTCTTCGTCGAAGACCTGACCACGGACACCGCGCCGCGCGCCGGGCTGATCAAGGTGGCCGGCGCCTTCCACACGATCGACGCCCACGCCCGGTTGACGATGACCGCCGCCGCGGTCGCCCACCAGGAGACCGGCGCGCCGATCGCCGTGCACCTCGAACTGGGCACGGCGGCCCTGGAGACGGTCGAGCTGCTGTGCGACGAACTCGACGTCTCACCGGAAAAGGTGATTCTCGGGCACCTCAACCGCAACCCGGACCCGCGCACCCAGCGGCAGATTGCCGAGACCGGCGTGTTCCTCGGCTTCGACGGGCCGTCGCGGGCCAACCACGCCACCGACTGGCGGCTGTTCGACGGCCTCGAAGCCCTCGTCGAGGCCGGGCACGGCGGGCAGCTCCTGCTCGGCGGCGACACGACCACCGCCGCCGCGCGGCACCAGCCGGGCGCGTCCTACCTGCTCACCACGCTGGCGCCAGGGCTGACCAGGCGGCTCGGCGGCGACGTCGTCACGGCCGCGCTGGTGGCGAACCCCGCGCGGGCGTTCGCCACCAGCCGGCTCGGATGATTCAGCGGAGCCCGAAACCTTCCTGCCCGCCGCCCCGGCCGCGGCGGCGCAGGTAGCGCTCGAACTCGGCGGCGATCTTGTCGCCGCTGACGTCCTGCTCGGCGACCTCGATCTGCGCGTCGCCGCGCTCCTCGAGGCTGCGGACGTACTCGCTGATCTCTTCGTCCTCGTCGGCCATCTCGCTGACCGTGCGCTGCCACTCCTCGGACTGCTCCGGCAGCGCCCCGAGCGGGATCTCGACGTCGAGGATGTCCTCCAGCTTGTGCAGCAGGGCGAGGGTCGCCTTCGGGGACGGCGGGTGCGACACGTAGTGCGGCACCGCGGCCCAGATCGACACGGCCGGGATGCCCGCCTGCACGCAGTAGTCCTGCAGGATCCCGACGATGCCGCTCGGGCCCTGGTAGTTGTTCAGGTCGAGCCCGTAGAGCGACGCGGTGTCCTTGTCGTACGCCGTCCCGGTGACCGGGACCGGCCGCGTGTGCGCGGTGTCGGCGAGCAGCGCGCCCAGCGTCACCACGGTCGCGACGTCGAGCTGCTTGATGTGCTCCAGCAGCTCCGCGCAGAAGGCGCGCCAGCGCATGTTCGGCTCGGGGCCCTGCACCAGCACGACGTCCCGGTCGAACCCGTCGGGGCGGCACACCGACAGCGTTGTCGTCGGCCAGTCCACCCGTCGAGTGACGCCGTCCACCATCCGGACGGTCGGGCGGCTGACCTGGAAGTCGTAGTAGTCGTCGGGCTCCAGTTCGGCCAGGGGCGTGGCGTCCCAGTTCAGCTGCAGGTGCTCCACCGCGCGGCTGGCCGCGTCGCCGGCGTCGTTCCAGCCTTCGAAGGCGACGACCATCAGCGGACGGGTGGGTTCGGGGCGGTCGCCGGGCGGCCGCGGGGTCTCGTCGACGGGCTCACTCACCGGACCAGCCTACGACCACCGGCCTTACCCTGTTCAGCATGTCCGACCGCCTGTCGTCGCCCTTCCTCGAAGCCCTGCGCTCGCGCGTTCTGGTGGCCGACGGCGCCATGGGCACCGCTCTGCAGGCCCACGACCTCGGCCTGGCCGACTTCGACGGCCTCGAAGGCTGCAACGAGATCCTCAACGTCACCCGGCCGGACGTGGTCCGCTCGGTGCACCGGGGCTACCTGGAGGCGGGCGCGGACGCCGTCGAGACGAACACTTTCGGGGCCAATTTCGCCAACTTCGCCGAGTACGACATCACCGAGCGGATCTTCGAGCTGGCCGAGGCAGGCGCGCGGCTGGCCCGCGAGACCGCCGACGAGTTCGCGACGCCGGACCGGCCGCGGTTCGTGCTCGGCTCGGTCGGCCCCGGCACCAAGCTGCCGACGCTCGGCCACGCGCCGTTCACCACGCTGCGTGACGCCTACCGCGAGGAGGTCCGCGGCCTGCTGGCCGGCGGCGCCGACGCGGTGATCGTCGAGACGACCCAGGACATCCTTCAGACGAAGGCGTCGATCATCGGCGCGAAGCGCGCCATGGCCGCCGAGGGCCGCCGGGTGCCGATCCTCGCTTCGATCACCGTCGAAACCACCGGCACGATGCTGCTCGGCACCGAGGTCGGGGCGGCGCTGGCCGCGCTGGAACCGCTCGGCATCGACGTCATCGGCCTCAACTGCGCCACCGGCCCGGCCGAGATGAGCGAGCACCTGCGGCAGCTGGCGAAGCTCGCCCGGGTGCCGCTGTCGGTGATGCCGAACGCGGGCCTGCCGGAGCTCGGTCCGAACGGCGCGGTCTACCCGCTCGGCCCGGAAGCCCTGGTCGAGGCGCTGACCGGGTTCGTCCGCGAGTTCGGTGTCGGCCTGGTCGGCGGCTGCTGCGGCACCACCGACGAGCACATCCGGCAGCTCGCCGCCGCCGTCGCGGACACCGCGCCGGCGGCCCGGCGGCCGCGGCCCGAGCCCGGCGTGTCCTCGCTGTACCAGGCCGTGCCGTTCAAGCAGGACGCCAGCGTGCTCATGATCGGCGAGCGGACCAACGCGAACGGCTCGAAGGCGTTCCGCACCGCGATGCTCGAGGGCCGGTGGGACGACTGCGTCGAGATCGCCCGCGAGCAGACCCGCGACGGCGCCCACCTCCTGGACCTGTGCGTCGACTACGTCGGCCGCGACGGCACCGCGGACATGGCCGAACTGGCCGGGCGCCTGGCCACCGCGTCGACCCTGCCGATCATGCTCGACTCCACCGAGGTCCCCGTGCTGAAAGCGGGCCTGCAACGGCTCGGCGGCCGCTGCGCGGTCAACTCCGTCAACTACGAGGACGGCGACGGCCCCGAGTCCCGCTTCACCCAGGTCATGGAACTGGTCAGCGAGTACGGCGCCGCGGTCGTCGCCCTCACGATCGACGAAGAGGGCCAGGCGCGGACCGCGCAGACGAAGGCCGACATCGCCACCCGGCTCATCGAGGACATCACCGGCACCTGGGGCGTGCGGACGTCCGACATCATCATCGACGCCCTGACCTTCACCATCGCCACCGGGCAGGAGGAATCCCGCCGCGACGGCATCGAGACGATCGAGGCCATCCGCGAGATCAAGCGCCGCCACCCCGAGGTCCAGACCACGCTCGGCCTGTCGAACATCTCCTTCGGCCTCAACCCCGCCGCGCGGCAGGTGCTCAACTCCGTGTTCCTGCACGAATGCGTCCAAGCCGGACTGGACACCGCGATCGTGCACGCGTCGAAGATCTTGCCCATGGCCCGGATCCCGGACGACCAGCGCGCGGTCGCGCTGGACCTCGTCTACGACCGCCGCCGCGAGGGCTACGACCCGCTGCAGGAACTGATGGCGCTGTTCGAGGGCGTCAGCGCGGCGTCGTCGAAGGCGTCACGGGCCGAAGAGCTGGCCGCGCTGCCGCTGTTCGAACGCCTCGAACGCCGGATCGTCGACGGCGAGCGCAACGGCCTCACCGGCGACCTCGACGCGGCCCTGGAACAGCGGCCCGCGTTGCAGATCATCAACGACACGCTGCTGTCCGGCATGAAGACCGTCGGCGAGCTGTTCGGGTCCGGGCAGATGCAGCTGCCGTTCGTGCTGCAGTCCGCCGAGGTCATGAAGGCCGCCGTCGCGCACCTCGAGCCGCACATGGAAAAGGACGACGACTCCGGCAAGGGCCGGATCGTGCTGGCCACCGTCCGCGGCGACGTCCACGACATCGGCAAGAACCTCGTCGACATCATCCTGTCCAACAACGGCTACGAGGTCGTCAACCTCGGCATCAAGCAGCCGATCACGACCATCCTCGACGCCGCCGAGGAGCACGGCGCCGACGCCATCGGGATGTCCGGGCTGCTGGTCAAGTCCACGGTGATCATGAAGGAGAACCTCCAGGAGATGAACTCCCGGGGCGTCTCCGCGCGCTGGCCGGTGCTGCTCGGCGGCGCCGCGCTGACCCGGTCCTACGTGGAGAACGACCTCACGGAGCTGTACTCCGGCGACGTCCGCTACGCCCGCGACGCGTTCGAGGGGCTGCGGCTGATGGACGCGATCATGGCCGCCAAGCGCGGGGAGTCGCCGCTGGTCGACGCCGACGCGGAGAAGAAGCGCGCCGAGCGCAAGGAACGCCGTGAACGCTCGCTGCGGATCGCGGAGGCGCGGAAAGCCCGCAAGGCGGAGGAAGAAGCCCTCGAAGGGCCGCCGCCCGCGCGCTCGGACGTCGCCACCGACGTCCCGCTGCCGTCCCCGCCGTTCTGGGGCAGCCGCGTGGTCAAGGGCGTCGCCCTCGCCGACTACGCCGCGATGCTCGACGAGCGCGCGACCTTCATGGGCCAGTGGGGCCTCAAGGGCGCCCGCGGCGGCGCCGGGCCGACGTACGACGAGCTCGTCGAGTCCGAAGGCCGGCCGCGGCTGCGGTACTGGCTCGACCGGCTGACCGCCGACGGCGTCCTCGCGCACGCGGCCGTCGTCTACGGCTACTTCCCGTGCGTCGCCGAGGGCGACGACCTGGTCGTGCTCACCGAGCCCGAACCGGCCGCGCCGGAGCGGCTGCGCTTCACCTTCCCGCGCCAGCGCCGCGACCGGCGGCTCTGCCTGGCCGACTTCTATCGGCCCCGCGAATCGGGAGAGGTCGACGTCGTCCCGTTCACCGTCGTCACCATGGGCCAGCCCATCGCCGACTACGCCAACGAGCTGTTCGCCGCGAACGCCTACCGCGACTACCTCGAGGTGCACGGCCTCGGCGTCCAGCTCACCGAGGCACTCGCCGAGTACTGGCATTGCCGCATCCGGGGCGAGCTGACCTTCCCCGGCGGTGTGGCGGTCGCCTCAGAGGACCCCGACGACGTCGAGGACTTCTTCAAGCTCGGCTACCGTGGAGCACGGTTCTCACTGGGCTACGGCGCCTGTCCCGATCTCGAGGACCGGGCGAAGATCGTCGCGCTGCTCGAGCCGGGCCGGATCGGCGTCAAGCTGTCCGAGGAGTACCAGCTGCACCCCGAGCAGTCGACCGACGCGATCGTCTGCCACCACCCGGAAGCGAAGTACTTCAACACCTGAGGGAGAATCCACTGTGGACGGACTCGATGCCGTGCTGTGGGACATGGACGGCACGCTCGTCGATTCCGAGAAGCTGTGGGACATCGCTCTCTACGAGACGGCGGAATGGCTCGGCGGCAAGCTTTCCGAGGAACAGCGGATGACGCTCGTCGGGTCCAACATGGACGACACGTCGGCGTACCTGCTCGAGGTCGTCGGCCTTCCGGTGAGCCCCGAGTCGATCGCGTCGACGGGCGCGGAGATCCGCCGCCGCACGGCCGGCCTCTTCGACGACGAGCTGCCGTGGCGCCCCGGCGCCCGCGAAGCCCTGACGGCGGTGCGTGCAGCCGGTTTGCGCTCGGCGCTGGTCACCTCGACCGAGCGGGACCTGACCGAGCTGGCCCTGAACACGATCGGGCGCGAGTTCTTCGACGTCACGGTCTGCGGCGACGAGGTCGACGGGCTCAACAAGCCGCACCCGCGCCCGTACCTCAAGGGCGCGGAGCTGCTCGGCGTGGACCCGGCGCGGTGCGTCGCGGTCGAGGACTCGCCGCCGGGCACGGCGTCGGCGGTCGCGGCGGGCTGCACCGTCCTGGTCATCCCCAACGACGTCCCGGTCGAACCGGGGGAGCGGCGCGTGTTCCGCGACTCGCTCGTCGGCGTCGACGTGCCGGCGCTGGCGGCCCTGCTGGGCTGAGCACGCCCATGTCGCATTTCCGCTAGCCGTCGCCGTCGCGCTCGGCGATGCTGGGTCCCGTGCACGATGATTTCGAGCGGTGCGTGCGGGCCGTGCAGGCGAAGGACGCCCGGTTCGACGGGTGGTTCTACACCGCCGTCCTGACGACGAAGATCTACTGCCGGCCCAGCTGCCCGGTGGTGCCGCCGAAGCCGCGGAACATGAGCTTCTACCCGAGCGCGGCGGCCGCGCAGCAGGCCGGGTTCCGCGCCTGCAAGCGGTGCCGCCCGGACGCGAGCCCGGGCTCGCCGCTGTGGAACGAGCGCGCCGACCTGGTGGCCCGCGCCATGCGGCTGATCGCCGACGGCGTCGTCGACACCGAAGGCGTCCAGGGCCTCGCCGATCGGCTGGGCTACAGCGTCCGGCAGGTCCAGCGCCAGGTGTTCGCCGAGGTCGGCGCCGGCCCGCTGGCCCTGGCCAGGGCTCAGCGCGCGCAGACCGCGCGGACGCTGATCGAGACCACCACCCTGCCGATGACCGAGCTGGCCATGGCCGCCGGGTTCGGCAGCATCCGGGCGTTCAACGACACCGTCCGCGAGGTGTTCGCCCTCTCGCCGACCGAGCTGCGGCAGCGCGCGAAGGGCAAGCCCTCGGCGACGGCGGGCGCGATCCCGCTGCGCCTGCCCTACCGGAAGCCGCTGTGCCCGGACAACCTGTTCGGCCACCTCGTGGCCACCGGAGTGCCGGGTGTCGAGGAGTGGCGCGACGGCGCCTACCGCCGGACCCTGCGGCTGCCGCACGGCCACGGCGTCGCCGCGCTGCGGCCGGAGGACGGGTACATCGCCTGCCGGCTGACGCTGACCGACCTGCGGGACCTCCCCACGGCGACCAGCCGCTGCCGTCGGCTGCTCGACCTCGACGCCGACCCGGTCGCCGTCGACGACCAGCTCGCCGGCGACCCGCTGCTCGCGCCGCTGGTCGCGGCCGCGCCGGGCCGCCGGGTACCGCGCACGGTCGACGGCGCCGAGTTCGCCGTGCGGGCTGTGCTGGGCCAGCAGGTCTCGACGGCGGCGGCCCGCACCCACGCGGCCCGGCTCGTCGTGGCCCACGGCGAACCGATCGACGACCCCGAGGGCGGCCTCACCCACCTGTTCCCGTCGCCGGACGCGCTCGCGTCCCTGGACCCGGAGACCCTGGCGATGCCGCGCTCTCGCCGTCGGACGCTGCTCGCGCTGGTCGAGGCGCTGACGGACGGCCTCGACCTCGGCGCGGGCAGCGACTGGGCCGGGACCCGGGCGGCGCTGACCGCGTTGCCCGGTTTCGGACCGTGGACGGTCGAGAGCATCGCCATGCGGGCCCTCGGCGATCCCGACGCGTTCCTGCCCACCGACCTCGGCATCAAGTACGCCGCGGAGACGCTCGGCCTTGGCGGCCAGGCTGCCGTCGTCGCCCGGTCGGCGGCGTGGCGCCCGTGGCGCGCCTACGCCACCCAGCACCTGTGGGCCACCGGTGACCACGCGATCAACCGGATGCCCGCCGCCTAGGAGGTCCCATGCGTTCCCACGTCGTCATCGACAGTCCCTGCGGCCCGCTGACCCTGGTCGCCGAGGGCGACGCGCTCTGCGGGCTGTACATGCACGAACAGCGCCACCGCCCGGCCCAGGCGACGTTCGGCTCGCCCGGCTCGGTCGGCCTCTTCGCCCTCGCCGAAACCCAGCTGATGGAGTACTTCGCCGGGCAGCGGCGGGAGTTCGACCTCCCGCTGGCGTTCGCCGGCACGCCGTTCCAGCGGTCGGTGTGGGCGGCGCTGCTCGACATCCCGTACGGCGAAACCGCGTCCTACGGCGAGCTCGCGCAGCTGCTCGGCAAGCCGGCGGCCGCGCGGGCCGTGGGCTTGGCCAACGGCAAGAACCCGATCTCGATCATCGTGCCGTGCCACCGGGTCATCGGTTCGACGGGTTCGCTGACCGGGTACGGCGGCGGCTTGGAGCGGAAGCGGTACCTCCTCGACTTCGAACGCCGTCCCAATCTTCGGGAGGCGGCGTCCACTTCGGTGTGAGATCCACGGCATCCGCGGCGGGGCGGGGCGGCGTGGCCGGGTCCGGGGTGGAAGGATCTGCAGATCGTGAAGACCTTCGATGAGCTGTTCGCGGAGCTTGCCGAGCGCGCGCGTTCCCGTCCCGACGGGTCCGGCACCGTCGTCGCCCTCGACGCCGGGGTGCACGCCCAGGGCAAGAAGGTGCTGGAGGAAGCCGGCGAGGTGTGGATCGCCGCCGAGCACGAGTCCGACGACCGGCTCGCCGAGGAGATCTCCCAGCTGCTGTACCGGGTGCAGGTGCTGATGCTCGGCCGCGGTCTGTCGACCGAGGACGTCTACCGCTACCTGTGACGGGTGGTTCCCGAAGAACCCGAAGAACGAGGAGAAGAGCGAAATGCTGCGTGTTGCCGTGCCGAACAAGGGAGCCCTCGCCGCCGCGGCGACGGAGATGCTCGGCGAGGCGGGCTACCGGAAGCGGCATGAGCAGCGCGACCTGACCGTGCTCGACACGGTGAACGAGGTCGAGTTCTTCTTCCTGCGCCCCAAGGACATCGCGATCTACGTCGGCTCCGGCGACCTCGACCTCGGCATCACCGGCCGGGACCTGGCGCTCGACTCGGGCGCGGCGGTGGAGGAGATCCAGGCGCTCGGCTTCGGCGGTTCGACGTTCCGCTACGCCGCCCCGGCCGGTCGCGAGTGGAAGCCGGCCGACCTGCACGGCAAGCGGCTCGCGACGTCGTACCCGCGGCTGGTCCGCGACGACCTCGCCCGCCACGGCGTCGAGGCCGAGGTGATCCGCCTCGACGGCGCGGTCGAGATCTCGATCCAGCTGGGCGTGGCGGACGCGATCGCGGACGTCGTCGAGTCGGGCCGTTCCCTGCGGCAGAACAACCTCGTCGCGTTCGGCGACCCGATCTGCGTGTCGGAAGCGGTGCTGCTGCAGCGCCGCGGCACCGAGGAGAGCAAGGCGAAGTCGCAGCTGGCGGCGCGCTTGCGCGGCGTCGTGTTCGCGCAGCAGTACATGATGCTGGACTACGACTGCCCGCGGGAGCTGGTGGAGCGCGCCATCGCCATCACGCCGGGCCTGGAGTCACCGACGGTGGCCCCGCTCGCCGACGACGATTGGGTGGCCGTGCGGGCGATGGTGTCGCGCAAGAAGGTCAACCTGATCATGGACGAGCTGGCCGAGGTCGGCGCCAAGGCGATCCTGGCGTCGGACATCCGCTCCTGCCGCCTCTGACACACCACGGTCGTGAGTGGGAAACAGGGCTGGAACACTGTTTCCCACTCACGACCGTGGGTCAGCGAGGCCGGTTGGGCTTCTTCGGCAGCAGGTCGTACAGCCCCTTGCGGGCGCCGTTGTCGTTGACGTTGCGGGCCACCGCGACCTCCGAGATGAAGTCCTCGAAGACGAACTCCTCGTCGGCCGGGACCACCGCGGGGGCCTGGTTCTGCTCCAGGTAGCTGTCGAGAGTGCCCGCGATCTCGCGGAAAGACAGCGCTTGCAGCGTCTCCGGCGCGTACGTCGTCACCGGGACGCCGTGCGCGGCCGCCTCGTTCATCACCACACCCAGCGGCAGGTGCGAGAGCATCGGGATGCCGAACTCGTACATCTCCTGCAGCGCCGCCGCCGCGTAGTGCGAGATCGGGCGCCGGTAGAGGCTCGGCACCAGGCCGAACCACGACAGCGGCTGCCGCCCGACCGTCTGCTCGACGTACCGGACCTGGTCGGCCAGCAGCCGCAGCGCGCGGATGCTCGTCTTGTCCGGCTGGACCGGGACCAGGATGCCGTGCGACGCCGCGAGCGCGTTGTTCGTCAGCACGTCCAGCGCGGGCGGGCAGTCGATGACGCAGTGGTCGTAGTTGGCGAACTGGATGACCCTGGCCAGCTGCCAGCCGGGCACGCGGAACGAGTCGAGCCGCCGGATCAGGTCGAACATCCCCGGCGACGTCGGCACGACGTCGAGCGCGCCGCCCTTGCCGAGGTTGCTGCGCGGGTGCGGGACGACGAGCTCCTCGATCGGGCCCTTCCACGTCTTGGCCAGCGCTTTCGCCAAGGTCGGTGTGTCTCCGCGGACCTCGGACAGGCCGAGCATCTCGGTCGTCGCGTGGCCCTGCGGGTCGAGGTCGACGAGCAGCACGCGCCGGCCCCGCTCGGCCAGGGCGGCCGCGGTGCCGACGCTCAGTGAGGTCTTGCCGACCCCGCCTTTCTGGTTGACCACCGAGGTGATCTGCATGCCGGAGCGCTCCTCAAGTCGGTCGTTCCGCGAAGGTTATTGGATGCGGGGCCGTTGTGGGTGGCTATCCGCCCCCGGCCTGTCGCGGTCGCACCATCAGCGCCTGCGCGCCGGTGGCCACCGGGCCCTCCGCGTCGTGCAGGATGCTCGTCGCCGTGCCGATGCCGTGCTTGCCGACCAGCGTGACCGCGTCGAGGCCGATCCACTCGCCTTCGGGCACCCGCCGCAGGTGCAGGGTCAGCTCGGAGTTGATGAACCACCACTTGCGCGGGTCGAGGAAGTTCGACACGCCGTTGCCGGAGTCGGCGATGGCGAACAGCCGCTGCAGCCCGCTCGGCTCCTCGCCGTCGACCAGCGGGACGCGCTGGCGGGCCCAGACGGCCGCCGGGCCGGGCACGTCCATGCCGCCGCGCACGGCCCGCCACTCGACGGCGTCGAGGTAACCGGCCTGCCAGCCCTCGGGCCACGGCGACTCGGTCACGGTGTCGGGCGCGGGCAGCAGCGGCCCGGCGTCCGTGGCGGCCTCGGCCGTGTCCGACGTCGCGATGCGCCACGCCGAAGCCCGGGCCACGACGCGGTCGGTGCTCGCCAGCTCGGCCTGCAGCAGTTCCACCGACCGGCCCGGCCGTTCGACCCGGGCCCGCACGGTGAGTTCGGCGACCGGCGCCGGGCCGAGGATTTCGACGGTCACGCGCGCCAGCTCGGCCGGGTGCGCCTGTTCGACGGTTTCGAGGGCGCGCACCAGCAACGCCGACGGCGGGCCGAAGTGCTGGGACTCGGACGACCACGGCCCGGCCGTGTGCGCGGTCGCGGAGTAGCGGCCCTCGCCGAGGGGCACGTAGAACGCGTCGGCCATCAGTCGGCCCGGTCCAGCGGCGTCTCCTCGCCCGCGTCGGGCTCCGGCCAGCCGGGGTAGTCCGGCGGGGTGCCGCCGTACTCGGGGCAGTGCGCCTGGTGGTCGCACCAGTTGCACAGCTTGCTCTTGTTCGCGCGGAAGTCGCCGGTCCGGCCCGCCTTGAGAATGGCCTGCCAGATGGCTTCGAGGGTGCGCTCGAAGCGCACCAGCTCGGCCTCGTCGGGTGTGTAGGCCAGCGACTGGCCGTCGGTGAGGTACATGAGTTTGAGCTGGCGCGGCACGACGCCGCGCAGCCGCCACAGCACGACCGCGTAGAACTTCATCTGGAACATCGCCTTGGCCTCGCCGATTTCCCGCGGCGCGGCGCCGGTCTTGTAGTCGACGACCCGGATCTCGCCGGTCGGCGCGACGTCGACGCGGTCGATGTAGCCGCGCAGCAGGACGCCGGAGCCGAGCTCGATCTCGACGTGCAGCTCACAGGCCTCGGGTTCGAGCCGCCGCGGGTCCTCCAGCTCGAAGTAGGCGTCCAGCAGCTTTTCCGCCGACCGCAGCCAGTCCGCGTGCTCGTCGGGCTTTTCTCCGTCGAACAGCTCGATCCATTCCGGACGGTCGGCGGACAGGTCCGTCCACGCCGGGCCGAGCAGCTCCTTCGCCTGGGCCGGGACCCGCTCGGCGGCGGGCAGCGCGAACAGCCGCTCCAGCACGGAGTGGACGAGCGTGCCGCGCAGCTGGGCCTTGGTCGGGACCTCCGGCAGCCGGTCGACCGCGCGGAACCGGTAGAGCAGCGGGCACTGCTTGAAGTCGCTGGCCCTCGACGGCGACAGCGCGGGCCGCCGCCGCACCTCGGTGGCGACGGCGATGGCTGCTGGGGGATCCGTGGTGACGGTGTCGGCGTCGGGCATGGGCAGAGCGTAACGCCGGGGTACGACAGTTCCGGCGACCGCAACGCCCGGCACCCGCTCCCGCCGCCCAAGCGCCCCAATGTGGCCTTCGGTGCGTGAGACGCACCGAAGGCCGCCTTGGGTGCGTTGAATGACACTGCGGCGCGAAGCGCCTCCGTTGAGGGTGGTGGCGGGGGCATGGGAGGAGCAACCAAGGCCACATTGGGGCGCTCCTCGCCGTGGGCGGCACCACCCGGACCGGGTCACCCGCTTCCCACACCGGGGGCTCTAGGCTCTCCCGCATGGCCGCGACCAGTGAACAGGGCACCGGGGGCACCCGGCAGGCCGTCCTCCCGGACGGCGGGCTCCTGCTGTTCCGGGTCGCCGGCGTGCCCGTGCTGCTCGCGCCGTCCTGGTGGATCGGGTCGCTGATCGTCGTCGTGCTCTACACGCCGCTGGTCGGCAGGCTGCTCCCGGACGCCTCGACCCTGACGTCGTGGCTGCTGGCCGGTGCCTTCGCGCTGCTGCTGGGCCTGTCGGTGCTGGCGCACGAGCTCGGGCACTGCGTCGCCGCGCTGCGGCTGGGGATCCCGGTGCGGCGGGTGCGCCTGTTCCTGCTCGGCGGGCTGTCCGAAGTGGCCAGGACGCCGAAGCGGCCGGTCCACGAGGGCCTGGTCGCCGCGGCGGGCCCGGCGGTCTCGCTGCTGCTGGGCGGGTTCTGCGGCCTGCTGATGTTCGCCGTCCCGCCGGACGGCGCGGTCTGGATGCTGGTGGCCGAGTGCGCGGTGGCGAACCTCGCCGTCGGCGTGTTCAACCTCCTGCCCGGCCTGCCCCTCGACGGCGGCAGGCTGGTCCGCGCCGGCGTCTGGGCGGCCACCGGGATCCGCGCGAAGGGCACGCGCGCCGCCGTCGCCGGCGGCGCGGTCGTCGCCGCGGGACTGCTCGTGTGGGCACTGTGGGGACTGGCGGCCGGCAGCCCGGACCGGTGGCTGCGCCTGGGTGTCTGCGTCGTCACGGCGTGGTTCGTGGTCCTCGGCGCGCGCTCGGAGCTGAACGCCGAGTCGCGCCGCACGTGGCCGGAAGGACTGGACCTCACCGAGCTGGTGCGGCCGGTGCTGCAGCTGCCCGCCGAAAGCCCGGTGTCGGACGCGCTGGCGGCGTCGGCAGGCCGGGGCGTGGTGCTCGTCCGCGCGGACGGCGTCGCGGCCGGGCTGCTCGACACCGGTGCGGCGGAACGCCTCGCGGGCACCTCGCCGCACGCGCCCGCCGAGCTCGCGGCGGAGCCGATCCGCGCCGAAACCGTCCTGCTGGCCTCGGAACCGGGGGAGGACGTCGTCGAGCGCGTCCGCGAGACGGCGGCGTGGCAGTTCCTGGTCGTCGACGACGAGGGCCGCCCCGCGGGCGTGCTGCGCCGGGACGACCTGCGCGCCGCGCTGAACCGCCGTACCCGCTGAGGCCGGGCCCCGGGCGGCCTGCGAAGATCTGTCGTCGGCCATTCGGGGTACAGGAGGAAGTGTTGTCGGTCAGCGGACCGTTTCGCGCGGGTGATCGGGTGCAGTTGACCGACTCGAAGGGGCGGCACTACACCTTGACGCTGGCCGACGGCGGGGAGTACCACACCCACCGCGGCGCGCTCGCCCACGACGACCTCATCGGCCGTCCCGAGGGCTCGGTGGTCATGTCGGCGGGCGGGTCGACGTACCTGGCGTTGCGCCCGCTCCTGCCGGACTACGTGCTTTCGATGCCCCGCGGCGCGCAGGTGATCTACCCGAAGGACGCCGCGCAGATCGTGATGTGGGGCGACATCTTCCCGGGCGCCCGCGTGCTCGAGGCGGGCGCGGGTTCCGGCGCGCTGACGTGTTCGCTGCTGCGCGCGGTCGGCTCCGAAGGGCACGTGAGCTCGTACGAGATCCGCGACGACCACGCGGTGCACGCCGAGCACAACGTCGTGAAGTTCTTCGGGGAGAAGCCGGCCAACTGGACGCTGACGGTCGCGGACCTGGCGACCCACGAGGGCGAGGTCGACCGGGTCGTGCTGGACATGCTGGCCCCGTGGGACCAGCTGCCGAACGTCGCCGCGCACCTCGTGCCGGGCGGCGTGCTGACGGTGTACGTGGCGACGGTGACGCAGCTGTCCCGCGTGACGGAGTCGCTGCGCGAGCAGCAGTGCTGGACCGAGCCCGAATCGTGGGAAACGCTGATGCGGCCGTGGCACGTGGTGGGCCTGGCGGTGCGCCCGGACCACCGGATGGTCGCGCACACGGCGTTCCTGCTCACCGCGCGCCGGCTCGCGGACGGCACGGTGTCACCCCGCGTGTCCCGGCGCCCCTCGAAGGGCAAGGGCTAGCGAGGGTGTCTTCGCGCCGGAAGGCCGGGTTCGCGGTGGCAGCCGCCGTCGTGACCGGCCTGGTGGTGCTGTGCGTGGTCTTCGCGCCGGGGTGGCTCGTCGGGACTTCGCCGGGCCTGGCGCCGGCGGATCGGCTGAAGGCCGTCAACGACGTTCGTGCCACGCTGCTGCAGGCGCTCGGCGGCCTGCTCGCGCTGGCGGGTGTCGGCCTCGGTGCGCTTCTCACGTCCCGGCAGCTGGTGCTCAACCGGGAAAGCCGATCGATCGACCTGTTCACCAAGGCGATCGACCAGCTCGGGGCCGAGCAGGGGCCGACCCGGCAGGGCGCCGTCTACGCGCTCGAGCAGCTGGCCGATCTCGATCCCCGCTATCGCGGGCACATCCACGCGCTGCTGACGTCCTTCATCTGCTCCCGGGCGCCGTGGGAACCCGAGGCAGCGGACCGCGAAAGCGGTCCGGCGGACGACGTTTCGGCTGCGGTGGCGGCGCTGGGCCGCGGCGGGATGATCGAACCCGACGCGGGCTCCGAGCTCGAGCGGGTCGACCTGCGGAACGCCGATCTGGCCGGCCTGGCGATCCCGAGAGTCTGCTTCGCGGGGGCGAACCTGGCGGGCGCGGTGCTGCGGAACGCGGACCTCACCGGCGCGACGCTGACCGGCACGATCCTGCGGGACGCGGATCTGCGCGGCGCCGACCTCACGGGCGCGGACCTGGCCGGCGCGGACCTCGCCGGGATCAGGGCCGACGGCACCACCCGATGGCCCGCCGGCTTCCCGCCGCCCACTTAACCGGGCACGCACCAGCGGCCGTTCTCCTTGTGCAGCGGGAAGGGCGTGTCCTTCGTCCCGCCCGGGGCTTCGACGTGCACCTTCGCCGTCGCTGACTCGCCGCGGACCTCCGGTGGCTCCGGCAACGTCGCCTTCACCGGGCCGGCCGCGTCCCACATCCGCTGCAGCCTCCCCAGAGCGTCCGCGGTCTGCGGGCGGCACGTCAGCTTGCCGAACGCCGCCGAATCGTGGGCCGTGATCGCGTCGACGATCGCGCGGGCCAGCACGTTCACCGCCGCGGTGTCGACCGCGCTCGGCGCCGCCGACGTCGAGGTGCGGGTCACCGGGGCCGGGCTCGACGGCGCGGGCGGGGAGCCGGACGGCGCGACGAGCAGCAGTCCCAGCACCACGCCCGCCCCGGCCACGCCGAGCAGCACGAGCCCGGCGGCGAGCGCGCGGTTCACCGAACGCGGGGGCTCACGAGCCGTCCGCCTTGACGTTGGACAGGCACCAGAGGCCGGATTCCTTCTGGGCCGACATCGTGCCGACCTTGGTCTTGCTGCCGTCCGTTGCCGAGTAGCGCACGGTGGACTTGTCCCCGGTGTCCTGCGGCGAGCCGGTCAGCTTCACCGTGACCTTCGGGATCTCGCCCGTGGTGCCCTCGAAGACGCTCCGGCAGATCGTGTCGGCCAGCGCCTTCTCGTCGCCCGCGTTGTAGGCGTCGATCGTCGCGTCGAACAGCTCCTGCGAGCTGCCCTTGCCGGACGGCGCGGGGCCGCTCGCGGGCTTGCTGCTCTTCGTCGAGGGGCTCGTCGGCGAGCTGGTCTTCGGCTTCGAGGTCGACGTCTTCGGCGCGGACGTCGGGGCCGCGGAGCTGCTGCTGGCGGGCGGTGCCGCAGTGTTGTTGTCGTCCCCGTTGGCCAGGACGAACCACGTCACGCCGCCGCCGACGAGGATCACCGCGGCGGCCGCGATGCCGACGATGAGGCCGGTCTTCTTCTTGGGCGGGGGCGCGTCACCGAAGCCGCCGCCTCCGTACGGGTCGTAACCGCCGAAGCCGGGCTGCTGCTGGGCCGGCTGCCCCCACTGGTCCTGCTGGGGCTGCTGC
This sequence comes from Amycolatopsis sp. NPDC098790, assembly GCF_044759945.1. NCBI lineage: Bacteria > Bacillati > Actinomycetota > Actinomycetes > Pseudonocardiales > Pseudonocardiaceae > Amycolatopsis > Amycolatopsis sp. NPDC098790. The sequence goes on from NZ_JBIWAI010000002.1 coordinate 1,606,315, forward strand.
TGCCCCCACTGGTCCTGCTGCCCGTACTGGGGGTAGCCCTGCTGGGGCTGAGGGCCCGTCTGGGGCGGGTAACCGCCCTGCTGCGGCTGACCGTACGGATCGGGCTGCCCGAACTGCTGGGTGCCGCCGTAGCCCGGCTGGGGCTGCGGTCCGCTCTGGGGGTAGCCGCCGGGCTGCCGGCCGTACGGCCCGGGCTGCTGCCCGTAACCCCCGGGCTGCTGGCCGTAGCCGCCCGGTTGCTGCGGCGGGTAGGTCATGGGTGGTGCCCCCTAGCGTTCCTTCGACGGTGACCCGGCCTTCGAGGCGGCCGACGTCGGCCCGATGCTAGCCATCGGGCCGCTCCGCCGCGCGGTTAGGGCGGAAGTGGCCGGAATTGCCCGGCTCGGGCGGGGTTGGCGCCCCGGAGGGCCGGGTACTCCCGACGTGCTTGGTTCGTCCCGGCCCGGACGGGCCCGCGACGCGCCGGGGCCACGGCACCGAAATGGCCTCTTGCGCTGCGGGAATGTCCGTGCTGGACCAGGCGAGGAAACCGCGACGCGCCGATCTTGTGATCCGGAAAGGCCTTTTCTTGTCGGTGATCGCCGGTACCGTGGAATGAAAAGCACTCCGAGGAGGTGCCCGATGCATCATGACCTTCCCGGAGGTCGGCGCGAGGAAGCCGACCCTTCAGCAACATCCGGAGCTGGGACGACGGCGGACGAGCAGGCTCGGCAGATCCGTTTTCTCGAGGAGGAAGTGGCGCTGCTGCGCCGCAAACTGACCGACTCGCCACGGCAGAACCGAGTTCTCGAACAGCGGCTCGCCGAGGCCTCGGAAAGGGTGAGCCAGCTCACCGAACGCAACACCAAGCTGGTCGAAACCCTGCGTGAGGCACGAGGACAGCTCCTCGCGCTGCGTGAGGAGGTCGACCGGCTGGCCCAGCCGCCGTCCGGCTACGGCGTCTTCGTCGAGGCGTACGAGGACAACACGGTGGACGTCTACACGGCGGGCCGCAAGATGCGGGTGTCGGTGTCGCCCGCGGTCGAGCTCTCCACGTTGCGACGCGGCCAGGCGCTGCGGCTCAACGAGGCGCTCACCGTGGTCGAGGCCGGCGGCTTCGAACGCACCGGCGAGGTGTGCGCGTTGCGTGAGGTGCTCGCCGCCGACGTCGAGGGCGGCAGCCTTCGCGCGCTGGTGGTCGGGCACGCGGACGAAGAGCGGGTGGTCCTGCTCTCCGACCTGCTGGCCGAGCAGCCGCTCAAGCCGGGCGACTCGCTGCTGGTCGACTCCAAGGCCGGCTACGCGTACGAGCGCGTGCCGAAGGCGGAGGTCGAGGACCTGGTGCTGGAGGAGGTGCCGGACGTCCGCTACGAGGACATCGGCGGCCTCACCCGGCAGATCGAGCAGATCCGCGACGCGGTGGAACTGCCGTTCCTGCACGCCGACCTGTACCAGGAGTACCAGCTGCGCCCGCCCAAGGGCGTCCTGCTCTACGGCCCGCCGGGCTGCGGCAAGACGCTCATCGCCAAGGCGGTCGCGAACTCGCTGGCCAAGAAGGTGGCCGCGGCCCGGGGCGAAAACGAGGACGGGAAGTCCTACTTCCTGAACATCAAGGGTCCCGAGCTGCTCAACAAGTTCGTCGGGGAGACCGAGCGGCACATCCGCCTGATCTTCCAGCGGGCGCGGGAGAAGGCCTCCGAAGGCACCCCGGTGATCGTGTTCTTCGACGAGATGGACTCGATCTTCCGGACCCGTGGGTCGGGCGTGTCGTCCGACGTCGAAACCACGATCGTGCCGCAGCTGCTGTCGGAGATCGACGGTGTCGAAGGCCTGGAGAACGTCATCGTCATCGGCGCCTCCAACCGCGAGGACATGATCGACCCGGCGATCCTGCGGCCGGGCCGGCTCGACGTCAAGATCAAGATCGAGCGTCCGGACGCCGAAGGCGCGAAGGACATCTTCTCCAAGTACCTGGCCGAAGGGCTGCCGATCCACGCGGACGACCTCGCCGAGTTCGGCGGCGACGCCAAGGCGACGTTCGACGCGATGATCCAGCACACCGTCGAGCGCATGTACGAGGAGAGCGACGAGAACCGGTTCCTCGAGGTGACCTACGCCAACGGGGACAAGGAAGTCCTGTACTTCCGCGACTTCAACTCGGGCGCGATGATCCAGAACATCGTGGACCGGGCGAAGAAGTCGGCGATCAAGTCGGTGCTGGAGACCAAGCAGCCGGGTCTGCGCGTCCAGCACCTGCTCGACGCGATCGTCGACGAGTTCGCGGAGAACGAGGACCTCCCGAACACCACCAACCCGGACGACTGGGCCCGGATCTCCGGCAAGAAGGGCGAGCGGATCGTCTACATCCGCACGCTCGTCACCGGCAAGAACCAGGACTCGGGGCGGGCGATCGACACCGCCACGAACACCGGTCAGTACCTGTAAGTCCGACGCGCGATGGGGCGGTCACCTCGGTGGCCGCCCCATCGGCGTGTCTAGCGGCTGACCATCTCGGGTTCGCGCGTGCGCCGCCGCAGGCGGCCGTGGGCCGCGAGGATGCCCACCACGATCAGGACCGCGCCGGCCGGCTGGTTCCAGCTCACCGGCTCGCCCAGCACCAGCACGCCGAGCAGGACCCCGACCACCGGTGTGAGGTAGGTCACCGCGGAGGCGTTGGCTGCTCCCCAGGCCGCGATGATCCGGACGTTCCAGACATACGCGATCCCGGTTCCGAAGACGCCGAGCGCCACCGTGCTCGCCACCACCGCGAAGTCCAGGTGCACCGGCGTGACCGCGATCGCGGGCGCCAGCAAGCCGAGGATGACCGTCGCCGAGCCGGTCTGACCGAACGCGACGACGACGGGGTCGGCGCCACGCGGAGAGACGAACCGGCGCATGTAGACGAAGCACGCGCCGTAGCACGTCGTGGCGCCCAGGCACGCGAGCTGCGCGGTCAGCTGGTGCGAGACGTCGACGCCGTGCCACACCCCGACGATCGTGAGCACGCCGAGGAAACCGAGCGACAGGCCCAGCACCCGCGGCGGCGTGAACCGCTCTTCGGGTAGCGCGGCGGCTGCGAGGAGCATCGTGACGAGCGGTGTCGTCGCGTTGAAGATACTGGCCAAACCGGACGAAATGTACTGTTCCGCCCACGAGAACAGCAGGAACGGCACCACGCACAACAGCACCGAAACGACCGCGAGGTGGCCCCACAGCACGGGATCCCGGGGGAGTGGCCGCCGGCGCGCCACCAGCACGACGGCCAGCGCGAGCGCGCCCAGCGCTACCCGTGCGAGCGCGATCTGCGCGGGGGAGAGCCCGGCCAGCCCCACCTTGATGAACAGGAAACTCGCACCCCACACGACGGCCAGCAGCGCGAACCGCACCGTGACGCCGAAACCTTCGAGCCGCATGGGCGCAGTCAAGCCGGGACGCCGGGGGTGAAGCCAGCGGTTTTCGGACCTCTCCATTCCGTATAACGACCTATACGCGTCGGGGTAGGATGCGCCCATGGCGGCTGGGGAACCGGGATGGCGGCGAGCGGTGGCGCACGTCGCCGGCCTCGTGAGCGGGCCGCCGCTGCCCGAGGGGCTGGACGTCACCGTCCACTTCCACCCGGACCGCCTGGTGGGGGAGGTGCCGTTGCTGCGCCACCTCGCCACCGACGGCGTCTACCGCTCGCAGTTCGAGACGGGCACGAGCAACGGCGGCCTCACCGCGCACGCCGGGGGAGACCGGTGGCGCTGGGAGCACCGCATCTTCGGCGGCGCTTACGACGACCTGCCGCCGTCGGCCCGCCCCAAGTACGGCTCGCTCAACTACCGCCGCCGCCCGGCCGGAGGTTCCGTCCGGTTCGGCTCGTCCCACCTGGTGCTGAAGCGGGAAGTGCTGGCGCGGACGACGTTCTGCTACCCGGACAGCTTCGGCGAGCCGGAGGACTTCGGCACCGCCGTCCACATGCCGTTGCTGCGCCTCGCCGAGGCGGACGTCCAGGACGAGTTGGACGACCACATCGAGGCCCACGTCCACGGCCCGCTCCGGCTGGCGGCCGACGTCGAGGCGCTCGTGCTGGACCCGGCGTTCCGCGGCACCGGCGTCGAAGCGGCCGCCGCGGACCTGCCGTTTCCGACCCGCTGGCACCACGGGTTCCGCCTGCCGGTCGAGGTGCTGGCCGAGCACGCGGACTACCGCGGCGAGGACGTCGTGCGGGCCGGCAAGGAGATCGCCGAGGACGGCAGGCTCGACGCCCGCGTGATCGGCGAGGCCGTCCGCGCCGGCCGGCACGATCCCCAGGTGCTCAAGCGCGTCTGGCACTGCACCGCCCGGTTCGGCCTACGCGGCGACCGGTAGCAGCGCCTCGGCCAGCCGGCGCCAGTGCGGCATCGCCGACCCGCCCGGGGCGATGCCGATGACCTGGATGCCGACGTGGTCGGCGCCCGCGTCGAGGTGCTCGCGCAGCTTCGCGGTGATCGTCTCGAGGTCGCCCCAGAACACCAGGTCGTCGACGATCCGGTCGGCCGCGCCGTCGATCTCCTCCTGGGTGTAGCCGAGGCGCCGGAACTTCGCGATGTTGTACGGCTGCGTGAGGTACGGCTGCAGGTGTTCGCGGGCGGTCTCGCGCGCCTTCTCCGCGTCGGTCTCGAACAGCACCGCGTGCTCGACGCCCAGGAACGAGTCGTCGCCGAGGATTTCGCGTGCCTGAGCCGTGTGTTCGGGGGTGACGTGGTAAGTGTGCGCGCCCGCTGTCCGGTCGCGGGCGAGCTCCAGCATCTTGGGGCCGTACGCGGCCAGGAGGCGCCGCGTCGGGCCCTGCGGCGCGGGGTTGCCGTTCGTGACGGCGTCCATCGCGTCGAGGTACTCGCTCACCGCCGTCAAGGGCTTCGGGCCGGGCACTCCGCCGAAGCCGAGGCCGAGCAGGTGGCGGTCCGGGTAGGCGTCCGCGAGCAGCGCGGCCCCGCCTTGCGTCCAGCGCGGCCCGCGCGACCCGATCTGCGCGATGCCGTTGACGACGGCCAGGTTCCGGGTGCTCGCCAGCAGGAAGCCGGCGTGGGTGAGCGCTTCGCGGCCGTCGGTCTCCGGGACCCAGATCGCCGGCCAGCCCAGTTCTTCCAGCTCCTGCGCGGATTCCCGGATCCGGCTCGCCGGCAGGCCTTCGAAGTCGAACGTCCAGATCCCGTAGCGGCCGAGCCGCATGCCCTCGATGGTGGTCATGGATCGAAGTATCGCAGAACTGCGATATGAGTCAACCCGGCGGGTGCCCAGCCGGGGGAGGGGACAGGTCAGAGGGAGCGGCCCAGCACCGCGACGAACCCGGCGATCCGGGCTTCGTCGCGCTTGTAGTGCGTCCACTTCCCGACGCGCGTCGCGTGCACCAGGCCGGCGCGCTGCAGCGCGGCCATGTACGCCGAGACGGTCGACTGCGCGAGCCCCGTCTTCTCCTGGATGTGGCTCACGCACACGCCGACCTCCGCCGGGTCGGCGATCGCCCGCTCGACGGGGAAGTGCTTCTCCGGCTCGCGCAGCCACAGCAGGATCTGCAACCGCTCGGGGTTCGCGAGCGCCTTGAAGACGTCGAGCAGCTGCTCGACGTCCGGCGGCGATTCGGCGCGTGTCGTCATGGCTGCCACCGAGTATATCGACGTATAACGACCTATACTCACCGGCTGTGAGCGAAGAAACGCACCGGCCCCGCGCGCCGATCACCGAGTCCGACGTCCTGGCCTGGCTGGAGACGACGGCGGCCGCCGTCCAGGCGGGGGAGGTGGGCGCCCAGGAGCTCATCGACATCCTCGGCGAGCTCCGCCGCGCCTCGGCGGCCTGTGCCGACGCGTCCGACTGGGCGCTGCTCGCCGCGCGCGAAGGCGGTGCGAGCCTGCGCCAGATCGCGCCGGTCTTCGGCAAGGGCTACGTCCGGGCCCCGGCCGCGCGCCTGGAGAAGCTGCACCGCCAGGCGCAGAACTCCGACCAGTGGCTGGCCATCCTCCGGCACAAGCAGACCGCGTGAAGGGCGCCGTGGACCGCGTCGCGCTCGGCCTGGCGGCGCTGGGCCGCCCCGCCTACATCAACCTCGGCCGCGACGGCGCCCTGCCACCGGTGCGGGACGTCGATTCCATGCGGGCCGCCACTTTCGCGGTGCTCGACGACGCCTACGCGGCGGGCGTCCGGCACGTCGACGTCGCCCGCTCGTACGGGCGCTCGGAGGAGTTCCTGGCCGGCTGGCTCGCCGAACGCGGGCACGGCGACGTCGAGGTCTCCAGCAAGTGGGGTTACGCGTACGTCGGGGACTGGCGGCTCGACGCCGACGTGCACGAGGTGAAGGAGCACTCGGCGGCGCGGTTCGCGACGCAGTGGGCGGAAACCCTGACCCTGCTGGGGGATCGGGTCGGGCTGTACCAGGTGCATTCGCTCACTGTGGACAGTCCGCTGTTCACCGACGAGCCGTTGGTCGAGGCGCTGGCGGAGCTGTCCGCGAACGGCGTCGCGGTCGGGTTCTCGACCTCCGGACCGGCGCAGGCGGCCGCGATCGAGCGGGCGTTCGCGCTGGAAGTGGCCGGACAGCCGGTGTTTTCCGCGGTGCAGTCGACGTGGAACGTCCTGGAGCAGTCGGCCGGCCGGGCGCTCTCCGCGGCGCACACGGGCGGGAAACGCGTGCTGGTCAAGGAAACCCTCGCCAACGGCAGGCTCGCGGTGGAGGCGCCGAAGACCGTCCTCGGCATCGCGTCGGCGCACGGGATCGGCCCGGACGCGGTCGCGATCGCCGCGGTGCTGGCCCAGGACTGGGTGGACACCGCTGTCATCGGCCCCGCGAGCCCGGTTCAGCTGGAAGCGAACCTGCGGGCCACGGCGGTGGCGCTGGGCGCGGCCGACCAGGACGCGCTTGCCGGGCTCGCCGAGGACCCCGGCGCGTACTGGCGACACCGGTCCTCCTTGGCGTGGGATTGAGCGGCTGCACTACCCTTCGCAGGCACCAGCGGACGACAGGGAGGCCGGAGCAAGTGCGTCATCGGCAGGTGGTCGCCCTGGCCGCGCTCGCGTTGGCGGGCCTCACGGCCTGCGACGGGCCCGACCCGAACAACCTCGAGACGTACTACGACGATCCGGCGCCGACGTCCGCGCCGGTCACGACCGCCGAAGTGCCGGTGAGCCCCGCGAAGGCCGCTCCGGTCACGCCGCCGGAGCCCGATGCCGGGCTGCTCGCGGAACCCGCGCTGCTGTCCGATGCGGACGTCGCGGAGGAAGGTGTGCAGCCGGCCTCGAACGAGGTCGCGGGCTGCCTGGCGGACGGGCCGTCGGCGGGCAGCCGGACCGTGACCTGGCGCTACCCCAGCGGGTCGGCGCTGAGCCACCGCGTCCTGGTGTTCCCGGACGGGTCGGCCGCCCAGGCCGTCGCGGACAACGAGTGCGCGGGCAAGACCGTGGGCGTCCCCGCCCAGCCCGGGGTCGAGCGGCAGCAGGCCTGGAGCGACGGCAAGACCTGCACGGTGCTGCTGGCCAAGGGAAAGCTCGTGTCCGAGCTGACCGTCTCGGCGAGCACCGGGACGCGGGCCGTGGACGCGGCGAAACGCCTTCTCCCCGCGATGACGGCGAAGCTGACGGCTCAGCCGTAACGGCGGAACCATTCCTGGACGCCTTCGCGGCCGTCGGGGATGAACGGCAGCTCCGGTGCCGGGTCGTCGACCCAGGCGCGGAGGTCTTCCAAGGCGATCCAGCGGCCCTCGACGATCTCTTCGGCCTGGTGGTGGATCGGGCCGTCCCAGCGGACCTCGAACGCGAAGTTGTGGCAGCGGTTGCGGCCGTCGTCGTAGACCTTGGTGAACAGCGGAACGGGTTCCACCCCCTGGACGCCGAGCTCTTCGGCCAGTTCGCGGCGAGCGCACTCGGCCGGGGTTTCGCCCGCGGCGACCACGCCGCCCGCCCAGCAGTCCCAGGTCGAGGGGAAGACGTCCTTGACCGCGGTGCGCAGGTGCACGTAGACGGCGCTGCCGTCACCCGAACGGACGAGCACGACGCCGGCGGCGTGCCACAGGCCCTCGGCGCGGAGGCGGGAGCGGGTCGTCGAACCGACGACGGAGCCAGCCTGGTCATAGAGGGCAACGAGTTCGTCACTGCCTGGCATGGGTGCATCGTTCCACTAGGGCGACCCCGTAGGGTGGTGGACATGCGGCGGATCATGGGAACCGAAGTCGAGTACGGCATCTCCGTGCCGGGCGACGCGACGGCGAACCCGGTACTCACCTCGACCCAGGTCGTGCTGGCCTACGCGGCCGCGGCCGACATCCCCCGGGCCCGGCGGGCGCGGTGGGACTACGAGGTGGAGTCGCCGCTGCGCGACGCGCGCGGGTTCGACCTGACCGGCCCCGGCGGCCCGGGGCACGACCCGGACGTCGAGGACCTCGGCGCGGCGAACGTCATCCTGACCAACGGCGCGCGGCTGTACGTCGACCACGCGCACCCGGAGTACTCCGCACCCGAGGTGACGAACGCGCGCGACGCCGTCATCTGGGACAAGGCGGGGGAGCGGGTGATGGAGGAGGCCGCGCTGAAGGCGGCGTCCGTGCCCGGCCAGCCGCAGCTTCAGCTGTACAAGAACAACGTCGACGGCAAGGGCGCGAGCTACGGCACGCACGAGAACTACCTGATGGCGCGCTCGACGCCGTTCACCGCGGTGATCGCGGGGCTGACGCCGTTCTTCGTGTCGCGGCAGGTCGTGACCGGCTCGGGCCGGGTCGGGATCGGCCAGCAGAGCGAGGAAGCCGGCTTCCAGCTCTCCCAGCGTGCGGACTACATCGAGGTCGAGGTCGGCCTGGAGACGACGCTGAAGCGCGGGATCATCAACACGCGCGACGAGCCGCACGCGGACGCGGACAAGTACCGCCGGCTGCACGTCATCATCGGCGACGCGAACATGTCGGAGTACTCGACGTACCTCAAGGTCGGGACGACGGCGCTGGTGCTGGACCTGATCGAGTCGGGCATCCGGTTCGACGACCTGAAGCTCGACGAGCCGGTCAAGGCGGTGCACCAGATCAGCCACGACCCGACGCTGAAGACGCAGGTCGCGCTGGCGAACGGGAAGAAGTACACCGGGCTGGACCTGCAGTTCGCCTACCACGAGATCGCGTCGCAGAACCTGGAGCGCATCGAGGCGGACGAGGCGGCGAAGGAGGTCCTGCGGGTCTGGGGCGAGGTGCTGGACGCGCTGGCCCGCGACCCGCAGGAGTGTGCCGACCGGCTGGACTGGCCGGCCAAGCTGCGGCTGCTGGAGGGCTACCGGCAGCGGGACCAGCTGGCCTGGGGCGCGCCGCGGCTGCGCCTGGTCGACCTGCAGTACTCCGACGTCCGGCTGGCGAAGGGCCTGTACAACCGGCTCGTGACGCGCGGGTCGATGAAGCGGCTGGTCACCGAGGAAGAGGTGGTGGCCGCGGTGACGACGCCGCCGTCGGACACGCGGGCCTACTTCCGCGGCCGGGCGCTGGAGAAGTACGCGACCTCGATCGCCGCGGCGTCGTGGGATTCGGTCATCTTCGACGTGGGCAAGGAGTCGCTGGTGCGGATCCCGACCCTGGAGCCGCTGCGGGGGACGAAGGCGCACGTCGGCAAGCTGCTGGACGAGTCGGCGACCGCCGAGGACCTGGTGGAGGCGCTCACCGGTTCGGACTAGGCGTGACGCACCAGCGATCGCGGCGTTGCCCCGAATGTCGGGGCCGCTGGGTAGGCTAGGAAACATCAGCCAGACCGGGAGGCGAGATGGCCCAGGAAAAGATCGAAAAGCACGGCGGTGGTGACTCCGACGAGGAGTTCGACGACACCGGCGCGGCGGGTCAGGAGCGGCGCGAGAAGCTCGGCGAGGACGTGGACACGATCCTGGACGAGATCGACGACGTGCTCGAGGAGAACGCCGAGGACTTCGTCCGGGCCTACGTGCAGAAGGGCGGCGAGTAAGCCGCTCGGGCCCCGCGCCCTTGCCGACCGTTCAGCCGGCGGCCGGGGCTCCGCGTGACGGCGTGCCGCACGGGGGGCTCTGGTCGCTCTGGCCCGCACAGATGGGATTTTTGAGCACGTATGGACAACACCAGGGGCATCTCGGGTCCCGCGCTGCCGGCCGCGTACTTCTCGTCGGCGACGTCGTCGTTCTCGGACTTCCTGCGCGAGCAGGCGCCTGACCTGCTCCCCCAGCGGAAGGTGGCGCCGGGCGTGGCCGAGCTGGGCGTGCCGCACGGGACGACGATCGTCGCCTGCACCTTCGCGGGCGGGGTGCTGATCGCGGGTGACCGGCGGGCGACATCGGGGAACCTGATCGCGAGCCGGGACATCGAGAAGGTGCACGTCACCGACGAGTACTCGGCGGTGGGCATCGCGGGCACGGCGGGGCTGGCCGTGGAGATGGTGCGGCTCTACGCCGTGGAGCTCGCGCACTACGAGAAGATCGAGGGCGTTTCGCTGTCGCTGGACGGCAAGACGAACAAGCTGGCCGGGATGGTCAAGGGCAACCTCGAGATGGCGATGGCCGGGCTGGCGGCCATCCCGCTGTTCGTCGGGTACGACCTGGAGGCCGAGGACGCCAAGCACGCCGGGCGGATCGTGTCGTACGACGCCGCGGGCGGGCGCTACGAGGAGAACGGCGGCTACGCGGGCATCGGCTCGGGTTCGCTGTTCGCGAAGTCCGCGCTGAAGAAGCTGCACGACCCGGACGCCGACGTCGAGGGCGCGGTGCGGGTCGCCGTGGAGGCGCTGTACGACGCGGCGGACGACGACACCGCGTCGGGCGGCCCGGACCTGGTGCGCCGGATCTTCCCGAGCGTCGTGACGATCACCGCCGAGCACGGCGCCGTGCAGCTGTCGGAGTCCGAGACCGCCGCGGTCGCGGAAGCCGTGGTGGCGGGGCGGATCGAGCGCCAGCAGCGCCGGCTTTCCTGACGCGGGCGGAGAACCAGTGAACGTGGAACCACCGGAAGACCTGGAGCGCACACCGTGACGATGCCGTTGTATGCCTCTCCCGAGCAGCTGATGCGGGAGCGTTCCGAGCTGGCGCGCAAGGGCATCGCGCGCGGCCGGAGCGTCGTGGTGCTGAAGTACGCGGGCGGCGTGCTGTTCGTGGCGGAGAACCCCTCGGCCACGCTGCACAAGGTGTCCGAGATCTACGACCGGATCGGCTTCGCCGCGGTCGGGCGCTACAGCGAGTTCGAGAACCTGCGCGTGGCGGGCATCCGGCACGCGGACCTCAAGGGCTACCAGTACGACCGCCGCGACGTGAGCGCCCGGGCGCTGGCGAACGCCTACGCGGCGACGCTGGGCAGCATCTTCACCGAGCAGCTGAAGCCGTTCGAGGTGGAGGTCTGCGTGGCGGAGGTCGGCGCGAGCGCGGCGGAGGATCAGCTGTACCGCCTGACCTACGACGGCTCGATCTTCGACGAGCCGCAGTACATCGTGATGGGCGGCCAGACGGACAAGATCGCCACGAAGCTGAAGGAGACGTTCGAGGACGGCCTGGACCTCCAGGCGGCGCTGGGCGTGGCGGTGGCGGCGCTGCGCACCCCGAGCCAGCCGTCCACGACGACGTCGTCGGGCTCCTCGGCAGCGTCGTCGTCGTCGTCGGCGAACGGCAACGGCGAGGCCGACCCGATCAAGCTGGAGGTGGCGGTCCTGGACCGCGACCGCCCCCGCCGCTCGTTCCGCCGCCTGACGGGCACAGCGCTGGACGCGCTGCTGCCGGTACCGGACCCGGTGGGCGAGGAGCCGGAGAGCAAGCCGGAAGGCGAGTAAGAACTTTTCCAAAGGCGGGGCGTGGCCACCGGCCACGCCCCGCCGTCATGCGCCAGACGATGACAACGGCCAGACTGGCCAACCCAGACAAAAGGAGCTGGGTGGTCATCCCGTCGCCTGAGGCCGCAAAAATCACTTTGAGCCAGGCCCGCAACCCACCCGCAAGAAGCGAGCCGGCAACGCAACCTTGCGGGCCTGGCTCAAAGTGATTGGCCTCAATCAGGCGACGGGATGACCACCCAGCGGCCCAAACGAGAACGCAAGAAGCCCACAAAGACCGAGGCCATCCCAGAGCCTGCCCGTCCGGCGAGGACATCTTTCGAAAAAACGACGAACGCCCGAAGCCCACCCAGGCATCAAGACGCGGCCGGAGAAGCCCGAAAGCCCTGGTCGGCGAACGCCAGCAGATAAGGCAACGTCGCCCGAGCCGTATGCCAAGTGTGGTTGAACCCCCGCTCAGCGTGAACCACCGCCTCCTGCCCCCGAGCGCGCAACGCCTCCGCGATCCGACGAGCCGTCGTGACATCGGTCGGAGCGCCCGTGCCCACCGCCAACATCACCGAAACCGGCGCCGGAAAGTCCATCGTCGGCAAGTACCGACGCGGCGTGTTGGCCGCGATCGCGGCCCGGTTGCCGTCCAGAACGCCCACCGAGTCGTTCAGATCGTCGTACGGCAACGCGATCAGGAGCGTGCCGAACTCGTCCACGTGGTGCAGGCCGATGTTCAGCGCCCCGAAGCCGCCGCCGGACATGCCGCCCAGCGCCCGGTGGCTGCGGTCGGCCACCGTCCGGTAGCGCTGGTCGATCGCCGGGACCACCGTGCGCGCCAGGTACGTCTCCAGCTGCGGGCCGCCCGGGACGTCGAGGCACTCCCAGTCCGTGCTGGGCACCCCGGCCGTCAGGTCGACGCTCACCACGATCATCGGCGCGATCACGTTCGCCTGCTGCAGGGCCAGCAGCGTGCCGGGCGCGTCACCCGAGGTCAGCCAGTCGCGCGGGCCGCCGAACGGGTAACCGTGGATCAGGTAGACGACCGGGTACCGCCGGGCCGCGTCGGCGTTGTAGCCCGGCGGGAGGATGACGTAGTTGCTGCCGGACGGGACGCCGTGCGCGGGGTCGGGGAGGTTCACCACGTCGATCCGCTGGCCGGCGGCCGCGCTGCCGGCGCCCGGGCGTGACACCGGTGCCTCCTTGCCGTCGTCGAGCAGCCGCCCGGCCAGGTTGACGACGCCGGGCCCCTTCTGGAGCAGCCGCGCGAGGTCGTCGGAGGTGCGCACGTACCCGACGTAGCTGTTCAGCGCAGTTACCCCGGCGAGCAGCAGCAGGACGCCGAACGCCGTGAAGCCCCAGCGGCGCGTCCGGCGCCGGTGCCACAGCGCGATGACCGCGGCGAGGACCGCGACGGCGGCCGAGGCGAAGGCGAGCCAGATGAGCGGCGACTCGAACGGGCCCAGGTCACGGGCGCGCGCGGTGACGTCGCCGGGCAGCACCGGGTCGGCGACGGCCCGGTGGAGGCCGCTCGCCAGGCCGTGCGCGTCCATCGAATCCCCGCTCGTCCCCTGGCCACGGGCAGGGTCGCCCGCATCTCGATCAAGACGCTAGCCAGGGGACGCTGTGGGTTCGTTGAGAGGAGGTAAAGAGCCCTTAAAGGCGGTAGATGGTCAACGCGCTGGGGTTCGACCGGAAGCGGAACCGGTTGCCCAGCGGGCCGACTTCGCCGTCGGTCGCGACGCGGCGGTGGCCGTCCAGCAGCTCGACGTCCAGCTCGGCCACGTCCAGCTCCTGGTAGACGTGGCTGGCCGCGAGGCTGCGGGTGACCATCGCCAGCAGGAACCGGGCTCGCGAGTAGGGCAGGTCGGCACGCAGGTACCGGACGTCGAGCAGGCCGGTGTCGAGCGCGGGCCGCCGGCTGGGCGCGAAGCCCTTCGGCGCGTACGTGCCGTTGCCGACGAACAGCAGCCAGACCTGGGTGCGCTTGCCGTTGAGCCGCACGGTCAGCGGCCGGGCGTGGCGCAGCGTGCGGGTCAGTGCGATCGCCGCGGAGGGCCACTTCGGGTGCTTCTCCTGCAGCTTCTCGCGCAGCCGGACCATCTCCGGGTAGCCGCCCAGGCTCGCGGTGTTGACGAACCACCGGTGCGCGGTGCCGTCGCCGCCCTCGATCTCGACCTCGCCCAGGTCGATGCCGACGGCGTTGCCGACTTCGGTCGCCGCGTCGGCGTCGGGCATCGACCGGACGCCGACGTCGCGGGCGAAGTGGTTGAGCGTGCCCGCCGGGATCAGCGCGAGCGGCAGGTCGCGTTCGGCGGCGACCGCGGCGACCGCGGCCACGGTGCCGTCCCCGCCCGCGACGCCGAGTGCGCGAACGGTCCCGCGGGCGTCGATCTCGCCTTCGAGCTGGGCGATCAGGTCCTGGTCGGGGTCCGGGTGGAGGATCTCGGCCTTGGGCCAGGCGTGCCGGGCGTCCTCGGTCGGGTCCTGGCCGTCGATGCCGGACTTCGGGTTGACCAGCACGAGCATGTCGTCGCCGTCGACCATCTCCGGCGCGTCCGCGTCGTGGGCGGTGCGGGCCGGGACGTCGTCGTGCAGCGGCCACCAGTGCCGGGTCGCCAGGCCGACGCCGACGCCGATGCCCAGGCCGACGCCCACGTCCGACGGCCAGTGGACCCCGGTGTGGACGCGGGAGTAGGCGACCGCGAGCGCGAGCGGCGCCACGGCGAGGCCGGCGCGCGGCGATTCCATCGCCACCGCCGTCGCGAAGGCGGCCGCGGAGGCGGAGTGGCCGGACGGGAACGAGGACGACGTCGGGCGTTTCCGCAGGCGGCGGCGCATCGGCGTCTCTTCCTCGGCCGGGCGGCGGCGGGGGAAGAGCGGCTTGCCGATCAGGTTCGCCGCGGCGCTGGCCCCGGCGATCGCGACGACCCCGCGCAGCGCCGCGCGCCGCGTCGGCCCCTTCTGCACCGCCAGCAGCGCCGCTACGCCCCACCACAGGCGGGACTTGTTCGCCGATCTGGACAGCGCCATCAGCGCGTCGTCGGCTTTCGTGGCCGGGAGGGCGGCGGTGCGCCGCATGAGGGCGCGGTCGGTGCGCCCGACCCGCCGGAAGGCCTGGATCAGCTGGTGTGTCAAGGAGTCGCCTTCCCCAAGTCGTCAAGAGCAGTGCTCCAATCGTGCCTGAATCGGGGAGATTTCACCGTCTGTGGCAGACCGGGGGCGTGTCGACGCCCGAACGGCGCACCGTCGAAGGGGGTGCAGCGCCTACTCTGGGGGGATGCAGCGGCGGATCTTTGGCATCGAGACCGAGTTCGGGGTCACGTGCACCTTCCACGGACAGCGCAGGCTCTCGCCCGACGAGGTGGCGCGCTACCTCTTCCGGCGGGTCGTGTCCTGGGGACGCTCGTCGAACGTCTTCCTGTCGAACGGCTCCCGGCTCTACCTGGACGTCGGCTCGCACCCCGAGTACGCGACGGCCGAGTGCGACGACCTGGTCCAGCTGGTCACGCACGACAAGGCGGGCGAGCGGATCCTCGAGGATTTGCTGGTCGACGCCGAACGACGGCTCGCCGACGAGGGCATCGGCGGCGACATCTTCCTCTTCAAGAACAACACCGACTCCGCGGGCAACTCCTACGGCTGCCACGAGAACTACCTGGTGACCCGCGCGGGTGAGTTCTCGCGGATCGCGGACGTGCTCCTGCCGTTCCTGGTGACCCGGCAGCTCATCTGCGGCGCCGGCAAGGTGCTGCAGACCCCGCGCGGCGCGGTCTACTGCCTCTCCCAGCGTGCGGAACACATCTGGGAGGGCGTCTCGAGCGCGACCACGCGCTCGCGGCCCATCATCAACACCCGCGACGAGCCCCACGCCGACGCCGAGCGCTACCGGCGCCTGCACGTCATCGTGGGCGACTCGAACATGGCCGAGCCGACGACCATGCTCAAGGTCGGCTCGGCGAACCTGGTGCTGGAGATGATCGAGGCCGGCGTCCAGTTCCGCGACTTCACCCTGGACAACCCGATCCGGGCGATCCGCGAGATCAGCCACGACCTCACCGGCCGCCGCCAGGTGCGCCTCGCCGGCGGGCGCGAGGCCTCGGCCCTGGACATCCAGCGCGAGTACCACGCCCGCGCCGTCCAGCACCTCAAGGACAACGGCTCGACCCCGGCGAACGAGCGCGTCGTCGAGCTGTGGGGCCGGGCGCTGGACGCGGTCGAGCAGCAGGACTTCGGCAAGATCGACACCGAGATCGACTGGGCGATCAAGCACCGGCTGGTGGAGCGCTACCGGCACAAGCACGACCTGGACCTCTCCAGCCCGCGCATCGCGCAGCTCGACCTGGCCTACCACGACATCCGCCGGGGCCGGGGCATCTTCGACCTGCTCCAGCGCAAGGGCCTGGTCCGCCGGGTCACCGACGACGGCGAGATCGAGGCCGCCAAGGACACCCCGCCCCAGACGACCCGCGCGAAGCTGCGCGGCGACTTCATCGCCGCCGCCCAGGCCGCGGGCCGCGACTTCACCGTCGACTGGGTGCACCTGAAGCTGAACGACCAGGCCCAGCGCACGGTCCTGTGCAAGGACCCGTTCCGCTCGGTCGACGAGCGCGTGGAGCGCCTGATCAGCTCGCTCTGATTCTGCGTACCCGCCCGGTGTTCCCTACGAAAGTCGCCGGGCGGGTGCGGCAGGATCTCCGGCATGCGTGTCGTGCTGCTCGTGTGCGCCCTGCTGGTCTCCCTCGCGGTCCCGGCGGCGGCGGTTGAGCACCGGCCCGCCTGGGACCTGAAACCGACCGGCGTCACCGCCCAGTTCCGCGGCCTGTCCGCCGTCAGCGGGCGGGTCGCGTGGGTCAGCGGCACGCAGGGCACCGTCCTGCGCACCACCGACGGCGGCGCCACGTGGAAGTCCGTGGGGCCACCCGGCGCGGAGACGCTCGAGCTGTGTGACATCGAAGCCTTCGACGCCGAGCACGCCGTGACGCTCTCCATCGGTCCCGGAACCGACTCCCGCGTCTACCGGACCGACGACGGCGGCGCGCACTGGCGGCAGACCTTCCAGAACACCGACGCGGCGGCGTTCTACGACTGCCTCGCCTTCTTCGACCCGTGGCGCGGCCTCGCGATGAGCGACCCGGTCGACGGCCGGTTCCGCGTCCAGGCCACCTTCGACGGCGGCCGCAGCTGGCGGCAGGTCCCGGACAGCGGCTTCCCGCCCGCGTTGCCCGGCGAGGCCGGGTTCGCGGCCAGCGGGCAGTGCATCACGACGGCGGGCCCGTTCGACGCGTGGCTCGCGACCGGCGGCGGCGCGACCGCCCGCGTCCTGCACTCCGGCGACGCCGGCCGCCACTGGAGCGTCTCCGACACGCCGTTGCCGAGCAGCCCGTCCGCCGGCGTGTTCGCGCTCGCGTTCCGGAACCCGCGCCAGGGCGTCGCGATCGGCGGCGACTTCGCGAACCCGACGGCGCCCGGCCCGGCCGTCGCGCTGACCGGCGACGCCGGCCGCACCTGGCGCACGCCGGCGCAGTACCCGGCGGGGTACCGCTCCGGGGTGGCCTGGCGCGGCGGGACGCTGCTGGCCGTCGGGCCGGGCGGCAGCGACCACAGCCCGGACGGCGGCCGGCACTGGACGTCGTTCGACACGGGCAGCTTCGACAGCGTCGACTGCGCCGGCGCGGCCTGCTGGGCGAGCGGTGCCCAGGGCCGCGTCGCCCGGCTTCGCTAGAGGACCTGGCCGGTCGGGCGGACCATGATCTCGTTGACGTCCACCGAGGGCGGCTGCTGGAGCGCGTAGAGCACCGCGCGGGCGATGTCGGCGGCGTCGAGCTTGGGCTTCTTGCGCTGGTCGTCGTTGAGGATGTCGGTGTCGGTGATGCCGGGGTTGATGAGCGTGACGCGCACCCCGGTGCCGACGGCCTCCTCGCGGATCGCGCCGGCCATCCCGGTCACGGCCCACTTCGTCACCGAGTAGAGGCTGGCGTTGCGGATGTAGCGGCCGGCGACCGAGCCGGTGATCAGCAGGTGCCCGGCGGACTCCTCGAGCGCGGGCAGGGCCGCGCGGGCGGTGTAGGCCGCGCCGAGGACGTTCGTGCGGACCATCTCCTCCCACTGGCGCGGGTCGGGGTCGTCGGTGCCGAAGAAGGAGGTCCCGACGCCGATGCCGGCGTTGGCGAAGGCGGCATCGAGCCGCCCGAACCGCTCGACGGCCCGGGCGACGGCACCGGAGATGCTCGGCCAGTCCCCGACATCGGCACCGAGCGCGAGGGCGTTGTCCTCGCCGAGCTCGGCGGCGAGGGAGGCGACGGATTCGGCCTTGCGAGCCACGAGGGCGACTTTGAACCCGGAGGCGGCGGCGAGGCGAGCGGTGGCGGCCCCGAGGCCGCGCGAGGCACCGGTGATGAGGAGAACGCGATCATCCATGCCGTTCAGGCTAGGGAGAATCGACGGCGGCGGCACGGAACGGTCGGCGCCCGGGTCAGGGCGTCAGCACGAGCCGGCCGCGCAGGCCGCCCCTCGCGAGCCGTTCGTGGGCGGCCGCCGCTTCCGCCAGCGGCAGGACCTCGGCGACCCGCAGCGGCAGGACACCTTCTTCCGCGAGTTTCGCCAGCTCGGCCAGCCGTTGCCCGTCGGCGCGGATCCAGACGCTGCGCACCCGGACCCCGCGCAACGGGATCGGAGCGGCACCGGCGGCGAAGGCGACGAACTCGCCGCCGCCACGGACCGCGTCGAGCGCCTCCAGGCCGAGGAGCGCGGTGTCGAGGGCGGCGTCGACCCCGCCGGGCACGAGTGCGCGGACCCGGTCGCCGAGGGCAGGCCCGCGGGGGAGGAACTCGTCCGCGCCGAAGCCGCGGACGAGGGCTTCGTCGGGCTCGGACGCGACGGCGACCACCCGCAGCTTCCGGGCGTGGGCCAGCGCGACCGCATACCCGCCCACCGCGCCCGCCGCGCCGGTGACCAGCACGGTCCCGTCGGTTTCGACGAGGTCGAGGGCCTGGGCGGCGGTGAGCGCGTTGAGCGGGAGGGTGGCGGCTTCGGCGGGGGTGAAGCCGGCCGGGGCGAGGGCGACCGCCGACGCGTCGAGGACGATCCGCTCGGCATAGGCGCCCAGGGGAGCGGCGATCCGGTCGCGCAGCCCGATGACGGCATCGCCCACGCGGAGCGGAGGCTGCCGGCCGCCGGTGGCTTCACCGTCCAGAGCCCACGGCCCGCCTCCCGGCCGGCCCGCGGCTTCGCCCGGCCGACCGGCCGCGAGGTCGCCGGTGACCTTCCCGACCGGAGTGGCTTGCCCGCCCCGCGCCCATCCAGCGCCCGGCCAGCCGCCGGTGGCCTCGCCGCCCCGAGCGCGCGGTGTCCCCGAGCCCCACCGGCCGCCGGTGGCCTCCCCGTCCCGAGCGCGCGGGGCCCGGGAGCCCGACCGGCCGCCCTCCCGGTCGCCGCGGACATCCGCACCCCGAGCCCCCGGCCCGCCGATCTCGGACATCCCGCTACCCACCGCCTCCACCACGCCCGCCACGTCCCAGCCCATCCCCAGCACCTCCCGCGGCGGAATCACCCCCGCCCCGCTCAAAATCCCGGCTCGGGTCGCGAGATCCACCGGGTTCACCGCGGCCGCCGCGACGCGGATCCGGACCTGCCCCGGACCCGGCTCGGGCACCGCCACTTCCACCGGCTCCAGCACCTCGGGACCCCCGAACCGCCGGACCACGACCGCCCGCATCACCACTCCGTTCGCCGACCGGAACCTTTCCCCGCGAACCTATGGGGAGCTACTCTCCACCGGGAAGTACGCACTCGCAGGTTCCCCACGTACCAGGAGGTTCGCCCGGTGCCCACGCGCACGGCGGAACAGCGGCGCCAAGCCGAAAAGGCCGCCTACGACGCCTACCTCGCCGCCTGCCCGACCCGGAAGCTGCTCGACGAGATCGCCGGCAAGTGGGTCAGCCTGATCCTCGTCGCGCTCGGTGACGGGCCGCAGCGCTACAGCGACCTTTCGCGGCGCATCGCCGGGGTCAGCCAGAAGATGCTCACCCAGACCCTGCGGGTGCTCGAACGCGACGGGCTCGTCCGCCGCGAAGTGACTCCGTCGGTGCCCGTCCGCGTCGACTATTCCCTTACGCCGCTGGGGGAAAGCCTTCGCGCGCCGATGGCCGGGTTCAAGGACTGGGCCGAGGCGAACTTCGACGCGGTGGCCGCCGCCCGGACCGATTACGACGCGCGCACCCCGGACCTCACGATCGGGCCGGGCGGCGCGGGCTAGTCTCTACCGGGTGTCCACCGCACGCGCCGAACGGCTGGTCAACTTGGTACTGGCCCTCCTGTCCACCCGGCAGTACCTCACTGCCGAGCGGATCCGCGGCATCGTGCCCGGGTACGGCGACGCGGCCAGCGACGACGCCTTCTTCCGGACGTTCGAGCGGGACAAGACCGAGCTGCGCGAACTCGGCATCCCCCTGGAGACCGGCCGGAACTCCGCCTTCGACGCCATCGAGGGCTACCGCATCGCCCGCCGGGACTACGAGCTCGGCGAGATCGACCTCGCCCCCGACGAAGCCGCCGCTGTCGCGCTCGCCTCCCGGCTGTGGGACTCGCCGGAGCTGACCGGGCAGGCGCAGGGCGCGCTCGTGAAGCTGCGTGCCGCCGGCCTGGAGGTCGACGACCAGGCGCCGACCGTCGTCGAGCCGCGGGTGCGCGCCGAACCGGCGTTCGGGCCGCTGCTGGCCGCGGTGCAGCACGGCCAGGCGGTCCGCTTCGAGTACCGCCGCAGCGGCTCGCCCGAACGCATCATGCGCACCCTCGAACCCTGGGGCGTGGTGTCGTGGCGGGCCCGCTGGTATGTCGTCGGGCACGACCGCGACCGCGGCGCCACCCGCTGCTTCCGCCTCTCCCGCGTCACCGGCCAGGTCCGGACCGTCGGCAAGCCCGGTGAAGTCCAGCGCCCCGAGGGCGTCAACCTGCTCAAGCTCGTGTCCGTGACGTCGGAGTCCGAGCCGGCCCCGGTGACCACCGCGCGGCTGTGGGTCGCCGACGGCCGCGCCGCCGGGGTCCGCCGGCGCGGCACCGTCATCGGCCGGTCCACGATCGACGGCGAAGAGGGCGACCTCGTCGAGATCGGGCTCTACTTCCCCGAGTCGGCGGCCGATTGGATCACCTCCCAGGGCCCGGACGTCGTCGTGCTCGAGCCCGACGTGCTGGCCAAGACCGTCCAGGACCGGCTCGAAGCCGTCGTGGCCCGGCAGGGGAGCGGCCGGTGAGCGGGTCGACCGACCGGATGCCGCGGCTGCTCGCGCTCGTGCCGTACCTGCTGGCGCGCCCGGGCGTCCGCATCGACGACGCGGCGCACGACTTCGACGTCACGCCGAAGCAGCTGCGCAAGGACCTCGAGCTGCTCTGGATGTGCGGGCTGCCCGGGTACGGGCCCGGCGACCTGATCGACCTGTCCTTCGAGGGCGACACGATCGTCGTCACCCACGACGCCGGCATGAACCGCCCGCTGCGGCTCACCGGTGGCGAGGCGACCGCGCTGCTGGTCGCGCTGCGGGCGCTGGCCGAGACCCCGGGCGTGGTCGACGGCGACGCCGTCCGCCGCTCCATCGCCAAGATCGAAGCCGCCGCCGGGCAGGCCCAGCCGGCCGGCGTGGTCGTCGGCGGGGGAGTGCGCGAGGGCAAGAAGACCGCGCGGACCCGCGAGGAGGTCGCCCGGGCGCTGCAGGGCGGGCGGGCCGTGCGGATGCGCTACTACACCGCGTCCAAGGACCAGATCACCGAGCGCACGGTCGACCCGATGCGGCTGCTGATCGTCCAGGCGGTCGGGTACCTCGAAGCCTGGTGCCGCCGGGCCGAGGGCGTCCGGCTGTTCCGCCTCGACCGGATCGACGACCTGACGATCCTCGACGAGCCGTCGCGCCCGCCCGCGCACGCGCACCCGACCGACATTTCCGAAGGCGTCTTCCGCGAGCGTGCCGACCAGCGGGAGGCGGTGCTCGTCCTCGACCCGGACGCACGCTGGGTAGCCGAGTACTACCCGTGCGAGGAGCTCGACGAGCTCGACGGCGGCCGTCTGCGGATCCGGATGCGCTACGCCGACCAGTCCTGGATGGTGCGCCTCGTGCTGGGTCTGGGCGGAGAAGCGCTGGTGGAGAGCCCGGCCGACCTCGCGTCGGACGTCGGACGCCGGGCGGCCGACGCCGTGGCCCGAGCCCGTCACCTTCCGTCAACCTGCGACCACTAGGGTGATCGACGTGCCGTACCTGCCCACCGTCGTGCTCGCCGCGTTCGGCCTGCTGTTGCTCGTGGCCCTGCTGGTGCGGACCGTCAAGGTCTTGCGTGGTTTCCGGCGGACCGCAAGCATGGTGGCTGCGAACACCCAGGACCGGGCCGGATTGCTCCGCGCGCGGTCGGCCGCGCTGCGCGTCGCCTTCGCGGAGCGCCGCCGGAAACCGGAAAACCAGTAACATCCCTACCAGACGCAGATAGGAGGCCATCTTGTTCGCCAACGGATTGCAAGGATGGCATTTGATCATCTTGGTGCTGCTCGTCGTGCTGCTGTTCGGGGCCAAGCGGCTTCCCGATGCGGCCCGGTCGATCGGCAAGTCCATGAAGATCTTCAAGGCCGAGACCAAGGACCTCGCGGGCGACAAGAGCTCCTCGCACGAGGACGCCGAGCCGGTCGAGACGAAGCAGATCCCGGCCACGCCCGCCCCCGCGGCCCCCGCCGCCGGCGCGACCGACCAGCAGGTCGCGGACCTGCAGCGGCAGCTCGACGAGCTGAAGAAGCAGCAGGCGGCCGACCAGCCGCAGAAGAACGCCAGCTGACGGCTGGGCCACACCCGGTCCCTGGTCCACGGAGCGCGCCGGCCCGGCGCGCTCCGCCGGACTCCGACGAGAACGGAACACCCCGTGGCGGAACCCGCCTCCGGAAACGGCACCAGCCGCCGGTCGAAGCGGCGCAAGCGCAGCCGTCGCATGAACCCCGACGGCACGATGACGCTCATCGAGCACATCTACGAGTTCCGCCGCCGGCTCGGCTTCGCGATGCTCGCCGTCGTCATCGGTGGCATCGTCGGGTTCTTCTGGTTCAGCACCAAGGTGGGCGTGATCCCGTCGCTCGGCGAGATCATCAAGGACCCCTACTGCGCCATCCCGCCGGACCGCCGGCTCAACGGCGCCCAGGGCTGCCAGCTGCTGCAAACCGTGCCGTTCGAAGCCTTCATGATCCAGCTCAAGGTCGGCCTCGCCGCCGGCGCGGTGCTGTTCTCGCCGGTGTGGCTGTACCAGATCTGGGCCTTCATCGCCCCAGGTCTGTACTCGAAGGAACGCAAGTACGCGCTGACCTTCGTCGGGTTCGCGTCGATCCTCTTCGCCGCCGGCGCGGTGCTCGCCTACATCCTGTTCCCGCACGCGCTGCAGCTGCTCATGGGTTTCGGCCAGGGCGAGTTCATCACCGCGCTGACCGCGGACAAGTACATCTCGTTCATGCTGTCGCTGCTGATCATCTTCGGGATCAGCTTCGAGCTCCCGCTGCTGGTGGTGATGCTCAACCGCGTCGGCGTGGTCAAGTACCGGCAGCTGAAGAAGTGGCGCCGCGGCATTGTGTTCGCGTTGTTCGTCTTCGCCGCCTTCGTCACCCCGGGTTCGGACCCGTTCTCGATGCTCGGCCTGGCCGGCGCGCTGACCGTGCTGTTCGAGCTGTCCATCCAGCTCGCGCGCATCCACGACCGCAAGAAGGACCGGGAGCGCGCCGACGAGGGCTGGGACCAGCTCGACGACGACGAGGCCGCGCCGTTCGACTACACGCCGAGCAAGATCGACGACGAACCGTCCGCCCCGACCGCGTCCGGCGGCCGGGCCTCCGGCACCGACGACATCACGTAGTGGGGCTCCACGCCGCGCTCGCCGTGCACCCGGCCTCGGGGCACGGCGCGGCCGCCCGGATCGCCGACACCGTCGCCGACCGGCTGCGCACCGCGGTCGACCGCCTCGACGTGCTGGTCGCCAACACCGTCGAAGAGTCCCGCGAGCTGATGCGGACCTCCCACGACGCCGGCCTCGACGTCCTGATCGTTCTGGGCGGCGACGGCGCCGCGCACCAGGGCGTCCAGTTCTGCGCGAACCACGGCGTCGCGCTCGGCCTGGTCCCGGCGGGCACCGGCAACGACTTCGCCCGCGCCCTCGGCGTCCCCGGCGAGCCCCTGCCTGCGGTCGAGGCGCTGGTGGCGGCCCTGAAGTCCGGCGCCCGGCGGCGCATCGACCTCGGGCGCCTCGGCGACACCTGGTTCGCGACCGTGCTCTGCGCGGGCTTCGACGCGAGTGTCAACGAACGCGCCAACCGGATGCGCTGGCCGTCCGGACCGCGCCGCTACGACGTGGCGATCCTCGCCGAGCTGGCCGCGTTCCGCTCCCGCCCGATCGTGGTCGACACCGGCACTGAACGCCTGGAGCTCGACGCGACGCTCGTGGCGGTCGGCAACACCCGCTTCTACGGCGGCGGCGTCCCGATCTGCCCGACGGCCGACCCCGAGGACGGCGTCTTCGACGTGACGGTGGTCGGGGACGTGACCCGCCGCGGCCTGATCCGCATGCTGCCGGGCCTGCGCACGGGCAAGCACCTCACCCACCCGGCGGTCCGGACGCTGCGCGCCCGGTCGGTCTCGCTGACGGGCAACAGCTGGCCGGCCTACGCCGACGGCGAGCCGCAGGGGAGCGTCCCGGTGACGGTCAGCTGCGTCCCGGGCGCGCTGACCGTGCTGGCCTAACGGTCGTACCCGCCGGCCCGCGCCACGAGCTGCCGGAAGTGCGCCGGCGTCAGCAACCGCCCGGCGTCGGCGAAGTACACCCCGCCGCAGCGGTGGCAGAACCAGCCCTGCTCCCACACCTGCCGCGCCGCCGGCACCCCGCGCCGCTGACGCCGCTGGGCCCGCACCCGCCGCACGTACAGCCAGATCACCACGCCCGCGGCGACGTACACGCACAACGCCGGCAACGAGATCACCGCGATCCCCAGCACCTGCGACGCGGCCCCGCCCGGCGGCGGGTCGTCCACCGACGACAGCGGCAACGCCAGGAAACAGCTCCCGGCCAGCACCAGCGCGAGCACCGCCGCCACCAGGCCGCCGTTGCGGCGCGGGGGAGGGAAGGGGTCCAGCGACCGGGCCACCGCCGACACCGAAACCCCGCTGACCTGGCTGCTCGTGTAGATCACGCCGTCCCCGGCCGGCACGCCCACGACCGGCCCCTGCCCGCGGAAGAACGAATGCCCGCCCTGGTAGACGGCGGGCACGTGCTGCACCTGGTCCAGCTGCCCGCAGCTCGGACACGGTTCGGTCATGCAGCCTCCGACGCCGCCACCCGCGTACCGGTTCCCGGTGTATAACGACCTATACCGCGCCCGTCGGTGGTGATCACCACCTCGCGTCGCTCGACCGAAAAGAAGCCGGGAGCGCCGACGGTCACGCGGCGTGCGGACTGTCGGGGGGATGTGGAACCCTGACAACGTGGCCAGTAGCCCTTCTCCCTCCCCGGCCGAGGCCTATGTGGCCTCCTCGCGTCGTGGGAAGTACCCCCAGCTGACGCGTTTCGCCGCGGAAGCGTCCTTCGAGTTCGACGAGTTCCAGATCCGCGGGTGCGAGGCCCTCGAGGGCGGTCACGGCGTGCTCGTCTGCGCGCCGACCGGGGCGGGGAAGACCGTCGTCGGCGAGTTCGCCGTGCACCTGGCGCTGGCCGAGGGGCGCAAGTGCTTCTACACGACGCCCATCAAGGCGCTGTCGAACCAGAAGTACGCCGACCTCGTCGCCCGCTACGGCAGCGACGCCGTCGGCCTGCTCACCGGCGACACCTCGATCAACGGCAACGCGCAGGTGGTCGTGATGACCACCGAGGTGCTGCGGAACATGCTCTACGCGGGCTCTTCGACGATCACCGACCTCGGTTACGTCGTCATGGACGAGGTCCACTACCTCGCCGACCGGTTCCGCGGTGCGGTCTGGGAAGAGGTCATCCTGCACCTGCCCGAGCACGTCCGCGTGGTCGGGCTGTCGGCCACGGTCAGCAACGCCGAGGAGTTCGGCGAGTGGCTGGTCGAGGTGCGCGGTGACACGACGGTCGTCGTCGACGAGCACCGGCCGGTGCCGCTGTGGCAGCACATGCTGGTCGGGAACCGGCTGCTCGACCTGTTCGCCGGTGAGGACATCCACCTGCCCGGCGCCGAGCTGCGGATCAACCCGACCCTGCTGCGCCGCACCGAGGAGATCGGCCGCCAGTACGCGCCCGCCGGGTTCCGCGGGCCGCGGGGCCGCCGGGGTGCGCCGCCGCGGATGCCGCGGTTCCGGCCGCCGTCGCGCGTCGAGGTCGTCGAGCAGCTGGACCGGGCCGGGCTGCTGCCGGCGATCGTGTTCATCTTCTCCCGAGCCGGGTGCGACGCCGCCGTGGCGCAGTGCGTGCGGTCGGGGCTGCGGCTCAACGGGCCCGGCGAGGTCGAGGAGATCCGCCGGGTGATCGACGAGCGCACGGCGGACCTGCCGGAGGGCGACCTCGGCGTGCTCGGCTACTGGGAGTGGCGGGAGGCGCTGGAGCGCGGGATCGCCGGCCACCACGCCGGGCTGCTGCCGGCGTTCAAGGAGACCGTCGAGGAGCTGTTCGTCCGCGGTCTGGTGAAGGTGGTGTTCGCGACCGAGACGCTGGCGCTGGGGATCAACATGCCGGCCCGCACGGTCGTGCTGGAGCGGCTGGTCAAGTACAACGGCGAGGCGCACGTCGACCTGACGCCGGGGGAGTACACGCAGCTGACCGGCCGGGCCGGGCGGCGGGGGATCGACGTCGAGGGCCACGCCGTCGTGGCGTGGCAGCCGGGGGTCGACCCGAAGCAGGTCGCCGGGCTGGCCTCGACGCGGACGTACCCGCTGCGGTCGTCGTTCCGGCCCGGCTACAACATGGCCGTGAACCTGGTCGCCCAGGTCGGCGCGGCGGAGGCCCGTGAGCTGCTGGAACAGTCGTTCGCGCAGTTCCAGGCCGACCGGTCGGTGGTCGGCACGGCCCGCCGGATCGAGCGGAACAAGGAGGCCCTGAAGGGCTACTCGGCCGCCATCACCGGGGACTTCGACGAGATGCTCGAGTACGTGGAGCTGCGCGCGAAGATCTCGACGCGGGAGAAGGCGTTGTCGCGGCAGAACACCGCGACCCGGCGGGCGGGGACGGCGGAGTCGCTGGAGAAGCTGCGAAAGGGTGACGTCATCGCCGTGCCGGCGGGGCGGCGGGCGGGGCTGGCCGTGGTCGTGGACCCGGGGCTGGACCCGATCCGCGAGCCGCGGCCGGTCGTGGTGACCGAGGACCGGTGGTCGGGGCCGTTGTCGGTGGCCGACTTCCCGGCGCCGGTGGAGGCGCTGGGGCGGATCAAGCTGCCCAAGCACATCGAGCTGCGGTCGCCGAAGACGCGCCGGGACATCGCTTCGACGCTGCGCAATGCCGGGATCTCGTTGCCGGGCAGGCAGAAGCGGCGGTCCGGGACGAACGAGGACGGCGAGCTGGCGGCGTTGCGGCGGGCGCTGCGGGCGCACCCGTGCCACGGGCTGGCCGAGCGCGAGGCGAACCTGCGCTGGGTCGAGCGGTACCAGCGGCTGTCGGCGGAAACCCAGCAGCTGGAACGGAAGGTCGCCGCGACGACGCACTCGCTGGCGCGCGCGTTCGACCGGATTCTCGCCTTGCTGGGCGAGCGCGAGTACTTGGGACCGGAGTCGGCAGGTGATGGCGAGGACCGCGTCACCGAGCACGGGCGGCGCCTGACCCGGCTCTACAGCGAGTCCGACCTGCTGGCCGCGGAGTGCATCCGCCACGGCGTGTGGCGCAAGCTGGGGCCGGCCGAGCTGGCCGCGGTCGTCTCGACGCTGGTCTTCGAGGCCCGGCGCGACACCGCCGGTGAGCCGCGGCTGCCGGGTGGCGCGGTGCCGGAGGCGTGGCAGGAGACGGTGAAGCTGTGGGTGGACCTCACCGAGGACGAGCGGCGGCACCGGCTCGACCGCACCCGCGAGCCCGACGCCGGGTTCGCGTGGCCGGTCTACCGCTGGGCGCGCGGTGAGTCGCTGGAGAAGGTGCTCACCGCGGCCGAGGCCAACGGGCAGGAGCTGTCGGCGGGGGACTTCGTGCGCTGGTCGCGTCAGGTGATCGACCTGCTCGACCAGATCCGGGACGTGCTCGGCAAGGGCGACCCGGTGGGCGCGGCGGCCGCCGACGCGGTCAAAGCGCTGCGGCGGGGTGTCGTCGCCGCGGGCGCCGCGTGAACTCCGTGTTAGGCATGGTCGGGCATGGCGCGTGGACACGTGTGCTCGGCTCCGACCTGTGGTTGGATCGCCTGCAACACCGTGCGTACGCGGCTTTACGGCGGTTTCGGGGTGGTCAGTGAGATGAGCGAAGCAGGCGGAGGCAGACGATGAGCACGCCGTATGGCGGCAACGACCCACAGCAGCCCCAGTACGGGCAGCAGCCGGGCGGCGCGTACCCCCCGAGCGGCCCGCAGGAGCAGCCGCAGTGGGGGCAGCAGCAGCCGCCTTCGTACGACCCGAACCAGCAGCAGTGGGGCCAGCCGCAGCAGCCCCAGCAACCGCAGCAGTGGGGCCAGCAGCCCGGGGGGTACACGCCGCCGCAGCAGCCGCAGTGGGGTCAGCAGCCCCCGCCCTACGGGCAGCAGCCCGGGGGTGGTTACCCGCAGAGCGGCCCGCAGGCCCAGCCCCAGTACGGGCAGCAGCCGGGCGGGGCGTACCCGCAGAGCGGTCCCCAGCAGCAGCCGCAGTACGGGCAGCAGCAGCCGGGCCAGTACGACTACGGCCAGCAGCAGCAGTTCCCCGGCCAGGGCGCGCCGGAGGGCGAGCAGCCGGCGAAGTCGAAGAAGGGCCTGCTGATCGGCGTCATCGTGCTGGTCGTGGTCGTCGCGGTGGTCGGCGTCCTCGGCTTCGTGGCGCCCGGCTTCTTCAAGACGCAGGTCTTCAACAACACGCAGATGCAGACCGACGTGCAGAAGCTGCTCACCGAGACGTACAAGATCGACGGCGTCACCGGCGTGACGTGCCCGGCCGAGCAGAAGGTCGAGGACGGCGCGAAGTTCGAGTGCACCGCGACCATCGCGGGCAAGCCGACGCAGATCCCGATCACGGTCAAGGGCGACGGCGGCAACTACGAGGTGTCCCCGCCCGCGACGAAGTAGCTCCACCCCGGGATCCGGTCGCCGCGAATTGCGGTGGCCGGATCCCGTCGTTTCCGGAGATGATCCGGGGATGAGCGACTTCGAGATCCGGACGCTGGGCGACGACGAGGTCCGCGCGGCGGGTGACCTCTTCCGGGCGACACTGCACGTGCCGCCGTGCCCCGACGCCGATTGGGAGCGCACGGCGCGGGCGTACCAGCCCGGCCGGACGCTGGGGGCGTTCGACCCCGCCTTGATCGGCACGGCGCGGTCGTTCGACGCCGAGCTGACGGTGCCGGGCGGCACGCGGGTGCCGATGGCCGGGGTCACCGGGGTCGGGGTGCGGCCGGACCGGACCCGGCGGGGCGTGCTGCGGGCGTTGATGACGACGCAGCTGGAGGACTTCGCCGCGCGCGGGGTGGTCACCGCGAGCCTGCTGGCGTCGGAGGCGCCGATCTACGGGCGGTTCGGCTACGGGCTTTCGCTGCGGCACCGGTCGTACAGCGTCGACCGCCACCGGGCGCGGCTGCGCGAAGACGCGCCGGCCTCGGGCGAGGTCCGGCTGCTGGAGCTGGACGAGGCCCTGGAGGTCCTGCCCGGCGTCTACGAGCGCGTGGCGGCCCGGCCCGGGACGATGTCCCGCCCGGAGTACCTGTGGCGGCTCTTCGAGGCTCAGGCGCGCCGCAACACCCAGCCGATGCGGGCCGCGGTGCACCACGGGCCCGACGGGCCGGACGGCTTCGCCACCTACTTCGTCGACGGCCTGCACGCGCACCCGTGGACGAAGAGCCTGGAGGTGGTGGACATGTTCACCGGCTCGCCTGCCGCGTTCGCCGGGCTGTGGCGGTTCCTGCTGGGTATCGACCTCGTCGACACGATCGTCGCCGAGGCGCGGCCGCTCGACGAGCCGATCGAGCTGATCCTCGCCGACCACCGCCGCAGCACGGTCGACCGGATCGGGGACGAGCACTGGGTCCGCCTGGTCGACGTCCCGCGGGCGCTGGCCGCGCGGGCGTACGGGCACGCCGAGCCGGTCGTCGTCGAGGTGGCCGACCCGCTGCTGCCGGCCAACGGCGGGGCCTACCGGATCACCCCGGACGGTGCCGGGCGCACCGACGAGCCCGCGGCGCTGCGCCTCGACGTCACGACCCTCGCGATGGTGTACCTCGGGTCGTGGCGGGTGTCGGCGCTGGCGGAGGCGGGCCGGATCGAGGTCCGGGACCCGGCCGCTCCGGCGGCGGCCGACCTGCTGTTCGGGACGCGGGTGGCGGCCTGGAGCGGCACGCACTTCTGACGCGCCCGGAAATCGAGGTGCCGCGGGCGGGGCCGGGCGGCAGGATCGGCGGCATGACCGACTTCGACGTCCGCCCCGTGGCCGAGGACGAGCGCCGCGCCACGTTCGACCTGCTGGGCCGCTCGCTGCACACCAACCGCGTCAGCGACGAGAACTGGTCCCGGTACGGGGAATCCTGGCCCGCCACGCACAAGTTCGGCGCGTTCGACGGTGCCACCCCGATCGGGATCGCCAGTTCCTACGACACGCAGATCGCGGTGCCCGGCGGCGGTGTCCTGGCGCTCGGGGCGGTCGACGGCGTCGGCGTCCGCGCCGACCGCACCCGGCGCGGGGTGCTCACCGCGATGATGGCCGCGCAGCTGGAGGACTTCGCCGCGCGCGGGATCCCGGTGGCCGCCCTGCACGCCAGCGAGCCCACGATCTACGGCCGGTTCGGCTACGGCTCGGCGACGCTCGGCAAGACCGTGTGGGTGCCGCGGCCCCGAGCCCGGCTCCACGACCGCGTGCCGGTGAGCGGGGACATCCGGCTGCTCACGCCCGAGGAAGCCGTGCGGGAGGTTCCCGTGCTGTACCGGCGGCTCGGGCTGCACCGGGCCGGGATGGTCGGCAGGCCGTCCGTGTGGTGGCCGATCGCGCACGACCGGCTCGTGGGCCCGCACGGCAGCCACGTCGTGGCCGTCCACAGTGGACCGGACGGCGACGACGGGTACGTCGTGTACGACACCGTGGACCGGCGCACGATGGAGTCGCCGGACGAGGGTGCCGTATTGAAGATCCGCGAGCTGAACGCCGTGGACCCGGCCGCGCACGCCGCGCTCTGGCGGTTCCTGCTGTCGGTCGACCTCGTCTCCGGGATCCGCGGCCGCTACCGCCCGGTCGACGAGCCGCTGGCCCCGATGCTGACCGACCACCGCGACGCG
Organism: Amycolatopsis sp. NPDC098790; assembly: GCF_044759945.1. NCBI lineage: Bacteria > Bacillati > Actinomycetota > Actinomycetes > Pseudonocardiales > Pseudonocardiaceae > Amycolatopsis > Amycolatopsis sp. NPDC098790. The sequence goes on from NZ_JBIWAI010000002.1 coordinate 1,637,426, forward strand.
CAGACCCGCGACGTCGAGGACGACCTGTGGCTGCGCCCGGTCGACGTCGCCGCCGCGCTCGCGGCCCGCAGCTACCGCGCGGCGGACCCGGTGGTGCTCGCGGTGCGCGACCGGATGCTGCCGGCCAACACCGGGCACTACGAGGTCGGCCCGGACGGCGCCCGCCGCACGGACGCCGCCGCGGACCTGGCCCTCGACGTCGACACCCTCGGCATGCTCTACCTCGGGCAGTGGAGCGCGACCGCACTGGCGCACGCCGGCCGCGTCGAAGTCGTGCACCCCGGTGCGGAGGCGCGCGCCGACGAACTGTTCACCACGATCGCCGCACCGTGGTGCGGCACGTACTTCTAGGCGCCGGGCAGGGCCTTGAGGAGGCGTTCGACCGAGTTGCCGAGGTTCCACCGCTCGGCCAGCTCGGCGACGCGCTCCGGGTCGGCGGGGGCGGCGGGCACGGTGTCGGGGCGCGACTGCTCCACCGGCGCGTCGACGGCGACCCGGACCACGGTCGGCGCGACGGCCAGGTAGTCGGCGGCGTCGGAGAGCCGCAGCCGCGTCTTGAGGGGGACGCGGTTGTCACTGGCGGCGGAGGCCTTGAGGAGCGCGTCGAGCGACCCGAACTGCGTGATCAGCTTGGCGGCGGTCTTCTCGCCGATGCCGGCGACGCCGGGCAGCCCGTCGGAGGGGTCGCCGCGCATCACCGACATGTCCGCGTAGGCGGGTCCGGCGGTCTCGCGGGGGAGTGCGTAGCGCTCGGCGATCTCGGCGGGCCCGAGCACCTCGGCCTTGGCCCAGCCCTTGCCGACGTAGATGACCGAAGTGGGCGTCGGCTCGGTGCGGACGAGCTGGAAGAGGTCGCGGTCGCCGGTGATCACCTCGACCGGGTCCTTTTTCTCCTTGGTGGCCAACGCGCCGATGACGTCGTCGGCTTCGTAGCCGGCGGCCTCCGCGGTGGCGAACCCGAAGGCCCCGAGGAGGTCGAGGATGATCGGGACCTGCGGGGTGAGCGTGTCGGGGACCTCTTCGACGTCGGGGCTGCCGCCGCCGGTCTCCTCGGCCACCCGGTGCGCCTTGTAGCTGGGCAGCAGATCGGTCCGGAACCGCGGCCGCCAGTCGGCGTCGAGGCAGCAGACGAGCCGCGAGGGGCGCCGGTCGGTGAGGATCCGCGCGATGGTGTCGGCGAAGCCGCGCACGGCGTTGACCTGCGTCCCGTCGGCGGCGCGCATCGAGTCGGGGAGGGCGAAGAAGGAGCGGAAGTAGAGGCTCGCGGAGTCGAGCAGGGCAAGTGGTCCGGTCACCCGCACAGCCTGCCACGCCGGACGGAGTTCGCGGTCGCGCCACGCACCCCGGGACGGATGGCCGGTCGAGCGTCGCGAATGTCGCATTGGGGACATCCGAAGACCCCGATGCGACATTCGCGACGCGGCGGTGGGGGAGGGGAGCGGCCGGCCCGCCGTCGCTGCCGCGGCGCCGGCGGGGGAGGTGCGTCACCCGGCCCGGCATGTCGTGGCCCCACGCCGACCGGGCACCCCGGCCGCCCCACTAGGCTCGGCCCCATGTCGCGCCGTTCCCTCCACACGCCTGCTCCCGACGCCGCCGCCCTGAAGGCCCGCCTGGACCGCGCCCGCGCTGCCGCGGCTGCCGCGGACACCGATGCCCTGCTCGTCGCGCCCGGGTCCGACCTGCGGTACCTGCTCGGCCAGGCCGGCGGGTCGTTCGAGCGGCTCACCACCCTCGTCGTGCCGGCCGACGGCACCCCGGCGCTCGTCGTGCCGAAGCTGGAGGCGCCCGGCTACGCCGACGTCCCCACCGACGACCTCGGTGTCGAGCTGCTCACCTGGGTGGACGGCGACGACCCCTACAAGCTCGTCGCGGACCGGCTCGGCAAGCCCGGCCGGGTCGCGGTCAGCGACTTCACCCCGGCCCTGCACGTCCTCGCCCTGCGGTCCGCGCTCGGGTCCGCCGAGCAGACCCTGGCCGGGCCCGTCGTGCGGGAGCTGCGGATGCGCAAGGACGCCGCCGAGATCGCGTCGCTGCGGGACGCCGGTGCGGCCATCGACCGGGTGCACGCCCGCGTCCACGAGTGGCTGCGTCCCGGCCGCACCGAGGCCGAGGTCGGCGCCGACATCGCCGCGGCCATCGTCGAGGAGGGCCACGCCCAGGCCGACTTCGTGATCGTCGGGTCCGGCCCGAACGGCGCCAGCCCGCACCACGACGTCTCCGACCGCGTCATCGAAAAGGGTGACGTCGTGGTCGTCGACATCGGCGGCCCGCTGCCGGCCGGCTACAACTCCGACTCCACCCGCACCTACGCCGTCGGCACCCCGCGCGACGCCGACGTGGCCGAGACCTACGCCGTGCTGCAGCGCGCGCAGGCCGCCGCCGTCGCCGCGGTCAAGCCGGGCGTCACCGCCGAGGCCGTCGACGCCGCCGCGCGCGACGTCATCGCCGAGGCCGGGTTCGGCGAGTACTTCATCCACCGCACCGGCCACGGCATCGGCCTGGACGTGCACGAGGAGCCCTACATCATCGCCGGCAACGCGCTGCCGCTGGAGCCGGGCATGGCCTTCAGCGTCGAGCCGGGCATCTACCAGCCGGGCCGGTGGGGTGCCCGGATCGAGGACATCGTCATCGTCACCGAAGACGGCGTCGAGTCCGTCAACAACCAGCCGCACGAGCTCGTCGTGCTGGACGCATGACGCCCGGCGGCCTGGAGCCCCTCGATCAGTCGATCGTCCAGGAGCTCGCGGCCGACGGGCGGCGCAGCTTCACCGACCTCGCCGAGCGCGTCGGGCTGTCGGTGTCGGCGGTGCACCAGCGGGTGCGCCGCCTCGAGCAGCGCGGGGTCATCCTCGGCTACACCGCGCGGCTCGACGGCGAGCAGATCGGCCTGCCGCTGACGGCGCTGATCTCGCTGACGCCGAACGACCCGGCCGCGCCGGACGACTACCCGCAGCGGATCCAGCACATCAAGGAGATCGAGTCCTGCTACTCGGTGGCGGGCGACGAGTCCTACATCCTGCTGGTGCGCGTCCAGTCGCCGCTCGCGCTGGAGGACCTGCTGCGCCGGATCCGCGAGGCCGCGAAGGTGTCGACCCGGACGACGGTGGTGCTCTCTACGCCGTTCGAGGGACGTTCGCCGACGTTCTGACGCCGGCGCCCCGCCTGGCGGCCGGGGCGCTGGTACGGTAAAAGGTATGGCAACACGTAAGGTCACTCTTTCGCTGGACAGCGGCGCACTGGAATTCGCCGAACGCGCCGCGAAAGCCCACGGAATCTCGGTCTCGTCCTGGCTGTCGAAAGCAGCCCGGCGCGAGGCGGTTCGCACGGGTTACACCCCGCAGAGGCCGGAACCGGCCGTCGCGGAATCGGACGAGGCCGAGCTGAGCGCGGCGGAGAAGGATCTGCGTGCGCAGGGGTGAAGTCTGGACGTACCACCCCCCGACCGAACCGGCCCGGCAGCGCACCGTCGTGCTGCTGTCCTCGGACGGGGTGAACGAGTCCGAGCGCCCCTGGCTGCTCGGCACGGAACTCCTCGAACGCGACCCGATGGACATCCTCGGGGTGGCGATCGACGCCCGCTACTGGGTGTCGACGCTCAACCTGACCCGGCTCTACCGGCCGTGGTTCGACGAGCGCCTCGCCGAGATCGACCAGGACGTCCAGGAGCGCATCGACATCGCCCTGCGAGCCGCCCTCGATCTTTGAGTGTATAACGCCCTATACCAACCGGCGATCACGGAAAACCACGTAGGCCCAGCACTTCAAAAGAAGCAAGAGACAAGGGCGGGCCTCAGCGGGCCACGACCTCCGGGGCCGGGTGGAGCTTGCCGTCGGCGCCCGCCAGGCACGAGGCGTTGCCTTCGCGTGCGGCGATGAACTCCGTGACGCAGTTGGCGATCGCCGTGTGGCCGGCCGCGTTGGGGTGGAACGACTCCTGCAGCGCGTGGCCCGCCCGGTCCGCCTGGCCGAGGTCCGCGAGCTGGAGCGTCAGGCGCGTGAACCACTCGGTCGCCGGGTTCGCGCCGCCGCTGCACGCCTCGTGCTTGGCGCCGGCCTTGGCGAGGTCGAGGAACCGGGCGCCGGTCTGCTGGGCGGCCGCTTTGAGGCCGGCCGAGAGGACGCCGATGCCGGTCTGGGAGATCCAGCGCAGGTCTTCGACGCGGAACGGGCAGCCGTTGAGGCTGCGCAGGTCTTCCGGCAGGTCCGGGCCGATCGGGGCGGCGTAGGACTGCAGGATCAGCTGGTAGTCCGCGGGCACGTACCCGGCGGCGGCCAGCACTTTCTTGACGTCGGAGACGGCGGTGGCGACCTTCGGCACCATCGCGTCCACTTTGGACTGCCAGGTCTGCTTGAGGGCGTCGCTGCAGGCGGGGCCGCCGGGGTTGAACCACGCTTTGAAGCATTCGGTGACCTGGTTGGAGAACTTGGGTTCGTCGTTGGCGCCGACGGCGATCACGACGGCGGCGACGCGGTGGTCCTTGACGAGTGCGGCGAGCTGTTGCGCCTGTGAGGGTTCGGTCCACTGCTTGACGTCGCCGAGGGCGACCTGTTCGGCGGGGGCGCCGGAGCAGCCGAGGTTGACGTGGGCGGTGATGCCGGGGACGGCGATCTTGTCGACGAAGGCGTTGGATGAGCGGTGGCACCAGTTGCCGCCCTGGCCGTTGGTGGTGGGGGTGTACTGGCCGGCGCCTTCGCCGGAGACGGTGCTGTCGCCCATGGCGACGACGGTCAGGGGGCCGGTGCCGGGTGGGCCCTGTCGGGGCTGGGGGCGCCCGGGTTGGCTTTCGGAGCCGAAGAAGACGAAGAAGCCGGCCAGCAGGGCCACGCAGACGAGGACCAAGGCCCCCCAGTACCACTTGAGACGTCGCATCGCCGTCGATTCTACGGATGGGGTGCCCGGCCTGGGGATGCGTTGCCGATCACGCCGAGCGGGCGACGGGCCGGCGGGGGACGAGCTCGACCGGGAGCTCGCGGACGCCGAAGATCATCGGGGACGGGTAGCCGACCTGGACGCCGTCGCGGATGCGGATGTCGGTGAAGCGGTCGAGGAGCTGTTCGAAGACGATGCGGCCTTCGAGGCGGGCGAGCGGGGCGCCGAGGCAGAAGTGGACGCCGCCGCCGAAGGCGAGGTTGGGTTCTTTGCGAGGCCGGGGATCGAAGCGCGTCGGGTCGGTGTGGTGGCGGGGGTCGCGGTTGGCGCCGAGGACCCAGGGGGTGACCATCGACTTGGCGGGGATGGTGACGCCGCCGAGGTCGGTGTCGGTGGTGGTGATGCGCAGCAGCCGCATGATGGGCGGGCGGTGGCGGGTGACTTCCTCGAGCAGGCTGGGGATGAGGCGGTGGTCGCGGCGGACCGCGGCGGCGGCGTCGGGGAAGTCGTGGAGGGCCAGGACGGTGTTGCCGAGCATCATGGTGGTGGTGATGTGGCCGGCGGCGAGCAGGAGTGAGGCGAAGTTGAGGACTTCGTGGTCGGCGAGGCGTTCGCCGTCGACTTCGGCGTGGGCGAGGCCGCTGAAGAGGTCGTCTTCGGGGTGGCGGCGGCGCTGGGAGAGCAGGTCGGCGAGGTAGTCCTCCATGACTTCGGTCAGGGAGGTGCCGTCTTCGCGGGGTGCGCCGCCGGTGAGGAGGGCGTCGGCCCAGCCGCGGTAGAGGGTGCGGTCTTCGGGTGGGATGCCGATGAGGTCGCCGATGACGGCTACGGGGAGTGCATAGGCGAGGTCGCGGATGAGGTCGGGGTCGTCGCGTTCGGCCATTTCGGTGATGAGGGTGCCGGTGGCGGTCGTGATCCGTGGTTCGAGATCGGCGACGACTTTGGGGGTGAACGCTTTGCTGACCAGTTTCCGGAGGCGGTGGTGCACCGGTGGGTCGACGGCGGCCATGTTGCCGCGGACGGCTTCGGCGGTGTCGGGAAGGAGCAGTCCGGGGTCGGAGGAGAAGGTTTGGTGGTCGGTGAAAATGCGCTGGACGTCGGCGTGGCGGAATACGTGCCAGGTGTCGTTTTCGTCCGCGATGACCGGGGTGTTCTCGCGCATTTCGTCGACCCAGTGGAACAGTGCGGATCCGCCGTCGGCCAGTGACGGGGGGTGGACTGGGGGCGAGGTCATCCGGGGACTCCTTTGCCGAAACCGTTTTTCGCCGGTCGAAGACAATCGGTTGTCGATGTCGAACACGCTATTGGCGGTGCTGGTTGGGCGGCAACGAGAAAAGGTGATCTTGTCGGTCAACGAAATGGGCTTGCCGATCAACTTTGGGTGACAACGGGACGATTCAGCCCGCTTCGGTCAGATCGGTGGTCGCGGCCAGTTCGGTGGCGACGTCGGTGATCACCGGGATCGCGGGGTTGTCGTTGCCGGGCAGCCACACGAGTTCGGTCCGGGCGATGTCGTTCTCGAGGGGGACGAACGCGACGCCGGTGCGCCGCAGGCTGTGCGACGAGCGGGTCAGCCGGGTGACGCCGACGCCGGCGGCGACGAGGCCGAGCAGGCCTTGCACGGTGGTGGCGCGCTGGACGACCCGCGGGGTGTAGCCGGCGGCGGCGAAGTCGGCGTCGTAGCTGCGGTGCCAGGGTTCCCAGCTGCCGCGCGGGGTGAGCACCCACGGTTCGGCGGCGAGATCGGCCAGTTCCAGGGACGGGCGTTCGGCGAGCGGGTGGTCGGCCGGGAGGACGGCGCAGACCTCTTCGGTGAGCAGGGTGCGCGAGGCGAGGCCTTCGACCAGCGGTGGGCGGGTGAAGGCGAGGTCGAACCGGCCGTCGCGCAGGCCGTCGACGAGGTCGGCGATCGGTGCTTCGGCGGTGGTCACGGTGAGGTCGGGGTAGCGCTCGCGCACGGCGCGCAGGATCGGGGGCAGCAGGTAGTTGGCGGTGGTGGTGAGGAACGCGAGCCGGGCGCTGCCGATTTCGCCGCGCAGGGCGCGGCCGAGGGTGGTGACGGCTTCGTCGGCGCGGGCGAGGACGGCGCGTGCTTCGGGGAGGAAGAGCTTTCCGACGGCGGTGAGGCGGGTGCCGCGGGCGTCGCGGTCGAAGAGGCGGGTGCCGAGGCCGCGTTCGAGGACGGTGATCTGCTGGGAGAGGGATTGCTGGGCGATGTGGAGGCCGGCGGCGGCGCGGGTGAAGCTGGTTTCGTCGGCGACGGCGACGAAGTAGCGCAGCTGCCGGAGCTCGGGGGTCACAGGCTCCGACTGTAGCCGTGGCAGGGGATCGGTGTTGGCGGCGCGGTGGTGATCTTCCGCAGGATGGGTGGCAGGAAACCCACTGGGAGGAACGGAAGATGACGAACACCGACGGCCGCGTGTGGCTGATCACCGGCTGCTCGGCCGGGTTCGGCCGGGAGATCGCGCTGGCCGCGCTGGCGGCGGGTGACCGGGTGCTGGCGACGGCGCGGCGACCGGAGACCCTGGACGGGCTGCGGGAGCAGGGTGGGGACCGGGTGCGGACGGCGGCGCTGAACGTGACCGACGCCGGGCAGATCGACGCGGCGGTGAAGACGGCGCTGGCGGAGTTCGGCCGGATCGACGTCGTGGTGAACAACGCGGGCAACGGTTCGGTCGGCGCCGTGGAGGAGCTGACGATGGACGAGCTGCGGGCGTTGCTGGAGGTGATGTTCTTCGGCGCGGTCGCGGTGACGAAGGCGGTGCTGCCGCTGCTGCGGGCGCAGGGCAGCGGGACGGTGGTGCAGATCAGTTCGATGGGCGGGCAGCTGTCGATGCCCGGGTTCGGTGCCTACAGTGCGGCGAAGTACGCGCTGGAAGGTATTTCGGAGGCGCTCGCGGAAGAGGTGAAGCCGTTCGGGGTGCGGGTGCTGATCGTCGAGCCGGGTGCGTTTCGCACGGAGTTCGGGGGTGGGCGGATGCACCGCTCGCGGACGATCGACGCGTATGCGGTGTCGACGTCGGGTACGCGGGAGGCGGTGGAGAGCATGGACGGCACGCAGCCCGGTGACCCGGCGAAGGCGGCCGCGGCGATCGTGCGCGCGGTCGGCGCCGAGGACGCGCCGCTGCACCTGGCGTTGGGCGCGGACGCCGTGGAGGCGATCCGCGCCCAGCACCGGGCGCTCGCGGCGGACCTGGCCGCCTGGGAAGAGGTCAGCCGGGCCACCGCGCTGGGTCGGTTGTGATGTCCGGGGAGGTTGGTTAGCCGGGTGACCGGCGGCTTGCCGCCGGTTGAGCTGTGGGGTCGGTGGTGATTGTAGAAGTGCAACCACCCTGGTACCGCGGCTCGCCGCAGGGTTTCCGTCAGGTAGAAGCGGGCGTAGGTCCAGCCCTCGGCCGAGGTCCGGTTGCGGTAGGCGTTGCGGGGCTTGCCTGGTGTCGCGGCCCGGTTGCAGTCGCCCTGGGTGCGGCCGACGAACCGGTGCCCGACGCCGTCGGGGATGTTGCCGAATTTGGTGACATCGACGTGGATCAGCGAGCCAGGGTGGTCGTGTTCGTAGCGGCGCAGCGGTTCACCGGTGACCCGGTCGATGCGGGACAGGCGGTTGATCCGGCAGCGGGTCAGCACCGCGTGCACGGCGAGGCGGGCAGGCCGAGCCGGCCGCCGATCTGGACCGGGCCCAGCCGCTTGCGCCACCGCGGCCGCACGATCTGCCGCACCAGCGGGGGCGAGGTCTTGGTCGGGCTGTGGCGTGAACGGCAGCTGAGGTCAGCCATCCCGCTGGGCCTTCGGTGCGGTAGCGGTCGGTCCATCTGCGGGCGGGTTCCGGCGGCGACCATGAACATCTCGCCGCTGCGGTGGGGGTCCAGCCCTGCTCGACGATCAGGCGAGCCGGCCTGAGTCGGGTTCGTGGGGTGAGGGTGGGACACGAAGGCCTCCGGTGGGTGATGTGGTTTCTCGACAGCTCCACTTCACATCCGGAGGCCTTCACCTGTCTGCACGACAGGCCGTCACCGGTCACCTCAACTCGGGACGACGTCCCTGGACATCACAGTTAGTCCTGCAGGAGGCCGAGGACGTTGCCGTCGGTGTCGGTGAAGGTGGCCACGAGGCGGCCGTTGCCGACGTTTTTCGGCTCTTCGTTCACCTTCGCGCCGGCCGCGGTCACCTCGGCGAGCTTGTCGTGGATGTCGGCGACCTCCCAGTAGGCGACCGGGGCGGTCGTGCCGCTGTTCGGGACCAGGCCGATGTGCTGGCCGCCGGCGTCGTACCCGACGTAGTAAGGCGAGTCGGCCTGGGGCTCGATGCCGAGCAGGGCGGTGTAGACGGCCTTGGCGGCGGCCAGGTCGGTGACGGGGTGCAGGACGGTCTTGATCCCCTGGGTGCTCATCGTGGTGCTCCTGAAGTCGTGGTCTGTGGTACGGCGACAACGCTATTGCCGGGCCGGTGACCAGCGCTTCTCGATTCCTGATCGGTTGGAGCGGGGTCAGTCGAGCAGGGCGGTGAGGACGCCGTCGAGGAGGCGGACGCGGCGGTCGGCGATGCGGTGGACCTCGTCGTCGTGGGTCGCGACGATCACTGCCGCTCCTTCTTCGGCGCAGCGGCGCAGCAGCCGCAGCACCCGCGGAGTGGATCCCGCGTCGAGGTGGGCGGTCGGTTCGTCGGTGAGCAGGACGCGGGGTCGGCCGGCGACGGCGCGGGCCAGGGCGACGCGTTGCTGCTGCCCGAAGGAGACTTCCAGGGGGTAGCGGTCGCCGAGGTCGCCGATGCCGAGTTCGTCGAGCAGTTCGGTGACGCGGGCGTGGATCGCCTTGGGTGATGGGCGGGGGACGTCGGAGCGCAGGCGCAGGGGCAGGGCGACGTTTTCGGCGATGGTGAGCTCGTTGGCCAGCCCGAGGGCCTGCGGCAGGACGGCGCAGGTGTGCCAGGGCGGGGCGCCGCTGATGGGGACGCCGTCGAGCAGGACGCAGCCGGAGTCGGGGGAGTCGAACCCGCACAGGAGGGCGAGCAGGGCGCTCTTGCCGGAGCCGGAGCGGCCGGACACGGTGACGAGCTCGCCGGCGCCGACGCGCAGTTCGAGGCCGCGCAGGACTTCGATGTCGCCGCTGGGGTGGGCGAAGCTGCGGCGCAGGCCGACGGCCTCCACGAGGGTCACGGCAGGGGCTCCCGTTCTTCGACGCGCTCGAGGGTGCCCTTGTGGAGCCGGGCGACGCGGGCGCCGAGGTCGATGAGGCGGTCGTCGTGGGAGGCGACCAGGACGGCGAAGTCCTGGTCCACCAGGTACTGCAGGGTGTCGAGCACCAGGTCGGCCGAGGCTTCGTCGAGCTGGGAGGTGGGTTCGTCGGCGAGGATGACCGTCGAGCGCGCGGCGAGCACGCACCCGAACGCCAGCCGTTGCTGCTGGCCGCCCGAGAGGGCGGAGATCTTCCAGTCGCCGGTGCCGTGCAGGCCGAGCCGGCCGAGGATGTCGTCGGAGCTGCATTCGGTGCCGGCGGCTTCGGCCGCGGCGTGCAGGTTGTCGGCCACCGACAGGTAGCCGAGCAGGTTGTCGGAAGGGTTCTGGAACACCAGGCCGAGGTGGTGGCGGCGCAGGGCGCGGCGTTCGCGGTGCTTGAGCCGGTGGACGTCGGCGCCTTGGAAGGTGAGGGTGCCGCGGGCGGGTTGTTCGAACAGGCCGAGCACGCGCAACAGCGTGGACTTGCCGGAGCCCGACGGACCGGCGAAGACGGTCATGCCGCGGGCGGGGACGTCGAAGCTGATGTCGTCGACGCCGGTGACGGTGCCGGCCGGGGTGGGGTAGTCGACGCCGATGCCGCGCAGGGTGAAGATCGGTTTGTCAGGCACGGATCAGCTCCGCGGTCCGGGCGGTGCGCACCGAGCGCACCGCGATCCAGCCGGCGAGGCCCACGACCAGGACGCCGACGAACAGCACGGTGAGGACGAAGGGCAGCGGGTCGGGCAGTTCCGAGCGGGGCGCGAGGAACGTCGCCGGGTCGAACCGGGGTACGGACAGGCCCGCGACCGAGACGCCGCAGACCACGCCGACGACGATCGCGAGGCCGCTGAGTGCGCCGAGTTCCATGAGGTGGCTGGCGAGCAGGGTGCGCGGGCGCATGCCCATCCGCAGGACGAGGGCGCCGGCGAGGGCGTTCTGCCGTCGCCGGACTTCGACGGCGACGAGCAGGGCGAGGATGGCCACGACCCCGAGGACGGCGCCGAGGAGCGCGACGAAGGAGAACGTCCAGGACACGACGAAGAAGGGGAGGCCGTCGAGTGCGGTTTCGCGGCTGATCCGGTTGGGGATGAAGACGCCGGCGGCGCGCAGGGCGGCGGTGGCGTCGGCCATCGGCGTGGTGGTCAGGACGCTCCACTTGGGGATGCGGTCGAGCTGGCCGTGGTCGAGGGCGGTGCGGGAGACGACGTAGCCGGGGGAGGTGCCGATCATCGGGAAGACGGGCAGGTCGGCGACGGTGACGGCGTCGCGCAGGCCGTTCGGCAGCTGGGCGGTCTGCTTGGCGGTGTGGCCGATGCGCAGGACCGGCGTGCCGCGCGGGTCGGGCTGGGAGATCCGGCGCAGGAGCCCGGCGAGGTCGTCGGTGGGGATGTCGCCGGTGGCGGCGCCGCGGGTGAACGTCTCGGGGTCGACGACGAGCACGACGCTGCCGGTGCCGGTCAGTTCCCCGACCACGGTGCTGGTGCCGGCGAGCGAGGCCGGCATGGCGACGGTGCCCATGCCGATCGGGCTGTCGGTGTCGAGGCGGGCGGTGCTGCCGACGAAGATCGCCGACTTGGTGTCGAGGGCCTGCTCCTGGCCGTTGGCGATGCCGATGCCGGTGGCCAGCGTGCCGATGGCGAGGGTGCCGATGACGAGCACGCCGGTCACGGGCGCGCGGGCGCCGGCGAGGCGGCGGATGGCCAGCTGCAGGGCCGGGCGCGACCAGATGCGCGCGCGGTGGGAGGCGTGCAGGGCCAGCCACGCCAGCCGGGCGGTGAGCAGCCCGACGGTCAGGACGACGAACACCGGGTAGGTCAGGGCGAGCGGGTCGACCTGCGGTAATGGATTTCCGAGCCGGGACGCCGTGCCGTAGTGGGTCAGGCGGGTCCAGCCGAGCCACGCCATGCCGGCCGTGGCGAGCTCCCACGGGAAGTAGCCCAGCAGCCGCATCCGGTTGCCGCCGCGGCGGACGCGGCCCAGTTCGAACTCCCGGTGCGTCCGCACGGCGACAACCAGGGCGAGCAGCACGAGGGACACCACGAGCACGCCGGTCGCGACGAGCCCCGCGCGCAGTTCGGCCTCGGGGTCGGGGGCGCCGGGTGGGCCGTAGACGCCGAGCAGCAGGCGGGCGGCGACCGCGCCGAGCGCTCCGCCGAGCACGATGGGGAGGCCGAGTTCGGCGACGGCGAGGCCGCCGAGGGCGCCGGGTCCGCTGCCGCGCGCGGAGAGCAGCCGCAGCTGCGCGTGCCGGCGCTGGTACCACTGCAGGGCGACGGTGCCGAGGCCGGCGCAGCCGACCAGGACGCTGATCAGGGCGAGCGGCAGGATCGAGACGAACACGTTGTCCTGGGCCTGGCGGGCGATCTGGACCGAGCGTTCGAAGGTGGGGACGTCGGCGGCGACGAGGGTGCCGAGGCCTTGGGCGGTGAGGTCGGCGCGGACGTCGGCGACGAGGTCGCGGGAGCGCTGCAGGAGGTCTTCGGCCGCGCTGAGGGTGGCCGGGGGCGGTTCGTAGAAGGAGATGTGGAAGTACTGCACCTTCGGCAGGCCGATGGCCGCGACCGCGGTGTCGAAGGTCTTGCGGTCGGTGGCGAAGACGATGGAGTCGATGGGGTCGTTGGCGAGGCGGTCGACGACGGCGCCGGACTGCTGCGAGCACCACCACCGCGGCGGCGGGTCGAGCAGGTCGCGGTAGATGCCGGTGACCGGCGGCAGCGCGATGCCCTGGATGCTGGGCTTGGCGCCGACGCCGATGTGCTCGGCGTCGGCGACGACGTTGCCCAGCCACAGCCCGGGCGCGCGGGTGCCCTGCTGGAGCGTGAGGTTGTCGAGGCCGGCCTGGTCGCGGTAGGCGAGGCGGACCTTGTAGTTGGGGTCGCCGTTGAACTGCGTGCCGGGCAGGACGTTCGTGTATTCGCCGACGACCGGCGTGCCGAAGCCGTGGGCGGGTGCGTGGCGCTGGACCGCGCTCGTGAGGGCCGGGATGTCCTGGACGGGGATGTTGCCCTTGCCGAAGACGGGGCCGTAGCTGTCGGGGCAGGTGATCCCGGTCTGGTAGGCGACGGCCGCACCGCCGGCGGCGGAGGCCTGCAGGACCGCGGCGGTGCCGAGGAAGCAGGCGAGCAGCGCGGTCACCGCGGCCACGACCAGGGTGAGCGGGCTGGAGAGGGCGGCTTTGGGGGCCGCACGCCACGGCTTGGTCACTCTGCGCTGTCCAATCTTCCCCCATTTCACCCGCATGGACGCGCACGCTACCGGCAGATCGCAGGAGTTGGCACGTTTTTGTATCCGATCGTTGCTCACTGGCGGTCATCGGCCACGAAATGCGTGGCGAGCAACGGCTGCGGCCATCCGGCCGGTTTAATGGTCTAGACCTTGACGCACCGATTGGTCTGATCCAATCCTGAAGACGTTCTCGCCGTGTTACGCCGCGGCACGGCTTCCCGCCGGCACTGGAGCGCAGATGCGTCGACGCAGACCTTTCTCCCGAATGTCCGTTTTCCTTGCCTTGACGGCGATGTCGGCCGGCTCGCTGGTCGCCGCCGCCGGGACCGCCCAGGCCGCCACGCCGCTGCCCGCGCACGTCTTCGCGCCCTACTTCGAGGCGTGGACGGGCGAAAGCCCCGCCGCGCTGGCGCAGCAGTCCGGCGCCAAGCACCTCACGATGGCGTTCATCCAGGCCGCCACCAAGGGCTCCTGCACCGTGTACTGGAACGGCGACACCGGGATGCCCATCTCGAACGGCGTCTTCGGCGCCGACATCGCCACGATCCGCTCGCGCGGCGGCGACGTCATCCCGTCCTTCGGCGGCTACACCGCCGACAACACCGGCACCGAAATAGCCGACAGTTGCACCAATGTGGACTCGATCGCCGCGGCTTACGAGTCGGTGATCACCACCTACGACGTCCCGCGCCTCGACATGGACATCGAGGACAACTCGCTCACCAACTCCGCCGGGATCGACCGCCGCAACAAGGCCATCAAGAAGGTCCAGGACTGGGCCGCGGCGTCCGGGCGGTCGCTGCAGATCTCCTACACCCTGCCCACCACCACCCGCGGCCTCGCCGACAGCGGCCTGGCCGTGCTGCGCAACGCCGTCGCCAACGGCACCCGCGTCGACGTCGTGAACCTGATGACGTTCGACTACTACGACAACGCCGCCCACCAGATGGCCACCGACACCCAGACCGCGGCCGCCGGGCTCGTCTCCCAGCTGGGATCGCTGTACCCGGGCAAGACCCAGGCGCAGCTGTGGGGCATGGTCGGGATCACCGAGATGATCGGCGTCGACGACTTCGGCCCGGCCGAGACGTTCACCACCGCCGACGCGGCCACCGTCTACAACTGGGCGGTCTCCAAGGGCATCAACGAGCTGTCGTTCTGGGCGCTGCAGCGCGACAACGGCAGCTGCCCCGGCGGCGCGGCCGCGGACAACTGCTCCGGCATCGCCCAGGACACGTGGTTCTTCAGCCACGCCTTCGAGCCGTTCACCGGCGGCACCACCGTGCCGGGCAACGACTTCTCCCTCACCGCGAACCCCCCATCGGCGTCGGTGGACCCGGGCGGCTCGGCGACCGCGACGGTCGGCACCGCCGTCACGTCCGGCTCGGCCCAGCAGGTGACGCTGTCGGTCACCGGCGCACCCGCCGGCGTGACGGCGTCGGTCAGCCCGGGCTCGGTGACCGCGGGCGGCAGCGCGACGCTGTCGGTGAGCACCACCTCGGCCGCGGTCCCCGGCAGCTACCCGCTGACGGTCACCGGCACCTCGCCGTCGGCGAGCCACAGCGCCACCTTCACCCTCACCGTCAAGGGCACCCCACCCGCGGGCGGGGTCGTCAACGGCGGGTTCGAGTCCGGCGCGCTGAGCCCGTGGAGCGCCACCGGCGACGCGATCGTCGCCACCCCGGCCCACTCCGGCACCCACGCGCTCCAGGTGGTGCCGACGGCCTCGGCCACCGGTGAGGCGGCGCAGAACGTCACCCTCGCCCCGAACCACGCCTACACGCTCAAGGCGTGGGTGCAGGGCAGCTACGCCTACGTCGGCGTCCGCAGCGGGGCGACCGCGTCGACGTGGACCTCGAGCAGCGGCTGGACGCAGCTGTCGGTGCCGTTCACGACCGGCGCGTCCGGCGCGGTGACGGTGTACGTCCACGGCTGGTACGGCCAAAGTCCCCTCTACGCCGACGACTTCACCCTCAGCTGAACCCACGGTTGAGCCTTTCGGCGGCGGCCCGGTTGCGCAACGCGGAGGTTGGCCGGGCCGCCGTCACCCGAAAGACTCGCGAGGAGATCATCCGCCTCGCGAGGAGCAGCCGATGCCGCACATCCCGCTCGACCCGCAGTTGCCGGGAATCCGGTCGCTGATGGCCTACCGCCCGGAGACCGCGGTGCCGCTGAACCACCTCGCGCAGACGCTGCTGCGCGGGCCCAGCACACTGACGGTCGGCGAGCGCGAGCTGATCGCGGCCGTGGTCTCGAACGGCAACGAGTGCCGCTTCTGCCACGGCAGCCACGCCGCGGCGGCGGCCGAAACCCTCGACGGCGGCCGCGCGGTGGTCGACGCGGCCTGCGCCGGGGTGGACGACGCACCCGTGTCCGGCAAGATCAAGGCGTTGCTGCGGATCGCCCTCGCGGTCCGCGAAACGGGCCGGGCCGTCACCGACGAGCTCGTCGCGGCGGCCCGCGCGGAAGGGGCGACCGACCTCGAGCTGCACGACACCGTGCTCATCGCGGCGGCGTTCTGCATGTACAACCGCTACGTCGACGGCCTGGCCACGGTCGCCCCGGAGGACCCCGCGGCCTACGAGATGATGGGGAAGGTGCTGGCCGCCGAGGGCTACGGCCGCTAGGGCACCAGCACGATCCGGCCCGGGCGGGTCCACGCGTCGCCGGCGTCGGCGAGCGGGACGCGCTCGTGGTCGACCGTCAGCTCGCCGGCGATCGCGTGCCCCACCACCGTCAGCAGCGCTTCGCGGCGCCGGTCGGCGTCGAGCTCGTTGTTCGTGTAGCCGTGGATGTGCAGCGACCGGCTGCGCAGCACCGCCGAGGACACCGGGAACTCGTCGCCGGCCGCGCTGCCGAGGTTCACCAGCCGCCCGCCTGGGCGCAGGGTGCGCAGCGCCGCCGCGGCCGGGAGCCCGCCCACCGGATCGATGACCAGGTCGACCGGGACGTCGCCCAGCCGCTCGGCCGGCAGCCGCACAACGCTGTCCGCGCCGAGCCGCCGGGCCCGCTCCAGCGCGGCGTCCGACCGCGCGCACGCGACGACGTGGCCGGCGCCGGCCACCCGCGCCAGCTGCACCGCCGACTGGCCCACCACCCCGCCGGCGCCGAGCACCAGCACGGTCTCCCCGGGGAGCAGGTTTCCCTTCCACGTCAAGCACATCCACGCCGCCACGGCCGACAGCCCGAGCGCCGCGACCAGCCCGTGGTCCGCCCCCGGCGGCAGGACCACCAGATCGGCGGGCGCGACGACGGCGTGCTCGGCCATGCTGCCGTCCCCGGGCCGCATCCCGGCGGTCGTGGCGAACCAGACCGGGGTCCCGGCCGGCTCGGTCGGCGTCGGCCGGGTGAGCACGCCGACGCCCTGCACCCCCGGCACGTACGGCAGCTCCGGCAGCCCGAAGTAGGACGTGCCGGACGCGCACAGCAGGTCGAGCGGGCTGACCGGCGCCGCGGTCACGCTCACCGCGACCTCGCCCGGCCCGGGCTCGGGCGCCGGCCGGTCGGTCACCACCGGGGGAGCGCCCGCCGCCCGGATCTCCGCCGCGCGCACGGCGTCAGACGGGCTGCAGGACGAAGTCGTACCGGGCCAGCAGCCACGGTTCGCCCGACTCGCCGCCGTCCGGGGTCGGGCCCGGCTCACGCGGTTCGAACGCCACGACCAGCTCCTGCTTGGTGCCGAACACGACGTCGCTGTCGAGGTACTGCGCGCCCTCCTGGAACAGGTGCGTGATCAGCGGCTCGTAGCCGGCGGCGTTGATCAGGAAGTGCACGTGCGCGGGCCGGAAGTGGCTGATGTCGGTGCCGCCGATGAGCGCCCCGACCGGGCCGTCCATCGGGATCGAATAGCCCTTCGGCGCGATCGTGCGCAGGCAGTAGGACCCGTCCGGGCGGGTCGCGTACTTCGCGCGCAGCCGGGCTTCGTCGATGCCGGGGATCTGCGACTCGTAGGCGCCTTCTTCGTCGGCCTGCCAGACGTCGAGGATCGCCCCGCCGACGGGGGAGCCGTCGAGACCGCGGACGGTGCCGGTGATGTAGAGCGGCGTGCCGGGCAGGCCGTCGGACATGTCGCCGCCGAAGTCCTTTTCCGGCGAGCCGTCGATGTGGAACGGCCCGAGCACGGTCGCCGGCGTGGCCTTGGCGTCGAAGGCGTGGTTCATCTGCACCACCAGCATGCTCAGGCCGAGCACGTCGGAGGCGAGGATGAACTCTTCGCGCTTCTCGTCGCTGATCTGCCCGGTCTCGGTCAGCCACCGCATCGCGGCCATCCACTCCGGTTCGGTCAGCCGGACTTCGCGGGCGAAGGCGTGCAGGTGCCGGACGAGGGCGGCCATGACCTGCGCCGTGCGCGGGTCGTGCGCGCTCGACCACCGCTGCGCGGCGAGCTCGGTGATGTTGTCCTCGGTGACGAGCTGCATCGGCGTTCCTCTCAGCGTTGCGGGTCCGGCGGGACCGGCCGGTTGTTCAGGTCGACCGACAGGAAGACGTCGTTGGCGACCGGGTGGCGCAGCTCCTCGGCCAGCTGCCCGACGAGCCCGGCGGTCCGGGCCAGCAGCGCGAACCCGCGCAGCAGCTCCAGCGGCAGCCCGAGGTCGGCCAATGCCGCGCCGCAGACGCCGGCGCCGTTGAGCGGCAACGTCTTCCCGAGCACCCGCGGGTGCACGCGGCCGATGGCGGCGAACAGCTGCAGGTGCGGGCCGCGCAGCCCTTCCTCGTCGGCGATTTCGAACAGCCGGCGGGTGCGTGGGTCGCCGTCCTTGTGGACGTGGTGCCCGAGGCCGGGGACGAACTTCTTGTCCGCGCGCGATTTTTCGACGGTTTTGAGGGCCAGGGCGTCCCAGCCGGCTTCGTCGGCGGGGGTTTCGGCGCCGGCGAGGACGTCGTGCAGGAACCGGCCGCAGTCCTCGGTGACACCGAGGAAACGCGACCCGCCGCCGAGCAGCCCGGCGGCCAGCGCACCCTGCACCGAGTCCGGTGCGGACAGGTAAGTGAGACGCGTGACGATGGCGGTCGGGGTGAAGCCGTGGTCGGCCAGCGCCGCCAGCACCGCTTCGAAGACGCGGGTCTCCCCTGTGGACGGACGTCGTTGCGTTGCCAGCCAGAACGCCAGCTCGCCGAACCCGACCTTGCCCATGACGTCCTCGGCGAGGTCCTGGCCGAGCAGCGTGATCTTGTCCTTTGTGGACGATCCGAGCGCGGTTTCGTAGACGCGGTCAGTCATGCGGGGTCTCCGTCAGCCAGGCGCGCAGCTCGGCGCCGTGTTCGTCGAGCTCCGGCGGCGGCAGCCGGTAGGCGGCGGGGGTCGCGGAGAACCGGATCGGGTGCCGGGTCGTCGGCACCGCGCGCTCGCCCTCACCGACTTCGACGATGGGGTCGAGGCCGAAGCGCTCGGCCATCGCGAAGCCGCCGTCGATGGTGTTGATCGGTCCACACGGGACACCGACCTTCGTCAGCGCGTCGAACCACTCCACGGCGCTTTTCTTCGCCAGCCGCTCGACCAGGATCGGCCGCAGCTCCTCCCGGTTCTTCGTGCGGTCGGCGTTGCGGGCGAACCGCGGGTCGTCGGGCACGTCGGGCAGGTCGAGGACTTCGCACAGCCGGCGGAACTGGCCGTCGTTGGCCGCGGCGACGATCAGGTCGGCGTCGGCGGTCGGCAGGGGCTCGTAGGGGAAGACGCTCGGGTGGGCGTTGCCCATCCGGTAGGGCACGACCCCGCCGGCGGCGTAGGCGGAGCTGTGGTTGACCAGCCCGGTCAGCGCCGAGGACAGCAGGTTCACCTCGACGTGCTGGCCTTCGCCGGTGGCGTCGCGGTGGCGCAGCGCGGCGAGGATGCCGATCACCGCGTGGTTGCCCGCCATCACGTCGAACACCGAGATCCCGGCCCGGTACGGCGGGCCGTCCGGGTCGCCGGTCAGGCTCATCAGGCCCGAGATCGCCTGCACCATCAGGTCGTAGCCGGGCACGTGCCTGCCCTCGCCGGACCCGAACCCGCTGATGGAGGCGTAGACGCTGCCGGGGTTGGTCGTCCTGATGGTGTCGTAGTCCAGGCCGTACTTGGCCAGGCCGCCGGGCTTGAAGTTCTCGATCACCACGTCCGCCCGCGCCGCCAGCTCCCGGGCGACGGCGGCGTCGGCGTCGGTGCGCAGGTCGAGGGCGATCGAGCGCTTCCCGCGGTTGACGCCGAGGTAGTAGGTCGAGACGTCGCCGCGCACCGGCGGCATCCACGTGCGCGTCTCGTCGCCCTGCGGACCCTCGACCTTGACGACCTCAGCACCCATGTCCGCCAGCAGCATCGTGGCGTAGGGGCCGGCGAGCACCCGGGAGAAGTCCGCGACCAGCAGCCCGGTCAGCGGGCCGGCAGCGCTGGTGTTCACCCGGTTCCTCACTTCCTGTCCGTCCAACGGACGTCTGTCCGCAGTTTGCCGCCGCGGGCGGCCGCGGTCAAGACACCGCCGGCACGGTGACGTGCGGGACGTCGTCGAGGCGCGCGAAGTCGGCGCTGATCTCCCCGGCGGTCTGCAGCAGCAGCGGCAGGTGGTGCTCCAGCAGGCGCTCCACCGGCGTCTCGGCGGCGTGGCAGTTGACGTTGACCCCGGCGATCACCCGCCCGGCGCCGTCGCGCAGCGGCGCGGCCACCGACCGGATACCGAGGGCGAGCTGCTCGTCGGTGAGGGCCCAGCCGCGGGCGCGGACCTCGCGCAGCTCGGCGTCGCGCTCGGCCCGCTCGGGTTGCCAGCGCGGGACGAGCCCGGAGCGGGTCGGCTGGGCCAGCACCTCCTCCAGCTCGTCCGGGGCCAGCGCGGCGAGCTGGACCTTGCCCAGCGACGTCGGCAGGGCGGGGAAGCGGGTGCCGATCTGGACGGCCAGCGCGACGATCTTCGGCACCGCGACCCGGGCGACGTAGACGATGTCGGAGCCGTCGAGCTGGGCGATCGAGCACGACTCGTTCGTGCGCTCGACCAGGCGCTCCAGGTGCGGGCGGGCGACGTCCCACAGGCCCATCGACCGCACGTAGGCGACGCCGAGGTCCAGTACCCGCGGGGTGAGCGCGTAGCCGCGCCCGCCCGCGCGGACGTACCCGAGCTCCTCCAGGGTGAGCAGGATCCGGCGCGCGGTCGGGCGGGCCAGGCCGGCGGCGTTAGCCACCTCGGCCAGCGTCATCTCCGGCCGCCGCGGCCCGAACGCCGTGATCACCTCGAGCCCGCGCGCCAGCGCTTCGATGAAGTCGGGACCCGTTCCCTCGCGTGGCATGCACGACCTCCCTCTCCCAGTCCTGCCCGCAGCGTAGCGGCGGGGATTGACACCGGCCCGGCACTGGGCAAAGGTGACGTCACCCCTTCAGTGTCCGTAGAGCGGACGAGTGTACGCAACCGGAGGCAGCCATGTCCGGATCGATCGTCCTGCGGGGCGGCACCGTGCTGACCCTCGACGACGCCCACCGCGTCCTGCCCGGCGCGGACGTCCTGGTCACCGACGACGTGGTCGCCGCGATCGGCCCCGCCCTGGAAGTCCCCGCGGGCACGGAGGAGATCGACGCGACCGGCGGGATCGTGATGCCGGGGATGATCGACACCCACCGCCACCTGTGGCAGACGGCCATGCGCGGCTACGGCGCGGACTGGACGCTGACCCAGTACTTCGTCTGGTACTACCTCGAATGGGGCAAGGTGTTCCGCCCCGAGGACATCCACGCGGGCAACCTGCTCGGTGCGTGGGAGGCGCTCGAAGCCGGCGTCACGACCACCGTCGACTGGTCGCACGGCCTGCAGACCACCCAGCACGCCGACGCGGCCGCCGACGCGCTCGAAGCCGTCCCCGGCCGGTTCGTGCTGGCCTACGGCAACATCCAGGACGCGCCGGCGACCTGGACGGCCACCCCGGAGTTCCGCGACTTCGTCTCCCGCCGCACCGGCGGCGACCTGGGCTTCCAGCTCGCCTTCGACGTCACCGGCGACCCCGCGTTCCCGGAGAAGCCCGCGTTCGAGGTGGCGCGCGAGCTGGGCGTGCCGGTGACCACGCACGCCGGGGTCTGGGGCGCGACCGGCGACGACGGCATCCGCCTCATGCACGACCACGGGTTCATGACCCCGGAGACGATCTACGTCCACAGCGCGTCGCTGTCGGCCGACTCCTACCACCGGATCGCGGCGACCGGCGGGTCGGCGTCGGTGTCGACCGAAAGCGAACAGAGCGCGGGCCAGGGCTACCCGTCCACCTGGGCGCTGCGGCAGTACGGGATCCCGGTGTCGCTGTCGATGGACACGTCGGTCTGGTGGAGCGGCGACCTGTTCACGGCGATGCGCACGACGCTGGGCGCGGACCGCTCCCGCGAGCACCTCGAAGCGCACGCGAAGGGCGAAACGGTCACGCACGCGGCGCTGCGCGCGGAGCAGGTGGTCGAATGGGCCACCCGCGGCGGCGCGGCCGCACTGGGACGCACGGACATCGGCTCTCTCGAGGTGGGCAAGAAGGCCGACGTGGTGCTGCTGAAGAACGACCACTCACCGGTGTCGTTCCCCCTGCTGAACCCCTACGGCCACGTGGCGTTCCAGGCCCAGCGCGGCGACGTCCACACGGTGCTGGTGAACGGCCGGGTCGTGAAGCGCGACGGCCGCCTGGTCGGCGTGGACCTCCCGGCGCTCCGGCGGGACGTCGAGGCGACGGTCGAGTACCTGCGCGGGCAGCTGGGGGAGGAGGCGTGGCGGCAGGGCATGAACCCGGACATCCCGGAGGCGAAGATCCTCGACAACCCGTACACGTACACCGACTACCAGAGCGACACCACCCACGGCGGCTGAGTCAGTCTTCGCCCAGCTGGAGCAGCGCGGCGAAGTGGGTGGACGTGGTGGCGGCGACCACTCCGTCGAACGTGCAGCGGGTCACCGGCGACCAGCTGGTTTCCCCGCCTGGATCCTGGTTCGACCACCACTCCGCGTCCTCGCCGAGCAGGGCCACCAGCTGTCCGGCGAGCTCCCGCGCGCGGTCGCCGTCCATGATCTCGTAGGTGTAGACCATGCTTCCCGAGGCCAGCTCGGCCATCCGACGCTCGGCCAGTTCGCGTGGGATGGGCTGCAGCGCCGAGGTGACGTCCGCGACGGAGATCGCCTCGTTCCTGGGATCGATCTCGGTTTCCCAGCGCTTCTCACCGGTGGCGCCGAGCGCGTGGACGTGCTCGGCCAGCGCGGTGGCGGTCCGTTCGCCGGAGACGGCGAACACTTCGTTCTGGTTGCTGAGCCCGGCGAGAAGGACGGCGAGCTGTTCGGTGATCCCCACGCCCGGCATTCTGCCGTGGCGGCGGGTACCGTGCCGACGTGGTCCAGGTTTTCATCCAGCCCGCCTACGGCACCGCCGACTCGCGCCGCTACGGGGCCGAGTCGCTCGAGAAGACCGTGGCCTTCCGCGACTACGCTTCGCTGCTCGACCCCGCGGACCTCGCCCGCCTGAATTCCCTGCACCCGAGCGGCCAGGCGCGGTTCTGGGGTGCCAAGGACAAGTACGACCGCCGCATGGACACGGTGACCACGGGCGACGTCGTGCTGTTCACCGGCCGCAAGCACATCCAGGCCACGGCGGAGGTCGGCCACGGCTTCCGCAACCCCGCCTTCGCGCGGCGCCTGTGGAACCCGGATCCGGGGAAGTGCTTGTTCAGCAACGTCTACAGCCTCCGGCGGTACCGGCGGGTCGGGATGCCGTACGAAGAGATCTGGGCGCTGCCCGGCTTCAACCCCGGGGACAACTTCATGGGCCTGCGCTTCCTGGACGAACCGAAGTCGGCGGCCGTGCTGGAGCTGCTCCGAACGTGACAAACGCCGGTCAGTTCCCGGCCACCGGGCCCTGACCGCGGAGATCGCCTCGATGATGACCCCATGGGGCGGTGGATCACCAAGGACGGCAAGCGGATCTACATCCGTGACAAGGGGACGGGCGTCGTAGTCGCCGGGGCGATCGGCCTGGCGGTCGCCGGCGGCGGGGCCGGAGTGCTCGGCGGCGCGGCGGGCGGAGGCGGCGCGGCGTCGGAGGCATTGGCCGGCAACACCGCCGGCGACGTCGTCGACTCCCTCCCGGGGCGGTCCCTGAAGACCCGCCGCGCGGAAGCACGCGAGTCGGCCAAGCGCGGCAAGGCGGACGAGGCCTGGAGCCGGCTGAAGCTCAAAGAACTCAAACGCGTGGCCAGACCCGAGGGCGACTGCCTCGCGGCCGCGACGGACCGGGTCCGCGACTTCCTGGTCAAGACGCCGTGCACCTCGCTGGACCGGATGCTGCTGGCGGTCGGCGACGGTCACGGCAACGCCGCCGTCATCTCGGTGGTGCGGGTCGGCTTCCGCTCGGCGAAGCAGGCCGCCGCGTTCGAGGAGGTCGAGGCGGTCCACGGCAGCGGTGATGTGCGGCCCCTGGAGATCGCGGCCGTTCTCGGCGTCGCCGGCGTGCGGATGACGGGGCTGCACTACCGGTCCCGGCCCGACGGCCGAGCCATGGTCGTCGCCGAAGCCGACACCGCCACCGGGCACCTCGGCGGCGACACCCTCGACGCGCTCGCCGACGTCGCCGCCCACCTGCCGGTCCGGTGAGCCCTGCCCGTACGGGCAGCCCGGCGTACCCGAAGGTCTGCCGCTGCGCGGGTGTCCGCCCGGCCGCGCGGCGCGCATCGTGGGAAGACCGCCAGCCCGAGGAGGTCCGCCGGTGATCCACGAGGTCGACGAGGCGCTGCGGCGGCTGGTGAAGGACGAGGCGCTGCGCGGCAGCGAGGTCGACATCGCCTTCGAGGCCCCCACGAAGGACTGGGCGGCCCGGCGCAACGCCCCCACCGTCAACATCTACCTCTACGACGTGCGCGAGGACATGCGCCGCCGCTCGCGGGGGCTGCTCAGCGAGTACGACCAGCGCGGGCAGATCGCCGCGCGGCACCTGCCGCCCAAGCACGTCAAGCTGTCCTACCTCGTCACCGCGTGGACCCAGCGCCCCGAAGACGAGCACCGCGTGCTGTCGGACCTGCTGCTCGGCCTGCTGCGCCACGAGGCCGTGCCCGCCGAGGTGCTGTCGGGCTCGCTGGCCGAGATGGGGCTGCCGGTGCCGATGACCGTCGCGCTGCCGCCACCGGAGGACCGCGCCTTCGCCGACGTCTGGACCGCGCTCGGCGGCGAGCTCAAGCCTTCGCTGGACGTCGTCGTCTCGGCGCCGATCCACAGTGGACGCGTCTACCCCGCCGGGCCGCCGGCGAAGGAAGGCCTCAAGCTCGACACCGGCGGCGACCGCGTCGGGCACCACGTGTCCGACGGCGCGGTCGACGGCCAGCGCCGCGTCGCCATGGCGCGGGCCCACCGGAAGTCCCGGTGAGCCAGGGGTACCTGTTCGAGCGCGTGGCCCGGCTCGAACAGCGCATCCGCGACGCGGTCGACAGCAGGCGCGCGGCCGACCCGAACCCCGACGACCCGTTCCGCGGCCTCTACCTCTCGCACGAGGCGATCGACGCGCTGCTGGAAAGCCACCGCGAGCCGTTCACGCCGTTCGCCGACTCCCTCCCCGACGGCAGGCTGCGCCCGCTCGCCGACCGGGCGGGCCTCACCGGCGTCGACGTCGAACTGCTGCTGGTCGCGCTGGCCCCCGACCTGGACAGCCGGTTCGAGCAGTTCTACGGCTACCTCAACGACGACGTCACCCGCCGCCGCGCGACCGCCGGGCTGGCGCTGCGCCTGTGCGGGATCCCCGAGGCCTCGGCCACCGGCCGCGCCCGGCTCGACGCGGACTCGCCGTTGGTCACCTGCGGCCTGCTCACCGTGGGCGACGACGACCGGCCGTTCCTCTCGCGCACGCTGCGCGTCCCCGACCGGGTGGTCAACCACCTGCTCGGCGACGACCGCCTCGCCCCCGAGCTCGCCGGCTGCGCGCGCCTGGGCACCGAACTCGTCGAAGTGCCGGGCCGCGACCGGCTCGCCCGCGCGATCCGCGACCGCGTCGAGCTGGTCTACCTCAAGGAGCTGCCCGGGGGCGGCGCCGAAGAGCTCGGCGTCGGCGCGCTGGCCGCGGCCGGGTTCCCGGCGCTGGTGGTGGACGCGGCACGCTGGCAGGCGGAGCTCGAGCTGACCGCGTCGCTGCGGCGGGAGGCGTTGCTGCGCGGCGCCGGGATCGTGCTCGGCCCGGTGGAGGACCCGCGGCTGGAAGACCTGGCCCACCCGGCGATCCCGCTGGTGGTGCACGGCACCGGGGCGTGGGACCCGCGGTGGAGCGCGACGGCGCCGTTGCAGCTCGACGCGTCGCCCCTGCCCGCCGCCCGGCGCGCGGAGCTTTGGCGCAGCCGTCTCGAAGGCAGGCTCGCCCCGGACGTCGACCCGGGGGAGGCGACCGCGCACTTCGTGCTCGGGCCGGGGCAGATCGCCCGCGCCGCGAAGGCGGCGTCGGTGACCGCGCTGGCCGACGGCGGCCTGGTCCGGACGTCCCACTTGCGCTCGGGTGCGCGCAGCCAGAACGCCGCCGGCCTGCAGCGGCTCGCGCGGCGCATCGAACCGGCGGTCGGCTGGTCCGACCTGGTGCTGCCGGCGGGTGTCCTGTCGTTGCTGGACGAGCTGGCCGCGCGGGCCCGCTACCGCGACCAGGTGCTCGACGAGTGGCGGATGCGGCCGGGCGGCGGCCGCGGCCGGGGTGTCACGGGACTGTTCGCGGGTGACTCCGGCACCGGCAAGACGATGTCCGCGGAGGTCGTGGCCGCGTCGCTCGGGCTGGACCTGTACACGGTGAACCTGGCGACGGTGGTGGACAAGTACGTCGGGGAGACGGAGAAGAACCTCGAGCGGATCTTCACCGAGGCGTCCGGGGTCAACGCGGTGCTGCTGTTCGACGAGGCCGACGCGATCTTCGGCAAGCGGTCCGAGGTCCGCGACGCGCACGACCGGTACGCCAACATCGAAAGCGCCTACCTGCTGCAGCGGATGGAGACGTTCGACGGCATCGCGGTGCTGGCGACGAACCTGCGGGCCAACCTCGACGAGGCGTTCACCCGGCGGCTCGACGTGATCGTGGACTTCCCGCTGCCGGACGTCGAGCTGCGCCACCGGTTGTGGGACCGCTGCCTGGGCACCCGGCTGCCGCGCGCGTCGGACCTGGACCTGGAGTTCCTGGCGGGGGCGTTCGAGCTGGCGGGCGGCCACATCCGGTCGGCGGCGGTGACGGGCGCCTACCTGGCGGCCGAGGCGGGCCGCCCGGTGGCGATGAGCGACCTGGTCGGCGCGGTGGCGCGGGAGTACCGCAAGCTGGGCCGGCTGTGCCTCGACCGGGAGTTCGGGCCGTACCTGGCGCTGGTGACGGACGGCTGAACTGCCCGTTCGGGCAGCTTTCCCTGCCCAAGCGGCCGCGCACGCCAATCTGGTGCCGCGGTCGTCGTCACGGCAAGCTGGACGGGCGGCGGAGGGAGCGGACATGCGCGGGCACAGCCACGAGAACGACGTCGAACCGAGCGCCCGGCCTCGGGGAGACCGCATTTCCCCGGAACCGGACATCCTCGGCCGCGCGGCAGCCGCCGGCCGCCCGGACGTCCTGGGCCCGGCGGGCCTGCTGGACCTGCAACGCGCGGTGGGCAACGCGAGCGCTTCGACGCTGGTGGAGGAGGAACGCTCCCCGGTCCACGACGTCGTCTCATCGGGCGGCGGTTCGCCCTTGGACACCTCGACGCGGGAGGACATGGAGTCCCGGTTCGGCCAGGACTTCTCGGACGTCCGGGTCCACACGGACGGGGCGGCCCACGAGTCGGCCAAGTCGGTGAACGCGCAGGCGTACACGGTGGGCTCGAACATCGTGTTCCAGCGCGACAAGTACGACCCGTCGTCAGCCGGCGGCCAGCACATGCTGGCGCACGAGTTGACGCACGTGGTGCAGCAGCGGAGTGGGCCGGTGGAAGGGACGGACGCCGGGGGCGGGGTGAAGGTGTCGGATCCGTCGGACCGCTTCGAGCGCGAGGCGGTGGCGAACGCCGATCGGCTGATGTCCGCGCCGGCTGTTCAGCGTTGTGAGGACGGCTCGGGGCACGATGAGCCGGTGCAGCGGATGACCGTCCAGCGCGAAGAAGCCCCCGAGGCCGAAGAGGGCGCCGAGGAGCAGATGGCGCAGACCTTCGTGCAGCGTGAGGAAGAGGCCGAAGAAGAGGCGTAGTACTCGAGGCCGGCGTCACCCCGGTGCACTAGGTTCCGTCCGGCCCTTTGAACCCCGGTTCGACGATCCAGATCCCGCTGCCGCTTTCGGCCGCACCATTGGACTTGTTGCAAGTTCCGCACATGCCGTACAGGTTGTCGAGCTTGTTGAAGAACGCATTGCGGGCGTCCTGGTCGGACATCCGGCCGGTGCTGTTCCAGTGCTTGATGACACTCGGGTCTTTGTGATCGAGGTTGATGGCTGTCTTCCCGATGCCCGCCACCAGGTGTGGTGAGTTGTAGTCCTTCCCCGGGCAGATGTAGGAGGAGCTCAGCCGGTAGACCGGATCGCTCTGCCACCGCCCGGCGTTCTTGAACTTGAGGCTCATCAAACGGCTGAGTTCGCTCGCCCGCTTCGCATCGGCAGCGCTGTTGAAACCGCCGTAGAACGTCGGCCTGAACTTCCCGCCCTTCCGGAACTCGGAGCGGACTTCGCCGCCCAGGACGTAGGTCGACTCCTTGAGGAGGTCGAGGTCGATCTCCTGGCCGACCGCCTGCAGGGTGGAGGCGATGAGCACGCGCTGATCCCAGATCTCGAGTTCCGCCTTCTGGATCTCTTCCTTGGCGCTGATGGCGAGAGCGTCCTTGAGTTTGCTCTCGTGGGCCACGACCAGGCCCCGCATGGTGGTGAGCTGCCCAGCGACCGCGGGCCTGCTTTTCACAGCCTCATGTCCGAGCGCCCGGTCGATCTTGTCGATCAGCGGGTCCGGGCGGCTTGCCATCATGAGCGCCGGGCGGCCGCTCCTGTTGTCGAGGTAGATCGTGTGGGCGTTGCCCTTCATGCTGATGGGTGTCTTCGCCCTCAGTTTCTTCAAGAACGCGTCCTTGAGACCCTTCACGCCTTCAGCGACAGACGCACCTCCGCGCTTGAGCTTCGACCAGACCTTCTTCCCCGCCTTGACGACCGTCCCCACGACGGAGTCGATCACCTTGCCCACCGGAGCCTGGACCTTCTCCAGAACCGACTTGATCTTCTCCGAAATCCCACCCAGCCCCAGCAAACTCGCCAAGAACCCCAGAACCATCGGCAACGCCTTGGCCAAAGTCCGCTCGATCAACCCGGCCACGGCCCCCGCGCCGCCCTTGGCTATCGACTCCACCGAGTCCAGAACCGAATCCACGAACTCCTTGATCTGCGATGCCTTCTCCACGAAGAACATCACGATGTCGTAGATCGCCTTGCAGGCCTTGATGAACGCCGCCGCCGGGTTGAGCAGCGAGATGATCCACGTGATGCCCGCCTTGACGATCTTCTCGACCACGAATTCCTTGATCTGGCCGAGCACCATCTCCTTGAGGTCGCCGAGCTTCTCGACCACCCACCGCCACAGCCCCGGCACGCCCTCGGTGATCAGGATCTTGACCACTTCGAACGTCTGCTCCAGCTTGGCCAGCACCGGCTCCGGGATGAACCGCAGGATCCGCGCGCGGACGCTCGCCCACGTCAGGCCCAGGAGCGACAGCACCATCTTCAGGATGCCCTTCGCGTCCAGCGACTCCGGGATCTCGATGCCCGCGCTCGCCAGGTTGCCCAGCAGCCACCCCTTCAGGCCTTCCTTGAGGTGCTGGACGATGTTCGTCCCGAAGTTCACCACCCCGGTTTTGACCGCGTTGACCAGGTTGCCCAGGAACTCGATCGGCTTCTTGATGATCAGCTCGACCGCGTTCGCCGCCCGGGACAGCACCCCGAGCAGGAGGTTCTTCAGCGAAAGGATCGTCTCGATCGCGCCGCCGACGGCCTCCTTCGCCTTGCTCCACAGGCCCTTGTTCTCCGCCTGCAGCGCCTTGATCTCCTCGTCGACCGCGGTCCGGGCCTCCGAGTACTTCTGCGCCAGGTCCTCGACCAGTGCCTGCTGCTTCTCGTCGACCGACTTCTCCAGGTCGTCGAACTGCCCGCCGAACTCCTTCGCCGCCTCGCCCGCGATCTTGCGCAACGCCGGCGACTGCGACTCGACCTTCTGCTTGACGCGCGAGCGGCCGTCGGCGATCAGCTGCTTCGCCTCGCTCAGCTTCTGGCCGACGAAGTCCGCGATCTCGCCGATGACGCCCTGCATCTTTACCTCGTAGACCTTCTTGGCCTCGAGGAACAGGTTGTTGGCCTCGGCGGGCAGGTCGGCGAACAGGTCGTACGCCCAGCGCGCCGCGCCGCTGATGCCGTCGTAGCGCTCGTCCTTGTAGCGCTTCATGCGGGCCTGGTGGTCGGCGGTGAACGCGGCCTTGGCCTGTGCCTCGCCCGCCTCGAACTTCTTGGCCACCTGGTCGTCCAGCGCGCCCAGCACGCCCTCGACCTTCGTCTTCGTCTCGTCGAAGATCGCTTTGATCTCGCCGGTGATCCGCGCCCGGTCCTGCTCGTCCTTCGCCTTCGTCGCCGACTTGGCCGCCTGCCCGCGCTGGGCCGACGACGATCGCGCGCCCGTCATGCCCGCCAGCGCCGCCTGCCCGGACGCCTGCGCCGCGCCGGTGACCGCCGCCAGCTGCCCGGCCTCCGACGAGCGGACCGCCGCCGGCGCCGACGCCGTGTGCAGCTCGCCTTCCTGCTTCGCCGCCAGCGCGCCGGTGAACTCCGGCTCGTTGGACTGCGCCAGCTGCTGGTCGGTGACGCCCGCGGCGGCCATCGCCCCGTGCGTCTCGCACTGGTCGGCGCGCAGGTCGGTCTGCTCGGGCGGGGCCTTGTCCGGGGTGGCCTTGCGAGGGTCCGGCGGTGCCAGCGCGGGCGGCGCCGCGGCAGACGGCAGCGGGGTGACCGGCTTCTCCACCGCGCGGCCGGGGTCCGGGGCCTCCTTCGTCCGGTCGGTGACGTCCTTGGCCGAGGCGTCCTTACCGCTGGTGACCTTGCCCAGCACCTCGGTCTTGACCTGGTCGGCCTTGCCGGAGGAGGCGAACTTGTCGGCCTCGTCGAGGTTCTTCGGCGCCTGCTTGGCGATCGCGGCGTTCACCGCGGCGATGAACGCCGCTTTGTCGAACCCCGCGGGTTTCGCCGCCGCCATCTTGTCCGCCTGGGCGGCCTTGGCCTGCGCGTCCTTGTCGTCGGCGGGCGCGACGGCGGCGTCCTGCGCCTGCTTGACCTCCGCGCCGGCTGGCGGGTGCGCCTTCGCCGCCCCGGCCTGCGCACCGACGTCCTTCTTCAGCGACTGGAACTTCGGGTCGGACTCGGGTGTGATCCCGGCGGGTGCGACCGGGGGAGCGGGACAGCCCTGCCGCTGCAGCGCCACCAGCCCCGCCACCGCGGCGTTGCCCGCGGACGCCTGCAGCCGCAGCAATGCCGGCGGCGTCGCCCGGCGCGCGGGTCCGGCCGTCCGCGCGGGCTGCGCGGACGGTTCCCGTGGCGCCTTGTCCCGCCGCGTCGGCATGGACCCACTCTCGGCTCGTGACGGCGGGTTGCCAACGGCCGGACGGGCGGCCCCGGGTGCCCGAACGGGCAGCTGCCTTTAAGGGCAGAGATCGGTTCCCGCGGGCCTATCCGTGCGGTCGTACCGCGGCGGCTGCGCGGGCAGCACGATCGCTGGAGTCAAGACTTGTGCGTCGACAAGGGAGGCACGCATGCCCACCTATCTCACGCCGGGGGTGTACGTCGAGGAGATCGAGGCGGGCGCACGGCCGATCGAGGGCGTGGGCACAGCCGTCGCCGCCTTCGTCGGCTTCGCGGCGGACGGTCCCTTCAACACCCCGACGCTGGTCTCCAACTGGGGCCAGTTCACCCAGACCTTCGGCGACTTCGTCGAAGGCTGCTACCTGGCCCAGTCCGTCTACGGCTACTTCCTCAACGGCGGCACCAACTGCTACATCGTCCGCGTCGGCGGCTCGCGCGCCCAGGACAACGGCTCCACGCCGAAGCAGCTCACCGCGCGCCAGGCCGTCCTCGGCGGCTACCGCTTCGTCGCCAAGGAACTGCCGGAAGGCAAGCAGGCCGGCGAGATCACCGTCGAGGTGGCCGACCCGGCCGGCGACAACCCCGCCGACGACCGGTTCACCGTGCTCGTCAAGCAGGACGGCAAGGTCGTCGAAACCCACAACGTGACGACCAAGCGCACCAAGGAGAACGTCGTCACCGCGGTGCGGGAGAAGTCCAGCTTCATCACCGTCGAAGAGGCGGCGTCCGGTGGCGCGGTCGCCAAGCCCGAGAAGGGCACCGCGACGCTCACCGCGCCGCCGAGGGAACCGCAGGAGCCGCCGGTGCCGCGGCGGGTCGGGGCCGGCGACTACGTCGGCGACGTCGCCGACCGCACCGGGTTCGGCGGCCTCGAAGCGATCGACGAGATCACCATGGTCGCCGCGCCGGACCTGATGGCCGCCTACCAGCGCGAGCTGCTGGACCTCGACACCGTCAAGGCCGTGCAGCTGGCGATGATCGCCCACTGCGAGCTGATGGGCGACCGGATGGCGATCATCGACCCGCCGCCGTCGCTCAACCCGCAGGAGATCCGCTCCTGGCGGATGGACGTCGCCGGCTACGACTCGAAGTACGCCGCGCTGTACTACCCCTGGGTCCAGGTGCTCGACCCCGCCACCGGGACCAACACGTACATCCCGCCGAGCGGCCACATGGCCGGGGTGTGGGCCCGCACCGACGCCACCCGCGGCGTCCACAAGGCACCGGCCAACGAGGTCGTCCGCGGCGCGCTCGCCCTGGAGTCGCACCTGACCAAGGCCGAGCAGGAACTGCTCAACCCGATCGGCGTCAACTGCGTGCGCTCGTTCTCGGGCAAGGGCATCCGGGTGTGGGGCGCGCGGACGCTTTCGAGCGACCCGGCGTGGCGCTACCTCAACGTCCGGCGGCTGTTCAACTACCTCGAGGAGTCGATCCTCGGCGGCACCCAGTGGGTCGTGTTCGAGCCGAACGACGACGCGCTGTGGGCGCGGATCCGGCGCACGATCAGCGCGTTCCTGGTCATGGAGTGGCGCAAGGGCGCGCTGTTCGGGCTCACCCCGGACGAGGCCTTCTTCGTCAAGTGCGACCGCGAGACCAACCCGGCCGAGGGGATCGACCTCGGCCAGGTGATCTGCGAAGTGGGCATCGCCCCGGTGAAACCGGCGGAGTTCGTGATCTTCCGGCTGGCCCAGATGTCCGGCGGCACCAGCCTGGTCAACGAGTAGTGAAGGGACTCCACCATGCCACTTCCCGACCTTGACAAGGCCGTCGGCCATTCGTTCGGCCTCGAGATCGACGGTGTCCAGATCAAGCAGATCTCCGAGGTCTCCGGCCTCAAGATGGAGCAGGACGTCATCGAGCTGAAGCAGAACACCGTCGACGGCAAGTACGTCATCAAGAAGCTGCCCGGCCGCCCCAAGGCCGGCGAGGTCACCCTGACCCGCGGCCTGACCGACGACAACAGCTTCGAGAAGTGGGTCAAGGACGCCCACTTCGGCAAGATGACGACGGCCCGCAAGGGCGGCGCCATCATCGTCTACGACTACGAGGGCAAGGCGCTCAAGCGCTACAAGCTCACCAACGCCTGGCCGAAGAGCCTGGAGATCGGCTCGCTGAAGGCCGGCGACACGAGCGTGCTCACCGAGAAGCTCGTCGTCACCTACGAGCAGATGGAAGTCGAGTGAGCCGATGCGCAGGGTGATGGCGTCGGCGCCGACGGCGGCGTCGGGGTCGGCCTCGGCCGACGAAGCCCTCGTGGAGGAGCCGCGGGCGGAACGGCCGAAGCTGCGGACGGAGTTCGCGTTCGAGCTCCCGCGCGGGTACGTCGACGACGAGGGCAAGGTCCACCACTCCGGGGTGATGCGCCTGGCCACCGCGCGGGACGAGCTGGTGCCGCTGCGCGACGACCGGGTGCGCGAGAACTCGGCGTTCCTCACGGTGGTGCTGCTGGCCCGGGTCGTCACCCGGATCGGCGACGTCACCGACGTGCACGCCGGGGTCATCGAGAACCTGTTCGCCTCGGACCTGGCGTTCCTGCAGGACATGTACCGCCGGATCAACAGCGAGGGCCACACCCGGGCGGGCGTGGCGTGTCCCGAGTGCGGCCACGGCTTCGTGGTCGACGTCGCCGGTGGCCGCCTGGGGGAATCGTGACGTACGCGGCCGGCCGGCTGCACGAGGAAGTCGCGTACGTCGCCTACCACCTGCACTGGTCGCTCGACGACATCCTCGACCTCGAACACCCCGACCGGTTGACCTACGTCGCCGAGATCGCCCGGATCAACACCCGGATGAGCCAGGGACGGTGACGCTGTGATGTGGTGGAACAGGAAGGAGACGCGTCCGCCGGCCCCTCCCGCCGCGTTGCCGGTGACCCGCGCGGAGTGGCGTGGGGTGCCGCCGATCCAGCGCGTCCTCGCCGAGCACCCGCTGGTCAACCCGGTCCAGCGGTTCAGCGGAACGCTGACGTCCTGGCAGAGCCCGGCGTACCTCGAGCCGCTCGGCCACCGGGTCGGAGCGGAGGAGCCCGCCGGCGTCATCGGCGACCTCGTCCAGCCTCGGCCGCTCGAGACGCCGGTGCCCGCCATGCCGGTGGTGCAGCGGGCGCCGGCTCGCAAGCGAAGTGGGCTGTCGCGGCTGTGGGAGACCTCGGTGCAGCGTGAGGTCGTTCCGGAGACGGCGTCCGAACCGGTTTTCGCCCCGGAACCCGTGCCGGAGCCACCGATGCCTTCGGTGGTGCTCCCGGCGGTACCGGCGGCCGAGGTCGTGCGGCCGCTGACGTCGGCCCAGACGGTCGTCCCGCCGGTGCGGACGGTCCAGGCGATCACGGAACAGTCCCCTGTGGACGTTCCGGCGGCACCGGCACCCGCTCCATCACCGGAGCTGCCGGTGGTTCAGCGGGTCGAGCAGGCAGCGCCACGACGGCTCGGTCTCGGCGCGCCGATCGCGCAGGGCGCGGAGCTCCCGGTGCCGCCGCACGAGTTGACGATTTCGCGGGTACCGGACGTGCCGCCGGCGCGGCCGTCGCCGGTCAACACGTTCCGCCCGCTCGACCCGGTCGAGCCGCCCGGGAGCCCGGGCGGCTCGACGAGCGTTTCCCCGCCACCGGAATCACCGCTCCCGGTGGCGCGAGCCGTTGAGCCACCGTCCGTTTCGGTGCTGCGAGCGGTGGAGGAGACGTCTTCGCCGACCGGGACCGCGGCTGCCCCGGTCGCGCAGCCGGTGCCGAGTTCACCTGTTCCGGATTCGCCCCTCCCGGCCGAGGCGGCAGTACGGCCATTGCCGGACGCGCCGTTTCCGGTGGCGCGACAGGTGGAGGATGCGGCCGGTCCGGCCAAGCCGAGTGAGACAGCGGCCCTCCCGGTGGCGCGAGCAGTGCAGGAACCGCTGCTCCCGGTTGCGGGCACCACGGAAGCCCCGGCGGTGTCGGTCAGCCGAGTGGCGCAGGAATCGTCGCTGCCGGTGGCACGGGCAATCGAAGCGGTGAACCCGCTACCGGTCAGCCACGCGGGCGAGGCGACAGGACTTCCAGTCAACCGAGCAGTGGAGGACCTCTCATTGCCGGGCCACCCGACAGCGGTTCCGATCGGTCGAGCGACGCAGGACCTCCCGCTTCCGGCCGGCCCGACGAGCCAGGCCTCAGCCCTCCCGGTCACTCAAGCGAGCCAAGACGTCCCGCTTCCGGGCCACCCGACCAGAGACAGCGCAGCCCTCCCGGTCAACCGGGCGGGCCAAGGCCCCCTGCTTCCGGCGCACCCGATGAGCGAGGCCGCAGCACTTCCGGTCAGCCGGGCGATCGAAGATGTTCCACTGGCGGGCCACCCGACAAGCGGGACCGCGATCCAAGACCTTCCACATTCGGGCCACCCGACGAGCGGGACGGCAGCCCTTCCCGTCAGCCGAGCGGCGCAAGATCTCCCGCTCCCGGCCGGCCCGGCAAGCGGGACCGCGGCGCTTCCGGTCAGCCGAGCACTGCAAAACCTCCCGCTTTCAGCTGTCCCGACCAGCCAGGCTCCAGCAGTCCCGATCAGCCGAGCGAGCCAAGATCTCTCGCTTCCAGCTGGTCCGACGAGCCAGAGCCCAGTCCTCCCGGTCAGCCGGGCGACCCAAGGCCCCCCGCTTCCAGCTGGCCCGACGAGCCAGACCCCAGTCCTCCCGGTCAGCCGAGCGACCCAAGGCCCCCCGCTTCCAGCTGGCCCGACGAGCCAGACCCCAGTCCTCCCGGTCAGCCGAGCGACCCAAGGCCCCCCGCTTCCGGCTGATCCGACGAGCCAGACCCCAACCCTCTCAGTCAGCCGAGCGGTAGAAGACCTCCCGCTTTCAGTCAACCCGGCGAGCGGGACCGCGCCGCGTTCGGTCAGCCACGCAACGCAAGACTTCCCGGCTCTGGCCAACCCGACAGGCCAGACCGCGCCGCTTTCGGTCAATCGGGCGATCCAAGGTCCCCTGCTCCCGGCTGACCCGGCAGGCCAGACCGGCGCACTTCCCGTCAGCCGAGCGATCCAAGATCTCCCGGCAAGCGGGACCGCGGCGTCCCCGGTCAGCCGAGCGGTGCAAGGCTTGCCGCTTCCGGCCAACCCGACCCCGGCCTTCCCGGTCAGCCGAGCGATGCAGAACCTCCCGCTCCCCGGCCACCCGACGAGCGAAATCACCACCCTCCCGGTCAGCCGAGCAGTGGAAGACTTCCGGCTCCTGGCCGGCCGGACGAGTGAAACCCCAGCCGTCCCCACGGAAGGCTTCCAGTCGCCGAGCCACCCGACGAGCGAACCCCCATCGTTCCCGGTCAGCCGAGCCGTACAGGACCAGGCGCCTCCAGGCAACCCGACCGCAGCCCTCCCACTCAGCCGAGCGGCACAAGACCTCCCGGTGGCCCCAAGCGCCGAGCCACCCCTCGTACTCGCGCGAACCCTCGATGCACCGACGTTCCCGCAGCCACCCGGCCTGCCCCTCCCCGTGGCCCGGTCGACCGAGACATCGCCACACAGCGCCGACCTCCCCCTCGCGAGAACCCACGACGAACCCACCGCGCAGGCCACGAACAACCCACCCGTCCAACGCGATCCCGACCCGGCACCGCCGCCCGAACCCGCCCCGGCGCCGCAACCAACAACAGCAGCGGCCCCGGCCCCCGCCCAGCCGGAAACCGAAGAGCTCGTCAAGAAGCTCTTCGACCCGCTCCTGCGCCGCCTCAAGACCGAACTCCGTCTCGACCGTGAGCGCCGGGGCGCGCTCACCGATCGCCCGCACTGAAGGAGATGCCGATGCCGGACACCGAAGAGGCCGTTGCCGTGTGCTACGTCGTCAAGCTCGACGACAAGAACCTCGGCAACCTCGGCGCGTTCTCCAGCTGCGACGGCCTGGGCTGCGAGTTCGTGATGGAACAGCGGGAAGAGGGCGGCAACAACGGCATGGTCTGGCAGCTGCCGACCCGGATCAAGTACTCCAACATCAAGCTCTCGCGGCCGGTCACCGAGGCCAGCGCGCAGATCACCAAGTGGTTCGCCAGCCTGGCCAGCGGGATCGAGCGCAAGACCGCCACCATCGAGGCCCGCACGCTCGAAGGCAAGGTCATCGCCAGCTGGGCCCTCGAAGGCGTCGTCCCGGTGCGGTGGAGCGGGCCGCAGCTCTCGCCCGACTCGCCCAAGGTCGCCACCGAAACCCTCGAACTGGCCCACCACGGCTTCCTCAGCCCGGCGAAGAAGGGCTGACGCCGATGTCCTCACCCGTCACCTTCACCTCGGCCGGCTCCCAGTCCACGGCGGCCTACACCTCAGGCGCGCCCAACAACCTGCAGCGCGCGGTGCTCAAAGTCCACAAGCCACCGCAGTCGGGGGGTACCGGGCAGCCGCCCGGCGACTGGATGTTCGACATCGAGTTCCAGTTCAACCCCAAGGAACTCTCGCTGAGCAAGAACGCCAAATGGGGCCGGGACGCGCAACCCAACGCCAAGAAGAGCGCGCCGCCGCAGTTCAAGGGGTCCGATCCGGCCAAGCTCGCGCTGGAGATGTTCCTCGACGCCACCGACAAGATGAACGACGCCGTCGTCAAGAAGGTCGAGCAGCTGTTCACCTGCTGCGTGGCCACCGAGGACAGCCGCCAGCACAAGAAGCCGTCGCCGCCGTGGGTGATCTTCAAGTGGGGCGGCATGACCGGCTTCCCCGCCTACGTCGCCAGCGTCACCGCCAAGTACACGCTGTTCACGCCGTCGGGGACGCCGGTGCGCGCGGTCTGCACGGTCAACCTGGAGGAGATTTCCGGCGAGCTGGGCGGCCAGAACCCGACGTCCGGCGCGCTCGCGGCCCGGGACACGCACGTGCTCGTCGCCGGGGACTCGCTGCAGTCGGTGGCGTTCCGCGCTTACGGCGACGCCGGGAAGTGGCGCGAGATCGCCGACGCCAACGGCATCGACGACCCGATGCGGCTGCGGCCCGGCACCCCGCTGCTGGTGCCCGCGCTGGAGGAGCTCGATGGCTAACGAGACCTTCACGAACACCCTCTTGGTCGAGGTCGAGGGCACCGCGCTGCCCGACGACGTCCGGGTGATGCTCAGCTACGCCTACGTCGACGACAGCCGGAACCTGCCCGACACGTTCGTGCTGCGCTTCCGCGACCCCGGGACCGTCGTGCTGGAGAAGGGGAAGTTCAAGGTCGGGGCGAAGATCAAGCTGAAGGTCCAGACGTCCGACCCGGAAGCCCCGCAGGACCTGCTCTCGGGCGAGGTCACCGCGGTCGCGATCGACCTGGACCCGCACGGCACGTTCACCGAGGTCCGCGGGTACGACCACGCGCACCGGCTCTTCCGCGGCCGCCGCGTCGCCGCCTACCCGAACATGACGATCGCCGACGTCGTGCGCAAGGTCGCCCAGCGCGCGAACATCCCGGTCGGGAAGGTCGACAACGTCACCGGCTTCGGCGGCCGGCCGAACACCCAGCTGAGCCAGGACAACGTCAGCGACTGGGAGTTCGTGACCCGGCTGGCCGACGCGGTGGGCGCGCAGATCGCCGTCCGGGACGGGAAGCTGAACTTCGAGCTCCCCGAGAAACCCTCCGGCGCGCCCTCGACCACGACCAGGGCCACCGCCGACCCACTCGTGCTCGAAGCCCACGGAACCCTGGTCAGCCTGCGCGCCAGCGTCACCGCGGCCGAGCAGGTCCCGGAGGTGCGGGTCACCGGGTGGGACTACGACAGCAAGCAGCCGATCACCGCCACCGCGGTTCCGAAGAACGCGGGCACGGAGGTGCCGGGCGTGGACCCGGTCGCGCTGGCGGGGAAGTTCGCGAGCCCGCCCTTCCTCGACGCCGCCTCACCGCGGCGGGCCCAGGGCGAGGCGACGGCGACCGCGAAGGCGCTGGCCGACCGGTTCGGCAGCGCCTGCACCGAACTCGACGGCGTCGCGAAGGGCAACCCGAAGCTGCGCGCGGGCACCGCCGTCACGCTCACCGGCGTCGGCCAGCCGTTCTCGGGCAAGTACACGCTGACCAGCACGCGGCACCTGTTCAACGCCGAGGTCGGCTACACCACCGAGTTCACCGTGTCCGGGCGCCAGGAACGCTCGCTCTACGGCCTGGTCGCGGGCGGGGCGAAGAGCTCGTCGTGGCCGGGGGTCGTCCCCGCGCAGGTGACCGACCTCAAGGACCCGGCGAAGCTCGGCCGCGTCAAGCTCACGTTCCCCTGGCTGGACAAGGACTTCACCAGCACCTGGGCCCGCACGCTGCAGCCCGGCGCCGGCAAGGACCGCGGCGCGTTCGTGCTGCCCGAGGTCGGCGACGAGGTCCTGGTCGGCTTCGAACACGGCGACTTCGAGGCGCCCTACGTGCTGGGCGGCCTGCACAACGGCAAGGACAGCACGCCGAAGCTGTCCAAAGAGGCCGTCGACGGCACCAGCGGCCAGGTCGCCGTCCGCGGGTTCGTCTCGCGCAAGGGCCACAAGCTGGAGTTCGCCGAGGACGACGGGATCACGCTGTCCTCCGGTGACGCGAAGTTCGTGGTCAAGATCGACCAGAAGAACCAGGTCATCGAGGTCACCAGCGGCAAGAGCGTCACGGTCAAGGCGCAGAACGGCGTGAGCATCGACGCCGGCACCGGGCCGCTGGAGCTCAAGGGCCAGAAGGTGACCGTGAAGTCCCAGACCGACGCCAGCGTCGAGGCGGGAGCGCAGCTGAAGCTGAACGGCACGGCGGGCGCGAAGCTCGAGGGCGCCACCGTCTCGGTCGCCGGCCAGGGCCAGACGGAGCTGACCGCGAGCGGTGTCGTCACCGTGCGCGGCAGCGTGGTCAAGATCAACTGACGGGGGAGTGCACATGCCACCAGCCGCGAGGGTCGGCGACCCGACCGGGCACCCGGGCGTCATCGCCGGGCCGGGGGTGCCGACCGTGCTCATCGGCGGCATGCCCGCCGCGAACGTCGGCACGCTGCACACGTGCTCGTTCCCGCCGCCCGCGGTGCACCCGCCGACGCCGATCGCGCCGCCGGGCTGCCCGACGGTGCTGATCGGCGGCATGCCGGCGGCCCGGATGGGCGACCTGGCCACCTGCGGCGCGCCGATCGTCATGGGCTGCCCGACCGTCCTGATCGGAGGCTGACGTGACGGTGCCGATGAAGGACTTCCTCGGCCGGGGACTGGCGTTCCCGCTGCACACCGACGCGACCGGCTCGGTCGCGCTGGTCGGCGGCGAACGCGAGGTCGTCGAGAGCATCCGGCTGATCCTGGCGACCTCGCCGGGGGAACGCCCGATGCGCCCGGAGTTCGGCTGCGCGGTCCACGACCTCGTGTTCGCCCCCGCCGACGCGGCCACCGCCGGGCAGATCGCCTACGAGGTGCGGATCGCGCTGGAGCGCTGGGAGCCGCGGATCACCCTCGACGACGTCGTCGTCAGCTTCGACCAGGCCGACCGCGGCACCCTGCTGATCGACATCCGCTACCACCTGCGCGGCACGAACGACCCGCGCAACCTCGTCTTCCCCTTCTACGTCATCCCGCCGCACGAGTCCACAGAGGACGGTGCGTGATGTCGCTCCCGCTGCCCAACCTCGACGACCGCCGGTTCCAGGACCTGGTCGACGAAGCCAAGTACCTGGTCCAGCGCAACTGTCCGGAGTGGACCGACCACAACGTCTCCGACCCCGGCGTCACGCTGATCGAGACGTTCGCGCAGATGGTCGACCAGCTGCTCTACCGGCTCAACCGGGTGCCCGACCGGCACTACCTGCGGTTCCTCGACCTGATCGGGGTCCGGCTGTTCCCGCCGGCCGCGGCGCGCGCCGACGTGACGTTCTGGCTCTCGGCCGCCCGGGACGTCCCGGTGGTCGTCGCGGCGGGCAAGCAGGTCGCGAGCGTCCGCACCGAGGTCGAGGACCCCGTGGTCTTCACCGTCGAGCGGACGCTGACCATCGTGCCGTGCTCGCTCGCGCACCTGGCGACCAGCACGTCCGACACCGGCCTGCCGCCGGTCGACCGCACCGACGAGCTGCTCGTCGGCGGGGGTCCCGCCGCCTTCGCCGAGACCCCCGCGCCCGGCGACGCGGTCTGCTTCGGGCTGTCGGACGCCGTGCCCGGCTGCGCGGTGCTGCTGCGGATGAACTGCGAGGTCGAAGGCCAGGGCGTCGACCCGCAGGACCCGCCGTGGCTGTGGGAGGCGTGGGACGGCGCGGGCTGGGTGGTGTGCGAGGTCGACCGGGACAGCACCGGCGCGTTCAACCGCGCCGGGGACATCGTCGTGCACGTCCCGCACGGGCACACGATGTCGGTGCTGGCCCGCCGGCGCGCGGGCTGGCTGCGGTGCCGGCTGGTCGAGGCCAAGGAGAACCAGCCGTTCTACCAGCGCTCGCCGCGGCTGCACGCGGTCGAGGCCTCGACCATCGGCGGCACGGCGGGCGCGGTGCACGCCGAGGTCATCCGCAACGAGATCGTCGGCACCTCCGACGGCACGCCGGGCCAGCGGTTCCCCCTGGGCCGGCCACCGGTGGTCGCCGGCGACGGCGAGCTGGTCGTGGAGGTCTCGGGCCCGGACGGCTGGCAGCAGTGGACCGAGGTCCGCTCGTTCGCCGGTTCCGGGCCGGACGACCGGCACGTCGTGCTCGACCGGGTCGGCGGCGAGGTCGTGTTCGGTCCCGCGGTGCGCCAGCCCGAGGGCGGCCTCCGCTACTATGGCGCCTTCCCGGCCAAGTCCGCGGCGATCCGCGTGCCCGAATACCGCTCCGGCGGCGGGCGGCGCGGCAACGTCGCCCGCGAGGTCCTGGAGGTGCAGCGGGACCCGATCCCGTTCGTCAGCAGCGTGGTCAACCGCCGTCCGGCGATCGGCGGCGTGGACGGCGAGTCGGTGCAGGACGCGCAGGTCCGCGGTCCGCTGCTGCTGCGCACCCGCGACCGCGCGGTGACGGCCGAAGACTACGAGCAGCTCGCGCGTGAAGCGGCGCCGGAAGCCGCGCGGGTGCGGTGCATCCCCGCACACGGCCCCGACGGCCGCGAGACCGGCGCGATCCGCGTCCTGGTCGTGCCGGCGGTGCCGGACACCGGCGAGCTCGCCTTCGCCACCTTGATGCTGGACGCCGGCATGCGCGCCCGGATCGAACGCCACCTCGACGAACGGCGCTGCGTGGGCGCGCTGGTGTCCGTGGAGCCGCCGTTCTACCAGGGCGTCACGGTCGTCGCGCGGCTGCGGGCGAGGCGCCGGACGACCGCGGGCACGCTCGGCGCCCGGGCCACGCAGGCCCTCTACGACTACTTCAACCCGCTCAGCGGCGGCCCGGACGGCGACGGCTGGCCGTTCGGGCGTCCGGTGCAGTCGGGCGAGGTCTTCGCGGTGCTGCAACGGCTTCCCGGCGTCGAGCTGGTCGAGGACGTGCGCCTGTTCGCCGCGAACCCGATCACGCGCGAACGCGGCGACCAGGTCGACCGGCTCGACCTGCCGCCCCAGGCGCTCGCGTTCTCCTTCGGGCACCAGGTCCGGGTCCGGGAGGCCGGCGCATGAGGACGGGGATCCCGGGGCTGCCGAGCGCGCACCCGATCGGCGAGCAGCTGCCCGCGGTGTACGCCGAAGACCGGTTCGTGCGGGGCTTCACCGGCGCGCTGGACGAGGTCCTCGCCCCGGTCCTGTCCACATTGGACAACTTCGCCGGCTACCTCGACCCCGGCGTCGCGCCCGAGGACTTCGTCGGCTGGCTGGCGCACTGGGTCGCGCTGCGCGTCGACGAGAGCTGGAGCCCGGCGCAGCTGAGGCAGCTGGTGACGCGGTCGGTCGAGCTGCACCGGTGGCGTGGCACCCGGCGTGGCCTGGCCGAGCACGTCAGGCTGCTGACCGGCGGCGAGGTCGAGGTGACCGACAGCGGCGGCGTCGTCGCCTCCCCGCAGCCCGGTGCGCCGCTGCCGGACCCGGGACCGGCCTGGGTGCAGGTGCTGGTGCGGGTGCCCGACCCGGCCCGGGTGGACACGCGGCGGCTGACGGCGGCGGTCGTGGAGGCGGTGCCCGCCCACGTGCGGGTCGCGGTGGAAGTGGTGGAGGGGTAGCGGATGGTCATCTACGCGGAGTGCGGGCACCAGGGTCCCGCCGACGTCGAGTTCTGCGGTGAGTGCGGCCGCTACCTGAAGTGGGACGACGACGGCCCGGTCGCGGTGCGGGCGCAACCGGTGGTGCAGCAGCAGGTCGTGCAGCCCGCCGAGCCGGTCGCCCCGGTCCGCCAGCCGGTGCAGCAGACCGTGGAGGAGCAGGTCCTCAACCCCGGCGACCTGATCTGCGGCCGGTGCGGCAAGGGCAACGCGCCCACCCGCAACTTCTGCAGCCGCTGCGGCGCGTCGCTGGCCGAGTCCGAGGTCGTCGAGACGTCGTGGTGGCGGCGGCTGTTCGGCCGCAAAGCGAAGCAGCACAAGGCGGGCGAGCGGCCGGGCAAGGACGGCGTCCGCCGCCGGACCGGCCGCGCCGGGGCCGCGCGCCGGACCGTGGGCAAGGTGATCCGCCGGGCCGTCGCGGTGGCGCTGATCTTCTCGGCGCTGATCTACGCGCTGTACCAGCCGTTCCGCGGCGCGATCAACACCGCGGCGGTGGGGTTGTGGAGCCAGGTGACCGGCATCTTCGAGGCCAAGCTGAACCCGGTCCACCCCGTCAAGGTGACCGCGACCGCGGAGGTCGCCGGGCACGCGGCGCCGCTGGCCACCGACAATGCCAAGAACACGTTCTGGGCAGCGCCGGCCGACCGGGAACAGACGCTGGTGTTCACCTTCGACCACCCGGCGGACCTGCGGAAGGCGATCGTGTACTCCGGTGACGCGGCGAACTTCCCGGCTCAGCACCGGCCGTCGAAGCTGCACCTGGTGTTCTCCACCGGCAAGACCTACGACATGGCGCTGGCCGACACGCCGGACGCCCAGGAAGTCCCGATCGAGAACAGCGACGGCGCCACCAGCGTCGAGCTGCACGTGGCCGGGCTGTACCGCTCGCTCGACGGCAAGGACGTCGCGATCTCCGAGATCGAGCTGTTCGAAGCCGGCTGAGCCACCTTGGGGAGGGACCGACCATGCGCGCGAACCGAGCGGTGGCGGGGATCGCGGTCGTCGCGGTGCTCGGCGGCTGGGCGATCAGCGGAGCGCTTTCGCCGACCGCGGCCCAGGCGCCCCCACCGGCGGCGCCCTACCGCGTCGGCTACGTCAGCGAGGCCACCACGGGCCTGTTCCAGGCCACCGGGGAAGGCGCGCAGGCGGCGCTGCCGGACGGGACCGGGAGCGTCGACGCCGACGCGTCCGCCGGCACCGGCGGCATCGTGTGGGTGAGCCACCGCGCCGGCACCGCCGGCGGTGCCGAGCGGGACGGCGAGCTGTACTACCTCGCCGACGGCGCGCGGCTGCCGGTCCGGCTGA
Organism: Amycolatopsis sp. NPDC098790; assembly: GCF_044759945.1. Taxonomy (NCBI): domain Bacteria; kingdom Bacillati; phylum Actinomycetota; class Actinomycetes; order Pseudonocardiales; family Pseudonocardiaceae; genus Amycolatopsis; species Amycolatopsis sp. NPDC098790. Next base: position 1,681,632 of record NZ_JBIWAI010000002.1, read on the forward strand.
CCAACGACGAGACCGTCGACACGCACCCCGCGCTGTCCCCCGACGGCCGCACGGTCGCGTTCGCCTCGGACCGCACCGGCAACCGGGACCTGTTCGTGATCGGCGTGGACGGCCGCGGCCTGCGCCAGGTGACGTCCGGGCCGGCCGCCGACGACTCGCCGAGCTGGTCGCCCGACGGCACCCGGCTCGCGTTCAGCAGCACCCGCGACGACCCGGCCGGGGACGTCTACACCGTCCCGGCCGCGGCCGGCACCCCGGCCCGCCTGACCGCCGACCCGGCCGCGGACACCCAGCCCGCGTGGGGACCGGCGCGGATCGCGTTCACCACCACGCGTTTCCACCCCGCCGGCGACGTCGTGCTGATGGCCGACACCGGCGGCGCGGTCACCCGCGCGGTGCCCGACCCCGGGGACTCGACGGAACCGGCGTGGTCGCCCGACGGGGCCCGCCTGGCGTTCACAACCCACGCGCCGGACCCGCTCGGCGACGTCAAGCAGATCGCCGGCGGCCGCGTCTCGGTCATCTCGGCGTTGTCCGGCACCGGTGAGTCGGAACCGACGTTCCGGGCGAACGGCCAGCCGGTGTTCACCGAGCTGCGCGCGGGCGGCAGCACCGACATCTGGAGCGCGGACGCGACCGGCGGCGACCGCCGGGACCTCACCCAGCGCCCGGACGCCGACGAGGTCGACCCGGCGTTCTCCACCGACGGCACGCTGCTCGCCTACACCGAGCGCGCCTCCGGCGAGTCCTCGGCGTCCCGGATCGTGGTCGCGAACTCCGACGGCAGCGCGCCCCGGCCGGTGACCGGCGGGCTGGACGCCCTCAAGCGCGAACGGCACCCGGCGTGGTCGCCGGACGCCACGATGATCGCCTTCACCGACACCTCACTCGGCGACGACGGCGGCGGCCGGGACTTCGTCCGGATCGCGCGCGTCGCCGACGGCCGGATCCTCGGTGACATCCCGCTGCCGCCGTACCTGCGCGGTGACGACTCGCAGCCGGTGTGGTCGGCCGACGGCACGAAGATCACCCTGACCCGCGCGGCGACGCGGACCGCACCGCCCGGACCGTCCAGAGTGGACCCGGCGGTGGTGGACATCCCGGTCGGCCAGGGCAGTTCGGCCTCGGTTCCCAAGACGGTGGAGACGGACAAGGTCCCGCCGAACCCGGACATCGTGCTGCTGGTGGACCAGACCGGATCGATGGGCGGGGTGATCGGCGACGTCAAGGCGAACCTCGGCAACGTCATAGACGAGGTGCTGAAGGTGCAGCCGTCGGCGCACTTCGCGGTCGCCGCGTACGGCGACCTCGTGGACGATCACCCGAGCGAAGGCCCGCCGCCGAACCCGCCGCGCTCGTTCCACGTGCAGCAGCCGCTCACGCCGGTCGGGACCGCCGCCGAACGCCAGCTGATCGCCGACGCCTTCGGCCGGATCACCGCGACCGGCGGGGACGACACCGCCGAAGACTGGTACGTCGCCCTGCAGAAGCTCGCCACGGGCGCGGTCACCTTCCGCGACACGAGCAACCGGATCGTCGTGCTCGTCGGCGACGCCGCCAGCCACGAGTCACCCACGGACGACGAGCGGGGCACGTTCCCGACCACCGCGGCCGTCGTCGACGCGCTGAAGGCCGCGAACGTCCGGGTGGTCGCGGTACCCGCTGTCACCAGCGGCGGCGGATCGGGCGAAAGCTTCGACGTGGAGACGGACGGGACCCTCGACGGCCGCGGCCAGGCGAGCGCGATCACGAAGGCCACCGACGGCGTGCTGACCGAGAGCAGTGACGTCGGCCAGGTCAGCCAGGCGATCATCCGGGGCATCACGGACCTGAAGGTCAAGGTGCAGCCGGTGCCGTTCTGCGACCCGGGGCTGACGATGACCTTCAGTCCCGAGGGGACGCAGCAGGTGCCCGGCGGGACGGATGCGCACTTCGTCGAAACCGCGACGGTGTCCCCGACCGCCCCGCTCGGGGCTCTCCTGCACTGCCGCGTGGAGTTCCGCGTCGACGGTGAACCCACCGTGCGGCCCGGCTACACCGAAGACGTCACCGTGCGGGTCAAGGATCCCCGGCTGCCGCTGATCACCGTGCACGACAGGACCGTCACCGGCAGCGCGCCGACGGTGATCGAGTACCCCGCCACCGCCGTCGACGCCGACCGGGAAACGCCGATCACCCCGTTCTGCAGCCCGTCGTCCGGCAGCCTGTTCCCGGTCGGGGCCACCACCGTGACCTGCACCGCGACCGGGACGAACGGCACGGCCACCGAGACCGCCGTGATGGCGGTCGACCCGGGCGGGGAACGGCGGCAGGAACTCTGGCAGGTCTCGCTCACCCCGGGACCGGACACCGTCGTCGCGGGGACCCAGCGGGACCTGTCACCCTCGTTCGGGCAGCCGTGCGGGATCGGACGGCAGGCCTCGGCCGACGTCTCGCCGGACGGCGCCGCGATCGTGTTCCAGAACGACGACCGGCTGATCTGCGCCGCGGCCGCCGACGGCGGACCCGCGCGGGTCCTGGTGCAGGACGCCGACTTCGTCGACAACCCCGCGTGGTCGCCCGACGGCACGCTCGTCGCCTTCGACAGCGCGCCCAGTGAAACCCCGTCGAGCATCCGGATCGTGCCGTCGGCCGGCGGCGCGTCCACGCTCCTGATCGCCGGCCCCGGCGGTGCGTGGCAGCCGGTGTTCCAGCGGATCGCCGACGTCGGGGTGACCGCGACCGCCGTCCCGGCCGCGATCGCGTTCGGCGGGCTCACGACGTTCGAGTTCGTGGTCACCAACCACGGGGCCGCGACCGCGCCCGGCGTGGGGCTGTTCGTCCGGCTGACCGCCGGGTTGCGCCCACAGGCACCCTTGACCTCGGCGGGGACGTGCACCCCGGACCTGGTCTGCGCGTTCGGTGCGCTCGCGCCGGGAGCCCAGGTCCGGATGCGGTTCAGCGCCGCCGGCGTGGTCTCCGGGACGCAGGCGGCGACCGGCACGGTCACCACGGCAGGCGGCGACGCCGACGCGCGGGACAACTCCGCCACGGCCGTCGTCACCGTCGCCGAGAAGCCAGCGCCGCCGGTCACGCCGGGGTCGCTGTCGCTGGGGATGGCGGTGTCGGCGGTGCCGCTGTTCGTCGGCGGCGACGACGTCGTGCTGACCTTCCTGGTGCACAACGGTTCCGGCGCGCCGATGCCGGCCGTCCGCCTGGACCCCCAGCTCCCGCCCGGGCTGCCCGCGACCTCGGTGTCACCGGGCTGCGCGCCGGGTGGCACCAGCTGCGCGCTCGGGACGCTCGCGCCCGGGCAGACGGTCGAGGTCCGCATCGCGCTGGCGGCCCGGGCAGCCGTCGACGCCCCGGTGTCGGCGACGATCGCCACCACCGGGCCGGACACCACCGCCGCCGACAACGCGGCGAACGCGCGCGTGGTGATCCGGCAGCCGGTGGTGACGGTGGACCCGGGGATCGGCCCGCTGGGCTTCGTGCCGCGGGTGACGGGCACGGACTTCCCACCGGGCGCGACGGTCCGGCTGGCGTGGTCGGCCGGCATCTCGGCGACCCCGGGCCTGGTGACGGTCGGCGCGGACGGGAAGTTCCAGGCGCAGTTCCTGCTCTTCCACCACGACCTGATCGGCCCGCGCACGCTGTCGGTGGCTTCGGTGATCGGGCCGAAGTTCCAGACGGTGCAGTCGAACCCGATCCTGGTCGTCCTGCGCACGGAACAACCGCCGTTCATCACCCGCGGCTGAGCCGCTGCCCGTACGGGCAACCACCGGCGCACGGCCGCACACCCGTCCGCCGGTGCCGCGCCCGGGGCCGGGCGCGGAAACTCGGTGCATGGGAGCAACGGCGACGCTGTCGGAAGCCGGCCTGGTCGCGGAACCGGGCGGGGAGACCACCTGCTCGGTGACCATCCGCAACGCCGGGCAGGTCGTCGACCAGTTCTCGGTCGACGTCGTGGGCGACGCGAGTGGCTGGGCCACCGCGGAACCGGCGACGGTCAACCTGCTGCCGGGGGAGACGGGCACGGTCACCGTGCGCTTCGCCCCACCCCGGTCCTCCGACGTCCCCGCCGGGACGATCCCGTTCGGCGTCCGGGTCTTCTCGAGCGAAGACCCCGCCGGCTCGGTCGTCGAGGAGGGCACCGTCCAGCTCGGCGCCTTCACCGAGGTGACCGCCGAGGTCGTCCCGGCCAAGGTGGAAGGCAGCTCCAAGGCCGACTTCGAGGTCGCCGTCGACAACCGCGGCAACCGGCCGGTGGCGGTGGAGCTGAGCCCGCTCGACCCCGAAGACGAGCTGGAGTTCCGGCTCGAACGCGAGCGGGCCGACCTGGCGCCGGGCACGGCCGCGTTCGTCCGGATGCGCGCCAAGCCCCGGAAACGGTTCCTGCGCGGGCAACCCGTGCGGCACCGCTTCCAGGTGTTCGTCACCGCCGACGGCGGCGAGCCGCTCAAGACCGAAGGCACCATGGTGCAGCGGCAGCTGCTGCCCAAGTGGCTGCTGCCCGCGCTCGCCGCGCTGCTGGTGCTCCTGCTGGCCCTGGTGACGCTGTGGTTCACCGTGCTGCGGCCCGCGGTGAAGTCCGCCGCGCGCGAGGCCGCGCAGGAGCAGAACCAGGAGATCGTGAAGGCCGCGCAGGACGCCGGCGCCGGGGCCGACCAGGCGAAGAAGAACGCCGACCAGGCCAAGCAGAACTCCGAGCAGGCGATGAAGGCCGTCGGCCTGACCCCGCCGGGCGAGACCACCGGCGGCGGCACCGCCAACGACGGGACCAACCCGAGCCGGCCGAACGCCGCGACCGGGACGCCGACGGACTTCCGGGTGGCCGCGGACGCGAACATCGACTCGAACGTCAACCGGTTCGCCGAGTTCCCCTACACCATGCCCGACCCGGACAAGACGCTGGTGATCACCGACCTGATCCTGCAGAACCCCCGCGGTGACACCGGAACCCTGCGGCTGCTGCGGGATTCCGGCGGCACCAAGAGCGTCCTGCTGGAGGTCGGCCTGTCCAACTTCCGCGACCTCGACCACCACTGGCTGCAGGCCTGGCGGTTCCAGCCGGGGGAGAAGATCGTGCTGGCGGTCAGCTGCCAGAACCCGGGTGACCGCGGCCGCTGCACGCCGTCGGTGTCCTTCTCCGGCCGGGTCGAGTAGAACCCTTGTCAGATCAGCCCTTCGCGCATGGCGAACGCCACCGCGTGGGCGCGGTTGCGCAGCTGGAAGCGGTTGGTGATGTCGTGCAGGATCGACTTGACCGTCCGCTCGGAGTAGCTCAGCTGGTCGGCGATCTCCTTGGTCTCGAAGCCGTCGGCGACCAGCCGCAGCACCCGGGTCTCCCGCTGGGACATCCCGGCCAGGTCCCACCCGTTCGGGTGCAGTACGTCCCGCTGCAGCCGGGACACCCGGGACAGCAGGCGGCCGAGCAGGTCGGGCGGCAGCGCGCCCTCGCCGACGGCGGCGGTCTTGACGAGCCGGACGAGGGTGTCGGGGGTGGCGTCGGCGCGGCGGATGATCGCCGAGACGCCGTTGCCGACGACGTCGAGCAGCTCGGAGTCCTCCACCTCCCCGGCGACCAGGACGACGCCGGCGTGGTTGGCGCACTGGAGGCTGCGCAGCAGCTGCCGGGCCTCCTCGTTCAGGCGTTCCACGATGACCAGCACCACGGCCCGCTCGCCGGTGTCCTCGTCGGCGAAGCGGATCTCGGGACGTGAACGCAGCGCGGCCGTGACGCCCGCGCGGGTGATGGTGTCGGTGGCGTGCAGCAGCACCGGAACCTGGTCGGTGATCATCGGTGAGGCCCTCCCTCGAACGACGTTCGCTCCACATCAGGATCGTGGGTGCGGGGGCTCGCCGAACAGGGAGGAGGAGTCCCGATATGTCCCGCTTTCCTTACTCCGATCGGGCAATGCCGGCTTCCTTGGCCTTGGCGATGGCCTGGGCGCGGTCGGTGACCCGGAGCTTGCGGAAGATGTGGGAGACGTGGTTGCGCACGGTTTTCTGGCTCAGCACCAGCTCCTCGGCGATGGAGGCGTTGCCCCTGCCGCGGGCGATGAGCACCATGATCTCCTTTTCGCGCGCGGTGAGCCGGGGGAACGATTCGTCGCGCGGGGTCGCGGTGCCCAGCAACGACAGCACCCGGGTGGCGATCGCCGGGCTGAAGATGGCTTCGCCGTCGCCGATCACCCGGACGGCGCGGATGATCTGCTCGTTGCGCGCGCCCTTGAGCAGGTAGCCGCGGGCGCCCGCGCGCATGGCGGCGAACACGGCGGCCTCGTTTTCGAACATGGTCAGCATGAGCACGCCGGTGTGCGGGGCGGCGGTCACGATCCGCCGGGTGGCCTCGACGCCGTCGAGGTCGGGGAGGTTGAGGTCCATCAGGACGACGTCGGGTTCCAGCTCGTGCGCCAGCGCGACGGCGGTGCGGCCGTCGGCGGCTTCCCCGGCGACCTCCACGCCGTCGGTGCCGTCGAGCAGGGCGTTCAGCGCGGCCCGGAAGACGGGGTGGTCGTCGACGACGAGGACGCGCAGGGTGGCGAACACCGCCTCACGCCTTGGCGAGCGGGAGCCAGGCGGCGATCCGCGTACCGCCCGAGGGAACCGGCTCGACCCGGCAGCCGCCGCCGAGGTCGCCGGCGCGTTCCCGCATCGACCGCAGGCCGCTCCCGCCGACCGCGGGCAGTGCATCACCGTCGGTGCCGACGCCGTCGTCGACGATCTCCACGTGCAGGTCCCCGTCGCGGGGCCAGAGGTGGACGGTGCACTGGCGGGCGCCGGAGTGCCGGGCGACGTTCACGAGGGCCTCGCGGATGATCCGGTAAGCGGTGACTTCGACTTCCGCCGGCAGCGCAGGCAGTTCGGCGTGCACTTCGACATCGACGCGCAGCGGCCCGTGTTCGGCGGGCACCCGATCGGTGAGCGCTTCGGCGTACCGGCGCACGGCCAGGACGAGCCCGGCTTCGTCGAGCGCCGGCGGCCGCGCGTCGGCGACGATGCGCCGCAGATCGGTGATGGCCCGGTAGAGCTCGTCTTCGAGCCGCGCGAGCAGCTCCCCGGCGGCAACGCGGTCCCGGGCGATGAGGTCCCGGGCGGCCCGCAACCCGAGCACGGCAACGGCGAGCGTCGGTCCGAGGCCGTCGTGCAGATCGGCGAGCACCCGTTTCAGCCGGTCTTCGTACCCGGCAGGACCAACGAAGTCGGCGACGACGAACGTCCGGCGCATCTCCACCCCCGTACGGCGGAACGGACCGGGCCCCCGCGCGCGGAGCGAGGAGCCGGCTCGTGCGGGTGGACCAACGGGCTGCGCTGTTTCGCGTAGCAAGTTGATTACCCGTTGTACTAGTCGCCGCATCCGGTTCCGGCGTTTCACCTCAAACCCCCGAGTAAGGTCACGGAATGGTCCCGATCCGGGGGCGCGAGTAACGGGAGCGGCCGAGTGGCGCAGAAATCCGGGGTCGCCGAAATACTTTCATGAACTGCGCCGCGATCCGGTCGGAAAGCGACGAAAACGGTGTTCACCCCGCCGGCGGCCGGTCCCGCCGCACGCGGTGCACGGTGTCGATGGCCCTCGCCGCGTCGGTGGTGATCAGGGTCGGCACGGCGGCCAGCGCGCGGAGGCGTCCGTCGTCCACTTCGCGGTCGGTCTCGAAGACCTCCAGCAGGGCCGCCGAGAACATCAGGTGCGCCCGGCACTCGTCCCACAGCGCGCTGAGCCGCCCTTCGGCCGACAGCGCCGCCTCCGCCGCGACGAGCAGGTCGACGGGACCCGCCCCGGGCACCACCGCAATCGCCCGGAGCAATTGCTTCACGTCGCGTCCTGACCCGAGCGAAGCGGCGACGACCCTGGCGTTGGCCAGGTTGTCCCGCAGCTCGTCGTGCACCATGCGCCGGACCACGTCGGCGTGCCCGGCGGCGCCGAGCACCATGGCCTTGTCCGCGAGTTTGAGCAGCTTGTGCGGCGCTCCTCCGGATACGCAGTGGCACAACCGGCTCAACCGCTCCGGAACGTCGGGCACGCGGTCGGCGAGCAGGCGTTCGGACATCGGGAACGCCGGGTCGGGCGGCGGTTTGCCGGGGTCGAGCGTCCAAGCCTGCCGAAACCTCTCGAGGGTCAGAGCGGCGACCATGGGGTGGGCTGCCAGCTGGTGGTGTACCGCCGCGAGCGAGTCGAAGGCCCCCGGCTCGTCGGCGAGGGAACTGGCCACGCTCACCGCGGTGCGGTCGAGTTCGTTGTCGAACACCTGCAGGATCGTCGCCGCGTAGCGGAGATAGATCCGCAGCTCCAGCCGCAGCCTGGCCAGCGGGGTGTCGTCCCCGCCGACGGCCGGCGCGTTCCGCAGCAGCATCGCCGGTGCGGGATTGGCGATGCAGACCTGCACCATGCGGACGAACTCGGCGACATCCGCACCGGCCCCGATCCGGGCCGCCGCTTCCTGCAAGGACGCCGCCTTGCGCCGCAGCTCTTCCGCCACCAGCCGTTCGGTCACCTCGGCCAGCGTGGGCATCACGTCCGGTCCGGCCAGGCCGGCCATGTTCCGGGCCACCCTGATCAGTTCCCGCGGCAGTCCGCCCGACAGGCAATGGCACAGGCAACGGAACGGCTCGGTCATGCCCGTCACCCGCTTCTCCAGGACCGCCGTCGCGTCGGCGAGGTTCAGGTAGCCGACCCGCACGATCTCGTCGAACGCGCTGTCGAACGCGTCGCGAAAGGCGAGGCCCCGCCGTTCGAACGTCGTCAACGCCTCCTCGGAAACCGAAACGAGGAACTGGCAACCCGCGACACCGAACACGCCCTTGATCTCGTTGACGAACCGGTGGGCGTCTTCGGCCGGTTCCATCTTGTCGAGCTCGTCGATCCCGATCACGACCGACGGCGAGTCCGCCTCCAGCTTCGGGTCCAGTGCCGCGGTCAGCTGCCCGATGAACCCGGTGAGCTGGCCGACCAGTTCCGGGTAGGTCAGCGGACGCTCCGCGAGCTGGGTGCTGCGGTTTCTGGCCAGCTCCGTTTTCACCGGCAGAGTCAGCTTTCCCGACCACCCGCTGGTGTGGGTCTGCAGGAACCGGATCCGCCCGAGGTCCCGCCGGGCGCGTGCGACGAGCAGGTCGCGGGGAGTGCGCCGCGGTGTCCGCACCAGCAGGGCCCCGAGTTCGCCGCGGAACGTCGAACCCGGCGGCTTGGCTTTCAACCAGGCGTGGACCAGCACCATCGCGATGAGGCCGACGGTGCCACCGGACGCGAGCACCACGATCGTCCAGGCCGGGATGTCCCCTCGGTTCGCCAGGACAGCCAGCCGCTTCGCCATGGTCGGTGGCCCGGCCCACCCGACGTGGGCGACCAGCCAGATGATCGCCGTCACGAGCGCGAACCCCGCCCAGCAGGCCAGCCGCACCGCCAGCTTGCGCTTGCGCCGCTGCTCTTCCTCCTCGACGAGCAGTTCCACCGCGGGCTTGCGCGCCGCGTCCCCGCTGCGGCGCGTGAACTTCCGGATCACCTCGCGGCACAAGGTGCTGTGCAGGTGCAGGATGAAGTCCCGGGGTTCGTACCGGACCGGAGCCGATACCGTCACCGCGACCTGACCGGGCCGGTCGTGCAGCTGCCGGCTGATCACCGTGCTCTTGCCCGAACCACGAGGACCGGCGAGCCCGACGGCGCCCGTACGAATGCGGTGCCCGGCTTCGTCGAACCGCTGGACCGACAAGGTGTCCACGACGAAATCGTCGTTGACCGCCGAGCGCAGGCCCCGGTCGTCGGTGATGGTGAGGCCGGCCCATTTGAAGGGCTCGAGCGCGCGGTTGAACACATCGCGGGCGGCCCGGCGGACCGCGCTCCGAACGGTTCGTTCCCACTGGGCCCGGAGCACCGGCTCGAGGGACGAGGCGCGCCTCGCGTCAGCTGAACGACCGAACACCAATTCGACCGCGCCGACGATGGAGGCGGCGATCAAACCGACGACCGTGATGATCCACGAACTCGCCAGGTTCACTACGACGGCCCCGAGCGCCGCGGCCACAGCGGTCGCCATCACCCTCCGGGTCCGGGAGCCGCCGTCCGGTTTCGCGAGGCCGGCTTGGAGCCGGGCCGACGCCTCGCGCACGACTTCCTGCACGACGGGAGAATTCTGGATCTCCGATGCGAGAACACCCCGGTCGAGGCCGGCCACCGTGATCGCGCGCACCGCCTCGGACGATTCCAGCTCGAACTTGATCAGCTGCGGAAGCAGGACCGTTTCCAGCTCTTTCGCCAGCGGGCTACGGTCCCGCTCGGTGTCGTCGACCGCGTCGGGTGGTGGTTCGGGCTGCGCCGTGACCGGGGAAAGCCCCCACGCGTCACGGAACCCGGCAAGCCCGTTTTCGTCGGATTCGCGGTGTGAACTCACCAGTTTGTCGAACGACCCCGGCCAATTCGGCTCGGCGGTCGCCCGCCGGAACAGCGACTCGTCCGCCACGTCGGCGAAGACTTCCCGCAAGGTCCGGCAATAGACCTGGATCAGCTGCCCGTCCGAATCCGAAACCATCTGTTCCACCCGGACGAACTCGTCGATCAACGAATCCACCGAGCGCCCCAGGTGGATGGGGTCGGTGGCCGCCCGCTTCAGCCGCCGGAGATTGCGGGGAAGACCATCGGACAGGCAGTAGAGGAAGATCATCAGCCGCTCGTCGAGTTCCGGTCCCTTGGCCCGGAGGAACTGGATCGAGTCCCTGAGGTCCAGCCCGCTGACCTCCACGACCTCGTCGGCGCGGGACCGGAGGATTTCGACGTCGACATCGTCGGACGCGGCCAGGACGCACTGACAGCCGGGTACTTCGGAAATCACCAGCACATCGATCAGGAACTTCTCCAGGTGTTCGCTCGGCGCGATGCGGTCGAGCCGGTCGAACATCACCCGGATCGGGTGTCCGGCGGTGGCGACGGCCTTCACCTGCCGCTGAACTCCGGACGCGCTCGGCCGACGGAGCTGCGGAACGTACACACCCGCCGGCACCGCGTCGGAGAACTGATCGGAGAGCTGACGCAGGAATTCGTCGCGCTCGTAGCGCACCGGAGGCTGGATCAACAACGAAACGGGACGCTCCGGGAGACATTTGCCGAGCAGCGCGGTTTTCCCGATCCCTTGGGGGCCGACCAGTGCGACCACGCCGTCCGGGTGACGTTTCAACGCGCTCTCGAACCGGTTCTGGAGAGTCTTGGCTTCTTCGGCGGCGTTCAGCTCGGTCATCGCGAATCCTCGATTGCCCGCACAGTGTCGATTCCGTGGGGAATCCTGGTGAACACCGCACTACGAGCCCGGGTCGGCGCGTCGTCGTCGCGTGTTACCGAATTCATCGATATGTGACGTGCCGTGAGCCGTTCGAGACACTTGCCCGCCGTGTTAACGCAGGTCACGCCCATGGCGACTATGAGGGTAACCACGACAAAGGAGGCCGAGATGGTCTTCGAAGATGCAGAACTCGATCAGCCGGCACCGAAGATGGATCTTCGGGTGTGGACCAAGTCGACCTTCGAGTTGCTGACACCTTTCCGCTATGTCTCACCCGGCGGAAACGTGTACCTCGTGCCGGGCCACCACCCCGACAACGACGACACGACGGACCTCGCTTCGGTTCCCCCGCTTCTCTGGGGTTTGCTGCCCAGCTACGGAAGGCAGTTGCGCGCCGCCCTCCTGCACGATCACCTTTGCGAAATCGCGGAAACCTATTCCGAGCGACGTGACGCCGACCGCTTGTTCCTCCTCGCCATGCGTGACAAGGGCGACGGAAGCGTCACAGACCTGCAGAAGAGAGTTCCGTGGTTCCGCAGCAGGGTGTTCTGGGCAGGCGTCTGCTTCGGCCGGTACTGGCGGTACCGCCGGTTCCGCGCGGCCTTGATGACGTTGCACCTCATCGCCGGGGTCGTGGCCGCGTACGCTCTCTGCCACGTCCTGCCGCACGCGTGGTTCACGGCCGTCTACCCGGCTGACCTGGCTGCGTGGCCTTGGACGTACGCAGCGACGTTCGCCGCATTGCTGGCCCTGACGCTCGGCTGGGGGAAGGATGCCGCGGTGCTGGTGATCGGACTGGTCGTCACACCGATCGTAATTCCTGTCCTGGCGTTGACGTTCGTGGCCCAACTCCTGCTTTCGGTACCCGACTTCGTCCTCAAGCTGGTCGACAGCCAAGGACAACCCGGCCCGATCGTCAATGCGCAACTGCAGCCGCTGGCAACGCCGCCACCGGCGCCTCAGGCAACCCGCTGATCAGCCGACCACGCTGGTCCCCGGCGTGCTGGACCGCATCCCGGGCACCCAGCGGGTCGTTCGCCCTGCTTCCGCACCCCTGCGAACGCACGGCGATGGCGTTCCGCTGAGTGCCCACCGGGTCACGGGCGGGGCTGCGTGTTCCACCAGTTCTGGCCGGCTTCGGGCAACGTCGAGATCGGGTCGTAGTACGGGTACCGGCGCTGCAACGCCTCCGGGTCCTCCAGTTCGATCCCGGTCCGATAGTTCTTCGTCCAGTACGAAATCCCCAGCTCTCGGTCATAGTCAGCCAGCTGGTGCACCCACCGCTTCCCGACATAAGGCACGTCACAAACAATCCGCGGCGTCGCATACCCCGGCAAATACCCCATGATCGCGTGCTGCAGTTCCTGCGCCTCCCACACCGCCACTCGCCAATGTTCGGCGTTCGGGATCATGTCGCACATGTAGAAGTAGTACGGCAGGATGTTCGCCTCGCCCTGCAGCGCGAAACACAGATCCAGCAGCGCCGCCGGGGTCGCGTTCACCCCGCGCATCAGCACGCCCTGGTTGCGCACGTCGCGGACACCCACGTTCAACGCCGTCTGGGCCGCCTCCGCCACCAGCGGCGTCACCGACTGGGCGTGGTTGATGTGCGTGTGGATCGCCAGGTTGACCCCGCGGCGTTGCGCCGTCACGGCCACGCGCTCGAGGCCTTCGACGACCTTCGGCTGGAGCCAGTGCTGCGGCAGCGCCGCCAGTGCCTTCGTCGCCAGGCGGATGTCGCGGACCGTGTCGATGTCCATCAGGCGCATCAGGAACGACTCCAGCTGCGGCCACGGCACGTTCGCCACGTCGCCGCCCGACACCACGACGTCGCGGACGCCCGGGGTCTTCTTCAGGTACGCGATCATCGCGTCCTGGCGGTCGACCGGCTTGAGGGTCAGCTTGTGCTTCTCGACCGTCTCCGTGGAGTTGCCGACCAGGTCCATGCGGGTGCAGTGGCCGCAGTACTGGGGGCACGTCGAGATCATCTCGGCGAGCACCTTGGTCGGGTAGCGGTGGGTCAGGCCCTCCACCACCCACATCTCCGCCTCGTGCAGGGAGTCGCGCTCCGAGTGGGGGTGGCTCGGCCAGGTGACGTCACGATCACTGCGAACCGGGAGCATGTAGCGGCGGATCGGGTCGGCGTAGAACGCCTCGGTGACCTTCGCCGGGTCGGTGCCCGCCGTGGGCGCCATCGTGTTGAGCATCTGCGGGGGCAGCAGCATCGACATCGTCGCCAGCTCGCGCTGGTCGGCGAGCAGGTCGTCGTAGAAGCGCTCCTCCAGCAGGTCGCCCATCAGGGCGCGCAGCTGCTTGACGTTGCGGACGCAGTGCACCCGCTGCCACTGCGCGTCGCGCCACTCGGCGTCGGTCACGTCGTGCCAGCCCGGGAAGCGGCGCCAGTCGGGTTCCACCAGCTCGGCGCGGGCGTACTCGTAGGGCTGGTCGAAGGCGGCGGCAGGCGTCACAGGTTCCTGGATCGCAGTCACTTGTACTCCTAGTCGTCGAGAACGCGTTAAATTATCCTGCCACAACGCTCTCACGACGTAAATCTTCCTGCATGCCGGGGTGGCTTCCCCCAGGTGCAGCAGTCCCGGCGGACGGGGGCAAACTCAGGGGTGTGACGGACGAACACACGACGCTCCTGCTCGGCGGGCGCGTCTACACCCCCGCCGGCCCGGACGCCACGGCCATGGCGGTCACCGGCGGCACCGTGGTCTGGGTCGGCCAGGACGCCCCGGCCCGAGCGCTCCACGAGAACGCCGAGATCGTCGACCTCCAGGGCGCCTTCGTCGCCCCCGCCTTCGTCGACGCCCACGTCCACGCCACCGCCACCGGCCTGCACCTGACCGGCCTCGACCTCACCGGCGTGCGCGGCGGCGCCGAGCTGCTGGCCCGCGTGCGCGACGCCGTCGTGCCCGGGCAGGTCCTGCTCGCCCACGGCTGGGACGAGTCCGCCTGGACCGACCCGCGGCTGCCGAGCCGCGCCGAGCTCGACGACGCCGCCGGCGCCGCGCCCGTCTACCTCAGCCGCGTCGACGTCCACTCCGCGCTGGTCTCCACCGCGCTGGTCGAGCTGGCCCCGGCCGCCCGCGACGCCGACGGCTGGTCGCCCGACGGTCCGCTGACCCGCGCCGCCCACCACGCCGTCCGCGCGGCCGTGCGCGCCGCCATCACCCCCGAGCAGCGCGACCGCGCCCAGCGGGCCTTCCTGGCCGAAGCCGCGCGGCAGGGCATCGTCAGCGTCCACGAATGCGCAGGCCCCGACATCTCCGGCCGCGACGACCTCGCCGCCCTGCTCGCGCTCGCCGGCCCGGACACCCCCGAGGTCGTCGGCTACTGGGGCGAGCTCGGCGCCGTCGAGACCGCGAAGCAGCTCGGCGCCCGCGGCCTGGCCGGCGACCTGTTCGCCGACGGCGCCCTCGGCTCCCACACCGCCGCCCTGAGCCGGCCCTACGCCGACCACGCGAGCGAGGGGACGCTCTACCTCGACGCCCACCGCATCGGCGAGCACCTGGCCGCGTGCACCGAAGCCGGGCTGCAGGCCGGCTTCCACGTCATCGGCGACGCCGCGGTCGCCGAGGTCGTCGAAGGCTTCCGCCTCGCCGAGAAGGAGGTCGGGCAGCGCGCGCTGGCTGCCCGCCACCACCGTCTCGAGCACGTCGAGATGGTCACCGCCGAGCAGGCGAAGCTGCTGGCCGGCTGGGGTGTCGTCGCGTCGGTGCAGCCGCTGTTCGACGCGCTCTGGGGCGGCGAGGAGGGCATGTACGCCGAACGCCTCGGGAAAGCGCGCGCGGCCGGGCTGAACCCGTTCTCGACGCTCGCCGCCGAAGGTGTCCTGCTGGCCTTCGGCTCCGACGCCCCCGTCACCCCGCTGGACCCGTGGGCGAGCGTCCGCGCCGCGGCCTACCACCGGACCCCGGGCGCGGGCCTGTCCCCGCGGGCGGCGTTCACCGCCCACACCCGGGCCGGGCACCGCGCGGCCGGCGTCAACGACGGCGTCACCGGCAGCCTCGTCCCCGGCGCTCCGGCGCACTACGCGATCTGGGACGCGACCGACCTCGTCGTCGCGACCCCCGACAGCCGCGTGCAGCGCTGGTCCACCGACCCGCGCGCCGGCGTGCCGCCCCTGCCGCGCCTGGAACCGGACGCCGCCCTGCCACGCTGCCTGCGCACGGTCCGCGCGGGTGCCGTCCTCCACGACACCATCTCCTAGAGTTGGCACCCGTGGCAGTCACCGTGGCCGACCCCGAACCGGGCGCCCCGCACCAACCTTCGCGAACCCGGCGGTTCCCGCGCGCCTGGCTGCTGCGCCTGGCCGCGGCACTCGTGTCCGGTTTCGCCTACTACCTGAGCTTCGCCCCACGGCCGCTGTGGTGGCTCGCGCCGCTGGCGTTCGCCGGGTTCGCGCTCGTGCTGCGCGGGCGGACCTTCCGCGGCGCGTTCGGCTACGGCTTCGCGTTCGGGTTCGTGTTCTTCCTGCCGTTGCTGACGTGGCTGCTGGACTTCCTGGGCCCCGACTTCGGGCCGTGGCCGTGGCTGGGCCTGTCGTTCGCCCTGGCGCTCTACTACGGCCTCGCGGGCGGCCTCATCACGTGGGTCTCGCGCCTGCCCGCCGCGCCGCTGTGGGGCGCCCTGGTCTTCATCGCGCTGGAGACGCCCCGCGCGTGGTTCCCCTTCGGTGGCTTCCCGTGGGGCCGGGTCGCCTTCAGCCAGCCCGAAGGCGCGTTCCTGCCCCTGGCCTCAGTCGGCGGCGCCCCCTTGGTCGGTCTCGCCGTCGTCCTCAGCGGCTTCTGCCTCGCCGCGCTCGCCGCCCGTCTGTGGGAGACGCGCAAGCTCACCCGCCCGGCCGTGTTCGCCGCGGTGGGCACACTGGTGCCGGTGGTGGCCGGGCTGGCGCTGTGGCCGACGATCGGCACCGACGCCCAAGACGGCGAGCGGACCGTCGCGACCGTGCAGGGCAACGCGCCGAACATCGGGCTGGCGCTGCAGGGCGAGCGCGTACTGCTGCGCCGCAACACCATCGCCGAGAGCCAGCGGCTGCTCGACGCCATCCACGCGGGAAAGGTCCCGAAGCCGGACCTGCTGCTGTGGCCGGAGAGCGCCACCACCGTCACCGGGCCCGACCTCCAGGTCGACCAGCTCGTCGCGAACTTCGGCGTGCCCGCCCTGATCGGCGCACTCTACGAGCTGCCCGACGGCCACCTGCAGAACTCCGTCGTCGCCTGGGACCCGCACGCCGGGCCCGGGCAGCGGTACGCGAAGCAGCAGCTGGTGCCCTTCGGCGAGTACGTGCCCGCCCGCGAGGTCGCCGAGCTCGTCACCCCGTTCCTCGACCAGGAAACGGTTGACATGGTGCCGGGCGACGGCGCGAACCAGGCCATGGCCGTCGCGGGGACGAAGGTCGGGGTGTTCGTCTGCTACGAGGCCGCGTTCGACTACCCGGGACGGGACGCGGTCCGCGACGGCGCCGAGCTGCTCGTGGTGCCGACCAACAACGCCTGGTACGGCGAGAGCGAGATGAGCCTCCAGCAGCTGGCCATGTCGCGGCTGCGGGCGGTCGAGCACGGCCGCGCCGTCGTGGTGTCCGCCGTCTCAGGAGTGAGCGCGATCGTCGCCCCCGACGGGACGGTTACCAGCTCAACGGGCCTTTTCACCGCCGATTCCCTGGTCGGGCGCGTCCCGCTGCGGACGCAGACTACGCTGTCGGATCGACTCGGTGCGTGGACGGAGTACGGGCTGCTGGCACTGGCGATCGCCGGGGTGGCCGGCGGGCTCGTGCTCCGTTTTCGCACCCGGCGCGGCAGCGCCGGCACGGCAGGGGAAGCGGCGGACTGACCGCCGCGGATATCGGAGGAGCACGGATGTCGCAGGCGCCGCGGGGGGCCCGGGAAATCGAGCCGGTGCTGGTGGTGATCCCGACGTACAACGAGCGGGAGAACCTCGGCCCGATCCTGGACCGCCTGCACAAGGTACTCCCGGACGTGCACGTGCTCGTGGTGGACGACGGGAGCCCGGACGGCACCGGCGAGCTGGCCGACGAGCGCGCGGCCGCCAACGACCACGTCCACGTGCTGCACCGCACGGAGAAGGCCGGCCTCGGTGCGGCCTACATCGCCGGGTTCCGCTGGGGCCTGGCGCGGGAGTACAACACGATCGTCGAGATGGACGCCGACGGCTCGCACGCGCCGGAGGACCTGCCGCGGCTGCTGGACGCCGTCGGGGACGCCGACCTGGCGATCGGGTCGCGGTACGTGCCGGGCGGCGCGGTGGTGAACTGGCCGTTCAAGCGCCAGGTCCTGTCCCGGGGCGCCAACGTGTACTCGCAGATCGCGCTGGGCATGCGCACCCGCGACATCACCGCCGGGTTCCGCGCCTACCGCCGTCCGGTGCTGGAAAAGCTGGCGCTGGACGAGGTCAACTCGCACGGCTACTGCTTCCAGATCGACCTGACGATCCGCACGGCCGACGCCGGGTTCGAGATCGTCGAGGTGCCGATCACCTTCACCGAGCGCGAGATCGGCGAGTCGAAGATGGACGGCTCGATCATCGGCGAGGCGTTCGTGCGGGTGGCGACCTGGGGTGCCGAGCGGCGCTGGCAGCAGCTGCGCCGCCTGCTCAAGCGGCGCTGAGCCGACGTCCTCGAGGCCGAGGGTGAACCCGGTGTCCACTCACGTCGTCTTCTCCCGTTCTCGGCCATCATGGGGCCGATGACGACCATCGTGGCCTTCCACGCGCACGCCGACGACCCCGTGCTGCTCAGCGGCGGCACCCTGGCCCGCGCGGCGGCCGACGGCCACCGGGTGGTGGTCGTCGTGGCGACCGACGGCATGGCCGCGGAGCACCCCACGCCCCGGTGGGCCGAGCTGGAGGCGAGCGCGGCCATCCTCGGCGTCCGGCGCGTGGTGCACCTCGGGTACGCCGACAGCGGGCACGGGCCCGAGCTGTACGCGGATCCGCCCGGACGGCAGCGTTTCGCCCGCGCCGACACCGAGGAGGCCGCGCACCGGCTCGCCGCGATCCTGCACGAGGAACGTGCCGACCTGCTGCTCGGCTACGACGCCAACGGCGGCTACGGGCACCGCGACCACGTCAAGGTGCACGACGTCGCCCGTCGGGCGGCCCGGTTGACCGGGACGCGGCTGCTGGAAGCCACCATGCCGCGCGACTTCGCGCTGCGGTTCGTCCGGGTCGTGCGGGCGCTGCGGATCCCGTTCGACTACGACGCCGATGCGCTCGAACGCGCCTACAGCCCGGCCTCGGCCGTGACCCACCGGTTCGACGTGCGGCGCTTCGCCGGGCGCAAGCAGGCCGCGCTGGCGGCGCACGTGTCCGACGTCCGCGGCACCGGGCGGCTCGCGGCGGTGCTGCGGCTGCTCGTGTGGCTGCCGGCGCCGTTGTTCGCGGTGGTGGCGGGCCGGGAGTGGTACGTCGAGGTCACGCCCGCAGGATCGGCACCCGCTCTGCAAGTTCCTGCACGTTCTCGGCGTCGGTGATCACGCCGGCGACGTCGGCGAGGGGCAGGACGGTGAACCGCGAGGCGGCGCCGATCTTCTCCGCGCTGGCCAGGACGAACGTGTCGGCCGCGCGCCGGGCGAGGGCGCGTTTCATCGCGGCCTCCTCGGCGTCGCCGGTGGTGAGGCCGGCCTCGGGGTGGACGCCGGTGACGCCGAGCAGGAAGACGTCGGCGCTGATCGCCTGGGCGGCCTCGGCCGCGGCGGCGCCGCAGGTGACCGCGGAGTGCCGGAACAGCCGGCCGCCGAGCAGGAAGACGTCGATGCCCGGGTGGTCCAGGAGGGCGACGGCGACGGTCGGGCTGTGCGTGACAATGGTGGCTTCGAGGTCCCTGGGCAGGGCTTTCGCGACGGCGAGGGTGGTCGTGCCGCCGTCGAGGATGGCGGTCGAGCCGGGCCGGACCAGCTCGGCGGCGACGCGGGCGACCCGGTCCTTGCCGTCGACGGCGATGGCCGTGCGGCTCGCGTAGTCGGCGACGGCGGGGGAGACGGGCAGCGCCCCGCCGTAGACGCGCTGGCAGAGCCCGGCGGCGGCGAGGTCGCGCAGGTCCCGGCGGATGCTGTCCTCCGAGACGCCCAGTTCGGCCGCGACGTCCTTGGCCAGCACCTTGCCCTCGGCCGCGAGCCGGGTGAGCAGCAGGTCACGGCGTTCCCCGACGAGCATGCACGATCCTCCTTGTTTCTGCCTAGTCCTGCACATTATGGTCGGAGCATGACCTCTTCGACAAGCCTGTCCCGCAATCCGCGTGTCCGGGTGCGAGACGTGGAACTGCTGTCGTCGGCCTGGTACGTCCTGCGCCGCACGACGTTCGACTTCCGGCACCGCGACGGCCGCTGGACGACCGAGCAGCGCGAAACCTACGACCGCGGCAACGGCGCGACGGTGCTGCTGTACGACGTCGCGAGCGGCACGGTGCTGCTGACGCGCCAGTTCCGCTACCCGGTGTACGTCAACGACCACCCGGACGGCATGTTCATCGAGGCGGCGGCGGGCCTGCTGGACGCCGACGACCCGGAGACGGCGATCCGCCGCGAGGCGCAGGAGGAGACGGGCGTCCGGATCGGCGCGCTGGAGCACGTGTTCGACGTCTACACGAGCCCGGGGTCGGTGACCGAGCGCCTCCACTGCTACGCGGCGCCGTACGACCCGGCGGACCGGGGCGCGGGCGGCGGGGTGGCGGAGGAGGGGGAGGACATCGAGGTGCTGGAGCTGCGTTTCGAGGACGCTCTGAAGATGATCGAGACCGGCGACATAGCCGACGCCAAGACGATCATGCTGCTGCAGTGGGCCGCTCTGCGAGGCCCGTTCCGCACCGATTAGGTTTCCGCGCCCCGCCCGTCCGTACCGGTGAGATCGACCCACAGGAGGCTGGCACGATGCGGAAACTGATCTTCGGCATGAACCTGACCCTGGACGGCTACATCGCCGCGCCCGGCGACGACATCGGCTGGAGCGGCGGGCCGAGCGACGAGCTGTTCCAGTGGTGGCTTGGCTACGAGCTCGCCATCGGCACGTCGCTGTACGGGCGCAAGCTGTGGGAGGCGATGAGCTCCTACTGGCCGACCGGCGACCAGCAGCCCGACGCCACGCCGGCGCAGATCGAGTTCGCCCGGAACTGGCGGGACACGCCGAAGGTGGTGTTCTCCTCCACGGTCGAGAAGGTGGACTGGAACACCCGCCTGGTCACCGGTGACGCCGTCGCCGAGATCACCCGGCTCAAGGCCGGCGACGGCGGCCCGCTGAGCATCGGCGGCGCGACGCTCGCCGGGGCCGCCGTGCGAGCCGGGCTGGTCGACGAGTACCTGCTGGTCACCCACCCGGTCCTGGTGGGCGGCGGCACGCCGTTCTTCACGGCGCTCGACAGCTGGGTGAACCTGAACCTGGTGGAGACGCGGACGTTCCCCGGCGGGGTGGTGCTGACCCGGTACGAGACGCGGTGATCACAGCGCCGCGGGCAGGCCCAGCCAGGGCTTGCCCGCGGCGTCGAAGCCGGTGAGCTCGGCGATCTTCCCGTCGACGACGTGCAGGACCGCGACGGCGAACAGCCGGTGCTCGGCGGCGCCGGGGGCGCGGACGTACAGCGCGGCGGCCGGCATGCGGTTTAGCGTCGTGGCGATCCCGCGCCAGTCGTCGTGGCCGGGCCGGAAGAGCCCGCCGGAGACCCAGCCGTCGACCGCGTCCCCGGCCGTCGTGGTCACGGTGCCGGGGTCGGGCAGCATCGCGAAGCGCAGGTCGTCGCGCAGCAGGGAGACCAGCCCGTCGAGGTCGTTGCGCTCGTGGGCGGCGATGTAGGCCTTCACCGCGCCGCGCTCGTCGCTCGACAGCTCGTGGGTGGCGGGGCTCCGCCAGTCGAGGCGGCGGCGGGGCAGCCGCTCGCGCATCGTGACGCGCGCCCGCTGCAGGGCGCTGGTCACCGACGCGACGGTCAGGTCGAGGGCGTCGGCGGCCTTCGGCGCCGGCCAGCCGAGGACGTCGCGCAGGACCAACACCGCCCGCTGCCGCGGCGGCAGGTGCTGGACGGCGACGACGAACGCCAGCTCGATCGTCTCCCGCGCGACCGCCGAGTCCTGCGGGTCCTCGGGGAGCATCCGGTCGGGGTAGGGCTGCAGGTGCGGCAGCTCGGAGCCGGGGTCCGGCGGCGCGAACGGGACCGGGGTGCGCTTGTCGAGGAAGTCGAGGCAGGCGTTCGTCGCGATCCGGTACAGCCAGGTCCGCAGGGCCGCGTGGCCCTGGAACGACTCCCGCTTGTGCCACGCCCGCAGGAGCGTCTCCTGCGTCAGGTCCCGGGCGTCCTCGTAGTTCGCGAGCATCCGGTAGCAGTGCACCTGCAGCTCACGCCGGTGGCGCTCCGCGAGAAGCGCGAACTCCGCGTCGGTCATGGTCGTCGTTCCTTCCACCGGTGCGAGGGGGCCGACAGTACTGACGGCGCGGAGGAGGGTTCTTGATCGGTGGCGGGCCGGTTCCCGGGCATGCGAAAGGCCCCCGCGGGGGGAGGTCGCGGGGGCCTTTCCGGTGGGAGCGGTGGCTACGGGCCGACGCTCGAGGGCGTTACGCGGACCGGGAGGTCCGCCGGCCCTTCAGCTCGGCGAGACGTTCGTTCAACAGGTCCTCGAGCTCGGGGATCGTGCGCCGCTCGAGCAGCATGTCCCAGTGGGTGCGCGGCGGCTTGACCTTCTTCTGCTCGGGCTGCCCGCCATCCACGATCTCCGACTCGCTGCCGTGCAGTCGGCATTCCCAGACCGTCGGGATCTCGGCGTCGTCGGAGAACGGCACCTCGAACTCGTGGTTCTTCGGGCAGGCGTAGCGCACGGTGCGGCGTGGGGCGAGGTCGTGGTTGCGGTCGGTCTCGTAGCTGACCGCTCCCAGCCGGCTTCCACGAAGAACACGGTCGGCCATGATGGGGTCCTTTCAGTCAGCTCCGGGTGGAGCCAGGGCGATGCTCACCCTATGCAACGACTTGGGGGCCCCGAGGATTCCCGGGACACCATGTCGTTGCTCACGATGAGCTGCGTCACCCAACGGCATCAGCTTCCTCTAGTAGGAGGCGTTTCGCGCTCCGGCGTGACGTCAATACGGCCTTCTTAGTGCTGATATCCCCCGAATGGGCTACTGGCGCCCAGGTCAGGTCAACCGTAACTGACCGTGACGACCAGTAACGGGCCCCAAGTCACCCGATCGGAAGTGGCGGCGACACAATACCTGATAACGCACAGTAGCGTTTTCGGCCTCAAAACCCGCCAAAGCTGAAGATTCAACTACGGATTGTTCGGTATCTGCCACCACAACGGTGTCGCCCTCACGCACAACCTCGCCGTCGAGCACCCGCGCGTTGAACCGTCCCGGCAGCCCGCACCAGCACAGCACCTCCACCTGAACCGGCTGCAGCTCGTCCGCCAGTTCGAACAGACGAGCGGCACCCGGGAACAACCGGCTCCGGAAGTCCGTCGCGATCCCGAAGCAGTACACGTCGATCTCGACCTCGTCGGCCAGCTCGGCCAGCTGGTCGACCTGACCGGGGGAGAGGAACTGCGCCTCGTCCACCACCACGTAGTCCACGTGCTGCCCCCGCGCCCACTCCTGCCGCACCAGGTCCCGCACGTCGGTGTCCTCGCCGACCTCCACCGCCTGCCTGCTCAACCCGATCCGGCTCGAGATCTGCGGCGCACCCGACCGGTCGTGGCGCACCAGCACCAGGCCGCGACGCCCCTGACGTGCGTGGTTGTGGTCGATCTGCAGCGCCAGGGTCGACTTCCCGCAGTCCATCGGCCCGTAGCAGAACTTCAGCCTGCCCACCGGCGGCGTCCCGCGCCGCGACCCGGCCGCGGGAACCGACGACAACGCGTCGGTGGGATCGGGGCCGGTTGGACGGTCGTTCAACAAGGTCACGACGCCCGACCCTATCGGTGCCTACAGCACCTCCGGCGGGGTGTTGCCCGCCGCCACGATCGCCCGCCGCACCGGCACCAGCCAGACCAGCACCAAACCCACCGCGAAGAAGATCACCAGCGCCACGATGGCCAGCCGGAACGACCCCGTCGCCTGCCCCACCCCGGCGAACACCAGCGGCCCCAGCCACGACGTCCCGCGCTCGCCCACCACGTACAGCGAGTAGTACTGCGCGTCCTTGCCCGCCGGGATCATCTGGCTGAACAACGACCGCGACAACGCGTTCGTCCCGCCCAGCACCAGCCCGATCCCCACCGCCACCGCCAGGAACTGCAGCATCTGCTTCGGCTGCACGAAGTACGCCCCGGCCAGCACCACCACCCACAGCACCAGGCTGCCCAGGATCGTCCGCTTCGCCCCGATCCGCCGCGCCACCAGCCCGTGCAACGTCCCACCCAGGTACGCCACGAACTGGATCACCAGGATCGTCACGATCAGCACGCTGTTGCCGAAGCCCAGCTCGTCCTTGCCGTACTGCGCCGACACCGTCACCACCGTGTTGATGCCGTCGGTGAAGACCAGGTAGCTGCCCAGGAACGCCAGCGTCAACGGGAACGCCTTCGCCGCCCTGACCGTCTGCCACAGCTCCGCGAACCCCGCCCGCAGCACCGACGACCCCGCCACGACGTCGACCGGCGCGTGCCGGCGGGGGAGCGCCCGCACCGCCGGGATCGTGAACGCCGCCCACCACAGCCCCGAGGTCAGGAAGCAGATCTGCACCGCCATGCCCTCGCTCACGCCGAACGCGTCGTGCCCGAGGTAGAACCCCAGCTGCAACGCCAGCGCCAGCCCGCCACCCAGGTACCCGAACGCCCACCCCTTCGCCGAGATGTCATCCCGCTCGTCCGGCCCGCCGATGTCCACCAGGAACGAGTAGTAGACCACCAGCGAACCGCCGTACCCGATGTTCGCGACGACGAACAGCACCACCCCCAGCTGCCAGTCCGACCCCGCCAGGAAGAACATCGCCGCCGCGGCCGCCGCACCCAGGAACGCGAACCCGCCCAGGATCCGCCGCTTGTTGTGGCTCCGGTCGGCCACCGCACCCGCGATCGGCAGCACCAGCACCTGCACCACCGTCGCCACCGACAGCAGGTAACCCCACACCGAACCCGCGGGGAAGTGCAGCCCGAACAACGTCACGTCGCAGTTGTGCAGCGTGTCCGTCTTGCCCGCCGCGTCGACGCACGGGCGGTCCCCATTAAGGGTGAAGTTCGTCTTCGCGTCCGCCGCCGCGATCCCGCTCATCGACAGCGCGCCGAACACCGTCGTCGACGACGAATAGAACGGCGAATTCGCCCAGTCGTAGAAATACCAGCCCCAGCGCTCGCGCTTGGTCGAGCGCGTCCCGGCCAGCGTCATCCACGGCTCCTCAAGTCCAAGAACGTCCAGGTCAGCGCGGAGACTACTGGTACTTCGCAACGCGAAGGACTCCGCCCACCCAAACCGTGTCCGCTTTGTCGCTTCACGCTCATCCGCCACTTCCGGGGCAATCACGGTCCACCCCGCACCGCGTGTCGCGAACAGATGTGAACGGTGTTTCATGTGAGACTGAGGCGCGTCGTGTGTCTCTTGTGGTCAGTGGGACACGCTCCTACTGTGCACGCATGATCCAGAACCGGAGACGCACCGCCGCGAGAGTCCTGCTCCTCGCCTTCACCGCCCTGGGTCTGCAGCTCACCGTCCCCGCCGCCGCCTCCGCGGACCCCGCGTCGAGCGCCTGGGCCAAGCTGCGCATGTGCGAATCCAGCGGCCGCTACGCCACCAACACCGGCAACGGCTACTACGGCGCCTACCAGTTCGACCTGCCCACCTGGCGCAGCGTCGGCGGCACCGGCCGCCCCGACCAAGCCGCCCCCGCCGAACAGGACTACCGCGCCCTCTACCTCTACCGCATGCGCGGCTGGCAACCCTGGCAGTGCGCCGGCATGCTCAAGCTCGCCGGCGACGCCGACGCCCGCAGCAAACGCGTCCCCACCTACGCCGAAGCCGCCTACATCGGCGGGGGAGGACTGCCCGCCCCCGTCCCCGGACCCGGCGGCCCCAAACCCGCCTGGCCCGGCGTCGTCTACTCCTACGGCGACTGCGCCACCCCGCTCAAAGCCTTCCAGCTGCGCATGAACGCCTTCGGCTACGGCTTCACCGGCACCGGCTGCTACTACGAAAAGACCCGCACCGCCGTCCTCGACCTCCAGCGCGCCAACGGCATCAAGGACAGCGGCCTGCTCGGCCCCAAGACCTGGGACGCCGCCTGGAACGGCAAAGCACCCCGCTGACGGCTCACGACTCCTGGGACCGCTGCCAGACACCCCGCTCGACCAGCACCTCGCGCAGCAGGTCCGGCCGGTCCGTCACGATCCCGTGCACACCCAGGTCCAGCAGCATCCGCATCTCCGCCGGATCGTCGATGGTCCACGTGTGCACCTCGATCCCGGACCGCCCGGCGATCGACAGGAACGCCTTGTCCACCACCCGCAACGCACCCTGCCGCACCGGCACCTGCGCCATCGCCCCCAGCACCAGCCGGCCCAGGGGGAGCAGCGGCAGCTTCCCCCGCGCCCACAACGCGAACGCCGACCGCGGCCCCATCGCCGTCACCAGCTTCGGCCCCGCCAGCTTCCGCAACCGCACCAGCCGCGCGTCCGAAAACGCCGCCGCCGCCACCCGGTCGTGCGCCTTCGTCCGCTCCAGCACCTCCACGAACGGCCCCACCGCCCGATCCGCCTTCACATCCACGTTGAACCGCGCGTTCGGCAGCTCCTCCAGCACGTCCTCCAGCCGCGACAACGGCGCCTTCCCCCCGACCTTCACGCCCTTCAGCTGCGCCCACGTCTGCGCCGCGATCGGCCCCGACCCGTCCGTCGTCCGGTCCAGGTTCGCGTCGTGGTGCACGACGACCACCCCGTCCGCCGTCGCGTGCACATCCGTCTCCAGGTACCGGTAACCCTCTTCGCACGCCCGCCGGAACGCCGGCAACGAGTTCTCCAGCCCGTCGAGCTCGTCGAGGTGCCACCCCCGGTGGGCGAACGCACGAGGGATCGGATCGGCCAGGTACGGAAACGACGCGTGCATCCCCCAAGTGTGCCCTTCCGCCATGACCCCGGCATGAGCAACCGGTGGCCAGCTAGGGTCTCCCGGGTGAGGGAAGCCGCCGAACTGACCCAGCTCGAACCCGCCCCCGCCCGCCGCGGCGCCCCGAAGCACTGCGGCTGGTGCGGCCGCCGCCTGCCCGAAGCCGGCAACGTCGGCCGCCGCCGCCGCTACTGCGGCCAGTCCTGCCGCCAGCGCGCCTACGAACGCCGCACCGCCCTGCAGCGAAGCGGACTGCCCGAAGACGCCGTCGTCCTGTCGGACACCGAAATCGCCGCCCTCCAGGACCGGCTCTTCCAGCTCCGCTGCGCCGCCGAAGACATCGTCACCGCCGCCGACGACGGCGCCGATCCCCGCGAACTGAGGGGACTCGCCGAAGAAATCGCCCGCGCCGCCCGAGACCTCGAACAACTCCGCTGAGGGTCAACCCAAACCGTCCAATGCCCGGTACGTCCGGTTGCTCGCCGCCGCCGCACGCTGCTCCCGACCCGTCGCCTCGATGTAGTTCTGGCTCGTCGCCAAACTCGCGTGCCCCAGCAACGCCATGATCTCCGACGCCGACGCACCGTCCTCCGCCAACCGCGTCGCGAACGTGTGCCGCAACGCGTGCAGGTTCGCCCCCACCGGCACCCGGTCGTGCAACCCCGCACCCCGGTAACACGACTTCACCAGGTACTCCAGCGCACCCCGCCCGATCGGCTCACCCGACCGATCCAGCAGCAACGGCGAACCAGGGGAGAACCGCACACTCGGGAACCGCACCCGGCACGACTCCCGGTACCGCTCGATCAACTCCGCCAGCACCGGCTGCACCGGGATCGACCGGTCCCGGCTGCCCTTCCCCTTCACGTGCAACCGAAGCTCACCCGCACGCCCCACCAGCGACCGCCCCGTCAACGCCCGCATCTCCGCCGCCCGCAACCCCGCCACCAGCCCCAGCGCGATCACCAGCACGTCCCGCTCCGGCCACGGATCCCGCGCCCGCCGCGACCCCGCCGCCGCGGCCGACAACAGCTGCTCCGGAGTCTCCTCACCCCGCAACGGCTTCGGCGTCAACGCCGGTGTCCGCGGCCGCGCCACCGCACCCATCGGATTGCCCTCCAGCAGCCCGTCCGCCACGCAGAACGTCAAGAACTGGTTCCACGTCGACCACGCGCGCAGCACCGAGCTCTTCGCGTGCCCGTCGGCGAACACGCCGAACACCGCCCGCAGCGCCGGCCCGGTCAGGTCGGCGACGTCGAGGTCCTCGGCCGGGCGCCCGAGCTCGGAAACCAGGAGAGTGGTGATTCCGGCGAGGTCCCGGCGGTAGGCGTCGGTGGTGTGCGGGGAGTCCTTGCGGGGCCGGCGGGCCGCGAAGAAGGCTTGCTGGGCCTCGGAAACCTTCATGTGGATCTTGTACCGCACACCACCGACAGTTTCGGGCGCCGGGTCACTCTCCCGGTTTCATGCATAATGGCAATTATGCATGAAACGTCGGTTTAGCCCGGAATGACCCCCTGGGGGATCCGAGAGCTCTCTCGGAGGCGATTTCGGGCCTTGAACCGCCTCTCGGCGCACACGGTGGGGATGCGCACGTATGTTCGAGAGCTTCAGCGGCGGCGAGCATCCGAAGGTCTCGGGTTGCCGGAGAGACTGCCGCCTCGGAGTCGTCGATCCGCGTCACGACGCCGGACCGGTCACCATAGTTTCGTCACCGTGACGTTTTGAGGTCGAGTGGCGGCACGTCGGCTGTACGGCTCCAGGGGATGCTCCTGCGGCCTCCGGTGAGTGTCCTCAAGGCCGTCCGGGCGCCCGAGGCGCCGGCGTCCGGTCGGAAACCTCAGGAGAAGCCGTCCTGACGAAGCGCACGCACCTCTCGGGATGCCTGGCTTCGGCGCCCCTCTCGGCTCGTCGCCGCAGCGTGTCCCCAAGTGCCGATAATGTACATTATGTCAAGTAACGTCAGTGCCAGTCGCTGATCATCACGTCCCGCGGTGCCGGGGCGCCCTCCCCGGTCTCCAGCAGCTGCTTGAGGCTCATCAGGTAGATGGCCCACTTCGTGCTGCAGTGGTGCATGAACTCGCCGGCCTCGCGCCAGCCTTCGTGCTTGAACAGCACGATCGTGTGGTCGGCGCGCTGCTCGACGTCCCAGCGGATCGTCGTGCCGATCCACTCCGGCGGGCCGTCGACGACCTCCCAGCGGACGAGCCGGCCCGGGTCGAGCTCGAGGACCTTCATGTCGAAGCCGCCGGGGATGAACCGGAAGGCGATGACGCCGCCGAGGTCGGTGTCCCCCACGGTCTTTTCGGTCCACCAGCCGGAGAGGCCGTCGAGCGTGGTGAGCGCTTCGTAGACGTTCTCCGGGGTGGTCTTCTGGATGCCGATGCGGTGCAGGATGTCCATGTCCTACTTCTTCCTTTCGATGGTTTCGGCGATGCGCTTGATGCGCTGGAGCCGGGCGTCCCAGGTGGTGCCGACGTCGGCGAGCTGGGCGGCGGCGCGGGCGAGCTGGGTTTGGTCGACGCGGTACTGCTTTTCGCGTCCTTCGGCCTGGGCGTGGACGAGGCCGGCGCGGTCGAGGACGGCGAGGTGCTTGGCGACGGCTTGGCGGGTGACGGGCAGGTGTTCACTGAGGCTGGTTGCGGTGCCGCTCCCCTGGTTCAGCAGCAGGTCGAGCATGCGGCGGCGGGTGGGGTCGCCGATGGCGGACCAGAGGTCGTCGTCCACGGCGGTGGTCACGGGCGGGCTCCCGCCTTGGCGGCGCAGGCGGGGATGCGGGGCAGGAAGTGGTCCCAGCCGCTGACGTGGTCGGCGTATTCGGCGGCGATCTTGGCTTCGTCCCAGCCGCGTTCGCGGAAGCCGGTTTCGGTCATGCGCAGGCGGGTGCCGGTGGCGGTGGGTTCGAGTTCGAAGACGACGAGGAACGAGTTGCCGTCGGTGGCGGTCTCCCCTTCGGCGTGGGTCCAGCGGAAGGAGAAGAGTTTCGGGGGGACGGCGTCGACGACGGTGAAGCGGACCCAGGTGCCGCCGAAGCCGATGCGGCCGTCTCCCCCGGGTTCGACGGGGTATTCGGCTTCGTCGGCCCACCAGTCGCGGACGTGTTCGGGGTTGCTGACGACGTCGAAGACGATGTCGGGGGTGGCGTCGATGTGGATTTCGCGTTCGAGTGTTCCGTGGTCCATCTCAGGCTCCTAGTGCAACGTTTGGTTGCTCGTTACGGTAGCCGCGCCGGCGGCGATGCGCAACCATCGGTTGCTTGAAGGTCCTTCTGAACCCACGCGACGTCGTGCCACGCGCCGTGTTTCCAGCCGACGCGGCGGTAGACACCCGCGGGCTCGAAGCCGAGCGCGCGGTGCAGTCCGGAGCTGGCGTCGTTCGGGAGGGTCATCCCGGCGAAGGCGCGGCAGAAGCCCTTGTGTCGCAGGCGTTCGAAGAGGGTTTCGTAGAGTGCGCGGCCGGCGCCGGTGCGGCGGCGGCCGCGTTCGAGGTAGATGCTGGTTTCGCAGGACCACTGGTAGGCGGCGCGTTCGGCGAAGGGGTGGGCGTAGGCGAAGCCGGCGATGTGGCCGTCGTGTTCGAGGACGAACCAGGCGTGTGCGTGGGCGATGCGGTGGGCCATCTCGGTGGCGGTGGGTGGTTCGGTTTCGAAGGAGATGGCGGTGTCGGCGACGTAGGGCGCGTAGAGGGTGGCGCAGGCGGCGGCGTCGGCCGGGAGGGCGTCTCGGATCATGGCTCAAATGGTAGCCAGATTGGCTCGTATAGTATCCCGGTTTATGACCGATCCCTTGACGGCCCGGCTGGCGGCCACCGTCCACGCGGCTCGTACGTCCCGAGGTCTGTCGGCAGCGGTGCTCGCGGAGCAGTCCGGTGTGTCGCGCGCGATGATCGGCAAGATCGAGCGGGGTGACGTGCAGCCGACGGCGGCGTTGCTGGCGAAGCTGTCGGCGGCGCTGGGTCTGACGTTGTCGGAGCTGATCGCGCGGGCCGAGGGCGACGAGCGCCGGCTGGTGCGTGCGGCGGAGCAGCCGGTGTGGGTGGATCCGGACACGGGCTACCGGCGGCGGGCGGTCTCCCCCGCCGGCGGGCACCCGCTGGAGCTGGTGGAGGTCGAGCTGCCCCCGGGCGCGCGGGTGCCGTTGGCGGTGGGGACGTATGCGTTCCTGCACCAGCAGATCTGGGTGCTGGAAGGGCATCTGCGGTTCCACGAGGACGCGGAGGTGCACGAGCTGGAGGCGGGTGACTGCCTGCAACTGGGGCCGGCGGCGGACTGCGTGTTCGTGAACCCGGGGTCGCTCCCCTGCCGCTACCTGGTGGTGCTGGTGAAGCGGGCCGCCTGAGCGGGTGTTCCTCAGTTCAGCTTGAGGGCGGCAACGGACGAGTCGAGCCAAGCCGCGAGGAAGCGGTCCGGCGCAAGGTCGCCCGGGGTGTGTCCGATGAGGACGTCCAGGATCGGGTAGTACGTTAGCGATGCCACCAGTACGGCGGCGGTCGCCTCGGGGTCGGTGACGTTCGCTCGGCCCGTGTCGCGCAGGGTGGTGATCCACTCGGTTCCCCGGCGGTACAGCGTCGCGAGGACTCCTTGCCACATCCGCTCGAACAGCTCCGGGAAGCCGGTGAACTCGCGGATCATCAGGCGGACGAGGTCGCGGTCGGCGGCCATGAACGCCCAGACCACGTCGGCCAGGACGCGCAGGGCCTCGCGGGGGTCGTCCGGGAGGCGCGTGTCGGCGGTTTCGGCCGTGCGGGCGGTCAGGCGCTCGAGGTTGTCGTGGACCGCGGCTTCCAGCAGGGCGGCCTTCGACGGGAAGTGCTTGTAGAGCGCGCCGGAGCCGGGGTTGAGGCCGCACGCGGTCTGGATGTCCGCGATGGACGTGGCGTCGTAGCCGCGGGTGGCGAAGAGGTGGACGGCTTCGTCGAGGATCCGGCGGCGGGTGACGCCGGGGGTTGTTCGCGCCATAGTGAGAGACTACTCTCTTTCTATGGTGGAAGTGACCGTGGAAGAGTTCGTGTCGTGCACACCGGAGGCCTTTCTCGTGCTGGTCATGGACCCGCGGCGGTACGCGGAGGTCGACCGCAAGCTGGGCCGGATCGACTGGGTGCGCGCCGAGGGTGACGTCACCGAGTTCCGGTTCCGCTCGGCGCTGCCCGGTTTGGGGCCGGGCCCGAAGGTCGTCTCGCGGATGACGTTGACGCCCGGTGAGCGCGTCGACGTATGGATCCCCGATCGGCCGGAGAACCGGCTGGCCAAGCGGCTCTCGACGTTCGAGGCGAGTTTCGCGTGCGTGCCGCTGGAGAACGGGATCCGGGTGACGCGCCGGATCGCGTTCGGGTTCGCCGCTCCCCTGCGCCCGCTGCTCGAGCCGCTGCTCCGGCGGAAGCTGCCTGCCGACGTCGAGGCGGAGATCCAGGGCGCCAAGCGGCTACTCGAGCGTTGACTGAAGCAATGAATCAGTGCTTCACTTCTTGACGTGCCCTACCGCCGCACCCCGAAGGTGCAGGAACGCCTGGACGCCCAGCGCGCGACGATCGTCGCCGCCGCGACCGAACAGCTCGCCGAACACGGCTACGGCGGGTGCTCCGTCGCCGCGGTGGCCGAGCGCGCCGGCGTCGCCGTCGGGAGCGTCTACCAGCACTTCCCCACCAAGGCCGACCTGGTCGTGCACGTCTTCCGGCAGGTCGTGACGCGGGAGGTCGACGCGGTCCGGGCGGTGTCCGCGCAACCCGGCACGCCCGTCGAGCGGGTGCTGGCCGTGTTCGAGACCTTCGCCCAGCGCGCCCTGAAGGCCCCGCGGCAGGCCTACGCCCTGCTCGCCGAGCCGGTCGACGCGCTGATCGACGCCGAGCGGCTGGAGTTCCGGCGCGCGTTCACCGAGGTCGTCGCCGAGCACGTCGCGGCGGGCGTCACAGACGGCGCGCTGCCGCCGCAGGACGGCCGGCTCACCGCCGCCGCGCTGGTCGGCGCGGCCGCCGAGGTTCTCATCGGCCCGTTGACCAGCGGCAACGCCGGTGACGTCGCCGAGCTCCGCACGTTCGTCGTCCGCGCTCTAGGAGGTTCCGATGCCCGCCACGCATGAGGTCACCAACCAGGTCCCGCCGCTCGTGGGGCACGACGTCGCCGACGACCCGGCGCTGGTGGCCGGGCTGGAGCGGGCCGGGGCCGGCTGGGCGGCCGACGAGCTGCACGAGCTGGGCCGGCTGGCCGGGAGCGAGCAGGCGCAGGAGTGGGGGCGGCTGGTCAACGAGAACGAGCCGGTGCTGCGCACCCACGACCGCTATGGCAACCGCATCGACGAGGTCGAGTTCCACCCGCACTGGCACGACCTGATGACCGTCGCGGTGTCGCACGGGCTGCACGGCACGCCGTGGCAGGATCCGCGCGAGGGCGTGCACGCGGCGCGCGCGGCGAAGTTCTACGTGTGGGGGCAGGTCGAGGCCGGGCACAGCTGCCCGATTTCGATGACGTACGCGGCGGTTCCGGCGCTGCGGGCGAACCCGGAGCTGGCCGCGCGGTTCGAGCCGCTGCTGGCGGCGACCGAGTACGACTTCGGGCTGCGCGAGCCGAGCGGCAAGCGCGGCCTGATCGCGGGCATGTCGATGACGGAGAAGCAGGGCGGCTCCGACGTCCGGGCCAACACCACGACGGCGACGCCCTCCGCCGACGGCAGCTACACCCTCGTCGGGCACAAGTGGTTCACCTCGGCGCCGATGTCGGACATGTTCCTGACGCTGGCCCAGGCGTCCGGCGGGCTCTCGTGCTTCCTGCTCCCCCGGGTCCTGCCCGACGGCGCGCGCAACCCGATCCGGTTGCAGCGGCTGAAGGACAAGCTGGGCAACCGGTCGAACGCGTCGTCGGAGATCGAGTACGACCACGCCGTGGGCTGGCTGGTCGGCGAGGAGGGCCGCGGGGTCCGCACGATCATCGAGATGGTCAACAACACCCGGCTGGACTGCACGCTGGGCAGCGCGTCCGGGATGCGGCTGGGTGCGGTGCGCGCGGTGCACCACGCCACGCACCGGCACGCGTTCGGCAAGGCGCTCGTCGATCAGCCGCTGATGGCGAACGTGCTCGCCGACCTCGTCGTCGAGTCCGAAGCGGCGACGACGGTGGCGATGCGGCTGGCCGCGGCGGGCGACCGGCGCGACGACGCGCAGGAGCAGGCGTTCCGGCGCCTCGGCCTGGCGGTGTCGAAGTACTGGGTGTGCAAGCGGGCGCCGATGCACGCGGCCGAAGCGCTGGAGTGTTTCGGCGGCAACGGGTACGTCGAGGAGTCGGGCATGCCGCGGCTCTACCGCGAGGCGCCGCTGTCGTCGATCTGGGAGGGCTCGGGCAACGTCGCGGCGCTGGACGCGTTGCGGGCCATGGGCAAGCAGCCGGAGTCGGTCGCGGCGTTCTTCGCCGAGGTCGAGCAGGCGGCGGGCGGCGACGCGCGCCTCGACGACGCGGTGGACCGGGTCCGCAAGGAGCTGACCGACCTCGACGGCATCGAGTACCGGGCCCGGCGGGTGGTCGAGGCGATGGCGCTGGTGCTGCAGGGATCGCTGCTGGTGCGCCATGGACACCCGGCGGTCGCGGACGCGTTCTGCGCATCCCGGTTCGGCGGCGACTGGGGCATCGCGTTCGGCACGCTGCCGTCCGGTGTGGACACGGCCGCGATCATCGAGCGCGCCGCGGTGCGTTAACGGCCGAGGGCGTCGAGGGCGCCGGCGACCGCGGCGGCCTTGAGGTCGTCGACGGGGACGTCGGGGAACTGCATGCAGACGTCCTGCAGGCCGCCCAGGGCGAGGATCGCGCGGGCCTGCTGCTCGAGGGTCGGGGACGGGCCGCAGATCAGCTCGGTGAGCCGGGTGCGCCAGGCCAGCACCCGGTCGATGAGGCCGAGGTCGGCCAGGGTCGGCATCTCGGCCAGCAGCATGACCACGTCCGCGCGGTGGCGGTAGTTGAAGTCGAAGAACCCTTCGACCAGCTCGCGCACCGGGGCGTCGCCGCGGGACTCCTGGTCGCGGAGGAAGGTCTCGCCGTCCTCGAGCATCGGGGCGACGATGCTGCGCACCAGGTCCTCGCGCGAGGGGAAGTGGTAGTAGAGCGCGGGTTTGGTGATGCCCAGCCGGTCGGCGATGTCCTGCAGGCTGGTGCGCTGGACGCCCTGGCTGGTGAACAGCTCGCGGGCGACGTCGAGGATGCGCTGCTTGGTGTCGGAGGGTTTCGGCACGGCCCCAGCATAACTGACTTAACGATAGGTAAGGAGCTGTGGTACAACTTACCTACCGTTAAGTCAGGGAGGTACTTCATGCGGATCCTCGTCTCGGGCGCCAGCATCGCCGGCCCGGTGCTCGCCTACTGGCTCACCCGGCACGGCTTCGACGTCACCGTCGTCGAGCGCGCCCCGGTGCTGCGCAAGACCGGCGGCCACGCCGTCGACCTGTTCCGGCCCGCCATGGACATCACCGAACGGATGGGCGTTCTCCCGCGCGTGGAAGCCCACGCCACCGGCACGACCCGGATGACGGTGCACCGCGAAGGCGTGCGCCGCCCGGTGCGCGTGGACCTGGCGAAGATCTACCGCGCCACCTCCGACCGGCACGTCGAAATCATGCGCGACGACCTCAGCGAGATCTACTACGACGCCGGCCGCGCCGACGTCGAGTACCTCTTCGGCGACTCGATCACCGCCCTCTCCCCCGACGGCGACGTCACCTTCGAGCACGCCGCGCCGCGAAAGTTCGACCTCGTCGTCGGCGCCGACGGGCTGCACTCCACCGTCCGGCGCCTGGTGTTCGGCGAGGAGGCCGGGCTGACGACGTTCATCGGCGCCTACCTGGCCGTGCTGTCGCTGCCCGGCACGTCCGGTCTCGGCGACGGCGAGACTGTCATGCACCTGGGCCCCGGCCGCACCGCCGGCATCTACCGCGCGCGCCACCTCGACGAGACCCGCGCGGTGTTCCTCTTCCGCCGCGACGAGCCGCTCGACTACCACCACCGCGACGTCGAGCGGCAGAAGCAGCTGCTGCGCGAGGCCTACGCGGGGATGCACCCCCGGATCGACGGTTGGCTCGCCGGTCTCGACGGCCCGGGCCCGTTCTACTTCGACTCGATCACCCAGCTGCGGCTCGAGAGCTGGTCACGCGGGCGCGTCACGCTCGTCGGCGACGCCGGCTACTGCCCCGGCCCGGCGGTCGGCGGCAGCACCAGCCTCGCGGTGCTCGGCGCGTACGTCCTGGCCGGCGAACTGGCCGCGGCGGGCGGGGACCACGAGCGGGCTTTCCCCGCCTACGAACGGGAAATGGGCGAGCTGGTGCGCAAGAGCCGCGCGTTCGCCGCCGGTGCCGCGAAGAGCCTGATCCCTGGTTCCCGTGCGGGCGTCTGGGCCCTGGCCCGTGGCGGCCAGCTCGTCTCGGCGCTCCCGAGCAGGGTCACGACGGCGCTGGCGAAGCTCAACACCGGCGGCGTGCGGATGCACGACTCGATGCGGGTCAAGGACTACGCCGTCACACCCGTGGGCTGAGCCCGTCGGCGAGGATCGCGACCATGCGCTGGTTGTACTCCAGGTCCTCGCCGCGCACCGGCTGGCAGAGCAGGGCCACGGCGTGCAGGAGGTCCTTCGCGCTGACGTCGGCGCGAACCTGCCCCGCCGCGGCCGCCGCGTCGAGCAGGGCGGCCAGCACCGGCTCCATCCGCTGCATGAAGTAGCCCGGCAGGGCGTCGAACGCCGGGTCGCCCGAGTGCAGCGCCGTGGCCAGCCCGCGTTTGGTGCCGACCAGCTCGGTGTAGCGCCGCAGCCATTCCCGCAGCGCCGCCCCGGGTGCGTGCCCGGCGCTGATCGCCGGTCCCGCGTCGGCCAGGAGGTCGATCTCGCGTTGCAGCACGGCCGCGACCAGGTCGGCGCGCTGCGGGAAGTGCCGGTAGAGCGTGCCGACCCCGAGCCCGGCCAGGTCGGTGATCTCCTTCGCCGGCGCGTCGACGCCCGAGGTGGCGAACACGCGTTTCGCCGCTTCGAGCAGCGAGTCGACGTTGCGTTGCGCGTCGGCCCGCCGCCGGCGCGGTGAGGTCGTCTCGGCCACGGGTCTCCTCCGGGTAGCTAAGCGGAAAGGCTTTCCGTATAGTTGCGGAAAAGCTTTCCGCTTACGTTCTAGCGTACTCCCGAGGAGTCCCCATGCAGTACCGCACCCTGGGCCGGACCGGCATCCAGGTCAGTCCCTACGCCCTGGGCACCCTGATGTTCGCCACCTCCATCGGCAACGCCGACCCGGATGACTCCGCCCGTGTCCTGCACCAGGCGCTCGACGCCGGCATCAACTTCGTCGACACCGCCGACGCCTACGGCGACTCCGAGGAGGTCGTCGGCAACGCCCTGCAGGGCCGCCGCGACGACGTCGTGCTCGCCACCAAGTTCGGCCGCCCGACCGGGCAGGACCCCAACCACCAGGGCGCGTCCCGGCGCTGGATCGTCACCGCCGTCGAGAACTCCCTGCGCCGCCTCCGGACCGACCACATCGATCTTTACCAGCTGCACCGGCCCGACCCCGGCACCCACATCGAGGAAACGCTCGCCGCGCTGACCGACCTGCTGCGCAGCGGGAAGGTCCGCGCGATCGGCGCGTCCGGCACCCCCGCCGCCGGCATCGTCGAGGCCCAGTGGGCCGCAACGCGCGCCGGCCTGACCGGGTTCCACACCGAGCAACCGGCCTACTCGCTGCTCAACCGCGGCATCGAACGGGAACTCCTGCCCACCACCCAGCACTTCGGCATGGGCACGCTGGTGTGGGGCCCGCTCGGCCAGGGACTGCTCACCGGCCGCCCGCCCGGCGACCTGCGCCGCGCCGGCCTGGTCCGTCACCTCGACGACGAGAACCGGCACGCCGCCGCCGCGAAGTTCGCCGCCCTCGCCGCCGAAGCCGGCCTGCCCCTGACCCACCTCGCGATGGCGTTCACGATCGCCCACCCGGGCGTGACCAGCGCTCTGCTGGGTGCCCGCACGACGGCCCACCTCGACGACCTGCTGGCCGGCCTGGACGTCACCCTCTCCGACGACCTGCTGGACCGCATCGACGAGATCGTCCCGCCCGGCACCGACATCGGCGTCCTCGACCAGACCCACCAGCCCCCGGCGCTGCGGCAGCCGGATCTGCGCCGCCGGCCGCTCGCCGAACGCGCCGCCGCGTAGCTCCACGGAAACCGGGCGGGCGCGCGGGGAAAACCGGCCCCGCGCGCCCGCACCCCCAGTGGGCCCCGGCGGAAACCCCGCCGTCGCGGACAGGAGACAACGGGGATCACGCTGGATACCGCGTAATCCCACGAAAATCCCTGGCCGGACGCGGGGTGTGTCCGTGAAGAAGCGTCAGCCGATCAGCAGTCCCGGATCGGCCTCCGGCGGACCCGACGGCCACCACTCGTCACCCTCACGCCGGTACGGGTGCCAGCGGCCCGCCCGGTCCAGCCGCAGCTGCACGTCCCCGGCCGTGCACCGGTTGCGCTCGAACACCGGTGCCTCGTTGGCGAGCGCGGCCCGCGCCGCCGCCAGGGCCGCCTTCGGCGGGGTCCACGCCGAGTCCAGGACCTCGAGACCGGCACGCCCGCCGTGCGTCCACGCCGCCACCGCCCGCTCGAACTCCGGCCCCTCGCCCAGCCGCGAAGCCACCGAAGGGAACTCGGCGGCCAGCCGGACGGTGTCGACCCGCCGTCCCGGCCACGGCTCCCCCGCCAAGACCGCGCGAGCCTGCGCCGCGGCGTTGGCCGCCAGCAGCGCGAACGCCTCCGCGGGCACCCCCGGCGCGGCCGGGATCGACGGCGCACCCGACGGGGTGAACTCCGCCAGGTCCGGCAGCACCCCCGGCGTCCGGTCCCCGACTTCCAGCTCCGCCCGCGGCGCCGTGCGGCTCTCCAGCTCCTCGCGGATCTCCCGCTCGCCCTTGCCGCGCATCAGCAGCAGCACGAACGGGTCCGCGTCCAGCAGCCACGACGCCTGGAACGACAACGCCGCCGCGTGCCGGCACGGCAGCTCCCAGCCCGGGCAGTCGCAGCCGGGGTCCAGGTCGCCGATCCCCGGCAGCAGGTGGACGCCGGCGTCGTCGGCCGCGGTCACCAGGTCACGGGGCATGTCCCGGTCCAGCAGCGCCGCCAGGTGCCCGGCCCGCGAGGCCACCCGGTCCAGAAACCGCGTCCAGTCCGCTTCGGACAGCACCGCCAGCCGCAGCTCGGTCCGGAACGGGCCGCCGTCGACGTCGTCGACCACCGCCGCGATCCGGCCCGGGCTCACCGTGATCGACCCGACCAGCCCGGCCGCGGCGTACTTGCGCCCGGCCTTGAGCTGCCGCAGGTCCAGCGCCGTGTCCTCCATCGCGCGCACCCACGCCCGCCCCCACCACGTCCGGGCCAGGTGCCCGCCCGCCCCGAACGCCGGAAAACCGCGTACGTCGTCGCTCATCCGCGGCTCCTCAGCTCGACGAGCTCCGCGAGCTCGGTGTCGGACACTTCCGTCAACGCCGCCTCACCACCGGCGAGCACCGCCTCGGCCAGCGCCCGCTTCTCCCGCAGCATCGCCGCGATCCGGTCTTCGACCGTGCCCTCGGCCACCAGCCGGTGCACCTGCACCGGCCGTGTCTGCCCGATCCGGTAGGCCCGGTCGGTCGCCTGGTCCTCGACCGCCGGGTTCCACCAGCGGTCGAAGTGCACGACGTGGTCCGCGCGCGTGAGGTTCAACCCCGTCCCGGCCGCCTTGAGCGACAACAGGAACACCGGTACGTCGCCGGCCTGGAACCGCTCGACGAGCTCTTCGCGGCGGGCGACCGGGGTGCCGCCGTGCAGCAGCTGCGTCCCGATCCCGCGCGCGGCGAGGTGCTGCTCGAGCAGCCGGGCCATGGCGACGTACTGGGTGAACACCAGCACCGCGCCGCCCTCGGCGAGGATCGTGTCCAGCAGTTCGTCGAGCAGCTCGAGCTTGCCCGAGCGCCCGCCCGGCTCCTTGAGGTACTGCGCCGGGTGGTTGCAGATCTGCTTGAGCGCGGTCAGCAGCTTGACGATCCGGCCGCGCCGGGCCATCCCGTCGCTCGCGGCGATGTCGGCCATCATCTCCCGCACCACGGCCTCGTAGAGCGCCACCTGCTCCGGGCTCAGCGCCACCGGCCGGTCGGTCTCGGTCTTCGCCGGCAGCTCCGGCGCGATCCCGGGGTCGGACTTGCGGCGCCGCAACAGGAACGGCCGCAGCAGCCGCGACAGCCGCTCGGCCGCGACCGGGTCCCCGGCCTCGATCGGTTTCGCCCAGCGCGCCCGGAACTCCGGCAGCGACCCCAGCAGACCCGGCGCCGACCAGTCGAGGATCGCCCACAGCTCCGAGAGCGTGTTCTCCACCGGCGTGCCGGTCAGCGCCACCCGCGCGGCCGCGGGCACCAGCCGCAGCGCCTTCGCCGTGCCCGAGCGGGGGTTCTTGACGTGCTGGGCCTCGTCGGCCACCAGCAACCCCCACCGGATGCCGGCCAGCGGCGCGGGATCGGCGCGCAGCGTGCCGTAGGTGGTGAGCACGAACCCCTCGACGTCCTCCAGCGACCGGGCGGTGCCGTGGAAGCGCCGCACCGGCACGCCCGGGGCGAACCGCCGGATCTCGCGTTCCCAGTTGCCCAGCAGCGACGCCGGGCACACCACCAGCGTCGCCCCCGAGGCCCGGTGCAGGTGCAGCGCGATCAGCATGACCGTCTTGCCCAGCCCCATGTCGTCGGCCAGGCACCCGCCGAGGCCCAGGCCGGTGACGGTGGCCAGCCACTGCAGCCCGCGCAGCTGGTAGTCCCGCAGCGTCGCCGCCAGCCCGGCCGGCGGCGCCTGGGGTTCCGGCGGTGCCGACAGCCGCTCGCGCAGCCGGGCCAGCCAGCCCCCGGTGACGACGTCGACGTGCTCGCCGTCGACCTCGGTGGTGCCGGTCAGCACCGCACCGAGCGCGTCGACCGGCGTCAACGGCTTGAGCGTCCGGTCCCGTGCCTTCGCCGCCAGGGCCGGGTCGACCAGCACCCAGCGGTCGCGCAGCCGCACGACCGGGCGGCGGGCTTCGGCGAGGGCGTCCAGCTCCGCCTCGGTCAGCACTTCGCCGCCGAGCGCGAGCTGCCAGTCGAAGGCCAGGGCCCGGCCGCCGCCGAAGAACGATGGCAGGTCACCCGGCGCGTCCCCGGCGTTGACCACCGCCCGCGCGGTGAGCGACCCGGCGAGCTCGGCCGGCCAGTGCACGTCGATGCCCACCGCCGCCAGCCGCGGTGCCGCGGTCGCGACCAGCTCGGTCACGTCGTCCTCGCCCAGCACCAGCTCGTCCGGCACCGCGGAGGTGAGCAGCGGGCTCAGCGCCGGCCACACCTGCGCGCCGCGCCGCAGCGCCAGCACGACGTCGATGCGCGCCCGCGGCCCGAACCGGCCCGTCTCCCACAGCTCGGCCGCGTCGGCGACCTGGCCCGGCTCGGCCAGGCTGTGCACCTGCACGACGGCGTGGAAGCGGCCGGTGCCGAACCCGCCGGGTGCCTCGACGCGCAGTGACACCCGGATGCCCGAGTCGAGCCCGGCTGCCAGCTCGTCGGCCCAGTCCCGCACGGACTCCGCCCGCTGCGGGGCGAGGGCGGCGAACACCCGCGTCCCGGCCGCCTTCGCCGCGGCGAGGGTGCGGGGCAGGGTGTCGGCGACGGCGTCGAGGAACGCCCGCAGCAGCGGGCCCGGCGCGCGCTCGTCGGCCGGCATCGCGGCCGCCAGGTCCCGCAGCCACGCCGCTTCCGCCGGTTCGAGGGGGCCGACGCGCCAGGCGTCGTGCCCGGCTTCGGTGACCCCGGGCAGCAGCCGGCCCGCGGCGACCAGCCGCAGCGCCGCTTTCGCCGCGGTCGCCCAGAACGCGTCGGTCCCGTTCAGCAGCTCCGGCAGGCCGTCCACGAGGGACAGCGCGCGGCCGTCGACGACCAGGCGTCCCGCGCGTGGTGGTTCGCCCGGTTCGAAGTGGACGTTCAGTTCCCCAGCCTCCCGTATCGGCGCACGGACAGCGGCACGAACACCGCGAGCAGCACCAGCGGCCACACAAGGGCCATCAGCACCGGGTGCGTGCTCACCCAGGACGTCCCGGCCGCGCCGGGGTTGCCGAACAGCACCCGCGCCGCGGTCACCGTGGAGGACAACGGGTTCCATTCCGCCACGGTTCCCAGCCACGCCGGCATGGTCGCGGTCGCGACGAACGCGCTGGAGAGGAACCCGAACGGGAACTCCAGCGTCTGGGCGAGCGTCACCATCGACGGATCGGTGGTCAGCAGCCCCAGGTAGATCCCGGCCCACACCAGCGCCGTGCGCAGCAGGAGCAGCAGCCCGAACGCGGCGAGGGTCTCGGCGAGGCTGCCGTGCGGGCGCCAGCCGACCGCGAACCCGCAGCCGAGCAGGACCGCCAGCGCGAGCACCGCGTTCACCAGGTCCGCCGCGACCCGGCCGGTGAGCACCGCC
The DNA here is from genome assembly GCF_044759945.1 of Amycolatopsis sp. NPDC098790. NCBI lineage: Bacteria > Bacillati > Actinomycetota > Actinomycetes > Pseudonocardiales > Pseudonocardiaceae > Amycolatopsis > Amycolatopsis sp. NPDC098790. The sequence goes on from NZ_JBIWAI010000002.1 coordinate 1,723,356, forward strand.
GAGGGTGCCATCGGCAGCGACCGGAACCGGTCGGTGACGCCCCTGGTGGCGTCGTCGAGCACCGCGATCATCGTCCCCGACAGCCCGAAGGCCATGGTCATCGCGAACATCCCCGGCATCAGGAACTCGCGGTAGGAGCCGCCGCCGGGCACGGTCATCCCGCCACCGAGCAGGTAGGCGAAGATCAGCACCATCAGGATCGGGAACGCCACCACGGTGGCCAGCCGCGCCGGGCGCCGGGCCAGGTGCGCGAGGTAGCGGCCGGTCAGCGTCCAGCCGTCTTCGATGGCCCACCTCATCGCGCCACCTTTCCGGTCAGCTCCAGGAACACTTCGTCCAGCGTCGGGTGCCGCAGCGCCACGTCGGCGACGGCCAGCTCGGTCGCCGCCAGCTCGCGCACGAGGTCGGTCAGCATCGACGGCTCGGCCGGCGCGCTCACCCGCAGCTCCTCGGTGACCGGTTCGGCGCCGGTGACCCGGGCCAGCAACGCCGTCGCCGCGCCGACGACGTCCGGGTCGGTGAGCGCCAGTTCGATACGGGTCGCCCCGAGCGAGCCCTTCAGCTCGGCCGGGGTGCCTTCGGCGATCACGCGGCCGTGCTCGACCAGCGAGATGCGGTCGGCCAGCCGGTCGGCTTCCTCCAGGTACTGCGTGGTGAGCAGGACGGTGGTGCCGTCGGCGACCAGGGACCGCACCGCCCGCCAGACCTCGATGCGGCTGCGCGGATCGAGGCCGGTCGTCGGCTCGTCGAGGAACAGCACCCGCGGGGCGGCCAGCAGCGACGCGGCCAGGTCGAGCCGTCGCCGCATGCCGCCGGAGTACGCCGAGACCGGCTTCGCTCCGGTGTCGGCCAGGTCGAAGCGCTCCAGCAGGTCGTCGGCGCGGCGCGTGGCTTCGCGCCGGCCCAGGTGGTGCAGCCGGCCGAACAGGATCAGGTTCTGCCGTCCGGACAGCAATTCGTCGACCGCCGCCTGCTGCCCGACCAGCCCGATCGCCGAGCGCACTTTCGCTGATTCAGCAGCGACGTCGAAGCCGGCCACGCGCGCGGTGCCCTCGTCGTGGCGCAGCAGTGTGGACAGCACGCGCACGGCGGTGGTCTTGCCGGCGCCGTTGGGTCCCAGCAGGCCGTGCAGCGACCCGGCCGGGACGGAGAGGTCGAACCCATCGAGGGCGTACGCGTCGCCGTAGCGCTTGCGAAGTCCCTCGGCGTGGATCTGAGGAGTCATCGAGCCCCTTTACTCTGTACTGTGTACGAAGAAGAGCGTAGCACAACTCTGTACGACGTACGAGAATCCGGTGGGCAGAATGAGCGGCGTGAGCACCGAGGACAACGGCGACGGCGACCCGCGGCGCGCGATCGAACTGCTCTGGGGCGTCCCGGGACCCCCGCGCCGCGGCCCGAAACCGAAGCTGACCACGGCCGACGTCGTCCGCGCGGCCGTCGCGCTGGCCGACGCCGACACGATCGACGCCGTCACCATCCGCCGCGTCGCCGAGCAGCTCGGCGTCTCCCCCATGTCCCTCTACACCTACGTGCCGGGCCGCGCCGAGCTGCTGGACCTGATGATCGACCACGCCCACGGCGAACTGCCCGTCCCCGACCCGGACCTGGGCTGGCGCGCCGCGCTGACCGCGATCGCCGAGGACCAGTGGGCACTGTTCCACCGCCACCCGTGGCTGCTGCAGGTCACGACCAGCCGCTCGGCGCTGGGCCCGCACAGCTTCGCCAAGTACGAACACGAGCTGCGCGCGGTCGAGGGCATCGGCCTCGACGACGTCGAGATGGACGCCGCCGTCGGCCTCGTCACCGGCCTGGTGCGGACCACCGCCCGCAGCTCGCTCGACGGCGCACGCCTGGTCCGCACCAGCGGCCTGACCGACGCGCAGTGGTGGGAGCGCGCCGCGCCGGTGCTGGCCGGCATCCCGGCCGCCGCGGCCGAGCACTACCCCCTGGCCTCGCGCGTCGGCCAGGCCGCGGGCGAAGCCCACAACGCCGCCGAAGACCCGGCCTACACGTTCCGCTTCGGCCTCGCCCGCGTCCTCGACGGCATCGAGGCGCTGGTGTCAGAGCGTCAGCAGTAGCTTCGCCGGCCGCCACGTCCCGCCGTCCGGGGCGCGGGGGACATCGCCGGCCAGCCGCAGGTTCGGGAACCGCTCGAACAGCCTCGAAAGCGCGACTTCCGTCTCCACCCGCGCGATCGACGCGCCCAGGCAGAAGTGCGGGCCGTGGGAGAACCCCAGCTGCGCGGGCCCGGCGCGTGTGACGTCGAGGCGGTCCGCGTCGCCGAACACGCGCGGGTCGCGGTCGGCGGCCACCATCGCCGCCGTGACCCGCTCGCCTTCCCGGATCAGCTGCCCGTCGATCTCGACGTCTTCGCGGGCGAAGCGCGGCGTGGTCAGCAGCTGCGGACTGCAGAACCGCATCAGCTCCTCGACCGCACCCGGCCACAACCCCGGGTCCGCCCGCAGTTTCTCCAGCTGGTCCGGGTGCCGCAGCAGCGCTTCGACGGCGTTGGCGATCAGGTTCACCGGCGTCTGCCCGGCCAGCACCAGGTGCCAGACGAGCGTGACCAGCTCGGTGTCGGTGAGCCGGTCGCCGTCCTGGGCGTGCACGAGGTCGCCGATGAGGTCGTCGCCCGGTTCGGCGCGGCTGCGCGCCACTGCCTCCTTCGCGCCCTCGATGATCGCCGGGATCGCGGTCGCGAAGTCCGGGCTGACCCCGCTCGCGACGGCGGCGCCGTACTCCCGCCAGCGCGGCCGGTCGGATTCGGCGATGCCGGCCATCTCGCAGATGACGTCCATCGGCAGCGGCCGGGCGAAGTGGGGAACGAGGTCCACGACGCCGTCCTCGGCGTGCCCGGGCAGCTCGTCGAGCAGCCGGTCGGTGAGTTCTTCCAGTCGCGGCCGCAGCTGGGCCGCGCGTTTCGGGGTGAACGCAGGCGCGACCAGCCGCCGCAGCCGCAGGTGCTCGGGCCCGTCCTGCTCGGCCATCGTCCGCATGTACTCGAGGCAGTGTTCGGGGAGGCCGGGCGGGCGCATGAAGCTCTCGGAACGGACCTCGAACCGCGGGTCGGCCAGCATCGCGCGGGCCTCGCGGTAGCGGGTCAGCGCCCAGAACGGGCCGAAGCCGGGGATGACGAGCTTGGCCAGCGCACTCACCTCCCGGGCCTGGTCGTAGGCGGTGAACGGGTCAGTCAGGACCTTCAGGTCGGTCAGGTCGATCTCGGGGGTCATCCACCACTCCAGATGTTGATATCAGATGTTCTAATCATCTCAGTGGTCACGGTATCTTGGCTCGCGACACCACGGCAAGGAGGACGATGGTCAGGCTCAGCAGGGCGGAGACCCAGGAACGCAACCGCGCGAAGGTCCTCGCCGCCGCCCGCGACGAGTTCGCCGCCCGCGGCTTCCGCGAGGCGAAGATCGACGTCATCGCCGAACGCGCCGAGCTGACCCGAGGCGCGGTCTACTCCAACTTCCCCGGCAAGCGGGCCCTGTACTTCGCGGTGCTGGCCGACCTCGCCGAACGCGCACCGCGGCCCGCCACCCCGCCGGCGGACCCGACCGCCGCCGACGCGCTGGCCGCGTTCGCCCGCGCTTGGGTCGCCCGGCTCCCGCTGGCCACCGACGCCGACAGCGGCGAAGCCCGCCTCGGCCGCGACCTGGTCCCGGAGATCCTCGCCGACGACCACACCCGCCGGCCTTTCGCGCAGCTCATGCGCGTCGACGCGATCCTGCTCGGCCTCGCCCTCGAGCGGCTGCGCCCCGGCCAGCGGCTCGTGCGCGTCGCCGAAGCCGCGCTGACGACGCTGCACGGCGCGAGCCAGCTCGCCGCGGCCGCACCCGGCTTCGGCGAACCGTTCCACATCGTCACCGCCTGCACCGCGCTGCTCGAGTTGAACCTCGGCGACGACTGGCCGGCGACCCCGCCGATCACCACCCAGGCACGTCCCGCCGCGGACCCCTGGACCCCGCCCACCGCGACCGACCTGCTGACCGGCGAGCCGTTCCGGCCCGGCGACGGCGTCGTCACCGTCCTGGGCCTGCACCGCGCGTCCGCGTTCGAGGAGGCCGTGCGCACCGGCGCCGACGTCACCGCCGTGCTCGTCACCAGCGACCCCGGCGAACTCGCGCCCCTGGCCCGCCTCGCCGTCGCCGACCTGCGCGGCTGCCTCGACCAGGCCGTCGCGCCGCTGGCCCGGCCCCGGCTGCGGCTGGTCTGCGACGCGACCGGCGAACTCGCCGCGGCCGCCGGCGTCACCGCGGTCAGCGACGCCACCGAAGCGGCGGTGCGCGTCGAAGACGGCCGGATCGTCGCCCGCGCCGAAGGCTTCGGCGCCTGCCACGCGGCGGCTGCCGGGTAGCCGAAAGCGGCAGCGCCGGTTGCCAAGGTCTTGAATGAGTCATTCAGGACGTCGGAGGTCCTGAATGACTCATTCAAGACACCAGGCGTCCCGGACCGCGGCGGCTGTCGGTTCCGGCCCCGCCCGTTCGTCGGGCGGGTGACCCGGCGCGAAGGAGGCACGGTGGACGTCGAGACCGCGGTCGCGGAGGCGTTCCGCGAGGAGTGGGGCCAGGTCGTGGCCACGCTCATCCGGATCACCGGCGACTGGGACCTCGCCGAGGAGTGCGCGCAGGACGCGTTCGCCCTCGCCCTGCGCACCTGGCCCCGCGACGGCGTCCCGAAGCGGCCCGGCGCCTGGCTGACCACCGCCGCCCGCAACCGCGCCACCGACCGGCTCCGCCGCGACACCGTCGGCGAGGCCAAGCTCCGGGAGGCCGCCCGCATGCACGTCCCCGACGAGGCCGAAAGCGATGACTCCGGCGTCACCGACGACCGGCTGCGGCTGATCTTCACCTGCTGCCACCCCGCCCTGGCCACCGAAGCCCAGGTCGCCCTCGCCCTCCGGACGCTCGCCGGGCTGTCCACCGCCGAGATCGCCCGCGCGTTCCTCGTCCCCGAAGCCACCATGTCCCAGCGGCTCGTGCGGGTGAAGCGCAAGATCAAGGGCGCCGGGATCCCCTACCGCGTCCCGCCCGCGCACCTGCTGCCCGAACGCACCGCCGCCGTCCTCGGCGTGCTGTACCTGACGTTCAACGAGGGCTACTCCGCCAGCGCCGGGCCTGACCTGCTGCGCCCCGACCTCGCCGCCGAAGCCGTCCGCCTCGCCCGCGTCCTGGCCCGGCTCATGCCCGACGAACCCGAGGTCCTCGGCCTGCTCGCGCTGATGCTGCTGCAGCACGCCCGCCGCGCCACCCGGGTCGACGGCGGCCGGCTCGTCCCGCTCGAAGAACAGGACCGCACCCGCTGGGACGCCGACCTGATCGCCGAAGGCACGCAGACGCTGGAGACCGCGTTGCGCCGGCGGCGGCCCGGGCCGTACCAGATCCAGGCCGCCATCGCCGCCTGCCACGCCACCGCCGCCACGCCCGCCGACACCGACTGGACCCAGATCGCCGGCCTCTACGGCGAGCTGCGCAAGTTCGTCCCCAGCGCCGTCGTCGAGCTCAACCGCGCCGTCGCGATCGGCATGGCCGACGGCCCGCTCGCCGGCCTCGCCCTGCTCGACGAGCTGACCATGGACGGCTACCACCTGCTCCCGGCCACCCGCGCCGACTTCCTCCGCCGCCTGGGCCGGCACGCCGAAGCCGCCGAGTGGTACGCCGTCGCCCAAGACCTCGCGCCCACCGAGGCCGAACGCGACTACCTCACGCGAAGAATCTCGGAGGTGGTGTCGGTCCCGGACGAGCCCGTTCGTCGGTCGGGCGAACCACGATCTCCGGAGGAACGCCCATGACCACCCTCGCCGTCCCCGGCGCCACGCTCACCTACGACGTCACCGGCCGCGGACCCGTGCTGCTGCTGGTCCCCGGCGGCCCCGCCGACGCCGCGGTGTTCACCGCGATCCGGCCGCTGCTCGCCGAAGACCACACCGTCGTCACGTTCGACCCGCGCGGCCTCGGGCGCAGCCCCCTCGACGGCGAACCGGGGGACGACACCATCCGCGAGCACGCCGACGACATCCACCGCCTGCTCGCCGAGGTCGGACCCGCCGACGTCTTCGCCAACAGCGGCGGCGCCGTCACGATGCTCGACCACGTCGTCCGATACCCCGGCGACGTCCGCACGGTCGTCCTTCACGAACCACCGGTCACCCGGTACGCACCCGCCGCGGACGGCCCCGACATCCCGGCGCTGTTCCGCGAACAGGGCGTCGGACCCGCCTTCGCCGCGTTCATGACGACCTTGGGCATCGACCCCGCGCCGCCGCTCGACCCGCGTGCCGAAGGCAACTTCGCCTACTTCTTCGGCCACCTGATGCCCGCCACCGGCGCCTACGATCCCGACCTCGACGCGCTGCGGGCGACGTCCGCGCGGCTCGTCGTCGCCGTGGGCGAGCAGTCCGGCGGTCAGCTCGCCCACGAGACCGGCGTCGGCCTGGCCGCCGACCTCGGCTTGAAACCGGAACTGTTCCCGGGCGACCACGGCGGCTTCCTGGCCGAACCGGACGCCTTCGCCGCGCGGCTGCGCGAAGTACTGGAAGGACGTTGACAGTGCGGTACCTGCTCTTGATCGCCGGCGACGAAACCGCCGAAGAACACCAGTACGACGGCTGCGACGGCTGGGGCGAAGACCTCGCTCGCCGCGGCAAGATCCACGGCGGTGGCGGCCTGCGCCCGCCGTCGGAAGCCACCACGATCCGCGTCCGCGACGGCGAAATCCTGCTCACCGACGGGCCCTTCACCGAAGCCAAGGAACAAATCGGCGGCTACGTCGTCCTCGAGTGCGACGACCTCGACGAAGCCCTCGACATCGCGGCCAAGCACCCCGCCGCGACCTACGGCAGTATCGAGGTCCGCCCCGTCTTCCTCCCCGAGGAGCCCTGATGCCGTCCATTGTGGACCGAACGGCTCAGTCCTACGTCGCCGAGCGCGCCACCCTCGGCATCGAGGAGTTCCCGCGCATCGCCGACCGGCTGCCCCCGCTGATCGGCACCCTCGCCGGGCACGGCATCGTCCCGGCCGGGGCGCCGTTCTTCCGCTACCGCGTCCTGCACCCCGGCATGCGGTTCACCGTCGAAGCCGGCGTCCCCCTCGACGGCGGCTTCACCCCCGAGGAACCGGCGTTCCTCGGGGAAGTCCCGGCCGGGAAGTACGTCCTGGAAACCTACGTCGGCGCCCCCGACGGCCTGGTCGCCGCGACCGAAGCGGTCCTGGCCTGGGGCGCCGCCGAAGGCGTCACGTGGGACGTCACCGCGGGCCCCGACGGCGAGGAGTGGGGCGGGCGGCTGGAAGTGCTGCGGACCAACCCCCTCGAAGTGCCCGACCCCGCCCAGTGGGTCACCGACCTGCTCTTCCGCCTCGCGGACTGATCAACGGTCGGTGAGCACGGCCGCGACCAGGCAGCCGAAACCGGCCGTGCTCACCACCGCGCGCAGGACGTTCCAGCGCACCCACACCGCCTCGAAGTTCGCGCGCACGGCCGCGTAGTCGTCGCCGCCGGACTCCAGCGCGTTGTTCAGCGGGATGTTCACCACCCCGGTGATCACGACCATCGCCGCCAGGCACGCGAACCCGGCGATCACCCACGGCCGCGGCCCCGGGTTCAGGAAGATCGCCACCCCCGCCAGCAGCGGGGCGCCCAGGAACGTCAGCATGAAGACCGGGTTCACGATCGCGACGTTGATCCCGCGCATCGCCTCCACGAACGTCTGGTCATCGCCCCGGGCCAGCCCCGGCATCACCGAGCACGCGTAGGCGTAGAACAACCCGGCGATCATCCCGGCCGCGACCAGCGCGGCCACCAGCACCACAGCAGACATCGGTTTCCCCTTCCCCTTCACCGGGCCCAGACCCCGGTCGCCGCCGCGTCCCGCGCGAAGTCCCCGAAGTCCGTCGCCGGCCGCCCCAGTACCCGCTCGACGTCGTCGGTCACCGACTCGTTGCGGCCGTCGAGCACCCGCGCGAACAGTTCGGTCAGCGCCCCGGCCTCGTCCGCCGGCACGCCGTACTCGACCGCCGCGGCCGCGTACTCCTCGGCGGAAACCGGAACATAGCGGACATCCCGCCCCGATGCGGCCGCGATATCGGCGGCCGCGTCGGCGAAGCTCAGCAACCGCGGCCCGGTCAGCTCGTAGAGCCGGCCGGTGTGGCCCGGTTCGGTGAGCACCTCCACGGCGACGTCGGCGATGTCGCGGACGTCGACGAACGGCTCGGTCACCGCACCCGCCGGCAACGCGATCTCCCCGCCGCGCACCGCGTCGAGCAGGAAGTGCTCGCTGAAGTTCTGCGCGAACCAGCTGCACCGCAGGACCGTCCACCCGGTCCCCGCCTCGGCCACGATCCGCTCGCACGCCTCGGCCTCTTCTTCGCCGCGGCCCGACAGCAGCACCAAGTGGCGCACGCCGTGTGCCACGGCCAGGTCGGCGAACGCGCGGATGTCGGCGGCCGCCTCGGGCACCACCAGGTCGGGGTAGTAGGTCAGGTAGACCGCGCCGACGTCCTCGAGCACCGGGGCCCAGGTCTCGCGATCTTTCCAGTCGAACGGCGGCGTCCCGCGCCTCGACGTGCTCCGCACGCTCGCGCCGCGCTCCCGCAGCCGGTCCGCCACGCGGCGGCCGGTCTTGCCCGTGCCGCCCACCACCAGGAAGTTCGTTGTCATGCCGCTGAGTCAACCGGGCCGCGGTGAGACTCTCCATAGCTCACAAGCTCGGTCGCATGTTCCAGCGTCTACACTGGGCGCATGGATCCGCTCGCCGCGCTCCTCGACGGCCCCCGCGCCCACGGCGCGTTCCTGCTGCGCTCGGTGCTGACGCCGCCGTGGTCGCTGCGCATCGAGGACCGGGCACCGCTGACCGTGGTGTCGGTCGTGCGCGGCGACGCGTGGATCGTCCCGGACGCCGGCGAGGCCGTCCCGCTCGGCGAAGGTGACGTCGCGATCGTCCGCGGCCCGGACCCGTACCTGGTCGCCGACCACCCGTCGACGCCGCCGCAGGCGCTGATCCTGCCCGGCCAGGAATGCCGAACCCCCGACGGCGGCCACCTCACCGACTACGCCGACCTGGGCGTCCGCACGTGGGGCACCGGCGGCCCGGTCGTGCTGCTCACCGGCACGTACGGGATGGAAGGGGAGATCAGCAAGAAGCTCCTCGCGGCGTTGCCGGCGTTGATCGTCCTGCGGGCCGCGGACTGGCCGACGCCGCTGGTCGCGCTGCTGGCCGGGGAGATCGGCCGGGACGTGCCGGGCCAGGAAGCCGTCCTCGACCGGCTGCTGGACGTGCTGCTGATCGCGGCGCTGCGCGCGTGGTTCGACCGGCCCGACACGAGCGCGCCCGCCTGGTACCGCGCCCACGAGGACCCGGTGATCGGGCAGGCGCTGCGGCTGCTGCAGCACCAGCCCGCCGAGCCGTGGACGGTCGCGAAGCTCGCCGCCAACACCGGCGTTTCCCGGGCGGCACTGGCCCGCCGGTTCGCCACGACGGTCGGCGAGACCCCGATGGCCTACCTCACCGGCTGGCGGCTGGCGCTCGCGGCGGACCTGTTACGCCAGCAACCGGAAGCGACGATCGCGTCGGTCGCCCGCCAGGTCGGCTACGGCAGCGCGTTCGCGCTGAGCACGGCGTTCAAACGCGAGTTCGGCATCAGCCCGCAGCGCTACCGGACGGCGTGACCGGCACGGAACTGTGCTCGTGCACGATCTGCCAGCCGTCCTCGTTCTTCCGGAACCCGAGCGTGGCGCGCACGGCCATGTCCACGCCGGTGCCGTCGGTCATGGTGCCGCGGACCTGGAACACGTAGTGCGCGAAGCCCACCTCGCCGTCCGCGACCACCTCGCCGTCCGCGACCACCTCGAGGTCCCGGATCCGCAGGTCGATCGCGGTCCGGTAGGCGCCGAACCAGTCCCGCAGCCGGCTCCGTTCGACGTCCCGGCCGGTGTCGCGCAGCGGGCCGAGCGCGTCGAACAGCGTGACGTCCTCGGCGTACTGGGCCACCAGCGTCTCGACGTCCTTCGCCGCCACGGCCGCGACCCGGGATTCGACGAGTGCGGTGAGTGCCGCGGTCATCGGAGGGCCTCGCCCAGCCGGTCGAGCCAGTCGCCGGTGCCCTGCTCGCGCCACGCCGGTTCTTCGGCGCCGTCGAGGAACGTGCCCTGCTCGGTCAGCACCAGCCGGGTGCCCTCGCCGTCGGCCGTCAGCTCGACCGTGGTGAGCGAGACTGTGGCCAGCGCCTTGTCGCCGCTGAGCGTCGTGGAGTAGACGATGCGCTGCTCCGGCACGATGTCGTGGTAGGTCGAGAGGACCGACAGCGGCGTGCCGCCGGGGCCGGTGGCGTCGACGGTCTCGCGGCCGCCGACGCGGAAGTCCAGCTCGTGCGTTCCGTCGGGGACGTACCAGCGGGCCTTCGCCGCCGCGTCCGCCCACGCGGCGAACACACGGCTCGGCGGGACGGGGTAGGCGCGTTCCAGCGTGAAGGTGGCGTGCGTGACGGTCATGTCGGGCTCCCTTCCGAAGGGCCGGGCGGCTCGGCGAGGAAGTCGCCGAGCCGGTCGAGCCTGCTCTCCCACGTCGTGCGCTGGCGCCCCAGCCAGTGCTCGCCGGTGCGCAGCATCTCCGGCTCGATCCGGCAGGTCCGGACGCGGCCGACCTTCTCCGACCGCACGATCCCGGCGGATTCGAGCACCTGCAGGTGCTGCACCACGGCGGCGAGCGACATGGTCAACGGCTCGGCGAGCTCGCTGACCGACGCCGGCCCGCGCACGAGCCGCTCCACCAGCGCCCGCCGCGTCCGGTCGCCCAGGGCGCGGAACACCAGGTCCAGCTCATGGTCAAGCATGTACTTAAGTTACGGCCGCTCGCGCCGAATAGTCAAGTAACTACTTGAGCATTGCCGCGACGTCCTCGGGCAACTCCAGCCCCGGCACCTCACGCAGGACGGCCAACGCCCTGGTCAGCGCACGTTCCGCGTTGTCGGCCCGGCCGACGCTCGTGCGCAGGTCAGCGCCGAGGTTCGTCGTGGTCTCGTGCATGGACCGGACCGTCTGCTCGTGGGTGGCCTGCAGTTCGGCCAGACGCTCGTCGAACCGGGCACGCAGACGGTCGGCGTCGACATGTGCCTGTTCCTGGGCGGCCTGGCGGGCAGTAGCTGCCTTGGTCAGTTCCTCGTGGGCCGCGTCGAGCCGCGAGGTGGCGGCGTCGGCTCGCGACTCGGCCGCCTCGACCCGGACCGCCATCGCCTCGGCGCGGCTCTCCGCGGCCTGGCCGCGACCGCGTTCCTCGTCCAGGGCCGCCCGGGCGGCCGCGAGTTCGGCGGTCAGCGTGGCGATCGTCCCGGCGCGCTCACCGGCCAAGGCGACGGCGGCGTCGGCCCGCTCGGCGACCCGGGTCAGCTCGTCCCGCACGGCGGACAGCTGCCCTTCGGCGCGCTGCTGTTCGTGGAGCGCCTCACGCTGGGCGCCGCGGGCCGCGTCCCGCTCCCGGATCGCCGCGGACTTCTCCTTCTCGCCCGCCTCGGCGCTGGCCGTGGCCTCTCGGGCGATCTCACGGGCTTGCGCGGCATCGGCTTCGGCCAGCCCTCGCTGACGGCGGTGTTCGTCGGCCTCGGCCACGGCGGCGTCCCGTTCGGCGAGCGCGGTGGCCGTGGTGGCTTCCAACTGGTGGCGCAGGGTCGTGAGCGTCTCGACGAGGCCGCGTGCGGGCTCGAGCACGCGATCGACCTGTCCCGCGAGCGCCGTGACGGCGGTGTCGTCCAGCTCGGTGTCGGTCTCCCGCAGCGACTCGGCGTCCGACAGGACGGCCTCGGCGTCCCGGCAGGACAGGTTCCGCCGTCCCCAGGTCTTCCCGTCCTGGCAGAACCGCGCCCGGCTCCCCCGCCCCACCGCCGGCGGCAGCGGCGCCCCGCAGCGCCGGTACTCGCACACCCGCAGCTGACCTGCTTCTTCCGTCATGATCAGCACCATATCAAAGCTTCTAATCAGAACTAGATGCAGCTGTTCAAAATTAAAAAATAATTAGCGGTGTAGCTGGGTTTGGATAAGGTCACATATCCCAACTCAGATGAGCCGATCGAGCGGAAGCCGGATCTGGTAGTAACGAAGGCCCCGTTCCCGACGAGTCAGGAACCGATGAGCGCACAGGAGTTCGGCGACGACGTGGTTCCGCTCCAGACGATCGACGGCGTCTCCTACGCCGTCGCGCTGACCGAACAACCGTGGGATCTCCCGGTCGACGCGCTGGCGATCTCCGTGGGCGCCGGCTACGGCGGCGTCGGCGACGCGATGCAGGAGCAGTTCCCCGGCGCCGGCTGGCAGCGGGTCGACCTCGACTCGATCACCCCCGCCAACCCCGCGGTGCTGGACCTGAGTGCGCACAGCGGCGGCCGGCGGCTGCGCCTGGCCGTCCTCGCCACACCCCACGACAAGGACAAGCGCAACATCCCGACAGCGGCCGCGATCACGGCGGCGACGACCGCGGCCATCGCCGCGGCGGTCGACGCGGGCGCGACGGCCATCGCCGTGCCGCTGTTCGCCACCGGGCGCCTCGGGCTGGCGCCGTCGCTCGCCGCCTTTCCGGTCATCCGCGGCGCGCTGGACCACAAAGCCGGCGTCCGGCAGGTCATCTTCTTCTCCGACTACAGCGCCAACCTCGACGCGCTCCGCAAAGAGTGGGCCGCCGGCGTCCCGGGAGCCGCGGCCTTCCCCGCACCCGGCACCATCGCGCCCGAACCGGCCCCGGTCCCCCGCGTCCCGGTGTTCTCCGACAGCCAGCTCGCCGGCGGCGTCGCCCGCGACCTGGTCGACCCGAACGAAAGCATCACGCTGGCCGAGGACCAGCTCGGCGTGGCCCCGTACGTCTCCATGCTGGCCACCGTCATCGCCGCGAAGGACACGCCGCTGCCGTTGTCGATCGGGGTCTTCGGCGAGTGGGGCTCCGGCAAGAGCTTCTTCATGGGCATGCTGCGCGGCCAGGTCAAAGCCTTGGAGGGCACGCCCGGCCACTGCGTGAAGATCGCCCAGGTCGGGTTCAACGCCTGGCACTACGCCGACGCGAACCTCTGGGCCAGCCTCGGCGACGAGATCTTCCGCCAGCTCGCCGAGCCCGCCCGTCGCCCCGGCGAACCGGACGAAGAACACCAGGCCCGGCTGCGCGAAGGCGCCCGGTTGCGCGAGCAGCTGGCCGCCGAGCTGGAGCAGCGCAAGCAGCTGACCGCGGTGACCGAGCGCGCGCAGGCCGAAGCCGCCGCGCTGAAGCACCGGATCGGCGAAGCCGAACGCGACCGCAAGGTGCGGGCCGGCGACCTGCTACGCGCCCTGCGCAAGTCACGCGCCTTCCACGACGAGTACGACGGGCTGTGGCGCAAGCTCGGCGTCGGCGACCTGGCCGACCAGGGCAAGCTCCTGGCCGACGAGATGCGCGGCGCGCACGGCGAAACCGAGGCGCTGGCCCGGATCGCCCGCTACCGCCACGGCCGGGCCGCGCTGGTCGCCGCCGCCGTCGTGCTGCTGGTGGGCGCGGCGGTCACGGCCTTCGTGCCGGACGTCAAGGCGTGGCTGACCGGCGTCGGCGTCGTGTTCGCCGGGCTCGTCTCGGCCGGGCTCGCGTTGGTGGGGGCCGCCCGCGCCGGGTTGCGCCGGCTGCGGGTGCTCGCCGAGGACCTGCGCGGCGGCCTGGACGAAGGCGCCCAGCCGGAACTGCTCGCACTGCGCAAGGCCGACGCCGACCAGCAGATCGCCGAACAACAGCTGGCGGAGGTCGTCACCCGGATCGGGGAGCTGGGCCGCCAGCTCACCGAACTGACCCCGGGCCGGCGGCTGTACGCCTTCCTCGCCGAGCGGTCCCGCGGCGAGGACTACCGGGGCAACCTCGGCCTGATCTCCACCATCCGCAAGGACTTCGAAAAGCTCGTCGCGCTGATGACGGCGCCGGTGGCCGACGGCGAGGACGGCACCCGCCCGCTGGACCGGATCGTGCTCTACATCGACGACCTCGACCGGTGCAGCCCGCAGCAGGTCGTCGACGTGCTGCAGGCGGTGCACCTGCTGCTCGCGTTCGACTTGTTCGTGGTGGTCGTCGGGGTCGACCCGCGGTGGCTGCTGCGCTCGCTGAGCACGCACTACGACCGGCTGATCGAGGCCGACGCCGTCGTGCGCGCGGACGGCTGGCACGTCACGCCCGAGGACTACCTGGAGAAGATCCTCAACATCCCGCTGGTGCTGCCGCGGATGCCGGCGGGCAGCCTGCAGCGGCTGCTGTGGTCGATGGCCGAAACCCCGGCCGCCGCCCCCGATGAGCCACGGCAGGCCGAGCCGGCGCACGACACCGGGACCGGCGTCGTCGCCCCGGCAGAGACACCGGCCATGCCGGTCGAACCCGGTTCGCAGGTGGCCGCGCAGCTGGATCCGGGACGCCCCACCGAAATTCCGCGGCCGCTGACCGATCCGGAGATCGCCCTGCTGTCCAAACTGGACCGGCTGGTCGACACACCCCGGGACGCGAAGCGCCTGATCAACCTCTACCGCATGCTCCGGGCCACCCGCGACCTCTCCGACGCCTCGACGTTCCTCGGCGGCGAGTACGAGGCGGTGGTCGTGCTGCTGGGCACGTGCACCGCGCACGGCCGCCTGCTGGGCCGCTTCGCCGACGCGCTGCTGCGGGCGACGCCGGAGACGCCGTGGAGCGACTTCGTCGGACGGCTGCGGCCGGTGGAGCGGGACGAACGCTGGATCAGCGAGGCCGTGGGCCGGATCCCCGCGGACGAGGCGGCCCAGTGGGAGCACCTGCACGGCAGCCTGACCGAACTCACCACCGCCGTCACGCTGCCGGACGTCCGCGTCTTCCAGACCTGGGTGCCCCGGGTCCGCCGGTTCTCCTACGTGCTGTCACCCGGGACCCGCTGACGCTTGCGTTCCAGCAGGGCCCGTTCGGCGGAGTTGCCGGTCAGCTCGATCGCCTCGGTGTACGCCGTGACCGCTTCGTCGTGACGGCCCAGCCGGTCCAGGAGATCCGCCCGGATCGCGTGGAACAAGGGGAACCGCGCCAGCTCCAGCCCGTCGACCAGGGCCAATGCGGCTTCGGGGCCGTCGACCTCGGCGACCGCCACCGCCCGGTTCACCGCGACCACCGGTGTCGGCGTGAGGGCCAGCAGCTGGTCGTACAACGCCTTGACCTGGGACCAGTCGGTCGGCGCGTCGCTGTGGACGGCCTGGATCGCCGCCTGGACCTGGTACGGGCCCGGCTGGTTGCGGCGCAGGCACCGGCGGACGATGCCCTGGCCTTCGGCGATCAGGTCCGCGTCCCAGCGCGACCGGTCCTGATCGGCCAGCAGCACCACCTCACCGTTCGCGGTCGTGCGCGACGCGCGGCGGGCGTCGATCAGCAGCATCAGCGCGAGCAGACCCCAGACCTCGGGCTCGTCGGGCATCAGGCCGGCCAGGACCCGGGCGAGGCGGATCGCCTCGCGGCACAGGTCGTCGCGGACGAGGTCGTCGCCCGCACTCGGCGTGTAGCCCTCGTTGAAGATCAGGTACAGCACGGCGAGCACCGCCGACAGCCGCGCGGGCAGGTCGGCGTCCTGCGGGACGCGGTACGGGATGCCCGCGTCGCGGATCTTGTTCTTCGCCCGCACGATCCGCTGGGCCATCGTGGGCTCGGCGACCAGGAACGCGCCGGCGATCTCGGCGGTGGTCAGGCCGCCGAGCAGCCGCAGCGTCAGCGCGACCTGGGTGGGGCGGGCGAGGGCGGGGTGGCAGCAGGTGAAGATCAGCCGGAGCCGGTCGTCGGGCACGGCGCCCTCCTCCACGGGCTCTCGTTCGGCGTGCAGCAGCGCCGCTTGGGCGTGCTTGTCCGCACCGGCGGCTTCGCGGCGCAGCCGGTCGATCGCGCGGTTGCGGGCGGTGGTGATGATCCAGCCGGCCGGGCTGGGTGGGACGCCGGCTTCCGGCCACCGCCGGACGGCCTCGGTGAACGCGTCCTGCACGGCCTCTTCGGCGGTGTCGATGTTCCCGAACACGCGCACCAGCACCGAGACGGCGCGGCCGTACTCCGCGGCGAAGACCTCCTCGACGGTCATCCGGCGAACGGCCGCACCTCGACCGGCAGCGGCGCGACGGCGTCGGCGAGCCGGCTGCCCCAGGCGAGCGCGGCGTCGAGGTCGGGTGCGGTGATGATGGTGAAGCCGCCGAGGTGTTCCTTGCCTTCGGCGAAGGGGCCGTCGGTGATGAGGGTGTCGCCGTCGTCGGCGCGCAGCACGGTGGCCGTGGACGGCGGGTGCAGCCCGCCGGCGAACACCCAGGCCCCGGCCGCTTTGAGGTCGGCGTTGAGGGCGTCGAGCTTCTTGACCACGCCGTCGAGGACTTCGGGTGGCGGGGTCGGCCCGTCGGGCTGGTAGATGCTGAGCAGGTACTGCTTCACATCGGCTCCTTTCGCGGTCTTGCCCTTCATACGAACGCCGCGCGGCCGGATCGACAACGTCCGCGAAGAATGATCCCGTAACCTCGGCGCGTGCCCGAGCTGGAACCGGTGACCGCTGCCCTGAGTCCGCAGGACCGGCTCGCCCTGCTCGACGAGGCCGCCGCGCGGCACGTCGACGAGCAGCGGCCGCCCAACACGCTCAAGGCCTACGCCCAGGACTGGCAGGTCTGGCAGGACTACACCGCCGAGGCCGGGATCCCGCCGCTGTCGGCGTCGATCGGCGCGCTCACCGGGTTCGTCGTGTGGCTCGAACGCGGCCGGACGCTGCGGCCGGCCGAACGCGCCGTGCCCGAGGTGCCGGAGCGGGCTGACCCGGCGGCGCCGTCGACGATCGAACGGCGGCTCACCGGTGCGCTCGCCGGGCTGCGTCACCACAAGGTCGTCGTCGACCCCGAAGCGAGCCGCGCCGCGTGGCGGGCGCTGAAGGGCTACCGGCAGCGGCTGGCCCGCGAGGGCGTCCAGCGCGGCCGCGGCAAGGCCACCATGGTCACCCTCACCGACCTGCGCGCGATGTCGCGGGCCTGCCCGGACACCCTGGCCGGTGCCCGCGACCGGGCGATGCTGCTGATCGGGTTCCCGATCGCCGCCCGGTGCTCCGACCTGGCGAACCTGCTGGTCACCGACGTCGAGCCGGTCGACGACCGCGGACTGGCGGTGACCGTGCGGCACGGCAAGAGCACCGGCGACATGGTCGTCCCGCGGCGCGACAGCCCCGACACCGACCCGGTGCGGGCGTGGCATGCGTGGCGCTCGGGTGCCGGGATCACCGAGGGGCCCGCGTTCCGCCGCGTCGACCGGCACGGCAACGTCGGCGAGCCGGCGCTGAGCACCACCGGTGTCAACCAGATCCTCACCCGGGTGGGCGTCCGCGCGGGCCTGCCGTACCCGGTGACCGGGCACTCGCTGCGGTCCGGGTTCGCCACCGAGGCGCGCCGGGCCGGGGCCGACGACCTCGCGATCGCCGACCAGGGCCGCTGGGTGCGCGGCAGCCGCGCGCTGTACGAGTACATCCGCCGCGTCGACCAGTGGAACGACAACGCCGCGGGCGCGCTCGACCTGTGAGTCACGGCGTCCGCGTGGCGCCGACGACCTCGCCGTCGAGGCGGGCGAGCCAGCTGCCGCAGACGCAGCGCACGTAGTCGAGCCGGTGGGTGGCGGGCCGGGCCGCGGTCGCCGGCAGTTCGGCGAGCGGCCAGCCGCAGCGGGGGCAACGGTTTCCGTCCATGTCCCGATCGTGCTGTAATGGCTTTGTGCACTTCAACCCTTACGGCGGCCCGGCCGCGCTCGTGGCCGCCGACCTGGTGAACGCGGGATCGGCGAGCGAGCTGCTGGACGGGATGGTCCGCAACGGCATGTCCATCCCAGCGCTGACCGACGAGGAGGCGACGCGGATCGCGACGTGGGCAGGCCGGCTGCGGCCGGTGTTCGCCGCGGCCCCCTCGGCGCGGCCGGAGCTGGTCAACGAGCTGCTCGCGGAGGCGGCGTGCCGCCCGTACATCGCAACCCACGACGGCAAGCCGCCGCACCTGCACTACTCGGCGTCGGACGCCGGTCCGGTGGGCCGCGTCCGCGCGTACACCGCGGGCGGGCTGGCGCATTTGGTGTGCGAGGCCCCGGACCGCCTGGGGATCTGCGGCCGCGAGGGCTGCGGGACGGCGTACGTCGACACGTCCCGCAACGGCCGACGGCGGTTTTGCTCGACCCGCTGCGCGACCCGGGTGCACGTCGCCGACCACCGGGCCCGCCAGGTCACCGCCTGACGGCTCGCCAGCCCAGGACGGTCGGCGTGGGTGCGCCGCCCTCGGCGAACCGCTCGAACACCAGCCCCGCCTCGAGGACGGCGTGGAGCAGGTCGGGCAGCGGCCGGTGGGTGGCGCCGACCTTGTCCCGCAGGCCGCGGTCGGTCCAGGACGCCGTGGTCCAGCCGGACTCCCGGTAGCCGGGCCGGATGACGACGGCCCGCTCGTCGGACCGGTCGGCGAACCCGCCGCAGAAGCACGGGTGCACTCCGATGTGGACGAACACCCCGCCGGGCGCCAGCACGCGTGCCACCTCGCGCAGCGCCGCCGGGTAGGCGGGCAGGTCGGTGTGCACCATGATCGCGACGGCGGCGGGCAGCGAACCGGTGGCCACCGGCAGGGCGGTGGCGTCGCTTCGCACCACGGGCAACCTCGCCGCGGCGTGGCGCAGCATGCCCGCCGAGATGTCGGCGCCGAGCGGCGTCCGGCCGAGCTCCCGGAGCCGGCCGGCGTGGGCGCCCGTGCCGCAGCCCAGCTCGAGGCACGGCCCGGAGCCCACTCCGAGGAGGTCCCGCAGCAACGGGCCGATCTCCAGGGGATCGTCGCGTTGGCCGGAGAGGAACGTCGTCTCGTACCAGTCGGCGATCGCGTCGTAGGCCGTCATCCTTCCGCTGTACCGGCCGCTGCCGGCGGTGCGCCAGGCATTCCGCCCCGGGCGGAAACCCCGCCATGCGCACCCCCTTAGACTGCGGACATGAGCAAGCGCTTAGTGGCCATGGGGGACTCGTTCACCGAAGGCGTCGGGGACGACGACCCGGCCGCCCCGAACGGGGTGCGCGGCTGGGCCGACCGCGTCGCCGAACAGCTCGCCGGTCGCGAGCCCGGCTTTCGGTACGCCAACCTCGCCATCCGCGGGAAGCTGCTGCCGCAGATCCTCGGCGAACAGCTCGAACCGGGGCTCGCCATGGCACCGGACCTCGTCACCCTCTACGCCGGCGGCAACGACCTCATGCGGCCGAAGGTCGACATCGACGCGCTCATGGCCGACTACGAGACCGCCGTCGCGCGGATCCGGGCGACCGGGGCCGAGCTCGTGCTGTTCACCGGGGTCGACGGGGTCGAGGACGCGCTGTTCCGCAAGATGCGCGGGCGGGTGGCGATCTACAACGAGTTCGTCCGCGCCATCGCCACGCGCCACGGCGCGCACCTGGTGGACATGTGGGCCATGCGGCAGCTGCGCGACCGGCGGTACTGGGCACCCGACCGCCTGCACCTCAACGCCTACGGCCACACCGAGGTCGCCATCGAAGTCCTGGCGGCCCTGGGCATCGAACACCCGCTGACCGGCACCGAACTGGGCCCGCGCGAGGTGCTCAGCCCGGCCGCCCGCCGCAGCCAGAACCTGCAGTGGGCCCGCGAGCACGCGCTGCCGTGGGTGCGCCGCCGGCTGCGCGGGGAGTCCTCCGGGGACACGCTCACCGCGAAGCGCCCGACGCTCGCGCCGGTGGACTCAGCGCCGCTCCCCCGCTAACGGGCGGAGACCGTCAAAGAGGATCGTCACGGCCCGGTCGCGCAACCGCGCGTCCGGGCCCGCGTACTCGGCGGCCTTCGCGACGCCGATGATGATCGTGATCAGCTCGCCGGGAACCAGGTCCTCGCGGACCGCGCCCGCGGCCTGCGCCCGGGACAGCAGCACGCCGAGCGCGCCGAGCAGCCGGCCGCCGATCTCGGACTTCGCCTTCGGCAGAGTGATCCCGGCCGCGGTGAGCGCCTCGAAGTAGGCGTTCTTCGCGCTGGACATCTCGATCCAGCCGCCGAGGAACGTGAAGAACGCCGCACCCGGGTCGGCGGAGTCGGCCGCCACGACGGCTTCGGCCTCGTCGGCGAAGCGGTGCAGGCGCGCGACCAGCACGGCCTCGAGGAGGGCTTCCTTCGTCGGGAAGTGCCGGAACACCGTGCCGATGCCGACGCCGGCCGCGCGGGCGACCTCTTCGGTGGGTGCCCCGGTGCCCTTGGCGGCGAACACGCTCTCGGCCGCTTCCAGCACGCGCGCCCGGTTGCGCCGGGCGTCGGCGCGCAGCGGTTTCGACTCGGTGGGCTCAGCGGCGGCGGGGGTCACTCCTCGATCGTAACGGGGCGTCGTCGTCGAGGGTGTCCAGCAACCGGGCCAGTGCCCGCGGCACGTGGGACCGCCAGCCGCCGCCCATGATGCGCCGGGAGACCCGCTGGAACTCGTCGTCGGGGTCGAAGCCTTCGTGGGTGAGGAACAGCCGGGTGCCGGCGCCCTCCGGCTCCAGCCGCCAGGTGACCGTCCACTGCGGACCCCAGCGGATGCTGAGCTTGCGCTCGGGCTCGACCTCCAGGACCTCGCACGCCACCGGGCCGCCGGCGAACCCGGCCGCGGGCACCGGCTCGGCCAGCAGCCGGAACCGGTGTCCCACCACGGGTTTGATGTCGTTGGGCATGTTGATCCAGCGCTCCAGCAGGTCCGGCTCGGTGAGCGCGCGCCAGACCTTGCGGGCCGGGTGGGCGAGGAACTGGTCGACGTGGATCGCGGTCGGGTCGTCGTCGGTCACAGGTCCTCCTCGTCGAGCAGGTCACGCAGGTTGGCGAGCTTGCTGCGCCAGAACCGCTCGTACGGCGTGAGCCAGTCGGCGACTTCTTCGAGCGGGGCCGCGTCCAGCCGGTAGACGCGGTTGCGGCCCTGGCGCTGCTCGCTGACCAGGCCGGCCTCCCGAAGCACCCGGAGGTGTTCCGAGAGGCTGGGCCGGGCCATGGCGAAGCGCTCGGCGATCGCGCCGGCGGGCATCGGGCCGTCCAGCAACAGCCGCAGGACCTCTCGCCGCGCCGGGCTGGCCAGCGCGGCGAAGACGTCGTCGTTGACCGGCATCAGTTCGGGACGTTGCCGAAGTCCGACGGCTGCAGCAGGCCGAGGACGTGCCCGTCCAGGTCCCGGAAGGACGTCGCCCGCCCCCACGGCTGCTCCCGCGGCTCGGCGACCTCGACGCCGGCGGCCCGCAACGCGGCGACGTCGGCGTCGAGGTCGGTGGTCTGCAGCTGGAAGTGCCGCGGGCCGGGTGCCACGCCGGTGACCTGCTGGTCGGTCAGGACCACGCCCGTCTTCGAACCTTTGGGGGCGACCATCACGAACCGGCCTCCCTCGGGCGTGCGGCGGTCGACGAGCGCTTCGAAGCCGAGCTTGCCGACGTAGAAGTCGCGCGCGCGGGCGTGGTCGGCGACGGGCAGGGTCAGGAACTGCACGTGGGTGATCGTCATGACGCCGACATGACGTAGGACATCTCCTACATGTCAACGGGCGTGCCGAACCACCGTTCGAGGGCCGTCCGCAGCGCCTTGCGCTCGGTGTCGTCGGGTTCGGCCGAGCTCGACGCCCAGGCGACGTAGCCGTCGGGCCGGATCAGCAACGCGGTCGCGTCCGCCTCCGCCCGGCCGGTGACGAGGTCGACGCGCTCGGTCCAGCCGCGCAGCTCCTCGCCGAGCGAGCCGGTGAAGTCCAGCAGCAGCGGCCGGGCGGTCCGCGTCAGCTCGGCCAGCCGGGTGCGGTCGGCCAGGACCAGGTCCGGGGCCCACCGGCCGTCGAGCGGGTGGGCGGTGCCCGGTTCGTAGCGGACGTCGGCGCCGGACATCAGGTCGGCGACGTGCTGGACGGTGCCCGGCAGCCGCAGCAGTTCGCCGAACAGCTCCCGCAGCGCCGTGACGTCCCGGCCGGGCGCGATCAGCGCGGACTGGGCCTGGGTGTGCATGACGACGCGCTCGGCGACCGGGCGGCGTTCGCCCTCGTAGGTGTCGAGCAGGCCGGCGGGCGCCCAGCCGTGCAGCTCGGCGGCGAGCTTCCAGCCGAGGCCGACGGCGTCCTGCAGGCCGAGGTTCAGTCCGGGGCCGCCGATCGCGGAGTGGACGTGCGCGGCGTCGCCGACCAGCAGGACGCGGCCCTCGCGGAACCGGTCGGCCAGCCGGGTGTTGCGCCCGCGCAGCCGCCGCAGCAGGTGCGGCCCGTCGCCTTGCGGCGGTCCGATCGGCAACGCGAAGCCGAGCACGCGCTCGATGCTCGCGCGCTGGTCGTCGAGCGTCATCGGGGGCTCGTCGGCGGGCTCCTCCTCGTCGGTCCACTCCATCGTCGTGACGAGCGGCCCGGTGGGGAACGGCGCGTAGACGAAGAGGCCGGTTTCGGTGCGGTAGTGGAAGAACGGCGGGATCACGCCGTGGCCCGGCACGGTCAGGCCGCCGGAGGCGGTGTCGACGAACTCGGCGGGAACGGTCGCGTTCGCCGTGATGGACAGGGTGCGGTCCTCGGTGACGCCGGGGAACCCGATGCCGGCGAGCTTGCGGGTGATGCTGCGCCCGCCGTCGGCGCCGACGAGGTACCGGGTGGTGAGCCGGCCCGGCCCAGCCGGCCCGGTGAAGTCGATCGTGACGACGTCGGCGTCCTGGACCAGGCCGGTGACCTCGTGGCCCCGGCGGATCTCGACACCGAGCTCGGCGGCGCGTTCGGTGAGCATTGCCGCCACGCGCCGCTGGGGCACGCCGAGGATGTGCAGCGAGTTGTGCTCGGGCAGCGTCAGGTCCAGGCGCATCGCCCCGAAGACGAACGCGGGGGCGGGCGGGCCGATCGGGCCGGCGAGGCGCTCGTGCAGGCCGCGGCGGTCGAGCAGCCGCACGACCTGGCCGACCAGTCCGTTGGCGCGGTTCTCCTCGGTCGGCTCGGGCAGCCGTTCCAGCACGAGCGGGCGGATGCCGGCGAGGGCGAGTTCGCAGGCGAGCATCAGGCCGTTGGGCCCGGCACCCGCGATGACGACGTCTTCCATGGCGGAACTCCTTGCGGTGAAAGGGCATGACGAAGAAACCCGGCGACCCTGCCGGGCGTGCAGCGGCGCGGATCAGCGCGGTTCGGGCAGGCCGGCGGCGAGCCGGCCGAAGACGTCCCGCAGGAGCTCTTCCATCGACTGCGGCGCGTCGGCGATGAGCCACTGCTGCGTGACGGTGGTGAGAGCGGCCCCGACGACACCCGCGACGAGCCGCGGGTAGACGTCGGTGGCCGCGTCGGTACCGGTGCGTTCGGCGACGACGAGCGCGATCTCGGTCTCGGCCGCCGCGCCGGCTTTCTGGAACTCGCCCTGCAGTGCGGGTTCCGCGACCATCAGCCGCAGGCCTTCGACCCACGACTGCTCCGGCGGCCGCCCTTCGGTCACCGGCTCGCCGAGCGCGAAGCCGGCCAACGCGGCTTCGGTGATGGCCGTCCAGATGGGTTCGCCGTCGGGACGCTGCCGCAGCGCCTCGGCGATCGCGCGGGCCCGGTCGTGGTGGCGGGCGACGATGGCTTCGCCCTTGCTGCCGAAGTAGTTGCTGAACGTCCGGGTGGAAACCCCGGCCTCGGCGGCGATGTCTTCGATCCGGACGTTGTCGAAGCCGCGTTCCACCGTGAGCCGGATGGCCGCCCAGCTCAGCGCGATGCGCGTCTCCTGCTTCTTGCGCTCACGCAGACCCTTGGCGTCCATGGGTTCCACCGTAGCGGAACTTGCCGAATCTGCAAAGTTGCCGATTCGGCAAGGCACCCGCCGGCTGTTCATCA
The DNA here is from genome assembly GCF_044759945.1 of Amycolatopsis sp. NPDC098790. NCBI lineage: Bacteria > Bacillati > Actinomycetota > Actinomycetes > Pseudonocardiales > Pseudonocardiaceae > Amycolatopsis > Amycolatopsis sp. NPDC098790. The sequence goes on from NZ_JBIWAI010000002.1 coordinate 1,747,150, forward strand.
CCGACCGGACGAGATACCGGTCATCGATCGCCGAAACCGTCGACGGGCGTCACACTGTTGTGTGACATCAGTCACCGGAGGTGTTGCGAGATGGTCCTTGGCGACAACGGCGTCACTCACAAGGTGGAATCGAACAACAAGGTGCAGGTACGGCGTGCGGCGCTGGCGAGCGCGATCGGCACGACCATCGAGTGGTACGACTTCTTCCTCTACAACACCGCGGCGGCGCTGGTCTTCCCGCACCTGTTCTTCCCCGCGTCGAGTGCCTACGCGGGCGCCATGCAGTCCTTCGCGACCTACGCGGTCGGGTTCGCCGCCCGGCCGGTCGGCGCCGCGATCTTCGGGCACTGGGGCGACCGGATCGGCCGCAAGGCCACGCTGATCATCACGCTGCTGCTGATGGGCATCTCCTCCGGCATCGTCGGGATGCTGCCCGGGACCTCGGCGATCGGGTTCGCCGCGCCGCTGATCCTCGTGCTGCTGCGGCTGGTCCAGGGCATCGCCATCGGCGGTGAGTGGAGCGGGTCGGTCCTGCTCGCGATGGAGTGGGGCGACCAGCGCAAACGCGGGCTGCTGGGCAGTTTCGCGCAGATCGGCGTGCCGGTCGGGCTGGTGCTCGGCACCGGCGGCATGACGCTGCTGTCGGCGACCCTCTCCCCCGCCGCGTTCGACTCGTGGGGCTGGCGGATCCCGTTCCTGCTCAGCCTGGTGCTCGTCGCGGTCGGCCTGGTCATCCGGCTGAAGATCCTCGAGACGCCGATGTTCGCCAAGCTGATCGAGAACCGGCAGACCGCGCGGACACCGGTGCTCGACGCGATCCGGCACCACTGGCGCGAAATCCTGCTCTCGGCCGGCGTGCGCTTCAGCGAGCAGATGCCGTTCTACCTGTTCACCAGCTACGTGCTGATCTACGTCGTGTCGCGGCACGAGTTCAGCAAGACGTTCGTGCTCAACGCGGTCCTCGTCGGCGCCGCCTGCGAGCTGGCGCTGATCCCGTTCTTCTCGAACCTGTCCGACCGCATCGGCCGCAAGCGGGTGTACCTGGCGGGTGCGGTGTTCACCGCCGTGATCGCGTTCCCGTACTTCACGATCCTGGCGCACGGCAACCACGCGCTGGTGTTCGTGGCGGTGGTGGTGTCGTTCATCCCGCACGCGCTGCAGTACGGGCCGCAGGCGGCGCTGATCGGCGAGAGCTTCCCGACGCACCTGCGCTACGGCGGCGCGGGGCTGGGCTACCAGCTGGCGTCGGTGTTCGCGGGCGGCCCGGCGCCGCTGCTGGCGACGTGGCTGCTGCACCAGACCGGGACGCCGTACTCGATCTCGGGCTACATCGTCCTGTCCGCCGTGGTCACGGTGCTGTGCGTGATCTTCCTGAAGGACCGCTCGAAGGCCGACATCGACGACGTCACCGTCTACCAGCGCTGATCGCACCCTGTTGGCCACCGGCCAGCGCCCCAATGTGGCCTTGGTTGCGTCTGACGCACCCAATGTGGCCTTCGGTGCGTCTGACGCACCGAAGGCCACATTGGGGCGCTTTGCGGAGGGGCGCTGATCGCGCGAAAAGGGCCCGTCCACCGGAACTCGGTGGACGGGCCCTTTCTCACGGACGCGTCAGCGGCGCGGGCCGCCGCCGAACGGGGGCTGCTGCGGGAACGGGCCGCTGCCCGGGTTCTGCGGGCCGCCGAACTGGCCCGGCGGCGGGGACTGCGGCGGCTGGCCCTGGTACTGGCCGCCCTGGGGCGGCGGTCCGGCCGGCTGCTGCGGCTGCGGGAGCGGCTGGCCGCTCTGCGGCGTGGGCGGGTTCTGCAGCGGCTGCGGCTGCTGCGGGGCCGGCGCGACCTCGGTGCCGCGCTCCTCGTCCACCTCCGGCTCGGGCTGCTGCTGCTGGACCGGGCGCGGGATCGACGGCCGCGGGGGCGGGGACGACGGCGCCCCGAGGGCCGGGACCTCCTGGCGTGCCACGGCTTCCGCGGCCGCGACGGCTTCGGCGACCTTCGGGTCGCTCTTCGTCTCGAACCAGCTGGCGACCTCTTCGTCCTCGACGTCGACCTTGTCCGGCACGCTGTCGTCCTGCGGCGGCTCGTAGCGGAACACGCCGTCGTCGCCGGGGGCGCCGAGCGCGCGGGCGAAGCCTTCGAGGGCCTTGCCGTAGTCGCTCGGGATCATCCAGACCTTGTTCGCGTCGCCCTGCGCCATCTGCGGCAGCGTCTGCAGGTACTGGTAGGCCAGCACCTCCGGCGTCGGGCGGCCGGCCTTGATCGCGGCGAACACCTTCTCGATCGCCTTCGCCTGGCCCTGCGCCTGCAGGTACCGCGCGGCGCGCTCACCCTGGGCCCGCAGGATGCGGGACTGCCGCTCGGCCTCGGCCGCGAGGATCGTGGCCTGGCGGGCACCTTCGGCCGAGAGGATCTGGCTCTGCTTCTGGCCTTCCGCGGTCTTGATCGCCGACTCCCGCTGGCCTTCCGCGGTGAGGATCATGGCGCGCTTCTCGCGGTCGGCGCGCATCTGCTTCTCCATCGAGTCCTGGATGGAGGGCGGCGGGTCGATCGCCTTGAGCTCGACGCGGCCGACGCGGATGCCCCAGCGGCCGGTCGCCTCGTCGAGGACGCCGCGCAGCTGCGTGTTGATCGAGTCGCGCGAGGTCAGGGTCTGCTCGAGGCTCATGCCACCGACCACGTTGCGCAGCGTGGTGGTGGTCAGCTGCTCGACACCGACGATGTAGTTGGAGATCTCGTACACCGCGGCGCGGGAGTCGGTCACCTGGAAGTACACGACGGTGTCGATCGACACCGTCAGGTTGTCCTCGGTGATGACCGGCTGTGGTGGGAACGAAACGACCTGCTCACGCAGGTCGATCCGCGCCCGGACCTTGTCCAGGAACGGAACCAGGAAGGTCAGGCCCGGTGACGCCACCGTGCGGAACCGGCCCAGCCGCTCGATCACGGCCGACTGCGCCTGCGGCACGACCATGATCGCCTTGGCTACCGTGATGATCACGAACAGGGCCAGTAGCACGACCACGATGATCGCTACTGTGCTGGTCAAGAGATCTTCCCCTTACCTAGTACCATTCTTGCGCGGTTGACGGTGGTCCGGGCGCCGCGGGCGGGCTCACCTCGAGCTTGAGCTCCTTCGCGGCGATGCCCCAGCGGCCGGTCGTGTCGTGCAGGACCGTCCACACTGTACGGTGCAGTTCCCCCGGCGCGGTGACGGCGCGCTCGCCGGTGGTCAGGCTCGCTTCCTGCCGCAACGCGGTGGTGGTCAGCTGTTCGATCGCGAACGCCGGGTTGCCGATTTCGTAGGTCGCCAGGCGCGCGTCGGTGACGGCGAAGACGACTTCGAAGCCGATGAGGACTTCGCGGCCGTCGCCGGCTTCGATGGCGCGTGGCGGCGCCGAGAGGATCTGGTCGCCGAGGTCGACGCGGGCGCGGACCCGGTCGGCGAACGGCACGACGAAGTGGCGGCCGGGGCCGAGCACGGTGCGGAAGCGCCCACCGCGTTCGATCACCGCGGCCCGGCCTTCGGGAACGGTGACGAGACCGAGGCTCACGGCTCGGCCGACACGACGGCGGTGGCGCCGGAGATCTCGACGACGGTGACGGACGTGCCGGGCTCGATCGGCGCGCTGTGCTCGGACAGGCTGCGGGCGGACCAGACGTCGCCGGCCAGCTTCACCTGCCCGGCCTCGTAGTCCACTGTGGACACGACGACCGCGCGGGCGCCGATCAGGGCCTCGACGCCGGTGCGGTGCCCGCTGCCGGCGAGGAAGCGGCGCTTGAGCGCGGGCCGGACCAGCACGAGCATGCCGACCGAGGCGACGGCGAACACGGCGACGTCGATGAAGACGTTCCCGGTGAGCACGTCGGCTCCGGCACCGAACAGCGCGCCGACCCCCAGCATGATCAGCACGAAGTCGCCGGAGAGGACTTCCGCGATCATCAAGGCGATGCCGACGACCAACCAGACCACTGCCCATGCCATGGCTTCATGCTCTCAGATCGCGCCGGTCCGCACCGGCGCAGTGACGGGACGTGACCTTCGCGTGACCTTGGACAATTCGGACATTCAGCCCTCTTCCGCCGGTTCGGTGACGAAGTCGATGAGCCGTTCCACGGCCCCGATGAGCGGGGTCTCGAGGTCGCGGAAACTGCTCACTCCGCTCAGGACACGTTGCCAGCCCTCGAAAGGTTGCCCCCAGCCGAGCGCGTCGCAGATCCCCTGCTTCCACTCGGTGCCGCGCGGGATCTTCGGCCACGCCTCGATCCCGACGGCGGCGGGCCGGACGGCTTCCCAGACGTCGATGTAGGGGTGCCCGGTGACCAGCACGTTCTCGTCGTGGACGGCCTCGACGAGCCGCGACTCCTTGCTGCCGGGCACGAGGTGGTCGACGAGCACACCCAGGCGGCGGCCGGGGCCGGTGCCGAACTCGGCGATCCGGTCGGCCAGGACGTCGACACCGTCGAGGGGCTCCACGACGACGCCTTCGACGCGCAGGTCGTGGCCCCAGACGCGTTCGACGAGCTCGGCGTCGTGCTTGCCTTCCACCCAGATGCGCGAGTCGCGGGCGACGCGGGCCTTGAGGCCTTCGACGCGGACCGAGCCGGACGCCGAAACCTGCCGGGCGGGCGCCTTCGCCGGGGCCCGGTACGGCACCAGCGTGACCGGTTTGCCTTCGAGCAGGAACCCGGCGGGCGCGAGCGGGAAGACGCGGTGGCGGCCATTGGCGTCCTCGAGCACGACGTTGCCGTACTCGATCTTCACCACCGCGCCGCAGTAGCCGCTGGCCGGGTCCTCGACGACCAGGCCGGGTTCGGCCGGGACTTCGGGCACCTTCTTGCGGCGCGGGCCGGCGAGCACGTCGTCATACGAGTGGGAGCGCACGACCAGGCAACCTAGTGGTCATCAGCACCCGGACGGGTCATGCCACGCCGGTCAGCGCGCCATCTCCAGCAGGGCATCGGTGAACGGCGTGTGCTCGCCACGGCGCAACGGCGCGTGGGCGGCCAGCGGAGCCAGGGCAGCGCACCACGCGAGAGCGCGGGTGACGTCGAGGCCGGGCAGGTGCGGGCGGAGTGCCTCGATGCCGTCCTCGAGCGTGCCGCCGGCCGCCAGCGGCAGGTAGAGCCAGTCGGCGAGGTCGAAGGCCGGGTCGCCGACGCTCGGGCGCGGGTCGATCGCGACCACGCCCCGAGGCCCGGCGTCGAGGACGTTGCCCGGGTGCAGATCGCCGTGCACGACCGCGACCGGGCCGTCCGAGGCCAGGGCGAGTGCCCGGCTCCGGGCGCGCGCGAGGACTTCAGGGGTCAGGTGCGGCTCGGCCGGTGAGCCAGGGACGGTGCGCTCGGTGATGTCGTACATGAAGGTCACGCGCTCGGTCAGCGGTGGCAGGCCGGGCGGGGGCGCGACGCTGTGCAGCTCGGTGAGCAGCGCGCCGATCTCCGGCCACGGGACCTCCCGGCCGCGCAGTTCGGTGCCGGGGACCAGGCCTTCGAGCAGGATGGCGCCGGCGTCGAGGTCGGCGTCGAGGACCTGGACCGCGTGGGAGCACCCCGCCCACGCCCGCAACCCGGCGCACTCGAGCTGGGCGACCTCGGGGTCCGGAGTGAGCTTCAAGACCTGCGGGTCGCCGCCGGGGCCGGTGCACAGCAGCGTGCGGCCGGTGTTGCCGGGCCGGGTCTCGCGGACTTCGAGCCCCCACTGCGCGGTGAGGCGCGCGACGAGGTCCGGGAGCGCGTCGCACCAGGGTTCGGCCAGTTCGGCACCGAAGCGCCTGACCAGCCGCGCGCGGGCGGCGGAGTCGATCAGAACAGCGGCCACGGGATGGCGCGCCAGTCGTCGCCGGGTTCGGGGAAGATGCCCTCGGCGAGCAGCAGGTCGGTGCGCTCGGCCACGGCCCGGACCTCGAACTTGGTGATGTGTTCGGACAGGGTCTTGCCGAGGACGCCGTCGAGCTCCGAGCGCAGCTTGCGCAGCTTCTCGACGGTGTCCGGCGGCACCGGCTCGCCGATCCAGCCCCACAGGACCGTCCGCAGCTTCGGGTCGGTGTGCAGGCAGATGCCGTGGTCGACGCCGTAGACGCGGCCGTCGACGCCGGGCAGCAGGTGCCCGCCCTTGCGGTCGGTGTTGTTGACGACGATGTCGAGCACGGCGAGGTCGCGGAGCCCGGCGTGGTCGGCGTGGGCCAGCACCGCGGGCTCGCCGAGCCGGTCGTGGGCGTGCAGCACCGGGCGCCAGCCGTCGGGGACCTCGTCGGGCGGGAGGACTTCGACGAGGTCGTCCTCGGTGGTCTCGATCCACAGCTGGACCATGCCGGGGCCGAACGGGCCGTCGCGCAGCACGGTCGGCGGGATCGCGCCGAGGCCGGCGGTGTCGCTGATGATGGCGGTCGCGACCTCGCGCCCGGCCAGGGTGCCGTCGGGGAAGTCCCACAGCGGCCGCTCCCCCGACACCGGCTTGTACACGACCCGGCCGGTGACGCCGTCGAGCTCGATGGCGCAGAAGAGCGTGACGTTGGAGGCGTCGACCAGCCGGCCTTCGACGTCGATGCGGCCGTGGGTGACCAGCTCGCGCGACGCGGGGTCGGCCGGATCGGGGGTCGTGGCCATGGTCAGTCTTCGTCCGCCTCGGTCTCGCGCCGGTAGCCGTTCTGCCGGGGGCAGATGTGCCCGTTCGGGTCGAGTGGCTCCCCGCACAGCGGGCAGGGTTTGCGGCCGGCGTTGACGACGCGGTCCGCGCGTTCGGCGAAGGCGCGGGCGGCGGCCGGGCTGAGGAAGACGCGGACGGCGTCCGGGCCCTCCTCGGTGTCGTCCAGCACGACCGTTTCGTCGACCTCGCCCTCGGTGATGGCGAGCAGCTCGATGACGACGGCGCTGCTGTCGGCGTCCCAGCCCAGGCCCATGGTGCCGACGCGGAACTCCTCCTCGACCGGCACGGTGAGGGGGTCGAGGTCGACGAGGTCGTCCGGGGCGTCGTCGGGGACGTCGGCACCGAAGCGGCTGGCGACCTCTTCCAGCAGCGAGCCGAGGCGCTCCGCGAGGACGACGACCTGCTGCTTTTCGATGGTGACGCTGATGGTGCGCACGTCCTCGGAAGCCTGGAGGTAGAACGTGCGATCGCCGGGCTCGCCGACGGTGCCGGCGACGAACCGATCCGGCTGGCGGAAGACGTGGATTACGCGAGACATAGCACTGTCGACCCTAGGCCACGGGCGCATGATCGGCATCCGCCGCCCCACCTTCGCGGGCCGCTAGCCTCTGGGGGTGTCTCGGATCTCCCCGTACGGAACCTGGTCCTCGCCCATCACCGCCGCCGAGGTGGCCGCCGCCGGTGGCGGCCCGCAGTGGCTCGACGTCGTCGGGGACGAGGTGTGGTGGGCCGAGGCGCGGCCCGGTGAGCAGGGCCGGGTCGCCCTGGTGAAGGCCGGTGCGGACGGCGTGGAGGACGTGCTGCCGGCGCCGTGGAACGTCCGCAACCGGCTGCACGAGTACGGCGGTCGGCCGTGGGTGGTCGTGGGTGGTGTGGTGGTCTTCACGCACTGGGCGGATCAGCGGGTTTACGCCGTGGGCGAAACCGGTGTCGTGCCGATCACGCCGGAGCCGGACGAGCCCCAGGGAGTCCGTTTCGGCGACCTGGTGGCCGGGCGGCCCGGCGAGGTGTGGGCGGTGCGGGAGCGCGCTGTCGGACCGCGGCCGACCGACGTCTCGCGGGAGCTGGTGGCGATCGCGCTGGACGGCGGTGGGGAGCGGGTGCTGGCCGCGAGTCACCACTTCCTGACCGCGCCGAAGCTCGCGCCGGACGGTCGGCACGCGGCCTGGTTCGGCTGGGACCACCCGGCGATGCCGTGGGACGGGACCGAGCTGTGCGTCGCGCCCGTCGCCGAAGACGGCACCTTCGGGCCGCACCGCGTGCTGGCCGGCGGCGCGGACGTCTCGGTGTGCCAGGTCGAGTGGGAGACGCCGGCGTCGCTGCTGGCACTGCTCGACCCGGACGGCTGGTGGAACCTGCACCGCGTCGGCCTCGACGGGTCGGTGGTGAACCTCGCGCCCGTGGAACGCGAATTGGGCGGGCCGCTGTGGAAGGCGGGGTCGCGGTGGTTCGCGCCGCTCGGCGGCGGGCGGCACGCGGTGCTGTCCGCGGGCCGGCTGGCGGTGCTCGACGAAGCGGACGGCACCGTGGCGCCGGTGGCCGGCGAGCTGACGGCCTGGTCTTCGACGGCGTTCGCGGTGTCCGGCGACGACGTCGTGGGCGTGGCGGGCGGTCCGTCGCGTGAGGCCGCGGTCGTGCGGGTTTCCCCCGGCGGCGGGGTGACGGACCTGACGCCGCAGCCGGAGCTGCCTTCGGCGTACCTGCCGGTGCCGGAGGAGCGGGTGTTCACCACCGCCGACGGGGAGACCGTGCCGGTCGTGCTGTACCCGCCGCGGAACCCGGAGTTCGCCGCGCCCGACGGCGAGCGGCCGCCGCTGCTGGTCGACGTCCACGGCGGCCCGACCGGGCAGCACTTCGCCGCGCTCAACCTGGAGATCGCGTACTTCACCAGCCGGGGTATCGCCGTGGCGGCGGTCAACTACGGCGGGTCGACCGGGTTCGGACGCGCCTACCGGGAGCGGCTGCGGGAGCAGTGGGGCGTGGTCGACGTCGCCGACTGCGTCGCGGTGGCCGAGGCGCTGGTGGCGGCCGGGCTGGCCGACGGTGACCGGCTGGCGATCCGCGGCGGCAGTGCGGGCGGGTTCACCGCGGCGGCGTCGCTCACGACGACGAAGACCTACCGGGCGGGCACGGTGATGTACCCGGTGCTGGACCTGGCCGGCTGGACCGGCACCGAGGGCGACACGCACGACTTCGAGTCGCGGTACCTCGACGGGCTGGTCGGACCGCTGCCGTCGGCGCGGCAGCGCTACGTCGAGCGGTCGCCGCTGGCGAACTCGGCGGGGCTGGCCGGGCCGGTGCTGTTCCAGCAGGGCCTGGAGGACAGGATCTGTCCGCCGGAGCAGGCCGACCGGTTCGTGGCCGGGTTGGCGGGACGCGGGATCCCGTACGCCTACCAGCGGTTCCCCGGGGAGCAGCACGGGTTCCGGCAGGCCACCACGATCGTCGCGGCGCTGGAGGCGGAGCTATCGTTCTACGGGCAGGTGCTCGGGTTCGAGACGCCGGGTGTCGCGAAGCTGGAGCTGTCGCGGTGAGGCCCCCTCGGTTGCGGGCGGGCGACACGATCGCCGTGGTGGCGCCGGCCGGGCCGGTGCCGGCGGACCTGCTGGAGAAGGCGGTGCCGGTGCTGCGCGGGTGGGGTGTCGAGCTGCGGGTCGGGCCGTGTGTGCGTGCTTCGGCGGGATCGCCGCCCTATCTGTCCGGTTCGGACGCGGCGCGGGCGGCGGAGTTCACCGAGGCGTGGCTGGACCCGGGCGTGCGGTGCGTGCTGGCCGCGCGCGGCGGCTACGGCGTGCAGCGGATGCTGGACCTGGTGGACTGGGCGGCGTTGCGGGAAGCGGGCCCGAAGGTTTTGGCCGGGTCGTCGGACATCACGGCGCTGCACCGGGCGGTGAACGTCCACCTGGGACTGTCCACTTTGTTCTCCCCGATGCCGGCGAGCGTGCTGTTCGACGACTTCGCGGTCGAGCACCTGCGGCGGTCGTTGTTCGAGCCGGAGCTGAACGTGGTGGTGCGCGGCGGTGTGGCGTTGGTGCCGGGCCGGGCGTCGGGGGTGTTGACGGGCGGGAACCTGTCGCTGCTGGCGGCGGGGATCGGGACGCCGGAGCAGGGGTCGGCGCGGGACGCGGTGGTGCTGCTGGAGGACGTCACGGAGAGCGTGTACCGGCTGGACCGGATGCTGACGCAGCTGCTGCGCAGCGGCTGGTTCGCCGGGGTCCGCGGGATCGTCCTGGGTTCGTGGGCGGCGTGCGGCGACCCGGCGGAGGTGCGCGCGCTGCTGCTGGAGCGGCTGGGGCCGTTGGGGGTGCCGGTGGTGGAGGAGTTCGGATTCGGGCACGTGGCGTCGTCGCCGACGTTGCCGCTGGGGGTGCCGGTGACGCTGGACGCGGACCTCGGGACGCTGACGTTCGACTCCCCCGCGCTGTCGTGACTCCGGATGAGGCGCGTTCCCGGTTCGCGGCCGCGCGGGTGGCCCGGCTGGCGACGGTGTCGGCGGCCGGGGTGCCACACCTGGTGCCGGTGACGTTCGCGGTGCGGGGTGATCAGGTGGTGTTCGCGGTGGACCACAAGCCGAAGTCGTCGGTGGCGTTGCGGCGGCTGCGCAACATCGCGGAGAACCCGGCGGTGTGCTTCCTGGCGGACGGCTACGACGAGGACTGGTCGCGGCTGTGGTGGGCCCGCGCGGACGGCACCGCGCGGATGCTGGCGCCGGGGGCTGAGCCGGTCACGTGGCTGGTGGCGAAGTACGAGCAGTACGTCGAGCGGCCGCCGGAGCACGCGGTCGTGGTGACGGACGTGCACACCTGGCGGGGCTGGACGGGGTCGTGAGTGAGAAACAGGGTTAGAACACTGTTTCTCACTCACGAGCGTCAGTCGCGGAGGAACTTCTCCGGGCGGCGCCAGGCGTCGATGAGGCCCAGCGGGTCCGGGCGCAGCAGCGACGCCGCCGAGTACAGGCTCGCCACCACGACCAGCGCGATGAACCACCAGTCGTACAGGGCCTGCTCGCCCGTCGGGTAGTACACCAGCGTCACGAACACCGACACCGCCACCACCAGCGCCAAGTGCCTCGGCTGCCACTTGAACGCCGACAGGAGGACGAAGCCCCAGGTCAGGTACCACGGCAGGGTCGGCGGCATGAGGATCGCGACCGCCAGCAGGGAGATGCCCGCCCGGTAGACCGCCTCGGTGCCGCCGCCGCGGCCGAGCCACCACTGGCGGATGCCGAAGCCGATCAGGACCAGCATGCCGGCCGCTCGGGCGACCGTCACGAACGGCGACACCTGGACGTCGACGACCAGGTGGACCAGGTTGTAGAACACCTCGCCGATGCCGGTGGGGATGTTCAGCCAGTTCGCGATGAGCTGCGGGGCCTTGAGCCCGGACCACCAGCCCATGTTCAGCGAGCCGAGCGAGATCCACGTGCCGGCGACGAACACCGGCAGGAACAGCCCGACCGAGGCGGCGCCGGCGCGCAGGAAGTTGCGGACCTTGGACTCGCCTTCGAGGTGGTTGGCCCACATCCAGACGATGAACGGCAGCGCGATCGCGGCCGTCGGCTTGATCAGCATGCCGATCGTCACCAGGACGACCGCCGCGACGTGCTTGCGTTCCAGGGCGGCCAGGACGCCGATGGTGAGGAACGCGAGCATCATCAGGTCGTTGTGCGGGCCACCGAAGAGGTGGATCACCATCATGGGGCTGGCCACCGCGAGCCACAGCGCGACCGGGAGCTTGCCGCCGAGGTGCTTGACCAGCCGCGGGAGCGCCCACAGCGTCCCGGCCAGGCCCACCAGCAGCACGACGCGCATGAGGATGACGCCGAGGATCATGTTGTCGCCGGTGGTGGCGACGACGCCCTTGGAGATCAGCAGGAACAGCGGGCCGTACGGCGCCGGCGTGGTCTGCCAGAGCGGGTGGACGTTCTGCACGACGTTCGGCAGCACGTCGAGCTCGGCGGGGCCGTTGGCGTACGGGTCGAGCCCGTAGAGCAGCTGGGCGCCCTGGCCGAGGTAGGAGAAGACGTCGCGGGTGAACAGCGGCGGCGAGATCAGCAGCGGCGCCATCCAGCACCCGGCGGCGACCAGGATGGGGCGGCTGCCGACGCGGCCGAGCAGCACGTAGCGGCCGAGCCGGACCCACGCCCAGACGACGAGGCCGAAGCCGGTGTAGAGGACGGCGTTGGCGAGCATCCGGCCGTGGCCGTAGCGGATCCACGAGAGCGGGCCGTGGCCGAGCACGGGGTCCTTGATCAGGATGCCGCCGGCGCCGAAGGCCGCGAGCATGAGCAGCGTGCTGCCGACCGTGCCCATCGCGATCGTGCGGTACGGGAACCGCGAGGGCACGCGGAGCCGCTCGGCCAGCCCGGCCGAGGGCGTCTGGGGGTCGGTGGTGGTCGCCATTTCCGTTCGGAGATTACACACCGCGCTCGCGCGGAGTTCCCGCAGTGTCAGGTTTCGCCGGTCCGCTCCCGGCGCCGGGTGTCTTGAATGAGTCATTCAGGTCTTCGGAGGTCCTGAATGACTCATTCAAGACCTCGGCACTAGCCAACCCTGGCCGCCAAGCCGAGCGGAGCCGGCCCAGTCGAGCCGGGGCCGAACGTCATGAACGAGTCGTTCACGACGTTGCCGTCGCCCCTGGACCTCCGCGGCAGGGGTTGGGTCAGGTTTCGACGGTGCGGCGCTGGGCCGTGCCTCCGGGGAGGGCGGCCAGGAGGGACTTCGTGTACTCGTGGCGCGGGTCGAGCAGGACCTGTTCCACCGTCCCGGTTTCGACGAGCTCGCCGCGGTACATCACGGCGACGCGGTCGGCGATGTTCCAGGCCAGGCCCAGGTCGTGGGTGATCACCAGCGCCGCGAGCCCCAGTTCACGCCGCAGCCGCAGCAGCAGCCCGAGGATCTCGCCGCGCACGGACGCGTCCAGGGACGCGACCGGTTCGTCGGCCACCACCACCGACGGCTCCAGGGCCAGGGCGCCGGCGATGACGACGCGCTGGCGCTGGCCGCCGGAGAGCTGGTGCGGGAGCCGGTCGGCGTACTTCTCCGCCGGCCGCAGCTCCGCGGCCTCCAGGGCCCGGTGGACGACCGCGCGTTCGTCGGCGAGCTTGTGGATCCGCGGCCCCTCGGCGACGGCCTCGTACACCGTGTGGGCCGGGTTCAGCGCGCTCGTCGGGTCCTGCAGCACCAGCTGGACCTGCCGCCGGTACGCCTTGAGTCCCGCCCCGCCCGAAGGCACCGGCTTGCCGTCGTAGCGGACCACGCCGGAGTCGGGTTTCTGCAGGCCGAGCAGCGTCCGGGCGAGCGTCGTCTTGCCGGAGCCGGACTGGCCGACCAGGGCGACGATCTCGTCGCGCGACACCGTCAGGTCGACGCCGGCGACGGCGTTGATGCGCTTGCCGGTGCGGTCGCGGAAGGACACTCGCAGGTTCTCCGCGGCCAGCAGCGGCTCGCCGCCCACCACCCGGTCCGCGGGTTCGGGCGGCAGCGGGCTGCTGGTGGCCGGCGCGAACCGCGACACCGGGTCGCCGACGGTCGGGAACGCCGCGGCCAGCGCCCGGGTGTGCTCGTGCTGCGGCGCGCCCATGACTTCGGCGCTGGGGCCTTCTTCGACGATCTGCCCGTCGTACATCACCGCGATCCGCCGGCAGGTGGCGGCGAGCACGGACAGGTCGTGGCTGATCATGATCAGGCCGATGTCCTGCTCGGCGACCAGCTTCGAGAGCAGCGCGAGCACCTGGGCCTGAACGATCACGTCGAGGGCCGTGGTGGGCTCGTCGGCGATGATCAGCCGGGGCGAGCAGGCCAGGGCCATGGCGATCATGACGCGCTGCTTCTGCCCGCCGGACAGCTCGTGGGGGTAGGCGCCGGCCCGGCTCGGGGGCAGGTCGACCTGGGTGAGCAGCTCGGCGACACGCGCGTCGACGGCGGCGTCGGTCAGCGCCTTCCCGGCGGGTGGGTGCAGCCGCAGCGGCTCGGCGATCTGCTCGCCGATCTTGCGGACCGGGTTGAGCGCGTGCATGGCGCCCTGGAACACCACCGACGCCTCGGCCCAGCGGACCGCGCGCAGGCGGCCCCACTTCATGGCGGTGACGTCTTCGCCGTCGAGGACGATCTCGCCGGTGATCTTCGCGGTGCGCGGCAGCAGCCGCAGCACGCTCATCGCGACCGTGGACTTGCCCGAGCCGGATTCGCCGGCGACGCCGAGGGTGCCGCCGGGGTCGAGGGTGAGGTCGACGCCGCGGACGGCGGGCACCTCCTGCTCGCCCACCGCGTAGGTGACGTTGAGGTCCTTGAGCTGCAGCAGCGGGGTGGTCACTTCTTCAACCTCGGGTTGAGCACGGTCTCCAGGCCCCGGCCGACCAGGGTGAAGAAGAGGACGACGAGGACGATCGCGATGCCCGGCGGGAGCACGTTCCACCAGGCGCCGCGGCTGATGGCGCCGTTGTTGAGCGCGCTCTCGAGCACCAGGCCCCAGGTGACGGAGTTGGGGTCGCCGACGCCGAGGAACGACAGGGTCGCGTCGGCGATGACGGCGTTGCCGACCACCAGCGTGGTGTTGGCCAGCACCAGCGGCATGACGCCGGGCAGGACGTGCTTGCCGATGACGTGCAGGTGCCCGCCGCCGAGGGCGTGGGCGCGCTCGATGTAGGGGCGGCTTTCGATGGTCAGCGTCTGGGCGCGGACCAGCCGGGCGGTGCTGGGCCAGGCGGTGAGGCCGATGGCGACGATGATCGTCCCGACGCCCTTGGGCAGCACGGCCGAGAGCGCGATCGCGAGGATCAGCGACGGCAGGACCAGGAAGAAGTCGGTGAACCGCAGCAGCGTCGCCGACACCCAGCCGCCGAAGTGGGCGGCGGCGATGCCGATGAGCGTGCCGATGACGACCGACAGCAGGGCGGCGGAGAACCCGACGAGCAGGGAGACGCGGCTGCCCCAGATCGTCATGAGCAGCACCGAGCGGCCGAAGTTGTCGGTGCCGAGCCAGAAGTCGCCGTTGGGCGGGGACAGCGGCTGGCCGGTGGCCTTCGTGACGTCGAGGCCGCTCTGGTCGCTGATCAGCGGCAGCAGCAGGGCGACGACGACGGTGGCGCCGAGCAGGACGAGGCCGACGAGGGCGGCGCGCTGGGCGGCGAACTCCCGCCAGGTCCGGGCGATCGACGCGCGCCGGCGGTGCCAGGCGATCTGCCGGGGTGTCTCGGCGGTGGTCATGACGTACGCACCCTCGGGTCGAGCACGCGGTAGAGCAGCTCCGCGAGCAGGTTCATCAGCACGACGGCGCTGGCCAGCACGGTGAACACGCCTTGGAGCACCGGCAGGTCGGGGCCGTGCAGGGCGTCGTAGGTCAGCTGGCCGAGGCCGGGCCAGCTGAACACGGCCTCGACGGTGACCGCGCCGGAGACGACCATGCCGAACTGCATGAACACCAGCGTGGTGGTCGGCAGCAGGGCGTTGGGGACGGCGTGGCGGCGGCGCACGAGGTCGTCGCGCAGGCCCTTGGCGCGGGCGGTGGTGAGGTAGTCGGCGTTCATCTCCCCCAGCAGCGACGACCGCATGATCAGCATGTACTGGGCGTAGAACACCGCCAGCAGCGTCACGCACGGCAGCACCAGGTGGTGCAGGACGTCGAGGGTCTGGGAGAAGAAGTCGGGTGCGGCGTCCGGGGAGTGCATGCCGCGGCTGGGGAACAGGCCGTTGGTGACTACGAGCAGCATCAGGCCTAGCCAGAACTGCGGGACCGACCACAGCGTCAGCGCGATCCCGGTCTGGGCGCGGTCGAAGAAGCTGTCGCGGCGCCAGGCGGCGCGGATGCCCAGCCACAGGCCGATGAGCACGGCGAGGACGGTGGCGCTGCCGACGAGCAGGATGGTCGGCCAGAGCCGTTCGCCGATCATGTCGGCGACCGGGCGGCCGTTGTTGAGCAGCCGGGACTCGCCGAGGTCGCCGTGCAGCAGGTTCCAGAAGTAGGTGCCGAACTGGACGAAGACGGGCTTGTCGACGCCCATCTTCTCGCGCAGCTCGGCGATCTGCTGGGGGCTGGTGACGCGGTCGCGGGTCATCGCCGCGACCGGGTCGCCCGGCAGCATCCGGAAGAGGAAGAAGAACAGCACGACCACCAGCACGACGCTGACGACGGCTTCGAGGACCTTCTGGAGCACGAACCGGGCGGTGCCGGTCCCGCCGCGGTGCTCGTCGGGGTCGACGAGCACCGCGGCCTGGTCGGGCGTGGTCATGCTTACTCGCGGTCCTCCGTGGTCTTGTTCCGGCGGCTGATGACGACCCCGCCGACGATGATGATCACCAGGACGACGGCGCCGACGACGATCCACACGACGGTGCCGTCGGAGCCGCCGCCGGTGGCGTTGGCGTCCGTCGTCCCGTCGCTGCCGGCCGGGGTCGCGCCGTAGACGCCCCAGTAGCCGGTCTGCTCGAGGATCGCGCCCTTGGGCTGCGGCTGGGTGGTGAAGGCGGAGAACTTGTCGGAGCGGTAGGCCTCGAGCGCGTTCTGGTAGTCCAGCACGATCGTCGGGAACTGGCTGTAGAGCCGGGCCTGGGCCTGCTTGACGTAGTCCGCGCGCTTGGCGTCGTCGGTTTCGGTCAGCTGCTTCTTGTACAGGTCGTCGTAGGCCGCGTCGCAGAAGAACGTGTCGGTGCTGCCGCCCTTGCCGTCGGCGCTGGGGCGCGCGGCACAGGTGTGCAGCGAGAGCGCGTAGTCCGGGTCCGGGTTGGTGCCGTAGCCGCCGATGGCGAGGTCGTACTTGCCGGTGGCGGTGCGGTCGGACAGCTCGTCGTCGGAGACGAGGTCCTGCTTGACGGTGATGCCGATGTCCTTGAGCCAGCCGCTGACGTACTGGGCGACGCCCTGGTCGTAGCTGCGGTTGGAGTGGCCGGTCAGGCGCAGTTCCAGCTTGGCGCCGCCGGGCGCGGTGCGGACGCCGTCGGCGCCCTTCTTGTAGCCGGCCTGCTCGAGGGTGTTGTTCGCGGCGGCGAGGTCGAACTTGACCTTCTCGGTGTCGCTCGGGTCCCAGTGGTAGGCGCTGTAGACCGGGGGCACGATGCCGCCGCCGACCTGACCGAGGCCCTTGAGCACCTTGTCCACCAGCGCCTGCGTGTCGACGGCCTGGGTGATCGCCTTGCGGACGTTGATGTCCTTGAGCACCGGGTTGCCGTCGCCGATGGGGTTGTTCGAGCTGTCGGTGACGCCGAAGTTGAACGCGAGCTCGTCGTAGCGGCGGCCGGGGGCGGCGTTGGTGGTGATGCCCTCCTGGCCCTGCAGCGCGGCGAACTGGTTGGGGTTGAGCCGGTTGATGACGTCGACTTCGCCCTGCTTGAGCGCGTTGACCGCGGCCTCGGTGTCCTTGAACTGCAGCAGCTGCAGTTCGTCGATCTTCGGGGCGCCGCGCCAGTAGTCCTTGTTGGCCGCGAGCTTGACGTACTCGTTGGGCTTGTATTCGGTGACCTTGAACGGGCCGTCGGAGACGCCGGCGATCTTGAGGTCGTCGGTTTCGGGGGCCTTGAGGTCCTTGACCCCTTCCCAGATGTGCTGGGGCACGATCGGGACGTCGAGCAGGTTCATGTTGACCTGCACGGCCTTGGTCTTGATGACGAGGGTGGTGTCGTCGGGCGCGGTGACCGTGTCGAAGTTGGCCACGTAGTTGCCGTTGGCGGTGCGCGCGTTCTCGTCGGTGAGCATCCGGTTGAAGGTGAACGCCGCGTCCTTGGCGGTCACCGGCTGCCCGTCGCTCCACTTGGCGCCGCTGCGGATCTTGAACGTCCAGGTCAGCTTGTCCGGCGACGGCGTCCACGACTCGGCGAGCGCGGGCGCGGCCTCGGCCTTCGCGGCGTCCGGGACGGTGAGGAACTCGTAGGTGAACCGGCCGATCTGCGTCGAGGCGGCGAGCACGGCGGTGAACGGGTTCAGGTGGTCGATGCCGGTGGTCAGCGCGACGCGCAGCACCTTGCCCTGCTGGGCCTGGGCGGGCACGGCGAGCGGGATCGCCGCCAGCCCCGCGGCCGCGACGACCGCGCCGATCCGCCCGATTCTGCGTTGAAAGTGCACCAAAAACCACCCCATCGTTCTCGCTGTGAAGCCTCCCCAAGGACGAGAAGTAACCACATACCGCCACAACCGCGCAATATGTGGCCGCTGCGGCAGGTGTCCGATCGTTATCGATCGCTTTCGACGACGCTGCGTGATCGGGGAGCCGCGGCGGGGGTCGCGGCGGCCTGGCTAGAGTGCCGGGCATGCGCATCCTGATCTCGGCGGACATGGAGGGCGCCACCGGCGTCACCTGGACCGACGACGTCGTGCCCGGTTCGCCGCAGTGGGACCGCTTCCGGCGGCTGTTCACCGGCGACGTCAACGCGGTGCTGGCCGGGTTGTTCGACGCCGGCGCGGCGGACGTGCTGGTCAACGAGGCGCATTCGTCGCAGCGGAACCTGCTGCTGGAGGACCTGGACCCGCGGGCGCGGATGCTGACCGGGCGGCACAAGCCGCTGTCGATGATGCAGGGGATCGACTCCGGTGTGGACGGTGTGGTGTTCCTGGGCTACCACGCCGGCGCCGGGTTCGACGGGGTGCTTTCCCACACCTACCTGGAGAACCAGATCACCGGGGTGTGGCTGGACGACGTCCCGGCGAGCGAGGGCAGGCTCAACGCGGCGATGGCCGCGGAGTACGGCGTCCCCGTCCTGCTCGTTTCGGGTGACGACAAAACGTGTGACGACGCCCGTGACTACGCTCCGGAGTCGGAGCTGGTCCAGGTGAAGGAGTGCGTGAGCCGGTACGCGGCGATCTGCCTGCCGCCGGCGCGCACGGCGGACCTGCTGACCGGCGCGGCGGCCGACGCGATGGCGCGGGCCGGGCGCGAGGAGCGGCAGGTCCGGGGCCACCGGATCGAGGTGGAGTTCGACGCGAGCCACCTGGCGCAGTCGACGGCGGTGATCCCGACGGTGGAGCAGATCGGGACGCGGCGGGTCGGGTTCGACGCGCCGAACATGACCGAGGCGATGAAGTGTTTCAAGGTCGTCACGGCGATCGCGGGCGGGGCGGTGCAGGGCATCTATGGCTGACGTCGTCGAGCTGTGCGCGGACCTGATCCGGTTCGACACGACCAACCGCGGCAACAACGACGCTCGTCCGGAGCGGCCGGCCGCCGAGTACGTGGCCGCGTTCCTGGACGGCCTCGGCATCCCGTCGCGGATCCTGGAGGCGGCGCCCGGACGGGCTTCGGTGATCGCGCGGGTGCCGGGGACCGACCCGTCGCTGCCGGCGCTGCTGGTGCAGGGGCACCTGGACGTCGTCCCGGCGGACGCGGCGGACTGGTCGGTGCACCCGTTCGCCGGCGAGGTCCGCGACGGCTGCCTGTGGGGCCGCGGCGCGACCGACATGAAGGACTTCGTGGCGATGGTCCTCGCGGCGCTGGCGGGCGGGGTGCGGCCGCGGCGTGAGCTGGTGCTGGCGTTCGTGGCCGACGAGGAGGACCGCGGCGAGTGGGGCGCGCATTGGCTGGTGGCCCATCACCCTTCGTTGTTCGAAGGCTGTGTGGCGGCGATCAGCGAGTCGGGCGGCTACACCTACCACGTCCCGGCGGCCGACGGGCGTGACGTGCACCTGTACCCGGTCGGGACGGCCGAGCGCGGCACGGCGCACCTGAAGCTGACCGCGCGGGGCCGGGCGGGGCACGGGTCGCGGCCCAACGACGAGAACGCCGTCACCCGGTTGGTGGGGGCGTTGCACCGGATTTCGTCGCACCGCTGGCCGGTGTCGCTGACGCCGGCGGTGCGGGCGTTCCTGGAGCGGACCGGCTCGGCGCTGGGTGTGCCGGTGGATCTTGCTGATGTGGACGCGGCGGTGGCGGCGTTGGGCCCGGCGGGGTCGCTGGTGCTGCCGACGGTCCGCAACAGCACGACCCCGACGATGCTGGACGCGGGCTACAAGGTGAACGTGATCCCGTCGACGGCGTCGGCGCAGGTGGACGTGCGGGTGCTGCCGGGGACCGAGGAGTCGTTGTTTTCTGCGCTGGACGAGCTGCTCGGCGAGGGCGTGACGCGGGAGTTCGTGGCGCACCAGCCGCCGGTGCAGGCGCCGGTGGACTCTCCGTGGTTCTCGGCGATGGCGTCGGCGTTGAAGGCGGAGGACCCCGAGGCCGTGGTGGTGCCGTACTGCCTCGGGGGCGGGACGGACGCGAAGGCGTTCGCGCAGCTGGGGATCGCCAACTACGGGTTCGCGCCGTTGTGGCTCCCGAAGGGTTTCCCGTACCGCGCGATGGCGCACGGGGTGGACGAGCGGGTCCCGGTGGAAGGCCTGCACTTCGGGACCCGCGTGCTGTCGCGGTTCTTGGCTAGCGTGTGAACTCCGCCCAGTAGCGGGCGCCGTCGCGGATGGTCTCCAGGCCCACCAGCTTCACGCCGTCCTGGGCGACCGACTCGATCTCCTTGCGGCTGAACGGCCACGGCGGCCCCGGTTCCGGTGCGACGTTCTCCTCCGCCACCTCCGACACCAGCATCGTCCCGCCCGGGGCGAGGAAGCCGGCCAGCGACGTGATCGCCGCGGCGCGGAACTCTCGCGGCATCGCCTGGATGTTGATGATCTCCACGACCAGGTCGAACGCTTGGTGCCACTCCCCCGGCGGCTTCAGCAGGTCCGCCACCACGTAGTCCACCCCCGACTCCGGGAACCGCGCGCGGGCGGCCTCGACCGCGGCCGGGGCGACGTCGAAGCCCGTCACCGCCCAGCCCGCCGCCGACAGCAGCTCGGCGTCGTCGCCCAGGGCGCTGCCCACCACCAGGGCCCGGCGGCCCTCGCCGGGCTCCACCCAGTCGGCCAGGTCGGCGTTCGGCGCGCCGCGGGTCCAGGGGACCTCGGCTTCGCCGCGGGCGGCGGCGGTGTAGAGCTCGTCGAACCAGCGGGTCGGGCTGCCGTCGGCGAGGGAAGCGCGGGAGAGCACCCGGTCGGCGGGTTCCGGCGTCGTCATGGGCGTGACCTTAGCGGCGGCGCCGGACCCGCGTGACCGGTTTACCGCGCCACCGGTCCCGGAATCGCGTACAGCCGCTCGCCGGCCCAGTGGACGACGTCCCGGACCGGCGACGACGGCGGTGCCGGGCGGAAGTTGGCGGCGTCGTCGATGCTGCCGGTGCCGTCGTAGACCGCGCGCTGCGGGTAGGCGAACACCGGCCGCGTCCGCGTGACGTTGCCGGCGGCATCGCGGCCGGTCGCGGTCACCACGGTGGGCGTGGTGCCCCGTTCGACCCAGGCAACCAGCTGCTTGAGCGGGTCGAACTCGGTGAGCGTGGTGCCGCCGCCGCAGTGGTAGAGCGACGGGACCATGAACAGCCGGACCCAGTCCTGGGCGCGGCCGCCGGTGAGCCGCTGGTAGTAGTCGAGGGTGCCGGCCGGCGGGATGGCCTGGTCGGCGAAGCCGTGCCACAGCACGAGCTTTCCCCCGCGCTTGTGGAACGCCGACAGGTCGAGGCTCAGCGCGTTGTAGCGGACGCCGACCGGGGTGAGCCGGTCGAACTCGCGGCGGGTGAAGGCGAAGTCGTCGACCTTCGACGCCGGTGCGCCGATCGGGTAGCCGAGGTACTTGAGATAGTTGTCGGCGAGGCTGCGGGCGAAGGCGACGCCGCCGGTCTCGGGCACGCCGATGATCCACCCCGCCCAGGACAGCTCGGAGCCGGGTTCCTGCCCGCCGGGGTAGAGCAGCGCGCCGCGGGCGTCGGTGGGCGGCGAGTACAGCTTGCGCACGACGGCGACCTGCGCCCGGGTCAGGCAGGACGGCGTGTCGGCGCCGGCGCAGGTCAGCGTGGCCGGGTCGAAGCGGCAGGCACGCGGGTCGTCGAGCTGGCCGTCGGCGAGCCCGTCGAGGCGGTCGCAGGCGGCGAGCACGGCGGTGTGCAGCGCCGGCAGCTTGGCGGCGGTGAGGACCGGGCTGCCGTCCGCGGCGGTGTTCACCCGCGCGAGCCACGTCTGGTACTCCCCGAGCAGCGGACCCCAGTAGTTCGCGGGGGCGCCGGCGTCGATGCCGTCGAAGTCCGCCGGGTAGCGCTGGGCCAGCAGCAGGCCTTCGCGGCCGCCGTCGGAGCAGCCGCTGAAGTAGGACTTGCGCGGCGGGGAGCCGTAGAACGCCTGGATGATCGCCTTCGAGGCGCGCGAGACGACGTGGGGTGCGCGGAACTCGAAGTCGTTGCGCGCGGCCTGGTTGTCCGCGCCCCAGCTGCCGTCGTCGAAGACGGCGGGGGTCGTGCCGACGTGCCCGTCGTCGGTCGCGGCGACCGCGACGTCGCCTCCGTGGGGCAGGCCGCAGTCGGCGAACGCGGGCGGGGTGATCAGGCCGCAGAAGCCGCCGCAGCCGTACTGCAGGTAGCGGCCGGCGTAGGTCTTGGTGGGCAAGCGCAGCTCGAAGCGGACGGCCGGTTCGACGTAGCCCCGCACGCCGCAGTACTCGGGGTCGGTGGCGGTCGCGGCGACGACGGCCGCCGAGGTGACGTGCGTGGCGGCGCCCGGGAGGGCGAACCCGCGGACCAGGTCGCCGCAGGCGGTGATCGGCCGGACGGGGGACTCCGTCCCGGCGGTGGCGGCCACCGGCGCGAACCCGGCGGTGGCGAGTGTGAGTGTGATGGCGGCGGTGAAGATCCGGACTGTTCTCATCGGGGCCCTTCCCCTCGGTTGTCCAGTTCTGGCCAGGTTTGGCGACCGGTCTTGACATCGATGTCACCCGCGCGTTTCGCTCTCTGGGCGCCGCCGGTCCCCCGTCCGTCGGTCCCCAGTTCACCCTCCAGAGCTTGGAGCAATGATGCCCCGAAGCGCCAGACCGCCGGTCGCTTTCCTGGTGACCGCCGCCGTGGTCGCCGCCGGCCTGGTCGCCCTCCCCGCGACGGCGTCCGCCGCCGAAGAAGCCCTTCCCGCCGATTTCTCGTCCTCCTTCGAGCCCGGTGACGTCCAGCCGACGTGGACCGACACCGTCGACACCGACGCGGCGGGCAAGCCCCGCGCGTCCGGCATCAACGGCGCGAACGGCACCGCCATCCCGGGCGACATCCGCGGCAAGGTCACCGAGACCAGCGCGAGCAGCGAGAACACCGGTGGCGGCGAGGTCGTCTCGAACCTCGTCGACGGCACGACCGACACGAAGTGGCTGTCCTGGGACCCCACGGCGTGGGCGCAGATCACGCTGTCGGAGCCGACGTCGATCACGCACTACGCGCTGTCCTCGGCCAACGACTTCGACAACCGCGACCCGAAGGACTGGACGCTGCAGGGCTCGAACGACGCCCTCGTCTGGACCGACGTGGACAAGCAGGCCGACCAGGCGTTCACCGCCCGGTTCCAGCAGAAGGACTACACCCTGACGGCGCCGACCGCGGCGTACAAGTTCTTCCGCCTGAACGTCACCCGCAACAACGGCGGGCCGATCCTGCAGCTGTCGGAGCTGCTGCTGGCCAACGACGACCCGGCGCCGCCGCCGCTGCCGAACATGCGCAGCTTCGTCGACTCCGGCCCGACCAGCGGGTACACGAACAAGAACCGCGTCGGCTTCACCGGGCTCAAGGCGTTCCGCTACTCGGGCAGCCAGACCGCCGACGGGCACGGCTATTCCTACAACAAGGTCTTCGACGTCGACGTCCCGGTCGTGGCCTCGACCGAGCTGTCGTACGAGGTGCAGCCGCAGTTCATCACCGGTGACCTGAAGTACCAGAGCACCGACGTCGCGGTCGACCTGGTCTTCACCGACGGCACCCGGCTGCGCGACCTGGGCGCGACCGACCAGTACGGCTTCCCGCTGACGCCGGAGGGCCAGGGCGCGAGCAAGGTCCTCTACACCAACCAGTGGAACCTGGTGCGCTCGGCGATCGGGCAGGTGGCCAAGGGCAAGACGATCGACCGGATCCTGGTCGGCTACGACAACCCCGACGGCCCCGGCTCGCTGCAGGGCTGGCTGGACGACGTGAAGGTCTCCGCCACGCCGACGCCGCCGGCGAGCACCCGCCCGAGCGACAACGTGCTCACCACGCGGGGCACGATGGCCAACAGCACGTTCTCCCGCGGCAACAACTTCCCGGCCACGGCCGTGCCGCACGGGTTCAACTTCTGGACCCCGGTCACCGACGCCGGGTCGAGCAGCTGGCTGTACAACTACAGCACCCAGAACAACGCGCAGAACCTCCCGCAGCTGCAGGCGTTCAGCGTGAGCCACGAGCCGAGCCCGTGGATGGGTGACCGCGAGTCCTTCCAGGTGATGCCGTCCGCGGCCGCCGGCGTGCCGGACGCCAACCGCGACGCGCGGGCACTGGCGTTCAAGCACAGCGACGAGGTCGCGCGGGCGCACTACTACGGCGTCCAGTTCCAGAACGGGATCAAGACCGAGATCACGCCGACCGACCACGCGGCGATGATGAAGTTCTCCTTCCCGGGCGCGGACTCGAGCCTGATCTTCGACAGCGTCAACAACTCGGCCGGGCTGACCCTCGACCCGGCCACCCGCACGCTTTCGGGCTACACCGAGACCAACGTGTACGCCGGGGCGGGCCGGATGTTCGTCTACGCGACGTTCGACAAGCCGGTCACCGCGGGCGGCAAGCTCACCGGGCAGGGCCGCGACAACGTCACCGGCTACCTGCGCTTCGACGCCGGCGCCGACAAGACCGTGAACATGCGGATCGCGACGTCGCTGATCAGCCTCGACCAGGCGAAGAAGAACCTCGCGCAGGAGATCGCCCCGGCCGCGACCTTCGACACCGTGCGCGACGCCGCGCAGAAGGCGTGGGACGACCAGCTGAAGGTGATCGAGGTCGAGGGCGCGTCGAAGGACCAGCTCACGACGCTCTACTCGAACCTGTACCGGCTGTTCCTGTACCCGAACTCGGCGTTCGAGAACACCGGCACGACCGAGAAGCCGGTGTACAAGTACGCGAGCCCGGTGTCGCCGAAGGCGGGCCCGGACACCGCGACGCAGACCGGGGCGAAGATCGTCGACGGCCAGATCTACGTCAACAACGGGTTCTGGGACACCTACCGCACGACGTGGCCGGCGTACTCGCTGCTGACCCCGGACATGGCGGGCAAGATGATCGACGGCTTCGTCCAGCAGTACCGCGACGGCGGCTGGATCTCCCGGTGGTCGTCGCCGGGCTACGCCGACCTGATGACCGGCACCAGCGCCGACGTCGCCTTCGCCGACGCCTACCTCAAGGGCGTGAAGAACTTCGACGTCAAGTCGTTCTACGACGCGGCGCTGAAGGACGCGACGGTGACCCCGCCGAACAACGCGGTCGGCCGCAAGGGCATCGACGAGGGCATCTTCCTCGGCTACTCGCCGAACACCGCCGAGCACGGGTTCTCGTGGTCGATCGAGGGCTACGTCAACGACTTCGGCATCGCCAACCTGTCGAAGAAGCTCTACGACGAAGCTCCCGCGAGCGACCCGCGCAAGCAGGAGTACCTGGCCAACTACGAGTACTTCACCAGCCGGGCCCAGCAGTACGTGAACGTGTTCGACCCGAGCGTCGGGTTCTTCCAGGGCCGGGACGCCGCGGGCAAGTTCAGCCGCTCCCCGCAGGAGTACGACCCGCGGGTGTGGGGCATCGACTACACCGAGACCGACGGCTGGGGCATGGCGTTCTCCGTGCCGCAGGATGGTCAGGGCCTGGCCAACCTCTACGGCGGCAAGGCGGGCCTGGCGAAGAAGCTGGACGCGTTCTTCGCCGACCAGGAGACCGCGAACTTCCCGGGCTCCTACGGCGGCGTCATCCACGAGATGCGGGAGGCGCGGGACGTGCGGATGGGCCAGCTCGGCCACTCCAACCAGGCCTCGCACCACACGCTCTACATGTACGACTACGCCGGCCAGCCGTCGAAGACGCAGGCGAAGGTCCGCGAGGCGCTCTCGCGGCTCTACACCGGCAGCGAGATCGGGCAGGGCTACGCGGGCGACGAGGACAACGGCGAGCAGTCGGCCTGGTGGACCTTCAGCGCGCTGGGCTTCTACCCGCTGCAGATGGGCAGCCCGAACTACGCGATCGGGTCGCCGCTGTTCAAGAAGGCGACCATCCACCTGGCCGGCGGCAAGAACCTGGTGATCAACGCGCCGAAGAACAGCGCGAAGAACGTCTACGTCCAGGGTGTGAAGGTCAACGGCAAGGCGTACCCCTCGACGTCGCTGCCGCAGGACGTCATCGCCCGCGGCGGGGTCATCGACTTCGACATGGGCCCGAACCCCTCCACCTGGGGCACCGGCCCGAACGACGCACCGAAGTCGATCACCACGGGTGACGCGGCGCCGGCGCCGCTGCACGACGAGACCGGCGCGGGCAAGGGCACGCTGTCCACTTCGGACGGCTCGAACGCGGGTGCGCTGCTCGACAACACCTCGCGCACCCAGGCCGCCGTCACCGGGGCCGTGCAGTACCAGCTGAACAACACCGACGAGGCCGTCACGAGCTACACGCTGACGTCCCAGACCGGTGCGGGCGACCCGAAGAGCTGGACGCTGAAGGGCTCCTACGACGGCAAGACCTGGGCGGTGGCCGACCAGCAGAGCAACCAGGCGTTCACCTGGCGGCAGCAGACCCGCGCGTTCAAGGTGACCAACCCGGCGCACTACGCCTACTACAAGCTCGAAGTCACCGCGACCAGCACCGGCGCCCCGGCGCAGCTGGCCGAGTTCGAGCTGCTGGGCAAGCCGGACGCCGCCTGCACGCAGACGATCACCGGTGACCGCAAGGGCCCGCTCACGGTCTCCTCGGGCACGGTGTGCCTGCAGGACGCGACGGTGTCCGGCCCGGTGACGGTCGCTCCCGGCGCGTCGCTGGTGGTCCGCGGCGGATCGGTAAACGGCCCGCTGGCGGCGACCGGCGCCGCCCAGGTCGTGCTGAACCGCACGAAGATCGGCGGCCCGGTGGCGATCACCGGGACGACCGGGACGGTGTCGATCGAGCTGACCCAGGTGGGCGGCCCGGTCGCGCTGACGGCCAACCACGGGCCGGTGCTTACTGCGAGCACCGTGGGCGGCCCGCTGGCGTGTGCGTTGAACTCGCCGGTGCCGACGGACTACGACCTGCCGAACACCGTCCGCGGCCCGGCCGCCGGGCAGTGCGCGAAGATCTAGTCCGGTAGTGCTCCGGATGCCCTCCCCGCCGGGTTGCGGGGAGGGCATCCTCGCGTCATGGAGTTCTTCTGCTACCACCGGGACCGCCCGGGCTCGGCTGCCTTGCGCCGCGAGCTGCTGGAGGAGCACTGGTACTACATGGACCGGTTCCCGGGCATGATCGCGCGCGGCCCGACGTTCCAAGGCGCGCGGCCGACGGGCAGCGTGCACGTGCTCGACCTGCCGGACCCGGCGGCCGCGCGGGCGTTCGCGTTCTCGGAGCCCGGGTACCAGGCCGGTGTGTACCGGGACGTGCTGCTGCGCCGCTGGCGCAACGAGCTGGGCCGGACGATGTGGGAGTTCCCGGGCGGCCGGGACGGCGGGGACCGGTGGCTGGTGCTCGGGTTCGGGTCGGGCGGGCCGGTCGGGGTGACGGGGCCGCGGGACGAGCTGGTCGCGTGCGGACCGCTGCTGTCGGACGACGGCGAGGCGTAGCTGGGGACGGCGGTACTGCTGCGGGCGCCGGACGCGGACACGGCGCGGGCTGTGCTGACGCCGGGGAGGTATGCGGGGGTGGAAGTGCACCGCTGGCAGTTCGGCGGCCGCCCCGGCTGAGCGCCGGGCGCGGGTTGCCGTGGTGTGCGGTGGTCCGGCCGGCTGCTCGGCGCACTGGGGCCGCGGAGTCCCTCACTGCTTTCCGGGACTGGTGCGGCGGGTGTCGCGAATGACTCATGGGGGACCTCCGAAGTCCCCAATGAGTCATTCGCGACCTTTGGCTCGCGGGGCCCGGGTGGTCAGAAGCGCCGCAGCCGCGCCAGCGTTGTGCACAGCGCCGGGGCGAAGGCGTCCACCTCGGACTCGAACCCCCGATGACCGCCCGGGAACCGCGCGTACCGGCACGCCAGGTGCTCTGCCTGGATCCGGGCCGACCGTTCCAGGCACGTGTCGCGGCTGGCCTCGCCCGCCGCCGTCGTCACCGGGATTCCCGTGCGGCGTATCGCGTCGAGGTCCGGGGTGTGCAGGACCACCGCCGGGAATTCGCGGGCCAGGAACAGTTCCGCGGCCGCCCGGTCCGGGAACTCGGTCACGCTCAACCCCGCCAAGGCCAGCGCCGGCTCCAGGCCGAGCCGCTCGTGCGCCGCCCGGACCTCGCCGGCCAGCGCCAGCCACTTCGGCGCGTCCGGGAGCAGCGTGAGCGCCGGAGCTTCGTGGACCACCAGCTCGGTCACCGCGTCCGGGAGCTGCGCCGCCAGCTCGAACGCCACCGAGCCGCCGCCGCCCTGGCCGAACACTGCCGCCCTCGGGGCCACCGACTGGATGACCGCCGCCGCGTCGCGGGCTTGGCGGCCCAGGTCGAAGTCGGCGTCCGGGCCGCGGCGGTCGTAGGTGAGCACCGCGTACGACCCGGCGAGCCGCCGCGCCAGCTCCGCGTACCGGGCGCCGGAGCCGCCGCGGCCGGGGATCAGCAGCAGGAGCGGCCCTTCACCGCGCAGCTCGTAGCGCAGCTCGGCGCCCTCGTTCCGGACGGTGTGCGTGCTCACCGCGACCTCCTCCCCCGCGTCGAGCACACGCTACGCCGTTCGGCCGATACGGTGGGCGCATGTCCGACGCCGTGTTCTTCTCGTCCTTCGAAACCGGTGATCCGCAGCCGGCGGACGCCGCTCTGACGGTCGAGGGCGGCCCGGACCGCTCCCCCACGGCCAAGACCGGCGTCGGCTTCACCGGGGTCAAGGCCCTGCGCTACAGCGCGCGTCCCCGCAGCGTCCTGTTCGACCTCGACGCACTGGTCACCGAGCGCACCGAGCTGTCCTATGTGGTCTTCCCCCGCTCCGACGGCGACATCCCGGCCTACCACGCCACCCGCGTGAGCCTCGACGTCGAGTTCGCCGACGGCACCACCGCCGGGTTCGACCCGGTGGACGACAAGACGCTCTACGTCGACCAGTGGAACCTCGTGCGCCGCCCGCTCGGGGCGTTCGCCGGGCGCCGGATCGCCCGGATCGTGCTGCGCACCGACGCGCCAGGGGAGATCACCGGCTGGCTCGACGACGTCCGCGTCGCCGAACGGCCCGACCCGCCCCGCGACCCGGTCGACTGCGTCCGCACGACCCGCGGCACGCACTCCAGCGCGGACTTCTCCCGCGGCAACAACTTCCCGGCCACGGCGGTGCCGCACGGGTTCAACTTCTGGACCCCGGTCACCGACACCGGGGTCACCAACTGGCTCTACTCCTACCACCGCCACAACGACGAGCAGAACCGCCCGGCGCTGCAGGCCTTCGCGCTGTCGCACCAGCCGAGCCCGTGGATGGGCGACCGGCACACCTTCCACGTCATGCCCGGCACCGGCCCGGTCGAGCCCGACCGCCGCAAGCGCGCGCTGGCCTTCTCCCACGACGACGAAACCGACTCGCCCCACCACTACGGCGTCCGGTTCGCGAACGGCATGACCGCCGACCTCGCCCCGACGTCGCACGCGGCGATCCTGCGGTTCACCTTCCCGGACAAGCACGGCTGGCTGCTGTTCGACAACGTCCGCAACCGCGGCCGCCTCCGCCTGAACGCCGACACCGGCGTCATCTCCGGCTACACGACGGTCCGCAGCCGCCTGTCCGCCGGCGCGCGCCGGATGTTCGTCTACGGCGTGACCGACGCCCCGGCCACACGCGGCGCCAAGGTCCACTGGCCGCCGTGGCGGCGGGTGTCGGGCTACTTCGAGTTCGACGGTCCCGATGCGACGCTGCGGATCGCGACGTCGCTGATCAGCGTGGCCCAGGCCCAGCGCAACCTCGAGCTGGAGATCCCGGCCGGGACGACGTTCGAGCAGGTCCGCGACCAGGCGCGGGCGCGGTGGCAGGAGCAGCTGGGCCGGGTCGAGGTCGAAGGCGCGACCGAGGACCAGCGCACCACGCTGTACTCCAACCTCTACCGGCTGTTCCTCTACCCGAACGCCGCGCACGAGAACACCCCGAAGGGCATCCGGCACGCGAGCCCGGTGGTGCGGCGGCGGTGGCCGAGCACCCGGCGGCGCACCGGCGCGAAGGTCGTCGACGGCGAGCTGTACGTCAACAACGGCTTCTGGGACACCTACCGCACGACCTGGCCCGCGTATGCGCTGTTCACGCCGGAGCAGTGCGGGCGGATGGTCGACGGGTTCGTCCAGCAGTACCGCGAAGGCGGTTGGATCTCCCGCTGGTCTTCCCCCGGCTACGCGGACCTGATGACGGGCACCAGCTCGGACGTCGCGTTCGCCGACGCCTACCTCAAGGGCGTCCGCGGCTTCGACGTCGAAGCCGCCTACGACGCGGCCTTGAAGAACGCCACCGTCACCCCGCCGCGCCGCTCGGTCGGCCGCAAGGGCCTGGAGGAGTCGATCTTCCTCGGCTACACCCCGGTGTCCGTCCACGAAGGACTGTCCTGGGCACTCGAGGGGTGCATCAACGACTTCGGCCTCGCCAACCTCGCGGCGGAGCTTTCACGTGAAAGCTCCGGGGCCCGCGCCCGGAGGTACGCCGAAGAGGCCGCCTACTTCCGCGAGCGCGCCAAGCACTACGTCCACCACTTCGACCCGGAGATCGGCTTCTTCCAGGGCCGCCACCGCGACGGCCGCCGCAAGTTCGGTCCCGACGGCTACGACCCGGCCGCGTGGGGCGGCGACTTCGTCGAGACCAACGCCTGGAACACCGCCTTCACCGCGCCCCACGACGGTCCCGGTCTCGCCGCGCTGCACGGCGGCACCGCCGGCCTCGAAGCGAAGCTCGACGAGTTCTTCGCGACCCCGGAGACCGGCCGCCGCCCCGGCGCGTACGGCGGGCTCATCCACGAGATGACCGAGGCCCGCGACGTCCGCATGGGCCAGTACGGCCACTCCAACCAGCCCTCCCACCACATCCCGTACGTCTACAACCTCGCCGGCGCGCCCGCGAAGGCCCAGCGCGTCGTGCGTGAAGTGCTGCGACGGCTCTACCTAGGCAGCGAGATCGGCCAGGGCTACCCCGGCGACGAGGACAACGGCGAGATGTCCGCCTGGTGGGTGTTCAGCGCCCTCGGCTTCTACCCCCTCGCCGTCGGCAGCCCGCGCTACGCGATCGGGTCGCCGCTGTTCGAGAAGGCGACCGTGCACCTGGGCGAAGGCAGGGAGCTCGTCGTCCACGCCCCCGGCAACACCGACGAGACCGTCTACGTCCGCGGGCTCACGGTCGACGGCGAACCGCACGACACGACGACCATCGCCCACGCCACCCTCGCCGGCGGCGCCGAACTCGTCTTCGACCTCACGACCGAGCCCACCGGCTGGGGTGCCCCGCCGCCACCCGCCGACCACCCGGCCCCGATCTCCGACCTCACCGGCACCGCCACCAGCGAGGACGCCAAGAGCCTCGGCGCGCTCTTCGACGACACCACCCGCACCCAGGTCACCTTCTCGAGCGCCACGCCGTCGGTCACGTTCACCGTCACCGGCGAGCCCCGGGAAGTCACGATGTACACGCTCACCTCAGGCACCCGCCGCGGCGACCCCAGCGCGTGGGTCCTCGAAGGCTCCGCCGACGGCACCCACTGGACCACCCTGGACGAACGCACCGGCGAACTGTTCCGCTGGCGCCGCCAGACCCGTCCCTTCGCCCTCGCCGCCCCGGCGGCCTGCCCGCACTACCGGCTGCGGATCACCGCCACCCGCGGCGGCCGCGCCACCCTCGCCCAGTGGGAGCTGCTCGCCCGATGAACCACTTCCGCACCGCCGCGCTCGACCGGCTCGCGGCGGCCGACCCCGGACTGGTCCGGCTGCGCCTGGCCGGGTCCGCCGTGCTCGGCATCGTCCTGGCCGTGGCCGCGCTGCTGCCGACGCACGTCCCGCTCACCGTGATGCTGGTCGGCGCGATCGCCGCGATGATGACGGCGTTCACCGTCAACGACGCCACCCCCGGCGGCCAAGCTGTCACCCTGGTGCTGGCGTTCCTCACCGGGGCCGCGTCGATCACCGTCGCCAGCCTCGGCTCCGCGCTGCCGCCGCTGGACAGCGTCGTGTTCGTCCTGCTGATCTTCGTCGCGGTCTACGCCCAGCGCTTCGGCGCCCGCGGCACCGCGCTCGGGTCGATCGGGTTCTTCCTGTTCTTCTTCCCGATGTTCCTGCAGGCCCACCTCGCTCAAGTGCCGCAGCTGCTGATGGCGCTCGGCGTCGGCGTCCTCGCGAACGCCGTCGTCCGGTTCGTCCTGCTGCGCCACAACGCCGAAGCCGAGTTCCTGCGCGTGCGCCGCGCCTTCCGCGCCCGTCTCGCCGCGGTCGTCCGCGCCACCGAGGCCTACCTGGCGGTCAACGGCAGCGAGCGCACCCGCAAGCAGCTCCGCCACGCACTGGCCCGGCTCCACGAATGCGTCCTGCTCATCGAAGACGCCGCCCCCGACGTCGTCGACGCCCGCGCCGCCGACCGGCTGCGCCGCCGCGCCATCGAGGTCGAGCTCGCCGTCCAGTGGCTCGCCATCACCGTCCAGCGCACCTGCTCCGACGAGCTCGGCGCCGAAGTCCGCGACGACCTCATCGCCCGCCTCGCCCGCTTCCGCGCCCTGATGGAACGCGACCCGCGCGAGCTCCCGCTGATCAGCCAGACCGGCGAGTACAGCCGGATGCTCGTCGAAGGCAGCCGCATCGGCGAACACGCCGCACCCGGCGACGGCGTCCGCAAAGCACTGGCCGAGCTCGCCCTCGCCGACGACCGCGCCCAGCGCGCCGCCGCACCCGAGTCCACAGTGGACCCCCTCGACGACGAGGACGACGAGCCGACCCCGGCGTTCGCCTACGACAACCGCACCCGCAGCGCCATCCAGGCCGTCGTCGGCGGCGGGCTCGCCGTGCTCGGCGGCGAACTCGTCTCCCACCAGCGCTGGTACTGGGCCGTGCTCACCGTCTTCGTCGTGTTCATCGGCGCCTCCAGCGCCGGCGCCACCTTCGTCAAAGGCGTCCGCCGCCTCGGCGGCACCCTCATCGGCATCGTCGGCGGCGTCCTGCTCGCGCTCCTGGTCGGCGGCAACACCCCCGCCACGCTCTCGCTGATCCTGGTCTGCGTGTTCGGGATGGTCTACACCGCCCGCGTCTCCCAGGTCGTGATGGCCTTCTTCATCACCAGCATGCTCGGCCTGCTCTACAGCCTGCTCGGCACCTTCAGCCTCGCCGTGCTCTGGATCCGCGTCGCCGAAACCGCGGTCGGCGCCGCCGCCGGCATCCTCGCCGCCGTCGTCATCGTCCCGGTCCGCACCCGCTCGGTCATGCTCGACGACATCTGTTCGGTGCTCGACGAACTGGAGGAGTTCCTCCAGCACACCCGCGACCTGCTCGCCGGCGAAGAGAACGTCAACATCATCGAACTCTCCCGCGACCTCGACCGCGCCGTCGAACAGGTCCGCACCACCGTCGAACCGCTCACCCACCCGGTCAACCTCCGCAGCGCCCGCCGCGACTACGGCTGGCACGTCCTCACCACCCTCGAAACCATCGCCTTCCGCGCCCGCCACGTCGCCGCCCGCGCCCAGCCCGGCATGCTCGCCGGCCCCGACACCGACCGCCTGCGCCAGTTCACCGGACGGCTGCTGGCCAACATCGACGTCCTCCGCAAAGCACTCGACGCACCGGGTGGCCCCACACCCGGCACGCTCGTGCGCGACGACGGCACCCCCGTCTCCGACCGCGTCGACCAAGCCGAAACCCGCGCCGTCCTCTCCAGCCTCAGCCACCTCGACGAAGCACTCGTCTCCCTCGGCCGCGTCTTCGACCTCCAGGCCACCGACCCCCGCGCCCCCGCGAAGAAGTGACCACCGGGGGCGGCGCGCACCCGCGCCGCCCCCGGCTCACCGCGAACCGGTCACGGGCACTGCAGCCACGCGAAGTGGTACACCGTGGTGATGCTGCCGTCGGTCGAGTCCATCGTGACGTAGCTCGTCGTCTTCTTCGGATCCGACGTCCCGGCCGCGGCCCGCAATTCCGTGTTGATGTTCAAATTGCGTTCCTCGCCGCACGGCTTGAACACGATCGCACCGACCTCCGTCGAATCGGTGAAATGCCAGTCGTCTTCGAACGGACCCGTCAGCGGATGCTGGAGGTAAGCCGTCGGAGAATTACCCTGGAAATAGTAGTTGGCCCTTTCCAGCCCGGTCGCGCCGCGTTCCAGGTGCGCGAATCCGCGGTAGTCGGCCTGCGCGATTCCGTAGGTGAACCCCTGCGGCACGTGCACGCGCAGGCCGATCTGGCAGTTCTTCCGCG
Source organism: Amycolatopsis sp. NPDC098790 (assembly GCF_044759945.1). Taxonomy (NCBI): domain Bacteria; kingdom Bacillati; phylum Actinomycetota; class Actinomycetes; order Pseudonocardiales; family Pseudonocardiaceae; genus Amycolatopsis; species Amycolatopsis sp. NPDC098790. The sequence goes on from NZ_JBIWAI010000002.1 coordinate 1,781,127, forward strand.
CGTCCAGCGGACCGGCACCGACCCCGACCAGCGCCGTGTAAGCGCTGTAGGTCACGGTGAACGCCGTGTTGTCCTGCGAAACCGCCACCGCGGACGTGTTCGGCGGACAGCCCGTGCCGATCGCGTTCACGACGTCGATGACGATTTTGTCCGGCGGCGGAGGAGTGTTCCACGAATGCGGGGCGACCACAGAGGACAGCGCCAAAACGGCAGCAACGACCGCAGAAAGCATCGGAATCCTTCCCAACACATTCCAATTCGGGACGGGGGCGCCGACCATGGTAGCGGGTGGATCATGGTCCGAAACCCCGCTGAACGGAGCAACACGCAGTAGCCGTCCCGCCACGCGGTATACCGATAATTTCGAGCCGCCATTTAGCGGACCACGAATGAAAAGGACCGGAAAACGATTTCGCGCCTCCGGACCGCCGCCCGCCGTCCGCGATCACCCCGCGACGTCCGGGCTTGATCGTTTCACCCCGCCTGCACCAAGCCCGCGACCCGCCCCAGCGTCGCGACCCCCGCCGCCGACCACGGCCCCGCCGTGATCACGACCGCGTGCTCGATCCCCCACTCCGCGAACTCCGCACACCGCCGCGAGAACGACTCCGCGGACTCACCCGGCGACAGGCGCGTGCTGATCGTCTTCTCGATCTCCCCGTACGGCCGCCCGGCCTCCTCGCAGTGTCGCGCGAGGACAGCCAGCTTGTGCCGCACGGTCTTCCCGCCGTCCGGGATGTCGAACACGTTGCACGCGTCGGCGTACCGCGCGACGAGCCGCAGCGTCTTGCGCTCACCCGCCCCGCCGATCAGCACCCGCGGGCGGCGCACCGGCCGCGGGTTCCCGATCGGACGGTCCAGGCGGTAGTGCCCGCCCTCGAACGCCGACGTGTCGCCGTCCCACATCCGCCGCGCCAGCCGGAGCGTTTCCTCCATCCGCTCGAAGCGCTCACCCACCGGCGGGAACGGCAGGCCCATCGCGCGCGCCTCGCCGTCGTGGTGCCCGGTGCCGATCCCGAACCGGGCCCGCCCGCCGGAAAGGACGTCGAGGGTCGTGACCGCCTTGACCAGCAGCGCCGGCGGCCGGAACGTCACCGCCGACACCATCGTCCCCAGCCCGATCCGGCTGGTGCGGGCGGCCAGGAACCCGAGCGTCGTGTACGCCTCCAGCATCGCCGAGTCCGGCGTGCTGTTCGGGTCGGCCTGCAGCAGGTGGTCGGGCACCCACAGCGTGTCGAGCCCGGCGTCCTCGGCGGCGACGGCGATGCCCGCCAGCTCTTCGGTCAGCTTGTCCGGCCACGAGAAGTCCGTGACCCCGATGCTCAGCCGCACGGCTACCCCCTCGTCAGCAGTTCCAGGTTGTGGCCGTCCGGGTCTTCGAAGCAGACGCCGCGGCCGCAGTTCATCGAGTTGAGCTCGCCGGCCCAGGATCCCGGCGAGGAACTCCGCCGACTTCTCCCGGTCCGGGCGCACACGATCGTGTGGTTCAGTTCGACGCTCATCGCCCGTCCCCTCCGGGAGCCGCTCCGGTGGCGAACGGCGGCGGGCCGCCGATCGGGCTGAGGTGGATACCGGCCAGGCGCCACCGGTCGTCCTCGTGGACCAACACGTGCGTGGCGCGGAAGCGGCCGTTCACCGGGTTGCCCTGGTGGGTCGCGAGCTGGTCGTGGACGCCGATCGCGACGGCCGTGCTGCCGAAGTCCCGGACCTCGACGTCGGTCCAGTTCAGCTTCTCGGTGACCAGCCCGCCGCCGGTGTAGCGCCCCAGCCACAGATCGCGGTCCAGCACGAAGCCGAGCGGGCCGACCAGGCGGAAGCCGTCGGCGACCAGACCGGCCAGCACCTCCGTGTCGCCGCGCTCCTCCGCGGCCGCCCACACCCGGCCGAACTCGTGGATCTCTTCCTCGGTGCTCATCGCGTTCCCCTTCCGGTTCGATGAGCACAACGTTAGAAGTCTAATGATTAGATGTCAAACGGTTAGACCTCTGCGGTATGGTCCAGCTCGTGCCAGCACCCACCACCGCCCCCATCGGCGTCGTCCTCGCCCGCACCGCCAAAACCGCGGGCCGCGCCTTCGACCAGGCCCTCGCCGCCGCCGGCGGCTCCCAACCCGTCTGGCAGATCCTCATCTCCCTCAAAACCCGGCCCGTCGCCAACCAGCGCGAACTCGCCGACGCCGTCGGCATCCAAGGCGCGACCCTCACCCACCACCTCAACGGCATGGAAACCGCGGGCCTCGTCACCCGCCGCCGCGACCCCGAGAACCGCCGTGTCCACCTGGTCACGCTGACCCCCGAAGGCGAACAGCTCTTCCTGAGGCTCGCCTCCGCCGCCATCGCCCACGACGAACGCATGCGAAAAGGCCTCACCGACACCGAGATCACCCAGCTCGCCGACCTCCTCACCCGCCTGGCCGCCAACGTCACCGACAGCTGAAAAGCGATCCTCACAACAGTGACTGGACGCACCCGACCAGCGACGCCGAGGAGGGATAGGCTCCACACCACTAGCCAAAGTCGTCTCAAGCTGGAGTACCGCAATGACCCAAGCCCCTGTCAACGTGACCGTCACCGGCGCCGCCGGCCAGATCGGCTACGCGCTGCTCTTCCGCATCGCTTCCGGTCAGCTCCTCGGCCAGGACGTCCCGGTGAAGCTGCGGCTCCTCGAGATCCCGCAGGCGGTCAAGGCGGCCGAGGGCACCGCCATGGAACTCGACGACGGCGCGTTCCCCCTCCTCTCGGGCATCGACATCTTCGACGACCCCAAGCAGGCCTTCTCGGGCACCAACATCGCCCTCCTCGTCGGCGCCCGCCCCCGCAGCAAGGGCATGGAGCGCGGCGACCTCCTCGAAGCCAACGGCGGCATCTTCAAGCCACAGGGCGAAGCCATCAACGCCGGCGCCGCCGACGACGTCAAGGTCCTCGTCGTCGGCAACCCCGCCAACACCAACGCCCTCATCGCCCGCTCGCACGCCCCCGACGTGCCCGCCGACCGCTTCACCGCGATGACCCGCCTCGACCACAACCGCGCCCTCGCCCAGCTCTCCAAGAAGCTCGGCGTCCCGGTCACCGAGATCAAGAAGCTCGCCATCTGGGGCAACCACTCCGCCACCCAGTACCCCTCGGTCCAGCACGCCGAAGTCGCCGGCAAGGCCGTCGACGTCGACCAGGCCTGGCTCGAAAGCGACTTCATCCCCACCGTCGCCAAGCGCGGCGCCGCCATCATCGAAGCCCGCGGCCTCTCCTCCGCCGCCTCGGCCGCCTCCGCCGCCATCGACCACGTCCACACCTGGGTCAACGGCACCCCCGCCGGCGACTGGACCTCCGCCGCCGTCGTCTCCGACGGCTCCTACGGCGTCCCCGAAGGCATCATCTCGTCCTTCCCCGTCACCGCCAAGAACGGCAAGTACGAGATCGTCCAGGGCCTCGAGATCGACGACTTCTCCCGCGCCCGCATCGACGCCTCCGTCGCCGAACTCGTCGAGGAACGCGACACCGTGCAGAAGCTCGGCCTCATCTGAGCCTCCCCACGACCAGGGCCGCCGTCCACACCGGACGGCGGCCCTTTCGCGTCCGGCGAACACCGCACGCTCACAGCGAAACCCCGCTCCGCGAACCGATCACCGGCCCTACCGTCGGGCCATGACCCTTCTCGCCGCACCCGAAATGCAGGCACCCGGCACCGCACCCGAAGACTCGGTCTACCAACAGCTCCTGCGCGACCGCATCGTCTTCCTCGGCTCCGAAGTCAACGACGACGTCGCCAACCGCCTCATCGCCCAGCTCCTCCTGCTCGCCGCCGACGACCCGGCGAAGGACATCACCTTCTACATCAACTCCCCCGGCGGCTCCGTCACCGCCGGCATGGCCATCTACGACACCATGCAGCTCGTCAAACCCGACGTCGCCACCTACGGCCTCGGCTTCGTCGCCTCCATGGGCCAGTTCCTGCTCTCCTCCGGCACCCCCGGAAAGCGCTACCTCCTGCCCAACACCCGCATCGTCATGCACCAGCCCTCGGCCGGCATCAGCGGCGCCGCCACCGACATCGCCATCCAGGCCGAAGTCTTCGGCAAGATGAAACGCCGCATCGCCGAAATCACCGCCCGCCAGACCGGCCAAAGCGTCGAACGCATCACCACCGACGCCGACCGCGACCGCTGGTTCGACGCCGACGAAGCCCTTTCCTACGGCTTCGTCGACCACATCGTCGCCGGCGACCAGACCACCTGACACGCCACTGGCGGGGGATGCCAGCGCCGTGTGCGTCCCCCGCCAGCCGCCACCGCCACGCTCGACCGCATGACGATCACCTTGAAACCCCACAGCACCGTGCTCTTCGCCGGCGACTCCATCACCACCCTCTGGCGACCCGAAGGCGAAGACCGCTGCGGCTACCCCCTGCTCGTCGCCGGCGAATGGAGCTTCCGCCACCCCGGCCGCCCCATCACCTGGATCGACACCGCCGACGCCGGCCACACCGTGACCGACCTCCAAGCCCGCTGGCGAACCGACGTCCTCGACGCCCACCCCGACGTGGTCTCGATCCTCGTCGGCGTCAACGACAACGGACGGCACACCTTCGACCCGAGCCGCCGCGAAATCTCCGCGGACGAGTTCGCGGCGGGCTACGGCCGCCTGCTCGCACCCCTCGCCGAAGCCGGCACGGAGCTGATCCTCATCGAGCCGTTCCTCCTGCCGGTCGAAGGCGTCACCGAAGCCGGCGACATCCGCCTCGACGCCGACGTGCGCCGGGACTGGCGAGCCGGCCTCGACCCGAAGATCCAGGCCGTGCGGCACCTCGCGGCCGAGTACGGCACCCACCTGATCACCGCCGACCGCATGTTCGCCGAACTCTCCGCGGAAACCGGCCCGGAACACTGGTCCGAAGACGGCGTGCACCCGACCCCGGCCGGTCACTGCGCCCTCGCGGAAGCCTGGCTGCGGCTGGTCGCCTAGCCGTACCCGGGTTTCTCCGCACTAGCCCCGATGCCGCGAGGGCATCGGGGCTAGCGACCGCGACGATCAGCAGTGATTCGTCAACCGCATGCTGTGGATCCGGTCGAACCACGCCGGGTCGAACGACCCCGCGTCGAACCACCACGTCCACGTGTTCTTCACCGTGCCCCGCACGAACTTCGGGTCACCCCCGTGCGTGATCGGGCCCAGCACGATCCCGCTCGTGTCCGTGGCGACCGGCCACATCAGCCACGCGTCGCCGCTGTCGCTGCTGACGATGGCCGCCTCGAAGGACGCGCTGCCGTTCCGGTTCAGCGTCCACTTGGCCTGGTCCATCGTGCAGTCGCCGGCGGTGATGCGGCCCCAGGTGAACCAGCAGGAACCGGCCCCGGTGCACGTCGCCTCCGCCGTCTGCGTGCCGGCCGAAGCCGGAACGACGAACAGGCTGCTCATCGCCAGGACGAACAAGGCCACGATGACCGACACCCGACGTGATCCGTTCATCGAATCTCCCTCCCCGAGAGTTGTCGAAGCACCCAAGTTAGCTCCGCGCCGGTCTCCGGGAGGGTCACCGACGTGCGGTTTCGGGGGAAGCCGGTCCCGTCCGTCTCAGCGGTTTTTCGGGCGGATGAAACGACTGCGGGCGTGGTTTTTCCAAACCAGGCCCGCAGTATAGGTCGTTATACAGCTGGAGGAGTCAGACTCCGGTGAGCCCGCGGCGGGCCAGCAGCGGCTCGATCTCGGGGTCGCGGCCGCGGAAGGCCCGGAAGGCGTCCATCGGGTCGATGCTGCCGCCGCGGCCGAGCAGGGTCCGGCGGAAGTGGTCGCCGTTCTCGCGGGTCAGTCCCCCGCTCTCGCGGAACCACTGGACGGTGTCGGCGTCGAGGACTTCGCTCCAGATGTAGGAGTAGTAGCCCGCGCTGTAGCCGCCGCTGAACACGTGGGCGAAGTAGGTCGTGCGGTAGCGCGGCGGGATGGCCTCGACCGCGACGCCCGCCTTGACGAGCGCGTCGGTCTCGAACCGCTGCACCTCCTCCACGCGGTCGTCGACGCCGAGGCGGTGCCAGGCCTGGTCGAGCAGCGACGCCGCCAGGTACTCGGTGGTGGCGAAGCCTTCGCCGTACTGCTGGGCGGCGAGGAGCTTGTCGACCTGCTCCTGCGGCAGGGCCTCCCCCGTCTCGTGGTGCTTGGCGTAGTTGGCCAGCACCTCCGGCCACAGCATCCACATCTCGTTGACCTGGGACGGGTATTCGACGAAGTCGCGGGGCACGTTGGTGCCGGAGAACGTCGGGTAGCGGACCGCCGAGACGAGGGCGTGCAGCGCGTGGCCGAACTCGTGGAACGCGGTGACGACCTCGTCGAAGGTGAGCAGGGTCGGCTCCCCCGCCGGCGGCTTGCCGACGTTGAGGACGTTGACCACGACCGTCTTGCGGCCGAGCAGCTCGGACTGGTCGACGAACGTGTTCATCCACGCGCCGCCGCGCTTGGCGTCGCGGGTGTAGAGGTCGAGCAGGTATAGCCCGAGCGGCGTGCCGTCGGCGTCGAACACCTCGAAGGTCCGGACCTCCGGGTGGTACTTCGGCAGGTCGGTCCGCTCGGTGAAGGTGAGGCCGTAGAGCTTGGTGGCGGCGAAGAAGACGCCGTCGAGGTAGACGCGGTCGGCCTCGAAGTACGGGCGCAGCGCCTCGGTGTCGACGTCGAAGCGCTCGCGGCGGACCTGGGCGGCGTAGTACGGCCAGTCCGACGGCCGCAGCGTCGCGCCGGGGACGTCGGCTTCCAGCAGCTGCTGCAGTTCCGCGCCTTCGGTGCGGGCGTTCGCGACGGCGGCGGGCGCGAGCCGCTCCAGGAGGCCGGCCGCGGCCTCGGCGGTCTTCGCCGTCTCGTCGGCGATGACGTACGCCGCGTGGTTCGGGTAGCCGAGCAGCGCGGCCCGTTCCGCCCGCAGGTGCGCGATTTCGGCGACGAGAGAGTTGTTGTCGAACTCGTTGCCGCGGTTGCCCCGCGCCATCGACGCGGCGTGGATCCGCGCGCGGACGTCGCGGTCGCTCAGGGTTTCCAGCGGCGACGCCTGGCTCGTCGGCAGCGTCAGGGGGATGACGTACTTGCCGTCCTCGCCGCGGGCGGAGGCCGCCTCGGCCGCGGTGGCGATCGCCCCCTCGCCGAAGCCGGCCAGCTCGGCTCGGTCTTCGATGACGACGGCCAGGTCGTTAGTGTCCTTGAGCAGGTTCTGCTGGAACTTCGTCTGCAGCGTGGACAGCTGCGCGTTCAGCTCGCGCAGGCGGGCCTGCTCGGCCTCGCCCAGTCCGGCGCCCGCGCGGCTGAAGTCGAGGTGCCGTCGTTCGAGCAGCCGCCGCGACTCCCCGTCGAGGCCCAGTTCGTCCCGCTTCGCGTGCAGCGCGTCGATGCGGGCGAACAGCTTGGGGTTCAGGTGGATCGCGTCGTGGTGGGCGGCCAGCTTCGGCGCGAACTCCGCCTGGATGGCCTGGATCTCGTCGGTGCTGTTGGAGCCGGAGAGGTTGTAGAACACGCTCGCGACGCGGCTGAGCAGCTCGCCGGCGCGCTCGAGGGGGACGATGGTGTTCTCGAACGTCGGCTCGGCGTCCTGCGCCGCGATCTGCTCGATCTCCGCCGCGTGCTCGGCCAGCCCGGCCTCGAACGCGGGCCGGTAGTGCTCGTCGGCGATCCGGTCGAAGGGCGGCAGGGCGTAGGGCAGCTCGCTGGGTGCGGCGAACGGGTTCTCCGGCGAAATCATCGGGGCAGGCTCCTGTGGGGGTGCAACACTCGGTCCCGCCACCCTACGTGGTCCACCGCCATCGATGTCAGCGCTTTCCGGAGGTGGCCAAGCTCACCGCCCGGTGGTACCGCCCACGACGGCGTCGCTGCTCGAAGCGCCCTTTTTGCCCCGCTTCGGCTTCGGTTCCGGCGGCACGATCCCCCGGAGGTCGCCGCCGTGGTCGTTGACCCGCATGACGAACGGCCGCGTCTCGGTGTAGCGCACGACGGAGACGGACGCCGGGTCGACGACGATCCGCTGGAACGCGTCGAGGTGCTGGCCGAGCGCGTCGGCGAGGATGGACTTGATCACGTCGCCGTGGCTGCACAGGAGCCAGACGGCGTGGTCGCCGTGCTCGGCGGCGATCCGCCGGTCGTGCGCGCGGACGGCGGCCACCGACCGCGCCTGCATCGCCGCGAGCCCTTCGCCGCCGGGGAAGACCGCGGCCGAGGCGTGCGCCTGCACGACCCGCCAGAGCGGTTCCTTCGCCAGGTGCTTGAGCTCCTTGCCGGTCCAGTCGCCGTAGTCCACTTCGGACAGCCCGGGCTCGACGACCTTGTCCAGACCACGAGCCGCGGCGAGCGGGCCGACGGTCTGCTTGCACCGCAGCATGGGCGAGACGACGAGCCCCGAGAGGGGCACGCCGTCCAGCCGTTCGACGAGCTTCTCCGCCTGGGCGCGGCCGGTGTCGTCGAGGCTGACCTTCGGGGAGCGCCCGGCGAGGATGCCGGAACCGTTGGCCGTCGACTTGCCGTGCCGGAGCAGAATGACCGTACTCACAGGCCCCACCCTACGTGCACACGATCAGTGGCTGACCGGGCCCGCGTTCGGATCCAGCACGCCGGTGAAGATCAGCACGAACAGCAGCACGCCGAGCACGAGCCGGTAGATCACGAACGGCACGAAGCTGCGCTTCTTGATGTAGGACATGAGCCACGCGATCACCGCGTAGCCGACGCCGAACGCGACCAGCGTCGCCAGGATCGTCGGGCCCCACTGGGCCGGCACCCCGCCCTCGCCGATGTCCTTCAGCTTGTACACACCCGAACCGAACACCGCGGGCAGCGCCAGCAGGAACGAGTACTCAGCCGCCTCCGCGCGGGTGTAGCCCAGCAGCAGGCCCGCGCTGGTCGTGCCGCCCGAGCGGGAGACGCCCGGGATCAGCGCCAGCGCCTGGGCGAAGCCGAACCCGAGGCCGTGCGGCACGGTCAGGTGGTCCAGCGTCCGCTCCTGCTTCCCGACGCGGTCGGCGTAGAGCAGGATCAGGCCGAACACGATGAGCACGGTGGCGGTGATCCGCAGGTCGCGGAACGCGCTGTCGATCTGGTCCTGCAGCAGCAGGCCGAGCACGACGATCGGCAGCGAGCCGACGATGATCAGCCAGCCGAGGCGGGCGTCCGGGTCGCGGCGCCACTCCGGCTTGGTGATCGAGAAGAACCAGGCCTGCAGGATGCGGCCGATCTTCTTGCCGAAGTAGATGATCACCGCCAGCTCGGTGCCGATCTGGGTGACGGCGGTGAACGCCGCGCCCGGGTCGTCCCAGCCGACGAGCGCCGCGACGATCCGCAGGTGCGCGCTCGAGGAGATCGGGAGGAACTCGGTCAGGCCCTGGACCAGGCCCAGGACCAGTGCTTCGAACCAGCCCACGTCAGGCCACCCCCGCCAGCTCGAGCGCCTCGACGGCGGTGGTCAGCGCGCCTGCCGGGTCGGGGGTGAACGGCGACACCGACAGGGTCGTCACGCCGGCCTCGGCGAATTCGGTCATCTTCTCCGCGATCCGTTCCTTCGGGCCCAGCAGCGACGTCGCGTCGAGGAACTCCAGCGGCACCGCCGCCATCGCCCCGGCGCGGTCGCCGTCCAGGTACTTCTCCTGCACTTCGGCGGCTTCGGCCGCGAAGCCCATCCGAGTGGCCAACTGGTTGTAGAAGTTCTTTTCCTTGCTGCCCATCCCGCCGAGGTAGAGCGCCGCGTACCCGCGCACGGCGTCCGCGCACGCCTTCCAGTCGTCGCCCGGGACGAGCGGGACGGTCGGGACGATGTCGAAGCCGTCGAGCGAGCGGCCGGCCCGCTCGGCACCGGCCCGCAGCTGCGCCAGCTGCTCCCCCGCGTGCGCCGGCGAGAAGAACACCGGCAGCCAGCCGTCGGCGATCTCGCCGGTCAGCTCCAGGTTCTTCGGGCCGATCGCGGCCAGGTAGAGCGGGATGTGCTTGCGCGCGGGCCGGACGGTCAGCCGCAGCGCCTTGCCGGGGCCGTCCGGCAGCGGCAGCGTGAAGTGCTCGCCCTCGAACTTCAGCCGCTCACGCCGCAGCGCCGAGCGCACGATCGAGGCGTACTCGCGGGTGCGGCCGAGCGGCGAGGCGAACCGCACGCCGTGCCAGCCCTCGGACACCTGCGGGCCGGAGACGCCGAGGCCGAGCCGGAACCGGCCGCCCGAAAGCGTGTCAAGCGTCGCGGCGGTCATCGCGGTCATCGCCGGGGTCCGGGCCGGGATCTGCAGCACGGCGGCGCCGACGTCGATCCGTGAGGTCTGCGCCGCGATCCAGGTCAGCACGGTCACGGCGTCCGAGCCGTACGCCTCCGCCGCCCACACGACGGCGTAGCCCAGTTCGTCCGCTTGTTTCGCCAGGGCCAGGTTCGCGGGGTCGTTCCCCGCTCCCCAGTAGCCGAGATTCAGTCCGAGTCGCACGGGGCCAGACCCTAACGGGGGCCCTTGTGGGCGACACGACTCACCTTGGTCTCCTCCGGAAGGGGGAGCCCACTAGGCTCGGCGGTCGTGGAAAAGCGACTGCTCGGCCGCTCGGGACTGCGCGTCTCGCGGATGGCGCTCGGCACCATGACCTGGGGTGGCGACACCGACGCGGAAGAGGCCGCCAGCCAGCTGGTCGCCTTCGTGGACGCCGGCGGCACCCTGGTGGACACGGCCGACATCTACGGCGAGGGCGAGAGCGAGCGGGTGCTCGGCTCGCTTCTCGGCGACCTCGTGCCCCGCGACGACGTCGTCCTCGCCACCAAGGCGGTCGCCCGGCGCACCGACGGCCCGTTCGGTGGTGGCGCCTCCCGCGGCGCCCTGCTCAGCGCCCTCGACGGCTCGCTCAAGCGGCTCGGCACCGACCACATCGACCTCTGGCAGCTGCACGCTTGGGACACCTGCGTGCCGATCGCCGAAACCCTCGCCGCCCTCGAGTACGCCGTGACCAGCGGCAAGGCCCGCTACGTCGGCGTCTCGAACTACGCCGGCTGGCAGCTCGCCACGGCCGCCGCCGGCGCCGCCGCGGTCGCCCCGATCGTCTCCACCCAGGTCGAGTACTCGCTGCTGGAGCGCGGGGTGGACCGCGAGGTCGTCCCCGCCGCCGAGCACCACGGCATCGGGCTGCTGCCCTGGGCGCCGCTGGGCCGCGGGGTGCTGACCGGCAAGTACCGCACCGGCACGCCCGCGGACTCCCGCGGCGCGAACAGCGCGTACGCCGGTTACGTCGAGCACCACCGCACCGACCGGGCCGCCCGGATCGTGCAGGCGGTCGCCACCGCGGCCGACGGGCTCGGCACGTCGCCGCTGGCCGTGGCGCTGGCCTGGGTCCGCGACCGGCCCGGCGTGGTCGCCCCGGTCGTGGGCGCGCGCGACACCGGCCAGCTCACCGGCTCGCTGACGGCGGAGGACATCACCCTCCCGCCCGCGATCCGCTCGGCGCTCGACGACGTGAGCGCCATCGAGGCCGGCTACCCGGAGCGCTGGCCGCATTAGGTGTCTGTTGGGTGACATGCGCGTGACGGCAAGACGATCGTGGAGGATGCTGGTGTTGACCGCCCGTCGAGGGACACCTGGAGGCAGCAACGTGCGTCGGTTCGCCGCCGTGTCGTGGATCGCGATCCCGCTCGCCGGTGTCCTGGTGCTCTCGGGCTGCTCGTCGGCCAAGACCGACAACAGCGACGAGCTGCAGATCGTCGCGAACCCCGTCGCGGCGAAGCCGGCGGTCTCCCCCGCCGTGACCGTGAAGCCCGCCGGCCAGGTGCTGCCCACCGGAGCCGTGTCGGCCCTGGCCGTCGCCGACGGGACTCTTGTCGTCGCCCTCGCTCAGCCGCCGTCTTTGCAGCTCTACGACCTGAACGCGCTCGCGTCACCCCCGGTGAATATGCCGTTATACGGCAAAGCGGAGAAGCTGACCGTGGCGCCGGGGCGGGTGGAGATCGCGGAGCCGGCGCAGGGTGTGGTGCAGCAGCTGTCGTTGCCGGACCGGAAGCTCACGGAGACGAAGACGGGCGGGCAGCCCGCGTCGAGCATCGCCTACGGCGCCGACCGGCTGGTGGCGATGGGGCCGGCGAAGGACATCCAGGTGCTGCCGGCGGCGGGTCCGGCGCGGACGATCGGCGGGCAGCTCTACAGCGCCGACGATGTCGTGGACACCGGCAAGGGTGTCGTGGTGCTGGACCGGCTGCGGACCGCGGTGTTCTCGGTCGACGTCGCCGCCGGGAAGGTCAACGAGGGCTTGCGCGCGGGCGACGGCGCGGCGAACGCGGTGGCGGACTCCTACGGGCGCGTGCTGGTGACGGACGTGCGCGCGGGTGCGCTGATCGCGTTCTCGGCGTCGCCGCTGATCATGCGCCAGCGCTACCCGGTGCCGGGCGGCGCGTACGGGATCGCCTACGACGCGCAGCGGAGCCTGGCCTGGGTGACGCTCACCGAACGCAACGAGGTGGTCGGGTTCGACGTCCGCGGCGGCGAGCCCGTCGAGAAGTACCGGTTCCCCACCGTGCGCCAGCCGGACTCGGTCGGGGTGGACGAGAAGAGCGGCCGGGTGCTCGTCGGCTCGGCCGCGGGAGAAGGGACCCAGGTGATCCAGCCATGACGACGGTCAGCGAGGCGGTGGTCGAAGGGGATTGGGAGTATCGCCGCCTGCACCTCCCCCCGGGCGTGTCCCGGCGCGCGGCGGCGATCCAGCTCTCCATCCACGCGGAGTTCGCGGGCTGGGAACTGCGTACGGTCCGGCTCTACGCCGACGGCACGCGCAGGGTCTGGTTGCGCCGCAAGAAGACGAAGGAAAGCCTCCCGGGCGCGCTCCCGACCTAGGCGAAGACGCGGTTCAGCCAGTCGCTCCAGGTCTTCTCCTCGGTCTCCGCGTCGGCGCCCGGGGTGAAGACGTGGTGGGACGCGACCATCGGGCCGTGGAAGCCGCGCAGGAACCGGATCATCGCGTCCGCCGTGCGGATGCCGACCGTCTGGTCGTTGGCCGCGTAGACCACGCCGCCGAGCGAGACCCGGTCACCTTCGGCGGGTCGCGAAGACAGCCCCAGCGCCGTGCCCAGGCGCGCCCACGCCTCGTCCCAGTCCCCCACCGGCGGCCCGAACGCCGTCACCGGGACCGCCACCCGCCCGGCGAAGTGCGTGACGTACTCGACGAGCGTGCGGAAGAACAGCGCGTTGCCCGCGGTCATCGCCTCGAACTCGTCCTCCCAGTCGTCGCCGGGCAGGAAGCCGCTGGTGACGCAGCGGATCACCGTGCTCCCGCTGGCACGGCCCTCGATCAGGAACTCGTAGGCGATCTTCCGCCCGTCGGGCGCCGGGTCGCTGCCGTAGACGAGCTTTTCGAGCGGGTCCCACTCCCGGATGCGGTACTCCGGCTGGTACCCGCCGAACGCGCCGCGGACCACGCCGCCGGTGCCGCCCTCGACCTCGTTGCGGCCCATGAACCACGAGTCGATGCCCGGCCCGGTGGCGATGGCGTCCCACACCTGCTCCGGCGTCGCGTCGACCTCGGCGACGTCGATCGCTTCGAACTCATGCCCCACTGGCGGTCTCCTCCGGGACGCTCGGGTGGACGGCGACGACCACCCGGTGCGGGCGGCCCTTCTCGGCCGTTTCGTCGTGGTACTTGCCGACCAGGGTGGTGACGGCGGTCGCGAGCTCCTCGGCGAACGCGGCGCGGTCGGCCGCGGAGGCGAACCGGATCTCGCCGTCGATCGCGAAGGTCGCGACGCGCTGCTTGGCCTTGGCCGCGCCGGTGATCAGCACGCCGACGTCCCGCACCAGCCGGCCGGCGACGGCGAGCAGCCAGCGGGCCGAGAGCCGGTCCGGCGACTGGGCCGGATCGGGCTGGACCGCGGCGAGCGCGGCCGGCGAGATGACGTACGACGACGCCGTCGCCCGCATCATCCGCTCGGTCACGTTGCCCTTGCGCCGCTCCTCGACCAGCTCCACCAGGCCGTGCGCTTCCAGCGCCCGCAGGTGGTAGTTGACCTTCTGGCGCGGCAGGTCGACGCGCGCGGCGAGCATCGTCGCCGACGCCGGCTCCGCCAGTTCGGCCAGCAGCCGGGCGCGGATCGGGTCCAGCGACACCTCGGCCGCGGCCGGGTCTTCGATCACCGCCACGGAGAACATGCGCCCAGCATCGCTGCCGAACAACTATGTTGTCAAGAACTCTCGTCTTGTCGGTGGGCGGTGTTGACCAGCGCGACCACCCGCGGCAGCACCTGCGCCGCGGCCTCCAGCGGCACGACGTGCCCGACGCCGGGCAGCACCACCGCCGTCCCGTCGTCGAGGCCGCCGACCCACTGCTCGACGTCGGACGCGCGGACGATCCGGTCCCGCTCCCCCACGATCGCCGTCACCGGCAGGCCGCTGACCTGCGTCAACGCCGCCTCTCGAGCGTAGGCGTCCAGCGCCGGCCGGAAGAGCGACACCGTGTGCGGCCAGTTCCCGCGGACCATCTTCACGGTCAGCTCGACCAGCTCCGGGTCCGGGTCGTCGCCGAAGAGCCACCACCGCAGGCCGGCGCTGACCGCCCGGCTCGTGTGCTCGCGGACCACGCCGAAGAGCTTCGAACCGAGCACCGCTTCGAGGTCGCGGGCCAGCTTGCCCAGCGCGTTCGGCCAGGCCGCCGAGACCTCGGTGGCCAGCGTCCCCGACGACGTCGCCAGCAGCACCAGGCCGGCCACCCGCTCGGCGAACAACGCCGGGTGCCGCTGCGAGAGCGACATGATCGCCAGCCCGCCCATGTCGTGCCCGACCAGGACCACCCGGCCGTCGGGGACTTCGCGCTCGAGCAGCTCGGCGAGGTCGTCGCCGAGCTGCGCCATCGTCGCGGTACCGCGCCGCGCCCGCCCCGACCCGCCGTGGCCGCGCTGGTCGTAGGTCAGCACGGCGACCGGCCCGTCGGCGGCGTCCGGCACCAGCGGCGCGATCCGGCCCCAGCTGCGCTGGTCGAGCGCGTAGCCGTGGACGAACACCACGGTCACCGGCGCGGCCGGGTCGCCCCTGCGCACCACCTGCAGGGACGTGCCGTCGGCGAGCGCGAACGCGGTCATCAGCTCGTGCGCAGGAACCGGTCCAGCACGCGGGTACCGAACTTCAGCGCCTCGACCGGGACGCGCTCGTCGACGCCGTGGAACAGCGCCGAGAAGTCGAGGTCCGCGGGCAGCTTGAGCGGCGCGAAGCCGAAGTTGCGGATGCCGAGCTCTTGGAACGACTTCGCGTCCGTGCCGCCGGAAAGCATGTACGGCAGCGTCTTCGCGCCCGGGTCTTCGGCGAGCACCGCGGCGGTCATGGCGTCGACGAGCGCGCCGTCGAACGTCGTTTCGACCGGCGGGAGCTCCATCCACTCCTTCTCGATGTCCGGGCCGAGCAGCTCGTCGAGCTCGCGGTCGAACGCTTCGAGCCGGCCGGGCAGGATCCGGCAGTCGACGGCGGCTTCGGCGACCGACGGGATGACGTTCGACTTGTACCCGGCGGTGAGCATCGTCGGGTTGGCGGTGTCGCGCAGGGTCGCGCCGATCATCCGGGAGATGTTGCCCAGCTTGGCGACCGAGCCTTCGAGGTCGTCCTCGGGGAAGTCCCAGCCGGTGATCTCGGTGACGCCGGCGAGGAACTCCTTCACGGAGTCGGTGAGCACGAGCGGGAAGCGGTGGTTGCCGAGCTTCGCGACGGCTTCGGAGAGCTTGGTGACCGCGTTGTCGCGGTGGATCATCGAGCCGTGGCCCGCCGTGCCGCGCACACGCAGCTTCATCCAGCGGATGCCCTTTTCGGCCGTCTCGATCAGGTACGCGCGAACGTCGTCCTTGAGCGTGATCGAGAAACCGCCGACCTCGCTGATCGCCTCGGTGACGCCCTCGAACAGCTCGGGGCGGTGCTCGACCAGCCACTGGGCGCCGTACTTGCCGCCGGCCTCTTCGTCGGCGAGGAAGGCGAAGACCAGGTCGCGCGGGGGAACGACGTTGTTCATCTTGTAGTGCCGGGCCAGCGCGAGCGCCATCCCGCACATGTCTTTCATGTCGACCGCGCCGCGACCCCAGACGTAGTCGTCCTGGACCGCGCCGGAGAACGGGTGGACCGACCATTCCGATGCGTCGGCGGGGACGGCGTCGAGGTGGCCGTGGATGAGCAGCCCGCCCCTTTCGCGATCGGCCCCTTCGAGCCGCACGATGACGTTGTGCCGGTTCTTCCCGCCCGACTCGACGTAGGTGATCTCGTAGCCGGCGTCGGTCAGCTTCTCCGCGACGTACTCGGCCGCCGCCCGCTCGCCGACCAGCGTGTCGGGGTCGCCGGTGTTGGTCGTGTCGATGCGGATGAGCTCGCTGGTCAGCGTGACGGCCTCGGCCGCGGCGGCTTCGATCAGGTTCGGTTCGGTCACCGGCCATTCCTATCATTCGCGGGGCCGGTACCGCCGCACGTGGGACGCGGCCGCGCAGGTCCACGCGGCCTGCTGCGCGTGTAGTGAATGACTCATTCATGTCGCCAGGCGACATGAATGAGTCATTCACTACGTCCGGCGACGCCCCGTCAGCCGCGGTCGAGGGCCGACACCACCTCGGACACCGGGCGCAGGTGCTGGTTCAGGATCCGCAGCGCCTCCTCGGCGTCGTGCGCGTCCAGCGCGGCGACCAAGGCCCGGTGCTCGGCGTCGATCACCGGCAGCCGCTCCGGCCGGGCCTCCAGTGCCCGCACGGCGACCCGCTGCTGGCGCGAGCGCAGCGTGTCGTACAGCTCGGTCAGCACCGAGTTGCCCGCCGCGTTGACGATCGCGCGGTGGAACGAGCGGTCGAGGCCGGACACCGCGAACCAGTCGCGGGCCTTCCCCGCGCGGTCCATCTCCTCGATCAGCCCGGCCATCTCGGCCGGCGCCCCCGCCCGCAGAGCGCAGACCTCGCCGATCGCGTGGCCCTCGATCAGCCGGCGGCTCTGGTAGACCTCTTCCAGCTCGCGGGCGGTGACCGTGCGGACCTGCGCGCCCTTGCGCGGCAGCAGGCTGATGAAGCGCTCGGCCTCCAGGCGGTGGAACGCCTCGCGGACCGGCGTCCGGGACACCCCGACCACGCCCGACACCCACTGCTCGTCCAGGAACCGGCCGCCTTCGAGCTCGCCCGTGATGATCCCGTCGCGCAGCCAGGCGTACACGCGGTCCCGCGCCGGCCCGGCCGGTGCGCTGGTCGTCATGCCTCTCCCCTCGGTCGTCGAGCCGCCAGCTTAGCGTCTGGACCGACAGATATCCATCGTGTATACACGGTGCACACAACGACCGGAGCTACCGTCGTGAGCGCGCAGGAGGTTCCCCGATGTCCCCAGTCCCCGCCGACCGGCGCTACGCCGTCTGGCTGTCCGACCCCTCGTTCGCGGCCGCCGAAATCGCCCGCGGGATCGGGTACGGCGCCGCCGTCCTCGACATCGAGCACGGCGCCTTCGACCTGGCCGACCTCGAGCGGTTCGTGCCGTTCCTGCGCGCGCTCGGCCTGGAGGTGCTCGCCAAGGTCCTCGGCCCCGAGCGCGGCCCGATCCAGCAGGCGCTCGACTTCGGTGCCGACGCCGTCGTCATCCCGCACGTCGAGAACGCGGCGCACGCCAAGGCCGTGACGGCGTTCGCGAAGTTCCCGCCGCTGGGCGACCGCAGTTTCGCCGGCGGGCGCACGACCGGCTACCGCGGCTTCACCGACGAGTGGGTCACCGCGCAGGACCGCGGCACCCGCTGCCTGCCGATGATCGAGGACGCCGGCGCTCTCGAAGACGTCGCCGAAATCCTCGCACTGGACACAGTGGACGGTGTCTTCGTCGGGCCGTCCGACCTGTCCCTGCGCCGCGAACGCGGGGCGTACACGCGGGAGGAAGGCGACTTCGCCGATCTGAAACGCGTCGCCGACGCCGCCCGCGCGGCCGGGAAGCCGTGGGTGCTGCCCGCGTGGAGCCGCGAAGAGAAGGAGTTCGCCCTCGCCCACGGCGCCGGGCAGCTCGCGCTGACCATGCAGCACGGCGCGCTCGTCGCCGGGCTGACCGCCGCGTTCGAGGAGACCACGTCCCTCGCGAAGCAGGCCCGATGACGACCGCCGAGCGCACCCGGACCCGCACCGCGGGCCGGACCCGGTGGACGATCGCCGGCGTGCTCGGCGTCGGGTCGTTCGTCAACTACGTCGACCGCGTCAACCTGTCCATCGCCGGGCCAGAGATGATGCGCGAGTTCCACCTCAGCGCGGCCCAGCTAGGCGTCGTCGCCTCGGCGTTCCTCTGGACGTACGCGGTGCTGCAGCTGCCGATCGGCGCGATCCTCGACCGGATCGGCGTCCGCTGGGTCAACCGCGCGGCCGCCGCGCTGTGGGCGGTCGCGTCGTTCCTGACGGCGTCGGCGGGCGGGCTCGGCCTGCTCCTGGTTTCGCGGCTGGTGCTCGGCTTCGGCGAGGCGCCCACGATCCCGGCGGGCTGGAAGGCGATCGGCCAGTGGTTCCCGCGGTCCGAGCGCGGCCGCGCCACCGCGGTCTTCGACGGCTGCGCCAAGATCTCCAACGTCCTCGGCATCCCGGTGATGGCGTTCCTCGTGACGGTGTTCAGCTGGCACGCGGCGTTCGTCTTCACCGGCGTCCTCAGCCTGGGCTACCTCCTCGTGTGGTGGCTGCTCTACCTGACGCCGAAGCAGGCAGTGGCCCGCGGCCGCCTGTCGCCGGAGGAGTTCGCGTACCTGCGCGAGGGCGGCGCGGACGACGAAGACGCACCCGCGCCGAGTTCGCTCACCGGCCTCGGCCACCTGCTGCGCCGCCGCAAGACGTGGGGCCTCGCGCTCGGGTACGCGTCCTACACCTACGCCTACTACGTGCTGCTGACCTGGCTGCCCGGCTACCTGGAGAAGCAGTTCGGCGTAAAGCTCCTGGCCGGCGGCTTCTACACGATGATCCCGTGGCTGGTCGCGGTGCTCGCGCAGTTCCTCGTCGGCGGCATCGTGCTGGACCGGCTGATCGCCCGCAGCGGCGACGAGACCAAGGCGCGGCGGATCGTGCTCGTCGTGAGCATGCTGGTCTCGCTGTCCGTCGCCGGCGCCGCCTACGCCGGATCCGTCGCCGTGGCGCTGGTGTTCCTGTCGATCGGCGCCGCCGGGCTGGCCGTGTCGGTGCCCGCCGGGTCGAGCATCGTCGCGGTCATCGCGCCGGAGGGCTGCTCCGGCACCCTGGGTGGGCTGGTCAACTTCGTCGCCAACATGATCGGCATCGCCGCGCCGATCGTGACCGGCGCGGTCGTCGACGTGACGGGCTCGTTCGCCGGCGCGTTCCTCGTCACCGGCGTGGTGCTGCTCGCCGGGATCTTCTGTTACACGGTCGTGCTCGGCAAACTCGACCGCATGCCCGTCGCTCCCCGGAAGGAAACCGCATGACGCACGTGGCACTGGCGCAGTTCGCGCCCGGCGACGACAAGGCCGCCAACCTGGCACTGATCACGAAGCTGGTGGGCGACGCGGCCGACCGCGGCGCGCGGGTGGTCGTGCTGCCCGAGTACGCGATGTTCACGGTCCCGGCGATGGACCACAGGTTCGTCGAGTCGGCCGAGGCGCTCGACGGCTCGTTCGTGACGGGCCTGCTGTCGCTCGCCGCCGCCCGGGGCGTCACGATCGTCGGCGGGGTGAACGAGCGTCTCGACGGCTCGCGGATCTCCAACACTCTGGTCGCGGCCGGCCCGGACGGGGTGACGGCGGTGTACCGCAAGATCCACCTGTACGACGCGTTCGGCTTCCGCGAGTCCGACGTCGTCCGCGCCGGCGAGATCACGGAGCCGGAGACGTTCGAGGTCGACGGCGTCAGCTTCGGCCTCCAGACGTGCTACGACCTGCGCTTCCCGGAGGTGACGCGGCGGCTGGCGGACGCGGGTGCCGACGTCGTGCTGCTGCCGGCGGAGTGGGTGCCGGGGCCGTTGAAGGAGTACCACTGGAGCACGCTGATCCGCGCCCGCGCGATCGAGAACACGCTGTACGTCGCGGCGGCGGGCCAAGCGGCGCCGACGGGTTCGGGCACGAGCATGCTGGTCGACCCGATGGGCGTGGTGGTCACGTCGCTGGGTGAGCAGACGGGCGTCGCCGTCGGCGAGGTGTCCGCCGAGCGGATCGCCGAGGTCCGGGCGAAGAACCCGGCCCTGGAGCTGCGCCGGTTCGCGGTGGTCCCCCGCTAGCCCAAGCGCCCCAAGGCCACATTGGTTGCGTCTGACGCACCGAAGGCCGCCTTGGGTGCGTCAGACGCACCGAAGGCCACATTGGGGCGCTTCGGTGCCGGCTCAGGCGACGGGCGCGATCGTCTCGCCGGCCACTGGTGGGCACGCCAGCAGGCGGTGCGGCGACGGCTCCCCCGTCCCCGGCTCGACGAGCGACGCCAACAGCCGCACCGCCGACCGGCCCAGCGCCCTCCTCGGCACCTCGAACCCGCTGACCACCGGACCCGCCGTCCCGCCCGGGGGCCGTCCCAGGACCGCCAGCGAGACGTCCCCCGGCACCGACACCCCCGCCGCCCGCAGGGCCCGCCGCGTCCCTTCGAACGCCGCGAACGTGTCGGTCTCCTCGACCACCAGCGCCGTGACGCCGTCGGCCAGCCAGCCCGCGATCGTGCCCGCCGACAGGTCCGCGCCATCCGTGCGGGTCACCGACAGGGACACGCCCGCGTCGGCCGCCGCGGCGCGCACCCCGCGTTCGCGGTCGCCCGACGAAGGCGCGTCGTCCGGCTCGCGCAGGTACCGGACGCGCCGGTGGCCCGCGCGCGCCAGGCGCGTGAGCACCTCCGCCGACGCCGTCACGTAGTCCGCGCCCACGTGCGGGATGCGGCCACCCAGCTCGGTGCGCCGTCCGATGTAGACGATCGGGAAGCCGGCGTCCAGGAGGCCGGCGATCGCGTCCACCGGGACGTGCCTGCCGAGGAACAGGCAGCCGTCGGCGAGGCGGGTGCGGCGGATCCGGTCGGGTGCCGCGCTCGACGCCGTGAACACGATCAGGTCCTTGCCCAGCGCGGCCGCTTCCGCTTCGACGCCGGCGAGGATCGGGTAGTAGGCGTCGGCGATGTCCGGGAACGCTGGCGTGAACGTGTACACGCCGAGCAGGTTGTTGCGCGCGGCCGTCCACCGCGAAGACACCGGATCGGGCACGTACCCCAGCCGTTCGGCCGCCTCCAGGACACGCAGCCGCGTCCCTTCCGCGAGCCGGACGCCGGTGCGGTTCCCGCCCAGCACCACCGACACCGTCGCCTGCGAAACCCCCGCCACGCGCGCGATGTCGGCCTGCCGGACCCTGCCCATCGCCACCTCGCTCGGAGTCAGCCGATCCGATCCAGCCTGCAAGCGCGCCCGGCGGCGAGTCAACGGGTTTGCCCGAAACTGCAGCAAACCTGTCCCGACCGTACTAATACGTATTACTCCCCTGCTTCAGCTCGCCGGGCCGTGTCACCGTCGCCGCACGACAAGACCTCGAAGGAGCGGTCATGACCCTCACCCGACGCGGCCTGCTGGCCGGCGCCGCCGCGCTCGGCGCGGGCGCGTTGCTCCCCGCCACCGCCGTCGCCGCGCCCGCCGGCTTCCCGGACTACCGCTACCAGCGGCTCGCCCTCGTCAAGAGCAAGCTGCGCTACAACCCGACCGGCGAGCTGATCTTCCCCTGCGTCCGCGGCACGAAGGGCCGCATCCCCGACGCACTCGCCGCGTACTACCTCTACTACGCGCCCCACGACGCCCCGGGCGGGATCTGCCTGGCCTACGCGAACTCCCTCGACGAGGAGTTCACCGAGTACGCGGGCAACCCGATCATCAAGAACTCCTGGCCCGGCGAGTACTCCGTCAGCCACGTCTCCTCGCCGCACGCGCTGTGGAACGACGACGTCAACCGGATCTACCTCTACTTCCACGGCGAGAACACCGTCACCCGCCTGGCCAGCTCGGCCGACGGCATCCACTTCACCTACGAGAAGGAAGTCCTCTCGACGCGGCTGCAGCCCGCCGGCACCACCGAGACGTCCTACGCGCGGGTGTTCCGCCAGGACCTGCCGTCGAAGAACGCCCGGTACGCCATGGTGTTCATGCTCAACAACACCACGAACCACCGCGACATCGGCTGGGGCTGGTCGCCCGACGCGCTGAACTGGACGTTCTCGCAGACGCCGCTCGTGCGCCACACCGACGTCGGCGCGAACGACATCGGCGGCCCGCACCTGCTGTACCGCAACAACAGCACCTACGTCGTCTACAACACCGACCTCGCGCACGGCGGGAAGCTGATGATCACCGAAGTGGGCAACGACTTCTCGAAGCGCAACCACCTCGGCGTCTTCCACACCCCGCTCGCCGGCGCGCCGGACAACGGGCGGTCCGCGGCGCCGAGCTTCGGCACCTACCAGGGCCGCGAGTACATGATCTACGAGGCGGGCGAGCGGCTCGCCGGGAACATCGCCATCGCCCGGGCGGTCTGACCCGGGTGGCAGGATGCGGCCATGCGCTCCTTGCCCCTCGACGGCGTCACCGTCGTGTCCTGCGAACAGGCCGTCGCCGCGCCGCTGGCCACCCGGCACCTCGCCGACCTCGGGGCCCGGGTGGTCAAGGTGGAGCGGCCGGGCACCGGCGACTTCGCCCGCGCCTACGACGAAACCGTGCACGGGCAGTCCAGCCACTTCGTCTGGCTGAACCGGTCCAAGGAGAGCGTCACGCTCGACCTCAAGAGCGAAGCCGCCGGCCCGGTCATGGCGGCCCTGCTCGACCGCGCCGACGTGTTCGTGCAGAACTTCGCGCCCGGTGTCGCGGACCGGCTCGGGCTCGGGGCGGCGGCGATCCGCGCGTCGCGGCCCCGGCTGATCACGTGCTCGGTGTCGGGCTACGGCTCGAGCGGGCCGTACCGCGACGCGAAGGCGTACGACCTGCTCATCCAGTCCGAAGCCGGCCTGGTTTCGGTGACGGGGTCCGAGTCCGAACCGGCCAAGAGCGGCATCCCGGCCGCGGACATCGGCGCGGGGATGTACGCCTTCTCCGGCATCCTGTCCGCGCTCTACGACCGGGAACGCACCGGGCAGGGCACCGAACTGGAGGTCAGCCTGTTCGACTCGCTGGTCGAGTGGATGGGCTTCCCGCTGTACTACGCCGGTTACGGCGGCACGCCCCCGCCGCGCACCGGGACGAGCCACCCGGCGATCGCGCCGTACGGCACCTTCGCCGCGGGCGACGGGACCGAGATCGTGCTCGCGGTGCAGAACGAGCGCGAATGGGCGGCGTTCTGCGAGCACGCCGTCGAACGGCCGGAGTGGGTCACCGACGAGCGGTACGCCACCGGCAGCGCCCGCGTCGCCCACCGGCCGGAGCTGGAACGGGAGATCGACGCGGTCTTCGCGCGGCTGACCGGCGCCGAGCTGGAATCGCGGCTGAGCCGGGGCCGGATCGCGCACGCCCGCCGCCGGGACCTGCCCGACGTCCTGGCGCACCCGCAGCTCACCGCGCGCGGCCGGTTCGCGGAGGTTCCGACGCCGGGTGGGCCGGTCCGGGCCACGCTGCCGCCGATCACCGTCGCCGGCCGGCCGCCGCGGATGGATCCGGTGCCGGCCCTGGGCGAGCACACCGACGCGGTGCTGGCGGAGTTCGGGTTCGACGCGGCGGAGTTGCGACGTCGGGGCGCTTTGTAAAGCAGCTGATCTTGCCCGCGGCCCTCTGTTTGAATGGCCGTCATGACCGCCTTTCCCTTGGCGCCCACGCCGATCCACGTGCCCGACGAGGTCCTCGACGACCTGCGCACCCGGCTCGCGCTGACCCGGCCACCGCTGGACGAGGGCAACGAGGACTGGTCCTACGGCGTCCCGGCGAGCTACCTCGGCGAGCTGGTCGCCCACTGGCGCGACGGCTTCGACTGGCGCAAGGCCGAGGCCGCGATCAACGCCTACGAGCACTACCAGGTCGACGTCTCCGGCGTCCCGGTGCACTTCATGCGCAAGCCCGGCCGCGGTCCGCGGCCGATCCCGCTGATCCTGACCCACGGCTGGCCGTGGACGTTCTGGCACTGGTCGAAGGTGATCGACCCCCTCGCCGACCCGGCCGCTTCGGGCGGCGACCCCGCCGACGCGTTCGACGTGATCGTGCCGTCGCTGCCCGGCTTCGGGTTCCCCGGCCCGCTCACCGGCTTCCCGGACGTCAACTTCTGGAAGGTGTCCGACCTCTGGCACACGCTGATGACCGAAACCCTCGGCTACGAGAAGTACGCCGCCGGGGGCTGCGACATCGGCGGGATCGTCACCAGCCAGCTCGGCCACAAGTACGCCGGCGAGCTGTACGGCATCCACATCGGCTCGGGCCTGCCGCTCGACTTCTTCACCGGCCCGCGCGCGTGGAGCTTCACCCGCAACCGGCCCCTCACCGACGACCAGCCGGACGACGTCCGCGCCCGGATCATCGAGCTGGACCACCGCTCGGCGGCTCACCTCACCGTGCACGTGCTCGACGGCGCCACCCTCGCGCACGGGCTGAGCGACTCCCCCGCCGGCCTGCTGGCCTGGCTGCTGGAGCGCTGGACCGCGTGGAGCGACAACGGCGGCGACGTCGAATCGGTCTTCACCAAGGACGACCTGCTCACCCACGCGACGATCTACTGGGCGACCAACTCGATCGCGACGTCGATGCGCTACTACGCCAACGCCAACCGCTACCCGTGGACGCCGTCCCACGACCGCACGCCGCGGGTCGAGGCGCCGACCGGCCTCACCTTCGTCACGTACGAGAACCCGCCCGGCATCCATTCCGCGGACGAGCGCGTCCGGGCGTTCGAGAACGGGCCGCAGGCGACGTGGTTCAACCACGTCAACGTCGCCGCCCACGACCACGGCGGCCACTTCATCCCGTGGGAGAACCCGGAAGCCTGGGTGGACGACCTGCGCCGCACCTTCCGCGGCCGCCGTCCCTAGGACGCACCCGACTCGAGCACCGCGAGGTCACGCACCGCGTACCGGTGGTGCTCCGCTTCTTCCTTCAGGACCACCTTGAGGCAGCGGCGCACGACGTACTCCTGTTCGGGATACGGGTCGGCCGGCTTGCGACCGCACACCCGGTCGAGCTCGGCCTCGGTGAGTCCGTCGACGACCCGCCGCATCACGGCCATGCGGGCGCGGCGCGGCGCGAGCACCTCGTCGAGCGTCGGGTTGGCGTCGAGGGTGAGGCCGAGCTTCGCCGTCTCTTCGGGCGGCGTCCCCCCGGCGGGAAAGCCCAACGGGTGGTAGGGCGCTTCCTCCTCGAGCACGGCGTTGCCGAGCCAGGCATCGGAGGCGAACAGCAGGTGCCGGTGCGTCTCGACGAACGACCACTCGCCGTCGACCCGCTCGTACAGCTTGGCCTCGGCCAGCTGACGCGCCCGGTCGAGCGTCGCGTTCCACAGGTTCTCGATGGCGTCCCAAGCGGCCCGGTAGTCCCCGGGGGAAGCCGCTTCGCGCGCCAGCACCCGCGCGGGGTGCCGGCGATCCAGCTCGGCCTCGACGTAGGCGGTCACGTCGACGTCGTTGACGACGAGGCGCTCGAAGTAGCCGCCGAGGGAGATGTCGCCGCCGTAGCAGTCGACGATCTTCAGGCCGGTCACCTCGCAGTCGCGGATCTCGAGGCCCGCGAGGTCGCACAGGTGGATCCGGGCGCCTCGGAAGCGGTCGCTCTGGACGTATTCGGAAGCCATCGGAGCAGTCTCGCACCGCGGCCGGTGACTGCGCAGCGCTTTCCGGACTTGCCTCAGTCCCCCAGGATGCGCCGGGCCCTGGCGAGCACCGGCTTGTCCACCATGGATCCGTCCACAGTGGACGCCGACGCGCCCGCCGTGAGGACCCGGCGGGCCCACTCCCGTTCGGCTTCAGTGGGCGCGAACCCGGCGCGGACCGGCTCGATCTGGCGCGGGTGGACGCAGAGCTTGCCGCCGAAGCCCAGCCGGCGGGCGTACCGGACGTCGGCGGCGAGGCGGTCGTCGTCGCGCAGGTCCGTCGTGACGCCGTCGACCGGTGGGGCGAGGCCGGCCGCCGCCGAGGCGATCACCAGCCGCGAGCGCGCGTAGGCGAACGGTTCCGGGTCTTCGGGCGCGACGCCGAGTTCCGCGGCCAGGTCGACGCTGCCGAACGCCAGCCGCGTCACCGACGGGACGGCGGCCAGCTCACCGGCACTTTCGACGCCGCGCGCGGTCTCGACGAGCGCCACGACCTCGCGGAACCCCGCGAGCACGCCGGGCGTTTCGGCTTTCGGCACCATGACCGGGACTCCGCGGGCGGCCACCAGGGCGGCGTCGGCGTCGAACCACGGGGTGCCGGGCGCGTTGATCCGGACCGTCGCCCGGTTGGTCTCGAGCCAGGCCGCGACCGACGCTCGGGCGGCGTCCTTGTCCGCCGGGGCGACGGCGTCCTCGAGGTCCAGGATCACCACGTCGGCGCCGCTCGCCACGGCCTTGCCGAAGCGGTCGGGCCGGTCGCCGGGCACGAAAAGGTAAGTGGTCGCGGGCACGCCGCTGAGCCTAGTAAGGGATCGCGGGGGCCGCGGAGTGCGCGTTCACCCCATGCGGCGACGGTCCCCTCAGGACGAACGTGGAGTCCATCGGAAGAAGGCCTACGTGAGGAAGCGACCATGCGCGGCGACTGGATCTACGACTGGGTGCGGGTGGAGATGGAGTACCGGGCCGGCCCACCCCGGCCCGTCCGGCGGCGACGGGAGGTACCTCGCCACTGGACGGCCTTGTGGGCCGGCCTGTTCTCGGCCCGCCGGGCCGAGCTGCGGCACGGCTAGGCGTGCGCGTCGAGGAACCGCTTCAGCTCGGGATTCACCGCGTCGGCGTGCGTGTAGCTGAGGAAGTGGGCACCGTCGTCGACGACGACCAGGGGCTCGGCGGCGGGCAGGGCGTCCGCCAGTTCGGCCGCCCGCTCGACCGGGTAGGCGAGGTCCGCCGAGCCGTGCAGCACCAAGGCCGGGCACGCGACCTCGCCCGCCCGGGACAGGACCTCGTCCCGGTCGACGAGCGCGTTCATCGTCAGCGTCAGCTGCTCCGGCGGCACCGACGCCCACCGCTTCTTGTCCGCGGAGGCATCGAAGTCGCCGAAGCAGATCTGAGCGACACCGTCGAGCACCTCGGGTGGCGCTCCCCCGCCGACCCACGCGTCGAGCACCGCCCGGTAGCCGGCCGCGACGGCGGGGTCCTCCGCCGCCGCCGACGTGCCGAGCACCGCGATCGCGGACACCCGCGACGGCGCCAGCAGTGCCATCCGCAGCGCGACGAACCCGCCTTGGCTGGTCCCGACCACCGCCGCGCGTTCGACGCCGAGGTGGTCCAGCACCGCGAGGACATCGCGGGCGACGTCCCAGTAGTCGAACGGCCCGGCGGCGGGCGTGCCGCCGTGGCCGCGCTCGTCGACCGTGACGCACCGGAAGCCGTCGAGGGCCGCGAGCTGCGGGGCGAACATGCCGCCGTCCATCAGGAAGCTGTGCAGCAGCACGACCACCGGCCCGTCGCCGCCGTGGTCGGTGTGAGCGGGAAGCGTCATCGATCCTCCGGGATTTTCAGCCGGCGAACCGGCCCACCGCCACGAACGCCGCCAGCACCAGCAGCACGACGTTCATCGGCAGCGCCTTCGTTTCCTTGCGCCGTGCGTGCACGATGATCGCACCGATCTGGATCACCGCCAGTCCGGTGGCGGCCAGCGGCGTCAGCACCGGCGCGGTGTCGAGCGCCCACGGCAGGATCAGCCCGATCGCGCCGAGGATCTCGACCGCGCCGATGCCCTTGACGCCCGCGTCGGAGAAGTCCGCCGTCCAGCCCATGTTCGGGTTTTCCAGCAGCTTCTCCCGCGGCGTCACGAGCTTCATGCCACCGGCGGCGAGGTACAGCGCGGCGAGCACACCCGACACGATCCACAGCACGACGTTCACGACGACCTCCGGTCCGAAGAAAGTGATTGAACACTACATCACTTTCCGGAGGTTACTCCTCAACTTGGCTGGACCGTGACCGACTGCCCCGGCCGCAAGCCGATCACCCGCCGCCACTGCCCGGCGCGGACTTCCGTCCGGGTGCCGCCGACGCTCTTGACCACCGCCCGCGTCACCTTGCCGTCGCGCCAGGACAGGTCCACCTCGAAGCCGCCGCGCGCGCCGATGCCGGTCACCCGGCCAGACCGGGCCCACGCCGACGGCAGCGCCGGCAGCAGCTCCAGCACGCCCGGCCGCGAGTAGACGAGCATCTCGGCCATCGCCGCGGGCGCGCCGAGGTTCGCGTCGATCTGGAAGATCGTGTAGCTGCCCTGGCTGTACATGTCGAAGAAGTTCGGCGCGGTGCCGTTGCCGTTGCCGACCGACGGCCGCAGGACCGTGAGCAGCAGCTGGTACGCGCGGTCGGCGTCCTTGAGCCGCGCCCAGCACGCCGAGCGCCACGCGGTCGCCCAGCCGTAGCTGTCCATCCCACGCGCGATCAGCAGCGCGCGCACGCCGTCGAGCAGCTCCTTCGGTGCGGTGTCGGCGGCGATCCGGTCGCCCGGGAAGAAGCCGATCAGCGGGGACAGGTGCCGGTGCGTCGTCTCGCCGAGGTTGTCCGGCGACATCCACTCCTCGAGCCAGCCGGTCGCCGGGCTCACCTTCGGCAGGTACAGCTTCTTCTGCAGCCCGGCGATCCGGTCGCCGTACGCGCGGTCGCGGCCCAGGACCGCGACGGCTTCGCGGTAGTGCTCGAACAGGTCCCAGACGATCTCCTGCGAGTAGGTGTTGCCGCGGGTGTCCTGCGGGCCGTGCTCGGGCGACCAGTCGTGGTCGTCGACGAGCACCTCGCGGCCGTCGACCGTCATCGGGACCAGCCGGGCCGCCCAGAACTCGGCCGCGCCCTTGAGCAGCGGGTAGATCCGCGCGAGGTACGCCTTGTCCTGGGTGAAGGCGTAGTGGTCCCACAGCGAGTTGCACAGCCACGCGTTGCCGCCGGGGTGCCACCACCAGCCGGAGCCGCCGTAGATGTTGGTCGAGAACGCGACGGCCCAGCCCGCGACCTTGCCGCTCGTGTTGCGGAAGCGGTTCCTCGGGTCGTTGAACAGCCGGTTCGTGCTGTCCGTCCACACGGGAAGCTGCGCGAGGCAGTAGTCGGCCAGTGCAGTGAAGCTCCCGGGCAGCGCCGCGCGGTCGGCCAGCCAGTAGTTCATCTGGACGTTGATGTCGGTGTGGTAGTCGCTCATCCAGTCGGGCGTGTTGTTGTTCTGCCACAGCCCTTGCAGGCCCATCGGCAGCCCGTCGCGGGAGCCGGTGATCGTCAGGTAGCGCCCGAACTGCAGGTAGCTCGCCTCCAGCTCGGGATCCGGCGTGGCCGGGTCGTCGTGGCGGGCCAGCAGCCGCGACCACGTGTCGAGCGCGCGCTTCGCCGGTGGCGACTGCCCCAGGTCGACGGTCATCCGGTCGTAGAGCCGCCGGTAGTCGGCGACGTGGGTGGCCAGCAGCGCGCCGCCGCCCGCGCGGAGGGCCTTCGCCGCCTTCTGCTGCGCCAGCGCCAACGGGTCGAGGGACGCGTCGAGGAACTTCCGCGCCGCGTCGGGCACGTAGTTCGTGCCGCCGGTCACGACGATCACCACGTCCCGGCTGCCGCTGAACGTGGTCCCGCCGGCCACCGTGCACGCGTACTTCAAGCCGTTGCCGAACGTCCCGGTGAACGCCGCGGTGCCGGACATCGGCTCGCCGCGGGTGGGCTCCAGCGAGACCGAGCCGGTGACGGGCCCGCCGCTGAGCCGGACCACCACGACGTCGTCGGGGTGGCTCGCGAAGTACTCGCGGCGGTACCGCACGCCCTGGTGCCGGTAGGTGATCACGACGACGCCGTTGCTCAGGTCGAGCGTGCGGCGGTAGTCCGTGACGCCGGTGTGCGCGGGCACCGAGATCCGCAGCTTCGCCAGCAGGCCGAGCGTGCCGAACTTCTCGCGTTCGTAGGGGAACTGGCCGTCGTCCTCGAGGACGTCGTTGGCGCCGCCGGTCCACAGGGACGCGTCGGCGAGGTACAGGAAGTCGGCGGCCGGGTCTCCTCCGACGAGAGCACCGATCCGACCATTACCGATCGGCAGGCCCTGCTCGATGATCTTGTCCTCGGCCGCCGGAGCGGGGTACCACAGCGTCGTCGCCCGTGCCTCCGGCACGAGGTCCGCCGCGTCCGGACGCGAAACCTCGGCACCGGCGGCAAAAGCGGGAACGCCACTGAAGGCGAGACCGGCGCCGACCGCGCCGCCGAGCTTGAAGAACGTACGACGAGAGGAAGGGTTCGACATGTCGGATCCGTTCGGCGTTGAAGGCGGGGACCGGCGTACAGCCCGCCAAACATATGACCTATCCGGATCCGAGGTCAAGATTCTTCGTAATTAATCCGATTACATATGAGCGTGCTCGAGCAGGTACTCCTGGAACGTGATCTCGCCTTCGTGGTGCTCCGGCGTGAGGTGCCCGCCGTCGGCGTAGACGCGGAACGTCTCCCCCGGCACCTTCAGCGGAACGATCCGCCGGAACCGCCCGCTCGCCTCGCCGACCGCCTGGGCCAGCTCAGTCGCCGTCAGGACCTCCGGACCGCCGAAGTCGGGCGCCCGGCCGGCCGGGTCGTCCTGGGCCAGTCCGGCGAGCCGGCGGGCGACGTCCCGGACGTCCACCGGCTGGAACGACACCCTCGGCACCGGCACCACCGGCAGCCGGGTCGCGCCCGAGAGGAGCTTCCGGACCAGGCCGTGGAACTGCGTCGCCCGCTGGATCGTGTACGGCAGCCCCGAGGCGGCGATGAGCTCCTCGGCCTCGTGCTTGGCCCGGTAGTAGCCGAGCGGCACGCGGTCGACGCCGACAATCGAGACGTAGACCAGGTGCTCGACACCCGCCCAGCGCGCCGCTTCGACCAGTGTCTCGGCGAGCGTCGACTCGCGCCCGAAGTAGTCGGTGGCGCAGTGGACGACGACGTCGACGCCGGCCACCGCGCTGTCGATGCCGCGCCCGGTCCGCAGGTCGCCGCGGACGACGTCCGGCCCGGGCCGTCTGCTCAGCACGCGGACCTCCTCGCCCGCCGCCCGCAGCCGCGTCACGACCGCCGAGCCGAGCTGCCCGGTGCCGCCGGTGACCAGGATCCGCACGTCGACCACCTCCGGCGTCATCCTGGCACGGCGGTGCCCGCCGGGAAACGGCTTCCCGGCGGGCACCCGCGTCTCCTGCCTAGTTGCGGTTGATGGTGAACGTGGTCGTCCTGTTGCGGATGTCCTCGTCGTTGTCGCTCAGCGTCAGCCCGGTGAACGTCGCCGAGCCGACGGCCGGTCCCTGGCCCGGTTCCGGCAGCTCGTTGGCCCAGATCCCGATCCCGGACTTGGCGTCGAAGGCGTCCCCGCTGCGGTGGGCGCCGGTGATCGACACGTTCGTCAGCACGGTGTCCTCGACCGGGTGCTCCGGCGTGGTGCCGGTGTACTTGGTCTGGAACATGATGCCGCTGTAGGTCGGGCTCTGGATGTCCACATCGGACACCCGGATGCCGCGGAACTCCTTGGACGCGGAGAACAGCCAGATCGCCGGGAAGGTCTGCTGGCCCCAGAAGTGGCCGCCGTCCCGGACGAGCGAGGCGTTCTGGACCGTCGTCGGCTGCGGCCCGAACCCGAGGAAGGGGTAGCCGAAGTCGAGCGAGCTGATCGTGATCGCCGAGTACGTCAGCGTGTCCGCGATGTAGAGGTTGCGGAAGGTGTTGTTGTACCCGCCGTAGACCGCCAGCCCGGCCGCGCGCCACGGGGTGAGCGAGGTCAGGTTCTCGAACACGTTGTCGTACTGGTTGCCCGGATTGATGTCCGTGGCGGCGAACAGCGCGAAGCTGTCGTCACCGGTGGACCGGGCCTCGATGTTGGTGACGTGGTTGCCGGTGCTCCCGTTCGTGAGGTTGACGCCGTCGGCGAAGGTGTCGCGGATCCGGGAGTTCTTGATCGTGGTGTTGTCCACGTTCGTGCCCCAGACCATGACGACCTGGTGCTCGACCCAGATGTTGTCGATCGTCAGGTTCGCGACGTTGGTCAGGTTGAACACCTTGCCCGGGCCGTCGATGCGGGAGGTGTAGTTCCCGAACACCGCGAACCCGCTGAACGTCGAGCCGTTCGCGCTGGACTGGACGTCGATGCCGATGTCGGTGTTCTCCTGGCCCGAAGGCGCGGTGAACTTCGTGAACCACGGCCCGGCGCCGGTGACCGTGACGGCCTTGCCGTAGACGTTCAGCTTGCTCGACAGCGCGTAGTTCCCGGCCGGCAGGTAGACGCCGGTGAGCGTCGCGTCCTGGCGGACCTTGTCGAGGGCGCTCTGCACGTCCTGCTGCGTGAACCCGGTGGGCACGGCGAAGTGCGCCGGGTCCGGGTTCGCGGTCGCGGTGGCCTGCTCGAAGTTCACGAAGTCGATCGCGTAGTTCGTGCTGTTGGCCGCGTCCTTCTGCAGCTTGATCTTGTGGCCGGCGGGCACGGTCGTGCCGAGCATCGCGCTGGCCTCGTCGTAGATGTGCCGCGGCCCGGCGCCCGGCGAGTTGCCCGGGCCGGTTTCGGCGCCGTAGAGCCACGCGTAGTGCGAGGTCAGGTCGATGGCTTTGAGGAACGTGCCGTCGACGTACACGTTCAGCGTCGAGTTGATCCCGCCGCCGCCCGCGGAGTCCGGGATGGAGAACCGGGTGACGAGCGTGTTGGTCGACGCGCGGGTGGTGAACTCCACCGAGGAGCCGGTCGAGTTCAGCGTCACGGCCTTGCGGCCCGACGCCTCGCCCGCGAGGTCGCCGATGGTGCGGTTCGGCCCGATCACCGAAGCCCCGCCGGCCACGACGCCGTCCTCGGCCTCGTACATGTCGTAGGGCATGTTCGCGCCCCGGCCGACGAACAGCGCCTGGGTGCTCGTGTTGTTGGCCTGCTTCACCGGCAGCTCGTTGGCGTCGTTCGCCACGACCGTCTTGACGGTGTACCGGCCGTTGGCGGCGGTCCAGGTGCCGACGTTCACCGGGCTCGCGGTGGCCGCGGCGGCAATGGCGCCCGTGTACGTCCCGGTCAGCGTCTTGACGACGGTGCCGTTCTGGTCGGCGATCGTCACCGTGACGCCGTGGGCGCCACCCGCGCTCGCCACGGTGCCCTGGTTGCGCAGGGTCGTCGTGAAGGTGACGGTGTTGCCCGCGGACGGGTTGTTCGGCGACCACGCCGTGGCCGCGACGAGGTCGGAGCTCTGCACCGGGCTGACGACCAGGGCCGTCGAGGCGGTGTAGGAGTTGTTGGCCTCGTTCTGCTCGATGACGGCGTTGGCCTCGTCGACCTTGGCCGTCAGCTGGTAGCTGCCCGCGTCGCGGGTGCCGATGTTGGCCGACACGGTCGCCGACGCGCCGGCGGCGAGGGCACCGACGTTCGCGGTGCCGACCTTGGTGGTGCCCAGGTAGAGGTTGACGTTCGTCGCGCCCGAAGCGGCCGTCCCGGCGTTGCGGACGGTCGCCGACGCGGTGATCGCGTCGGTCTCGACGGGGTTCTGCGGCGACCAGGACACGCCCGAAACCGTCAGGTCCGGGTTCGGCGCGGGGACGCCGAAGACCTGGAACTCCGCGGCTTGCCCGCCGCCAGCACCGGAGTTGGCGGTGACACGAAGACGGACGTCGGCGGCACGGCCGCTCAACGGGATCGTCACGGTGTTCCCGGTGGCCGGGCTGAAGCTGTAGGTCTGCGCGGCGGACAGCGTCGTGAAGGCGGTGCCGCTCTGGTCACGGCCTTCGACGGCGATCGTCTGCGTCCGCGGGCCCCAGGAGGCGTCGGGGTTGAGCTTGACGACGACCTGGTTGAGATCGGCGTTGGAGCCGAGCGCGACGGTCAGCAGGTTCGGGTACGTCCCGCCGCCACCTTCCCAGTAGGTGCTGGTCGAGTTGTCGTTGGCGTTGGCCGCGACGAAGGTGAACTCCGTCGAGGACGCCGTGATCGGCTTGCCCAGCGCGAGGTTCGTCCCGGCCTGCGTTCCGTTGCGGGTGACGGTGCCGCTGTTCCCCGACTGGTTCCCGGCCGCGTCCTTCGCCCGGACGTAGTACGCCACGGTCGTCGAGTCGGGCTGGTTGTCGGTGTAGGTGAGGACGTTCCCGGCGACGCTGCCCCGGAGCTGGTTGTTGGCGTAGACGTCGTAGCCGGTGACGCCGGTGTTGTCGGTCGACGCCGACCAGGTGAGCCGGATCTGGCCGCTCGCCGGCTGGGTGTAGGCGAGGTTGCCGGGCGCGGACGGCGGCTGCGTGTCGCCGCCGGCCGGGCCGTGCACCTCGAACTCCGACAGCTGGGCGGCGGGCCAGCCGGTGTTGGCGCTGATGTTCAGCCGCACGTACCGGGTGTTCGCGGTGACGTCCACGGTCACGGTGTTGCCGGTCGCGGGGTCGAAGCGGTAGCCGGCCGACGGCTTCAGGTCGCTGAAGCCGGTGCCGGTGGTGCTGCCCTGCACGCTGAACGTCTCGGTGCGGGCCTCCCAGTTCGACGGCAGCTTGAGGACCAGCCGGGCGATGTTCGACGCCGTGCCGAGGTCCGCCTGGATCCACTGCGGGAACTGGTTGTTCGCGCTTTCCCAGTAGGTGGCCTGGTTGCCGTCGCCGACGTTGGTGGCGGGGTACTCGCCGAGCTGACTGCTGGCGGTGTAGGTCGCGGAGGCGGCTTGGGCGGCGGCCTGGACGGTTTGCGCGGGAGCGGCGGCCGGGGCTGCGCTCGCGGCCACGGCGGGGGTGACCAGGAGGAGGGACAGGGCGGCGTAGGTGGCCGCGCGCGACAGGAGTCGCTTCGTTCTCATGGGTTCCTCGGATCCGGGGAGGAGGGGAGACGCGTGGGGACGGCAAAACCAGGGAACGGGACACGCGCGGACCGGATCCGGGGGCGCGCGCGGGCAGCACGGGACAGCCGTCATGGGCACCTCTTCGTCGAGGGGCTGGGCGGGATCTTCCTGACGACTGCCTTGATTTCTCGCGCTGTTGTCAGGTTCTTGCACTGATTCGTTCAAGAGTTACCGTGACGGGGGTCTCAAGTCAACGCCCGCCCACGAAAAAGGCCTCCTCGCGGGGGATGCGAGGAGGCCTTTCCGGGGTCGAGGTCAGTGCACGGCGCCCAGCCGGATCGCGTGGGTGCCCGGGGCGTTGACCGGGTCGCCGCAGTGCGCGCAGACGGTCGCCGGTTCCAGCACCTCCCCGCAGGCGTGGCGCCAGAGCGTGGGCGGTTCGCCCTGGTGGACGTACTTGTCGCCCCAGGCCATCAGGCCGAGCAGGATCGGCTGCAGCGCGCGGCCGGCTTCGGTCGGGTGGTACTCGAAGCGCGGCGGGTGGTCCTCGTACCGGCGCTTTTCGAGCACGCCCGCGTCGACGAGCTTGCGCAGCCGCGCGGCCAGGATGTCCCGGCTGGCGCCGGTGTTCTCGGCGATCTGGTTGAACCGCCGCTCCCCCAGCATGACCTCCCGCAGCGCGAGCAGGCTCCAGCGTTCGCCGACGACCTCGAGGGCCTCGGCGACCGAGCATTCGCGACCACGCCGGGTCATGCCACCTCCCTGGGGTTGAAAATCCAACCTAGCACTTCAGTCGCGTGTGACCTGGCGGACAAGTGAGTCGTGTAATCCAACTTACTCGGCGTATACCGGACAGATCCCCGATCTGCGAGGAGGCAGACGCCATGACGGACGCGGTGATCGTCGACGCGGTACGGACCCCGGTCGGCAAGGGCAAGCCGAACGGCACACTGGCCGGGGTGCACCCGGTCGACCTGCACGCCCACGCGCTGCGCTCGCTCGTCGAGCGCACCGGCATCGACCCGGCCCGCATCGACGACGTGATCAGCGGCGCCGTCGGCCAGATCGGCGAGCAGAGCATGAACACCGCCCGCTGGGCCGCGCTCGCCGCGGGCCTGCCGGAGTCGGTCCCGGCGGTGACCGTCGACCGGCAGTGCGGCAGCAGCCAGCAGGCCGTCCACTTCGCCGCGCAGGGCGTGATCGCCGGCGCGTACGACGTCGTGATCGCCTCCGGCGTCGAGTCGATGAGCCGGGTGCCGATGGGCAGCCAGGTGGCCGGGCGCGACCCGTTCGGGACGCAGGTCGCCGCCCGCTACCCCGACGGCCTGGTGCCGCAGGGCATCAGCGCCGAGCTGATCGCCGCGAAGTGGGGTTTCAGCCGCGCGCAGCTGGACGAGTTCTCCGCGGAAAGCCACCAGCGGGCCGCTCGTGCCTGGGCCGACGGCAAGTTCGCCGGCGAGGTCGCGCCGCTCAAGGCGCCCGGCCCGGACGGCGTGCTCGTCGACGTCACGACCGACGAAACCGTGCGGCCGTCGACGACCCCGGAGATCCTCGCCGCGCTGAAGCCGGCATTCCGCGCGGACGTCTGGGAGCAGCGGTTCCCCGGCCTCGGCTGGCACGTGACGGCCGGCAACTCGTCGCCGATCAACGACGGCGCCGCAGGTCTGCTGCTGACCAGCTCCGAGACGGCGAAGGCGCTCGGGCTGCGGCCGCGCGCCCGGATCCACAGCTTCGCCGTCGCCGGCGACGACCCGCTGTACATGCTCACCGGCGTCATCCCGGCCACCCGGAAGGTGCTCGACCGGGCCGGGCTCAGTGTGTCGGACATCGACGCGTTCGAGGTCAACGAAGCGTTCGCGAGCGTGGTGCTGGCGTGGCAGGCCGAGATCGGCGCGGACCTGGCGAAGGTCAACGTCAACGGCGGCGCGATCGCGATCGGCCACCCGCTCGGCGGCAGCGGCGCCCGCCTGATGACGACCCTGCTGTCGGTGCTGGAGCAGACCGGCGGCCGCTACGGCCTGCAGACGATGTGCGAGGCGGGCGGCCTCGCCAACGCGACGATCATCGAGCGCCTGGACTGACCCAGGTACTCCCGCAGCGCCGCCACGGCTCCCCCGGGATCCGTGGCGGCGACCGGGAACACCTCGTCGAAGCCGAGGGCCAGCAGCTCCGCGCGCGTGTTCTTCAGCCGGCCGCCGAGCACCACTGGCAGGCCAGCCAGCGCGGGTTCTGCGCGCACGCGGCGGAGCACGTCCATCCCGGAAGCACCGAGCACAGTGGACAGCACCAGGCAGTCCGGGGGCTCCCGCCGGCAAGCCTCGACCGCCTCGCCCGCGACGCGCACGGTGTGGCCCTCGCGTTTGAGGACGACCTGCAACGCGACGAGGCTCCACGCACCCGTGTCCAATCCCGACAGCACGACCTTCACCCCGAGCAGATCCGCGAGCCGGCCCGGGAAATACGTCAGTCTTCGGGTGGTTCCTCGAGCCCGTCGCGGTCGGCCCACTCCAGCAGCGGGTCCAGGGAGAACACGGCCTTGTCGATGCCCGCGTGGAGGTCGCCCAGCTCGGCGAAGCGCGCGGGGACCGTCGCGATGGTGAAGTCACCCGGCTCGGCGTCGTCGATCTCCTCCCAGCGGATCGGCGTGGACACCGTGCCTTCCGGGTTGCCGCGGACCGAATAGGCACTCGCGATCGTGTGGTCGCGGGCGTTCTGGTTGTAGTCGACGAAGAGCAGCCGCGGGTCGCGGTCCTTGCGCCACCAGGTCGTCGTGACGTCGTCGGGCGCGCGGCGTTCGACTTCGTGCGCGAACGCCAGCGCCGCGCGCCGCACGTCCTTGAAGCCCCAGTCCGGCTGGATCCGGACGTAGATGTGCAGGCCACGGCCGCCGGACGTCTTGGGCCAGCCGACCGCGCCCAGTTCGTCGAGGATCTCGTGCGCGACGTGCGCGACCCGCCGGACGCGGTCGTAGCCGCAGTCGGGCATCGGGTCGAGGTCGATGCGCCACTCGTCGGGCTTTTCGGTGTCCGCACGGCGGGAGTTCCACGGGTGGAACTCCACTGTGGACATCTGCACCGCCCAGGCGACGTGCGCCAGCTCGGTGACGCACAGCTCGTCGGCGTGCCGGTTGTAGCGCGGGAAGGTCACCCGCACGGTCTCCAGCCACGGCGGCGCACCGTTCGGGACGCGCTTCTGGTGGACCTTCTCCCCCGCGACGCCGGACGGGAAGCGGTGCAGCATGCACGGCCGCTCGCGCAGCGCGTTGACGATGCCGTCGCCCACCGAGAGGTAGTAGTTGACCAGGTCGAGCTTCGTCTCGCCGCGGGCCGGGAAGTAGACCCGGTCCGGGTTCGAGATCCGCACCGCGTGCGGGCCGACTTCCAGCTCGATCGCCGCCGACTTCTGCGCCATGGCCAGACCGTAGCCCAAAATCCGCGTTACGGTGGCCTGGTGAGCCTCCCGCCGGACGGGCACGTCCACACCGAATGGTCGTGGGACACGGTCACCGGGTCGATGATCGGGTCCTGCGAGCGGGCGCTCGAGCTGGGGCTGCCGTCGGTGGCGTTCACCGAGCACGCCGACCTGACGCCGTGGCTGATCCCCGAGCCGGTCCGGCCGCTGCTGCCGGACCACTTCCGGGTGCGGCTGCGACCCGACGGCGTCCTGGAGCCGCCGGACCTCGACGTCCCGGGCTACCTGGCGTGCGTGGAGGAGTGCCGGGCGCGGTTCCCGTCGCTGCGGATCCTGTCGGGAGTGGAGCTGAGCGAGCCGCACTGGCACCGCCCGCGCGCCGACGCCCTGCTCGCCGCGCACGAGTTCGACCGGGTGCTGGGCTCGGTGCACTCCCTGCCCGGACAGCACGAGCACCACCACGAGGTCACGGTGCTGACCGACCGACCGCCGGGCGACCTCCTGCGGGCGTACCTGACGGAGGTGCTCGCGCTGGTCGAGTCGACGGCGGACTTCGCGGTGCTGGCGCACATCGACTACGCGCTGCGGTCGTGGCCGGCCGAAGGGCCGCCGTTCGCCGCGGCGGAGTTCGAGGAGGAGTTCCGCACGGTGCTGCGCGCGCTGGCCTCGAGCGGGCGCGCGCTGGAGGTCAACACGAAGGTGCCGCTGCCGGGCGAGGTGGTGCGGTGGTGGTTCGAGGAGGGCGGCGACGCGGCGACGTTCGGCAGCGACGCGCACGAGCCGGGCCTGGTCGGCCACGGCTTCGCGAAGGCGGCGGCGCTAGTTGAGTCGTGCGGCTTCCGCCCAGGCCGCACCCCCCACGACTTCTGGCGCCGCTGACTCGCTCGTCGTACGCCATTCCGTGTGTAGCAGCCGGCGGCGTGCCTTCGACACAACAGACGTGAACGACGCAGATGGTACGCGCAGTCCGAACGGCCTCACGGACCTCGAGAAGCGTTTGGTCGCCCACGCACGCCGAGGGGAGCCCTTGAGCTGCCGTCCGCGGAACCTCGCCGAACCGCCGCACGCTGACAGGTCGCCGCACCACATCCGTGCCGGAGTTCTCAGGGATCTGCTTCTCGGCCGGTACGGATCGCTGGACCCCCGCGGCGTGCGACTACACCACGCCCTGGTCACCGGCCCGCTGGACCTCCGCAACGCCAGTAGCGTCGTGGGCCTGGCTCTCGACAGGTGTGCCATAACCGAGCCGCTCGATCTGACGGCGGCCGACCTGCGCTTTCTGTCACTCGCGGGAAGTCGGCTGAGCGCGCTGTACGCCGACGGTTTGAGGGTTGGCGCGCTCTCGCTCGCCGGGCTCCGTTCGGAGAGCACCAACCCCGCGGGCGCCCTGAGCCTGCAAGGCGCTGTGGTCACTGGTCACCTCGACCTGGCGGACGCGAAACTCGGCGGCGAGTCAGGGCCGGTTCTCTACGCCAACGCCCTGCGGGCCGCCTCGATGTCCCTCACGAGAGCACGGGTGACGGGTTCAGACGAGTTAGGCGCGGTCGTTCTGCGGAGTGCGCACATCGAGGGCGACCTGGACCTGACCGATGTCGAAATCATCAATGGTTCGGGCCCAGCCCTGGATGCCACGGACCTGCACGTCGACGGTGCTCTTTGGCTGAACAAGGTGACCGTCACGGGCTCGGGAAGCGGAGGTGCGGTCGGACTTCAAGGTGCCCAGCTGCACCATCTTGAATTTTCCGACGCCGAGGTGGCCAACCCAACAGGCCCAGCGGTGAATGCGTCCGGCCTGCGGGCGGACGGTGATGTGTGGCTGACCAAGACCAAGTTGCGCGGCACCGCCCGGGACGGCGCCCTGGTGTTGCACAGTGCGACGGTCACCGGGCACCTGCAGCTCGGCCGCGCGCGAATCACCGGCCGAAGCGGCCCCGGGCTCAGTGCGCAGGGCTTGCACGTGAGCCGGGATCTGTGGCTCGACGACGCACTCGTGTCGGGCGCCGGCGAGGAGGGAGCGGTCAGGCTGCACAGTGCCCACGTCACCGGCTACGCCAACTTTCTGCGTGCGACGATCACCAACGACTCCGGCCCTGGCTTGCAGGCCGACCGGCTGGAGGTCGGCAACGGCCTGCGGCTCGAGGCAGCCACGGTCACGGGCTACGGCGAGGTCGGCGCCCTGTGCCTGCAGAGCGCGGACATCAGCCGCCACCTCGACCTCACCGACGTGACGATCACCAATCGGCGTCACGGGACGACCACCCTCGCTCTCGACAACGCCCGCGTTGCCGAACGCTTCACCTTCCCCTCCGGCATGATCTGCAAGCGCGTTCACCGGCGGCGAAGCTGCCCACAAGTCCACCGGATCGAGGTCGACGGGTTGACGTTCGGACAACTCGCCGGCGTCGAATGGCACCAGTGGCTGCACGTGCTCCGGCACCACACCACCTCTTACCGGCCTCAGCCGTACCAGCAGTTGGCGGCCGCCGAACGGACCGCGGGTCACGACGGCAACGCTCGGCGGATCCTGATCGCCCAGCAGCAGGACCTCCACCACCGCAACAGTGCGGCGATCGGTGCTTGGCACTCCCGCCTGTTCCACCGCGCTTGGGGCCTACTGGCCGGGTACGGCTATTGGGCCCGACGGACGGCAGCGGCACTCCTGCTCACCCTCACGGCCGCCGGGGCGCTCGGCCTCTGGGCCGGGCACACGCTCACCGGCGACGGCCATCGAGCTGCCGAACGTACCGCGAGCTTCACCGCACGGTCGGGCACGGCGTGCACGACGGTCGAACTGATCGGAGTCGGGCTGGACCGGGGTCTGCCGCTGTCGCCGACCGGGATCCGTGCCCGATGCGACCTCGACACGGCCAGCACCGCCGGACAGTGGTTCACCGTGGCGGTGTGGC
The DNA here is from genome assembly GCF_044759945.1 of Amycolatopsis sp. NPDC098790. Lineage (NCBI taxonomy): Bacteria > Bacillati > Actinomycetota > Actinomycetes > Pseudonocardiales > Pseudonocardiaceae > Amycolatopsis > Amycolatopsis sp. NPDC098790. Next base: position 1,822,152 of record NZ_JBIWAI010000002.1, read on the forward strand.
TGTTGCAGGCGGCGGTGTGGGGCCTGGCGACAATCGCCCTTGCTGGATATACGGGCCTGATCCGCAAACCCGCGTAGTACTGCGTCACAGCCACGACCCGCATCTGTCCGGGGTCAGGCCAGGGCGTGGCGGCCGTAGGCGCGGGACTCCGCGCTCTGGTCCAGCAGCCGTGCCGCGACCCGGCCGATCGCCGCGTCCAGGTCGGCCCGGTTGCCCGTTCCCCAGTCGCCGAGGCGGTCGGCGAGCCAGTCGTGCCACGCGCCGACCACCTTCGCGAACTCGGACCGTCCCGCCGGGGTCAGCTCCCAGCCGTCGCGGGCGTAACGCAGGTGGCCGGTCAGCTCGAGCCGGTTGAACGCCGGTTCCAGCACCGCCGCCGGCACGCCGAAGTACTCGCCGATCGCCCGCAGCGTCGCCGGCTCGCTGCGGCGCTCGCGCAGGTGGACCTGCAGCAGGCACCAGATCCCGCCCTCGTCCAGCTCGGTCCCCGCCCGCGAGACGATCGCCGGGGCGACCTTGCGGCGCTCGCGGAAGAACAACGTCGCGACCGCGCGTTCCAGCTCGCGGTCGTCCGTACGCGCCTCCGGCATCGCGAAGCCGTCGCCGAGGTCCGGGGCCGCCGCGCGGGCCGTGTCGCGCAGCGGGACCTCCTTGAGGAAGAACGCCAATGCGAACGCCACGAGCCCGACCGGCGCCGCCGCGAGGAACACGACGTGCAGGGAGTCGCTGTACGCCTTGATCACCGGCGCGGACACCGCGTCCGGCAGCGCGTGCAACGCCGTCGGCACCTGCAGCGCCCGCGGGTCGACACCCGGCGGCAACGACGCGACCGCCCCGGCCAGGTTCGGCGTCAGCTGGTTGGCGTACACCGTGCCGAAGATCGCCGCGCCGAACGAGCTGCCGATCGACCGCAGGAACGTCACCCCCGACGTCGCGACACCCAGGTCCGCGTAGTCGACGGTGTTCTGCACGGCGATGGTCAGCACCTGCATGCCGAGCCCGATCCCGAGCCCGAGCACCGCCATGTACGCCGACGCCTCCCAGAACCCGGTGTCCGTGTCGAGCCGCGAAAGCAGGTAGAGCCCGATGGTCATTCCCGCGGCGCCGACCAGCGGGAAGATCTTGTACCGCCCGGTCCGGCTCACCGCGTTGCCCGCGGCGATGGACGCGACGAGCAGCGCCAGCACCATCGGCAGCAGCCGGACCCCGGACGTCGTCGCCGACGTGCCCTGCACGTACTGCATGTACGTCGGCAGGTAGGACAGCGCGCCGAGCATCGCGAACCCGACGACGAAGCTCATGATCCCGCCGACGGTGAACACCGGGTTCCGGAACAGCCGCATCGGCAGCATCGGTTCCTTCGCCCGCAGCTCCACGAAGACGAACGCGGCGAGCAGCACCACCGACCCGATCGCCATCCCGATGATCACCGGCGAGCCCCACGCGTACTGCGTGCCGCCCCAGCTCGTGACGAGCGTGAGCCCGGTGGCGGCGAGGCCGATGAGCAGGATGCCGGCGTAGTCGATCACCGGCTTGATCGCCGCGCGGGCGTTCGGCATCGCCGAGGACGCCACGACCAGCACCACGACGACCAGCGGGATGTTGACGTAGAACGCCCAGCGCCAGGACAGGTGGTCGACGAAGAACCCGCCGAGCATCGGGCCGGCCACGGTCACCACGCCGAACACCGAGCCGAGGACGCCCTGGTACTTGCCGCGTTCGCGCAGCGGGACGACGTCGGCGATCAACGCCGTCGAGGTGACCATCAGCCCGCCGCCGCCCAGGCCCTGCACCGCGCGCCAGACGATCAGCCACACCATGCTGTCGGCGAAGCCGGCGCAGAACGAGCCGATGCCGAACACGATCACCGACAGCTGGAACATCAGCTTGCGGCCGAACAGGTCGCCGAGCTTGCCGACGACGACCGTCATGATCGTCTCGGCCAGCAGGTAGGACGTGACGACCCAGGACAGGTGCCCGACGCCGCCGAGGTCGCCGACGATGGTCGGCAGCGCGGTGCCGACGATGGTCTGGTCCAGCGCCGCCAGCAGCATGCCGAGCAGCACGGCGCCGAACACGGCGTTGACCCGGCCCCTGCTCAGCGGCGCGGGCGCCGGCTCGTGGGCGACCTCCGCGGTGGCCGTCATTCCGCACCCTCCTGGCTCGGCCTCCGAGGCTAGTGCGCGCCGTCCACTGTGGATAGCCACCCGTTCCGGTGGTCCGTGCCGGTCAGAGCGTCCAGCGGTCCCGCGGCGGCGATTCGAGGACGAGCTCGCCGTCGACGGCCGCGGCAATCTCTTCGGGTGTCCAGACGTCCTGGTGCAGCACCGGCCGGATGATCGCGGGCTGGCGGACGGTGTGCAGGTGGCCGTCCGCCAGCCGGAACACCTGCCCGGTGACACCGTTCGACAGGTCGCTGAGGAGGTAGGTGACGAGCGGCGCGACCCGCTCGGGCGGGTGCGCGTCCGGGTTCCCCTTCGGGTCGGCGGCCATCAGCCGGGTCCAGGCGATCGGGCTGACGGCGTTGACGCGCACCCCGCGCCCGGCCAGGTCGGCCGCCCACGAGTACGTCATCGACGCGACCGCGCCCTTCGACGCCGAGTAGGCGGCGGCCCCGCGCTGCCCGATCATCGACCCGGACGTCACGTTGACGAGGACACCGTTGCCCTGGGCAACCATCACCTTCGCCGCCGCCGTGCCGCAGTGGAGCGGCCCGAGGACGTTGGTCTCGACCAGCGCCCGCATCCGCTCGGCGTCGTCGTCCTCCCACGGCCGCGCGTGGTAGCCGACGGCCGCGTTGTTGACGAGCCCGTCGAGCTTGCCGAACCGGTTGCGGCACAGGGTGATCAGCGCCCGGGCGTAGCCGGCGTCGGCCACCGAGCCGACGCTCGCCACGGCCTCGCCGCCGTCCGCTTCGATCGCGGCCACGGTCTCACGGGCCGGCTCGGCGTCGATGTCGTTGACCACGACCGAGGCACCCGATCCGGCGGCGTGCCGCGCGAACGCCCGCCCGAGCCCGCGTCCCGCCCCGGTGACCACGACCGCCCGTCCGTCCAGGATTCCCATGCGCACCAGTGTGACCGGGCCGGGTCCGGCCCGCACGGCTCAGGCTTCCCTGGCCAGCGTCACCTCGAACGGCCGGAAGCCCTGCGCCCGGTAGAACGCGAGCGCACCGTCGTTCGCCGCGTACGCCTGCACGACCAGTTCGTTCGCGCCGCGTTCCCGCGCCCATTCCACGAACGCGGACACCAGCGCTTCCCCCACGCCTTCGCGCCGGTGCTCGGCCGCGACCCGCATGCTTTCCAGCGCCGCCCGCACCGCTTTCGGCCGCAGCGAACCGACCGGCAGCAGCCGCCCGATCAGGTGGCCGGCGGCCGCGCCGTCCGCGCGGGCCAGCAGGCACAGCGCGTTCTCGTCCTGGACGAGGCCCTGGTAGTACGCCGCGCCTTCGCGAGCGGGCCAGCCGAGATCCATGCGCGGGTCACGGCTCCCGGCGTCCTCGGCGAACAACGCGGCGGCCGAGGCGACGAGTTCGGGAACGTCTTCGGTGACATCGACGGAAACAGTCATACCCAGCACGGTAACGACGTGTTTTTTCAGAGTAAACAACAACTTTCACGGCCGCAAATGAGCCAGGCTTTCCAGGGCGAGCTGTTCCAGATGACCGGCCGCGGCCGCGCTTCCGCCCGCGGCGTGGAAGGACGCCGCCACGGTCTCCGCCGCCCGCCGGTACGCCGGCTCGGTCAGCACCTCCGAAACCGCCGCCGCGACGCGCTCGGCGTCGGCGCGGCCGAACCGCAGCCGGATGCCCGCGCCCGCGGCCACGACCTGGGCGGCGACGATCGGCTGGTCGTCGCGGATCGGGGCGACCACCAGCGGCAGCCCGTGCCAAAGCGCTTCGCACACGGTGTTGTGGCCCGCGTGGCACAGCACCGCGTCCATCCGCGGCAGCAGCGCCAGCTGCGGGACTCGCGGCAGCACCAGGACGTTCGGCGGCACCGGGCCGAGCACCTCACCCGGGTCGACGAGCACCGCCCGCGCGTCGAGTCCGGCGAACGCCTCCGCCGCGGTCGCCAGGAACCGGCCGCCCGCTTCGGTGTTCGCCGTGCCGAGCGAGACCAGCACCGTCTGCCGGAGCGGGTCGAGCCACTCCCACGGGAAGTCCGTTGTGGACGGACGCTCGCCCAGCGCCGGCCCGACGAGCCGCACGCGCGGCGGGAGCGTGGCCGCGCCGAGCAGCTCGCGGGTGGTGAACGCCAGGACGCCGTGCGGCGAGAACCGCGGGTCGGCCGAGCCGCGGCCGCCGGCGATCCGCGTCCGAAGTTCGTGCAGCAGCGAACCGACCCAGTCCGCGACCTTCGGCATGCCCGCCAGCGGGTCGACCAGCTCGGCCGACGTCGTCGCCGACGTGACCCACGGCAGCCCGCGGGCCTCGGCCAGCACCCCGCCGGCCAGTGCCTGCTGGTCGGCGACCACGACGTGCGGGGCGAACGCGTCGATCGCCGCCGCGACGCCGGGCGCCATCGCGTCGGCCAGCGGGACGAGGAAGTCCTCCCAGAGGAACCGCAGCGCGGCCGGTCCCTTGAGCCCGGCCGGGCGCGCGGGCGCCCCGGCCGGCAGGTCGCAGGCGAAGACGAGCGTGTCCGGGCCGGCCAGCTGCCGGAGCAGTTCCTCGTGCCCCGCCCAGGCGACCTCGTGCCCGCGCGCGACGAGCTCGGCCGCGACGCCGGCGGCCGGGTTGACGTGCCCGACCAGCGGCGGGACGACGAACAGGAACCGGGCCACTACCGCGTCCGCACCGGGACGCGCGAGGTGTCGCGGACCCAGCCGAAGATCAGCTCGATCACTTCGGCGGTGCGCTCGACCAGCACCGAGTGGCCCTGGTCGGGCAGCACGACGCAGCGGCAGCGGTCCAGGTGCGTCTCGAAGTGCGGCACCTGCTCGGCGAGGCCGGAGTCGCCGCCGAAGATGGCGAACACCGGGCAGCGCACGGCCGAGAGGTCCGCGGCGATCGTCGCGCTGCGCGGGATGTCCTCGGCGATCGTGGTGGTCTGGAGGATCTTGTTGGCCGCCTTCGACAGCCGCGCGGTGTGCGCGCCGTGGTTGTCGGCGATCCAGCCGATGACCTCGTCGATCGCCAGCCGGGTCTTCGCGTCGGCGAGGCCGTCGGCCATGTGCCGCGTCCACTCTTCGGTCGGCGGTTCGCCCTCGATGACGACGACGCTCGCCACCCGGTCCGGGCGGGCCGCCGCGAGCCCGAACGCGACCGACGCGCCGAAGGAGTTGCCGACGACGTGCACCGGCCGCGTCACCTCGCACGCGTCGAGGACCGCGACGAGGTCGCCGACGAACTCCTCCAAGTGGTAGCCGGCCGCCGGCCGGGTCGTGCGGCCGTGCCCGCGCAGGTCGTACATCAGCACGTCGAGCCCGCGCTCGGCGAAGGCCGGGCCGAGCGTGAAGTAGTAGCTGGCGAGGCTGTCGGTGAGCAGGCCGTGCACGCACACGACGAGCGGCGCGTCCCCGTCGAGCGGCACGTCGGGGGCGAGCCGCTGGACGTGGACGTCCAGCTCGCCGGCGCGGACCTTGCTCACGCCGTCGCCCGCAGCGAGGCGACGATGTAGCGGACGAGCTCGCCGACGGTCAGCGCGATGATCTCGTCGAGGTCGCGCTCGGCGATGAAGGTCGCGAAGTTGACGCGCTCGCCGTAGTGCTCCCGCAGCTGCCCGGACAGCGCCACCAGGTCGACGCTCTCCAGCTCGAGGTCGTCGTGGAACGTCGTGTCCATGGTGATCTCGGCGTCGTCGAGGCCGTACTCCTCCAGCAATTCCCGCAACATGCCGCCGAGCTGGGCGAGCACGGTCGCTTCGTCCGTGGCCGTGGTCTCGATGCTCATCCCGCGGTCTCCTTCGTCTCTTCGGTCCAGGCGACGACGTACCGGCGCGGCGGTGCGCCGGGCAGGCTTTCGACGTCGGTGCAGTGCACGAGGAAGCCGGTGCCGGCGGCGCGGACGGTCAGCTCGTCCGGCGTCGCCGCGACGACTTCGAAGTCTCTCGGCTCGCCGCGCAGCCCGGTGCCGAGCAGCTTCGCCACGGCTTCCTTGGCCGTCCAGAACCGGGCGAACCAGCGCTCCGGGTCGCCGCTCAGCCCGGCGAACAGGGCCTGCTCGCCCGCGCCGAGTGCGGCGTCCACAGTGGACTCCGTGCGGGCGGCGACCTCTTCTACGTCGATGCCGCACCGGCCGGGCCGGGCGATCGCCACGCCGACCTCGCCGCGGTGGGCCACCGAAATCGTCAACGGCGGCAAGGACCGGCCGTACGCCCCGGTCGCGTGGGGACGGCCGGCCTCGTCGTTGCCGATCCGCAGCTCGGCCGGGAACATCTCGCTTTCGCCGCGGGCCCACAGGAACTGCCGGACGGCGTCCTTCGCCGCGATCCGGCCGAGCAGCCACTGGCGCCGGCCGCGCGGCGGGCGTTGGTCGTAGGCCTCGCGTTCGGCACCCGCGAGGTAGTTGCGCATGATCAGTTCGCGAGTGGCCAGGTCGGGCCACTGCTCGTGCACCAGCGCCCAGCCGCCCGGCTGCTCGATCGACAGCGTCGAGCGCTCCGGCGTCCGGTCGGCCTGGCGGATGTGCGGCGTGCTGTCGAACCGGCGGTCGCGCCAGCCGGTGAACTCGGCCCACACCTGTCCGTTGTGGACGAGCTGCATGTCGGCGTCGAGGAACTCGCCGGTCAGCCCGGTGATCTTGACCAGGCAGTCGAGGCGCTCCCCCGGTGCCGGGTGTGGGCCGTGGAACCGGATCTCACGCATGCCGACGGGGAAGACGGTGGTGCGCTCGCGCAGCCGGGACATGATCCAGTAGCCGAGCACCTGGCCGACGTTGTCGAGCAGCGCGCCGGGTGCGGCGGGGGTTGTCAGGACGGCCCGGACGTGCCGCTCGCCGACCGCCGTCAGCTCGGTGACGCCCTGGAAGCGCGGGCCGTGGAACATCCAGCGTTCGTCGTACAGCTGCGCCGCCGTGGTCTCGGGGACCTGCTCGGCCGACGCGGGCAACGCCCAGGGTGCGGGCGCGTCCGCCGGGTACGCCGGGGCGAGTTCCACGGTGGCCTGGGAGTAGCCGTCGAGGGCCGCGAGCACGCGGTCGGGGCCCTGCGGCCGGACGCGCACGCCGACGGTGACCGCCGGCACGGCCGTGATCCACTGGGTCAGCCGGACGTCGTGCACGGCGACCGCGTGGCGGCCGGGCGCGGCCTGTTCGGCGAAGCCCATCAGGTGGCCGATCACCGTGGTCGCCGGCACGACCGGCCAGCGGTCCCCGGGCTCGGCCTGCGGCGGCTGCTTGAAGAAGCAGTGGTCGAGCAGGTACGGCATCGTCTCGACCGACACGGTCAGGGACGTGTCCAGCTCCCTCGGCGGCGGAGCTTTCACGTGAAAGCTCCGTCCTGGGGCAGCACTTTCACGTGAAAGTGCCGCTTCGGGACGGCCCGCGAGCACGGCGGAGGCCAGGTCGGCGGTGTCCTTGAGCAAGGCGGCGAACTCCGCGGCGAGCGGGCCTTTGCCCGCCAGGTCGTCCACAGTGGACTTGCGGACGGCGGGCAGCGCGATGCGCGCGCGGACCTCGTCGTCCAGGGAGATCAGCCGGCCGCCGAGGTCCAGCTTGACGGCCTTGTGCGGGGCCGGGCGATCGCCGGGCAGCCGCGTGAAGTCGATGTCGAGGCCGTCGGCCCACAACGCCGTCGCGATGCGGCGCAGCTGGGCGAGCCCGGGCCGGTGCGCGGAGTGCGCGGCCACGACCAAGTGGTCTTCGCCGTGCAGGGTGTCGCCGACCAGCGAACCCAGCTGACCCGCGCCGACCTGGACGAACGCCCGGACGCCTGCCGCGTGCAGCGCGCGCACCAGCGGCCGGAACCGGACCGGCTCCAGCAGGTGCCGCACGAACAGTTCGCGGATCCCCGCCTCGGTCGCCGGGTACTCCGACACCGTGGTCGCCGACCAGAGCGGCATCCGCGGCGGGTGCAGGGTGAACCGCGCCGCCGCCTCGCGAATCGGGCCGAGGTAGGGGCGCAGCATCGGCGTGTGGAACCCGGACCGGAAGGGCAGCACCTGGGCGACGATGCCGGCGTCCCGGAAGCGCGTCACGAGGGCCTCGACCGCGGTTGCGGGGCCACAAACCATGGCCTGGTTGGGCGAGTTGTCGTGGGAGAGCACGACGTCCGCGCGGCCGGCCAGCTCTTCGAGCACGCGGGGCGCGGGCGTGCCGATGGCCGCGAACGCGAGGCCGGGGACGACGAGCGCGTCCGGGTCGAACCCGGCGAGGAACGCGTCGACCTCCTCTTCGGCGTACACGCCGGCGAAGGCCATCGCCGTCCACTCCCCCAGGCTGTGCCCCGCGACGGCGTCCGGGGTGACCCCCAGCCGGCCGAGCGCGGAGCCGAGCAGCCTGCCCAGCTCGAACACCGCGGTGCCCTGGCGCCCGACGTCGCCGACTTCGACGTCGTCGTGGTCCCACGGCAGGCCGAAGTGCCGGGCGACGTCGCCGCAGTTCAGCGCCAGTTCCGACTCCAGGCCGGGGAACACGAACGCCAGCTTGCCGCCGCCCGGGCCGAGCAGCGGGCGATCGGCGAACCAGACGTCGTTGCGGCCGCGCCACGGCTTCCCCCGGCCGACCGCCTTGCGGGCCAGCGCCAGGCGCTTCTCGGTCGGGTCGACGATGCCGAGCCGGACGGGTCCGTCGCCGGTCGGCCGCGTTCCGGGCCGGTCCAGCAGGTCGCGCAGCTCGTCGACGCTGCGGGCCGCGAGCCGCAGCACGCGCTCGGGCTCGCGGACGACGACCGGCTTCGCGCGCCCGGGCGCTTGTTCGAGGACGACGTGGGCGTTGATCCCGCCGAACCCGAACGCGTTGACCCCGGCCCGGCGCACCGGCGCGTCCCACTCCTTCGCCGTGTCCAAAGTGGAGAACCGGGTCCTGGCGAGCGCGGGGTGCGGGTCGTCGCAGTGCAGGGTGGGCAGCAGGACGCCATGGTGCACGGCCAAGGCCGCCTTGACCAGCCCGGCGATCCCGGCCGCCGGCATCGTGTGCCCGATCATCGACTTCACCGAGCCGAGGACCGCCGCGCCCGCGGGGCCGAAGACCTCTTCCAGGGTGGCGAGTTCGGCCGCGTCACCGGCCGGGGTCGCCGTCCCGTGCGCTTCCAGCAGCCCCAGCGAGTCCGGTTCGGCGGGGTCGAGCCCGGCCGCCGCCCACGCTTGGCGGACCGCGCGGACCTGGCCGCCGGAGTCCGGGTTGGCCAGGCTCGCCGTCCGGCCGTCGGAGGCGACACCGGTCCCGGTGATCACGGCGTACACGCGGTCGCCGTCGCGTTCGGCGTCGGCCAGGCGCTTGAGCACGACGACGCCGGTGCCCTCGCCGATGAGCACGCCGTCGGCGTCGCGGTGGAACGGCCGGATGCGCTCGGACGGCGACAGCGCGCCGAGCTGGGTGAACACGCTCCAGAACGTGATGTCGTGGCAGTGGTGGACGCCGCCGGCGAGCACGACGTCGCAGCGGCCGGACGCGAGTTCGCGCACCGCGTGGTCGACGGCGATCAGCGAGGACGCGCAGGCGGCGTCCACTGTGTACGCCGGGCCGCGCAGGTCGAGGCGGTTGGCCAGCCGGGACGCGGCCAGGTTGGGCACGAGCCCGATCGCGGACTCCGGCGCCTCCGGGCCGAGCTGGTCGGTGAAGGCCTGCCGGACGGCGTCGAGCCGGTCCGCACCGAGTTCCGGCAGGAGTTCGCCGAGCGTGCGGACGAGCTGGCTCGCGGTCCGGACGCGCTGGTCGAGCCGGACCAGCCCCGGCGTCAGGTAGCCACCACGGCCGAGCACCACGCCCACCTTCGCCCGGTCGGCGGGCAGCCGGTCCGGGCCGCCCGCGTCCGCGAGGGCCTGCGCCGCGACGCGCAGTGCGATCAGCTGGTCGGGTTCGGTGGCGGGCACCGAGTTCGGCATGATCCCGAAGCCGGTGACGTCCACTTCGGCCAGTTCGTCGACGAACCCGCCGCGGCGGCAGTAGACGCGGTCGGCGCGCCGCTCGTCCGGCGCGTAGTGGACGCCGTCCCACTTCTCGGGCGGGACTTCGGTGATGGCGTCGACGCCGCCGACGAGGTTGCGCCAGTACGCCGCGAGGTCCGGGGCACCCGGCAGCAGCACCGACATCCCGACGATCGCCACGCGCGGGTCCATCACCACCGTCACCACCCCGATGCGGTGTGGACGACGGCGGAGACGTCCTGGCGACCCCAGGCCAGCTCGCGCAGCAGGCCGAGGGTGCCTTCGTCGGGGTCGATCAGCTCGATGCCGCGACGGGCGTAGTCACGCATCAGCTCGGGCGTCACCATGCCGTCGTGGTCGCCGGTGGGCGCCCACGGTCCCCAGTGGACGGTGACCGCCCGCCCGGCAGGCCACCGCCGCCCGAGGGCTTCGAGTGCGTCGTTGGCGGCGGCGTAGTCCGACTGGCCGCGGTTGCCGAGCGTCGCGGCGATGCTGCCGAAGAGCACGACGAACTTCGGCTCGTCGGGCAGGTCGGCGGTGGCCTCGAGGAGCGTCCTGGCACCGTCCACTTTGGTCCCGTAGACGCGGGCGAACGACTCGGGCGTCTTGTCGGGGACGAGCTTGTCCTCGATGACACCGGCGGCGTAGACGATGCCGTCGAGCCGGCCGTACTCGGCGTGGATCTCCTTGACCGCGCGGTGCACGGCTTCGGCGTCGAGCATGTCGACGGACTGGTAGCGGACCGGGCTGCCGCGTTCCGCCAGTTGCGTCAGGGTCGTGCGGACTTCGCGTTCGCTCAGGACGCGCCGGACGGTCTTCTCGATCTCGGCGGGGCTCTTCAGTCCCTTTTCGACGAGGGCGGCGCGCAGGGCTTTGGCGTCGTGGGCGTGGGGGAACTCGTCGCCGGTCGGAACGGGGGTGCGGCCGAGCAGTTCGACGCGGCAGCGGGTCGCGGCGGCGAGGGTGGTGGCGAAGCGGGCGGTGATGCCCTTGGCGCCCCCGACGAGCAGGACGACGGAGTCCCGGTCCAGCCCGATGGCGGCCGCTTCGGCGGCGCCGTCGCCGGCCGGGCCCGCGCCGCTGCTGCCGAGGAGGCCCAGGGGCTGTTCGCTGGGCGCGAGGCCGCGCCGCTTTCCGTCCCTGAGAACGACGGGCTCGCGGTCCACTGTGGACAGCTCGGCGACCAGCTGTGCGGGGTCGGCGTGTTCGACGACCCGGGCGAGGGTACCGGGGTACTCGCGGGAGACGCTGCGGTAGAAGCCGCGGAGCCCTTCGGCGGGTCCGGCGGTGAGCAGCCAGCGAGGTTTCTCGGCGAGGATCGCCTGGTACTGGGGGAAGGCGGCGGGCAGGACGGGATCGCCGTCGGGGAGGTGCAGGTAGCCGTCGAACCCGGGTCGGACGTCGGTACTGATCTCGGCGTCGGCGCCGTGCGTGACGAGTTCGGTGCGGACGGCTTCGGCCTGGGGACCGGAGCCGAGCACGAGGAACCGGCTCCCGGCGATGTCCGGGCTGGTGGCGGGAGCGAGGTCGACTTCGGTCATGAGGTACCGCTTCGGCGCGACGATCACCGGCTGCGGTCCGGAGTGGTGAACCCCAGGCTGGGATTCAGCCCGGCGCCCGGCTGGTTGGCCGGCGTCGGGCTCCGGCCGGAAGTGGTTCGCCGCACTGCTGCCATCGCCCGTCCCCGCCAGGCCGCCGGCAGCGCCGGGGCCGAACATCTCGGCGATCCCCGCGGCCGTGCGCGCCTTGGCGAGTTCCTCCACGTCACCCGTGCCGAGGCGAACCGTCAGCTCACCCGCGATCTCGGCGCGCTTGATCGAGTCGATGCTCAAGTCGGCTTCCAGGTCGAGATCGGGCTCGATCATCTCCACCGGATAACCCGTCCGGGTCCCGATCACCTCGACCACGGTCTCCAAGACCGAGCGCCCCAATGTGGCCTTCGGTGCGTCAGACGCACCCAAGGCGGCCTTCGGTGCGTCTGACGCAACCAAGGCCACATTGGGGCGCACCTCGCCGACCAGTTCCGCGATCGCCGCCGCCGTTCGAGCCTTGGCGAACTCCTCGATGTCGCCGCCCGCTAGGCCCAGCCGGGTGGCCAGCTCGCCGGCGATTTCCGCCCGCTTGATGGAGTCCACGCTCAAGTCGGCTTCCAGGTCGAGGTCCGGCTCGATCATCTCCACCGGATACCCGGTCCGCTCTCCGATGACCTCGACGATCGTTTCCAGCACCGGCCGCTCGGAAGGCACCACCACCGGGACCGGCAGCGCCTCGACAACCGGCACCGGTGCTGACACGACGACCGGCGCCTCACTGCCCAGGTACCCCAAGAGCACGTCCCGCTGAGCCGCGATCATCTCCCGGCTCGTCCGCAGGAAGTCGGTGACCATCGCTTCCGCGGTCGACTCCGGCACCGCCACCGACGACCCGAGCGAAACCCGCGAAGCCGGACGGAGAGCCCCAGCCGGAATGACACCGTCGGCCGTGCGGAGGAGATGGCCGTCGACCGTCCACCCGGGACGCTTCCGCCGCGGCACGGAAGCCGCGTCCACCGCGTCGCGGCCGCGGAACAGCCAGCCCGTCTCGACGTCCACCCCGGCCACCGCCAGCTGCGCCAAAGCGCCCAGGAACCCCGGCAGGCCACGGCGGCCCGGCTGCTCGAACCCGACCGTCCGATGGGGACGGTCCCCGAGGATCGCGCCGACCTGCCTGGCCAGCACCACACCCGGTCCCGCCTCGACGAACACCCGCGCGCCCGCCGCGTACATCGCCTCGATCTGCTCGACGAACCGGACCGGCGAGCCCACCTGCGCGGCCAGCTCACCTCGGATGTCGTCCGGCGACTCCGGGTACGGCGCCGCGGTCCGGTTCGAGTACACCGGGACGGCGGGCCGCACGACACCGATCGCGTCGAGGTCGCGGCCGAACGTCTCCCCCGCCGCCGCGACCAGGGGGCTGTGGAACGCGCACGCGACCGGGAGCCGCTTGGCGCCGAACCCCGCCGCGCGCAGCCGCCCGACCGCGTCCTCGACGTCGGCAGTCGGGCCGGAAATGACCGTCTGCGACGGCGAATTGTGGTTGGCCAGCACCACATCGGATCCGGCGAGCACCGACTCGACCGACGATGCCGACGCCGACACGGCCGCCATCGCGCCCGGGTCGCCCGTGGGGATGGCGCCGAGGATCGCCGCCGCCCGCGCGTGGCTGGCGTGCAGCAGCGCCTCCGGCGTCAACGCGCCCGCCGCGGCCAACGCCGTCAGCTCGCCGTAGCTGTGACCGCCGAGCATCGCGGGCCGGACGCCGGCGCGGGTGAGCAGCCGGAACGCGGCCAAGCCGGTGAGGCCGAGCGCGGGCTGGGCGACGCGGGTGTCGGTGACGCGGTCGGCCAGCGCCTGCCGCGCGGGTTCGCCGAACACCGCCGGGCCGAACACGACGTCGGCGGTCGGCGGGTCCAGCCGCAGGTACCGCTGCAGTTCCGGGAAGGCGACGAACAGCTCGGCGAACATGCCCGGCCGCTGGCTGCCCTGGCCGGGGAACAGCACCGCGACCTCGCCGGGCTCGTCGGAGCCGGCGCGGTACAGGCCCGGGGCGTCCTCGCCGGCGAGCGCCTGCCGCAGCAACCCGGTCAGCTCGTCCACAGTGGACGCCACGACCGCGAGCCGCACCGGCCGGCCCTGGGCCCGCAGCGCCGCCGACAGCGCGAGGTCCCGCAGCCGCCACGGCTGCTGTCCCGCCGGGACGTCCGAAGCGAGCGCCAGCAGGTCGCGGACCGCCGCGTCCGTGCCGAAGACGAACAGCTCGGCCGGCCACTCGTCCGCCGACAGCGCGGGCGGGACGCTGTCGTGCGCGCCGAGCACGACGTGGAAGTTGGTGCCGCCGAAGCCGAACGCGCTGACCCCGGCGATCCGCTCGGCGGGCGGCGCGGCCCACGGCTGCGCGGCCGTCCGGAACACGAACGGACTGGTCGAGGCGTCCCACGCCGGGTTCGGCGCGGACAGGTGCAGCGTCGGCGGTTTGACGCCGGTGTGCAAGGCCAGCGCGGTCTTGATCAGCCCGGCCAGCCCCGCGGCGCACTTCGTGTGCCCGATCTGCGACTTCACCGACCCGATCGTGCAGCCGCCCGGCGCGGCCCCGGCCTCGGTGAACACCTTCGTCAGCGTGCCCAGCTCGGTCCGGTCGCCGACGACGGTGCCGGTGCCGTGCGCCTCGACCAGTCCGACGCGGGCGGGCGAGACGCCGGCGTTGCGGTACGCGCGGGTCAGCGCGGTGTGCTGGCCTTCCGGCCGCGGCGCCGTGAGACCCAGCGCCCGCCCGTCCGAAGCCGCCCCGACGCCCTTGATCACGGCGTAGACGCGGTCGCCGTCGCGTTCGGCGTCGGCGAGCCGCTTCAGCGCGACGCAGGCGACGCCTTCGCCGAGCGCGATGCCGTCGGCCGCGCTGTCGAACGTCGCCGACCGCCCGGTCGGCGAGAGGGCGTGCGCCGAGGCGAACAGCAGGTAGTCGTTGATGCCGTTGTGCAGATCCGCGCCGCCGCACAGCACGAGGTCGCTCGTGCCGGCCGTCAGCTCCTTGCAGGCGACGTCGACGGCGGTCAGCGACGACGCGCACGCGGCGTCCACGGTGTAGTTCGCGCCGCCCAGGTCGAGCCGGTTGGCGATCCGGCCGGCGATCACGTTGGCCAGCACACCGGGGAACGAGTCCTCGGTGATCCGCGGCAGCTGATCGTCCAAAGCGGACGGCAGTCCGCCCACATAGGACGGCAGGACGGTCCGCAGGGACATCGCGTTCGACAGGTCGCTGCCCGCCTCGGCGCCGAACACGACCGACGTCCGGGCCCGGTCGAACGGGCGGTCTTCGTAGCCGGCGTCCACGAGCGCGCGGTGCGCGGCCTCCAGGGCCAGCAGCTGCACGGGTTCGATGCTGGCCAGCGACGACGGCGGGATGCCGTACTTCAGCGGGTCGAAGCCGATTTCGGGCAGGAACCCGCCCCAGCGTGACGGCGTCTTCTCCCCCTGGCCCTCGGGGTCGTAGTAGAGCGAGGTGTCCCAGCGTTGCGGCGGCACCTCGGTGACCGCGTCCGCGCCGGCCAGGACGTTCGCCCAGAACGTCGCCAGGTCGGGCGCCTGCGGGAACATGCAGGCCATCCCGACGATCGCGATGTCGAGGGGTTCGGGCGCCGGGGGTTCCGCCGTCTCGACGGCGAAGGCGGCCGCCCGCTCGCGCAGGACCGCGTTCGCGCCTTCGCCGACCGCGGTGTGCAGGGCGGCGATCGTCGTGACGGCCGAGCGCAGCACGGCGACCTCGCCCGCCATGAACATGCCTTCGGCGAGCTGCCGGTCCTCGCCGACGTCACGCAGCTCGGCGCCGACGCGCTCGATCCCCTTGCTGGCCAAGCGAAGCCGGCCGACGTTCAGCTGCTCCAACCGTTCCCAGGCGTCCCGGCTCGGGACGTCCTGTTCGGCGAGGTCGGCCTTGATCGCCGCGTACTCCTCGGTGAACGGGCTGCGGACGCAGCGGGTGGCGTGGCCCGGCGCGGTCTCCAGGAGGTCCGTGTGCTCGGCGCCGAGCAGGCTGCGCTGGAACAGCGGGAGCACGGCGCCGGCGTCGACGGCCTCGCGGGTGAAGAGGTAGGCGGTGCCCATGAGCACGCCGATCGCGGCGCCGCGCGCGGCCACCGGCGCGGCGAGCGCGGCGACCATCGCCGCCGAGCGCTCGTCGTGGATCCCGCCCGCGAAGAGCAACTGCAGGTCGGCGGCCGCGTCCGGCGTGGCCGCGACGAGGTCGGCGAGGACGCCGAGCTGCGCCTCCCACAACGGGAAGCTGGTACGCGGCCCGACGTGGCCCCCGCACTCCGAGCCCTCGAAGACGAACTTGCGGGCCCCCGCTTCGAGGAACTGCTTCAGCAGTCCCGGCGACGGCACGTGGAGGAACGTCGAGATCCCCGCCTCTTCCAGCGCCGCGGCCTGCGCGGGGCGGCCGCCGGCGATGATGGCGTGCGTCGGCCGCAGCTCGCGGATCACTGCCAGCTGCGCGGCTTTGACGTCTTCCGCGGCGAAGCCGAGGACACCGACGCCCCAGGGTGCGTCGCCGACGGCTTCCCGGGTCCGTTCCAGGACGTCGCGGGTCTGGTCCGGCCCGGACAGGGCCAGCGCGATGAACGGCAGGGCGCCACCCGCGGCCACCGCGGCCGCGAACGCCGGCTGGTCGCTGACGCGGGTCATCGGTCCCTGCGCGATGGGCAGCGCCGTGCCCAGCGCGCGGCTGCCCGCGCTGCCGGGGCCGAGCACCGGGGTTTCGACGCGCAGGGCGTCACCGATGGCGTCGGCCAGGCCGCGCACGGCCGCGGTCACCGTGCCCCACCGGTCGCGGAACCGGGTGGCGAGGAAGACGTCCTGACCGGCTTCGATCGGCTCAGAACCGTGCCGTGAAAGGCGGCGGACGCCGTCGACGACCGTCGTCTCGGAGCCGTCCAGCCCGGCGAGGGCGCGGGTGAGCGCCGACGGCAGCTCGGCTTCCGGCAGCAGCGCGAGCTGGGTGTCGACGACGACCCCGGCCGCGCCGCCCGCGACCGCCGCGGCCGCGGTGTGCGGGCCGATCCCGCCCGCCGCCCACACCGGCACGGCGAAGTTTTCGAGCAGGGCCTGGAGCAGCACTAACGTGCTCAGCTCGCCGGTCCGGCCACCGCATTCGTGCCCGCGCGCGATCAGGCCGTGCGCTCCGCCGTCGACGGCTCGCGCGGCCGACGCGCGGCTCGTGACCTCGGCGAGCACCCGGCGACCGGGGAAGTCGCGCGCGGTGCACGGCGAGTCTTCGGTCAGCAGGACCGTGGTCACGGCTTCGGGCAGGTCGGCCACGGGGCCGGCCAGCCGGACGCCGTACTCCGGGACGCCCCACTCGGCGAGCAGCGCGAGCTCGTCCGCGGCGGCCGGGCCGCCGGTCAGGTCGAGGACGCCGAGCCCGCCCCCGCGCGCGGCGGCGGCGACCGCGCGCGCCGACGGCCACCGCACGGGGGACACGGCGACGATCAGGCCGGCCGATCCGCGGTCGGCTTTCGGAACACGCATGGGAACTCCCGCTACGCACGAAAGGGTGATGGCAACGGGGAGTACTTAAGCGGGTTCGCACCGCCGTCGTCAACAACCCACCACGATTTCGTCGTACCGGTTCAGAAAATTCGCGATGGACCAGCCGGAAGACGCAAGAATTTAACGCCGCCGTCACGTTCCGCGGCCCGACCTGGGGTCCACGTGCCACACACCACCAGATGGGGCAAGCCTTCTCACCCGGCGGACGCAGTGCGACTGACCACACCGGACCACGACGACCGGCGGTCCTGCCGTTTCCCGCGTACAACACAAAGCGTCGTGGCGGTAAAAACCACCACGACGAACGAGCTGTCCCGCAATCCGGAATCCGCGGAATTCCGGATTGCGCGTCCGCTATTTTCCCGGCATTTTTACCCACAGCCGAAAGCGGCGCCCAGCCCCGGCGCGATTCGCGTCGCCGGAACCGGGAGTCCACTGTGGATCCCCGGATCTCCCGGGTTCGTCGTGCTCACGCGACCTCACTCGTGACGGCCGCGCGCGGACGGCACCGGCTCCGACCAGCACGACTCCCGGTATTCAGCCGGACACCATCGGTACCTCCAGTCCCCCGCCGCGCGCTTGCCGACAAGAATTTTCCACTCTCCGGTGACAGATTTTCCTTAGAAGAAGCTGAAAGCGTTTCGCATACTCACCGGTAACGGTGGACTGATCGTCTACACTTGGACTGCCTGTCCAAGCACGGAGGTGGTCGTGGAGTACTGGTACGCGGACGAGCGGTCGGGGACGCGCTACCCGGGCGACCCGGTGCGGTGGCGCGGCGACGACGGTGCGCCGCTGACCGTCGCCCCGCTGCCCGGCCTCACCCCCGGCGACGTCGACACCGGCGTCCGGTCGCTCTGGCGCTACCGGGCCGCCCTGCCCGGCGACCTGCGCCCGGTCTCGCTCGGCGAGGGCTGCACCCCGCTGGTCCCGCGGCCGTGGGGCGACGGCGACGTGCGGTTCAAGCTCGAGTGGTTCAGCCCGACCGGCAGCTTCAAGGACCGCGGGTCCAGCGTCATGATCTCCGCGCTGGCCGGCGCCGGGGTCACCGAGCTGCTGGAAGACAGCTCCGGCAACGGCGGTTCGTCGGTCGCGGCCTACAGCGCCGCGGCCGGCATCGCGGCCACCGTGCTCGCTCCGGAGGGGACGTCACCGGCGAAGGTCCTGCAGACCCGCGCGTACGGCGCCGACGTCGAGCTGGTGCCCGGCACGCGCGACGACACCGCCGCCGAGGCCGTCCGCCGCTCGGCGCGCACCACCTACGCCAGCCACAACTGGCACCCCTTCTTCCTGCAGGGCACCAAGACGCTGGCGTACGAACTGTGGGAGGACCTGGGCTTCCGCGCACCGGACGCCGTCGTCACGGTGGCCGGCGCCGGCAGCATCGTGCTGGGCTGCGACCTCGGGTTCGGCGAGCTGCTGGCCGCCGGGTCGATCACCCGGCGGCCGCGCCTGCTGGTCGCCCAGCCCCGCAACTGCTCCCCGATCGACGCCGCTTTCCACGACCGGCAGCCACCGCCGTTCGCGCCGACCGTCGCCGAAGGGACCGCCATCCGGCAGCCGGTCCGCCTCCCGGAGGTCGTCGCGGCGATCCGCCGGTCCGGCGGCGACACCGTCGCGATCGAAGAGGACGCCATCGCCGCGGCGGCCCGCCGGCTGGCGGCGCTGGGCCTCTACGCGGAGCCGACCAGCGCGACCGCCGCCGCGGCCGTCGACGTCTTCCGCGCCCGCGGCGCCATCCGGCCCGGCGAGACGACCGTCGTCGTCCTCACCGGATCCGGGCTGAAGGCGCCGGACAAGCTGCGGGAGCTGATCGGATGACCGAGGACGAGCTCCTGCTGCGCGAGGCCGAGAAGATCGCGCAGGCCGTGGGCCGGATGTTCCCGGGGCTGTGCGAGGTCGTGCTGCACGACCTGCGCGACCCGGCCCACGCCGTGCGCGCGATCGAAGGCGGCCTGTCCGGGCGCGCCGTCGGCGATCCGGCGACCGAACTCGGCCTGGCCCGGATCGCCGACCCCGGTTTCCCGGACGTGCTCCAGAACTACCCGAACCGCTTCCCGGACGGACGGCCGGCGAAGAGCACGTCGATCGGCATCCGCAACTCGGGCGGCGAGTACGTCGCGGCGCTGTGCCTCAACCTCGACGTCTCGCTGCTCGGTTCCGCGGCGCGCGCCCTGACCCGGCTGGCCCGCGCCGACGAACCGGCCCCGCTGACCGAGTCGCTGCGGGCCCGCACCGGCGACGAGCTGCGCGCACTGGTCGAGGACTACGCCACCGAGCGCGGCCACACCCCGCGCGGCCTGCCGCCGGCGGCGAAGAAGGACCTCGTCCGGACGCTCAAGGAGCGCGGGTTCCTGGAGCTGAAGAACGCGGTGCCGGCGCTGACCGACCTGCTCGGGATCTCGCGGGCGAGCGTCTACAACTACTTGCGCTGAGCCGCGGGTTCCCGCCGCTTCACCACGAACCGCCAGCCGACCGCGAGGACCACGGCCAGCACTGGGATCGAGTAGAACGCGATCTTCTCCGCGCCGTCCGAGAAGCCCATCAGCACGACCACCAGCACCAGGAACGCCAGCGTCGCCCAGGCCGAGTACGGCGCCCACGGCATCCGGTACGACGGGCGCTCCAGCTCGCCGCGCAGCGCGGCCTGACGCAGCCGCAGCTGGCAGAAGACGAGCGTCGCCCAGGTCGTGATCACGCCGAGGGAGGCGATTGCGATCGCGATGTCGAACGCGTCCTTGGGCACCAGGTAGTTCAGCACCACGCCGAGCAGGTAGGCGACCGAGGTGAACAGGATGCCGCCGTAGGGCACGTGGCGGCTGCTCATCCGGCTGACGAACGACGGCGCTTCGCCCTTCTCGGCCAGCGAGCGCAGGATCCGGCCGGTCGAGTAGAGCCCGGAGTTGACGCTGGAGAGCGCCGCGGTCAGCACGACCGCGTTCATGACGTCGCCGATGCCCGGGATGCCGAGGCGGCTGAACACGGTCACGAACGGGCTTTCGTCGCCGTTGTAGAACGGCCACGGCAGCAGCATGGCCAGCATCAGCACCGAGCCGACGTAGAAGACGCCGATCCGCCACACCACGCCGTTGATCGCCTTTGGCAGCACCTGGCGCGGATTCTTCGTTTCGCCCGCCGCGATGCCGACGACCTCGATGGCCGAGTAGGCGAAGATGACCGCCTGCAGCGTCATCAGCGCGATGCCGACGCCCGCCGGGAAGAATCCACTGTGGTCGGTCAGGTTGTGCACGCCGGCCGGCGTGCCGCCGATGTCCGCGCTGGTGAAGACCAGGCCCAGCGCGGTGACCAGGAAGACGACGATGGCCAGCACCTTGACCACCGAGAACCAGAACTCCAGCTCGCCGAACAGCTTGACGCTCAGCAGGTTCACCGCGAGCAGCACGCCGAGGGCGACCAGCGCGGTGATCCACTGCGGCACGTCCGGCAGCCACTTGTGGACGTAGATCGCGACCGCGGTGATCTCCGCGATCCCGGTCATGGCCCAGTTCACCCAGTACATCCAGCCCGAGACGAACCCGGCCCACGGGCCGATGAACTTCCGCGCGTAGGTGACGAAGCTGCCGGAGCTGGGCTCGTGCAGGACGAGCTCGCCGAGCGCGCGCATCACGAAGTAGGCGGCCACCCCGCAGATCGCGTAGGAGAGGACCAGCGAGGGGCCGACCTGGTGCAGCTTCCCGCCGGCGCCGAGGAACAGCCCGACGCCGATCGCGCCGCCGATGGCGATCATCTGCACTTGGCGGTTGCCCAGTGCTTTCGAGTAGCTTTCACCGTTTTCGGTGAGGAGCGAGGAATCCATGGTTCACGCACGCTAGAGGTTGTGCGTCAGGTCACCAAGCAGGCTAAGGAAGACTTAAGGTGTGCCGGAGATCACCACCCGCTTTCGTTGGTGCTAGCCGGTTTCGATTTGACACGGCGATTCCACACCGGCCACACGTCCGGGAGGTGACCGAAGTGGACAGTCGGCCGGCCGCCGGGGCTCGCGCCGCCCGGCCACCCGCGGGGGTGGCGCCCGGACCGCGGGCAGGCATACTCGACGGGTGTCCTCGAGCAGCACGGAACCCCGGCGGGTGACGATCCACGACGTCGCCCGCTCGGCCGGCGTGTCGCGGCAGACCGTCTCGCGGGCCCTGAACGACAAGGCCGAGATCGACGGCTCGACCAAGCAGCGCGTCCTCGACGCCGCCCGGGAGCTGGGGTACCGGCCGAGCCGGTTCGCCCGCGGCCTGGTCCGGCCGGACACCACGACCATCGGCCTGGTCGTGCCGGACCTGCTCAACCCCTTCTTCACCGAAGTCGCCTCCGGGGCGCTGGCGGCCGCCCGGGCGCGTGGCTGGCACGTCGTCGTCTACGACACCGCCGGCGACGCCGAGCAGGAGCTCGCCACGCTCCGGGTCATCGGCTCGCAGGTCGACGCCGTGGTCGGCTACTTCAGCCGGTCCGAAGAGGACCTCGACCGGTTCACCCCGGGCGTCCCGGTGGTGCTGCTCGGCCGCGAGCCGCGCCTGCCGCGGTTCAGCGGCATCCCGATCGACGGCGAGGACGGCGTCCGCGAGGCCGTCGCGCACCTCGCCGGGCGCGGGCACCGGCGGATCGGGATGCTCGACGACGACGGGCGCGAGCCCAGCGTCCGGCAGCTCTGGTTTCGCCGGGCCGCCGCCGAGCACGGCCTCGCGGTCGCGCCCGGGTGGATCGCGCGCGCCGCCCAGACCGTGGACGGCGGCGGTGCGGCCCTGGCGAGCCTGCTCGCCGCCCACCCCGACGTCACCGCCGTGTTCGCGTTCAACGACGTCATCGCCATCGGCGCCCTGCGCGAAGCCCGCCGGTTCGGCCTGCGCGTCCCGGACGACCTCGCGGTGATCGGGTTCGACGGGCTCGCCCTCGGCACCCTCGTCGACCCGGAGCTCTCCAGCGTCGCCATCGACACCCGGGCGTTCGGCGCGCTGGCCGTCGAGCAAACGACGCGGCTCGTGACCGGTGCCGCGCCCCTCGAACCCGGTGAGCTGGTCGTCCGCGCCCGGCTTCACCTGCGGGAATCCGCCTGATCACTTGACACGCCGACCCGGCGGTCCGCACACTTCGGCCAGTCCCGTGAACGTTCACGGGAACGCTCACGGGAGGTGTCGCGGTGTACGTCGAAGACCCAGGACCGGGCTACGGCTCGGTGGCTCCGCGCGCGGCCTTCGGCTCCGATGCGCCGTCGCTGTCGCTGACCGGCGTCTGGCGGTTCCACCTGTCGCCGAGCCTCGCCGCCGCTCCCCCGGATGTCGCCGATCCCGTGTTCGACGACTCCGCGTGGGACGAGCTGCCGGTGCCCTCGCTGTGGCAGCTGCACGGGCACGGCAAGCCCGCCTACACGAACGTGCACTACCCGTTCCCGGTCGACCCGCCGCACGTGCCGTCGGAGAACCCGACCGGTGACCACCGGCTGCGGTTCGACCTGCCCGCGGCGTGGCCGTCCGGGTCGTCTCTGCTGCGCTTCGACGGGATCGACTCGTGCGGCCGGATCTGGCTCAACGGCACCGAGCTCGGCGTGACGAAGGGCAGCCGGCTGCCGGCGGAGTTCGAGGTCGGGTCGCTGCTGAAGCCGCACGGCAATGTCCTGGTCGTGCGCGTGCACCAGTGGTCGGCCGGCAGCTACCTCGAAGACCAGGACATGTGGTGGCTGTCCGGGATCTTCCGGCCCGTGACGCTGCTCGCCCGCCCGGCCGGCGGCATCGGCGACCACTGGATCCACGCGGACTACGACCACACGACCGGGCTGGGCACGGTCCGAGTCGAGGCCGGCTCGGACGTCGTGCTGGACATCCCGGCACTGGGCGTCGCCGGGCACCCGGCCGGTTCGCCGTTGGAGCTGCCCGTCGAACCGTGGAGCGCCGAAACCCCGCGGCTCTACGACGGCACACTGTCCACAGTGGCCGAACGGGTACCGGTGCGGATCGGGTTCCGGACCGTGACGATCGAAGACGGGCAGCTCAAGGTCAACGGGCGGCGCCTGCTGCTGCGCGGGGTGAACCGGCACGAACACGACCCGCGCACCGGGCGCGTCGTCTCGCGCGAAACCGCGCTGACCGACGTCCTGCTCATGAAGCGGCACAACGTCAACGCCGTCCGGACCAGCCACTACCCGCCGGATCCCACGTTCCTCGAACTGTGCGACGAGCACGGCCTGTGGGTGATCGACGAGTGCGACCTGGAGACGCACGGCTTCGGGCCGCTCGGGTGGGACCGCAACCCCAGCTCCGAGCCGATGTGGACGGACGCCTACCTCGACCGGATCCGCCGCACGGTGGAGCGGGACAAGAACCGGCCCAGCGTGATCCTCTGGTCGCTGGGCAACGAAAGCCACACCGGCGACAACCTCGCGCGGATGGCGGAGTGGGTGCGCGAACGCGACCCCAGCCGTCCGGTGCACTACGAAGGCGACCACGACTGCTCCTATGTGGACGTCCACAGCCGCATGTACGCGACACCGTCCGAAGTGGAGCTGATCGGGCGTCGCGAGGACGACGACGAGCGTCGCCGGGACCTGCCGTTCATCCTCTGCGAGTACGCGCACGCCATGGGCAACGGCCCGGGCGGGCTGCTCGAATACCGCGAGCTGTTCGAGCGGTACCCGAACTGCCAGGGCGGGTTCGTCTGGGAGTGGATCGACCACGGCCTGGCCGCGCCGGGCCGCTTCGCCTACGGCGGCGACTTCGGCGAGCCCCTCCACGACGGCAACTTCGTCATCGACGGCCTGCTCTTCCCGGACCGGACGCCGTCCCCGGGGCTGACGGAGTTCGCGAAGATCATCGAGCCGGTCCGGATCGACGCCGATCCGTCCGGCATCCGGGTGTCGAACCACTACGACTACGTGGACACCGCGCACTTGACGTTCACCTGGGTGCTCGATGAGGAAGGAACCGCTGTCGCGAACGGGGTTCTCGACGTGCCGGCTGTCCACTCCGGACACGACGTTTCGGTTCCGCTGCCGTCGTTGCCGCCGACCCGCGGCGAGTCGTGGCTGACCGTCTCGGCGTCGCTGACGTCCGGGACGGCGTGGGCGCCCGCCGGCCACGTCGTCGGCTGGGGCCAGCTGCCGGTGACGCCCGCGCCGGCCCGTGCCTTGCCTTCGCCGCGGGGTCCGGTGTTCCGCACGTCCGGACGGCTCGTCCTCGGCGCCGGCGAGTTCGATCCCGCGACGGGCACGCTGACGACGCTCGGCGGGCACCCGATCCGAGGGCCGCGGCTGGACGTCTGGCGCGCGACGACGGACAACGACCGCGGGTCGTCGCCCGGGCCGTCCGAAGCGTCGCAGTGGCGGGCGGCAGGGCTGCACCGCATGCAGCACCGGGTGATCGAGGTCGACGCCGACGGCGACGAACTGGTGGTGCGCACCCGCGTCGCGCCGCCGGCGCAGCCGTTCGGCCTGCTCACGGACTACACGTGGTCGGCCTTCGAGGGCGGCCTGCGGCTGCGCGTCGACGTGACCCCCGACGGCGACTTCCCGGGCACGCTCCCCCGGCTCGGCCTGGCGATGGCGGTCCCGGGCACGTTCGGCTCGGCCGAGTGGTTCGGCGCGGGCCCCGGCGAGGCGTACCCGGACAGCCGCCAGGCGGTGCGGATCGGGCGGTTCTCGAGCAGCGTCGACGGCCTGCAGACGCCGTACGTCTTCCCGCAGGAGAACGGCAACCGGGCCGACGTGCGCTGGGTGCGTCTGACGGACCCGGCCGGAGCGGGCCTGCGCATCGACGGCGACCCGGTGTTCGGCTTCACGGCCCGCCGCTGGACGGCGGCGGCGGTGGAGGCGGCCCGGCACACCGACGAGCTGCAGCCGGGATCGCTGGTCCACTTGACGCTGGACGTGGCCCAGCACGGCCTCGGGACGGCGGCCTGCGGGCCCGGCGTGCTGCCGGCGTACCGGCTGGTGCCGCGGAAGACGTCGTTCAGCCTGTGCTTCCGGCTCGCCACTGTCGCAAATTGAGACCCCGGGGCGCTCCCGGATGCGGTGTCGTTGAGGTTCGACCGCCGCCGACAGGAGCGTCCCGGATGACCCCTTCCACGACGACCCCCACGAGCGCCCGGCAGCTCACGACGCCCGGCGCGCTCGGCCTGGCCGATCTCGTCGCGCTCTTCGACGACCTCCAGTTCACCCTCGAGTGCTGCGAACGGCTGGTGGCCGAGCTGGCCCGCCCGCGGGTCGACGCCGTGCTCGTCGAGGCGCTGTGGGTGTCCGCGCTCAACTCCTACGCCCGCTGTTTCCGCACCGGCGACCGCGGCTTGCACCTGACGGTCGACGACGTCACGGCCACCGGCGTGCCGGGCGAGGTCGCCGAGTGGCACGCGCTGCTGGGCCGGATCCGCGACTTCTCGATCGACGGGCCGGTCAACCCGCGCGAGGCCTACTCGGTCGGTGTCTCACAATCCTCGGGTGGCGAGGCTTCGGGGGTGGTCATCACGTCGGCCGCGCGGCCGCTGGTGGACGACGTCACGGTCAAGCAGACCGGCCGGCTGGCCTTCGAGCTGAGCCGGCTAGTGGACGAGCGGATCAAGGACCACCAGCAAACGGTGTTCGCGGCGGCGTCGAAGCTGACTCCGGCCCAGCTCTCGGCGCTTCCCTCGATCGAGGTCGCGTCTCAATAAGTCTCATTAGTGCGTCTCATTATTCCCCGCCCGGCAGGTGGCGGTAGATCGTGGCGCGGGAGACGCCCAGCGCCGTCGCGATGTCGGCAGGGGCATGCCCGGCGTCGTAAAGGCGCCGGGCCGCCTCGATCGTCGCCGAGGCAATCACTCGGCGAGTGCGGGGCCTGGCCTCATTCCGCACCCGGCAGGTGCCGATAGATGGTGGCCCGGGAGACGCCCAGCGCCGTGGCGATGACAGCCGGCGCGTGCCCCGCGTCGTAGAGACGCCGGGCCGCCTCGATCGTCGCCGGAGCAAGCACCGACGGCCAGCCCCGGCAGGCGCGAGACCTGGCCTCATTCCGCGCCCGGCAGGTGGCGATAGATGGTGGCGCGGGAGACGCCCAGCGCCGTGGCGATGTCAGCAGGCGCATGGCCGGCGTCGTAAAGGCGCCGGGCCGCCTCGATCGTCTCCGGGCTCATCACCGGTGGCCGGCCGCGGCGAGCACGGGCGCCCACCTCGGGTTCGGGGACCGCGTACAACCGGTCGACGCCGTCGAGGACCGCCGCGCGCAGTTCGTCCGCCGGCGCGTCGGCGAACAGCACCACCGGGTCGCTGAGCATCGCGATCGCCTGTGCCGCGCGGACCCGGCCCGCCAGGTCCGCGTCCGGGCCCGCCACCAGGTGGTTCGCCTTCAGCATGCCGTCGCGGAAGCGGTCGAACACCGCCTTCGACGCGGTGAGGCCGAGGTCGCGCAGGTTCATCCGGAGCAGGTAGCGGTGGCTCAGCCACACGTCGAGCAGTCCCTCGATCGCCGCCGCGCGCGGGGCGGCGGCGTCCGCGGCCTTCGCCATGGCCGTTTCGAGGTCGGCCAGCAGCGGCTCGGCCAGCGCCGTCACGATGTCCGCCTTGCCCGGGAAGTGGTACAGCACGGCGGTTTTCGTGACGCCGACGCGCTCGGCCAGTTCCCGGACCGACACCGCGTGGAAGCCGCGCTCGGAGAACTCCTCGAGCGCGGCGCTGAGGATCCGGGCGCGGGTGTCGTCGGTCATCGCCCGAGCCTAGCCGGTTGCCTGACCGGTGGACAGGAGCGTACGGTCATGACTGACCGATGGTCAGGACTTCGATGGGGGTACCACCATGACCGAGCGGACCGCACTGATCTCCGGCGCGGGCGTCGCCGGGCCGACGCTGGCGTACTGGCTGGCCCGCGCCGGCTTCCGGCCGACCGTCGTCGAGCGCGCCGCCGGGCTGCGCTCGAGCGGCAGCCCGGTGGACGTGCGCGGGCCGGCCGCGCGCGTCGCCGACCGGATGGGCATCACCGGGAAACTGCGCGAGGCGAGCACGGCCGTGACGTCGATGAAGTTCGTCGACGACGCCGGGCGCCGGACCGGCCGCGTCGCGATCGGCGGCGACGGCGGCATCGAGCTGCCGCGCACCGACCTCGCGGCGATCCTGCACGAAGCCGCGCGCGAGGACGCGGAGTTCGTCTTCCACGACTCGATCACCGAGCTGAGCCAGGACGACGGCGGTGTCGACGTCACGTTCGAGCGGGGCGCGCCGCGGCGCTTCGACCTGGTGATCGGCGCCGACGGCCTGCACTCGGGCGTGCGGCGGCTGGTGTTCGGGCCGGAGCACGCGTTCGTCGAGCACATGGGCGTCTACATCGCGACGCTGTCGCTGGCCGAGCCGCCCGCCGACCGCACCCAGCTGGTGATGTACAACTCGCCCGGCCGGGCGGTCGCGGTGCACCCGTCGCGCGGCCGCGGGATCGCCGCGTTCATGTTCCGCAGCGCCGCCGTGCCGGGGTTCGACCACCGGGACACCGCGCTGCACAAGCGGATGCTCGCCGAGGCGTACGAGGGCGCCGGCTGGCGCGTGCCGGAACTGCTGGAGCGCGTGCGCGAGGCCGGCGACCTGTACCTGGACTCGGTGAGCCGGGTGCGGATGGCCGGCTGGTCGTCCGGCCGGATCGCGCTGGCCGGGGACGCGGCGTCGTGCGTGTCGTTGTTCGGCGACGGCTCGACGCTGGCGATGGCCGGCGCGCACACGCTGGCGGAGGAGCTGGACCGGACCCCGGGCGACGCGGCCGGGGCGTTCCGCCGGTACGAGGCGGCACACCGGAAGCTGGTGGAACCGAAGCAGCGCAACGTCTCCACGGCGGCGGCCCTGCTCATCCCGGCCACCCGCCGCGGCCTGGCGGTCCGCAACTTCGGCACGCGCCTGCTTCCGCTCGTGCGGCGGCTGACGCCCGCTTGACACGTCCTTTGGCTAACCGCTATCTATTGAGCCGTGCAGGACGTCGTGCTGGCTTTGCTGGCGAAGGAGCCGTCGCACGGCTATGACCTGCGGCGGCGGCTGGTGTCGGCGCTCGGACCGGTGGGGGACTCGCTGAACGTGGGGCAGATCTACGTGACGCTCACCCGGCTCGAGAAGGCGGGCCTGGTGGTCCAGGAGCGCGAGGACGAGCCGGTCCGCGGCCCGCGGCGCAAGGTGTACGCGCTGACGGCGGCCGGGCAGGAGCGGGTGGTCGCGTGGATGGCCGAGGGGGCCGGGCCGAAGGCGGACGTCGCAGAGTTCCACCTGAAGCTGGTGGCCGCGGCCGAGTCGGGCCTGGCCGACCCCCTCTCCCTGGTGGACGCCCGGCGGCGCGAGCTGCTCCGCAGCCTCGCCGACGCACAGCAGGCGGCACTCGCCCAGGACGCGGATTCGGAAGCCGGCCTGCTCCTGGAGGGCATCACGCTGCGGTGGCAGGCCGAGCTGCGCTGGCTGGAAGCGTGCGAGCGGACGTGGTCCGCCCGAGGGAAAGGCGGGAACGCATGACGGGAGACGGCCGGCGGCCCGGAGGTGGCTCACGGCAACAACGGGCAACCGCGCCTCCGCGACCGCATGTCGAAGGACCGGTTCTGCAGGCCATCGGCCTCTCCCGCACCTACGGCCGGGGCGAAACCCTCGTCCGCGCCGTGGACGGCATCGACCTCGACATCCCCGCCGGGCAGACCCTCGCGGTCACCGGACCCAGCGGCTGCGGGAAGTCCACACTCCTCCAGCTGCTCGGCGGCCTCGACCGGCCGACCCGCGGCCAGGTCCGGCTCGGCGGCCGCCGGATCGACCACCTCGGGGAACGCGCGCTCGCCCGCCTGCGCCGGCGCGCCACCGGGTTCGTCTTCCAGGACTTCCACCTCATGGAGGAGCTGACCGCCGCCGAGAACATCGAGCTGCCCGCCCTGCTCGCCGGCGCTTCCCCGCGCACCGCCCGCGGCCGCGCCACCGCGCTGCTGGACCGGGTCGGGCTCGACGGCCGCGCCCGCCACCTGCCGTCCGAACTCTCCGGTGGGCAGCGGCAGCGGGTGGCCGTGGCCCGGGCGCTGGTCAACGCACCCCTTGTCGTGCTGGCCGACGAGCCCACCGGCAACCTCGACAGCGCCGCGACCCGCGACGTCCTCCGCCTCTTCGACGAACTGCGCGCCGGCGGCCAAACCCTGGTCGTGGTCACCCACGACGACCGCGTCGCCGCCACCGCCGACCGCGTCGTCGCGCTGCGTGACGGCGCCCTCGTCGACGACACCCGGCTCGACGGCGCCACGGCCCCGCTCGGCGCGCTGCTGAGCTGGGAAGGCTGAGCCGTGGGGCGTCTGCCGCTCGTGTGGCGCCTGGCCGCGCGCGACCTGCGCCGCCGTCCCGGCGAGGCCGCGCTGTTCCTGGTCGCCGTCACCGCCGCCACGGCCGCGCTGACCCTCGGCCTGGCGACCGGCAGCGCCGTGACGACCGGGTACGAGAACACCCGCGCGGCCACCGCCGGCCCCGACCTCACCGTCATCACGACGGCCACCGACCCGTCGGACCTCGCCGGCCGCCTCGCGCGCACGCCCGGCGTCGCCGAGCAGGCCGACCCGATCTTCGCCTTCGACGCCACCGTCGGGCTGCACGGCCGCGAGGCGCACTCGTCGATCGAAGGCCGCGACGAGGGTCCCTCCACAGTGGACCGTCCACTCGTGACCGACGGCTCCTGGGTCCGCCCCGGCGGCGCGGTGGTCGAACGCGGCTTCGCGGAGGTGTTCGGCGTCCACGTCGGCGACGACGTCACCCTCGGCGGCCGGGCCTACCCGGTCGTCGGGATCGCGATCAGCGCCGCCACCCCCGTGTACCCGTGGAGTGACTGGGCCCAGGGCGACGGCCCGTCCGACCGGGGCGGCCGGATCTGGCTCACCACCGCCGACGCGAAGGCCGCCATCGGGGACGCGACCGTCGTCTACTTGATCCACTTGAGACTGTCCGATCCGGACGCACCGACCACTTGGCGGGACACCGTGTTCGCCAAGGACAACCGAGGCGGCGACTGGGTCAACACGCACAATTGGCAGACGGTGCTGCGGACCGACACGAACATGATCAAGGACACCCGGCCGACCCTGATCGCCGGCGGCTGGCTGCTGGCCGCGGCCGCGATCGTCACCCTCGCGGCGCTCGCCGCCGTCCGCGCCGCCCGGGACAATCGGCGCGCCGGGTTGCTCAAGGCGGTCGGGGCGGGTCCGCGGACCGTCGCCGCGGTTCTGCTGGCGCAGTACGTACTGCCGACGGCCGTGGCGACCGCGCTCGGCCTGACCGCCGGGACGCTGGCCGCGCCCGGGCTGGCCAATCCCAGCGCCGGCCTGCTGGTCACCACCCAGCCGCCGGGCGTGGGCACCGTCGTCGCCGTGGTCATCCTCGCGGCATTGGTGGTCTTGACCGCGACGGCCGGGCCTGTCCTGCGGGCGGCGCGGACCAGCACCGTCCACGCCCTGGCCGAGCCGGCCCACCTGATCTCGCGCCACCCGCGGCTGACCGCGTTGACGGCGTATCTGCCGACGTCGCTGCTGGTCGGCGTCCGGCTGCTCGCCCGCCGGCCGGGCCGCGCCGCGTTGACGGCGCTCGGGACGGCGGCCATCAGCGTCACGATCTCCGCGCTGCTGGCGTTTCGCGCCGCCGTCGCCCACGACACGGGCACCGGGCTGACCGATCCCGCCATGGCGGCGGTGAACGCCCGGATCGGCCAGGTCGCGTTGGGGGTGACGGTCGCGCTGGCCGCGCTTTCCGTGCTCAACACGGTGTTCGTCGGATGGAGCAGCGCGGTCCAGGCGCGGCACGCGCTGGCGGTCAGCCGCACGTTCGGCGCGACGCCGGGTCAGGTCGTCGCGGCGCTGTGCACCGCGCAGCTCCTGCCCGCCGTGCCCGCGGTGCTCGCCGGCATCCCGGGCGGGATCGGGTTGTACGGGTTCTTCAACCCGAAGTTCGCCCCGCCCCCGGTGCCGGCGCAGTTCGTGGCCGCCCTCGGGGTGCTGGTGGCGGTCGGCGTGCTGACCGCGCTGCCCGCGTGGGTGCACGCCCGCCGCCCGGCCGGGCGCGCGCTGGCCTGAGCGTCACCCGCGCAGCATCGGCGGGTACAGCA
Source organism: Amycolatopsis sp. NPDC098790 (assembly GCF_044759945.1). Classification (NCBI taxonomy): domain Bacteria; kingdom Bacillati; phylum Actinomycetota; class Actinomycetes; order Pseudonocardiales; family Pseudonocardiaceae; genus Amycolatopsis; species Amycolatopsis sp. NPDC098790. Next base: position 1,853,308 of record NZ_JBIWAI010000002.1, read on the forward strand.
ACTCGGCCTTCCCCCGCCGGTACAACTGCGCGGGACGGCCACCGTCCCGGGTGGTCGTCCGCCCGGTCGGCGCCAGCAAACCCTCGGCCCCGGTCACCTTGCGGTGGAAATTGCGCGGGTCCAGCCGCGTGTCCCACACCAGCTCGTACACCCGCCTCAGCTCCGCGACCGTGAACTCCGGCGCGCAGAACGCCGTGGCCAGCGGGGAATACTCCAGTTTCGCGCGGGCGCGCTCGACCCCGTCGGCCAGGATCCGGTCGTGGTCGAACGCCAGGTGCTCGCGGGCCGGCGACCGCACTGGCGTCCAGCGTGCCTCCGCTGCGTCGGTGCCCGCGCGAGGCGTTGGCAAGTCCGGTGCCAGCGCCAGGTACGCGACCGTCACCACGCGCATCCGCGGGTCGCGGTCCGGGGCGCCGTAGCCGGCGAGCTGTTCGATGTGGACGGTCCCCGGCGCCAGCCCCGTCTCCTCCGCCAGCTCGCGGCGCGCCGCGTCCGAGAGGTCCTCGTCCTCGCGGACGAACCCGCCGGGCAGTGCCCACTCCCCTTTGTACGGCTCGACTCCCCGGCGCACCACCAGTGCGCACAGCTCGTCCCCGGTCAGGGTGAGCACGACGAGATCCACAGTGACGGCGAACGGCGGGTGACCCATGCCACGACTATAATCGTCACCTTGACGATTAGCCACCCGTCCGCATATCGTCACCTCGACGATAAGAGGAGGGCTCATGGCCGACATCGACCGCCGCTTCGGGTTCCGCCACCTGCGTGGCGCCCCCACCGTGCACATCCGCCACTACCGCCGCGGCAAGCTCGCGCACGACGGCGTCGGACTGTCGTTCTGGTACCGGCCGCTGACCGCGGTCGTCTCGGAGGTCCCGGTCGACGACCGCGAACTGCCGCTGCTGTTCCACGCCCGCACGGCCGACTTCCAGGACGTCACCGTCCAGCTCGCGCTGACCTTCCGGATCGAGAACCCCGAGCTGGCCGCGCAGCGGATCGACTTCTCCATCGACCCGAACACCGGACGCTGGAGAAGCGACCCCCTCGCCCAGATCAGCGGGCTGCTCACCGAGAACGTCCAGCAGTACGCCGTGGAGGTGCTGACCCGCATCGACCTGGCGACCGCGCTGGTCGACGGCGTGAGCGCGGTCCGCGACCGGGTCCGCGCGGGGCTCGCCGAGGAGGACACGCGGCTCGCGCAGACCGGCTCGGCCGTCGTCGACGTCCGCGTCGTCGCGATCCGGGCCGAGCCGGAAGTCGAAAAGGCGTTGCAGACGACCGCGCGGGAGAAGGTCCAGCAGGAGGCCGACCGGGCGACCTTCGAGCGGCGCGCGCTGGCCGTCGAACGCGAACGCGCGATCGGCGAAAACGAGCTGCAGAACCAGATCGAGCTCGCCCGTCGCGAAGAGCAGCTGGTCGCCCAGCGCGGCACGAACGCCCGGCGTCAGGCCGAAGAAGCCGCGGCGGCGAGCCGGATCGAGACCGAGGCGCAGGCCTCGCGCAAGGAACGTCTGACGCTCGTCGAAGCCGAAGGCAAGCGCGCGCTCGGTGAGGCGGAAGCGGCCGGGGAAGCCGCGCGGCTGGCCGCGTACCGCGACCTGCCCGAAGGTGTCCTGACCGGCCTGGCGCTGAAGGAGCTGGCCGGCAACCTGCCGCAGATCGACAGCCTGACGGTCACGCCGGACCTGCTCGCGCTGCTGCTGACGAAGCTGGGTGTGCGGTCGTGAGCCTCGCACCGCGCGTCGTGCTGGTGCACCGGCGCACCGAGCTGGCCGAGCTGCTCGCCCGGCACGGCACACGCGGCCAGGCGGAGTTCTTCCTGCGCACGCGCGGGCGGGACCTGGCCGAGGTGACCGAGGCGGACGCCGCCGTGCGTGCGGCCCTCGCCGCGGCGTCGGCGGCCATCCCGCTCGACTGGCGCCGCGGCGAGGTCGAACGGGCGGACCTCGACCGGTTCCTGTTCACCCCGGAGGACGTCGTCGTCGTGGTCGGCCAGGACGGGCTCGTCGCGAACGTGGCCAAGTACCTCGACGGGCAGCCGGTGGTCGGGATCGCGCCGGGCGCGCCCGGGGTGCTGGTGCGGCACCCACCGGCGGCCGTCGCGGACCTGGTGCGGTCCACTCAGGACGTCGAGCACCGCACGATGGCCGAGCTGACCGCCGACGACGGCCAGCGGCTGCTCGCGCTCAACGAGATCTACCTGGGCCACGCCGGGCACCAGACGGCCCGCTACCGGCTGGGGGTCGGTGGCGGGCCGGCGGAACGCCAGGCGTCGTCGGGGATCCTCGTCGGGACGGGCACCGGCGCGACCGGCTGGTGCGGGTCGGTGTGGCGCGAACGCGGCAGCGCGTTACGCCTGCCTGCGCCCGGCGAGGCCCGGCTGGTCTGGTTCGTGCGCGAGGCCTGGCCGTCGCCGACGACCGGAACCACGTGCACCGAAGGGGAACTGACGCGGGCGCCGCTGACGGTCGAGGTCGAGTCCGACCGCCTGGTCGCGTTCGGCGACGGCCTCGAAGCCGACACGGTGGCCCTCACCCGCGGCCAGACGGCGACGTTCGTCCCGGCGGCGAAGACCGTCCGCCTGGTGCGGTGACCGCCGGTCCGGCACACCGAGGGGGCGTGCCGGGCCGGCAGGTCGTTCTAGGTGCCGTAACGAGACTTGACGATCGACGGTGTGTCGAGGTTGTGGCCCGCGTCCATGCTCTGGGCGAGCCGGAGGTACTGGCCCTCGGCCCACATCAGCGGGCCAGCGCTGCCCGTTGGGCGGCCCAGGCCAAAGCAGCCGACGTCGGCGCGGTCCCAGATCTGCTCGGGCACGAAGTAGCCTTCGTTGGCCGAGTCCGCCATGGACTTCAGGTAGACCGTGGCCGAGCGGCCGTTGGCGAGTTCGTATTGGCCCCGCTCCCCCGACAGCACCGGCCAGAGGCGGCCGAACCGTTGGCCGCCGTTCGCGGGCCAGCCCGTGCAGTTCGTGGTGCTCTCGCCGTAGTTGTCGTGGGGGTAGCGGTGGAAGTAGATGTCGCCGTTGGGGAGCGTCACCTGCACCGACGAGTTGCCGTCGGACGCGGCCGCTGTGGGGGCTATCGAGTTCGCGATCGTCGCGTCCGCTGCTGGGCGGATGCCGAGTCGGACGAGGTCCAGGAACCCGAAGTCCGTGACGTCGTGCTCGTAGAAGCAGCCTTCGTCAAAGCAGATCGTTGCGCTGTCGTTGGGGTTTCCCGCTCGGTCCAGGCGCTCGTAGTACGTGTGGCCGCCCCAGTAGCCGGTTGTCGTGACCGTCCAGCCTGCCAGGGAGTTGCGCCAGTTGTCCGCTGTGGACTCCCATGATGTGGCGCTTGCTGTGTCGCCGTTCGCGCGTGCGATTGCGCCTGCTGCGATCAAGCCGGCGATTTCGGCTGCCACTGATGATGGGGACTTTCCGTACTGCTCTTCCCAGCGCTCGGTTGTGTCCGGGCCGGTTGAGACTATGTGGTTGGCCGTTGTTTTGACCTTGGCGTACGTTGACGCGTCGGTCAGGCCGGTCAGCCAGGCCAGCAGGATTGCGTCGGCGTCCTGGTCGAGCTGTTCGCAGCAGCCGAGTTGCTGGGCGGTGGCGCCGTTCACCCCGGATACCGGGCTGTAGCGGGGGAATGAGCCTGCCGGGTACGTCGTGCCGTCTCCGGCTGTGGGGGTGCCGATCCACTGGGAGTTCCAGAGGAATTGGGCCATCCGTTTGGCCTGGGCGCTGTCGCCGGCGGCGAGGAGACCCGTTGCCTGCTGGTAGAGGTCGCGGCCCCAGACTCGGTGGTAGCCGTCGTTGAGGTGGTCGCCGTTTGTGTAGTCGCCCCAAGGGGTCGCCAGGCCCGCGACGCTTGCTCCGGGGTGTTGTCTGTCCTCCGCCGTCTTCAGCGCCATTGCTGCCACGTAGTACGCGCGGCGGCGTTGTGTGTCGCCCGAGACGCTGGCCGGGGCCGGTTTCAGGCTGTTCACGTAGGAGTTCCAGCCGGTGCGGTAGGTACTCGAGATTGCCGAGAAGCCGGTGCTCAGCGAGCCGCTCGCGTTGGACGTTGCCGCTGCCGTCGTGCTGCCGTAGCCGAGGGCGACCGTGAACGTCGTGTCCGTTCCTACCGGGATCTGTCCACACTGGACCACGTTGCCCGTGCTGGAGATGTTGTCGAACTGGTTGTTCAGGTTCTTGTCCGCACGGAGGTCGGTCAGGCAGTCGCTCGCCGCGCCCGTGTAGCCGTTGTCGTGCGCTGTGAAACCGGTCGAGACTCGTATTGCCTGTGCGACTGTCGTTGCTGTGCCGGCGAACAGGGTCTCGGTTCCGGTTGCTACCAGGCCGGTACCGTCCCACCACGCGTTGTCGTTCGCCCCTCCGCCCGCCATTGACGGGTTGGCCAGGAGGTACAGGCGGTAGTTTCCGCCGTCCAAGGATTGGAAGCGGGTGTTCGTGAGCAGTGTTGCTCGGGCTGGGTCCGTTACGTAGTCCGTGGTGATGCGGTACTTTCCGCTCTTTGCCGTGTTTGTGACCGTGTACTGGAGTGCCTTCTCGTCCGGCATCGTCACTGCGTGGTTCGTCGCGTCTCGCTCGAGGTCCACGAATGTGGTTCCGTCGGTGATCACGTACTGCATGTCCTGCATGTTCGGGATGTCGGCTCGGGGGTAGAACACCTCGGATGTCACTCCGTTGGCCACCGTGAACCACAGTGGGCTGGCCGTTGTCGTTGATGTCCCCAATGCTGACTTGTTGCCCGTTGCCCAGGAGGCTCCTCCTCCGCAGCAGTCTGTTGCCGTGCCGCTTGCTTGGGCTGTCGCCGGGACTGCCGCTGTGAGCAGGATTGTTGCTCCTGTGCTGGCCAGGACCGCTTTCCACCTGATCATCGGGGCCTCCGACGGCTTTGTCGTGGATATGTTGTGGGCGGCAACATATTGGGTCACGTCGGGGTGACAAGCAATGTCCGATCGGACTGGATCGATACAGCCCTGCTACGAGTGGACTAGCCACTGGCATGGTCTCTGTCTGCAACCCCGAAGCTGGCATTGTGACTACGGCCGGTAACACCGCGTCAAGGCGGGAAAGATGCCTTGACCCGGTGTTGCCGGCCGTGTTCTGGCTTCGGATCGGGGTTGCGGGAGGGCCTGGGTTCCGATGGTGCTCGGGTTTTCGACTGGCCCTCGCTTTACGCGTTTGCTATGCGGTTCAGCCATTCGGCCATCAGCACCCGTTCTGCCTGGGTCAGCGCTGCTGCTCCGTCCAGGCCTGCCCTTAGTGCTATTGCTCGCTCTGGCAGGCCTGAACCTGGCTGCTCCTCTGTTCCCGTCAGGATTCGGGTCAGTACCGTCTCTCGGGCCGTTGTTGACAGCTCTTCGTCTCGCTCTTGCTCCGGCGTTGCGATCAGCGACAGGACTACGCCCATTCCTGTTGCGTGCACCAGTCTTGCCGCTCGCTCTACGCTCACCCTCAGCCTGCCCGCTGCCGCTACTCGCTCGACTATTCCTCGCAGCATTGCCTCTGCCTCGCGCGCTGCCGGGGATGTGCGGCCTGGGCGGGCGTCTCCGTACATCAGCACGTAGAACTCGGGCCTCGACAGCCCGAACTCGATGTGCAAGTCCCAACCTCGGCGGAGGTCCTCTACCGCGTCGCCCGTTGAGCCCAGGGCTCGCTTGCTCGTCAAATACTCGTCGAACCCGTACGCCGCTACCGCGTCCAGCAGGCCGTCCTTGTCTCCGAACAGCCTGTACAACGCCGGGGGCTGGACGCCCGCCGCCGCGCTTACCGCGCGTGTTGACAACCCGTCGCGGCCCTCGGCCACCAGCAGTGCTGCTGCCGCCTCCAGGATGCGTGCCCGGGTGTCCGCCGCCGTCTTTGTTGCCATGGTTACGATGGTAACCAATTGCTGGTATCAGGCGTTCAGCTGATCGATCGCCAGGCGGTGGGCGAGGCGGCGCAGCAACGGTGCCGCCTCCGCCATGCAGCGTGACGGGTCTGGTTCCAGGTCCGTCAGGGCGTACGCCGCCGAGATTCCCGCGTCGCGCAGCTTTGCCGCGGACAGCTGGCAGCGGCCGGATACCGCTACGCACGGTATTCCCTTGGCCGCCGCCGCTCGCGCCACCCCGGCCGGGGCCTTGCCGGACAACGTCTGCTCGTCCAGGGATCCCTCGCCCGTCACGACCAGCGATGCTCCGGCCAAGGCCCCGTCGAAGCCCAGTAGGTCCAGCAGTAGCTCGATGCCCGGTCGCATCCGGGCACCCAGCACTGCCATTGCCGCGAAACCCACTCCCCCGGCCGCGCCCGCGCCGGGACGGGATGCGAAATCCGAGCCGGCGATCGACGCCCAGTTCCGCAACGCCGCGTCCAGCGTCTCGACTTCCTCCGGCGATGCTCCCTTCTGCGGGCCGTAGACCGCCGCCGCTCCGTGGGGTCCATAGAGCGGGTTGTCCACGTCGCTCGCCAGCTCGATGTCCACTTCGGACAACCCCGACACGTCCAGTGACGCCAGCCTAAGAAGGGCCGCTCCGCCCAACGGAAGCTCGCGTCCGGCGGCGTCCAGGAGGCGGGCTCCCAGTGCGGACAGCATGCCCGCTCCGCCGTCCGTGCACGCGCTGCCGCCTACTCCGAGCACTATGCGGCGGCACCCCGCTCGCACGGCCGCCGCGATGACGTCGCCGGTGCCTGCGCTCGTTGCCGTCAGCGGGGCCGGGGCTCCCGGGAGGCGGTGCAGCCCGGATGCCTCGGCCAGCTCCACCACCGCCGTGTCGCCGCGGGCCGCGTACGACGCCGTCACCCGCTCCCCCGTCGGGCCTCGTGCTGGGACTCGGACCCGCTCGTAGCCGGCGGCGACCGCCGCGTCGACCGTGCCGTCGCCGCCGTCTGCCACCGGTAGGGTCTTCACCTCCAGGCCGGGGTGGACGTCGGTGAGACCGGATGCCACCGCCGATGCCACCTCGGCCGCCGTCAGTGATCCCTTGAACTTGTCCGGTGCCACCAGGACCTTCACGCGCTTGCCTTGTACGCCCGCCAGTCGCCGACCTCCGTGATGTCGCGCAACGCCACGTGCGATGTGTACGGCCGGCGCAGCAGCATGGCGAATGCCGAACTTCCGTCCGCCAGTTCCACCACCCCCAGCTCCAGCTCGTGCGGCTCCGAGGGCAGTACCTTGTCGCGCAAGTCGTCCAGTGAGACGTCGTAGACCTCGCCCGTCACCGGGGCTCCTCCGTGCGAGACCGGGTACAGCGCCGGGCACTGGTCGCCTACCGCGTAGAAACGGTACTTCGGGGCCGTTTCCGTCGTGCCCACGAAGGGCGAGCCGTCCAGGAGGTGGTGGAGCGGTTCGCCGCGCATGGCGCCGCCGTTGAAGAACATCAGGGCCACGTCATTCTCCTTAGCGGAAGAGGGCTTCTACGCCGTCGACGGCGAAGTACACCGCGAACACCAGTGCCAGCAGGGACAGCAGCCAGCCTGCCTCGCGCCACTTGCCGCGGCCGATCTTGATCAGCACGAACGCGATCAAGCCCGCGCCGACGCCGTTGGTGATCGAGTACGTGAACGGGATCAGGGCCGCCGTCAGGAACACCGGGATCGTGTAGTCGGGGTCGTTCCACGGGATGTTTCGGCACTGCGCCACCATCATGCCGCCGATGACCACCAGCGCGGGCGCCGCCGCCTGGGCCGGGACCACCCCGGCGAGGGGCGTGAACAGCAGCGTTCCGGCGAAGAGCAGGCCGGTGACGACGCTCGCCAGGCCCGTCCGGGCGCCTTCGCCGACGCCGGCCGCGGACTCCAGGAACACCGTGTTCGGCGACGAACCCGTGACGCCGCCCGCGATCGCGCCCGCGCCGTCGACCAGGAGGATCCGGCCCATCCGGGGGACCTTGCCGTTCTTCGACAGGCCGGCTTCGTCCGAGACGCTGGTGATCGTGCCCATCGCGTCGAAGAAGCCGGACAGCACCAGCGTGAACAGGAACACCGTTGCCGCGAGCGCGCCCGCCGAGGCGAAGCCGCCGAACAGGTCGATGTGGCCGAACAGCCCGAAGTCCGGCGCCGCGACCACGTGGTCGGGCAAGGCCGGAGTGGTGAGGCCCCAGCCGCCGACGCCGAACCCTTCGTGCAGCACGACGGCGAACAACGTGGCCACCCCGATGCTGATCAGCACCGCGCCCGGGACCTTGCGGGCCATCAGCACGATCATCAGCAGCAGGCCGAAGCAGAACACGACGATCGGCCAGCCGTGCAGGTGCCCGCTCGCCCCGAGGCGCACCGGGACCGTCGTCTGCGCCGCGTCCGGCATCCGGGTCACGAACCCGGCGCTGACCAGCCCGACCAGGGCGATGTAGAGCCCGATCCCGACGGTGATCGCCATCTTCAGCGGTCGCGGGATCGCGTTCATGATCCGCTCGCGGACACCGCTGACGGCCATCAGCACGATGCACACGCCTTCGAGCACGACCAGCCCGAACGCCTGCGCCCACGTCATCGACGGGGCCATCTGGAAGGCGACGATGCCGTTGATGCCGAGGCCGGCGGCCAGCGCGAGCGGCGCGTTGCCGACGAGTCCCATGAGGACGGTCATCACCGCGGCGGCCAGCGCGGTCGCGGTGGTCACCTGCGCGGCCGACAGCCGGGCGCCGGTGATGTCGGCGGAAGCGCCGAGGATGAGCGGGTTGAGCAGCACGATGTACGCCATCGCGACGAACGTCGTGACGCCGCCGCGGACTTCGCGGCCGATCGTGCTCTGCCTGGCGCGCAGCTCGAACAGCTTGTCGAGCAGCGAGCGGCGTTGCGGGGGTACTTCGTCGACCACGGGAGTGGGGACTTCGGTCTGGGTCATGCGTCCTGCCCTTGCCGGTGGGTGTGCTCGGCCAGGCCAAGGCACCACACCGTGCCTGGGCGAGCGGGACGTTCGATTCGGTTTGCTCCGGTCAGCTGGCCTTGTGGGTCAGTAGTCGGTGCGGTCGGCCTTGTCGAGCCAAGCCGCGAAGGGGGCGAAACCGTCCTTCGTGGACAGTCGGGTCACGGGCACCGTCCACGTTTCGCGGGGACGGTCGAAGAGTTCGTAGAAGGCGCGGTCGTCGAAGCCGGCCTTGGCCGCGTCGTCGCGGTCGGCGGCGAAGAGGACCTTGTCGACCCGCGCCCACAGCGCCGAGGACAGGCACATCGGGCACGGCTCGCAGCTGGAGACGAGCACGCAGCCGTCGAGCTTGAACGTGCCGAGCGCCTGGCAGGCCGCGCGGATCGCGACGACCTCGGCGTGCGCGGTCGGGTCGAGGTTCGCGGTGACGCGGTTGACTCCGGTCGCGACGACCTCGCCGTCCTTGACGATCAGCGCGCCGAAGGGGCCGCCGCCGTTCGCGACGTTCGTCGCCGCGATGCGGATGGCTTCGTCGAGCCATTCCTGCTCGACCGAAAGCGACGTGGTCATTTCAAACTCCTGTGATGTGCTCGGGGCGGATCGGGACGCGCGGCAGCTCGAGGCCGGTGGCCGCGCGGATGGCGTTGGCGATCGCCGGCGTGGCGGAGATCGTGGGTGGTTCGCCGACGCCGCGGACGCCGTAGGGCGCGTGCGGGTCGGGCCGCTCGAGGACGTCGACGCGCATCGGCGGCATGTCGAGGATGGTCGGGATGAGGTAGTCGGTGAACGACGGGTTCCGCACCTTGCCGTCCTTGACCAGGATTTCCTCCATCACGGCGAGGCCGAGGCCCTGTGCGGAGCCGCCCTGGATCTGGGCGACGACGGCGTCGGGGTTCATCGCCTTGCCGACGTCCTGGGCGCAGTCGAGCTGGACGACCTTCACCAGGCCGAGGTCCAGGTCGACGTCGACCACCGCGCGGTGGGCCGAAAAGCCGTACTGCACGTGGGCGTCGCCCTGGCCGGTCTCCGGGTCGAGCGGGTAGGTCGGGCGGTGGTGGAACTCGCGGGTCTCTTCGATCGCGGTGTCGCCGAGCAGCTCGGCCAGGTCGGCGACGACTTCACCGTCGGCCGCGACGACCTTCCCGCCCACCAGGGACATGCCCTCGGCGGGCACCCCGAGCCGGGCGTAGACCGCTTCGGCGACCGCGCGGCAGGCGTTGCGGACCGCACCGCCGGTGACGTAGGTCTGGCGCGACGCCGAGCTGGAGCCGGCGTCGCCGACGCTCGTGTCGGCCGGGTGCACGCTCACCCGGGTCAGGCCCAGTTCGGTGCGGGCGATCTGCTGCTGCAGCGTCACCAGGCCCTGACCGACCTCGGCCGCCGCGGTGTGCACCATCGCCACCGCCTCGCTGCCGAGCACCTCGAGACGCACGCGGGCCGTCGAGTAGTCGTCGAGGCCCTCGGCGTAGGAGATGTTTTTGATCGTGACGCCGTAGCCGACGCCGCGGACGACGCCTTCGCCGTGGGTGGTGTTGGACGCGCCGCCGGGCAGCTCGCGGATGTCGCGTTCGCCGGTGGGCTCGGGCGGCAGCGGGAGGTCGCGGACGCGCTGGACCAGCTCGGCCACCGGCGCCGGGAAGTCGACCACCTGGCCGGTGACCACAGTGGACCCTTCGCCGAGTGCGTTGCGGATCCGCAGTTCCGCCGGGTCCATGTCCAAAGCGGACGCGAGCTTGTCCATCTGGGACTCGTAGGCGTACGTCGGCTGGACCGCGCCGAGCCCGCGCATCGCGCCGCAGGTCGGGTTGTTCGTGTAGACGCCCCAGCCCTCGATGTGCGCGTTCGGGACGTCGTACGGGCCGACGCTGAGCGTGGTGCCGTTGCCGACCACGACCGGGGTCTTCGACGCGTACGCGCCGCCGTCGAAGTACATCTTCGCCCGGACGTAGACGAGCTTCCCGTCGCGCGTGGCGCCGTGCTCGTAGTACATCTTCGCCGGGTGGCGGTGGACGTGCCCGAAGAACGACTCCAGGCGGTTGTAGCTCATCTTCACCGGGCGCCCGGTCCGCAGCGCGAGCATGCACGAGTGGATCTGCATGGACAGGTCCTCGCGGCCGCCGAACGCGCCGCCGACGCCGGACAGCGTCAGCCGCACCTTCTCCAGGGGCAGGCCGAGGGCCTTCGCCGTCTGGCGCTGGTCGACGTGCAGCCATTGCGTCGCCAGGTAGAGGTCGACGCCGCCGTCCTCGGCCGGGACCGCGAGCCCGGACTCCGGGCCGAGGAACGCCTGGTCCTGCATGCCGATCTCGTAGACGCCGGACACGACGACGTCGGCGGTCGCGGCCGGGTCGCCCTTGACGATCCGCTGGTGGCGGACCAGGTTCCCGTCCGGGTGCAGCTTGGGCAGGGTGTCGTCGTGCGCGGCCCGCTCGGGGTCGGTGATCGGCTCGAGGACGTCGTACTCGACGACGATCTCCTTGAGCGCCTGCCGCGCGATCTCCGGGTGGTCGGCGGCGAGGATCGCGATCGGCTCGCCCTGGTAGCGGACCAGGTCCGCGGCCAGTGCCGGGGTGTCCTGGTACTTGAGGCCGTAGACGTTCTCGCCGGGGACGTCCTCGTGGGTGAGCACCGCGTGCACGCCCGGCTGGGCCAGCGCGCGGGAGACGTCGAGGCGGACGATCCGGGCGTGCGGGTGCGGGCTGCGCAGCGTGGCGCCCCACAGCATGTCCTCGTGCCACAGGTCGGAGGAGTAGGCGAACTCGCCGCGGACCTTGAGCGTGCCGTCCGGGCGCAGCGGGCTCTCGCCGATGCCGCCCGCGATCGTGTCGTGCAGCTCCTGCGGGGAGCGGGCCGGCGCGCTCATCGGACCGCCTTCTTCGCGGCGGCGTCGCGGACGGCGTCGAGGATCTTCTCGTACCCGGTGCAGCGGCAGAGGTTGCCGGCGAGGGCCTCGCGGATCTCGACGTCGCTGGGGTCGGGGACGCGCTCGATCAGGTCGTGCGCCGCGACCAGCAGGCCCGGCGTGCAGAACCCGCATTGGACGGCGCCGCGCTCGACGAACGACTCCTGCACCGGGTCGAGGTCGTCGCCCTCGGCCAGCCCTTCGACCGTGACGACCTCGCGGCCCTCGGCCTGCCCGGCCGCGACCAAGCACGCGCACGCCGGGACGCCGTCGAGGTAGACCGTGCAGGAACCGCATTCGCCCTGTTCACAGGCGTTCTTCGAACCCGGGAGGCCGAGCCGCTCGCGCAGCACGTACAGCAGGCTTTCGCCTTCCCAGACGTTGTCCGCGCGGCGGTGCTCGCCGTTGACGGTGACGTTCACGCGCACTTCGCGCTCCCTCCGCAGTAGTCGGTCCAGGCCCAGGTCAGCGTCCGGCGCGCCATGACGCCCAGTGCGTGGCGCCGGTAGGCCGCGCTGCCGCGGACGTCGTCGATCGGCGACGCGGCCGCCGCCACCAGGTCGCCGAAGCGGCGCTTGACCGAGTCGTTCAAGGCCTTCGGGGCGTCCCAGTCCAGCTCGCCGGCCAGGAACTCCTCGGCGTCGAAGGCCCGGCGCGGGGTGGGCGCGGCCGAGCCGACACCGGTGCCGACGCGCCGTTCCTCCGGGTGCAGTGCCAGGCCGAACGCGGCGACCGCGATGACCATGGCGTTGCGGGTGCCGATCTTGCTGAACTGCTGCGGGCCGGTGGCCGGCTTCAGCAGCACCGCGGTGATCAGCTCGTCCTCGGCCAGGACGTTGCGCTTGACGCCCACATAGAAATCCTTCGCCGCGACGATCCGGGTGCCGCGCAGCGAGGCGATCTCGACCTCGGCGTCGGCGGCCAGGAGCGCCGGGTGCGAGTCGCCCGCAGGCGAAGCCGCGCCCAGATTGCCGCCCACGGAACCGCGGTTGCGGATCTGCGGGGACCCGACGGTCCGCGCGGCCATCGCGAGGCCGGGCAGCCGGGTGCCCAGTTCGGCGATGATCCGGGTGTAGGGCACGGCCGCGCCGATCCGGATCCGGCCGCTGTCGGTGCCGTGCTCGTGCAGTTCGGCGACGCGGCCGAGGTCGAGCAGGGCGCCGGGACGGCGGTGGTCGAAGTTGAGCTCGACCATCACGTCCGTGCCGCCGGCGATCGGGACCGCACCGGGGTTCGCGGCACGCGCGGCGAGCGCGTCGGCCAGCGAGGCGGGTCGGAGGAATTCCACTGTGGACGTCCTTTCGGGGCTGCTTCGCAAAGGAGTACACACGCTGGGGTGTGGCCGCGACCACGGCAAAACCCCTGAAAGACGGGTGAATTTACGGCCCCGGTTTGTACTTTCCGACAACGCCTTGATCGCGGACGCGGAAAGGCCGCCGCACGAGGTCAGGGTCTCGTGCGGCGGCCGTGGTCACGCGGGTGTTACGCGGGCTCGAACTCCTTGACGGCGTCGAGCGCGGCGCCCATGGCGGCGTTGCCCTCGCGTTCGATCATGATCTCCACCAGGACCGGCCGGCTGGTGCGCTCGGCCTCCTTGCGCGCCCATTCCAGGGACGTCCGGATCTCCCCGGGTTCGAGCACGCGGGTGCCCGAGCAGCCGTAGGCCTCCATGATCTTGACGTTGTCCGTGCCGTTCGAGTCGTAGTGGATGTCGACCTCGAAGTTCATGTCGTAGCCGGTCTCGGCCTGGCGGATCAGGCCGAGGTACTCGTTGTTGAGCATGATCAGCACGAACCCGACGTCGTACTGGGCGGCGACCGCCAGCTCTTCGACGAGGAATTGGAACGAGTAGTCGCCGACGACACCGACGACCTCGGCCTCGGGCTTGGCCTTCTTGACGCCGATCGCGGCGGGGATCTCCCAGCCGAGCGGGCCGGCCTGGCCGCACACCTGGTAGTGGCGTGGCTTGTGCGCCTTCTGGAACTGGCCCGACCAGATCTGGTAGAGCCCGATCGCCGTGACGAAGTACGTGTCCTCGCCGAAGGTTTCGTTGATCTCCTTGAAGACCCGCGGCGCCTTGATCGGCAGCGTGTCGAAGTCCTCCCGGCGGGGAAGCGCTTCCTTCAGCTCCGCGATGCGGCCGACCCACTCCCGGCGCGGTGCCGGTGATCGCCGGTCGAGTGCGGTCAGCAGCGCGTCGAGGAACTCCCGCGTGTCCGAGACGATCCCGAGGTCCGGCCCGAACACCTTGCCCAGCTGCGTCGGCTCGATGTCGACGTGGATGAACTTGCGGTCACCGCGGTACACCGAAAGCTCGCCGGTGTGCCGGTCGCCGAACCGCGCCCCCAGTGCCAGCACCAGGTCCGACTCCAGGAAAGCCGCGTTCGCCCAGCGCTGGGACGTCTGGATGCCGGCCATCCCGGCGAACAGCTCGTGGTCCTCGGGGAAGCTCCCCTTGCCCATGAGCGTCACCTGCACCGGGACGTCCAGGCGCTCGGCCGCGGCCCGAAGCTGCTCGCTCGCCTCGCCGAGGACGACGCCACCGCCGGCCAGGATGATCGGACGTTCGGCTTCGAGGAGCATGTCGAGGGCTCGCTCGACCCGCGCGGACGCGGGCTTGACCGCCGTCACCGGCAGCGGCGAGTCGATCGAGGAGTCCCACTCGATGTCCTGCTTCTGGACGTCGATCGGCAGGTCGATGAGCACCGGACCCGGGCGGCCTGACCGGGCGATCCGGAACGCCTCGCGGAAGATCCACGGCAGCTGCGCGGCCTCCTTGACCTGCACCGCCCACTTCGTCACCGGCTTGGCGATCTCGACGATGTCGACCGCCTGGAAGGCTTCCTGGTGCAGCTTGGTCGTCGCCGCCTGGCCGGTGATGCAGATCATCGGGATCGAGTCCGCGTGCGCGGTGTAGAGCCCGGTGATCATGTTGGTCCCGGCCGGTCCGGACGTGCCGATGGCGACGCCGACGTTGCCGTTCGTCCTGGCCCAGCCGTCGGCCATGTGCGTCGCGCCCTCTTCGTGCCGGACGATCAGGTGCTGGATCGCGCGGCCTTGCAGGGCGTTGTACAGGGGGAGGATCGCGGCGCCCGGGCAGCCGAAGACGGTGTCGACGCCTTCGCTCTCCAGGACGTCGACGACCGCCTGCATCGCGGGGATTCTGGGCATGTCACACCTCCGCCGGGACGCGGCCCGACAACTGTTCGACGACCTTCAGCAAGGCCGAGTGGTCCAGGGAGCCGTACCCCATGGCACGGCCCGCGGCGACGAGCTGGGCGACCAGCCCGGTCAGCGGGAGCGCGACGTCGGCCTGCCGCGCGGCGGCCAGCGCGATCCCCATGTCCTTGTGGTGCAGGTCGATCCGGAAGCCGGGAGCGAACCGGCGGTCCACCATGGACTGCCGCTTGAGTTCGAGGATCCGGCTGCCCGCCAATCCCCCGGCGAGCACGTCGAGGCCCGTCGCGGCGTCCACACCGGACGCTTCGAGCAGCACGATCGCCTCGGCGACCAGGCCGTAGATCCCGCCCACGACGAGCTGGTTGGCGGCCTTCACGACCTGGCCGGCGCCGTGCGGGCCGACGTGCACGATCGTCTTGCCGAGTGCTTCGAGCACCGGCTTCGCGGCCTCGAAGTCCTCTTCGGAGCCACCGACCATGATGGACAGCGACGCCTGCTCGGCGCCGGCCTGCCCACCCGACACGGGTGCGTCCAGAACGCGGATCTTCCTGTCCCGCGCGGCTTCGGCGATCGCGATCGACGTCTCCGGCCGGATGGTGCTCATGTCGATCAGCAGCGCATCGGGCTCGGCGTTGTCGAGAACGCCGCCCGCGGCCAGCACGACCTCCTCGACCTGCGGGTGGTTCGGCAGCATGGTGATGACGACGTCCGCGCCGGCCACCGCGTCGGCGACCCCGGTCGCGGCCCGCCCGCCGGCGGCGCGCAGCTTCTCCCCCGCGGCCGGGGTGACGTCGTAGCCCGCCACGTCGTGCCCGGCCGCGACCAGGTGCGCGGCCATCGGGGCGCCCATCACGCCCAGTCCGATGAATCCCAGTTTCATGCTCGTCCCCTTCGGGTGATCGGCAGCCAGCCGAGCGACGTGAGCGTGTCGGGTTCCGGGACGTACTCGATCCCGACGAACCCGTCGTAGCCCGCTTCCTGCAGCCTCGCGAGGTGCCCGTCGAGGTCCAGGTCGCCCGTGCCGGGCTGGTGGCGGCCGGGCGCGTCGGCGATCTGCACGTGCCCGATCCGGGAGATGTGCCGCGTCGCCAAGGCGTCCAGGTCGTCGCCGTTGACTGCCAGGTGGTACAGGTCGGCCAGCAGCCGCACGTTGCCGCGCCCGAGGTCGTCGAGCACGGCCACGGCGTCCGCGGCGGTCTTGAGCGGGTAGCGGTCCGCGCCGGAGAGCGGTTCGAGGACCAGCTGCGCGCCGATCTTCGCGGCGGCTTCGGCCGCGTTCGCGAGGTTGACCAGCGCCAGATCGTCCTGCTTGGCCGGTTCCTCGCCGTCGAGCCGGTTGCCGTAGAGCGCGTTGAAGCTGCGGCAGCCGGTGCGTTCGGCGATCCCGAGCGCGACGACGAGGCTGTCGGCGAACTCGGTCTCCCGGCCGATCCACGACACCAGGCCGCGCTCCCCCGCCGCCATGTCGCCGGCGTAGAAGTTCAGCCCTCGCAACTGGACGCCGTCCAAGCTCTCGACGAACGCGTCGACCTCGTCGCGCGCGGGCACCGCGGTGTCGAACGGCCACCAGTACTCGACGTCGGTGAACCCGGCCGCCCGCGCGGCGGCGGCGCGCTCGAGGAGCGGTACCTCCTTGAACAGGATCGACAGGTTGGCGACGTACGGCAGGGAGTGCCCCTCTTCTGGCATCGCGACCTCAAATTTCACTATCCGGAATTTTTCTTTCGCATATCGAGAATAGCTGCTGACCTGCGGCGCGGTCAACGCCCGGACGACGAAGGCGCCGCGACTCGTCGAGCCACGGCGCCTTCGGGCGAACGGGGTGCGGCTACCGGTTCTGGACGTGCTGCCAGCCGAAGCGGCCCTTGATGCAGAGGTTGCCGTGCGTTACCGAGCTGTCGTGCGGCGAGGTCACCTTGACGATCTCGTTGTCCTGGACGTGCAGCGTCAGGTTGCAGCCGACCCCGCAGAACGTGCACACGGTCGTCGTCTCGGTCTGCCGCGACTCGTCCCACGTGCCGTCCGCGCGCTTGTCGTACTCGCGCTTGAAGCTGAGCGCACCAGTCGGGCAGACCTCGACGCAGTTGCCGCAGTACACGCACGCGCTGTCCGGCAACGGGTTCGAGAACTCCGTCGAGATCCGCGCGCCGAACCCGCGGCCGGCCACGCTGATGGCGAACGAGTTCTGCCACTGGTCGCCGCACGCGTCGACGCACTTGTAGCAGAGGATGCACTTCCCGTAGTCGCGGACGTACAGCTCGTTGTCCACAATGGCCGGTTGCGCCACGGTGGCCGCGTCCGGGCCGAAGCGGGCCGGATCCGCGCCGGTCTCGGCCATCCAGCGCTCGACGTCCGGGGTCGTGGAGAGGTCCGTCGCCGATCCGAGCAGCTCCAGGACGACCTTGCGGCTCGTGCGGGTCCGCTCCGAATCGGTGTGCACCACCATCCCCGGCTCGGCCTTGCGCGAGCACGACGGCACCAGCGTCCGCGAGCCCTCGACCTCCACCATGCACACGCGGCAGGCGTTCGCCGGCTCCAGGGTGTCCCCGTAGCAGAGCGTCGGGATCTCCTTGCCCGCCGCCGTGCACGCGTCGAGGATGGTCGAGCCTTCGGGCACTCGGACCGCCTCACCGTCCACAGTGAACTCGACGAGCCGTTTCGGAATTCCGATGTCCACAATGGTCACTTCAGCGCCCCCAACCGGTCGATCGCGGATTCGATGGCGTTCCACGCCGTCTGGCCGAGGCCGCAGATCGACGAGTCGCGCATGACGCCGCCCACTTCCCGCAGCAGCGGCCGCTCCTCCGAACCGGCCGCGAGGACGCGCCGGATCGCCTCTTCCTGCCGCACGGTCCCGATCCGGCACGGGACGCACTGCCCGCACGACTCGTCGCGGAAGAACTCCGCGATTCGCAGCAGGAACCCGCCGAGGTCGGCCAGGTCGTCCAGCACCAGGACGACACCCGAGCCGAGCGTCGTCTTCGCCGCCCGTGCGTCCTCGAACGTGAGCGGCAGGTCCAGTTCGTCCGGCCGGACGAACCCGCCGGCCGCGCCGCCCAGCAGGATCGCGCGCAGCGTACGGCCCTCGGGCACTCCCCCGGCCAGCTCGAGCAGCGAGCGCAGCGTCGTGCCGAACGGCACCTCGTAGACGCCCGGCCGTTCGACGTTGCCGGACAGGCAGAACAGCTTCGGCCCGGCCGAGCCCTCCGTGCCGAGGGAACGGTACGCGGCCGCGCCTTCGGTGAGGATCAGCGGGATGTTGACGAGGGTTTCGACGTTGTTGACGACCGTCGGCTTGCCGAACAAGCCCTTCTCGACCGGGAACGGCGGCTTCGTGCGGGGTTCGCCGCGGAAGCCTTCGATCGAGTTGAAGATCGCGGTCTCCTCGCCGCAGATGTACGCGCCCGCGCCGCGCCGGATCTCGATGTCGAACGAAAACCCCTCGTGGCCCATGACGTCCACGCCGAGCAACCCGTGTTCGCGGCAGACCTCCAGGGCGTTGCGCAGCAACCGCAGCGCCCGCGGGTACTCGCCGCGCAGGTAGACGTACCCCTGCCGGGCCCCGATGGCGAACGCGGCGATCGTCATGGACTCCACCAGCGCGAACGGGTCGCCTTCGAGCAGCACGCGGTCCTTGAACGTCCCCGGCTCGCTCTCGTCGGCGTTGCACACCAGGTAGTGCGGACCGGCCGGCTGCGCGGCCGTGGCCGCCCACTTGCGTCCCGTCGGGAACGCCGCGCCGCCGCGGCCGAGCAGGCCGGAGTCGGCGACCTCGCGGAGCACCGCGGCCTCGCCCATGCGCAGGGCGTTGCGCAGCGCGGCGTAGCCACCGGCCGCGCGGTAGCCGTCCAAACTGGACGGATCGACCACGCCGACGCGGCGCAGCAACCGCACCCCGTCCTTCTGGTGGATCACCGGCGGCGCACCGTCCGAAGCGGACGGCTCCCGCTGCGCGGCGAGGACGGCCGACGCGCCGGTCGCCGGGGCGAGCAGCTTGGTGGTGGCCGGGTCACCGGCCTGGAACGTCAGCGCCGCGGGGGCTCGTTCGCACACGCCGAGGCACGGGCTGCGCAGCCACGTGACCCCGCCGCGCGCCTTCCCCGCGGCGCCGACGTGCTCGGTGAGGACGTCGCACACCGTGTCCGCGCCCTTGAGCCGGCACGCCAGGTCGGTGCACACGTGCACGACCCGCTCCGGGCGCTCCTCAAGCGCGAACAGCGAGTAGAAGCTGGCCACGCCGTAGGCCTCGGCGGGCGGCACGTGCAGTGCCTCGCAGATGAGGTTGAGCGCACCCTGGCTGATCCAGCCGACCCGGTCGTTGACCGCGTGCAGTGCGGGCAGCAGCTGGTCGCGGCCGCCGCCCGCGAAACCGGCGACCGCGTCCCGCTCTTCACGCGACGCGACGGCGTCCAGGAGCTTCAGGTCCACTTCAGACCTCCACCGGCAGCTTTTCGACGCGGATCGCCGCGGCCTTGTACTCGGCCGTCCCGGCGATCGGGCAGGTCGCTTCGATGGTGATGATGTTGACGTCGACCTCGTCCGGGAAGTGGAAGGTCATGAACGCGAGCCCGGGCTTCAGGCCCTTGTCGAGCCGCACCGGCGCGACGATCTCCCCGCGCCGCGACGAGATCCGGACCAGCTCGTCGGGTTCGACGCCGAGCGACCGCGCGTCCTCCGGGCAGAGGTCGAGGGTCTCGCCCTGCCGCAGCGGCGAGGGGAACCCGCCGGACTGGACGCCGGTGTTGTAGGAGTCCAGGCGCCGTCCGGTGGTGAGCCGGATCGGGAACTCCTCGGTGAGCAGGTCGACCGGCGGGCTGTGCTCGAGCACCGTGAACGGTGCCGGGCGGCCGCGCTCGGCCGGGTCGTCGGCCCACAGGCGGCCGTGCAGGAACGTCGGTTCGAGGGTGTCCTCGGAGTAGCACGGCCATTGGATGCCGCCCAGTTCTTCCAGCCGCCCGTACGACATCCCGGCGTGCATCGGGGACAGCGACCGCAGCTCGTCCCAGACCTCCTCGCCACCGGTGTAGTGCCAGTCGTGGCCCAGCCGGCGAGCGAGTTCCGAGAGCAGCTCGATGTCGTCGCGCGCACCTTCCGGCGGGTCGAGGGCCTTGCGGACGCGCTGGACGCGGCGTTCGGAGTTGGTGAAGGTGCCGTCGCTCTCGCACCAGGCCGCCGACGCCGGCAGCACGACGTCGGCCAGCTGCGCGGTCTTGGTGAGGAAGATGTCCTGCACCACCAGGTGGTCCACGTTGGACAGCCGTTTGATCGTGTGCTCGCAGTCCGCTTCGGACTGCACCGGGTTCTCGCCGATGATGTACACGCAGGTGAGGTCGCCGCGTTCCATCGCGTCGAGCATCTGGGTCAGGTTGAGGCCCTTGTGCGGCGGGATCGACGAGCCCCACGCGGCGTCGAACTTCGCCCGGACGCCCGCGTCGAGGATGTCCTGGAAGCCCGGCATCCGGTCCGGGATGGCGCCCATGTCGCCGCCGCCCTGGACGTTGTTCTGCCCTCGCAACGGGTTCAGCCCGGCACCGTAGCGGCCGACCTGCCCCGCCAGCAGCGAGAGGTTGATCAGCGCGAGGACGTTGTCGGTGCCGTTGTGGTGCTCGGTGATGCCGAGGGTCCACGACAGCTGGCCGCGGTCGGCACGCGCGTAGGTGTGGGCGAGCTCCTTGATCAGCTCGGCCGGCACGCCGGTGGTCTTCTCGGCGACCTCCAGCGTCCACGGTTCGACCGACGCGGCGAACTCGGCGAACCCTTCGGTCGCGCGTTCGATGAACGTCGTGTTGGCGAGTCCGGAGTGGATGATCTCGCGGGCGATCGCGTGGGCCAGCGGGATGTCGGTGCCGACTTCGAGCTGCAGCTGCCGGTGCGCCCAGCTCGCGGTGCTCGTCCGCCGGGGATCGACGACGAACAGCTTCGCTCCCCGGTGGACGGCCTTGAGGACGTGCTGGAAGAAGATCGGGTGCGCTTCGCGGGGGTTGCCGCCCCAGATGACGATGACGTCGGCGTCCTCGATCTCCTGGTAGGACGACGTCCCGCCGCCGCTGTCGAACACCCGCGCCAGGCCCGCGACGCTCGGCGCGTGGCAGGTGCGGTTGCACGAGTCGACGTTGTTCGTGCCGATCACCGCGCGGGTGAACTTCTGGGCGACGAAGTTCATCTCGTTGGTCGCGCGGGCGCACGAGAACATCCCGAACGCCTCGGGCCCCTTGCTCTCGAGGGTCCGGCGGATGCCGGCGGCGGCCCGGTCGAGGGCCTCCTCCCACGTCGCCGGCCGCAGCACGCCGGAGTCCCGGACCAGGGGCTGGGTGAGCCGGACGTACGGCTCGGTGTTCCTGCGCTTCACGGGCACCTCCGGTTCAGTGCGCCCCGACGGGGACGGGCGGGTTGCTGGTGTGGTCGAGCAGCGAGATGGCGGCGTGGACGTGCCGCAGGGCGGGCGCGGGCACGCCGGTGAGGCCGGCCAGCTCCACGACCGCGCCGATGATCGCGTCGATCTCGAGGGGCTTGCCCGCTTCGAGGTCCTGCAGCATCGACGTCTTGTGGTGGCCGACGCGCCAGGCGCCGTCGATGCGCTTCTCGACCGAGACACCGGGGTCGCTGCCCGCCGCGCGGGCGATTTCGAGCGACTCGGTCATCATCGTCGCGACGAGCGCGCGCGTGTCGTCGTGCTCGCACATCTGGGCCATGGTCGCCCGGGTCAGCGCCGAGAGCGGGTTGAAGGCGACGTTGCCCATCAGCTTGATCCAGATGTCGTCGCGCAGGCGGGGTTCGACCGGGGCCTTGAGCCCGCCGGCGATCATCGCCGCGCTCAGCACCTTGCAGCGCGCGGAGATCTCGCCGTCCGGCTCGCCGAGGGAGAACCGCGTGCCCTCCAGGTGCCGGATCACGCCCGGTTCCTCGATGACCGTGGAGCAGTAGACGACGCAGCCGATCGCGCGCCGCAGCTCGAGCACGGCGGTCACCGAGCCGCCCGGGTCGACGGTCTCCACCCGCCTGCCTTCGAGCGGATGCCCCCTCAGGCCGTGGAAGTACCACCACGGGATGCCGTTCTGGGCGGCCACGATCGCGGTGTCCGGGCCGAGCAGCGGGGCGAGCAGCGGTCCGCACGAAGCGTAGGAGTTGGCTTTGAGGCCCAGGAACACGAAGTCGACTTCGCCGACTTCGGCCGGGTCGTCCGTGACGTGCGGGTGCGCGGTGAAGTCGCCGCGCGGGCTGAGCACGCGGACGCCGCGCTCGCGCATCGCGGCGAGGTGGGCGCGCCGGGCGATCAGGTGCACCTCGGTCCCGCCGCGGTGCAGCGCGGCCCCGACGTAGGCGCCGATCGCCCCGGCCCCGAGAACAGCCACCTTCATGATGTGCCTCCCTGGTCGAGCGCTCGATTGCATACAGTATCCTGGATCCGCGACAGTGACCAGGGCAAATCACTCGGGCGGCGCAGCACATTCCGACAAATCAGACACCGCGGGTCACCACGCCCCCTGTTGGTTGATCCACTTCGACCGAAAAGCCCCGACGGGGTGAGAATCCGGGATTTTGCATACCAAAACCTGTATCCTGATGGCAGATCATCGCGTTCCTCTCCCCTTTCGAGGTGTCCCGTGAGCCAGCCCGCTTCTCCCCTCCCCGACCGCGGCCCGACCGGTCGCCGCACGGCCAAGGGCTCGCTCAGCTCGACCGCCGCCAAGCGCGTCGAACGGCCCGCGCCGCTGCGGCAGGTCGTCTACGAGGCCCTCGCCGAGCTGATCATCAACCGCACCCTCGAACCCGGCCAGCACCTGGTCGAAGCCGACCTGGCCGAGTACCTGGGCGTCAGCAGGCAGCCCGTCCGCGAAGCCCTGCAGCGGCTGCAGAGCGAAGGCTGGGTCGACCTCCGGCCCGCCCAGGGCGCGTTCGTGCACCTGCCGACCGACGAAGAGGCCGACCAACTGCTGAGCGTCCGCAGCGTGCTGGAGACGCACTCCGCGAAGCTCGCCGCCGGCCGCGCGACCGCCGACGACGTCGACCGGCTCTGGGACCTGCAGAAGGCGGGCATCGAAGCGCTCGAAGCCGAGGACACCGAAGGCCTGGTCGCGGCCAACGCCGCCCTGCACGCGTTTATCACGGAACTGTCGGGGAACGCCGTCCTGGCGGAACTGATCGGCCTGGTCGACCGCCGGGTCCGCTGGTACTACACGCCGATCGCCCGCCCCCGCGGCCAGGACGCGTGGCACGAGCACGAAGAGCTGATCACGGCGATCGCGATGGAGGACGGCGAGCTGGCCGAGCAGATCATGGCCAAGCACACCGAGCGGACCCGCCAGGCCTACCACGAACGCCCGGAGGCGCCCCGATCCTGATTTCGGCAGGACCGGGGCGCTCGCCGGGCTAACCGCCGGCCGAGGCCGACGGTCGCGCCACCAGCTCGGTTTCGGCGAGCTGGTGGCGCTTCCGGCCGGGCTGGCGCAGGAAGAGCGTCAGCGCCGCCGAAAGGAGGGCGATGCACCCGGCGAGGACGTACGCGCCGGTGTAGCCCCACACGCTGATGACACCCGCGGCGAGCCCGCCGCCGCCGACGCCACCGATCAGTTTCGCGCTGTAGACCAGACCGTAGTTCGACGCGTTGTTGTTCTCGCCGAAGTAGTCCGGCACCAGCGCCGCGAACAGCGGGTAGAACGCGCCGCTGCCGAAGCCGGTCAGGAACGCGAACACCATGAACAGCACCAGGTTGTGCGTGTTGCCGGCGTAGAGCACACCGAACTGCGCCCCGGCCGCGATCACGAGCACCAGCGTGAGCGTCTGCCGCCGCCCGAGCTTGTCCGACGCCCAGCCGACGACCGCGCGGCCGGTGCCGTTCACGATCGCCAGCACCCCGGCCGACGAGGCCGCGACGAACGCGCCGAAGTGGCTCACCTTCGCGAACGGCACCTGGAAGTTGATGCCGAACAGCGAAACCCCGCCGATGATCACCAGGCACACCCACATCAGCGGGAGCATGCCGGTGCGGACGGCCTCCGCCGGCGAGAACTGCTTGACCGCGGGCGGGTTCTTCGCCAGGCCCCCGCTCTTCGACTTCCGGTCGCGGACCCAGTTGAGCGGGTCGACGTCCTTCGGCCACCAGCTCTTCGGCGGATCCTTGAACAGGAACCCGCAGATCCCGACGGCGACGAGCATGTACACGCCCATGACGTCGAGGATCACCGAGTAGTTGGCCGGGGTGAGGAAGGCGGCGAACACGTAGATGAACGGAACCGCGCCGTAGGCGAACCCACCGTTGACGAACCCGGTCCGCGCACCCCGTTTCTCCGGGTACCACTTGCCGACCATGTTGATGCAGGTCGCGTACACCAGCCCGGCCCCGATCCCGCCCAGCACCGAGTAGCCGGCGAACGCCAGCACGAGGTTGCCGCTGTGCGAAATGGTGAAGTAGCCGATCCCGCTGCACACCGCGCCGACGAGCATGGCCGTCCGCGCCGACACGATGTTCTTCTCCCGCAGGCGCCCCGCCGGGAACGCGACCGCGGCCTGGAACACCGCCCAGATGCTGGCCAGCCAGAACGCGTCCGACAGCGTCCAGCCGTACTTCTCCTCGAGGGTGCCTTCGACGGCACCCCAGCCGTATTCGAAGACGCTGACCGCCATCATGGCGATCCACGGCAGCCAGACCATCCAGCTGCGCGAGCGCCCCATGATGTCGTGCGGCGACTCGCCTACCCGGTACACCCTTCCGTTTTCGTCAGTGATCTCCTGGTACGAAGCTGCGGTCATAAGAGTTCTCTTTCGTCACCGTTGACTCATGTCCCTCTGCAATGCACTTGGCGTCAACCAGTGGCGGGTCGCGCGACGAGCTCGGTTTCGGCGAGCCCGTGACGCATCCCGCCGGGTTTCCGGCCGGGCTGGCGCAGGAACAGCGCGAGGCCGGCCGCGAGCAGGCTCGTCCCGGCCGCCAGGTAGAAGGCCGCGCCGTAGCCCCACCCGTCGATCACCATCTTCCCGAGGCCCGCGCCGACGATCCCCGAAACGAGTTTCGAGCTGTAGACGAGGCCGTAGTTGCTGGCGTTGTTGTTCTCCCCGAAGTAGTCGGCGGTCAGGGCCGCGAACAACGGGAAGATCGCCCCGCCGCCGAACCCGGACACCATCGACGCCAGCAGGAACAGCGGCATGCTGCCGAGCGAGCCGGACAGGAACACCGCGACCTGCGCCAGCCCCAGCACCACGCAGACCAGCAACAGCGTCTGACGTCGTCCGTAGCGGTCGGAGATCCAGCCGATCACACCGCGGCCGGCCCCGTTGATGACCGCCTTGAGGCTCATCGCCAGCGCGACGATGCCGCCGGCGAAACCCATCTCCTTGCCGAACGGCACCTGGGCGGAGATGCCGAAGATGTTGACGCCCGCCGTGCACAGCAGGCAGATCCACATCAGCGGCAGCATCCCGGTCTTCAACGCCTCCCGCGGGGTGAACTGCTTGACCGCGGGCGGGTTCTTCGCCAGCGACCGGCGCACCCGCGGGTCGTCGGAGACCTTGAGCGGGTCGACGTGGGCCGGCCACCAGTTCTTCGGCGGGTCGCGGAAGAAGAACCCGCTCACCGCGACGGCGGCCGCGAGGAAGAGCCCGACCGCGGGCAGGATGCTGCCGTAGTTGCCCAGGTCCAGGTAGGTCGTGAAGATGAAGATGAACGGGACCGAGCCGTAGGCGAACCCGCCGTTGACGAAGCCCGTCTTCCCGCCCTTCCGCTCCGGGTACCACTTGCCGACCATGTTGATGCAGGTCGCGTAGACGAACCCGGCGCCGCCACCGCCGAACAGGCCGAAGCCCAGGTAGGCCCAGAAAACGCTCGGCGAATAGGCCAGGGCCAGGTAGCCGAGCACCGTGCCGCCCGCGCCGATGAACATCGCGGACCGGGCGGACAACCGGCCGCTCTCCCGCATCTTGCCCGCCGGGAAAGCGACCGCCGCCTGGAAGAACACCCAGACGGCGAGCAGCCAGAAGATGTGCGCGCCGTGCCAGCCGTGCGCCGCGGACAGCGTGTCCTCGGCCGAAGTGAACGCGTATTCCGAAGAGCTGATGGCCATCATGGCCACCCAGGGCAGGACGACCATCGTCCACCGGGGTCTGCCCATGATGTCCCGGTCGGATTCGCCGACCCGGTAGACCCGCCCGTTCGGGTCAGTGATCTCCTGGTACGTAGCTGCGGTCATAAGAGTTCTCTTTCGTCACCATTGACTCGAATCCCTCTGCTGCCGTCGTGCGGGTGGATCATCGTCCTTTCCGTGTGGTCGGGCCAGCCCCTGTGGAAGACGTTCAGAGCAGGCCCGCGGCCCGGGCCCAGCGGTACTTCGCGCCGAGCACCGCCACGGGCTTTTCGGTCGTGTACGGGTAGGCGACGACGCCGTGGTCGTAGAGGTAGTCGCTGGCCTCTTCGACTTCGACGTCACCGGACAGCGACGCGACCACGGGCTTGTGGATGCCCTTCGCGCGGTATTCCTCGACCACTTCCGATACGAGCTCCGCGAACACCATCGGCGGGGTGACGATGGTGTGCCAGTAGCCCAGGATCAGGGCGTGGATGCGGTCGTCCTCGAGGCCCAGCGCGATCGTGTTGCGGTAGGTCGAAGGCGGCTCGCCGCCGGTGATGTCGACGGGGTTGCCCGCCGCGCCGAACGGCGGGATGAACTCCCGGAACGCCGTGTCGAGGTCCGGCGGGATCTCCATCAGGCTCAGCCCGTTGTCGACGCAGGCGTCCGAGAGCAGCACACCCGAGCCGCCGGCACCGGTGATGATGACGACGTTCTCGCCCTTCGGCGCCGGGAGCAGCGGGATGCCACGCGCGTACTCGAGCATGTCGTTGAGGCCGGGCGCCCGGATCACGCCGCTCTGGCGGAGGATGTCGTCGTACACCTTGTCGTCGCCGGCCAGCGCGCCGGTGTGCGAGCTGGCCGCCTTGGCGCCCTGCGACGTCCGCCCGGCCTTCAGCACCACGACCGGCTTGTGCTTCGAGACCCGCTTCGCCGTCTCGGCGAACGACCGGCCGTCCTTGAGGTCTTCGAGGTGCATCGCGACGAGCTGGGTGTTGTCGTCCTGCTCGAAGAAGGTGAGCAGGTCGTCCTCGTCGATGTCGGCCTTGTTGCCGACGCCGACGATCGAGGAGACCCCCATCTTCGCCGAGCGGCTGAAGCCGAGGATCGCCATCCCGATCCCGCCGCTCTGCGACGAGAGCGCCACGCCGCCCTTGACGTCGTACGGCGTGCAGAACGTCGCCGACAGGTTCTCCGGCGTGTAGTAGTAGCCGTAGATGTTCGGCCCGAGGATGCGGACGCCGTGCTTGCGAGCGATCGCGACGACCTCGTCCTGCAGCTCGATGTTGCCGGTCTCGCCGAAGCCGGACGGGATGAGGATCGCACCCGCCACGCCCTTGCGGCCGGCCTCTTCCAACGCCGCCGGGACGAACTTCGCCGGGATGGCGAACACCGCGACGTCGACGTCGCCGGGGACGTCGGTGATGCTCGCGTAGGCCTTGCGGTCGAGGATCTCGGCGGCCTTCGGGTTGATCGGGTGGATCTCCCCCGCGTAGCCGCCGTTGACCAGGTTCTTCATCACCGAATTGCCGATCTTGCCCGCCTCGGCGGACGCGCCGATCACCGCGACCGCCGCCGGTTTCATGATCCGGTTCATCGAGGCGAGGATCTCCTCCTGGGTGAACCGGTGCGGAGTCTTCGCCGCTTCGGGGTCGACCAGGATCCGGACGTCGACCGCGGTGGCCCCGTGCGGGGTCGCGAGCACCGGGTTGAGGTCCACTTCGGACAGCTGCGGGAAGTCGGACACCAGCTCGCCCAGGCCGGTGATCACCGCGGCGAGCGCGTCGCGGTCGACCGGCTCCGCTCCGCGGACGCCCTTCAGGATTTCCGCCGCCTGGATGCCGTCGACCATGGAGAGCGCTTCCTCGGTGGACGTCGGCGCGAGCCGGAAGGTGACGTCCTTGAGCACCTCCACCAGGACACCGCCCAGGCCGAACGCGACGACCTTGCCGAACGTCGGGTCGGTGACCGAGCCGATGATCACCTCCTGCCCTTCGGTGAGCATCTGCTGCACCTGGACGCCGACGATCCGGGCGTCGGCGTTGTAGGCCTTGGCGTTCTCGACGATCTTCGTGAAGCCGGCCTGCACGGCGTCGGTGTCCCGCAGGCCGACGAGCACGCCGCCGGCCTCGGTCTTGTGCAGGATGTCCGGCGAGACGATCTTGAGCACCACCGGCAGCCCGATGGCTTCCGCGTGCGTCACGGCTTCCTCGGCCGTGGTCGCCAGCCGCTCGGCCGGCGTCGGGATGCCGTAGGCCTCGCAGACCGCACGCCCCTCGGGCGCGGTCAGCGACGACCGGCCTTCGGCCGCCGCCTCGGCGAGGACCTTTTCGACCGCCGCGCGATCCCCCACTCAGATCACCCCCGTGGCGCGGAACTTGTCCAGCTCGGCTTCGCTGTAGCCGAGTTCGGCCAGCACCTCGTCGTTGTGCTCGCCGAGCAGCGGCGACCGTTCGATCTCCACCGGCGAGTCGGACAGCTTCAGCGGGCAGCCGACGGTCTTGAAGCTGCCGCGCTCCGGGTGCGCCACCTCGACGACCGAGCCGAGCTCGGCCAGGGTCTCGTCCTCGATCAGCTCCTTGGTGGACAGGATCGGCCCGCACGGAATGTTGTGCGCGTTCAGCTTCTCCATCACCTCCCACTTGGTGTGCTTCTCGGTCCACTCCTCCACGAGGGCGAACATCTTGTCGAGTTTGGACAAGCGGACTTCGGGCGTGGCCCACGCCGGGTCCTCGGCCAGCTCCTCCTTGCCGATCAGCCGGGCGAGCGGTGCCCAGCCGGGTGGCTGGACGATCACGTAGATGTAGTCGTTCGGCCCGCCGGGTGCGCACTTCACCGCCCAGCCGGGCTGCCCGCCGCCGGACGCGTTGCCCGAGCGGGGGACCTCGTCGCCGAAGTTCTCGTTCGGGTACTCCCCGAGCGGGCCGTGGGTGAGCCGCTGCTGGTCGCGCAGCTTGACCCGGCACAGGTTGAGCACGGCGTCCTGCATGGCGACCTGGACGCGCTGACCGCGGCCGGTGGAGGTCCGCTGGAACAGCGCGGCGAGGATGGCGGCCACCAGGTGGATCCCGGTACCGGAGTCGCCGATCTGCGCACCGGTCGCGGTCGGCGGTCCGTCTTCGAAGCCGGTGGTGCTCATGGCGCCGCCCATGGCCTGCGCGACCACCTCGTAGGCCTTGAAGTCGGCGTAGCGGCCCGGCCCGAAGCCCTTGATGGAGGCGTAGACCAGCCGCGGGTTGAGGGCCGAGAGCTTCTCCCACGGGTAGCCGAACCGGTCGACGACGCCCGGCCCGAAGTTCTCGACCAGGACGTCCACTCCGGACACGAGCTTTTCGAAGACTTCCTTGCCCTCGTCGCTCTTCATGTTGAGCGTGATGCTGCGCTTGTTCGAGTTCAGCATCGTGAAGTAGAGACTGTCCACTCCGGGCAGGTCGCGCAGCTGCCCGCGGGTGATGTCGCCCCGGCCCGGGGTTTCCAGCTTGATCACGTCCGCGCCGAGCCAGGCGAGCAGCTGCGTCGACGACGGTCCGGACTGCACGTGGGTCATGTCGAGGACGCGGATGCCCTCCAGTGCCTTACCCATGCCTTGGCCTCCGCTCACTTGTACATGGTCTGGTTCATGGTTCCGGGGGCGTACACGTCGGGATCGACCCAGACGTTGATCAGCGACGGCTTGCCGGACTCCCGCGCCCGCAGCAGCGCCGGCCCGATGTCGGCCGGGTCGCGGACTTCTTCGCCGTAGCCGCCCAGCATCCGCGCGAACTCGTCGTAGCGGACGTCGCCGAGGGTGTTGCCGACGCGTTCGCGCGGCAGGCCGTACTTCGCGGCCTGGCCGTAGCGGATCTGGTTCATCGACGAGTTGTTGCCGACGATCCCCACGAACGGCAGGTCGAACCGCACGAGCGTCTCGAAGTCCCAGCCGGTGAGGCTGAACGCGCCATCGCCGAAGAGCGCGACGACCTCCTTGTCCGGGCGCGCGTGCTTGGCCGCCATGACGAACGGGATGCCGACGCCGAGTGTCCCGAGTGGACCGGGGTCCATCCAGTGGCCGGGCGACTTCGGCTGGACGACCTGGCCGGAGAAGGTGACGATGTCGCCGCCGTCGCCGATGTAGATCGAGTCCTCGGTGAGGAACTCGTTGATCTCGTGCACGAGCCGGTACGGGTGGATCGGGCTCGCGTCGGAGTGCTGCAGCGGCAGCCGCTTCTGCTTCGCCTTCTCCTCCACGGCTTGCAGCTCTTCGAGCCAGGCTTTGCGGCCGACAGCGCCGTTGTCGGTGCGGCCGGACGCGGCCTCGGCGACGGCGGCGAGAACCTGGCCGGCGTCGCCGACGATGCCGAGGTCGACGTCGCGGTTCTTGCCGACCGTGCGGTAGTCGAGGTCGATCTGGACGACGGTGGCGTCCTTCGACAGCCGCTTGCCGTAGCCCATCCGGAAGTCGAACGGGGTGCCGACGATGACGATGACGTCGGCGTTGTCGAAGGCGTACCGGCGCGAGAGCTGGAAGTGGTGCGGGTCGCCCGGCGGCAGCGTGCCGCGGCCGGCCCCGTTCATGTACGCCGGGATGTTGAGCGTGCGCACGAGGTCGACGGCCGGCTCGGTGGCGCGCGTGGTCCAGACCTGGCTGCCGAGGAGGATGGCCGGCTTCTTCGCGTGCACCAGCAGGTCGGCGAGCTTCTCGATGTCGGCGGGGTCGCCGGCGTTCTTCGTGGACGCGCGGTAGCGGCCGGCTTCCGGGATGCGGGCCTGTTCGAGGGGTACGCGCGCGTCGAGGACGTCGCGCGGGATCTCCAGGAACGACGGGCCGGGCGCGCCGGCGTAGGCCTCGCGGAACGCCATGCTCACGAGGTCGGCGACGCGGGCGGTGTGCGGCACGGTGGCGGCGAACTTGGTGATCGGCGCCATCATGTCCACGTGCGGGAGGTCCTGCAGGGACCCCATCTTGTGCTGGGTGAGCGCGCCCTGGCCGCCGATGAGCAGCATCGGGCTTTCCGCGCGCAACGCGTTCGCGACACC
The DNA here is from genome assembly GCF_044759945.1 of Amycolatopsis sp. NPDC098790. Classification (NCBI taxonomy): domain Bacteria; kingdom Bacillati; phylum Actinomycetota; class Actinomycetes; order Pseudonocardiales; family Pseudonocardiaceae; genus Amycolatopsis; species Amycolatopsis sp. NPDC098790. The sequence continues at coordinate 1,884,297 of NZ_JBIWAI010000002.1, forward strand.
GGTGACGGCGTCGGTGGTGCCCGGTCCGGCGGTGACCACCGCGCAGCCGGGCTTGCCGGTGATCCGCGCGTAGCCGTCGGCCGCGTGGGCGGCGACCTGTTCGTGCCGGACGTCGATGACCTGGATGCCCTCGTCGACGCAGCCGTCGTAGATGTCGATGATGTGGCCGCCGCAGAGGGTGAAGATCGTGTCGACCCCTTCGGCCTTCAGCGCCTTCGCCACGAGGTGGCCACCCGAGATTTCGGCGGGCGCGGGCTCGGCGCCGTTCGTCGCCGCGGCACTCTCCCCCGCGGTGGTGCCGGTCGTTGTCAGCGCCATTGCTCAACTCCTCTGGTCCGCCGCCGGATCTCTCTTGTCCGGCGGTGCGTACTCCGGTCCGTCGTCGCCGCTGCCGGCGTCCGTCGAGGTCAGCGGCCCCTTTTCGGCAGACTGTAGATTGCATACCGTATGGGGTAGGCATATAGTCACTCTTCAAGCAGCCCGTGTCCAGGGCCATCCGCAGGGTTTTTCCGGCACTCGAAGCCGGCCCCGCGGACCACCACTCCACGCCCTTCGCCCTGCCCCGCCGCGGAAAGGACGCCCCGCATGGACCTCTTCGAACACGAAGCCCGTGACCTCTTCGAAAAGCACGGCGTACCCGTCCCCCGCGGCCGGGTCGCCGCCGACCCGGCCGCGGCCCGGTCCCTCGCGGCCGAACTCGGCGGGCCGGTGGTGATCAAGGCCCAGGTGAAGACCGGCGGCCGCGGCAAGGCGGGCGGTGTCCGCGTCGTGCACACGCCCGACGACGCCGAACAAGCCGCCGACGACATCCTCGGCATGGACATCAAGGGCCACACCGTGCACCGCGTCCTGGTGACCGAAGCCAGCGAGATCGCCGAGGAGTACTACCTGTCCTTCTTGCTGGACCGCGCCGGGCGCACGTTCCTCGCCATGGCGTCGACCGAAGGCGGGATGGAGATCGAGGAGGTCGCGGCGACCCGGCCGGACGCACTGGTCCGGGTCCCGGTCGACCCCCTGATCGGTGTCGACGCCGCGGCGGTCGCCGCCGCGTTCCCCGCCGACGTCCGCGGCGAGGTCGCCAGCGTCGTCGAGAAGCTGTGGGACGTGTTCGTCGCCGAGGACTGCACTTTGGTCGAGGTGAACCCCTTGGCGAGCACGTCGACCGGAATCGTCGCGCTGGACGGCAAGATCACCCTGGACGACAACGCGTTCTTCCGCCGGTCGGCGTCGTTCGACGACACCGCGGACGGCTCTCCGTTGGAACGGGAAGCACGGTCCAAGGGCCTCAACTACGTGAAGCTCGACGGCGACATCGGTGTGATCGGCAACGGCGCCGGGCTCGTCATGTCCACTTTGGACGTCGTGGCGGCGGCAGCGGCCGAGGCGGGCGCGCGCGGCCCGGCGAACTTCCTCGACATCGGCGGCGGCGCGTCGGCGCAGGTGATGGTCGACGGGCTGAGCGTGATCCTCGGCGACCCGCAGGTGCGCAGCGTGTTCGTCAACGTCTTCGGCGGCATCACCGCGTGCGACGCCGTCGCGACCGGGATCGTGCGCTCGCTGGAGATCCTCGGGTCGCGGGCTTCGAAGCCCCTCGTCGTCCGGCTCGACGGCAACAACGTCACCGAGGGCAGGCGGATCCTCGCCGACGCCGCCCATCCCCTGGTCACCGTGGTGGCCACCATGGACGACGCCGCCCGCGAGGCGGCGAAGCTCGCGATCGCGGAGGTCTGAACCGTGGCCATCTTCCTGGACGAGACCAGCCGGATCGTCGTCTCCGGCATCACCGGCTCCGAAGGCGCCAAGCACACGCAGCGGATGCTGGCCGCGGGGACGAAAGTCGTCGGCGGTGTCAACCCGCGCAAAGCCGGGCAGCACGTTTCGGTCGGCTCGGCCGAACTACCGGTTTTCGGGAGCGTCGCGGAATCGATGGCGTCGACCAGCGCCGACGTGTGCGTGCTGTTCGTGCCGCCGCCGTTCGTCGCCGACGCCGTGATCGAAGCCGTGGACGCCGGGATCGGGCTCGCCGTGGTGATCACCGAGGGCGTCCCGGTGCACGACAGCGCCCGGCTGTGGTCCCACGCCGTCGCGGCGGGCGGGCGCACGCGGATCATCGGGCCGAACTGCCCCGGCATCATCTCCCCCGGCAAGGCGAACGCGGGCATCATCCCGGCCGACATCACCGGCCCGGGGCGGATCGGGCTGGTGTCCAAGTCCGGCACGCTGACCTACCAGCTCATGCACGAGCTGCGCGACATCGGGTTCTCCACCTGCGTCGGCATCGGCGGCGACCCGATCATCGGCACGACGCACATCGACGCCGTCGAAGCGTTCGAAAAGGACCCGGAGACGGACCTGATCGTGCTGATCGGCGAAATCGGCGGCGACGCGGAGGAGCGGGCCGCGGAGTTCGTGCGCGCCAACGTGTCCAAGCCGGTCGTCGGGTACGTCGCGGGCTTCACGGCACCGGAGGGCAAGACGATGGGCCACGCCGGCGCGATCGTGTCCGGCTCGGCGGGGACGGCGGCGGCGAAGAAGGAGGCGTTGGAAGCGGCCGGGATCCGGGTCGGCCGCACCCCTAGCGAGACGGCGGCGCTGGTCCGCGAGGTGCTGGGATGACGTCGGCGGTCCCGCGGCTGAAGCTGGCGGTGCTCGCGTGCATGGACGCGCGGATCAGCGTGTCCCGGCTGCTCGGCCTCCGGGAGGGCGACGCGCACGTGATCCGGAACGCGGGCGGCGCGGTCACCGACGACGCGATCCGGTCGCTGACGGTGAGCCAGCACCTGCTGGGCACGCGGGAGATCGTGCTGATCCACCATCAGGACTGCGGGATGCGGAAGTTCACGGACACGGACTTCGCCCGGCGCCTGGAGTCGTCGACCGGCATCCGGCCGGGCTGGGCGGCGGAGACGTTCACCGACCCGGTCCAGGACGTCCGCCAGTGCATCGCCCGGCTGCGGGCGTCCCCGTTCCTGCGGCACACCGAAGTGGTGCGCGGTTACGTCCTCGACGAACGGACCGGCGCGCTCGACGAGGTGCCCTGATGGAGCTGCGCCAGCTGGCGGTGGTGGTGGCGGTCGCCGAAGAAGGCGGTTTCACGGCGGCCGCCCACCGGCTGCGGACGGTCCAGTCGACGGTGTCCACAGTGGTCCGCGCGCTGGAGCGCGACCTGGGGACACCGTTGTTCCACCGCACGACGCACCGGGTGGAGCTGACGCCGGCCGGCGAGGCGTTCGTGCCCGCCGCGCGGGCGGCACTGGAGGCGGCCGCCCGAGCGCGGGCGGCGGTGGCCCCGGTGTGCGGCCGGGTGCGGTTGGGGGTGTGCCCGGGACTGCTGGCGGACTGGCACCGGGTGCTGGCCACGCTGCGGCACGTGCACCCGGGGTTGGCGGTGGAGGTCCGCCAGGTCGCGGCGTGCGATGGGGCGGCGGCGGTTGTGGGGTCCACAGTGGACGTGGTGCTGACGGCGGTCGCTTCCGCGGCACCGGACGGCATCGCGGCCGGGCCCGATTTCGACTCGGGCGACCCCGATGCGGCCGCGCCCGTCCGACACCCCGCAGCCGGCGCCGGGCTGGCCGTCACCCCTCTCGCGTGCGAGGAACTCGTCCTCGCCACCGCGCCCGGCGGCTCTCCTTCCGCGCCCGCCGATCTCTCCGAACTGTCCCTCGTGGACTTCCCGTCCGGCTGGGCCGTCCGCGAAGCCGTCGACCGGGCCTTCCCCGGCCGGCGGCTCTCCCTCGAAGTCGATGACCTCGCCGTGGCCGCCGGGCTGCTCCGGGCCGGGCTCGCCGCCTGCGTCCTGCCTTCCTCGGCCGCCGCGCGGTTTCCCGATCTCACCGTGCGGCGGTTCGCCCGGCCGCCGGCCTGGCAGCTCGGCGCCGTGCACCGCGCCGACGTCTCCCCCGCCGTTGCCGCGTTGCTCGCTCAGCTCGGCTGAAAACCCAGCCGGTCGGGTCGCGTGTAGACGTTCATCGACGTGCCCCGCAGGAACCCCACCAGCGTCAGCCCCAGCTCGGCCGCCAGGTCCACCGCCAGCGACGACGGCGCGGAAACCGCCGCCAGCAACGGGATCCCGGCCATCACCGCCTTCTGCACCAGCTCGAACGACGCCCGCCCGCTCACCATCAGCGCCGTCCCCGCCAGTGGCAGCCTGCCGTCGCGGGTCGCCCAGCCGACCACCTTGTCCACCGCGTTGTGCCGTCCGACGTCCTCGCGCAGGCACAGGAGCTTGCCGTCGGCGTCGAAGAGGCCCGCCGCGTGCAGCCCGCCGGTCCGGTCGAAGACCCGTTGCGCCGCACGGAGTTCGTCCGGCAGCCCGGCGAGCGTCGCCGGGTCGGTGGCGAACGGGTCCGCGGCCACCGGCCACGTCACCGTCGTCCGGACGGCGTCCAAGCTCGCCTTGCCGCACAGCCCGCACGAGGACGTCGTGTAGAAGTTCCGCTCCACCGACGCGTCCGGCGGCGCGACGCCCGGCGCGAGCACGACGTCCAGGACGTTGTACGTGTTGCTCCCGTCGGCCGTGGCGCCGGCGCAGTAGCGGATCGAGTGGATGTCCGCGGCCGCGCGCACCACGCCCTCGCCGACGAGGAACCCGGCGGCGAGGTCGAAGTCGTCGCCCGGAGTCCGCATCGTGACCGACAGCGCTTTCCCGGCGACCCGGATCTCGAGGGGTTCCTCGACGGTCAGCGTGTCCGGCCGCGCGGTGTGCACGCCGTCGTGGACGCGCAGCACCCGGCGCCGGCTCGTCATCCGCCCCACGTCAGGCCGCCGGCAGCAGCGACTTGGGCCGGCCCGGCTGGGTCAGCCGCCCGGACAGCACCGCGCCGGCCAGGCTCAGTACGCCCGCCGCGGCGAAGGCGGCGACGAACCCGTGCGACGTCACGACGAGCGCGGCGAGCCCGATCCCGACCACCGCACCGACGGCTTTCGCGGAGTACAGGATCCCGAAGTTCTGCGCGGCCGATTCTTCGCCGAAGTACTCGCGCACCAGGCCGACCAGCAGCGTGTAGCAGCAGCCGTTGCCGAGCCCGGCGAGCGCGACGCCGAGCAGCAGCCCGACGGCGTGCCGGTGTTCACCCGAGTAGAACAGGACGAACTGGGCGACGCCGCCCGCGAGCAGCGCGAACCGCAGGATCCGGTGCCGGCCGAGCCGGTCGGCGAGCCTGCCGATGAGCACGCGGCCGCTGCCGGTCGCCGCGGCGAGCAGCGCCAGCGCGGCCGCGGCGAGGCCGGGCCCGTTGCGCTCGGCGACGAACGTCGCGAGGTAGGCGAGGTCGAACAGCAGCACCGCGGCAGCGAGCACGACGACCAGGTACAGCGCGAGCGTCGTCCCGCACCGGAACAGCTCCGCGGGCCGGTAGTGCCGGACGGCCGGGCGCCGGTTGTGCGCCCGGTCGAGGGCCCACGTGCGCGGTTCGGGCGTCGCGGGCCACCAGTGCCGCGGCGGGTACCGCAGCAGCAGGGCGCACCCGGCGATCACGACGAGGACGACGGCGGCGGTGACGTCGAGCACCACCGGCCGCGCGGCCGGCAGGGCGGCGGCAAGGACGACGAAGGGCACGCTGCCGTAGGCGAACGCGCCGCTCACAAGGCCCGCGCTGGGTGCGGTGCGGTCGGGGAACCAGGCCAGCACCGCGCCGACGCAGGTCGCGTAGACCAGGCCGGTGCCGAGGCCGCCGAGGACGGAGTAGCCGAGGAAGACGGTGAGCAGGCTGGTCGCGTGCCCGAGCGTGACGAGCCCGGCGGCGCAGAGCACGGCGCCGGCGGCCATCGCCAGGGGTGCGGGGAGCAGGCCGCGCTCCCGCAGCCACGCCGTCGGGAAAGCGGCCCCGGCCTGGCAGATCGCCCACACGGCGAGCGAGAGCACGATCGTGCCGAACGTCCACCCGTGTGTCTGGGTCAGCTGCGGGACGAGGGCACCGAAGCCGTATTGCTGCACCCCGGCGGCCAGCATCGCCGCCCCGGCCAGCCAGGTGATCCAGGTCCGCGGCCGGCCGAGCAGCTCCCGGTCGGACTCGCCGACGCGGTACTGCCGTCCGTAGACGTCCCGGAGCTCGCGGACCTCGGCCATCGTGACCGCCTCCTCAGAACTTCCAACTGAAGATTGTATGCAGTATGGAGTAGTCTGAGTGTGCGCTCGTGGCGGCTGATTGTCTACAGGATGCGGGGATGTGCCGCCCGATCGGCGGGAAAGCGCTTCGCGGCGGCGCCGGAGTGGAAGGCGGCCCGGTGGCCATCGAGGGAGGAGGCGGCCACCGGGCCGTGCTCCGGCGCGGTACCGGCCGCGCGGAGCACTGACAGTCTGGCGATCGGAGCCACCCTCCGACAAGCTTAACCGGCCGGGAAATGTCGGCGCGCCGCGGGTTCGCCACGCCAGGACAACGGCGCGTGACGGCCGGCTACTTACCGGACGGGACAGTCGGGAAGATCCACATGCGACGGAGAGAATGCGGCACCGCGAGACAGACCGACCGCGACAGTCGCGGGCGACTCCGACTGGGCTGGTTTCGCGAACACTCGCGCGCTTGGTGCAGCGGCCGCCAACGGGGATGAGCGGGAAAGCGGCGCAGGCGGCAGCACGCCGATTCTGCTGAGCGAACGCGGCTCACGCCGCGGCGACTGCGGCCCAGTCCGGTTCAGCCGACCAGATCCCGGGTGCCGCGCCTATCCAAACCGAGCGAACGCGGCTCACACGCCGGCGACCGCGACCCAACTCGGCCGAGCCGGCCTGAATCCCCGACGGCAGCACCCGATGCGGCTCAGCGAGGCGCGCGAACGCGGCTCCGCCGCGGCGACCGCGGTCAGCCCGGTTCAGCCGGCCCAGATCCCGGGTGCCGCACCCATCCGGCCGAGCGAACGCGGCCCACACGTCGACGACCGCAGCCACTTCGGCCGAGCCGACCCGGATTCCGGCCCGACACCTCTCATTTCGCGCGCCGGGAGCTCCCCCGGCTCCGGGCGCGCGAATCCGACTACCGAACGCCGCCCGACCGCGCCGCGCACACTCCGGCGGCGAGACCCGACAGCATTCCTTCTCCGGCAACCAGTCCCGGCGTCAAGCCTTCTTGCGCGTCGCGCGCTTGCGGGCCGGCTTCGGCTCGGCCGGTTCGGCCGGTGCGGCCTGGTCGGCCTCGAAGCCCGCGATGATCTCGCTCGACAGGCGGCCTCGCTCGGCCACCTCGTAGCCGTTCGCCTGCGCCCACTCGCGGATCTGGCGGTTGCGCTCGCGGTCGGTGCCCGAGCCCGACGAGCCCGACAGCGACTGGCCCGTCGCGAGGCGCACCTTGCGACCACCCGTCCGCCGCGCCGCGGCGACGTAGCGGGAGAGTTCGTCACGGAGCGCGGAAGCGTTGTCCTCGGACAGGTCGATCTCGTACGTCACCCCGTCGAGACTGAACGGGACGGTCTGCGAAGCCTCGCTCCCGTCGAGGTCGTCCACCATCTCGACGTGCACCCGTTGCGCCATGGTTCGTCGTTCCTCATCTTCTCCAGAACACGGTCGGACAGACCCTAACCTGTCGAATCCCGTCCGGCACGCGCGACACCCGTGAAGCGTCCACAATGGCCGCCCGGGCGACCGCGTCGCCCTCGTCCAGGGTGACCGCAACCGAGCCGAAATGCGCGTGATCTTGCGGAAGATTTGTATTCGTGATATGCTTGGAATCAAATCGGTACCGTGGCCTCATGACCCGAGCCGACTTTACCGGTATTGCTCCCCGCGTCAGCCGCACCGCCTTCACGGCGGCTGCCGCACGCGCGGCACATTTGCTCGTCGACGTCCAGCCCGTCATCTTCTCCGACACCCTCGCCGCGAAGCTGCTCGGCGACCACGCCGAGGAACTCTTGGCCTACCACCACGTCCACGGTACGCATCCGGTGCTGGCCGGCGCCCGCGCCCAGGCGGTATGCCGGAGCCGGTTCACCGAAGACCGGCTCCGCCGCGGCAATTCCGGTATAGACCAGTATGTGATTCTCGGCGCCGGACTGGATTCGTTCGCCTATCGGAGCGCGCCCGGGCGATTCCGGGTGTTCGAGGTCGACCGGGCGGCGACCCAGGCCGCCAAACGGGAACTGCTCGAGCGCGCCGGCGTCGCCGTGCCCGCTTCGGTCACGTTCGTCCCGGTCGACTTCGAAGCCGACCCGCTCCGGGAACGGCTCGTCCAGAGTGGACTCGACCCGTTTCGCCCCGTGTTCGTCAGCTGGCTCGGTGTCACCATGTACCTGACCCGGGAGGCGATTCTCGCCACATTGACGGATCTCGGCGGTTTCGCGCCCGGATCGGAAATCGTGACCGATCACGTGCTCCCCGCGGAACTGCGGGACGCGGCCGGAAACGGCTACGCCGAAGCCGTCGCCCCGGTCGCCGCGGAACAGGGCGAGCCGTGGCGGACGTTCCTCTCCCCCGCCGCCATGGCGGACCTCCTGCGGGAAGCCGGCTTCGAAGTCGTCGAACAGGCCGGACAGCGCGAAAGCGTGGCCCCGGAGCTGTGGAACCGCACGGACGCGCTGCGTCCCGCCGCGCTTTCCGCACTGGCGCACGCCCGCATTCCCGAACCGCCCGGAATCTGAGCGGTTTTCCCGTCAATCCGGCAGCATCGGCACTTCGAGGTCGTCCGGGCGGCCGAGCAGGATCGCCCGGGTGACCGCCGCTTTGCCGAACCGGTCCCGCACCGCGTCCAGCGCGGTGTCGAGCTGCGTCGCCCGCTGCCGCTCGAACGGCAGCGACAGCTGGAACGGGTCTTCGTCGGCCAGGTTGGACAGCGCGGCGCCGAGCAGCGTGAGGCCGCGGTCGGCGATCATCGGCAACGCGGCCACGAGCAGCTCCCGCGCCGCGGTGAGCAGCGCGCCGGTGCCCGCCGTCGGGTCGGTGAGCGTGTGCGAGCGGGTGACCCGGGTGAAGTCGGCGAACCGCAGGCGGATCGTCACCGTCCGGCAGACGCGGCGGGCGGCGCGCAACCGGCGGGCGATCCGGTCGATCAGCGCCACCAGCACGACGTCGAGCTCCGCCGGCGTCCGCCTGCCGCGCCCGAGGGCCCGCTGGGCGCCGATCGACCGGCGCCGCCGCCCGACCTCGACGCGGCGCGGGTCCCGGTTGTGCGCCAGGTCGTGCAGGTGCCCGCCGGCCGCCCGGCCGAGCATGCCCACCAGGTCGACCGGCTCGGACGCGGCCAGCTGACCCACCGTCGTGATGCCCCGCGCGCGCAGCTTCTCGGTGGTGACCTTGCCGACGCCCCACAGCGCGCCGACCGGCAGCGGGTGCAGGAACTCGAGCTCCGCGTCGTGCGGGACGACGAGCAGCCCGTCCGGTTTCGCGACGCGGCTGGCGACCTTGGCGAGGAACTTCGTCCGCGCAACCCCTACCGTGATCGGCAGCCCGGCCCGCTCGGCGACGGCGGCGCGCAGCCGTTCGGCGATTTCGCGGGGCCGTCCGCCGATCCTCGTCAACCCCCCGACGTCGAGAAAAGCTTCGTCGATCGAGAGGCCTTCCACCCACGGCGTGGTGTCGTGGAAGACGTCGAAGACGACCTTGCTCGCGGCCGAATAGGCCGACATCCGCGGCGGCACGACGACGGCGTGCGGGCACAGCCGCCGGGCCTGCGCGCCCCCCATCGCGGTGCGCACGCCATAGGCCTTGGCCTCGTAACTCGCGGCCAGCACGACCCCGCCGCCGACGATCACCGGACGCCCCTTCAGCGCCGGGTCGTCGCGCTGCTCGACCGACGCGTAGAACGAGTCGAGGTCGGCGTGCAGGATGGGCCCCTCGGCGTCCGTCATAGAACATATGTTCGCATAAAGCGGGGCCAAAGTCCGCACGTCCGCCCGCCGCGGAACCCCTGCCGCCGACCGAGACTGAGCGTTTTCCCGGTTGTCGCCGCGCTGTTGCCCCGGTCACACTCGACGGATCGATTCACCCGACCACTGGGGGCGACAATGTCCGAGAAGTGCCGATGCGGCGACCACCACGCGTGGGCCAGCCCGAATCCCGACGACCGCCCCGCCGCGGCGAGACAGCCGCTGCTGGCGTCGACGCTGGCCGGCGAGGACCGCGACGAAGACGCCGGCCGGGTCGACCCGACCGACCGCGTGACGTGCCGGACGCACCGCCGCTGGCTGCACGACTGCGTCGCGTCCCCAGTGCACACGAACCCGGCGATCGGGTACCGCTGGTGCCGCCGGTGCGACCACCAGGCGCTGGTCGCGGTGGACGAGCTGACCGGCGAGGTGACCATCCACTGCGGACTCTGCGGCCGCAGCCCGCTCAGCCGCGCGAACTCGGAGCTGGTGGAGCTGTGCCGGCGAAGCCTGGCGCTGGCCCGCGCGGGGCGGTTCCCGGAGACGGCGGTCGCTTAGCCGCCCGCGGTGTGGTTCCCGGAGACCGCGATCGCCCAGCCGCCGCAGGGCGGCTCCCGGAGACGGCGGTCGCTCAGCCGCCGCGATGTGTCCCCAGGGACCGCGATCGCCTAGCCGCCGCAGTGCGGGGTGCTCGACGGCTGCCATGAAGCGACGGTTGCGGGGGACGGCCGACGCGCGGCTGCCATGATGCGGGGGTGCCCGAGATCGGAACCACCGCGCTGGTGATCCTGCTGCCCGCCGCCGAACCCGCGCTCGATGCCGCTCGCCGGGTCGACTCCGGCTTGGTGCGGCCCGGGTTGCCCGCTCACGTGACCGCGTTGTACCCGTTCCTCCCCGATTCTTCGCTGAACGATGAGGTCTTGTCGGCCGTTCGTTCGCTTGCCGCCGCGACCGCTCCGGTTTCCGTTGAGCTGACCGAGGTTCTGGTGGCACCCGGCTTCCTGGCTCTGCCGGCTCCGTCGCTTCAGGCGATCACCGATGCGGTTTGCGCTCGGTGGCCGGACGTTTCGCCCTACGGTGGGCGGTTCGGGCCTCGGCCGCCGGCGCACGTGACCGTCGCGATGGGCGGCGATGACGAGACCCTCTCCCGAGTCGCCGCCGAAGTCCGGCCCCTGCTGCCGGTGACCGGCCGGGCCGAAGCGCTGCAGTTGGTCGCCCTGACCGAGCGCGGGTGGGAGCCGCGGCTGGAAGCGCCGTTCGGCGGGTGAGTGGTCCGCGCAGCGCATGCATCTTCGTAGTCGGTAGTGATGTGGAGTGACTACACCTTTATAGCCGGTTAGCGGTGCGCGGCGGGCGGGTCACCTCGCCGGACTGGCCGCCTCGCCGACCGCGGCACCGTCCAGCTTCCGGTACGCCCGCGCGATCGCCCGCAACCGCGCGACGTCGGCGGCGAACGGCTCCGCCTGCGCGGCAGGCGGCGGCTCCTCCTCCCCCGGCTCCTCCGGAAGATCGCGCACCACTCGCGCCGCCGCCGGGGCCGGCAACTCCGGCGTCACCCCCGCGAGGATCAACCCGTCGTTCGTCTCGCTCATCGCCGTCAGCAACCGCTCGCGGCGGGACGGCCCGCCCGGGTCGATGCGGACGATCTCCGGGAACCGCCGCGTCAAGTGCGTCCGCAACGGCCTAAGCAGGCGAAGCGTCTTCGCGTCGCGGCGGCCGGCCACCAGCCCCGGGACCGACGGGACCGTCAGCCCCACCACGATCAGCAGCACCGAGATCGCCGGGAAACCCACGTCGAGCGCGCACGGCACCGTCGAAAACGGCCCACTGCACAACGCCTTCACCGGGTGCTCGGCCTGCAGCGCCCCGATCGTCGCGACGACCTTGCCCACCAAGTACGCGATCGCGAACGCCGACGCCAGCAGCAGCAACGTCAAGCCGGCGCGCAGCGCGCCGCCGCTCGCGCGGATCGTCACCGCCGACACCACGCCGATGTCGATCACCGCGAAGCCGAGGTAGACCGTGTACACGAAGACGTACACGACCAGCGTCGGGTGCGTGCGGTACAGCTCGTCGAACAGGCCGATGCCGCGCGGGAGATCCGGCGTGCTGAAGAACATCACCGTCAGCAGGACCAGCGCGACGCCCAGCGCGCCCAGCCGGAGCCGGGCGCCGCGGTCGCGGGTGCCGCTGATCTCGGCGACCGTCAACCCGATGCCGTACGCCGCGACCATCGTCGCGAGGTTCGACAGCAGCCGGCCGAGGCTCGGGTAGATCTCGCTCTCGAAGACCTGCGCCCGGTTGGACAGGAAGCAGAACGCCGCCCCGAGCGCGATGAGCGAGACGGCCAGCCCGATCCCCGCCCCGGTGCGCCGGGCGCGGACCGCGCGCCAGATCCCGACCGCCAACGCGAAGAGCCCGACCCCGACGAACAGAATGTCGATCACGAGAGGGCACTATCCCAGGAGTGCCGCCAGCCGCCTAGCTTGATCCCCCGCCCGGCCGGACGCGCCCGGCCGAACGGCGGGCGGCTCGCTCGTCGCGGCGCTCATCAGCAGCACCGCGATCAGCTCGGCCTCGTACTCGTCGGTGCCGGTCGTCACCCGGGTCAACAGATGGGACAACGCCTGCGGCGCGAGGTCCGGGGCGAGCCGCGCGGCTTCGGACTCCGACATCTGGCAGGTGCCGGTGTGCGCGCACAGCATGTGGGCCAGCTCGTGGGCGATGATGTGGTCCTGGTGCAGCGCCGACGTGTGCTCGACGTAGGCGATCAGGTCGTAGTCCGGGCGCGCCTGCCACGCGCCGGACGGGCGACCGGGCCGGTATTCGACCGGGACGAGGTCGATTTCGCGCCCGCGCCACGTCTCCAGGCGGTCGACCCAGGCGTTCATCGACCACGGACGGGGCACCGGCACGTCGGCGAGCAGTGCGCGCACCCGTTGCCGGGCAGCGGCCCGGAGGTCGGTCAAGCCGCGCTCGTCGATGGGCCCTCCCCGGTCACCGGGCGCCAGCCGGGTGCACCGGGGCGCGATCACGGACGAGGTCATCGTAGCCGACCGCGCGCGGTCACTCCGGCTTCCGGCGGCGGCCCTCGCGGTGCCGGGTCTCGTCGTAGCCGGCCAGCTGGTCGAGCAGCGCCGTCACGGTTTCGCGGTCGCGCGGCGAGAGCCGCATCGCGCGCTGCGCCAGGTTGCGGGCCTCGGTGTCGCGCCACGCCACGACGTCCTCGACCTGGCGGTCGACCTGCCCGGCGACCTCGTCGTCGAAGAAGTACGTCACCGGCACGCCGAAGAACTGGGCGAGGGCCTGGATGTGCGAGCGCTTCGGGTCCTTGCGCGCGCCGACGGCGAGCTGCTGGACGTGCGTCGCCGACATCGTCACGCCGGTCTGCTCGGCGACGCCGTGCGCGATCTCCCGGTAGGAGTACGGCTTGCGGTCCGGCGGGTGCACGGTCGCGATCAACTGCGCCAGCCGGTCCGCGAAACTGCGTTCGTCGCTCACCACACACCACCTTCAGCCTTGAAACGTGACAACCGTCAGCCTAGCTGTCCCGAAAACTTGACACAGCCTGTCCCGGAAAGACTACGATACCCCTGTTCGGTGTTTCGAAAACAGGACACCGGATGCCGGGGTGGCGCAGCGGCCGCGGGGTGACGTCACGTGGTCGCTGGGGGTGGCCACGCGCCCCACCCTGTTCCCGCCGCGCCGCCCCACCTCAGCGCGCTCCCATCGCCGTGGCCAGTTTCGCGAGGTCTTCGCGCAGGCCCGGCACGGCGTCGTCGGTGACGCAGCCGGTGGAAAACTCGACGTAGAGGTCGTCGTCCTCGGGGATGTCGACCTCGAAGTCGACGTCGTCCGGGCCGAGCCGCTCGAGGTACTGGTCCGGGTCCATCCCCGCCGCCTGCCGGAGCCGCGCTTCGACGGCGCCGGCCGCCGGTGTCGCGCCGACCAGCTTGAGGTGCAGGTCGGCGGCGCCGGGGTCCGGGCCGAGCACGAGGTCGTTGGTGCGGCTGCACGGCCATTCGGTGAAGTCGGGGGCGACGCCCGGCAGCGGCGCGAAACCGGACAGGCCGGCGGCGAGCTCGTTGATCGCCGCCGACGTCGGTCCGGGCGGGTAGGGGCCGCGGTCGAGGGACTGGTCGAGCAGCTGCAGCCCGAACCAGGTGCCGAAGAACAGCCAGATCCCGAGCGCGAAGGCGAGGAAGCCGCCGCCGACGCCGAGGCGCGGTGAGTGGTCGCGCGCGTACGCGGCGGGCTCGACGCCGTACCGGACTTCGAGGTCGGGAAGCTTGTCGCGCAGGGCGGCGCGGAACGTCTCGGCGGCCCGGTAGTCGCGCCACCGGGTGCGCACGCGACCTTGGTCGGCGCGGAATTCGACGACCTCGCGGTCGAAGTCGCCGGACGGCCGGAGCGCGACGATCAGCCCGACCACCAGGGACGTCGGGATCCAGAAGGCGAGCCAGAACGGCTTGGCCGACACGGCCCCGCGCCGGACGTCGGTGATGGTGGTGTACGGGATTCGCGTCCGCTCGAAGGCAAGGGCGTCCGGGCCGAAGGTCGCCGCGGGTGGCCAGGCGCGCCCGAGCAGCCAGGCGACGACGGCGACGAGGACGTCGAGCACCACGCCGATCCAGAAGAAGGGCCGCTCGGGCGCGACGGTGATGCCGTAGCCGTGCCAGGCGGCGAAGGCGACCGCGACGACGACGAGGACCCACGTCCAGCGGCGGGCGCGGGAGAGCGGGACCACCCGGGTCGTCGTGTCCACCATGGCCGGGAGGGTAGCGGGCCGGGGAGGTGGGGTGGTTCGGCAAAAGTACCGCCGTGACAAGGGAACGCAGCACCTCCGAGGCGCCACCGGGCCGGAGTTCCAGCCCGGTGGCGCCGACCCGCGACGTCACCTCTTCCGCGTGGTCCCGGGGTCGATCACCGCCGGTAGACGCCCAGCTCGTACAGCGAATAGCCGTACGCGGAGCCGCGCTGGGTCGCCGACAGCCGGACGTACCGGGCGGCGGCGGCGATCGCAAGGTCGTCGGCTCCGCCGTCGGCCGACGTCGTCGAGTACACCGTCCGCCAGTTCGCCGCGTCGTCGCTGACCTGGATCTCGTAGGCCTTCCCGAACGCGGCCTCCCAGATCAGCTGGACGTGGTCGAACGCCTGACGGCTGCCCAGGTCCACCTGCAGCCACTGCGGATCGGCCCACGCGCTCGCCCAGCGCGTCGCGGTGTCGCCGTCCGTGGCGGCCTGCGGCGGGTAGGGCGCGCCCGGGCCGTCGGCCTGGTAGGTCGACGCCGTGGTCGCCTTGCCGCGGGCCAGGTTCGTGCCCGGCACCGGCGGGGCGACCACGCGCAGCGAGCGCGTCTCGATGCCGACGTTGCCGTGGCCGTCGCGGGCGTAGAGGTAGATCTTCCAGACGCCCAGCTGCTGCGGCGCGGTGACGGTGAACGTGCCGCTCCCGGTGAACTGCGCCGGGATCAGTCCGGACGCGTTGTTGATGTACTTGCTGTTGTAGCCCATGGTGTAGGCGATCGGGTCACCGTCCGGATCGGACACGTTCGCCGTGAGGGTGAACGTCGAGCCGGCCGGGACGTCGGTGACGCGGCTGAGGTTCATCGACGAGATCACCGGCGGCGTGTTGCCGTTCGTCTGTCCACTGTAGAGCCTGCGGACGGCGTACCAGGAGAGCCGCTTCTCGTTGCCGGTCGTGATGTTGAACCAGACACCGCCGAAGTCGCCTTCGGTGCCGTAGTGGAACAGGGTCGCGCCGAGCGCCACGCCGGGGTGGGCCAGGACGCAGTTCCAGGCGTTGACGTACCCGTCGCGCTTCTGCTGGTCGGTCGGTTCCGTCGGCACGCCGTTGCCGTCGTTCGACACCTCCCACTCGCCGGCCGGGCCGGTCTCGGTGATGATGTACGGCTTCGTGTAGCCGCCCGCGAGCCAGTCCTGCTTCACCTGGCAGACCTGGGCGTAGGAGTTGACGGAGTAGAGGTCGAGGCTCGGCGCGTACGCCTTGTAGTACGGCCACGCGCCGGTCCAGGCGTCGGTCGAGGTGACCGGGTGGTTGGCGTCGATCGCGTGGATCGCCTGCGCGGCCTGGTCGACGAAGCGGGTGTAGGCGATCCGGTTCTGCTCCAATTGCGTGCCGGAGTAGCAGTTCTGCATCCCGAGGATCGACTCGTTGCCGACGTTCCACATCAGCACGCCGGGGTTCGCCTTGTAGGTGCCGACCCACTTCTGGATCTCGGCGAGCATCGTGTTCTTGTAGTTCGTGTCGGTCGTGTAGTCGACGCAGCCGCCGCTGCCCGGCCCGCCGCCGGGTTGCAGCCAGAAGCCGGCGACGACCTTGATGCCGTTGGCCGCGGCGGCGTCGAAGAGCGGCCGGCTGCTGCCGTCCGTACCCCAGGTGCGGACGGTGTTGACGCCGATCGCGTGCAGCTCGGGCATCCGAGCGGCCGCTTCGCCGACCGGCGGGCCCCAGGTCAGCCCCTTGACGGTCCACGGTGTCCCGTCGACCGTCAGCTGCCAGTTGCCTTGAGTCCCGGTCACCCGCGTGACGCCGGGGCCGTCCTGCGTCGGCGTCCCCGGGGTGCCGCTGACCTGGAATTCCCACAGCGAGTACCCGTAGCCGCCGACGCGGTGGGTGCCGTAGAAGCGCACGTACCGGCCGTGGCCGGTGACGGCGAGGTTCTGGGTACCGCCGACCGCCGTCGTCGTGCTGTACACAGTCCGCCAAGTACCGGAGTCGTCGGAGACCTGGATTTCGTATGCGGTCGCGTAGGCGGCTTCCCAGTTCAGGGTGACCTGGCTGATGTCGGCCGGCGCGCCGAGGTCGACCTGCAGCCACTGCGGGTCGCTCCAGGCGCTGGCCCAGCGGGTGCCGGCGTTGCCGTCGACGGCCGCCGACGCCGGTGTGCCCGCGCCTTCGCTGCTCGACGCGGTGGCCGGTCTGCCTTGGGACAGCAGCGTGGCGGCGTGCGCCGGGGACGGGCCGGCGAGCAGGCCCAGCACCAGCAGGGCCACCAGCGCGGGGACGGCACGGAGGAGCGACGGTCGGTCCACGATGACTCCCGTACGACAAGGGGAACGGAGAGGGAGAGCGCTCTCCGGCGCGATCGATGGTTCGGCAAGCGCCCCCGCGTTGTCAAGATTCGCGCGTCAACTCGACAATGACTGTCCGGCGACCGATCCGGGTGCTCCTTGACACGGCGAGGGCGCGGTGCGCATGCTGTGGGAGAGCGCTCTCCCACCCTTGGCACCTCACCGTGGAGGACCCTTGGCATCGAAAATCGCGCTCCTCGCCTGCACCGCCGCCACCGTGCTGGCAGGCGCCTTCCTGACCGCGGCCACCTGGTCGCCCGCCGGGGCGGACGACCTCGTGACCCACCACGAGTTCCAGGTCAACTGCTCCCCCAGCCACCACCAGCCGGACGACCCGATCGTCTTCCCCGGGCTGCCCGGCGCGTCGCACGACCACACGTTCCTCGGCAACAAGACCACCAACGCGGCGACCACCCTGCAGTCGCTGCAGAACGCGGGCGTCGGCGCCACGACGTGCCTGGCGCCGGACGACCTGTCCGCGTACTGGTTCCCCACCGTCCTGAACGGCAACCAGGTCGTGCTGCCGAACTTCGCGCAGGTCGTCTACTACAAGTCCGGCATCCTCGACTACACGAAGGTCGTGCCGTTCCCGCCCGGGCTGCGGTACGTCGTCGGCAGCGTCACCGCGACGCAGGACGAGTTCCAGCACGCGACCGGCGCCGTCGAGGGCTGGGAGTGCGGGGACAGCTTCCACAACTGGGACATCCCCGTGCGGTGCGTGGCCGGTAGCCAGCTCAACATCCGGTACCAGGCGCCGAGCTGCTGGGACGGCGTCCACCTGGACTCGGCCGACCACAAGAGCCACATGGCGTACCCGGACCGGCCGACGCTGACGTGCCCGGCCGACCACCCGGTGCCGGTGCCGATGCTCGAGTTCAAGATGGCGTTCCCGGTCAGCGGCGACATGTCCGGCGTGCACCTGGCCAGCGGGCGCGGGTACTCGTGGCACTACGACTTCTTCAACGCGTGGGACCCGCCGACGCTGGAGGCGCTGGTGAAGCACTGCATCAACGGCGGCCTGCAGTGCGACCCGCGCGGGTACGACCTCTACAAGCCGGACCGCGGCACGGTGCTCGGGCCGAACTACCGGCTGCCCGGCCGTCCGTGAGACGGCCGTTCCTGGGGGCGGCGGTGGTGGCGCTGATCATGGGCGGTTGCGCCACCACCGGCCCCGCCCCCGCCGTCCCCACCGTCCCCGCCGCTTCGGCCTTCAACCCGACCGACGTGGCGTGGCTGCAGCTGGTGGTGCCGATGACCGAGAACGCGCTGGCGGCCGCCCGGCTGGCGCCGTCCCACGCCGGGCCGGCGGTGCGGGCGGCCGCGGACTCGGTCGCGGCACCGTCGGAGCGGTTGCTGACGCGCTTGACGGCGGCCCGCGACCGGGCGGGGCTGCCGGCCGCGGACGTCCACAGTGGACACCGGATGCCGGGGATGGTCACGGCGGCGGACCTGGTGGCGTTGCGGACCGGGACCGGGGAGGACTTCGACCGGCGGCTGGTCGCGTTGCTGCGGGCGCATGCGGCGCAGCTCGTGGTGCTGGCGAAAGGTGAGCAGACCTCGGGCGGGGACGCGCAGACGCGGGAACTCGCCGGTGAGGTCGGCGCCGAAGGGGCGCGGCAGGAGCAGGCACTGACCGGTCTCGGTTGACCGGAGACGAAGCAACGGCCCGAGCCGCGCGTCGCCACGAGCGCGGCTCGGGCCGTGAGGTCACTCAGCCCACAGGGTGACCGAGCCGGGCGCCGTCGAGGCCACCACCCCACGTGGTGGCCTCGACGGCCGTACCGGCTCCGCCCGCCGGCAGTCTCAGTAGGTCACGGTCACCGGTCCGTGCCCACCGCGGGCCGTGACCGTCAGCGTCTGCGTCGCCGCGTCCCACTTCCAGCTCCGCGACGGCGCCCAGCCCTCGCCGATCTTGACCCGCGCCGGTGCCGACGTCACGCCGAGGAACTTCACCGTCCACTCGCGCGAAGCGACCTGGGACCGGCCCCGCGTCGGCTCGACCGTCACCGTGTGGGCGCCGCGCCGCTCGGAGTACGTGATCCGCGTCGTCGAACTGTGCTTCGACGAGCTGCCGTCGTCCTCGTACAGCGAGAACGAACCGGACGCACCCGGCGCCACCGTCACCGTCGCGCGGTTCAGCGGGTTCTGGACGTCGTTGGTCACGTCCGCCGTGCGGGTCACCGTGATGCCGCCCGCCCGGACGAACACCGGCATCGTCCCGAGGTCGGCCGTCACCTGCTGGGTCGAGCCGCCCTGGTAGACCTTGCCGCTGAAGTAGTCCGTCCACTGCCCCGGCGGGAACCAGACCGAGGTCGTCGCCGAAGTGCCCGGCGACGTCACCGGCGCGACCAGCAGGTCCGGCCCGTAGAAGTACTCGCTCGACGCCGCCGCGTAGGCCGCCGGGTCGTCCGGGTACTCCACGTACGTCGGCCGCACGACCGGCACGCCCGTCGTCGCCGCCTGCTGGGCCAGCGTGTAGGTGTAGGGCACCAGGTTCTCGCGCAGGTTCAGGAACTTCGTCGCCGACGCCTTCGCCGCGTCGCCGTACTGCCACGGCAGCCGGTCGCTGTGGTTGCTGTGCAGCCGGTCGATCGGCTGGAACGTGCCGAGCTGGACCCAGCGCGCGTACAGGTCGTCGGGCAGCTTGAACGTCTGGTGCTGCTGCCCGCCGGAGGTGTAGGTCTCGCTGCCGCGCAGCCCGGTCGTGTCGTTGTGGCCGCCGATGTCGTGGCTGATCGGCGACAGGCCCGTCGCGGCCGACTCGGCCGGGGTGATCCCGACCTCCATCCGCAGCGTGCCCCACGTCGAGGACGTGTCCCCGGTGAAGTGGACCGTGCTGCGCTTGTCCGCCCACGGTCCCGTCGACAGCCCGACCGGGCCGCCGTACCCGCCGGCCTGCAGCGAGCCGTACGCCCGCGAAGTCGCGAAGCCCCGCTCGATCGCCGGTGCGGACAGGTCGGCGTACTTCTGGTTGATGAACGAGTCCGGCGTGACGCCCTGCAGGCTGGACTTCGCCGCGTCGCAGCACCAGTCGAGCCACCAGAAGTCGTTGCCCTGGTCCATCATCCGGCCGTGCAGGTCCAGGTACGCCTTGAGCTGGTCGGGGTCGCCCCAGTCGAAGACGTAGCAGTCCGTGCCGCAGTTCGACTTCGCCAGCTTGCCCTTCGCCGTCGCCTGCGCGCGGGCGAACTGCGGGTCCGAACCCATGATGCTCGGGTGGATGTTCAGCGTGTTGTGCAGGCCCTGCGAGTGCGACCAGGCGAAGAACGCCGCCGGGTCGGGGAACTTGGCCGTGTCGAACTGCCAGCCGTTCCACGTGTCCGGCGCCTTGAAGTCGGTGTCGGTCACCAGGACGTCCAGCGGGACGCCCTCGCTGCGGAACTTCGGCAGGATCTTGTCGCGGTAGTCGGCCGCCGTGCGGTCGATGTACTCCGAGTACCAGACGCCGTACGCCCAGCGCGGCAGCAGCTCCGACGGCCCGGTCAGGGTCGCCAGGTCCCGCAGGCCCGCCTTGTAGTCGTGGCCGAAGGTGAAGGCGTAGCCGTCCTGGTAGGGGTTTCCGGCGTGCGACGGCCGCTGCGTCACCCGTTCGGTCGCGGTGTCGTACAGCGCGGACGGGCTGTCGTCGAGCAGGTACCAGCCGTCCTGGTGCAGGAGCCCTTCGGTGAGCGACGGCGTGCCGTTGTCGCCGTTGACGCCGTCGAGGCCGCGGCGGTAGCCGCCGAGCGCGAGGTGCGGCTGCGGGACCGCCGCGCCGGTGCGCGTCACCGCGACCGTGTCGAGGTTGACGTGGCAGCTCGCGTCGTCGGGGCAGCCGAGGACGACGTCGTTCGTGCCCGCGCGCAGGTCGACCGGGACCGACGCGGTTCCCCAGGTGTCCCAGTTCGCGGTGGCCGGCATCGACAGCGTGCGCGTCACGCCGGCCGAGGCGACCGTCGCGGTCCGGGTCTGGTGCAGGCCGTCGCCGCCGGTGCCGTTGGCGTACCGGACGTCCAGCTGGTAGGTGCCGGCGGCGGGGACGTCGACGACGCGGTGGGTCAGCGACGAGCCGCGGTTCAGCTCGGCGACGAACCCGCGTCCGGCGTACCCGGCGTGGTCGGTCGCGACGACGGCCGAGCCCGTGCGGAGGGCGGATTCGCCTTCACAGCTGACATCCAGGGCGCAGCCGGTGAACGCGCGGGCCGACGCCGGCGGGAAGGACGCGCCCGGCGGCAGCACCGCGATCGCGTCGACGTTGACGTTGCCGGAGTCGCTCGCGGTCCGTTCGAGGCGGAGGTTGTGGCGCCCCGCGGTGAGGGTGACCGGCACCGAAGCGGTGGTCCAGCTGTTCCAGTCGGCCGTCGCGGGCAGGCTCAGCTTCTGGGCCGCGCCGCCGTCGACGGACACGCTCAGGGTGCGCGTGACGTGCTGGCCGTCCCCGCCGACCCCGTTCGCGAAGCGGGCGGTGACGTTGTACGTCCCGGCCGTGGCGGCCACGACGTCGGCGGTCGCCGACGTGCCGGTGCTTTCGAAGCCGGCGAGGAAGCCTTCGCCCGTGTAGCCGGTGTGGTCGGTGGCGGTGCCTAGCCCGTCGGCGGTCAGGTCTTCGGCCTCGCAGAGCGCGCCGGTGGCGCAGGTCAGGTGGCGCCACGGCGCGGCGGTCACCGGTGCGCCGGCGGTCGTCCGGATCTGGAGGTTGCCGGAGTCGAACGGGCCGGAGTTCAGCTTGTAGGTCAGGGTCGTCGCGCTCGTGCGGATGGTCAGCACGCCGTTCGCCGTCGTGGAGGTGAACGGCGGGGGCGTGAACGAGCCGCGGCCGACGGCGTTGAAGGTGGCGGCGTCGGTGAACCGGCCGTCGCCCGCGTATTCGGTGCGGATGAGGGTCGGCGACAGGACCTGGAAGCGCGCGTTCCCGGCGGCGACGGTTCCGCGCGCGGCGGGTCCGGCATCGGCGGGCGCCGCGACGGTGACGACCGCGGCGGCGACCGCCAGGACGCTCACCAGGTGGAGGGATCTCACTGCTCTCGGCCGCAAGGCGGAACTCCGTTCCGGTGAGTTTTACAACGTTGGAAAAGGCGGTTCGATCTGAGCACAGCGGGCGGTCGCGTGTCCAGACCGGTGGGCGGAACTGTCCGGACAGGCCGGAGCCGGTGCCCGGCAGGCCACGCGCGCGGAGTAGCGCGGCGAACCGGTGGCACGGCTGGTATTGCGGAGTTCGCGGTTCTCCGGCGGGCGCGGAGGTCGCGAATGTCGCATTCGGGACCTCCGGTGCCGCGAATGCGACATTCGCGACGCCGGACCGGGGCGGGGTGGTACCGGGTCAAGCCGAGTCGCGGATCACCAGCTCCGGGTCGAAGATCACCGACTCCGCGCGCCGGTCCGGATCGCCCATGCGCTCCAGCACCATGCGGGCCATCGCCGCGCCCATCTCCTCCACCGGCTGGCGGACCGTCGTCAGCCTCGGCCGGCAGCTCAGCGCCACCCGGCTGTCGTCGAAGCCGATCACCGCCACGTCGTCCGGGACTCGGCGCCCGGCCTCGCGCAGCACCGTCAACGCGCCGTACGCCATCAGGTCGTTGGCCACGAACAGCCCGTCCAGCGCCGGTTCTTCGGCCAGCAGCCGCTCCATCGCGCGCTCGCCGCCGTGCTCGGTGAAGTCGCCCTCGGCGACCGCCACGTACGCGTGGCCGTGGCGGGCCATCGCGTCGCGGAACCCGGCCAGCCGGTCCTGGCCCGCCGGTGTCCCCGCCGGGCCCGCGATCGTCGCGACCCGGTGGCACCCGCGGGCCACCAGGCGGTCCGCGGCCAGCCGGGCGCCGTCCTGGTGGGCGACGTCGACGTAGCTCACCGGCGCCGGACGGCCGGGGCGCGCGAACAGTGCCGTCGGGACCCCCGCGTCGGTCAGCATCCGGGGCAACGGGTCCTCCGCCGGGTGCAGCGAGATCAGCAGCACCCCGCTCACCTGCTCCTGCCGCAGCTTCGGCACGAGCTTCTCCCGCTCTTCGTCGCTGTCGACGAGCATCAGCAGCGGGTGCAGGCCCTGCGGGCGCAGGTGCGCGATCACCCCTTCGACGACCCGGCCGAAGAACGGGTCGCCGAACACGCCGCCGAAGGCCTCGATGTGCCGTTCGGGCTCGGACACCACCAGCGCCACGCCGCCGGTGCGGCGCGTGACCAGCGACCGGGCCGCGCGGTTCGGCACGTACCCGGTGGCGGCGATCGCGCGTTCGACGGTCTCCCGCAGCTTCGGGTCGACGTTGCGCACGCTGTTGACCACGCGGGACACCGTGGCCCGCGAGACGCCGGCGACCCGCGCGACGTCCTCCAAGGTCGGCGGCGCCGAGGGCGGGTGCGTCGTCACCTCACCTTTGTAGCACGCTGTGAGAGCGCTCTCCCAGTCCTGGGCCCGACGCCGTGCCGCTGACAAATGTCATGGACGGCCGATGCGGGACGGCACTGCCCCCGAACCCACTCCGAAGACCAGCATTTCCGGCATGACCACCACCGCCTTCCGGCCCGTTCTCCTGCTCACCGGCGGCTACGCCGCGCTCAGCGTCCTCACGCTCGCCGCGATCGTGCTCCTCCGGAACGACCACGCACTGGTGACCGACGCGGTCTGGGTGCGCGCCACCCTCGTCGTCGCCAGTTCGCTGCTGACGTTCGCCTTCGCCCGCAGCGCCGCCCGCGGGTCGCGCAAGGGCCTGCTCAGACTCCGGATCGTCGCCGCGGTGATGCTCGTGGCGATCGTCGTGATCGTCGCCCTGCCCGGGTTGTTCCCGATGTGGCTGCGGATCGAGCAGGCCGTCTGCGGGCTGCTGCTGCTCGGTGTCACGGTGCTCGTCAACGGCCGGCGCGTCCGGGCCCGGTAGCGTGCCGGAGGTGGACAGGACGGAACCGGCCGACGTGCAGCGCTGGGTGCGCGGCTGGCGGGTGATGGTGCTCGACGCGGGCATGCTCGTCTACCCGGCCGTGACCGTGCCCGGCGTGCTCCAGCACTCGGCGGGCCGCGCCGCAGTCGCCGGCTGCGCGCTCGTCGCCGTCTTCGCGGGCTGCTACGCCTTCACCGCGCGGGCCGCCGCGCAACGCGCCGCGCGCCGGTTCTGGACGCTCGTGGGGGTACTGGCCGTCCTCTTCGCCGCCACGCTCCCCTTCGCCCACGCCGAGGCGTTCTTCCTCGCCATCGTCGTCGTGTCCCTGGCCGTGCCGCGGCTGCCGCGGCACGGGGGTGCGCTCGTGGTCGTCGCCGCCGTCGCCGCGCTGGTGGTCCCGTGGGTGCTGTGGGGCACCGCGGGCTGGACGCAGGCCGTCGCGCTCGTCTTCACCGTGCTCGTGGTCTACGCCTTCGCCGAAGCGGTCAGGGCCAACGCCGCCCTTGTCGAGGCGCGCGCCGAGGTCGCGCGGCTGGCCTCGGAAGCCGAACGCACCCGCATCGCGCGGGACCTGCACGACCTGCTCGGCCACTCGCTCACCGCGATCACCGTCAAGAGCACCCTGGCCCGGCGGCTCGTCGACGCCGACACCGCCCGCGCGGGTGAGGAGATGACCGCCGTGGAGACGCTGGCCCGCCAGGCGCTGACCGACGTCCGCGCGGCGGTGTCCGGCTACCGCGACGTCACGCTGGCCGGTGAGCTCGCCCGCGGCCGCGAGCTGCTGCGCGCGTGCGGCGTCGCCGCCGACCTCCCGACCGCCACCGACGTCGTCGGGCCGGCGCACCAGGAGCTCTTCGGGTGGGTCGTACGGGAAGGCCTGACCAACGTGGCCCGGCACGCCCGGGCGACCCGCTGCACGGTCACCGTCTCGGAGTCCACTGTGGAGGTCGTCGACGACGGCGTCGGCGGCTCTCCCGAAGAGGGTTCCGGGCTGGCCGGGCTCCGCGAGCGGGTCAAAGCCGCCGGCGGGCAGTTCCGCGCCGGGCCGGTGCGGCCACGCGGCTGGCGGCTGCGGGTGACGGTGTGACCATCCGCCTGCTGCTCGCCGACGACCAGGAACTGGTCCGCCAGGCGCTGTGCGCGCTCCTCGCGCTCGAGGACGACTTCGAGGTGGTCGCGTCCGTGGGGCGCGGCGACGAGGTCGTCGACGCGGCCCGCGAGCACCGGCCCGACGTCGCGCTGCTGGACATCGAGATGCCGGGCCTGGACGGCCTCTCCGCGGCGGCGGTGCTCGCCGCGCAGGTGCCGGACTGCCGCGTCGTCATGCTCACGACGTTCGGCCGCGCGGGCTACCTGCGCCGGGCGATGGACGCGGGCGCGGCCGGCTTCGTCGTGAAGGACGCCCCGGCCGACGTCCTCGCCGACGCGATCCGCCGCGTGCGGGCCGGCGAGCGGGTGGTGGACCCGGCGCTGGCGGTGGCGACGCTCGCGGCGGGCGAGTCGCCGCTGACCGCGCGGGAGCGGGACGTCCTCGTCACGGCCCGGACCGGCGCGACGATCGCCGAGATCGCGTCGCGGCTGTACTTGTCCGAAGGAACGGTGCGCAACTACGTCTCGGCGGCGATCACGAAGACCGGCGCGCGCAACCGCGTCGAGGCGGTGCGGATCGCCGACGACCGCGGCTGGCTCTGACTCCGGTCGCGGATCAGCCGCGCAGCCGGGTCTCCGCCGCGTCCCAGTCGTCGGCACCCGAGGGCTCGTAACGGCGGATCTCCTGCGTCTCGCGCACCAAAGTCCGCATCGACGCCAGGTCCGGCAGGTCCTCCCCCAGCGCCCGGGCCTGGACCAAGACGTTGCCCAGCGCCGCCGCCTCGACCGGGCCCGCCAGGACCGGGACCCCGCACGCGTCCGCCGTCAAGCGGCACAGCAGCTCGTTGCGGGCGCCGCCGCCGACGATGTGGACCACGTCGATCGGGCGGCCGGTCAGCGACGACGCCTGGCGGAGCGTGCGCCGGTAGGCCAGCGCCAGGCTGTCCAGGATGCACCGGACCACCGCACCTCGCGAAGACGGCGGGCGCTGACCGGTCGCCTCGCAGGCAGCGGCGATCCGCGAAGGCATGCCCCCCGGTGGCAGGAACTCGGGAGCGTCGATGTCCACCACCGCCGCCAACGCGGGCGCGGCGGCCGCCGCCTCGAGCAGCCCCGGAAGGTCCGAAGTGGACCACGTCCGCAGTGTCTCCGACAGCACCCACAGGCCCATCACGTTGCGCAGGAAGCGGATCGTGCCGTCGACGCCGCCCTCGTTGGTGAAGTTCGCCGCCATCGCGGCGTCGCTCAGCTCCGGCGACGGCAGCTCCAAACCCGCCAACGACCACGTGCCCGAGGAGATGTACGCGAAGTTCGTCCCCGGCGAAGCGGGCACGGCGACCACCGCGGACGCCGTGTCGTGCGAACCCACCGCGATCACCGGCAACCCGGACAGTTCGCGCGCCTTGCCCACCACCGTGCCGGGATCGCGCAACGGCGGGAGCAGCCGCGGCGGAATACCAACGCGGCTGGCGAGCGAGGTGGCCCAGGTCCGCGCGCGCACGTCGTAGAGCTGCGTGGTCGACGCGTTCGTGCGTTCCGCCCCGATCTCCCCGGTCAGCCAGTAGTTCAGCAGGTCCGGGATGAGCAGCATCGTCCGCGCCGCGTCGAGCCGGTCGCCTTCGGCCACCAGCTGGTACAGCGTGTTGAACGGCAGCTGCTGCAACCCCGTGACGTCGTACAGCTCCCGGTCGGGCACCGGGACGGTGATCCCGTCGGTGCGCGGATCCCGGTAGCAGACGGGATTGCCGAGCAACGCGCCCCGCTCGTCCAAGAGCCCGTAGTCGACCGCCCACGAGTCGATGCCGACGCCGTCGAGGGCCCCGGCTTCCCGGAGGCCGGCCAGGGTCTCGCGGTAGAGCCCGAGGACGTCCCAGTACAGCACCGGTCCCGCCTGGACCCCGCCGTTGGCGAACCTGCGGACCTCCGAGACCTCCAGCACCGACGCGCCGACCGTCCCGGCCATCACGCGCCCGCTGGACGCGCCCAGGTCGACGGCCGCCACCCGCTTCACGGGTTCACCACGGTCAGCTCCAGGCCGAGCAGGTCCGCGACGGCCGTCAGCTCGCCGACGCGGTGGCCGGTGCCGAGCGCCCAGTGGTGCGCGATGCCGCTGGCCGACCAGGCGTCGGTCCACTCCCCCGGGTCGCAGCCGAAGTCGACGCGGGACGTCGTGTTGCCGATCCGCAGCAGCGGCCCGGGCACGACCGTGCCTTCCGACGCGATGAGCGTGAACGTCCCGTCGCGCCGCTGCCCGAGCCCGCACAGCGTCACCGGGCCGTGCTTGACGTCGAACTCGACCGACACGCCCCAGCCGCGCTTGCCGTGGTAGACGCCGAGGCCGCGCAGCAGCGGCTTGCGCGCGCTGATGCCGAGGTGCGCCGGGCCGTCGTGGCCCATCTCGACGACGTTGTCCCGGAAGTTCAGCGCCTGCAGCTCGGTGAACGAGCCGCCCGCGCCGAGCCGGTCCATGACCAGCATGGCCAGGGACGTCCGCAGCTCGTACTCGCCGACGGCCGGAATGCCGCGCGCGGTCAGGAGGGACGCGCCGAGGATGAACCCGGCTCCGACGCGTTCGTGGGTCTCGCCGTCCAGGCCGCGGTGGTAGTAGGCCAGCGAATCCAGTGCGAAGTCCGAGACGAGCTGATCGAGCGCCACGGAAACCTTCGCGCCCCAGGCGAAGTCTTCGTCCACTACGGACTCGTCCACAGTGAACACTTCGCGGGCCAGTGCCATCCTTGCGGCCGCGTCGGCGTCGGACACCTTTTCGACCCGCACGCGCAGGTCGTCGATCTCCAGGATCTCCACGTGCCCGCCGAGCTGGCCGGACACCAGGGTCGGGTCGGTGGAGACGTCCATCATGCCCGGGTAGAGGTGCCCGAGCAGGCCGTGGCGGCCGTGCCGCAGCGCCGCCCGCACGCCGGCCGCCTTGATCCACCGCTCGATCTTCGTCCAGGCACGGGCGTCCTCGAGGTAGCCGGACACCGAGCGGAACTCGACGCCCAGCCGGCGGAACGCGTTGGCCATCTCCGGCAGCGGGCACGCGCCGCAGTACGCCAGCCACGCGCCGGTGTCGAAGGACTCGTGGTCCATCGCCTCGGTCGGCTGCAGGTTCAGCAGCAGCACCGGCGCGCCCGACCGCTGCGCGACCGGCGCCAGCATGCTGGACGTCAGGTACGTCGTGAGGAACCCGACGATCAGGTCGCACCCCGCCACCCGGAGCTTTTCCGCCGCGGCCGCGCCCTCGACCGCGTCCGAGACGAAGCCGGCGTCGACGACCTCGCAGTCCATCTCGGACAGTCTCTCCGAGACGCGCCGAGCCGAGGCCTCCAGTTGCGGCAACAGCGAAGGGAACTGCGGCCAGTACGCGCCGAGCCCGCCGGAGACGAGCCCGACGCGGGTCCGGCGCGGCGTGGTGCGGTCGAGCGTCATCGGAACTCCTAACGCAGGAACGCGGCGGCCACCCCGGCGTCCACCGGCACGTGCAGGCCGGTGGTGTGGGTGAGGTCGCCGCCGGTGAGGGCGAACACCGCGGCCGCGACGTGCTCGGGCAGCACCTCGCGCTTGAGGATGGTCCGCTGGGCGTAGAACTCGCCGAGCTTCGCCTCCTCGACGCCGTAGACCGCGGCGCGCTGGGCGCCCCAGCCGCCGGCGAAGATGCCGGAGCCCTGGACGACACCGTCGGGGTTGACGCCGTTGACGCGGATGCCGTGCCCGCCCAGCTCGGCGGCCAGCAGCCGGACCTGGTGGGCCTGGTCGGCTTTCGCGGCACCGTAGGCGACGTTGTTGGGACCGGCGAACACCGAGTTCTTGGACGAGATGTAGACGATGTCGCCGCCGGTGCCTTGGTCGATCATCGCCTTCGCCGCCGCGCGGGCGACCAGGAAGGATCCCTTGGCCATGACGTCGTGCTGCAGGTCCCAGTCGCGTTCGGTGGTCTCCAGCAGCGGCTTGGAGATCGACAGCCCGGCGTTGTTGACGACGAGGTCGATCCCGCCGAAGGCCAGCGCGGTGGCGTCGATCGCGGCCTGGACCGCGTCGGCGTCGGTGACGTCGGCGGTGACCGCGATCGCCTTGTCGGCGTTGCCGATCTCCGACGCCGTTTCCGCGGCGGCCGAGGCGTTCAGGTCGGCGATCGCCACGCAGGCGCCCTCGGCGGCGAGCCGTTGCGCGATGGCCTTGCCGATGCCGGAGCCAGCGCCGGTGACGAGCGCGATCCGCCCGGCCAGGGGCTTGGGCTTCGGCATCCGCTGCAGCTTCGCCTCTTCCAGCGCCCAGTACTCGATCCGGAACTTCTCGCTCTCGTCGATCGGCGCGTAGGTCGAGACGGCCTCCGCGCCGCGCATGACGTTGATCGCGTTGACGTAGAACTCGCCCGCCACGCGCGCGGTCTGCTTGTCCTTGCCGAAGGAGAACATCCCGACGCCCGGTACGAGCACGATCGCCGGGTCGGCGCCGCGCATCGCCGGCGAGTCCGGCGTCGCGTGCCGCTCGTAGTAGGCGCGGTAGGAGTCGCGGTACTCGCCGTGCAGTTCCTTCAGCCGCGCGACGACGTCTTCGAGCGGCGCCGTACTGGGCAGGTCCACGACGAGCGGCCGGACCTTGGTGCGCAGGAAGTGGTCCGGGCAGGACGTGCCCAGCGCCGCCAAGGCGGCGAGCTTCTCGCGGCTGAGGAACTCCAGCACGACGTCGCTGTCGGTGTAGTGGCCGACCTGCCGCTGGTCGGTCGAGGCCAGCCCGCGGATCACCGGCGCCAAAGCCGCCGCACGCGCGTGGCGCTCGGTTTCGGGAAGCGCCTCGAAGCCCGGGACGACGGGGCCGAACGGCTCGGCGACGCCGCGCGAGGCGAGGAACTCCTCGGCCGTGCGGATGATGTCGAGGGAGTTGCGCTCGCACTCCTCGGACGTCGCGCCCCACGCCGTGATGCCGTGCCCGCCGAGGATGACGCCGATGGCCTGCGGGTTCGCCGCCTTGACCGCGGCGATGTCCAGACCGAGCTGGAACCCGGGCCGCCGCCAGTCCACCCAGGCGACGCGGTCGCCGAAGCACTCCTTCGTCAGCGCCGCGCCGTCGGCCGCGGTGGCCAGGGCGATGCCGGAGTCCGGGTGCAGGTGGTCGACGTGCGGGGCCTCCACGAGGCCGTGCATCGCGGTGTCGATCGACGGCGCCGCGCCGCCCCGGCCGTGCAGGCAGTAGTCGAACGCGGCGACCATCTCGTCCTCGCGCTCGACGCCCGGGTAGACGTCGACCAGGGACCGCAGCCGGTCCAGCCGCAGTACCGCGAGCCCGCTCTCCTTGAGCGTGCCGAGGTCGCCGCCGGAGCCCTTGACCCACAGCACGTCCGTGGCCGAGCCGGTGACCGGGTCGGTCACCGAACCCTTCGCGGAGGTGTTGCCGCCGGCGTAGTTGGTGTTGCGCGGGTCGGCCCCGAGCGCGTTGCTGCGCGCGATGAGCTGCTCCGGCACGGTCATGCTCATGCTCCCCATCCGGCCTGCGTGCCGCCGGCACGCTCGGCCACGATCTTCTCCTGGTACCCGCTGCGGGCGTACGCGGCGATCGGGTCCGGGTCCAGCCCGGAGTCCTCGCGCAGCTCGGCCAGCAGCGGCCGGACGTCGGTGTTGTACGCGTCCATCAGCACGGCGTTCGCGCCGAGGACGTCACCCGCCTGCTGGGCGGTGCGCAGCGCGGCGCGGTCGACGAGCAGTGCCTTGGCCGTGGCCTCCTGGACGTTCATCACCGACCGGATGATCGCCGGGATCTTCGCCTCGATGTTGTGGCACTGGTCGAGCATGAACGCGATGCCGTAGGCCGGGTCGAGTGCGTCGCCGCGGACGATCTCGTACATGATCCGGAACAGCTGGAACGGGTCCGCCGCGCCGACCATCAGGTCGTCGTCGGCGTAGAAGCGCGAGTTGAAGTCGAACGCGCCGAGCTTCCCGGCCCGCAGCAGGAACGCGACGATGAACTCGATGTTCGTGCCCGGGGCGTGGTGGCCGGTGTCGATGCAGACGGTCGCCTTCTCCCCCAGCTCGATGCAGTGCGCGTAGGACGTGCCCCAGTCCGGGACGTCGGTGGCGTAGAAGGCGGGCTCGAAGAGCTTGTACTCCAGCAGCATCCGCTGGTCGTCGCCGAGCCGGTCGTAGGCCTCCTTCAACGCCGCCGCGAGCCGGTCCTGGCGGTCGCGGATGTCGTCCTGGCCCGGGTAGTTGATGCCGTCGGAGAACCACAGCTTGAGGTCGCGCGAGCCCGTGGCGTCCATGATGGAGATCGCTTCGAGCAGGTGGTCGGTGGCCTTGCGCCGGATGCCGGCGTCCGGGTTGGTGACCGAGCCGAGCTTGTAGTCCTCGTCCTGGAAGACGTTGGTGTTGATCGCGCCGATTTCGACGCCGGCGTCCCGCGCGTAGGCGGTCAGGGCGCCGTAGTCGTCGACCTTGTCCCAGGGGATGTGCAGGGCGACGCTCGGCGCGACGCCGGTGAAGCGGTGCACGGTGGCGGCGTCGGCGATCTTCTCTTCGGGGGTGCGGGGCACGCCGGGTTGCGGGAACACCTTGAACCTGGTTCCGGAGTTCGCGTACGCCCACGAGGGTGTTTCGATGCGCTGGGCCCGCAATGCCGCTTTGACGGCGGTCAAATCACCCATGGCGATCACTGTCCTTCCGCGACGGTGGGGGGTTCGAGGTGGAAGACCTCTGACAGGAGCTGGAAGCCTTCGTCGGGCGGGCCACCGTCGAGTCCGGTGAAGAACTCCGCCATCTCCGCCTGCCAGCGGGTGTTCACGTCGGTCTCGGCCATCGCGGCCTGTGCGGCGGCGAGGTCGTCCGCCTCGACGTAGCCGATCAGGAGGCCGTCTTCACGCAGGAAGAGCGAGTAGTTGCGCCAGCCGGTGTCGAGCAGGGCCTGCCGCATCTCGGGCCACACGTTGCGGTGGCGCTCGGCGTACTCGGCCGCTCGATCGGGCTTCACCTGGAGGCAGAAGCAGTAACGGGGCACTGTCCGTCCTTAGTGGACTCCGTGGCCGGGCCGGGCGGCGATCGGCCCGGCCACGGAAAACCGTCAGAAGTTGAACTTGTCGATGTTGTTCGCGTCGAACGTCGTCGGCGGGCCGAGGACGATCTCGCCGCTCGCGCCGACCTTGTAGTCGCCGAGCTTGCCGGCCTTGAACGTTTCACCCTCCTTGCCGGTGATCTGGCCGGACTTGAGCGCGACGCCCGCGTAGGCGGCGAGGTAGCCGATGTCGGCCGGGTTCCACAGCGCGAACTGCTTGACCGTGCCGTCCTTGACGAAGGCGCGCATCTGGTTCGGCGTGCCCAGGCCGGTCACCGCGACCTTGCCCTTGTAGCTGGACGTGCTGACGTACCGCGCGGCGGCCGCGATGCCGACCGTGGTCGGCGAGACGATCACCTTGAGGTTCGGGAACGACTGCAGCAGGCCCTGGGCCTCCTGGAACGACTTCTGGTCGTCGTCGTTGCCGTAGGCGATCTTGTCCAGCTTGATGTTCGCGTACTCCGGCTTGGCCAGCTCCTTCTTCAGGACCTCGATCCAGGCGTTCTGGTTGGTCGCGTTCGGCGTCGCGGACAGCACCGCGATCTCGCCGGACCCGCCGGTGAGGTCCTTGGCCTGCTTGGCCAGCGCCTCGCCGATGCCCTGGGTGGTGGCCTGGTTGATGAAGACGTCGCGGCAGTCCTTGGCGGCGTCGGAGTCGAACGCGACGACCTTGATGCCGGCGCTGCGGGCCTGGTTGAGCGACGGGCACACGGCGTTCGGGTCGTTCGCGGCGATGCCGATGACGTCCTGCTGCTGCTGGATCAGCGTGTTGATGTAGCTGACCTGCGAGGACGCGCTGGCGTCGTTCGGCCCGACCAGCTTGTACTCGCCCTTCAGCTCGGCCAGCGCGTCCTTGCCGCCGCTGACCTCGATGTCGCTGTAGGGGTTGTTGAGCTGCTTGGGCAGGAACGCCATCTTGACGCCGGTCGCGGCCGTGGCGTTCGGGTTCGCCGTGGCCGTGGACTGCTGGGCGCCGGAGCCCGCGGAGTCGTTCTTCGTGGTGCCGCCGCAGGCGGCCAGCACGAGCACGAGCCCGGCCGACACTGCGCCGGTGAGGAACCGTCGGGACATCTTCGTCACCTTTCTGGGGATACCGGAGCAGTCGCCCGGCCACGGCGGCGCAGAGCCGTCCGGGCCGAGGAGACGATGTTGGGCAGCAGGACCGACACGATGAGGAGCACGCCGGTCACGATGTTGAGGGCCTCGTTCGAGACGTCCTGCAGGCGCAGCGCGTTCTGCAGGGTCGCCAGCAGGACCACCCCGGCGAGCACGCCGGGCAGCGTGCCCTTGCCGCCGAAGATGGACACGCCGCCGAGGAGCACGGCGGCCACCACGGCCAGTTCGAGGCCGAAGCCGTTGTCGGCGCGGGCGCTGGAGTAGCGCAGGGTCCAGAGGATCCCGGCGAGCCCGGCGACCGCGCCGCTCACGACGTACAGCCAGAACTTGAGCCGCCCGGTGCGGATCCCGGCGAACCGGGCCGCCTGCTCGCCCGCGCCGGCCGCGAAGACCCCGCGGCCGATCGGCGTCGCGTGCAGCACGACGCCGAAGATCAGGGCGACCACGAGCAGCGGGACCAGGACGTTCGGGATCGGGCCGTCGCCGATGGTCCCGGTGACCCAGCTGGTGTAGTCGCGCGGGAAGTCGGCGACCGCGCCGTCGCCGAGGACGACGAACGCCAAGCCGCGGTAGAGGGCGAGGGTGCCGATCGTGACGGCCAGCGACGGCAGCTTCAGCACCGTGACGAAGAAGCCGTTCAGGGCGCCCAGCACCGCGCCGAGCACGATGCAGAGCGGGATGATCGTCTCGATCGACAGGCCCGCGTCCCACAGCGAACCCATCACCGCCGACGTCAGCCCGAGCGTGCTCGCCACCGAAAGGTCGATCTCGCCGGTGACGATGATGAACGTCATCGGCAGCGCGACCAGCGCGATCGGGAGCAGATCGAGCAGCAGGAACGTGAAGTTGCGGCTGGTGCCGAAGTTCTCGACGGCGCCCGAGGCGACGATCAGCGCGATCACCGTCACGAGCACGACGGCGGCGTCCCAGCTGAGCAGCCGCCCGAGCGGGTTACCTCGGTCAGACATGGGCGTCCCTCTTCTTCAGTGCCTTCGCGACCCGGACGGCGACCAGCCGGTCGGCGCCGATGGCCAGCAGGATCAGCGCGCCGACGATCGCCTGCTGCCAGAACTGGTTGATGTCGAGCACGGCCAGAGCGCTGCCGATGACGGTCAGCAGCAGCGCGCCGAGGCCCGCGCCCCAGACCGAGCCGCTGCCGCCGAACACCGCGACCCCGCCGACGACGGCCGCCGCGACGACGTTCAGCTCGTAGCCGGTGCCGGCGGCCGCGTCCACGGTGCCGAACCGGGCGGCGAACAGCACACCCGCCAGACCCGCGAGCGCGCCGCTGACCA
The DNA here is from genome assembly GCF_044759945.1 of Amycolatopsis sp. NPDC098790. Lineage (NCBI taxonomy): Bacteria > Bacillati > Actinomycetota > Actinomycetes > Pseudonocardiales > Pseudonocardiaceae > Amycolatopsis > Amycolatopsis sp. NPDC098790. Next base: position 1,918,570 of record NZ_JBIWAI010000002.1, read on the forward strand.
GGAACGCGGCGGTGGTGTTGCGGCCGACCCGGATGCCGGCCAGCTGCGCGGCCTGCGGGCTCGACCCCATCGCGTACAGCTCGCGCCCGGCCGGGTAGCTGCGGAGCACGATCCCGCCGACGACGAGGACGAGCACGGCGATGAGCACCAGCCACGGCACGCCCAGCACCGACGCCGTCCCGAAGTCCAAAAAGGACGCGGGAAGCTTGTCGGCGTTGATCTGCTGGCCGCCCGCCCAGAAGAAGCTGACACCGCGGAAGGCGTAGAGCGTGCCCAGCGTGACGACCAGCGCGGGGACCTGGCCGAAGCGCACCAGCGAACCGTTGACGAGCCCGCAGACCGCGCCGACGCCGAGGCCCACGAGCAGCGCGACGATCACCGGCAGGCCCGGGTTGTCGCGCATCAGCGAGCCGACGGCGAAGGCGGCGAGGCCGAGCACCGAACCGACGGAGAGGTCGATGTTGCGGGTGATCATCACGATCGCCTGCCCGACGGCGAGCACCGCCAGGATGGCCGTGCCGAGCAGGATGTCGCGGATGCTCTGCCCGGAGAGGAACCGGGAGTTCTGCGTCGCGGTGAACGCGACCAGCACGATCAGGGCGAGCACGATGCCGGATTCGCGGGCCTTGAACACGTTCGCGGTCCACGACTGTCGCGGGTGGACGGTCGGTTCCCCGGTCACGGGGGCCTCCTTGGTGACGGTCATGCGGCGGCCCCCTGCCCCATCGCGGCGTACATGACGGCGTCTTCGGTCGCGTCGGCACGCGAGAGCTCGGCGACGAGCCTGCCTTCGCGCATCACGAGCACGCGGTCGGCCATGCCGAGCACCTCGGGCAGTTCCGAGGACACCATGACGATCGCGACGCCTTCGGCCGCGAGCGCCGACATCAGCCGGTGCACCTCGGCCTTCGTGCCGACGTCGATGCCGCGCGTGGGCTCGTCCACGATGAGCACCTTCGGTGCCATCGCGAGCCACTTGGCCAGCACGACCTTCTGCTGGTTGCCGCCGGAAAGCGTGCCGACGGGGTCGGCGAGGCGGCGGTACTTGGTGCGCAGGCGCTCGGTCCAGTGCCGGGCTTCCTGCCGCTCGCTCGCGCCGGTGAGGAAGCCGAGCTTCGACAGCGCGCGGGACCGCGGCAACGTCACGTTCCGCTCGATCGAGAGGTCCATGATCAGGCCCTGCTGACGCCGGTCTTCCGGCACCAGCGCCACGCCGGCGGCCATCGCGGCCCGCGACGAATGCGCTTTCAGCTTCTTGCCGCCGATCTTGACGACGCCCGCGTCCCGTTCGTCCACTCCGAACACGGCTTGGACCACTTCGGACCGCCCGGACCCGACGAGCCCGGCGAACGCGACGATTTCGCCCGCCCGCACCGAGAAGGAGATGTCACGGAAAACGCCTTCACGCGCCAGACCTTCGACTTCGAGCACGACCGCGCCGGGCTCGACGTCCTGCTTCGGGAACAGGGCGTCGAGGTCGCGCCCGACCATCCGCTTGACCATGTCGTCGACCGTGACGTCTTCGAGGAGGTCGGTGGAGACGTGCTTGCCGTCGCGCATGATCGTCACGCGCTGGCAGAGCTCGGTGATCTCCTCGAAGCGGTGCGAGATGAACATGATCGCCGCACCCTCTTGGCGCAGCGTCCGGGCGACGCTGAACAGCCGCTCGACCTCGATCTGAGTCAGCGCGGCGGTCGGCTCGTCCATCACCAGCACGCGGGCGTCGGCGCTGAGCGCCTTGGCGATCTCGACGATCTGCTGGTCGGCGATCGACAGTCCGCGCGCGGGACGGGCGGGGTCGATCCGGACGCCGAGGCGGGTGAAGAGCCGCTCGGCCTCCTCGCGGATCGCCGTCCGGTCGATCCGGCCCATGCTCTTGCGCGGGTGCCGGCCCATCACGATGTTCTCCGCGACGCTCAAGTCCGGGAACAGCGTGGGTTCCTGGTAGATCACGGCGATGCCGGCGGCCTTCGCGTCGGCGGGCGAGCCGAACTCGACCGGCTGGCCGTCCAGCAGCAAAGTGCCGTCGTCGGGCTTGTGCACCCCGGCGAGCATCTTCACGATCGTGGACTTGCCGGCGCCGTTCTCCCCGACGAGCGCGTGGGCTTCCCCCGCGTGCAAGCCGAAGCTCACGCCGGCGACGGCGGCGACCGCCCCGAACGACTTCGTCACGCCGCGCACCTCCAGCAGAGGCGCCCGGCCCGGGTCCTGCCGCGTCATCGCGACCTCCGGATTGAAAGGTTTCACAAACCTGGCGCGGTGACGCTACTATGCGGTCGGAGAACAAGTCAATGAATCCGCCGAACCGTGGCCAAACGGCTTCCGGACCGGGCAGTTCGTGATGATGTTACGTTTCAAAGGGGAGCGCTCATGACGGTCCAGGAGTCCGGTGCCGAACCGAAAACGGCCGGCATGAAGGACGTCGCCGCGGCCGCCGGCGTCTCCCTCGGCACGGTGTCCAACGTGCTCAACCGCCCCGACCGCGTCAGCCCCGCGACGCGCGCGAAGGTCGAGACCGCGATGGCCGAGCTCCGGTTCGTCCGCAACGAGTCCGCGCGGCAGCTGCGGGCCGGGCGCAGCCGCGTGCTGGCCTACGTGATGCTCGACGGCAGCAACCCGTTCTTCACCGACGTCGCCGCCGGGATGGAAGACGCCGCCGACGCCGGCGACCTCTCCCTGTTCCTCTGCAACAGCGCGCACCAGCCGTCGCGCGAGGCGGCCTACCTCGGCCGGCTCGAACAGCAGCGCGTGCAGGGCATCCTCATCACGCCGGTCGACCCGGACGCGCCGCTGCTGCACGAAATCGCGCTGCGCGGCACGCCGGTGGTGGTCGTCGACCGCACCCCGGGCGGCACGACGCACTGCTCGGTCGCCGTCGACGACGTCTACGGCGGGGAGATCGCCGTGCGGCACCTGATCGAGCAGGGCCACGACCGGATCGCGTTCATCGGCAACCACACCACGGTCGGGCAGGTCCGCGACCGGCGGCTGGGCGCGTTGCGCGCGCTGCACGCGGCCGGCCTCGGGCCCGACCACCTCGTCGATCTGACGACGACGGCCCTGACCGTGGCCGACGGGCGCGGCGCGGGCGAGCGGCTGGCGGGGCTGCCGGCGGCCGTCCGCCCGACCGCGGCGTTCTGCGCCAACGACCTGGTCGCCCTCGGCCTGCTCCAGACGTGCGCCAACCTCCGCATGCGCGTCCCGGAGGACATGGCGATCGTCGGGTACGACGACATCGAGTTCGCCGCGGCGGCCGCCGTCCCGCTGACGTCGGTCCGCCAGCCCCGGCGCCGGCTCGGCCGCACGGCCGCCGAGCTGCTGCTGGCGGAGGCCGAGCCCGGCCACGAGCACCGGCAGGTCGTCTTCACCCCCGAACTGGTGGTCCGCGCTTCGACCCTTCGCTGAGCCAACCGTTCGATCGTCTGTGACGTCTTAACGCCCGGGAGCGATTCCCGGGTGGGACGCCGAGCACGGAGGTCGACGATGGCCGAGGGCAAACCGCGCCTGACGCGGCGCGGGTTCCTCGCCGCGAGCGGGGCCGCGCTGCTCGGCGTGGCCGCCGTCGGGTCGGCCGGGCACGCCGCACCCGGCCCGGACAGCGTGCGGCTGGGCGATTTCTGGCTCTTCGGGCGGTACGCCGACGGCTGCACCGACCTCGGCTTCGACGAGCTCGACCTCTCCCCCGTGCAGCTGCCCCACTGCGTGACGCCCCTTTCGTGGACCGGCTGGGACCCGGCGTCCTGGCAGGACCGGTGGATCTACCGCAAGCACTTCACGGCGACCGCGGCCGAGCGGTTCACCGCCCGCTTCGACGGCGTCATGACGACCGCGTCGGTGTTCCTCAACGGCACGCTCGCCGGCACCCACGAAGGCGGCTACCTCCCGTTCGAGGCGGAGCTGCCCGGGGTCGTCGACGGCGACAACGTGCTCGCCGTGGTCGTCGACGGGCGGTGGGCCCTGGACGTGCCGCCCAACCTGCCGCGCGCCGGCGGTCCGTCGGTGATCGACTTCTACCAGCCCGCCGGGATCTACCGGCCGGCCACGATCGGGCCCGTGCCGCGGACGCGGCTGGCCGACGTCTTCGCCCGGCCCGTCGACGTCCTCTCCCCCGGCCGGTCGCTGCACCTCACCTGCACGCTCGACGCCCCCGCCGCCGCGCAGGTGACCGCGTCCGTGCGCCAGGCCGGCCGGGAGCTGGCCCGCGGCGGTGCGCCGGTCCCGCCGGGGAGCCGGACGGTGGAGTTCGACGTCGGCGGGCTCGGCGCGGTCCGGCTGTGGGACGTCGAGGACCCCGCGCTGTGCGAGGTCGTGGTCGCCGTGCGGTCCGGGGCCGCGGTGCTCGACCAGCGGACGGTGCGCGTCGGCTTCCGCGACGCGAAGTTCACGACGGACGGCTTCTTCCTCAACGGCCGCCGGCTCAAGCTGGTGGGCCTCAACCGGCACCAGTGGTACCCGTTCGCCGGCGGCGCGATGCCCGGCCGCGTCCAGCGGCGCGACGCCGAGATCCTGCGGCGCGAGCTGAACTGCACCATGGTCCGCTGCTCGCACTACCCGCAGTCGAGCGCGTTCCTCGACGCCTGCGACGAACTGGGTCTGCTGGTCTGGGAGGAGATCCCGGGCTGGGGCCGGGTCGGCGACGCGGCCTGGCAACGGCAGAACCTCCGGGACGTCTCGGGGATGATCACCCGCGACCGCAACCACCCCAGCATCGTCGTCTGGGGCACCCGCGTGAACGAGGCCAACGGCACGACGGCGATGTACGGGCGCACCGGGCAGCTCGCCCGGCAGCTCGACCCGTCCCGGCCGACGAGCGGCGCGCTGGCCAGTTCGACCGGCGCGCGGTTCGCCGGCAGCGACGTCGAGGTCCTGGCCTACAACGACTACACCGCCCGCCGCGGCGCGCCCTTTCAGCTGCGCCCGCCGCGCGCGGGAGTCCCCTACCTGGTCACGGAGACGATCGGCACCCTCGCGGGCGCCCGTGCCTACCGGCGGACGGACCAGGCCGCGGCCCAGCAGCTGCAGGCCGAGCTGCACGCGAAGGCCCACGACCTGGCCGCGGCGGACGACCGCTATTGCGGGCTGCTCGCCTGGTGCGCGTTCGACTACCCGTCGGGCTGGCAGCGGTCGGTGGGCGGGTCGAAGTACGCCGGGGTGTCCGACTTCTTCCGGATCCCGAAGCCCGCGGCGGCGTTCTACGCCTCCCAGGGCGATCCGCGGACGCGGGCGGTCGTCGAGCCGGGCTTCGCGTGGGACTTCACGGCGTCGCCGTCTGGGCCCGGGCGGGACGTGACGATCTGGTCCAACTGCGACCGGCTCCTGCTGTTCCTCGACGACCGGCCGATCGGCGAGGCGCGCAGCCGGCGGGCGGACTTCCCGCACCTGCAGCACCCGCCGTTCGCCGTGGACCTGGTGGTTCCGCTCGGGCAGCGGCCCCAGCTGCGGATCGACGGCTACGCGGGCGGCGAGCTCGTGGTGTCCCGGCGCTTCAGCGGCGACCGGAGCCGGGACGTGCTGAGCTGCGTCCCGGACGACACGCGGCTGCGGGCGGACGGCGCCGACGCGACCCGCGTGGTGGTGTCGGCGGTGGACCGGTTCGGGACGCTGCGCGCGGGCGCGACCGGCAAGGTGACGCTGGCGCTGACCGGGCCGGGCGAGCTGGTCGGCGACCCGACGCTGGACTTCGGGGCGACGGGCGGGGCGGCGGCGGTGTGGCTGCGGCCGTTCGCGGGCCCGCCGGGAGTGCTGACGCTGACCGCGAAGCACGAGACCCTGGGCACGGCGACCGCGACGGTGAGCGCCGACGGTTCGGAAGGCGGGTCGCGGTCGTGACGGAGGTGGTCGGCGCCGGCGTCTCAGGCTTCGCCCGCCAGGACCGCCGCGAGCACCGCGGCCTGGCTGATCTTCGGCGACCCGCTCGCCGTCAGCAGCGTCAGCGGGCCGCCCGCCGCCAGCTCGCGCAGCCGTTCCAGGGCCGCCGCCCGGTCGGGCTCCCGCAGCTCCGCCCGGTATCGCTCGGTGAATTCCGCGAACCGCTCGGGATCGTGGCCGTACCAGGTGCGCAGCTCGTCGGACGGGGCCAGTCCGCGGTACCAGCCGTCGAGGACGACCGCCGTGCGGGCCGTGCCGCGCGGCCAGAGCCGTTCCACGAGCACGCGGACGCCGTCGGCGGGCCCGGCCGGGTCGGCCAGGCGCGCCACCCGGACGACCGTCGGCTGCATGCGCGCATTCTGCGGTGCGTCCGCGCGGGCCGCCACTCCGAAAGGCGGGGGCACCGGTGCGCAACCGCGTGACGCCGTCCGGCGAGCTCGTCGACGTCCCGTTGCGCGGCGCGTGGACCGGCAACCGGGGCGTGCTGCACCGCGGTCACGAGATCGTCCGGTTCCACGGCGGCGACCTCTGGATCACCTGCGCGCTCACCTTCAAGGACCGGTGGCGCGAGCAGTGGCTGCCGAACCGCTACACCCACCTGTACTTCCACGACGAGGCCGTCTCCTTCGCCGCCGGGCACCGGCCGTGCGGCGAGTGCCGCCGTCCCGCGTACACCGCCTACCGCGACGCCTGGCCGGGACGTCCGTCGGCCGGCGCGATGAACCGGCGGCTGCACGCCGAACGGCTGGTCCGCGGCACCCACACCCGGCGTCTCCACGAGCTGGACTGGACCGATCTCCCAGACGGCGTCTTCGTGCTCCGCCACGACCACCCCGAGCTCAAGGTCGACGGCCACCTCACCGAGTGGACGACCGCGGGCTACGGACGGCGGCAGCCACTGCCCCGGGCAGGAACCGTCCCGGTGCTCACGCCGCCGGCCACGATCGCCGTGCTGCGCGCGGGCTACCCCGTGCAGATCGACGACAGCGCCCGCTGAAAACGCGCGAAAGGCCACCACGGCGACCGAGGGGGAAGGTCTCCGTGGTGGCCCTACCCCCAGCTCGCGCCCGTGAGAGCGACAGCCCGCCGGTTGGGCACCGGCGGTTGAGCCGGCCGTGGACATCGTCGGGGTGGTGTCCGTACCGCCCGGCCAGGATCGTCGAACGGGCTTGCAACCGGCTTGCAGTACGGTGGTCACCCGCTCGGGTGAACGGAGGTGACGGAGTGCGGTTCCGCGTCCTCGGCACCGTTGAGGCGTCCGTGGACGGCGTTCCGGTCGACCTCGGCTCCCGCAAGCAGCGGCTCGTCCTCGCCGTCCTGCTCCTCGAAGCCGGCCGCCCGGTCCCGCTCGACCGGCTCGTCGACCTCCTCTGGCCCACCGCTCCCCCGGCGAGCGCGCGCAACACCGTCCAGGCGCTGGTTTCCCGGCTGCGCGCGGTGTTCCGCGCCGCCGGCGGCCCCGAACTGGTCACCGAAGGCCCGGGGTACGTCCTGCGCGCCGACCTCGAAGCCGTCGACGTCCACCGGTTCACCGCGCTGGTCCGGCGGGCCCGCGCGGCCGACGACGAAACCGCCGTCGCGCTGCTGGCCGAAGCCCTCGCGCTGTGGCAGGGCGACGCGCTGGCCGGCGCCGCGTCCGCCGAGCTGGCCGACCGGCTCCTCGCGGGGCTCAACGAAGCCCGGCTGAGTGCTCTCGAAGACCGGATCGACGCCCAGCTGCGGCTCGGCCGCGGCCGTGACGTCCTCGCCGAGCTGACCGCGCTGGTCGCCGCGCACCCGCTGCGGCAGCGGTTCGTCGGCCAGCTGATGCTCGCCCTGCACCGGGAAGGCCGCACCGACGCCGCCCTCGCCGCTTTCCGCGAGGTGCGGACACGGCTGGCCGACGAGCTCGGCCTGGACCCGGCGCCGGAGCTGAGCCGCCTGCAGGCGGCGATCCTGGCGGCCGACCCGGCGCTGGACGCCGTCGCCGAGCCGGTGCGCCCCGCCCAGCTGCCACACGACGTCCGCGGCTTCACCGGCCGCGCCGCCGAACTGGCCCGGCTCGACGAGCCCGCCGCGGGGGCCGGCCCGGACATCCGGGTCGTCACCGGGACCGCCGGGGTCGGCAAGACCGCGCTCGCCGTGCGGTGGGCGCACCGCGTCCGCGACCGGTTCCCCGACGGCCAGCTCTACCTCGACCTGCGCGGCTTCGACCCCGACCACGAGCCGCTGACCCCCGCGGTCGCCGCCGCGCAGCTGCTGCGGGCGCTGGGGACCGACCCGCGGACGATCCCGCCGGACCCCGACGGCCGGACGGCGCTGTGGCGTTCGCTGCTCGCCGACCGCCGCGTGCTCGTCCTGCTCGACAACGCCCGCGACAGCGCGCAGGTGACGCCGTTGCTGCCGCCGTCGGGCACCGTCGTGGTCACCAGCCGCCAGCGCCTCGGCGACCTCATCGCCCGCACCGGCGCGCGGCCGGTGCCGCTGGCCGTGCTGCCCGCCGACGACTCGCGGCAGCTGCTGGAGACGGTCCTCGGCACGCCCGTCGTGGCGGCCGAGCCGGCGGCGGCCGCGGAACTGGCGCGGCTGTGCGGCCACCTCCCGCTCGCCCTGCGGCTGGCCGCGGCGAACCTCGGCGAGACGGCCGGACTCGCGGACCTGGCCCGCGAACTCGCCGAGGGCGATCCGCTAGCCGGGTTGAGCGTCGACGGCGCCGAGGAAAGTGCCGTCACGACGGCGTTCTCCGTGTCCTACCGCGCCCTGCCCGCCGAGCACCGGCTGCTGTTCCGACGGCTCGCGCTCGTCCCGGGCCAGACGTTCACCGCACCCGCCGCCGCGGCGCTCGCCGACGTCGCCGAAGGACGCGCCGGGCAGCAGCTCAAGGCGCTGGCCGCCGCCCACCTCGTCGAACGGCACCTGCCCGGCCGCTACCGCTTCCACGACCTGCTGCACAGCTACGCGTCCGGCCGGGGCACGGCCGACGACCCCGCCGAAGCCGGGGACGCGGCCCGGCGGCGGCTGCTGGAGCACTACCTCACGACGGCGGACGCGGCGGGCCGCCGGCTGATCCCGCACTTCCTCCGGCTGCCCCGGCCCGAACCGGCGCAGGTCTTCGACGGCACCGAGGACGCGCTGGCCTGGCTCGACACCGAGTGGCCGAACCTCGCGGCCGCCGTCGAGCACGCGGAAGCCCGCGAGTACGCCTGGCACCTCGCCGACGCGCTGCGGGCGTTCTTCCACCACCGCGGCCACCACACCGAGTGGATCGACACCGCGACCACGGCGCTGACCGCGGCCCAGGCCGCCGGCGACCGGCAGGCGCAGGCGGCAATGCGGCTGTCCATCGCGCTCGCCGGCGTCAACAGCGGCCGGTACGCCGAAGCGCGCACGCACCTGACGACGATCCTGGACGCGGGGCTCGCGGCGGACTGGCCGGCCGGCCGCGCGGCGGCGCTCAACAACCTCAGCGCGGTGCACCAGCGCCTCGGCGACCCGCACGAGGCCATCGCGTGCGGCGAAGAGTCGTTGCGGCTGTGCGAAGAGCTGGCCATCCCGGGCGTCACGATGGCGCTGGCCAACCTCGGGTTCGCGTGCGGCCAGGTCGGCGAGCTCGACGCGGCCCTGCACCACTTCGGCCGCGCGCTGGAGATCGCCGAACGCGACGGCGCGCGGTTCAGCGTCGCCGTGGTGCTGGTCGACCTCGCGCACATCCACCGCGACCGCGGCGACGCCGAAGCGGCCGAATTCTACGAACGGGCGCTGACGGCCAACCGCGAAGTGGGTTACCAGTACGGCGAAGCGGCCGCGTTGTCCGGCCGCGCGGTGCTGGAGGCCCGCGCGGGCGACGACACGCGGGCGCTCGCGGACGCGGCCGAAGCGGTGGAGCTGACCCGCCGCATCGGCGACCGGGGAACGGAAGCCTCGGCGCTCGCGGCACTCGGCGAGGTCTGCGTCCTCCTGGACCGCCCGGCCGCCGACCCCCTCACCACAGCCCTCGAGATCGCGCGGGAAACGAGCTTCGCGTGGTGCGAGGCGTCGGCGTTGACCGGCCTGGCCGAGGCGGCACTGACGTCCGGGGACACCCACCAGGCCCGCGCACACGGCGAGGCCGCGGCCAAGCTGGCGGCCCAGGCCGGCTACCGCCCGCTCGAGACGCGAGTGGCGCGCGTCCTCGAGAACCTCCCCGGCTGAGCAGTCTGCCGCTGCTGGTCGTGAGTGGGAAACAGGGTTAGAACACTGTTTCCCACTCACGACCGCGCGGTCAGCAGGTGCCGGTGGGCGGGGCCGAGCACTTCGCGCGCGCCAGGATCGTCGCGAAGTTGTCCTGGTACGCCGCGCTGATCGCCGGGTTCTCCACCTTGACCAGGATCTCGTCGTTGTCCCGCAAGGCAGCGCCCGACACGTTGTGCGAGCCGGTGAAGACGATCGACCGGTGCGCGGTCTCGTTGTAGTGCCCGCGGTAGAGCATGTACTTCGAGTGCACCGAGATCTCGCGGCCGTTCACCGTGGTGCTGAACCGCTTGAGCGTCACGTTCGCCTTGCCCTTGAGCGCGGCCAGCGCGGCCGGTTCCATCGTGCCGTAGACGATCCGGACCTGGCAGCCCAGCTTCGCGATCCGCGCCAGCTCGGTCACGACCGGCGTGCGCGAGTCGGCGATGTTGGCCTGCACGACGTCGAGCGCGCAGCCGGACTCGTACTTCGTGATCCACTTCAGCAGCTGCGCCCAGGTGTCGGTGGCGAACTCCTCGGAGTCGCCGCCCTTCGAGTCCGCGCGCGGCGAGAGGTAGCTGGTCACCTGGCTGTCCGGCGACTTGTGGTACCCGCCGTCGTTGAAGTAGTCGCTGTCCTTCTGCTGCGCCAGCATCTTCTTGACGTGGCCGAGGTAGAAGCCGTAGAGGTCGGGGTCGCCGTAGGTCAGCAGGGCGTTGTTGAAGAGGTTGCCCTGCGTGGTGGTGAGGTTGTGCGACCCGATGACGACGACGTCCTTCTTGCCCTCGGTCTCGGAGAACATCCACAGCTTGTCGTGGTTGATCGAGTGCGGGCTGCCGCCGTGGGCGATGCAGCCGGTGTTCGTGCCGCCGGTGCCGCAGAACACGAGCTGGGTGAGGCCCGCGGACTTGAGGATCGGCATCGCGGTGTTGGCCGGGTCGTCGTCCGCGCCGCCGTCGATCGCGATCCGCACCTTCACCCCGCGGGCCTGCGCCGCCTTGAGCGCCTCGGCGGCCGCCGGACGCGTCCAGCTGTAGACGGAGAAGTGGATCTCCGAGCCGGCCGGCGCGGCGTCGATCAGCTGGACCAGCCGGGTTTCGATCGAGTGGTCGCGGTCGCCGTTCTCCGGCGGGTTGTTGAACAGCGCTTCCATGCCGCTCGTGGCGAGCGGTTCGGCCGCCGGCGCGGCGTTCGCGGTCACGCCGCCGGACAGCGCCACCACCGCGCACGCGGCCGCCGCACCTGCCGCGAGGGCCCGGCGCATTCTCTTGGGAACCATGTCTTCCTCCCTGTCGGTGATCCCAAGCTCGCAACCCGGCGTACAAGATCCGTACACCCGGACGTCACCGCGCATACACGACGAACGGGACAGTTGCGGGATCGCCCGGCGCGAGGCGAGACTGCCGGGATGGATCAGCACCTCGTCGACCGCGCCCGGCAGCACTCCCTCGGCGACCTGCTCCGCCGCACCGCGCTGCGGCTGCCGGGCAAGCTCGCCGTCGTCGACGGCACCACGAAGCTCACCTTCGCCGAGTTCGAGGCCGCCGCCAACCGCTGTGCCCACGCCCTCGCCGCCCGCGGCCTGGCCAAGGGCGACCGGCTCGCGTTGCTGAGCCACAATTCCTGGCAGTACGGCGCGCTCGCCTTCGCGACCGCCAAGCTCGGCGTCCTGCTCGTGCCGGTCAACTTCATGCTCGGCGCCGACGAGATCGCCTACATCCTCCGGCACGCCGAGGTCAAGGCGTTCATCGCCGAGGACGCCCTCGAACAAACCGCCGCCAAGGCGCTCGAACTGGCCGAGCTGAGCGACGTCGTCCGCGGCCGCATCGGCCCGGCCGGCGAGTGGGAGGACGTGACCGGCTGGCTGTCCGAAGGGGACACCGGAGCACCCGACGTCCTCGTCGCCGACGACGACCCGCTGCGCATCATGTACACCTCCGGCACCGAATCACGCCCCAAGGGCGTGCTGCTGTCGAGCCGCTCGCTCATCGCGCAGTACGTCTCGTGCGTGGTCGACGGCGGCATGAGCGCCGACGACGTCGAGGTGCACTCGCTGCCGCTGTACCACTGCGCCCAGCTGGACTGCTTCTTCTCCGTCGACGTCTACCTCGGTGCCACGAGCGTGATCCTGCCCGGCCCGGACCCGGCCGCGCTGCTCGCCGCCGTCGAGCGGGAGCGCGCGACGAAGCTGTTCGCGCCGCCGACGGTGTGGATCTCCTTGCTGCGTCACGAAAACTTCGACCGGACCGACCTGTCCAGTCTGCGAAAGGGTTACTACGGCGCCTCGGCGATGCCGGTCGAGGTGCTGCGCGAACTGAGCCGGCGCCTGCCCGACGTCGAGCTCTGGAACTTCTACGGCCAGACCGAGATGGCGCCGCTGGCGACGATCCTGCGCCCGCACGAACAGCTGGAGCGTGCCGGGTCGGCCGGGCGGGCGTCGCTCAACGTCGAGACGCGGATCGTCGACGACGAAGACAACCCCGTGGCGCCGGGCGAGATCGGCGAGATCGTGCACCGGAGCCCGCACGCCACCCTCGGCTACTACCGCGACGAGGCCAAGACCGCCGAAGCGTTCCGCGCCGGCTGGTTCCACTCCGGCGACCTCGGCGTCGTCGACGAGGACGGCTACCTGTCCGTCGTGGACCGCAAGAAGGACATGATCAAGACCGGCGGCGAGAACGTCGCCAGCCGGGAGGTCGAGGAGGCGCTGTACCTGCTCGACGGCGTCGCCGAAGTCGCCGTGTTCGGGATCAGCCATCCACACTGGATCGAAGCCGTGACGGCCGTCGTCGTCCCGCGCGAAGGCGTCACTTTCGACGCTGCGCAAGTGATCGACCACGCAAAGGCACACCTCGCCGGTTACAAATGTCCCAAGTACGTCGTGTTCGCGGACCGGCTTCCCAAGAATCCCAGCGGAAAGATCGTCAAACGAGAATTGCGGGAGCGGCACAAAGGACTCGCGACGGAGGCCTGAGCCACCGAAAACTCGTTGCGCGACACGGAAGACCGCGGATACCGTCGGCTGCCCACCGCCGCTTTCCGAGGAACGCGGGCCGGCTGTCCCACCAGGGCCGACCGGCCCGGAAACGAGATACCCGAAAGCCATGGCGCGCGGCGTCCGTCGGGTCTAGTAATGAGGCCGTTCCTCGTTCCCGAACCGCGAAAGGATCTTCCCGTGTCCGTTTTCCTCGCCGTCCTGCTCGCCCTGGGCGCCGGGCTGTTCGTCGGCAGCCGCGTCCACAGCGCCCGCGAGGCCCGCGCCAACTACTCCGCCTACCGGGCCCGCACCGCGAAGGGCTTCGGCGAGATGATCCGCTCCGGCGTCTCGGCCGTGCTCGCGGTCGCCGGCGCCCTCGTCCTGCTCTTCATCCTGCTGAACGTGCTCCAGCAGGCCTGACGCGGAACCCGACTCATGGCGGGTTGTTGCCGCCCCGGCGGCAGCGCACGCTTTCCCCTGGCCCCGACGGACGGGGCCGGGAAAGGACTCCCCCCATGAGATCGAGGGTGCTTTCTGCTGCGCTCGGTGCGGCCGTCGGCCTGCTGGGCACGGTCGTCGTCGCCGCGCCGGCCCAGGCCGCCGCGGTCTGCGGTGACCAGGTCGTCGGCAACGGCGGGTTCGAGAGCGGCACCGCGCCGTGGACCCAGACCAGTGGCGTGATCTCCGCCGCCACCACGGCGGAGCCCGCGCACGGCGGGACGATGGACGCCTGGCTGGACGGCTACGGCAGCACGCACACCGACACCCTGTCCCAGTCGCTGACGCTCCCCGCCGGCTGCGCGTCGGCGTCGCTGTCCTGGTGGGCGCACGTCGACACCAAGGAGACCACGACCTCCACCGCCTACGACAAGCTGGTGGTGCAGGCGGGATCCGACACCCTCGCGAGCTACTCCAACCTCGACAAGAACACCGGGTACGTCCAGCGCACCGTCGACGTGTCGCGCTACCTCGGCCAGACCGTCACGCTCAAGGTGACCGGCACCGAGGACTCGAGCCTGGCGACCAACTTCCTCCTCGACGACTTCTCGCTGACCACGACCGGGACGTCCAGCCCGCAGTCGCCGGTCGTGACCTCGCCCGGCGCCCAGTCCGGTGCCGTCGGCCAGGCCGTGTCCGTGCAGGTCCAGGCGAGCGACCCGCAGGGCGACGCGCTCACCTACACCGCGACCGGGCTGCCCGCCGGGCTCGCCATCGGGTCGGCCACGGGCAAGATCACCGGCACGCCGACCGCGGCCGGGACGTCGTCGGTGACCGTCACGGCCAAGGATCCCGCCGGCAACAGCGGCAGCGCGACCTTCGCGTGGACCATCGGCTCGGCGCCGAACGACTCCACCCGCACGCCGATCAACCCGGCGTACACGGTCAACCTCACGTCGAACAGCTCCGGCACCACCTGGACCGGCCACCAGAGCGTCAGCTTCACCAACGGCTCGGCGACCGCGCTGCCCGAGGTCTACCTGCGGCTGTGGGACAACTACCACGGCAGCTGCCCGACGACGCCGATCACGGTCACGAACGTCACCGGCGGCACGGCGTCCGCGCTGAGCGTGAACTGCACCGCCATGAAGATCACGCTGCCTTCGCCGCTGACCCAGGGCCAGTCGGCGACCATCGGGTTCGACTTGGGCATCGTCGTGCCCAGCGGCGCCGACCGGTTCGGCCACGACGGCGCGTACAACATGATCGGCAACGCGCTGCCGGTGCTCGCGGTCCGCGACGGCGCGGGCTGGCACCTGGACCCGTACACCAACAACGGCGAGTCCTTCTACACCGTGATCGGCGACTTCGACGTCACCCTGGTGCACCCGACGTCGCTGCTGACCCCGGCCACCGGCTCGTCGACCGAGACGACCAGCGGGACCACGACCACCACCCACGCCGTCGCGAACAAGGTGCGCGACTTCGCCTGGGCCGCCGGGCCGTTCGCGAAGATCACCACGACGTCCGGCAAGGGCGTGCGAGTCAACGTGTACTCGGTCAGCGGCATCTCCACGAGCAGCGCGAACCAGATGCTGACCCTCGCGGCCGATTCGATCGACGTCCACTCCGGCCGCTTCGGCAACTACCCGTACGGCGAGGTCGATGTCGTGCTGGACAACAACTTCTGGTTCGGCGGCATGGAGTACCCGGGCTTCGTGCTCGACCTCGTGTCGACCACGGCGCTCCCGCACGAGCTGGCGCACCAGTGGTTCTACGGGATCGTCGGCGACGACGAGTACACCTCCCCGTGGCTGGACGAGAGCTTCACCGACTACGCCACCGACCTCTACCGCGGGGTCACCGGCAGCGGCTGCGGCATCACGTGGCAGTCGAGCGCGGAGAAGCTGACCAACTCGATGGCCTACTGGGACGCGCATTCGTCCCGGTACTCGACGGTCGTCTACAACTACGGCAAGTGCACCCTGCACGACCTGCGGCGGCTCATCGGCGACACGGCGATGGCGAACCTGCTGAAGTCGTACGCGCAGTCGCACTGGTACGGCGTCTCGACGACGGCGGAGTTCAAGGCCGCGGCACAGGCGGCGGCCGGGTCGACCGACCTGACGTCGTTCTGGGCCTCGCACCGCGTGGAGGGTTAATCGGTTGGCTCCCCGTCCGCGCGTCCGGCACTGTGGGCGCATGGACGGGGAGCGGCTCTTCTGCGACACGGCGCTGGCGGCGCGGATCGATCGGGCCGAGGCGCGGCTGACGGCCGAGAGCAGCGACGCCGCGCGCGTGCGGCGCGGGGACGACGTCGGCTTCGCGCGGCCGCTGGCCGGTGGGGTCGCCAGCTTCGCCGAGGCGGACTCGCCGTTCAACAAGGTCATCGGGCTCGGCTTCGACGGCGTGCCGCCGGAGGCCGAACTGGCCGAGGTCGAAGCGGCCTTCGCGGAGCTGGGCGCGCCGGTGCAGGTCGAGCTTTCGCCGCTCGCCGACCCCGCGGTGGGCGCGCTGCTCACCCGGCGCGGCTACCACCTGGAGTCGTTCGAAAGCGTGCTCGGGCGGCGGCTCGGCGACGCCGGCGAGCCCGCCGGCGTCCGGCTGATCCGCGAGGACGAGCTCGAGCGGTGGCTGGCGGTGGTCGCCGACGCCAGCGCCGTCGCCGACACCGAAGGGCTGCCCTCGCACGAGGACTTCCCGCGGGAGACGCTCATCCGGGCCTTGCGCGACATGTCCGGGGTGCGGCGCTACGTCGCGGAGCGGGACGGCGAGTTCGCCGGGGGCGCGAGTTTCCGCGTCACGGACGGGATCGCGCAGTTCACCGGCGCCGCGACCGTGCCGCGGTTTCGCCGCCGAGGGGTGCAGACGGCCCTGCTGCGCGCACGGCTGGCGGCGGCCGCCGAGGCCGGGTGCGACATCGCCGTCGTCACCACCCAGCCCGGCTCGAAGTCCCAGCAGAACGTGCAGCGGCAGGGGTTCGACCTGCTCTACGCGCGGGCGATCCTGGTGAAGGGCACCTCGGCGACGAGCTCTTCGGGCGCCGACAGCCGCCAGGCTTCGTAGACCAGCTCGCCCAGCTCGTCGACGTCGATCTCGTCGAGGTAGACGACCACCCAGCCGAAGCCGCCGGCCGTGAACTGGACCTCGAACACGTCCGGGCGTTCGGCCACCAGCGCCAGCTGCTCGGAGATCGTCTGCTTCAACCCGACCGTGCGGGTGCGCGGCCAGAAGTAGCCGAACCGCTTGCCGCGCACGCTGAACGACGAATAGTCGCGTGCTTCCGACCGCTGGACCTCCGCCAGCGTCGTCAGCACCTTTTCGAACTGCTGGACCCGCACCGTCACTTTCGCACCCTCCGGCGGACACCGTAGCGCGCCGGTACCGTGCGGGGTATGAGCGATCCGCGTGACGTCGTGGTCAAGCGGGGGCACGCCCCCGGCGCGACCGCCGCGGAAGCCGCGGGCCTGCGCTGGCTGGCCGCGGCGGGCACGGTTGCGGTGCCGGAAATCCGCGGCCAGGACGACGAGACGCTGGTCATCGACCGCGTCCCGGCCGGTCGCGCGTCGGCGCCGGCGGCGGAGCGCTTCGGGCGGGGGCTGGCCGGCCTGCACGCGGCCGGAGCGCCCGCGTTCGGCTCGCTGCCCCCGGAGGGGGCCGCCGACGCGTGGATCGGGCTGGCGCCGATGGTGAACGTCCCGAGTGCCGAGTGGGCGTCGTGGTACGCGTCCGACCGGGTGCTGCCGTATGTGCGGCGGGCCGTCGACGCGGGAACGTTCGACGCGTCGGAGGCGGCGGTGTTCGAGCGCGCGTGTGCGCGGATCCCGGCGTCGGCCGAGCCGCCGGCGCGGCTGCACGGCGACCTGTGGACCGGCAACGTCCTGTGGGACGGCCGCGAGGCGTGGCTGATCGACCCGGCCGCGCACGGCGGGCACCGCGAGACGGACCTGGCGATGCTGCACCTGTTCGGCTGCCCGCACCTCGACCGCGTCGTCGCCGCGTACGACGAGGCCGCGCCCCTGGCCGACGGGTGGCGCGACCGGATCGGGCTGCACCAGCTGTTCCCGCTGCTGGTCCACACGGTCCTGTTCGGACGGTCGTACGCCGGCCAGGCGGTCGCGGCGGCGCGGTCGTTCTAGCAGCGCTGCAGCATGGTCTCCAGGGCCGTCTTCTCCGGGACGGTGATCGTCAGGCCGTAGTTGCTCTTGACGACGATCCAGTCGGTGGCGTAGGTGCACCAGTACGAGACGAGCGGCGGTTTCCACTGGTCCGGGGCCTTGTCGCTCTTCTGCTCGTTGAGGTTGTCGGTGACCGCGTGCAGCTGCGGGCGGATCAGGTCGTTGGCGAACTGCTCGCGGCGTTCCTGGGTCCACTTCTTCGCGCCGCTGACCCAGGCCTGCCCGAGCGGCACCATGTGGTCGATGTCCACATCGGACGCTTTGTGCCAGGTCTCGCCGTCGTACGCGCTGACCCAGGTGCCCGACTTCGCGGCGCAGTCGGCGTTGGTGGTGACGTCCTTGCCGTCGCGCTTGAGCACCTGCTCGCGCGTGTCGCAGGCGCCGTCGACCTTGTCCCAGTGCGGGAACTTGTCGCGGCTGTAGCCGTCCATCGTGCCGCGCACGGCGATCGGCAGCTTCGCCAGCTGAGCCCGCGCCTCGGCGGGCGCGATGGGCGGAGCTTGCTGCGTGCCGGTGGGCTGGCTCCCGGCGGCCAGTCCGTCGGGCACCTTGCAGCCGGTGAGGGAAGCGCCGGCGAGGACGGCCAGCAGGACGAGCGCTCGGGTGCGCGGCATCGTGAACCCCTTTCACGTCTACCGGGAGGTGCCCCGGCGCCGACGCGGGGAAACGGTGCAGATGGCCTAGTTGGCGCGAATTTTACGAGCCGTGGAACACCTGCGCGACGAAAACCGCGGCGATGATGCCGACGGTGACGAGCAGAGTGAGGACGAAGAGCAGCGCCCAGGGCACGAGCCGGATGGGCCGTTGCCGCGGGAAGGCGGCCTGGCCGCGCTGGACCGGGATCCGCGGACCGGGCTCGTCGTCGACCGGAGCAGGCGGCGGATCGGGCGGGACTTCGACGACGGCGGGCAGTTCGGGCACGCGCGACCGGGTGGGGATGCGGGCGGGGAAGCCGTCGGCGAGGAGCGCCGAGCGCGGTGGGGCGAGGTGGGCCAGGGAGAGGGCGTAGCAGGCGTCGAGGACGTCGTCGGCCGACCAGACGGTGCGCCAGCGGTTGTGCTGGCCGATGATCCGGCGCAGGCCGCGAGGATCGGCGAGGACGACGGCCACGCCGGGGACGGACTCGGGTTCGCGCGGGTGCGGAACGGCGACGAGGCCCGGCTCGGCCCGCGGCGTGTCGGGCTCGGGTGGCGGTCCGGGCGCCGGCTCTTCGCGCCCGCTCGGCGCCGGTTCGGACTCGAGCTGCGGTTCGGCCAGCCGGGTCACCAATTCCTCGTACCCGCCCGAAACCGGCGGCACGACCGCGACCAGCCCCGTCACGTACCGCCCGCCGTCGTGGGCGGCCAACGCCCCCTTCGCCGCCGCGACCCCCGCTCCGGCCCGCTCCTCCGGCCCCGGCGTCACGCCCTCCCCCGGCTCGTGCGCCGCGATCACCACGACGCCCGACCGGGTGAACACCAGCGCGTCCACCACCCGGGGTCCGCGCCGGCTCGGGACCGTGATCCCCGCCAGCGCCAGCCCCGTCAGGTGGTCCGGACCAGGGCCCCACGAACGCAACAGTCCCACGAGGTGCTCCGCCGCGGCGGGCAGGCGCCGCTCGTCACCGGTGCGCTGGAAGGTCACGAGCACCGCCGGTCACTCCTCCCACGAGTAGAGCTCCCTCGACGGTAAAAGGCCGACCGGTCACCGCCCCAGCAGCCGAACGAGTGATCGAACACCACCGTGCGTAGCCGGGCATGCTGGAAGAGCATCCGCACGCACGAGGAGACCCCGATGCCCCCAGCCGCCTACCAGGGCCGCGCGCTCGACGTCGACCAGGACTTCTACCGGCGGCTCGCCGAGGACGACGGCCGGGAGCTCGTCGACGCCTTCGAGGTCCCCATCCGCTCCGGCCGCGCGTGGCGGGTGCCCGCGGGCCACCTCTGCCGGCTCAAGACCGTCGACGGCCCGCAGGTCGGCGACCTCAACCTGTGGAACGCGAACGACCCCCGTGAGCGCTTCTGGGCCGCCCGCACCCGCCAGCTCCAGCGCGCCCACGTCAGCACGTTCGACCGGCTCTGGTCGACGCTGCCCTTCCTCCGCCCGCTCGCGACGATCACCGCCGACACGCTCGAGAACTACGGCGAAGACCCCGACGGCGGCCGCGTGCACGACCTGCTCGGCACCCGGTGCGACCCGTACGTCAACCGGATGCTTACCGGCGAGGACTTCGACTTCCACTGCCACTCGAACCTGGTGCGCGCGGTCGCGCCGTTCGGGCTGACCGAGTTCGACGTGCACGACGTCCTGAACGTCTTCCAGTGCACCGGCCTCAACGACGAGGACCGGTACTTCATGAAGGCCTGCCCCGCCCGCCCCGGCGACCACTTCGAGTTCTTCGCCGAGCTGGACCTGCTGTGCGCGCTGTCGACGTGCCCGGGCGGCGACCTGTCCGTCCCGCTCTGGGGCCCGGGCGCCCGCGACCCGATCGACGTCTGCCACCCGATCGGCGTCGAGGTGTTCAAGCCCCGTGACGCCCTGCTCGACGGCCGGCGCGAACCGGAGCGCGCGGCTTACCGCGGCCTGCACGGCGTCCGGCTGCCGGAGTGGGGCACGTAACCGTTGTCCGGCAACGGAATCCGTCGCGAAGGTTCTCCCTTCGCGCCGTCCGTGTGATGATGGCAGTCCGGGGACACCGATCGGCTCGGCGAGGAGTGCGAGTGGACCTGCGGACCGAGATCGCGCAGTCGTGGCGGCGGGCGGAGCTTTCCGGGCTCTCGCCGGCGTCGCCGGTCGAGCGCCTGGACGTCGCCGACGTCGACAGCCGCAGCCGGCTGCTGCGGGCCGCCTCCCCGGTGCTGGACGAGCTGGCCCGGCAGCTGGCCGGCACGCGCTTCTGCGTCATCCTGGCCGACGACGAGTGCCGGATCGTGGCCCGCCGCTTCAGCGAGCGGTCGGTCGAGCTGGCGCTGGAGGACATCAGCGCGGTGCCCGGCTGCCAGTTCCTGGAGGAGCGGACCGGGACGAACTCCCTCGCGACGCCGTTCGAGACCCGCCGCGGCGTCTCCGTCGACGGCGACGAGCACTTCCTCGAAGCCATGAAGCAGTTCACCTGCTACGGCCACCCGGTGGTGCACCCGGCGACGCGGCGCCTCGCCGGCGTCCTCGACATCACCGGGCCGGCGGGCGACGCGAACCCGCTGCTCGGGCCGTTCCTGCGGCGCGCGGTCGCGGACATCGAACGGCGGCTGCTCGACGGCGCCAAGTTCGCGGAACAGCAGCTGCTGGCCGCGTTCCAGTCGGTGCAGCACCGGGCGTGCGCGGTGCTGGCGCTCGGCCAGGACGTCGTGCTGGCCAACACCGCGGCGACCGAGCTGGTCGACACGGCCGACCACCGGCTGCTGCGCGAGCTGGGCCGCACCCGACGCGGCCTGCGGCGGCTGCGGCTGACGTCGGGCACGCCGGTCGAGGTGCGCGTCGAGGCGGTGTCGGCGAACGCCGGGCTGCTGTTCGAGCTGGCGCCGGTGCGGACGTCGAGCCCGGTGGTGTCGCGCCCGCGTGCCGCGCAGGGCCTGTTCCCGGCGCAGATCGACGAGCGCCTCCGCGGCGCGGGCCGGGCCCGCCGTCGCGTGCTGATCTCCGGCGAGCCGGGCGCGGGCCGGACGACGGCGGCGCGGATCGTCGCCGGGGACGAGCCGGTGCACGAGTTCGACGCGTCCGACGTCGTCGCCGACTCGGTGCCGGCCTGGTGCGCCCGGGTCGAAGCGGCCTGCGCCGGTGGCGGCCTGCTGGTGGTCGACGGCATCCAGCTGCTGCCCCCGCTGGCGGCGGTCCGCCTGTCCCGCCTGCTGGACACGACGACGGCGTGGTTCGCCCTCCTCAGCGGCCCGCCGGCGGAACTGCGCGGCGAGCAGGCGACCTTGGCGGCGCGCATGCACCGCCGGATCGAGCTGCCGCCGTTGCGCGAGCGCCGAGACGAGATCCCGGGGATCGCGCGCGCGTTGCTGCGCGGCTTCGGCGACTCCCTGCGGTTGACGCCGGGCGCGCTGGAACTGCTGGGTTCGCAGCAGTGGCCGGGCAATCTCCGCGAGCTGGCGGGAGTGCTGGCGGGCGCGGCCGACCGCCGGTCGGCGGGCGACTTGACGGCGGAGGACGTGGCCCCGGGCTGCGCGGAGACGGCCCCGGGTGCGCTGACCGGCTGGGAGCAGGCGGAGTACGACGTGATCGTCCGGACGTTGCGAGCCTGCGACGGCAACAAGGTCCGGGCGGCCAAGCAGCTGGGCATCAGCCGCTCGACGCTCTACAACCGGATGCGCGCGTTGCGGGTCCGCTGACCACGACTGTCCGGGATTCGGACACTTCACGGAACCGGCGCCTGCCCACAATCGACGGACCACCGCCGCACGTGGAGGAGATGGCCGTGAAGACCAAGGCAGCCGTACTGTTCGATGCCGGGAAGCCGTTCGAGATCATGGAGCTGGACCTCGACGGCCCGGGTCCCGGCGAGGTGCTCATCAAGTACACCGCCGCCGGGTTGTGCCACTCGGACCTGCACCTCATCGACAACGACCTGGTGCCGCGCTTCCCGATCATCGGGGGCCACGAGGGCGCCGGGATCGTCGAGGAGGTCGGCGCGGGCGTCACCAAGGTGCAGCCGGGCGACCACGTCGTCTGCAGCTTCATCCCCAACTGCGGCACCTGCCGCTACTGCTCGACCGGCCGCCAGAACCTCTGCGACATGGGCGCCACCATCCTCGAGGGCCACCTGCCCGACGGCACCTTCCGCTTCCACGGCGGCGGGCAGGACTTCGGCGCGATGTGCATGCTCGGCACGTTCTCCGAGCGCGCCACCATCTCGCAGCACTCCGTCGTCAAGGTCGACGACTGGCTGCCGCTGGAAACCGCCGTCCTGGTCGGCTGCGGCGTCCCGACCGGCTGGGCCACCGCCAACTACGCCGGCGGTGTCCGGGCCGGCGACACCACCGTCGTCTACGGCATCGGCGGCATCGGCATCAACGCCGTGCAGGGCGCCAAACACGCCGGGGCGAAGTACGTCGTCGCCGTCGACCCCGTCGAGTTCAAGCGGGAGGCCGCGCTCAAGTTCGGCGCCACCCACGCGTTCGCGACCGCGGCCGAAGCCGCCGAGAAGGTCAACGAGCTCACGTGGGGCCAGCTGGCCGACCAGGCGCTGATCACCGTCGGCACGGTCGACGAAGACGTGGTGAGCGAAGCGTTCAACGTCGTCGGCAAGGGCGGCACGGTCGTCATCACCGGCCTCGCCAACCCCGAAAAGCTCACCGTCCACGTCTCCGGCGGCGTCCTGACGCTCTTCGAAAAGACGATCAAGGGCACGCTGTTCGGGTCGGCGAACCCGCAGTACGACATCGTCCGGCTGCTGCGCCTCTACGACGCCGGGCAGCTCAAGCTCGACGAGCTGGTGACCCGCAAGTACGCCCTCGAGCAGGTGAACGAGGGCTACCAGGACCTACGCGACGGCAAGAACATCCGCGGCGTCATCGTCCACGAGTGACCCACCGGAGTCCACAGTGGACCTCGACGCGCCGTACCGGCTGAACCCGCTGGTACCCCTCGACGCGCTCGCCCGCGACCGCCGGGACGGGTGCCTGTTCGACGCCCCGGACGTGCTCCGCTTCGCCCGTGCACTGGCGATGCACGCGACGGCCCGCGACGCGCTCGACGCCGCGGAACTCGCCGAAACCAGCCGGGCGCGGCTGGTGGCGGCACTGGCCCACCTGGTCGCCGCCGGGATCATCGTCACCGACCCCTGAGCCCGGGGGTGGCCACCACGACGAGGTGGTGGCCACCCCCGGCTCACGGCCGCGGCGCGTTGCGCAGGTTGGCGCGCGCCAGGTCGACCATCTTGCCGACGCCGCCGTTGAGCACCGTCTTCGTCGCGCCCAAGGCGAACCCGCGCACCATCTCGCCGGTGATGCGCGGCGGGATCGACAGCGCGTTCGGGTCGGTCACCACCTCGACCACCGCCGGACCCGGGTGGGCGAACGCCTTCTCCAGCGCGGCGCGGACGTCGGCCGGGTCCTCGACCCGGACCGAGAACACCCCGCACGCCGCCGCGATCGCCGCGAAGTTCACCGGTGCGTGGTCGGTGCCGAAGTCCGGGAGGCCGTCGACGAGCATCTCCAGCTTGACCATGCCCAGCGTGGCGTTGTTGAACACCACCACCTTGACCGGGACGTCGTAGGCGGGCAGCGTCAGCAGGTCGCCCATCAGCATCGCGAGCCCGCCGTCGCCCGAGAGGGACACGACCTGGCGGCCCGGCTGGGACAGCTGCGCGCCGATCGCGTGCGGCAGCGCGTTCGCCATGCTGCCGTGCCGGAACGAGCCGAGCACGCGGCGGCGGCCGTTCGGGGTCAGGTAGCGCGCGGCCCAGACGTTGCCCATGCCCGTGTCCACCGTGAACACGGCGTCGTCCGCGGCGACTTCGTCGAGCACCGAGGCGACGTACTCCGGGTGGATCGGCCGGCGCTGCTCGATCTTGCCCGTGTACGCGCCGACGACCTTCTCCAGCTTCCGCACGTGTTCGCGCAGCATCCGGTCGAGGAACGCGCGGTCGGTGCGGGGCCGCAGCAGCGGGAGCAGCGCCCGCAGCGTCTCCTTGACGTCGCCGTGCACCGCCAAGTCCAGGGGTGTGCGCCGGCCGAGGCGCGAGGCGTCGTGGTCGAGCTGGATCGTGCGGGCCTGCGGGAGGAAGTTGTCGTACGGGAAGTCCGTGCCCAGCAACACGATCCGGTCGGCTTCGTGCATCGCGTCGTAGCAGGCGCCGTAGCCGAGCAGGCCGCTCATGCCGACGTCGAACGGGTTGTCGAACTGGATCCACTCCTTGCCGCCGAGCGAGTGCCCGACCGGTGCGGCCAGCTTCTCCGCCAGCGCCATGACCTCGTCGTGCGCGCCGCGGACGCCCGCGCCGGCGAACAGCATCACCTTCTCGCCCGAGTTCAGCAGGTCCGCGAGCTCCTGGACGGTCTCCGGGGCCGGCACAGCGGGCGACGGCGTGACGAGCGGGAGGCGCTCGGTCAGCGGGCCGGTCGCCTTGCGGTCGGCGAGGTCACCCGGGATGGTCAGCACGGCGACGCCGCCCTTGCCGACGGCGGCCTGCGTGGCGATGCGCAGCAGCCGCGGCAGCTGCGCCGGGTCTGCGACGACCTCGCTGAAGTGGCTGCACTCGGCGAAGAGCCGGTCCGGGTGGGTCTCCTGGAAGAAGCCGGTGCCGATCTGGTTCGAGGGGATGTGCGACGCGATCGCGAGCACCGGCGCGCCGGAGCGGTGGGCGTCGAAGAGGCCGTTGATCAGGTGCAGGTTGCCCGGCCCGCAGCTGCCCGCGCACACGGCGAGCTTGCCGGTGACCTGCGCTTCGGCCGCCGCGGCGAAGGCGGCGGTCTCCTCGTGCCGGACGTGCACCCACTCGATGCCGTCGGTGCGGCGGACCGCGTCGACGATCGGGTTGAGGCTGTCGCCGACGATGCCGTAGATGCGTTCGACACCCGCGTCGCGCAGGGTCCTGACCAGTTGTTCCGCCACGGTTGCCATACCTTCAGCGTGGCCCGTCGCGACCGATGCGTCCAATGCCTGATTGGGTGGAAATCCATACACTGAGGGCATGGACGTCCAGACGCTGCGCCTGTTCCGCGAGGTCGCCGGCGGCGCCACCGTCACGGAGACGGCCGCGCGGGGCCACCTCACCCAGCCCGCGCTGTCGCGGGCGCTGCGGCGGCTCGAGCACGACGCCGGCGCCGAGCTGTTCCGCCGGTCCGGGCGGGTGCTGCGGCTGACCCCGGCCGGGCACGCGTTCCGGCGGCACGTCGAGGCCGTGCTCGACCAGCTGGACCAGGGCCTGCGCGAGGTCGCCGAGATCGTCGACCCGGGCACCGGCGTGGTGCCGCTGGCGTTCCTGCACACGTTCGGCACGTGGCTGGTCCCGTCGGTGCTGAGCGGCTTCCTGCGCGAGCACGCCGGCGCCCGCTTCGAACTGCGGCAGCACGGCGAAGCCGGACTCGAGGCCGAGCTCCTCGAGGGCACCGCGGACCTCGTCATCACCAGCGGCGACCCCGGGCACGCGCAGCTGCGCTGGGAACGCCTGCTCGTCGAGCCGCTGCGGCTCGCGGTCCCGCCGCACCACCGGCTCGCCGGCCGCCGGCGCGTCCGGCTGGCCGACCTCGCGGACGAGACGTTCATCCTCCTGCGGCCCGGCTACGCCCTGCGCGAGACGACCGAGCGGCTGTGCGCCGAAGCCGGGTTCGCGCCGCGGATCGGGTTCGAGGGCGACGAAGTCGAGACGCTGCGGGGGCTCGTCACCGCCGGGCTCGGCGTGTCGGTGCTGCCGCTGCCGCACACGGCGACGTTCCCGGCGCCGCACCTCGCACTGACCGATGTGGACGCTGCCCGCGACATCGGGCTGGCGTGGGCGGCCGGGCGGACTCTCCCGCCGTTGAGCGAAACCTTCCGGCAGTACGTCCTCGCCGCCGACCTCGACCGTCCACAAGGGACTATGTGAGAACCGCCTTAGGACCAGGCGGTTTTCGCTTGGGTGTGACAGGGTGGGGACATGGCCGCGCTGAGATCCTTCCTCACGTCCTGGACCTCCGTCACGCCGCTGCTCGGGATCGTCGTGCTGGCACTGGCGTGGGGCCGTGACCTCGGCCCGGTGTTCGTGGCGGTCGTGGCGATCGCGCTGGGCGCGACCGTGCTGGCGGCGGTGCACCACGCGGAGGTCGTCGCGCACCGCGTCGGCGAGCCGTTCGGGTCGCTGGTGCTCGCGGTCGCGGTCACCGTGATCGAGGTCGCGCTGATCGTCACGATGATGGTTTCCGGCGGCCCGGAGGCCGGCTCGCTGGCGCGGGACACGGTGTTCGCGGCGGTGATGATCACGACGAACGGCATCGTCGGCATCTCCCTGCTCGTCGGCGCACGCCGCTACGGTTCGACACTGTTCAACCCTGAGGGCAGCGGGGCCGCGCTGGCGACGGTCGCAACGCTGGCGACGCTGAGCCTGGTGCTGCCGACGTTCACCTCCAGCACGCCGGGCCCGGCGTTCTCCCCGGCACAGCTGACGTTCGCGGCGCTCGCATCCCTGGCGCTGTACGGGACGTTCGTGCTGACGCAGACGGTGCGCCACCGCGACTTCTTCCTCCCGGTGGCGGCCGACGGCGAGGTCAAGGAGGACGACCACGCGGAACCGCCGTCGACCCGGGCTGCGCTCGGCAGCCTGGCACTGCTGCTGGTGGCATTGGTCGCGGTGGTCGGGCTGGCGAAGGTGGAGTCCCCGGCGATCGAGGCGGGCGTGCGCGCGGCCGGGTTCCCGCAGTCGTTCGTGGGTGTCGTGATCGCGTTGCTGGTGCTGCTGCCGGAAACGCTGGCGGCAACGCGCGCGGCCCAGCGCGACCGGATGCAGATCAGCCTCAACCTGGCCTACGGCTCGGCGATCGCGAGCATCGGCCTGACGATCCCGGCGATCGCGCTGGCCTCGGTGTGGCTGCCGGTCCAGCTGCTGCTGGGCTTGGGGTCGACGCAGATCGTCCTGCTGGCGCTGACGGTGGTGGTGAGCGTGCTGACGGTGGTCCCCGGCCGGGCGACCCGCCTCCAAGGCGGCGTGCACCTGGTGCTGCTGGCCGGGTTCCTGGTGCTGGCGGTCAACCCCTGAGCCCTCGCCGCGGAGCTTTCACGTGAAAGCTCCGCCTCAGGCCGGTGGCGTCGTCCGGACCTCGATGCCCACCACGCACGTGTCGTCGTCCGTGTCCGCCGTGCTGTACGTCAGCAACGTGTCCAGCTGGTTCTCCAAGCCCCCGTCGTGGCCCTTCACCAGCGTCACCAACCGGGCCACCGTCTCCTGGACCGGCCGGTCCCGCCGCTCGATCAACCCGTCCGTGTAGATCAACAGGATGTCGCCCTCGTCGAGCTGGATCTCCGACTCCTCGTAGCCGACGTCGCGGACCGCGCCCAGCAAGGGCCCCCTGATCAGCGGCAACGTCGTCGCGCCGCCGTCGCGGTGGCGGACGATCGGGGGCAAGTGGCCCGCGCGGGCCCAGCGGAGCTTGCGGTGCGCCGGGTCGTACACCGCCGCCACCGCCGTGGCCGTCACGTGGTCGGTCAGGTGGTAGGCCACCAGGTTCAGCCACGTCAGCAGCTGCGCCGGCCCCGCGCCCGTCGCTGCCAGACCACGCAGTGCGTTGCGCAGGCTCACCATCCCGGTCGCCGCGTCGATGCCGTGCCCGGCGACGTCGCCGACGCACAGCAGGACCTCGCCCGTCGGCAGCGCCACCGCGTCGTACCAGTCGCCGCCGACCAGGTGCTCCTTCTCGGCCGGCCGGTAGCGGACCGCCGCGCGCAGGCCCGGCATGTCGATCGGGCCCTTCGCCGGCGGCATGATCGCGTGCTGCAGCTGCAGTGCCAGCCGGTTGCGCTCGATCGCCTGCTGCTCGGTCTCGGCCAGCCGGTCCCGCGTCGCCGCCAGCGCCACCTCGGTCCAGTGCTGCGCGGAGACGTCCTGGTAGGCCCCGCGGACCGCGACCAGCTCGCCGCGGCCGTCCACGACCGGCTCGGCGACCACCCGGATGTGCCGGGCGACGCCGTCGGAGCGCTGCAGCCGGAACGCCGTCGACGACGGGCGCCGGTGGTGCAGCACCGCGCGCAGGAACCGGCCGATCGCCTGGGCGTCGTCCGGGTGCGCGTGCGTGGCCAGCTCGTGCAGCGACAGCGGCGTCGCGGTGGGCGGCAAGCCGTACAGCGCGAACAGCTCGCTGTTCCAGGTGATCGCGCCGGTCACGACGTTCTCTTCGAACCCGCCGATGCGGCCGAGGCGCTGGGCGTGCTGCAGCAGCACCGCCAGCTTCGCCGCGTCGTCCTGGATGCGCAGGATCAGCAGCACGTTGCCGGCGAACCGGGTCAGGCTGATGTCCGTCAACACCGTCAGCGGCACCTTGTCGACCAGCGTGGTGATCGCCATGCTGTCGGCGCGGAACGGCTCTCCCGTCGCGTAGACCCGCTGGATCATGTCGAGCAGGCCGCTCTCCTCGGCGGCCAGCGGGTAGGTCTCCAGCAACCGCGTGCCGACGATCCGGCTGCGCGGCCGCCCGCCGGGGTCGGCGAACCGGACGTTCGCGTGGTGGATCCGGAAGTCGCTCAGCCGGCCGCCGTCGAGGCACGGCGAAAGCAGCACGGCCGGGTCGTGCAGCCCGTCGACGAAGTCCACCAGCTCACCGAGGAAGTCGCCCGATCCGTCGGCCGCCACCGGCGCGATCACGCCGTCCCACGTGTCGAGCGTGTGCGCGCACAGCTCGGCCAGCGCCTCCAGCTGCCGCCGCAGCCGCCCCGGTTCCGCGGGCAGCGGCTCGGGCCAGCACATCTCGACGACGCCGATGATCCGGCCGCCGGTGCCGGTGGGCACCGCGACCCGGCCGCCGTCGCCCAGCGTGTGCTGCCCGATCGACGGCAGCCCGCCGCCGGCCAGCGTCGGGTACCAGACGGTGTCGCGTTCGATCAGCGCGCTGCGGGCGGGGGTCGCGACGCCGGGCGGGACGTACCGCCAGCGCGCGCCCTCCTCGGCGGAGAACCCGGCCGAACCCGCGAGCGTCATGGACCCGTCGGGCCCGGCGAGCCACACCGCCACCGCCGTCGCCCCGAGCGGCCGCAGCGCGTGCTCCAAAATGGACTCCGCGACGCGCTGGGTGTCCCCCGCCGCGAGCACGCCGCTTTCCGCGGTGCGCAAGCGGACCGCGACGGAGTCCTCGCCTTCCGCGCGGGCCAGGAACTCCTGCGTCACCTCGCTGATCCGGTCCTCGGCGGCCTCGCCGACGACGTCCGCGGCGAACTCCAGCGGCGTCAGCCCCGCGCGTGCGGCGAGGGACTCCAGCTGCCGCGCGGCGTCGGCCGGCGTGCAGTGCAGGCGTTCCATCAGGACGCCCTTGGCCAGCTCGATCAACGCGCGGCCGTCGGCGACGGCGTGCGCGTGGTCGACCTCGCCGCGCAGGCGGGCGACGGTGGCGGCGAGCCGGGCCAGGTTGGCGGACACCTCGGCCGGCGGCGCGAGCACCGGGAGCGTCTCCTCGTCGGCGGTCACCCGATCACGCCGTCACGTGCCGCTTGATGCGGGCGATCAGGTCGTCCGCGTCGACCGGCTTGGTCACGTAGTCGGTGGCGCCCGAGGCGAGGCTCTTCTCGCGGTCGCCCGGCATCGCCTTCGCCGTCACCGCGACGATCGGGATCCCCGCGTGCTCCGGCATCGCCCGGATCTTCGCGGTCGCGGTGTAGCCGTCCATCTCCGGCATCATCACGTCCATCAGGATCAGGTCGATGCCGGGGTGCCCGGCGACGGTCTCGACGCCCTTGCGGCCGTCCTCGGCGTGCAGCACCTGCATGCCGTGCAGCTCCAGGATCCCCGTCAGCGCGTAGACGTTGCGCGGGTCGTCGTCGACGATCAGCACCGTGCGCCCGGCCAATGTGGTGTCGACGGCGGCCGCCCGCACCGGCGCGGCCGGCTCGTCCGGGCGGACCAGCGGCAGCACCGCGCCGGGCTCCTCCGCCGACAGGTGCAGCGCGATCCGCTCGCGCAGTTCGTCCAGCCCGGACAGCACCTCCAGCGACTGGACGTCCGCGCGGGACTGCACCAGCTGCTCCAGCTCGCCGTCGAGGCGGCGGCTGTTGTGCGCGAGCACCGGCACCAGCCGCAGCGCGCTGTCGCCCTGCATCGCGTCGAGGAACGTGAACGCGGTCCGTTCCGGCAGGTCCAGGTCGAGCACGACGCAGTGGAACGCGTCGGTGGCGAGCGCGGCCGCGGCTTCTTGGGTGCCGACGGCGGTGACGACTTCGACTTCGGCCGGCGAGATGCCGATGTCGCGGCTGTCGGCCAGGTCCGCCGCGGCGCTCTCGGCGACGAGCGTCAGCAGGCCGTGCTGGCGTTCCTCCACGACCAGCAGCCGCCGGTAGGACCGCGGTGCCGGCGTCGTGACGCCGGCGCCGTTGTCGCCGGCCGTGATGGCGGTGCGGGGGTGCTCGCCCGCGGGGAGCGGCGCGAAGTCCGGCCGCGCGACCGGCAGCGAGAACGTGAACGAGCTGCCCTCGCCGGGCGTGCTTTCGGCGGTGATGACCCCGCCGAGCAGCTGGGCGATCTCGCGGCTGATCGACAGGCCGAGGCCGGTGCCGCCGTACTTGCGGCTGGTGGTGCCGTCGGCCTGCTGGAACGCGCCGAAGATCGACTCAAGCTGGTGTTCGGCGATCCCGATCCCGGTGTCGGTGACCCGGAACGCGACGGCGGGCCCGTGCACGCGCAGCGGCCGCGGCAGGGCTCCCGGGTCGACCGGCTCGATGTGCAGCTCGATCCCGCCGACCTCGGTGAACTTCACCGCGTTGGACAGCAGGTTGCGCAGCACCTGCCGCAGCCGCGAATCGTCGGTGAGCAGCTCGGTGGGCGAACCCGGGGCGACGGTGATCCGGAAGTCGAGGTTGCGTTGCGACGTCATCGGCCGGAACGTCGCTTCGACGTAGTCCAGCAGGCCGCGCAGCGACACCTGCTCCGGGGTGACGTCCATCTTCCCGGCCTCGACCTTCGACAGGTCGAGGATGTCGTTGATCAGCTGCAGCAGGTCCGACCCGGCGGAGTGGATGATCCCCGCGTATTCGACCTGCTTGGCGGTGAGGTTGCGGGTCGGGTTCTGCGCGAGCAGCTGGGCGAGGATCAGCAGGCTGTTGAGCGGGGTTCGCAGCTCGTGGCTCATGTTGGCCAGGAACTCCGACTTGTACTTCGACGCCAGCGTCAGCTGCTGGGCGCGGGCCTCCAGCTCCTGGCGGGCCTGCTCGATCTCCAGGTTCTTCGTCTCGATGTCTCGGTTCTGCGTGACCAGCAGCGCGGCCTTCTCCTCCAGTTCGGCGTTGGACGACTGGAGTTCTTCCTGCCGCGCCTGCAGCTCTTCGGAACGGGCCTGCAGCTCCGCGGTCAGGCGCTGCGACTCGCCGAGCAGCTCGTCGGTGCGGGCGTTGGCGACGATGCTGTTGACGTTGACGCCGATCTGCTCCATCAGCAGCTCGAGGAACGCCCGGTGCACCGCGGTGAAGCCGTGCACCGACGCCAGTTCGAGCACGCCGAGCACCTGGTCCTCGACCACGATCGGCAGCACGATCAAGCCGGCCGGCGCGGTGCTGCCGAGCCCGGAGGAGATGGTGGCGTAGCCGGGCGGGACGTCGTCGACCGCGATCGGGCGGCGGCTGCGCGCGGCCTGCCCGACCAGCGACTGCCCGACCCGGAACCGCACGACCGGGCCGTCGCCGTCGTCCGGGTGGCCGTAGGCGCCCACCAGCCGCAGCTCGGGCACCTCGGTCGTGTCGTCGGCCAGGTAGAACGCGCCGTACTGGGCGTTGACCAGCGGGACGAGCTCGTCCATCACCGCGGCCGCGACGACCGCGAGGTCGCGCCGGCCCTGCATCAGCCCGGTGATGGTGGCCAGGTTGGACTTCAGCCAGTCCTGTTCCTGGTTCGCCCGCGTCGTCTCGCGCAGCGACTCGACCATCGAGTTGATGTTGTCCTTCAGCTCGGCGACCTCGCCGGAGGCGTCGACGGTGATCGAGCGGGTGAGGTCGCCCTCGGCGACGGCGCTGGTCACCTCGGCGATCGCGCGGACCTGCCGGGTGAGGTTCCCGGCCAGCTCGTTGACGTTCTCCGTCAGCCGCTTCCAGGTGCCCGACACGCCTTCGACCTCGGCCTGGCCGCCGAGACGGCCTT
Organism: Amycolatopsis sp. NPDC098790; assembly: GCF_044759945.1. Classification (NCBI taxonomy): domain Bacteria; kingdom Bacillati; phylum Actinomycetota; class Actinomycetes; order Pseudonocardiales; family Pseudonocardiaceae; genus Amycolatopsis; species Amycolatopsis sp. NPDC098790. Next base: position 1,950,944 of record NZ_JBIWAI010000002.1, read on the forward strand.
CGCTGCCGACCTCGCGCGCCACGCGCGTGACCTCCGCGGCGAACGCCGAGAGCTGGTCGACCATCGTGTTGATCGTGGTCTTCAGCTCGAGGATCTCGCCGCGGGCGTCGACGTCGATCTTGCGGGTCAGGTCGCCCTGGGCGACGGCGGTGGTCACCTGGGCGATGTTGCGGACCTGCCCGGTGAGGTTGTTCGCCATCGAGTTGACGTTGTCGGTGAGGTCCTTCCAGGTGCCGGCGACGTTCGGCACGCGGGCCTGGCCGCCGAGCATGCCCTCGGTGCCGACCTCGCGGGCCACGCGGGTGACCTCGTCCGCGAACGCCGACAGCGTGTCGACCATCGTGTTGATGACGTCGGCCAGGGCCGCGACCTCGCCCTTGGCCTCGACGGTGATCTTCCGGGACAGGTCACCGCGCGCGACCGCCGTCGCGACCTGCGCGATCGAGCGCACCTGGCCGGTCAGGTTGGACGCCATGACGTTGACGTTGTCGGTCAGGTTCTTCCAGGTACCAGACACGCCGCGGACGGTGGCCTGGCCGCCGAGGTTGCCCTCGGTGCCGACTTCGCGCGCGACTCGGGTGACCTCGTCGGCGAACGCGGACAGCTGGTCGACCATCGTGTTGATGGTCTCCTTCAGCTCCAGGATCTCGCCGCGGGCGTCGACCCGGATCTTCTGGGAGAGGTCGCCGCGGGCGACGGCGGTGGTGACCTGGGCGATCGAGCGGACCTGCGCGGTGAGGTTGTCGGCCATGACGTTGACCGACTCCGTGAGGTCCTTCCACGTCCCGGAGACGCCCTTGACGTCGGCCTGGCCGCCGAGACGGCCCTCGGTACCCACCTCGCGCGCCACCCGGGTGACCTCGTCCGCGAACGCGGACAGCTGGTCCACCATCGTGTTCAGCGTGTCCTTGAGCTCCAGGACCTCACCGCGGGCGGTCACGTTGATCTTCTGCGACAGGTCACCCTTCGCCACCGCGGTCGCGACCTGGGCGATGTTGCGGACCTGGTCGGTCAGGTTGCCCGCCATGAAGTTCACGGAGTCGGTGAGGTCGCGCCAGGTGCCGGAGACGCCCTTGACGTCGGCCTGGCCGCCCAGCCGGCCCTCGGTGCCCACTTCGCGGGCGACGCGGGTGACCTCGTCCGCGAAGGAGGACAGCTGGTCCACCATCGTGTTGATCGTGCTCTTGAGCTCGAGGATCTCGCCCCGGGCGTCGACCGTGATCTTCTGGGAGAGGTCGCCCTTCGCCACCGCCGTCGTCACCTGGGCGACGTTGCGGACCTGGTCGGTCAGGTTCCCGGCCATGAAGTTCACCGAGTCGGTGAGGTCGCGCCAGACGCCGCCGACGCCGGGCACCTGGGCCTGGCCGCCGAGCCGGCCTTCGCTGCCCACCTCGCGGGCGACGCGGGTGACCTCGTCCGCGAACGAGGACAGCTGGTCCACCATCGTGTTGACGGTGTCCTTGAGTTCGAGGATTTCGCCGCGGGCGTCGACGTCGATCTTCTGCGACAGGTCGCCCTTGGCCACCGCGGTCGCCACCTGGGCGATGTCGCGGACCTGGGTGGTCAGGTTGCCGGCCATGGCGTTCACCGAGTCGGTGAGGTCCTTCCACGTGCCGGACACGCCGGGGACCTTCGCCTGCCCGCCCAGCTGCCCCTCGCTGCCGACCTCGCGCGCCACGCGGGTGACCTCGGAGGTGAACAGCGACAGCTGGTCGGCCATGCCGTTGAAGACCGTCGCGATCTCGCCGAGCAGCCCGTCGGTGCCGCCCGGCAGCCGGATGCCGAAGTCGCCGTCGCGGACCGCGGTCAGGCCCGCCAGCAGGCGGCGCAGTTCCTGCTCCCCCGCCTCGCCCACGCCTGCGACCGTGCCTCTGGCACCCGGGCGCGTCCCCTCGGCCATTGCCCCACCCATCCGCCACCCGTTCCTTCGGTTGCCGGCGCCGGGGCGCCGTCCCGGCGAGCACACCGGATGGCCCAGCATAGTGCAGCTGCACTATGATTCCGGGCAACGGTTGAGCAACCAGCCGCGCCCGTGTCCGCGCGTGCTCCCCAGGTGGTCTCCTCACAGCTTTCCTTTTCACCGCAGGCATTCGGCCGCGTTGACCCATTCGGCTGAACGCGCTCCCAGTCACCGGCGAACCGCGCCCGACGCGGCCGCCGGCCGTCGGCGTGCCCGGCTTCGTCCATCCACTATGGACACTCCACTGTGGAGGGCCGACGGTGCTGAAGGGCACCTTCGGCGCATGTGACGTAACGAAGGCGCCCTTCAGCTCGTCAGATGCGAGGAAGGTGCCCTTCAGCCCGTCGTGTACCGGCGCACGTGCGGGGTACCCCTCGCGCATGGATGCCGAGAACCTGGTCGTCGTCGGAAGCGGGCCCGCCGGCGTGTCGGCGGCCCGCGCCTACCGGGAAGCGGGCGGCACCGGAGGAGTCCGCGTGCTCACCGCCGACCCCGACCCGCCCTACGAACGCCCGCCGCTGTCGAAGGAATTCCTGCGCGGCGAGGCCGAACTCCCGCCCCTGGACGAAGACTTCGCCGAGAAGCACGACATCACCGTCACGCTGGCCGACCCCGTCACCGAACTGGGCGACGGCGAGGTGCGCACCGCCTCCGGCGCGGTCCACCCGTTTACCACCTGCGTGCTCGCCACCGGCGCCGAACCCGTCCGGCCGGACCTCCCCGGCGCGGACCACCCGGACGTCCGCACCCTCCGGTCGGCCGCGGACTCCCGCGAGCTGCGCGCGACCGCCTCCGGGGTGCGCAGCGCGATCGTCGTCGGCGCGGGGTTCATCGGCTGCGAGGCCGCGGTCTCGCTCTCGCGCCTCGGGTTGCAGGTGACCGTCGTCTGCACCGACGACGTCCCGCAGGAGAAGCGGCTCGGCCGCGAAGCCGGCGAATTCCTGTTGCGCTGGCTCAAAACCGAAGGCGTGAGCGTGCTGCGCGGCACCAAGCTGCTGTCGATCGAGGACGGCTACCGCGTCCGCACCGACCTGGTACCGGTCCTCGACACGGGGCTCGTCGTGCTCGCCACCGGCGTCCGGCCCCGGGTCGGCCTGGCCGAGGCGGCCGGGCTCACCCTCGAGCACGGCCGGATCCGCACCGACGAGCACCTGCGCACGAGCAGGCCCGGCGTGCTCGCGGCGGGCGACGTCGCGTTGGCCCACAACCCGGCGGCCGGTCGAGCGCTGGCCGTCGAGCACTGGGGTGAGGGCCTGGCGATGGGCGAGGTGGCCGGGCGGACCGCGGCCGGCGCGGACGCCGCGTGGGACGAGGTGCCCGGCTTCTGGTCGGTGATCGGCGACCGCGTGCTCAAGTACGCCGCCTGGGGCGACGGCTTCGACCGCGCCCGCCCGCTGCCGCGCGACGACGGTGGCTTCACCGTCTGGTACGAGCGCGCCGGCAAGGCGGTCGGCGTGCTGACCCACGAAGCCGACGAGGACTACGAGCGGGGCCAGGACCTCGTGCGGCGCGGCGCGCCGGTCCCGGAGTCATAGCCAGTCCCGCTTCTTGAAGAGCGCGTACAGCCCGACCGAGAGCACCAGCATCACGGCCGTCGAGACCCAGAACCCGGCCGTGGTGCCGTTGCCGGGGTAGGGGACGTTCTGCCCGTAGAACCCGGTCACCGCGGTGGGCACCGCGATCACCGCCGCCCACCCGGTGACCTTCTTCATGATCAGGTTGAGCCGGTCGCTCTGCAGGTTCAGCTGCGTCTCGCGCACCGTCACGAGGCGTTCCCGCAGCGCCTCGGCGTGCTCGGCGGCCTGCCGCGCGTGGTCGTGGACGTCCTCGAAGTACGGGCGGGTGGTGCCGTCGGCCAGCTTCAGGTCCGGCCGCATCAACGAGCCGACGACGTCGGGCATCGGCCCCGCGACCCGGCGCAGCGCGGTCAGGTTCTTGCGCAGCCGGAACGAGCGCCGCTGCAGCTCGGCGGTGTCGGGGCGGTCGTCGAAGACCATGTCCTCCAGGTCCTCGACCTCGTCGTCGAGCGCCTGGACGGCGTCGAAGTGGCCGTCGACGACGTCGTCGAGGAGGCCGTGCAGCAGGAACGGCACGCCGGACTTCGCCAGGTCCGGCGCCTGATCCCACCTGCGCGTGACCGCCTCGACGTCGAAGCCGTCGTCCTTGCGGACGGTCACCAGCGCGCCGGGCGTGATGAACACCGCGAGCTCGTGGGTCGTCGTGCGCTCGCTCGCGGCGTCGAACCGGACCGCGTAGGCGGTGAGGAAGGCGTGGCCGTCGTAGCGGTCGAGCTTGGGCCGCTGGTGCTCCTGGACGGCGTCCTCGACGGCGAGCCGGTGCAGGCCGAGCTCGCCCGCGAGCTCGGCGAGGTCCGCTTCGGACGGTTCGCAGAGGTCGACCCAGACGGCGGTGTCCGGTTCGGCCAGGAAGTCCGAGACGTCCGCCAGCGGGAAGTCTTCCTTGAGCAGTGCGCCGTCGCGGTAGGCCCGGGTTTTCGTCATGCCACCGGGTGCCCGGGCGCGCGTCCGCGTAATCCGGCGCGAACCGGGGTACTCGTGGATCTTGTGAACGCCCTGCTGGCGGCGATCCCGCCGAAACCCCTGCCGTCGCCCCGCACCACCGCGGTGGTCGGCGCGGAACTGCGCTCGCTGCACGCGGCGGGCGCGCTCGACCTGCCCCTGCCCGGTGGCGACCGGACCGCGGCGCGGTGGGCGGCCCTCTCCGCGTTCGGCCGCCGCGACCTGGCACTGGCCCGGCTCGCCGAGGGTCACACCGACGCCGTGGCGATCCTCGCCGAGGCGGGCCACTCCCCCGCGCCGGGCGCGCTCTACGGCGTGTGGGCGGCGAAGTCCGGCGGCACCGGCGCGGTCCTGGACGGCGGCACGCTCACCGGGACGGTCCGGTTCTGCTCCGGGCTGTCCCTGCTGGAACGCGCCCTGGTCGCCGCGGGTGACCGGCTGGTCGAGGTCGACCTCGCCGAGCCGGGTGTCCGGCGGCACCCGGACGCGTGGCAGGCCGTCGGGATGGACGCCTCCGACAGCGGTGACGTGGTGTTCGACGGCGTGCCCGGCACGCTCGTCGGGCCGCCCGGCTGGTACGTGGCCCGGCCCGGCTTCGCGCTCGGCGGCGTCGGGGTCGCGGCCGTCTGGCTCGGCGGTGCCGCGGGCGTCCTCGACGGCGTGCTCGCCTACCTGCGCGAACGCGGCGAGGCCGACGAGCACCAGCTGGCGCACGTCGGCGCGATGCACACCGCGCTGAGCGGCACGGACGCCGTGCTGGCGCGGGCGGCCACCAGCGAGGTGGACGCCCTGGTCGCGGGCACGTGCCGGGCCGCAGCCGAACGAACCGCCGTCGAAGTCCTGGAGCGGGCGTTGAAGGTGACCGGGCCGACGCCGGCGTGCCGGGACCGGCGCTTCGCCCAGCGCGTGGCCGACCTGCCGGTGTACGTCCGGCAGCACCACGCGGAACGCGATCTCGCCGCGCTCGGCCGGACCGTCCTGGGTGCGGCATGATCCCGGACTGGCCGGAAGAGCCCTTCGAGCGTGCCCTCGTCGTCGCCGCGCACCCGGACGACGAGACGCTCGGGGCGAGCGGCCTCCTGCAGCGGCTGCACGCGGCCGGCACCGCGGTCACGCTCGTCGTGGCGACCGACGGCGAAGCGGCCTTCCCCGCCGCCGGTCTCGCGGAACGCCGTGAGCTGGGCCGTACCCGCCGCCAGGAGCTGCGGGATTCCCTGCGGGCGCAAGGGTTGTCCGAAGTGGAGCCGGTGTGGCTCGGGTTGCCGGACTCCGGTCTGGCGTCCCACGGCGACGAGCTGGCGTCGGTCCTGTCCTCGCACGCGGACGGGCACGACCTGTGCCTGCTGCCGTGGCCGGACGACCCGCACCCCGACCACCAGGCCGTCGCCCGCGCCGCGCTCGCCGCCGCCCCGGTGTCCGCGCAGTGCTGGTCGTACCCGATCTGGCTGTGGCACCGGCTGCGTCGCGACGACCCGGTCATCCCGTGGCCGCGGGCGCGGTCGTTGCGGCTCACCGAGGCGGAGCGGGACGCCAAGGCGGCGGCGATCGCGACGTTCACCTCGCAGCTCAAGCCCGGGCCCCGCGGCGAAGAGCCGATCCTGCCGGAGGAGGTGCTGGCCCACTTCTCCGGCGGTACCGAGGTGTTCTTCCGCGAGCCGCCGCGGACGTCGGCGCCGGTCAGCCGGTTCGCCTCGCTGTACGAGGCCGCGGACGACCCCTGGTCGGTGGCGACGAAGTGGTACGAGCGGCGGAAGCGGGCGATGGTGCTGGCGTGCCTGCCCGACGAGCGCTACGGCACGGTCGTTGAACCCGCCTGCGGCGTCGGCGTGCTGACCCGTGACCTGGCGGCGCGGGCCGATCGCGTGGTCGCGTTCGACCCGGTACCCGCGGCCGTCGAGCGCACGCGCGCCGCCGTCGCCGATCTGTCCCATGTGGACGTCCACATCGGAGCGGTGCCGTCCGGCGTTCCCGACGGTCCGGTGGACTTGTTCGTCTACAGCGAGCTTCTGTACTACTTGGACGACGATGCCTTGTCCGCCACGATCGAGGCGTCGGCGGCGGCGTTGCGTCCCGGCGGTCATTTGCTGGCGGCGCACTGGCTCCCCTGGGCACCGGAGGCTCCACGCGACGGCCGGGACACCCACGCGCGGCTGCTCGCGCACCCCGCGTTCGAACCGCTGGTCGAGCACACCGACGAGCAGTTCCTGCTGCACGTGCTGAGGCGCCGGTGATCACGGCGGTCGGCGTCGTCGTGCCCGCGCGCGACGAAGCTTCCCTGGTCGGGGCGTGCGTCCGCGCGCTCGACCTCGCGCTGAGCAGGCTGCCCGCCGGAGTGTCGCGCGCGGTCTGCGTCGTCGCGGACCGGTGCGGCGACGCGACGGCGGACGTGGCCCGGGCGGCGTTCGGTGCGGTGCCGGGAGTGGTGGTGACGTCCCGGTCGGCGCGGACGGTCGGCGAGGTCCGGGACCTGGGCGTGGCGCGGGTCCGCGCGGCCCTGGGCTTCCCGGCACCGGCGCGGACGCTGCTGCTGAGCACGGACGCCGACACGCGGGTGACCCCGGGCTGGGCGCGGGCGCACCTGGCCCGGGCCCGCCGGGGCTACCACGCGATCGCGGGCACGGCGGAGCTGTCGGAACCGTTCAGCGCGTCGGCGCCGGCGCTGGCGCGTTACGACCACGTCCTCCAGTGCGCGCGCACTTCGGAGGGGCACGGGTCGGTGTACGGGGCGAACCTGGGCGTGCGCGCGGACGCGTTCGACGTGGTGGGCGGCTTCGGGGAGCGCGCGACGGGCGAGGACCACGATCTGTGGCGCCGGCTGGGGGAGGCCGGTTTCCGCAGGTGCTTCGAGGCCGGGGCGCCGGTGGTGACGAGCGCGCGGCTGGTGGGGCGGGCACCGGACGGGTTGGCGGCGCTGTTGCGGGGCTTGGCGGAGGACACGGTCGCCTGACCGGCTTCGCGTTCGTAGAGGTCGTTCGTAGAGGTTGTCGCTGTCGCCCGGGACCAGGCGCGGCGAAGATCGGTCTTTCCGCCACCTCCGACGCGAAGGGCACCGGTGAGAGCCGCCTGCAGAACGCTTCTCGCCGCGCTCGCCGTCGCGGCCCTGCTCGCCGGGGCGCCCGCCGCCGCGGAGACCCGGGCACGGCCGCTGCTCATCGAGCGGATCCGCGACACCGTCACCATCACCTGCGCGGACCACGCCGGCAAGATCGCCTGCCACCCGGCGCACCGGGCGCGGCCCTACCTGGTCGTCGCCTTCACAACCGCGCCAGCTCCGCCCGTACCGCGGCCACGCGCTCCGCTCCGCCGTACTCCCCCAGCAGCTCCAGCGCCTCCGTGAACACTTCACGAGCCCGGTCGCGCTCGTCCCGGCCCGCGTGGGCGCGGCCCAGCTCGGCCAGCGTCATCGCTTCGTACAGCCGCACCCCGGCTTCGCGCCACAGGTCGACGCTGCGCCTCAGCTCGTCGATCGCCGCGTCGAACCGGCCGAGGTCGCGGTGCACGATCCCGATCCGCATCCGGCCGTACGCCGTGCCACGCACGTCTCCGCTGTCTTCGGCGACCGCCACCGCCTCGGTCGCGTACGCCAGTTCGCGCGCGCGGTCGCCTCGGCGTCCGTATAGCACCGCCAGGTTGACCAGGTTCAGCGTCTCGACGTACCGCAGCCCGAGCGACCGGTTGAGCGCCAGGCTGCGCTCGCCGAACCCGATGGCCGTCTCGACGTCGTCGCCGAGGCCGTACACGAAACACAGGTTGTTGAGGGTGCCCGCCAGCTGACGCTCGTCGCCGATCGCCTCCCAGTCGGCGAGGCTCCGGCGGAGCAGCTCGTGCGAGCGGCGGAAGCCGGCCGCCTCGCCACCGCTCGCGAGCTCCGCTTCGGCGACGCCGAGGTCGTTGCGCAGGGTCGCGGCCGCGACCGGGTCGACGCCGTCGACCAGGCCGAGCGCGACCTCGTCGACCTGGATGGCGTCCCGCCAGCGGGCCCGCGCGCGGTGGTACTCGTACAAACCGAGCCCGACGGCGGCGATCGCTTCGGCCGGCACCCCCGGCGTCGCGGCGGCCTGCCGTACGACGGTGACGACGTGGGCCTGGTGCCGGTCGAGCCAGGCGAACACCTCGTCGGCGGACGCGGGTCCGGCGGCGGCCCACCGCCCGGCCGCCCAGTCGTGGCGGTGTGAGGCCGCGGAGACGAGCGCCATGCTCCGCCAGGCCATCGCCGCGCACAGCTCGACGACGCGGGTGATCGCGGCGGCCCGCTCCCCCGGCGGCGCCTGCTCACGGGCGTAGAGCCGGAGCAGGTCGTGCAGCCGGTACCACCCCGGAGCGGGCGTGGTCAGCAGGTGCTCGTCGGTGAGCCGCTCGAGCAGCTCCTCCGTCTCGGGCTCGGGCGCGTCGAGCAGCCTGCTCGCGACGGGCACCGACAGCTCCGGGACGTCGAGCAGTGACAGCAGCGGGTAGGCGCGGGCGGCGGTGTCGTCCAGCGCGCCGACGGCCAGGGCGAAACTGGCGCGGACGCCGGTTTCGTCGAGGCGGCGGTGCTCGTCGTCGAGGCGGTGCGCGAGGTGCGCGACGGGCCACCGCGGCCGCGTCGCCAGCCGCGCGCCGACGAGGTGCAGGGCGAGCGGCAGGTATCCGCACAGGCGCGCGACCGTCCGCGCGGCGGCGGGTTCGGCCGCGACGCGCTCGGCGCCGACCTCGGCCGCGAGCAGGCGGAGCGCGTCCGCCTCGGGCAGGACGTCCAGCAGGACTTGGTGCGCCTGAGGCAGGTCCGGCAGCGCGGCGCGGCTGGTGACGATCGCTCCGGAGCCACCGGCCCCGGGCAGCAGCGGCGCGACGTGCGCGGCGTCGCGGGCGTTGTCGAGCAGGAGCAGGACGCGTTTCGTCGCGAGCAGCGTCCGGAACCGGGCGGACGCGGACGCGAGCGACAGCGGTTTCGGCGGTTCGTCGCCGAGTTCGCGGATGAGCCGGTCGAGCAGGTCCAGGGGGTCGGGCGGATCGGCGGCGTGGCCGCGCAGGTCGAGGTGGAGCGAGCCGTCGGGGAAGCGCCGGGCGAGCCGGTGGCCGGCCTCGAGGGCGAGCGCGGTCTTGCCGACCCCGGCCATCCCGCCGATGGCGACGACGACGCTGTCCCGCGACTCGAAGAGCCCGAGGACGCGGTCGAGTTCAGCGTCCCGCCCGGTGAAGACGGCGATGCCCCCGGGTAGTTCCCGGGGCACGACCTCTTTTTCGGCGGCGGGTTTGGTGGGCCGCGCGGCCGCTGTGGCGAAGTCGTCGCGATCGGTGCCGGTGAGGCCGAGGGCGCCGGCGAGCCGGTCGAGGGTGTCGCGGTGCGGGAAGCGCCGATCGCCGCGTTCGAGCGCGCCGACGGCCTGGCCGCTGAGCCCGGACTTCTCGGCGAGCGCCTCTTGGGTGAGCCCCGCGGCGCGCCTCAGCCGGCGCAAGCGGGTGCCGAACGAATCCATCCCCGTTGTCCCTCCCGGGAGGAGGATCACACGCGCGGGCGGGTGGGCGCCAGGGAGGTGGCCAGGCGAGCGGGTTCGAGGCGGGCCGGTTCGGCGCCGCCGACGCGGCGGGCGGAACCAGGCTCGGCTGGCGCCGGCCGGCTGGGCGGCGCCAGCCGGCACGGCGATCCGCCGAGCGCAGGCAAGCCCGCGGGCGGCCCGGGTGGGCAATTCGCCGAGCGCACGCCGGCTTGCGGCGGCCGCCGGCTCGGCGATCCGGCAAGCGCGGACAAGCCCCACGGGTGGCGGTCGGCTCGGCGATCCGCCGAGCGCACGCTGGCCCGCTCGCGCGGGCCGGGCCGGCAATCCGCCGCGCCCGCCGCGGCCGGCCCGCCCACCCGGCCGGCCACCGGACGCAAACCACCACAGCCGGCCCGCGAGCCCCCGCCCTCCTCCCGGACCGTCACGCTCCCGGCTCGCGACGACATGAAAGAGTCGTTCATGTCGCCAGACGCGATGAACGACCCTTTCATCGCAAGCGCCCCCCGGCGACCGAGCATTGTCGCCGAAGATCGTATCGCTTATCGTATACGACACTGCTCCCCTCTCGATGCTGCGAGGTGACCCGTGCCCGCCCCCACGACCCTGATCGCCCGGGACTTCACCGAGTTCCGCGCCGCCGTCTCGCAGTCCTTCGTGCCCCTGCACGTCACCGCCGGTGGTGACGGCTTCCGGGGCCGGATCCGCTCCTCCGGCGCCGACGAAGTGCAGGTCTCCGAGGTCACCGCCTCCCCGCACGTCGTCGAACGCACGCCCGAGCTCATCGCGCGCGGCGATCGGCGGTACTACAAGCTCAGCCTGATCCTCGCCGGCACCGGGCTGCTCGTCCAAGACGACCGCCAAGCCGTCCTGCGCCCCGGGGACGTCGCCCTCTACGACACCCACCGGCCCTACTCGCTCGTCTTCGAAGAGGACTTCCGCACGCTCGTCGTGATGTTCCCGCAGCGGCTGATCGACCTGCCCGCCGAGCTCGTCGGCCGGCTCACCGCCGTGCGGATGTCCGGCAAGGAGGGCGTCGGCAACGTCGTCGTCCCCTTCCTCGCCCAGCTCGGCGGGAACCTCGAACAACTTGCGGGCCCGGCAGGCGCGCGGCTCGCGCACAGCGCCGTCGACCTCCTCTCCACGCTCGTCGCCACCGAACTCGACCTCGCGAACGCCGACCCGCACCACGAGCTGATGCGCCGGATCCGCGCGCACATCGACGCGAACCTGCCCTCGGCCGACCTCAGCCCCGCGCGGATCGCCGCCGAGCACTTCATCTCGACGCGGCACCTGCACGGCCTCTTCCAGGAGCAGGGCACCACCGTCGCCGGGTGGATCCGGACCCGGCGGCTCGAGCACTGCCGCCGCGACCTGCTCGACCCCGTGCACGCCGGCCGCCCGGTCGCGGCCATCGCCGCGCGCTGGGGGTTCGTCGACGCCGCCCACTTCAGCCGCGTGTTCAAGAGCGCCTTCGGCCGCGCGCCGAGCGAGCTGCGGCGCGAGTTGACCGTCAGCGACCGGTAGTTGCCCCGCAGCGCGTGACCGCTCGCCCGGACTCCGTGCCCGCCCGACGATGAGGCCATGCCCGAAGCCCCCACCGACGGCTGGCGCACCTACGACGAGTTCGCCGCCGGGATCGCCACCTACCGCCTGCCGAACGCCGACCTCAGCGGCCGCGACGTCACGATCACCCTCGACGACGGCGAAGTCCTCGAACTGGCTTTCAAGGACGCCGAGCACGTCGTGTGCAACGGCGTCGAGGACCCGTACGACGCGGTCGCCGTGCGCGACGACGTCTTCTTCGTGAACCTGCCGCTCACCAGCGTCGACGGCGAAGCGCTGACGGTCGTGTACTCGACGACGTCCCACCGCGCGCTCGCCGTCCGCTCGGTGATCGGCGCCGAAGACGTCGTTCCCCGCGTCTCGCAGAGCTTCCAGTCCGGGGTCACCGACGGCGGCCCGCCCACCGGCGTCGCGCCCGGCCCGTCGCGCGACCTCATCGGCAAGCGCAACCTCTACCGCTACAGCCCGGACCACCTCTACGAGCACGTCTACGTCTCGTCGGAGCGCTACGCGTGGCAATGCCTCGAAGGCGTCCAGCGCGGCCACGGCGACATGGACCTCTCGACCGTCTGGAAGTTCGCCGACGGCCTCTACCTGTTCTGCTTCCGCGAATTCCGGATCGCCGTGGCGAGCGTGTGGCTGCACGACCTCGGCTACGCCCTGCGCACCACCGGCGTCTTCCTCGGCCTCACCGGCGACGGCCGGTCCGAGCACTCCCGCGCCGGCGGGCACGTCTACCCGCTGGGCTCGGTGGCCTACCCCGACGCCCAGCCCGTCTGAAGGAGCCCGCCATGTCCACTGTGGACGTCATCCGCGCGCACTACGCCGCCAGCGACCGCGGCGACCTGCCCGGCATGCTCGCCCCGCTCGGCCCGAAGACGACCTGGACCGAGGCCGCGGGCTTCCCCTACGCCGGTACGTACACCGGCCCCGACGAGGTCCGTTCGCACGTCTTCGAAGCCATCGGCCGCGACTGGGACGGCTACACCTTCACCCTCGACAGCCTCCTCGACGCCGGTGACACCGTCGTCGGCGTCGGCACCTACACCGGCACGCACCGCCGGACCGGCCGGTCCTTCACCGCCCGCGTCGCGCACCTGTGGCGCTTCGACGGCGGCGAACTCACGTCCTTCGAGCAGATCGTCGACTCCGCGCCCGTCGTGGCCGCGGCCCGGGAGCAGTCATGAGAAAGATCCTTCCCGTCCTGGCGGCGGCGCTGCTGGTCACCGCCGGCTGCGCCGGTTCCGAAGCCGGCGGCGACGGCCCGATCGTCGTCGGCTCGGTCAACGCGCTGAGCGGCGCGGCGACCTTCCCCGAGGCGTCGCAGGCGGCGAAGGCCGTGTTCGACGCGGCCAACGCGGCGGGCGGTGTCAACGGCCGCAAGATCGAGTACAAGGCGATCGACGACAAGGGCGACCCGGCGGCGGCCGCGGCAGCCGCTCGTGAGGTGGTCGGCGGGGACGACGCCGTCGCGCTCGTCGGGTCGTCGAGCCTCATCGAGTGCGAGATCAACGCCAAGTACTACGAGCAGCAGAAGATCCTGTCGGTGCAGGGCATCGGCGTCGACCCGGCGTGCTTCTCCAGCCCGAACATCGCGCCGGTCAACGTCGGCCCGTTCCACGACATGACGCTCACCCTGCTCTACGGCTCGGAAACGCTGAAGCTGAACGACATCTGCGCGCTGCTGGAGATCGCCGGCAACACGCTGCCCGCGTACCAGGCCGCGATCGCCGAGTGGACGAAGATCACCGGCAAGAAGCTGAAGTACGTCGACGCGACCGTCCCTTATGGAGGGTCGGACTACACGTCGTACATCGTCAAGGCGCGGGCCGCCGGCTGCAAGGCGATCACCGTCAACCCGGTCGAGCCGGACTCGATCGGGCAGCTCAAGGCCGCGCAGGCGCAGGGCTGGACCGACGTCACCTGGCTGCTGCTGACCAGCGTCTACAGCGAGAACTACGCCAAGGCGATTTCGAACGCGGGCGCCGGGGTGTACGTGCCGGCCGAGTTCTACCCGTTCACCGACGCCGGCAGCCCGCAGACCAAGGACTGGCGCGAGCTGATGGCGAAGAACAAGATCCCGCTGACGTCGTTCAGCCAGGGCGGCTACCTGGCGGCGAAGTACTTTTTGGACGTCCTTCGGGGAATCAAGGGTGACGTCACCCGTGAGTCGGTGACCAAGGCGCTGCGCGAGATGAAGCCGGTCAGCGACCCGATGGTCGGGACGCCGTACGTGTTCGGGCCCGCGCCGACGCACCACGACAACACCGCGGGCTGGCCGATCAAGCTGGCCTCCGGCACGAACAAGTGGGAGCTGGCCGCGCAGGACTGGCTCCGGATCCCCCGGTCCTAGGAGGACGGTCATGCTGCAGGGCGCTCTCGCCGGTCTCGCCGCCGGCGGCCTGTACGCGGTGCTCGCGGTGTGCCTGACGCTGATGTCGCGCCTGGTGCGCGTGGTCAACTTCGCGCAGTCCGCCACCGGGATGTTCGGCTGCTACGTCGCGGTGTTCCTGGCCATCCACTTAGGACTTCCCGAGTGGCTGGCGACGCTGGCGGGCATCGTGCTCGGCGGTGCGTTGAGCGCGGTCCTCGGCTGGATCGTCTCGACGTGGCTGGCCGAAGCGGACACCGGGACGCGCTCGGCGGTGACGGTCGCGGTGCTCCTGCTGCTGATCTCGCTGGCGTTCATCCTGTTCGGCAACAAGCCGCAGCCGTTCCACCCGCTGCTGGCCGGACCGGCGTTCACGGTCGGCGGGGTGGTGGTCAGCCAGGTGACCGTGGTGACGGTCGCGCTGGCCGTGCTGGTGGCACTGGGCTGCCGGGTGGTGCTGGCCCGCACGACGCTCGGCGTCCGGCTGCGCGCGCTCTCGGAGCGGCCGACGACGGCGGAGCTGCTGGGCATCCCGGCCCGGCCGCTGTCGGTCGGCGTCTGGACGGCGACCGGGGTGATCGCGACGCTGGCGGTGTCCATTGTGGCGCCATCGCAGTCGAACGACCCGACATCCCTGGCGATGCTGGTGGTCCCGGCCGCGGCGGCCGCGTTGCTGGGCGGCTTCCGGCGGCTGGACTTGGCGGTGGCGGGTGGGTTGGTGCTGGGCATGGCGCAGGGGGCGGTCGCGCAGTCGGACAAGCTGTCGGTGCTGCGGTACTTCCTCCCGTTCCTGGTGATCGTGGCGCTGCTGCTGTGGACGCAGCGCAAGGAGGTGTGGGATGCGGCTCGCTGAAAGGCACTCGCGCGGACGGGCCGGCCGAGCGCGCCACCGGCTCGCCATGGCCGGAAAGGCGGTGCGCTGTGCGGCTCGCTGAAAACCCCCTCGCGCGAGCGGGTCTGCCGTTCGCCGTCGCGGCCGCCGCGGTCGGTGTCGGTTACGCGCTCAGCGTCGGCCTGGCCGGGTACTTCGTCTACCTCGGCGTGAGCGCCGTCGTCGCGGCGATCGCGTTGCTCGGGCTCGGCGTCGTCACCGGTACCGCCGGGATGATCTCCCTCTGCCAGCTGACCTTCGCCGCGGTGGGCGCGTTCGTCGTCTCCGCGTGCAACGTCGCCGGTGTGCCCGGCGGGTTCGTCGTGTGGCTGCTCCTCGGTGGCCTGGCCGCCGCGGCGGCCGGGGTGCTCGTCGGGCTGCCCGCGCTGCGGCTGCGCGGCATCACCCTGGCCGTGGTCACCCTCGGGCTGGCCGCCGCCGCGGACCTGACGCTCGTGCAGATCCAGTTCCCCGGCGCCACCGAGGGCCTCTCGATCGAGCGGCCGGACGCGTTCTCCGACGACCGGTCGTACTTCCTGTTCGCGGTGCTCGTCCTGGTCGCCTGCGGGCTGGTCGTGCACTTCCTGCGGCGCGGCCGCTGGGGCAGCAGCTGGCAGCTGGTCGCGTTCTCCGAGCGGGGCACCGCCGCGGTCGGGGCCGGCGTGCGGACATCCAAGCTGACGGCGTTCGCGGTCAGCGCCGCGCTCGGCGGGATCAGCGGCGGCCTGCTGACCGGCCAGGTCGGGCTCGCGTTCCCGGCCAGCTTCACCGCGATCCAGTCGCTCGCGCTGTACGTGCTGGCGATCATGTCCGGCGCGCACCTGATCGACATGGCCGTGTTCGGCGCGCTGCTCTGGGTCGCGGTGCCGGAGCTGCTGAAGCGCTGGGGTGTGCCGCAGGACTGGGGGTTCGTCATCTTCGGCCTCCTCGGTGTCCAGGCCCTGGCCGGGCGCGGCAACCTCGGCACGGCCGTGCGGAACCTCTGGTACCGGTCCCGCAAGCCCACCGGCCTCGGCCTCACGGACCTCCCGGAGGTGGACCCGTTGCCGCCCGGCGATCCGGTGCTGGAGGTGCGCGGCCTGAGTGTCCACTTCGGCCACGTCCATGCCTTGTCCGATGTGGACATCACGGTGCCGGAGCACGGCATCCTCGGTGTGATCGGACCGAACGGCGCCGGGAAGTCCACTTTGGTCGACGCCGTCAGCGGCTTCCTGCCGCGCGCCACCGGAACCGTGACGCTGGACGGCCGCCCGCTCACCGGGTCGCCGACACGACGCGCGCGTGCCGGGCTGCGGCGGACGTTCCAGCAGGACCGCGTGCCGCCCGGTCTGACGGTGGGCGCGTACGTCCGGTTCGTCGCCCGGCGCCGGGTCACCGGCCGCGAGGTCGCCGACGCGCTCGAGTTCTTCGGCTGCCCGCCGTCCCGGACCCCGCTGTCCACAGTGGACGCGGGCGCGCGGCGGCTCGTCGAGGTCGTCGGGCACCTGCTGGCCCGGCCGCGGGTGCTGCTGCTCGACGAGCCGGCGGCCGGCCTCCCGCACGAGGAGCACGTGGCGTTCGGGCGGCGGTTGCGGCAGGTCCCGGCCCGGTTCGGGGTGTCGGTGCTGCTGATCGAGCACGACCTCGACCTGGTGCGGTCGGTGTGCGACCGGCTGACGGTGCTCGACTTCGGCGAGGTACTGGCCAGCGGGCCGCAGGCGGACGTGCTGGCCGACCCGGCGGTCCTCAAGGCGTACATGGGTGAAACGGAGCTGCTGTGACGGCGTTGCGAGTCCACGGTCTGACGGTCGAGCGCGGCGCCGGCCCGGTCATCCGCGATGTCGGGTTCACGCTGGAGCCCGGCCGGATCACGGCGCTGGTCGGGCCCAACGGGGCCGGCAAGACGAGTCTTCTGGAGGCGGTGTCGGGGGTCGTGGCGCCGTCGGCGGGCAGCGTCCACGTGGGCGGGGTGAACGTCACCCGGCATTCGCGGGTGGCGCGGGCGCGGCTCGGACTGGCGCACATCGAGCAGGGCCGGGCGGTGTTCCCGGGGCTGACGGTGCTGGAGAACCTGCGCCTGACCGCGCGCACCCCGGCGCGGGTGGACGAAGTCCTCGAGCTGTTCCCGGAGCTGGACAAGCGGCGCGACTCCCCCGCGGCCCTGTTGTCCGGCGGCGAGCAGCAGATGGTGGTGCTGGCGCGGGCGTTCGCGGCGCGCCCGGCGTTCCTGCTGATCGACGAGATGTCGCTGGGCCTGGCGCCGGTGGTGTTCACGCGCCTGCTGCCGGTGGTGACGCGGTTCGCCGCGGAAGGGGCGGCGATCCTGCTGGTGGAGCAGTTCACGCACCTGGCGCTCGGCGTCGCACAGGAGGCGCTGGTGGTCTCCTCGGGCCGGGTCACGTACGCGGGGGAAGCCCAGCCGTTGCTGGACTCCCCCGCCACCCTGCACGCGGCCTACCTGGGGTCGTGAGTCACATGCCGGCGCGCTCGAAGGCCAGCGTCGGCAGGTCCACGGCGTGGGCGCCGCCGTCCGCGACGAGCACCGCGCCCGTGATGTACGACGACTCCGCCGAGCCCAGGAACCGGACCACCGCCGCGATCTCCTCGGGCTCGGCCGGCCGGCGCAGCGGGACCTCCGCCGTCACGCGGCGGTAGCCCTCGTCGTGGCCGCCGGTGAAGCCGGCCGCGGCGGCGAACTGGTCCATCTCGCCGTCGGCCATCGGCGTGCGGACCCAGCCAGGGCAGACCGCGTTCGCGCGCACGCCCTTCGGCCCGAAGTCGCGGGCGATCGAGCGGGTCAGGCCGATCAGCGCGTGCTTGGCGACGGTGTAGCCGGCGACGTTCGGCCCGGCGAACAGCCCGGCCAGCGACGACACGACGACGACCTGCCCGCCGGTCTCCACCAGCGACGGCAGCGCGGCCCGGCACAACACGAACGCGCTGGAGAGGTTCGAGCGCAGAGCCAGCTCCCACTCGTCGTCGCCGGTGTCGACGACCGACGACAGGCCGTGGCCGCCGGCGTTGGCGACGACGACGTCGAGCCGCCCGTACTTGCCGATGATCTCGGCGATGGCGGTCTCGGCGTCGTCGCGGACGCTGGCGTCGCAGGCGATGACGTGCGCGCCGGTCTCCGCGGCGACCTTCTCGAGGGGGTCGCGACGCCGTCCGAGCACGACGACGCGGGCGCCCTCGCCGGAGTAGCGCCGGGCGACGGCCGCGCCGATGCCGGTGCCGCCGCCGGTGATGGCGACGACCCTGTTCGTGGTGTCCACTGTGGATCCTTTCTAGGCGGGGAAGGCCGAGCGGGCCGACATGCCGAAGTCGGCCAGCAGGGCTTGGCCGTTGACCGGCCGGGACGCGGGGGACGCGAGGAAGAGCACCTGGCGGGCGACGTCCTCGGCGGCCTGGACGGGGAAGGCGGGGTCGTCGAGCAGGTCCCCGAGGTCGCCGCGTGCCATCGGGGTGTCGACGACCGACGGGCAGACGCAGTTGACCCGGATCCCGGGGACCTCGACGGCAAGCGCCCGGGTCATGGCGACGACGGCGCCTTTGGACGCGCAGTACGGCACCATCCCGGGCGCGGCGGCGAAGGCGGAGTCGCTGCCGAGGAGGACGACCGAGCTGCCGTCGGCCAGGTGCGGCAGGGCGTGCTTGACCAGCAGGAACGGGCCGGTGATGTTGACGGCGAGGACGGCAGCGACCTCGGCGGCAGTGGTGTCGGCGAGAGGCCTGCCGACGGGTCCGGAGATCCCGGCACAGCCGACGACGACATCGAGCCCGCCGAGGTGACGGGCGAGGGTGTCGATGGCGGCGGCGAAGGCGGGTTCGTCGGTGACATCGGCGCGGGAGAAGGCGAGGTCGGGTTCGGCGACGCCGCTGCCGACCGCGGGCAGCGGCTCGTGCTCAGCACCGCCGACCGAGCCGGCCCGAGCCGGCGATTGTGCGCTCGCACCCGCCGATGCCCGCTCAGCCACCTCGGCCCAAGGCCCCGGCTCGCGGTCGATCACCGCGACCCGCGCCCCCTCCGCGGCGAACGCCCGCACGCACGCCAGCCCGATGCCCGACGCCCCGCCGGTCACCAAAACCGCCTTGCCTGCCAGTTCCCATCCCATGCGCCCATCCTCGCCGCACGCGCCCGAGCAGGGGTTGGCGTCGAGCGCAGCCTTGTTGTCCGCCGCCGCACGGGCGGTTCCGTGCCGCCCGGATGCGCGCGAGACTGTCCAGGGTGAGCACGCCGCATCCCCTCGACCCGCTGACCGCCGCCGAACTCTCCGCCGGGCGGGCCCTCCTCGCCGAGGCCGGGCTCGTCACCGGCACCGTCCGGTTTCCGCAGGTCGTGCCCCTCGAACCGGGCAAGGCCGACGTCCGCGCCGGCACCGGGAACCGGCGGATCCGCTACACCCTGCTCGACACCGCCACCGGTGGATCCGGCGAAGCCACCGTCGACGTCACCAAGAACGAGGTCGACTGGCACGGCTGGACGACCGAACCCGGCCAGCCGTCCTACCTCTTCGAGGAGTACGAACTCGCCGAGCAGCTGACGAAGGCGTCCGCGGGCTGGCAGGCCGCGATGGCCCGCCGCGGCCTCGGCGACCGGATCGACCACGCCTTCTGCGCGCCCCTCGCCCCCGGCCACTTCGGCCGCGAGGACGAGACCGGCCGCGTCATGCGCTCGCTGACCTTCCTCCGAGAGGACGAAGGCGACAGCCCGTGGGCCCACCCGGTCGAAGGCCTGATCGTGCACCTCGACCTGACCAAGCAGGAAGTCCTCCGCGTCGAGGACGAGGGCGACATCCCCGTGCCGGCCGAGCACGGCCGCTACACCGGCGTCACCGCCCGGACATCGCAACGGCCGATCGAGATCACCCAGCCCGACGGCCCGAGCTTCGCCGTCGACGGCACCGAGGTGACCTGGGAGGGCTGGCGCCTGCGCGTCGGCTTCAACTCCCGCGAAGGCCTGACCCTGCACCAGGTGAGCTTCCAGGACCGGCCGGTCCTGTACCGGGCCTCCGTCCCCGAGATGGTGGTCCCGTACGGTGACGTCGCGCCCGGCCGGTTCTGGATCAGCTACTTCGACGCCGGCGAGTACCAGTTCGGCAAGAACGGCAACGACCTGCGGCTGGGCTGCGACTGCGTCGGCGAGATCCGGTACTTCCCGGCCTGGGTCGCCGACGACCACGGCGAGCCCGTCGAAATCCCGCGCGCGATCTGCCTGCACGAAGAAGACGGCGGCATCCTCTGGAAGCACACCGACCTCGCCGGGACGCCGGAGGTGCGCCGCTCGCGCCGGCTCGTCGTCTCCTCGATCTCGACCATCGGCAACTACGACTACGGCCACTACTGGTACTTCCACCTCGACGGCTCGATCGAGTTCGAGGCGAAGGCCACCGGCGTCGTCTTCTGCGGGGCCGGCACGCCCGGTCAGGACCAGCCACACGCCACCGAACTCGCGCCCGGCCTGTTCGCGCCGGTGCACCAGCACCTCTTCTGCGCCCGGCTCGACGTCGAGGTCGACGGCGAGCGCACCAGCCTGCACGAGGTCGACGTCGTGGGCGTGCCGACCGGCCCGGACAACTCGTACGGCAACGCGTTCACCTGGCGGAGCACGCCGCTGCGGACCGAAAGCGAGGCCCAGCGGCACGCCGACCCGGCGCACGCGCGCGTCTGGGAAGTCCGCAGCGCCACGCAGGTCAACCGGCTCGGCAAGCCCACCGCGTACCAGCTCGTCCCGCGCGCGTCGGCGACGCTGATGGCCCAGCCCGAAGCGTCCGTGCACGCGCGGGCCACCTTCGCGACGCGGCACCTGTGGGCGACGCCGTACCACCAGGACGAACGCTACCCGGCCGGCGAGCGGCCCAACGCCCACCCCGGCGGCGCGGGCCTGCCCGCCTGGACCGCCGCCGACCGCGACCTCGTCGACGCCGACCTCGTGCTCTGGCACGTCTTCGGCCCCACCCACGTGCCCCGGCCGGAGGACTGGCCGGTGATGCCCGTCGACAAGTCCGGCTTCCTGTTCCGGCCGTACGGCTTCTGCGACCGCAACCCCGCGCTCGACCTGCCCTCGGGCGACCACTGCGACCACTGAGGACACATGACTCTTTCGGACACTTCGACCTGGCTCCCCCTCGACGGCCTCGCGCCCGGCTTCGACGCGAACAAGGCGCCCACCGTCGACGACCTGCACGGCCGTTCTTTCGTTCTGCGCGACGACGACGGGCCCGTCTTCACCTGGCAGGGCACCGACGAGACGTTCCTGGTCGACGACGACCTGTACTACGTCCAGGTCCAGCCGACGGAACGCGAAGCGGTGTCGCTCTTCCTGGATCTGCGCGACGGCCGCGCCCTCGTCGTCACCACCACGATCGGCGACCACGGCACCCCGCGCGTCACCCAGGAGTTCCGGCCCGCGACCATCGACGGCCTCGAAGTCCGCGGCGAGGCGATGGCGCCGAGCACCGCGCTGATCGGCCGCCGCGTGCTGTGGGTGTACAGCGCCGAACACGCCTACGAGCACGTCTACCTCAGCCCGCACTGGTACACCTGGCAGTGCCTGGCCGGCCCCGAGCGCGGGCTGGCCGACACCGACGAGAACACCGTCTACCGGGTGCGGCCGGGCATCCACGTCTTCACCTGGCGCGAGAAGATCATCCCGTGCGCGTCGGTCACGATCGCCGACCACCGCGACGCCCGCAACCTGCGTTCGCACGGTGTCCTCTTCGGACTCGACGCCACCGGCGAGCAGCCTACGCACTTCACCTTCGGCGCCCACGGCAAGCTGCTGAGCACGACTGTCCACCCCGGACCGTACGACCCCGCGGAGGGCTGAGCCGTGGCCGCCGACCTCGTCCTCACCAACGCCGTGGTGTACACAGTGGACAAGGCACGTCCGTGGGCGTCCACATTGGCCGTCGGCGGCGGGAAAATCCTCGCCGACGAGGAGATCGGCCCGGCCACCGAGGTGCGCGACCTCGGTGGCGCGTTCGTCCTGCCGGGACTGGTCGACGTGCACAACCACCACGCGATGGCCGGCCGCGCGGACCTGTTCGAACTCACCTTCGGCGCCGACGCGGGCTTCGAGGACATCCTCGACGCCGTCCGCGTCCGGGCCGCCTCGCTCGGCCCGGACGAGTGGCTGACCGGCGGTGCCTGGGCGTCCACCCTGGTCTCGAAGCTGTCCACGGTGGCCGCCCGGCGGGCCCTCGACGACGCCGCGGGCGGGCGGCCGGTGTCGCTGGCCGACGACAGCCGCCACAACCGCTGGGTGAGCAGCCGCGCGCTGGAGCTGGCCGGGATCACCGCGGCCACGCCGGACCCCACCGGCGGGGTCATCGTGCGGGACGGCGAAGAGCCGAGCGGCCTGCTCCTGGAGGCCGCCGGGGTGCTCGTCGAGCGGGTCACCGGCGAGCTGACACCCGAGCAGCACCGGCGCGCGTCGCAACGGGCGATCGAGATCCTGCACGGCTTCGGCGTCACCGCGTTCCAGGACGCCGGGGTCTCGACCGACATCCTCGGCGCGCTGCGGTCGCTGGACTCCGCCGGCGAGCTGACCGCCTGGGTCGTGTCGTCGCTGCTGGTCAACGACCCGATCTTCGGGTTCGACCCGGTCGGCGCGCCGCTGCTGGAGGTCGCCGGGCGCTACCGCACCGAGCACCACCGGCCGGACTTCGTGAAGATCTTCCTCGACGGCGTCCCGCCGACGCGCACGGCGGCGTTCCTCGAGCCGTACCTGCCCGACGACGTCCACGGCGGCTGCCACCACGGCTCGACGACCATGCCGCCGGACGAGCTGACCGAGTGGCTGCTCACCGCGGCCGCGGCGGGGTTCTCGGCGAAGGTCCACTGCACCGGCGACGCGTCGGTGCGGCAGTTCCTCGACGCGGTCTCGCGGGTCCGGGCCGCGGGGTTCACCGAGACGCGGTTCCAGGTGGCGCACGGGCAGTTCGTGCACCCGGACGACCTCCCGCGGTTCGCGGCACTGGGCGTGGCGGCGGACGTCTCGCCGTTCCTGTGGGTGCCGGGCGTGATCCCGGACGCGATCGCGGAGGTCCTGCCGGCTTCCCGGGCGTCCCGGATGCAGCCGAACCGGACGCTGCTCGACAGCGGTGCCCTGGTCGCGGGCGGCTCGGACTGGCCGGTGAGCGAGTCCCCGAACGCGTGGGAGGGCATCGCGGGCCTGGTGACGCGGTCCGACCCGCACGGCCGGCGGCCGGGGGCGCTGTGGCCGGAGCAGGCGATCACCCTGGCCGAGGCGATCGAGGTGTTCACCCTCGGCGGGGCGCGGGCGTGCGGCCTCGACGACGTGACGGGGTCGCTGACGCCGGGCCGGTCGGCGGACTTCGTGGTGCTGGACCGCAATCCCTTCGAGACGGCCGACGTCGCCGGGACGCGGGTCGTCGAGACGTGGTTCGCGGGGAACCGCGTGTTCCAGCGGTAGCCCGGGTCGGTACTCGCGGGTAGTTTCTCCTACACTGGTAGAGAAACCAGTGCGGGAGGTGCCGGGTGCCCAAGATCATCGACCACGACCAGCGGCGCAGGGACATCGTCGACGTCACCTGGGACCTCATCGTGCGCGGCGGGATCGAAGCCGCCACCATGCGGGAGATCGCCGCCGCGGCCGGGTTCGCCAACGGCGCCCTCAAGCTGTACTTCCCCGGCAAGGAAGACATCATCGCGGCCACCTACGAGCGCGCCCTCGACATGATGCGGCAGTACGTCGACCTCGACGGCCTCCGCGGCCTCGACGCGCTCCGCGAGATCTGCGTGTCCTCGATGCCGATCGACGAAGAGCGCATCACCGCCGGGCGCGTCCTCATGATCTTCTGGCAGATGTCCCTGGCCAACCGGCGGATGCACGACAAGTACCTCGAGCACGTCCGCGAGTGGCGCGGCCTCCTGCACCGCTTCCTGACCGAGGGCCGCGAAGACGGCGACATCGTCACCGAAACCCCGGACGAGCAGATCGTCGACGAAATCGTCCTGCTCAACGCGGGCGCCAACGTGATGAGCCTGGTGGCGGGTGAGTTCTCCACGGTCGGCCTCCAGCACCGGCACCTGGAGTCCCTCCTGGAGCGCCTCACCCGCCCCTGACGTCTCAGCCGAAGATCCCCCGCAGGTACGCCGCCACTTCGGCGTGCGACCGCGGCGACGCCGGCAGGTCCGTGTACAGCCCGTAGAACCCGTGGATCTGCCCGGCGTACCGGTGGACGTCGACCGCGACCCCCGCATCGGCGAGCCGGGCCGCGAACGCCTCACCCTCGTCGCGCAGGACGTCGTACTCCGCCGTCAGCACCAGCGCCGGCGGTAGGCCCGACAGATCCGAACATCGCGAAGGCAACAGGTACGGATCGTCCAAAGCGGACGGATCCGGGACGTACTGGGCGAAGAAGAACCGCATCGCGTCGGCCGTCATGCCGTAACCGGTCGCGAAGTCCGCATAGGACGCGAACCCGTCGTCGGGATGGCCGAACACCGGGCAGATCAGCACTTGCGCCGCGATCCCCGGCCCACCGCGGTCGCGCGCCATCAGCGACACCACAGTGGACAGGTTGCCGCCCGCGCTCTCGCCGCCGACCGCCAGGGCGGAAGCGTTCACCGCCGGACCCGCCCCACCCCCGGCCAGCCACTCCAGGACCTCGTAGCAGTCGGAAGGCGCGGCCGGGTAAGGATCTTCCGGGGCGAGCCGGTATTCGACGGCCGCCACCGCGACCGACGCGGCCGCGCACACCGACCGCGAGGCGACCTCGTTCTCGTCGATCGAGCCGATCGTCCAGCCGCCCCCGTGGATCCAGAGGAACGCCGGCACCGGGCCGGCCGCCTCCGGCAGGTACAGCCGCACCCGGAGGCCGCTCGGGAGCCGGTGCTCGGTCACCGACGCGACCGGGGCCACCACGCCCGGATTCGGCCGGGACGCGGCGAAGGCAGCCCGCAACTCGACGGCCGTCATCGGCCGGTCCGGCGCTTCCGGGCTCTGCGCCAGCATCTCCCGGACGGCGGGGTCGAGGCTCACGCTCACACCGCTTCCGCGACGAGGACCCGCGGCGAGCCCGGCAGCGTCAGCCGGTCCACCGGCCGCCACCCGGCGTCGGCCAGCCAGCCGCGGACGTCCGCCTCCGGGTACACCACCGTTCCGTCGATGACCAGGTACTCCCCCGCGTGCAGGGCGTCGAGCGCCCGCGGCGACGGATCGTCGTCCAGGAAGAAGTCGAGCAGCAGCAGCCGCGCGCCCGGCGCCGCCGCGGCGCGAGCGTGCCGCAGGATCGCGCGGTTCTCCTCGACGGAGAACCGGTGCACCACGTGGTTCACCATCACCAGGTCGAACTCGCCCTCGGGTTCGGCGTCCGGTGTGGGTTCGCCGACGACCGTCGTGCGGTCCGCGAACGAAGCCACCGCCGACGTCACCGACGGCACCGACCGCGGGTCGTAGACGAACGTCGCCCGCAGGACGTCGTTGGCCCGCAACGCGCCGAGCGCGAACTCGGCCGAAAGCCCGCCCAGGTCGAGGAGGTTTTTGAAGCCCCCGAAGTCGAAGGCGTGAGCCAACTGCCGAGCGTGTAGGGCGTTATACACCATGACCCCGCCGAGGAAGGTGTCCCAGCGGTCGCCGGCGAGGTCGAGGTCGCCGGATTCGCCGGTGTCGGTGGTGTGCGCGAACTGCTGCCAGTGGGGGTAGCTGATCGTCTCGAGGAAGGTCAGGAACGGCGCGAGGTCCAGACCTCCTCCCCCGAGGTGCTCGGCGGTGTCGGCGGTGAGCGCGTAGCGACCGTCCACGCGGGACAGCAGGCCGAGGGATGCCATGGTGTCGCCGAGGATCCGGGTGATCTTCTCCGGCCGGCCGGTCCGCTCGGCGAGGTCGGCGGCGGTCGCCGGTCCGTCGGCCAGCGCCGGGAACAGGCCGATCCGGTTGGCGGCGAAGAGCTGTTGCGCGGCCATGTAGCCCACCGCGATGTCCACGATCCGTTCCGGCGTGGCTGGGGTCGTCGTCACGTCGTCCTCCTTCTGTTCGACGCGGACACTCTACATGCGTAGATAAACCAGTCCAGTGCCGATTTCGCCCGCACAGCACCAAAAACCGGTGAGATCTCAACTTCCTACGTTTGTAGAATAAAACCATTGACACCGCATGACGGCGGTGTCAACATGCGTAGAACTACCCCTGCCGGTGCCCGGCAGTCCGGCCCGCCGTCGCGGCGGGCACGAGGAAGGGGAATCCATGACGCTGCTCGAAATCCGGGACTTCACCGTGGGTGTGGTCGCCGGCGGCACCGAGCGCGAACTCGTGCGGGAGCTGTCGCTCGACCTCGAGCGGGGGCAGACGCTCTGCGTGGTCGGCGAGTCCGGCAGCGGCAAGACCGTCACCGCCCTGTCGATCATCCGCCTGCTCGAGTTCGTCGCCCCGGTCCGCACCCGCGGGGAGATCGCGATCGACGGCGTGGACGTCACGAAACTGCCCGCCGACGCGATGCGCGCCTACCGCGGCCCGCGGATCGGCATGATCTTCCAGGAGGCCCTCGACTCCCTGAACCCGGGCCGCCGGGTGGGCGGGCAGCTGGTCGAGGCCTACCGCGAAGCCGGGTCGCTGCCCGGCCAGGCGGCCCGGCGCGGCAGCCCGCTGCGCAAGCGAGCCGAGGCGAAGGCGCGTCGGCTGCTGACCGAGGTCGGGCTCGCCGACACCGGCCGGATCCTGCGGCTGTACCCGCACCAGCTCTCCGGCGGCATGCAGCAGCGCGTGATGATCGCGCTCGCGTTGATGGCCGACCCCGACCTGCTCATCGCCGACGAGCCGACCACGGCGCTGGACGTCACCACGCAGGCGGAAATCCTGACGCTCTTCGACCGCGTGCGCCGCGACCACGGCACCGCCTGCGTGTTCATCACCCACGACATGGGGGTCGCCGCGCAGGTCGCCGACCGGATCGCCGTGATGTACCGCGGCCGGCTGGTCGAAGTGGGCTCCCGCGACGAAGTCCTGACGCGGCCCCGGCACCCCTACACCCGCGCGCTGCTCGGGTGCGTGCCGCAGCTCGGCGTCAGCCGCCGCGACGGCTTCCCGGTCATCTCCCCCGCGCTGCTCGAATCCGCGATGGCCGGCGGCGCGACCGAAGCCGTCGAGACGCGGGCCCTGAAACCCCGGCCGGACCGGGTGGTCGAAGGACCGCCGCTGACGATCACCGCCGCGTCCAAAGTGTACGGACGAAAAGGACGCGTGCACGCGGTCCGAGAGGTCTCCCTGGAGATCCCAGCAGGCGAGTTCTTCGGCCTGGTCGGCGAGTCCGGCTCGGGCAAGTCCACCCTCGGCCGGCTGGTGACCGCGCTCGAACCGCCGACGTCGGGCACGATCGCGTTCGGCGCCCACGGGATCACGCCCGCCGGGCTGACCGGCGACGAACGCGCGTTCCGCCGCCGCGTCCAGCTGATCTTCCAGGACCCGCAGAGCTCCCTGGACCCCCGCCACACCGCCGCGCGGATCATCGCCGAGCCGCTGAAGGAGCTGACCCCGCTGCGCGGCGCCGAACTCGACCGGCGCGTCGCCGAGCTGATCGACGAGGTCGGCCTGCCGAAGGACACCGCCGGGAAACTGCCGTCGCAGCTGTCCGGCGGGCAGCGGCAGCGCGTCTCCATCGCCCGCGCGATCGCCGCGGGTCCCGAACTGATCGTCGCCGACGAGCCGACCTCCGCCCTCGACGTCTCGGTGCAGGGCCAGGTGCTGAACCTCCTGCTGGACCTGCGCCGCACCCGCACGCTCAGCCTGCTGTTCATCACCCACAACCTCAGCCTCGTGCTGTCGGTCGCCGACCGCGTCGGCGTGATGTACCGCGGCGAGCTGATCGAGACGGGCTCGCCCGACGAGATCCGGCTCGCCCCTCGGCACGACTACACGCGGCGGTTGCTCGCCGCCAACCCCGACCTGCCCGCCCTCCCCCACACAGGATCGACGCGCCCATGAAGAGAACTCCGTTGCTCGCCGCCCTCGCCGCCGCGGCCACCCTGCTCGCCGGCTGCACGGGGAGCGCCGGCACCACGGCCGCCGCCGACGGACCGCCCGTCCGCGGCGGCAACCTCACCGTCGCCGTCCCCACCGATCCGCAGTCGCTCGACATGGTCGCCAACCCCGGCCAGGTGACCGCGCAGATCGGGAACATGCTGTACGAGAAGCTGTTCGAGGTCGACCAGCACTTCGTCGCCCGGCCGATGCTCGTCGACACCTACGACACGAGCGCGGACCGGCTCACCTACACGTTCAAGCTCCGCCAGGGCGTCACGTTTCAGGACGGCAACCCGCTGACCGCCAATGACGTCGTCGCCAGCCTGCAACGCTGGCAAAAGAGCCACCGCACCGGCCAGCTGGTCACCCCCGACATCGACGCGATCACGGCGGCCGATCCGGCCACCGTCAGCATCAAGCTCAAGCGGCCGCGCTACCCGCTGATCGACGAACTGGCCGGCGCGGGCACCGAAATCTACGAGGCGAAGAACCTCGTCGGCCTCCCGGCGACCGGGTTCGGCCAGGACAAGGCCATCGGCACCGGGCCGTACAAGCTGAAGAGCTGGGACATCGGCCAGCAGCTCGTCCTCGAGCGCTACGACGGCTACAAGTCACGGTCCGAAGAGGACTGGGGCGGTCAGGCCGGCGCCAAGCACGCCTACCTCGACACGGTCACCTACAAGATCGTCGGTGACCAGGACGCGCTGGTCAACGGCCTGCAGACCGGGCAGTGGGACCACGCGATGCCGGCCAACGACCAGTACGAGCAGCTCAAGGCCAACCCGAACCTCGTCGTGCACAACCTGCCGGGCGGCAACGAGAACGTCATCATCCCCAACTTCAACCCGGGCTCGAAGTTCGCCGACCCGCGAGCGCGCCAGGCGCTGAACCTGCTGCTGGACAAGCCGGCCATCAACGCGGCGACCGGCGGCAGCAAGGACCTGACGATCGAGACCGGCGCGTTCGCCTCGCCCGACAACAAGGCTTCCTACTCGACCGCCGGCGAAGACGTCTACAAGCAGCACGATCCGGCGCGCGCCCAGCAGCTGCTCGCCGAGGCCGGCATCACCGCCGGGGCGACGATCCACATCGTCACCACGAACTCCTACCCCGAGTTCGGCAAGTGGGCCGTGCTCATCCAGGACGAGCTGGGCAAGATCGGGCTGCAGGCCAAGATCGACACCTACGACTTCGCCACGATGCTCGGCACGCTCACCAAGGACCCGGGTGGCTGGGACATCACGACGCTGTTCTTCGACTCGTCGCTGACCTCGCCCGCCCAGATGCCCGCGCTCACCCTAGGCACGCTGAACGGCTCGTCGTCGCCGGAGCTGGACGGGCTGATGACCGAGTTCAACGCTTCGACGTCGCCGGAGCAGGCCAAGGCCGTCATCGACAAGCTCCAGGCCTTCACGTGGAAGCAGCTGTCGGTGATCACCCTCAGCCAGTCGAAGCTCTACGCGGCCTACACCCCGCGGCTCAAGGGCTACGGCGACTTCTACCGCGTCTTCTGGAACTCCTGGCTGGCCGCATGACCGCCGTGCTGCTGCGCCGGCTGCGCGACCTGGCGATCATCCTGGTCATCGTCGGTACGATGATGTTCTTCGTCATCCGGCTGATCCCGGGCGACCCGGCCCAGGCCATCCTCGGCCCGACCGCGCGCCCGGCCGACGTCGCCGCGCTGCGGTCGAGCCTCGGCCTCGACGGCTCGCTCTGGCAGCAGTACCTGACCTGGGCCGGGCACGTGCTGCGCGGCGACTTCGGGACGTCGATCACCTACCACCAGCCGGTGCTCGACGTGGTCGCTGCGCACATCGTGCCGACCCTGACGCTGGCCGTGCTGTCCACAGTGCTCAGTTTCTTCCTGTCGGTGGCGATCACGGCGTGGCAGGCGGTGTCGCCGCGCAACCCGGTGGCCCGCGCGCTCGACCGGCTCTCGGCGCTCGGCATGGCGATGCCGGACTTCTGGATCTCGCTGGTGCTCGTACTCGTGTTCTCGGTGACGCTGCGGTGGTTCCCGTCCAGCGGCTACCACGACCTGCTGACCGACCCGGTCGCCGCGGTGCCCTCCCTGGTGCTGCCGGTGACCGTGCTCGTGATCGGGCAGACGGCGTTGTTCGTGCTGACGCTGCGCGAGAGCGTGCTCGGTGAGCTGCCGCTGGCGTACCTGCGCACCGCGCGCGTCAAAGGCTTGCCAGAACGGCGGGTGATGCTGAAGCACGTCCTGCCGAACGCGCTGATGCCGCTGGTCACGCAGCTGGGCAGCAACTTCGCCATGCTGGTCGGCGGGATCGTGATCATCGAGTCGATCTTCGTCGTGCCGGGGCTCGGCCACCTGCTCATGGGTGCGGTGTCCACTCGCGACTTCCCGCTGATCCAGGGCGTGACGTTGTTCGTCGCGGTGCTGTTCGTCGTGGTCAACCTGCTGGTCGATCTGTCGTACGCGCTGCTCGACCCGAAGGTGCGGGTCGCATGAGGAACCGCACCCTGCTCGTCACCTCGGTGCTGCTCGGCCTGATCGTGCTGGCCGTCGTGGTGCTGCCGTTCTTCCTGCCGAGCGTCAGCGCGACCGACCCCGTGCACCGACTGCTGCCGCCGTCGGCCGCCCACCCGCTCGGCACCGACTCGTTCGGCCGGGACGTGCTGGCGCGGCTGGTGTCCGGCGGGCGCGCGTCGCTCGGGCTGTCCGCGCTGATCACGCTGTGCGCCGCGTTCTCCGGGATGGTGATCGGCCTGGTCAGCGGCTTCTACCGGGCGGCCGACGCGGTGCTGATGCGGCTGATGGACGCGTGGATGTCGTTCCCGGCGATCATCCTCGCGATGGCGCTGGCCATTTCGCTCGGCGCGAGCATCTGGACCGAGCTGATCGCGTTGACGGTGATCTTCACGCCGTTCACCGCGCGGGTGATCCGCAGCCGCGTGCTGGGCGTCGCCGGCCGGCAGTACATCGGCGCCGCGCGCGTGTCCGGGATGAGCCGCCGGAAGATCCTGCTGGTGCACGTGTTCCCCAACGTGCTGCCGCTGGCCTTGGTGCAGGTCGTCATCCTCGCCGCGGCCGCGATGCTCGTCGACGGCGCGATGAGCTTCCTCGGCCTCGGCATCGCCCCACCCACGCCGACCTGGGGGAACATGATCGCCGAAGGCCGCTCGTACCTGGTCACCGCGCCGTGGCTGGTCGTGGTGCCGGGCGTGACGATCATGGTCTGCGTCTTCCTGCTCAACCTCGCCGGCTCGGCGCTGCGGCTCGCCGTCGACGCCCGGGCCCGCACGCTCAGCGAGCTGCAACGCCTCCGCCGTTCCTAGTCAGAAAGGACTTCCTTGACGCTCCCGACTTCCCTGGCCGTGCGCCGGTTCGCCCCTGCCGGCCTGCCTTCCGGGCCGCCGGTGCTGCTGGTGCACGGGTTCGCCTCCGACGGGCACATCGACTGGGTCAGCACGGGCTGGCCGGCGGCGCTCACCGCGTCCGGCCGCGCGGTGGTGGTGCCGGACCTGCCCGGGCACGGCTCGAGCCCGGCGCCCGCCGACGCCACCCCGCAAGCCGTCGTGAAGGAACTGGCGTCGGCGGTCGGCGAGGTGTCCGAAGTGGACGTTGTCGGCTACTCGCTCGGTGCTCGGCTGGCGTGGGAACTGCCCGCGGTGCTGCCGGTCCGGCGCCTGGTGCTGGCCGGGATCAGCCCGCACGAGCCGTTCGGCGCGGTCGACGTCGAGGCGGCGCTGGCCTTCGCCGGCGGAGGCAAGCTCCCGGCCGACCCGCTGACCGCGGCGATCTCCCGGATGATCACGGCGCCGGGCCGGGACCCGGTCGCTCTCGCGCACTGCATCGAGGGTTTGCGCCGGGAGCCGTTCGCGCCGCGCGTCGGGACGCTCACCGTGCCCACCCGGTTCGTCGCCGGGCGGGACGACCCGATCAGCCAGGGCATCGAAAGCCTGGTCCCCCTGGTGCCGGGCAGCGACCTGCTCCTGGTGCCAGGCGACCACGGCGGCGCCCTGCGCGGCTTCCCCTTCCGCACGGCCGCCCTCACCTTCCTCGACACCCCCTAATGAGAAAGGGCGGCACTTTCACGTGAAAGTGCCGCCCCTTCCTCGTCACCAGGTGCCGTCGGGGTTGACTTCGCGGTCCAGCCAGAGGTGGTCGACCGCCGTGCGGATCTCCGTGCCGTGCTTGCGGGCCAGGTCCAGGGCGCCGAGGTTGTCGGCCAGTTGCGACGCCCGGCTCACTCCGAACAGGACGTTCGCCACCGGGGCGTACGCGAGGCAGAACGCCAGGGCCAGCTGGGCGCGTGTCGCGCCGAACTCCGCCGCGATCGAGCCCAGTTCGGCCGATGTGTCCACTATGGACTGGCGGATCGCGCCGACGTCGGCACCGATCTTCCGGGCCGGTGCCGCGTTGCCCAGCAGGACACCGCCTTCGAAGACGTCCGAAGCCTGCAGGATCAGGCGTCCGCTCGCGATGTGCTTGCCGTAGTACTCGCCTTCCGCCATCGAGCGACGGGCGATGGAGTACTTGAGCTGCGCGAACTCCGGCGCCGGCAGGCCTTCGCGGGCCGCGAAGCCGTAGGCGAGGTCGAGGTCGGCGGCGAGCCAGTTGTTGACGCCCCAGCCGCCGATCCGGCCGGCCCGCACCTGCTCGGCCACCTCCGTGACGACCCGCGGGATGTCCGGGCGCTCGCGGTAGTCCCCCACGACGACGAGGTCCGCGTAGTCGGTGCCGATCCGCCCCAGCGACGTCTCGAGCTGCTCGGCGAAGCCGCTGCGCGGGTAGTCCCAGAGCCACAGCTTCCCGCAGAGGACGTAGTCGTCGCGGGCGATCCCGGCCTCCCTGACGGCCTCACCGAAGAGGATGTCGGTGCGGGAGTTCTCGGCGTGCGGCCCGAAGTCGTAGTGGGCGACGTCGAACAGCGTGACGCCCGCGTCGACGGCGGTCCGCAGCAACCGGGCGGCGTCTTCGAAGTCCATCCGGTCCCAGGTGTTCCACGATCCGAGGCCGAAGACCGATCTTCCGAGCACGCTCACGGGTTTTCCTTTCGTCCCAGCACTTCGTTCGTCTACGATTGTAGAATGAAAACACGGATCGTGGTGGTGACCGGTGGCGCGAGCGGGATCGGGCGGGGTGTCGCCAAAGCTTTTCTCGCCGAAGGCGACCGGGTGGTCGTCGCCGATGTGGACGCCCGGGCGGCGCACGACGTCGGCCGCGAGATCGGGGCCGAGCACGTCCAGCTGGACATCTCGGACGCGGCTTCGGTCGATGCGGCCGTCTCCCTGGTCACCGATCGGTTCGGGCCGATCGACGTCCTCGTCAACAACGCCGGGCTGGCCGGGGGCGGCGGACCGCTGACCGAGCTGGACGCCGACGTCTTCGACCGGTGCGTGCGGACCAACTTCCGCGGCACGTTCCTCATGACCCGTGCGGCCGGCGCGCGGATGGCCGCGGGCGGCGCGATCGTCAACGTCTCGTCGATCGGCGCCCGGCAGCCGACGCCCGGGCTCGGCCACTACGAGGCCACGAAGGCGGCCGTGGACGCGCTGACCCGGTCCGCGGCCTTGGAGCTGGCGCCGCGCGGGATCCGGGTCAACGCCGTCGCGCCGGGGCCGGTGCTCACGCCGATGACCGCCGGCTTCGCCGCCGACACCGCGGCGCGCGCGGCCTGGGAGGCGCGGATTCCGCTGGGCCGGATCGCCGCGGTCGAGGACGTCGTGCCCGCCGTCGTGTTCCTGGCGGGCGCGACCCACATCACCGGGGTGAGCCTGGCGGTCGACGGCGGCCAGCTGCTGACCTGACTATCCCTTGTGGACGACCCGGCCGCCGGTCACGGTCACCTCGACCGCGACCGACGGCAGGTCGGCCAGTGCGACCGCGCAAGGATCGGCGGCCAGAACGCAGAAGTCGGCAACCTTGCCCGGTTCCAGGGAGCCCTTCCAGGCCGCGGATCCGTCCTGCGCGGCCGCTTCGGTGGTGTAGCACCGAAGCAGCCGCTCGGTCAGCTCGGGCGTGACTCCTCGCGCACCCAGCAGTTCCCCCGCCGCGGCGAGGTGGACGCGCCAGTCGGGGGTGACGACCGGCGCGTCACTGCTCAGCGTCAGCTGCACGCCGAGGTCCAGGATCTCCCGCAGCGGCCACGCTTTCGCCGCGACGTCGTCATCGAGCGCGGTGGCGACCATCGGCCGCATCGCGGTGGCGATCGCGGGCTGCGTGGTCAGGCCGACTCGTCGCGCGGCCATCCGCCGCAATTGCGTGGGGGTGACGAGGTCGCCGTGCACGATGTGGTCGCCGGCGCGCAGGCCCTCCAAAGCGGCCTCGATGCTGCGTTCGCCGGTCGCGTGCACGCCGACGACCAGCCCGGCTTCGTGCGCCAGGGAGATCATCGACGCCAGGGCAGCCGCACGCTCGTCGTCGCCGGGGCCGTCCACGAGCAACGCGCCGTGAGTGCCGTCGGCGTAGCAGTGGTGCGTCCACGCGGTGCGCATCGGCGGGATCCCGTCGGCGAAGATCTTGACGCCGGTGACGGCGAGCCATTCCGGATCCGCTTCCGGCACCGGAGTGGCGAGGCCCCGCGCGAAGTCCGCCAGCGAACTGGCGCCGTCCAGGAGTCCGAACAGGCGCAGCACGGTGACGCGCGCCCGCAGCCGACCCCCGCGGTGCAGAGCCGCGTACTCCTCCAGGACCTCCGTCGAGAAGCACCCGGACTCGCCGGGGCCGAGCCCGGGCTCGGTGTAGCTGGTGATGCCGAGCGCCGCGCAGACGTCCCCGGCCCGCAGGATGGCCGCCCGGCGGTCTTCGGCGGTGACCACCGGGGCTTCCTCGTGCGGTGCGCCGAGCAGCGGGTGCGGCCAGCGCGCGCCGAGCCAGGCGGCGTGCAGGTGCGCGTCGTTGATGCCGGGCAGCACGGTGCGGCCGGCGAGGTCCAGGACCTCGGTGTCCGGTCCGATGTGGCCGGTCACGTCGCCCACCGCGGCGACCCGGCCGTCCCGCACGGCCAGGCCGTCCACCACCGTGCCCGCCGCGTCGAAAGTGCGCACCACTCCCCCTTGGACCACGAGGTCCGCCGGGCGGATCCGTTGTGCCGTCATGGTTTCCTCCCGGGCCTGGACTTTTTCTTCCACAACTGTAGACTAAAAAGATGGCCCTGCCCACCCACACGGAGGCCGCCGTCCTCACCGGCCACCACGCACCCCTCGAACTGCGCGAGCTGCCCCTCCCCGCGGAACCGGAGCCCGGCGCCGCGCTCGTCCGGCTCACCTGTACGACGTTGTGCGGCACCGACGTCCACCTCTGGTCCGGGCAGATGAGCCTGCCCGGCATGCTCCCGATGGTGCTGGGCCACGAAATGGTCGGCGAAGTCGTCGCGACCGGCCCCGATACCACCGACACGCTCGGCCGCGAGATCGGTCCGGGCGATCGGATCGGCTGGTCGGAGTCGACGTGCGGGAAGTGTTACGGCTGCATGATCCTGCGCGAGCCGGTGGCGTGCGAAAGCCGCGGCTACGGCTTCCTGCAGCGCGCCGACCGGTTCCCCTACGCCACCGGCGGCCTGACCCGCCACTGCTACGTCACGCCCGGCGCGGCGAAGCTCCTGCTGCCGGACGACGTCGAGGACACGTGGGCGTCGATGTCCGGCTGCGCGGGCAAGACCGTGCTGCGCGCGGTCGCGCGGTCCGGCGGGATCCGTCCGAACGCGACAGTCGTCGTCCAGGGCGCCGGCGCGCTCGGCGTGTTCGCCACGGCGGTCGCCCGGCTCTGCGGCGCCGGGACGGTGATCACGATCGGTGGCCCAGACGACCGTCTGGCCGTCGCGGAACGGTTCGGGGCCACCGCGACCGTGTCCGTCGAGTCCACTCCGGACGAACGCGTCGAGCGTGTGCGCGAACTGACGGGCGGCCGCGGCGCGGACCACGTCTTCGACTTCGCGGGCGGCCCGACTGTCGGCGCGGAAGCCGTCGCCTTCGCCGCCCAGCGCGGGACGGTCGCGATCGTCGGGTCGACCGGCCCGGCGCCCTCCCCCGTGCCGCTGGGCACGGTGATGGGCAAGGAACTGACGATCGCCGGCTCGCTCAACGGCGACATCGCCGATTACCACCGCTCGGTCGAGTTCTTCCGCGCCTTCGCCGGGAGCATGCCCTGGGCCGAGCTGTTCAGCGCGCCGGTCGGGCTGGCCGGCGCGTCCGCCGCCGTCGAGTCGATGTCCCGGCTCGGCGAGCTCAAAGCCGTCATCGACCCCCGACTGCCCTAGGAGTCCGGAATGCGCATCCCCCAGCGCCGCATCGGCCGCGACGGCCCGCTCACCGGCGTGCTGTCCCTCGGCTCGTGGCACACCTACGACCGGATGGACTTCCGCGAAGCCGTGTCGCTGCTGCACACGGCCGTCGACGCCGGCATCAGCCTCTTCGACGTCGGCGTGTACGGCCTGCCCGGCAGCCCGCCCGTGTTCACCGACGTGCTGTTCTCCGCCATGGTCCGGGCCGCGGGCCTGCGCCGGGAGGACTACCTGCTGTCGGCGAAGCTGTGGCTCGAGGGCTATCCGGAGCACAGCTTGCGCAGCCAGCTGGAGAACGCTTTCTTCCGCGCCGGCGTCTCGCACGCCGATCTCGTCATTCTCGGCGACCTGCGACGCGACGACACCGACCTGCACGCCCTCGTCACCGACCTCGCCGAGCTGCATTCGGCCGGCCTGATCGGGCAGTGGGGTGTCAACAACTGGTCGGCGTCGGCGATCAAGGCGGTACACGGGTTCGCCGCCGCGGACGGCGTCCCCGGGCCGGCGATCGCGCAGCTCAAGTACAGCGTCGCCCGCCGGTCCATTCCGGACGGTGACCCGTTCGCCTCGGTGTTCTCCCTCGGCGTTTCGTTGCAGGCGTCCGACGTCTTCGAGGGCGGGGTGCTGCTCGGGAAGGGCGGCCGCCAGGTCGGCCGCGACCCCGGAGACGTGCGGCAGCGGATCGCCGGCTCGGCGTCCGGGCTCGCGAAGGCCGCTGCGAGCGTCGGAGCGACACCGGCTCAGTTGTGCCTGGCCTTCACCCTCACGCACCCGGCGACCACGACGACGTTGTTCGGTGCCACGAGCGTCGAACAGCTGACCGACAACCTGAAGGCGGTCGCGCTGGTGGACCGGGTGGGTGCGGCGGAGCTGCGTGCGCTGGTGGAGCCGTTCTGGGCGGACCGCGACGCCGTCGATCCGGAGGGGCCGTGAACCTGTCCGCCGAGACTCTGGCCGAAGTCCGCGCCACCGTCCGCGCGGAGAACCTCACGCCGGAGGAGGCGATCGGTGACCGGGACATCGTGTGGTCGGACCACGTCCTCGACGGCGGGGTGGTCGTCACGGTCCTGCGGCCCCGGCACGCGCGACCGGACGCACCCGGGCTGTACAGCATCCACGGCGGCGGGATGGTGCTGGACGACCGGTTCGCCGACCTCCCGCGGCTCGTGCCGCTGATCGAGGAGTTCGGGTTCGTCGCGGCGACGGTCGAGTACCGGCTCGCCCCCGAACACCCGCATCCCGCACCGCTGGAGGATTGCTACGCGGGTCTCGTGTGGTTTGCCTCGGAGTTCCGCTTCGCGCAGGTGGTCGTCGGTGGTGGCAGTGCGGGCGGCGGGCTGAGCGCGGGCGTGGCGCTGCTGGCGCGCGACCGCGGCGGGCCGGCGCTGGCGGGTCAGCTGCTGCTGTGCCCGATGCTCGACGACCGGACGTCGGCGGACCTCCCGGATCTAGTGTGGACGCGGGAGGCCAACGACTTCGGGTGGCGCAGTCTCCTGAATGGACAGACGTCCCCGTATGCGGCACCGGCGCGGATGACGGACTTGAGCGGGCTGCCGCCGGCGTTCGTCGAGGTGGGCGGGGCGGAGCTGTTCCGCGACGAGGACGTGACGTACGCGCAGCGGCTCGCCCAGGCCGGGGTGCCGACGGAACTGCACGTCTGGGCGGATGCGCACCACGGCTTCGACCGGTTCGCGCCGGAGGCCGAGGTGACGCGCGCGGCCCTGGCGGCGCGGTCCTCGTGGTTGCGCCGGCTGCTCAACCCGCGAGGATGAACTTCGCGGCCTGCTCCCCCACCAGGACCGCCGGTGCGTTGGTGTTGCCCGTGGTCACCTTGGGCAGCACCGACGCGTCCGCGACGACCAGGCCCTCGAGCCCGTGCACCGCCAGCCGCGGGTCCACCACCGCCGACGCGTCCGTGCCCATCCGGCAGGTGCCCACCTGGTGGTGGTACGTGATGGCCGTCCGGCGGACGTACTCGCGGAGGTCGTCCGCCGGGCCCGGGTACAACGGCCGCGCGCCCCACTCCTCCGCCAACGCCGGCGCGCGGCCGACCGCGAGGCACTGCTCCACCGACGCCACCAGGCTCTCGAAGTCCTCCGGCGACGACAGCGCAGCCAGGTCGATCAGCGGCGAGCCGTCCGGCGCCAGCCGCAGGCTGCCCCGGCTCGCCGGCGTCACCATCCCGGCCATCAGCGAGAACCCGGTCGGCGGTCCGGACATCCACGGTTCGTACATCGGCACGCTGAAGCAGATCGGCTGCGTGTCCGGCACCGCCAGGCCCGGCCGGCTGCGCCAGAACCAGTGCACCTGGGTCACCGACCGGCCGGAAACCGGCGGCTCCACCTCCCGCGAAGTCGTGAAGACGACCGGCGAAAGCAGGTGATCGTGCAGGTTCCGCCCCACGCCGGGGAGATCCGCGACGACGTCGATGCCGAGCGCGCGCAGTTCGTCCGCCGGGCCGATGCCGCTGCGGAGCAGGATCGCGGGCGACGCCAGTGCACCCGCGGCGAGCACCACCAGGTCCGCCGGCAGCGAGCGCACCCGACCGTCGATCGACGCGACCACCCCGGTCACCCGGGATCCCGAGAAGATCAGCCGCTCCACCAAGGCTCCCGTGTGGACGGTCATCCGCGAAGCCACCGGAAGACCGTACGCGTGCCAGGTGGTGAAGCGCCGGCCGTCGCGCACGGTGATCTGCTCGACGGACACGCCGTCCAGGGAACCGCTGTTGTAGTCCGGGTTCACCGGCAGCCCGGCCGTGACGCATGCGTCCACTATGGACTGCTGGATCGGGTGCAGCGGCTCGTTCGGCACGACCTCCAGGAGGTCCTTCTCGATCCGCGCGAACACCGGCTCGACGTCGGCCCAGGTCCAGCCCGGGAGGCCCCAGCCGTCGTAGTCGGCGGGCGCGCCGCGGACCCAGATCATCGCGTTGAGCGCGTGCGAACCCCCGAGCACGCGACCCCGCGGCAGGTGCAGCCGCCGGCCGCCCGCGTGCGGCTGCGGGACCGTGTAGAGGTCCCAGTCCTCGGGACCGTGCCACAGTTCCCCGGCCCGCGCGGGGTCGTGGATGGCGGGGTTGCCGTCGGGACCACCCGCTTCGAGCAGCGTCACCGCCGCTCCCGCGTCGACCAGCCGCCGCGCCACCACCGAGCCGGCCGAGCCGGCACCCACCACGATCACGTCCATGCGCCCCAGCCTGACGCGCGCCCGGCCGCGCGGGACGCATCCCTTCGCGGTCGGTCAACGGACATGCGTGAGCGGACAAGACCCGCGGCCGCCCGGCGCCCGATACTCGGCTCACCGAAGGCCGAGGAGGAACCCGGGATGGCGACACGCCTGTGCATCGACGGACAGTGGACCGAAGCCGGCGGCGGTGTCATCCCGACGCGCGACCCGGCCACCGGCAAGGTGCTCGAAGAGGTCGGCACTGCGGCGAAGGCCGACGTCGACGCCGCCGTCGCGGCCGCCCGGCGAGCACTCACCGCACCCGGGTGGGCCGGGCTGCTGCCCGTGCAGCGGGCCGCGCTGCTGTTTCGGCTGGCCGACCTCGTCGAGCGGCACCACGAAGAGCTGGCGCGGCTGGAGACGCTCGACCAGGGGCAGCCGATCGGCGTGTCCCGGCAGGTGAGCGTGACCGGCGCGGCGGAGCACTTCCGCTACTTCGCGGGCTGGGTGACGAAGCTGCAGGGCACGACCAACCCCGTGTCCTTCCCCGACACCCTGCACTACACGCGCCGCGAGCCGGTCGGGGTGAACGCGCTGATCACGCCGTGGAACTTCCCGCTGATGATCCTCGCGTGGAAGCTCGCGCCGGCCCTGGCCACGGGCAACACGGTCGTCATCAAGCCCAGCGAGGTCACGCCGCTAACCAGCATCCGCCTGGTCGAGCTGGTCCACGAAGCCGGGATCCCCGCAGGGGTGGTCAACCTCGTCACCGGCGACGGTGCGATCGGGGCCTTCCTGACCGAGCACCCGGACGTCGACCACGTCTCCTACACCGGGTCCACCGCGGTCGGGAAGCTGATCACCGCGGCGAGCGCGGCGTCCAACCTCAAGCGGCTGACCCTCGAACTCGGCGGCAAGGCGCCCAGCATCATCGCGGCCGACGCCGACATCGACGCCGCCGTCGCGGGCAACCTCGCCGGCGCGACGCTCAACACCGGCCAGGTCTGCGCCGCCTACACGCGCTTCTACGTCGACCGCAAGCGCGAGCAGGAGTTCGTCGAGAAGATGGCCCGCGGCCTCGAGGGCCTGCGGCTCGGCCCGGGCACCGACGAGGCCACGCAACTCGGGCCGCTGGTGTCCGAGAAGCACCGCGAACACGTCGACTTCCTGGTCGGCACCGGCCGTGAGCAGGGCGCCGACCTGGTCACCGGCGGCACCCCGGTCGAGCGCGACGGCTACTTCTACACCCCGACGCTGTTCGCCGGCGTCCGTGACGACATGGCCATCATGCGCGAGGAGATCTTCGGCCCGGTCCTCGCCGTGACGCCCTACGACGACGGCGACGAGCTCCTCGGCCGCGCCAACGACACCGAGTACGGCCTCGCCGCGACGGTCTGGACCCGCGACCTGCGCACGGCCCAGCGGTACGCCGACGGCATCCGGGCCGGTGCGGTGTTCGTCAACATGCCGCCGATCCCGGACATGGCCGCGCCGTGGGGTGGTTACAAAGCGTCGGGCTGGGGCCGTGAGATGGGCCCGTGGGCGCTCGACGCGTACACCGAAGTGAAGTCCGTCTGGCTCCACTACGGCGGGTGAAAGGGGGTTTCCCCACGCCGCAGATCGTATATTATTTGAGATACCTTCTCCGAACCGGCAGGCAGGACCACGGATGACGACCCTCCCGCAGCGGCCCGGCAAGATCATCGCGCTGCACCTCGGCTACCGCTCCCGCGCCGCTCAGCGCGGCCGGGTACCGGAGCAGCCGTCGTACTTCCTCAAGCCCTCGACGTCCGTCGCGGCGAGCGGCACCGCCCTCGAACGGCCGGCGGGCACCGAACTGCTCGGCTTCGAAGGCGAGATCGCGCTGGTCATCGGCCGCACCGCTCGCCGGGTCTCCCCCGAGCACGGCTGGTCGTACGTCGGCGGGGTCACCGCCGCCAACGACTTCGGCGTCTACGACCTGCGCTACGCCGACAAGGGCAGCAACCTGCGGTCGAAGGGCGGCGACGGCTTCACCCCGCTCGGCCCGGCGGTGCTGCCCGCCACCGACGTCGACCCGGCCGCGTTGCGGCTGCGGACGTGGCTGAACGGCGAGCTGGTCCAGGAGGACACCACCGATGACCTGCTGTTCGACTTCGGCAGGCTGGTCGCCGACCTCTCGCAGCTGATCACCCTCGACCCCGGCGACGTCGTCCTGACCGGCACCCCCGCGGGCGCGTCGGTCGCCATCCCCGGCGACGTCGTCGAGGTCGAGGTCGACACGGACGGGCACACCACCGGCCGGCTCGTCACGCCGATCACCGAGGGAACCGTCCCCTTCGGACCGTACGGCGCGCTCCCCCGCGTGGACGAGCAGCAGCGCGCGGACGCATACGGGACGTCCACATCGGACTTCCAGTTGACCGCGGACCTCAAGCGGCGCCTCGAATCCGTGGGTACCGCGACGCTGTCCGCCCAGCTGCGCAAGCGCGGGTACAACGCGGTGTCGATCGACGGGCTGACGTCCACCCGGCCCGGCACCCGGCTGACCGGCCGCGCTCGGACCCTGCGCTACCTGCCCTACCGCGAAGACCTGTTCAAGAACCACGGCGGCGGCTACAACGCGCAGAAACGGGCGATCGACGGCCTCGGCCCCGGTGACGTCCTCGTCATGGAAGCCCGCGGGGAGCGTGGCACCGGCACCGTGGGCGACATCCTGGCGCTGCGGGCGCAGGTGCGCGGCGCCGCCGGGATCGTCACCGACGGCGGCGTCCGCGACCTGGCCGCGGTGTCCGCTTTGGACATTCCGACGTACCACGCCGGGCCGCACCCGGCGGTGCTCGGCCGGCGGCACGTGCCGTGGGACGTCGACGTCGCGATCGCCTGCGGTGGCGCCGCCGTCTGCCCCGGTGACGTGATCGTCGGCGACGGCGACGGCGTCCTGGTCATCCCGCCGGACCTCGTCGAAGAGGTCGTCGACGCGGCGATCGAGCAGGAGCTGCAGGAGACGTTCATCGCCGAGCAGGTCGCCGCGGGCGAGCGCGTCGAGGGCCTCTACCCGATGGACGAGCACTGGCGCGGGAGGTACGCCGCATGGCTCGCGAAGCGGTGAACGGCACCGCGCTGAGCAAGTCGCGGATCGCCTACGAGTGGATCAAGGCCCGGATCGCCGACGGCACGTTCTCCCCCGGCTACCGGCTCGTCCTCGGCCAGCTCGCCCAGGAACAGGGCGTCAGCGTCGTGCCGATCCGCGAGGCCATCCGGCTGCTGGAGGCCGAGGGGCTGGTGACGTTCGAACGGCACGTCGGCGCGCAGGTCGCGATGGTCGACGAACGCGAGTACCAGCACACGATGCAGACCCTCGCGCTCGTCGAGGGCTACGCCGCCGCGCTCGCCGCACCGGTCCTCCCGCCCGGGGCGCTCGACCGGGCCCGGACGCTGAACACCGAACTGGCGGACTGCCTCGGGCACTTCGAACCGGCCCGGTTCACCGCGCTCAACCGCGACTTCCACGCCGTGCTGTTCGACGCCTGCCCCAACCCGCAGGTCCTCGACCTCGTCCGGCGCGGCTGGGACCGGCTGAACGGCCTGCGCTCGTCGACGTTCAGCTTCGTCCCCGGCCGCGCCCGGCAGTCCGTGGCCGAGCACGAGCACATCCTCGGGCTGCTCGACGCCGGCGCCCCGGCCGCCGACGTCGAACAGGCCGTCCGCGCCCACCGGCTGGCCACCCTGGACGCCTTCCTCGCCCACCGCCACCCCTGACCCAGGAAGGACCCCCATGCGCTTCCGCTCCGACCCCCAGGCCATCCGCGGGTCGATCGCGCCGCTGATGACGCCGTTCACCGCCGACGGGGCCGTCGACCACGCCGGCCTGACCAACCTCGTGCGCTGGCAGCTCGCCTCGGGCTCGCACGGCATCTCGATCGGCGGCTCCACCGGCGAACCGGGTTCGCAGACGGTCGCCGAGCGCGCCGAGGCCATCCGGACGGTGGTCGCCGAGGTCGGCGACCGCGTCCCGGTCGTCCCCGGCACCGGTTCGGCGAAGCTCGACGAGACCCTGGAGCTGACCGCGCTGGCGCGGGACGCCGGCATCGACGCGGCGCTGGTCATCACGCCCTACTACGCGCGGCCGACGCAGGACGCGCTGTTCGTCTGGTACCGCACGGTCTGCCGCGAGTTCCCCGACCTGCCGATCGTCGCCTACAACGTGCCGAGCCGGACCGCGGTCGACCTCGCGCCGGAGACGGTCGCGCGGCTGTACCGCTCGTGCGACAACTTCGTCGGGATCAAGGAGACCACGAAGGACTTCGAGCACTTCTCCCGCGTGCTGCACCTGTGCGGCCGCGAACTGCTGGTGTGGTCCGGGATCGAGCTGCTCTGCCTGCCGCTGCTGGCCCTCGGCGGTGCCGGGTTCGTCAGCGCCACGGCCAACATCGCCCCGGCCGCGTGCGCGGAAATGTACACCGCGTGGCAGTCCGGCGACCACGAACGCGCGCGGGAGATCCACTACGGCCTGCACCCGCTGGTCGACCTGCTGTTCGTCGAGACCAACCCGGCGCCGGGCAAGTGGGTGCTGGAGCAGCGCGGGCTGATCGCCTCCGGGCACGTCCGGCCGCCGCTGATCCCGCCCACCGAAAAGGGCGTCGCCCGGATCACCGAGCTGATGGCCGAAGGCGAGAAGTACCTCTCGCCGACCGAAGGCTTCACCGTGGAAGGAACGGCATGACCCACTACGTCCCGGAAGGACTGCCGGGCGAGCTCAAGCACTACATCGGCGGCGAGCTCGTCGACAGCGTCTCGGGCAAGACGTTCGACGTGCTCGACCCGGTGTCCAACACCCCGTACGTCACCGCGGCCGCCGGCCAGGCCGAGGACGTCGACCGGGCGGTCGCCGCGGCGCGCACGGCGTTCACCGACGGGCCGTG
Organism: Amycolatopsis sp. NPDC098790; assembly: GCF_044759945.1. Classification (NCBI taxonomy): domain Bacteria; kingdom Bacillati; phylum Actinomycetota; class Actinomycetes; order Pseudonocardiales; family Pseudonocardiaceae; genus Amycolatopsis; species Amycolatopsis sp. NPDC098790. Next base: position 1,994,993 of record NZ_JBIWAI010000002.1, read on the forward strand.
GCCGCGGATGCTGCCGCGAGCCCGGGCGCGGATCCTGAACAGGATCGCCGACGCCGTCGAAGCGCAGGACGCCCGGCTCGCCGAGCTGGAGACGTTCGACACCGGCCTGCCGATCACCCAGGCGCTCGGGCAGGCGCAGCGCGCGGCCGAGAACTTCCGGTTCTTCGCCGACCTCGTCGTCGCGCAGGCCGACGACACCTACCAGGTGCCCGGACGGCAGGTGAACTACGTGCACCGCAAGCCGGTCGGGGTCGCCGGGCTGATCACGCCGTGGAACACGCCGTTCATGCTGGAGAGCTGGAAACTCGCCCCGGCCTTGGCGTCGGGCTGCACGGTGGTGCTCAAGCCGGCCGAGTTCACGCCGCTGTCGGCGAGCCTGTGGGCCGGGATCTTCGCCGACGCCGGACTTCCTCAGGGCGTGTTCAATCTGGTCAACGGCTTCGGCGAAGAGGCGGGCGACGCGCTCGTCAAACACCCGGACGTCCCGCTGATCTCGTTCACCGGCGAGACGACGACCGGGCAGACGATCTACCGCAACTGCGCGGCGCACCTCAAGGGCATGTCGATGGAGCTGGGCGGCAAGTCCCCGGCGATCGTGTTCGCCGACGCGGACCTCGACGCCGCGCTCGACTCGACGCTCTTCGGTGTGTTCTCCCTCAACGGCGAGCGCTGCACCGCGGGCAGCCGGATCCTCGTCGAGCGCTCGATCTACGACGAGTTCTGCGCGCGGTACGCCGCGCGGGCTCAGCAGATCGTCGTCGGGGACCCGCACGATCCGGCCACCGAGGTGGGCGCGCTCGTGCACCCCGAGCACTACGAGAAGGTGATGCGGTACGTCGAGCTCGGCAAGTCCGAGGGCCGGCTGCTCGCCGGCGGCGGCCGTCCGTCCGGTTTGGACTCCGGCAACTACGTGGCGCCGACGGTGTTCGCCGATGTTCCTTCGTCCGCACGGATCTTCCAAGAGGAGATCTTCGGGCCGGTCGTGGCGCTGACGCCGTTCGACACCGAAGCCGAAGCGCTGGCGTTGGCCAACGACGTCAAGTACGGGCTGGCGGCGTATTTGTGGACGTCCGACTTGGAGCGGGCACACACCTTCGCGCAGTCCGTCGAAGCCGGGATGGTCTGGCTCAACTCGCACAACGTCCGCGACCTGCGGACGCCGTTCGGCGGGGTCAAGGCGTCCGGCCTCGGCCACGAAGGCGGCTACCGCTCGCTCGACTTCTACACCCACCAGCAGGCCATCCACGTTTCGCTCGGGCCGGTGCACACGGCCCGGTTCGGCAGCGTCCGGAAAGGACAGTCATGACCGCCACCCCGCCGGACGTCCTCCGCTGCGCGTACGCCGAACTCGTCGTCACCGACCTCGCCGCGTCCCGGGCCTTCTACGTCGACGTGCTCGGGCTCGTCGTCACCCACGAGGATTCCGAGGCGTTGTACCTGCGGGCTTTCGAGGAGTACCTGCACCATTCGCTGGTGCTGCGGAAGGGAACCACGCCCGCGCTGGCCGTGCTGGCCTACCGCGTCCGAAGCGCTCCTGATCTCGACCTGGCCGAGGAGTACTACCGTTCGCTCGGCTGCCGGGTCGAGCGGCGGGCGGCGGGCGCGACCCGCGGCATCGGCGAAGCGGTCCGGGTCGTCGACCCGCTCGGGTTCCCGGTCGAGTTCTTCCACGAGGCCGAGCACGTCGAGCGGTTCACGCAGCGCTACGACGTCCACGGCGCCGGGGCACTGTCGCGGCTGGACCACTTCAACCTGGACACCCCCGACGTCCCGGCGGCACGGAAGTACTACGAGGGCCTGGGTTTCCGCGTCTCAGAGGACATCCAGGACGACGAGGGCACGGTGTACGCGGCGTGGATGTTCCGCAAGCCGACGGTCCACGACGTCGCGCTGACCGGCGGCGACGGCCCGCGGCTGCACCACATCGCGTTCGCGTCGCACGAACGCCACCAGATCCTGCACATCTGCGACCACCTGGGCGCGCTGCGCAAGCCGGGCACGATCGAGCGCGGCCCGGGCCGGCACGGCGTCTCGAACGCGTTCTACCTCTACGTCCGGGACCCCGACGGGCACCGCATCGAGATCTACACGCACGACTACTACACCGGCGACCCGGACAACCCGGTGATCACGTGGGACGTCCACGACAACCAGCGCCGCGACTGGTGGGGCAACCCGGTGGTGCCGAGCTGGTACACCGACGCGTCGGTGGTGCTGGACCTGGCCGGTTCGGTCGCCCCGGTCGTCGCCCGGGCCGAGCCGCGCGAAGCCGACGTCACCATCGGCGCGGACGGGTTCTCCTTCAGCACCGGTTCCGCGGAGTTCAAGCTAGGCGAGCAGGTCTGAGAACCAGGCGCGGACGCGGTGCAGGAAGTCGAGCTGGTGGCCGCGTTCGCGGAGCGAGTGGCCCTCCCGGGGGTAGACGACGAACTCGTGCGGCCGGTCCCCGAGGGCGTGGTGCAGGAGTTCGGCCTGCGACAGCGGGACGTTCGTGTCGTCCTCGCCGTGCAGGATGAGGACGGGGGTCGCGATCCGGTCCGCGTGGGTGATCGGGCTGTTTTCCCGGCCACCGAGGGCGAGCTCGAACCGGCCGTTCTCGCCGGTCGCGGCCAGCAGGGGCCAGTCGACGACGCCCGCGTTGACGACGGCCGCCTTGAAGCGGTCCGTCCGCGTGACGGCCCAGGCGGCCACGAACCCGCCGTGGCTCCCGCCGCCGATCCCGAGCCGGTCTTCGTCGGCGACGCCCGCCTCGACGAGCAGGTCGATCCCGGTGAGGAGATCGGTGAACTCCGCGCCTCCGACGTCCCCGGCGACGCTCGCCGCGAAGGCGTGACCGTGGCCGAGGCTGCCCCGCGGGTTCGGGAGGAACACCGCGAACCCCGCCGCGGCCAGCCACTGGCCGCAGCGGAACCAGCCGAGCTGGAACGTGTCGGCGTAGCGGTCGTACGGGCCGCCGTGCACCAGCGTGACGAGGGGGAACGGGCCGTCGTTCCCGGTCTTGCCGGGCGGCAGGACGAGGAGGCCGTCGAGGTCGAGGCCGTCCGGGGCTCGGTAGGCGAGGCGGTGCTGGGTGGCCCACCCGTGGTCCGGGGCGGTCCGGGTGAGGCGGACCAGGTCGTGCGGTGGTCCGGCGTGGACCTCCTCGGGCTCGGCGCCGGCGCTTCGCACGAGGGCGATGGTTTCGCCGTCGTGGCTCGCGGTCAGGGAGGTGCCTTGGACTTCGGCGACGGTGGTCAACGCGGTGTCGAGGCGGCGGACGGTCGTGTCGAGGCCTTCGGCGAAGAGGGCGAGGGGCGGGCCGTCGGCGACTTGGACGAGTTCGGTCGGGCAGCTGGTCAGGCCCGCCGTGAGGTTGACGCCGTTGTCGAAGACCGCGGTGCCGCCGATGAGGCCGGGCGGGGTCAGGCCGAGGTGGGCGAGGTGCCATTCCGTGCCGTCGTGCCACCAGGCCGGGTGGGACGCTTCGAGGGGCGGGGTGGGTTGGTCGCGGGTTTCGCCGGTGGCGAGGTCGACGAAGTGGAGGCCGGGTTCGAAGAGGCCGGGTTCGCGATCGGCGCAGGACCAGGTGAGGACGGCGAGGGTGGCGAAGTCCGGCCGGACGGCGACTTCCCGCACGTGGCGGCGGCCCAGATCCCCCAAGGGTTTGACGGTCGCGGTGCACAGGTCGAGCAGCCATAGCCGGTCGGGGCGGGCTTCGGTGTCCCAGCGGGCGGGCGGATCGGGGCGAGGTTCGGTGGCCCGGCCGGCCGGCTCGCCGGGGTGGCCTTCGCGCCTGCCGGCCAGTGATCCCTCCTGCCGCTCACCGCGGCCACCAGCCGCCGCCCGGACGACTCGCACCCGGGGATCGGCCGGCCGCTCCTCCGGATCCGGCGCGATCACCACCACCGACTCCGGCAGCGGGACATGGCCGCTGACGCCCGCCGGCCAGTCGCCGAGCTGCTCGGGATCCCCGCCCTCGAGCCCGATCCGGTACAGCCGCGCCGTTCCCCGCTCGGCTCGGTCCGACAAGAAGAACACCGAACCCGAGTCCACGGCCCACCGCGGCGCGTGGTTCTCCGCGGCCACACCGGCCGCCAGCTCACGGGGCTCCGCACTGCCGTCGGAAGGGACCAGCCACAACCGGCTCACCGGGTACTCGCCTGCCCGGCCCACCGGGGCCGTCACGTACACGACCCACCGGCCGTCCGGGGAAATCCGCGGATCACGCGGCACTTCCCGGTCCACCACAGTCTCCGCCGTCAGCACTCCACCCAGTGTGCCGGAAACCGGATCAACGGGGAGCGAGCGTCCCCAGCAGTTCCTCGTGCCGGCCCGGCTCGCGCAGCTCCGGAGCTTCGAGCGTCCCGGCGTCCGGGTCGTCGGCGCGGACCGCCGCCAGGAAGCGGACCACCGCACGGGGTTCCGGCAGCACTTCTCCGCCCAAGTAGGACAGCACCGTCGCGCCGCCGGCGTCTTCGATCGCCGCCGCCCAGCCGTGCGCCTCGTCCCAGACCAAAGCCAAGTCGTGTTCGGGGAACCGGCTCAGGCGCCAGTCGAGCGCGATGTACGCCGCCGCGGGGGTGCCCGCGTCCAGTGTGCAGGATTCCAGCCCGACCCCCACCGCGCGGGCCACCGCGGCGACGTACCCGCGCAACCCCCGCTCGAACGAGAACTCCGTGTCGCGCCCGAAATCGATCAGAATGCTCAACGCCGCCTCGCTTTCCCCGTCCCGCCGCGGGATCCCCGCGGTCCGTGCGCCGGATACCCCGCCACCGCCGCGATCAACCCCACGCGCCCATGTCGTCAATCCGGCGACATCTCATTTGTCGTCGCTTCGATGACATGTTACAACAGTGACACCAGCACCACCACCGAGAAAGGTTCCGCACCCGTGACCGCATCGACGGCCCTGCCGACCGGTTACCAGCACTCCAGGGAAGATCTTGTGGCCCCGGCGCCGCGGCGGGTCCCGCGGTTCGTCACCACGCTGCACGACGACGACCACACCATGGGCCGCCCCGACCCCGTCCGGCTCCGGTCCGCCGCGGACGTCGGCCTCGCCGACCTCCTGCACCGGTCATGACGCTCCCCCTGCCCGAGAGCTTCGCCCTCACCCTGCGCGGCTACGACCGGGACCAGGTCGACGAGCGGATCGACGAGCTGCTCACCGAGATCGGCCTGCTCACGGCCGACCGCGACGCCGCCGTCGCCGAAGCCGAAACCCTCGCGCGGCGCCTCGAAGAAGCCCGCTCCGCCAACGCCGCGTTGCGGGCCCGCGCCGACCGCCTGTGCCGGACCCCCGCCGACCCGGCCGCGGTCGGGGACCGCGTGCGGCACCTGCTCGAGCTGGCCCACGCCGAAGCGGACGGCGTCGTCGCGGCGGCCCGGCAGCGAGGCGCGGCGATCGTCCGCGAAGCGGAGGACACCGCGGCTCGGAAGCTCGAGGACGCCCGGGTCCACGCGGCCCGTGAGATCGAGCACGCCCGCCACCGCGTCGAGTACCTCGCCGCCACCGAACGCCGGACCGCCGACCGGCTGCGGAAGATCGACGCATTCCTGGCCGAAGCAGCGGAACTGCTCGAAGCGGACACCCGGCTGCACGCGGCCGCCTGACCCGTGCGCCCGCTGTCGGCGTGAGGCAGGATCGGGTTCGTGACCATCGATCAGGCCGGGGTGCCGCAAGCCCCGCCGTTCCCCGAACACGAAGCCCGCGTCGACGCCCTGCGGCGGCAGCTCACCGCGATCGCCGGTGAAGCGACCGTCCGGCTCGCGAAGCGGACCTCCAACCTCTTCCGGTCCCGGGCCGCCGCGAAGCACCCCGGGCTGGACGTCTCCGGCTTCACCCACGTGCTGCGCGTCGACCCCGGGAGCCGCACCGCCGACGTCGAAGGGATGGTCACCTACGAACAGCTCGTCGACGCCACCCTGCCGCACGGCCTGATGCCGCTGGTCGTGCCGCAGCTGAAGACCATCACCCTCGGCGGCGCGGTGACCGGCCTCGGCATCGAGTCCTCGTCGTTCCGCAACGGCATGCCGCACGAGTCGGTGCTCGAGCTCGAGGTGCTGACCGGCGACGGCCGGATCGTCGTCGCGACGCCGGACAACGAGCACCGGGACCTCTTCCGCGGCTTCCCCAACTCCTACGGCACCCTCGGCTACGCGCTGCGCCTGAAGATCGTCCTCGAACCGGTCAAGCCGTTCGTCGAGCTGCGGCACGTCCGTTACCACGACCGGGACACTTACTTCCGGGCCCTCACGGAAGCCTGCGACAGCGGCGAGCACGACTTCGTCGACGGCACGGTCTTCGGCCCGGACGAGCTGTACCTGACCCTGGCGAAGTTCACCGACGCCGCGCCCGCGACCAGCGACTACACCTGGCTGGACATCTACTACCGCTCGATCCAACGCCGCGAAACGGACCACCTCACCGTCCGGGACTACCTCTGGCGCTGGGACACCGACTGGTTCTGGTGCTCGCGCGCGTTCGGCGTCCAGCACCGGCTGCCGCGGCTGCTGCTCGGCCGCCGGTTCCTGCGGTCCTCGGTGTACTGGAAGGCGGTGGCGCTCGACCGGCGGTTCAAGATCGCCGAGCGGCTGCTCAAGCTGCGGCGCCTCCCACCTGAGGAGACGATCGTGCAGGACATCGAGGTCCCGATCGGGCGCGCCGCGGAGTTCCTCGAGTTCTTCGAACGGGAGATCCCGATCAGCCCGGTGTGGATCTGCCCGCTGCGGCAGCGTCCCGGCGGCGTGCGCTGGCCGCTCTACGAGCTGGACCCCGAAGCGCTGTACGTCAACTTCGGGTTCTGGTCGGCCGTCCCGCTGGACCCGGGTGAGCGTGACGGCGTGCACAACCGGATGATCGAAGCCGAGGTCACCCGGCTGGGCGGGCACAAGTCTCTTTATTCGGACAGCTTCTACGCCGAAGACGAGTTCTGGCGGCTCTACAACGGCGACGTCTACCGGGACCTCAAGCGGACCTACGACCCGGACGAGCGGCTGCTCGGCCTCTACGAAAAATGCGTCCGCCGCCGGTGAAAGGAACGAACGTGAACCAGGCAAGCCCCCCGGTCGGCGAGGTCTTCGAGCGTCTGCTCGGCCCCCGCGCGACCGTGTCGATCACCGCCTACGACGGCAGCAGCAGCGGCCCCGCCGACGCGCCGGTCGCGATCCAGGTGCGCTCGCCCCTGGCCCTGGACTACCTGATGTCCTCCCCCGGCGACCTCGGCCTCGCCCGCGCGTACGTCGCCGGCGCGCTCGACGTCACCGGTGACCTGTACACCGCGCTGCACGCGCTGTCGGCGCAGGTCGACCAGCTCAGCCCGGCCGACCGGCTGTGGCTGCTGCGCAAGCTCGGCCCGCGCCACCTGCGCGTGGTCAAGCCGCCCGCCGAGGAGCACCCGAGCCGGTTCCGACGCGGGCTGACCGCGCTACGGCACTCGAAGGGCCGCGACAGCGAGGCCATCGCCAGCCACTACGACGTGTCGAACCGGTTCTACGAGCTGGTCCTCGGGCCGTCGATGGCCTACACGTGCGCGGTGTTCCCGGAGGCAGGCTCCTCCCTGGAGGAGGCGCAGTACCACAAGTTCGACCTGGTCTGCCGCAAGCTCGGCCTGCAGCCCGGGATGAAGCTGCTCGACGTCGGCTGCGGGTGGGGCGGCATGGTCGCGCACGCCGTCCGGCACTACGGCGTCGAGGCGCTCGGGGTCACCCTTTCGCGTGAACAGGCGCAGTGGGCGCAGAAGAACATCGTCGCGCTCGGGCTGGCCGACCGCGCCGAGATCCGGCACCTCGACTACCGGGACGTCACCGAGACCGGGTTCGACGCGATCTCCTCGATCGGCCTCACCGAGCACATCGGCGCCCGCAACGTGCCCGGCTACTTCCGGTTCCTCGCGGAGAAGCTCAAGCCGCACGGGCGGCTGCTCAACCACTGCATCACCAACCCGGACACCAGCGTCGCGCACCGCTCGCGCGGGTTCATCGACCGGTACGTCTTCCCGGACGGCGAGCTCGAGGCCCCGGGCGAGCTGATGACCGCCATGCACGACGCCGGCCTGGAGGTCCGGCACTCGGAGAACCTCCGCGAGCACTACGCGCTCACCCTGGCCGGGTGGTGCGCGAACCTCGACGAGCACTGGGACGAGGCCGTCGCCGAGGCGGGCGCGGGACGCAGCCGGGTCTGGGTGCTGTACCTCGCGGCCTGCCGGCTGGCCTTCGAACGCCGCGAGATCGAACTGCACCAGATCCTGGGTGTGCGGACCGACCGCGAGGGCGGGATGGGCATGCCGCTGCGCCCCGATTGGGGAGTTTGACCACCGGGGCTGGCCGGGCGGGACCGGGAATGGAAGGATGGTCGCGAGACCGGGCGTCCGAACGGGGCGTCCAGGCTCACTACAAAGAGTAGGTATTGGTATGGCTCAGGGCAGTGTCAAGTGGTTCAACGGCGAAAAGGGCTTCGGCTTCATCGCCCAGGATGGCGGGGGCCCGGACGTGTTCGTCCACTACTCCGAGATCCAGGGCACCGGCTTCAAGTCCCTCGATGAGGGCCAGCGCGTGGAGTTCGAGATCGGCCAGGGCCAGAAGGGCCCGCAGGCCCAGCGCGTGAGCGTCATCTGAGCCACGAGGCACCGAAGGCCCTCGCCCCCCGGGGCGGGGGCCTTTCTCGTGCGCGGCCACACTGCGGATTCACAACGATCAGGTAACGTGGGACGCATCGGGAGAACCCCCTCGGACGCCGGCGTCCCGCCGGTCCCACTCCCGACCCGGGGCCACCGAGGCCATCGCCGACAGGAGCGGCGACGCGCCCGGCCCCACCGCAGACCGCTGACCGCCGGGTGTTCCCGCTCCCCGGCCTCCCGCGCGTGGATTCGCTCCGGCGTGCGTTGACCTCGAAACGAGTAGTGCATGACAGCCTCCGTGAAGGCTCCCCGTTCCGTCCCGAAACCCGTCCTCTCCGGCCGCCAGACCATCGCCGAGCTGATCACCATCCGGACGTTCCTGCTGGTCCCGTTCCTCGCGCTCGCCGCCGCCGTCCCGGTGTTCTGGGGCTGGGGCGTCAGCTGGCTCGACCTCACCATCGGCGGCGCGTTCTTCGTCGTCTCGACGCTGGGGATCACCGTCGGGTACCACCGCTACTTCACCCACGGCGCGTTCCGCGCGAAGCGGGCGCTGCGGATCGCGCTGGCCATCGCCGGCGGCCTCGCCGCGCAGGGCCCGGTGATCGGCTGGGTCGCCGACCACCGCCGTCACCACGCCTTCTCCGACCGCGAGGGCGACCCGCACTCGCCGTGGCTGTTCGGCACGTCGCCGGTGGCGCTCGCCCGCGGGTTCTGGCACGCCCACATGGGCTGGCTCTTCGGCCGCGACAAGACCAACGTCGACCGCTTCGCCCCCGACCTGGCGGGCGACCGCGACATGCGCGTCGTCGACCGCCTCTTCCCGCTGTGGGTCGTGCTGAGCCTGCTGCTCCCACCGCTGCTCGGCGGCCTGATCACGCTGTCGTGGTGGGGCGCGCTGACCGCGTTCCTCTGGGCCGGGCTGGCGCGGATCTCGTTCCAGCACCACGTGACGTGGTCGGTGAACTCGATCTGCCACATGATCGGCGAGCGCCCGTTCGCCAGCCGCGACCGGTCGGCGAACTTCTGGCCGCTGGCGATCCTGTCGATGGGCGAGTCCTGGCACAACACCCACCACGCGGACCCGACGTCGGCCCGCCACGGCGTGCTGCGCGGCCAGATCGACGTCTCCGCGCGGGTGATCTGGGCGTTCGAGAAGATGGGCTGGGCGTGGAACGTCCGGTGGCCCACCCCGAAGCGGCTGGCCGCGCTGGCCCGCTGACGAAAGGCCGCCGAAAGTCCTTGCCTTCGTGGCCCGGCCGGGTGAGGTTGGCCGGATGGACCCGGTGGCGCTGACCTTCGACGACGGCCCGTACCCGTCGACCACGCCGGCTCTGCTGGCCGCGCTCGGCGAGGTGCGGGCGACGTTCTTCCTGTGGGGCGAGCACGCCGCCGCGCACCCGGCGCTGGTCCGCGAGATCGCGGCCGCCGGGCACGTGCTCGGCAACCACACGTGGACGCACCCCCACCTGACCGGGCTCTCGGCCGAGGCCCGCGACCAGGAGGTCCTCCGGACGCAGGACCTCCTGGCTTCGCTGACGGGCGTGCGTCCGGTGCTGTTCCGGCCGCCCTACGGCGACACGGACCCCTCGGTGGCCGAGACGGCCGCCGCGCACGGGTTGACCGAGGTGCTGTGGACCGTCGACACCCGCGACTGGGCCGGTGCTCCCGAGGACGAGATCGTGGCCGCGGCGGACCGCGCGGAGCCGGGCGGCGTCGTGCTGCTGCACGAAGGCCGCCCGGCGACCGTGGCGGCGGTGCCGCGGATCCTCGCGGCGCTCGCCGCCCGCGGCCTGCGGCCGGGATTCACCAGGGGTTGATCCGCAGGTACGCCGGCTTCTTCTGCAGGTTCTCGTCGAACAGGCAGGCCGCCCCTTCGCCGGGGAAGACGTCCGGCACCCACGAATGCCGGTCCGTGAAGCCCCAGGTCGTGAACTCGACGCACCGCCGGACCGCCTGGCAGCCGTCCCACAGCTGGTCGAAGTAGCTCGCCTGCGTGTCCAGCTTCGCCGCGTCGGCCGGGGTCGGGATCCGGACGTCCGCTTCGGTGACCGCGACGTCCACGCCGAGCTTCGTCAGCCGGGCGAGGTTCTCGCGGTACCGGCCGGGGAAGCCGTACTGGATCGACAGGTGCGCCTGGACCCCGACGCCGCCGATCGGCACGCCCTGGCGCCGGAGCGTCTTCACCAGGTCGTACACCGCGTCGCTCTTCGGGTTGATCCCCTCGATGTTGTAGTCGTTGATGTAGAGCGTCGCCGACGGGTCGGCCGCGTGCGCCCAGCGGAAGACGTCCGCGACGAAGCCGTCGCCGAGCTTCTGCCGGAAGACGGTGTCGCGGCGCGTGCCGTCCTCGTTGAAGATCTCGTTGACGACGTCCCAGGCGCGGATCTTTCCCTTGTACCGCTTGACTTCCGTCGTGATGTGGTCGCGCAGGACGCGGCGCAGCTCGTCGGCGGGCAGCGCGGCCACCCAGTCCGGCAGCTGGGAGTGCCAGACCAGCGTGTGACCGCGGACGGTCTTGTGGGTCGCCTGGGCGTACCGGACGATCGCGTCGGCACCCGACCAGTCGTACTGCCCGCGGACGGCTTCGACCGTCCCCCATTTCATCTCGTTCTCGGGCGTCACGTTGTCGAATTCACGGGTGAGCACCGCGCGGTAGTCGGGTTCGTTCGCCAGGTACGCCGCCGCGACAGCACTGCCGACGTACTTGTGGGTGATGGCTTTCAGCGGAACCGACGCCGAAGCCGCCGGCACCTGCCACCCGGCAATGCCCGCGACGATCGCCGCCGTCATCAGCGCGCGTCTAATCGGAATTCTTCTTCGCATGTCATTCCTTCCGTTCTCCGAAAGTTTCGAGGTGTGTCAAACCGGGTTTCGATGACCTAGAATCTCCTTCATGACAACGAAGTCCGATGATCCCGAGTCCTGCGCGACCCGGGTCACCATCGCCCGGATCGCGGCCGAGACCGGGGTTTCCGTGCCGACCGTTTCGAAAGTGCTCAACGGCCGTCCCGACGTCGCCGAAAGCACCCGTGCGCGGGTGGAAGCCGTCATCGGGAAATACGGTTACCGCCGCCGGGCCGACGAACGGTCCCGCCGTTCCCGGTTGCTGGAACTGATGTTCCACGAACTCGAAAGCACGTGGGCACTGGAAATCATCCGCGGGGTGGAGTACGTCGCCCGCGAAAACGGAATGGCGGTGGTGCTCGCGGAATCGTCCGGCCGGCACACGCCCGGCCAGAGCTGGCTGGAAAGCGTGCTGGCGCGCCGGCCGGTCGGCATCGTCTCGGTGTGCTCCGACTTCACCGGCGGGCAGCTGGCGAAGCTGCGGGCCCGCGACATCCCGCTGGTCGTGGTCGACCCGGCAGGCGCGCCGGGCCCGGAGACGCCCTCGATCGGGGCCACGAACTGGCAGGGCGGCCTGACGGCGACCCGGCACCTGGTGGAGCTGGGGCACCGCCGGATCGCGATGATCGGCGGGCCGGACGGAGTGCTGTGCAGCCGCGCGCGCATCGACGGCTACCGCACGGCCCTGGAGACGGCGGGCCTGGCGTTCGACCCGGCGCTGGTCCGGCGCGGTGATTTCCACGTCCGGTCGGGTTACCGGGAGCTGGCATCATTGCTGACCCTCCCGGATCGTCCGACGGCGGTGTTCGCGGGCAGCGACCTGCAGGCGCTGGGGGTGTACGAAGCCGCGCGCGACGCGGGGTTGCGCATCCCGGACGACCTGAGCGTGGTCGGCTTCGACGACCTGCCGGTGGCCCGGTGGCTGACCCCGGAGCTGACGACGATCCGCCAGCCCCTGCAGGAGATGGCGGCGGCGGGTGCCCGGCTGGCGATTTCCCTCGCGCGGGGGACGCACCCGGAGAGCCACCGGCTGGAGTTGGCGACGAGCTTGGTGGTCCGGCAGAGCACAGCGGCGCCGGCGCGCCAGGCGGTTCCGGTCGGGCGGGGATGAGTGCTCGGCGAGCGGGCCCGGTGGTCGTTCGCGGACTTCCGGGCGCCGGAATTGTCGGTGCCTGCCGGTAGAGTTGAGAACGGGGGGCGCCCCGGCGGCCGGACTCGGTGAGCGGTCGTCCCGCAGGCTTTCGAGCCGCCCCAGCCGAACCACGTGCACCCGGCCGGCGGACTTCCGGGGCACCGGAATTGTCGGTGCCCACCGGTAGAGTAGAGAACGGGGGGCGCCCCGGCGGCCGGACCCGGTGAGCGGTCGTCCCGCAGGCTTTCGAGCCGCCCGGCCAGACCATGTGCGCCCGGCCGGCGGACTTCCGGGCGCCGGAATTGTCGGTGCCCACCGGTAAAGTAGAGAACGGGGGGCGCCCCGGCGGCCGGACTCGGCGAGCGGTCCTCCCGCAGGCTTTCGAGCCGCCCGGCCAGACCGCATGCACCCGGCCACCACAAGCAATCCTCGAACTCCGGCCGGCGGACTCCCGGCCACTCGTGGCGGCTCGGCCACCACGACCAACCCGCGAACTCCAGCACCCCGGCGGACGGCCATCCCGAAAGACTCCCAGCCAAACCACGTGCGCCCGGCCGGCGGACTCCCGGGCGCCGGAATTGTCGGTGCCCACCGGTAAAGTGGAAAACGGGGGGCGCCCCGGCGGCCCCGCTCATCCCGGCCACCGCATGCTCTCCGGCGGCCCGAAGTAACTCGGCCGCAAACCGCCCGTGTCGACCACCAGCTTCTGCACCACCACCGCCGGATCGACCATCCACACCTTCAGCACGTGCGGGCCGGCGCCCACCTCGTGCCGCGTCGAGGTCAAGTTCACGTTGTCCGACGTCGTCCGCTCCCACTGGCGGTTCATCGTCATGTCATCCGCGCCCGTGGCCTTCGTGATGTTCACGACCTGCGGTGCCGCGTCGTCGAACGACACCGCGTAGCGCAGACCGTCCCCTTGCAACACGTTGCTGCGCGGTGACAAATACGCCCACACCGTCACCGGCCCCGGTGTCACCAGCGTCAGCCGGTACTCCAGCCGCGGCCCCGCGCCCGCCGCGCGGCTCGGTGCCGTCACCGGGAACGGTGTCATCCCGTCGCCCGTGCGGCCCAGGTCCGGGATCCGGCGCCACGCGACCGGCCCGGCGGCGACGTTCGCGCTGCAGTGCGCGGCCTCCATCGACACGTACCCGCTCGCCTCGACGAACCCGCGCCGCCACGACGGCGGCACCTCCACGCGCCGCACGACCGCGTCCACCACCACCGACTGCCCCGCCCCCGACACCGTGATCGGCACCGTCGTGGTGCCCTTCGGTGCCCGGCTCCAGTCGATCCGCACGGTCATCCGCAGCTCCTCCTCCACCCGGCCGCCGCGCGGCTCGACCCGGACCCACGGCGCCCCGGCGACGACCGTGCACCGGAACGGCGTCCGCCCGCGGTTGAAGACGTCGATGTACTGCGCCGGCGCGCTCTGGTACGGGCTGAACTCCGGCAGCACCGGACGTCCCGCGGCGCCCGGCCACGCCTCGGCGGACCCGTCCACCGCCACGCCCAGCGAAGCCGCCGACGGCACGTCGATCCGCCGCACCGCGGGGAAGATGACGTCCGGCAGCGCGACGTTGTTCAGCTCCGGCTGCTGCCAGGGCGCGTTGGGCCCGTAGCGGGCGACGTCGCCGTAGTCGATGTGCGGCTGGGTCTGGAACCCCCGCCACTTGCCGCCCGCGATGCCGGTGTTGTACTTCTCCGCGAGCGCGAGGTCGTCGGCGAACCGGGCCTCGGTGACGGCGGCCAGCCCGTTCGCCGACGCACGCCCTTGCGCCGCGTACAACAGGTTCGTGAACTCGGCCCGCCGCAACGCGTAGAGGTTCGCCGACGCCGTGACCGCGTACCCGACCAGTTCGTAGAAGGCGTCCCGGTAAGCAGCGGGCACCCGGGCCGATAGACGCGCCGCCCGCGCACCGAGTTCCTGCCACTCCTCGGTGACGCGGTCCAGCTCCCGGTAGTCGACCAGGCTGAACGGCGTCATCTGGTCGTCGTAGGTGATCACCCCGGCGCCGTCCACCGTGATCCGCCGGTTCAGCAGCTCGGGCTTGCGCCGCGACTGCAGCCGCCCGTAGTCGTGCAGCACCGACGCGATGTCGGACGCCAAAGCCGGACCGAAGTTCTCCGCGGCGAACGAGCGCTCCCATGTGGACAGACGTTCGACCGGGAGGGACGAGGGATCCCAAGCGTAGTCGAGGAAGAACTGCAGCGGCAGCTCGTTGCCCTTCATGTCGCCGACGTTGGCGACCCACAACCGGTCGTTCCCGTACGACACGGTCTGGTGCAGCTGCTCCCACGTGTTCGCGAGCAACGCGGTGTCGACCCACTTGTAGTTGCGGCCGCCGCCGACGTAGTCGAAGTGGTAGTACAGCCCGTACCCGCCGGGGTGCGGCGGCAGCGAGAGGTCCGGGTGCTTGCGGACGTTGCCCCAGTTGTCGTCGGTGAACACGACGATGACGTCGTCCGGCGGGCGCAGCCCCTGGGCCCAGTACCGCTGGACCTCCTTGTACAGCGTCCACACCTGCGGGACGTCCGTGCTCAGTTCGCGCGCGAGGATCTCCCGTTCGGCCGCGATGATCTCCCGCATCAGCTCGATGCCGTCGCCGTCGGGCAGGCTGACGTCGCCGTTGCCGCGCATGCCGAGCGTGACGACGCCCTCGAAGTCCTCGCGGGCCATCCGGCGGATGCCGTCGGTCCAGTAGGCCTTGATCGCCTCGCCGTTGCGGCGGAAGCTCCACTCCCCCGTGCCGCCGTACGGGTCGTGGCCAGGTGTCACGATCGTCCCCGCCGAGTCGCGGACCGCGGGCACCGCGTGCCGGTTCCACTCTTCGATGCCGCGCATCATCGGCGCCTCGTGCGAGGTGCCCATCACGACGCCGTACTCCTTGGCGGTGGCGTGGTTGAGCGGGTCGTCCTCGGCGAACGCGCGACCCCAGACCGCCGGCCACAGGTAGTTGGCCCGCAGCCGCAGCATCGTCTCGAAGATCTTGGCGAAGAACAGGCGGTTGAAACCGCCGGGATAGCCCGGCGCGAGACCCGGCCCGAAGTACGCCGGCGCCCACGTGCCGAGCGCCGGGTTCTCGTCGTTGATGAAGAACCCGCGGTACTTCACATGCGGCGTCCCGAGGCTGAACCGCTCCCCCGGAAGGTGCAACTCCGACCTTCGCGCAGGCGGGACGTCGGCCCACCAGTACCACGGCGAAACGCCGATCCGCCGCGAAACCTCGTAGACGCCGTAGATCACGCCGCGCTGGTCGCTGCCGGTCAGCACGAGCCGCCCGTCGACGACCTGGCTCAGCGACGTCTCCCACTTCCCGGCGATCCCCCGGACGTCCAGCCGGCCGGACGACACCAGCGAGTCGACCAGCGGGCTGTGGCCGAGGGTGCCGACCAGCACGACGGGCCCGTTCGCCGGCACCACGTCCGACACGGCCGGGCGGACACCCGTGACGCGCTCGACGTCGGCGGCCAGGTCCCCCACCACCCGCCGGACGCCCGGCAGGTCACCCGGACTGACGACGATCGTCGCGGCCTTCCCCCGCGACACCAACGGGAACCCGGTCCCGGCTTCGGCCAGCCCCGGGAGGGCGGCCGAGCCGGCCCCGGCCAGCGCGAGCAACTGCAAAAAGGCACGACGGTGGACCTCGGACGGCACGGCAGACCTCCTGAGTCAGCCCTTCACGGATCCGGTCAGCCCGCCGACGATGCGCCGTTCGGCGAGCACGAAGAACGCGAGTGCCGGGATCATCGACAGCGCGGTGAACGCGAGCACCCGGGCGGTGTCCTGGGAGAACTGGGACTGGAACATGGCGACGCCGAGCGGGAGCGTGAAGTGCGCGGAGTCGTTGAACACCAGCAGCGGCAGCAGGTAGGCGTTCCAGCTGGTGACGAAGGCGAGCACGGCGACCGTGGTCAGCGCGGGCGCCGACAGCGGCAGCAGGATGCGCCAGAAGAAGCCGAGCCTGCCGGCGCCGTCGAGCACGGCCGCGTCCTCGAGCTCGCCGGGGATGGCGTGCATGAACGGACGCAGGATCACGATCGTCACCGGCAGGGAGAACGCCGCTTCGGGGATCGCCACGCCCCAGAAGCTTTCGAGCATGCCCAGCTGGCGCAGCCACAGGTACAGCGGCAGCGTCGCGACCGTGAGCGGGAACAGCAGACCGAGCGTGAACAGCGTGTACACGGCCTCGCGGCCCTTGAACTGGTACCGGGAAAGCGCGTACCCGGCCATCGAGCCGAGCCCGACGGCGACGACGGTCGCGATCACGGCGATCAGCGCGCTGTTGCCCAGGAACGTCCAGAACGCGCTCGAGCCGAGGACCGACGCGTAGTTGTCCGTCACCCACGGGCCGGGCAGCCCGGCCGGGTCGGCGTTGATCTGCGCGTTGGTGCGGAACCCGCCGAGCACGACGAACAGCAGCGGCACCACGGTCACGCCGAGCACGACGATCGCCGCGAGGTACCCCGTCGCCATCCCGAACCTGCGCGAACGCATCAGCCCACCATCCTGGTCAGGGCGCCCTGGGTGTCGCGGCGCAGCGCGAACCGCTGGTACAGCAGGGCGAACACGAAGCAGATCACGAACAGGATCACCGCGACCGCCGAGCCGAACCCGAACTCGTAGCGCTTGAAGCCGTGGTCGACCAGGTAGGTCGCCATCGTCGTCGACGCGTTCGCCGGGCCGCCCGTCGTCATGATCCACACGACGTCGAACAGCTGCAGGGAGCCGATCACCGAAAGGAAGATCCAGATCCGGATGGTCGGCCCGAGCAGCGGGAGCACGACGTGCCGGGTGGTCTGCCAGGCCGACGCGCCGTCGAGCGCCGCGGCCTCGCGCAGCTCGGCCGGCACGCCTTGGAGACCGGCCAGCAGCAGGATGATGCCGAAGCCGATGTACTTCCAGGTGATCACCGCGAACATCGTGTAGAGCACGATGCCCGGGTCGGCCAGCCACTGGTGGACCAGGCCGCCGAGCCCGGCGCCCCGCAGCACCTGGTCGGCGAAGCCGCCCGGCTGCAGCATGAGCACCCAGATCACGGCGGTGATCGCCTCGGACAGCACGTACGGCGCGAACACCAGGGCACGCAGCACCGTGCGGCCCCGCAGCTTGCGGTTGAGCAGCATCGCCAGCCCGATCGACAGCGGCAGCTGCACCACGATCGACAGCCCGGCGATGATCAGGTTGTGCACGATCGCGCCCTGGAACACCTCACCGGTGAAGGCGTCGACGTAGTTGTCGAACCCGATGAAGTCGTCGAGCGGGCCGAAGCCGTTCCACTGGAACAGGCTGTAGAACCCGGCGATCCCGATCGGCACCAGGACGAACCCGGCGAACAGCAGCAGGGCCGGCCCGAGCAGCAGCGCCAGCTCGAGCCGCTTCCCCAGGCTGGAGCGCTTCGCCCGGGGCCGGGGCGCCGGTGCGGGCGGCGCGGCCGTCCGCACCGGCGTCGTCGCCGTGGTCACTTGTTGCCCGCCGCGGCCTGGTTGACGGCGGCCACGATGCCTTCGGGGGTGCCCTGGCCGGCGAACATGTTCGCGACGGCGTCGTTCAGCGCCGCGCCGACCGCGGTCGGGAACGCCTTGTCGAAGTACATCTGCAGGTAGGGCGCCTTGATGCCGTAGTCGTAGACCTGCTTGAGCGTGTCGGTCTTCAGCGCCTTGGCGGCCGCCGTGTTGACCGGCAGGCCGGCCCCCTGCGCCGCGAGCTGCGTCTGGATCGGCTCGGTGTTGAGGTACGACAGGAAGTCCGCGCACGCCTTCGACGCGCGGCTGGTGCACGCGAAGCCGTCACCGCCGCCGAGCACGGCCGCCGGGTCGCCCTGCCCGCCCGCGACGGACGGGAACGGGAACCAGCCGATCTTCGAGTCCAGGTCCTTGTCCTCGGTCAGCGACGACATCGTGCCCGGCTCCCAGTCGCCCTGCAGCTCCATCGCGGCCTTGCCGTTGGCGACCAGGCCGGCCGAGCTGCCCGCGCCCTGCTGGGCGGGCGTGCCGGCGAACCCGGTCTGGAACGGCTGCGTCGCCAGGAAGTTCTTCAGGTCCTGCCCGGCCTTGGTCCAGCACGGGTCTTCCAGCTTGACCGCCTGCACCGACTGCTTGAGCACGTCGGCCGAGCACTCGCGGACGGCGAAGTAGTTGAAGTAGAAGGCATCCGGCCAGCGGTCCTTGCCGCCGACGGAGATCGGCGCGACACCCTTGGCCTTCAGCGCCGAGACGGCGGCGTTGAGCTCGTCCATCGTCTTCGGCGGCGCGGCGATCCCGGCCTGGGTGAAGAGGTCCTTGCGGTACCAGAAACCGACGAAGTGCTGCTCGAACGGCACGCCGTACTGCTTGCCGTCGACCTGCCAGTTTTCGGCGAACTTCCCCGCCCCGGAGATCCACGGCTTCGTCGCGTCGGTGATGTCGGCGACCTTGCCCGAGGTGACCTGCGACTTCAGCTCGCCGGCGCCCCAGGACTGGTAGACGTCCGGCGGCTCGGCGCCCTGCAGGGCGAGGGGCACCTTGGTGGTGAAGTCCTCGTTCTGCAGCGGCTGCGCCTTGATCGTGACGTCGGGGTGCGCCTGGTGGTAGTCGGTGACGACCTTCTCCCAGATCGACTTGATCGGGTCGGTGGTGCCGTTGTGCCACCAGGTGAGGGTGACCGGGCCGCTCGGCTGCGCGGGCGTTTCGCTCCCTCCGCTGCACGCGGAAAGCGCGAGCGGGACGACGGCCGCCAGGGCGGCGAGAACGGGGATCCGGCGTTTGACAGACATCGTGGGTCCACTCCTGACGACTTCGGCCGAGTTGGACGGGGCGCGACTGCGCCCGGGTTGGCGAAGAGTCTGCTCCCGGGCAAATCGGATGTCAATCGTTGTCGATAACGTTTTCCATGGTTAGTCTGAGCCGATGCAGCCCAGTTCCAGGGTGACCATCCGTGACGTCGCGGCCCGGGCCGGCGTCTCGGTGGCCACGGTGTCCAAAGTGATCAACGAGCGCTACGGCGTCTCCGCCGCGACGCTCGCGAAGGTCCGCGCGGTGATCGAAGAACTCGGCTACGAGGCGAGCCTCGTGGCCCAGAGCCTGAGAAACCACCGGACCAACGTGATCGGGATCCTGGTCGCCGACCTCGAACCGTTCTCCACCGAGCTGCTCAAGGGGGCCGCGGACGCCATCCGCGGCAGCGGGTTCGAGCTCGTCGTCTACTCCGCGGGCGGGCGCACCGGCGACCCGTCGGGCTGGGAAAAGCGCTACCTGTCCCGGCTTTCCGGCACGCTGGTCGACGGCGCCGTGCTGGTCACGCCGGCGGTCTCGCTGGAGGCCGTCCCCGGCACGCCGGTCGTCGCGGTCGACCCGCACACCGGGCCGTCGCACCTGCCCACCATCGACTCCGACAACCTGCGCGGGGCGCAGCTGGCCACCGAGCACCTCCTCGAGCTGGGCCACCGCCGGATCGCGTTCCTCTCCGGCCGTCCCGACCTCGAATCGGCGACCCTGCGCAAGGCGGGTTACCTGCGCGCGCTCGAAGCCGCGGGAGTTCCGGCCGACGAGAACCTGATCCGGATCGGCGCCTACGACCCGGAGGTCTCCGCGGCTTCGGCCCACGACCTGCTGACCTGCCCCGACCGGCCGACCGCCGTGTTCGCCGCGAACGACATCTCGGCCATCGCGACCGTCGGCGCGGCCCGCGAGCTGGGCCTTTCGGTGCCCGACGACCTGTCCGTGGTCGGCTTCGACAACGTCCCCGAGTCCGCGCTCTGCAGCCCGCCACTGACCACAGTGGACCAGCCGATCCGCGAAATGGGCCACCGGGCGATCAGCATGCTCATCGCGCTGATCAACGGCGACGAGGTCGGGCGCACCCACGTCACCCTCGACACCGGCCTCGTGGTGCGGCACTCCACCCGGGCCCTTTCCTGAGTTCTTATCTGTGACATCCGGGGCTTCGCCCCGGGGCCGGGGGCTCCGCCACCCGGAACCCCCGAAAGCTCCCTGACGAAGGGCGGAAAGCCTTGACCACGCAGCCAGCCACGGCCCCCGAGCCGTGGCGCGACCCCACGGCCGATCCCGCCGAGCGCGTCCGCGCCCTGCTGGACCGGATGACCCTGCGCGAAAAGCTGGCTCAGCTCTACGGCGTCTGGGTCGGCATCGACTCGGGCGGCGAGATGGCCCCGCACCAGCACGACTTCGTCGACGCGGCGGTCGACTTCGACGACCTGGTCCGGCACGGCATCGGCCAGCTGACCCGCGTCTTCGGCACCCGGCCGGTCGACCCGCTGATCGGCGCGCACAGCCTCGCGCGCACGCAGCGCCAGATCGTCTCCAGCAACCGGTTCGGCATCCCCGCCGTCGTCCACGAAGAATGCTTGACCGGGCTGGCCGCGTGGCAGGCGACGATCTACCCGGCGCCGTTGTCCTGGGGCGCGACGTTCGACCCGGACCTGGTGCAGCGGATGGGGGCGAGCATCGGGCGGACCATGCGCGGGCTGGGCGTGCACCAAGGTCTCGCGCCGGTCCTCGACGTCGCCCGGGACCTGCGCTGGGGCCGCGTCGAAGAGACCATCGGCGAAGACCCGTACCTGGTCGGGACGATCGGCAGCGCGTACGTCGCCGGGCTCGAGTCCGCCGGCGTGATCGCGACCTTGAAGCACTTCGTCGGGTACTCCGCCTCGCGCGCCGGGCGCAACCTCGCGCCCGTTTCGGCCGGGCCGCGGGAGATCGCGGACGTCCTGCTCCCGCCGTTCGAGCTGGCGCTGCGGGCCGGCGCCCGGTCGGTGATGAACACCTACACCGACGTCGACGGCGTCCCCGGCGCCGCGGACACGGCTCTGCTGACCGAACTCCTGCGCGACACCTACGGGTTCACCGGCACGGTCGTCTCGGACTACTTCTCCGTGGCGTTCCTGCACCGCCTGCACGGCGTCGCGGCCGACCGCGCCGACGCGGCCGGGCAGGCGCTGACCGCGGGCATCGACGTGGAGCTGCCCACCATGGACTGCTACGGCGAGCCGCTGCTCGCCGCGGTGGAAGGGGGTGCGGTCGACGCCGCCGCCGTCGACCGCGCCCTCGAACGGGTGCTGCGGCAAAAGTGTGAGCTGGGCCTGCTCGACGCGGATTGGGCACCCGAGGTGCCGGAGGAGATCGACCTCGACGACGCTTCTTCGCGGACGCTGGCCCGCGAAGTGGCCGAGAAGTCCATCGTGCTGCTGCACAACGACGGGACGCTGCCGCTCTCCCCCGGCGCGTCGATCGCCGTGGTCGGACCGCGCGCGGACGCGCCCGGCGCGATGCTCGGCTGCTACTCCTTCCCGCTGCACGTCGGCGTCCACCACCCGGACGTCCCGTTCGGCGTCTCGGTGCCGACGGTCGTCGAGGCGCTGCGGGAGTCGTTCGAAGTCACCTACGCGCTCGGCTGCCCGGTCACCGGTGGTGACGACGACGGGATCGCCGAAGCGGTCGCGGCGTGCGATTCGGCGTCCGTCTGCGTGGCGGTGCTGGGCGACCTGGCCGGGCTGTTCGGCGGCGGGACGTCCGGCGAAGGCTGCGACGCGGCCGATCTGCGGCTGCCGGGCCGGCAGGAAGAGCTCCTCGAAGCCTTGCTCGCCACCGGTAAGCCGGTCGTAGTGGTCCTGCTGTCGGGGCGGCCGTACGAACTTTCGCGGCAGATCGACCGCCTGGCGGCGGTGGTCTGCGGGTTCTACCCCGGCGAGGAGGGCGGGCCGGCGCTGGCGGGTGTCCTCAGTGGACGGATCGACCCGTCCGGCAGGCTGCCGGTGAGCTTCCCGGCGGCCGGCGCGAGCCAGCCGTCGACCTACCTCGCCGCGCCGCTCGGGCGCCGCAGCGAGGTGAGCACGGTCGACCCCTCGGCGTTGTTCCCGTTCGGGCACGGGCTTTCCTACACGCCGGTGACCTGGGCCGACGTGAGCGCGACGGGGTCGCTGTGGCCGACCGACGGCGTCTGCCGGGTCCGGGTGACCCTGCGCAACGACCACGCGCGGACGGCGACCGAAGTGGTCCAGGTGTACCTGCACGACCCGGTCGCGGAGGTCGCGCGGCCCGAGCGCCAGCTGATCGCGGCCCGCCGGGTCGCGGTGGAACCGGGGGCGACGGTGGTGGTGGACATCGGCCTGCACGCGGATCTGACGTCGTACACCGGCCGGGCGGGCCGCCGCCTGGTCGAGCCGGGCGACGTCGAGCTGCGGGTGGGGACGTCGAGCGAGCAGATCGTCACGACCCTGCACTGCACGCTCACCGGCGCCCGGCGGCACGTCGGCGTCGAGCGGGTGATGACGCCGGAGTTCGGATCGTGAAGCGCACCCTATCCGTCTTCTGCCTCGCGGTCCTGACCGCGTTGTTCGTGGGTGCGTCGGGGCGGCCGCCCGCGTCGCACTGGGTGGCGACCTGGACATCGATGCCGCAGCTGACCGAACCGTCCAACATGCCGCCGGCGCCGTTCACGGGGGCCGACCGCGTGCTGGACAACGCTTCCCTGCGCCAGACGGCCCACGTTTCCGTCGGCGGCCCCCGGATCCGGCTGCGGTTTTCGAACGCCTTCGGCGGTTCCGCCCTGCCGATCACCGCGGTTTCGGTGGCCCGGCCGGTTTCCGGTGCCGCCGGGGTTTCCGCGGTGGTCCCGGGCAGCGTCGTCCCGGTGACGTTCCACGGCAAGCCGTCGACGACGGTCCCGGTGGGCGCACAGGTGGTGTCCGACCCGCTGCCGTTCCCGGTGCGCGCGTTCGAGAACATCGCGGTGACGACGTACCTGGCGCGCGGCCAGGCCTCGCTGTCGATCACTTCGCACCCGGGTTCGCGTACGACGTCCTACCTGGTCGCCGGGAACCAGGTGTCCGCTCTCGATCTGCCGGGCGCGACGCCGGTCGACCACTGGTACTTCCTGAGCGGCATCGAGGTGCTGTCCCCGGCGTCGGCGGTGGCGGTGATCGGCGACTCGCTGTCGGACGGCCGCGGGTCGACGACGAACGGCAACGACCGCTGGCCGGACGTGCTGGCTTCACGGGTCCCGGCCGCCGTCGTGAACCAGGCGGCGGGCGGCAACCGCGTGCTGCAGGACGGCCTGGGCCCGAACGTCCTGGCGCGCCTGGACCGCGACCTGCTGGCGACGAGCGGCGTGTCGTGGGCGATCGTCTTCGAGGGCGTCAACGACATCGGCACGGCGGCCCCCGACGCGGCCGCGGCCACGGCTTCGGACCTGATCGACGCGTACGACCAGATCCTGACCCGCGCCCGCGCGGCCGGGATCCGGGTCTACGGCGCGACGTTGACGCCGTTCGGCGGCAACACCGGCTACGACTCGCCGGAGCGGGAAGCGGCCCGTGCCTCGGTGAACGCGTGGATCCGCGGGCATTTCGACGCGGTCCTGGACTTCGACCGCGTGGCCCGCGACCCGGCGGCCCCGACCCGGTTGTTGCCCGCCTACGACGTCGGTGACCACCTGCACCTCAACCCGGCGGGGTACCGCGCGCTGGGTTCCAGCATTCCGGCCGGCCTATTCCGGGCGGGGTGAAGGAATTGTCCCGACGCCGGAAAGTGGACAATTCCCGGACGCCATTCCGGGCCCGCGATCACGGACCGGCGAACCCGGCCTGACGCTGGGTGATCAGTGGTCCAGTCAACGGGTATCCGTTGGGACACAAGCGAGTCTCGAAGCCCGGACCCGGTGACGTGGATCACCGGTCTCCCCCTATCATGTCGCCGTCTGCTCGTCCCCCATCCGCAGTCGACGATCCCGAAAAGGGGAAATCATGTCCGACGTCATCAACAGCATCTTCGGTCGCGCCCAGAACGAAACGCCCAGTTCAGAGACCTACGAGTACGGCACCACCGCGACCGGAACCGTCGACGCCGACACGACGGGCACCGAGACCGTCGAGCCGGCCGAGGACACCGCCGAAGTCGAGACCGAAGAGGACACCACCGAAGGCGCCGTCTCCGAAGAGGACGCCGCCGAGGAGACCGACGAGGCCGCTGAGACGTCGGAGCCCTCGGAGTCGTCGGAGTCGTCGGAGTCCGACGAGGACACCGGGGAAGCGGTTTCGGAGGAGGCCGAAGTCCCGGCCGTCGCCGAGGAAGAAGAGATCGAGACGCCGGTCGCCGTCGAGGAGGAGACGTCGCGCCCCGCCGCGGGCACCCGCGGCAGCACGACGGTGGCCGACGGCGTCGTCAGCAAGATCGTCGTCCGGGTCGCCCGCGGAGCCGAGGGCGTGCACGAGCTCGACGAGGCGGGCACGTCGGTCGAGGTGGAGGGCGAAGTCGCAACGATCGCGGTGACGCTGGTCGTCGAGTTCGGCCGCGCGGTCAAGACGCTCGCCGAGCAGATCCGCGTCCAGGTGATCGAGGCGGTCGAGGAGTACCTCGGCCTGGAGGTGGCCTCGGTGGACGTCCACGTCGCCGACATCCACTTCCCCGACGCCGACTGATCTCCGGTCCGGTCCCGGGGTTCCGCGCGCCCCGGGACCGCTCAGCGGCGTACCTGGTAGCGCAGGTGCAGGACGTCGCGGTCGGTCAGCTGCCGGACGAGGTCCAGCTCGACCTGTTCCCCCGCCCCGAACAACCGGCGGCCGCCGCCGAGCAGCACCGGCACCACGTGCAGCTCCACCTCGTCCAGCAATCCCGCCTTCAGCAACGCCTGCGCGGCACCGGCACCGTGCACCATGACGGCGCGCCCGCCCGCCGCCGCGCGCGCTTCTTCCGCGCACGCAACGACATCCGTGAAGAACCGCGCGCTCCCGGGCGGCGTGTCGGACGGGTCGACGTGGTGGGTCAGCACGTGGATGGGGACGCCGTCGTGGTGGTCGCCGCCCCAGCGGCCGGCCAGCTCGAAGGTCCGCCGTCCGGAAATCAGCGCGCCGGTCGCCAGTGCTTCGGCGTAGACCTGCGCGCTCGGCCCGTCGCCGTGCCGGTCGTCCAGCCAGTCGAACAGCCGGAACCCACCACGCCCCATCTCCTGGCCCGGCCGGTCGTCCGGCCCGGCCACGAAGCCGTCGAGCGACATCGACATGTACAACCTGATCGGTCCGGTCATCGCGGATCCCTCCTCGGTGGGCTACACCGGTGCGTCGAACGAGGAGCCTCCGGATCGACAGGCCGCTACTCCTGTTCTTCGCGCGCCCGGGCGATCACCTCCTCCAGCCGCAGGGGGCTGGCCGGGTGGTGGGACAGGCAGAGCGGCGTCGCCACCTGGCGGAACCCGAACGCCTCCCCCGCCACGTAGAACTGCGCGCGCTCCAGGCGGGAGATGTCCGCGACCGGGCTTCCCTTGGCGCGCGCCAGTTCGTTGGCCGCCGCGATCTGGGCCGGGCTGTTCAGGCGGCCGAAGAACTGCGTCATCGCGTTGCCGACCACCTGGTTGTGCAGCCCCTTCGGCGCCTGGGTGGCGAACAGCAGGCCGAGCCCGTACTTGCGAGCCTGCGAGGCGAGGACGATCGTGCTGCGGGTACTCGCCGTCAGCGTCCCGGACGCGGCCATCGTCTGGGCTTCGTCCATCACGAACAGCGCACCCAGCGGCCGCTCCCCCGCGGGATTGCGCTTGATCCAGGCGAACAGCTCCATCTGCAGCTGGTTGACGAAGTTCTGCCGCTGCTCCTCCGCCTGCAAGCCGACGAAGCTGATCACCGACACGCGCGCCCGCTTGCCTTCCGCCGGGGTGAGCAGCGCGCCGGGGTCCACCGGCTCGCCACCGCCGGCGAAGAGGGGGTCGTTGACCATGGCCGCCTTGAGCACCTCGGCGAGCCCGGCCGCGATGCGCAGGGCGTCGTTGAGGTTGCTGACGTCCTCGGGCAGCTCGGTCAGCAGGTCGATGAGTGCGGGCAGGCTGCGCGACCCGGTGCGCGCGTGCCGCACGACGGCCTGCCGCAGCACGGCGAGCCCGATGTTCGTCTTGGCGGTGCTCCCGGTGAGCCGCGCTTGGGGAGCAAGTGTGGCAACGGCTACTTCGACGGCGGCGGCGAACTCGTCGGAGTCGTCGAGAACACCGGCGAAGTCCGGGAGGGGCTGGAAGGCGAGCGGCCGCCCGGTGGCGCGTCCCGGCGTCCAGACGACGACGTCGGTCTCGGCGAGGTACCGCTTGGCCAGCTGGGCGTCGTCGTTCTTCCAGCCGTCCGGTGGTTCGGGCCACGGGTCGCCGAGCCGGGCGAGGTCGTTGTTCGGATCGAGAACGATCGCGGAGACGCCGAGGAGAGCGCATTCTTCGACGATCCGCCGGAGGAGGACGGTCTTCCCGGAACCGGACCCGGCGAAGACCGCGGCATGCTTGCGGAGGGCGGAGAGTTCGATCCGAACGGGCTCCCCCGACCCGACGACGGTCCCGAGGGTGATCTCCCCGTCAGCAGGCGGTGCACCTGCCACCGTGGTCACTGCCGCCGGCGGCGGGTGCGTCCCTTCGGAGGGCTGCCCCGACGGCTTCTCCGGAAGAACGGCGGACAACAGCTCGGACCTGCTCGCGGGGCGGCGGTCGATCAGCCACTCGTGCAGTTCGCGGCCCCCGTTGCCGAGCATCTTCTGCAGGGCCCAGAAGGTCTTCACATCGGCCGGGCTCGGCGGGATCGTCTTGCCACCCGCGGTCGTGAACTTCTCGACTTCTTCGCGCGTCTTGGCCCCGCGTCCCCACGCGTCCCGCAGGATGACGAGGTGCCGGTTGTCCGCGCCCTGCAACTGCCCCGCCGCGGAACGGGCCTTCCGGAACCGGCTCAGCGCGGCCCGCGGATCCCGGGCGGCGATCACCCGGAACGCCCAGTGCTCCTGCAGGTCCGCGGCCTCGTCGAGGGTGCGGGTGAGCCAGGCGTGGACCTCGCTCCGCCCGTTCTGGCGCTCGCACGACCACTCCATGTCGTCGTCCCCGACCTCGGTGACCCAGCACCGCAGGGCCGCGGAGAGCAGGTCCGGCATGGCCTTGTCCACGGTCTTCTCGGCGAGCAGCTTCTCGGGTTCCGCTTCCGCCTGCAGCTTCTCGAACTCGGCGTCGAGGTCGGCGAAGCGATCGGTCTCGACCGCGGTGCGCACCGGTGCGACCGGCACGACGGCCTTCTCGTCGAAGGAGGTCAGCTCCTGGACCTGTCCCGCACGGAGGCACAATTCGATGTGCGCACCGATGCGCTTCAACAACTGCCGCGGCGTCCACTGCTCCCAAGGTTCCGCGAAAGCCACCGGCGCGACGGGCCACGTCGGGTGCGGCGGAGTGAATCCCATCGCCTGGTAAGCCACCCCCAGCCGCTTCGCCACCAGGGCCCGGCCGACTTCGGCGTCGATGATCCGGCCGAGCGTGACCGACTCGCGGAAACGGTCCGGCACCGTGCCCGCAGCCTTTCGCCTGAGCTGGTCCCACGTGCCGGGCAGGCAGGCAACCACGGTGAGAGTCTTCCGCGTGATCTCCCGCAGTCCCATCAACCCGTCGGCGATCTGCGCCACGAGGAGGTCTTCCTCGGCGCTGTCCCCGATCTCCCGCGTGAGCTTCATCGACCGCGAGACGAGGGTGTCGAGCTGGTCCACGGCGATCACGACCGGCCCCGTCAGGGCCAGCAGCCGGGTGATCTCCTCGACGAGGACACGTGAGGGTTTCGGCCGCGAGTAGATGTTCCACTGCCGGGCTTCCGAGGTGAGCTCGGTGTCCCCGTCCAGGAAATCCTCGCCGATGTACCTGGCTCCGCGGTCCTTGCTGGCGATGAGGACGAGGGCGCGCGCGGTGTCCCCGCACTCGGTCGCGACCGTCTCGTCGAGGGCTTCGATGCCCTCGATGAAAGCCTCGACGTCGTCCACGGTGAGGCCGCGCCCGCGCCGGATCCTCGCTTCCACCTCGGCGTTGACGTGAGCTCGCAGGCACACGCGCAGCAGGAATCGCTTCAGCTGCGACTCGCCCGAATCGTCCTGGCGGGCCAGCCCGCGTCGCAGCGCCTCGGCCGTGTTCTCCCAGAACGCCTCGGCGGCGGTGACGTCGTCGAGGAAGAAGTAGCCCCGGGCACGGTGCACCTGGCGGCGGACCAGCCCCAGCAAGTGGGTCTTGCCGACCCCCTTGAGGCCGCGCAGGACGAGCCCGATCGGGCTGGGACCGTCGCTGGTCACGGCGTCCCGGATACCCGTGTCGATCGCGGCGAGAGCGTCGGCGTGCAGGCCGTCGACGTGGTAGGGCGAGTCCCGCCAGACGTGGTCGGGGGTGTCCGCCCAGTCGAAGCTCAGTGCCGCCAACGCTGCGAGTTCGTCCATCACAGGGCCTCGATCGAGAGCAGGTGGTTGTCCTCACCGCCGATGCGGATCGCCGCCTCGTGGTCGGCCGCGGTGAGCGCCTTGCGGTTGTCCTCCGGGACGAGGTGCACTTTTCCGGCGCTGCTCAGCTTCTTGAGCACGGCGTCGACCTCCGCCGCGGGCGCGCCGAGCTTCGGGCGCAAGTCCACGAGCCCGACCCAGCCACGCGGTTCTTTGACCAGCTCGCGGTACGCGACGCGGATGCGCTCTTCGAGGTCGCCTGCCGACGTCTCCCCGGCTGTCGGCGCGGCCTCGGGCTGCGCCTCGGCCGGACCGAAGACGTGGAACAGCCGCTTGTTCTCCCGCACGAGGTAGTCGTTCAGGCCACCCAGCAGCACGTACATGGCCGAAGCCAGCGTGCTCTGCCCCCGGGGCGGGGGCGGGTTCCCCACCGCGAGCTCCTCCTCGCACCAAGCCCACCCGCTGTCGCTCAGCTGGTGCACGAAACTCTTCCTCGGCCCGGTCGGCTCGCTCTCGACGTACCCCAGCTTGTTCAGGTTCGTGCGGTCCTTGCCGGTGAGGGTGAACCCGACGACCTCCTGCAGTTCCTGGTTGGACACCTCCCGGCCCAGCACCATCAGCGTGAACATCGCCGCGGTCTGCTTGTGTCCCAAGCGGTCGGTCATCCGAGATCCTTCCGGTGGTTCGGTTTCGTCGTGGTCCGGGCGCGGGCGTCGAGGGTGCGCAGGAGCCAGTCGATCGACTGGCGGACCCCCGGCGGTACCGCGTGGTGGCCGTCGCCGTCGGGGGCGCGGGGTTTCGTCACCACCGCGAGGTCCGCCGCCAGCTCGCGGATGCGGCCGCCGTCGCCCGCGCCGACCGCTGCCTGCAGAGCCGTCACCAGCTCGTCCACCAGGTCCCAGCGAGACGGGCGCAGCCGGGCTCCGCGGGCCTCGCCGAGCAGCGCGGCGAGGTCGACGTCTTCGTCGGTATCGGCGAGGGACGTGAACCCCTTCAGCTGACCGGCCAGGTCGCGCGCGACCTCGTCCACGCCGCGCGAGCCGCCGAGTCTCACGTACCGGAGATTGCCGACGTAACCGGGCAGCCCGGCCGCGTCGGTGCCCGCGGTGAGCACCGGGATCACGCGGCGGTCCTGGCCGAGCGTGCGGTGCAGGAACAGCTCGACCTCCGCGGACTGCCAGCGGCTCACCTTGCCGTCGACGAGCAGGCACAGATGCCGTGCGTCGTCCTCGCTGCGAGCTAGCAGGGACCGGTCCCCGGACAGGGACTTCACCACCCGGACGCCCTGCTTCTTCAGCGCGTCGACCAGGTCGTCCGCGGTGTCGACCAGCGGACGCGGGATGCTGACGCGCAGATCGTGCTTGAACTCCCGCCGGCTCGTGCGCACCGCGGCCACGTACGCGTCGCGGTTCTCGGCCAGCAGGTCAGTGCGATCGAGCCGGCTGGCAACCACCGCGGCGACGGTCTCGAGGGCGAACCCGATCTGGTCGGCGCTCGGCGTTTGCTCCGACAACACCGGCAACTGCTCGCCGAAGCTCCAGTACGACACGTACGGCAACGTCAGGTGACGAGCCATCGTCGCCGGCTCGACCGTCTGGTCGAGCCAGGTCCGGTACAGCTCGGCCGTTTCGTCCACGACGATGCCGCGCCACGTCTCGGACCGGTCGTACTCCTCCCGGTTGTCGAACCGCGAAAGCACCGGCAGGACGGTCAGCCGCGCCCGGTCGAACGGCAGGAGGTTGCGTGCCGCGTCGGCGCGCCGGGCGGCCTCCATGGCGCCGAGGATGCTCTGCCGGTTCGCAGTGAACAGCAGAACGAGGTGGTCCGGCAGGTGCGCCGTGCAGATCCCGCCGATGTCGGAGATCCCGGTGCGGCTGTCGATCAGGACGAAGTCGTAGCGTGCGACCCACTGCTCGCGACACTTCTCCAGGTACTCGCCGAACCCGTCGTCGTACAGGCGGTCCCAGTCGATCGCCTGCACCTGCGCGACGTAGCCGGACTCTTCGCGGCCGGCGGCGAGGAAGTCGAGGACACCGACGTCCGCCAGCCGCTGGACGTGCGCCTCCGGCCTGAACCGCCCCTGCCGGAAGTCGTCGACGAGGTCGACGACGCCACCGCTCGGCCGCGCGGGCAGGCGCGGCCGGAAGTAGTCGCCGAGGCCCGGGGCTTCGAGGTCCCAGTCCAGGCAGAGCACGCGGTGTCCCCACCGGGCGAGCAGTACGGCGATGTTGGCCAGGGTGAAGCTCCGGCCGACCCCGCCCTTGTAGGAGTAGAAGGTGAAGATCGTTCCCGGCATCCGTCAGAACCTCGGCCTTCGTGCCCGCTGCGGCGGCCCTGGAGCCGGGGTGCGCACCGGCCAGTCGTCCCGCCACTCCGGCGCCCGTTCGATGAGCTCCTCCAGCTCCACGGCGATCTGCTTGATCTGCTGGTTGAAGTCGAGGTAGGCCGGCGTGGTCTGGAAGTGCTCGAACGGGTGGTTCCACTGCTGCAGGTCACGCGGGCGGCGCGCGTGGGCCCAGTCGGGGAAGTGCTGCGAGTCGCAGAAGATCACCGGGTAGATCAGCGGCCGCCCGCCGCCCAGCGCCTCGCGCTCCGCCATCGAGTACCACTCGGCCAGGCACAGCTCGTCCCGGAAGTACTTCGGGGAGCAGACCGGCACCAGCACGCGCGAGCGCAAGAGCGCCGAGCTCAGTTCGTCCGGCCAGCTGTCGCCGGTGCGCACCTGGTCGTCGAAGAAAATCTTGACGTCGTCGTAGAGGTTGTTGTCGAGCACTTCCGACAGACGCGGGTGGAAATGGTGGCGAATCCACTCGGATATGTCGCTCGCAGTGCGCCGGTAGCTGATGAAGACGTCGTACTCGTACACGCGTGCCGACGCTCCTTCACCGCTCCCCACCAGGCGGATGCAATCCTAGATCCGCCACACGCCAACGAAGAAGGCGCGAAACCTGACAGATACAGGACAATAACTGGCCACACCTCAAGTACCACCGAGGAATGCATCTTGACAAATCATCGGCATCCGGATAGATGACTGACCAAGCCGCGCACCACGCGGCGAAGTCTTTCCGGAATACCGATCTCCCGGATCGGTGAATCACCGACCGATCCCGAGGGGAAACCGATGACCGAGGCCGAAGCGCCCAAAGTGTTCTTCAGCTACTCGCACGACTCCGAAGAGCACAAGGCACAGGTCCGGCGGTTCGCGACCTTCCTGCGCAGCCGGATCGGCCTCGAGGTCGTGCTCGACCAGTGGTACGACGGCAGCCGCATCGATTGGTCGTTGTGGGCCACCCGGCACCTCAAGGCCGCCGACTTCGTCATCGCCGTCGCCTCTCCCCTGTACCGGGCCCGCGCCGACGGTGACGCGCCACCCGACGAAGGGCGCGGTGCCCAGTACGAGAGCGCCATGCTCCGCAACAAGATGACCAAGGACATGGAAGACGGCACCCGGCGCATCCTGCCGGTCGTCCTGCCCGGCGGATCGATCGACGACATTCCCGCGTTCCTCAACCCGTACTCGATGACGCGGTACGAGATCACGCAGGTCACCGACGAGGGTGTCGAAGACCTGTTGGCCGCGATCACCGGACGGGGGAAGCACCCGATGCCGCCGCGCGGCCGGTGGCTCGACGGGACCGCGGACCCGCAGCCCATCCTCGCGAACGAACTCCCGTGGACCTGCGCCAGCCAAGGGGTGCGCCGCGGCGCCGCGGCGATCGACGACGTGACCTACGAACACAGCATCGTCCTGCGGCCCGCCACGCCCACCCCCACCGGGCCCGGCTTCGTCGAACTCGACCTCGGCGGCCACTACCGGCGGTTCACCACCGTCGCCGGTGTGCTCGACGATGCCCGGGATCCCTTCCAGGTCGGGCGGTTCCGCGTGGTGCTCGACGGGACGCCGCGGTCCGAGCACGAGGTCGCCGCCGGGAAGCCGGCGACCATCGACGTCGATGTCACCGGTGCCCGGGTGCTGCGGCTCGAGATGTCGCGGCCGGGCGTCTCCGCGTCCCCATTCGGCTCGTCGGCCGTCGTCGTCGCGCGGCGGGGGCGGCCGCCCGAACTGGGCCTTGGGGACCCGACCGTCACCTAAGGCGTGATCACCACCTTCAGCGCCGAGTTCGCGGCCGCGTTGCCGAACACCTCGTACGCCTCCTCCAGCTGCGCGAACGTGAACCGGTGGGTGCCCATGCGCTCGGCCGGGATGCGGCCCGACGCCACCATCTTCAACAGCGTCGGGATCGACACCGTGTCCACCAAACCCATCGTCAGCGTGAGGTTCTGGATCCACATCTCCTGCATCGGCAGCTCGACCGGCACCCCGTGGACGCCGATGTTCGCGATGCGGCCGCCCGGGCGGACCAGGGACGCCGCCGTCCGGAGCGTCTCCGGGTAGCCGACCGCTTCGATCGCCACGTCCGCACCCAGACCGTCGGTCAGGCCCCGGACGTCCTCCAGAACACCCGGACCGGCTTCGAACGCGTCCGTCGCGCCGAACTCCAGGGCCTTCTCCAGGCGGAACTTGTCGGAGTCCACCGCGATCACCTTCGCCGCGCCCCACAGGCCTGTCGTCAGGATCGCCGCCAGGCCGACCGCGCCGGCGCCGACCACCGCCACCGCGTCGCCCGGGCGGACGCGGCCGGCCAGCACGCCGACCTCGTAGCCCGTCGGCAGCGAGTCGGCCAGGAAGATCGCCTGCTCGTCGGTGACTTCCGGCGGCACCGCGTACAACGACGTGTCCGCGTACGGGACCCGCACGAGCTCGGCCTGCGTGCCGTCGATGAGGTGCCCGAAGATCCAGCCGATCCCGCCGACCGTCTGGCAGTGCGATGGCATCCCGCGCCCGCAGTACTCGCAGCGCCCGCACTGCGTGATCGCCGGAACCAGCACCCGGTCCCCCACCGCGAACGCGCGCACGGCCTCCCCGGCGGCGGTCACCGTGCCGACGGCTTCGTGCCCGAGGATCCGGCCGTCGGTGACCGCGGCGACGTCACCCTGCAGGATGTGCAGGTCGGTGCCGCAGATGGTGGTGGTGTCGACGCGCACGACCACGTCGGTCGGCTCTTCGACGACGGCGTCCGGGACGTCTTCCCAAGCCTTCGCGCCCGGACCGTGGTAGACCAGCGCCTTCATCGTCGCCTCCGTCGGCCGCCCGGCTCGCGTGGCCGGGCTCGGCCGCTTTCGACGCTAGGGCCGGGGAAGCCGCCCGGCTGTCGCAATTTGAGACCTGGGTCGGACCCGCCCGGGATCAGGCCGGCCCGAGCAACGCGATCGACGCCCGCACCGCGACCTCGGTGACGTCGCCGGCCCGGCCGCCGTCCTCCACGGTCGTCGCGATCAGCTCACGCAGCCCGCCCAGCAGGATGATCGCCGTCTGGCGGGACGGCGGGCTGATGCCCGCCGCGCGCAGTGCCGGGGTGTCCGTCAGCTTCTGCGTCATCGCGATGAACCCCTCCATCGCGTCGCGCTGCAGATCCCGGGCCGCCGCTCCCAGCGCCGGGACGTCGCGGATCCAGCTCAGCGTGATCGCCGGCTCCGACTCCGCGCACGCGATCCACGCCTCGATCGCCTGGCGCACCTGGAGCGCCCACGGTGCGTCCGCGTCGACCGCGTCGGAGATCTGCTGGATCATCGCGCGGTTCGCGTCCGCGAGCAGTGCGATCAGGCACTCTTCACGGCTCGAGAAGTGCTCGTAGAAAGTGCGGCGTGACGTGCGCGCGCGGCGGACGACGTCGGCGACCGTCGTGTCGCGGAAGCCGCCCTCGGTGATCGAGGCGGCCAGGCCGTCCAGCAGCCGCTGCCGGCGGATGTCGACGTCCACAGCAGTCACGCTATCGCCTCCCTCTTGAACCCGGATGGTACACCGGCGTACCGTACCGACGGTACGCTCGCGTACCACCTCTCGGGAGGGTCGATGACGACCATGACAAGCGCGGTGACACTGCCGCCGGGACCGACCGCGCCCCGCGCGATCCAAGGCGCCTACGCGCTGACGCGACCCCTTCGCGGCATGCGGCGGCTCAGAGAGCGGTACGGGAACGCCTTCACCGTCAACGTGCCGATCTTCGGCCACGCCGTCGTGCTCAGCGATCCCGCCGAAATCAAGCAGCTGTTCACCTCCGGCCCCGACCTCGTCGACAACCTCGAAGTCAACCTCGGTCGCGTGCTCGGGCCGCACTCGATGTTCGCGCTCTCCGGCGACGAGCACCGAAGGCAGCGCAAGCTCCTCGTCCCGCCCTTCCACGGAAAACGGCTGGCGGCCTACGAGAAGATCGTCGAAGAGGAGACCGTCCGCGAGCTCGCGACCTGGCCGGACGGAAAAGCGTTCGCCACGCTGCCGTCGATGATGCGGATCACGCTCAACGCCATCCTGCGCGCGGTGTTCGGTGCCGAGGGAGCCGAGTTCGCCGAGCTGCGCGAACTGCTGCCGCCGTTCGTCACCCTCGGCTCGCGGCTGGCCGTCGCGCCGATCCCGAAGAAGGGCCGCTTCAACCCGTGGCGCCGCTTCGAACGGATGCGCCGCCAGTACGACGCGATCGTCGACCGGCTCATCGCCAAGGCCCGCGTCGAACAGAAAGACGACGTCCTCTCGATGATGCTGCAGACCCGCTACGACGACGGGTCCGGGCTCAGCCGCGACGAGATCGCCGACCAGCTCCTCACCCTCCTCACCGCCGGCCACGAGACGACGGCGACCACGCTCGCCTGGGCCGTCGAACGCCTCCGCCGGCATCCGGCGATCTTGCGCGAACTGACCGAAGACGAAGGCCTTCTCGACGCGACCGTCCTCGAGGTCCAGCGCACCCGCCCGGTCATCGACCTCACCGCCCGCCAGGTCAAGCAGGACGGCTTCCGGCTCGGCCGCTGGACCCTGCCGAAGGGCTACAACGTGCTGGTCAGCATCGCGCTGATCCACGACGACGACGCGGTCTTCCCGCGCGCGAAAGCGTTCGACCCGCACCGCTTCGAGGGCGCACGCCCGGACCTGTACCAGTGGATCCCGTTCGGCGGCGGCACGCGCCGCTGCCTCGGCGCCGCCTTCGCGACCATGGAGATGACCGTCGTGCTGCGGACGCTGCTGCGGGACTTCACGCTGGTCCCGACAACCGAGCCCGGCGAACGCTGGCATTCGCGGGGCGTGGCCTACGCACCCGCCAAGGGCGGCCGCGCGGTCGTGCGCCGCCGGAGCACCGGAGGAGAGCAGTGACCGAACAGATCGCCGACGTCGGGCGGGGCGTTTCCCTGGCCTATGAACGGATCGGGGACGCCGGCGCCGACCCGCTCGTCCTCGTCGCCGGGCTCGGCCAGCAGCTGCACAGCTGGCCGGACGCCTTCTGCGCGCAGCTCGCCGACCGCGGCTTCGAGGTCGTCCGGTTCGACAACCGCGACACCGGGCGCTCGACCCACCCGCGCTTCCGGCCGCCGAGCCTGCTCGGCATGCTCGCGGGCCGGTTCCCCGCGCAGCAGTACGACCTCCTCGACATGGCCGCCGACACGATCGGCCTGTTCGACGCCCTGGACCTGGAAACCGCGCACATCGCGGGCGTCTCGATGGGCGGCATGATCTCCCAGACGGTCGCGGCCCGGTACCCGGACCGGATCCGCACCCTGACGTCGATCATGTCGACGACCGGGTCGCGCCTGCTCGGCCGCCCCGCGCTCTCGACGTTGCGGATGATGGGCGCGAAGCCGCCGAAGTCGCGCGAAGAAGCGGTCGAAAGCGCCATCCGGATGTTCCGGCACATCGGCTCCCACGGCTTCCCGTTCGACGAGGCTTTCGTGCGCGAGCTGGCCGGGACGGGCTGGGACCGCGACCCGACATCCGGTGGCGTGGGCCGCCAGCTCGCCGCGATCATGAAGTCGGGCAACCGGACCCCGCTGCTGCGCAAGATCACCGCGCCCACGCTGGTGGTCCACGGCGACCGCGACCGGATGGTCCACCCCACCGGCGGCGCCGCGACCGCCCGCGCGATCCCGGGCGCCCGCCTCGAAACCGTGTCCGGCATGGGCCACGACCTGCCCGAAGGCGCGTGGCCGACGATCCTCGACCTCATCGACAAGCACGCGAGGAGCAGCGATGTCACGGCCCCGTAGCCTCACCGGCCGCCCGGTGGTGATCACCGGTGCGGCGTCCGGAATCGGTCGCGCGCTGGCCACGCGCCTGTCCCGGCTCGGCTCCCCGGTCGCGCTGGCCGACGTCGACGAGGACGGTCTGAAGGCGACTGCCGCCGCCCTGCACGGCCGGGTGCTGACCCGCGTGCTCGACGTCCGCGACGCCGAAGACCAGCTGAAGTTCGCGGCGGAAGTGAAGGACTGGCTCCCGGCACCGCTGGCCGCGGTGTTCAACAACGCCGGCGTCGCGGTCACTTCCACCGTCCTCGACGCGGTGATCGAGGACGACGACTGGCTGCACGACATCAACTTCCGCGGCGTCGTGCACGGCACCCGCGCGTTCCTGCCGATCCTCGTCGAGCAGGGCGAAGGCGCGATCGTCAACACCTCCAGCGTGTTCGGCCTGCTCGGGATGCCGAACCAGAGCGCGTACTGCGCCGCGAAGTTCGCCGTCCGCGGCTTCACCGAGTCGCTGCGGCAGGAGCTGCACGGGTCCGCCGTCCGCGCGATCACCGTGCACCCGGGCGGCATCACGACGAACATCGCGCGCAACGCCCGGATGCGCCGCGACCCCGAAGGCCTGGGTCGCACCAAGGAGCAGATGGCCGCCCAGTTCGAGGCCATGACCATGACGTCGCCGGACAAGGCCGCGGCGATCATCCACGCCGGCGTCGACCGCGGCAAGGCTCGCATCCTGGTCGGCCCGGACGCCTACCTGTTCGACGCGCTCGCCCGCATCACCCCCACCCACTACAACGCCGTGCTCTCGCGCGTGATGAGGCGCCCGCGGCGGACGGAGGCCGTCCGATGACCGAGCACGTCGAAGTCCTGATCGTCGGCGCCGGGCTGTCCGGCGTCGGCGCGGCCCACCACCTGCGGACCGCGTTCCCGCGCAAGACCTACGCGATCCTCGAGGCCCGCGACGCCATCGGCGGCACGTGGGACCTGTTCCGCTACCCGGGCGTCCGGTCCGATTCGGACATGCAGACCCTCGGCTACCGGTTCCGGCCGTGGACCGACGCGAAGGCCATCGCGGACGGCCCGTCGATCCTGCGGTACGTCCGGGACACCGCGACCGACGCGGGCATCGACCGGCACATCCGGTTCGGGCACAAGGTGATCCGCGCCGCATGGTCCACAGAGGACGCATTGTGGACGGTCGAGGCGACGCACGACGGCCAGCCCGTGGAGTTCACCGCGAAGTTCCTCTACCTCTGCAGCGGCTACTACGACTACGCCGGCGGCCACACCCCGGAGTTCCCCGGCCTCGAGAACTTCGGCGGCACCGTCGTGCACCCGCAGCACTGGCCCGAGGACCTCGACTACGCCGGCAAGAAGGTCGTCGTGATCGGCAGCGGCGCGACCGCCGTGACGCTGGTACCGGCGATGACCGACCGCGCCGAGCACGTCACCATGCTGCAGCGCTCCCCCACCTACATCCTGTCGCTGCCGTCGGAAGACGCGCTGGCCAACCGGCTGCGCGGGCTGCTCGGCCCGAAGCTGGCGTACCCGATCGCGCGGTGGAAGAACGTCGCCGTGAGCACGCTGATCTACCAGCTCAGCCGGCGCCGCCCGGGCGTGGTCAAGGCGATGATCCGCAAGGCGGCGATGAAGCAGCTGCCGCCCGGGTACGCCGTCGACACGCACTTCAAGCCGCGATACCAGCCCTGGGACCAGCGGCTGTGCCTGGTGCCGGACGGCGACCTGTTCCGGTCGATCAAGCGCGGCGACGCCTCGGTCGTCACCGACCGGATCGCGACCTTCACGAAGACCGGCATCCGGCTCGAATCGGGCGACGAGCTCGAAGCGGACGTCGTCGTCACCGCCACCGGGCTGCGGCTGCTGGCCTTCGGCGGCATCGACCTGGTCGTCGACGGCGATCCGGTCAAGCTGCCGGAAACCATGGCGTACAAGGGGATGATGCTCAGCGGCGTGCCGAACTTCGCGTTCACCATCGGGTACACGAACGCGTCGTGGACGCTCAAGGCCGACCTCGTCGGCGAGTACGTCGTCCGGCTGCTGCGCCACCTCGACCGCCACGGCTACGACCAGGCCGTCCCGGTCAACGACGACCCGGCGGTCACCGAGCGGCCGCTGCTCGACTTCGACGCCGGGTACGTGCTGCGGTCGATCGACGAGTTCCCGAAGGCCGGCTCGCGGGCGCCGTGGCAGCTCGGCATGAGCTACGCGCACGACGTCGTCAAGCTGCGGCACGGCCGGATCGACGACGGCGCGCTGCGGTTCTCGCGACGGAAGGCGGGAGCGGGCAGACTGAGCGCATGACGCCCTGCAATCTGCCCGCCCGGAGCCGCTGACATGCACTCCGCGGGACTGGTGCTGCACCCCCGCCGCGACTCCGCGGCCGCCGTCGAGGCCGTGCTCGGCTGGGCGGGCAACCGGAACATCGAGATCCTCGGCATTGCCGACGAGATCGTCCGCCTCAACTGCGCGGCGGTCGGGGTGACGGCCGAGGAGCTCGGCCGCCGGTCCGACCTGGTCGTCAGCCTCGGCGGCGACGGCACCATGCTGCGGGCCATGCGGCTGGCCGACGGGCAGCGCGCGCCGGTGCTCGGGGTCAACCTCGGCAAGCTCGGCTTCCTCGCCGAGGTCGACGTCCCGGACCTGCCCGGCGCGCTCTCGGCCATCGACGACCACCAGTTCACGGTGGAGCCGCGCCTCGCCGTGGACGCCGTGCTGGAGGGACGGAAGATCACGGCGTTCAACGACATCGCCGTGGTCCGCGTGCCCGGCGACGGCAGCGCGGTGGTCGCGGTGCACGTCGGCGGCCAGCAGTTCGTCAGCTACTCGGCGGACGCGGTGGTCGTCGCGACGCCGACCGGATCGACGGCGTACAGCTTCTCCGCCGGCGGGCCGATCACCAGCCCGTCGGTCGAGGCGCTGCTGGTCACGCCGGCGGCGCCGCACTCGGCGTACAGCCGGGGCGTGGTGCTCTCGGTGCACGACGAGGTGACGCTGGAGCTGCTGCCGACCAGCGGCAGGCTGGCGGTGGAGGTCGACGGCCAGGTCGAGGGGTACGTCTCCCCCGGCGACCGCCTCGACCTGCGCGCCCGGCCGAGCGCCGCCCGGGTCGTCCGGCTCGGGATGACGACGTTCTACCAGCGG
Organism: Amycolatopsis sp. NPDC098790; assembly: GCF_044759945.1. NCBI lineage: Bacteria > Bacillati > Actinomycetota > Actinomycetes > Pseudonocardiales > Pseudonocardiaceae > Amycolatopsis > Amycolatopsis sp. NPDC098790. Next base: position 2,034,998 of record NZ_JBIWAI010000002.1, read on the forward strand.
GCCCGGCGCAAGCTCCGGCTCACGGACTCGGCCGAAATCCCCCAGGACGGCGACCACTGAGAACGCACTTTCCCTATGAAAGCTCCACCCTCTGAGGAGGCGGAGCTTTCACGTGAAAGCTCGGCCCCCAGGTCGCAGCTTTCACGTGAAAGCTCCGCGTGGCGCGGGTCACATCTCGGGCGTGTCGCGCACTGGTCACGGAATGGTCACGGGTAGCGTCCGCGGCTCCGCTTGAACCAGCCGAGCCGCCCGGGAGTGTCCCTCTACATGCTGTGCCCCGCACCCGTCCGTCCCCGCCTCCGCGCCCGGCTGCTCGTGCCCGGCGCGCTGGCCGCCTTCGCCGGCGCCGTCGTCCTGCTGGCCGTGCTGCACCTCGACCGGCGGCTCGCCCCGCTGGACCCCGTGAGCACGATGCTCAGCGACTACGCGCTCAGCCCGGGCCGCCTGCTGTGGGACGGCGCGCTGCTGCTCACCAGCGCCGGCTCGGCGTTGTTGCTGGTGGCGCTGTACCGGCGGGGCCTGCTGGCGAACCCGGCGCTGGTGGCCGCGAAGGTGCTGTGGTGCGTGAGTCTGCTCGCGGTCGCCGTCTTCGCGAAGGACCCGCAGGGTGGCGCCATCACCGCCACCGGCAAGATCCACCTGTACGCCTCGGCCGTGACGTGCCTGAGCCTGCCGATCGTGGGCTGGGCGCTGGGACGGCGGCACCGCGACGACCCGCGCTGGCGGCGGTTCGCGACCTGGTCGCGACGGCTCGCGCTGGCGGCGATCCCGTTCTACCTGCCGTTCATCGTGCCGTTCGCGGTCAACGTCGTGCTGGGCGGGCACCTCCCGACCGTGGCGACCGGGCTGGTGGAGCGCCTGATGATGGTGCTGGAGATCGCGTTGCTCGCCGTGCTGGGGCAGTGGGCGCACCGGGCGATGCGCGCCGGGGTTCAGCTCCGGGCGTAGGCCGCGATCCGTTCGGCGGGCGGCGCGGGAGCCGGCATCCGCAGCAGCCCGTTGCCGAAGCCTCGCTGCCGGACCGCCTCCTTGATCCCCTCGACCGTGCCGCCCAGCGCGACCCGCACCGCGTTCGCGCGCGCCTGGGCCGCCCGCTCGGCCTCTTCGTCGCCGGCTTCGACGGTGGCCCCCAGGTCGGTGAAGGGCTCGGGGAACGCCGACGACAGACCGGACACCACACCCGCTCCACCCGCACGGGCCACCGCCGCGACGTCGGTGTCCGCGCCCGACCAGAACCGCGCGGCCGGCAGCGCCGCCCGGAAGTCGGCGAACCGGGCCGCCGCCGCACCGGACAGCTTGCCGCCGCGCAGGCCCGTCGCGGCGAACTCCGCCGGCGTCAGCGTCACGCCGGTGCGGTCCGGGAAGAGGTAGCCGTAGACGTCGGCGTCCCCGGCGGCGTCGCGCACGGCCGCGAAGTGCCGGCGGACCGTGCCGGCGTCCGCGGGCAGGTAGTAGGGCGTGATGACGGCCAGGCGGGTGGCGCCGGCGGCGAGGGCGTCCCGGGTCAGCGAAACGGCTTCGCGCGTGCTCGCCGCGCCGACGTGGACGATCGTGTGCTCCGCGCCGAACACGTCCAGCGCGAGCCCGGCGAGCGTCCGGCGCTCGGCCCGCTCCAGCGCGGGGAACTCGCCCGTCGTCCCGGCGACGAAGACGCCGTCGACGCGGCCGTGCAGCCACGTCAGCAACTCCGTGTTGGCGCCTTCGTCGAGTGCCAGGTCGTCGCGGAAGAGCGTGGGCGTGGCGGAGAGGACTTCAGCGCGCATCGGCGTCTCCCGGCTGGTCGCGGGTGCGGTGCAGGAGCCAGTCGCGGTCGGTGCGGATCAGCGCGTAGCGGACCGCGCCCGTCCGGCCGTGGAGGGTGAACAGGATGCGCTTGTCCGTGCGGTCGTGCTCCTCCCACCAGCCGGTGTCGGCGACCTTCTTGGTGTCGTCCTCGTAGCCGAGGTGGTCGAGCCCGTGGTCGGGCACGGCGACCGCGAGCCGGTTGCCGCTCGAGTCCGGCGGGAGGCCGCGCGGGACGGCCCACGAGCGCAGCACGCCGCCCTCTTCGAGCCGCAGGTCGAAGTGGTGACGCGGGCGCCAATGCTCGTGCAGCACGAAAGCCGGTCGCTCACCCACGACCCCACCATGCCAGAACCCCCGGCCCTTACCCGCTTTCCGCCCGATCAAACACTCCATCCGAGGACTTGACCCGATCCAGAAAAGCGCGCACGGTGGGGTGTCATGACGGAACCGACCACCACCGACGCCGGCATCCCGGTCGAGAGCGACGAGCACTCCCTCACCGTCGGTCCCGACGGCCCGATCCTGCTGCACGACAACTACCTCATCGAACAGATGGCGCAGTTCAACCGCGAACGCGTCCCCGAACGGCAGCCGCACGCGAAGGGCAGCGGCGCGTTCGGGCGCTTCGAGGTGACTGGCGACGTCAGCGCGTACACGAAAGCCGCGGTGTTCCAGCCGGGCACCAAGACCGACCTGCTGGTCCGGTTCTCCACCGTCGCCGGTGAACGCGGCAGTCCCGACACCTGGCGCGACCCGCGCGGCTTCGCGGTGAAGTTCTACACCAGCGAAGGCAACTACGACCTGGTCGGCAACAACACGCCGGTCTTCTTCGTGCGGGATCCCTTGAAGTTCCAGCACTTCATCCGCTCGCAGAAGCGCCGCGCCGACAACAACCTGCGCGACCACGACATGCAGTGGGACTTCTGGACGCTGTCGCCGGAGTCGGCGCACCAGGTGACGTGGCTGATGGGCGACCGCGGGATCCCCCGCACCTGGCGCCACATGAACGGCTACAGCTCCCACACCTTCATGTGGGTCAACGCCGGCGGAGAACGCTTCTGGGTCAAGTACCACTTCAAGACCGACCAGGGCGTCGAGTGCTTCACGCAGGACGAGGCCGACCAGATGGCCTCGGCCGACACCGACTACCACACGCGGGACCTGTACGAGGCGATCGAGCGCGGCGACCACCCGTCGTGGACGCTGAAGGTCCAGGTCATGCCGTTCGACGACGCCAAGACCTACCGCTTCAACCCCTTCGACCTGACGAAGGTCTGGCCGCACGGCGACTACCCGCTCATCGACGTCGGCCGGATGACGCTCGACCGCAACCCGACCGACCACCACGCCGAGATCGAGCAGGCCGCGTTCGAGCCGAGCAACCTGGTGCCCGGGATCGGGGCGAGCCCGGACAAGATGCTGCTCGGACGCCTGTTCTCCTACCCGGACGCGCACCGCTACCGGATCGGCGCGAACTACCGGCAGCTGCCGGTCAACGCGCCCGTCGCGCCCGTGCACAGCTACAGCAAGGACGGCGCGATGCGGTACACGAAGGTCTCCGACCCCGTGTACGCGCCGAACTCGAAGGGCGGCCCGCGCGCCGACGTCGCCCGGTACGGGCAGCCGGCGGGCTGGCACACCGACGGCGACATGGTCCGCACGGCGTACACGCTGCGCGAGGACGACGACGACTGGGGCCAGGCCGGCACGATGGTCCGCGAGGTGCTGGACGACGACCAGCGCGGCCGGCTGGTCGACAACATCGTCGGGCACCTGCTCAACGGCGTGTCCGAGCCGGTGCTGGCGCGGGCGTTCGACTACTGGCGCAACGTCGACAAGGACCTCGGCGACCGGATCGAGTCCGGGGTCCGGGCCAAGCAGGACGAGAAGGACCCGAAGGCCGCCGACCAGGGCAACCCGGCCCGGTCGAGCATGCAGCACAAGGCCTGACCGACGCGGACCCGGTGGGCCGCCACCGGGTCCGCGTGCTTTAGGTTGGCCTCTCCGCGTGAAGTGGGGAGGCCGGGTGAGCGTCACGGATGCCGTGCTGCCCGGCTGCGCCGCCGTGGCGCTGCTGGTGTTCGCGGCCCGGGTGGCCCGCGAACCGCGGCGGCTCGGCAACGCCGTCTGGCTCGGGCTGGCGCTCTTGTTCACCGGGTTGTGGCTGCTGCGCGCGGCGCTGCACCTGGAGTGGCTCACCCCGGTGCTGGGCGGGCTGGTGGCGGCGGTCGCGGTGCTGGTCGCCGTGGTGCTGCCGGCCGCGCTGATCGGCAACGGCGTCCGGATGGTGCGACGCGAGGGCCGGAGTCTCGGGAACCTGCTGTCGTTCGTCCTCGGCGTCGGCATGCTGGTGCTCGAAGGACTCTTCTTCGTACCGCTCGGCCGGTGGGGTTCGGCGCTGGTCGCGACGGCGGCGGTGCTCGCGTGCTACTTCGGGTTCCTCTTCGCGTCGCTGCTCGGGTATTCGCTCCTGTACGGCAGGCTGCGACGCCGCACGGGCGTCGAAGCGATCATCGTCCTCGGCTGCGGCCTGGCGGGCGACCGCGTGACGCCTCTGCTGGCCGCCCGGCTCGACCGTGCGATCCGGCTGTACTCGCGGGAAGCGGAACCGCCGTTGCTCGTGGTGTCGGGTGGCCGGGGGCCCGGCGAGACGGTCACGGAGGCCGCCGCCATGCAGGAATACCTGATTTCGCGGAGGATCCCGGCCGACCGGATCCTTCTGGAGGACCGGGCGACAACCACCGAGGAGAACCTGCGATTTTCGGCCGAGCTGTTGCCCGAGGGCGCGCGGCCGCACCGGGTGCTGGCGGTGACGAGCAACTACCACGTCTTCCGCACGGCGGTGGAGTGCCGCCGGCTGGGCCTGCCGTTCGACGCGACGGGCGCGCCGACCGCGCGCTACTTCCTGCCGAGCGCGCTCCTGCGCGAGTTCGCGGCGCTGATCCTGCACTACCGCCGCACGACGATCGCGGCGTGCGCGCTGATCACCGGGACCGGCCTGGCGCTGGCGATCTTCGCCTAGACCGGCACGGCGGCGATCGCCTCGACCTCGACGGCGTACTCCGGTCGCGCCAGTCCCGCGACGACCGCGAGGGTCTGCGCCGGGTAGTCGCCCTCCGGGAACCACTGCCCGAAGGCTTCGGTCTGCGCGGCGCGGTAGCCGTCGAGGTGCTCGGTGCCCGCGACCAGCGTCACCAGCTTGACGAGGTGCTCCGGCCCGGCCCCTTCGGCCGCGAGGAGCGCCCCGAGGTTGGCGAAGATCCGATTGGCCTGCGCTTCGGCGCCGGGGCCGGCGAGGGTGCCGTCGGGAGCCACGCCGACCTGGCCGGCGAGAAAGACGAGCCGGTGTCCGGCGGGGACCTCGGCGAGGTGGCTGTAGCGGCCCAGCGGCGGCGCGACGGTGTCGGGGTTCCAGCGGCGTGGCTTCACGGCGCCATGATCGCAGACCGGTCCTCGCGCAGGACCGAACACGCGTGGGCCACGCCGTCCTCCTCGCGCAGCCGGGCCCCGGCGTACTGCGCTCCTCGCCGGAAGAGCGGGTTGGCCGTCAGCTCGCGCAGCCGCGCCGTCAGGGCGTCGACGGTCAGTTCCCGGTGCGGCAGAGGCCGCGGTCCGGCGCCGAGGCGGTGCACCCGGTCACCCCAGTACGGCTGGTCGGAGAAGACGGGGCAGACGAGCGCCGGGACGCCGGCGCGGAGCCCGGCCGCGGTGGTGCCGGCGCCGCCGTGGTGGACCACCGCGGCGGTGCGCGGGAACAGCCAGTCGTGCGGGACGTCGGTGACGGTCAGCAGATCATCGGTTTCCGGCCCTTCCCCGGTCACGAGCCCGCGCACCCGGGCGCGGCGCAGGGCCGTGCGTACCAGGTCGAGGGTTTCGTCGGTGGGCATGCTGCCGAAGCCGACGTACACCGGAGGCGGTCCCGCGGCGAGGAAGTCGCGCAGCCGCGGGTCCGGGCGCCAGCCGGGGTCGGCGTCGAGGAACCAGTAGCCGGTGACGTGGACCCGGGCGGGCCAGTCGGGCGGCCGCGGAACGACGGCGCCGGAAAAAGCGCACAGGACCGGCGCATCGCGGCGCGGCCGTTTCCCGGAGAAGCCGAGGGTTTGGACGCGCCAGCGGTCGATTTCGGGCCGCAGGATGCGCTCGGCCAGCGCGTCCACGGCGGTGAAGCTGAGGTGGCGGCCCCACGGTCCCAGCTTCGCCGCCCACGGGAGGAGGGGGTGCGGGAAGGCTCGTGTCGGGATGCTGGGCTGGTAGTGGAGTTCGACGTTCGGGACGGGCAGGTGGGTGCCCAGGAGGCCGAGGGTCGGCGCGAGGACGAGATCGGCGGTTTTCGTGCCCTCGTGGACGTCGGCGAGCATGCGGTCGAGGACCGGCCGGACGGCCGCGCGGAGGCCGGTCAGGAACTTGAGCGGGTTGCCGGTGGTCCAGGCTTTCCCGGCTTCGGAGCCGAGCACCGCGCCGGGATCCGCGGACAGGGGGCCGAAGCCGAGGCCGTGCCGGGTGACGAGGGGTTCGAAGGCAGGGGCGGCGAGGATCCGCACCCGGTCGCCGTCGGCGGCGAGCCCGCGCCCGAGGGCCACGCAGGGTTGGACGTCCCCGCGCGAGCCGGGCGCGATGAGGACGACCCGGCGGCTCATCGGGTGGCCGCCGCGTAGTGGGGTTGCGGGCGGCCGAGCCCCGGCGGCGCGGCGGGCCGGATCCGGTGGCGGGTGCTGCGGTACGCGACCAGCTGCCGGCCAACGCGACCCGCCGCCGCGAGCAGCGACCGCCCGCCAAGCCCCGCCGAGCGAGCCCGCGCCGGCGCGATCCCCGTCATCGCTTCGCCGCCGTCAGGCGGTAGCGCAACCGGAACGGCAGATTCGCCAGCACCGCCGCCACTCGCGCGTCCCTACCCACCAGGTATCTCGGGGCCGGCCTTCTCGCCGTCAACGCCCGCACCACCACCTCCGCCGCCCGCCGAGGCGGCAGACCCGTGCGCGCCGAGCGGAGCGCGCTCTGCTCCGCCGCCGCCAGTTGCTCGCCGTACCTCTCGAGACCCGCCGCCGGCAGCGTCGCGCGCACCTCCTCCGCCGCCTCTCGTGCGCGGGACCAGATCGCCGTCGCCACCGCGCCCGGCTCGACCAGGATCACCTCGATGCCCTCCGGGGCCAGTTCCGCGCGGAGACTGTCCGTCAAGCCCACCAGCGCGAACTTCGACGTGTGGTACGGCCCGACCATCGGCCCCGCGATGCGGCCGCCGATCGAGCCGACCGTCACCACCCGCGCCACCGGGGCGATCCGCAGCGCCGGGAGCATCGCGCGGGTCACCGCGAGCTGGCCCGTCACGTTCACCTCCAGCTGCTCGCGGAACGCCGCCAGCGGCACGTACTCCAGCGGCCCCGGCCGCGCGAGCCCGGCGTTGTTCACCAGCCCCCGCACCGGTCCCGCCGCCGCGACCCGCGCGCCGCACTCGGCGATCGAGTCCGCGTCCCGCAGGTCCATCCGCAAGACACTCACCGCGCCACCGAACGCGCGGTCCAGCTCCTTCTCGTCCCCGTCGGTCCGCACGCTCGCCCACACGTGCGCGCCGCGGCGGACCAGCTCCGCGACGCACGCGCGGCCGATCCCGCCGGACGCGCCGGTGACCACATAGGACGGTTTCACGACGCCACCACCGCCACCATCCGCGGCCACGTCTTGTGCAGCTGTTCCTGCCAATACGCCCATTGGTGCGTGCCCGGTCCGTAGAGGTCCGCCGCCACCGGGACGCCGAGCGCGCGCAGCCGATCGGCCATCGCCGTCGTCTGGCCTCCACACAGGAACTCCAGCAGCATCGCCCCGGGCAGCACGTCGACCGGGAGTTTCGCGTCGAGCGGCCCCGGCAGGCCGTTGCCTGCCGACAGATACAGCTCCGTGCCGCGCAACCGGTCCGCGTTGACCACCGGGTCGTGCGCCTCCCACCGCGCCGCTTCCCGGCGGCGGTCGCCCCACAGCGCTTCGGGGTCGAGGTGGGCGGAGGCGACGATGGCGTCGGTCAGCAGCTCGCCGGTCGGGCCGGCCGGGTTGAGGTTCCCGCTGTACGACGCGGCGTAGCGGAACACGCCCGGCCGGCGCGCCGCGAGTTCGATCGCGCCGTAGCCGCCCAGCGACAGCCCGGCCGCCGCGCGCCTGCCGTCCCCGCGGTAGCCGCGGTCGACCAGCTGCGGCAGCTCGACGGCGGTGAACGTCTCCCACTGGTTGAGCGCGAGGTCCTTGCCGTTATTCCACCAGTCCGTGAAGAAACCCGCCGGCCCCGAGCCCGGCATGACGACGAGGACGTCCGCGTCGTCGGCGAGGCGCCGGACGTCGGTGTTGGCGCTCCAGCCGCGGTAGTCCTGCAGCCGCGTCTCCCCCGCGAGCAGGTAGACGGCGGGCCACGTCCGCTCCGGCGAAGCGGCCCAGTCCCGCGGCAGGATCAGCCGGACCATCGCGTAGGCTCCGACGCCGGTCGAGCGCACGGTCAGGTCGAGCACCCGGGCGTCACCGTCCACAGTGGTCTCCGCGACGACGTGCGAGCCGTCGTCGGCGCGGGCGTCCGGCACGCCGGTCGCGGCCGGGGCGGGGGTGCCGGGCAGCGTGGCCGCCACGGCGAGCAGCACCGCGGCACACCGCGGCCACCTCGCGGATATGCGCATCTGATTTCCTTTCCCGGGAAAGTGACGGCGGTCACCCGGAATCACTTCGGGCGTGCGGCCAAGTTAGCGGAGCGAGAATCGAAGACGCAATTGTCCACTGCCGGACAATGTGAAGCGCAGGCAAACAAACTCCCCCGCGCGGGTGAGTCGGCGAGTACTCAGGGTGACCGAAGTCGGACGCCCGTGCCACAACGCCGGGGTTAACTAGCGAGTAACCAGCTGTTCCGCAGGTCACCGCGGGTACACGAGTGACGTTTACGCAATCTTGAGGCTCTTCCGGTAACCGATTACCTGCCGTAGGGTCTCCCGTGCCGCCGGGCTTGGCCGTCCGTGGACGCGTCGCCGGCGAAGGGTCCCAACGCGGGGGCCGAGAAAATCCCCAGAACGCCCCCGAAAGGGATGCTCATGGCCGCCCGAATTCGATTCCCTCCGATCCTGCTGGTCGCCGCGGCCGCGGTGACGACCATTTCCGGCGCAGGCGCAAAACCGCCGCCGACGGTTCCGTCCGACGCACTGCTGGCCGCCGCGGCGATCCCGGGCACCCCCGCCCGCGCCGAGTTCGACGTTCCCGAAGCACCGTCCACAGTAGACAGGGACGACGGCTGCACCGCCGTCGTCCACGGCAGGCTGCTCCCCGGTGGTCGGGTGACCGCCCGCGGCTTCCAGACGACGGTCGCAGGCGGTCAGCTGTCCGAACTCCTCGCCCGCACCCGCACCGACCTCACCGCCTGGGCCGATCGCGCCCGCCGCTGCGCCCAGGTCACCGTCGACGACCAGGACCTCCCGACGGTCTCGACGCTCACCTTGACCACCCCGCCCGCCGTCGCGGGCGCGAAAACCCTGTCCTACCGGCAAGTCCTGAGCCTGCCCGGGCAAGCAGGCGGGCTGAGCCTGCGCACCGTCGCCATCGCCGCCGACGACGTGCTGCTCGTGCTCCGCGACGCCGGCGCGACCGGCCTCGACCTCGACGCTTTGGCCGTCACCGCGTGGCAGCACGCCACCCCGCGACTGGGCCGCTGAACCGCTGATCTGCCCGAACCGCAAGGAGAACCCCGATGTCCCTGCAGCACCTCGGCGGCGGCACCCTCACCGCCTGCCTGCGCCACTGGGCGGCGGCGACGCCCGACGAACCCGCCGTGACCTTCACCGACTTCACCGCCGATCCCGCCGGGCGGCGGCGCGGGCTGACCTGGCGGCGGCTCGCCGAGCGCGTCGACGCCGTGGCGGCCGCGCTCCCGGTCCGCCCCGGCGACCGCGTGGCCGTGCTCTGTCCACAGGGGACGGACTACGTCACCGGCTTCCTGGGCGCGATCGCCGCCGGCGCGATCGCCGTGCCGCTGTTCGACCCCGGCCTGCCCGGCCACGCGGGACGCCTCGCCGCGGTGCTCGACGACTGCGCGCCCGCGGCCGTCGTCACGACCACCAGCGTCCAGCTCGCGGTCGAGGACTTCCTCGGCGGCCGCGTCCCGGTCGTCGCCGCCGACCGCCCGGGCCCCGCACGCTCGTGGCCGGCTCCCGAGTGTTCGCCGGACGACGTCGCGTACCTGCAGTACACGTCCGGTTCGACGCGCAGCCCGGCCGGCGTCGTGCTCACGCACGCCGCCGTGCTCGCGAACGTCGCCCAGGTCGTACGCGGCCTCGGCCTCGACCCGCGGACGGCCACCACGGTCTCCTGGCTCCCGCTGTTCCACGACATGGGGCTCGTCCTCGGCCTGCTCACGCCGCTCGCGCTGGGCCTGCGGTCGGTGCTGATGGACCCGCTCGCGTTCATCGAGCGCCCGGTCCGCTGGCTCGACCTGCTCGGCGACCACCCGGGCGCGTGGAGCGCGGCGCCGAACTTCGCCTTCCACTACTGCGCGACCCGCGTGCGCGAACCGGAACGCCTGCGCCTCGGCGGGGTCGCGGCGATCGTCAACGGCGCCGAGCCGATCAACCCCGACGTCCTCGACCGCTTCCACACCACGTTCGCCGCCGCGGGGTACACGCCCGAGAAGACGCGGCCCGCCTACGGTCTCGCCGAAGCGACCGTCTTCGTCACCACCGGCCCGGCCGCGGCTCCGAAAGTCGCGACGTTCGACCGCGAAGCCCTCGCCACCGGGACCGCCCGGCCGGCCGGGACCGGCGTCCGGCTCGTCGCGTGCGGGGTCCCGGCCGGCCAGCACGTCGCCCTCGTCGACCCGCACACCGCCGTCGTCCTCGCCGACGGGGAAGTCGGCGAGATCTGGGTCCACGGTCCCAACGTCGGTGCCGGCTACTGGGGGAAACCCTTGGAGAGCACCGAAACCTTCGGTGCCCGCCTGACGGGCGGCCACCCCGGCCTGCCCGAAGGCCCGTGGCTGCGCACCGGCGACCTCGGCGTCCGCCACGAAGGCGAGCTGTACATCGCGGGCCGGATCAAGGACCTCATCATCGTCGACGGCCGCAACCACTACCCCCAGGACGTCGAGGCGACGGCCGCGTCGGCCGACCCCGCGATCCGCCCCGGCAGCGTCGCCGCCTTCGCCGTCACGGGCGCCGACACCGAGTCCGTCGTCGTGGTCGCCGAGCACCGCACCCACGACGCCCTGACCGAGGAGGCGGAACGCGCGCTCGCCGTCGCGGTCCGGCGGCTGGTCTCGGACGCGCACGGCCTGTCCCTGCGCGAGGTGCTGCTCGTCCCGGCCGGCCGCGTGCCGCGCACCTCCAGCGGCAAGATCGCCCGCGGCGCCTGCCGCGACCGCTACCTCGCCGGCGACTACGGAAAGGCCGGCAACTACGGAAAGGCACTGGCGCGATGAGAAACCCCGACCTGCGCCACCGGCTCCTCGAGCTGCTCGCGGAGCACACCGGCACGACCGTCGAACCCGACCGCCCGCTCGCCGACTACGGCCTGTCCTCCCGCCAGGCCGTCGGCATCGCCGCCGACCTCGAAGACCTGGTCGGCAGGCGGCTGCCCGCGACGCTGCTGTGGGAGAGCCCGACCGTCGACCACCTCGTCCGCAGCCTCACCGCGGGCGACGAGCCGGCGGCACCACCGGCCGACCGGCGCCGGACCGACCCGATCGCCGTCGTCGGCCTCGGCTGCCGCTGGCCCGGCGCCGACGGCGCCGACGAGTTCTGGGACCTGCTGCGCGGCGGCCGCGGTGCCGTCCGGACGGCACCGCCGGGCCGCTGGGACGCCGGCGCCGCACCGCTCACCGGCGGCTTCCTCGACGACGTCGCCGGGTTCGACGCCGAGCACTTCGGCATCACCCCGCGCGAGGCCGCGACGATGGATCCCCAGCAGCGCATGCTCCTCGAGGTCGCGTGGGCGGCGCTCGAACACGCCGGCATCGCCCCGGCGGCCCTGCGCGGCAGCCGCACCGGCGTCTTCACCGGGATCGCCACCCACGACTACGGCCACCTGACGCTGACCGGCGCCGCACCGGACCTCTGGACGGCGACGGGCGCGGCGGGCAGCATCGCGGCCAACCGGCTGTCCTACGTCTACGACCTGCGCGGACCGAGCATGGCGGTCGACACGGCCTGCTCGTCGTCACTGGTCGCGGTGCACCACGCCATGCGCGCGCTGCGCGACGGCGAGGCCGACCTGGCGCTGGCCGCCGGGGTGAACCTCATGCTCGTGCCCGGGCCGACGGCCGCGTTCGCCGCCGCGGGACTGCTCGCCGCCGACGGCCGCTGCAAGACCTTCTCGGCCGATGCGGACGGCATCGCGCGGGCCGAGGGCTGCGGCGTCGTCGTGCTCAAGCGGCTGGCCGACGCCGAGGTCGACGGCGACCGCGTGCTCGCCGTCCTCCGCTCGTCGGCGGTCGGCTCCGACGGCCGGTCCAACGGCCTGGCCGCGCCGAATCCCGCGGCGCAGCAGGCGATGCTGCGCGACGCCTACCGCGGCGCCGGGCTCGATCCATCCACTGTGGACTACGTCGAGGCGCACGGGACCGGCACCCTGCTCGGCGACCCGATCGAGGCGGGCGCGCTCGGCGCGGTCCTGGGCGCGGGCCGCGCCGCCGGCGAGCCGCTGCTGATCGGGTCGGTGAAGACGAACATCGCGCACGCGGAGGCGGCCGCCGGGATCGCCGGGCTGATCAAGGTCGTGCTCTCGCTGGTGCACGGCGAACTGCCGCCGCAGCTGCACTTCACCGCACCGAACCCGCACATCCCGTTCGACGACCTGCGGCTGAAGGTGGTCACCGAGCCCACGCCGTGGCCGTCGTACTCCGGGCGCGCCACGGCCGGGGTGTCGGCGTTCGGGTTCGGCGGGACCAACGCGCACGTCGTCGTCGAACAGGCGGCGCCGATCGGGACTCCCGCTCCCGGTCCGGGGGTTCGGATCGGCCTGCTGTCCGCGCGGACCCGGTCCCGGCTCGCCGAACGCGCGACGCAGCTGGCGGACTGGCTGGACTCGTCACCGGGCCAGTCCCTCGCCGACGTCACGCACACGTTGTTCCGCCGCGACAACGGCGAGCGGCACCGGGCCGCGTTCGTCGCCGGCGACACCGCCGAACTGGCCGTCCTGCTGCGGGCCGTCGGCACCGACCCCCTGCCCGCCGGCGTGGCGACGGGAACCGCGGCGCCGGGCGAGGGGCCGGTGTTCGTGTTCTCCGGGCACGGTTCGCAGTGGACCGGGATGGGCCGCGGGTTGCTGGCTTCGTCGGCGGTGTTCGCGGCGCAAGTGGACAAGCTCGGCGATCCGTTCACCGAGCACGGTGGACGGTCGCTGCGCGCGTTGCTCGGTGCTGACTCCTTGTCGCTGCCCGAGACCCAGCTGGCGATCTTCGGGACGCAGGTGGCGCTGGCCGCGCGGTGGGACGCGCTCGGCGTCCGGCCCGCCGCCGTCGTCGGGCATTCGCTGGGCTCCGCGGCCGCCGCCGTGGTGAGCGGGGTGCTGACCGCGGACGAGGCCGTCCACCTGGTCGCCACCCGCGCGCGGCTGCTGGGCACCCTCGGCGCGGGCGGCGCGATGGCCGCCGTTTCGCTGACGGCGTCGGAACTGCCGGCCGGGGTGGAGCTGGCGGTCGACTCCGCGCCGGGACAGCTGACGGTGTCCGGGGATGCGTCCACTTTGGACTCCCTGGTCGCTTCGCTGACGGCTGGGGGTCGAACCGCGCGCCGGCTGCCGGTGTCCGTCGCCGGGCACTCGGCTTCGGTGGACCCGATCCTGGGATCGCTGCGCGACGCGTTGGCCGAGCTGGGCGGCCGTCGGCCGTTGGTGCCGTGGTACGACACGGTGCTGACGGACCCGCGTGCGCTGCCGGACTTCGACGCGGACTACTGGGCGGCGCACGTGCGGCGTCCGGTCCGGTTCCGCCAGGCCGTGACGGCGGCGGCCGCGGACGGGCACCGGGTGTTCGTCGAGGTGTCGCCGCAGCCGATCCTGCGTGGATCCTTGGCGCGGACCTTGGAGGCGGCGGGGATCGCGGACGCGGTGGTGACGGGGACGTTGCGCCGAGGACAGGACGAAGTCCGGGCGTTCGGCGCGGCCGCGGCGGAATTGTACTGCGCGGGAACGCGGATCACGGTGAGCGCCCCGGACGATGGTGCGCGGTTGGCGGACGTGCCGCCGATGCCGTGGCGGCACGAGCGGTATTGGTACACGGACGCGCCGACGGCTCCGACGGCGAAACCGGCAGCCGAGGCGTCCGTCGCCGAGCGGCCGCCCATCCCGGCTCGCGACCGGCTCACCGAAATCGTCGCCGCGGTCATGGGGCTCTCCCCCGCCCGCCTCGACGCCGATACCCCGCTCGTCGACCTCGGGCTCGACTCGCTCATGGCGAACCGGATCCGCGAGACCGTCCGGCGGGAGCTCGGCGCCGAACCCGATACCGCCGCCGTCCTGCGGGGCGCCACCCTCGCCGACCTCAACCGGGACCTCGCTCCCCGCGACGGCGAACTCCCCCGCCCCGCCCGGGGCCGCGCGTGGGATGCCGCCGACCGGCTCGTCCGGCGGCTCTGGCGCGAGCACACCGGCGAAGACCCCGGCTCGCACGTCCGCCTCGACGACCGGCTCGCCCGGCTCCTCGCCGCCGGCCTGTCCGCCGAACTCGACACCCCGATCGACGCCGCCGACCTGCTCCCGCACGACTCCCTGGCCGCCATCGCCGACGTCGCGCGCGCCGTCCTCGACACGCGCGAGACCCGGGGCCCGGTGCACGTCCTCACTCCCGGCGACGCCGGCGCCGCGCCGCTGCTGCTGTTCCACCCCGGCGGCAGCACGTGCACCGTCTACCGGCCGCTGCTCGACCGGCTCCCCGCCGGCGTGCCGTGCCTCGGCTTCGAACGCGTGCCCGGCACGAGCATCGAGGAGCGCGTCGAACGGCTGCTGCCGCTGGTCCGCGCGCGGCTGCCGCACGGGCCCTACCGGCTCGCCGGGTGGTCGTTCGGCGGCGCGCTGGCCTACGGTGTCGCGACCCGGCTCGCCGACGAAGGCGAGGACGTCGAATTCGTCGCCCTCGTCGACACCATGCTGCCACTGCCGGAACCCGATCTGGATCCGCGGGCGTCGTCGGCGCGGCGGTTCCTGCGGTTCACCGGCTACGTCGAAGGCACCTACGGCCGCCCGGTCCGGCTCGGCCACGACGAACTCGCGCCGCTGCCCGAGGAAGAGCAGATCGAGCTGACCATGCGCCGCGTCGCCGAGGCCGGCTTGCTCAGCCCCGGTGTCCTGCGGCACCAGCGTCAGTCCTTTTTGGACACGCTCGCCGCGGAGCGCGGGACCCCGCGTCCCTACGACGGCCGAGTGGTGCTCTACCGGGCGACCGAGCCGTACGCCGCCGGGCTCGCGATGGAACCGCGCTACTCCCGCTCCGACCTCGCCGCGGGCTGGGCGGACCTGTGCCCGCGGCTGGAGGTCGTGCCGGTGCCCGCGCACCACCTGTCGGTGGTCGACCCGCCGCACGTCGACGTCGTCGCGCGGCACCTTGCGCGGTTGCTGTGAGGCTGCTGGCGGTGCTCGGCGCGGGACTGTTCCTGGTGGCCGTGGACGCGACCGTGCTGCACGTCGCGTTGCCCGACCTCGTCCGGGAGCTGCGTCCGGGCGCGGCCGCGCAGGTGTGGATCGTGGCGATCTACCCGCTCACGGCGGCGCCGCTGCTGCTGCCGTTCGGCACGCTCGGCGACCGCTTCGGACGGCGGCGCGTGCTGGTCACCGGCTACGCGGTGTTCGGCGCGGCGTCGCTCGGGTGCGCGTTCGCGCCGGACGTCACGACGCTGCTCATCGCCCGGGCGGCCCTCGGCTGCGGCGGCGCGATGATCATGCCGGTGACGATGTCGCTGCTGCGCGAGCTGTTCCCGGACCAGCGCCGACGGCGCACGGCGATCGCGGTGTGCAGCGGCGTCGCCGGGACGGGCTCGGTGTTCGGGCCGGTGCTGGGCGGCGTGCTCGTCGAGGCGTGGGGCTGGCGGGCGACGTTCCTGGTGAACCCGCCGGTGATCCTGGTGGCGGTCGTCGCGGCGCTGCGGTGGCTGCCGCGGACGCCGCCCGGACGACGGCCGTGGGACGCGCTCAGCGCGGTTCTCGCGGCGGGCGGCGTGCTCGGGATCGCGTTCGCCGCCGGCCCGTCGGGTGGCGGCGTTCTCGCGGGTGTGGCCGGGTGTGTCCTGTTAGGACTGTTCGTGCGCCGGCAGCGTTCCGCCGCGGTGCCGTTGCTGGATCTGGCGCTGTTCCGCCGTCCGGGCGTGCCGGGTGCGGTGGGCGGGGTGCTGCTGGTGATGAGCACGCTGGTGGGGCTCGGGGTGCTGCTGGCGCAGTACCTGCAGGTGGTGCTGGGCCTGTCGCCGACGGCCGCGGCGGCGCGGCTGCTGCTGGTGCTCGGGGCGTCGGCGGCGGGCAGCGTGACGGCGCCGGCGCTGCTCGGCCGGTTCGGCAACGCCCGGGTCCGGACGTGGGGGTTCGCGCTGGCGGGATCGTCGCTGGCGGTACCGGCGGCGGGCGGCTTGACGTCGTGGTGGCTGGCGGCGGCGCTGGTCGGCTCGGGGTTCGGGATGGCGCTGGCGCTGACGTCGAGCACGGACACGCTGCTGTCGGCGGCCCCGCCCGGCCACGCGGGCGGCGCGGCGGCGGTGGAGAAGACGGGGTACGAACTGGGGGCCGGCCTGGGCACGACGGCGTTCGGTTCCCTGGCCGCGGCGGTCTACGCGGCGCGGTTGGCGGTGCCGCCCGGGGTGCCGGAGCCGGCGGCCCGGCTGGCGGCGGCGGGGCCGGTCCAGGCGGAGGCCGCGGCGCGAGGGTTCGCGGCGGAGGGGCTGCTGGCGGCCGCGCGCGCCGCTTGCACCGTGGGGGTGCAGGTGTCGGCGGGGGTCGCTTGTGGACTCTTTGCGGTCGCTGCCGTGGTTTCGGTGCTCGGCCGGGTGAGGCGTGGAGTTCGATCGGCGGCGGTATAGGGCGTTATACGGCGGTCTCACGTGGGCAGCAGTGGGCGGCCGCGCTCTTCGCGGAGTGCTGGGAGCGGAGCCGGTGGCCGGCCTGGGCCCGCGCTCGCGTTTGGATCGCGAGCACGAGCGGCTGAAGCAAGCCGGTGCGCCCGCAGCCGGCCCCACCAGCCATCGTCAGCGGAACCAGGCACCCGCCGCCGAGCGCATCACCAGTCCCCTCGGCTCCGGTGGGATCGGCAGCGACCCTTGACTCGGCGGCCACAACGTCACCGCCGGTACCTCGCGCAGCTGGGCCCTCAGCTTCTGCAGCGGCAACGGCCGGCGCCGGGTCAGCAACGTCGTCGTCCTCGGGTGCAGGTCCACGAACGGGTACGTCGCGTGCAGCGCCGCCAGGCGGGACTCCAGGTGGCGGCTGCGGGCCGTCAGCTCCGCCGCCGGGACCGCCGGCTGGATCACCAGGAACTCCCCCGGCCCCAGCCGGATCGCGCGGTCGACGGGACGCAGTCCGCGGCGCAGGAGGTCCGCGATGTTCTGCTCCGTGTGCATCCGGACGCGGGTGCCGTGGCGGCGCTCGACCGCCGCCAGGTCGTCGACCGCCACCAGGACCAGGCCCAGCGGTACCGTGTCCGTCGCGTCGCCGAGCCAGCGCGTGATGCCCGCCAGGGTGTCCAGCCCCGTCTCCGGGTCGACCGCCGGGCCCACCGGGACCGGCGCCGAAGCGCGGGCCGCGTCCAGGCGGGACGCCACGTGCCGCAGCGCTGCCTCCGCGCGGCTTTCGATGTCGAGCTCCGCCGGGGTCTCCACCGACGCCAGCACCTCGCCGACCTTGCGGCGGACCGACGGCGGCAGCCGGTCGCCCATCGCGTCGCGCAGCCGGACCACCTCGGCGTACGCCTCGTCGCGGCGCAGTCCCCAGCGGCCGCGGAACAGGCGCGCCCGCTCGACCGACGTCGCCTGCGGGTCGATTTCGTCCAGGTCCTGCGCCACGACCGACGCCCCGAACGTCGGCGACAGCACCGCGACCGACCACTCGCGCGCCATCGGCTCGTCGGGGCGCAGCAGCACCGGCGTGACGCCGTGCGGGAGGTCGGGCCGGCCCGAGTCCACCATGCCGACGACAGTCACAGCGGCCCGGCGCGCGATCTTCGCGTACATCTCGCGCTCGCGTTCGAAGTACGGCAACCGCTGGAACAGCGCGAACACCACGGTGTCCGCACCCGTCCCCTCGGCGAGGGCCGCGCGCTCGACCGCGTGCGACGCGGTCACCAAAGCGCGTTTGGACAGCACGCCAGCGCGCGGGTCTGCGTCGGGCATGGAGGGGTTCGCCTTCGCCGGGGGGAAGAGAGGCAATCAACCTAAGAGAGCGAACCCCGTCCGGCTAGCCACCCAATGAGGTGAAATCAAAAGTGGCGACGATCAGCCTCTCGGGCGATGACTTCGTCACGGTCCGCCAGCCTTTCCAGGCCCCGCAACGGCTGCCGCATCCGGTGGTTGTCCCGCAGCCGGCCCGCGTTGCGGTCGAGGAACGCCCAGTACCCGGCGGTGAACGGGCAGGCGTCCGGGCCGGTCCGCTTCTTCGGGTCGAACACACAACCGGGGCAATGGTCACTCATCCGGTTGATGTAGGCGCCACCCGCCGCGTACGGCTTCGTCGCGACGACCCCGCCGTCGGCGTACTGGCTCATGCCGATCACGTTCGCCGGCATCACCCACGGGAAGCCGTCGACGAAGGCGGTGGCGAACCAGCGCGTCAGCTCGGCCGGGTCGTACCCGCGCTGCAGCGCGTGGTTGCCGAGCACCATCAGCCGTTCGATGTGGTGGGCGTACCCGCGGTCGCGCACCCCGGCCAGCGCGGTGCGCAGGCAGGCCGCTTCGACGGCGTCCGCGTCGAGTGAACGCCACCACCCCGGCAGCTTCCGGCGCGCCTGCAAGGCGTTGCGCCGCAGGTATTCCGGCCCCTGGTGCCAGTACAGGTGCCACACCCACTCGCGCCAGCCCAGCACCTGCCGGACGAACCCTTCGACGCTGCTCAGCGGCGCGTCGCCGGACCGGTAGCGCTCCTCGGCCCGCCGCACGACGTCGCGGGGGTCGAGCAGGCCGAGGTTGAGCGGCACCGAAAGCAGCGCGTGCGCCATCGCCCAGTCGTGGGTGAGCATCGCGTCCTGGTGCGGGCCGAAGACGGGCAGGCGGTGGTCGAGGAACCGCCGCAGCGCGCGAACGGCTTCGTCGTGCCCGACGGCGAACTGCCGCGGCCCGTCGGCGCCGACCGGGTGGATCTTGCCCGCGCGGACGGCTTCGTCGAGGTCGGCGCGGACGCGGTCGTCGATCTCGTTCTCCCGCGGGTGCCAGGGCGCGGGGACGTCGAGCCGGGTCGTCTTCGGCGGCGGCTGCCGGTTGTCGTGGTCGTAGTTCCACTGCCCGCCTTCGGGTTCGCCGTCGGCTTCGAGCAGCACGCCGAACTTCCGGCGCTGGTCGCGGTAGAAGTCCTCCATGACGAACCGCTTGCGTCCGTCGGCCCAGAGCTTGAAGTCCTCTTTGGACAGCACGAACCCCGGCGTCTGCAGGATTTCCGTGACGACGCCTTCGTCGCGCAGCCGCCGGACGAAGGCGTCGGCGGCGTGCGACGTCGGCTCGTGCACGACGACCGGCCGGCCGAACTGCCGCAGCCCGGTGCGGTAGTCCGGCGCGTCGATCAGGGTGACGCGGTCGCCGAGATCGGCGGCCAGCCGGTGGAGCGCGGCCTGGACGAGGTGCAGTTTCTGCCGGTGGAACGGCTTGGCCGCGAAGGCGGCGGCCGACCGGATGAGCAGCACGTCCCGGCCGCGGTGCTCCGGAGTGCCGTGGAAGTGCGGCCCGAGCTGGTCGGCGAACAGCCAGAGCGCGGGCTCGTCTCGCATGGGCGGAACGCTAACCCGGTTCGTGAGGCTCCGCAGCGTACGCGCGCAACACGTCCGTGGTGTCACCGAGGAACTTCGCCACCACCTCGGCCTGCTCCGGCGCCAGCTCCTCGGTCAACCGCGTCACCGCGTCCACCAGCGGGGCCAGCGCTGCCCGAACTTCGGCACGCGCCGCCTCCGCCACCACCAGGGTGACCCGCCGTCCGTCGCTCGGGTGGCGGTCGCGGCGGACGTGGCCCGCCGCCTCCAGCCGGTCGACCAGCACGGTCGCCGAGGCCGAGCGGATCTTCAGCGCGTGCGCCAGGTCGACCGTGCCCATCGGGGTGCCCGCGGCCAGGTGCTGCAGTGCCTGCACGTCGGTCGCGCCGAGGCCCAGGCGGCGGGCCAGCGCCAGCTGGACGTCGTGGGCGAGCGCCAGCAGGTCCCGCAGGGCGAGGTTCACCCGGAGCGCCACACCGTCTTCCACCCGCCCATTCTAAGGTAGCTAGACAATCTAGCTAGTTTTGCTACCGTGGAGCGGGTGGACGTGCGAGCGATGAACGCCGAAATGACCGCCAAGCTGATCGACGCCCCCGGCGAGGCCCCGCCCGAAGGCGGGTACGCGCTGCGCGTCGTCGAGACCCGCGGCCGCAGCACCGGTGCGCCGCGGCGGGTGCCGCTCGCCGTCGTCGCGCGGGACGGCGGGCGCTACCTCGTCTCGCCCGTGCGCGACCGCGACTGGGTCGCGAACCTCTTCGGAACACCGGAATGCGCGCTGCTCGCCGCCGGCGAACGTCAGGACTGCCGGGCCGAGACCGTCGGCGGCGAAGAGGCCGCCGCCGTGGTCGCGACCTACCTGGCCGCGATGTCGGTGCCGTGGGCCGTCAAGGCGTTCCCGGTCCCGCAGGACGCGACCCCGGCCCAGATCCTCGAGCACCTCGACGGGATGGCCGTCTTCCGCCTGGACCCGGCGTGACCGTCGCGATCGCGGGCGGCGGGCCCGGCGGGCTGCTGCTCGGTTACCTGCTCGCCCGCGCCGGGATCGACGTCACCGTGCTCGAAGCGCGGTCGGACTTCGACCGCGACTTCCGCGGGGACTCGCTGCACCCCTACACCCTCGAACTGCTCGACCGCCTCGGCCTGGCCGAGGACCTCCTGGAGCTCGACCACTTCAAGGCGCGCTCGTTCCGCTTCCACACGCCGTCCGGCGTCTACAGCTGCGCCGACTACGACCGCCTCGACACGCCGTTCGGCTACGTCGCGCTGATGCCGCAGGTGCGGTTCCTCGACTTCCTCGCCGAGCGGGCGGCCGCGCTGCCGGCGTTCACGCTGCGGACGAACGCCAAGGTCACCGACCTCCTCGACGACGGCGGGACGGTGACCGGCGTCCGGTACCGCGGCGGCGAACTGGAGACCTCGCTCGTCGTCGGCGCGGACGGGCGGTTCTCGACCGTGCGGCGGCTGGCGGGCCTCGACGCGAAGCCGCTCGGCGCGACCACCGACCTGCTCTGGTTCCGCCTCCCCCGCTCCCCCGGCGACCCGCGCGACGCCGACCTCGACCTCTACTTCGGTCGCGACGCCTACGTCGGCGTCCTCGGCGGCGTCCACGACTGGCAGGTCGGCTACAGCCTCGAAAAGGGCGCGTACCCGGCGCTGCGCGACCGCGGCGTCGAGCCGATCCGCGCGTTCCTGCGCGACCGCGTGCCGTGGCTCGCCGACCGCGCCCACCTGCTCACCGACTTCGGCCAGACCACCCTGCTGTCGGTCGACATCTCCCGCGTCGACCGCTGGCACCGCCCGGGCCTGCTGCTGCTCGGCGACGCGGCGCACGTCATCTCCCCCGTCGGCGGCAACGGGATCCTCATGGCGATCCAGGACGCCGTCGCCGCGGCGAACCGCCTGGTCCCCGCGCTCCGCCGGGGCGCGGTCACGTCGGCCGACCTCGCCGGCGTCCAAGCCGACCGGATCGCGGCGATCGAGCGCGTCCAGGCCGACCAGGTGAAGGTCGAGCGGCGGGCCGCAGCCGCGCGGGCCCGTGGCCGCGGCACCGCGCCCCCCGGCCTGCTCAAGTTCCTGTTCGCCGTCCCCGCGGTGCGCATCCGCGGCGCGCGCGGCAACGCCTACGGGCCCTTCCCGCCTCAGCTCGACGAGTCCCTCTTGTCGTCGTAGGAGGTCCAGCCACCCTGGCCTTCGGCCGCTTCGACGTCGGCGTCGGAGCTGGCGGCGTGGGTCATCGCGGCGACGGTCTCCTCGAGGCCCCGCTGGACCTCGCCGCCCTCGGCCTCGCGGACGCTGTGCAGCGTCACGGTGATCTCCGACGACGCCGGGCCGTCCTCGTCGATCCGCAGCTCGCCGTGGTAGTCGTCGGGGCCTTCCGCGCCCCACTTCAGCGACCGGGTCGCCGGGTCGGTGTGCAGCCAGGCCTCGCTCGCGACGCGGTGGCCGTGCACCTCCGCCTCGACGTGGACAGTGTCGCCGCCCCGCGGCTGCGCCACCTTCATCTCCGGGAAGTACCGCGGCAGGTTCTCCGGATGGCTCAGGAACGCGAACAGCTCGTCGGCGGGGATGTCGGCGGTCGCGGTGTGGCGGTACTCGGTCATCGGCTCACCCTTTCGTCGATGCGACGGTTACCCCTTGAGGGGTGCATTAAAAGGCGCCGCGCGGGGAACCTCGTGAACATGACGGCCACCGAACCCGAGACCCGGCGCGGTCCCGCCCCCGTGCAGGGCATGGGCATGCTGATCGGCTTGCTGTTCCTCGTGCTCGCGGCGCTGGAGCTGATGTCGGGGGTCGCCGACGGCAGCGGCCCGCACGTGCTGTTCGGGGTGTTCTCGGTGTCCGGGCTGTGGGCGCTCCTGCACCTGCTGACGGGTGCCACCGCGGTGTTCTGCACGCGCTCGTCGCGCTGGGCCGCCCGGTTCCTGCTCGTCGCCGGTGCGTGCTACGCCGTCGTCGGGCTCGCGGGGCTGCTGCCGCTGCCGCGGGCGGTCACCGACGTGCTGCCGATGAACACCGCCGCGATCTGCCTCGCCCTCGCGCTCGGCACGGCCATGCTCATCCTCGGGGCGGGCTGGCTGTGGCGACGGCCGGAACAGCGCCGCTGAAGTCGTCCTCGGTTCGCGGGAACCGGGTCAGCACGGCGGTGAGCAGCACGGCGAACCCGAAGAGGACGTAGCCGTTGCCGGTCAGCTGCTGGAGGAACGTCCAGTCGCGCTCGACTTCGCCGCCGCGCGGCCACCACCACTGCGGCCCGGCCACGAACAGCACCGCGCCCACACCGGCCACGGCGGCGAACCCGCGTCGCCGGGTGCGGCGCGCCAGCTCCGCCCAGCCGAGCAGCACGACGACCGCCCAGACCCAGTGGTGCGTCCACGAAATCGGGGAGACCAGCAGGCCGCCGACGGCGTTGACGCCGAGCGCGACCGTCTTCTCCCCCGCGTTCAGCGCGCGCCGCACGCCGAGCGCGGTCAGCACGAGGACCACCGCCACCAGCGGCAGCCACCACGCGGTCCGCGCGTCGGCCGGCACGCCGGCGCGGGCGAGCAGGCCCAGCAGCGACTGGTCGCCGGCGTAGGTCGGCTCGCCGACGCGGCCGGTGTCCCACAGCGCGCCGGTCCAGTACCGCACCGAGTCGGCGCCGGCCAGCAGGAAGCCCAGCGCCGTCGCGGCCAGGAACGTGACGACGCTCGTGACCGCCGCCCGGGTGTCGCGGCGAAGGAGGAAGTACAGCAGGAACACCGCCGGCGTCAGCTTGATCGCGGCGGCGAGCCCGATCAGCAGGCCGCGCGGCCACCGCGGGGTGTCGACGAGGACGTCGAGCACGACGAGGGCGAGCAGGAGCAGGTCGAGCTGCCCCGCGTACACCGTGCGCAGCACGGGCTCGAGGATCTCGGCGGCCAGGAGCAGCGCCGCGACCCGGCGCCAGCCGGCTCGGGCACCGAACGCCCGCAGGACCGTGACGAGCACCAACGCGAGCAGACCGAGCGTGCCGACGGTGACCACGAGGCAGGCGGCCCAGTACGGCAGCACGGCCAGGGGTGCCAGCACGACCGCCGCGAACGGCGGATAGGTGAACAGCAGCAGCTGGCCGTCGCCGGTCGGCGGGAGGGTGCCGTAGAGCGCGTCGCCGTGCAGCAGCGCCGCCGAGCCCAGCCGGTAGACGTCCAGGTCGACGCGGTAGGCGGGGAACCGCAGGCGGCCGTCGTTGTAGGACACCAGCAGCACGGCCAGGACGAGTACCTGCGCCCCCAGCAGCACGTAGACGTTCCCGAGCTTGGCCCGCACCCCTCGTCCCCCTCTGATCATCTCTCGCATTCTGTCGGGTCCTCGCGCGGGCGCCATCCGGGAAACCCCCGGACCGGCACCCGGGCCGCTGCTCCTGAAAAACAGGTTGCCCGCCGTGCCAGCCTGGGCGGATGGGGACACCGACCGGCTTCGCCTACCGCGTCGACGAACGCGGCACCGTCACGATCACCCACCACGGCCGCCCGGCCGGGACGCTGCGCGGGTCCGCCGCCGCGCGCTTCCTGGCCGCCGCCGACCGCGGTGACGACCGCCAGCTGCTGATGGCCAGGGCCACCGGCAACTACAAGCACGGCAACGAACGGCGGGCCCGCGAGCACCCCCGCAACCGCTGAGTTCCTGGCACCCTGGCGCCATGAGCTACGACGTGCGGACGATCCGCAAGCACTTCCCCACCCTCGCCGCCGCGCACTTCGACGGTCCGGGCGGGTCGCAGGTTCCCGACGTCGTCGGCGAGGCCGTGGCCGGGACGCTGTGCGCCGCGATCGCCAACCGCGGCGTCGTCACGGCGGCCGAGCGCCGGGCGAGCGAGGTGGTCGCCGACGCGCGGCAGGCGGTCGCCGACCTGCTCGCCGCGGACCCGGCCGGGGTCGTTTTCGGCCGCAGCATGACGCAGCTGACCTACGACTTCTCCCGGACGCTGGCCAAGGACTGGGGACCGGGCGACGAGGTCGTCGTCACCCGGCTCGACCACGACGCGAACATCCGGCCGTGGGTGCAGGCGGCCTCGGCGGCCGGCGCGACCGTGCGCTGGGCACCCTTCGACCCCGGGACCGGGGAGCTGGCGCCTTCCGCCGTCACCGGGCTGCTGTCCCCGCGGACGCGGCTGGTGGCGGTGACGGCGGCGTCGAACCTGCTCGGCACCCGCCCGGACATCCCGGCGATCGCGGCGGCGGTGCACGAGGCCGGTGCGCTGCTGTACGTCGACGGCGTGCACCTCACGCCGCACGCAGCGGTCGACGTCACGGCGCTGGGAGCCGACTTCTACGCGTGCTCGCCGTACAAGTTCCTCGGCCCGCACCTGGGCTTGGTGGTGGCCGCGCCGTCGTTGCTGGAGACACTGCGCCCGGACAAGCTGCTGCCGTCGAGCGACGCAGTCCCGGAGCGGTTCGAGCTGGGAACGCTGCCGTACGAGCTGCTGGCCGGCACGACCGCGGCGATCGACTTCCTGGCGGGGCTGGTGCCGGGTTCGGGCTCGCGCCGCGATCGGCTCGTGCGGTCGTTCGTCGAGTTGGAGGAGCATGAGAACGCGCTGCTCGCCCGGCTCGACAAGGGCTTGGCGTCGCTTCCGGGTGTCACGCGGTACGGCGCGGCGGAGCGTCATCGGACCCCGACGGTCCTCTTTTCCGTCGACGGCGTCGCGTCGCAGGCGGTTTACGAGCACCTCGGGGCTTCCGGGGTGAATGCGCCCGCCGGGAGCTTCTACGCGATCGAGTGTTCGCGGCACCTCGGGCTCGGCGACACGGGCGCGGTGCGGGCGGGGATCGCGCCGTACACGACAGATGCCGACGTCGACGCCTTGCTGGCCGGAGTGGCCTCGGTCCCCCGCGGCTGAGCACCCCCGCGGCTGGGTGCTTCGGCGCCCCCGCGGCCCAGCTCGCCGCCGCCTGAAGCGCCCCACCGGAAGCGCCCCAATGTGGCCTTCGGTGCGTCAGACGCACCGAAGGCCGCCTTGGGTGCGCGAGACGCAACCAAGGCCACATTGGGGCGCTTGGGCCGGCCCCTGCTCTACGGCGCTGGGGCGTAGCCCGATGGGCGGGCCGTGAACGTGCCGCGGCCCTGGGTCCGGCTGCGGAGCCGGCTCGCGTAGCCGAACAGCTCGGCCAGCGGGACCGTCGCCGTCACCACTGCCGTGCCCGCGCGGACCTGCGAACCCGCCACCCGGCCGCGGCGGGCCGCGAGGTCGCCGAGCACGCCGCCGACCGCGTCCGCCGGCACCGTCACCGCCACCTCGGCGACCGGTTCCAGCAGCCGCAGCTCGCACGCCCGCAGGGCTTCCCGCAGGCCCAGCCGACCCGCCGTGCGAAACGCCAGGTCCGACGAGTCCTTCGGGTGGGTCGTCCCGTCGGTCAGCACCACCCGCAGGCCCGTCACCGGGTGCCCGCCCAGCGGCCCCTCGGCCAGCGCGTCCCGGCACCCGGCCTCGACCGCGCGGACGTACTCGCGCGGCACCCGGCCGCCGACGACCGCCAAAGCGAACTCGAACCCCTCGGCGGCCGGCTCGACCTCCAGGACCACGTGGGCGAACTGGCCCGCCCCGCCGTCCTGCTTGACGTGCCGGTACAGCAGCCCGGACACCCCGCGCACCACGGTTTCGCGGTGCGCGACCGACGGACGGCCGACCGCGACCTCGAGCCCGCGGTCACGCCGCAGCTTCTCCACCGCCACCTCCAAGTGCAGCTCACCCAGCCCGGACAGCAGCGTCTGCCCGGTTTCCGGGTCGGTCCGCACGACCAGCGACGGGTCCTCCTCCGCCAGCCGCGCCAGCGCCGACGCCAGCCGCTCGCCGTCACCCGCCCGGCGTGCTTCGACGGCCACTGAAACCACCGGGTCCGCCGTCGGCGGCGGCTCCAGCAGCAGCGAGTCACCGGGCGCGGTGAAGGTCGCCCCGACGCGGGCCGACTTCGGTCCCGCGAGAGCGACGACGTCACCGGCCACCGCGCTGTCCACTTCGGACTGCCGGTCGGCCTGCACGCGCAGGACCCGCGCGACGCGTTCGACGCGCTCGCCGTCGCGCACCCGGTCCCCCTTCCGCAGCGTTCCCGAGTACACGCGCACGTACGTCAGCCGCCCGGTGGCCGTCGCGACCACCTTGAACACCAGCGCGGCCAGCAGCGCCGCTGGGTCGGCGGGCCGGTCCGCGCGCACCGGCGGGACGTCGGCCGGCGACGGCAGGTAGGCCACGACGGCGTCGAGCAGCGGCTCGATCCCGCGGTCGCGATAAGCCGCGCCGCACAGCACGACGAGCCCGTCGCCGCTGAGGGTCAGCTCCCGCAACGCCTTCTCCAGCGTCTCCGCCGAAATCGTCCCCGTGGCGCAGAACTCGTCCAGTGCCACCGGGTGCAGCTCGGCGACGGCCTCCTCCAGCACCCGGCGCCGCCGGCGCACCTCCGCCGAGGCGTCCGCCGGCGGGCGCACCAGGTCGACGACGCCGGCGAAGCCGTCCTCGCGCCCGATCGGCAGCTGCACGACCAGCGGCGCCGGGTGCAGCCGCTCCCGGATGGACGCGACGGCGGCGTCGAGGTCGGCGCCCGCGCGGTCGAGCTTGTTGACGAACGCGATCCGCGGCACGCCGTGCCGATCCGCTTGGCGCCACACGGTTTCGCTCTGCGGCTCGACGCCCGCGACGGCGTCGAACACGGCGATCGCGCCGTCGAGGACGCGCAGCGACCGCTCGACCTCGGCGGTGAAGTCGACGTGGCCGGGCGTGTCGACGACGGTGAGGCGGTGGCCCCGCCACGTGCAGCCGACGGCCGCGGCGAAGATCGTGATGCCGCGGTCGCGTTCCTGCGGGTCGAAGTCGGTGACGGTGGTGCCGTCGTGGACCTCGCCCGTCTTGTGGGTGGCTCCGGTGACGTGCAGGATCCGTTCGGTGACGGTGGTCTTGCCCGCGTCGACGTGGGCGAGGATGCCCAGGTTGCGGACGGTGGTCAGGTCGTGCGTGCGCATGGCGCTGTCCTCTGTGGACGATCCGGTGGGTGGCGGCGCGATTCCGCCCCGGGCCGGTCAGTCCACAGTGGAGAGTGACACGGTGGCGTGCGGCACGGGGAGCCGGTGCGAGCCGCGCGGCAGGCACCGGGAGTGCGGGGACACGAGGATCACCTCGGACCGCGAACGGGAGACGACGACCACCACGGCCGGCTCCTTCCGTTCGACGCGGTCTCGGACTGCGGGCAGCGTAACGGCGGCTTTCCGGCCCGCCAACCGGATTTCGCGCCGAAGGCCACCCCGGGTGTCCCGGAGTGGCCTTCGGCGGCGGCGTGGCCTAGCTGGGGTCCTGGTCCAGCTGCGTGGCTTTCACGGCGTTGCCGACCTGGGTGCAGTCGTCGGCGGTGATGCCCGCGGTGCCGGCCTTGGCGAGCGCCGCGCACGAGGAGTTCAGCGCCTCGCCGACGTCCTTGAACGTCGCGCTCTGCGTGAGCGTGTTCTCGACGCCCCACCAGATCTGGACGGACTTGTCGAGGCCGAGTCCGCGCACGGTCTGGCCGTTGAAGGTGTCGCCGTCGGTGATGAGGTAGTCGGCCTTGTTGACGACGCCGTCGTTGATGTGCTCGTCCGGGTTGTTCGTGTCCCAGCCCGGGCCGTTGACCCTGTCCGGCTGCGGTTTGAGCGACGAGCGCGGATCCTTCATGTTCCGGATCGCGCCCAGCGACGAGCCCGCACCGAGCAGCCAGCGGTTGTCACCGGTGTCGTTGGGGTCGTTGGAGGTGATCCCGATGAACTTGCCGAAGACGTCCGAGAGGCCTTCGTTGATCGAGTCGGCCTGGCCGCCGCTCAGCCCGGACGTGTGCTGCGTGACGCCGTGGGTGAGCTCGTGGCCGGTGATGTCGTCGGTGGTGACGCCCTCGCCGAAAGCCATCTGCTCGCCGTCCCAGAAGGCGTTCGCGAACGGGCATTCGCCGCTGACGCAGATCCGGACGGTGCCGCGCAGCGCCTTGCCGGCGCCGTCGGAGTAGTCCGCGCCGATGAGGTTCGTGAGGTCGACGTCGACGTACTTCTGGTAGAAGTCCGAAGCTTGGCCGAAGAAGGTGTAGACGTTGTTGACATCGGCGACGCTCGACTCGGCGCCGCCTTCCTCGCGGGTGACGTCGAAGGCGGTGCCGCAGCGGACGGAGTCGGTGCTGCCGCTGACCACCTTCCGGTTGGCGTCGCAGACGTCGCGGTTGACCTCGCGGACCTCCGACCACGACGTCACGACGTCGCTCGTGCCGGCCTTGACGACCTCGGTCCACTTGTCGTCCAGCTTCGCGCCGTGCACGGTGACCTGGTAGGTCGGCACTGCGACGCCGTCGCCCTTCGCACCACCGAGGGTGGCGTCGTACCAGTACGCGCGGGGCGCGTCGGCCTTGAGGGTGGCCGCGGCGAGGCCCGTGCGCTTCGCGACGTCCGCGATCGCGGCGGCCGCGGCACCGGCGTCGCTTGCCGGGAAGGCGCCGGCGGTCTTCTTCGTGGTGCGGCCGTGGGTCGCGAGGACCGCGCCGGCTTTGTCGCGCAGCTGGACCAGCTGGCCGCCGAACACCGGCACGCCGCCGATCTCCTGCTGCGACCGCACGACGCTGCCGAACGGCATCGCGAGGGAGTTCAGCGCGTGCATCGACGGCTGCGCGATGGTCGCGTAGGCCGGCGAGCCGGTCGTGGCCAGCGACACCGCGACGACGGCCGCGCTCACCGCCGCCGTCCCTGCGATGACCCGTTTGCGTGACACCCGGTACACCTCCGTGGAAGCTTGATCACCTGTCGTGAAGTTCAGGCAGGGTCACATGCCCCGATGGGGTCGCACACCGGTCGAAAGTAGGTAAGTCACCACATGGGCGCCGTAGGTCGGTAGTTAATCACCGACATTTCGGACAGGGCAGCTTCGGCGGGACCATGGCGCGGAAGTGGGCTTTGCGGTGCGGCTCGCCTCCGGGACGATCGCGACGAACCCGCCGGGCTCGGAACGCTCGCCGCGAGCGGTCGGCCGAGTTTCGCCGACCTCAGCTGGCCGGCGGCGCCACCACGCGCAACTGGAGCATCGCCGCGAACCGGGCCTCCGGGTCCGTCATGTCGAACCCGCCCACCTCGGCCAGCCGGCGCAGCCGGTATCGGAACGTGTTCGGGTGGACGTGCACCGCCGCCGACGCGGCGATCACATCACCGAACGCGTCCAGCCACGCCCGCAGCGTCTCGACCAAATGGGCGTGGTGCTGCTCGTCGTAGTCGAGCAAGCGCGCGACCGGGCCGGTCGGGCGGTCGCCGCGGGCCGCCACCAGGTCCTGCAGCTCCAGCAGCAGCGCCTCGACGTGCACGTCGGCCAGCGCGGCCACCCGGCGGCCCGCTCCACTGCCCGAGCGCAGCACGCGCAACGCGCGGTCCGCGCTGTCGCGGGCTTCCGGCAGCTCCGCCGCGCTGCGTGCCACCGGTCCGATCCCGATCACCGCCCGGACGCGGTCGCCCACCCGGTCCAGGAAGTCCTTCGCGATCCGCAGCGCGCGGCGTTCGCCGTCGGCGTCGCGGGTCACCGGCACCAGCCCGTACGCGGTGTCGCCGACCAGCGCCGCCGCGCAGCGCGGGTGGACCGCGCTCAGGTGCATCGCCAAGCCGTCGGCCAGCCGCTGGCGCTCGGTCGCGACCTCCGCGTCCTCGGCGCCGTTCTCCAGCACCGCCAGCGCCAGCACGACCACCGGCTGGTCCGCCAAACCCAAGCGGCTCAACGCTTCCCGCGCGGCCGCCCCGCCTTCGAGCGCGGTGCTCAGCAGGTCCGCGCGGAGCCGGCGTTCGACGTCGGCACCCGCCCGGACGCGCAGCAGGTGCAGCGCCACCAGGCGCGCCGCGTCGCACAGCGCCTGGGTGCGGTCGGGCGTCAGCGGTTCGCGCACCGCGGCCCAGATCGAGCCGAGGATCTCGTCCCCCGCCCGTACCGCGACGGCCACGCGCGGGATCATGAACCCGTCGGGGCTCTCCTCCGGCCGGTCGACGTAGACCGGCCGGTCGCTGCGGTAGAGCTCGCGGAACACCCCGCGGTCGGCCAGCATCCGGGAGAACCGCTCGGGCACCTGCCGCCCCAGGATGGTCTCGACGCGCGAGGGGTCGGCTTCGTCCTGGCGGCCGGAGAACGCGAGCACGCGCGACCGCCGGTCCTCGATGGTGACCGGCGCGTCGATGAGCGCCCCGATCGCGTTGGCCACGGCGAAGAGATCACCCGACGGCAGCCCGGCGAGGGTCTCGGGTTCGGCGTCGCCGACGTCGCCCTCGGCCAGCAGCGACCGGAGCATCGCCGCGAGCTGGGCCCACGACGCGCCGCGGGCCAGGCTCAGCAGCGCGACGCCGGACTCCTCGACGGCGGCCGTGATCGCCGCCGTCACCGTGACCGGCGCGCGCAGCACGAGCCCGGCGGCGTCGTGGCGGGCCAGGGTCCGCAGCTGCCGCACCACTTCGCCGGGTTCGGCGAGGCCGACGCCCAGCACCAGGGCGTGCTGCGGGAGGGCGGGTTCGTCGAGAGGGTCGTGGATGGCGACGCCGCCGATGCCACCGGGCCGGTCGGCGTCCCCGAGGACGAGGTCCAGGAGCGTGCCGCCCAGGTCGTCGAGGACGCGGCCGAGGCTGGCGTGCGGGCGCAGGTTCACCGAAACGAGCACCTCCCGAAGCTAGGCGGGACACCGCCAGCCTAGTTCGTCGGGAGGGACGAATTCACCTCTCGGATTCGTGCGCCCGCACCAACCGGGCTACGACGTCAGCTTCGCCGCCACGTTGTAGGCCTCCACCTGCAGCCGCGCGCCCGGCACGCGCCGCCGGGGCTCGACGCGGACCGTGCGGCTCTCCCCCGGCAGCAGCCAGAAGTAGTTGTCGCCGTAGCGGGTCGGCAGGACGCGGTCGGTGCCGTTGCGCTCCCGCAGCGACAGCCGGATCATCGCCGCGACCGTCTTCCCGTCGTTGCGGATCGTCGCCGTGTAGGCGTCGCCGTCGGCCTTCATCGACGACGTCAGCCGCGCGCCCGGGAGCTGGTTGAGCGCGCGCATGGCCGCGTCGCTGCGGTAGCGCCAGTACGTGTTCTCCGACAGCACTTCGCCGCCCGCGCCGGTCAGGGTCAGCCGGAGCAGGTGCAGGTCCGGGTGGGCGGCGTCGAACGGCACGGTGAACGCCGGCGCACCGACGTTCGCGGCGACGTCGAGCTTCTGCTGCACCGGGGCACCGAGCGAGGCGCCGTCCAGGGAGAACAGCCGCGCGGTCACCGTCACGCCGCTCAGCGCGGCCGGCGTGTGGTTGACGACGCGAACCTGCCACGTCGTCAGGTCGGCCTGGACGTGCCGGGCCTCGCAGCCCTTGCGCGCGCCGTAGTAGCTGCCGTTGACGTCGAGGTCGTAGTCGTAGGTCTGCCACACCGTGCTGTGCCACGCCGGGTGCGACATCCAGAGCAGCACGCCGGTCGCGTCGGCCCACAGCCGGGTGTTCCACGCCTCGAAGATCGCGCGCATGTTCTCGTAGTTGACGAACTGCGCCTTGCGGCAGAACTCCGCGAGGCTCGTCGACGGCGCGAGCCGCGCGTCGATCGCGGCGAGGTAGCTCTGCGGCGACTGGTTGCCGTTCGTGGACCAGTCGTGCAGGAACCACGGCGCGCCGATCGGCCAGCCCGGGTCGTCCTTGCCGACGAGGTTGCGCATGCTCTCCACGACCGACACCGTCGGCAGCCCGATCTCGCTCCAGAACCCGTACTTCCCGCCGGTCGCTTCGCCGGTGAAGTACCGCTTCGGGTCCTGCCAGAAGTACGGCCCGTCGCCGGTGATCACGCCGCCCGCCGAGTTGCCCTGGTAGAGCAGGTCGGTGTTCGTGTGGACGATGTCCCGCAGCGCGTTGTCGATCACCGCCGGCGGCGTGCCTTCGTTGCAGCCGAACCAGACCGTCGCGCACGCGTGGTGGCGGTAGCGCAGCACGGTGTCCTTCGCCTGGGCGAGGAAGGTGTCGTGGTTGGCCGGGTCGGTCGACCAGCCGTCCCAGAACTCGTTCCACAGCAGGATGCCGTACTTGTCGCAGGCGTCGAACAGCTCCTGG
The DNA here is from genome assembly GCF_044759945.1 of Amycolatopsis sp. NPDC098790. NCBI lineage: Bacteria > Bacillati > Actinomycetota > Actinomycetes > Pseudonocardiales > Pseudonocardiaceae > Amycolatopsis > Amycolatopsis sp. NPDC098790. The sequence goes on from NZ_JBIWAI010000002.1 coordinate 2,067,711, forward strand.
CGGTAGGAGGAGCCGACCCAGTTGCGCAGCAGCGTGAAGTTCATGTCCCGGTGCATGGCGACGACGGCGTCGGTCCGCTCGGCCGGCATCCGGCGCAGCAGCTCGTCCCAGCCCCAGCTGCCGCCGCGGGCGAACACCTTGACGCCGTTGACGAGGAAGGTCAGCGGCTTCGGGCTGTTGTCCACCGACGCGGCGTCGGTCCAGGTGTCGCCGTCCTCCGACACCTGGATCTTGAAGGTCGCCGCGTAAGCGGTTTCCCAGGTGAGCACGACCTTCTCGAACGTGGTCGCGGCGCCGAGGTCGACCTGCAGCCACTGGTTGTCGTCGTAGGCCGACGTCCAGCGCGTGTTCGGGTCGCCGTCGAACGCGCGCTCGGGCGGGTTGCCGTCGGCGACCGACAGCGAAGTGGCCGGCTTGCCCTGCGCCACGTCGGTGCCCGCGCTGTCCACAACGGACATCGTCCAGAGCGAGAAACCCCAGCCCGTGGCGCGCTTGAGGCCCTGCATCCGGACGAACCGGGCGGTCTGCGGCGCGAGGTCGACGGTCTGGGTGGCGCGGCCGTCGGCGATGACGATCGGCAGGTCGTACCGGTAGCCGACTTCGCGCAGGCCGATCTTGACCGTCCGGCGGTCGCTGGTGCTCGCGCCGATCGCCGCGGTCAGCGTCAGGTCGTAGAGGTTCGGGTCGCCGTAGCCGTTGGGCCACCACAGCTTCGGGTTCTTCACCACCTGCTTCGGGAACGCGACGTCGGTGGTCTGCCCGGCCGGTACGGTGACCGTGGCCGACACGCCGACCGGGCCGAACGCGGCACTGACCTTGACGCGCTGGGCGGTCGCGGCGGCGTTGCGCACCGGCACGGTGAGCGTCACCTCGGCCGTGTTCGCGTCCGGGACCTTCGTGTCGACGCGGACGTCACCGAGGACCGCGGCGCCGGTCGAGCGCAGGCGGACGTGGTCCCAGATACCGGAGGCGCGGTCGCGCACGGCGGGCATCCAGTCCCAGCCGGACACCGCGAGGTAGGTCGGCGAGTTGTCGAACATCGTGCTGCCCGCGTCGACCCAGGAGCTGCCGTCGGCGCCCTTGTCCCCCGGGCTGCCCGGTCGCGGCATCGGCGAGATCTTCACGGCGAGGGCCTGGTCGCCGGTGCGGCGCAGCGCCGCCGTGACGTCGAACGCGCCCCTGCCGAACGGGTGGCTCTGCGTGCCGATTTCGGCGCCGTTGAGCCAGATCTGCGCCTCGTGGTTGACGCCGTCGAACTCGAGCCAGACGTGCCGGCCCGGCGAGGTGTCGAGACCGCGCGGGAGGGCGAAGCGGCGGCGGTACCACCAGGCGTGGCGGGACAGCGCCTCCGGGACGTGGAGCTGGTTCATGCCGGAGACGGGGTCGGGCAGCTGGCCCTGCTCGACCAGCGACGCGAGGACCGTGCCGGGAACGGTCGCCGGGAGCCAGCCGCGGGTGTCGACGGTGCCGCCGGAGAGCGCCTTGCCGTCGCCGGTGGGCGCCCAGTCGTCCATGGTGAGGACCCAGCCGGACTCGAGCGGCACGGTGCCGTCGGCCGCGACGGCGAGCGCGGGCGGGTCGTCGTGCGGGCGGATCGGGAAGCTGGTCCAGCCGTGCACGGCGGGCCGGTTCCGGGGGCCGGTGCCGAAGACCTGGAAGCCGTTGAGGCCCAGGGGGTTGGTCGTCGAGCGGCTGCCGGCGCTGAACCGGACCCAGCGGGCGGTGACGGCCGGCAGCGGGATCGTCACGACGCCGCCGGTGCCGGCGTCGGTGTGGTGGACGGTGCGCCAGGCCTTGCCGTCGCCGGAGACGTCGAGGTCGAACGACACGGCGTAGCTGGAGAGGATCTCGAAGCCGCTGGTGTGGCTGCGGGACGCGGTCGCGTCGAAGGCGGGATCGCCGGGCTGGGCCTCGAAGGTCAGCACGACCGAGTCGATCCGGCACTGGCCCTGCAGGTCGACGACGATCCACTGGCCGTCGCCTTGCGCGGCGCGCCAGCCGGAACCCCGGACGCCGACCTGGGCGAGGCCGTCGACGGCGAACTCGGCCGGGGTGGCGGCGTACGCGGTCGAGGACACCTGGACCGGGCGGAACAGGGCCAGGTCGGTCTTCGCCGCCTGCGCACCGGCGACGGCGGGGGCGGCGGACGCGACCCCGGGCAGGACGGCCGCGAGGCCGAACCCCGCCAGCAGCCCGGTCCCGGCGGCCAGGACGTGCCGCCGCGAAACGGCGGTCACCTCCGCCGGCTCGACATCGGCGGCGATGCCGTACTCCTCCGCCATGGGGGAACTCCGTTCGGGAGTGGGGTGACAACGTTGCCAGGAAGCTTCCGCCGAGCGTGCTGGGAGCGTCAAGAAGACAAGGAGGACAAGAATTAGGAAAAATGACATCGATGTCGGCGAGTGGCTCGCCGTGCCCCGGTGAGCGGTGCCCGATACGGTTGCGACGAATCCGCAACCCGCCGGGAGGTCCGATGGTCCAGGTCGAACGCACGCTCACGGTGCGCACGCCGGTCGAGCGCGTGGCGGCGTACCTCGCGGACTTCGCCCACACGGAGGAGTGGGACCCGGGCACGGTGAAGTGCACGCGCACCGACGAAGGGCCGCTGGCGGTCGGCGCGCGGTGGCACAACGTTTCGGAGTTCCGCGGGCGCGAGACGGAGCTGGACTACAGCTTGACGCGCCGCGACGCGGGCCGGGTGACGTTCGTGGGCAAGAACAAGACGGCGACGTCGACGGACGACTTCGGGTTGTCGGCGGGCCCGGACGGGACGACGGTCCGGTACCGCGCGACGATCGAGTTCCACGGGTGGGCGAAGGTGGCGGGGCCGTTCCTGAAGCGCGAGTTCGAGCGGCTCGGGGACGAAGTGGTGCCGAAGCTGACGAAGGCGCTGGAGAACTTGGGCTGACGCGGCCGCGGACAGACCACCGCGGCTCACACCTGCGCGGTCGCCACCGCCAGCTCCACCGCCGAGGCCAAGTCGTTCACCCGGGGGAACCCGCGGTCCCCGAGGTGCTCCCACCCCGGCCCGGCGGTCCCCACCACCCGCCCCAGATCACGCACCCGGTTCGCCAGCAGGTCGTCGGCCGTCGGCGGAGCCAGGGACCACAGCAGCACCAGCACCGGGTCCATGCGCTCCGCCAGGTCGGCGACCGTCTCCGCCGGGACCAGCTGGCCGAGGTACGCCACCGGGATCCCCGCCTCCGCGAGCGTCGCGCGCAGGGCCTCCATCGGCAGCGAATGCCGCTCGGCCGGGCAGCAGGCCAGCAGCACCGGCCGTCCCGGTACCGCCGCCGGGAAACGGCGGCTGAACCGCTCGAACGCCAGCGAGATCTCCGTCGTCAGCGCCCACTCCGACGCGAAGCAGACGTCGCCGCGCTGCCAGCGGTCGCCCAGGCCGCGCAGGACCGGGGCCAGGACGTCGGTCCAGGCCGCCGCCGGGCCGAGCGTGGCGAGCGTTTCGTCGAGCAGGCCCGCGACCGACGCCGAGTGCAGCTCTCCGGCCGCTTCCTCGAGCTCGCGCACCCGGCGGGAGGCCGGCACTTCGGGCGGGTCCGCCGGGCCGCCGAAGGCCGCCGCGGCCGCCTCGCGCACCGGCATCCCGCGGCCGACGAGCCGTTGCATGTGCTGCAGCCGGCGGACGTCGGCGTCGGAGTAGCGGCGGTGGCGGCCGGCGCCGCCCGCCGACGGGCCGATCCCGTAGCGCGCGCTCCAGCTGCGCAGGGTCACCGGCGAGACGCCGAGCAGCTCGGCGACCTTGCCCGGCGCCCAGGCACCCGCCCCGGACGGCTCGTCGACGGTCTTCGGTTCCACCGTTCCCCTTCGCCTCGATCGTCGCAGCTTAGCGACGACGGGATCACCCGGCCGAGGGCGACACGGCGGACAGACCCGGCGCGGGAGCGGAACGCCGGAAGCGCGCGCGGGGGACGCGGCGGCGGGGCGTCGACCTGCCGCGTCCCCTCTCGGCGCCGCCCGGCGCCGGGATCCGGCCCGCGTCAGCCGGATCCGGACGGCCGCGGGGTGTGGCAACCCGCCACGGCCCGCACGGTTCCGCCACCCAAGTTACCGCTGATCGCAACGTTCGTGCATCGTTATCCCTCGGATGCCGCAGCGATCCACCCACCCGGGCGCGTGATCTCGGACGGCGCTGGGTACTTCGGCACCACAGGAGGGACTCCATGACCGAGAACCGCACCTCGCCCCGCTTCGCGACGACGACCGAGGCCGGCGTCGTCACCGTCCGCTGCGCCGGCGACCTCGACCTGGCCCAGACGTCGAAGCTGAGAGACGTCCTGCTGCACCCGTTCGCCGGCGGCGCCGACGGGGTCGTCGCCGACCTCACCGAAACGACGTTCTGCGACTCGACGGTCTTCAGCGTCCTCGTCGAGGCCTACCGCGAAGCGCTGGCGCGGGAGATCCCGTTCGCCATCGCCGCGGCCGCGATCGCCGTCGCCCGGCCGCTCGCCATCCTCGGCCTCGACCGCGTGCTGCCGCTGCACCCCGGGCTCGCCGAGGCCCGCACGGCGCTGGCCGCGACGCCGGCCGCGCACGTCTCCTGACCCCTCACCCGGGGAAGTCCGGGTGGAGCACGTCGTCCAGCACCGCCCGGTGCGCGCGCCGCAGCTCCTCCCCCGGTTCGACGCCCAGGTCCGCGGCCAGCCGGTCGCGGATCCGGCCGTGCACGGCGATCGCCTCGGCGCGCCGGCCGGTCGCCTGCAGCGCCCGCATCAGCAGCGCCGCCACCGGCTCGCGCAGCGGTTCCCCGGCCAGCACCGCGGACAGCTCGTCGGCGGTTTCGGCGTACCGGCCCAGCCCCAGCTGCAGCCGCGCCTTGCGGGTCAGCATCGCGGCGCGGCGCTCGGTCAGCCGCAGCCGCTGCCCTTCGGCGAACGGTCCGGGCAGCCCGGAAAGCGGCTCGCCGTGGAACAGCCCGAGCGCGGCGGACCACGATTCGACGGCGGCGGCGGGCTCGTCCGCCTCTTCGGCGGCGGTGGCGTCCGCGGCCAGTTCGGCCAGCCGCGCGGTGTCGATCCGGACGCCGTCGGCGGCGAACCGGTAGCCGCCGCGCGTGCGGCCGATCACCGAGTCCGGCGTCCGCTCGCCGGGCGCGCGCAGGCACTTGCGCAGCCGGTGGACGTACACCGGCAGCACGCGGCCCCCGGTGCCCGGCGGCTCCAGCCCCCAGACGCCGTCGAGCAGCTCGGCCGGGCTGACCGTCGTGCCGGGGCGCAGCACCAGCGCCGCCAGCAGGGCCTGCTGGCGCACCGGCCCGAGGTCGAGCGGGGTGCCGCCGCGCCAGGCGCGCAACGGTCCCAGCACCGAGAACCGCAGCCCCGGCGCGGGATCGGGCACCGCCATCGCCGGTCGCAGCGGCGCGACGTCCACAGTGGACCCGCGCGGGCTGACGATGCCGTGGTCGAAGGCGTACACGACGGCCGCGGCGCGGTCGCGCAGGCCCAGCTTGGTGAAGATCCGGCCCAGGTGGCTCTTCACGGTCAGCTCGGAGACGACGAGCGCGACGGCGATCTCGGCGTTGGACAGCCCGCGCCCGGCCGCCCGCAGCACGTCCAGCTCGCGGGGGGTCAGCAGCCCCGGCGGCGGGCCGGTGGGCTCGTCGGCGGGAGCGCGCCGGTAGGTCGTGAGCACCCGCGCGGTCACCGAGGAGTCGAGCCAGGCATCGCCCGCGGCGACCGCCCGGACGGCCCGGATGAGGTCCTCGGCGGGCGAGTCCTTGAGGATGTAGCCGACCGCACCGGCCCGCAGCGCGCCGGCGAGCAGCTCGTCGTCGTCGAAGGTGGTCAGCGCCAGCACCGGCGGCCGTCCCCCGATCCGCCGCGTCGCCTCGATGCCGTCGACGTGCTTCATCCGCAGGTCCATCACGACGACGTCGACGTCGAGGGCGGCGAGGGCGGCGGGGACCTCGGCACCGTCGCCGCACTCGCCGGCGATGACGAACCCGTCCCGCCGGCGCAGGATCCGCCGCAGCCCGGACCGGACGAGCTCCTGGTCGTCGACGAGCAGGACGCGGACTTCGCTGGCGGTCACGGGGTCCCGCCCGCGGCCACGCCGAGCTGCCTGGCCCGCGCGGCCGTGCCGGACGGTCCGGCACGGGCAGCCGGTCGCGGACCTCGCCCGCCGTCAACCCGACGCCCAACTGCCCCGCCGACGCGGCCATGCCGGACGGTCCATCGGCGGGCAGCCGGTCACGGACCTCGCCCGCCATCAACCCGACGCCCAACTGCCCCGCCGACGCGGCCATGCCGGACGGTCCATCGGCGGGCAGCCGGTCACGGACCTCGCCCGCCATCAACCCGACGCCCAACTGCCCCGCCGACGCGGCCATGCCGGACGGTCCATCGGCGGGCAGCCGGTCACGGACCTCGCCCGCCATCAACGCGGCACCCGACCACCCCGCCCGCGCGGCCATCCCCCTCAGACCGGACCCGCCGCCTGGCAGCCGGTTGCGGACCTCGCCCGCCGTCACGAGGTCTCACCCATGGGCACGCCGACCGTGACCACCCAGTCCGGCCCCTCCGGACCCGCCGTCAACTCGGCGCCCAGCTGCCCCGCCCGCGCCACCATCCCCTTCAACCCCGAGCCCCCGGTGCCGGACGTCCGCTCGGCCGGCAGCCGGTTGCGGATGACCAGCCGGGCCTCGGCCGCGCCGATGTCGAGCCGCATGCGGGCCGGTGCGCCGGCTCCGTGCTTGGCGATGTTGGCCAGCGACTCCTGCGCGATGCGGTAGAGCCCCAGCCCGGCCAGGTCCGGCACGGCGGCCAAGTCGCCCTCCTGCTCGTAGTGCACCGGCAGCCCGGCCGCGCGGGTGCGCTCGACCAGCGCCGGGATGTCGCGGGCGCCCGGCAGCGGGCGGGTCCCCGCGGGCGCCTCGGCCAGCAGCCCGACCGTCCGGCGGATGTCGGCCATCGCCGTGCGCCCGACGCGTTCGGCTTCGGCGAGGCCTTCCAGGGCCTCCTCGACGTCGCGGTCCTGCTGCAGGGCGTGGCGGGTGCCGGTCAGGTGCAGCAGCGTGATGCTCAGCGAGTGGGCGACGACGTCGTGCACCTCGCGGGCGATGCGCTGCCGTTCGGCGAGGACGGCCTGGTCGCGGACGGCGTCCCGGGCGGCGCGTTCGGCGTCGAGCGCGCGCACGTACCAGCGCATCATGAACCCGCCCGCCGTGCCGAGCAGGACGGCGGCGACGTAGACGGGGAACCCGACCAGCCCGACCCGCGCGGCGGCCACACCCAGGGTGGCGACGCTCGCGGCGGCGACGCCGTAGGCGATGACGGGACGCGCGATGGCGGCGGTCTCCGCGGCCAGCACCACGAGCACGACCGGCGCGAAGTCCGGGACGGCGGGCCGCGCCAGCAGGATGGCGACGGCCGCGAGCACCGTGAGCGCCTTGAGCCACGGCGGGACGATGACGCCGGTGACCGCCCAGGCCAGCGCCGTCACGATGGCGAGCAGCCCGGCGAGGGCGATCGGTGCCGGCGGCACCAGCGCCCCTCGCTGCGCCACCGCCGCCACCGCCAGCACCACCCCGAAGGCGGTGACACCCACGGGGACCCACCACGGCAGCCCGATCCCGGCGCGGCCGAGGCTCGCCTCCAGGCGGGCCCGGATCCCGCTCACCACCCTCGCCCCCACGACGGACAGCCTAGGAACCGCGCGGGACGGGCGCATCCCGCCCCGGGAGGAGGTTGTGGTTCATCCGGATTTCATCGGCGCAGGTCCGTCCACTGTGGCCCGAACTTGACAATGGTCGGCTCAACTTCCCCCGGTCCCGTCGCCCTGCCCGATCGGGTGCATCGCCGGGCGACTGCGCTGACCAGCCGCTATCGTCCGCCACGGAGAGTCCACAGTGGACAGGGGAGGTCCCGTGCGCGTGACCCACGCCGCCCTGGCGGTGCTGGCGGCCTGCGGGCTCGTGGCGCTGTCGGTGCCGCTCGGCCGGACCGCGCTCGCCGACCCGCTGCCCGGCGGCCTCGGCCCGTGCGTGCCCGGGACGTGCCCCGGCACCCACCCGCCCGTCGGCAACGGGCCGTTCGCCGGCCGCGACGACGGGATCAACCTCTTCGTCGGCGGCGACATGCGCGTGACCGGCAGCGCGGCCGAAGCGGAGGGCCGCGCGGTCGTCGGCGGGAGCTTCACGCTCGACAAGACCTCCGGGTCGTCGATCTACAACGTCGGCGTCGCCGGGGTCGGGTCGCGGGTGCCGCCGCCGGACGGGGCCGACTACCTGACCGTCGGCAAGGACGTCGCGGTCGCCGATGGGCAGCGGCTCGACGCCGTCGGGGACTCGGCGGGCGGCGTCGTCCGCCACGCCGGGAAGGTCACCGGCACGGTCATCGGCAAGCTCGTCCACGACCCGGACGCGATGCAGCCGTACGCCGGCCTGCGGGGACGGCTCAAGACCGCGAGCGAGTGCTACGCGCGGGCCGCGACCACCGGGACCGCGCGGAACCAGGGGTACCAGACGCTCTTCACCGGCGACGGCAAGGCGAAGCTGCAGGTCTTCACCATCGACCAGGACATCGCCGGGCCGAGCGGCGGCACGCAGGGTATCGCCTTCGCCGGCATCCCCGACGGCGCGACGGTCCTGGTCAACCTCACCGGCCGCGTCCGGACGATCAACACCTACAGCGGCACCCTCGACGACAACGACCCGCTCAACCGGCTGCGGCCCCGCCTGCTGTGGAACTTCCCGGACGCGAGCACGGCCGCCCTCACCGGCAGCGGCGTGTTCCAGGGCAGCGTGCTCGCGGGCAACCCGGCCGGGACGACGACCGTGACGCTCCTGGGCACGAACGGCCGCTTCTTCGCGGCGGGCGACCTCGTCCACGGCTCGAGCGCCGGGCCGGGCAGCGGGCAGGAGTTCCACGCGTACCCGTTCGTCGGCGACCTGCCGCCGTGCCACGGCGAGCCGGACCCGACCACACCGACCACGACCACCACCGTCACCAGCCCGACCGGCACGACTCCGACCACCGGCACGGGCCCGGCCACCACCAGCCCCACGAGCACGGCCCCGGCCACCACCACGACCGCGCCGTCCACGGCGACGAGCGTGGTCGCCGCCACGTCGACCACCCCGGGCGGCACCGGCGGCCTGCCGCGAACGGGCACCGACGCCGGCCCGCTCCTCGGCCTCGGCGCCCTGCTCCTGACCGGCGGCACCGCGCTGGTCCTGGTCACGATCCGCCGCCGGACGCGCTGACCTCGTCCACTGTGGACCACGCTGCGGGCCGCGCCGCGCCATGACACCATCGGGTGAACCCCGGCGGGTCCGGCGGACGTGATCCGGGTGTAGCACCCCGGTAATGCGCCGTCGTTGCGGTGCCGGGCCATGGCAGTCGGACAGCGGGCGGTGGTTCCGCGAGGTGGGCAGGTGCTGGCGGAAACGGACGCGAAGACCACGACCGCGCGCCGGTGGCTGCCCGTCTTCGGGGCGGTGCTGGGCGCCGCCGTCTTCCTCGTGGTGCGCGGCAGCCTCACCGACGACGGCTACATCACCCTCGCCTACGCCCGCAACCTCGCCGTGCACGGCGAATGGGGCCTCATCCCCGGTTCGCCCGCGAACTCCGCGACGTCGCCGCTGAACGTCCTGCTCCTCGCCGCGCTGACCCTGGTGACGCGGGTGGCGGGCGGCCCGCACCCGGTGGTCGCGCTCGGGGTCCTCACCGTGCTCTGCGGTGCCGCGCTCGGCTGGGCGTGGCTGCGCCTCGGCCGCGCGCTCGCGCTGCCGGCCGCCGCCGGCGTCCTCGGGGTCGCGCTGGTGCTGCTCAACCCGTTCGTGCTGTCCGCGATCGGCCTGGAAGTCCTGTTGATCCCGGCCGTGCTGCTGGTGCTCACGGTCTTCGCGGTCGAAGGACGGCCGCTGCTGTTCGGCTTCACCGCCGGGCTCACCGTCCTGACGCGCCTGGACCTGGTGCTGTTCGTCGTCGTGATCGCGGTGAGCGCGCCCGCGATCCGGCGGCGCCTACTGCCCGTCGCCGGGGTGGCCGTGCTGACAGCCGCGCCGTGGTTCGCCGTGAGCTGGGTCGTCTTCGGCTCGTTCGTGCCGGACACGCTGGTGATCAAGCAGCTGCAGGCCGGGCTGTTCGCGCCGTGGACCTACAGCACCGGGCCGGTCATGTACTACGTCGGCTGGCCGGTCACCGTGCTCGTGTCGTTCGTCCCGGCGCTGCTCGGCGTGGTCGCGCTGGCGGGCTGGGCGGCCGCGCGGTTCGGGGTCCGGTGGCCCGAGTTCCCCGCGCTGGGCCCGGTCGCCGCGCTGGCCGGCGGCGGGATCCTCTACTACGTCGCGTATTCGTTCCTCGGGGTCGGGCCGTTTCACTGGTACTACGTCGCCCCGATCACGGCGGTGAGCGCTTTCGCGGTCGCCGCGTTCAGCGCCTGGCTCGGGCAGGCCGGGCAACGCCCGGCGCTGCGCGGCGCTCCCCCGGCGCTCGCGCTCGGGCTCGTCGGCGTCCTGGTGCTGGCCGGGGCCGCGGTCGACGCCGCGCAGGGCATCCCGTGGAAGTCGCCGGTGATCTTCGGGAACTGGGCGAGCGCCCCGGACTACGCGCGCGTGGGCACCGGCCTCGGCACCCGGCTCGCCGGGGCCACCGTCGCCAGTCCCGGCGAAATCGGCACCCTCGCCTACTTCTGCGAGTGCGCGATCCTCGACGAGTTCTCCGACCGCGGCCAGGCGGTCTCGCTCGTCGAGCAGCGGATCGCGAAGGCGAACCCGCTGATGAGCCTGGCGCTGCGGGTCAACTACCACTGGCTGGACACCTCGGTCGCGCCGCGCAAGCCGGACTACCGGCTCGTCTACGCGACGGGCCCGGCGACCGGACCGGACAGCTGGCAGGTCCGGTCCGCGGCCAAGGGCGTCGGCCACTTCACGCTGACCCGCGAGCCCTGATCTTCGCGCTCATCTGAGCAGTGACCGAAAACTCGGCGAATTCCCCTGGACGCCAGACTGCGCCACGGGCCGTGGCTGCCATAGGGTTTCGGTCATGAAGGTCGGCCTGCTCACCCGGGAATACCCGCCGGAGGTCTACGGCGGCGCCGGAGTGCACGTGGAGTTCCTCGCCCGGGAGTTGCGGCCGCTGGTCGACCTCGACGTGCACTGCTGGGGCGCGGACCGCCCCGACGCCACCGGGCACACGGACCCCCACGGCTACCGCCAGCCCGCGTTCACGACCATGGACATCGCCGTGTCCATGGCGAACGCCCTCGAAGGCCACGACCTCGCTCACAGCCACACGTGGTACGCGAACCTGGCCGGGCACCTGGCGAAGATGACGCACGGGATCCCGCACGTCGTCACCGCGCACTCCCTGGAACCGCTGCGGCCGTGGAAGGCCGAGCAGCTCGGCGGCGGCTACCGCGTCTCGTCGTGGATCGAGCGCGAGGCGTACGAAGCCGCGGACGCGATCGTCGCGGTCAGCGGCGGCATGCGCCGCGACGTCCTCGCCGCGTACCCGGCGGTGCCGCCCGAGCGGGTCCACGTGATCCACAACGGCATCGACACCGCGCTGTACCGCCCCGACCCCGGCACCGAAGTGCTGGCGAAGCACGGCATCGACCCGGACCGGCCGTACGTGCTGTTCGTCGGCCGGATCACCCGCCAGAAGGGCGTCCCGCACCTGGTGCGCGCGGGCGCGTCGCTCGACCCCGGCGTCCAGCTGGTGCTGTGCGCGGGCGGCGCGGACACCCCGGAGCTCGACGCCGAGTTCCGCGGGCTGGTCGCCGACCTGGAGAAGACGCGCACCGGTGTCCGGTGGATCCCGGAGATGCTGCCCCGGAACGAGGTCGTGCAGCTGCTGACCCACGCCGCGGTGTTCGCGTGCCCGTCGGTCTACGAGCCGCTCGGCATCGTGAACCTGGAGGCGATGGCCTGCGGCACGCCGGTGGTCGCCAGCGACGTCGGGGGCATCCCGGAGGTCGTCGACGACGGCCGCACCGGGCTGCTCGTGCACTACGACGAACAGGACGCGCAAGGGTTCGAGGCGGGCCTGGCCGCCGCGCTCAACGAGGTGGTCGGCTCCCCGGACCGGGCCGCCGACATGGGCAACGCCGGCCGCGAGCGCGCGGTCGGCGAGTTCGGCTGGAAGGCGATCGCCGAGCGGACGGTCGCCCTCTACGAAGCGTGCGGGAGGTCGTCGTGAACACTGGAGCCGACGTGCTGGGCATCGTGCTCGCGGGCGGCGAGGGCAAACGGCTGATGCCGCTGACCGCCGACCGCGCGAAACCGGCGGTGCCCTTCGGCGGCGTGCACCGCCTGGTCGACTTCGTGCTGTCGAACATGGTGCACGGCGGGTTCCGGCGGCTGTGCGTGCTGACGCAGTACAAGTCGCACTCGCTGGACCGGCACATCTCGACGACGTGGCGGCTGTCGTCATTGACCGGCGAGTACGTCACGCCGGTGCCGGCGCAGCAGCGGCTGGGCCCGCGCTGGTACCAGGGCAGCGCCGACGCCATCCACCAGAGCCTCAACCTGGTCTACGACGAGGACCCCGAGTACATCGCGGTGTTCGGCGCGGACAACATCTACCGCATGGACCCCCGGCAGATGCTGGAGTCCCACATCTCCTCGGGCGCCGGCGTGACGGTGGCCGGGATCCGGGTGCCGCGGGCGGAGGCGAGCGCGTTCGGCGTCATCCGGACCACCGACGGGCTGATGATCGACGCGTTCATGGAGAAGCCCGACGACCCGCCGGGCCTGCCGGACTCCCCCGAGGAGTCGTACGTGTCGATGGGCAACTACATCTTCACGACGAAGGTGATGCTCGAGGCGCTGCACGCGGACGCCGAGAACGCGGCGTCGCACCACGACATGGGCCGCGACATCATCCCCGCGCTGGTGAAGTCGGGCGAAGCGGCGGTGTACGACTTCAACGGCAACGTCGTGCCCGGCGAGACCGAACGCGACCACGGGTACTGGCGCGACGTCGGGACGATCGACAGCTACTACGAAGCCCACACGGACCTGATCTCGACGCACCCGATCTTCAACCTGTACAACCGGAAGTGGCCGATCCTGGCCCACCCGGGCCAGCGGGCGGCGGCGAAGTTCGTCGAGGGCGGCTCGGCGAACCAGTCGATCGTCAGCAACGGCTGCATCATCTCGGGCGCGCAGGTGGTCGACTCGGTGCTGTCGCCGGACGTGCTGGTCGAGCACGGCGCGGTCGTGCAGGGGTCGGTGCTGCTGGACGGGGCGCGGGTCGGCCGCGGCGCGGTGGTGCGGCGGGCGATCCTGGACAAGAACGTCGTGGTGCCGCCGGGGGCGCACATCGGTGTCGACCTGGCCCGCGACCGCGGGCACTACCACGTGAGCGAAGGCGGGATCGTGGTGCTGGGCAAGGGAGAACGCGCGATCTGAGGTCGGCGGGCCGCCGCGGGGACCGCCCGCGGCGGCGGTGCGGCCGGCGTCAGGACCCGGCGGTCGCCGCCAGCCGCTCGAGAACCTGGCGCGGGTCGATGCCCCAGCGCTCGGCGAGCTCCGAGATCGTGGCACCCGCCGCGTGCTCGGCGGCGATCATGTTGTTCACCACGCTGGCCACGTTCCGCTCCTCGACCGCCGATGCACGTGCAGGCGACATGCTACATGTTCACTGCGGACGTCGAACAATCTGCCTCAGGTTGGTCCGTCCCGAGGCAGCCCCGGTGTTTCAGCGCCCCGTTTTCTCCGGTTCCCCCGGCGGATTGTCCGGAGTGGACCGCGCACGCGTGGCGCTGAACACCGCGTCGAAGATCGGTGTCGGTTCCCCTTCGTCGCGCTTCGGCTGCTCGTCCCCCGGACCGCGCTTTTCCTCTCCCACGGGCCCAGTTTCTGCGACGGCGGCCGGTTTCGCTCGGGCAGCACCGAAAATCGCCCGGCCGGGGGATCACCCGCGTGGCGCTTGTTTTCGGCCGATTTCGCCGGGGGCCCGTATTCCCATTTCCCGCACCGGGAATAAGCCGGGGTACCCCGGGATTGCACCGGACATGAAAGCAGTCGTCTACCGCCGCCACGGCGGACCCGAGGTGCTGTCGGTGTCGGAGCGGGTCGTCGCGGACCCCTGCCCCGGTGAGGTCCGCGTCCGGATCGTCGTCTCCGCGGTCAACCCCACCGACTGGAAGGCCCGGGCCGGCCGCGGCACCGAGGCCGGGACCGAAACGCCGGACACGGTGCCCAACCAGGACGGCGCGGGCGTCGTCGACGCGGTGGGCCCGGACGTCACCGGCTTCGCCCCCGGCGACCGCGTGTGGCTGGTCCTCGCCGGTACCCACGGACCCGAGGCCGGCACCGCGCAGGAGTACACCGTCCTGCCCGCCGCCCAGGTGGTCCCGCTGCCCGACACCGCCGGGTTCGACGAAGGCGCCGGGTTCGGCGTCCCCGGCCTGACCGCGCACCGGGCACTGACGGTCGCCGAGGACGGGCCCACCCGGCTCGCGCCCGGCGCCCTCGACGGCCGGACGGTCCTGGTCAGCGGCGGCGCGGGCGCGGTCGGCAACGCGACCATCCAGCTGGGCCGCTGGGCCGGCGCCACGGTGATCGCCACGGTCAGCAGCGACGAGAAAGCCGCCCTCGCCCGCGCGGCCGGGGCCCAGCACGTGCTGCGCTACCCCGATCCCGAGCTGGCCACCCGGATCCGCGAGGTCGCGCCGGACGGCGTCGACCTCGTCGTCGAGGTCGCGGCCGGGGTCAACGCGAAGCTGCACACCGAGGTCCTGCGCCCGCGCGGCACGGTCGCGGTCTACGGCGACGACCGCGGCACCGGAACCGTCACCCTCGACTTCGGCGCGAACCTGTGGCTCAACACGCGCTACCAGTTCCTCGTGCTGTACACGGTCGGCGCGGACAAGCTGCGCGCCGGCGCCGAAGACGTCACGGCGGCGTTCGCCGACGGCGCCCTGCGGCTCGGCGAGGACCGCGGCGTGCCAGTCCACCGCTTCCCCCTGGAAGACACCGCGAAAGCGCACATCGCGTCCGAGGAGGGCGCGACCGGGAAGGTGCTGATCGACGTCACCCCGGCGGGGTGACCAGCGCCTGAAGCAGCTGCGGGAGCGTGACGCCGTCGTCGTCGCGGTGCTCGCGCCAGCGCCCGAACAGCTCGCGCACGGCGTCGAGCAACGCCGGTGACAGTCCCGCTTCGGCGCAGGCTTCCGCGATTTCGGTCATCTCGCCCTCCCACCGCCACGCTCGCCGCCCGGCGGAGGCGATCCCGTCGGGCGCGCCCAGCGGGGTCGCCGGCAGCACGTCGGCGGCGAGCTCCCGCAGCTCGCCGCCGACGCCGTGGTGTTCGGCCAGTGCGTACGACTGAGCGGCGAGCGCGAAGGTGAGCTTGTTGTAGGCGGCGAAGGCGAGCTTGAGCGCCGACGCGCGGCCGACCGGCCCGGCGAGGACGACCGGCCGCAGGTGCGTGCCTTCGAAGAGACTCGCCACCCGCGTGACGGCGGGTTCGGGCCCCGACAGGTAGAGCCGGGTGGTCCCGGCCGACCGCGGTGGCGGGCCGACGATGCCGCCGTCGGCGACAGTCGCCGTCCCGCCGAAAAGCGCTTCGACCTCCTCGGCGTGCCGGGGGCTGATGGCGTTCGCGTCGAGGTAGACGCCGCCGAACCCGGTGGCGGCCACCTCCCGGGCGACGTCGAGCGCGTTGGCGGGCGGGCAGACGCTCACGATGACGTCGCACCCGGCCAGCGCGGCGGCGTCCGGCACGGCGGTCAGCCCGGCTTCTTCGGCACGACGGCGCGTCGCGGCGCCTCGCCCGGCCGAAACCCAGGAAACCGGGGTCCCGGCGCGGGTGAGCACGGCTCCGACGGCGGCGCCCATCGCGCCGGGGTGCAGCAGTCCGACCGACGTCACGGCGGCTCCTTCCACGGGAGCCCCCATGATCGCGCGGTCAGCCGGTCACGCGCAGGCCGCGGCGCAGAGCGTCGACCTCGTCGGCGAACATGCGCCGCGAGATCGCCGCCGTTTCCACCATGCTCGAGCCGTGGAACGTGCCCGGGTAGTGCCGCAGCTCGGTCGCCACACCGGCGTGCGCGAGGCGTTGCGCGTACTGGATCCCCTCGTCCCGCAACGGGTCGAACTGGCACGTCGTGACGAACGCGGGCGGCAGGCCGGCCAGGTCCGCGGCGCGGGCCGGGGCCGCGTACGGCGAAACGTCGTCGCCGCCCGGTTCCGCGCCGAGGTAGCTGGTCCAGCTGTACACCGCGTTCGGCCGGTTCCACAGTGGCGTGTCGGTGTAGGCCGTCATCGACGGCGTGTCGAGGCGGTCGTCCAGCTCCGGGATGCCGAGGTACTGGAAGCACAGCGCGGGGCCGCCGCGGTCGCGCGCCAGCAACGCCACCGCCGCCGACAGGCCGCCGCCCGCGCTTTCGCCCGCGACGCCGAGCCGGGCCGGGTCGATGCCCAGCTCCGCCGCCTTGGCCTCGACCCACTGCAGGGCCGCGTAGCAGTCCTCGACCGGCGCCGGGAACGGGTGCTCGGGGGCCAGCCGGTAGTCGACCGACACGATCACGACGCCGAGCTCGTCGACCAGCCGGAGCAGTGCCGCGTGGAACATGTCCAGGTCGCCGAGGACGAACCCGCCGCCGTGGATGTACAGCAGGCCGGGCACCGCGCCCGTCCGGTTGGCCGGGGAGTAGACGCGGACCGGGACGTCCGGCGCGTCCGACGGCCCGGGCACCGCGGTGTCGCGCACGTCGACGGGGTTCACCGGCTCGTAGGCCGGCAGGACGTCGCCCAGCTCCCCCATCGAGGAGCGGGCCGCGAGCAGGGCGTCGTAGTCGGTGAGGGTCACGCCCGGCAGCATGTCCAGCCAGGGCAGGAGCTCGGGATCGATCGCGTAGGTCATGGGTCGATCTTCGGCCGCCGGGCGCGGTCCCGGCCACCGCCACGCGGCGGGCGTTGCGGCCGCGGACCTCGCCATCCGGCGGCGGGCGCGCCTATCGTGGCGGCATGAAGGGGCTGCTGCTGCGGCTGTCCGGGCTCGACGCCGACGCCGAGAACGCCGTGCGGGTGATCGGGTTCTTCGACCGCCTGATCACCGGCCGCGCCGGCCTGGACGCGCTCGTGCGCAGCACGGCCGACCTCGCCGGCTGCCCGGTCGGCGTGCACGCGCCGGGCCAGGGGATGTCGCTGCGGGCGGCCCCGGGCGAGGCCGTCGCGACGCCCGGCACGGCACCGGCGGGGTCGGCCGTCCGCCGGCTCGAGGGCGGCGTCGAGGTGTGGGTGGCCCGCGACGGCGCGCCCGTCCCGCTCGACGACATGCTGCTCGAACGGTTCGCGATCGCCACCGCGGTCGTCCTGGAGCAGAACGGCGTGCCGCGGCCCGAGCTCGGCGACCCGGCGCTCGTCGAGCTGGTGCTCTCCGGCGAGGCGGGCACGGCCGAGCGGTCGCGGGCCCTGCACCTGCTCGGGATCGCGCCGTCGGCCCGGCTGCGCGTGCTGGCGGGCACCGGCGTCGACGGGCTCGCCGGGCGGTCGGCCCAGCTGGGCGGCGTGCGCGCGGTCCTCGCCGAGGCGGTGCCCGAGTTCCCCGACGGCGGCCGCGCGGGGGTCGGCCCGGAGCTGCCCGCCCTCGACGCGGCGCGGTCGTGGGCGGCCGCCCGGACGGCGCTGCGGTTCACTTCGGACACCGAGCCGGTGGTGTGGTGGGACCGGCTGGGCAGCCTCGGCGCGCTCGGTTCGCGGCTCGGCGGCGCGGACCTCGCCGACCTGCCGGACGTCCGCGCGCTCGACCGGCTCGCGGCCGAACCGCACGGCGCGGACACGCTGTCGGCGCTCGACGCGTTGTGCGCGACCGGATCGGCCCGCAAGGCCGCGGCGGTGCTGCACCGCCACCACAGCACGATGCCGGCCCGGCTGGCCCGCGCCGAAGCCGTCCTCGGGTTCGAGGTCGACTCCCCCGCCGGCCGGTTCCGGCTGCACCTCGCGCTGATGCTCAGAAGGTTGCGGGACAACAGCGACGTCAGCTGAACGTCCGTTGTGGACGGTGAACCAGATCCTCCGCGGCGGCCGGCCACTCGGGGTGGTCGAAGGCGAACCCCGCGTCGAGCAACCGTCCCGGCACCACGCGACGGCTCTTGAGCAGCAGTTCCGTGTCCGATCGGAGCGCGAACGCGCCGAGCTCCGCCAGCCATTTCGTCGCCGGAAGCCCGAACGGGACACCCGCCGCCGCGCGCAGGGCGCTCATGAAGTCCTTGTACGGCAACGGTTCCGGGGCCGCCAGGTTCAGGGGCCCGCTCAGGTCGTCGCGCGCGATGAGGAAGTCGATCGCCCGGACGAGGTCGTCTTCGTGGATCCACGACAGGTACTGCGCGCCGCCCGCGACCGGGCCGCCGAGGCCGAGGCGGGTGAGCCGCAGCAGCATCGCGAACGCGCCGCCGGGCTCGGGGCTCATCACCATCGCCGTCCGCAGCGCGACCTTGCGCGTGCGCGGGGTGTCCGCCACCTCCTGCTCGTGCTCCCACGCCCGGGCGAGGTCGACGCTGTAGGCCCAGTAGCCGGGCACGCCCGGCTCGCCGCCGCCGAGGACGCCAGTGGTCTCGTCGTTCGGGGCGTCGAAGCGGTGGGCGTAGATCGTCGCCGTGCTCATCTGCAGCCAGACCCGCGGCGGCCGCGCGGCGCGTTCGATCGCGCCGCCGACGACCCGCGCCGAGTCGATCCGCGAAGTCCACATCTGCCGCAGGTTCGCCCGGGTGTAGCGGCAGTGCACCGACCGGCCGGCCAGGTTGAGCACGACGTCGCTGCCGTCGACCTCGGCGGCCCACGGACCCGCGGCGCGCGCGTCCCAGCGGACGTGGCGGACCCCCGGTTCCGGCGGGGCGTCCCGGCGAGTGAGGACGACGACCTCGTCGCCACGGCTGGCGAACGCGCGGCTCAGCACGCGGCCCAGGTGCCCGGTGCCGCCGGGGATCACGACCTTCATGAGACCAGCGTAGCGAACGTTTTGAACGCGTTCAAATATCGGTGGCCGCGTTCCGCGGGGCCCGCCAGGCCCTCCCCCGGCCTACAGTCGGCGGATGACCGCTGCAGCCGCGCCGCCGATCGTCACCGGGGTGGACGGGTCGGCCGAGTCCCTGGACGCCGTCCGGTGGGCCGCGCGGACCGCCTGCCTGCGGGACGCGCCCCTGGAGATCGTGCACGCCCTCGACGTTCCCGCGCTGCTCGCGGGCGGGGTCGTGCCGCCGCCCGAAGAGATGATCGACGCGCTGCGCGCCCGGGGGCGGCGGGCGCTGCGGACCGCGCGGGAACTCGCTGCCGCGCAAGGGGTTCCGGGCGCCGCCACCCGGCTCGACCCCGACCGCGCCGCGCAGACGCTGATCGAAGCGTCGCGCGCCGCGTCGCTGCTCGTCGTCGGCTCGGCCGGGCACGGCAGGCTCGCCGGCCTGCTCGCGGGCTCGGTCGCGGCCGCGCTCGGGACGCACGCCCGGTGCGACACCGTCGTCGTCCGCGGGGACAGCTGGGACGAACCCGGCGCGGGCGGCCGGCCCGTCGTGACCGGGATCGACGGCAGCGAAGCCGGCGCGCGGGTGCTCGCGGCCGCCGTCGCCGAAGCCCGCATCCGCAGCGCTCCCCTGGTCGTCCTGCACGCCTGGGCGGACAGCCCGCCGCCGCGGCCGGACCCGCGGTGCGTCGACGACGCCGGGCGGCGGCTGCTCGGCGAACGGCTCCACGACCACGACACCGGCGACGTCGCCGTCGAGCAGGTCGTCGTGCACGCCCACCCGCGGCGCGAGCTGGTCGAACGCAGCGGCGGCGCGCAGCTGGTGGTCGTCGGCGACCGCGGCCGCGGCGGCTTCCCCGGGCTGCTGCTCGGTTCGACCGGCCAGGCGCTGCTGCACCACGCGGCGTGCCCGGTCCTGCTCGTCCGCACCGCCCGTTGAGCGGAAGCGCGACGGAAGCCGGGCGCGACAGGATGGCGCGGAACGAGAGGGAGAACCAGATGAAGACAGTGGTGCGAGCCGGGCTCGTCGCGATGCTGGCCACGGCACTGGCGGCCCCGGCCCAGGCCCAGGCGGCGACGATCAAGCAGGTCACGAGCACCTGCCGCACGGGCGAGTTCGCCGGGACGTTCACGCTGCGCTACGAGACCTCCGGCGGCTACCACCACCCGATCGGCTCGATCACGACGTCGGGGCCGTACATCGGGGACTCGGGCACCCAGACGCTGCGGATCTCGTACATCGACGGGCTCGGCACGCACGCGGTCTACACCCGGGTCGGGCCGGCCACGAACGGTACGCAGAGCTTGCCGGCGGGGCTCGCGATCCCGGCGACGGCGAGGGGCACGGCGTCCACGAAGTTCGACAACGGGACCACGTCCTGCACGGCGACGGTGCCGATCACGTAGGACGGCGACGGGAGCCGCACCGGTTGCCGGTGCGGCTTCCGTCTCACTCCGCCGGCTCGACCGCGGCCCGGAAGATCGCCCGCGCCGAGGCGGCCAGCACCTCCGCCGCACGCTCGCGATCCAGCCCACCGATGTCCGTCAACCACACCAGCGACTCGATCCCCGTCGCCGAGCGGATCGCGATCGCGAGGCCGTGCACGTCGACCTCCGGGTGCGTCCCGGCCAGCGGGGCCAGCGCCTCCTCGATCCACCGGATCGCCCGGCCGCCGCGCAGCACCGGCTGCTCGGCCCCCGGCTCCAGCGAAAGCCGCAGCTGGGTGCGCAGCTGCGGCTCCCAGCGGACCGTGAACCCGATGAACTCGCGCAGCACCAGGTCCAAGCGCTCGGCCGGGTCGTCGGACGCGCCGGGTGGGAGCAGGCCCGCGCCGTCGTCGATCTGCGGGTACGCCGCCAGCAGCAACGCGCGCTGGTTGGGGAAGTACCGGTACGCCGTCGTGCGCGAAATCCCGGCCGCCGCCGCGGCGTCTTCCACCGTCGGGGCCGCTCCGCGCGCCAGCAGCTCGTGGGCGGCGGAAACCAGCGCCGCCCGGGTCCGGCCCTTCTGCCGCCGCCGACCCGTGGACTCATATGGCACTTCCATGCCATCATGGTACTCAAGTCCCACGAAGGAGGGCGCCATGACCGCCGATCCGGCCGAAACGAACCCCGAGCTCTACCGCGTCGTCCTCGAGAACGACCGGGTGCGGGTCCTCGAATACCGGGACCGGCCCGGCGACCGGACCGCGCCGCACTGGCACCCCGACACCGTGATGGTGACGCTCAGCTCGTTCAGCCGCCGCATCTCCGCGGGCGGCCGCGAGGTGCGCGTCGACCTGTCCGCCGGCGAAGCGCGCTGGGTGGCGGCGCAGGAGCACGCCGGGGAAAACGTCGGCGACACGCCGACCCACGCCTTTTTCGTCGAGCTCAAGGAACCCGGGCGCGCGAACGTTCCGGGTGCCGCGCTGGGCCCCGGCGAGTCCTGAGCCGCGACGTATCTCGCGCGTCCCGCCACGCTCCTGTAGACCTGAGCGCGGAGGGGCTGGGATGGGCGCGAACACCACCGGCGGGGTGGACCTCGCAGTGCTGGGACCGTTCGAGGTCCGCATCGGCGGCGCCCCGCGGGACGTCGGCGGGCCGCGGTTGCGGGCGCTGCTGGCCGTGCTGACGGCGGAGGCAGGCCGCGTCGTGAGCGTCCCCGCGCTCGGCCGCGCGCTGTGGGGCGAACGGCCGCCCGAGCACGCCGACCGCACCGTCCGGACCTACCTCTCGCGGCTGCGCGGCTCCGTGGACCCGCGCCTGATCCTGACCCGCCCGCCGGGCTACGTGCTGCACGTCGCGCCGGAAGCGCTCGACGCGGCGCGGTTCGAGCAGCTCGCCGCGGAAGGACGGCGTGCGCTCGCGGACGGCACACCCGGCGTCGCGCGGGAGCACCTGGCCGCCGCTCTGGCGCTGTGGCGGGGAAACGCCTACGAGGAGTTCGACGGCGTCGAAACCCTGAAGGCCGAAGGGATGCGGCTGGACCGGTTGCGCCACAACGCCGTCCAGGACCGGATCGACGCCGACCTCGCCACCGGCGAGGACACCGGGCTGGTCGCCGAGCTGGAGGCGCTGACCGCCGCCTTCCCCGGCCACGAACGGCTGTGGGCGCAGCTGATGACCGCGCTCTACCGCGCCGGGCGCCAGGGTGACGCCCTGGAGGCCTTCCGCCGGGCCCGGCATGGGCTGATCACCGCGTCCGGGGTGGAGCCGTCGCCGGTGCTGGCGCAGGTGCACCGGCAGGTCCTCGCCCACGACCCGGGCCTGCTCGCCGTGCGGGCCGGGATCGTCGCGACCGCCCCGGACGACGCGCTGGCCGCCGGGGAGCACGCCCTGCTGGAGGACGGCGACCTGCGCACCGGCCGCGAGCACTTCGAAACCGCCTACCGCCGTGCCGAGCAGGCCGGGGACGCCGACGCGCTCGCCCGCGCGGCGCTCGGCCTCGGCGGGGTGTGGGTGCACGAGCACCGGACGGCCGCCGCGTCGGAGCTGCTGCTCACGCGGCTGCGGCACGCACTGGAGCAGGTCGACCCGGCGTCGGTGCTCGCTCGCCGGCTGCGGACGCGGCTCGCCGGCGAGGAGGACTACCAGAACGCCACGCACGACCGGATCCTGGCCGCCGTCGAGGAAACGCGGCACTCCGGTGACGCGGTCGCGCACGCCGAGGCGCTGAGCCTGGCCCACCACTGCCTGCTCGGCCCCGACCACCCGGCCCGGCGGCACGCGCTGGCCACCGAGCTCGTCGGGGTGAGCGGCCGGTCCGGGCGGCGCACCGACCTCGTGATGGGCGTGCTGTGGGACACCGTCGACCTCTTCCTGGCCGGCGACCCGCACGCCCAGCGGCGCCTCGGCGAGCTCGACGACCTCCTGGCGGCGCGCAAGCACCTCGCCGCGGGGTTCGTCGCGGACGCGCTGAAGGTCATGCTCGCCATCCGGGCCGGACGGTTCCGCGAGGCCGAGGAGCGCGCGCAGGCGTGCGCGGAGGTGGGCCAGGCGGCGGGCGACCTGGACGCGCTCGGCTGGTACGGCGCGCAGCTGGTGGCGATCCGGTGGTTCCAGGGCCGGCTCGGCGAGCTGGTGCCCGTGCTGGACGGGCTGATGCACTCCCCCACGCTCAGCCCGATCGACAATTCGTACTACGCGGCCCTGGCGGTGGCGGCGGCCTCGGCGGGCGACCGCCGGACCGCCGCGGGCGCGCTGGCCCGTCTGTGCGGCGGCGACCTGGGGGTGCTGCCGCGATCGAGCACCTGGCTCATTTCCCTGTGCGGCGCGTCGGAAACCGCTTACCTGCTGGCGGACACGGAGACGGCGACGCGGGTGTCGGAGCTGCTGCGCCCGTTCGGCCACCTGCCCGCGATGGCGAGCCTGGCGATCGCGTGCTTCGGGTCGATCCACTACCCGCTGGGCACGTCCGCCCTGACGACGGGCGACGCGGACCGCGCGGTCGCCCACCTGCGCGCGGCGGTCCAGCACAACCTGGCGCTGGCGCACTGGCCGGCGGTCGTGTTCTCCCGGCGCCGCCACGCGGAAGCCCTGACGAGGCGCGGCGGGGCGGGCGACGCGGTGGCGGCGGAACAGGAACTGCGGGCCGCCGACGAGGAGGCTCGGACCTTCGGCCGGTGAAAACGCTCTCAGCGCGCCGCGAGAGTCGTCGTCTCCCGGCCCTCCAACCGGAACAACGGGCCCACCGCCGCGAGGTCCAGCGCCCGCCGGACCACCGGGGACGGCTTCACCACCAGCTCGATCCCCGCCTCCGCGCAGTGGTTGCGCAGCCGGGCCAGTGCCGCCACGCCCGTCACCCCGCAGAAGCCGACCCCGAACAGGTCCAGCACCAGCCGTCCGGGTGCCGCGGCCACCACCCGGTCGAGTTCCGCGTCCAGCAACGGGCGCGTCGCCAGGTCCAGATCACCCGTCACGGTGACGCGCGTCGTCCCCGGACGGGGTTCCGCGGTCGTCACGGTCAGCAGCAGGGCGGCCGGGTCGGGCATCCGGGCTTCTCCTTCCGAAGGCACGCGAAAGCGGTGATCAACTCCTACCCGGCCCCCGGTGGCGGCAAACCTCGGGGAAATCGTCGTTTTCGTGGTTATCGCCCGGGCGCTCGGGAATGCGGTGGCTTCCGGCCACCGGTTCCGCCCCGGGAACCACCGGCGCCGACGAAAGGCCTCCGCGCGTGTTCCGTCACACGAAGCTGCTCCAGTTCGAAGCCAAGCCCGAAAAGCCCGACCCCGTCTACGCCCACAAGCTGCAGGAACTCATCGGCGGCGCCTACGGCGAAATGACCGTCACCATGCAGTACCTGTTCCAAGGCTGGAACTGCCGCATCGAAGGCAAGTACAAAGACCTCATCATGGACACCGCGACCGAAGAGATCGGGCACGTCGAAATGCTCGCCACCATGGTCGCGCGCCTGCTCGAAGGCGCCCCCGCCACCATGACCGCCGAAGCCGTCAAAGACCCCGTCATGGCCGCGGTCATCGGCGGAATGGATCCCCAGCAAGCCATCGTCGCCGGCGGCGGCGCGCTGCCCGCCGACAGCAACGGCACCCCCTGGAACGGCAAGTACATCGTCGCCTCCGGCAACCTGCTCGCCGACTTCCGCGCCAACGCCGCCGCCGAAGCACAAGGCCGCCTCCAAACCGCCCGCCTCTACAACATGACCGACGACCCCGGCGTCAAAGCCATGCTCAAGTTCAACCTTGCCCGCGACACCGTCCACCAGAAGCAGTGGCTCGCCGCGATCGAAGAACTCAAAGCCGACGGCCTGGAAGAGGAAATCGCCCCCAACGCCCTCCTCGACGAAGAGGACCAGACCCACAACCACACGATCTGGCACCTCTCCGACGGCCCGGACGGCGCCAAGGGCACCAGCTGGACGACCGACGCGGGCATCGAATACCTGATGGACCCCGAACCCCTCGGCGGCCCCGGCACCGCACCCAAGCCCGACCCCGCCCTCTACGGCACCTACGCCCCGCTGCAGGACGCCAAGGGCACCGCGAAGGGCAAGGCCAAGGCGGTCAAGAACAAGCTGACCTGACCGGGGAGTCCCGGCGCGTCCCCCGGGACGCGCCGGGCCCTTCCTCGGCCGAAAGGGCGGCGACGAGCCCTCATCGCCGCCAACCCGGTGAGTACACCGGCCGGACCGGGACGCCTCCGCGCGCCGAGCCCAGGTCCGTCAGTGCCACCTGCTCCAAGCCGTTGCCCGCGCCGCCGTCGCTGGTCACCGCCAGGGCCAGCGTGTTGCGGCCGTGCGGGTCGAGGATCCCGGTCGGCAGCGCGAACGTGTGCTGCGGACCCACGTCGGCGACGTACTGGCCGACGTTCCAGCCGTTGAGGAAGATCAGCACCCGGTAGTGCCCGCCCGAGCGGGGGCGAGCCGGGTCGCCGAGCGTCAGGCCCACCGACGTGTCCTGCCCGGCGGGCACCCGCAGCGAGAAGGTCGTGCGGTACCACGTCGTCCCCGCCGGAGCCGTCGCCGCGGGCACCGCCGCCGGGGCCCAGCCGCCGTCCGGGAAGCCCGGCAGGGTCCAGCCCGCGCGCTCGCCCGCGAGACCGCCGTTGTTCAGCGGGCCGCGCACCGGGTCCGCCGTCCCGCCCCGGAGCTTCCACGTCACCCCGGTCGGCGACGACGAGATCAGCCCGCGGCCCTCCTTGTGCGCGTCGTTGACGCCGCCGTCCTCGTTGTGGCCGTTGTTGCGCACCATCACCGACAGCACGTGCGGCCCGTCGCCGCGCAGTTCTTCGGGCACCGTGAACGTCGCGGTGCCGGTCGTCGGCGGGGACGCCAGCGCCGACGGCAGGACGTCCTGGCCGAGGTACTGCCCGTCCAGCCACGCCTGCAGCATCCCGGCGCCGCCCCCGCCGTAGCGCAGGGCGACCTGCTCCCCCGGCGAGCCCGTGAACCGGCCGCGGTACCAGACGTCGCCGGTGCCGAAGCCGTAGTCGTCCGCCGTCAGGACCGGTTCGCCGGCCGGTGGCGGGGTCGTGCTGTTCGTCGCCGTCTTGTCCGCGACGGCCCACGCCGAGTCGTCGTAGCCGGGCGCCGACTCCGGCGAACCGGGCGCGGACCGCCAGCCGGTCAGCTCGGGCAGCCCCGGGTCGGCGGGCCCCGGCAACGGCCGGACCGCGACCAGGCTGCCCGACGCCGTCCGCCGCGTCGGCACCACCGCGCCGTTCCACCGGACGACCAGGCTGCGGACGCCCCAGACTTCGAGGTCCCGGGTGCCCTTCGTGTCCCCGGTCAGCGCGCCTCCGGCCTGGGCGGTCCGCACCAGGTCCGGCCCGCGCACGAGCAGACCCGAAGCCAGCCAGAACGTGTCGGCCGTGGCGTCGTCGGCGAGCAGCAGCGTCACGGCCGGGCGGCCGCCGCCGCTGATCCGGACCCGCGCGAGCCCGTCGTGCCGGTAGGCGAGCTTCAGGTCGTTCCCGGACCAGGTCGTCGTGACGTCCCCGGCGAGGACGTCCACGCGCGGTCGCGACGCGTACCGCAGCACCGTCTCGCCGTCCTCGCCCGGCCGGCCGTGCAGCAGCACGGTGCCGGCGGCCTGGGCCATCAGCTCCGACGTCGAGTAGACGAGGTGCTGGCCCGCGACGTCGAAATTCGCCACCAGCTGCTTGGCGTCCTGGCCGGTCAGCCGGAGCGGAACCGTGTAGGAACCGTCCGGTGTGGACAGCGGGAACGTGAAGCTGTCGTCCGTCGTCAGGCTGGACGGCGAGTGCATCGGCACGTACAGGTGCACACCGGTGTCGGGGTTGACGTTGTGGTAGACCTTCACCGCGGCCGACGACGGCGTCACCGGATCCGCGCGGTCCATCTTGGTCACATCCGGGACGGTGGCGAGGAAGTAGCCCAGCTCCTTCATCGTCAGCGCCTTCGGCCGCAGCTGACGGCCCTCGTCGATCGCCGCGCCGTAGTCGTACGACGAATACACGACCGGGGCGGGCAGCCAGCCCCACGACGTGCCGCCGAACGTCATGTAGAAGTTCTGCAGCGTCAGGCCGTTCGCCAGGTTCGTGCCGTAGAAGACGCGCTCGTAGCCCGGCCCCTGCCGCACGGCGGTGCACGGGTACGTGCCGTTGCTGCCCCAGTAGTCGAACCAGCCGCCGCCGAACTCCGCGACGAACCCGGGCGTGTTCGGTGACGCACTCGCACCGCCCTTGGCCCCGCCCGGCCCGTAGGTCCCCCAGTCCGGCGCGGCGTTCGGGCTGCCCGGCGTCGCGTCGGTGCGGCAGGTGCCGCCCGGGTAGCCGTCGAAGGCGTAGAGGTCGACCTTGCCCGGCACGGTTCCGGGCACGCCGGCGTCCTCGGGCACCCAGATCCCGTTGCGGCCCTTGTCGTTGTGGAAGACCGGGACGGTGATGCCGTCCGCTCGCACCTTGTCGTAAAGGTGTGCGGTGTAGTTCCGCTGCGTGGTGCCGGTCGCCGCCAGCTCGTTCTCGATCTGGTAGAGGATGACCGAGCCGCGGCCGTCGGTGTACTGGTGGCGCCCGATGATCCGGTCGATCCGCGACAGCCACTCGTCCGCCGCGGCGAGGTAGTCCGGCGCGTCGCTGCGGGCCCGTCCGGCCTGGGTGCCCAGCCACGCCGGGAACCCGCCGCCGGTGACCTCGGCGTTGATGTACGGGCCGGGCCGCGCGATGACGTACAGCCCGGCTTCGGCGGCGAGGTCGAGCACGCGGTCCATGTCGCGGACGCCGCCGAAGTCGTACACGCCGGGCGCCGGCGAGTGGTAGTTCCAGTCGAAGTAGATCGAGACCGCCGTGTAGCCGGTGGCCTTCATCTTCTGCAGCACGTCACGCCAGAGGTCCGGGCTGGGCAGCCGGAACGGGTGGAACTCGCCGGACCAGACGATCTGGCGGCGGCCGTCCAGCAGGAGCGAGTACTTGTCGAAGGTGACCTGGTGCTTGATCGGTGGCACCGCCGACGCGGGCGCGGCGCACAGCCCCGCCGTGACGAGCAAAGCGAGGACGAAGGCCGAGATGCGGCGCATGGATTACCTTTCAGGCCCGGCTGCGGCCGACGTAGACGTTGCGGGCGCGGTAGTACGTGGGTGACGTCGGTCCCGGCGAGCCGGCCGAGCCCTCCATCTGGAGATTTACGATCAGCCACATCGGCTTGCCGACGAAGTTCGCGCCGCGGTGCTGGCCGACCCACGTGCCGTCGAGGTAGTAGTGGATGTCCACATCGGACGCGTTGACCTTCGCGATCCACGCTCGGTAGCCGTGCCACGCGCCGAGGTTGCTCACGCCGACGATCGTGTTCGACCAGGCGCCGCTCGCGTTCTTGTAGGTGTTGAACCAGTTCCGCGCGTCGCCCTTGAACTCGAGGATGTCGCTCTCCGGCGGCCAGGAAGTCGCGCCGGTCAGCCAGAAGGCGGGCCAGGTGCCGCGGGCCGACGGGGCCTGGAACTCGCCCTTGACCTCCCACTGCGGGAACTGGTCGGACACGGTGATCTGCTGCTTCGCGTGGACCGCGCCGGAGTGGTAGTGGATCGGCAGGTGCGGGTCGCTGGAGCTGGTGCCCTCGTCCGCCGCCAGGCGCGTGGCCTTCAGGACCAGGACACCACCGGACTCGAGGGAGACCTGGCTGTGGTCGGACGCGCTCGCGTACATCCGGGCGGTGCCGTTGTGGTCCGAACCCCACGGGTAGCGGTAGTTCCACGCGGCCTGCAGCGTGCTGTAGCTCGCGAAACTGCCGTCCAGCACGGTTTCCCAGGTGGCCGCGGCCGCGCGGCCGCCGAGCGCGGCGCCGGCCAGCCCGGCCGCGCCGGCGGCGAGGATGCTCCTGCGGGTGTGCGGCATGGTGGGCCTCCCGATCAGTAGACGTAGGGCCAGCCGGCGCTGTCGTAGCCGATGAGGTTGATCCCGAGCTTGCCGGTCAGCGGCGTCGCGTCGGAGTAGTAATAGTGGTAGACCAGCACGTCGGCGTCCGTGTCGTGCAGGACCGCGACGTGGCCCGGGCCGTGGACGTCGCCGTGGCTCGCCAGGATTTGCGTGCCGCCGCCCGCCGTCATGCGGACGCCGTTGCGGTCGGTGTACGGCCCGGTGATCGACGTCGAACGCCCGGCCATCACCCGGTACGTGCTCTTCGTGCCCTGGCAGCACAGGTCCCACGAGACGAACAGGTAGTAGTAGCCACCGTGCTGGACGATGTACGGCGCTTCCGCCGCCGTCGTGCTCCCGGTGCGCTGGGCGATGCTCCGCAGTGCGGTGTCGGACGTGCTGCGCTTGCCGGTGGCCGGGTCGAGCCGGATCATCTTGATCCCGGTCCACCACGAACCGAAGCTCAGCCACCACCGGCCGGACGAGTCGACGAACAGGTTCGGGTCGATCGCGTTGTAGTCGTTGGACGTGCTCGTCTGCACGACGATGCCCTGGTTCGTCCAGCTGCCCGGCAGCCCGGTCGTGCTGGTGGCCAGGAAGATCGCCGAGGTGCGCGAGCCGAACGTCGAAGCCGCGTAGTACAGGTAATACCTGCCGTTGTGGAACGAGATGTCCGGCGCCCACAGGTAACCCGGGTTGGCCGGGTCGGTGAAGGGCGCGGTCCACGGCGCGCCGTTCGGGAAGACGGACCCGATCCTGGTGAAGTGGATCCGGTCGGTCGAGCGCCGGATCTGCAGGTACTGGTCGGTGGAGTAGAGCAGGTAGCTGCCGTCGGCCGCGCGGATCATCGACGGGTCGTGCACCGCCGTGGTGTCGCCGGTGACGTGACCGGGGTTCGGGTAGTCCGCGGCCTGGGCGGCGGGCACGCCCAGCAGGGCGGCGGCCACGGCGAGCACGGCCGGGAGGCGGCGCAGTCTCATGACGAGTCCTCGGTTCGGCGCTGATCCTGGGTTTGTTAACGCTAACAGGAATGGTCCGGTACTTTCGTCGGGTCAGTGGACGGGGTTCCACCCGTCGCTGCCGGCGAGGTAGCGCTGCGCGGTGAACGTCGCCGCCTGGGCCGCGGTCAGCTGCGGCCGGTCGGTTCCGGTGCCCGCGCCCGGCCCGGTGTTGCGGTACTCGAAGAACCGGGCGTCCTTCCACGAAAACCCGGACATGTCCGTCCACGGCGTGGTCTTGATCGCCGCCGGCAGGGCCGTTTCGCGGATGACGACCTGGGCGATGGCTTCGACGTCGCCGCCGGGGTGCCACGGCCGGCCGAGGTAGACGCTCCCGTTCGCCGCCGCGCTGACCACCTTGCTGCCGACGACCAGGAAGCCGTACGGGTTGCTCCGGCGGGTGCTGGCCGCGGTCAGGTAGCCGTTCGGGTTCGAGCCGCGGTCGAGCGCGGTGATCGTCGCCCGGTCGAACACGGCGGTGGCGCGGCCGAAGAGGAAGTCGACGTCGCCGCTGATCGCGCAGTTCCGGTAGTACTGGCGGCCGATCGTCCCGGTCGCCGCGGTGTCGGCGTAGAGCGTGTCCTGGTGGCCGAGGAACGTGACGTTGTCGAAGACCATCCGGTCGCCGGTCGTCTTGACGGCGACGGCCTGGGTCGCGGTGATCTCCGGGTGGGCCTTGCGGTCGAACGAGTTGCGGAAGGTCAGGGCGGTCGCGGTGAAGCCGTTCGCGGCGATCGTCGCGGTCGCGCTGCCCGACGTGCCGTAGGTCGAGCCGTCGGGTTTCTTCGTACCGCTGGCGTTGTCGTAGTCGACGACGACGTCGGCGGCCTTGCCGGTGGTGCCGCGCAAGGTGATCCCGGTCTTGGCCGCGGGAACGGTGAGCACCTCGCGGTAGGTGCCGGGCTTGACCGAGACGGTGCCGCCGGCGGAGACGGCGTCGATGCCGGCCTGGACGGTGGTGTAGTTCCCGGAGCCGTCCTTGGCCACGACGACGTTCGCCGCGGCGGGGGCGGCCAGCGTCGCGCCGGCCAGGATCGAGGCGAGGAGCAGGGTCGTGAACATGGCACCTCCACGGGGGACGCCGGGGGTGCCGGACGGCGGCCGGCACCCCCGGTCGCTTACTGGTAGGTGATGTTGGCGGTGGTGTAGAGGCAGTTCGTCGCGTCCGGCCCGGTGCCGATCTTCGTCGGCTCGCCGCTGGTGACGCCCTTGTACTTCTCGCAGGGCACGATCTTGCGGCTCGAGTCGCCGACGATGACGATCCGGGTCAGCTTCGCGGTGTCACCGTAGTTGGTGTTGATGCCGACGAGCGTCTTGCCGGGCACGGTCGCGGTGACGTTGTCCACGACGACGTTGCGCTTGTACTGCGTCTTGCAATTGCCGCAGGAGCGGTACAGCTTGCCGAAGTCGTTGACCTGGAAGTTCCGGATGTACATCGTGCCGGGGCCGTTGTGCTGGAAGACCTTGTCCGACGCCTTGCGCGCGCCGCCGCCGTCGATGGTCATCGTCTGCGACGCCGACGTGCCCTTGAAGGTCGCGGCGTCCTCGCCGACGTCCTCCCACCACACGTTGAGCAGCGTGCAGGTGCCGAGGCAGTGCACGCCGTCGGCGGCCGGGTTGCCGAGGACGACGTTCTTCAGCGTGGTGCCGTTCGCCAGCTCGAAGAGCGGGCCCTGGTCCTCGTCCTGGCTGCCGGTGCCGAGGTCACCGGTGCCGTAGAACCGCTTGAGGCCGCCGTCGTAAGTGCCACTGGTGACCTTGACGGTCGCACCGACGGCGACGCTGGTGCTGGGGTTCGGCCAGGCCGCGGCTCCGGCGGCGGTCGCGCCGGTACCGACCGCCGCCGAGGCCACGAGGGCGGCGACGACCGCGACCCGGAGCACCCGGGATATCGGGGACATGCTCATCACTCCTTGGTTCTTCCCGTGCGGGAAATGGTCCTCATGAGTGCTGAAAGCGCTTTCTCAGTCTCCGGTCACCGGGATTGGCGTGTCAATGTCACCGGCCGCAGTGACGGCTCTGTCGCCCGGATGGTCGCTCCGGCAGAGCGTTTTCAGAAAACGGGACGGCTCGGCCCCCAGTATCACCCTCCGGCCGGCTCGAGCTGCGCAACCGGGGCGACGTGGGGTGGTTGTTCGAAATGGTCGCCAAGCCGAACGGCGTCAACGGCCCACCGGGCCCGCGACTGCCGGCACGCGCGGCGAGCGGTGTCCTGAATGAGTCATTCAGGTCTTGGGAGGTCCTGAATGACTCATTCAGGACCTCCGGGTCCCCGCCGCCGCGGCCCGTCACCGACCCTGCCCAGCCGAACAGCGTCAGCGGCCCTGCGGACCGGCGCCGGCCAGCACACGCGCCGGCACTTGCCACGTCGGGTCCAGCCGGTCCACCAGCGTCGGCTTCCAGCCCACGTCCGGCCCCAAATCCGGATCGTTCGCCGCGTTGTACTCCGCCAGCAGGTCCACCGGGCGCGGCAAGAGCGCACCGGAAGAAACCAGCGTCCCGGTCGCGTGGACCACCGTTCCCTTCCAATAGTGGACCAGCGCCCCCAACGGCACCGACGCCCGGACCCGGAAGAAGTTGTTCTCGGCGTAGATCCGCGATTCGACCCCGACGCCCAGCGAATACGCGTACGCGGCCGCGTCCCGCACCACGTACAGGTTGTCGTACACGTGCACCTGCCCGTACCGTACCCGCGGCGCGCGCTGCCCGATTTCGGAGAACAGGTTGTGGTGCACCGTGACGCGCAGCTTGCCGACGTCGTACGTGGGCTTGTCGGTGTTGCCGATCAGCATCGTCTTGTCGTGGTCGTGCAGGCGGTTGTCCGACACCGTCACGAGGTCCGAGCCGTTGACGATGTCCAGCAGCCCGTCGTGGACTTCGTACTTCCGCCCGAAGTACGTCGGCTGCGAAGTGTTCCCGCCGTCGCTGAACTCGTTGTGGCTGACCCAGACGTGCGTCGCGCCGACGAGGTCGACGTTGTCGTACTCGGAGTTCCAGTTGCCGTCCGCGCCGTCGAGCGGGTCCCACTGGGGGAAGCAGTCGTGCGCGTCGGAGAACCGCAGGTTCCGCAGGATCACGTTGTCGCCCGCGACGCGCAGCGTCAGCCCGTGCAGGGTGGCGCCGCCGAGGCCGTAGACCGTCGTGTTGGGGCCGACGTCGACCACGACCTGCGCGGCCTGGTTGGCCTGTGACCGCGCCCGTGCCTCCTCGAGGGGTCCCGACGGCTCGACCTTGCCCCAGGTCGCCGGGTCGTAGGCCGCCAGGTACGCCGGGAGGCTGTAGGCCGGATCCGCGAAGTCGTCACAGGTCCGGGGCCGGTCGGCGGCGTCGACGTTGCCCTCGATCGTGCCGCGGACGTAGACGATCTTCGGCGCGCCCGGGTGCGCCGCCAGCGCGGCGACCAGCTCGGAGCGCTTGGACACCACGTGGACGTCACCGGGTGCGGCGGCGGCTCCGCCGGTCGTTCCCGCGCCCCAGCCGTCGTGCGCACCGAGCACCACGCGGCCCGGGTCGTGGCCGCGGGCGTCCGCCGTCCCGGCGGTGAGCGTGAGTCCGAGCAGGGCGAGGCACCCCGCGAAGGCCTTCCAGCGCATGTCGGCTCCTTCTACTCGGCCGCCCGGGCCGCGAGCTCGGCCAGCCGGGCGGGCTCCGGGTCGCCGTCCACGACGACGACGTGGTGGGTCAGCGTCAGCTCCTCGCCCGGTTCGAACAGCCACGGCCGGTGGTAGGTGGCGGCGAAGCTGACCACCGGGAACGGCTCGGCGCGGACGTACCAGGCCGTCGGAAAGCCGCGGTTCGCCGGGCTGTCGGCGAACAGCAGCGTCGAGGTCCGGAGGCTTTCGTCGTGGCGGCCGGTGAACGCGAGCCACGGCGCGCGGTGGCCCATCGCGCCGTCCGCCGTCCGGCCGTCCGACGTCCGGACGGTACCGCCGACGAACGAACGCGGGCCGCGCCAGAACAGCCCGCCGTACCCGGCGGTTTCGCGGCCTTCGGTGACCGGGCTCCCCCAGCGCAGCTCCTGGTTGCTCGTGTTGCGCAGCCGGCTCGACCAGGTGAGGGTCCAGCTGTCCGCCGAGACGTCGCCGAAGCGCAGCGTGCGGTGCTCGGTCAGCCACTGCCGGCCCGACGCGGTGCGCCACGCGAGCTCGTGCCGCAGTTCGCAGTGCGCGGCCGCGCACACCAGGCTCTCCCAGCGCACGTGGCCGACGGTGCCGTTGTTGTCGAGCGGGGTGTACCCGCGGCCGCGCACGTAGGTCCGCCCGCCCCAGAAGTTCTCCCCCGACAGGTGGGCCATGGTGAATTGCAGGCCGTTGTGCCAGGTGTGGTCGTGCGGCCGGACCGCGGTCACGGTCTCGCCCGCCGTGGTCCGCAGCGGGTGCAGGTACGGCTTCGGCGAGTCCCCGGCCGGCGTCGGCGGCGTCACGACGTACTCGGCCAGGACGAGGTCGCCGAGGTGGACGCGCACCGCGCCGTCGTCGTCTTCGGCCAGCTCCAGCGTCCCGTCGCCCACCGCCGCGCGGCTCACGCCCGTTCTCCGGTTTCGGCGAGCAGCTCCGCCACCGGGACCGGCCGACCGGTGGCCAGGGACCGGTTCGCGGCCAGGCCGGTGAGTCCGGCCTGCAGGCCGGACTCGTGGTCGGCGGCGCAGCCCAGCGGGTCCGGTTCGGCGTCGCCGAGCAGCTCGGCGAGCATCCGCTCGTCGCCACCGCCGTGCCCTTCCCCGAGGAGGCCGTCGAACACGACCTCCGGCGGCTCCCAATGCCGTTGCACGGTCAGCCGGGCGCGTCCGGGCTCGGGCACGGGCTCGGCGCCGGCGGCGAACTCGTTCTCCCGGACGTCCAGCTCGAGACGTCCCGAGCTGCCGGAGAACGCGACGCGGTAGCCCTCCCGCGGCGAATACGCGTGAAGGTGGTAGTTCAGCACCACTCCGCCGCGGTACCGCACCAGCACGGACAGGTCGTCTTCGATGGTGACGCCGGGCGCGAACACGTCCTGGTTCCGGACGTAGCCGTCTTCGTGCTCCGCGTCGCGGTAGAGCGCGCGCAGCCGGGGCGAGGCTTCGAGGTCCAGCGCGAACCGGTCGTCGGCGCGCCCGTTCCCGTCGCCGTAGAAGAACAGCCGCCCGAACGCGAACACCGTCTCCGGCCCGCTGCCGAGCCACCAGTTGACCAGGTCGAAGTGGTGCCCGGACTTGTGCACGAGCAGCCCACCGGAGTTCGCCTTGTCCCGGTGCCAGCGGCGGAAGTAGTCGGCGCCGTGCGCGGTGTCGAGCGACCAGCTGAACTCGACCGACCCGACGTCGCCGATCGCGCCCGCCGCCAGCAGCTCCCGCACGCGCCGGTGCACCGGGTTGTACCGGTAGTTGAACGCGACCCGCACCGAACGTCCCGTTTCCCGGCGGGCGGCCAGGATCCGCCGCGCGCCGTCGACGTCGGTGGTCATCGGCTTTTCGGTGACGACGTCGCAGCCCGCGTGCAGCGCCGCGACGACGTAGTCCGCGTGCGTGTGGTCGGGCGTGCACACCACGACGAGGTCGATGCGTTCCTTCGCCAGCATGGCGGTGAAGTCGTCCGGCCGGTAGCCGGGCACCGCCGTGCCGAGCCAGCCGTTGTGGACGCGCATGCGGGTCTCGTTGGTGTCGCAGAAAGCCGCGAGCTCGGCCCGCGGCGAGCCGGCCAGGGCGCGGGCGAACAGCTGGGCCCGCGAGCCCAGTCCGACGATCGCGCAGCGTCGCATCACGTCTCCTCTCGGGCGGGTGTCCAGGGCAGGGCGAGTTCGGAGAAGAGCGCGAGCCGCTCGGCCGCGGTGTCGACCGCCCGGTCGACGCCCGGCACGACGAACCGGCGCTCGGGCCCGGTGCCGACCACCCGGGCCTGCGGCAGGTGCCTCGGTTCCGGCGCGTCGCGGACGGCCTCGACCAGTGCGGTGAACGCGCGGGTGGCGGCCAGCGGGGCGAGCAGCGGCACGCCGTCGCGGAGGTGGCCGACGAGGTTCGCCAGCAGGTCGTCCGGCGGCCCGGCCCGCACCGCCTCGCCGCCGATGTCGACGACGTCGGTCTTGTAGTGCCACCGGATCCGGCCCTCGGTGCCGTGGATCAGCACGTAGGGCTCGTGGTCGGCTTCGGCGGCCAGCGTCGCGGCCGCGACGACGTCCGGTGCGCCGGCGAAGCACAGGCGGGCGCACGCCGTGTCGTCCGCTTCGATATCGCGGGCGCGGTACAGCTCGACGGTGGTCCGCTCGGGCAGCGCCGAGGCCGTTCCGTTGAGCAGCAACGCGGTCGCGACAGCGTGGGCGAACGGGTTCGTCAGGGCGCCGTCCACGACCGCCCGCCCGTCGAGCCGGCGACGGCCCGCCCACGCAGTGCGCGCGAAGTAGCGGTCACGCCGGATCCACGCGCCCGCGGCGGCGATCCCGGTGACCGTCCCGATCGCCCCCCGGTCCAGCGCGGCCCGGATCAGCGGGACCGCCGGCGAGCCGAAGCTCTGGAACCCGACCTGGCAGGCCCGGCCGCGGGCCCGTTCGGTCAGTTCGCCGAACGCCGCCAGGTCGAGCACCGGCGGCTTCTCCACGAGCACGTGGCAGCCCGCGGCGAGCGCGAGGCGGGCCAGGGGCAGGTGCGTGTGCGGCGGGGTGGCGATCACGGCGATGTCCGCCGGCACGCGCGCCAGCAGTTCGGCCGGGTCGTGGGTGAACACCGGAACCAGGTCGCCGTCCGGTGGTTCGCGGACGTCGCACGCCCCGGCCAGCACGATCTCGCCCCGCTCGTGCAGCGCCCGGGCCCGGCGCAGGTGCGTGCGCGCGTAGCCGGCCGTGCCGAAGACGACGACCCTGGGGGTCATCGGCGGCCGCCGGTCGCCACGGCGGCCAGGGCCAGCGGCCCGGCCACCACCAGCGCCAGGATCGGCAGCATCCACACGAGCACCACCGCCGAGCCGGCCGCCCCGGCCAGGAGCAGCGCGTGCCCGGGCGCCGCCGCGGTCTCCCGCGCGGCCGTCACGACCGAGCGTCGCCAGGACGGCTCCCCGCTCGCGACCACCTCGCACGTGCGCACCGCGACGACGGCGACCGCCGCGGCCAGCACCCACAGCACCGGTCGCAGCACGCCCGCTCCCGCCATCGAGCCGGCGATCTCGAGGTCGACCGCGAACAGCACCACCGCGGCCAGGCACCCGAGCGAGAACGGGAGGCCACCGCGAGCGGCCTGCCGGAAGTCGGCCCAGAACGTCGTCCACAACGGACGCGCGATGCCGTGGCGGGACCGGTCGAGCACCCGGCAGCCGGCCGCGAACGCCGGCGCGGCCGTCACCACGGGCACCGACGCGAGCGCGACGAGCAGGCCCGTCAGCAGGCAGTCCGAAAAGTCCTCCAGCCCGGTGCGCCACCGCGTGGTCGGCACGGCCCTCACCCCTTCAAGCCGCTGGTGCTGACGCCTTCGACCAGCAGGCGCTGGAAGGCGAGGAAGAACAGGACGATCGGCACGAGCGCGAGCGCCGACATGGCGAACATCGCGCCGAAGTTCGACTCGCTGCTGGTGTCGACGAACAGCCGCAGGCCCAGCGGGACGGTGAACTTCTCCGTGTCGTTGAGGTACACCATCTGCGTGAAGAAGTCGTTCCACGTCCAGATGAACGTGAAGATCGACGTCGTCACCAGCGCCGGTTTCGACAGCGGCAGCACGACGTGCCAGAACGTCCGGTAGACCGAGCAGCCGTCGATCGTCGCGGCTTCGTCGAGCTCGCGCGGGATCCCGCGCATGAACTGCACGATGAGGAACACGAAGAACGCCTCGGTGGCCAGCAGCTTCGGCAGGATCAGCGGGACGAACGTGTTGACCAGGCCCGCCTGCTGGAAGATCACGTACTGCGGGATGAGCGTGACGTGGTAGGGCAGCATCAGCGTCGTGATCATGAACGCGAACAGCGCGCCGCGGAACCGGAACTTCAGCCGCGCGAAGGCGAACGCGGCCAGCGAGCACGACAGCACGTTCGCGACGACCGACAGCCCGGCGACGAGCACCGAATTGAGGAAGAACCGGCCGAACCCGACGTCGGCCGCACCTTCCCAGCCCTTCGTGTAGCCGTCGAAGACGAACCGCGTGGGCAGCAGCGACAAGCGCGACAGGATTTCGTCCGGTGGCTTGACCGACGCGAACGCCAGCCACACCAAGGGGTACAGCACAACGAGCACGCCGGCCACGCACAGGACGTGCCAGCCCGCCGACCGCGCGGAGCGGGGCAACACGGTCATCGGCGCTCCTCGGCATCGTCGTAGAACACCCACAGCTTCGCCGTGCGGAAGACGATCGCCGTGACGATCGCGATCACCGCCAGCAGCACCCAGGCCATCGCGGACGCGTACCCCATCCGGAAGTCCTGGAAGCCGACCTCGTACAGGTAGAGCGTGTAGAACAGGTCCGCGTCGGCCGGGCCGCCGCGGCCGCCGCCGATCACGAACGCCGGGGTGAACGCCTGGAACGCGTGGATGGCCTCCATCACCAGGTTGAAGAAGATCACCGGCGACAGCATGGGCAGCGTGATGTGGCGGAACCGGCGGAACGCGCCGGCGCCGTCGATCGCGGCCGCCTCGTGCAGCTCCGCCGGGATCTGCTTGAGCCCGGCCAGGAAGATCACCATCGGCGCGCCGAACTGCCAGACGCCGAGCAGCACGATCGAGGCGAGGCTGAACTGCGGGTCGTCCACCCAGCTCGGCGTGTGCCAGCCGAAGAAGGCCAGCACCTCGTTCACCGGACCGCCACCCATGAACAGCGCCCGCCACACCAGCGCCGCCGCGACGCTCGCGCCGAGCAGCGAAGGCGTGTAGAACGCCGCGCGGTAGAAACCGTTCGCGCCGCGGCGGGTGTTGAGCAGCATCGCCACCAGCAGCGACACGGCGAGCTTCAGCGGCACCGAGACCAGGACGTAGATCAGCGTCACCTTCACCGACTGCAGGTAGCGGTCGTCGTCGGTGAACATGTGCGCGAAGTTGCCGAAGCCGACCCAATTCGGCGAGGTGAACAGGTCGTAGTCGGTGAAGGACAGGTAGAGCGAGACGACCATCGGGCCGACGGTCAGCGCCACCGCGCCCAGCAGCCAGGGCGTCAGGAACGCGAACGCCTCCGGCTGGCCCCGGCGGCGGCGCCCGGGCGGCCGGACCCGCGCGGCCACCTCGGTGGTGACCGGCGGGTCCGGGGTGCGCAGGGTCGTCATCGGCTAGCCCAGCGCCTTCTCGGCTTCGGACATGAACCGCGTGACGGCGTCGTCGATGCCCATCCGGCCGAACGCGACCTCTTCGTAGGTGCGCTGGAGGAGCTTCTGGATCGAGCCGGCGCCCTTGGGCGGCACCGTCGGGGCGGGACCGAGCTTCGGCTCGAGCGCGGCTTCGTAGTCGTAGAGCGTCTTGTCGGCGCCCTTCGCGCTCGTCGCCAGCTCGGCGCGGACCTTGAGGTTCGGGGCGAGCCCGCGGTCGGTGCCGACGATCTTGCCGACTTCCGGGTCGTTGACGAGGAAGTCGACGAGTTTCGCGGCCGCCTCCTGCTGCTGGCTGCGCGCGGAGACCGAAAGGAACATCGACGGCCGCCGGTACTGCCCGAGGTCGCCATTGGCGGCGGTCGGGTACGGCGCCACGTTCAGCGGCTTGCCGTTCGCCTTCTGGTAGGCGGGCAGCAGGTTGTCGTAGGCGAACTCGGAGCTCGTCAGCTTCTTGCCGAGCGGGGACTGCTCGGGCGAGGTGTTGTAGGACGCCGTGACGTCGGCCGGGGACGCGCCCTGGGAGTCGCGGAACGTGCTCGCGAGCTGCCAGTACCGGCGCAGGTCGTCGGCGGCGAAACCGAGCTTGCCCTCGGGGGTGTAGAACTGCTTGCCCTGCTGGCGCAGCCAGATCTCCAGGGTGGTGTCGAGGATGCCGAAGTCGGTCGTGCCGCGGGCGCCGCCGGCGGCGCTCACCTTCCGGGTCGCGTCGGCGTACTGGTCCCAGGTGAGGCCCTTCGCCGGGTCCGCGCCCACCGCGGTGAACGCGGCGGGGTCGTAGAGCATCGCCGGGGTGTTCTGCGCCCACGGCACGGCGTACCGCTTGCCCTGGTACACGCCGGTCGCGGCCAGCTCGGGGTTGATGTCGGTCAGCGAGACCGCTTTCCCGGCCCCCTGGTTCAGGTCGGCCAGGACACCCCGGCCGCCGTACTCGGCGAGGTAGCGCGTGTCGACGTTGAGGACGTCCGGCGGCTTCCCGCCCGCCGTCTGCGTCGCGAGCTTCTCCCAGTAGGCGGCGTACGCCGAGAACGACGTCTGCACCTTGATCTTCGGGTTCTTCTGCTGGAACAGCTCGACGGCCTTCTTCGTCAGGTTCGCCCGGCCGTCACTCCCCCACCAGACGAAGGTGATCGTCACGTCCCCGCCGTCGCCGCCGGAGTCCGAGCCGCACGCGGCCACCCCGGTCAGCAGCAGCGGCACCACCGCGGCCAGCGCGACGAGGGTCCGCCGCTGTCTTGTCCGACGCATCGAGCTCTCCGTTCTCA
The DNA here is from genome assembly GCF_044759945.1 of Amycolatopsis sp. NPDC098790. Lineage (NCBI taxonomy): Bacteria > Bacillati > Actinomycetota > Actinomycetes > Pseudonocardiales > Pseudonocardiaceae > Amycolatopsis > Amycolatopsis sp. NPDC098790. Next base: position 2,107,946 of record NZ_JBIWAI010000002.1, read on the forward strand.
GCCGGTCAGCACTTTCTGAAAACGCTGTCAGCGGGGTCACGGTAGGCAGTGCGGACAACTCGTGTCAACGGGCGAATCGACGCAACAACCCTTGTGCAGCAACGCATGTGACAACTTTCGGGCAGCGTGAGAAAGCGCTTACAGCACCACCGGTCCGGAGTGGGCTGTCAGCGCGAGGAGCACCGGGGCGCGTTACCCGGTGCGTTCCGCGCCCCGGCGGACGGCACTCGCCCACGGGACGCCGATTTCGGAGAACAACGCCAGCCGGTCCGCGGCCACGGCGACCTCCTCGCCGATCCCCCGGACCACCGGGTGCCGGCTCGCCCCCTCCCCCGCCGTGCGGATCCAGCCCGCCGGGATCCGCGCCGGCGACGGCGCGTCCCGCACCGCCTCGACCACCGACGCGAACGCGCGGGTGGCCGGCAGCGGCGCGAGCAGCGGCACCCCGGCCGGGTCGCGGTGGTGGGCGACCAGGTTGCGCAGCAGGTCCACCGGTTCGCCGAGGTGGACGCGCTCGTCGTCCAGCTCGAGCCGGTGGCTCTTGTACCAGAACTTCGCGCGGCCCTTCGTGCCGTGCACCACGACGTAGGGTTCGTGGTCCTGCTCGGCGCACAGCGACGCGGCGACGACGATCTCGGGGCCCCGGGCGAAGCGGATGCGCAGGCACGCCGTGTCGTCGGCTTCGATGTCCCGCGTGCCGTACAGCTCCAGGGCGATCTCCGCCGGGTCGTGCCCGCCGACCCCGCCGACGAGCAGCGCGGTGGCGACCGCGTGCGAGAACGGGTTGGTCAGGGCGCCGTCGACGACCGCCTCGCCGTCCAGCCACCGGCGGCCCGCCCAGGGGTTGCGGCGGTAGTAGGCGTCGGTGCGGATCCACGCCCCGGCCGCGCCGACCCCGGCGACCTCGCCGAGGCTGCCCGCCGCGATCGCCGCCCGCAGCACCGGCAGCGCCGGGGACCCGAAGCTCTGGAAGCCGGTCTGGCACGCGGATCCGTTCTCCGCGGCCAGCCGCGACAGCGTCCGGAACCCGGCGAGGTCGAGCACCGGCGGGGTTTCCAGCAGCAGGTCGCCGCCCGCGCGCAGGACGGCGCCGCCGACCCGGACGTGCGCGTGCGGCGGGGTCGCGACCACGGTGATGTCGGGGCGGCATCGGCGGAGCAGGTCCTCGACACCGACGTGCGCGGTGCCGCCCTCGGGCAGCAGGGCGATCGCGGCGGCCGACGGCACCCGGATGTCGGCCATGCCGGCGAACCGGACGAGGCCTTCGTCGTGCAGGATGCGGGCGCGGTGCAGGTAGCTGAACGCGTAGCCGGACGTGCCGACCACGGCCAGCTTCGGCGGGTCCGCGACGGTGCGGCGCCTGCTCCCCGACATGGGTCTCCGATCGGCGCGGCCGGGCTCGGCCGTGCGGGAACTGACGAATGGGCAGTTCGGGAGAAACTTCCGATGGTCACGGTAGGGCGTTCGCGACAAGCGTGTCAATGTCCGGGACACGCCTTCGAATTCGTCGAAAACCGGGTACTCCGAACGGCGGTCGCCGGTTCGAGTAAGCGCTTACTCGAACCGGCGGAGCCGCTCAGATCCGGCCGGTGCCCGCGCCCGCGGTCACGGTGGCCTTGACCGTGGAAGTCGGCTCCAGCGTGAAGGAATACGGCGCCTGGGTCAGGCTTCCGGTGCGGGTGATCTTGTTCGTGCAGCCGCCGAAGGAGTTGCCCGACTCGTTGAGGTAGCCGTCGACGTCGCTGTCGCCGGTCGTTTCCAGGCACACCTTCGTCGATTCGAAGACGTTGTTCTGCGCGAGGAACTGCGCGTTCATCCGCGAATGGACGGCGGAATCGGTGACCGAGCGGAAATAGTTGTCGTAGGCGTGCCCGGTGCCGAACCGCAGGCTGGGCATCCGCGAGTTGACGTTCTCGAACCAGTTGTGGCTGTAGGTCACGTGCAGCTTGCCGGTGTCCTCGGCAGCGTTGTTGTCGCTGTGCCCGACGAGCGAAACCTTGTAGTGGTCGTGGAACTTGTTCCACGACACCGTGATCCCGTCGGCGGCGTGGCTGATGTCGAGCAGGCCGTCGTAGTAGTCCTTGCCGTGGTCGAGGTCCGACGACAGGTCGTTGTGGTCGATCCACACGCGGGTCGCGCCGCGCTGGATCTGGATCGCGTCGGTGCCGACGGCCTTCGAAATGGCGAGGTTGCGGATGATCACGTTCGACGACTTGTCCACGGCGAGCCCGCCGCCGGTGAAGCCCGACCCGGAGCCGACGCCGAGGATCGTCTTGTTCGACCCGATCTTCACCAGCGTCTTGTTCGCCAGCGTGATCTTCCCGCTCACCCGCACCGTGCGGGCCGTGCCATCGGCGACGGCGCTGGTGAACGCGGACGCCGTCGTGACGGTGACGGTCTCGCCGCCGGCGCCGCCGGTCGTGCCGGCCCCGAAGCCGACCGGGGAGTTCTCGTAGGCGTGCGCGACCCCGGTGGGGACGGCGACGGCCATCGCGGCGGCGACGGCGGCGGTTCCGAAGACGCGCAGGGACTTGCTGGTCATCAGGCACCTCTGAGGGGGTGGGGACCCGCGCCCCGGGAGCGGGGAACACGGCGGAGTCTCCGTTCTACGATTTGCAGCAAAACCCGGTCAACGATTTGCAGGATTTTCAGCGCAAGACCGGCCGAATGGCCCTGCGACGGCCGAATCCCCGCTGCCGCAAGGCGATCCGTTGTTGACAACGCTGCCGCACGTTTCCATGATGTGGCTCGGAGCCTGCCGAGGAGTAGCCGTGAGCGTGACCATTCACGACGTCGCCCGCCGGGCCAACGTGTCGATCTCGACCGTCTCGCGCGCGTTCACCTCCCCGGACCTGGTCCGGCACCAGACCCGCAGCCGGGTGCTGGCCGCGGCGAGCGAGCTCGGCTACCACGCGGCCGGCGCGCCCCAGCCGGTCGCGCGCACCGGGCACATCGGGATCGTGGTGTCGGACCTCGGCAACCCGTTCTTCACCGGCGTGCTCGACGGCGTCCAGGCCCGCGCGCGCCAGGACGACGTCGCCGTGCTGTTCGCCAGCAGCGACCAGGACCCGGCGACCGAGCAGAACCTCGTGCGCCGGATGGCCCGCCAGGTCGACGGCGTGGTGCTGGGCAGCCCGAGCCTGACCGACGACCAGCTGCGCGTGCTCGCCGGCCAGACGACGCTGGTGCTGCTCAACCGCGAGGTGCCGGGGATCCCGTCGATCGTGATGGACGCGGCGGACGGGATGCGCCAGGCGATCGAGCACCTGGCCGCGCTGGGCCACCGCCGGTGCGCCTACCTCGGCGGGCCCCGCACGTCGTGGGCGAACCGCGCCCGCCGCCAGGGTCTCGCGGAGGCGGCCGAGCGGCACGGCACGGAGGTCGTCGAGTTCGGCCCGTTCCCCCCGGTGTTCGAGGGCGGGTTGCAGGGCGCGGACCTGGCGCTGGCCGCGGACGTGACGGCGATCGTGGCCTACAACGACCTGGTCGCCTTCGGAGCCCTCGCGAGGTTGAACGCGCGCGGTGTCCCGGTCCCGGACGAGATCAGCCTGGTCGGGTTCGACGACCTGGTGTTCGCGGCGATCTCGGCACCCCCGCTGACGACGATCGCGATGCCGACGGAGGCGGCGGGCCGCGCGGCGGTCACGATCCTGCTGGACCTGCTGGACGGCCAGGCCGACGGGCGCGCGAACCAGGTGCTCGACACGTACCTGATCGTCCGCGCGACGACGGCTCCGCCGGCTAGCCGGTGAAAACGTGCCGCTCGAGGAACGGGTTGCGGAACTTGCCCGCCGGGTCGAGTTTCCCCGCCAGCGCCCGGAACTCCGCCAGCCGCGGGTAGTCCCCGCCCACCGTGTGGAAGAGCTTTCCCCAGTGCGGCCGGGCCCCGAACGGCGCCAGGCGCTCCTCCAGCAGCGGCAGCACCGCCTCGACGTCGGCCTGTCGCGGCTGCCACGTGAAGTGCAGCGCCACGCGGTCGCCGCCGTGGCAGGGGCTCAGCCACAGGTCGTCGCCCGCGATCGCGCGGATCTCCGACACCAGCAGCACCGGCGCGAGGACCTCGCCGAGCTCGCGGACCGCCCGGACGGCGGCCACGGCGTCGGCGTAGGGCACGAAGTACTCCGACTGCAGCTCGTCCCCGACGCTCGGGGTGAACGCCAGCTGGAAGTGCGGCAGCCGCTCGTGCCACGGGCCCGGCACCCCGAGCTGCGGTGTGCAGTTGCCCGCCGGGATGCCGGCCGCGTGCGCTGGGTGGCGAGGGCCGTCCGCCGGGACCGCGCCGGACAGCTCCGCCCGCGCGGTGAACGCGTCGACGCGGCTCTTGACCCACACCTGATCGATCGTGGCGTTCGCCCAGTTCGTGAACATGCTGACGCTGTAGCCGGCGTCCTCGATCTCGTCGAAGTGCCGGTATGCGGCATCCCAGGGCAGGGCGTCGAAGACGTCCTGCCGGACGTCGAACGCGGGCACGACGTCGAGCGTCAGCCGCGTGACGACGCCGAGCGCGCCCAGGCCGACGACCACCCCGGCGAACTCGGGGTCGGCGCGGGTGAACGTGCGCAGCTCGCCGTCCGAAGTGACCAGCTCGACGGCCGAGACGGCCGCGGCGAGCCCGGGCTGACGGCGGCCGGAGCCGTGGGTGCCGGTCGCGACGCTGCCGGCCACCGTGATGTGCGGCAGCGACGCGAGGTTCGGCAGGGCGAACCCGGCGGCGTGCAGCTGTCCGGCGAAGTCGCCGTAGCGCGCGGAGCCGCCGACGGTCACGCTCCCGTCGTGGATCTCCACGGGGAGGTCGAGCGCGCGCAGGTCGAGCAGGACGCCGCCGGGCGAGTCCGCGATGTCGTTGAAGCAGTGCCGGCTGCCCAGCGCCTTGACGCGCGGCGCGCCGGCGACGGCCGCCCGCACCTCGTCGACCGTGCGCGGGGCCACGACCGCGTCCGCGGTGTAGGCGTGGTTGCCCGCCCAGTTCGACTCGCCCAATTTTCCCTCCACAGTGCCGGATCCCCGCTTTCGACCCTACGCGGCCGCCTCCCGCCAGAAGTCGCGCAGCCACTCCGGGGGCACCGGGTTGTCCTCGCCGACCTGGGTCAGCAGCACCGCGACCGTGCCGGTCGAGGGGACGACGTGGGCGGTCGTGCCGGTGCCGCCGACCCAGCCGTAGCGGCCGGGGACGGTCCACGGTTCGCCGGCGGCGACGTCCACCGCGCCACCCATCCCCCAGCCCTGGCCCTCCAGGAACAGCGCGCCGATCTCGCGCTGGGCCGCGGTGGTGTGGTCGGTGGTCATCGCGCGGACCGCCTCGGGGCTGAGCACGCGCCGGCCGTCCGGGGCGGCCCCGGAAGCCAGCAGCATCCGGCCGAAGGCCACCCAGTCCCCCGCCGTCCCGGCCAGGCCGCCGTTGCCGAGCGGCAACGCCGGCATCGTGCTCCACTGGCCGTCGGCCGGATCCGCCAGGACGAGACCGCCCGCCGTCTTCTTGTAGAACGCCGTGAACCGGTCGCGCCGGTCCGGGCCGACGACGAACCCGGTGTCCGCCATGCCCAGCGGCGCGAAGATCCGCTCCTCGAGCAGCTCCGGCAGCGTCCGGCCGGCCGCGCGGGCGGCGAGCACGCCCTGGATCGTGGAACACGTGTCGTACAGCCACGCCTCGCCCGGCTGGTAGGCGAGCGGCACCTCGGCCAGCCGCGCCAGCCAGACGTCCGGGTCGGGGAAGCTCCGCACTTCGCGGCCGTCGCCCTGCACGGGGAACAGCGCCTGCACCGCCGGGAGCGTGAAGTCCGACGCGAAGCCCCAGCCGGCCTGGCCGGTGAGGACGTCGAACACGGTGATCGGCCGTTTCGCCGGGACCAGGTCGTCGACCGGGCTCGACGGCGTCCGCACCACCTTCGGGTCCGCGAGCTCGGGCAGCCACCGGCCGATCGGGTCGTCGAACGCCAGCGTGCCGTCGTCGACCAGGGTGAGGACGGCGGCCGCGGTGATCGGCTTGGTGATGGAGGCGATCCGGAACAGCGTGTCTTCGGCCATCGGCCGGCTGCCTTCGACGTCGGCCGAGCCGACCGCCACGACCTCGCGGTTTCCGGGCCGGTCGACGACGGCCACCGCACCGGGCAGCGTTCCGGCGTCGACGTGGCGTTGCAGGGTTTCGCGCAGGCTCATGATCCTCCCCAGGGTCTCCTCGCCGCACGATAGTCAGCGGGCCGGGATGATCGCCTGGTGGGCACCGCCCAGACCGTGCGGGCTGAGCAGCCGGCCCATCCGCTTCGGCATCCGCAACGTGATCGCCCGGTCCAGCACCCGGGCTCCCGGAGCGGCCGCCGCCAACCGCCGCTCGAAACCCGTGCAGCCGGCCGGTTCGCGCAGCCACGCCGACACCACCAGGTTGCCCTCCCCCACCACCGCGGCCGAGAGCCGGGTCTCCGGCAGCTGCGCGATCGCCGTGCCCGCGCGGTCCAGGTCGCCGGCCGCGAGGTCGAGGCGGTAGCCCGCGATCACCGGCCAGCCCGCCGGGACGTGCGCGAGGTCGCAGCGGAAGTCGAGCTCGTGGTTGCGCAGCATCCGCGCCAGCGTGCGGCGCACCGCGGACTCGCTCATCCGGCAGTCGCGGGCCAGCTCCGCGTAGCTGCGCCTGCCGTCCTCGCCGAGGGACTCGACCAGCGCGCGCACGTCCCGGTCGTCCCACTGCTGTGGGACGACCAGCCGCGCCTGCACCGCCGTCTCGTCGAGCACCGCCCGCTGCTCCGGGGCCAGCGCGTTCACCAGCCAGCCGCTGCCCTCGCGGTACACGCGCGTCGCGACGGCGAACCGGACCTCGCGCACCCCGGGCAGGGCGCCGATGCGGCCGGTGACCAGCTCGTCCAGCGCGTCCAGGTCGCGGGCGGCCAGCGAGAGGAACAGCGAGAACCGGCTCGTCGTGCGCTCGACGCTGAACACCGAAGGCCACCCGCACAGCTCGCGGGTCAGCTCGGTCAGCGCGTCCGGGCGGCAGGCCAGGTCGACGTAGCCGACCGTGGTCGTCGGAGCGGTCGCGTACGCGGTGAGCCAGGCCAGCCCGGCCGCCTGCAGCCGGTCCCAGCGGCGCGCGGCCGTCGTCGCGTCGGTGCCGACGGCTGCGGCGATCCGCGTCCACGGCGCCCGCGGGTCGCGCTGCAGCGCCTCGACCAGCGCGAGGTCCGACCCGGTCAGCCGCGCCGGTTCCGGCTGGGCCGCCGTGGGAACGGGCATGGCGCATTGTGCCCTGATCATGATCACCTGCCAAGGGGCCGCCGGACGCGCCGGCGGCCCCGGCCACTCCTACTGCCGCCGCAACCGCGGCACCACGACCGCCCCGGCCACCAGCACGAGGACACCGCCGAGCACGAACGGCAGCACCGGCACGTCACCGGGCTCCGCCGCCGGCACCGCGCGTTCGCGGCCGCCGTAGCCGCCGCCCGCGCCGTCGCGGTCGTACGCCGAGCCCGGCAGCTTGTCCGCGTACCGCTGGTGCAGCGCCGCGCGGTAGTCGGCGAGCGCCAGCTTCGTGCCCGCGGCCAGCCCGGTGACCGAGCCGTCCAGCACCGTCACGGCGTCGCCGTGCACCGCGTACCAGGCGTTGACCTGCGGTTCGTGCAGGAGGTACCCGCCGGCCGCGGCCTCGGCGTACTTGCGCTCGTAGTCGCCGGACGCGACGTTCACGACGGTCCAGGCCGCCCCCTGGCGTTCGGCCCAGACCGTCGCCGGGGTGCCGTCGCCGGTCCGCGCGGGCACCGCGACGTAGGCGAGCGCGGCCGGGACGTCCGAGGTGCCGGCGACGAACGCCGCCGTCGGTTCGTAGACCGCGACCTGGGTGCGGGCGTCCGCGGTGGCCCGCGAAGCCGCGGCGGCCGCGTGGGCCCCCGGGAACTTCGTCTCCGCCAGCCGGTCGAGGGTCTGCTTGCCGCCGGTGACCTGCCCGATCGCGGCGCTGTCGGCCGCGGTCGGGGTGCCGGCGGGCCCGGTGGCCGCACCGGCGGCGCCGGCCGTGGCGAGCATCGCGGCGCCGGCCAGCACGGCCGCGCCCATCGCTTTCTTCAGCACGCTCATCCCTCGATCCCGTACAGCGTGTGCGTCCACTGGAACTGGTTGTTCGAGCGGTAGGTGTCGTAGTTCATCGAGTTGTAGCGGCTGTTGTCCGGCCACGGGTCGCCGTATTCGACCCGGGTCGCGCCGCCGGAGTTGTCGTACCCGTAGAGGACGTGCATGTGCCCGCCGCCGGAGCGCCAGCCGATGCGGGTGCCGATCGGCTGTCCCGCGTCGATCTGGTTCTTGATGGTGGTGAAGGAAAGGACCTGCCCGTTCGAGTTGTACGACCCGACGTTCGAAAAGCCCAGCCAGCGGAACACCCGCTGCTGGTCGGACAGGTACCCCTGGTTGTTGGCGCAGTCGCTGCCCGATTCGTTGTGCGCGACCTGGCAGAACCGGGTCTGGGAAAGCGAATGTCCCCAGTAGTCGGCGATCGTGTTGCCGCTGGCGTCCCAGCACCACTGGTCCTTCTGCTGGGCCTGCATGGTGATGCCGAGGTCCGTGCGTGCGGCGGCCGCGGTGGCGGGTGCCTGCAGCGCGACGACGGCGGCCGCGGCCGAGACCGCCGCGAGTCCACGTAGGACTCCTGAAGTGGTTTTCACGAAGTGGTCCTCCAGCCGGTGAGGATTCGACCTGGTGGCGAGGAATACTCCGCGCACGCACGGTGCCGGCGGTACCTACTAAGGGAGGATCACGTTGGGAGGGAACGGTTTCCGGCGGATCCCGGCATTTCCCGGGTGCCGGATTCCGGCATCGGCTCCGGCCCGCCGGACGGATTCCGGCGGGCCGGGCCGCGCGGGTCAGCTCACCGTCGTCGTGCCGAGGGTGGCGTCCTGGTCCGGCGGGTCGAGCGTCAGCGCGACGTCGAACTCGCCGAGCCCGCTGTCGGTGACGACGTGGGTGGTCGCCGCGGCGTCGACGCTGCTGGTCGCCTCCCCGGCCGGGGTGCCGGCGGGGACGGTGAAGTCGACCTGGCCCTGGGCGGTGAACTTCAGGCTGCCTTCGGCGGGGACGGGCGTCTCCGGGATGGGCAGCTCGATCGGGATGGCGACCGACTGGCCGCCGATCGCGACGTTCACCTGGGACTTGATGGAGCCGGAGATCTTCGTGGCGCCGACGAGCCGCAGGCCGTCGCCCGCCGCCTGACCGGCGTCGACGTCAAGGCTGAACGGCACCGAAACCGGCGTGCCCGCCGTGGCGGTCGCGGGGATGTCCGCCTTGACCACGACGGTGACCTGCTGGTCGCCGATCAGCGGGAAGCCGCCTTTGTAGGTGAGCGATTTCTCGGCCGCCGCGGCCGGTACCGCGGAAACCACGGCCAGCGCGCCCGCCAGGAGCGCGGCCAGCCCGATTCCCCGGAACCGCCTTTTCCGCACGAGGGTTTCCGTCATGTCTGGTCCTTTCGTCGTCGAACGGCGATTCGGATGCTAGGCGGAAACTTCCCAACCGGCCAATGCGATTTCCCGTGGTCGGATAATTTGTCATGCACATCGATGGGAGCGGCTTTGTTTTTTGTCACGCACGCATTCCGGGGTGACAATTTCGGGACGTCGCGCACTCACCCGCGTCAGCACCGCCGGAGCGCGGGCGTGCGGATCATCGCTGGGCCGGACGGCCCACGACGAAAGTCGCGTTTTGGATCAACCGACTATCGGCGGGTTCCGGAGATTCACCCACAGCGACGACGGTAGGCGTGTCCTTCACCACACGGCACCGCGAGACCCCGGTCCGCGGCAGGAGGTTGATCGTAAAGTGCGTATCGCGCGAACCGGCGTAGTCGTCACCGGCGTCTTGTTCTCGGCCCTCGCGGCGGCGGCGCCGTCCCTGGCCGCCCAGCCGGCCATCATCGACGGGAGCAACGCCGACTCGCTCCACTCCGCCGCCCGGATGTTCGCCGGCGGCCAGGAGATCTGCTCGGCGACGATCATCGCGCCCGACTGGGTCCTCACCGCCCGCCACTGCACGCAGGGCGCCGACGGCCAGCCGATCAGCTTCCACGTCGGCGACCTCGACCAGACGAAGGGCACCACGGTCAACGCCACCTCCGTGCACGAGGCACCGGACGCCGACATCGCCCTGGTGCAGATCGACCAGCAGGTCCAGACCGAGTACGCGCCACTGGGCAGCGAAGGCGACGTCGAGGTCGGCGACCAGGCCGAGGTGTACGGCTGGGGCGCGACGTGCACCGACCAGCCCGAGATCGAGTGCCAGTCACAGCTGCTGAAGGTCGCGAAGGTGAGCGTGACGTCGATCGACTGCCCGGACGGCGCGGCGGGCGTCTCGGTGTGCGCGAACCGAGGCGACGGCATCACGGCGGGCGGCGACTCGGGCGGCCCGATGTACGCGAACGGCAAGCAGGTGGGAGTCGCGTCCACGAGCGACCGCCAGTCCTACACCGCGTACATCAACATCACGAAGTACCGCGACTGGATCTCGTCCACCGCGGGCGTCTGAGCCTTCCGCGAGCGGCCCCCGAACTCCGGGGGCTTGCTTCGCCGTCGAGAGTGAGTGTACAGTCACTCACATGACCAAGCGCGGCGCCACCCTCTCCACCTCCGACGCCCGGCGGGACGTCGTCGTCGACGCGGCCATCGCCGAGTTCGCGCGGGGCGGTTACCACAGCACGCCGATCAGTGCCGTCGCCGCCAGGGCCGACATCTCCCCCGCCTACGTCTTCAAGCTGTTTCCCAGCAAGGTTTCCCTCTTCGTCGCCGCGCTCGACCGGTGCTACGAACTCGTCGCGCACGCCCTCTCCAACGGTGCCGCCCGCGTCGACGACGGGGATCCCGAAAAGATCCTCTACGAGATGGGCGGCGCCTACGCCGAGCTCATCGGCGACCGGAACCTGCTCATGCTGCAGGTGCACGCCCAGTCCGCCGCCGACACCCCGGAAATCGCCGACGCCGTGCGCCGCGGGCTGGCCAAGGTGACCGAGCTGGCCAGGACCCGCTCCGGCGCCGGCGACGACCAGGTGCAGCGGTTCATCGCCTACGGCCAGCTCTGCCACCTCATCGCCACCCTCGACCTCGACGACCACGCCGGCGAGTGGGCCGCGATCCTCGCCGCCGGCATCCGCCACCCCGGCAAGAACTGAACCCCGGTCAACGAGAAGCTGACCCATGCCCGTCGAGTGATTGACCAGTCACTCACACCCGGAAGGAACCACCATGACCGTCACCGAAATCGTCCTCCCCGGCCTCGTCGAGCCGGCCGGCCTGCGCGTCGAACAGCGCGAGCTGCCGCGGCCCGGCGCCGGCGAAGCCCTCGTCCGCGTCGAGGCGAGCGGGATCTCCTTCGCCGAGCAGCAGATGCGCCGCGGGAAGTACTACGACCAGCCGCCGTTCCCGTTCGTGCCCGGGTACGACGTCGTCGGCACCGTGCTCGAAGCCGGCGACCCCGCCCTGGTCGGCCGCCGCGTGGCCGCCATGACCAAGGTCGGCGGCTGGAGCAGCCACCTCGTCGTCCCCGCCGCCGATCTCGTCCCGGTGCCCGACGCTTTGGACGCGGCCGAGGCCGAGACCTTCGTGGTCAACGGCATCACCGCCTACCAGATGCTGCACCGCGTCGCGCGGGTGCGGGCCGGCGGCACGATCCTCGTCCACGGCGCGAGCGGCGGCGTCGGCACCACGCTCGTGCAGCTCGCCAAGGCGGCAGGCATCACGGTGATCGGCACCGCCTCGGCCCGCAACCTCGACGTCGTGACCGCGCTCGGCGCCACCGCCGTCGACTACCGCGGCGACGTCCCGGCGCGGGTCCGCGAACTGGCGCCGGGTGGCGTCGACGCCGTCTTCGACCACGTCGGCGGGCCCGGCATCGTCGACTCGTTCCGGTTGCTGGCCCCCGGCGGCACGCTCGTCGCCTACGGCAGCGCGTCCACGAAGGACACCGGCGGGAACTCGCGGCTGCCGGTGCTGAAGCTGATCGGCAGGCTGCTGTGGTGGAACGCCCTGCCGAACCGCCGTCGCACGCACTTCTACAACGTCTGGGGCGGCAAGCGGAACCTCGCCCGCTTCCGCGCGCGCCTGACCGAGGACCTGACGGCCGTCTTCGACCTCGCGGCGAAGGGGCAGCTCAAGGCGCAGGTGGCCGCGCGGATCCCGCTCACGGAAGCCGCGAAAGCACTGGCGCTGGCGGAATCCGGCACGGTGACGGGCAAGGTCGTGCTCGTCCCCTGAACGCACCGAAGGCGGCACTTTCACGTGAAAGTGCCGCCTTCGGGTCGTGGGCGATCAGTCCGTGCCGAACTCCATCGCGGCGTTGTCGAGCAGCTCGACGTCGTCGGTCTTGCCGCGCGAAGCGATCACCTCGGCGCCGCCCTCGGGCATCGCGCCGATCAGGCCGGTCGACGCCGCTTGGGCGGCGCCGATCAGCTTCGGGTTCGAGCCGCCGACCATGCCGAGGCTCGCGTACTGCTCCAGCTTCGCCCGCGAGTCGGCGATGTCGAGGTTGCGCATGGTCAGCTGGCCGATCCGGTCGACCGGGCCGAACGCCGAGTCCTCGGTGCGCTCCATCGACAGCTTGTCCGGGTGGTAGCTGAACGCCGGGCCGGTCGTGTCGAGGATCGAGTAGTCCTCGCCGCGACGCAGCCGCAGCGTCACGTCGCCGGTGATCGCGGTGCCGACCCAGCGCTGCAGCGACTCGCGCAGCATCATCGCCTGGGGGTCCAGCCAGCGGCCCTCGTACATCAGGCGGCCGAGGCGGCGGCCCTCGTTGTGGTAGCTGGCGAGGGTGTCCTCGTTGTGGATGGCGTTGACGAGCCGCTCGTAGGCGGCGTGCAGCAGCGCCATGCCGGGAGCCTCGTAGATGCCGCGGCTCTTGGCCTCGATGATCCGGTTCTCGATCTGGTCGGACATGCCGAGGCCGTGCCGGCCGCCGATCGCGTTGGCCTCGAGGACCAGGTCGACGGCGGTGGCGAACTCCTTGCCGTTGATCGTCACCGGCCGGCCCTGCTCGAAGCCGATGGTGACGTCCTCGGCGGGGATCTCGACCTCGGGGTCCCAGAACGCCACGCCCATGATCGGCTTGACGATCTCGATCCCGGTGTCCAGGTGCTCCAGGGACTTGGCCTCGTGCGTGGCGCCCCAGATGTTGGCGTCGGTCGAGTAGGCCTTCTCGGTGCTGTCGCGGTAGGGCAGCTCGTGCGCGAGCAGCCACTCGGACATCTCCTTGCGGCCGCCGAGCTCGGTGACGAAGTCCGCGTCGAGCCACGGCTTGTAGACGCGCAGGGAGGGGTTGGCCAGCAGGCCGTAGCGGTAGAACCGCTCGATGTCGTTGCCCTTGTAGGTCGAGCCGTCGCCCCAGATCTGGACGTCGTCCTCGAGCATGGCGCGCACCAGCAGCGTGCCGGTGACCGCGCGGCCGAGCGGGGTGGTGTTGAAGTAGCTGCGGCCGCCGGTGCGGATGTGGAACGCGCCGCAGGTCAGCGCCGCGAGCCCCTCTTCGACGAGGGCTTCCTTGCAGTCGACGAGCCGCGCGATCTCGGCGCCGTACTGACCGGCCCGCCCGGGCACCGACTCGATGTCGGGCTCGTCGTACTGGCCGATGTCGGCGGTGTAGGTGCAGGGGACCGCGCCTTTGTCGCGCATCCACGCGACCGCTACGGAAGTGTCGAGGCCACCGGAGAAGGCGATACCGACACGCTCGCCGACGGGCAGGGAAGTGAGCACCTTGGACATGCGAATGATTATGCACGCCCATGCATCGTCGTGCAATCCGGGGTGCCCCGCGTCACGGAAACCCGGTTGACGTGCGTGGTTGCGTGATCACATGGTCCGCATGCACGCCGACGAGCACCCCATCGACACCGCGCTCGTCCGCCGCCTCGTGGCGGGACAGTTCCCGCGGTGGGCCGGCTTGCCCCTCACGCCGCTGGCGTCCGGCGGCACGGTCAACGCGGTGTACCGGCTCGGCACCGGCCTCACGGTCCGGCTCCCCCTGACCGCCGGCGGCGCCGGGGACATCGCGAAGGAACGGCGGGCGCTCGCGGCGCTCGGCGGGCTGCTTGTGGCGGTCCCGGCCGTCATTGCGGTGGGCGAACCGGCCGAAGGGTATCCGTGGCCGTGGGCGGTGCACGGCTGGCTCGACGGCGCACCGGCCGTCGAGGGTCGGCCCGCGCCGGCGCGTGAGCTGGCGGAGTTCGTCCGCGCGCTCCGGTCGCAGGCGGCCGACGGTCCCCCGGCCTACCGCGGCAAGCCGCTGTCCGCTGTGGACGCGGGCGCCCGCCGGGCGATCGGCGAACTGAGCCGCACCGGCGAGCCGTTCGACGCGGACGCGGCCCTCGCGGTCTGGACCGAAGCGGTCGAAGCTCCACAGTGGACCGGGCCGCCGTGCCGGGTGCACTCCGACCTGATGCCGAGCAACCTGCTGCTGCGCGACGGCCGGCTGACCGGCGTCCTCGACTGGGCCACCGCGGGCGCCGGCGACCCGGCGTGCGACCTGATCCCCGCGTGGAACCTGCTGACCGCGGCCACGCGCCCGGTCTTCCGCGACGCCGTCGGCACCGACGAAGCGACCTGGGCGCGTGGCCGCGGCTGGGCGCTGGCGATGGCCGTGATCCAGCTGCCGTACTACCGGCACACCAACCCGGTCATCTCCGCCAACGCCCGGTACGTGCTCACCGAGCTCGGGTGCCGACCGGCTCCCCGAAGCGCCACAGCACCGCGTGCGAGTTCCGGCCGGGCACGGAACACGACCCCGTGACCTCCCAGTCGTTGAGCCCGTCCGCCGAGCAGATCCCGCCCTCGGGCACCGACAGCCGCAGCACCCGGCCGGCCCGGTCCCAGACGAGCGGGGTGTGCCCGCCGTCCACCCCGAGCACGGCACCGGACCGGCTGACTGCCGTGACCCGCGACGCCCCGCCGGGGAAGACGGTGAGCGTGCCCGCCGGGTCCCAGCGGGCGATCCGGGTGGTGAAGTCCTTGTCGCGCACCTCGCCGACGATCGTCCCGTCGGCGGTGATGGTCAGCGCCGTGCTGTTTTCCCAGGTGGTGTCGAGCAGGGTGAGCCGGCCGGACGGGTCCCACTTCGCCGCGTGGGCACCGCTGCCGCCGACCACGGTGCCGGCGTCGTCGAGGTCGTTCAGCGAGCCGGCACCGGTCAGTTCGACGAGGTTGCCCGCCGGGTCCCAGTACCGGGGGCCGTAGTCCGACGAACCGACCACCGCGCCCGCCTCGTTCATCGCCGACACCCGGCCGAGGCCGAGTTCGGTGACCTTGCCCTGGGCATCCCACCGCACGGCGGAGTCCGGCCCGGGCGCGCCGTACGCGTTCCCCGCGACGACGCCGTGGTCGTTGATCGCGACCGGCGTGGACCACGCGTAGCCCGGGAAACCGGTCGGCTGCTCCAGCTCCACCGGCACGCCGGAAGCGTCCCAGCGGGTCGCCCGCCCGGTGGTGACGTGGTTGGTCGAGTCCCCGACCGCCACCCCGGCCTCGTTGAGCGCGGTGGCTTTCACCGCGCTGTAGCCGTCGAGCGGCCGCAGTTCGCCGATCCGGCCGGCCGGGTCCCACCGGGCCCCGTGCACGTCGAACGCCTTGTCGTACGCCTCGCCGAACACCGTCCCGTGGTTGGTCACCAGCAGTCCCGAGCTGGTCAGCCCGCCGGGCAGCGTGCCCAGGTCGATCGGGCCGGTCACCTCGTCCGCGCTCGCCGGCACCGCGGTGAGCACGGTGACCGCCGCCGCCGTCGCGAGAACACCTCTGAACATCCCCTGCTCCTCCCCTGTCAGGTGGGTTCCGGCAGGTCCACGCACGACGGCGGCGATCGGTTGAGCCGGCTGCCGGAACTTCTCGACCTTCGCTTCCGTCGTCGGCCCGCCGATAGCGGCTGAGCACCCTCTCGCGGAACGGTCATGAGGGGCACCCCATGGCCGTTGCGACCATGAGGTGCCCCTCATGACTTCGGTTGAGTCAGCCCGGCAGCAGCGCCGGGGCCGCGAGGCGGGTGGCGTTCGCCGCCGCGTCGTCCGGGGCCTCCTGGGCCGACCGCTCCGCCTCGACCCGGGCCAGGTAGTTCGCCACTTCCCGCTCGGTGCGGTGCGCGTCCCAGCCCAGCTCCGGGCCGATCAGTCCGGCGACGACCGGGGCCGCCGCCACGCCGCGGTCGCGTTCCTCGATCGAGATGCGCGTGCGCCGGGTCAGCACGTCCTCCAGGTGCAGCGCGCCTTCGTGCGTGACCGCGTACACCGCCTCCACGCGCAGGTACTCCGACGTCTCCGTGATCGGCGACGCCAGGGAAGGCCGTTCCTCGATCAGCGAGACGAGGTTCCAGATCCGCGTGCCGTACCGGCCCAGCAGGTGCTCGACCGTCTTCACCGGCAGGCCCGTCTTGGACGCCACGGAGTACCGGTCCGCCCACAGCTCGTGGTAGCCCTCGGCACCGGCGATCGGCAACCGGTCGGTCCACGACGGCGGGGCCGGGCGGCCCAGCTCCTCGACCACGACGTCGACCGCGTCCGCGGCCATCACCCGGTACGTCGTGTACTTGCCGCCGGCCACGATCACCAGGCCCGGCACCGGGTGCGCCACCGCGTGCTCCCGCGACAGCTTCGTCGTCGCGGCCGCCTTCGCCGCGAGCAACGGCCGCAGGCCCGCGTAGACGCCCTCGATGTCGTCGTGCGTCACCGGCGTCCGCAGCACGGCGTTGAGGTGCTCCAGCACGTAGTCGACGTCCGCGCGGCTCGCCGCCGGGTGCTCGCGGTCGAGGTCCCACTCGGTGTCCGTCGTGCCGACGATCCAGTGCCGGCCCCACGGGATCACGAACAGCACGCTCTTCTCGGTGCGCAGGATCAGCCCGGTGTCGAGGTCGATCTTCTCCCGCGGCACCACCAGGTGGATGCCCTTCGACGCGCGGACGGTGAACGGCGCGGGAATGCCGGCCGCCTCCGCCATGTCGTCGCTCCACACGCCCGTCGCCGCCACCACGGTGCGAGCGCGGATCTCGAACTCGATGCCGCTCTCGCGGTCGACGACCTTCGCGCCGACGACCCGCTCGCCGTCGCGCAGCAGCGACGTCACGCGGGCCCGCGTCAGCACCGAAGCGCCTTGCTCGGCCGCGGTCCGCGCGATGGTCATCGTGTGGCGGGCGTCGTCGACCTGGGCGTCGTAGTACTGGATCGCCCCGACCAGCGCGTCGTCCGCGAGCGCCGGCGCCACGTGGAACGCGCCGCGCTTGGACAGGTGCCGGTGCCGCGGCAGCGCGCGGGCGCCGCCGAGCGTGTCGTACAGCGTGACGCCGGCGCCGATGTACCCGCGCTCCCACACCCGGTGCTTCAGCGGCACCAGGAACTTCACCGGCCGCACCAGGTGCGGCGCGAGCTTCTGCAGCAGCAGCCCGCGTTCCTTGAGCGCCTCGCGCACCAGCTTGAAGTCCAGCTGCTCCAGGTAGCGCAGGCCGCCGTGGATCAGCTTGGACGACCGGCTGGACGTGCCGGCGGCGAAGTCGCGGGCCTCGACCAGCGCGGTCGAGAGCCCGCGCGACGCGGCGTCGAGCGCCACGCCCGCCCCGGTCACTCCCCCGCCGACGACCAGGACGTCGACCTCCTCGCGCGCCAGCTTCCCCAGGGTTTCCGCGCGGTAGGACGGCGATAGTGCGGTCACGGTGTTCCTCCTCATCATCACTCCACGTCGACCCAGTCGAGCGTGCGGCCGACGGCCTTCTGCCAGCCCGCGTAGCCCTCGGCGCGCTGCTCGTCGCTCCACGACGGCGCCCAGCGCTTGTCCTCGTTCCAGTTCTGCTCCAGCTCGTCGGTCGACTTCCAGAACCCGACGGCGAGCCCGGCCGCGTAGGCGGCCCCGAGCGCGGTGGTCTCCGCGACGACCGGCTTCGACACCGGCACGCCGAGGATGTCCGCCTGCAGCTGCATGCACAGCTCGTTGGCGGTGACGCCGCCGTCCACGCGCAGCACGTCCAGCGTGACGCCGGAGTCGTTCTGCATCGCCTCCACGACGTCGCGGGTCTGGTAGCAGATCGCCTCGAGGGTGGCCCGCGCGAGATGAGCGTTGGTCGTGGCGCGGGTGAGCCCGACGATCGCGCCGCGGGCGTCCGAGCGCCAGTACGGCGCGAACAGGCCGGAGAACGCCGGGACGAAGTAGACGCCGCCGTTGTCCTCGACCTGGCGAGCCAGGCTCTCGCTCTGGGCCGCGCCGCTGATGATGCCGAGTTGGTCGCGCAGCCATTGCACGGCCGAACCGGTGACGGCGATCGAGCCTTCCAGCGCGTAGACCGGCTTGTCGTCGCCGAACTGGTAGCACAGCGTCGTGAGCAGGCCGTGCTTCGAGCGGACCAGCTCGTGGCCGGTGTTGAGCAGCAGGAAGTTGCCGGTGCCGTAGGTGTTCTTGGCCTCGCCGGGCCGGAAGCAGACCTGGCCGACGGTGGCCGCCTGCTGGTCGCCGAGGACGCCGGTGAGCGCGACCTCGCCGCCGAGCGGGCCGTCCGCGCGGGTGGTGCCGAAGCGGCCGGGGTTCGACGACGGCCGGATCGCCGGCAGCATCTGCTTCGGGACGTTGAAGAACGACAGCAGCTCGTCGTCCCAGTCGAGGGTTTCGAGGTCCATCAGCATCGTGCGCGACGCGTTGGTCGGGTCGGTGACGTGCACGCCGCCGTCCGGGCCGCCGGTGAGGTTCCAGATGAGCCACGAGTCCGTGGTGCCGAAGAGCGCGTCGCCCTTCTCGGCGTCCTCCCGCACGCCGTCGACGTTCTCGAGGATCCACTGCAGCTTGCCGCCGGAGAAGTACGTCGCGGGCGGGAGGCCGGCCTTGCGGCGGATGACGTCGCCCTTGCCCTCGCGCTCCAGCGCGGAGGCGATCCGGTCGGTGCGGGTGTCCTGCCAGACGATCGCGTTGTAGTAGGGGCGGCCGGTGCGGCGGTTCCACACGACGGTGGTCTCGCGCTGGTTGGTGATGCCGAGCGCGGCCAGGTCGCGGTGCGTCAGGTTGGCCTTGTTGAGCGCGGTCGCGATGACCGAGCGGGTGCGTTCCCAGATCTCGGTGGCGTCGTGCTCGACCCAGCCCGGCTTGGGCAGGATCTGCTCGTGCTCGAGCTGGTGGCGGGCGATCTCGTTGCCGCCGTGGTCGAAGATCATGAAGCGGGTGCTCGTGGTGCCCTGGTCAACGGCGCCGACGTAGTCCGGCATGGTCGTGCTCCTACTCAGTTGGCGGGCTCGAGGTCCTTGGCGGGCATGGCGTCGAGGGGGTCCCCGGCGGGCAGGAACCGCTCGATCAGGTACTTGTAGATCGCGCCGCCGACGAGCGCGCCGATGATCGGGCCCGCGATCGGGATCCACCAGTAGGGGAAGCCGTACTGGTCGGACCACGCCGTGTCGTAGCCGGTCAGCCAGGAAGCCAGGCGCGGGCCGAAGTCGCGGGCGGGGTTGATCGCGTAGCCGGCGTTCGTGCCCCAGGCCATGCCGATGGCGACGACGAGGAAGCCGACGACGACCGGGGCCAAGTTCGCGCCGGGCGAGGTGTTGCGGAGGTCGGTGATGGCGAACAGGACGATGAGCAGGATCGCGGTGCCGATGATCTGGTCGCGGAAGGCGCCCCAGTCACCCACCGGGAGCGTGCCGTTACCCGGAAGGGTGGAAAAGACACCCTGGGTCTTGATCGTCAGGCCGGGGTCCTTGGCGTTGAGCACCTCGGTGTAGTTCCAGCGCACGAGCAGCGCGGCGATGAACGCGCCGGCCGTCTGGGCCAGGGCGTAGGGGGCGACCTTGCGCCACTCGAAGCCCTTGAAGACCGCGAGCGCGATGGTCACGGCCGGGTTCAGGTGCGCGCCGCTGATCCGCGAAGCGACGTAGACACCGAGCGTGACGCCGAGTCCCCAGGCCCAGGCGATGCTGTCGTGGTCCCCGATGCCCGCGGCAGCGACCTGCGCCACCACTCCGCACCCGAACAGGATGAGGATCATCGTCCCCACGAACTCGGCGGCCATCTCGCCGGCGAGCCCGTGGGCCTTGAGGTTTCGCACCATTGCTTCCTCCACAAAGGACCGTTCTTCCCCCTGGTGGGTTCAGCCAAGCTCGCCTGATCGGGACGCGCAACGGACGCCGGTCGGCATTGTCGAACGGCCGAAGTGGATGTTCGACATTGTCGAATCAGGGCCGGTCGGGTTACGTTGACGGCGTGCCCGGTCCGATCCAGTCCATCGAGCGCGCCGCCGCGATCCTGCGCTTGCTGGCGCGCGGCTCGGGCCGTCTCGGGGTCGGCGAGATCGCCGAGTCGCTGGAGCTGGCGAAGGGCACCGCGCACGGGATCCTGCGCACGCTGCAGGGCGTCGGGTTCGTCGAACAGGACCGCGACACAGGCAAGTACCAGCTCGGCGCGGCATTGCTGCACCTGGGCACGAGCTACCTGGACGTCAACGAGCTGCGGTCCCGGGCGATCAACTGGGCGGACGCGCTGGCCGCCCGCAGCGGCGAGGCGGTCCGGATCGGCGCGCCCCTGGAAGGCCGGGTGCTGGTGGTGCACCACGTGTTCCGGCCCGACGACAGCCTGCAGAGCCTCGACGTCGGCACGCTGCTGCCGCTGCACGCGACAGCGCTGGGCAAAGTGCTGCTGGCCTACGACACGACGTTGAAAGCCGACCTCGAGCCGTACACTCGCCGCACCCTGGTCACCCAGACGGCGATCAAACGGGCGTGTGCGAAGGTACGCGAGGCCGGCTGGGCGTCGGAGAACGGCGAAATGATCTCCGGCGAGGCCGGGATCGCGGCGCCGATCCGCGGTCACGGCGGCATCGTGGTCGGCGCGATCGGCGTGTCGGGACCGGCGGACCGGGTGTGCGAACCGGACGGCACCCCGATCCCGCGGCTCCTGACCCACGTCCGCGACGCGGCGCGCGCGGTGTCGCGGGATCTGGGCGCGTCCCGATGGTGAAGGAGGTGAGCACGTGGTCCAGCGGTACGTGATGTCCATCGACCAGGGCACCACCTCCACCCGGTGCATCCTGTTCGACGCGCGCGGCCGGCTCGTCTCCGTCGTGCAGCGGGAACACCAGCAGCACTTCCCGCGGCCCGGCTGGGTCGAGCACGACGCCGTCGAGATCTGGCGGAACCTCGCCCGGATCGTGCCCCAGGCGCTGGCCGACGCCGGCGCGACCGCCGAGCAGGTCGTCGGGCTCGGGATCGCCAACCAGCGCGAGACCACCGTCCTGTGGGACCGGCACACCGGTAACCCCGTCGGGCGGGCGATCGTCTGGCAGGACACCCGCACCGACGCCATGCTCGAACAGCTCGCCCGCGAACCGGGCGCCGACCGCGTCCGGCAGCTGTGCGGCCTGCCGCTGGCCACCTACTTCTCCGCGCCGCGGGTCCGCTGGCTGCTCGAACGCACCCCCGGCCTGCGCGAACGTGCCGAGCGCGGTGACGTCCTCTTCGGCACCATCGAGTCCTGGCTGATCTGGAACCTCACCGGCGGCGCCGAGGGCGGCGTGCACGTCACCGACGTCACCAACGCCTCGCGCACCATGCTGATGAACCTGCGCACGCTGAACTGGGACGACGAGCTGCTCGACTTCTTCGACGTCCCCCGCGCGATGCTGCCGGAGATCCGGTCGTCGACCGAGGTCTACGGCACCACGTCACGCGTGGTGCCCGGGATCCGGATCGCGGCGGCGCTCGGCGACCAGCAGGCGGCGCTGTTCGGCCAGACGTGCTTCGCACCCGGCGAGGCGAAGTGCACGTACGGCACCGGCAGCTTCCTGCTGCTCAACACCGGCCCGACGCCGGTGCTCTCCACCCACGGCATGCTCACCACGGTCGGCTTCAAGATCGGCGACGAGCCTGCCGTGTACGCGCTCGAAGGGTCGATCGCCGTCACCGGGTCGCTGGTGCAGTGGTTCCGCGACGGTCTCGAGCTGATCGGCAGCGCGCCCGAGATCGAGACGCTCGCGCGGACGGTCGACGACAACGGCGGCTGCTACATCGTGCCCGCGTTCTCCGGGTTGTTCGCGCCGCACTGGCACAGCGAGGCGCGCGGCGTGATCGCCGGGCTGACGTCGTACATCACGAAGGGCCACCTCGCGCGAGCGGTGCTGGAGGCGACCGGCTGGCAGACGCGCGAGGTCGTCGACGCGATGAACGCCGACTCCGGGCTCGCGCTTTCGACGTTGAAGGTCGACGGCGGGATGACGGCCGACAACCTGCTGATGCAGTTCATCGCCGACGTCCTCGACGTGCCGGTGGTCCGCCCGATGGTGGCGGAGACGGTGTCGCTCGGCGCGGCGTACGCGGCGGGGCTGTCCGTCGGGTACTGGCCGGACCTCGAAGGCTTGCGGCGCAACTGGCACCGGGCCGGGCAGTGGCTGCCGGCGATGGACCCCGCCCGCCGCGACACCGAGTACGGCCACTGGCGCCAGGCGGTGGAGCTGACGTTCGGCTGGATGCGCCCCGGCCCGGCGGCGGCCGCGCCCGGGTCCGACCTGGTCGAGGTGCTGCTGGCCGACCACCGCCGGTTCGAGCAGCTGCTGCGCGACCTGCGCAACGCCGAAGCCGACCGCCCGGCACTGGTCGCGGAGCTGGCCGCCCTGCTGGTGGCGCACGCGACGGCGACCGAGCGGATCGTCCGGCCTTCCGCGTCGGGCACCGCCTTCGCCGACGAGCTCCTCGCCGTTCTCGAGGCCGACGATTTCGAAAAGGCATTGCTGCGCTTGGAGAACGTCGTCGACGGGCACGTGCGGGGCGAGGAACGCGGGCTGCTGAACGACTTGCGCCGCACGATGTCCACTTCGGACCGAACCGGGCTCGGCCGGGCGTTCGTCGCGGAACGCCGCCGCCAGCTCGACCTCGACTGCGGGAGCGTCGCTCACATCCGCGAACTCGGCGACCGCCTCACGCTCTGAGGCGGAGCCAGGCCTG
The DNA here is from genome assembly GCF_044759945.1 of Amycolatopsis sp. NPDC098790. NCBI lineage: Bacteria > Bacillati > Actinomycetota > Actinomycetes > Pseudonocardiales > Pseudonocardiaceae > Amycolatopsis > Amycolatopsis sp. NPDC098790. Next base: position 2,130,834 of record NZ_JBIWAI010000002.1, read on the forward strand.
CCATCCGGGTGAAGCGGGTCCCGGATTCCGCCCCCGCGCGGAAGCCGGGAGAAGACTGCGGGAACCGGTTCACCGCTGGAGGGAGCACCATGTCCGCAGCCGCCGACAAAGCTCTGCTGTCCCTGTCCACCCCGACCGGGCTCGCCGATCCGTACCCGGTCTACGCGAAGCTTCGCGAGGAGGCGCCGATCTTCCGCAGCGAAGTCTTCGGCGGCTGGGTGCTCAGCCGGTTCGCCGACTGCCAGGCGGTGCTCGCCGACGGCGAGACCTTCCCGGTGCTGGACGCGCAGTGGCGCGACCGGCACACGCCGGGCTGGCGCGACAACGCCGCGATGGCGTTGTTCGCCGATCTGCTGCCGTGGAAGAACCCGCCGGAACACACGCGTGAACGCCGCCTGCTCGTGCGCGACTTCACCGTCCGGCGCGTCCAGGAGCTGGAGCCCGCGGTCCGCCGGGCCACCGACCGGGTGCTGGACCGCTTCGCCGACGCCACGGTGAACGGGTCCGTGGTGGAGTTCGTCGGCACGGTCCTCTACCCGCTCGGCATGGCCGTGATCGGCGACCTGGTCGGTGTGCCCGAAACCGACCACGACCGGCTTCGCCGCGTCACCGACCTGATCGGCAAACAGGTCGACCCCGCGATGTCGTCCGGCCTGCGCGCCGAGGTCGACGCGGCCGCCGTCGAATACCGGGCCTACTTCACGGAGCTGATCGCGCTGCGGCGCGCGAAACCCGGTGCGGACCTGACCTCCGCGCTCCTGGCCCGGCCCGCCGGCGGCACGGAGCCGATGTCCGAGGACGAGGTGCTCAACGCGCTGCTCGTGTTGTTCGGCGGTGGCTACGAGACCACCGCGGGCGCGCTGGGCAACGGTGTCCACGCGCTGCTGACCCACCCGAACCAGTTCGCCCTGCTCGCCGGTGATCCGGCGCTGGCGGCGGCCGCGGCCGAGGAGATCCTGCGGTGGGACGGGGCCGCCCAGGTGAGCCAGCGCGCGGCGGCCCGGCCGGCGGTGCTCGACGGCCGGGAAATCCCGGCGGACGATGTCGTGGTAATCCTCGCCGGGGCGGCGAACCGGGACCCCGCGCGCTTCGCGGACCCGGACCGCTTCGACATCACCCGCGACGGCGGCCGAGGGCTGTTCTTCGGGCACGGCCTGCACCTGTGCCTCGGCGCGGCCTTGGCGCGGCTCGAGATGACGGTGCTGCTCGAACAGCTGGGAAAGCGGTTCCCGGCGCTCCGGATCGGCGGCGAAGCAGTGCGCCGCCCCAACCCGGCGCTGCGCGGGATGGCGGCGCTGCCGCTGACCCGGTGAGCCGCGCGCCGGCGCTGGGTGCCCTTGAGGCAGCGGCTGCTCTCCCGCACCACCAGCTCGACCTCCACCGGCCGGCGCGGGGCCGGGACACCGTCGATCCGGGCCACCAGCTCCGCCACCGTCTGGCGGCCCGCCACCACGACGTCCCGGCGGACCGTCGTCAACGGCAGAAGCGTCGCCCACATCCGCGAACTCGGCAACCGCCTCACGCTCTAGCCGGCACGCAGGCAGCGGCTGCTCTCCCGCACCACCAGCTCGACCTCCACCGGCCGCCGGGGAGCCGGCACACCGTCGATCCGGGCCACCAGCTCCGCCACCGTCTGGCGGCCCGCCGCCACGAAGTCCTGGCGGACCGTCGTCAGCGGTGGTGCGAAGTAGGCCGCCTCCGGGACGTCGTCGAAACCGACCACGTGGGCGTCGCGCGGGACTCGCATCCCCGCTTCCGTGAACGCCGACAGCAGGCCCAGCGCCATGTGGTCGTTGGCCGAGAACACCGCGCCCACGCCCGGTTCGGCCGCCAGGAACTGGCCGGCGCGGTAGCCGGAACGGGCCGACCAGTCGCCGCGGACCACCGGGGGGACCTCGGCACCGTGGTGCTCGAGGGTTTCGCGCCAGCCGCGCTCGCGGGCGCGGGCGATCAGGCCGTCTTCGGGGCCGCCGAGGTGCCAGACCGTCGGGTGGCCGAGGTCCAGCAGGTGTTCGGTGGCCCGTCGCGCGCCCTCGTACTGGTCGGCCGACGCGGCCGGGACCAGCGGGACGCCGTCGACCGCGGGCAGCTCGGCGACCAGGCGCTGGTCGAGGACCACGATGCCCGACACCCCTTGCAGCAGCAGGCCGGCCACGGCGGCGGGCACCGCGGCCCGGCCCCGGCCGGGCACCCCGAAGACGACGAGGACGTACCCGTGCTCGCGCGCGGCGGCGCGCAGACCGTTCAGGACCGGCCCGGACGCGGCGGTGCCGGTGGCGATCACGCCGAGGGTGCCCCGGCGCCGCGAGTGGAAGGAAACTCTGGGACCCGCGTCGTCCTCGGTCATGGCACCGATGTTAACGATCACAGCACCGGACGTGAACTTCCTTCACTTTCCATAAATAACGAAACGATAACGCGCTGAACCGGCTCTTCGCCGCGACCGTTTCAGCCAATGCCGGAACCAGTGACACCGAGCGCGATTCCCCGATTCCCGCGCCCGCGAGTGGCACTCCCCCGGGTTCCGCGCGTCTCCCCCCGGGCACGCAGCTTTCCCCGTCGTGCCCGGAAAAAACCGAAGAAGGTGACCATGCCCCGGAAAACATCCCCCGCCACGGGCAGACATCGCATCTCCCGCCGCACCAAGATCGCGACCGGCGGGCTCGCCCTCGCGCTCGCGGTCGGCGGCATCGTCGTCGCGACCACGGCCGGGCGCACCGGCGAGGCCAGCGCCGACGAGGCCGACCCGTCGTTCTTCCTCGACATCGCCAAAGTTCCCTCTGGTGTTAACGTGAACAAGGCGTTGCAGCAGAAGGGTGCCCGCGGAACGTTCACCGTGGACTGCGGCCGCAACGAGAACCAGCACTTCAACCCCGACAACTTCATCGCCCAGCCGGGCGTCAAGAACGGCGCGCAGCACCTGCACGACTACGTCGGCAACCTGTCGACGAACGCCGACTCGAACAACAAGAGCCTGGCCAAGGCCGGGACGACGTGCAGGAACGGCGACAAGTCCGCCTACTTCTGGCCGGTCGTGCGCATCGACACCGGCGAAGAGGACGAGAACCCGCCCGCCACCCAGCCCGACCGCGCCGGCAGCGCGAACGACAAGGCGAGCACCCAGGTCGACTGCCCCGACGTCGCGAGCAAGCTCCCCGACGTCCCGGACCAGGCCATGGACGAGGTGAACCGCAACCTCGACCTGCTCGACAAGCAGATCGACGAGGCGAACGCGCGGATCGCGAAGGGCGACCTGAAGACACCGCAGGACGTCCAGAACGCCGTCGTCGGCCCACTGAAGGACAAGCGGGCGGCGACGATCGACCGGATCGCCATCGCGATCGGCCGCCGTGCCGCGAAGCCGACGAACCTCGGCGGGCTCGCGGCGTGCGTGCTCAAGCAGAACGGCCAGGGCGGCCTCGACAACGGCGGCCAGAACAGCACCGGCCAGCCTGCCGAACTGCCGGGCGTCAACGACCAGAACGAAGTGGCCGGCAACGACGGCGAGATCCAGCGCGTCCGCTCGGCGACGATCACGTTCACCAGCGGCGGCGCGAACAAGGTCGTCGCGATGCCGCAGTTCCTCCGCATCCTCTACGGCGACGCCAAGCAGAGCACCAACGGCCCGGCCAACGCCCGGCCCAGCTGGACGTGCACGGGATTCGAAGACCGGCTCACCGACCACTACCCGATCTGCCCGCAGGGCAGCCGGGTCGAGCGGATCCACAGTTTCCCGAACTGCTGGGACGGCAAGAACATCGACAGCGCCAACCACCGCACGCACATCGTGTTCGCCGACCAGCGGGGCAAGTGCCCGCAGGGGTTCAAGAACGTGCCGCAGCTGGTCATCAAGCTGGTCTACGACATCCCGCACGACGTCCAGGTCAAGGGCCAGTACAAAGTGGACGCGTTCCCGCAGGAAAGCCACAACCCGCGGTCGGACCACGACGACTTCGCCAACATCATGGGCCAGCGCCTGATGAACCAGGTGGTCAACTGCATCAACACCGGCCGCACCTGCCGGCAGTAGCTCAGGACGTGGTGACGGAGTAGCTGTTCGCGGCGAAGTCCAGGCCACCGGCGGACGAGGTGATCTCGAAGCCGAACTGGACTTCGCCGAGCGTCACGTCGCCGAACCAGCCGCGGGCGCGGATCCAGTTCAGCACCGCGAGGACGTCGACCGTGCCCGAGTTGGTGTTTGACGTGCGCACGAAAGAGAACACTGCGTTCGCGCCGTTCGATCCTTTGTAGACGTCCCAGGTGTGACCGCCGACCGTCGCCGTGGTCTGCTTGGTGCCGAGCGGGCCGACCGCGCCCTGCTTGTTCATCCACAGCATGGTCTCGTAGGCGTTGTTGTCCGCCCAGATGTCGTACGCGGTTTCGTAAGCGCCGCTGCCGGGACGGCTGACGTTGAAACTGCTCGACACCTTCCCGAGCGCGCTCAGCTTCTTGCCGACGTTCTTCGCCGAATGCGGGTACGACTTCACGCCGCCGGTGTTCGGCTGATTCGACCAGACACCCCAGTTCGAATACGAATTCGCCCAGATGGTCTGCGGGCCGGCACCACTGCCCCAGACGTCGTTGCGGACGGTGTAACCGCCGTTGGACCAGGTCGCCCACTTGTCCGTCGACGACCACGTCGCCGCCGAAGCGACACCGGCCGAGGCGGCCACGGAAGCGGCCACGGTCAAGGAAACCACGAGGGAACGCACGCCATTGCGCATGAGGGAGGGCCTCCACTGGTGAGGGATTCACCAGCACTATGAACGTCCCGTTACCGCCGGGTCAAGCACTTCGAGAACTTCGAAAAAGAAAGGGGCTTTCCCGTCGAACGGGAAAGCCCCTTTCGACGCACGCACTCAGGAAGCCGCGCGGCGTTTCGTCCAGATGTCGTACGCCACGGCCGCCAGCAGCACGACGCCCTTCACCAGCATCACCCGCTCGCTCGGCGCGCCGATCAACGACATGCCGTTGTTGATCACCGCCATGATCAGGCCGCCGGTGATCGCGCCGACCACCTTGCCGACGCCGCCCTGGACGGCCGCGCCGCCGATGAACGCCGCCGCGATCGCGTCCAGCTCGAAGTTGACGCCCGCCGTCGGGCCCGCCTGGTTGAGCCGGCCCGCGAAGATGATCCCGGCCAGCGCCGCCAGCACGCCCATGTTGACGAAGATCCAGAACGTCACCGACTTGACCTTGACGCCCGAGAGCGTCGCGGCCTGCAGGTTGCCGCCGACGGCGTAGATGTGCCTGCCGAACACCGACTTCCCGGCCACCAGCGAGTAGCCGAGCACCAGCGCCGCCAGCAGGATCAGCACCCACGGCAGGTTCTTGAACCGCGCGAGCTGCACCACCAGCGCGAGCACCAGCACGGCGATCCCGACGATCTTCAGCACGAAGATCGGGAACGGGTCGACGTCCTGGCCGTAGCCCAGCCTGCCCATCCGCTTGCGCCACTGGGTGAACACGATCCCGGCCACCGCGGCCACGCCGGCCAGCAGCGACACCAGGTCGGCGCCGCCCAGCGGGCCGAGGCCGATGTTGCCGAGGTAGCCGTCGGTGAAACCGTTGGACAGCGTGCGGATGGCGTCCGGGAACGGGCCGATGCCCTGGTTGCCCAGCACCGTCAGGGTCAGCGCCCGGAACGCCAGCATCCCGGCCAGCGTCACGATGAACGCCGGGATCCCGAAGTACGCCACCCAATAGCCCTGCCAGGCGCCGATCACCGCGCCGACGACGAGGGTGACCAGCACCGCCCAGAACCACGGCAGGTGCCAGTTCACCATCAGCACCGCCGACACCGCGCCGGTCATCGCGACGACCGACCCGGCCGAGAGGTCGATGTGCCCGGAGATGATCACCAGGATCATCCCGATCGCGAGGATCAGCACGTAGCTGTTCTGCACGATGATGTTGGAGATGTTCTGCGGTTCCAGCAGCGCGCCGCCGGTGAGCACCTCGAACAGCACCACGATCAGCGCGAACGCGACGTAGATGCCGCTCTGGCGCGGGTTGATCGAGATCCGCCGGGCGGAGCGCTCGGCCGGGGGCGCGGCGGGCCGCGCTTCGGTCGTGGTCATGGCCGTTCCTTGGTCATGTACTGCATCAGCAGTTCCTGGTTTGCTTCTTCACGGGTCGCCTCGCCGGTGATCCGCCCCGCCGACAGCGCGTAGATCCGGTCGCAGAGCCCGAGCAGCTCCGGCAGCTCGGAGGAGATGACCAGCACGGCCTTCCCCTGCGCGGCCAGCTCGTTGATGATCGTGTAGATCTCGAACTTCGCGCCGACGTCGATGCCGCGGGTCGGTTCGTCGAGGATCAGCACGTCCGGGTCGGTGAAGATCCACTTGGCCAGCACGACCTTCTGCTGGTTGCCGCCGGAGAGCTTCCCGGTGACGCTGCGCACGGACGGCGCCTTGATCCGCAGGTCGCGGCGGTAGCGGGCGGCCGTGTCGTGCTCGGCGTGCTCGTTCACCCACCCCCGCTTGGCCAGCTTGCCCAGCCCGGCCGCGGACACGTTGCGCTGGATGTCCTCGATCAGGTTGAGCCCGTAGCGCTTCCGGTCCTCGGTGGCGTAGGCGATGCCGTGGCGGACGGCGTCACCGACGGTCCGGACGTCGATCTCCTTCCCGTCCTTGACGATCCGCCCGGAGATGTCCTTGCCGTAGGAGCGGCCGAACACGCTCATCGCAAGCTCGGTGCGGCCCGCGCCCATCAGCCCGGCCAGGCCGACGATCTCCCCGCGCCGCAACGAAAGCGACGCGCGGTCGACGACGACCCGGCCGGCCTGGGTCGGGCTGTGCACCGTCCAGTCCTCGATCCGCAGCACCTCTTCGCCGATGTCCGGTTCCCGGGGCGGGAACCGGTGCTCGAGGTCGCGCCCGACCATGCCGGTGATGATGCGTTCCTCGGTCAGCCCGGCCGCTTCGAGGGTCTCGATCGTCTTGCCGTCCCGCAGGATCGTGACGGTGTCGGCGATCGCGGTCACCTCGCCCAGCTTGTGCGAGATGATCACGCAGGTGACGCCCTCGTCGCGCAGCCCGCGCAGCAGGTCGAGCAGGTGGGCCGAGTCGTCGTCGTTGAGGGCCGCGGTGGGCTCGTCGAGGATGAGCAGCTTCACCTCCTTGGACAGGGCCTTGGCGATTTCGACGAGCTGCTGCTTGCCGACGCCGAGTTCCTGCACCGCGCGGGTCGCGTTTTCGGCGAGGCCGACGCGCTTGAGCAGCGCGCCGGCCTCGTGGTTGGTGCGGTTCCAGTCGACCCAGCCCCGCTTCTGCTGTTCGTTGCCGAGGAAGATGTTCTCCGCGATCGACAACTGGCCGCACAGCGCGAGTTCCTGGTGGATGATCACGATCCCGCGCCGTTCGCTGTCGCGCACCGACCCGAACTCGCACCGCTGCCCGTCGAAGGTGATCTCGCCGTCGTACGTCCCGTGGGGGTAGACGCCCGAGAGCACCTTCATCAGGGTGGACTTCCCGGCGCCGTTCTCCCCGCAGATCGCGTGGATCTCCCCTTGGCGCACGGAAAGCGTGACGTCGGACAGCGCCTTGACCCCGGGGAAGGTCTTGGTGATCCCGCGCATGCCGAGTAGTTCGGTCATTTCAGCTGACCTGCCGTGTAGTAGCCGGAGTCGACCAGTTCCTTCTGGTAGTTGGCCTTGTCCACGGTGACCGGCTGCAGCAGGAAGGACGGGACGACCTTCTTGCCGTTGTCGTAGTCGGTGGTGTTGTTGACCTCGGGCTTGCCGCCCTTGAGCACCGCGTCGGCCATCTTCACCGTCGTGTCGGCGAGGATGCGGGTGTCCTTGAAGACCGTCGAGTACTGCTCACCGGCGATGATGGACTTGACCGAGGCGACCTCGGCGTCCTGCCCGGTGACGATCGCGTACGGCTGGCCGGCGGTGCCGTAGCCGTTGCTCTTCAGCGCCGACAGGATGCCGATCGACAGGCCGTCGTACGGCGAAAGCACGCCCGCGACCTTCGCGCCACCGGTGTAGGTCTTGGTGAGCAGGTCCTCCATGCGCCGCTGCGCGGTGGCCGGGTCCCAGCGCAGGATGGCCGCGCGGGCGAAGTCGGTCTGCCCGCTCTTGACGACCAGCTTGCCGCTGTCCATCAGGGGCTTGAGGACGGACATCGCGCCGTTGAAGAAGAACGTGGCGTTGTTGTCGTCGGGGGAGCCGGCGAACAGCTCGATGTTGAACGGTCCCGGACCGGTGCCCAGGCCCTTGACCAGCGAGTTCGCCTGCTCGACGCCGACCTTGAAGTTGTCGAAGGTGGCGTAGTAGTCGACGTTGGGCGAGTTGCGGATCAGCCGGTCGTAGGCGATGACCGGGATCTTCTTGTCCGCGGCCTCCTGCAGCTGGGTGGTGATCGCGGTGCCGTCGATCGAGGCGATGACCAGGAGCTTGGCGCCCTTGGTGATCTGGTTCTCGATCTGGTTCACCTGGGTCGGGATGTCGTTCTCGGCGTACTGCAGGTCGACCTTGTACCCGAGCTTCTCCAGCGCCGACTTGATGTTGTCGCCGTCGTGGATCCAGCGCTCCGACGACTTCGTCGGCATGGTGACGCCGACCAGCGCGCCCGCCGCGCTGTCGGCACCGGGCGCCGCCGTCTGGTCGGCCGTCTTCTGGCTCGAGCCGCACGCCGACAGCGTCAACGCGAGTCCCGCGGCCGCGAGCGCCGCGATTCCTCTGGTGAACTTCATTGTTCCGTTTTCCTTTCTCAGAAACCCTGGGCGAGGCGGTGGTACGCCTGGTTCCAGCGGATGCGGTCGGCGAAGTCGTACGGCGTGGTGTCGCGGTCGATCACCAGCAGTTCGACGCCGAGCAGGTTCGCGAAGTCGCGAAGGGATTCGGTGCTCACGGCCTGGGTGAGCACGGTGTGGTGCGGGCCGCCCGCGGTGATCCACGACTCGGCCGACGTCGACAGCGACGGCGCCGGCTCCCACACCGCCCGCGCGACCGGCAGGTTCGGCAGCGGCTCGTCCGGCTCGACGACCTCGATCTCGTTGGCCACCAGGCGGAACCGGTCGCCGAGGTCGACCAGGCCGAGGGTGACGCCGGGGCCGGGGGCCGCGTCGAACACCAGCCGGACCGGGTCCTCGCGGCCGCCGATGCCCAGCGCGTGGATCTCGCAGGAGGGCTTGGCCGAGGCGATGCTCGGGCAGACCTCGAGCATGTGCGCACCGAGGATCTTCGGCGTGCCCGGCCCGAAGTGGTAGGTGTAGTCCTCCATGAAGGACGTGCCCCGCTCGGTGCCGACGCCCATCGCCTTGACCGCGGCGAGCAGCGCCGAGGTCTTCCAGTCGCCTTCGCCGCCGAAGCCGTAGCCGTCGGCCATCAGCCGCTGCACGGCCAGGCCGGGCAGCTGGCGCAGGCCGCCGAGGTCCTCGAAGTTCGTGGTGAACGCGCCGAACCCGCCGTCGGTGAGGAACTTCCGCAAGCCCGCCTCGATCTTCGCGGCGTACCGCAGGGACTCGTGCCGCGCTCCCCCGGCCGCCAGCTCCGGGACAACGTCGTAGTCCTCGGCGTACTGCGCCACCAGAGCGTCTACATCGGACACTGCGTCGACCTGCTCCACCAGGTCGTTGACGCCGTAGGTGTTGACCGAGACGCCGAACCGCAGCTCGGCCTCGACCTTGTCCCCTTCGGTGACGGCGACGTCGCGCATGTTGTCGCCGAACCGGGCCAGCCGCAGGTTCCGCAGGTGGTCGGCGCCGATCGCCGCGCGCGCCCAGGCGTCGATCCGCGCGACGACGGCGGGGTCCGACACGTGGCCGGCGACGGTCTTGCGCGGGACACCGAGGCGCGTCTGGATGAACCCGAACTCTCGGTCGCCGTGCGCCGCCTGGTTGAGGTTCATGAAGTCCATGTCGATGGTCGACCACGGCAGGGCTTCGTTGAGCTGGGTGTGCAGGTGCAGCAGCGGCTTGCGCAGCGCGTCCAGCCCGGTGATCCACATCTTCGCGGGCGAGAAGGTGTGCATCCACGCGATCACGCCGACGCACGCGGCGTCGGAGTTGGCCTCCTGCAGCACGCGGCGGATCGACGAGGCCTCGGTCAGCACCGGCTTGCCGACGATCTCGGCCGGGAGACCGCCGGAGGCGGCCAGCAGCTGCTGGATGCGCAGGGACTGGCCGGCGACCTGTTCGAGGGTCTCCTCGCCGTAGAGGGCCTGGCTCCCGGTGAGGAACCAGAGCTGGGGTTTCGACGCGCGGGTCATCGTTCTCCTTGAAATCAGTGCTGGCCGTAGACGTTCTGGTACCGGGCGTAGAGCCGGTCGACGTCCTCGGGCGGCAGGGGTTCGGGCGTGCCCAGCTCGAAGGCCTTGTGGACGGTGCGGGCCACGTCCTCGACCATCACCGCGGCCTTGACCGCGGCACGCGCCGTGCGGCCGACGGTGAACGGGCCGTGGTTGCGCATCAGCACGGCCGGCGACCGGCTGGCGCGCAGCGTCTCGACGATCCCCCGGCCGATGGAGTCGTCGCCGATCAGGGCGAACGGCCCGACCGGCACGGGACCGCCGAACTCGTCGGCGATCATCGTGAGGACGCACGGGATCGGCTCGCCGCGCGCGGCCCACGCCGTGGCGTAGGTCGAGTGCGTGTGGACGACGCCGCCGATCTCGGGCATGTGCCGGTAGACGTACGCGTGCGCGGCGGTGTCCGAAGACGGCGCCAGCTCACCGTGCACGAGTTCGCCGTGCAGGTCGGTGACGACCATCGTCTCGGCGGACAGGTCGTCGTAGGACACGCCCGACGGCTTGATGACCATCAGGTCGCGGCCGGGCACCCGCGCGGAGACGTTGCCCGCGGTCCAGATGACCAGCGCGTTGCGGGTCAGTTCGCCGTGCAGGTTCGCCACGGTCTCGCGCAGTTCGGCGACGGTGTCGAGGACCTCGTCGGTCAGGGACATCAGGACCGTCCTTTCGAGACAGCGCGGCGGCGGGCGGCCAGGCGGTGCATGACATCGTTGCCGCCGCGGCCGAAGTAGTCGTGCAACGTCGTGTACTCCGCGTACAGCTCGTCGTAGGCGACGACGTGCGCGGGCACCGGCTGGTAGACCGCGCGCTGGACCGAACCCATCGCCGCGGCGGCCGCACGGATGTCCGGGTAGGCGCCGGCGGCGACGGCCGCGTGGATGGCCGAGCCGAGCGCGGGGCCCTGCTCGGAGCCGATGACCGACAGCGGGAGGTTGGTGACGTCGGCGTAGATCTGCATGAGCAGCGCGTTCTTCACCAGCCCGCCGGCGATGATCAGCTCGGTGACCGGGACGCCGGCGGCGGTGAACGTCTCGATGATCTTGCGGGTGCCGAACGCGGTGGCTTCGAGCAGTGCGCGGTAGACGTCCTCGGCGCGGGTGGCGAGGGTCTGGCCGACGACGACGCCGGACAGTTCGTGGTCGACGAGCACGGACCGGTTGCCCGACTGCCAGTCCAGCGCCACGAGCCCGTGTTCGCCGATCTCCTGCCGCGCGGCCAGCCGGGTGAGCTGGTCGTGCCCGACCGGGGCGAAGTGCTCGGTGAACCAGCCGAAGATGTCGCCGACGCCGCTCTGCCCGGCTTCGTAGCCCCAGAAGCCGGGGACGATCCCGCCGTCGACGACCCCGCACATGCCGGGGACTTCGCGCAGTTCGGCGCCGTTCATCACGTGGCACGTCGAGGTGCCCATGATCGCGACCATCTGGCCGGGTTCGACGGCGTTCGCGGCGGGCGCGGTGACGTGGGCGTCAACGTTGCCAACGGCCACGGCGATGCCCTCGGGCAGCCCCGTCCACGCCGCTGCCTCGGCGGACAGCGATCCGGCGCGGGAGCCCAGCTCGCCCAGCGGGTGTTCGAGCTTTTCGGCCACGAAGGACTCGAAGCCGGGCGCCAGTTCGCGGAGGAAGTCGCGGCTCGGGTACTGGCCGTCCTGCAGGATGCCCTTGTACCCGGCGGTGCAGGCGTTGCGGACGTAGGTGCCGGTCAGCTGCCAGACGATCCAGTCGGCCGCCTCGACCCAGTGCCGCATGGCGCCGTAGACCCCGGGCGCCTCTTCGAACAGCTGAAGCGCCTTGGCGAACTCCCACTCCGAGGAGATCAGCCCGCCGTAGCGGGGGAGCCACTTCTCGCCGCGGGTGCGGGCCAGGTCGTTGATCCGGTCCGCCTGCGGCTGGGCCGAGTGGTGCTTCCACAGCTTCACGTACGCATGCGGGTCGCCTTCGAACTCGGGCAACTCGCACAGCGGCGTGCCGTCCGCCGTCGTCGGCACCATGGTGCAGGCGGTGAAGTCGGTGGCGACGCCGATGACGTCGCCCGCGTCGGCGCCCGCGTCCCGCAGTGCCGCCGGTACGGCGGTGCGGAGGACCCCGACGTAGTCCGCGGGCACCTGCAGCGCCCAGTCCGGCGGCAGCGCGCGGCCGGTCGCGGGCAGCGTCTCGTCGAGCACCCCGTGCGGGTACTCGAAGACCGCGCTGCCCAGTTCGGCTCCGTCCGCCACGCGCACGACCACCGCGCGACCCGACAGCGTGCCGAAGTCGACGCCGACGGTAAGTGGTTCTCCCACGGTGTCCTCTCTCCTGGTGTTGTTCAGCGGCCGGTCATGACCAGGGTGGTCACGGAGTTGGCGGGCAGGGTCAGCTTCGACGTGGCGGCCAGCCCGGTGATCTCCCTGGTCTGCGGCACGATCGCGGTGGGCGCGGCGAGGCTGTTGCGGCCCGCCGGGTCGCCGGTGAGCGTGGTGAGCGTCCCGGTGCCGTCGACCGCGGTGACGCCGGTGAGCGCCAGCCGCGCGGTCTGGACCTGGCCGGTCGGGTTGACGAGCTTGACCGTGAACGTCTTCCGGCCGCTCTTGGTGGTCACGTTGACCACCTGGCGCAGCGGGCTGCCCTGGTTGAGGCGGCTGGTCACGATCTGCTTGCCGAGCGTGCTGGAGAACATCTGCTGCACCCAGTACGACGGCGAGCCGTAGCTGCTCCCGGCGTCGAGGCCGATCAGGTTGACCGGCCAGTTGGACTGGTTCTCGTGCACCAGCACCGGGGCGTACATCGAGCCGATGACGATGTCGCTGTTGCGTTCCAGCCCGGTGAGGAACGCGGCTTCGCCGATGGCGGCGGCCAGGGTGCCGGTGGGCCGGCCGTCCTGGGCGCCGTACTCGCCGACGAGGATTTCCGGGCCGGAGCGGTCCGCGGTGTCGTAGCGGGTGGAGTTGTCGGTGAACCACTGCGGCGACTGGTAGTAGTGGTCGTCCGCGGCGTCCGGGCGCACCCCGGTCGGCGTGCTCGACGCGGCCCCGCCCTGCAGGCCGCCGGTCGTGGCGATGACGGTCAGCTGCGGGTACTTCGCCTTGATGGCGTTGTACATGTCGGTGAAGCGCCAGGCGTAGCTGCCGGAGCCGTCGAACCAGTCCTCGTTGCCGACCTCGACGTAGTGCAGGTCGAACGGGGCCGGGTGCCCGTCGGCGACCCGCTTCGCGCCCCACGTCGTGGAGGCGTCGCCGATGGCGTACTCGATCTCGTCGAGGGCTTCCTGGACGTACTGCGGGTAGTCGGCCTGGCTGACGTGCTGGCCGTTGAGCGTGTAGCCGGCGAACAGGGCCAGGAGCGGCTGGGCGCCGATGTCCTCGGAGAGCTTGAGGTAGTCGAGGATGCCGAAGCCGTCGGTGGACCAGTAGCCCCACGCGGAGTTCTGGTGGCCGGGCCGCTCCTCGGGCTTGCCGATGGTGTTCTTCCACGCGAACCGCGTGTCGAGGGTGTTGCCTTCGAGGTAGTTGCCGCCCGGGACGCGGAAGAGGCCGAGCTTCATCGCGGCGAGCTTCTGCCCGAGGTCGAGGCGGACGCCGTGGTTCTTGAACGTGGGCGGGAACAGCGAGACCTGCTGGAACCAGGCGTCCCCGGACAGCGCCTTCTTGGTCTTGTTCACCAGGGAGACGACGATCCGGTTGTCGGTGGACGTCGTGATCGTCGACGGCGTGGTGAAGCTGAACGTCTGCTGTCCCCAAGCCGCGCCGAGCTGGAGGTCCTTGCTCGCCAGGACCGTGCCGTCCGGCTTCTCCAAGCTCACGCGCACTGCGCCGGTCCACGTGCCTTTCGCGAAGAAGCTGCCGGTGTACTTTGTGGACGGTTTGGCGGCAATGCCGTAGTAGCCGACGTTGGCGGCGGCCACCCGGCCCGCGGCGGGGACGGTGTCGGCGTGCAGCTTCAGCGAGCGGTCGAGTGCGGTGTTGAGCGGGGTCGCGGTGTCGATGGCGTACGTGCCGGTGGCGCCGGCCGAGGTGACCAGCGACCAGTACGGGACCGGGGTGTCGCCGGCGCCGCTGCCGCGCTGGTAGGTCTCCTTGAAGGTGCGGTTGCGGACGAGTTCGGCGTACAGCCCGCCTTCGACGGAGTGGCTGATGTCCTCGAGGATCGAGCCGTAGGTTGTCGGGCGGGTGTTGGCGCGGACGACGTTGGCGTCCACGGCCAGCTGGTTCGCGCCCGCGAGGGTGCCGATCTGGGCGGCGGTGAGCGGGAAGCGGCGCAGTTCGAGTTCGTCGACCGCGCCCGTGAACCCTTCACCGACCGTCAGTGGCGCGGCCGCCGTGCCCGAAGCCGGGCAGGCGGACACATCCAAGGTGGTTCCGGCCGGGGTGCCGCAGGTGCTGGTGACCGCGGCCGCGTCACCGTCGGCGTAGACGGTCAGCCGCTGGGACGCGCGGTCGAGGACTACGGCGGCGTGGTGCCAGGCGCCGTCGGCGAGCCCACCGCCGGTGGTGGTCACCTGGATCGTGCCGACGCGGGCGGTGAGCTTGCCGCCGGTCACGCCGAGCGCGTACCCGTCGCCGTGGTCGACGATCGTGCCGTCCACGGTGGTGCGGAACCACGCGGCCAGGGAGAGCGAACCGGTACCGGTGTCGAACGCGGGCGAGATGCCCATGTCCACAGTGGACTGCCCGTCGAACTGGACGGCCTTGCCCGCCGCACCGGCGGTCCAGGTGGCGCCCTTCAGCGTGCCGTCGGCGGCGTTCGCGCTCGAGTCGCGGGCGACTGTGCCGGCGCCCTCGTCGAAGTGCCATGAGCCGCTCGCGGCCAGTGCGGCGACGGCGGACGCGGTCAGCGGCGTCGGGTAGGCGCGGACGTCGTCGATGCCGCCGGCGAACCAGTCGGCCGGGCTGCCCGCCCACTTGCCGCGGCCGATCTCCAGGTGCCCGGAGGCGGTCCACGGCGCGGTGAACGGGACGCTCTGCTGCAGCGTTCCGTTGACGTACAGGGAAAGCGTGCCGGCCGCGCGGTTGTAGACGCCGACGAGGTGCTGCCACTGGTCGGCATGCGCGGGCAGCGTGGACACCGCCACGGACGACGCCGTGTCACCGTCGCCCGCGCGCCGGGTGAAGGCGAACCGGCCGTCGGCCGTGCGCTGCAGGTAGAAGCCGCTGATCGTCGAGCCGTCGACACTCACGGCGGTCCGGAAACCGGCGGCCGCGGTCGGCTTGACCCACGCGGACACCGAGAAGCTCTGCGCGGTGTCGATCACGGGCGCGGGGGCGTCGATGGCGGCGTCGGTGCCGTTGAACGCGGCACCGTGCGAGCCGACGACACCGTCTCCCCAGGTCGTTCCGCCGGTGAGGGTGGCGGTGCGCGCGTCGAGGGAGTCGTCGGCCGCCGTGGTGCCGGTGCCCTCGTCGAGCGTCCAGTGCCCGGCGATGGCCAGGCGGGCGGCGTCGGCCGCGGTCAGTGCGCCGCTGTACGCGCGGATGTCGTCGATCGTGCCGTCGACGTAGTCCACCGGGTTGCCGCCGTACTTGCCGCGGCCGATCACCAGGTGGCCGGTGCCGGCCCAGCCGGCGGGCGCGGCGACGGTGGCCTGGCGGGTGCCGTCGACGTACAGCGACAGCGTTGACGCCGCCGCGTCGAACACGCCGGTGAGCTGGTACCACTGACCCACGACCGGGTCGAAGTTCGCGCCCGCGACGACACCGTCGGTCGGGGCGTCCCCGGCGAGGCGGGTGAACGCGAACCGGCGCGAGTCGTCGCGGAACTGCAGGAAGAAGTTGCTGACCTGGGTGCCGTCGACGCTCACGAACGTCTGGTAGCCGGACGTCTTGTCGAGCTTGACCCAGCTGCTCACGGAGAAGCTCTTGGTGGTGTCCAGCACGGGCGCGCCGGCGTCGGCGAACCCGGAGGAACCGTCGGTGGTCAAGGCGCCGGCGCGGATTCCGGGGCCCCAGCCCGCACCGGCGTTCAGCGTCGCGGGGTGGTCGCCGGCGGTGTCGGCGGCGGTGGTCCCGCTGCCGTCGTCGAACGTCCAGTGCCCGGCCAGTGGTGAAGCGGGCTCGGCCGCGGCGGTCGTGACGGGCAGGGCGGAGAACAGCGTCAGGGCCGCGAGCACGGCCAGGGGACGGCGGAAAGTGCGTGCGTTCATCGATGGCTCCCTCGGGTGACGAGGCGTTGCAGGACGATGAAGACGAACAGGAGTGCGCCGGTGATGATGGAGGTCCACCAGGAGTTGAGCGTGCCGTCGAAGGTGATCAGCGTCTGGATGATGCCCAGCACCATGATCCCGAGCACGGTGCCCAGCACGTAGCCGGAGCCGCCGGTGAGGATGGTGCCGCCGATGACCACCGCGGCGATCGCGGTCAGCTCCAGGCCGACGCCGTTGAGCGGGTCGCCGGAAGACTTGTACAGCACGAGGAGCAGCCCGCCGAGGGCCGAGCAGAACCCGCTGATCGTGTAGACGGCGATCTTGGTGCGGCCGGTCTTGAGGCCCATCAGCATCGCGGACTGCGCGTTGCCGCCGATCGAGTAGACCGTGCGCCCGAACCGCGTGAAGGCCAGGACGTACACCGCCACGGCGACGACGACCAGCGCGACGACCACGCTGATCGAGATGTGCAGCTCCCCGCCCAACGGGATCTGCGTCTGGGCGAGGGTGGCGATCGTCGGGTTGTCGATCGAGTACGCCTCGGTGCTGATCGTGTAGCAGAGCCCGCGGGCGAAGAACATCCCGATCAGCGTCGCGATGAACGGCTGGATCTCGAAGAAGTGGATGAGCGCGCCCATCCCGGCGCCGAGCAGGGCGCCGATCACCAGGACCACCGCGATCGCCGCGTACGCGGGCCAGCCGTGCTTCTGCATCAGGTCGCCGGAGACCACTGTGGACAGTGCGACGACTGAGCCGACCGACAGGTCGATCCCGCCGGTGAGGATCACGAACGTCATCCCGATCGCGACCACCAGCAGGAACGCGTTGTTGATGAACAGGTCGAGCACGACCTGCCCGGACCCGAAGGCTTCGTACTGGGCCGCGCCGAAGATGTAGGCGGCGATCAGCAGCGCCATCGTCGCCAGGATGGGGACGTGCCGCTGCTGCGGCCGGTAACCCTTTACGCGGACGAGCGTGGTCATGCCGTGACCTCCACCTTTTCGGGAGTGGACGCGGGGGCCGACGCGGCGGGGCGAGCCTTGCCGCGGTGCAGCTTCCGGCGGAACGCGGGCGACTGCAGCAGGCACACCGCGAGCACGACCAGGGCCTTGAACAGCATGATCGCCTCGGGCGGGATGCCGAGGGCGTAGACGGTGGTGGTGAGCGTCTGGATGAGCAGGGCGCCGATCACCGCGCCGCCGAGGGAGAACCGGCCGCCGGTCAGCTGGGTGCCGCCGACCACGACGGCGAGGATGGCGTCGAGCTCGATGAACAACCCGGCGTGGTTGGCGTCGGCGCTGTGCACGTTCGCGCTGATCATCAGCCCGGCGATGCCCGCGCAGAGGCCGCAGAAGACGTACACGAGCCAGGTCAGCCGCGCCGAGCGGAGCCCGGCCAGCCGGCTGGCTTCGGGGTTGCCGCCGACGGCTTCGACGAGCATGCCGAGCGCGGAGCGGCGTACCAGCAGCGAAGCGAGCACGAACACCGCCAGGGCGATGAGGATCGCGCTCGGCAGGGTGAGCACGAAGCCGCTGCCGATCCATTCGTACGGGGCCGAGTTGATGGTGATGATCTGCCCGCCGCTGATCAGCTGCGCGATCCCGCGGCCGGCGACCATGAGGATGAGCGTCGCGATGATCGGCTGGATGCCGAGTGCGGCGACGAGCCAGCCGTTCCACACCCCGAGCACCAGGGACAACCCGAGTGCGAGCCCGACCGCGACGAGCGTGGCGCCCACGCCGTCCGGGTGGTCGGCGATCCACAGGCACGCGAGCGACCCGCTGATCGCGACGACCGCGCCCACCGACAGGTCGATGCCGCGGGTGGCGATGACGAGCGTCATGCCGATCGCGATGAGGATCAGCGGGGCGCCGTTCTTCAGGATGTCGACGAGGTTCCCGTAGAGGTGCCCGTCGCGCAGCTCGATCTTGAAGAACGACGGGCTCGCGACGAGGTCGCCCAGCAGCAGCACCAGCAACGCCACCACGGGCCAGAAGAGCCGGTGTTTGGTCATCCCTTTCACGCCTGCACCCCTTCGGCCATCGTGGCCATGATGTCGTCCGCGGTGAGTCCCTGGTTGTCCCGCTGCGCCACGACCTTCCGGTCACGCAGCACGACTACGCGGTGGCTCAGCCGCAGGACTTCCTCCAGCTCGGCGGAGATGAACACGACGGCCATGCCGTCGGCCGAGAGCTGGGTGACGAGCCGCTGGATCTCGGTCTTGGCGCCGATGTCGATGCCGCGGGTGGGCTCGTCGAGGATGAGCAGCCGGGGCTCGGTGATGAGCCAGCGGGCCAGCAGCACCTTCTGCTGGTTGCCGCCGGACAGGTTGCCCACCAGCGCTTCCGGGTCGGCGGGCCGGATGTCGAGCGCCTTGACGTACTTCTCGGCGATTTCGTCCTGACGGCGGCGGGACAGCGGCCGCGCCCAGCCGCGGGAGGCCTGCAGCGCGAGGACGATGTTCTCCCGGACGGTCAGTTCCTCGACCAGCCCTTCGGACTTGCGGTTCTCCGAGAGGAACGCGATGCGGTGGTCGAGGCCGGCACGCGGGGTCCGCAGGTTCGTGGTTTCCCCGTCGACGCGGACCGACCCGGTGTCGGCGTGGTCGGCGCCGAAGAGCAGCCGGGCCAGCTCGGTGCGGCCCGACCCCAGGAGCCCGGCCAGCCCGACGACCTCGCCGGCGTGGATGGCGAGGCTGAACGGCTCGACGCCGCCCTTGCGGCCGAGGTCTTCGGCGGCCAGCAGCACCGGCGCGTCGGCGACCTCGGCCCGGGTCGGCCCGGAGTCCTCCAGGTCCTCGAGGACCTGCAGCTCCTTGCCGATCATCCGGGTGACCAGCTCGACCGGCGTGATGTCCGCCGTGCGGTACTCGCCGATCAGCTTCCCGTTGCGCAGCACGGTCATCCGGTCGGCGACGGCGAAGACCTGGTCGATGAAGTGGGAGACGAACAGGATCGCCATGCCTTCGTCGCGCAGCGAGCGCACGACCTTCAGCAGCTGCTCGACCTCGCCGGTGTCCAAACTGGACGTCGGCTCGTCGAGGACGAGGACCCGCGCGTCGACGTCCAGCGCGCGGGCGATCGCGACCAGCTGCTGGACGGCGATCGAGCAGGTGCTCAGCTCGGCCGAGACGTCCACGTGGACGTCGAGGCGGGCGAGGAGCTCCTCGGCCCGCCGCCGCATCGGGCCCCACTGGATGCGGCCGAAGCGGCGGGGTTCCCGGCCGAGGCAGACGTTCTCCGCCACGGACAGGTTCGGGCAGAGGTTGACCTCCTGGTAGACCGTGCTGACGCCGGCCCGTTGCGCCTCGCCGGGGCCGCCGAAGGCGACGGCGGTCCCGGCGAGGGTGATCGTGCCCGCGTCCACCCCGTACACCCCGGTCAGCACCTTGATCAGGGTGGACTTGCCGGCGCCGTTCTCCCCCATCAGCGCGTGGACCTCGCCCGGGAACAGGCGGAAGTCGACGCCGTCGAGGGCGAGGACGCCGGGGAACTCCTTGCGGATGCCCGTCATGGTGAGCAGTTCGGTGGACACGGGGACCTCTCAGTACTGCCGCTGCGGCAGGGCGGCCTTCGCCGACGCCTGGTCGAACTCGGTTTCCTGGGTCTCGATGCGGGCGGGCACCTGCTCGCCGGCGGCGACCTTCTTGACCAGGTCCATCAGCTGCGGGCCGAGCAGCGGGTTGCACTCGACGACGTGGTTGATTTTGCCGTCGGCCAGAGCCTGCAGCGCGTCCTTGACGCCGTCGACCGAGACGATCTTGATGTCCTTGCCCGGGACCTTGCCCGCGGCCTCGATCGCCTCGATGGCGCCGAGGGCCATGTCGTCGTTGTGGGCGTAGAGGACGTCGATCTTGGGCTGGGACTTCAGGAAGGCCTCCATGACCTCCTTGCCCTTGGCGCGGGTGAACTCACCGGTCTGCGACGCGACGATCTTGTACTTCGGGTCCGCCGCGATGACGTCCGCGAAGCCCTTCTTCCGGTCGTTGGCCGGCGCCGAGCCCGTGGTGCCCTGCAGCTCGACGATGTTGACCTGGCCGGTCGCGCTGCCGAACTCCTTGGTCAGCCACTCCCCCGCCTTCTTGCCCTCGGCGATGAAGTCGGAGCCGAGGAAGGTCTTGTAGAGCGACTTGTCCGGCGAGTCGATCGCGCGGTCGGTGAGGATGACCGGGATGTTGGCCGTCTTGGCTTCCTTGAGAACGGTCTCCCAGCCGGACTCCACCACCGGGGAGAAGGCGATGACCTTCACCTTCTGCTGGATGTAGGAGCGGATCGCGGAGATCTGGTTCTCCTGCTTCTGCTGCGCGTCGGAGAACTTGAGCTCGATGCCGGCGGTCTTCGCCGACTCCTGGATCGACTTGGTGTTGGCCGTCCGCCACCCGCTCTCGGCGCCCACCTGGGCGAAGCCGAGCGTGATCGCCCCGCCGGAGCCACCGGAAGAGCCACCACTCCCGCAGGCGGTGAGCAGCACGAGTCCGGCCGCCGCGGCCGCCGCGGCGGCCCATCGCTTCTTCAGCACGTTCACTCCTCGATCGACGGTGATCAAATTTGTTAACGTTAACATTCGGAGCTGGTGTTCTTCTGCCGGGCGTGTTCGCCGCGCTAACGCGGCCCGGTGCTCTCGCGGACGATCAGCTCGGGCACGACCAGGGCGCGCGCGTGCCGGTCGCCCCCGTCCATCCGCTGGGTGAGCAGGCCGAACGTGCGCCGGCCGACTTCGATGAAGTCCTGGCGCACCGTGGTGAGCGGCGGCGTGAAGTACGCCGCCTCGGGCACGTCGTCGAAGCCCGCGACGCGCACGTCCCGCGGCACCGAGATGCCGGCTTCGGCGAAGGCGCGCAGCAGGCCGAGCGCCATCTGGTCGTTGCCGGCGAAGACGGCGTCGAGGTCGCGTTCCTTGGCGAGGGATCGCCCCGCCTCGTAGCCGGAGCGCGAGCTCCAGTCGCCCTGGATCACCTGCGGCACGTTCGCGCCGTGGCGTTCGAGGGTTTCCCGCCAGCCGGCCTCGCGGTCGCGGGCTTCCAGCCAGTCCTCAGGACCGGCGACGTGCCACACGGTCCGGTGCCCGAGGGCCAGCAGGTGCTCGGTGGCGCGGCGGGCACCGTCGCGCTGGTCGACGGAGATGACCGGAACCGGTGCCGCCTCCCCGCCGCCGACCGCGACGACCGGGAAGTCCGCGGGCGCGGCTTCCAGTGCCCGGCCGGCGGTGACGTGCGGGGCGATGACGATGATGCCTTCGACGGCCTGGCGGCGGAGGTTCTCCACCGCGTCGGCGATCGACGACCGGCCCGGGCGGCTGACACTGGAGATCGTGATCGCGTACCCGGCTTCGCGGGCGGCGTTCTCGATGCCGTAGAGCGTGCTGGCCGGACCGTACAGATTGGACTCGAGCGCGACGACGCCGAGTGTCCCGGTGCGCCCGGTGACGAGCGCGCGGGCCGCGGAGTTCGGGCGGTAGCCCAGTTCCTCGATGGCGGCGAGCACCCGGGCGCGGGTCTCGGGCCGCACCGGGCCGGTCCCGTTGATGACCCGCGAGACGGTCATGTGCGACACGCCGGCCACGCCCGCGACGTCGGTCAGGCTGGGCTGCCGCGTGCCGGCGGCGGTCACCCTGACGGGGCCGCCGGAGCGGGGTCGTTCGGCCACCGGCATCCCCTTTCAGGCACTTCGACGTGGCGCCCGTCACCCGTTCGGGCGGCGGCGAGGAGTCAGTGTTAGCGATAACACCGGCGGGGTCAAGCCTGGGTCGCGTAACGGTCTAGTCACGTGCGTTCACCGCCCGGCGACGCCGCCGACCAGGGGAAGGCGCCGTGGACAATTCACCGGAAGCGTCCCGAGCGCGGTGTTCAGGTCGCACACTCGCGCGTTTCCGGACGTCATGAACGAGTCTTTCACCGCGTCCGGCGCCCTGAACGAGTCGTTCATGACGTCCGCCGCCGTCAGAACGCCACCGAAGCCGCCACCGGGAGGTGGTCGCTGCCCGTCGCGGGCAACGTCCACGCCGCCACCGGCCGCAGCCCCGCGACGAAGACCTGGTCGATCCGCGCCAGCGGGAGCCCGGCCGGCCAGCTGAACCCGAAGCCGTCGCCGGCTTCCTCCTGCGCGGACCGCATCCGCGTGGTGATCGGGTCCAGGGCGCGGTCGTCGGCGGTGCCGTTGAAGTCGCCGACCAGCACGGTGTGCGACGACGGCTCCCCCGCCAGCGCGGCGGCGAGCAGCCCGATCGCTTCGTCGCGGCCGTACGCCGTGAAGCCCGAGTCGAGCCGGACGCGCACCGACGGCAGGTGCGCGACGAACACGGCGACCGGGCCCTTCGGAGTGTCCACTGTGGTCCGCAGCGCGCGGGTCCACGGCATGATCGCGACCGGTTCCGTGTCACCGAGCGGGAACGTGCTCCAGATGCCGACCGTGCCCTGCACCGAGTGGTGCGGGTACGCCGCGGCGAGCGCGTCTTCGTACTTCGGGATTTCGGACTTCTTCAGCTCCTCCAGGGCGATCACCTGCGCGCCGGACGCGGCCAGCGCCCGCGCGGTGCCCGCCGGGTCCGGGTTCTCGTCGTTGACGTTGTGCGAAACGATCGTGAGGTCGCCGCCGGCTTCGGTCTTGTCGAAGAGCCTGCCGCCGAAGAACCCGCCCCACACCAGCGCGGGCAGTAGAAGCGACACGAGCGCGAGCGCCGACCGCCGGACCAGCGCCGCCACGAGGAGCGGGAGCACGAGCAGGCCGGTCCACGGCAGGAACGTCTCCAGCAGGCTGCCCGCGTTGCCCACCCAGTTGGGGACCAGCGCATGCGCGAGCAGCAGGAGCGCGGTCAGCGCGGAAAACACCGCGATCACGCGCCCGCGCCGCCGGGTCGGCGGCGCCTCGGCCACCGCGGTCATCGCGTGGCCGCCGGCAGTTCCCGCTGGATGGCGGCGATGAGGGTCCGGCTGTTCTCGAGCGCGGCCCGCAGTCCCTGCGCCGGGCTCCCACCGGGGTTTTGGTGCAGGACGACACCGAGGATGAGCGCGCCGCCGGGACCGTTCGCCGCCCACATCAGCGCCCCGCCGGCGGCGGTCGACGAACCGGTCTTCAGCCCGATCACGCCGTCGCGGCCGAGGAGGGTGTTGGTGTTGACGACGCCGGGCACGCCGTCGACGCGGAGGCTCGTCGTGGCCACGATCTCGCGGATGACGGCGTTGCGCATCACCTCGCGGGCCAGGCGCAGCTGGTCGCCGGCGGTGCTGGTGGTCGAGTCTTCGACCCCGCTGGCGCCGGTGTAGGTGGTGTCGGTCATGCCGAGCGCGGCGGCCTCGCGGTTCATCTTCCCGACGAAGTCCGCTTGGCTGCCGGCGTCCCACCG
This sequence comes from Amycolatopsis sp. NPDC098790, assembly GCF_044759945.1. NCBI lineage: Bacteria > Bacillati > Actinomycetota > Actinomycetes > Pseudonocardiales > Pseudonocardiaceae > Amycolatopsis > Amycolatopsis sp. NPDC098790. The sequence continues at coordinate 2,154,545 of NZ_JBIWAI010000002.1, forward strand.
GGCGAGCAGCCGGGCGGCGTTGTTGCCGGACGGGACGAGCATGAGGGAAAGGAGGTCCCGCTCACTGATCTGCCGCCCGGCCCGCAGGGACACGGTCGACTCTTCACGCGAGGTCGATTCGGCCTCCGCCTGCTCGTCGACGGTGATCATGGGGCCGGTGTCGCCGGCGGCGAGCGGGTGGTCCTTGAGCACGACGTAGGCGGTCATGACCTTGGTGACGCTGGCGATCGGCACGGGCCGTTGCTCCCCGCGGCTGCCGAGCGAGCCCAGCCCTTGGACCTCGGCACTGGCTTGCCCCTCGGCGGGCCACGGCAACGGCAGGTCGACAACGGGCCGGGCGGCGCTCGCGCGCCCGTCGACGGTGGGCGGGAAGAGCACCCAGGCCGCCACGGCGAGAGCCACCGCCAAGGCGGCGGCGATCCCGCCGGCGAGGGGTGGGATGCGGGTACGGGCCATGGTTTTCCTCCGGGTGCCGGGGCGCTTCGTGAGCGCGCACCGCCACTTTGTCCGGGGAAGATCGCCGGGCCGTCGGGGTTGTTCGACAGGTCTGACCCAGAAATGTCCGGGTTGTGCATCAGCGGACGTGGCGCGGGACCGGCCCCCCTCCGCCGCGCACAGGGGAAAGCCGGTCCCGCTGGTCTGGACCCCTCAGCTCACGTGGACGTAGTCGACCACGAGCTGCTGCGGGAACTGAGTACTGCCGTCGGGGTCACCGGGCCAGTAACCCCCGACCGCCAGGTTCAGGATCACGAAGAAGTCGTGGTTGAACACCCACTGGTTGCCACCCACGTCGGCCGGGGTGCGCGTCTGGTAAGCGTTTCCGTCCACCGACCAGACGATCCGATCGGCCGACCAGTCGATCGCGTACGTGTGGAAGTCGTCGGAGAAGTTCGGGCCGTTGTAGGCCGCGCCGATGCCGGCCGAACCCGAGTAGCCCGGGCCGTGGATCGTGCCGTGGACCGTGTTCGGCTCGAAGCCGACGTTCTCCATGATGTCGATCTCGCCGCACTGGGGCCAGCCGACGTTGCCGATGTCCGAACCCAGCATCCAGAACGCGGGCCACATGCCCTGCCCGCGCGGCAGCTTCATCCGGGCCTCGATGTGCCCGGACGACGCGGTGAACTTGCCGGACGTGTTGAGCCGCGCCGACGTGTACTCGCAGGCGCCGTACCAGCAGTTGTTGCCGCTGTTCTCCTTCTTCGCGGTGATCACGAGGTGGCCCTGGCCGTCGAGGGCCGCGTTGGCCGTGCCGTCGGTGTACCACTGGCGCTCGTGGTTGTTCACGTTGTCGCCGGTCTCGTGGACCCACTTCGAGCCGTCGACGCCGCTGCCCGCCGGGCCGTCGAAGTCGTCGTTGAAGCTCGCAAGGGCCTGGGCCGGCGCGGCCTGGCTCTGCGGCGCGGTCACCAAGGCGCCGGCCACCAGCAGTGCCGCGGGCGCCACCAGCAGACGCCATCGGGCGGAGTTCCTGGTCGACATCGTCGTCGCCCCTTCCGTTCCGCGGGCGACGGCTGGCGGCTCACCGGCACCCTATTTGTTGTCGGACGCAACAAAGTATGAACGGGCCGGTGGCGAAGAACAAGGCTATCCGGTCGGACATTTTCCGACGAGTACCCGATGGTCCGGACCACCGGGTACTTTCGGGCAACTCACGCGGCCGAGCGCTGGATGCAGTCGAGGCCGAGCCCAACGCCGGTGAGGACGTACTGGCAGATGTGCGACGCGTGCGCCTGGTCGGTCTGCGTGCAGGCGACCGGCACCCCGAGCAGGTCGACCGAGCAGTACGCGTAGAACTGGGTCGAGCTGCCCGGCACCGGGTCCGCCGACGCCGGAGCCGCCGCGGCGACCACCGCGGAAACCGTGAGCGCAGCGGCCGTCGCCCAGGAAGCGATCCGGATCTTCATCGTGCTTTCCTTCCGCACTTTCCCCTGCGTGTCAGGGGTTCGTCATGATCAAGATTCCCCGCCGGGACCGCGTTCACCTCGGGGTCACCGGAAAGTGTCACCTCGACTGCCCCCCAACCGAACAGCTCGTGAACTTCACGCTGTGTGATTACGTACCTTCGTCGGTGTCACCGGACGGCTTCGAGTACCTACGCTGGCGCTGCCCTGCCGAGGTCCCCTGGAGGCTCCCTGATGGCCGACCCGCACGAGCTCACCCGACGCACCTTCCTCGGCGGAGTCGGCGGGGTCGCCGCCCTCGGCGCCCTGGCCCCCGGCATGGCCGAAGCCCTGACCGAACCCCGCGTTTCCGGCAGCCTCACCGATGTCGAGCACGTCGTGGTCCTCATGCAGGAGAACCGGTCCTTCGACCACTACTACGGCACGATGAAGGGCGTCCGCGGCTTCGGCGACCGCTCGGCGATCGTGCAACCGAACGGCCAGGACGTCTTCCACCAGCCCGATTCCGGGCGCGGTGACGGGAAGTACCTGCTGCCGTTCCGGGTGGACACGACCAAAGTGGACGGTCAGGACCTCGGCGACCTCGGCCACGGCTGGGCCGACCAGCACCAGGCGATCGCCGGCGGTGCGAACAACGCGTGGGTCGCGGCCAAGGGCGAGATGACCATGGGCTACTTCGACTCCGGCGACATCCCGTTCCACCGCGCGCTGGCCGACGCGTTCACCGTGTGCGACCACTACTTCTGCTCGGTGCAGGGCCCGACCACGCCCAACCGGCTCTACCTCTTCACCGGCACGATCGACGCCGACGGCAAGGCCGGCGGCCCGGCGAACTACAACCCCGCCGACTACAAGCCCGTCTTCGATTGGTCGACTTACCCGGAACGCCTGCAGCAGCACGGGATCTCGTGGAAGGTGTACGCCAACAAGGAGGTCGGCGACGCGAGCGGCTCGTTCGTCGGCGACTACGGCGACAACCCGCTGTGGCTGTTCAAGGCCTACCACCAGGACTACGCGAGCGATCTGTCCCGACGGGCCAGTGTGTTCAAGACCTGGGGCCCGGATTCGGGACAGGGCAAGGACGTCGACCACGTCCTGGCCGAGTTCAAGGCCGACTGCGCGAGCGGCTCCCTGCCGAAGGTGTCCTGGGTCGTCGCCCCCTACGGCTACTGCGAGCACCCCGAAGCCCGCCCGGTCGACGGCGCCGCGTACACCCAGACCGTGCTCAACGCCCTGTGGGCCAACCCGAAGCTGTGGGAGTCCACCGTGGTCCTCATCAACTACGACGAGAACGACGGCTTCTTCGACCACGTCGCCCCGCCGATCGCGCCGTCCGGCACCGCCGGCGAGTACGTCGCCGGCAAGCCGATCGGGCTCGGCGCGCGCGTGCCGATGACGGTGATCTCGCCGTGGAGCCGCGGCGGCTGGGTCAGCTCGGAGGTCACCGACCACACCTCGGTCATCCGGTTCCTCGAGCGTTGGACCGGCGTCGCCGAGCCGAACATCAGCGCGTGGCGGCGGGCGATCTGCGGCGACCTCATGACGTGCTTCGACTTCGGCGCCGCGAACGTGCGGATCCCGCTGCTGCCGGACACCGCGGCGCTGCGCAAGCAGGCCGACGACACGCAGAAGAAGCTGCCGAAGCCGGCCCCGCCCGCCACCGGGAAGCAGCAGGTCCCGGTGCAGGAGGCAGGCACCCGGCCGGCCCGCGCGCTCCCCTACCGGCCGCTGGTCACGACGTCGCTGAGCGCCGACCGCAAGATCCTCACGACGACGTTCGCCAACCAGGGCACCGCGGCGGTGCAGCTGATGGCCTACCGCAACGACGGCCAAACCGACGGCCCGTGGCCGTACGACCTGGCCCCGGGAGCCCAGGTCAGCGACACCTGGCGGATCCAGCTCTACGGCGGCGGCGAGTACGGCGTCGCGGTGCACGGACCCAACCGCTTCCGCTGGGTCCTCGCCGGCGACGCGAACAGCGCCGGCGCGGGCGTCGACGTCCTGGGCGGCTACACCGCCGAGAACAAGCTGCGGCTGACCATGCGCAACGGCGGCACGACGGCCGTCAAGCTCACGATCACGGCGAACCACTACCGCACCGACGGCCCGTGGACGTACTCGCTGGCCGCGGGCCGGACCGTGACCGACGACTGGAACCCGGTCGCGTACGGGAACGGCTGGTACGACCTGTCCGCGACGCTCGACGCCGACCCGAAGTTCCTCCGCCGGTTCAGCGGGCACCTGGAGACGGGCGCGCCGAGCGTCACCGGCTAGCGCGTTCACATCCATGACGGTCGTTCAGCTCATTGACGCACGTCACATCCGGGACCTATAAAAGGGAGGTCCGGGTGTACGCCGCACACCTCCGCTGTTCCCCCTCCGGAGGCCCTTGGTGTCCCCACGAACCCGCCACGCCGTCTTGCTCGGCACCGCCGTCGCCGCGGTCGCCGTCGCCCTGACCGGCGGCGTCACCGCTCAAGCCGCCGCGGCGAACCTCTCCGCCACCTTCGCGCAGACGTCGGTCTGGACCGGCGGCTACGGCGCCGGCTACACGATCGCCAACCGCGGCGACGCACCCGCCACCGGCTGGACCGTCGAGTTCGACCTGCCCGCGGGCACGGCGGTGAGCAGCTCGTGGAGCTCGGTCAAAACCCAGACCGGGCAGCACTACGAGTTCACGAACGCCGGCTTCAACGGCACGGTCGGCCCCGGCGCCAGTGTGAACTTCGGCTTCAACGTCGCCGGCTCCGGGCTCCCGGCGGGCTGCACGGTGAACGGCCTCCCGTGCGCGGGCGGCCAGGTCACGACGACCCCGGCGACGACCACCACCACGCCGAAGCCGCCCACGACCACGACGACTCCCCCGCCCGCCGGGGACACCGTCAACGTCTCGACCGCCGCCCAGCTGCAGGCCGCGCTCGCGAACGCGGCGCCGGGCCAGGCGATCAGGCTCGCGGCCGGGACCTACCGCGGCTCGTTCGTCACGACGAAGGCGGGCACCGCGGCCAAGCCGATCACGCTGTCCGGCCCGGCGAACGCGGTCCTGATCAACGACGGCCCGAGCGGCGACGCGCCGGACTGCCCCACGCCGACCGCGGGCTGGGACTCCGGCTACGGCCTCTGGCTCTCCGGCGCGCCGTACTGGAACCTCGTCGGTTTCACCGTGCAGGAGTCCAAAAAGGGCATCGTCGCCGACAACTCGCCGCACACCACGATCGACGGCGTCAACGTCAACCACGTCGACGAGGAGGCGATCCACTTCCGCCGCTCCTCGGCCGACAGCGTCTTGAAGAACTCGACGATCACGTACACCGGGCTCGTGCAGCCGGGCTACGGCGAAGGCGTCTACCTCGGCTCGGCCAACTCGAACTGGGCGTGCCACGGCAACTCCGGCGGCGTCGACCGCGGCGACCGGATCCAGGTGCTGGACAACCACATCGGCCCGTTCATCGCGGCGGAACCCATCGACGTCAAGGAAGGCACGTTCGACGGACTGATCCGCGGCAACACCTTCGACGGCCGCGGCATCTCGGGCGAGAACTCGGCCGACTCCTGGATCGACGTCAAGGGCATCGGCTACACGATCGAGGACAACACCGGCACGTTCGCGACGCCGGGCACGTTCGCCAACGGCTACGAGAACCACAACACGAGCACGTCCCCGTCGTTCGGCAACGGCTGCGGGAACGTGTGGCGGAACAACAAGTCCGACCTCGGCGGCGTCGGCGCCTACGCGATCAAGATCAGCTCGGTGTCCAAGTGCGCGGCGAACCCGAACGTCGTGTACGCGTCCAACACCGTGACGAACGCCAAGTCGGGCCTGACGAACATCCCGGTCACGCCGTAGGTCACAGGTGCATGGCGAGCCAGAGCGCCACCCAAGCCGCGGCGGCGAGCACCGCGCCCGCCGCCGCGGCGAGGAGTACCCGGCGCAGGCCGCGGGCGGGTGGGGCGGGTGTCTCGGTGTGGTCCATGAAAACGATCATGACCCACGCACGCCGAACCCGACAGCCGGCGCGCTCGTCCGGGCGACCCCTGCGCGGGGTACCCCGAACGGCGGCGACGCACGTCACCCCCCGCCGCGGAACACCGAACCGGCCGGAGCGTTGTACTGGGTGTCGGTACGGCGGTGCCCCCGGGCCTCACCCCTTGCCTTCACGGAATACCGGTAACGCAGGAGCCGTGTCGTGCCTTCCGCCGCGAGGCGGCCCCCGTACCGGCCCCAAAACCCCCGCTCCCTCCCGGGCCTCCCCCGTGCGCCCGGGCGGGAGCGGACCTACGGCACGATCGAGTCGACGTACCCGCCGTCGACCCGCACCGCCGCGCCGGTGGTCGCCGAGGCGAACGGGGAACTCAGGTACACCACCAGGTTCGCGATCTCCTCGGGCTCGATCAGCCGCTGCAGCAACGACTGCGGCCGGTGCTCCTTCATGAACTCGCGCTGGGCCTCTTCCCACGGCAGGTCCTTGTCGACCAGCTCGTAGACGAAGTCCTCGACGCCGCCCGTGTGCGTCGGCCCCGCGATCACGGCGTTGACCGTGACGCCGGTGCCGGCCGCGTGCTTGGCGAACCCGCGCGACACCCCGAGCAGCGCCGTCTTCGACACGCCGTAGTGGATCATCTCGGCCGGGATCACGACCGCGGAATCGCTGGCGATGTACTGGATCCGGCCCCAGCCGCGCCCGGTCATCCCGGGCAGGTAGGCGCGGGTGAGCCGCACCGCGGCCAGGACGTTGACCTCGAAGTAGCGCCGCCAGTCGGCGTCGGTGATGTCGAGGGGCTCCTGGGCGCCGAAGATGCCGAGGTTGTTGACCAGGATGTCGGCGTCCGGCACCTCTTCGACGACCTGGGCCGCGCCGGCCTCGTCCGAGACGTCGCCCGGGGCCGGCACCAGGTCGGCGTCCGGCTGGTCCTCCTTCAGGCGCGCGATGGCCTTCGCGACCCCCGTCTCGCTCCGGCCGTTGATCGCGACCCGCGCGCCCGCGGCGGCGAGGCCCGCCGCGATCGCCGAGCCGATGCCCTGGGTGGACCCGGTGACCAGGGCCGTCTTCCCGCTGAGGTCGACCCGCATCGTGAAAACCCTTTCTCGCGTCGGCCGTTCCCCCGGCCGATTCAAGCACAGGCGCCCGGTGCGCACCGGCTGGAAATCCGGTTGCCCCGCCGGGCCCGCGGCTACACCATCTGCGCATGACCTCTTACCGCACGCCGCTCCTGCCGACCGTCGCCGCGACCACCGCGCCGGTCCAGCAGCAGCCGGGCCGCCGCCGGAGGTCGATCACCCCAGCGCCGTGACGGGCGCGCTGCTCGCCGGCCTGCTGGCCGGCTACGGCATCGCGATCCCGGTCGGCGCCGTCGCCACCTACCTCGTCGCCCTCACCGCCCGCACGTCGCTGCGGACCGGGTTAGCCGCGGCGCTCGGCGTCGCGACGGCCGACGGCGTGTACGCGCTGGTCGCGGTGCTCGGCGGCGCCGCCATCGCGGGGGTGATCGCGCCGATCGCGGAGCCGTTGCGGCTGGTGTCGGCCGCGATCCTGGTCGTGCTGGCGGTCCGCGGCGCCGTGTCCGCGCTGCGCTCGCACCGCGCCCCGACCACCCGGCCCGTGACCCCGCTCGCGCCCGGCCGCGCCTACGTCAGCCTGCTCGGCATCACGCTGGTGAACCCGACGACGGTCGTCTACTTCGCCGCTCTGGTCGTCGGTGATCGCGCCGGGGACGCGGTCTCGGTGCTCGAACAGGTCGTGTTCGTGCTCGCGGCGTTCGCCGCCTCGGCGAGCTGGCAAGCACTGCTGGCCGGCGGCGGAGCGTTGCTCGGGCGCGTCCTCACCGGACCGCGGGGCCGGCTGGTGACGGCGCTCGCCTCCAGTGCGGTGATCACCGCGCTGGCCGTCCGGCTTGTCCTGTCTTGAGTGGAAAACCGTTGCGGTGTAACGGTTTGCCCGGTTCACGGCCGCACGGACGAAGACGTTCGGCGGCCGGTTCCGCGGCTAGCGTGGGAGGGACGCGGACGGGAGGCGGCCATGACCATGCCGATGGGGACGATGTCCGGCTGGGACGTCGCGGGGGCGACGCTGCTCGTGCTCTGGGCGCTGGCCATGGGGGGCGCGGTCGGGGTGCTGGCGTACGCGAACCGCGGGCCGGTGCGGCCGTGGGTGTACCGCGGCTCGGTCGCGGTGATCGGCGTCGGCGTGCTCGGCCAGCTCGGGCACGTCCAGGAGCACGTCGCCCAGGTCGGCTACTGGCTCGGCCACCCGGACGCGCCGGCGTGGATGACGCCGTGGGGCACCGGGCTCGCGGACGGCCTGCAGATGCTGCTCCCCGGCCGCAAGACGTTCGGGATGGAGCTGCTGCACCTGACCGGCAACTTCATCTTCCTCGCCGGGCTCGCCGGGGTCGTGGTGATCACGCGGCGGGCGCCGACGACCCGCGCCCGCCGCTGGGCGAAGATGGGCGTGTGGATGCAGGGCCTGCACGGGCTCGAGCACCTGGTCCTCACGGTGTCCGTGGCGTTCGGGTCGCGCGCGATCGGCCTCTCGACGTTCTTCGGCCTGGTGGACCCGGGTCCCGGCCTGACCACCTACCGCGTGTGGTGGCACTTCGTCGCGAACGTCGTGGGCTCGGTCGTCTTCGGGCTCGCGCTGTACCACCTGTGGCGCGAACGCCGCGAGGTCCGCGCCACCTTCTTCCTCCGTCCGGTGCCCGTCGTCACCGAGCGGGCGGCGTAGTGCACGTCAGCGTCGGCAGCGCCCAGTCCGCGTGGTCGTTGCCGTTGCCGTCGCCGCCGTCGGCCACCAGCAGGTCCAGGACCTGGGCCCCGGTGACGTCGACGTCGATCGGCACCGCCGCCTGGCCACCGCGGACCACCGGTGTCGTCACCTTCGTGGTCCCGTCCACCGAGACGCTGAAGCCGACGCTGCCGCCGGTGCCCGTTTCGCCGTCCACGCCGACCGACGCCGTCAGGCGGGTGCAGGCGCCCGCCAGGTAGAGCTGGACGTCGCTCGCCGCGTGGGCACCGAGGCCCTTCGCGTACGCCACTCCGCCGATCGTCATCGGCTTTCCGTCGCCCGCGTTCGCCTCGCCGTTGCTCGTGTCCCGCTCGACGGGACCCCAGCCGTTGGTCGCCGTCAGGAACGGCAGGGTGCTCACCGCCACCTCGCCCGCGGGTGGCGCCGGCGGCACCGCGCCGACGATCCGCTCGTCCGAGGCCGACCCCGGCCGTCCGGTCTGCCGGTAGGCCACCGTGAGCTTCAGCGCGGCGGTGTCCACAGTGGAGGGAGCGGTGACGGGCCAGGTGAAGGTCGCCGCCCGGCCGCCGTCGACCTTCGCCACCGAAGGCGGGGACGCCGGTCCGACGCTCCACCCGGCCGGCGCGGTGAGCACCGGCTTGACGTCGAACGCCGGCGGCGCGCCCGCGGCCACCCGGACCGTCGCCGAGGCGGTGAACCGCTGCCCGCCCGACGCGGTGTCCGGCGCGGTCAGCGCCACGGTCGTCGCCGGTGCGGCCGGCATCGCGTACCGCGCGGGGTCGAAGCCCGGCGAGGCGTTCTGCCGCACGGTGAGCGGCGAACGGTAGCTGCCGTAGTTCGTCCACGCGATCTTGCCGAGGCCGCCGGTGCTGCCGTCCAGGTTCCACACCGCGACGGCGATCGTGTTGTGGCCGTTCGGGTTCAGGACACCGTTCGGGATCGGGAAGCTGTGCTGCGGCCCGAGGTAGTTGACGTACTGCCCGAGCTGCCAGCCGTTGACGAAGATGAGCGCACGGTACTGCCGCGCGGGGTCGTCGGTGATGGTCAGGCCGAGCGAGGTGTCCTGGCCGCGCGGCAGGTCGAGGTCCGCCGTGGTGCGGTACCACGAGACGCCCGGTGTCGTGTCCTTCGCCGGCAACGACGTCGAAGCCCAGTTCCGGTCGGGGAAGCCGGGCAGCGACCAGCCCGCGCGCTCGCCGTACAGGCCGCCGGTGTTGAGCGGGCCGCGGACCGGGTCGAGCCCGGTCTCGCCGCCGCCGCGGACGCCCTGCAGCCGCCAGGTCACCGACGTCAGCGGCGCTCCGGTCAGCCGCGCGGAGGTCAGCCCGCGCGCGGCTTTGTTGCCGTTGTTCGCGCCGTAGTCTTCTTCGTGGCCCATGTTCACGGTCAGCACGGAGACCTGGTTCTCGCCCGGCTTCAGCGAACCCGCCGGGAACGGGAAGGTGTGCTGAGGGTCCGTCGAGCTGCCGAGGAAGATACCGTTGAGCCACGCCGAAAACGCGCCGGCCGGGCCGCCGCTCTGGCTCGACAGCGTGATCCCGGTCTGCTTGCCGTCGGCGGTGAACCGGCCGCGGTACCAGGTGTTGCCCGTGTGGAAGCCGTAGTCGTCGGCGAAGAGCACGGGTTTCGTGCCGAGCGCCGTCGAGCTGTTGGTGGTGTCCTTGTCGGCCACCGGCCACGCCGAGTCGTCGAAGCCGGGCTGGCTTTCCGGCGACTCCTGCTGGTGCTTCCAGCCGGTCAACGCGGGCAGCGTCACCGGTTTCGCGGTCGGCGCGGTGGCGGTCAGGCTGCCGCTCGACGTCGGCCAGGTCTGGACACGGGAACCGTTCCACGACAATGACTTCTCGGCCGCGAAGACCTCGAACGCACCGTCGGCGCCGGTGTCGCCGGTCAGGTTCAGGGTGCCGTGGTCGTCGGCCGCGGTGCGCACCAGGTGCGTGCCGCGGACCAGCACCGGGCCCGCCGCGGTGTCCTGGCGCCAGAAGGTCGCCGCCGTCGCCTTGTCCGCGAGCAGCAGGAGCAGCGGCCGCGCGCCGGGAGCGGTGACGAGCAAGCGCGTCAGGCCGTCGTGGGTGTAGTTCAGCCGCAGGTCACCGCGGCTCGCGTCCCATGTCGACGTTGCGGCACCACCGAGGACCTGCACGGTCGGCTGCTTCGCGAACCGCAGGACGGTCTCGCCCGGACCGCCCTTGTCTCCGTAGAGGACGGCGAGGTCGCGGCCGCCGATCGTCGCGTTCGTCATGATTTCCGACGTCGAGTACTGCATCCGCGTCTGTCCGAGGTCGTACCCGGCGACGACGATCTTCGACTGGCGGCCGTTCAGGGTGATCCCGGTGCCGGGCTGCTGCGGGACGACCGGGTAGTAGTCGCCGCTGCCGGTCAGGAGGTCGACGGCGTCCACGACGACGAACGGGCCGGTCGCGTTCGTGTTCTGCTGCCCGGTGACGACGATCTTGAGCGTGTGCGCGCCGGCGGGCAGGCCGCGGACCTCGTAGCCGGTGACCTGGTTCTGCTTGCTGGCAGCGTAGAGGTCGACGGTGCTGACCTTCGCGTCGTCGAGGTAGACGTCGGCGATGCCGTGGTTGCCGTCCTTCGACGTCACCCAACGGATGCCGGTGCCGGTGAAGGGGATGCTGACGCTGTCGCCGGTGGCCTCGGAGAACGACTCGGTGTGCTGGTAGTCGCCGCCGGTGTAGTTCACCTCGGGCCCGACGTGGCTCCACGTCCCGGTGTAGCCGACCTCGGCGGCGCGGTCGTCGTAGGTGTAGCCGGCGTGCGCGGCGAGGTCGAGCGCCAGCGTCGTGGTGTTCGTGGCGGTCGACGTCGAGTCGGTGTGGCGCAGGGTGTGGAACTGCGTGCGGGTGTCGGGGTTGATCCGGGCGGTATCGGTGAGCGCCGGGTCGGTCAGCGGCGCTTGGGCGAGCCCGTCGGTCTTGGTCAACGGCGTGACGGCCTGGGTGAAGTAGCCGATCAGCTTGTCTTCGTCGTACTTCGGGTCGAACTGGCGGCCTTCGGTGATCGCGGCGCCGTAGTCGTAGGAAGTGTAGTTCTGCGGGATGGCGCTCCAGCCCCAGGACGTGCCGCCGTGCAGCATGTAGAAACTCTGGCCGGTGGCGCCGACCGCGATGTTCTGCTTGTAGAAGACGTTCGCGAACTGGTCGTTGATCAGCTGCGCGCACTTCTCGTAGCCGGGACCGCCCCACGGGTCGAAGGCGCCGCCCTGGAACTCCGCGGTGATCAGCGGCTTGCCGGGGACGTGGTCGTAGCTGATGTCGGGGACGCCGTTCCAGTGGGTGGGGTTGGAGCAGTCGAAGCCCTGCGGGTAGGAGTCGGCGGCGTCGACGTCGAGCGCGGCTTCGCCGGCGTTGAAGGTGCCGTTGTTGTTGCCCACCAAGGGAACCGTGATGCCGTCGGCGCGGGCTTTGTCCTCGAGGTGCTTCATGTAGGCGCGGCCGTCGGCGTTGCCGTTGTAGTACTCGTTTTCGACCTGGTAGGCCAGGACGCTGCCGGTGCCGTTGGTGAGCTGGTGGCGGGCGATGATGCGGTCGATCTGCGTCTGCCACTCGTCGGAGTACTTCAGGTAGACGGGGTCGGCGCTGCGGGTGTGGCCGGGGGTCGTGGAGAGCCAGGTCGGGAAACCGCCGCCGTCGACCTCGGCGTTGATGTAGGGCCCGGGCCGCGCGATGACGTAGAGCCCGGCCCGCTCGGCCATGTCGAGGAGCTTGTCGAGGTCGCGGACGCCGGTGAAATCGTAGACGCCCTGGCGCGGCGAGTGGTAGCCCCAGTCGAAGTAGAGGGAGGTCGCGTTGAAGCCGGCGGCCTTCATCTTCTGGAAGATGTCGAGCCAGAGGTCGGGGCTGGGCAGGCGGTAGGAGTGGAACTCGCCGGACCAGAGGTAGGTGCGGTTGCCGTCGACGAGGAAGGAGTAGCCGTCGTAGGTGACGGTGTGGGCGGCCGGTTTCGGCGGCGGCGCGGCGGTGGCTTGCGGGACGGTGACCCCGACGAAGGCGAGCACGGCGACGAGCAGGGTCCGGACGGCGGCACGCATGCGGGGACCTCCAGGAACGACACTGAACCGAACACGATCCTTTGCCGATCACACAGAAGCGGTCAAGATACAACACCGGGATGGATCAGTGCCTCGGTCGTGTTAGCGCTAACACAACCCCGGCCTCCCGCCCCCGATGGAGCAGCTGCCTCGACCCACGAAGCCGACCGTCGCAGCCTCCCCGCCCGGCCGACGCCAATCAGGAACACTCCGCGCCCGTCGATCGCCCTCTCGGCTGCCGTCCAAGATCGACGCAATGGCGAATCCGCGCGCCTTTCTTTCGAGCCTCTCCGGAGTATCATGGTTCCACATGGAGGTCACGGCCAGAGTCAAATGTGTGCGCATCGACGTTCCAGGGTTGCGTCAATATCTATTTTCCTTGCTGACCAGCTTGTGGTTTCTTCGGGACCAGCTCGAGGACGACCGGGCGCAAAGCGAGCTTCACCACCTGATGAAGCGAATCGCGAGGCTGATTCTGCTCTTGGACGAGGACGATCAATCGAGCGGCAAAGTCAGCGAGACCGGAGCATCCACGTGGCTGACCGAAGTCACCCGGATGCGGCCTGGATCTTGCAAACCTGCATCGAAAGACCGAGAAGTTTCTGCGTTCTGCCTGCGCTTGACCCCGGCAACTCAAGCTGGCAGCAAACCCGACGAGTCTTCGACCAGATCGACACAGCGCGCCCCGGAACCCGCGATACGGCGACAGAGGAAAAGTGCCACGCCGAACGACGACGTGCTCGTGTTGATCGAAGAATCGAGGTCCGAGTATCGCCCACCATGGACTTTGCCGTCGGCGTCGATGGGACCGGAATCTCGTTCGGTGACGTCCACCAGGCGACATCACGTGAAGGACAATGCCACTTTCCTGTCCAATGTTGTATATAGTGGACTCGACCCGGCCTGGGCAACAGTGACCGCACAACAAGCGACTGCACTACTGCCAGGTAACAGTACCGGACAAGCTGGCGTAAAACGCAGCCGCTGTGCCACATTCGCCGATGGTTTGAGTTCCCTTCAGCCGGGCTGGGCCGACGGGATGTCGTGGGCGTTGAACACGTTCTTCGGGATCAGTCCGTTCTGGTCCGACCTCATCGGTGATCTTCTCTCGCGAGTCTTCTTGGCGCCGCTCCACCTCCCGCAGATCGCCCTCGCAGCTCGAGTGGTCGACGTCGTAGTACCTCCGCCACGTACCGCCGCACGCGGGTCTCGGCGAGCGCTCTATGAGACGGCGATGAGAGAGCTGGCCCTCTTGGCCATCGATGACATCACGGCCGATTTCGCGGGCAAGGGTCACCATGGTCGTGGTCGGCTGGTGCCCGGTCCGTCGATGTGACAGGACGAACTCATCCAGCGTTTCGCCACGCCGGAAAGGGGGCGGGTCAGCGGGGGCCGGTGCTCTCCCGGACGATCAGCTCGGCCGGCACCAGGTGGCGCGCGCCGGTGTCGCCGCCCGCCATGCGGTTCTCCAGGAGCCCGAACGTCCTGCGGCCGACCTCGATGAAGTCCTGGCGGACCGTCGTCAGCGGCGGGGTGAAGTACGCCGCCTCGGGGACGTCGTCGAAGCCCGCCACCTGGACGTCCTCCGGGACGCGGATGCCGGCCTCCGTGAACGCGCGCAGCAGGCCCAGCGCCATCTGGTCGTTGGCCGAGAACACCGCCTTGAGCCCGCGCTTGCCGACGAGCGCGCGGCCGGCTTCGTAGCCCGACCGCGGGCTCCAGTCGCCGCGCACGACCGCCGGGACCCGCAGGCCGCGTCGCTCCAGGGTTTCGCGCCAGCCGCGTTCGCGGTCGCGGGCCTCCAGCCAGTCTTCCGGGCCGGCGAGGTGCCAGACGGTCTTGTGCCCCAGGGCGAGCAGGTGCTCGGTGGCGCGGCGGGCGCCGTCGTACTGGTCGACCGAGATCACCGGCACCGGCGCCGACTCGCCGCCGCCGACCGCGACCACCGGGATGTCGCCCGGCACCGCCGCCAGCGCGCGCCCGGCCGTCACGTGCGGCGCGATCACGACGATCCCCTCGACCGCCTGGCGCCGCAGGCTTTCCACGGCGTCGCCGATGGAGGTCCGGCCCGGCCGCGTGACGCTGCAGATCGCGACGCCGTACCCGGCCTCGCGCGCGGCGTTTTCGATGCCGTACAGGGTGCTCGCCGGCCCGTAGAGGTTCGACTCCAGCGCGACGACGCCGAGGGTGCCCGACCGCCCGGTGACCAGCGTCCGCGCGGCGGTGTTGGGCCGGTACCCGAGCTTGTGCACGGCGGCGAGCACCCGTTCACGGGTTTCGGGGCGCACGGGCCCGCTCTCGTTGACCACCCGCGAGACGGTCATGTGCGAGACCCCGGCCATGCCGGCGACGTCGGCCAGGCTGGGCTGCCGCGGCCCCGGGGCCGTCGTCCTGACCTGTTCCCCCGGCTTCGCCCGGTCCACCACCCTGGCCCCCTTCACCTCGCGCCGCTTCACCACCGGGAAGACCGTACCGCCGAAGCGGGCGTCCACGACGGACGCCGGGCGCGTCAGGACCGGCCGAGCCGCCACCACGACCCGCGCGCGAGCGGCCGGGCAACGTCTTGAACGAGTCATTCAGGACCTCCGAAGACCTGAATGACTCATTCAAGACACCACCGCGCGGCGCGTCAGGACCGGCCGAGCCGCGCCCGGGTCGCCGACGCGGCGCTCGGCTGCGCGGTCCGGCGCTTCGAAGTCGTCTCCGGCGGCGCGGAGGTGGCCGTCGTCGCGACGCTCGTCGTCAACACCGGCGCCACCGGCGGCGCGGCCGGCGCCGGCGGCCGGACCGCCGCGGCCACGACCAGCATCGCCACCACCACACCCGCGCACGTCCCGGCCAGCAGCAGCGCGCCTCGCGACTCCATATCCCCTGTTGTCCGCACCCACCGCCGCTGTTCGCCCCGGAGAGCCGGATGTGGCCTGCGTCTCATCCGCACGGGCGCCCGGGGACGCGGGCGGCGGGTCGCGACAACCAGTAGCGTGACCAGAATCGTGGAACGGCTCGACCGGCCCGACCTCGCCGCCAGGGATCCGAAAGAGGTCTTCTCGCGGCTCTTCGACGAGTACGCCCATCCCCTGCGCGGGTACCTCGCGGGCCGGGTGGGCGTGCACGCCGCCGACGACCTCGTGGCCGAAACCTTCGTCGTCGCGCTGCGCAGACGCGCCAGCTACGACCCGGAGAAAGCGCCCATTCGCGGCTGGCTCTACGGGATCGCCACCAACCTGCTGCGCAACCACCTGCGTCAAGAGGTGCGCGGCTTCCAGCTGACGGCGAAGGCCGGCGCCGAAGAGCGTCCGGAAGAGAACCACGACACGGCGGTGGCCGGCCGGGTCGACGCCGCCGCGCGCCTGCGCGTCCTGGCCGGGCAGCTCGCCGCGTTGTCCGAACAGGACCGTGACGTCCTGCTGCTGACGTCCTGGGCCGGCCTCGAACCCGCCGAAGTCGCCGAAGCGCTCGGCGTACCCGCCAGCACCGTGCGGTCGCGCCTGCACCGCGTCCGCCACCGCCTCCAGGCCCTGCTCGTCCCCACCGAGGAGAACCCCCATGCGTGAGCTCGACGAAACCCTCGAGCTGCTCCACCGCGACGCCCGCACCGCGCCGGCCGACCTGTCCGCCGCCCGGGCGCGGCTGATGGCCGAGCTGGATGCCGCACCCACCGTCGTCCCGCTGCGGCCGAAGCGGTCCCGCCGCTGGATCGCCGTGCCCGTCGCCGCGGCCGTGGCCGGGGTCGTCACGGTGGCCGTCGTCGTCCAGACCGGCTCGGCGCCGGCGCCGGACGTCCCGCGGGCCGCGCCGCCCACCACCGAATCGACCGTGAACCCGACCGCGAACTGGCCCGACATCAAGCTGATGTCGGCGGCGCAGGTGCTCAACCGGGCCGCCGACCTCAGCGTCGGCGCCACCGACCAGCCCGTCGGCCCCGGCCAGTTCCGCTTCGTCGCCGAGCACACGTGGGTGCAGCGCGGCGTCCAGACCGGCGACGCGACCGGGTACACGTACCTGTGGGAGCAGCAGGTCGATCGCTGGATCCCGGCCGACCCGCACGACGTCTGGCAGGAGAACCGCAAGATCCTGAACACCGGGAGGTTCCTGGGCGGCTCGGTGCCGCAGTCCCAGGCGCCGGTGCCCGAGGTGACGGACACCGACCAGGGCCAGTGGCAGGGCCGCTGCGGCGACTTCTTCCCGAAGTCCAAGTCGGCCAAGAAGTGCGACGACCCGGCCGACTGGGACAGCCCGGCGTTCTACGCGAAGCTGCCGCGCGACCCGGCGGCGCTGTACGCGAAGCTGCAGGCGCTGACGTCGAACCGCGGCTCGACGCCCCGGGTGATGTTCCACTACGGCATCGAGATCCTCCGCGCCGGGATGATGCCGGCCGAGCTGCGCGCGCAGTGGTACCGCGCGCTGGCGAAGATCCCCGGCATGACCGTGCTGGCGGCGGAGGCGAACCTCGACGGCCGCACCGGCGTCGCTCTCGGCCTCGACGACCGCCACGAGATCCGCCAGCTGATCGTCGACCCGGTGACCGGGCAGTTCATCGGCGAGCGCCAGGTCGCGGGCGCGGAGCCGGACGAGGCGTGGATCAAGCCGGGCACGGAGATCGGCGCGAGCGCGATCACGACCGGCGTCGCCACCCGGCTCGGCGCGGAGCCTGCCAAGTAGCGGGCCGTGTTAGCGTCGGGTGGTGGTGGCAGTCCTGCTGCTGGCGGTGCCGGTCGGCGTCTTCATCGGCGCGATCGGCATCGGCGGCGTTCTCCTGCCGCCCGCGCTGACCTGGCTCGCCGGGCTCGACGTCCACGCGGCGGCCGGCACCAGCAGCTGGGCCTTCCTGTTCACCGGCGTCGTCGGCACCGCGGCGTACGCCCGGCACCAGGCGATGCCGTGGCGCTTCGGCGGGTGGCTCACGCTCGGCGCGGCCCCCGCCGCGGCGGCCGGCGCCCTGGTGAACGGCGTCGTCCCGGCGACGGCGCTCTGGCTGTTCCTCGCCCTGGTGACCGCCGGTTCCGGCGCGTTCAACCTGTGGGGGCGCCCGCGGGAATCCCGTGAACTACCCGCCCCGGCGGCCGTCGCGGTCGGCGCGGCCGTCGGGTTCGGGTCGGCGCTGACCGGCACGGGCGGACCCGTCCTGCTCGTCCCGGCGCTGCTGGCCCTCGGCGTCCCCGCGTTGACGACGATCGCCGCCGGGCAGCTGATCCAGCTCCCGCTGGTGGGCTTCGCGACGCTCGGCTACGCGGCGCACGGGTCCGTCCACTTCGGACTCGGCAGCGTCCTGGGTGTGCTGGCGGGCGCGGGCACCCTGCTCGGGACGCGGCTGGCGAGGAGACTGCGCGGCCGGAGCCTCCACCGCGTCGCCTCGGCGGCCCTGGTCGGCTTCGGCGCGTTCCTGCTCGTCCTCGCCGTCCGCGGCTGACCTCAGGCCGGCGCGAGACGCACGCAGCAGTAACCCGGCCGTGGATCCAGCCGGGCCCGCAGCCGCCGGTCCCCCGCCCCGTCGAGCAGGCCCTCGACCAACCCCAGGTTCATCTCGCAGACGAGCCGCGTGTGCGTCCGGGCCAGCCGCTGGAACGGGCAGTTGCCGAGCAGCACCCCGTCACCCTCGACGCGCGGCTCGAACCCGTGCTCCTCCAGCGCGGCGACGATGTCCGAAGTGGCCAGTCCGGCACCGTGCTCGCGGGCGCGGCGCGTCAGGATGTCGCGCGCCGGACCACCCGTCTCGTCGGCTTCCTCGATCGCCGACGCGAGGAGCTCGCCGGCCAGCTCGTAGTGCCGCTCCGGCACCGAGACGCTCACCTGGCGGTCCGACCGGCGGTAGAGCTTGGCGGGCCGGCCCGCGCCCGGTCCGGTGCGGCCGCTGCGGCGCTCGTACTCGACGACCAGCAGCTGCTCCTCCACCAGGCGGTCCAGGTGGAAGGCGACCGTCGCGCGGGGCACGGCGAGCGCCGCGGCGACGTCGTCGCGGCTGACCGGCTCCGGGCGCCGGACGACGTACTCGTACAGCCGGCGGCGCGTCGGCTCGTCGAGCGCCGCCACCGCGGCCAGCGCGCCGGCCTGGGACTTGTGCATCCGAGCACTCTAAAACAAACAATCGTTGACGAAAACCCCCGCGGGCTTCTAACGTCGGCTCGTCTTGGTTTTAGAAGGAGGCCTCCCGTGACCGTCGAACCCGTCAGCGAACCGGTGCCGCTGCGGCACCTGGGCGTCGTCCACGACCGCGACGCGATGGACCTGCCCGCGGCGGAACGCGCGGTCGCCGACCTGCTGCGCGCCCTGGGCAAGGACCCGTCGTCCGTGCACCTGGGCGACACGCCGCGGCGGGTGGCCAACGCGTATGCGGAAATGCTGAAGCCGCGCGACTTCCAGCTCACGACGTTCCCGAACGACGAGGGCTACGACGAGCTCGTGCTCGCGAAGAGCATCCCGGTGCAGTCGCTGTGCGAGCACCACCTGCTGCCCTTCCGCGGCGTCGCGCACGTCGGGTACCTCCCCGGCGAGCGGATCCTCGGGCTGTCGAAGCTCGCCCGCGTCGTCGAGATGTTCGCGCGGGACCTGCAGGTGCAGGAGCGGCTGACCAAGCAGGTCGCCGACTGGCTGCAGGAGCACCTCGCGCCCAAGGGCGTCGGCGTCGTGATCGAAGCCGAGCACCTGTGCATGTCGCTGCGCGGCGTGCGGGCCGCCGGCGCGCTCACCGTGACGTCGTCGCTGCACGGCCTGCTGCGCGAGGAACCCAAGACGCGGCAGGAGTTCTTCGCGCTGACCGGGGTGAGTGCCTGATGGACGCGTTCGTCATCGTCGGCGCCGGGTTGGCCGGCGCGAAGGCCGCGGAAACGCTGCGAGCGGAAGGGTTCGCCGGGCGCGTCGTACTCGTCGGCGCGGAGCCGGACCTGCCCTACGAACGCCCGCCGCTGTCCAAGGGGTACCTGCTCGGCCAGGACGACCGCGCGTCGGTCTTCGTGCACGACGAGAAGTGGTACGCGGGCCAAGGCATCGAGGTGCTGACCGGCCGGCGCGTCACGGTCCTGGACCGCGCGGCCCACGAGATCGAGCTGGCGGGCGGCGAACGCCTCGGCTACACGAAGCTGCTGCTGGCGACCGGGGCGTCGCCGCGGCGGCTGCGGGTGCCGGGCAACGACCTCGAGGGCGTCCACTACCTGCGCCGGCTCGCCCACGCCGACCGGCTGCGCGACGCGCTGGCCGCGGGCGGCCGGGTCGTCGTGGCGGGCGCGGGCTGGATCGGCCTGGAAACCGCGGCGGCGGCCCGGACCTACGGCTGCGAAGTGACGATCGTCGAGCCCAGCCCCTCGCCGCTGCACGCGACGCTCGGGCCGGAGCTGGGCGGGTTCTTCGCCGACCTGCACCGCCGCCACGGCGTCGACCTGCGGCTCGGCACCGGCGTGACGGGCTTCGCGGGCGACACCTCGGTGACCGCGGTGCAGACCGAAGCCGGCGAGATCCCGGCCGACGTGGTGATCGTCGGCATCGGCGCGCGGCCCGAGACGCGGCTGGCCGAGGAAGCCGGGCTGGCGGTCGACGACGGCGTCTGCGTCGACGCCTCCCTGCGCACCGAAGACCCGGACGTGTTCGCCGCGGGCGACGTCGCGAGTGCCTGGCACCCGGGCTACGACCGCCGTATCCGCGTGGAGCACTGGGCGGCGGCCACGAACGGCGGCCCGGCGGCGGCACTGTCGATGCTGGGGCGCGAAGTGGTCTACGACGACCTGCCGTACTTCTTCTCCGACCAGTACGACGCCGGCATGGAGTTCACCGGCTGGTTCCCGCCCGGCGGGTACGACCGCGTGGTGACCCGCGGGTCGGACGAGGCGTTCCACGCGTTCTGGCTCGCGGGCGGCCGGGTGGTCGCCGGCCTGCACGTCAACCAGTGGGACGAAGGCCTCGACGCGGTCCGCGAGCTGATCCGCAGTGGCCGGACGGTCGACCCGGACGCCCTCGCCGACCCCGCCCGTCCCCTCCCGAGCTAGCCGCGCCGGCTACGAGGTCGTGAGTGAGAAACAGTGTTCCAACACTGTTTCTCACTCACGACCGTCAGTTGTCGCGGCGGTGGCGTCCGCCTCGGGAGCCGGCGATCGCCCGGACCCGCAGGGCCAGGTCGCCCCGGCGCGAGCGGCGGGCGTACTCCAGCAACGCCTCCGCCTGCTCCTCCGGCAGCCACCCCTCCTCGGCCCCGACTTCGAGGCACAGCAGGTGCCCCACCAGCTCGCGCGACTCGACGTCGTTTTCGCCCGCCAGCTCGGCGAACCGGCGGGCCGCTTCGGCTTCGCCGTCGCACCACGCCGTCATGGCCAGGAGCGTCGCCGTCGCCGTCAGGATGTCGCCGCGGTGGACGCCTCCCTCCGCCGCCAGGTGCTCCGCGAGCTGGAAGCTGCGCGTGCCGACGCCGCCGGCCCCTTCGCTGCGCACGGCTCTCGCCAGTGCCCGGATCTGCTGCGTGACGTAGTCCCCGCTCGACATCCCCGACATGCTGTCCCCTCTGTCGCGCACGACAATTCGTGCGTCACCCGTCAGGTGTATCGCATCGGCGGCCAGATACGTCGGATGCCCCACGGGTTTGCGCCGAGTGGGCGTGCGATCAGCTTGAACGGCCGCCGTCGGCGTGTCGCTGCGACAGGTACACCGCCGCCGAGGTGCGCCGCTCGACCCCGAGCTTGTGCAGCACCGACGACACGTAGTTCTTCACCGTCTTCTCCGCGAGGAACAGCCGCTCGGCGATCTGCCGGTTGGTCAGTCCTTCCGCGACCAGGTCCAGCACCCGCCGTTCCTGCGGGCTGAGCTGCTCGTACCGCGGGTCCGGCGCCGCCACGTCCGCGCCGCGCAGCTTGTTCATGACCGACGCGGTCAGCGTCGCGTCCAGCAGCGAGCCGCCGACGGCGACCGTCCGGACGGCGTCCACGAGCGACCGGCCCGACACCTGCTTCAGCATGTACCCGGCCGCGCCCGCCATGATCGCGCCGAAGAGCGCGTCGTCGTCCGAATAGGACGTCAGCATCAGGCACGCGGGCGGCGGCGCGACCGTCGAGCGGATCTCGCGGCACACCTCGACGCCCTGGCCGTCGGGCAGCCGGACGTCGAGGATCGCCACGTCCGGGCGGGACTGCGGGATCCGGACCAGCGCCTCGGCAGCGGTCGCCGCTTCGCCGACCACTTCGATGTCCACCTCGGACTCGAAGACGGTCTTCAGCCCGGTGCGGACCAGCTCGTGGTCGTCCAGGAGGAACACCGAGATCGTCATCGCCCACTCCCCTGCTCGCCGGCGCGCGCCGGCAGCTCCGCGGTCCATTCCAAACGCGAGCCGCCGCCCTCGGCGGCCGTCAGCCCGCAGGTCCCGCCCCACCGTGCCGCGCGGGCGGCCAGGTTGCCCAGCCCGCTCACCCGGCCCGGCCCCGGCGGTGGCGGGCCCGTCCCGTCGTCGCGCACGGCCAGGGTCAGCCGCCGGCCGGCGGTGTCCACGGTCACCTCGACCGAACACGACTTCGCCGCGGCGTGCCGCGCCACGTTCGTCAGCGCTTCGCGCAGCGACGCGATCAGGTCGGACCGGACGGCGTCCGGCACCGCCGCGTCGAGCGGCCCGTCGAAGCCGACGCGCGGCTCGAAGCCCAGCGTGTCGCGCGCGTCGACGGCCACCCGCAGCAGCTCCGCGCGCAGGCTGCCCTGCGCCTGGGTGGGCGCCTGCAGCGAAAAGATGCTGTTGCGGATCTCGCGGATCGTGCCGTCGAGGTCCTGGGCGAACCCGGCGACGCGCCCGGCGACCGCCGGCTCCGCGATCAGCCTGCTGACGCCTTCCAGCCCGAGCCCGGTGGCGAACAGCCGCTGGATGACCAGGTCGTGCAGGTCGCGGGCGATCCGGTCGCGGTCCTCGAACACCGCCAGCTGCTGGCGCGCGTCCTGGGCCCGGGAGAATTCGACCGCGAGCGCGGCGTGGCCGGCGAAGGTTTCGGCGAGCTGGACCTCGGCTTCGGTGAACGGCGTCTTGTCGCGGAACTTCGCGACCACCAGCACACCCAGCGTCTCCTCGCCGACGATCAGCGGCACCGAGATCGCCGAGTCCAGGTCCTTGACCACGGCCGGCATCGGCCCGGCGCGGTCGCGCTGCTGCTCCTGCACGCGGTCGCCGTAGTCGCGCACGACGACCGGACGGCGGGTGGTGAACGCGACCCCGGTGGCGGTGCCCTCGGTCGGCACGGTCAGCCCGGTCAGCCGGTCGGCGTCCTCACCCGGCGGTTCGACGACGTCGAAGACGAGCTGCCCCGGCCCGTCCGGCAGCGCGATCGCGCCGGCGGTGCCGCCGGCCACGACGCGTGCGCGTTCGGCGATCAGCTGCAGCGTCGCGTGCAGGTCCTTCGTGGCGAGCAGCGCCCGCGTGACGTCGTAGGAGGCCTCGAGCCAGCGTTCGCGGCGGCGCATCTGGTCGACGAGGACGGCCTTGTCGACAGCCATCGCGGTCGCCGCGGCGAGCGCGCCCAGCACTTCCCGTTCGCGGGGACCGAATTCGCGGCCGGCGGCCGGTTCGACCACGAACGTGCCGAAGGTCTTCGGCCCGGCGCGCACCGGCAGCTCGACCGCGCCGGTGCCGCCCGCCCGGCCGTACTCGGCGACCCCGCCTTCGGGACCGGTCAGCTCGACGCGGCCGTGCCGGGCGCCGACCAGATCGCAGACGACCGCCACGGCGGTGTCCAGCACCGCCGGCACCGCCAGCTCCCGCGCGATCCCGGCCACCGCGGCCAGGATCGCCGGCATGCCGATTTCGTCCGCCACTACCCGCCGACCCCGTGTCCGTCCGATCCCGAGGGTGTCCTCGGGCCGTCAAGGGTCCCACAGGCGACTGCCCGCGCCGGCCCAATCCGGTTCGTCCATCCGGTGGGTCGATCGGCGGAGTGGCTTTGTTACTCGGCGTGGCAGCTGATGCGGTGACCGGAGATGGCCTCGACGGGGATCCGCAGGAACCGGCGGCCGGTCAAGGCCGGGCACGGGCACAGGCAGGCGAGGCCGGCGTCGCCCGCCGTCGACTCGGTGGCGCGCCCCAGCAGGCTGACGTACCACCCGGCGCCGAAGTCGGCGGCGAAGTCGTCGGCTTCGAAGGCCACGACGGCGTCGCGCGCGCCCGCGTAGAGGGGACTGCCGGTCGGGACGGCGAACACGACGGCGTCGTCGACGACCGAGAACCGCACCGGGCGGACCGCCGGCATGGCCCGGTGGGTGAAGATCACCCGGCCGAGGCTGGCCGTCCGAAGCAAGGCGAGGCACTGCTGCCGGTCGAGCAGCAGTCCGAAGCCCACGTCGTCCACCATCGCGTTCCCTGTGTTTCTCCCTGTGGAAAATCCCCGGCCACCAGCGTGATCGTCGAGCCGGGAACGCCGATAGGGCCGTTCGGCCCGGCCACCGCCGCGCCGGCCCGGCACGCACGGCGGACGGCCGGGCACCAGGGCCGGAAGACCCGGGTCGCGGCGGTCGCCCGGCCGGTGTCGCGACCACGCGGGGTGACCTAGCGTCGTGACGGTCCGTCGCCGACGAGAGGTGAGATCGATGCCGCCGCAGTCCGCCGCGGGCGAACCCGCGACGTTCGGCCTCGACCCGGCGCTGGTCCGGTCCGCGATGGCCGGCAACCGCGCCGCGGTCGCCGGGGTGCTGCGCGCGCTGCGGCCGATGGTGTTCCGCTACTGCCTGGGCCGGCTCGGCACGTGGCAGGACGGGTCGTCCGACGCCGAGGACTGCGCGCAGGACGTCCTGCTGGCGGTGGTCGGCGCGCTGCCCGGGTACCGCTACGAGGCCGACGGCTTCCTGCCGTTCGTGTTCGGCATCGCCGCGCACAAGGTGTCCGACTTCCACCGCCGCCGGGCGCGCGACCGCACCAGCCCGGTGGCCGAGCTGCCCGCCGACCGCTGGACCGGCCCGGACCCCACGGGCGACGAGGTCGAGCGCGCCGCCGGCCTGGACTGGTCGGAGGGGCTGCTCGACACGCTTCCGCCGCGGCAGCGGGAAATCCTGGTGCTGCGCATCATCCTGGGCCTCTCGGCCGAGGAGACGGCGGCGGCGGTCGGGCTGAGCAGCGCGGGCGCGGTCCGGGTGGCCCAGCACCGCGCGCTCACGACGCTGCGGCGCGGGCTGCTGGCCCAAAAGCACGAAGCGTCCTGAGAACGGGTGGGTCCGGGCCGCCGGATCGAGGGACTTGGCCTTCTCCGATCCGGCGTTCCCGACGGGGTGGCCGTGCGACCATGCCCCGGTGCCGCCACTGCTGATCGTCGTCGGCGGGCTGCCCGCCACCGGCAAGACCACCGTCGCCGCGGAAGCCGCCCGCCGCACCGGGTTCTCGTTCCTGCGGGTCGACACGGTGGAGCAGGCCATCGTCCGCACGACTTCGCTGGCGCAGCCGCTCGGGCCGGTCGGGTACGTCGTCGCCCAGGACGTCGCCGCCGACCTGCTGCGCACCGGCGTGAGCGTGATCGCCGAATGCGTGAACCCGCTCGCCGTCACGCGCGACGCCTGGCGGGACACCGGGCTTCGCCAGGGCGCGCACGTGCTGGAAACCGAGATCGTCTGTTCCGACCCCGCGGAACACCGGCGCCGCGCGGAAACCCGCGACGTCGGCATCCCCGGGCTGGTCCCGCCGACCTGGGCGGAGATCGCCGGCCGTGAGTACGAGCCGTGGACTCGCGACCGCCTCGTCGTCGA
This sequence comes from Amycolatopsis sp. NPDC098790, assembly GCF_044759945.1. Classification (NCBI taxonomy): domain Bacteria; kingdom Bacillati; phylum Actinomycetota; class Actinomycetes; order Pseudonocardiales; family Pseudonocardiaceae; genus Amycolatopsis; species Amycolatopsis sp. NPDC098790. The sequence continues at coordinate 2,179,918 of NZ_JBIWAI010000002.1, forward strand.
CACCGCCCGGCTGCCGGCCGGCGAGGCGGCGGCGGTCATCGTGGCAGCGGCGCGGGTTCGTCGTTGACGCTCTCCAGCCGCAGGCCGGTCGTGCGCGGGCCGAGCACCGCCACGTCCAGCGCGACCACCACCAGCGCCCCCGCGACGACCGCGAACAGCGTCGTCGGTCCGTGCGCGTTCAGCAGCGGCACCAGCACGAACGGCATCGCGCCGCTGGCCAGCCGCGAAAGCGAATAGGTACCGCTGGACGCCGTCGAGCGCAGGGCCGTCGGGAAGATCTCGGCCTGGTAGATGTGGTAGGCGTTCGAGAACACGTTGCTGGTCGCGGTGTAGAGGAAGCCGAACACGAGGATCAGCGCCATCGAATCCGCGTAGCCGAAGGCGATGCCGAACACCGCCATCGCCAGCACCGAGCCGACGACGAGGTACTTCCGTTCGACGCGTTCCACGATCGGCAGCGACAGCGCCGACCCGACCGGGTAGCCGAGGTAGGTCAGCGCGGCGAACAGCAGCGACTGCGAGACGGCGTACCCCTTGGCGGCCAGCACCAGCGGCACGAGCGTGCCGAAGCCGTAGTAGCCGAGCGTCTGCAGCACGTGGAAGACGACCATCATCCCGGTGCGGCGGCGCAGAGCGGCGCCGAACAGCTCGCGCACCGGCGCGCCGGCACGCTTGCGGGTGGTGCCGCGCGGCGGGGCCGGCGTTGCGTCGACGGTCCCGCGGGCTTCGGCTTCCATGCCCGCCACCAGGTGCTCGGCCTCCTCGGTGCGGCCGACGGACTCCAGCCACCGCGGCGACTCGGGCAGACCGCGCCGCAGCAGGAACACCGCGCCCGCGCCGAGCGCGCCGATCACGAACAGCCAGCGCCAGCCGGCGATGCCGAGGACCTCGTGCTCGGTCAGGCCGCGGGCGAGGAAGCCGACGACCGGGAAGCCGCAGAACGCGAGCGTGTACGCCCAGGCGATGAACCGGCCGCGCTTGCGGGCCGGCAGCAGGTCGGTGAGGTAGGTGTCGGCCAGCGGCGGCTCGGCACCCAGGCCGATGCCCGCGAAGAACCGCGTCACCAGCAGCATCAGCGCGCTGCCGCTGAACGCGCCGAGCAGCGAGAAGAGCGAGTAGAGCCCGAGGTTGAGCAGGAACGCGCCGCGGCGGCCGAACCGGTCGGCGAGGCGGCCGAGCAGCAGGGCGCCGAAGAACATGCCGACGAACGTCGACGCCAGCAGCGGCGGCAGCTCCGCCTTGGTGAGCGAGAACTCCTTCACCAGCACCGAGCTGAGCACGCCGGTCAGGAAGACCTCGTAGAAGTCGAAGAAGAGGCCGAGCCCGACGGCGACGGTGGCCCGGCGGTGCGTGCGGGTGATGGGCAGCCGGTCGAGCCGGCCCGCGATCGTGCCGGTGTCCGGCACGGCGGCGTCGGGGATGTTCGCCATCCGTCGTCTCCTTTGACTTCTCCACTATGTGGTTGGCCGACTCATAATGTGACGGCAGCCGCGCGGAGTCAAGGACGGACACACCCGGGTCCGGACGCGTCAACGGGCAACAAGGCAGTGTCGGGCACGAACCGGACAGCCGGCCGGATCAGAGAGCGGCGACGCGCTCCACGCCGGGCCGGTACCCGAGCCGCTCCGAGGCGCGGCGCCCGGCTTCGACGACGATCGGAGCCAGCCTCGGCACGTCGGCCGGGGTGAACCGCTGGGTCGGCGCGCCGACCCCGATCACCGCGCTGACCTCGCCGTTCAGCCCGAACACCGGCGCGCTCAGCGACGCCGCGCCGAGGTCGCGTTCCTCGAAGCTCACCGCGTAGCCGGCCTCGCGGATCTGCCCGAGCTGCTCCGACAGCAGGTCGATGTCGACGACCGTGCGCGGGGTGAACCGGGCCAGGCCGTGGCCGATCGCGTCCTTGACCGCCAGCTTGTCCCAGGCCAGGAACACCTTCCCGGCCGAACCGGCGTGCAGCGGCATCACCATGCCGACGACGAACAGCCGAACCACCGGGTGCCGGGACTCCGCCAGTGAAATGACCGTGCGGTACGCGCCGTCGCGGACGTACAGGCAGGCCGTCTCGCCCGTTTCGTCGCGCAGCTGCTGCAGCACCGGCCGGGTCAGCCGGACCAGGTCGAGGCCGAACGTCCCCGGCGCCGCCCACCGGACCAGGCCGAGCCCGACGCGGTAGGTGTCGTCGTAGCGGTCGAGGAACCCTTCGCGCACCAGGTTGTGCACCAGCCGCTGGCAGGTGCTCGCCGGCAGGCCGGTCGACCGGGTGATCTGCTGCAGCGTCAGCTCGGGGTTGTCGATCGTGAACGACTCGAGGATCTGCTTGAACTTGCTCAGCACCAGCACCGGCGTCGTGCCGCTGCGTTCTTCCTCTGCCATCGCCCCGCCCCGTGCCGTGGTGTGCCGCACAGTCTATCCAGCCTCCGCGCTGTTGACTCTTTGACACTCGCCCGTATTCTGGGTTTGCAACTCACATAGTGGTTTGGAGTCGGGCATGAGTGAGCAAACCGGTCCTCTCGCCGGCATCCGGGTGGTCGAACTGGGCGGCTTCATCGCCGCGCCGACCGCCGGCCGGCTGCTGGCGGACTTCGGCGCCGACGTCGTCAAGGTCGAGCGCCCCGGCACCGGTGACGAGCTCCGGCGCTGGCGGCTGCACGACGGCGACACATCTCTGCTGTTCCGCGCGCTCGGCCGCAACAAGCGCTCGGTGACCGTCGACCTGCGCCGTCCCGAAGGCCAGGACCTCGTCCGCGCGCTCGCCGCGCGCAGCGACGTCCTCCTGGAGAACTTCCGGCCCGGCACCCTCGAACGCTGGGGCCTCGGCCCGGACGAGCTGCGGGCGCTCAACCCGCGGCTGGTCGTCGTGCGCGTCTCCGGCTACGGCCAAACCGGCCCCTACCGCGACCGGCCCGGCTTCGGCGGCGTCGCCGAGGCGATCGGCGGCCTGCGCGCGCTCACCGGCTACCCCGACCGGCCGCCGACGCGGGTCGGGGTCAGCCTCGCCGACTCCGTCGCCGGGCTCTACGCGGTGATCGGCGCGCTGATGGGCCTGCTCCGCCGCGAGCGCGAGCCGGGCGCGAACCCCGGCGAAGTGGTCGACGTCGCGCTGTACGAAGCCGTCTATTCGCTGATGGAGTCGCTGCTCCCGGACTACGACGCGTTCGGCGTCACGCGCGAGCCGGCCGGCTCCGCGCTGCCCGGGGTGGCGCCGTCCAACACCTACCGGTGCGCCGACGGCAAGTACATCGTGGTCAGCGGCAACGGCGACGCGATCTTCCGCCGCCTCATGCACGCCGTCGGTCGCGCCGACCTGGCCGGCGACCCGCGGTTCGCGGACAACGCCGGCCGGGTCGCCCACGCCGCTCTGCTCGACGACGCCATCGGCGCGTGGACGGCGACGCTGACCCAGGAGGCCGCCGAGGCGGTGCTGCGCGCGGCGTCCGTCCCGTGTGGACCGATCCTGACCGCCGCCGACATCGCGAAGGACCCGCACTTCGAGGCGCGCGGCATGCACGAGCGGCACCGGGTGCCCGGCCACGAGGGCGAAGTCACCTTCCCCGGCATCGTGCCGGCGCTGACCGAGCGGCCCGGCCGGACCCGCGCCCTCGGGCCGGAGCTGGGCGAACACACCGAGGCCGTGCTCGCCGAGCTCGGCGTCACCGGCGAGGCGGTCACCCGTCTCCGCGAGTCTGGAGTGATCTGATGACCGAAGTCCTCCTCACCGAGGTCGTGCTGCGCGACGGCCTGCAGGACGAGCCGATCACCGTGCCGTCGCACGAAAAGGTGCGGCTCGCGCGCGGGCTCGTCGACGCCGGCGTGCGGTCGCTCGAGGTCGGGTCGTTCGTCTCCGCGCGCCGGGTGCCGCAGATGGCCGACACCGGCGAAGTGCTGAAGACGCTGCTGGACGCCCCGGCCGTCCTGCACACCCTCGTCTTCACCGAACGCGGCGCGCGCCAGGCCATCGAGGCCGGCGCCCGCTCGGTGCGGCTGGTCGTCTCGGCCAGCGACGGGCACAGCGTCGCCAACGCGGGCGTCCCGACGGACGCGGCACTCGACCGCCTGGCCGCGTGCGCCGCACTGCTCACGGAAGCCGGCGTGGCCGTCGAAGCTTCGGTGGCGACGGCGTTCGTGTGCCCGTTCGACGGCGACACCGACCCCGACCGCACCGCCGACGTGGCCGCCCGCCTGGGCGAGCTGGGCGCGCGGGTCGTCCACCTCGCCGACACGATCGGCGCGGCCCGGCCGGGCCAGCTGCGCGCGACCGTCGCCGCGGTGCGCGACGAGCTGCCGGACGTCCCGCTGGGCCTGCACCTGCACAACACGTACGGCCGCGCGGCGGCCAACGCGTGGGAAGGGCTGACGCTCGGCATCCGCCGCTTCGACGCGGCGCTGGGCGGCCTCGGCGGCTGCCCGTTCGCACCGGGGGCGTCGGGCAACGTGGCGACGGACGACCTGGTCGACTTCTTCCACCGCGAAGGCATCGCGACGGGCATCGACGTGGACAAACTGGCGGCGCTGCGCGACCAGGTGGGTATCGCGGTCGGCCACCGGTTGGATTCGGCACTCGCGGCGATTCCCGCGGTGCCGGCGGCGCTGCGCTGACAAGTCCGCCGCGGCATTCGATCGATGGGCATTCTCGAGGTCTCACCCAGGGATACGTACGGGGGTTCAGGTCGGTTCAAAGTTTTTCACCACAGTCCCGGGAGCTGGACAAAGCCCCGGTCAGGGGCCCAGGATGGCCGCACACCCGAGCAAGCCGGAGAGGGACACGCGCGGCGATCCAGCGTGATCCAGTCGCGGGCCGTCGCGCCCGCTTTTTCGGCGTCCGCCATTCTTCGTCGATTTCTCCCACGTTTTCGCGACTGCACACGACTACGCAGACGAGAACCCGGAATGACGGCTCGTAATTGCCGGAAATCTCTTCTTGCCCGGTGTCAAACCCCGGTGTAGCTTCCATCACGGAACGATAACCAGCCGGTTGACGGCGTGGCCACGGGCAGGTGGCCGCGCACCCACCGATGTCGGGTCGGTGGCCGGTGTGGGGATCGTTCCGTCCCCGCCGACGCAGTACCTGGTGGGTACGAGCCTGGGCTCGCACCGCCAGTGTCGCGCGTTCCCGCCAGCCCGACACCCCGGAGGATCCATGTCCCGCACCCAAGGGCGCCATCGCATTTCCCGCAGAACCAAGATCGCGACCGGCGGCCTCGCCCTCGCGATCGCGGTCGGCGGCATCGTCGTCGCGACGACCACCGGCAACACCGGTGAAGCGAGCGCCGACGAGGCGAACCCCGCGTTCTTCGTCGACATCCTCAAGGTCCAGCCGAACCAGTTCGACCCGCGCCCGGTCTACGGCGCGTCGACCGGCACCTTCACCGTCGACTGCGGCCGCAACGAAAACGGCCACTTCAACCCCGACAACTTCATCGCCCAGCCCGGCGTCCGCAACGGCGCGCAGCACCTGCACGACTACGTCGGCAACCTCTCGACGAACGCCGACTCGAACAACAAGAGCCTCGCCCGGGCCGGCACCACGTGCCGCAACGGCGACAAGTCCGCCTACTTCTGGCCGGTCGTGCGCATCGACACCGGCGAAGAGGAGAAGAACGAGCCCGCGAAGAAGCCCGACGGCGACCGCGCGCAGGCCGACCAGGAGGCCAAGACCGTCCAGGTCGCCTGCCCGGACGTCGCCAGCAAGCTCGCCGACGTTCCCGACCAGGCGATGGCCGAGGTGGACAGCAACCTCGACCAGCTCGACACGCAGACCGACGAGGCCAACCAGCGCGTCGCGCAGACGCAGGGCCAGGGCGGCGCGAACTTCGTCCAGAACGCGATCCTGAACCCGCTCAAGGACCGGCGCGCCGCGATCCTCGAGCGGATCGCCACGATCATCGGCCGGTTCGCGCCGAAGCCGCAGGACCTCGGCGGCCTCGCGCCGTGCGCGCCGAAGCCGGGCAAGGACACCGGCACGCCCACCCCGCCGCCGAGCACGACGGCGGGCGGCGCGCTGCCCGAGCAGGACGAGAACAACGAGCTGCCGGGCAACGACGGCAAGATCCTGCGCCCGCAGAAGGTCCAGATCACCTTCCGCGGCAGCCCAGTCGGCAAGGTCGTGGCGATGCCGAAGTTCCTGCGCGTGCTCTACGGCGACGCGAAGGTCTCGACCAACGGGCCTGCCAACGCCCGGGCGAGCTGGACGTGCACCGGGTTCGAGAACCGCGTCACGGACAAGTACCCGATCTGCCCGCAGAACAGCAAGGTCAAGCGGGTCCACACGTTCCCGAGCTGCTGGGACGGCAAGAACACCGACAGCGCCAACCACCGCACGCACATCGTGTTCCCGGACCAGTTCGGCCGGTGCGCCAAGGGGTTCAAGGCCGTGCCGCAGCTGCAGATCTCGCTGACCTACGACATCCCGCACGACATCCAGGTCAAGAAGCAGTACAAAGTGGACGCTTTCCCGCAGGAGAAGCACAACCCGTTCTCCGACCACGACGACTTCGCCAACGTGATGTCGCAGCGGATCATGAACGGGCTGGTCAACTGCGTGAACCGCGGCAGGACCTGCCGGGCCTGACCACAAAGGACAAACCAGGACACGAACGCCGAGCGCCCCGTCACCCCTTGCGGGTGGCGGGGCGCTCTCGCGCGCGGGCGCGGGTGGTCGTCACGTCCGGACCCGTGCATTCCGCACGCCCCGTCCGTGAGGCACGCGGGCCGCGGTCGTGCGGACCGCATTCCAGAAGACGTCACGGTGCACGCCCGGACCGCAGACTTCTTCACGTCACCCCGTCCCGGAATCCACACCGGCGACACTCCACAACACACAGGAGGAAACCTTGATCTCGACCTTCGAGCGCCCCGCCGCCGTCGTCGTCCACAACCGCGCCGTGGTCCACAACCGCGCGGTCGTCCACAACCGCGCCGTGGTCCACAACCGCGCCGTCGTCCACAACCGCGCTTCCGCGAAGTAGCCGAATCGCCCGTCCTGCCGCAAACGTGCCGCGGCCCCACCCCCGGGGCCGCGGCACGGCCGTATCCGACAAGGGGTCCGCCATGCCTTCCGACGACGTCCGCCTGGAACTGACCGGGGTCGAGCTCCACGACCTCGAGCCGGCACTGTGCCTGCTCATCACGCCGAACGGCGGCCAGTACTCGATCGCGGCACCGACCGCGGAGTTCCGCGCGTGGATCGCGCGCTGCGACGGCACCCGCACCCGCGCCGAGCTGCTCGCCGGGATGGCCCCCGAGTACGCGGAAGTGCTGGACGTCCTCGAGGAGGACGGCAGCCTCCGCCCCGTCACCGCCGCCGGCGGCGCCCGGCGCGCCGCCTCGACCACCGTTCTCATCGCCGGCACACCCGAGCTCACCGCGCCGCTCGCGCGGATCCTCGCGCCGGCGGGGTACGCCCGCGTCGAGACCCTTTCCGGCTTCGACGGCCCCTTCCCCATCGATCCGGCCGACACCGTCGTCGTCGCCGCGTTCACCCATCCGGCGTATTCCGAACTCACCGCCCTCGACGCGTATTGCGCGGACCGCGGCCTGCGCCTGCTGCCGTTCCGCTGCGAACGCGGTCAGGGCATCGCCGGCCCCGCGATCACGCCCGGCGGCACCGGACCCGACTTCACCGACGTCCTCGCCCGGCGCCGGTCCGCGGCGCTCGATCCGCGCGTGCTCGACGCCTTCGCCACCGCGGACCCGCCGTCCGGCCGGCGGTTCCGGCCCGGCGACGCCCGATGGATGCTGACCGTGCTCGCCGTCCAGCTCGAACGCTGGCTCGCCGGCGAGCCCACCGAGACGACCGCCGGCGAGCTCGAGATCGACCCCGTCCGGCTGAACGTGCTCCCCCGGCCCGTGTTGCCGGTGCCGGACCGCCCCCGCCCGGTCGAACCCCGCGGCCCGCGGCCGGACCTGCTCGTCGACGACCGGACCGGCATCGTGACCGCGGTCCACGAACTCCCGCCGGCCCCCGGCATGCCCGCGCGCCTGCGGGTGTGCGCCGTGGACGTCGCGGACATGCGCCGCGTCGTGGACTGGCCCAACGACCGCCAGGCGTTCGGCACGTCCTGGCACGACTTCGACGCCGCCCGCGACTCGGCGATCGGAGAGGCCATCGAACGCTACTGCGGCAGCTGGCTGGCCCCGGAACGCGAGATCCGGCGCGCCAGCTACCTGCAGTTGTGCCGCGAAGGCGTCCCGGCACTCGACCCGCGCCGCCTGAACCTGTACTCGCCGAGGCAGTACGCCTCGCCGGGGTTCCCCTTCGCGCCCCTGACGCCCGGAACGGAATGCGCGTGGATCGAAGCGTTCTCGCACACCACGGGGGAAGTCGTCTGGATCCCGGCCTGCCTCGTCTCGCAAGAGGCCGACGGCGGCCGGTTCACCGATCCCCTGATCGCCGGGCTGGCCGGCGGCACCAGCGCGGAACACGCCGTGACGTCCGGGCTGGAAGAGGTGCTCGAACGCGACACGACGATGCTGTGGTGGGCCAACACCCCGCGGCTGCCCCGGCTTGCTGTCCCGGCCGAAATCCGGGCGCTGATCGCCGACACCGCCGACACCTACGACGTCACGCTGATCCCGCTGGACAACGAGTTCGGCGTCCCGATCGTCGCCGCGGCCGTGCTCGACCGCGTCCGGCGCTGGCTGTCCATCGGCTTCGCCACCCGTCCCGACGCGTTCGAAGCGGCGAAGAAGGCCCTCGCCGAAGGGTTCACCCTGCAGCACACCTGCCTCGCCCTCGACGACGAGCGCGAGCTCGCCGGGATGCAGGCGGACCTGCCGCACCTGGCCAACCTGAAGCCGCACCGCGCCGACCGGCGCTACCTCGACTCCTACCGCGAAGACTTCCGCGACGTCGTGGACCTGCTGTGCCAGCAGCAGGTCTACCTCGACCCGCGGGCCGCGACGCGCGTGGCTCCGTGGGTGCGCGACCTGCCGGTCCGCCCGTGGGAGGGTCTGCCGGCCCTGGGCGAACGACGGCTCAAGGCCTACCGGGAACGCGTGGAAGAGCGCGGGTTCGAAGTGATCAGCGTCGACCTCACCACCCGGGACGTCGCGGCCGCCGGGTTCCACGCGGCGCACACGATCGTGCCGGGGCTGGTCTCCAACTTCCCCGCCGGGCTGCCGTACTGGGGCGACGGCCGGATCCGCCGCGCGGCCGTCGACCTCGGCTGGCGGACCCGGCCCCTGACCGAAGAGCGGCTGAACACCTTCCCGCTCCCGCACGCGTGAGGGTCGCGATGGCCGTCACCGAACTGCTCGGCCTGCCGCGTACCCGCGGCCGGCTGCCCCTGGTCGCCGCGCAGGCCGTCGACGCGCTGGGCACCGGCTTGTTCCTCCCGTTCGCGGTCGTGTACTTCCACGCGGCGAAGGACCTCCCGCTGCCGGCGGTCGGTGGTGCACTGTCGGCCGCCGCCCTGCTGGCACTGCCCGCGGGGCCGCTCGCCGGCCCGCTCGTCGACCGGCTCGGTGCCCGGCGGGTCGTCGTCATCGCGAACCTGCTGCGGGTGTTCACCTTCGCCGGCTACGTCGTCGCGGGATCCCTGTGGCAGCTGATCGTCCTCGCCGCTCTGACCTTCTGGGGCGAGGGGTTGTTCTGGCCCGCGTCGGGCGCGCTCGTGGCGCAGGTGGCCGACGACGGCCAGCGCGCCCGCTGGTACGCGATGGACCGCGCGCTGCGCAACGTCGGCATCGGCGCGGGTGGCCTGGCGGGCGGCCTGCTCGTCGCCTGGGGCGGAACCGGCGGCTACACCGCGATCGTCCTGGCGAACGCGGCGACGTTCCTGGTCGCGGCCGGGCTGGTCGCGTCGTGGCGGGGACCCGCCGCCGCTCCCGCGCCACCACCCCTCGAACGGGCGGCCCGCGGGGGTTACCGCGCCGTGCTCGCCGACCGGGCCTTCCGGCGCGTGCTGGTGACCGTCTTCGTGTTCGCCCTCTGCGACCTGGCGCTGACCGTGCTGCTCAGCGCCTACGTGATCGACACCCTCGGCCTGCCTTCGTGGCAGCCCGGAGTCCTGTTCGCCCTCAACACCGTGCTGGTGGTGGTCGGCCAGACGGTGGTGGCGAGCCGGCTGGAGGGGCACCGCAAGCCGCGGGTGCTGCAGGTCGCGGCCGCGGTGTGGGTCCTGTCGTTCGCGCTGTTCGCGGTGGTGCCCCAGGTCGTGCCCGGTGCTGCCCTCGTCGTGCTCACGGTGGCGACCGCGGTGTTCACCGCCGCCGAGCTGCTGCAGGCGCCGACGAGCAGCGCGCTCACCGTCGCGCTGGCACCGGCCCACCTGCGGGGGCGCTACTTCGGCCTGGAAGAGCTGCTGTGGGGCGCCGCGAGGGTGGTCGCCCCGGTCACGTTCACCGCTTTGCTCGCCGGGAGCGCGTGGCTGCCGTGGCTCGTGCTCGCCGGGTGCTGCGCACTGGCGTTCACCGTCCTGAAAGGATTGGAGCCGGTCGCGGCGCGGGCGGCCCGGGCCGAGGAGGCGGCGAATGCGTGACCCGCTGGCGGAGTTCGAAGGCGCCTACCTCTCGGTCTACCGCGAACCGCCGTACCGGGAGGACGCCGCGGACGCCGCCCGCTTCCGCGAAACCATGGCCCGGCACTCGCGGCTGCCGGAGTTCGCCGTGACGACCGTGCGCGTCGGTGACGAACTCGGCGGGTTCGCCTACGGAGTCGGTCGCGAAGCCGGCTGGTGGCACCCGGCTGCCGCGTCGCCGGCACCGCGGTCACTGGCCGGCACGCCGCTGTTCTACGTCTACGAACTCGCCGTGCTGCCCGGCTTGCGCGGCCGGGGACACGGCGGTGGGCTGCTGCGCGACCTGCTCGCCGGCCGTTCCGAGCCGGTCGCGGTCCTGGCGGCGGCGACCGCGGCGCCGGCGTACGAGATGTACCGGCGGTGGGGCTGGGAACGGGTGGGGGCGCTCACGCCGGGTTCGGTCGACTTGCTCGCTTTGTCACTGCCCGTTCGGTCTCGTGGCGAGACTTGCCGGGCGTGACGCGGTTTACTGACCGGCATGGTCACCGGTGACGAGGTCCGCGCGTTCGCATTGACGCTCCCCCGCGCCTACGAAGCCGTCGTGCGGGACCGGCCCAAGTTCCGGGTCGGGCAGATCGTGTTCGTGGCGCTGTCGCGGGACGAGACCGTGATGGGCTTCGGCTACCCGCGCGACCAGCGGGACGCCCTGGTCGCCGGCGAACCGGAGAAGTTCCTGATGCCCGAGCCGTCCGACCTGCGCTACCAGTGGGTCCAATGCCGGCTCGCGGCGATCGACGTCGAAGAGATGCGCGAACTCGTCCTCGACGCGTGGCGGATGTGCGTGCCGAAGAAGGTCTGGAACGCCTACGCGGAGGCGCACTCGCTCTGAGCGAGCGTCTCCTCGGTCACCACCCGCAGCCCGGCCACGACGGCGAAGGCCAGCACGGCCATCACCACGAACACCGTGCGCAGCCCCGAAACCTGGGCGATCGCGCCGCCCGCGAGCGCGCCGAGGGACTTCGTGCCCCACGCGACCAGGCGGTGGCTGCTGTTGAGCCGGCCCAGGAGCCGGTCCGGCGTGAGGCGCTGGCGCAGCGACACCATGACCACGTTGGACACCATGATGCCCACGCCGCCGAGGAAGAAGCCCGCGCCGACGGCGTACGGGTTCGCGGTCACCGCGAGCGTGCCGACCGAGAGCCCGCCCGCGAGCCAGGAGATCCACAACGCGCGGATGCGGCCCAGGCGGCGTTCGACCGCTTCGGCGAGCAGCGACCCGGTCAGCCCGCCCGCGGCGCTCGTGGCCATCAGCAGGCCGAACGCCGGCGCGGACAGGCCCATCGCCGAGCCGGGGCCGACCGCGTAGAGGACGAGGACGGCGAAGGTCGCCCCGGTGGCGAAGTTGAACGTGCCGACCATGACCGAGAAGGTCCGCAAAACCTTGTGCTGCACCAGGAAACGCAGTCCTTCGGCGATGTCCGCGCGCAGGCTGGTGCGCTTCTCGCGCGGGATCCGGTACTCGCCGCGCACGAGCAGCAGGGCCGCGACGGCGACGGCCCACAGCGCCACCGGTGTCACGAGCGCGGCGACGACCCCGGCCGCGGCCAGCACGCCGGCGAGCGGCGGCCCGGCGAACTCGTTGGCGGTCTGCTCGGCGGCGAACATCCGGCCGTTGGCGCGGGGCAGCTCCGCGCGTCCGACGACCTGCGGGACGATCGACTGCGCCGCGGTGTCGTAGACGGTCTCCGCGCAGCCGACCCCGATGGCGGCGACGTAGAGCGCCCAAATCGAGCCCGCGCCGAAGGCGGTCAGCAGCGTCACGACGGCGAGGAGCCCGCCCCGGACGAGGTTGGCGGCGAGCATCGCCCGGCGGCGGTCGAGCCGGTCGACCAGCGCGCCGGCGGGCAGCGCGAGGAGCAGCCACGGCAGGCTGAAGGCGAAGGCGAGCCCGGCGACGAGGGCGGGCTCGCGGGTGTAGCCGACCGCGATGAGCGGCAGGGCGACCTTCAGGACGCCGTCGGCGAGGCTCGACAAGCCGGCGGCCGTCCACAGCCGCCAAAACGCGGTGGTCATGGATGGAGGATCGCACATCGATGGAGTTTTCTCCATCGATGTGACGCTATTCCATCGATGGACTACGCTCCGCTCATGACGGAACCCCGCCGGCGGCGCCCGGCGACGCCGGAGGAGGCCAAGGCCCTCGGCCACCCGCTGCGGCTGCGCATCATGCGGTTGTGCCTGGTCGAGGAGCTGACGAACAAGCAGCTGGCCGACCGCCTCGACCGCGACCCGGGCACGGTCCTGCACCACGTCCGCCAGCTGGTGGCGGCGGGCCTGCTGGAGCCGGCCCCGGTTCGCACGGGGGCGAGCGGAGCGCTGGAGAAGCCGTACCGGTCGAACGGCGAGACGTGGTGGCTGGACGGGCCGCTGGCCGAAGCCGACGCGGAGACGCGGTTCGCGCCGATCGAGATCTTCCAGGAGGAGATCCGGGCGGCGGGGCCGGAGTCGGTGGCGGTGCACGAGAAGTTCCTGCTGCACCTCTCCCCCGACGAGATCGAGGAGCTGGACCGCCGCATCCTGGCGGTGCTGGACGAGTACGTGGCCACCGACCACGAACGCCGTGACCGGCCGGCGATCGGCGGGATCTTCGTGCTGCACCACCTGGTCGACCCGGAACGTCGATGAATTTCCGCGTCGCGCCGTTTTCCGATTCCGATTGACGACGGCGGAATCGTTACGGGAACGCCCTTACCTCCGATGGATCGAGCAGGACAATCCGCTCGGAGGTGGTCCGGATGGACCCGATCAGCCTGATCGTGGGCGTGCTCGTGCAAGGCCTGCTGGAAGGCGTCAAGGATTCGGCGCGCGAAGCCGTGACCGACGGCGCCCGCGCATTGCGGGAATCGATCACCCGCCGGTACGGCGGCCAGGTCGCGCGCAGCGTGGAACTGCTGGAACAGCACCCGGAATCGGCGCAGTGCCGCGAAGCCGTCGCCCGGGAGCTGCGGAACGCGGGCGCGGACAACGATCCCCGGCTCCTCGCGCTGGCCGAGCGGTTGCACGCCCTCGTCGAAGCGCCGGACCGAGCGCTCGCCGAAGACCCGGTCGAGCGGGTGCAGCGGTCGAGCGCGCTGGGCGCGATCCGGCAGATGCTCGACGGGCACATCACCCAGGTGCTCGCGGTCCGGGCCCGGCACAGCGTCGAGGTGACCGACCTGCTGAGCGCGAACATCGGCCGCAACCCGGCGATCGACCAGCAGGTGCGCGCCGACGTCGCCGGGCTGCACGCGCGGATCCGGACCGTCATCGAGCAGGTCGCCGAGCACATCGAAAACCAGCGCTACCAGGACGTCGAGGCCGCGGTCCGGGTCCTCCCGGCGGGCTACGCCGAGCGCGAATGGGCGTACCGGCTCGTGCAGACGGAGAAGCGGATGCACGTCTCGTACGAGTCGCTGCGGCTGACGGTGGAGTTCTTGAGCGCGCTCAACCAGAGCATCCTGAGCCGGATCGAGCGGGAGCAGTCGGCGCAGCGGCTGTCGGACATGATGTTCGGCAACGCGATCGTCATCTACGAGCTGACGGACTTCGTGATCGGCTACGTCGCCGGCTTCGCCTTGAGCGGCGACCTCGACCAGCTGCACCGCGAGGCACGGGACCGGGTCGACCAGACCCGGGCGGAGCAGCGGGCGCTCGAAGAACGATTGCGCGGCGAAAACGTCCCGGCCGCGATGCGCGAACAGGTCCTGGACGACATCCGCAACCGCGAAGCCGCGTTTCGCGAAATCGATCGCGAATGGGACAAGTACCTCGGAGAAGTGCGGGAAATGCGGGAGAAGGCCGAAGGAACGCGGGCGATCCTGCCCGCATTGGAGATCTTCCGCGACAACGCGCGCATTCAGATCATGACGCTGCAGCTGGTGGCGATGCTGCGGGTGCTGAAGCAGAATTCGGCGTCGTTGCGGAGCACGGTGGACACTTTGCAGGGGTTCCGGCTCGCCCCGCTGTCGCCGACCCGGGTGCACCGCCTGCTGGGTATGGAGGCGAACGAGCCGTGACCGAGGACTACGCCGGGATGCCGCTGCCGGAGCTGGAGGCGTTGGTGCGCAGCGGGGATCTCTCGCCGGCTCGCCGGCAGGCGGTCGAGGCCGAGCTGGGTCGGCGGTACGCGGAGAAGTGGCGGGGGTCCGCCGGATCGACGCCTCCGCCGGGCACGCCCGGGCAGCCGCCACACCCAGGATGGTCCGGCGCGCCGCCGGCCGAGCCGGGGCAGGCGCCGTATCCGGGACAGTTCGGCGCACGCTCGGCCGAGCCGGGGCAGGCGCCGCATCCAGGACAGTTCGGCGCGCCGCCGGCCGAGCCGGGGCAGGCGCCGTATGGGGCTGCGCCTGGCCTGCCCTCGGCCCAGCCCGGCACGCCGTCGGCCCGGCCGCAGCCGGGGCCTTACCCGCCGGGTTGGCGCCCGGGCCCCGCCGCCGGCACACCGGCGAAGACTTCCGGCTTGGCCAAGCCGCTCGGCTGCCTGGCCGCGTTCCTGGTGGCGGCCGTGGTCGTGGTGGTGGTCGTGCTCATCGTCGACGGCGGAAGCACGCCACCGCCGACGACCGGCACGCAGTGCGTCACCCAGCTCGGCACGTGCCCGATGGTGCAGTCCCTGCCGGTCGGCGTGTCCTGCGTGTGCCGCACCCCGGACGGCGACATCGAGGGCGTGGTCACCTAGCGGCGACGGTCACCCGACGCCGCCCCTGCCCGAGGGAGGTGGGCAGGGGCCGCGCGTCGGAGTCGGTGGCCGGGCGACCAGGCGGGTCTCGCCGCCCCTAGAGCCGGCGAGACCCGCTCCCGCTTCAGCGGGTCAGTGGTTCACCTTGAACCACGGCTGCGACCAGCCGAGGTACGTCTGGCCCCACTTGCTCTTGATCTGCGCGATCGTCGTCTCCGTGTACGTGCCCGCGCCGTTGATGTCGTTCGACAGGAACTTGCCGCCGCCGATGGAGATCATCGTGTGGCCCGCGCCGCCGTTGGAGAAGAACGCCAGGCCGCCCGCCGGGACGTCCGTGCTGTTCGGGTGCTTGTACTGGCTGGGGATCTGCGTCCAGTGCACGTACGCCGTGGTCGAGCCGCTCGCGGTGAAGCCGTAGTTCTGGGCGTTGATGCGGTCGCACCAGCCGTCGTAGGACGAGTCGTAGCTCGTGTGGACCCGCGACTTCGCCTTCGTGACCGCCTGGGCGCACGTGTTCGGGTCGCCCAGCCCGGAGGTCGAACACACGTCGGCGGGGACGGTCGGCACGTCGGTGCAGTCCGGCGCGATCCGGCCGTCGGAGCCGGTGTAGACGTAGGTGTCGGTGATGTAGCCGCCCGGCACGTGGTCCCAGATGTTGCTGGTGCCGTACTTGCCGGTGACGGTCTCGCCGGTGGTCTGGCAGTCGATGTCCACGGCGGTGCCGTCGGCGACCGTGCCCGCCGAGCCCGCGCTCGTGCTGGGCGCCGAACGCACGGTCAGCGGCGCACCCGAGTCGGTGTGCACGGTGCCCGTCGCGGCCAGGGCCGGGGTGGCGCCGACCAGCACGATCGACGCGGCGATGCCGACGACGCCCGCCGCACGCTTCCCGATCCGAATTCTCATTTGTCCGTCCTCCAGTCGTGGTGTGCGGACAGAATGGCGCCCGGCGATACAAGCTCCGTACAAAAGCCGGGGCGACGTCTGGAGATGCGGCAAAAAGGACGAAGCCCCGCCGGGAAGCGGGGCTTCGTCACGAGAGAAGTCAGGCCAGGTACTCGGCCGCCGCGCGCAGGCTGACGTACGAGCCGCTGAACGTGTCGATCCGCGGCCCGTCGCCGTCCGGTGGCCCCGGTACCCCGGTCTCCACCCTGATGAAGTCCACAGTGGACAACGCGGCCAGCAGCTCGCGCACCCGCGGGTGCCGGTGGGCCTCCCGGGTGACCACGACGACGCTGCGGACGTCCCGCGCCGCTTCCAGCACCGCGGCCGCGTCGTCCGGCGTCGCGGTCAGCGTCCGCGTGCCCGGCACCAGCTCGGCCAGGTGCGCGCCGAGGCCCCACGGCATCGGGCCGGCCGCGATGGTCGGCTCGGTCTGGACGTCGACCACCAGCGGCGGGCCGGCCAGCTTCGGCGAGCCCTGGACGCGCAGCGCCTTGCGGGCCGCCTCGAGCCCCAGCCGGCGATCGACCGGGCCCACCGAAGCCGGCGCCGGGTCCGTGCCCAGCGCCGCCGTCCGCTCGGCCGCCTCCGCCAGCCGCTCCAGCGGCAGCTCCCCCGCCGCGACCGCGGCCACGATCGCCGACACGCACGCGTCCAACGCGGGAGCCTCGAACGCCGCACCGCCGAGGCACAGCGCGTCCGCGCCCGCCGCCAGGGCCCGGATGGCGGAGCGGCCGAGGCCGTCGTGCCGCCCGTACGCCCCCGACACCGCGCCCATCTCGAGCGCGTCGGTGATGACCGCGCCCGTGAAGCCGAGCTCGCCGCGCAGGACGTCGGTGAGCGCGACCCGGTTGAGCGTCGCCGGCTCGTCGCCCCACGCGCGGACGACCAGGTGGCCCGACATCACCGAGCGGACGCCGGCCCGGATCGCCGCGGCGAACGGCACCAGCTCGATCTCCCGCAGCTCCTCGACGGTCCGCGGCAGCACCGGCAGGGCCACGTGCGAGTCCTCGGTCGCGGCGCCGTGGCCCGGGAAGTGCTTCGCGCAGGCCGCGACGCCGTACTTCTGCAGGCCCGTCACGTACGCCGCGACGTGCGGCGACGCCTTCGCCGGGTCGGACCCGAACGCCCGGACGCCGATGATCGGATCCTCGGCCGCCAGGGTCAGGTCCGCGCACGGCGCCAGGTTCACCGTGACGCCGCAGGCCGCGAGCCGTTCGCCGAGCGCGGCGGCGACCGCCGTGGTCAGCTCCGGGTCGTCGGCCGCGCCGAGCGCCAGCGGGCCCGGCACGAACGAGCCGGTGTTCACGTCGAGGCGGGTGACGTCGCCGCCCTCTTCGTCGATGCCGACGACGACGCCGTCGCGTTCACCCCGCAGCTGCGCGGTGAGCGCCGCGACCTGCTCGTCGTCGACGACGTTGCGGCCGAACAGCACCACCCCGCCCAGCCCCTCGGCGACCCGGCGGCGGAGCCAGTCCGGCGCCGTGGTCCCGGCGAACCCCGGCAGGAGGACGGCCTCGGCGAGCTTCTCGGGAGACGACACCGGCTACCCCTTCACCGCGCCGGCGGTCGCGCCGGACACCAGCTTGCGTTGCACGAGCAGGAAGAAGACCAGCGCCGGGATCGCGTAGATGACCGACGCGGCCATCACCCCGCCCCAGTCGGTGGCGAACGCCGTGCGGAACGACGCCAGCCACACCGGCAGCGTCTCCTTCGGCTTGTCCCGGATGAACACCAGCGCGAACAGGTACTCGTTCCACGCCGTGATGAAGCTGAACACCGACGTCGTGACCAGGCCCGGCCCGAGCAGCGGCAGCGTCACCCGGCGGAACGCGCCGGTCTGGCTGCAGCCGTCGATCATCGCGGCCTCCTCCAGCTCGTACGGGATCCCGTTGACGAACCCGTAGAGCATCCAGACCGTGAACGGCAGCGTGGTCGCGAAGTAGATCAGCAGCAGCGACGGCAGCGTGTTGAGCAGCCCGGCGTCCCGCATCAGCAGGAACAGCGGGATGAACAGCGCCGACACCGGGGCCAGCTGCGCCACCATGACCAGCACCAGGAAGCCCCGGCGGCCGGTGAACCGCAGCCGCGACAGCGGGATCGCGGCCAGGGTCCCGGCGACCAGCGCGCACAGCACCGACCCGACCGTGACGATCAGGCTGTTCATCAGGTAGACCGGGAAGTTGTCCTTGCCCAGCGCCGTGGCGAAGTTGCCGAACGAGAACGACGTCGGGATCAGGTCGTACTTCGGCGACAGGATCTCACCCGGCGTGCGCAGCGACGTGACGAACATCCAGTACGTCGGGAAGACGATCAGCAGCGCGACGACCACCCCGACGACCGACAGCGCGACCCGCTGCGGCAGCGATTTCCTCACTTGAGATCACCTTCCGGGGTCCGGACCAGCAGCTGGATGTACCGCCCGGTGATGAGCGCGAGCACGATCAGCATGAGGGTCGCGATCGCGCCCGCCGCGCCGAAGTGGTTGCCCGCGATGCCCTTGAGGTACAGGACCACGGCCAGCGTGGTGCTCCCGCCGTCCGGGCCGCCTTCGCGGATCGCCCAGATCTGGGCGAACGCGTTGAAGTCCCAGAGGACCGACAGGAAGGTCACCATCGTGGTGATCGGCCGGATGGCGGGCCAGGTGACCGCGCGGAACGTCTGCCACGGCCCGGCGCCGTCGATGCCGGCGGCCTCGTACTGCTCACGCGGGACGCCGATGATGCCCGCGTACAGCGAGAACGTCACGAACGGCACGGCCTGCCACACGATGAGCAGCCCGATCACCGACAGCGTGCTGGCGCCGCTGGAGAACCACGAGAAGCCGATGAAGCCGTGGAAGCCCAGCCGGTCCAGGGTCTTGTTGAGGATGCCGTACTGCTCGTCGAAGATCCACTGGAACACCGTGGTCGTCGCGATCACCGGCGTCGCCCACGCGAGTACCAGCGTGACCTGCACGATGATCCGCACGACCGGGTCGAGGTGGCGCATGAGCACCGCCAGCAGCAGGCCGCCGAGGATGGTGGCGGCCACGACGGCGGCGGTGAAGACCAGGGTCCGGACGGTGATCGTCCAGAACTCCGGGTCCGACAGGGTGTTCGTGTAGTTGTCGAAGCCGATCCAGACCGTCTTGCCGGAGATCAGCTGGCCGATGTCGAGCTTGCGGAAACTGATCGCGAGCACCTGGACCAGAGGCCAGGCGAGCAGCACGAGGATCGCCGCGAGGGCGGGGAGGAGCAGCAGGTACGGGAGCACCCGGTCGCCGAACCGGCCCCGCCTGCGCTTCCTGGTCCCCGCGTCGCGCGGCGATGCCGGCGGGGTCGCCCCCGCCGGCATCGTCACATTCGCGGTCGCCGTCATCCGCCGATGAGCTTGTTCAGCGCTGCGTTGGCGTCGGCGGTCGCCTGGTCGAGCGTCTTCTTGCCGGTCAGGTACGCGGTCAGCATGTCCTTGACCGGGTTCTGGCCGGACTCCACGTCACCCCACTTGGGGCTGGCCGGCACGGCCTTGCCGTTGGCCGAAGCCTTCGCCATCACGCCGCCCAGCGGGTCCTTGTCCAGGCCGGTGAGGTCGGTCGACGTGCCGGGCACGACGCCGGCGGCGGCGAGCTGGCTCTGGTACTTCGGGCTGGAGAGCAGCTTGATGTACTCCTTCGCCGCGGCCACGTTCTTGCTGTTGGCCGGGATCGCCAGGTTGGAGCCGCCCAGGAAGACCGGGGCGCTCTGGCCGGCGTTCTTGCTGGGGATGGCGAAGGCGCCGGTCTTGGCGGTCAGGCTCGGGTCGGTCTTCGCCGCCGTCGCCAGCTCCCACGGGAGACCGATCATCATGGCCACCTTGCCGGCGCCGTAGACGGTCGCCTGCTGCGGCTTGGCCTCGTCGGCGTCCTTCGGGGCCTTGGTGCCGGAGGTGTCGACGAGCTTCTTGTAGAAGTCGAGACCCGCCTTGGCGCCCGCGCCGTCCAGCGTCGCCTTGTAGTTCTTGCCGTCGGCCTGGGCGATGTCACCGCCGTTGTCCCAGATGAACGACAGCAGCGCGTACCAGTTCTGGCCCGGCATGTACAGCGCCTGGAAGTCGGGGTCCGAGCCGAACTTCGTCTTCAGCTTGGTGATCGCGTCGACCCACTCGTCGTTCGACGTCGGCGGCTTGGCGATGCCGGCCTGCTCGAACATGTCCTTGCGGTAGATGACCTCGCGGTTGGCCGCGTAGAACGGGACGCCGTAGACCTTGCCGTCGTAGGTGCCCGAGTCGGCGAGGCCCTTGAGCCACTGCGCGCCGTTGAAGCTGTCCTTGTCCCCGGTCAGGTCGGTCAGCACGCCTTCCTGCGCGGCGAACGCCGCGGTCTGCGTGTTGCCGATCTCGATGACGTCCGGCGGCGCGCCGCTGGCCAGCGCGGTGGTCAGCTTCTGCTGGATGCCGTCCCACTGCTGGATCTCGTACTTGACCTTGGCACCGGGGTGCGCGGCCTCGAACTCCTTGTTGAGCGCGTCGGTCAGCGTGGTGGGCGCCGAGCCCGTCATCAGCCAGACCGTGACGTCGCCGGTGATCTGCGCGGGAGCACCGCTCGGCGAAGCGGCGGTGTCCGTGCCGCTGGAGCCCGCGCAGCCCGCGGTCGCGAGGGTGAGTGCGGCGGCGCCCGCCGCCAGCTTGAGCCAGCGTTTCACTCGATGCCGTCCTTTCCATGCCCGGCCACCGCGGCCGAGCGCCCCAAATGGTGTAGACCAATGTTGGGGTTAGAGTGGTACGTACCACAGGCGGTGTCAAGGCGGTTGCCGGAACGTTGTAAACCCACCGGGGAGTTGTACGCCGCGTAGCCGGGCGGTTACCGGGGATTGACGAGCGAGCGACGGAAGTCGTCCTGATAGGAAGGTGTCCGGGACTTTTTTCACGACAGGGCCGCGAAATCCGGTTCCCTGTTGCGCGCCGGTCCGGTGAAAACCGTGCCCGGAAAGGATTCTTGCCCGCGTTGAGGCCTGGCACAGGTCGACAACGTCCGGGTTTTCGCTGGTGACAGGACGGATTGACGGGGGCCCCGGACACACCCGGGCCGGCTCCGTGCGGAGCCGGCCCGGGGTGGACAGGAGGACTCCTACGGCTTGGGAGCCGCCTCCGGGGCCTTCACCCGCTCCAGCAGCAACTGCGCCACATCGCGGACGTCGACGTTCTCCGCCTTCTGCTCGCTCTGGCGCTGCACCAGCCCGTCCGTCAGCATCACCCGGCAGAACGGGCACCCCGTCACGATGGTCGAAGCGTCCGTCGCGATCGCCTCGTCCACGCGCTCCAGGTTGATGCGCTTGCCGATCTGCTCCTCCATCCACATGCGCGCGCCCCCGGCGCCGCAGCACAGCGCGCGGTCCGCGTGGCGGGGCATCTCCTCCAACGTCGCCCCCGTCGCGCCCACCAGCTCGCGGGGCGGGGTGTACACCTTGTTGTGGCGGCCCAGGTAGCACGGGTCGTGGTAGGTCACGCGCGGGCCGGCGTCCACCGGCGCCACCGGGGTCAGCTGACCGCCGCGGACCAGGCGGTTCAGCAGCTGCGTGTGGTGCACCACCTCGTAGTGCCCGTCCAGGTCCGGGTACTCGCGGCTCAGCGTGTTGAGGCAGTGCGGGCACGTCGTGACGATCTTGCGCAGCCGCGGCTCACGGCCCTCGAACACCGCGTTCAACGTCTCCGCCGTCTGCTGGGCCATCATCTGGAAGAGGAACTCGTTGCCCGCCCGGCGCGCCGGGTCGCCGGTGCAGGACTCCTCCTTGCCCAGCACCGTGTACTTGACGCCGGCTATGTGCAGCAGCTCCGCCGTCGCGCGGACCGTCTTGCGGGCCTGGTCGTCGAACGCTCCCGCGCAGCCGACCCAGTAGACGTACTCCACGTCCTCCGCGAGCTCGCCGTCGAACACCGGGACGTCGAAGCCGAGGTCCTTCGTCCAGGCCAGCCGCTCGGAGTTGTTCTGGCCCCACGGGTTGCCCTTGGTCTCCAGGTTCTTGAACAGCCCGCCCAGCTCGGTCGGGAACGCCGACTCGATCATCACCTGGTAGCGGCGCATGTCGACGATGTGGTCGACGTGCTCGATGTCCACCGGGCACTGCTCCACGCACGCCCCGCACGTGGTGCACGACCACAGCACGTCCGGGTCGATGACGCCGCCGTCGTCCTCCGGGCCGACCAGCGGGCGCGCGCCCTCGTGCTCGGTGCCCGCGAGGATGTAGGGCGCCTCCTCGAAGAGGTTGTCACGCAGGTTCATGATGACGAGCTTGGGCGACAACGGCTTCCCGGTGTTCCACGCCGGGCACTGCGACTGGCAGCGGCCGCACTCGGTGCACGTCGCGAAGTCGAGCATGCCCTTCCACGTGAAGTCGCCGATCTTGCCGCGGCCGAACGTGTCGTCCTCGCCCGGGTCCTCGAAGTCGATCGGCTTGCCGCCGGACTCCATCGGCAGCAGCGGGCCGAGCGCGTCCGGCAGCCGCTTCGCCGAGACGTTGATCGGCGCGACGAAGATGTGCAGGTGCTTGGAGTACAGCACGATCGACAGGAACACCAGCATGACGCCGATGTGCAGCAGCAGGCCGACCGTCTCGAGCACCTCGGTCGTCGAGTGCCCGAGCGGTTCCAGGAGGTTCCCGACGCCGAGCGAGACGTACGCGCCCGAGTCGTACGGGAAGTTGCCGGACGCCGAAGACGCGCCGCGGAAGAAGAACATCGTCCAGACGACGTTGAAGATCATGACCAGGATCAGCCAAGCGCCGCCGGTGTGCGAGCCGTAGAAGCGGGACGCGCGGTCGCGGCGCTCCGGCGCCTGGCGGATCCGGATCACCGCGAACACGCCCAGCGACACGGCCACCATCACGGCGATGAAGTCCTGCAGGAAGCCGAGCACCGCCCAGTGGCCGATCCACGGGATGGCGAACTTCTCGTCGAACAGCGCGCCGTACGCCTCGAGGTACACCGAAGCGAGGATCACGAAGCCCCAGAACGTGAAGAAGTGCGCCAGGCCGGGTACCGACCACTTCAGCAGCTTGCGCTGGCCGAACACCTCGCGCACCTGGGCGAACACGCGCGCGCCCAGGTCGTCGGACCGTTTGGTGTCGGGCTGGCCTGCCTTGATCAGCCGGTGCAGGAACGCCACCCGCTTGCCGGCGACGGCGAGGCCGACGACGGTCATGAGCAGGCCGAGGATGAGACGAACGAGCACGAGTCCTCCGTGACGTGCTGGACGGAACGGCTCAGTGCGAGCCGGTGTAGTACCGGCACGCCTTGCACGCGTACCGCATCTTCGCGACCCGCCAGTGTTTCCGGTACAGATCGAGGTCGGCCGACCGGCGGACGCCGAGGCGCTGGTAGCGCCCGGGACGGCGGCGGCCGGTTTCGTACTGCTCGGTCGCGCGGCCGAGGTGGGCGCGCCGCAGCACGCACCCCCGCGTCCCGCACCGGCCGAGCGCGCCGCGGCAGAAGCGGTGCAGCAGCACCAGCTCCGCCCCGACTTCTTCGACGACGCCGTAACCCGGGTGCGCACCCGGGCCGGTGAGCCGCACCGGCAGCCCGCAGTACCCGCACTTGAGGGTGCAGGACAGGCAGCCGGCGATGTGCCTGAGCCGCAGTTCGCGCCGGTCTTCGGAGCCGGGTCCTCGGACGCGCGACGCCATAGAGCCTCCCGGAACGACTGTGATCGGCACCACTGTCTGCTACTGGAGGGTAATGAGGAGGTCACTTCACGCGACAGGACCGTACGGCCTAGTTGCCTTGCGCCGTTCGGCTCAAAAACCGAGGCAAGGCAGACCTTACTGTCCGTATACCGGACGTCCGGTGTACGCGGATCGTACGTTCGGCGTCTGGGGCCCGGCCGTGTTCCCCGCCACAATCCGACCATGACCTTCCACCCGGTGCCGTACCGCCCCGCCCGGCTGCCCGACGACGAAGCCCTCTCCCAAGTCGCCGCCCTGCGGCAGCGGATGGAGGCGCGGCGGTCGGTCCGGATGTTCTCGTCCGACCCGGTCCCCGAACGCGCGGTGCTCGACGCGATCGCGGTGGCGTCGACGGCCCCCAGCGGCGCGCACCAGCAGCCGTGGACGTTCGTCCTCGTCACCGACCCCGACGTCCGCCGGCGCCTGCGCGAGGCCGCCGAAGCGGAGGAACGGATCTCCTACGACGGCCGGCTCGGCGAGGCGTGGCTCGACGCGCTGCGGCCGTTGGGAACCGATGCGGTCAAACCGCACCTGACGGACGCGCCGTACCTGATCGTCGTGTTCCAGCAACGGTTCGCCTTCGACCGCGACGGCGGCGTCCGCAAGCACTACTACGTCGACGAGTCGGTCGGCATCGCGGTCGGCATGCTGCTGACGGCGTTGCAGGTGGCCGGCCTGGCGGCGTTGACGCACACGCCGTCACCGATGCGGTTCCTCGGCGACCTGCTCGGCAGGCCCCGCAACGAAAAAGCGTTCGCGGTCATCCCCGTCGGCTACCCGGCCGACGACTGCGTCGTCCCCGACCTGCACCGCAAATCCCTCGACGAGGTGCTGGTCCGGATCTGAGTCAGGACGGCAGCCCGTCCGGCAGATCGGCGAACAAGGGCCCGGACAGCCGGTCCGCACCGCGGTCACGCCACCACTCGGCCTGGTCCTCGGTCGCGATCCCGGTCACGGCGACTTCGGCACCGGCCAGGTGGGCTGCCTCGATCAACGCCGTCAGCGCGTGCTCCACCAGCGGGTGCTCGCGCCGCTCCACGACGTGCGCCGCCACGCGGACCGCCCGGGCCGGGAACTCCGTCAGGCACGTCACGTCGCCGAACTCGTGGATTTCCGCGCCCACGCCGATTTCGGCCAGCACCTTGAGGTTGTCGGCCGCGTCGCCGGTGGCCGCCGACAGGGACGTCATCGGGAAGCCGGGCCGCAGGCGGTCGGGTTCGAGGCCGGTGGACTCGAGCACTCCGCGGATCTCGCCGACCAGCTCGGGATCGGCCGCCTGGTGCGCGGCCAGTCCGACGGTGAGCGGCACGGTGACGCCGGCCGCGACGACGCGCTCGGCCGCCGCGCGCAGGAGCCACGTGCTCAGCGGCAACGCCAGTCCCGTCTCCGCCGCGAGCCGCACGCACGTCTCGTGCGACAGGACGCCTTCGGCCGGGTGGTTCCAGCGCAGGCGCGCCTCGACACCACGGACTTCGCCGTCGCGCGCGTCCACCAGCGGGCGGTAGGCGACCTCGATCTCACCGTTCTCCCACGCGCCCGCCATCGCCGCGGCGAGGCCGAAGTCGTGGCGGTCGCGGCGGTCCAGCTCGCGGTCGAACAGGCCCCACTGGTTGCCGGTCCGCTGGACCCGGCGCAGCGTCAGGTCCGACGCGCGCAGCAGCTCGGCCGGCGTGACGTCGCGCGGCGGCCGGTGGACGACGCCGATGCTGGCCGACACCGCGACCCCGCGGTGCCCGTCCACGTACTCCGGCTCCGCGAGCTCGTGGGTGATCTTCCGGACGAGCGTGACCACGCCGGGCGTCTCGGCCGCGTTCTGCACCAGCACGGCGAACTCGTCGCCGCCGAGGCGCGCCACGAGCGCCTTTTCGCCGTCGAACACCGCCTTGAGCTTCGCCGCGACGCCGCGCAGCACCCGGTCGCCGAGGTCCTGGCCGAGCCCGCCGGTGATCTGCGAGAAGCCGTCGAGGTCGAGGTGGAACAGCGTGACCCCGCGGGACGCGTCGGCGTCGCGCAGCAGGGTTTCCAGGCGGGTGCTGAAGAACTGGCGGTTCGGCAGCCCGGTCAGCACGTCGTGCAGGGCCTGGTGGGACAGCCGCCGCTGCAGCAGCGACACCTCGGTGTCGTCGTCGACGATCGTGATCAGCTGCCGGGGCGCGCCGACCGCGTCGCGGACGACCGACGCGGCGAAGGTCGCCCACATCGGCTCGCCGTCCTTGCCGACGAGCCGGCGTCCGACGCGCAGCCGGTGCAGCCGGCCGGCCACCAGCTCGCCGTAGGACTCCCGCAGCTGCTCGACCTCGTCCGGGTGCACGAGGTCGAACAGCGTCATCGACGCGATCTCGGCCGGGGTGCGGTTGAGCGTCCTGGCGAGCGCCGCGTTGGCCCGCAGCACCCGGCCGTCCAGCTCGGTCAGCGCGACGCCGCTGGCGGAGCCGGCGAACACCTCCTCGAACTGCGCCCGCGTGATGACCTGCTTCTGCCGCGTCTCCTGCTCGACCTTCAGCAGCGCCCGGCTCAGGCCTTCCTGGCGCTTCTGGATGTCCTCGCGCAGCATCTCGCCGTAGCCCGAGCTGAGCGCGCCGAGCACCAGCACCACCCGCTCGGCCAGCCCGTCGACGTGGCGCAGCTCCGGCTCGCGCAGCAGCGCCTTGCCGAGCACCTCGAGGGTGCGGCGCAGGCTGTCCGCGCCCACGCAGCGCAGTTCGACGAGCCGCGCGCCCGCGGCGGCGGCTTCGCCGAGGTCCGGCGGCTCGCTCGCGACCGCTTCGAACAGCCTGCCGACCAGTACCGCGAGATCGCGCTCGATCTCCTCGGGGGTGTGCGGCAGGTACGCGGTGGTGCTGATCAAGTAGCCCCACTTGCGCGCGAGCGTGCCGAGCCGTCTCGCCGCGCGTTCGGCGGACGGCTTCTTCCGCGGGGTGTCACCGCGGGGATGAGGAGCAGTCACCTCAGCCTGTCCTGGGGTTCAGTGAAACTCCGGTTCGGGTAGCCGATATATCTTGGCGCGAAATGGTGTCCGACGCACGAAACAGCATTCATCCAATCGAGTGATAACCCTGCGGAGCGATCG
Organism: Amycolatopsis sp. NPDC098790; assembly: GCF_044759945.1. NCBI lineage: Bacteria > Bacillati > Actinomycetota > Actinomycetes > Pseudonocardiales > Pseudonocardiaceae > Amycolatopsis > Amycolatopsis sp. NPDC098790. Next base: position 2,206,777 of record NZ_JBIWAI010000002.1, read on the forward strand.
CGAGGCGGTCCCTCAGCCACGACCGGGTGGCGTCGCGGTAGTCCGCCGCGTTTTCGTGCAACGCAACGGAATGACCGGCACCCGGGAGGACGAACGTCGACAGTTTCGACGGATCGGCGTAATACGGCGCCTCCTGCGCGCGCAGCACGCCGGCGTTCGAACAGTCACGCAGGGCGAGCAGGCCGCAGAAAAGGACGTCCTTTTCTCCCACCACCTGGAAAACCGGTGCGGTAATTCCCTTCGTCGCCGGGAGGACGATCCCGAACAGCGCGACCGTGCCCATCCCGGGCACCGAGACCTGGTCCTTGGTCGCCTCGTCGGCGGCGATCACGGCCGGGTCGGCGTCGCCCGCCGCGTAGAACAACCCGGCCCGCGCGCCCGGCCTCGTCGTGAAGTACAGCGGGTCGCTGCCCAGCCGGCCGAGCTGACCGTCGAGCAGCGCCGGCTGCAGGCCGAGGGCCGCGCCGAGCGCCAGCACCGGCAGCGCGGGCAGGTGCGTGATGCCGGTGAGGACGACGCCGTCGACGTCGTGGTAGGTCGACGCCTCGACCGCGACCACCCCGGACCCGACCGAGTGCCCGACGATGACGACCTTCGCGAACGGCACCCCGCCGACGCGCCCGGCACGCAGGTGGCCGACGACTTCGTGCATCGACTCGGCCGCCGCCCAGACCGACAGCGGCAGGCTGAGCGGGTGGCTGCTGCCGCCGGCGCCGAGCTGGTCGGCGGCGAAGGTCGCGTAGCCGTGCGTGGCCATGTCGCGCTGGTAGGAGTACCGCGCGGGCTCGTACGGCAGGTCCCAGTACGCGCTGTTGTACGTCCCGCCGTGCACGAGCAGCTGGACGGCGTCCGGGGCGTCGCCCGCCGGCAGGCACAGCCGGCCGTGCACGGTCGCCGGCGCACCCGGCACCAGCGGGGGCAGGCCGGGGCCGGTGACCGGCAGATCCGTGTCGGTGCAGGAGATCGCGGCGGCTTCGGCCGGCATCGCGGCGGTCAGCGAGGCGAGCAGGACACCACAAGCGAACAAGGCCGACGTCACTTTGACGGGCAGCTTCACGCTGTTCTCCCTCTCGGACAGGTGAAGGAACTCGAGAACACTACACCCGGTAGCCGAACGCGTACCGTCAGGTCCCGCGCGGCACCACGGTCATCGGCAGCCGGTTCGGCTGCATGGTCGCCTTGAGCTGGGCGCGGACCTTCTTGCCCGGCACCGGGACCAGCCGCCAGCGCGCCCCGATCGTGGCGGCGACGATGCCGATCTCCGTCGGCGCGAACACGTGGCCCGGGCACAGCCGTGCGCCCGCGCCGAACGGGATGTACGCGCCTTTCGGCAGTTCCGCGGTCTCTCCGGGGGCCCAGCGGTCCGGGTCGAACCGGTCCGGGTCCGGGAACCAGCGCGGGTCCCGGTGCAGCGTGTGCTGGCTGACGGCGACCTCACTGCCGGCGCGGATGGTGACACCGCCCAGCTCGACGTCCTCGCGGGCACGGCGCATCAGGATCAGCGGCGGTGTGCGGCGGACGATCTCGTTGACGATCTGGTGCGTGTACACCAGATCCGGGAGGTCCTCGAACCGTGCGGGCCGCCCGCCGAGGACGTCGTCGACCTCGGCGTGGAAGCGCCGTTCGACGTCCGGGTGCTGCCCCAGTTCGTGGAAGAACCAGGCCAGCGCGACGGCGGTGGTCTCGGCGCCGGTGGTGAGGATGGTGATGACTTCGTCGTGGACCTGCCGGTCGGACATGCCTTCGCCGGTGTCCTCGTCGCGGGCCAGCAGCAGCATCGAGAGCAGGTCGCCGTGGTTGGCGCCGTCTTCCCGGGCGGTGATCACGGTTTCGCCGATCACCTCGCGCAGGCGCGCGGCCGCCGCGTCGAACTGCCGATTCGCGGGGATCGGCAGCTTTTCCACGAATTTCGGAGAAAACGCGCGGATCAGCACGTATTTCAGCATGATCGGGATCGATCGCTGAATTTCCGCCAGAGCTTCTTCGCCGAGCGCGGTCGAGAAGAGCGTCTGGCCGGCGATGGTGAGCACGAGGTCCTGCATCCGCTTGTCGAACTGGACGACTTCGCCGGGCTGCCAGGAGTTCGTCAGCTCGTCCGCCAGTTTCGTGATCGTGTTCTCGGCGTAGCCGGCGATGCGCGTCCGGCCGAACGCGGGCATCACCAGGCGGCGCTGACGGCGGTTGAGCTCGCCGTTCGAGGTGGCCAGCCCGTCGCCGAAGAGCGGGCGCATCTTGTCGAAGACCAGGCCCTTGTCGAACTTGTCGGCGTCGGTGGCCAGCACCCGCCAGGCCAGCTCGGGGGTCGTGACCACGTGCACCGGCAGCGGACCGAGGCGGAGTTCGACGACATCTCCGTGCGCCGGAAGGGAAGTGAAGAGCTTCAGCGGGTCACGCAGGAGGGACACCGTGTGCCCGAGCACGGGCAGGCGGCCGGGCACGGGACGCGCGTCGGTCATGTCGCGTCACCCTAACGGGGTGGTGTGCGCGCCGTGCGCGAGTCCACACGAACGGGGGATGGCGCTACACTCCGGCACTCCAAGGGAGCGCGAGGGTGGGAGGTCCCGTGACCGGGGAACCGAGCTGGGTACCGCCGGAGATCGACACCACGGTGCCGAACCCGGCGCGGGTGTACGACTTCTGGCTCGACGGCGACCACAACTTCGCCGCCGACCGCGCGCTCGGGGAGCAGATCCTCAAGATCATGCCGGGCGTGCGCGACGCGGCCCGCCTCAACCGCGCGTTCCTTCGCCGCGCGGCGAAGTTCATGGTCGACAACGGTGTCCGCCAGTTCCTCGACATCGGCTCCGGCATCCCGACCGCGGGCAACCTGCACGAGATCGTCCAGCAGGCCGACCCGGCGTGCCGGGTGGTGTACGTCGACCGCGAGTCGGTGGCCGTCGCGCACAGCAGGCTGCTGCTGCAGGACAACGACCGCTGCACGGTGCTGCAGGCCGACCTGCGCGACGCCAACGACGTCTTCGAGGGCGCGGCCGAGCTGCTCGACCTCGACCAGCCGGTCGGCGTGTTCATGTTGCTGCTGCTGCACTTCGTCCCGGACTCGTGGGACCCGGTGGGCATCGTGGCCCGCTACCGCGACCGCCTGGCGCCGGGCAGCTTCCTGGCGGTCACGCACGTCGCGGCGGACTCGGAGTCGAAGCGGCTCGACGAAGCCGTCGAGGTCTACAAGAACAACCAGGACCAGCAGAACCAGCCGGTCCCCCGCACGCACGACGAGGTGCTGGCCTTCTTCGACGGCTTCGAGGTGGTCGACCCCGGCGTGGTCGGCTGCGCGATGTGGAAGCCCGAGGGCGCCGGCGACATGTCCGACGACCCCGCCATCAACTCCCTGCCGTACGCCGGGGTCGGCCGGAAACCCTAGTCACCGCAGCGAGAACGTCGCCAGGTTCACCGGTCCGTCGAACGTGAGGTAGACGTCGTGGCGGCCGGTCGCCTTCGCCAGCGCGGCCGTCACCGTCGTGTACGCGTACCGGTCCCCGGTGGACGGCACCGCCGCCGTACCCAGGACGCGGCCGGTCGGCGAGTCCGACCGCACCGTCACCCGGGACGACTCCACTGTGGACACCGACGCCGTGAACCGCGCGGGGCCGTTCAACGCGACGTCGCGGTACACCAGCCAGCTGCCGGACGACGCCGCCACCGAAGTGCCGGACGTCTTCGACGTGTCCGTCAACGTCGTCCCGGAGTAGTCGTCGAAGTTCTGCGCCTGCGTCGGCCGGCGCAGGTCGCGGGGCTCGGCCCGCTCCCCCGGCACGAAGACCGGCTGTGCCGCCGACACCTCCGATGCGTTGCGGCCCACGGAGAACTCGTAGACCCCCTGCGCCACCACCGATCGGTCACGCGCGACGTCCCAGGCAGCCAGGTCGGACACCGGCACGTCGAACCGGACCGTCCGGGTCTCGTGCGGCGACAGCGTCACGCGGGAGAAGTCGCGCAACCGCTGCACCCCGGACGCCTTCGAGTACAGCTGGACGACGTCGGTCCCGGCGCGGCTGCCGGTGTTCGTCACGTCGACGCTGACCCGCACGGACGAACCGGACCGCGCCGCGTGCACCGAGCCGTACCGGAAGCTCGTGTAGCTGAGCCCGTACCCGAAGGGGTACAACGGCTTGCCCCGGTAGTACTGGTACGTCATCCCGGTCTTCGCGATGTCGTAGTCGAGGATGCTCGGCAGCCCCGCGTCGGAGGCGTACCAGGTCTGGGTCAGCCGTCCGCTCGGGTTCACGTCGCCGAACAGCACGTCCGCGACCGCGTGGCCGGTCTCCTGGCCCGCGTGGCTCGTCCAGACGATCCCCGGCACGGACAGCGTGTCCCAGCCGGTCGTCGGGTAGCTGTTCTCCACCACGACCACCGTGTGCGGGTTCGCCTTCTGCACGGCCTCGATCAACGCGCGTTGCGCCGGCGCCAACGCGGTGCTCGTCCGGTCGTTCGCTTCGCGGCCGTTGATGAACGGCATGCTGCCGACCACGACGACCGCCGTGTCGGCACCCTGAGCGGCCGCGACCGCCGATGCGACGCCGCTGGTGAGCACCTCGCGGCCGAACTTCGTCGCGTGCGCCGCGTCCGGCGACGAGATCGTCAGGACCCCGTCGGCGCCGACGACGGCGAAGCGGTTCGGGCCGAACCACGGCTCGGTGACCTCGTTGCCCGCGTACTCGAGCACGTAGCTGCCGTCGGGCTGCGCGTCCAGCTTGAGCTGCTGCTGCACGAACCAGCCGGCCGGCTGGTCGACGTCGTTCACAAAAGCGCCGCCGGAGTAGCTGAGGAACTTGCCGTTCGCGGCCGCGCGCAACGTGTTCTTGCCCGCGCCCCAGTCGAAGACGTCGAAGGACTCCGCCGTCCCCGCGCTGGTCCCGCTCGCGGTGACCTTGCCCGGTGTCGCCGGCGCCGTCAGGTAACGACCGGTGGCGAGGTCCTTCAACGCGATCCGGTCGACGCCTTCGGACGAGGCAACCGGGGCGCCGAGCCGTTCCGCGATGCCCTGCTTCGGCGTGACGCGGTACTGCATCGCGCCGCTGTACCAGTCTTCGTACAGCGTGTCGGACAACGGACCGACGACGGCGACCTTCTTCTTCGCCGCGTCGAGGGGAAGCGCGTTCGCGTTGTTGCGCAGCAGCACGACCTGCTCGTCCGCCGTCTTGCGGGCGAGTGCCTGGTGCTCGGGCGAATTGATGACCGCGGGCGTGATCTTCGCGTACGGGTTGCGCCCCGGCGGGTCGAACTCGCCGAGCCGGAACCGCAGCGACAGCAGGTGCCGGTCGGCCTTCTCGACGTCGGCCATGGTCAGCAACCCGCGGGACAGCGCTTCCTTGACCGCCTCGACGGTGATCGAGCCGTTGGTGTCGTTGTCGGTGAAGCTGTCGAGCCCGGCCTTGATCGCCGCCGCGTCGGCTTCCGCCTTGGTGGCGTAGTACTTCTCGGAGTTGACCAGGTTGGACGGCGCGCCGGCGTCACTGACGACGGCGATGTCCTGCGGCGCCCACTTCCGCAGCAGGCCGCCGAGGTCGGGGCTCACGGTGTTGGGCCGCCCGTTGACCAGGTTGTACGACGGCATGACGGCGTTGGCCGCGCCGGCCCGCAGCGGGATCTTGAACGCCTGTTCGTCGTAGTCGTGCAGGATCTTCGGCGGTACCGAGGAGTTGCTGGTGTCGCGGCTGACTTCGTTGTTGTAGGCGAGGTAGTGCTTCAGCGTCGGGGCCGCCTGCAGGTAGCGCGGGTCGTCGCCCTGGATGCCGTGGCCGTAGGCGGTCGCGAGCTCACCGGTGAGGTAAGGGTCCTCGGAGTAGCCCTCCTCGTTGCGGCCCCACCGCGGGTCTCGCAGCAGGTTGACCACCGGCGCCCACAGGTTGAGGCCCCACAGCGTCGGGTTGCGCGCGTTGAAGCCGCGCGCTTCCTGCCCGACGGCCGCGCCGACCTGTTTCACCAGCGCGGGATCCCACGTCGAGGCCAGCCCGATGGCCTGGGGGAACACGGTGCCGTCGGCTTTGACGACCGCACCGTTGTCGTCGTAGTCGGTGGACCAGGCAACGCCGTGCAGGGCTTCGGTGCCGGTCTTGAACACCCCGATGCCCAGCCGCGGGATGGCCGGCTCGTACTGGTGCAGCAGCGAGATCTTCTCGTCCGCGGTCAGCCGGGACAGCAGGTCGTCGATCCGCGTCGCGAGGGGCAGCGCGGGGTCGCGGAACGGCGGTGGCGGTGCCGCGAGCGCCGGCGCGGGGGCCAGCAGCAGGATGGCGGCCACCACGGGGACGAGGACGCGGCGGAGCGGGGACTGGCGCACGGACGGGCCTCCCGAATCGTCGAATCGTTTCGACAGTGCGGCGCGGAACATTCGCGCCGAAGGTGAGGATGGGGACGACTATTGCAGTCGTGTGAGCACGGGGTCAAGACTTTCTGGGTACGCTCCCAGGAAGCCGGGCCGGTGGTCGAAACCGGCCTTCGAGCTGCGAGAAAATCCGCCATCAGGGGCGTTCGACGAATTCGACGGACGCTGTGACCGTCGAATGCGAATCGAATATCGGCGGACGGCAAATGCTCCTTGTGTTTCGGACCGGCTTCTTCTACCTTCGTGCCATCGTCGATGCGCTTCGACGCTCCCCCGCCCCGCCCGTCCCCAGGAGGCCGCCCGTGGTCACGATCAACGACGTCGCCACGGCGGCGGGCGTGGCACCCAGCACGGTGTCGTACGTGATCAGCGGCAAGCGGTCGATCTCGCCGAAGACCCGGCGTCTGGTCGAGGAGAGTATCCGCAAGCTCGGCTACCACCCGCACGCCGGGGCCCGCGCGCTCGCCAGCAGCAAGACGAACGTGCTCGCCCTGGTCGTCCCGCTGCGCACGGACCTCAACGTCGCCGTGGTGATGGAGTTCGTCGCCTCGGCGGTCACCGCGGCCCGCGCGCACGACCACGACCTGTTGCTGCTCACAAAAGACGAAGGTCCCGCGGCGCTGCAGCGGGTGGCGTCTTCGGCGATCGCCGACGCGCTGATGGTGATGGACGTCGAAGCCGCGGACCCGCGGGTGCCGATGCTCATCGCACTCGACCTGCCGGTGGTGCTCATCGGCGTGCCCGACCACCCGGCCGGGCTGAGCTGCGTGGACCTGGACTTCACCGCCGCCGGTTCGGCGTGCGTCGCGCACCTGGCCGACCTCGGCCACCGCTCGGTCGCGCTGATCGGCCCCTCCCCCGCCGTCTACCGGCGCGGCACGAGCTACGCGACGCGGTTCCTGCGCGGGTTCGACGACGCCGCGAAGAGCCGCGACGTGCGCGCGACGAACCGGCCGTGCGCCCACTCCTACGAAGCGGTGAGCGCCTGCCTCGACGAGCTGCTCGCCGCCGACCCGGACCTGACCGGCCTGGTCGTGCACAACGAGGCCGTGCTGCCGGGGCTGCTTTCGGACCTGCGCCACCGCGGGCTGCGGGTGCCCGAAGACATCTCCGTCGTCGCGGTCTGCCCGGACAGCATGGCCGAGCACCACGCGGTCGCGCTGACCACGGTCGCCATCCCGGCCGAGGAGGTCGGGGCCCAGGCCGTCGAGATGACCATGCGCCGGCTCGCCGGCCACACCACTCCCGAGGTCCGGCTGCTCGGGCCCCGGCTCACCCGGCGCGACAGCACCGCCGCGCCCCGCGCCTAGCAAGATTCTGCTCCAGCGTCGTAGGAGGATCACCATGTCCCTACCCCGTCGCGCCCTCGTCCTGGCCGCGAGCGCCGCTTTGCTGGCCGCCTGCAGCCCCAGCCCCACTCCCCCGGCCTCGAGCGACGCGAACGCCCCGGCCGCCACCTCCATCACCGAGCTCGACTACTACGCCGACGAGCAGGGTTCCGCGGCGTGGCAGAAGATCCTCGACGCCTGCGCGACGCAGACCGGGATCAAGATCGAGCGGCAGAAGGTGCCGACCGACCAGATGCTGCCGAAGGTGCTGCAGGGCGCGAGCTCGAAGACGCTGCCGAACCTGCTCTTCACCGACAACCCGACGCTGCAGCAGGTCGCCGCGACCGGCGCGTTGACGCCGCTGGACGGCTACGGCATCACGACCGACGGCTACTACGACAGCATCATCAAGGCCGGGACGTACCAGGGCAAGGTCTACGGCGTCGCCCCCGGCGTCAACGGCCTCGCGCTGATCTACAACAAGGACCTCCTCACCGCGGCCGGCGTCGAACCGCCGAAGACCTGGGACGAGCTGAAGGCCGCCGCGGCCAAGCTCACCAAGGACGGCAAGTACGGCCTCGCCTTCTCCGCGATCCCGTCCGAAGAAGGCACCTGGCAGTTCCTCCCGTTCTTCTGGAGCAACGGGGCGGAACTGTCCCAATTGGACTCGCCGCAGTCGGTCAAGGCGCTTCAGTTCGTGACGGACCTTGTGACCTCCGGCTCGGCGTCGAAGTCCGTGGTGACGTGGAACCAGAACGACGTCGCCGACCAGTTCGTCGCGGGCAACGCGGCGATGATGGTCAACGGGTCGTGGAACCTGGCCCGGCTCGACGAGGAGAAGTCGCTGCACTACGGCGTCGTGCCGATCCCGGTGCCGCAGGCGGGCGCGAAGCCCGTCGTCGCGCTCGGCGGCGAGGTCGGCACCGTGCCGGTCACCAGCGGGCCGGCCCAGCAGGCCGCGGGCAAGGTCCTGTCCTGCATCCTCGCCGAGCCCACCATGCTCGAGTGGAGCAAGGCCCACGCCTACATCCCGTCGAAGACGGCCACCGCCGCGAAGTTCGGCGCGGACCAGCCGGCGATGCAGGCGTTCGTCGACGAGGTCGGCACCGCGCGCTCCCGCACCGCCGAACTCGGCGAGAAGTACCCGAAGGTCTCGCAGGCGCTCGCCGACGCGATCCAGGCGGCGCTCACCGGCAAACAGCCCGCCGACCAGGCCCTGAAGGCCGCCCAGCAGGCGAGCGGTTCGTGACGCTGGTCGCCCCGGCCGTCGCGGCCGGAAACCCCGGCACCGACCGGAAACCCCGGCGCGCTAACCGGTTCGCCGCGTGGGCGTTCCTGCTGCCCGCGCTGGCCTACATCGTGGTGTTCTTCGGCTACCCCCTGGCCGCGAACGTCGTGATGAGCACGCAGAACTACACGGTGAAGTCCTTCTACACCGGCGAAGCACCGTTCGTCGGCTTCGGCAACTACGCGGCCGTGTTCGACAACCCGCTGTTCGGCACGGCGGCGCTCAACACGGTCCTGTTCACCGCCGGCTCGCTCGTCTTCCAGTTCGGGATCGGCCTCGCGCTCGCGGTGTTCTTCACCGGCCGCTTCCTCGGCAGCGCGCTGCTGCGGTCGCTGCTCCTGCTGCCGTGGCTGCTGCCGCTGGTCGTCAGCGGCGCGGTCTGGCGGTGGATGTTCGACCAGGACCACGGCGTGCTCAACGCCGCACTGCGGTTCGTGGGCCTCGACTCCGTGCCGTGGCTGAGCAGCACGGGCTGGGCGCTGCCGGCGGTCATCCTGACCAACATCTGGATCGGCATCCCGTTCAACCTGGTGATCCTGCACGGCGGCCTGCGCGCGATCCCGGCGTCGCTCTACGAAGCCGCCGCGCTGGACGGCGCCGGTGCGTGGCAGCGCTTCCGGCACGTCACCTGGCCGCTGCTGCGGCCGGTCACCGGGATCGTGCTCATGCTCGGGCTGGTCTACACGATCAAGGTGTTCGACGTGATCATGGTCGTCACCGGCGGCGGCCCGGCCAACGCGACCCAGACGCTCACGACGTGGTCCTACCGGCTGTCGTTCCAGGACTTCGCGTTCGGGCAGGGCGCCGCGGTCGGCAACGTCCTCATTCTGGTGGCGACGGTGTTCGGGCTGCTGTACCTGCGCTCGGCGAAGGCGACCCTGGCCGAGGCGGCGGCATGAAGACCTCGTCGTGGCCGCGCACGGTGTTCGGCGTCCTGGTCGTCGCGGTACTGCTGTTCCCGCTGTACTGGATGGTCAACGCCTCCTTCCAGCCCAGCGGCGCGCTGCTGCGCCCGGACCCCGCGTTCTTCCCGGTCGGCGGCACCTTGGACGGGTATCGCAAGGCGTTGTCCTCCCAGGGACCGCACCTGCTCTCCAGCGTCGTCGTCGCGCTCGGCACGGTGCTCGTCTCGCTCGCGATCGCCGCGCCCGCGTCGTACGCGCTCGCGCAGCTCAAGGTCCGCGGCGGGCCGGTGCTGGTGTTCGTGCTGCTCATCGTGCAGATGATCCCCGGCATCGTGATGGCGAACGCGCTGTACACCGTGTTCAGCAACCTCGGGCTGATCGACGACTACCTCGGGCTGGTGCTCGCGGACTCGACCGCGACCATCCCGTTCGCCGTGCTCCTGTTGCGGGCGTTCATGATCTCCGTGCCGAGGGAGCTCACCGAAGCGTCCCGAGTGGACGGTGCGGGGTACTGGCGGACGTTCGTCTCGATCATCCTGCCGGTCAGCCGCAACGCGCTGGTCACCGCCGGGTTGTTCTCGTTTCTGTTCGCGTGGGCGGACTTCCTCTTCGCCGTCACGCTCACCACCGGCCAGTCGTTCGAGCCGATCACCGTGGGCATCTACCGGTTCGTCGGCAACCAGTCCGCCGACTGGAACGGGATCATGGCCACCGCCGTCCTCGCCGCGGTCCCCGCGGCCGTCCTGCTCGTCGTCGCCCAGCGGTACGTCGTCGCCGGGCTGACCAGCGGCGCCGTCAAAGACTAAGGAGACCGCGTGATCACGTCCGAAGACGGCCGCTCGCTCGAAGTCACCGTGCGGCACGAGGTCCTGCGGATCGAACCGTGGGGCGACGGCAGCCTGCGCGTGCGCGCCGGGCGGCACCGCATCGTCGACGACGTCCCGGGCGCGCTGCTGCCCGCGAAGCCGTCCGCCGCGACCGCGACGGCGGAGGAGCGCTGCGGCCGGGTCGTCAACGGCGGGCTCACCGCGATCGTCGAGATCGCCGACACCGACACCGGGATCGACGCGCAGCTGAAGTTCGTCCGCACCGACACCGGCGAGGAGCTGCTGGCCGAGCAGCGCGCGCACTTCTGGTGGCCCGGCGCGCGGCTGTTCATGCCGTCGCGCAACGGGTACGGCCGTCTCGAGCAGCGCTTCACCGCTTACGACGACGAGCGGCTCTACGGCCTCGGCCAGCACACGCACGGCCGGCTCGACCAGAAGGGCCTGGTCCTCGACCTGGTGCAGCGCAACGCCGAGGTGTCGGTGCCGTTCCTGCTCTCCAGCCGCGGCTACGGGTTCCTGTGGAACAACCCGGCGGTCGGGCGGGTCGAGCTGGCCGCCAACGGCACCCGCTGGGTCGCCGACGACGCCCGCCAGCTCGACTACTGGGTCACGACCGGCGACGGCCCGCGCGAGATCCTCGGCCACTACGCCGACGCGACCGGGTACGCGCCGATGCTGCCCGAGTGGGCGGCCGGGTTCTGGCAGTCGAAACTGCGCTACCGCACGCAGGAGGAACTGCTTTCGGTCGCCCGCGAGTACCACGCGCGCGGGCTGCCGCTGTCGGTGATCGTCGCGGACTTCTTCCACTGGACGCACCTCGGCGACTGGCGGTTCGACCCGGCCGAGTGGCCGGACCCGGCCGGGATGGTGCGGGAGCTGTCCTCCTTCGGCACCAAGCTGATGGTGTCGGTCTGGCCGTCGGTGAGCCCCTTGTCTTCGAACTACCGCGCCCTGCACGAACAGGGTCTCCTGGTCGCCGCCGAGAACGGCGTCCCGGCGCACGCGCCGTGGAAGGACAAGGGGTTCGACGTCGAGATGCCGGTGGCGTTCTACGACGCGACCAACCCGGCGGCCCGGCAGTTCGTCTGGACCAAGGTCAAGGAGAACTACTATGACCTGGGCGTGCGCGCGTGGTGGCTGGACGGCGACGAGCCCGAGATCCAGCCCGGCCACCCGCACAACCTCGGCTTCCACGCCGGCCCCGGGTCGGAGGTGTTCAACCTCTACCCGCAGGCGAACGCGCAGGCGTTCCACGACGGCATCCGCGCCGAGGGCGACGACGAGGTCGTGCTGCTGTCCCGGTCGGCGTGGGCGGGCAGCCAGCGGTTCGGGGCGGCGCTGTGGTCGGGCGACGTCGGGGCGACGTGGGAGTCGCTGCGGGCGCAGGTGCGCGCGGGGCTGAACGTGGCTCTGGCCGGGATCCCCTGGTGGACCACGGACATCGGCGGCTTCCACGGCGGCGACCCGGCGTCGGAGTCCTATCGGGAGCTGCTGGTCCGGTGGTTCCAGTACGGCGTGTTCTGCCCGCTGTTCCGCCTGCACGGCTTCCGCGACCCGCGGCCGCCGTTCGGGCCGGCGATGACCGGCGGCCCCAACGAGGTGTGGTCCTACGGCGACTCGGCCTACTCGTCGATCGTGACGTCGCTGCGGCTGCGGGAGCGGCTGCGGCCGTACCTGATGGAGCAGATGCGGGTGGCGCACGAGCAGGGCATCCCCCCGATGCGGCCGCTGTTCGTCGACTTCCCGGCGGACCCGGCCGCGTGGGACGTTTCCGACGAGTTCCTGTTCGGACCGGACGTGCTGGTGGCGCCGGTCCTCGGGCCGGGAGTCACGTCCCGCCGGGTGTACCTGCCCGCCGGAGCGTCGTGGACGGACGCGGTCACCGGCTCCCGCCACGACGGCGGCGGCTGGGTCGAGGCGGCGGCACCGGCGGACCGCATCCCGGTGTTCCTGCGCGACGGCGCGGACGTGCCGGTCCGTGAAACGACGTGAATGACTCATTACTGTCGTCAGGCGACAGGAATGAGTCATTCACGTCACGTGGACCTCGGCCCAGTGGCCCGGCTTGCGCGGAGACGGCGTGCCGAGCACCCAGCCCGGCGGCCAGCTGCGGCGCGCGTACACATCCGTGCGGGCGCGCGCCCGCGGGAAGCGGAACCGCTCGGCCGTCGCCCCGGTGAAGTCGACGTGCCCGCTGAACCGCGCTCCGCCGAAGAAGGCGTCGCCGAACCGGGCGTCGCGAAAGGACGTCCGGCCCGCGAAGCCCACGTCCGCGAACGACGTGTCCGCGAAGGCACTCTCGGCAAAGTCGGTGTGCGCCGAGAACCGGGACCTGTCGAACCACACCTCGCCGCCGGCGGTGACGTCAGCGAACAAGGCCGTGCCGGTGAAGGTCACGTTCTCGAAGTCGGCGCCCGCCTTGAAGGCGGTACCACGGAACAACGCGTGCCGCGCGAAGCACGCCCCTTCGAAGCTGACCAAGCGGGCGAAGACCGCGCCGCCGAACCGGGCGGTGCCCGCGAACCGGACTTCGCGAAAGGTCGCGTCCCGGAGTTGGCAGCCCCGCAGGTCCACGTCGTGGAGCACCATCGGCGGCACGTGCAGGTCCATCCCCGGCCAGAACAGCCGCGAACCGCGACGCAGGCGCGCCAGCAGCACCGGCCACAGCCGGGCTTGCCAGGCGGCGCGCTCGTGCCACCCGTAGCCGAGCTGGGCCACGAAGTGGTCGACGAAGTCCTGCCGCAGTGCGGGGTCGCGGTCCGCCAGCTCGGCGAACTCGTGGACGCCGGCCAGGCGGACCTCGCGTTCGTCGGCGAAGATCTTCCGCTCGGTCGCGGGGTCGAGGCGCTCCGGCGGGGCCGTCGGGGTGAGCACCTGCGCGGGCCGGTCGCGGAGGAGGAGCGCCCACGCCGTGACCGCGCCGGACCCGGCACCGATGAGCGCCAGGACCGCGAACGGCGTGACCGTGGACATGCCCGGATTGTCGCGTGGTGGCAGGCCCCGGCGACACCGGTTTAAAGTGGACCCGTGAGTCCAACGCTGACCCGGAAGGGCGCCGCGACGCGGCAGCGGATCGTCGAGGGCGCCGCGGCGGAGATCCGCGAACGCGGGGTCGCCGTCACGACGCTCGACGACATCCGCGCGCGGACGGCCACCAGCAAGAGCCAGCTCTTCCACTACTTCCCCGAGGGCAAGGAAGAGCTGCTGCTGGCGGTCGCGCGGTTCGAGGCGACCCAGGTGATGGCGGCCCAGCAGCCGCAGCTGGGCGAGCTGGACTCGTGGGCGGCCTGGCGGCGCTGGCGGGACACGGTCGTCTCGCACTACCGGGAACGCGGGCAGTACTGCCCGCTCAACGTGCTGATCTCCCAGCTGGGCCGCGCGACGCCGGGCGCGCAGGCCGTGGTGACCGAGCTGCTGCGCAGCTGGCAGAACGAGCTCGAAGCGGGCATCCGCAGGCTGCGGGACGCCGGCGAGGTCAGCCCGGACCTGGACGCCGAACGCACCGCGGCCGCCCTGCTGGCGGGCCTGCAGGGCGGCGTGGTGGTGATGCTGTCGACCGGCCGCATCGACCACCTGGAAGCGGCGCTCGACGTCGGGATCGAAAACCTGCGGGCGAGCGGGAACCGGCCCCCGACACCGGTTCCCGCTCCAGAAGTCAGGCGTTCTTGATCGCGGAGATCTCGAACTCGAGGGTGACCTTGTCGCTCACCAGGACACCGCCGGTCTCGAGGGCGGCGTTCCAGGTGATGCCGTAGTCCTTGCGGCTGATCGTGGTCGAGCCCTCGAAGCCGATCCGGTCGTTGCCGAACGGGTCCTTGGCCGAGCCCTCGAACTCGAAGGGGACGGTGACCGAACGGGTGACGTCCTTGATGGTCAGGTCGCCGGTCACGTCGAAGCTGGTCTCGCCGGTCTGCTTGACCTCGGTCGAGGTGAAGGTGATCTGCGGGTACTCGTCCATCGACAGGAAGTCGTTGCTCTTCAGGTGACCGTCGCGGTCGGCGTTGCGCGTGTCGATGCTGTGGGCCTGGATCGTCACCTGGACCGACGACTTCTCCGGGGCGTCCCCGTCGACCGTGGCCGCGCCGGTGAACTCGTTGAAGCTGCCGCGGACCTTGGTCACCATGGCGTGCCGGGCGACGAACCCGATCCGCGAGTGGGCGGCGTCCAGGGTGTACTCGCCGGTCAGCTGGGGGTAGGTGGTCGCGCTGGTCATGGCTCTACGTCATCTCCTCGTGGTGGCGCCCCCAGGTGATTGAGGGTTCAACGACACTGTACTCACTTTTACTGGTTGCGCAAGCAAGCATTGGCTAGACTCGCCGGTATGGGTGAACAGTCCGCGCTCGACCTCGACGAAGCCCCGTTCTGGCGAGCCTTGATGCGCATCACGACCGCGCTGCCGCGAGCGCTCGAAGACCAGTTCCTGCCCGAGACCGGCCTCGCGATCACCGACTACGGGGTGCTCGTCGCGCTCTCGGAGGCGCCGGACCACCTGCTTCGCATCTCGGCGCTGGCGACGACCACCGGGCTGTCGCTGAGCCGGATCAGCCGGGTCGTCGACGACCTCACCCGCCGCGGCCTGGTCGAGAAGCGCAAGTGCGCCGAGGACGGCCGCGCGTCCAACGCCGTGCTGACCGGCGCGGGATTGGCCAAACTGGAGGCGGCCTACCCGAGCCACCTCGCCCGCGTGCGGACGTCGGTGTTCGACCACCTGAGCGCCGAGGACATCCGTACCGCCGGGCCGGTGCTGGCCCGGCTGGCCGCGGCACTGGACACCGCTCCCCCGACCGACGACTGCTGAGGACGCCGATGACCGACCAGGGCGAGTACAAGCGGGACCTGAACTACCTCCCGGACCGCATCACCGCAGACGGCCGCGACGGCTGGCCGGTCGAACCCGGCCGCTACCGGCTGGTCGTCGCCCGCGCCTGCCCGTGGGCCAACCGCGCGGTGATCGTGCGGCGGCTGCTCGGCCTGGAGCCGGTGCTGTCGATGGGCATCGCCGGGCCGGTCCACGACGAGCGGAGCTGGAGCTTCGACCTGGACCCGGACGGCCGCGACCCGGTCCTCGGCATCGAGCGCCTGCAGGAGGCGTTCTTCAAGCGCGACCCGGACTACCCGCGCGGCATCACGGTGCCCGCGTTCGTCGACGTCCCCAGCGGGAAGGTCGTCACCAACGACTTCGCGCAGATGACCTTGGACATGTCCACCGAGTGGACCGCGCACCACCGGCCCGGCGCACCCGAGCTGTACCCGGAAAAGCTGCGCGACGAGATCGACGACGTCGCCCAGAAGGTGTTCACCGACGTCAACAACGCGGTCTACCAGTGCGGCTTCGCGCGGTCCCAGGAGGCGTACGAGCACTCCTACCGCAAGCTGTTCGCCCGGCTGGACTGGCTGTCCGAGCGGCTCGCGGACCAGCGGTACCTGGTCGGCGACACGATCACCGAGGCCGACGTCCGGCTGTTCACGACGCTCGTCCGGTTCGACGCGGTCTACCACGGCCACTTCAAGTGCAACCGCCAGAAGCTGACCGAGCTGCCGGTGCTGTGGGCGTACACGCGCGACCTGTTCCAGACGCCCGGCTTCGGCGACACGATCGACTTCCCCCAGATCAAGGAGCACTACTACGTGGTGCACAAGAACGTGAACCCGACGGGGATCGTGCCGCTCGGACCGGACGTGTCGGGCTGGCTGACCCCGCACGGCCGCGAGGAGCTGGGCGGCCGCCCGTTCGGCGACGGGACCCCGCCGGGGCCGCCTCCCGCGTCCGAAAGGGTGCCCGCGCTGTAGTTCCTCGGCTGCGGTTCCTTGGCTACGGTGATCGCCATGGAACGCCTGCGCGATCGCCGAATCCTCGTCACCGGTGCCGGCTCCGGCATCGGCCGGGCCACCACGTTCCGCCTGATGGAGGAGGGCGCCCGGGTCATCGGCACCGACGTCTCCGAAGAGGGCCTCATCGGGACGCAGGAGGCCGCGCCCCTCGGCGGCCTGACGACGTACGTCATGGACGTGGCCGACGAGGCATCGGTGGAGTTCGGCGTGACGTCAGCCGTGAACGCGCTCGGCGGGCTCGACGTGGTGGTCAACGCGGCGGGAATCCTGCTCGCGTCCCACACGCACGAGACGTCCCTCGACCTGTGGAACCGAGTGCTGGCGGTGAACCTGACGGGCACGTTCCTGGTGACGCGCGCGGCACTGCCGGCGCTGCTTTCGTCGAACGCGGGCGTGGTGGTGAACTTCAGCTCGACATCGGCGACGTTCGCACACCCGTACATGGCGGCGTACTGCGCGAGCAAGGGCGGGATCCAGGCATTCACGCACTCGCTGGCGCTGGAGTACGGGAAGCAGGGGCTGCGGGCGGTCAGCATCGCGCCGGGGAGCGTGAAGAGCGGCATCACGGACTCGGCGGCATCCTGGCTGCCGTCGGACGTCGATTTCTCGCTGTTCGGGCGGTTGTTGCCGATCTTGCCCACGGACCACACGACGGAGGTGGGCAACGCGGTGGCGGGCCCGGAGACGGTGGCGGGGGTGGTGGCGATGCTGGTGTCGGAGGACGGAAAGTTCATCACGGGAACGGAAATCCGCATCGACGGCGGCACGCACACCTGAGACAGCCCGATCGATATCGCACCTTGACCTTCACGCTGAAACCTTTCGCCGTCCCGCAGCGACATAGGGCGGACGGCGCAGAGGACAGGAGCAGATGTGGGTGTTGAGGCCTTCGGTATCGAGAAGGAGTTCCTCAAGGACCTGCTTTCGCAGGTCGATCAGGGCGAGACGCAGTTGCCCGAGTTCCAGCGCGGGTGGGTCTGGCCCGACCGGAACATCGCGAGCCTGATCGCCTCCATCTCGCTCGGCTACCCGGCGGGCACGGTCATGATGCTGAGGCAGGGTGGGGAAACCCGCTTCAAGACCCGCGCCGTCGAAGGCGCCCGGCCGTCGCCGAGAACCACGCCCGACCGGCTGATCCTCGACGGTCAGCAACGGCTGACCTCCCTCTACCAGTCGATCTTCCGCAACGCCCCCGTCGAGACCCAGGACGTCCGGGGCAAGGACGTCAAGGGCTGGTTCTACCTCGACATGGAACGGGCTGTCCTCGACGACGGTGACCGCGAGGAAGCCATCGTGTTCGTGCCGGAAACCAAGACCCGCCTCGACTTCCGCGGCCGCACGGTCCTCGACCTCTCCACGCCGGAGAAGGAATACGCGGCGAGGATGTTCCCCTGCACCGCGTTGTTCGATTCCATGCCGTGGATGATGGGCTTCTGCCAGTACTCCCCCGAGCTGCAGAGCGAAAACTTCAAGCTGTGGGGCAAGTTCCAGGAAGCGGTCGTCCAGCGTTTCCTCCAGTACCAGCTGCCCGTCATCGAGCTGGGCCGCAGCACGCCGCGCCAAGCCGTCTGCCAGGTCTTCGAGAAGGTCAACACCGGCGGCGTCACGCTCACGGTCTTCGAGCTGCTCACCGCCACGTTCGCGGCCGACGACTTCGATCTGCGCCAGGATTGGGACGACCGCAGGGCGGCGTGGAACACCGGGAAGTACGACATCCTGGCCAACGTCGCCAACACCGACTTCCTCCAGGCTGTGGCGCTGCTGGCCACCATCGAGCGGCGGCAGGCCGCCATCGAAGCCGGGCGTGACGAAGCCAGTGCTCCCCGGATCGGCTGCCGCCGGGCGGACATGCTCAACCTGACCCTGCCCGAGTACCTCAAGTGGGCTCCGGACGTGACCGAGGGTCTCAAGGCCACGGCGCAGTTCCTCCACGCGCAGCGCATCTTCGACACCCGGTTCCTCCCCTACGGCAGCCAGCTGATCCCGATGGCCGCCGTGTTCGCGCTGCTGCAGCAGCAGGCCGAGACCGTCGGTGCGCGGCAGAAGATCTCCCGCTGGTACTGGTGCGGGGTCTTCGGCGAGCTCTACGGCGGCACGACGGAAACGCGGTTCGCCCGCGACGTCCCGGATCTCGTCGACTGGGTCCGCGGGGCGGACACCGAACCGCGGACCGTGCAGGAAGCCCAGTTCGTCTCCAGCCGGCTGTGGTCCCTCCGGACTCGCGGATCCGCCGCCTACAAGGGGCTCTACGCCCTGCTCCTGCGCGAAGGCCCGCGTGACTGGTGCACCGGCTCGGACATGTCCGACGAGAACTACTTCGACAACGCCGTGGACATCCACCACATCTTCCCGAAGGTGTGGTGCGAGAAAGCCGGCATCGACGCCAACCGCTACAACTCCATCATCAACAAGACCCCGCTGACCGCGCGCACCAACCGGATCATCGGTGGCCGGCCGCCGTCCGTCTACCTGCGCGGGCTCGCGAAGAGCGCCGAAACGACGCCGGAAACCATCGACCAGAACGTGCATTCCCACCAGGTCTCCGCGGCCGATCTGCGGAACGACGACTTCGAAGCCTTCATGAGCGGGCGGGAGCGTGCGCTGGTGTCGCTGATCAGCCGGGTCATGGGCAAGGCGGTGCAGACCGACGCGCCGGTGGACAACGATCTGCGAGGGGTGTTCAGCGGCGGTCTGTGACAGCGGCGGCGTACCGGGCGGAGAGGATCCGCAGCCGCTCGGCCAGTTCCGGCGGAGACTCCACCTCGAACCCCACATCCAACATCCCCACCACGAACGCCACGACGTCCCACGAATCCGACGCCAGCTCCAGCCGGCAGGTAGCGGAGTCGATCGGCGTCACCTCCCCCTCCACCCGTCCTTCGACAGACGACGCCGGCGCGGAAACCCTCAGCACCGCCCGCAACGGCCACATCTCCCGGCCCATCGTGCGGGTCAGGTACGCGGTCAAGTCGCCGTCCGGAGGCGGGCGGTGCGTGAACCGCGGTCCGTTCGGGGTCCGCAACGACACCCGGTCCGCGCGGAACGTCCGCCAGTCCTCGCGCGACACGTCCCAGCCGACCACGTACCAGCGGCGCCCCCACGAAACCAGCCGGTGGGGCTCCACCGAGCGGCGGGACGAACCGCCGAAGTGGTCCACGTAGTCGAAACGCACCGTCGAAGCGTCCCGGATCGCCGCCGACACCGCCGTCAGCACCGACGGGTCCGCCGAGGACCCCCGCACCGGGAGCGCCAGGGTGCTCGCCTCCAACGCCGCCACCCGGTGGCGCAGCCGCGACGGCAGCACTCGCGAAAGCTTGCTCAACGCCCGTTGCGCCGCCTCCGAGCCCGCCGTGCGCAAGCTGAGCGTGACCGCGACCGCTTCCTCGTCGTCCAGCAGCAGCGGCGGCAGCTCCGCGCCCGCGCCGAGGCGGTAGCCGCCGACCGGGCCCATCGCCGCCTCCACCGGGTAGCCCAGCTCTCGCAGGCGATCGACGTCGCGGCGGACGGTCCGCGTCGTCACGTCCAGCCGCGAGGCCAGCTCCGTCCCGGACCACTCGCGCGGCAACTGCAGAAGCGCCAGCAGCCGCAGCAGCCGGCCGGAGGTTTCGCGCATGAACCAAAGCTTGCCAGACGTCTAGGACCGAACCTGTCCTACACGGGCGGAACGGTGAACCCCATGGATCCCTTCCGCATCGACATCCCCCAAGCCGACCTCGACGAACTGCACCACCGGCTCGCCCGCACCCGCTGGCCGGGCGAACTCCCCGGCGCCGGCTGGGACTACGGCGTCAGCGAGCCCTACCTCGCCGAACTCGTCGAGTACTGGCAGACCGGCTACGACTGGCGCGCCCACGAAGCCCGGCTCAACGCCTTCCCGCAGTCCACCACCACCATCGACGGCCAGCGCGTGCACTTCCTGCACGTCCGCTCCCCCGAACCGGACGCCACGCCGCTGATCCTCACCCACGGCTGGCCGAGCACCGTCGCCGACTTCCTCGACGTCCTCGGCCCGCTCACCGACCCGCGCGCCCACGGCGGCGACCCCGCCGACGCCTTCCACGTCGTCGCGCCGTCCGTGCCCGGTTTCGCCTTCTCCGGCCCGACGAACGACCGCGGCTGGAACACCCGCCGGACGGCCCGGGCGTGGGCCGAGCTGATGCGGCGGCTCGGCTACGAGCGCTACGGCGCCCAAGGCGGCGACTTCGGCAGCATCGTCTCGCCCGAGCTGGGCCGGACCGCGCCGGAGGCGGTGCTCGGCGTGCACGTCAACGCCGTCGCCAACGCCGGCGTGCCGACCGCGCCCGATGACCTCGAGCAACTGTCCGAAGAGGACCGGAAGCGAGCCGGGGAGAACCAGGTCTGGTGGTACGGCCATTCCGGCTACGCCACCCAGATGGCCACCCGGCCGCAGACGCTCGCCTACGCCCTCAACGACTCCCCCGCCGGCCAGCTCGCCTGGAACCTCGAGTGGTTCGTCGACTGGGACCCCACGACGACCACCCAGACGCCGGTGGACCGCGACGCCCTCCTCACGAACGTCACGATCTTCTGGCTGACCGGCACCGCGGGCTCGGCCGCGCGCCTCTACTTGGAGGCCGGCCAGGACGGCTGGGGGGAGCGGCCGGCCCCGTCCGGCGTGCCGACGGCGGTGGCGAACTTCCGCGGTGACCACGCGATCCGCGGGCTCGCCGCGCTGTCGAACACGATCACGCGCTGGACCGAGTACGACACCGGCGGCCACTTCGCGTCCCTGCAGGCACCCGAAGTCCTGGTCGAGGACATCCGGGAGTTCTTCCGCAGCCTTTAGGCGACAGCGCCGTCGAGCAGCGGCCGCAGCTCGGCGACCACCGTGTCGAGCGGCGCGACGTCCTGGTGTGCCCGGGCCAGGACGATCGCGCCCTCCAAAGCCGAAAGCATCAGCACCGCCAGCGACGCACTGCGCGCCGCGGGCACGCCCAGCTCCGAAAGCGTCGCCGCCACGGGGCGCTGCCAGCCCTCGAACGCCTTGCCGACCGCTTCGCGCAGGTTGTCGCTGGTGGCCACCGTGTCGGCGACCGTCGCGACCAGCGGGCAGCCCGCGTCGAACCCCTGCGCCGTGAACTCGTCGCGCCACTGCGCGGCCATCGCCTCGAAGAGCTTGCCCGGCGTCGGGTCCGCGATCTTCGACGCGACGCGCGCGACGCGCCGGGCCGCGTAGTCCCCCGCCCACGCGACCGCTTCGGCGATCAGCTGGTCCTTACCGCCCGGGAAGTAGTGCTGCAGGGACCCCCGCGGCGCCTCGGCGTGCGCGACCACGTCCCGCATGCCGGTCGCCCCGACCCCGTGGATCCGCACCAGCTGAGCGGCGCTCAGCACCATCCGTTCGCGGGGTGTCCGCGTCATCCGCCGCCTCCTTCATGACGTCCGTCATGGTAGCCCAGTCCGGGACGACGAGCGCGAAGTCCCGTTCGCCGCGTTCGTAGGACGGCACCGGGCGGAACCCTTGCCGCAGCAGCAAAGCCTCGGCGCCGGTGTTGCCGGCGCGCGCGGTCGCCCGCACGGTCCAGCCCGGCCACCTCCCGGACGTCCACAGCCACCGGGCGAGTGCGCTGCCGATCCCCCGCCGCTGCCACGCGTCGGCGACGAGGATCCCGATTTCGGCCTCGCCCGGGGTCTCCGCGACGAAGTTGAGCAGCCCCACGGGCACGCCGTCGCGCAGGGCCAGCAGTGCGGGCGTCCCGGCGAAGAGGAAGCGCCGGTAGCGCCGGAAGACCTCGGCCGGCACCGCCGGGCCGCCCATCAGGAACCGCCGCCGGAGGCTCTCCGGCGAGCAGGCCGCCACGAGCGCGGCGACGCGGTCCCGGTCCGCCGGGCAGTCACCCAGCTCCCGGACTTCTATGACAGCCGTCATGACTCCATGACACCACGATGCGACCGGAAGCACACTATGACCGCCGTCATAGATCACCGGCGCGGCAGCAGCCGGAAAGTGGTACGAAGAGCGGGAGCTGGGACGACGTCCCGGAGACCGGAGGGAGGAAAACCACTCCCCTCCATGTCTAACGTATAGCGCACCCCCGGGCTTGCGGCAAGACCCCCGTTGTGCCGCACAATTCTCGGCCGTAGCCACAACCTGCGGAAACGCGGGTGATCCAAGGGGGTTTTCTTGTTCGACGTGATCATCGCCGGCGGCGGTCCGACCGGCGTCATGCTGGCGGCGGAGCTGCGGCTGCACGGCGTCGGCGTGCTGGTGCTCGAGCGGGACGCCGAGCCGACGAAGGTCGTCCGCTCGCTCGGCCTGCACGCGCGCAGCATCGAGGTGATGGACCAGCGGGGGCTGCTGGAGCGGTTCCTGGAGCTGGGCACGAAGTACCCGGTCGGGGGTTTCTTCGCCGGCATCCCGAAGCCGTCGCCGGAGAAGCTGGACACCGCGCACGGGTACACGCTCGGCATCCACCAGCCGGTCATCGACCGCCTGCTGACCGAGCACGCGCTCGAGCTCGGCGCCGAGATCCGGCGCGGCCACGAGGTGACCGGGCTGAGCCAGGACGACGACGGCGTGACGGTCGAGCTGGCCGGCGGCACCCGGGAACGCGCGCGGTTCCTGGTCGGCTGCGACGGCGGGCGCAGCACCGTGCGCAAGCTGCTCGGCGTCGGCTTCCCCGGCGAGCCCAGCCGGGTCGAGACGCTGCTGGGCGAGGTGGAGGTGGGCGTCTCACGGGAGAAGATCGACACCGCGAACGTCGAGGTCCGCAAGACCCAGAAGCGGTTCGGGTTCATGCCGGTGGAAGGCGGCACGTACCGGGTCGGCGTCCCCGCCGAGGGCGTCGCCGAGGACCGCCGGACCCCGCCGACGCTGGACGAGCTGAAGGAGCAGCTGGTCAAGACGGCCGGAACCGACTTCGGGGTCCACTCGCCGCGCTGGCTCTCGCGCTTCGGCGACGCGACCCGCCAGGCCGAGCGCTACCGCGTCGGCCGGGTGCTGCTGGCGGGCGACGCGGCGCACGTCCACCCGCCGGTCGGCGGGCAGGGGCTCAACCTCGGCGTCCAGGACGCGTTCAACCTGGGCTGGAAGCTGGCCGCCGAGGTCGACGGCTGGGCGCCGGAGGGCCTGCTGGACAGCTACGAAGCCGAGCGGCACCCGGTGGCCGAGGAGGTGCTGAACAACACCCGGGCGCAGATGGAGCTGATGCTGCTCGAGCCCGGCCCGCAGGCCGCGCGGCGGCTGCTGGCCGAGCTGATGGACTTCGACGAGGTCAACCGGTACCTCACCGAGAAGATCATCGCGATCGGCATCCGCTACGACTTCGGCGAAGGACCGGCGCTGCTGGGCCGGCGGCTGCGGGACGTCGAGCTGAAGCAGGGCCGGCTCTACGGGCTGCTGCACGCGGGCCGCGGACTGCTGCTCGACCAGACCGGCCGGCTTTCGGCGGCTGGCTGGGAAGACCGGGTCGACCACGTCGTCGACGTCAGCGAAGAACTGGACGTGCCGGCGGTGCTGCTGCGGCCCGACGGCCACGTCGTGTGGGCCGGCGAGGACGAGGACGGGCTGCCCGCCGCACTGCGGAAGTGGTTCGGCACGCCCACCGCCTGAAAGCTGTTGCGGGACAACGAAGAGGGAATGTGACACAGGGGTACGAAGAAGAACTGCGGTCCGAACGCGACCACGTCGCCGGGCTGTACGCGCGGCTCGACGCCGAGCGCGCGCGGGTCAAGGCCGAGTACGAGGCCGCGCTGGGCGGCACCGGCGTCGGCGCCATGGAACGCGACGTCAGCGTGCGCGCGCTCGGCCGGCAGGTGAAGCGGCTGGACGTCGTCGACAACGGGCTGTGCTTCGGGCGGCTGGACGCCGTCTCGGGCGAGCGGACCTACATCGGGCGCGTCGGCCTGTTCGACGAGGACGACGAGTACCGGCCGGTGCTGCTCGACTGGCGGGCACCCGCGGCGCGGCCGTTCTACACGGCCACCGGCGCGAGCCCGGAGGACATGCGCCGGCGCCGCCAGTTCCACACGCGTGGGCGGCGCGTCCTCGGGTTCACCGACGAGGACCTCGGGCGGCCCGGCGGGGACGCGCAGGGCGACGCGGCCTTGCTCGCGGCGGTCAACGCGCCGCGCGGCGAGGGCATGCGCGACATCGTCGCGACGATCCAGGCCGAGCAGGACGAGATCATCCGGCTCGACCACCCGGGCGTGCTGGTGATCGAGGGCGGGCCGGGCACCGGCAAGACGGTCGTGGCGCTGCACCGCGTCGCCTACCTGCTGTACACGCAGCGGGAGCGGATGGAACGCCACGGCGCGCTGGTCGTCGGGCCGAACCCGGCGTTCCTGAACCACATCGGCCGCGTCCTGCCGTCGCTGGGCGAGACCGACGTCGTGTTCACGACCACCGGCGACCTCGTCCCCGGCCTGCACGTCACGGCCGAGGACACCCCGGAAGCCGCTCGGCTCAAGGGGTCGCTGAAGATCCTCGACGTGCTGCAGGCGGCGGTCGCCGACCGGCAGCGGCTGCCCGCGGAACCGGTGCCGATCGTGCTCAAGGACGTCACCGTGCGGATCGACGCCGAGACCGCGGAGTGGGCGCGGCAGGAGGCGCGCGACAGCGGCCTGCCGCACAACGAGGCCCGGGCGGTGTTCACCGACATCGTCACGTACGTGCTCACCGAACGCGCGATCGGCCGGATCGGCCGCGGCTGGCTCAGCCGCGACGACAAGGACGAGTGGGAGAGCATGCGGAAGGGGCTGCTGGCCGACCTCGCCGGCGACGCGAAGTTCGTCGCGGCGATCGACGCGCTGTGGCCGATCCTGACGCCGGAGGAGCTGCTGTCCTCGTTGTACACCTCGGTTCCCGCGGACTCACCGCTGTTCCGGGCCGAGGGTTCCTCGTGGACGGTGCCGGACGTGCCGCTGCTCGACGAGCTGGTCGACCTGCTGGGTCACGACAAGACCGCGGAGAAGGCGGCCGACGCGGCGGCCGAGCGGGCGCGCAAGGCCGAGGCCGAGTACGCCGAGGGCGTCTTCCAGACGATGAAGCTGGACCGGGAGGAGATGGACGAGGACGTCATGCTCTCGGCGGAGAACCTGCTCTACGCCGAGGACCTGGCCGACCGGTTCGTCGAGGCCGACACGCGCACGCTGGTCGAGCGGGCGTCGGCGGACCGCGACTGGACCTACCGGCACGTCGTCGTCGACGAAGCGCAGGAACTGTCCGAAATGGACTGGCGGGTGCTGATGCGGCGCTGCCCGGGCCGGTCGTTCACGGTGGTGGGCGACCTGGCCCAGCGCCGCTCGGCGGCCGGCGCGCGGTCGTGGGGTGCGATGCTGGCGCCGTACGTGGCCGAGCGCTGGGTCTACCGGTCGCTGACGGTCAACTACCGCACGCCGGCGGAGATCATGGCGGTCGCGGCGGCGGTGCTGGCGGACTTCGCGCCGGACGTCGTGCCGCCGGAGTCCGTGCGGGCGTGCGGGGTCCCGCCGTGGTCCCGGCAGGTGACCGGGGACGAACTGGCGTCGGCGATCGAGGAGTTCGTCCGCGAGGAGGCCGGGCGGCCCGGGACGAGCGTGGTGATCGGGCCGCCGGGGGTGCCGGGCGCGGTGCTCGCGTCGGAGACGAAGGGGCTGGAGTTCGACGCGGTGCTGGTGGTGGACCCGGCGGCGATCCTCGCCGACAGCGCGGCGGACCTCTACGTCGCGCTCACTCGCGCGACGCAGCGGCTGGGGGTGCTGCACGAAGGTCCGCTGCCCGCCGCGTTGGGCGGGCTCGCGGAGGTCGTCCGGACCTGACCGCGGTTCGCCGGCGGGGAGCGCGGGTACGTTGCCGGCGCCCGCGCTCCCCCACCGCGAAAGGCGTTCCGATGCAGTTCTACGCCGAACGGCCGATCCGCCGCACCGCCCAGCTCGTCAGCGATCTGCTCGCCCTGCTGCTCGTGATCTTCGCGGTCTGGCTGGGGACCTCGGTGTACGACGAGGTGATGAAGCTGCGCGCGCCGGGCGACGGGCTCGTCGACGCGGGCACGGGGCTGCGGGGGACGTTCGACTCGGCGGCGAACTCGGCGGACGGGATCCCGCTCGTCGGCGACGCGCTGGCGAAGGCCCTGCACGGCGGTTCGGACGCCGGCACCAAGCTGGCCGACGCGGGCCACTGGCAGATCGAGGCGGTGCAGAGCCTCGCTTGGTGGATGGCGGCGATCATCATCGCGCTGCCGGTGGTGACGCTGGTGGCGACGTGGCTGCCGCTGCGCTGGCGGTTCACGCGCCGCGCGTCGGCGGCCGCGGGGTTGCGCGCGCTCGGCGACGAGGGCATGGACGTGCTGGCACTGCGGGCGTTGACGACCCAGCCCTTGCGGCGACTGACGTCGGCCGGCGAGGTCGCGACCGGGTGGCGGGAGCGGGACCGGGACGTCATCGAGGAGCTGGCGGGGCGGGAGCTGGCCCGCCACGGCCTGGTGCCCTGACCGCCGAAACGACGTGAATGACTCATTCACGTCGCCTGGCGACAGGAATGAGTCATTCACGTCATGGGCCACGGCGAAGGTCCCCCCACCGGAGCTCAGGACACCGGTGAGGGGACCTCCGATCCCCGTGAGCCACGGACGAAGGCTCAGCCCACGGAGGGGCCCATCCCGAGGGACTGCGGCGTGCTCGCGTCGGGCGAAGGCTGGTGCAGCCCTTCGTCCAGCGGCCCGAACTCCGTCATCAGCGCCGCGCTGCCGCCCCACGGGGTCTGCTCCTCGGCGATCAGCGAGTTCGTCGTCAGCAGCAGGCCCGCCACCGATGCCCCGTTCTGCACCGCCGACCGGCACACCCGCAGCGGGTCGACCACGCCGAGCGCGATCATGTCGCCGTAGCGGTCGTGCAGGGCGTCGAAGCCCTCGTCGTCGCCCAGCTCCCGGGTGCGCGCGACGATCTCGTGCGCCGGGTGGCCCGCGTTGTGCGCGATCAGGAACGCCGGTTCGGCCAGCGCGCGCCGGACGATCTCGACGCCGATCGCCTGGTCGCCTTCCAGCCCCAGGCCTTCCAGGGCCTTCTCCGCGTGCAGGAGCGCCGCTCCCCCGCCGGCCACGATCCCCTCGGCCATCGCCGCCCGGGTCGCCGACAACGCGTCTTCGACCCGGTGCTGCAGTTCCTTCAGCTCGGCCGGCGTCGCCGCGCCGACGCGCACCACCGCGACCTTGCCGGTCAGCGCGCCGATCCGCTCGGTCAGGACGTCCTCGTCGACGCCGAACTGCGCGCGCTCCAGCTCCGCGCGCAGCTGCCCGACCCGGAACTCGACCGCGTCGGACGACCCGGCGCCGCCGACGATCGTCGTGCGGTTCTCGGTCACCCGGACCTGCTTGGCCCGGCCGAGGTGCTCCAGCGTCATCGTCTCCATCGTGAACCCGGACTGCCGCGACAGCACCGCGCCGCCGACGATCGCGGCGAGGTCCTCCAGCTTGTGCAGCCGCCGGTCGCCGAAGCCGGGCGCGCGGATCGCGACCGACTGGAACGTGCCGTTCATGTGGTTGTGCACCAGCATGGACAGCGCCGTGCCCTCGACCGTCTCGCCGATCACCACCAGCGGCCGCGGTGCCCGCATCACCTTGTCCAGCAACGGCATCAGCTGCTGCACCTTGGTGATCTTCTCCGCGCACATCAGGATGTACGGGTCGTCGAGCACCGCCTCCAGCCGCCCCGGGTCGGTGACCAGGTACGGCGAGAGGTAGCCGTTGTCGAACTCGAAGCCCTCCACGAAGTCGACGCTCATCCCGATCGACGGCGACTCCTCGACCGTCACGACGCCGCCGTCGCCGACGGTGTGCAGGGCCTTGGCGATGACGGCGCCGACCGTGTCGTCGTCGTTGGCCGAGATCGCCGCGACCCGCGCGTAGTCCTGTTCGGACACCACCGGGTGCGCCTGCTTTTCCAGGTGTGCCACCAGCAGCCCGACGGCGTGGTCGATCCCGCGCTTGACGAGCACCGGGTTGCCGCCGCCCGCGATCGCCCGCATCCCTTCGTGGACGATCGCCTGGGCGAGCACCGTGGCCGTGGTGGTGCCGTCGCCGACGACGTCGTTGGTCTTGATCGCCGCTTCCTTGACCAGCTGCGCGCCCATGTTCTCGAACTGGTTCTTCAGGTGGATCTCGCGCGCGATGGTGACGCCGTCGTTGGTGACCACCGGCGAGCCGGTGATCTTCTCGATGATCACGTTGCGGCCCTTGGGCCCCAACGTGGACTTGACCGCTTCGGCCAGCTTGTCCACGCCCGCCAGCAGCAGGTCGCGGGCGTCCGAGCCGAACCGCAGTTCCTTCGCCATGTTTCCTGCTCCTAGGGGGTGAGGATGGCCCGACCGCGCACGCGACCGGCGTCGAGGTCGGCCAGTGCGTCGAGAGCCGCGTCCAGCGGGTACTTCTTCGTGTGGAGCGTGACCTTCCCGGCCTGGGCGAGCACCATCAGCTCCACCAGGTCGTTGTACGTGCCGACCAGGTTGCCGATGACGTTGCGCTCGGTGGAGATGATGTCGATGGTCGGGATGTCGATGTTGCTGCCGTAGCCGATCACGAAGTGCGAGCCGGCGCGCCGGGTCATCGCGAACGCGTCCTGCTGGGCGCCCTGCTCGGCGACGAAGTCGAGGACGACTTCGGCGCCGTTGCCGCCGGTCAGGTCGAGCACCGCGTCGACCTGCTTGCCGTCGCCCAGCACGGTTTCGTCCGCGCCCAGCTCGGCCGCCAGCTTCAGCGCGTCGGCGTTGCGGTCCACCACGATCACGCGGGCGGCCGTCAACGCGCGAAGCGACTGGATGCCGATGTGCCCGAGACCGCCGGCGCCGTTGACGACGCAGGTGGTGCCCGGGTACAGCAGCGGGACCGCCTTGCGCACCGCGTGGTAGGCGGTGATGCCCGCGTCCGCCAGCGCGGCGACGTCTTCCGGCTGGGTCGACGGGTCGAGCTTGATGCACGCCCGCGCCGACGTCAGCAGGTACTCCGCCATGCCGCCGTCGCTGTCGATGCCCGGGAAGCTCCCGTTCGGGCAGTGCATGTCGTCGCCCGCGCGGCAGGCGTGGCACAGCCCGCACGTCGGCGTCGGGTGCAGGATGACCGTGTCGCCGACCTCCACATTGGACACCGCCGGGCCGACCTCGTGCACCCAGCCCGCGTTCTCGTGGCCGATCGTGTACGGCAGCGCGACGCCGGACTTCTCGGCCCACTGCTCTTCGATGATGTGCAGGTCGGTGCGGCACACGCCGGCGCCGCCGATCTTGACCACGACGTCGAAGGGTCCGGTCGCGCGCGGCTCCGGGACGTCTTCGATCACCGGGTGTTGGTGGTACTTCTGCAGCCGCACGGCCTTCATCCCGTGCCCTCCTCGTCTTCGGTCAGCGAGTACCGCGCGCGCAGCATGCCGCGGCACACACCGGAGTTGGCCTCCATGCTCGTGCGGGTCAGCCGCGCGAAGGCCAGGTGCCGCTTCGCGTCGGCGGGAGCCACCGCCGCCCCGGTGGCCGGGTCGAGCAGCAGCGGGTCGCCGTCTTCGGCGGGCAGGCCCAGCTCACGGCGCCGGGCGCGCAGCCGGTCGAGGTCCGGGCTCGGCGGGACTTCGCCGAGGGTCAACGACGTCGGATCACGCCCGGCCAGGGACCGGCAGACGCGGTCGGTGCCGGCGAGCACGGCTTTGCGGACGAAGTCGTACCGCAGCGTGTCCAGCTCGTCGGCGGCCTCGCCCTCGAACGACGCGACGAACCCCTGCCGCGCCGCCACGCCGCGGTTGATGACGTCGGAGGCGAAGTGGTCGTCGAGCCGGATGTCGAGCGAGGTCAGGCCCGGCACGCCGGCCACGGCGTCGTAGGCGTCCGCCACCATCAGGAACGCGAAGTTGGGCGCGCAGAAGTACGTCGGCAGCCGCAGCCGGACGACGGCGTCGCCCGCGTCGCTCACCTCGCAGCGGGCGACGAACCCGAGGTCGGTGAGGGGCTCGTCCAGCTCGGGGTCGCGGACGGTGCCCAGCGCCGCCCACACGGCGGCGCGGGCCCCGAGCACCAGGGTCGTCATGAGTTCGGCACGCCGACGGGCTCGACGTTCTCCGGGTTCGCGAGCTTCAGCTCCTCGGGGACGTCGATGTCGTACAGGCGCGCGGCGTTCAGCCCGAGGATCTTCTTCTTCTGGTCGACCGTCAGCGGCGCGAAGTCCGACAGCTCCTCGTCACCCGGCATGTTCCAGTCGACGAAGCCCTCGACCTGCCACTTGGGTTCCCAGATGGCGTAGTCCGCACCGAAGATCAGCTTGTCTTCGCCGAGCCAGAACATCAGCTCGCCCATCACCTTCGCGAAGAACTTCGGCCGGGCGTGCATCAGGCCGCCGACGACGACGGCCAATCCCGCGTAGACGTTGCGCTCCTGGGTGGCCATGAAGCAGAAGTCCTCGATGCGCGGCAGGCCGACGTGCTCGACGATGAAGTTGAGACCCTGGAAGTTCGTCGCCACGTGGTCCACATCGGACACGTCGAAGGCGTCCTTGTCGAGCGGCCAGATCGTCGGTCCCTTGTGGACGTGGATGTTCTTGACGCCGAGCTCCTCGCACTTCTCGAAGAAGCGCGCCGCTTCCGCGTCCTTGAGGCTCCAGCCGCGGGAGTCCCCGCGCCACTCGGCCGTGTAGAGCTTGACGCCCTTGCAGCCGTACCGCTTGACGCGTTCTTCCAGTGCCTTCAGGCCTTCGTCGCCTTCACGCGGATCGAAGGTCGTGTTGACGAGGAACTTGCCGGGGTGCTTCTCGGCGAGCGCCGCGTCGGCCTCGGTCGTGTTGAACCCGTTCTTGTACCACTGCCGCAGGTTGGTCGGCTGGAAGATGGCCGTGTCGACGTGCCCGACCTCGAACAGGTCGTGCATCATCAGTTCCTCGGAGTACTTCTGGAACCGGTCGATCGGCCAGTGGGTCTCCTGCGGGCCGAGCCCCTGGTAGGCGTGGAAGCACTCGATCCAGCCCTTGGCGTATTCCTCCTGGCCCTTGACCCAGTTGTCCGGGCTGGCGTCCCAGAAGTGGGTGTGGGCGTCCACCACGAAATACTTTTCGCCGTCTTTTTCGTACATGGTTGATCCTCCTGAGCGGGATCGAGTGCTTCCTAAGGGATTACTTGAGGGGCTTGAGGTCGAAGTCGAGGTACTCGGCCGCGTCCTCCGGGTTGGCGAACATGATCGTGCGGTCGTCTTCGTGGATCATCCGCCCGTAGTGGGTGGACATGCTTTCCTCGAACTCGGCCGCGTTGAACCAGCCCTCCTCCTCGCCGGCGGCCTCGTCGACCTCGGCGTAGACGACGTCCATGCGGCCGACCGCGTCGACCCGGATCATCGACGGCAGCGGCGTGATGGTGACGTTGTCCTTCGTCCCCATCACTTCCGCGATGATCGCGCCGACCTGGTTGTTCATCAGGGTGAAACCGCACATGTTGGACGCGGTGTTGTTGACCTTGTACGGGCTTTCCGCGGTCTTGAAGACAGTCACTGGCCCAGCTCCTCGGGTGCCTTGAGGCCCAATTCGGACAGGATTCCGGCGAACCGGCTCTTCACGCGGTCGAGTCCGTCCTCGAACCGGATCGGCTTGGCGTCGGGCTGCGACCACAGCGGCTGCAGCGCCCGGGCGGCGGCGATGCTCTTCGGCACCCAGTCCTCGAGCCACTTCTGCAGCAGCGCGCGGTTGTGGTCGGCGAACTCCTTGTCGTTGACCAGCAGGTCGAACAACGGCTTCGTGTAGCGCAGGTCGCGTTCGGAGAAGTCGAACTCCTCGGCCCCGATCAGCGTCGGGGTGACGAAGTCGCCGTTGGCCGGCGCGGCCTGCTGCACCAGGTTGCTGCGGAACAGCTCGCCGACGAGGGGCTCGAAGACGATGTTCGCGGCGAAGATCGCCTCGCCCCAGTCCCAGATCCCGGTCAGCTGCTCGGCGGTCTCCCGCACGCCCTGCCAGGCCGGGTCCTCGTTCCAGGTGGACAGGTGGGCCGTGCCGTCGAAGCCCTCGATCTCCTCGGTCAGCGTGAGGTTGTACAGCGCCAGGTCCTGTGCCGCGCGGATCCGGTGCATGCTGTTCACCGAAATCGCGTTGTTGTGCATGTTCGTCGGCGCGCGGCGGTTGGCGTTGGCGAACAAGTACAGGCCGAGACCGTGGTCGACGTGCATCCAGGCGCCGACGTGCTTGGCGACGAAGTCGACCCAGTTGCGGTTCCACTGCTCGAACGCCTTGGCCTGGCGCGCGGCGTCGATGTTCTGGTTGAGCTGGCGCACGACGTTCGCGTTGTACCGGTAGAGGGTGAGCTCCCACTCCTCGTTGGGGTCGCGGAACTCGTGCCAGCCGTGGGCCGGCCAGTCGTAGCCCTTGCCGCCGGAGCCCGGGCCGCGCTCGGGCAGCGGCCGGTCCGAGCCCCACGCTTTCAGCGCGGTCCACTCCAGCGGGTAGCCGCCCTTGCCGTCGGCGAAGGCGTAGAGCCAGCCCTGGGACAGGTAGTGGCGCGGGTCGGGCTGGACCTCGACGGTGACGTCTTCGTAGTGGCTCTGCTTGCGCTTGGCCGGGGTGAAGTAGTTGTACTGGCGGGCATTCGAGTCCGGGAAGACCTTCGCGCCCGCTTCGGCGTCGGTGAACGCCGGCTTCGGCACGCTGCGTTCGGAAGTGGCTGTCATGGGTTTTTACCCTTCGCCCGTGGTGGTGAACTTGTCGTAGAAGACGCGCTTGTCGGCGACGCCGAGCGCGGGCAGCAGTTCCAGCGCGGCTTCCACCATCGGCGGCGGCCCGCAGACGTAGGCGTCGGCGCCTTTGAGATCGAGACCGGCCCGGCGCAGGACGTCGGTGATCAGGCCGGTCTCGCCGTCCCAGCCGTCGTCACCCGGCTCGGAAAGCGCTGGTACATAACGGAAGCCCGGCAGCTTCTCCTCGAGCGCCCGCAGCTCGTCCTCGAAGCAGAGATCCTGCCGGCGGCGGGCGCCGTAGTAGAAGACCGCCTTCCGGTCGAGGCCGCGCTCGGCCATGGCCCGCAGCAGCGCCAGGATGGGCGCCATCCCGGCCCCGCCGCCGACGAAGACCAGGTCGGCCCCCGGGTTGTCCCGGAGGGTGAACACCCCGAACGGGCCGGTCACCCGGAGCCGGTCGCCGACCGCGACTTCGGCGTCGAGGAACCGGGAGAACAACCCGTCGGGGTAGATCTTGATGACGAACTCGAGCAGCCCGTCGCGCGCGGAGGTGTTGGCCATCGAGAACGAGCGCGTCTCCTCGGTGCCCGGGATCGCGAAGTCCAGGTACTGCCCGGGGAAGAACTTCAGTTCCTCGTCGAGGCGCACCACCAGGTGCCGCAGATCGTGCGTGACGTTCTCGTTCGAGACGACCTCGACGGTCGCCTCCTGGATCGGCAGCCCGGACTGGATCATCTCCTCGTCGTAGTTGAGCAGCTCGATGGTCAGGTCTTCGTAGGCGTGGGCCCGGCACAGCAGCGTGAAGCCTTCCTCCTTTTCGTAGTCGGGGAGCGCGAAGGTCGAGTACCGGTCGTGTTCGACGTCGTCGCCGTCGAGGATGAACGACTTGCACGCCGCGCACTGCCCTTCCTTGCAGCCGTGCATGAGCATGACGCCCTGCTCGGCGGCGGCGCGCAGGATCGTGGTGTCCTCGTCGACGTCGATTTCGATCCCGACCGGCTCGAACCGGACGCGGTGCTTTTCCGCCATGCCAGGCCCTTCCCGTCTCGTCAGGCCGTCTGCGGCGCCGGGCGCCCGGCCGGGCCCTGGCGGTTGTAGTCGGCCACGAAGGTGGCGCGCTGCTCGTCGGTCATCTGGTTCAGCAGCACGTTCGGCGACTGCACCTCGGGCATCCGGCGCAGGTGGTCGAGCGTCCACATCTTCTTCGGGTCCAGGTTCAGGTGCGGCTGCGCGACCATGGTCTTGCCGTCGTCGCGGACGAAGCCCATGTCGGAGACGACGTCGGCCCAGTTCCAGCCGTGGTAGAGCGTCTCCCACTCGCGGGCGCCGACCAGCTGGCCCATGTTCGGGGTGTTGCGGCCCTGGTAGGTGGGCCGGAACGCCTCGGCGTCGGTCCAGCGGCACGTCTCCGAGCAGTACGTCCGGTGCTGGCCGTCGACCTCGTCGACCACCATGTCCTCGCGGATGAGGCACGGCACCATGCAGGTCCAGCAGCGGTGCGGGTACACGTAGTCGACGTCTTCGGCGACGATCGGGTGGTGCCCGTTCGGCGTCGCGAGGCGGGCGTAGTTCTCCCACCACTTGCCGTACTTGTCGTACCAGCCCGGGTACTTGTACTCGAACCACTCGAAGTCTTCGTCGGTCATCGGGTCGATGCGCCAGTAGTTGGCGAGCCACCCGGTGGCGAAGAACTGCGCGACCTCGTGGACGTACCCCTTGTTCCAGATCCGGTTCCAGGCTTCCTCGATGAGGTCGTGCGGGATGACGAGCCCGTACTTCTCGAGCGGGACCAGGTACGAGCGGTAGTAGTCGTCGTAGATCCAGCGGCGCCACATCTCCGCGTAGCTCTCGCGGTCCTTGCGGCGGTCCTTGGTGCCGTACTCGATGAACGTGCCGATCGCGGCGTCGACGACGGCGTGGTTGTTCCACCACGCGTACCGCAGGTCGCGTTCGAGCAGCTGGTGGTTGCTTTCGTCCGACAGCGCCATCAGCAGCGTCGCGTAGCCGTTGCTGATGTGGCGTGACTCGTCGGACTGCACCGAGTGGAACACCGTGGGCAGCAGGTAGTCGCCGTTCGCGGCGGCTTCGGCCGGCATGGCGACGAACAGCGTGTTCGTGAACGCCGTTTCGGCGACGATCGTGAGGTAGATGCTCGCCGCGGTGATGGCGTCACCGGTGATGAAGCCTTCGGCGAACTGGCGGCCGATGGTGCCGCAGTAGTCGTTCTGGAAGTTGCGCAGGCTCGAGTTGAAGCCCGCCGGGTCGATGTAGTTCTGCATGTACAGGCGCTTGAGGTTCTGCTGGATCGTCGAGTGGCGGACCTCGTCGATCATCTGGATCGCCTGGCCGTTGTGCAGTTCCGGGTTCGGGACCGTGCGGAACAGCAGCGGCATCGCCCGCGCCGCGGAGATCTCGGGCAGCGGGATGATCGAGAGGAACAGCTTCTGCCACTCCAGCCAGCGTTCCTGCACCTGGCGGAACATGTTGCCGCGGATCGCGCCGTCCTCGGCGCCGTAGACCCGGTGGTCCTTCTCCTCCTGCATCGGGAAGTACGAGCGGAGGACCTGCTTCAACGGGTCCTTCTTCTTGGCCTTCTGGAACGTGTAGTCGGTCCCGTAGTGCGAAACCGGGGTGTGGTACGCCGGCTCCCACGACAGTTCCTGGATCTTCTGGTGGGCTTTCGCCACACTCTGGCGACTCATGGATCAACTCCTTGTCGGTCGCTCGCCGTCGGGGCGGACGTCCTGCGTTGACCATTGAAGGGGCGTAGCCGGGTGACGCGGGTCTCAATCTGAGACAGAACCGCTGCTCAGGGCGTTTCGTCCGCGCCGAGCATCCGGGCGCGCAGCTCGGCGAGCTCGCTGTGGACGCCGGTGCGCACCCGCGCGTCGCCCTCGACGGTCGGGGTGATCCCGAGCGCGCGCAGCAGCGCGGCCGCCGGTTCGCCGGGATGGCCCTCTCCGCCGAACGTCGGGTGCAGACCCTGTTCGGCCAGATGCGTGAAAACCAGGTTGACGATCGTCCACGGGTTGTACGTCTCCGCGGCCTCGGCGGGCATGGGCACTCCTCCTGGTCAGCGGTGGGTTGGCCCTCCATCGGACCGCCGGGCGCGGGACCCGGGCGTCTCAATTTGAGACACCGCGCGCCGCACGCCGGATCTAGGCTGAACGGGCGGCACAACGGGTGTGCCCGCACCCACGTGGGCCGCGGGAAGCTGGAGGTCACGTGGACGAGATGGCGCCCGGAACCCTGCTCGCCGACGACGAGCTCGCCCGCACCCGGGTGCGTTTCCTGACGGCCGAACCGGTGCCGCCGGGCACGGTCCGGCAGACGATCCTGGCCTCCTGGCGGCGTTCGCAGGAGTTCCGGGTGGAGGCCGACCGGATCGATCCCCGCTACTTCGGCGACCAGAACCTCGACATCCCGCTCATGCGCGGCGCCGAACCGGTGCTGCACAAGCTGAGCGAGCAGTTCGACGGCCAGCCGATCAGCCTGATCCTCACCGACGCCAGCGGCGTCGTGCTCACCCAGCGGACCGGCGACGCCGACCTGAAGCGGCACCTCGAACGCGTCGAGCTGGTGCCCGGGTTCAGCTACGGCGAGCAGTCCGTCGGGACCAACGGCATCGGCACGGCGCTCGAGGACGGCCGCGCGACCACGGTGTTCGGGCACGAGCACTACGCCGAGCACCTGGAGAACCTGGCCTGCGCGGGCGTGCCGATCCACCACCCGATCTCCGGCAAGAAGATCGGCGCCGTCGACCTCACCTGCTGGTACAAGGACGCCGGCGGCCTGCTGATCGCGCTCGCCCGCTCGACGGCCGAGCAGATCCGGCAGGCGCTGCTGCGCCACAGCGACCTGCGGGAGATGATCCTCTTCCAGGCCTACCTGCAGACCTGCCGCCGGTGGACGGGCATCGTGCTGGCGTTCAACGAGGACATCGTGATGATGAACGACCGGGCGCGGCAGCTGCTCGACCCGGCCGACCAGTCGGTGCTGCTGGGTCACGGCACCGCGGCGCTCACCGACGGCCGCCGGACGTCGGCGACGCTGGCGCTGTCCAGCGGCCTGCGCGTGCGCGTGTTCTGCCGCCGCGTCCCGGGCCAGCGGGAGACCGACACCGCGGGCGGCGTCCTTTCGGTGAAGCTGATCGAGGCCGAAGAAACCCTCGCGGTGCCGTCGACGCCGATGCTGCCGATGTACCTGCCGGGCGTGGTCGGCTCGGCGCCGCTGTGGCTGCGCTGCGGGCACGACCTCGACACGGGCCACCAGCGCGGCGAGTGGGTCGCGCTGGAAGGTGAGGCCGGGACGGGCAAGCTGACCTTGGCGAAGGGCCTGCACCAGCGCCACCACCCGGCGGCGCGGCTGCTGACCGTGGACGCGGCGGCGGGCACGGATTGGGCCGCGCTGCTGCGCGAGCACGCCGAGGCCCCGATCCGGACGCTGGTCGTCCGCCACGCCGACCGGCTGCCGGCACCGGCGGCGAACGCGCTCGCCACGGCGTTGCGCGAGCTGCGTGAGCTGGCCGACGCGCCGTGGGTGGTGCTCACGCTCGTGCCGGAGGCGGAGACGAAACCGGCGCTGGCCGAGCTGCTGAAGTCGTTCCCGCGGACGGTGCGGGTGCCACCGCTGCGCCACCACGTCGAGGACCTGGCGGAGCTGGTCCCGCTGGTGCTGAGCAAGCTCGGCTACGGCGGGCGGCTGACGTGTTCGGCCGCGGCGCTGCACCTGCTGATGCGGGCGGAGTGGCCGGGCAACACCGGGCAGCTCTACCAGGTGCTGCGGGCGGTGGCCCAGCGCCGCCGCGCGGGCACCATCCGCCCGGGCGACCTCCCGGCGGAGTTCCACACGGTGGGGCGGCGGCCGCTGAACCGGTTCGAGTCGATCGAGCGTGACGCGATCGTGAAGTGCCTGGAAGACGCGGACGGCAACAAGGTACGGGCGGCGAAGCTGCTGGGCATCTCCCGGGCGACGATCTACCGCAAGATCCACGAGTACGGGATCGTGCCGCCGGCCCGCTAGGTTGGCGGGCGTGAGTGAACCACCTTTGCGGACCGAGCGGCTCGTGCTCCGGGAGTCCGAGGCCCGCGACCGGCCGGCGTACGTCGAATTGTTCGCTTCGCCGGAGGTGGGCAGGTACATCGGCGGGTCCCGGCCGCGCGCCGAGGTCGAGAGCGCGGTGCCCGAGCTGCCGGGACGCCGGTTCGGGTCGTTCGTGGTGGACCTCCACGGCACGATGATCGGCATGGTCACTCTCGACTCGCGCGAGGACGGCGAGACGGAGATCGGTTACCTGTTCCTGCCGTCGGCGTGGGGGCACGGGTACGCGGCGGAGGCGTGTGCGGCGGCGCTGGAGTGGTTCGCTTCGGCGCGGCCGGGTGAGCCGGTGGCGCTGCGCACCCAGACGGCGAACGCCGCTTCGATGCGGCTCGCGGCGAAGCTGGGGTTCGTGGAGGTCAAGCGGTACGAGGACTACGGCGCCGAGCAGTGGCTCGGCCGGTGGTACCCCGGGGATCAGCGCGCCGCCAGCTCCGCCAGCTGGTAAGCCAGCTTCGCCCGCATCGGCGGGAGCGAAAAGACCGTCTTCAGCACCGTGTTGCGCAGCAGCCGCGCCGGGCGGGGCCGCAGCGTGGCCATCCGGGTCATCCGGTCGGTGAACGCCACCACCTCCGTCGCCACCGGGCGCCGCGTCGTCTCGTACGTGTCCAGCAGCGCGTCCGGCTCGCCCGCGGCCACGCGGACCAGCAGCCTGCCGAGCGCGACCGCGTCCTGGATGCCCGTGTTCATGCCCTGCCCGCCGGCCGGGCTGTGCACGTGCGCCGCGTCGCCGGCGATGAGCACCCGGCCCGCCCGGTAGTGGTCGGCCACCCGGTGGTGGACGCGGAACCGTGAGCTCCACACCACTTCGGTGACCCGCGACCGCGCACCCTCCGGACCCCGCGCGTCCACAATGGACTGGATGTCCGCGACGCCCGGGTGCTCGGGTGCCTCGGCGACCGTCGCGACGACGCGGTAGTGGTCGTCGCCGTCGGGCAGCGGCGCCACGACCGTCACACCCTCCGGCGACAGGTGGAGGCTGACCTCTTCGCGCGCCAGCGGCCAGCTCATCCGGACGTCGGCCAGCACGAACGACTCGGCGTAGGTGGCGCCGGTGAAGCCGATGCCCGCCTGCTCCCGCACGGTGCTGTGCATGCCGTCGGCACCGACCACGTACTTCGCGCGCACGGTGCCGCCGGTCGTCTCGACCGTGACGCCGGTGTCGTCGCCGGCGACCGACGTGACCTCGTACGGCCGGTGCACGTCGCCGCCGGCTTCGCGCAGCCGCGCCAGCAGCACGGCTTCGGTCCGGTCCTGCGGCACCATCAGCGTGTACGGGTAGGCGGTCGGCAGCCCGCCGAAGGGCACCTTGGCCAGCACCGCGGCGCCGTCGCGGACGGTGAACGTCGGGACGACGACGCCCAGCTCCTTCAGCCGCTCGGTGACGCCGAGCTCGGCCAGCACCTCCAGCGTGCGGGCGTGCACCACGCAGGCCCGGGAGGTGTTCGCGCCCTCGGCCTGGCGGTCGAGCAGCAGGAAATCGACGCCGGCTTCGGCGAGGACGATCGCCGCGGCCAGGCCGGCGGGGCCGGCGCCGGCGATCAGGACATCGGTACGGGCAGGCAGGTTCACGACGACCTCCGAGTTTTGCCAACAACTGTTGGCATTCACGGTAGGCACGCCCGCACTGGCTTGTCAACAAGTGTTGGCCTACACTTGTTGGCATGACTGAACCACCCCGCCGGTCCGATGCCACCCGGGCGGCCATCCTCGACGCGGCGCGCCGCCGGTTCGCCGCCGACGGCTTCCGCCGCGCGACGATCCGCTCGATCGCCGCCGACGCGGACATCGACCCGTCGATGGTGATGCGCTACTACGGCAGCAAGGACGGCCTGTTCGCGGCGGCGGTCGACGTCGAGCTGGACCTGCCGGACCTCGCCGCGGCCGACCCCGGCACCGTCGGCGCGCTGCTGACCAGGCAGTTCCTCGCGCTGTGGGAGCACCCGCCGACCGACGAGATCCTGCTGACGCTGCTGCGCACGGCCGTCGCCGACGACGCCGTGGTCGAGAAGATGCGCGAGGTGTTCGCCGGCCAGGTCACCCCCGCGGTGCTGCGGTTCGGCGACCCGGCCGACGCCCCCCGGCGCGCCGGGCTGGTGGTGAGCCAGCTGCTGGGACTGGCGCTGACGCGGTACGTCCTGCGCCTGCCCCCGGTGGTCGCGCTGACCCCGGCGGAGGTCGTCGAGGAGGTCGGCCCAACCGTCCAGCGCTACCTCGCGCGGTCCTGAGCGGGCGGTGGGAAGGCGCCGCGCTCGTCGTGCACCTCCCGGCCGGTGAGGGGCGGGTCGAACACGCAGACCGCGCGGAACTCCGTGTGGGTACGCAGGGTGTGCCGCTGGTGGGCGTCGACGAGGTACAGCACGCCGGGTTCGAGGCGGTGCACCTCGCCGGTCTCGTGGTCGGTCACTTCGCCCCGGCCTTCGAGGACGTAGACGGCTTCGACGTGGTGGGCGTACCACATCTCGAGCTCGGCACCCGCCCGCACGACGGTGTCGGTCACCGAAAAGCCGGCCCGGTCCGCCGCGAGCACCAGGCGGCGGCTGGACCACTCCGGTCCCGTCACCTCGCGTCCGGTGCCGATGACGTCGTTCAGCGCATGGATGATCATGGATCCGATCCTCGCCGCCGGCCTGCGCCCGCGGAAGCGGCGTGACCGCCCCGGACCGCTAAGATCGCGCCATGCCGTCCGCGTCCCCCGGCAGCCGCCACACCGTCGCGGCGCCGGCGTTCGACGGGATCGCTTCCTTCGAGCTCGGCGCGGTGGTCGAAGTGTTCGAGTCGCCGGCCGCCGCACCCCGGTACGACCTGCGGGTCTGCTCGCCGACGGACGTGGACGTCCTGGCGGCCGCCGGCACCGTGGTCGTCGTCGCCGTGCCGGACGTCCGGGCCGCGGTGCCTCCCGGACTCGTGGCCGCGCTGCGGGACGCGCACGCGCGGGGCGCCCGGATCGTGTCGATCTGCTCGGGCGTCTTCGCGCTCGCCGCGGCCGGGCTGCTCGACGGCCGCGAAGCGACGACCCACTGGCAGTACACGGACCTTTTGCGGGAGCGGCATCCGCGGATCCGCGTCCGGCCCGGCGTGCTGTACGTCGACGGCGGCGACGTCCTCACCGGCGCGGGCAACGCCGCCGCGCTCGACCTGTGCCTGCACCTGGTGCGCCGGGACCACGGCGCACGGGTCGCCGGCGCGGTCGCCCGGCACCTCGTCGGCCCGCCGCACCGGGAGGGCGACCAGACCCAGGTCGTGGCCGCCGCCGTGGCCGAGCCGGCCGGCGGCGACGGCGTGTCCCACGCGATGGCCTGGGCTCTGGAGCACCTCGCCGAGCCGATCACCGTCGCCGCACTGGCGGCCCGGGCCCACCTGGCGCCGCGCACCTTCCTGCGGCACTTCCACCGGCGGACCGGCACCAGCCCGCTGCGCTGGGTCGTCGCGCAGCGGATCACCGCCAGCCTGCCGCTGCTCGAGCGCGGCGCGCTGTCGGTCGAGCAGGTCGGCGCGGCCGTCGGCCTGGACCGCCCCGCAACCTTCCGGCACCACTTCACCCGGGTCGTGGGAACGTCGCCCTCGGCGTACCGCCGCGCGTTCCGCACGACCGCCTGAGTCACTTCGGCGGGTTGACCGCCGCGGCCACCTCGGCGATCGTCTCCGGATCCACCAAACCGGTGTCCTCCAGGACGTTCATGTGGTCGAGCACCGTCTGGTTCGCCTGCGTCGCGTGCCGCCGGATGACGTCGTTCTGCGTGCCCGCGCGGACTTCGGCGATGGTCGCGAAGATCTTGCCGTGCGAGGCGCGCAACAGGTTGACGAACAGCTTGTCGAACTCGAGCCCCTGCGCGGCGGTCAGCTGGCGGACCCAGCCCTGCTGCTCGGCGCTCGCCTGGTCGGGCAGCGTCACGCCGAGCATCTTCGCGTCCTCGCGGACGAGCTGGTCCAGGTGCGAGTGCCCGTCCAGCAGGTGCAGCCCGGCGCGCTTCACGGCGTCGCTGCTGGCGTGCGTCTGCGCGAGCGTGCCCGCGGGCATCTCCCACAGCCCGGCCTGGCGGACCTTCACCAGGAACGTCTTGTCCAGCTCGGTGACCGGCCCGGCACCGGCGATGTCGGCCGCGGCCTGGGCGGCCGAGCCCAGCTGCATGCCCGCCATGTCGTGCCCGTACGCCGGGACCTGCGCCTGCGTCGACCCGGGTGCGGTCTGGGCGCTCGCTTTCAGCACCAGGACCGAGCCCACGGCGACCACGGCGAGCGTGGCCACGACGACCAGCACGGTCCGAGCCCTGGCCTTGGCCGTCATGCCACGGTGATCCGGCATCGTTCCTCCTTCTGGCGACAAGTGCCTGCACGGGGTACTACGGCTCCCGCCACGAAGGGGTTCAAACCGATTTCGCTTGTGCCGCAAGGAGTTTCGGGCGTCTCATGTGGACGCGCCAAGAAGTGCCGGGCGAGTGCCGGAGCACCTATCTTGACCGATGCTCTTGCGATTGGCAAGTATTGCTCCATGCAAACCCTCGAAGACGCGGCCCCGGGCGCCGACCCGGACGTGGTGGCCCTGGACGGCCTCACCCTGGTGCTGGTCGGGATCGCGTGGGAGTGCGCGCACGCGGCGCCGCCCGAGGTCTCGTTCCCGCAGACGCGGCTGCTGCTCATCCTCGATCGCCTCGGCCGGGTCCCGAGCTCGCGGCTGGCGGCGGCGATGGGCGTGAACGCGTCGTCGGTGACGCGGCTGGCCGACCGGCTGGAGTCCCTCGGCTACGTGGCGCGCGGGCGCGACGCGCGCAACCG
This sequence comes from Amycolatopsis sp. NPDC098790, assembly GCF_044759945.1. Taxonomy (NCBI): domain Bacteria; kingdom Bacillati; phylum Actinomycetota; class Actinomycetes; order Pseudonocardiales; family Pseudonocardiaceae; genus Amycolatopsis; species Amycolatopsis sp. NPDC098790. The sequence goes on from NZ_JBIWAI010000002.1 coordinate 2,249,791, forward strand.
GAGCGTGGTGACCCTCGAGGTCACCGATCCGGGCCACGAGCTGGTGGCGCGGATCCTGGAACAGCGCCACGCGGCGCTGGGCGCGCTGCTGGACCGGCTGCCGCCGTCGCAGCGCAAGTCCGCGGCCGCGGCGGCCCGCCGGCTGGTCAACGCGGCCGCGACGGTCCCCGCGCTCGGCCCGGCGCCGCTGTGAGTGCCATCCTGGACGGCATGGCGACCCGCTGGACGTGCCCGCGCTGCGACCGCGAGTTCGCGCGCACCGGACAGGGCCACACGTGCGTCCCGGGCTGCACGGTCGAGCAGACTTTCGCCGGCCGCGACCCGAAGTTCCGCGCGATCTACGACGCCGTCGTCGAGCACCTGCGAACACTGGGCGACGTCCACGAGGACGCCGTCAAGGTCGGGGTGTTCCTCAAGCGGGACCGGAAGCTCGCCGAGCTCCGGCCCCGCTCGCGGGACGTCCTGGTGTACCTGTTCCTGCCGCGCCCGATCGAGACGGCCCGCATCGCCCCGGCGCGCTGGGCGTCGGGGCCGCGGGTGGGCCACCAGCTGAAGCTGCGCGAAGTATCCGATGTGGACGATGAGGTCCGCGGCTGGTTCACGATCGCCTACGACTTCGCCTGAGCCGGTTCAGCTCGCGGGTCCGGTCCACCCCTCGGGGACGTGACCGATCCGCACCCGCTGCGGGTGGTCGCCCACCGGCACCGAGACCAGCTTCTGCCCGCTCGCGAAGTCGATCGCCGTCACCTGGTCCGCGCCCGCCTCGGAGATGACGCACGCGCTGCCGTCGCCGCTCACCGTGGCCCAGTACGGCTTCACCGCCGGCACCAGCGTGCCCTGCTGCAGGGTCGCGCGGTCGACGACCGTCGCGTAGTCGTCCATCGTCCCGGCGACGCACAGCTTGGTGCCCGCCGGGTTCATCGACATGCCGTGGTGGCGGGAGTCGTTGACGAACGTCGTGCGGTCGTCGCTCGTGGCCGGGTTCTTCGGCAGCTCCTTCAGCCGGGTGATCTTGTCCGTCGCGACGTCGTACTCCAGGAAACCGTTGAAGAACGACACCTGGAAGTACAGTTTGGACTCGTCGGGTGTGAACGCGACCGGCCGCACGGCGTCCGAGAGATCGCGGCGCCCGAAGGCGTCGAGCCGGTCGCGCATGTCGATCACCTTGACCTGCCGGAAGGTCGTGGCGTCGACGACCGTGATGTGCCGGTCCCCCTTGGTGAAGTCCCAGCCGGGGTCGTCGAGGTTCGTGTCGACGTTGCCGATCGACATGTTCCACAGGTACCGGCCGCCGCCGGTGAAGACGTTCTCGTGCGGCTTGTCGCCGGTCGCGAACGAGCCGGCCTGCTGCCCGGTCACGATGTCCAGCACGTGCACGGTGTTCGACGTCGAAGCCGAGACGGCGACGCGGCGGCCGTCCGGCGAGACCGCCATGTGGTCGGCGCGGAACCCGGAAACCGGGAAGCGCCAGTTGATCCGGCCGGTGCTGAGGCTGATCGAGACGACGTCGGCGAAGCTCGGCCGGGACGCCACCACCGAGGCCCCGTCCGGGGTCGTGTACATGTCGTCCACGAACTGGTCGTGCCCCTCCCCCGGCCCGTTGCGGATGCCGAGGAAGAACGCCAGCTTGATCGGGTTCAGGTAGATCTCGCGCAGCCGGTCGTCCTTGTCCGGGATGATGTTCACGCGCCCGATCTTCGCGAAGGAACCGCGCGAGGCGATGACGTCGGCCGTCCCCTCCCAGTTGTTGCCGACGAACATCACCTCCCGCAGCGCCGCGGGGGCGCCGGTCGCGGGCACCGCCGCGCCGGTCGCCAGCAGGGCGACGGCGGAGGTGAGGTACGCCAGGCGCGAGAGGTAGGACCGCCGTCGGCGGATTCCCGGGGAAGTGCGCACGACAAGACACCTTTCGACGTTGAAGAGGTGCGGCGGTGGTTTTGCCCCGGGCAGGGGTTACTGTCCGGTACCGCCACGATAACCGGGCACCGGAGCCCGTCCGGTAGGGTCGGCCGCCCAACGTCGCCGGTGCCGGTTGTGGCGGTGCCACAACGGTTTCGGGAGGTGCCCGGTGACGCCGCTGCTCCGCCGGATCCTCGACGACCTGGCCGCGGACGAAGCCGTGCTGGACGAGCTGGTGAAGGTGGCGCGCAGCGAGTCGCCCGAGGTCGCGCGGCTGCCGGAAGCCGAGAACCGGCGGCACATCCAGGTGTTGCTCTCGGCCGCGCTGCGCGCGACGGCGAGCCCCGACGGCCCCGCGCGCGAGGACTACACCACCGCCGAGGCACTGGGCGCGGACCGCGCGGCGCAGGGTGTCCCGCTCACCGAACTGCTGAGCGGGGTCCAGGCAGGCCGCACGCACGCGGCGCGCGTCGCCGTCGAGCGCGCCCGGGCGGCCGGCGTCCCCGACGACCTCATCCTCGAAACGGTCCTCGACGCCGACCGCTACACCGGCGCGCTGGAGCACCACATCGTCAAGGGCTACCACGCGGCCGAGCTCCAGCTGTCCCGCACGGTGCGCGACGCCCGGACGCAGCTGCTGCGGACGCTGCTGCTGTCGGGACACCCGCCGACGCCCGAGGAGTTGCGGCGGGCGGGGTTGCACCCGGACGTCCGGTACTTCTGCGTGGTGTCGGACGTGAGCGACCCGGCCCAGGCGCGAACGCTGGAGCAGGCACTGCTGGAGTTCGGCGGGGTGTACGGCCTGGTCGAGGGCCGGCTGACCGGCTTGGCCGTGCGGTCACCGGCCGGGGTCGCGCTCTTCGAAGGTGTTTCACTGGTGGTGGCGCCCCCGGCCGCTTTGCCGGCGTTGCGCGAGGTGCACCGGCTCTGCACGGAGGCGGCGCGCATCGCCGGCCCCGGCTACCACGACGTGACGGCGCTGGCGGGCGAGATCGCGTTGACGGCCCAGCCCCTGCTGGCGAGCCTGCTGACGACGGCCCTGCTCGGCGCACTGGACCCGGCGAACCCGTTCCACCACGAGCTGGCGGCGACGGCGCTGGCGTACCTGGACCACGGCCAGCGCCTGCGCCCGACGGCGGAGGCCCTGCACCTGCACCCGAACACGGTCCGGTACCGCCTGGACAGGCTGGCGGAGCTGACACCGTTGCCACTGGCGGAGAACACGGGCGGCCGGGTGCTCGACGCGGTCCGGTCGTGGTGGGCACTGCACGAGTGGCTTACGGCCTCGGACTGATCCCCCGCACCGCCAGCTCCAGCAACCACCGCGCCCCGCCGACCGAAGCGCTCGACGCCGCGCGATCGTGGCAGGCACCGCACCACTGGCTCACAACCTCGGACTGATCCCCCACACCGCCAACTCCAGCAACCACCGCGCCCCGCCGACGCGCGCGCTCGCGGCGGGCACTACACCACTAGCTCACCGCCTCAAGCTGATCCCCCACACGCTAGCCCCAACAACCACCGCGCCCCACCGACCGAAGCGCTCGACGCCGCGCGATCGTGGCAGGCACCGCACCGCCGACTCACGACCTCGGACTGATCCCCCGCACCGCCAGCTCCAGCAACCGCCGCGCCTCGGCGGCCGGGTCGCGGTGGTGCTCCGTCGCCAGCACGATCCCCGTCACCACCGCAATCAAATCCGCCGCCGTGACGTCCGGGCCGACCGCGCCCGCCTCGGCCGCCCGGCGTACCAATGGTTCGCCCGCTTCGGTCATCGTCGTCGAGCACGCGTGGGCCATCGACTGCTCGTCGCGGACCAGCGCCGTCGCCAAGCCGCGGGCCGTCGCCGCGTACGTCGTCACCGCGCGCAGCCAGTCCAGCAGCGCCGTGCGGGCGTCCGGCTCCGCCGCCAGCGAACGGGCCTGCGAGGCCAGCGCCTCCACCTGCCGCCGGAACACCGCCTCCAGCAGCGCCGGGCGGCTCGGGAAGTGGCGGCGCACAGTCGCCGAGCCGACGCCGGCCGTCCGGGCGATCTGTTCCAGGGACGCGTCGGCGCCGCGCGCCGCGACCTCCTCCTCGGCGACGGCGAGGATGCGCGCGTAGTTGCGGCGGGCGTCGGACCGCGGCACGGACCACCTCCGGGACAGGAAGTGGCGGGGGCCGCCACTTAGTCGCTAGTGTAGCGAGCACGAAGTGGCGGGCCCCGCCACTTACGGCCCGAGGAGTCCCCATGTCCCCCGTCCTGGTCACCGGCGCCACCGGCAAGCAAGGCGGCGCCACCGCCCGCGCGCTCCTGAAGGCCGGCGTGCCCGTCCGCGCGCTGGTGCGGAACCCCGAGAAAGCGCAGGACCTCCGTGCGGCAGGCGCGGAAGTCGTGCCAGGCGACCTCTACGACCCGGCCTCCCTCGCCCCCGCCATGAAGGACGTCCGCGGCGTGTTCTCCGTCCAGATGCCCGACCTGACGAACCTCGAAGGCGACTCCGAGTGGGTCCAGGGCCGCAACCTGGTCGACGCGGCCCGCGACGCAGGCGTGCCGCAGTTCGTGCACACCTCGGTCTCCGGCGCCGGGCAGCACCGGTCCGTGCCCGGCTGGGCCGAGGGCCGCTGGACGTCGATGGAGCACTACATGGAGACCAAGACCGCGATCCAGGACCGCGTCCGCGACGCCGGTTTTGCGCACTGGACGCTGCTCAAGCCCGGCTTCTTCATGGAGAACTTCCTGCCGCCGTCGTTCCTGCTGCCCCACGGCCGGCTGGTCACGACCATCAAGCCCGCCACCGAACTCGCCCTGGTCGCGGTGGACGACATCGGCGCCGCGGCCGCCGCCGCGTTCCAGGACCCGGCGCGCTTCGACGGCGTCGAGCTGGAACTGGCGAGCGAGCTGATGACGATGACGCAGGTCGCCGAGATCCTCTCGCGCGCGCTCGGCGTCGAGCTGACGGCGCCCGACATGACCGCCGAAGAGGCGATCGCCGCCGGGGCGCCGTCGTACGCGGTCCGGCACGAGTGGCAGAACGAGGTCGGCCACCCCGCCCGCCCCGAATTCGCCCGGGCGCTCGGCATCCCGCTGACGACGTTCGCCGAGTGGACGGAAAAGCACCTCGCGCGAAGCTAGGCCTTGTGCAGCTTGTCCGGGTGGTGCACCGCGGTCTTCCCGGACTTCTCGCTCTTCACGAGGTACTGCGGCTCCTCCGGCGACGCCTTGACGTCCCGCTTGCCCGCGTGGGTGTCCTTGGTGATCTTCTCCTCGACCGTCCCGACGGAACTCTGGTTGCCCGCGTCCCACCGGACGCGGTCGCCCTTCTTGAAGTCCTTGCTCATGAGAACCACCTCCTGAAGTGCGCATACCCGTGATCGGAGCGGGTATGCGTCCCGAATGGACGACGAAGAGACCCGCCGCGAGTTCGGCAAGAACGTCAACATGACCGCCAAGCAGCTCGAAGACTGGCTGAAGACCGACGAGTCCAAGGACTCCGGGCAGCACAGAGGTGGCGGGGAGTCCGTCGGGCACGAGTCCGGCCGGCGGATCATCGGCATCCTGAACAAGAAGAAGGACGACGTCTCCGCCGACGACCTCGCCCACATGCGCAAGGTCGTCGGCTACGTCCACCGCCACCTCGCGCAGCGGCCGTCCGGGGACGTGAAGGAGACGACCTGGCGGTACTCGCTCATGAACTGGGGGCACGATCCGCTGAAGAAGTGAAGTCCTTGAGCACCAATGCGTTCGCGGCCTCCCGGATCGGGCGGGCCATCTGCTCCAGGACGCGGTTGCGGCCCGGCAGGTACGGCATCAGCTTGATCATCCGGGTGTTGAACCACGCGAACGCGCGCGACTGCGGGATGATCCCGCGCAACGCCGTCTTCGCCAGGGCCTGGTTCTTCTCGATGTACGGCCGCATCTCCCGCTCGTAGGCGGCGAACGCCGACGTGTGGTCGCCGGCCGTCGCCAGTTCGCCCGCCAGGACGTACGCGCCGGCCAGGGCCAGGCTCGTGCCCTGCCCCGAGGCCGGCGAAGGGCAGTACCCCGCGTCGCCCAGCAGGGTCACGCGGCCGGCCGACAGGCGGTCCATGACGATCTGGCACACCGGGTCGAAGTAGAAGTCGCCGGCTTCGCGCATCGCCTCGAGCAACGCGGCGGTTTCCCAGCCGAGCCCGGCGAACTGGCCGGCGACCAGGTCCTTCTGGCCGTCGACGTCCCGGCGGTCGTAGCTCAGCGGCGGGGCGCTGAACCAGAACGCGGCCTTCGCGTCGTCGGCGCGGGCGGTGCTGTAGACGTTCACCATCTTGCCCGCGGCCGCCGAGTGCAGCAGCTCCCAGCGGTCCAGCTCGAACGTGTTGGGCACGGTCGAGATCGAGATGTAGGCGTCGAACCGGCGCAGGTACTCCTCCTCCGGGCCGAACGCCAGCGCGCGGACGCCGGAGTGCAGGCCGTCGGCGCCCACGACCAGGTCGAACCGGCGCGGCTGACCGTTGGCGAACGTCACGTGGACGCCGTCGGCGCGCTCGTCGAGGCCGGTGATCCAGTCGCCGAAGACGTACTCGGTGTGCTCGCGGGTCGCGTCGTAGAGGATCTTCGCGAGGTCGCCGCGCAGGATCTCGGTGTCGTCGCCGTGGCGGAAGCCGAACGTGTCGGCGTCCAGCGTGGCGATCTCCTTGCCGCGCTTGTTGACGAACGCCGCGCCGCGCATGTCGGTGCTCGCCGCGTGCACCTCGTCGAGCAGGCCCATCCGGCGGACGACGTCGACGGCGACACCGCGGATGTCGACCTTGTAGCCGCCTTCGCGCAGGCTCGGGGCGCGCTCGACGACGGTGGGGCGGAAGCCGTGGTGGTGCAGCCACCAGGCGAGGGCGGGGCCGGCGACGCTCGCGCCGGAGATCAGGATCGTCTTCGTCATGCCCCGGACTGTGGGCGCGGCCGCTGACCGCTCACGAACCGAGCGCGAACCGCCGCTGACCGAACTCGCTCAACGCCTGCTCAGGGGGCATTTCGCGACCGCGGTCGAAGGCTTGTGAGTAGGCGTCGGCACCGATGCGCGAGCGCACCCGGTCGGCGACCCCCTCGACATCCGCGTCCCCGGTGACGGGCGCGCCGCGCAGCCCGACCGCCACGCCGAGCAGGAACGCGGCCCGCTCGTCCTCCTCCCGCGCGGCGAGGACGCCGGCCAGGCCTTCGACCGCCTGGGCCGCGCCCGGCAGGTTCGCGTGTTCGAGGGCGGTGGCCAGCGCCTCCTGGTGCAGCTCGGTCGCCTCGTCGAGGTTGCCCTCGGCGGCGGCGGTCCAGCCGAAGCCCGTGTAGAGCCGGATCCGCGTCTCGCCGCCGGTCACCGGGCCGGCGGCGAGGCCGACGGCCGCGGTGTACCAGCGCCGGGCCGCGGCCAGGTCACCCGCGCGCCGCGCGATCTCGCCGAGGCCGCCGCGGGCTCGCGCGAGCGTCACCGGCGTGCCGGCCGCGCGGGCCTGCTCGGCGGCGGCTTCGTAGCCGGCGCGGGCGGTTTCGGCGTCGCCGGCGCGGAGCACGCCGTCGGCGCGGCGGCACAGCAGCTCGGCGGCGTCTTCGAAGGAGCCCAGCTCGCCGGCCAGCCGGACGGACTCGTCCATCAGCTCGCGGAACCGCGCGTGGTCGCCGCGCCAGTCCGCGAACTCGGCCAGCTTCTCCAGCGCGCTCGCTTCACCCCAGCGGTCACCGAGAGCGCGGAACCCGTGCAGCGCCGCCGAAAAGTGCGTCTCGGCTTCCTCGATCCGGCCGCGGTACTGAGCGCCGAGGCCGTCGCCGATGCGCGTGAACGCCCGCGACCACGAGTCGTCGCCGACCAGCGCGGCCAGCCGTTCGCCGTCCCGCAGCTTGGTGCGCGGGGAAAACGCCCACAGCAGGAAGAGGTACGGGTGGCGCAGCGGCCCGTCGAGCCCCTGCAGGATCGGCTCGGGCTCGACGTCGGTGCGGGACGCCTGGATCAGGCAGACGACGTACTCCTCGGCCAGCCCGGGTGGTGGCTCGGCGCCGAACGCGGCGACGACGGCGTCCGCGAACGGCGTCGCCTCGCCGCGCCGGCCTCGCAGCCACCAGTACCAGGTCAGGGCGGCGATGAGCCGGACCGCGGTTTCCGGGTCTTCGGCGGTGCTCCAGCGCAGTGCCGCGGTCAGGTCGGCGTGCTCCGCGGTCAGTTCGTCCAGGGCGCTCAGCTGGTCCGCGCCACGCAGCTTCGGCTCGGCCGCGCGAGCCAGGTCGAGGAAGTACTTCGCGTGCTCCGCGCGCCGGTCGTCGCCGTGCTCGGCGCAGAACGCCCGGATCGTCTCCAGCATCCGGTACCGGCCGCCGTCGAACTCGACGAAGGACTTCTCGACCAGACCACTCAACACGACGTCGGCGTCGGGTTCGGCGCAGACGCGCTCGGCCGCGTCGAGCCGCGCGCCGCCGGCGAACACCGCGAACCGGCCCGCGAGCCGCCGCTCGTCCGGCTCCAGGAGGTCCCAGCTCCACTCGACGACGCCACGCAGCGTCCGGTGCCGCGGCTCGGCGGTCCGGTCGCCGCGCGAGAGCAGCCGGAAGCGGTCGCCGAGCCGGGCGGCGACGTCGTCCGCGGACAACGACCGCAGGCGCGCGGCCGCGAGCTCGATCGCGAGCGGGAGGCCGTCGAGGGCGGCGCAGATCCGTGTCACCGCGGCCGGGTCGAGGGGTTCGCCGGGTGCGACGGCCGCCGCCCGGTCGGTGAACAGCCGCGCCGCGGCGACGGCGGGCAGGGCGCCGACCGGCACCAGTGTCTCGCCGGTCAGGCCGAGGGGCTCACGGCTGGTGGCGAGCACGCGCAGGCCGGGACAGCCGGCGAGCAGCCGCCGGACGAGCCGCGCGGCCGCCGCGACGACGTGTTCGCAGTTGTCGAGCACGAGCAGCAGCGGCCGGTCGGCGAGGGCGGTGGCCAGGCGGTCGGCGGGGTCCTCGGCCGCGCCCGGGGCCAGCACGCCCTGTTCGCGCAGGCCGAGCGCGGTGAGCACGGCCCGCGGCACGTCGGTCGTCGTCGCCAGCTCGACGAAGCAGGCGTCGCCGGTCGCGGCTTCGACGGCGAGGCGGGTCTTGCCCGCGCCGCCGGGCCCGGTGAGCGTGACGAGCCGGGCGGTGCCCAGGGCCGTCGTCAGCCGGTCGAGTTCGGTCCGGCCGACGAACCCGGTGAGCGGCACCGGAACCCGCCGGGCCGAGGTCGGCGCGGCGGCGCGCAGAACGGCGGCGTGCGCGTCCGCCAGCTCCGGCGACGGGTCCGCGCCCAGCTCGTCGGCGAGCCGCTCCCGCGTCTCGGCGAAGACGGTGAGGGCCTCGGTCGAGCGCCCACTGCCGTGCAACGCGCGCACGAGCTGGGCGGCGAGCCGTTCGCGCAGCGGGTGTTCTCGGGTCAGCTCGCGGAGTTCGGCGACGACGTGGTCGTGGTGACCGAGCACCAGATCGGCCTCGACGCGGTCCTCGGTCGCCGCCAGGCGCAGTTCGGCCAGCCGGGCCGCGCGCGGCGGATCGGCGAGACCGTCGAGCGCCGGCCCTCGCCACAGCGCGAGGGCTTCGGCGAACAGCTTGCGTTTCGCGGCCGGGTCGGGCGTTTCGCGCGCCTCCGCGGTGAGGCGTTCGAAGCGGTGAACGTCGACGTCCTCGGGGTCGACGGCCAGCCGGTACCCGGCGGGCGTGAACTCGACGAGCCCGTCGGGCGCACCGCCGTCCCGCAGCCGCCGCCGCAGCCGCGAGACCTGGGACTGGAGCGCTTCGGCGGCGCCCTCGGGCGGGTGCTCGCCGTGCAGGCCGTCGATCAGCCGCTCGGCACCGACGACCCGGCCGGCGTCGAGGGCGAGGAGCGCGAGCAACCCCCGCAGCTGGGGCCCGCCGAGGGCGACGGCGGTCCCGTCGGGACGGCGGGCTTCGACCGGCCCGAGGATGGCGAACTGCACGCGGTGATTCTGGCCCCAGCGCCGAGGAACTCCAGCAGCCGCTCCCCCTCTTCCGTGATCTCCGCGAGTTCGCCCTTCCCCAGGCGGTCGTGCGGGGTGAACTCCAGGACGCCGGAGCGCAGCCGCCAGTCCGCGCGGTAGAAGCCGTCCACCAGTACCGTCCCGCGCGAAGCGCCGTTGCCCGGCGGCAACGGGACCCGCCGCCCGGGCGGGAGGACCCGGGCGCGGTCGGCGTGCGAGAGCAGGACGTTGTCGTACTCCGGCAGGAACCGCACCGGTGCCGGCGTGTCCGGGTCCGGCAGCAGGCCGTCCTCGACGTCGTACAGCAGCGCGCCGGACTCCGCGCGGAACGTGCGCAGTCCCATCGGCTCCACGACTTCGCGCAGCTTCGTCAGCCCCGACCACGCCTGGATGTCGGCGACCGAGGCCGGGCCATACGCCGTAAGGTACCGGCGGATCACGGCTTCGAGCGACGGATTGCAGGCCGGTGGACGGCCGAGCCAGCCGTCCAAGGTGGTCAGGACGGCCGGGCCGGTCGAGCCCCAGACGCCGCGGGGCGTGACCTGCGCGGTCGGCACCAGGTAACTTACAGCGTAAGAAAGTGCTTCAGCGTCGTGCTGAGGCCACCGAGCGGCCAGCGCGTCCTGCAGTTGCCGGCGGGTGCGCGGGCACTCCTCCAGCAGCTCACGACCGAAGCGCGCCACGGCGTCGAGGTCCGCGCCACCGACCCGCCGGCCGAAGTGCCCGGTGTAGCCGTTCGCCACGACGCGCTGGACGAGCGGCCGCAGCGTCCGCGCGTCCTCGGCGGTGACGAGGTGGACCGTCCCGCGCATCAGCAGCCCGCGCACGACGTCCCGGCGGGTGAGCAGCGTGGCCAGTTCGTCCGGCCGGAACGCGGAAAGCCGCGTCCACAGCCCGACGTACGGCGCGAGCGGCGCCTGCGCCTGCATCCCGACCAAGTGCTCGATCATCGCCGACGCGGGCAGCGCCGTGCGGGCCAGGAGGTGCTGCCGGGCCAGGAGCGCCCGGTTGAGCGCGCGGACGTTCACGGCCGCAGCCCGCGGAAGAACGCGCGGATGTCTTCGACGAGCAGCTCCGGCTCCTCCATCGCCGCGAAGTGGCCGCCCTCGGCGAAGTCCGACCAGTGCGCGATCTTCTCGTCGGGGTCCATGATCCGGCGCACCACGGGCGAGCTGTTGAAGACCGCCCAGCCGGCCGGGACGTCCGAGGGCGCCAGCCAGCCGTGGGCCGCGTGCGCGGCTTCGTACAGGAACCGGGCCGCGCTCGCGCCGCTGCGGGTGAACCAGTAGAGGCTGACGGTGGTCAGCAGCCGGTCGCGGTCGACGCCGGCGCCGGTCCACGCCTCGAACTTCTCCGCGATCCAGGCCAGCTGGCCGACCGGGGAGTCGGTGAGCGCGGCCGCGATCGTCTCGGGCTTGTGGGACTGGAGGTCCAGGTACCCGCGGCCGGCTTTCCACGCCTCGCGGGCGGCGTCCAGTTCGGACTGCTCGGCCGCGGACAGGTTCTCCGGCAGCGGTAGCTGCTCCCCCGCCAGCGCGATCGTCCCGCGGTCGCTGGTGACGTGCGTGCCGATGACGCGGTCCGGGTACAGCGCGGCGAGCCGGCCGGTGACGCCGGCGCCGATGTCGCCGCCCTGCGCGGCGAAGCGGTCGTAGCCGAGACGCGTCATCAGCTCGGCGAACGCGTCCGTGGTCCGGGCGAGCTCCCAGCCGGGCCCGCTCAGCGGCGTCGAGAAGCCGAACCCCGGCACGGACGGGACGACGACGTGGAACGCGTCCGGCCCGTCCTCGGTGAGCGGGCCGAGCACGTCGAGAAACTCGGCGAAGGAGCTGGGGTAGCCGTGCGTGAGCAGCAGCGGCAGCGCGTCGGCCCGCGGCGACCGGACGTGCAGGTAGTGGACGACCTGGCCGTCGATCTCGGTCGTGAACTGCGGGAACGCGTTGATCGCCGCCTCCTGCGCACGCCAGTCGAAGCCGTCGCGCCAGTACTCGGCCAGCTCGCGCACGGCGGCGGTGGGGATGCCGCGCGACCAGTCCGGCTCGTCGCCGGGCACGGGGTCGGCGAACCTCGCGCCGGCGAGGCGGCGGTGCAGGTCGTCCAGCTCGGTCTGCGGGATCTCGATGCGGAAGGAGTTCGTCATGAGCAGCACGCTACGAACCATTGCGGAAGACTTCCTTCCGCGATTCGTGCGATCCTTGGAAAATGCTGCAGACCTCCGCCCGCCTGCTCCGGTTGCTGTCGCTGCTCGAGACGCGGCGCGACTGGACCGGCGCCGACCTCGCCGAGCGGCTGGGCGTCACCGCGCGCACCGTCCGCAGCGACGTCGGGAAGCTGCGCGACCTCGGCTACCCGGTCGAGGCCTCCCCCGGCGTCCAGGGCGGCTACCGGCTCGGCGCGGGCGCGCAGCTGCCGCCGCTGCTGCTGGACGACGACGAAGCGGTGGCCGTCGCGGTCGGGCTGCGGACGGCCACCGGCGTCGCCGGGATCGCCGAGACCTCGGTGCGGGCGCTGGCGAAGCTGGAGCAGGTGCTGCCGTCGCGGCTGCGGCACCGGGTGCACGCGCTGCAGGCCGCGACGGTCGCGGTGCCGGGCGGCGGCCCGGCCGTCGACGCGGACGTGCTGACGGCGATCGCGGCAGCGATCCGGGCCGCCGAGCGGCTGCGGTTCGACTACACGAGCCACGCGCGCGCGCCGAGCCGCCGCGACGTCGAGCCGCACCGGCTGGTCAGCTGGGGCCGGCGCTGGTACCTCGTCGCGTGGGACACCGCCCGGGACGACTGGCGCACGTTCCGCGTCGACCGGATGACGCCGAAGGTGCCGAACGGGCCCCGCTTCACCCCGCGTGAGGCGCCCGAGGGCGACGTCGCGCAGTTCGTCCAGCGCAGCGTCGGCGCGGCGACCTGGCGGTTCCACGCGAAGGTGCGCCTGCACGCGTCCGAGGCGTACGTCCGGGCCCGGCTGCCGCTCGCGGTCGACGTGACGCCCGAGGGGCCGGACCGCTGCGTCGCGGAAGTGGGCTCCGACAACGCGCCGATGCTCGGCCTGTACCTCGGGCTCCTCGAGGTCGACTTCGAGGTGCTAGACGCGCCGGAGCTGGCCGCCGAGCTGGCGAAGGTGGGTTCGCGGTTCCTGCGGGCTAGCGCAGGGAGTCCGCCAGCTCCTGGATGATCGCCATCTGCTCGCGGACGCCGACCTCCATGCCGGACTGCAGGATCGTGTCGCGCAGTTCTTGGCTGCCGGTGACGGTCAGCAGCTCGAGCCGCGTCCGGTCGCCGTCGAGCGCGGTGAAGGTGACGGTGTTGAGCGGCCCGTCCACGGAGTCGAGGTCCACGCCGGGCATCTCGAACACTTCGGTGTAGACGATCCGCTCGTCCGGCACGATCTCGCGGTACTCGCCGTGGAAGCCGACCTCGGCGCCGTCGTTCGTCTTGAGCACGTACCGCCAGCGGCCGCCGGGCCGCAGGTCCAGCTCGACTTCGGTGGTGGTCCCGCGGTGCCCGCTCCACCAGCGCCGCACCAGCTCCGGCGTGGTCCACACGCGGTAGACGAGGTGCCGGGGCGCGTCGAACTCGCGCGTGATGAGGATCCGGTCGTCGGCGGGGGTGGTGATCTCCACGTCACTTCTCCTGTTCCTTGAGTTCTTCGAGGACTTCGTCCATCAGCTCGAACCGCTCCGACCACGTCCGCTCGTAGCGCTTGACCCAGTCGTGGATGGGTTTGAGCGCCGGGCCGTTGAGCCGGTAGAGCCGCTGCCTGCCGTCGCCGCGCACGTCCACGGCACCCACCTCCCGCAGGACGCGCAGGTGCTTCGACACCTGCGGCTGGGCGAGGCCGAGCAGGTCGACGAGGTCGCCGACGGACCGTTCGCCGCCCATCAGGACGTCGAGGATTTCGCGCCGCCGGGGTTCGGCTACGGCGTTGAAGGTGTCGGCGGTCGTCGCTGCTCGTGCCACGGGAGCCATCATATGCCGATATGGGTATGCGTCAAGAGCCGCTGCCGAGAGCTTGCGCGAGATGCGCTCCGCGGCGGCGCGTGCACTCGGCGGCAGCGCCCGCATCCTGGGCACCCTGGGCTCTCGCGCCGGCGTCTGCCACCATCGGGCCATGACGGCGGCGGCCGACGGTCCACAGAGGACGGATGCGCGCGGCGCCCGGCGTGGCGCCAGCGCGAGTGCCGTCCTGCGTGCCGTCCTCGATGGGGGGCCGGTCGCGCGCAGCACCATTGCGCGGCGGACCGGCCTGTCCGCCGCGGCCGTCACCGGGCACACCGCCGAACTGCTCCGGCGCGGGCTGCTGCGCGAACTCCCGGAAACCGAAAAGCGCGTCGGGCGGCCGCACGTGCCCGTCGACCTCGACACCGGGCGGCACGTCGCCGGTGCGCTGCACGTCGCCGTGCACCACGCCACCGTCGCGCTGCTCGACCTGCGCGGGAACGTCCTGGTGCAGCACGAAGAACCGCACGACGGCCTGGCCGCCGAAGACCTCCTCGCCCGCGCCGCCGAGATCCTCGACGACCTGCTGCTCGGGCACGCCCCGGACCGCGAACCGCTCGGGCTCGGCGTCGCCACGGGCGGCTGGGTCGACCGGGAATCCGGCACCGTCGTCGAACACCCGCTGCTCGGCTGGAAGAACGTGCCGGTGCGCGAGCTGCTCGCCGGAAGCACCGGCCTGGCCGTCGAAGTCGACGGTCACGCGCGCGCCCTCGTGCACGCCGAGCAGCTCTTCGGGCACCCGCGGGCGCGCGAAAGCGTCGTGCAGCTGTTCACCGGCAACGTCGTCGACGCCGCGTTCGCCACCGGCGGCACCGTGCACCACGGGCCGCGCTCGGCCGCGGGTGCCGTCGCGCACCTGCCGGTCGACGACAGCACCGAAGCGTGCCGGTGCGGGCGCACCGGCTGCCTCGAAGCCACCGTCTCGGAAGCGACCCTCGCGCGCCGGGCCGCGAAAAGCGGGCTGATCGCGCGCCCGGATTTCCCGGAACTGCTCGCGCTCGCCGGACGCGGCGATTCCGCCGCGGTGCGGATGTTCCTCGACCGCGCCCGGCTGATCGGCCAGGCGGCGGCCTTGCTGCTCGACGTGCTCAACCCGGCCGTGCTCGTCGTGGTCGACCGCAGCATAGCGGGTGTGCCCGGCTGCCTTCCCGCCATCCGGGACGAGGTCGGCGAGCGCTCCCGCCGCCTCGACAGCACGGAAACCGTTGTGGGCACCAGCTTCCCGGGCACGGAGCTGGCCACCGCCGGCGGCGCGGTGCTGCTCGACCTCCTCTACGGCAACCCGCTCGGTCCGCTGCTTTCCGCACTCTCCCACGCCTCGTGAACCACCGGAGTTATTTCACGAACTCGCAAAATTGACCGTCCGGACGGCGGGCCCGAACAATCGGTGCATCCCCACCGACTCCCGGAACGGACGAAACCACCGTGAAGAAAACCTGGCCCCTCCTGGCCGCCGCCGCGATCCTGCTCGCCGGGTGCGCGTCGGCGACGGCGACCGGCACGCCCGGGCAGCCGGAAAAACTCGAACTGCGCTACCAGGGCAGCGCCAACTCCGTGACCCTGCCCGAACTCGCCGAAGACCTGGGCTACTTCGGCCCGGTCAAGCTGAAGTGGGTCGGCAACACGATCAGCGGCCCGCAGGACATCCAGTCCGCGGCCACCGACCAGACCGACTTCGGCGGCGCCTTCACCGGCGCGGTCGTCAAGCTCGTCGAAGCGGGCGCGCCCGTCAAGGCGGTCGTCAACTACTACGGCTCCGACGACAAGGCTTTCATCGGCTACTACACCAAAGAGGACAGTCCGATCCGGACCGCCCGCGACCTGATCGGCAAGAAGGTCGGCGTCAACACCGCCGGCGCGAACCTCGAAGCCGCGCTCGACACCTGGCTGAAGAACCAGGGCCTGTCCGACGACGAGATCAAGCAGGTGCAGCTCGTCGTCATCCCGCCGGTGAACGCCGAGCAGGCGCTGCGCAACGGCCAGCTCGACGTCGTCGCGCTGCAGGGGATCCTGCAGGACCACGCCCTCGCCGTGGGCGGCATCCGGCCGCTCTTCAGCGACGTCCAGGCGTTCGGCCCGTACAACGGCGGCCCGTACGTGCTGCGGACCGACTTCATCAAGAAGTACCCGGAGACCACGAAGATCTTCGTTTCGGCTGTGGCCAAGGCGATCGAGTGGGAGCGCACCACCCCGCGCGAGCAGGTGATCGCCCGCTTCACCAAGATCATCCAGGCCCGCGGCCGCAACGAGAACACCGACACGCTCAAGTACTGGAAGAGCGTCGGCATCACCCACGGCGGCCTCATCGCCGACAAGGACTTCACGCTCTGGGAGCCGTGGCTGAAGCAGCAGGACTACATCAAGGGCGACCGGATCGACACCTCGAAGCTCTACACCAACGAGTTCAACCCCTACCGCGACGGCGCCCCGGCGGTGACCAAGTGATCGGCATCCGGTCGGTCACCAAGACCTTCGGCGCGCTCACCGCCCTCGACGAGGTCTCGCTCGACGTCGCCGACGGCACCTTCCTCTCGCTGGTCGGACCGAGCGGCTCGGGCAAGTCGACGCTGCTCGACCTGCTCGGCGGGCTCACCACCCCGACGTCCGGGGAGGTCCTCATCGACGGCGAGCCGGTGCGCGGACCCGGGCTCGACCGCGGCGTCGTCTTCCAGCAGTACGCGCTGTTCCCGTGGCGCACCGCCCGCGCCAACGTCGAATTCGGTCTCGAAGGCGGGGCGCTCGGCAAGCGGGAACGGGCCGAGCGGGCCCGCGAATACCTCGCCCTGGTCGGGCTTTCCGGCTTCGAGGACCGCTACCCGCACGAGCTGTCCGGCGGGATGAAGCAGCGGGTCGCGATTGCCCGCAGCCTCGCCTACGACCCGGCCGTGCTGCTGATGGACGAGCCGTTCGCCGCGCTCGACGCGCAGACCCGCGAGCAGCTGCAGGACGAGCTGCTGCGGATCTGGCGCCGCACCGGCAAGACGATCGTCTTCATCACCCACGGCATCGACGAGGCCGTCTACTTGGGACAGCGCGTGGCCGTGCTGACGTCCCGGCCCGGGCGGCTCAAGGCCGTCGTCGACATCGAGCTCGGCGACCGCTCCGGCGACGTCCGGTCCGACCCGGCGTTCGGGCGGCAGCGGCACCGGCTCTGGGAACTGCTGCACGACGAGGTCCGCAAGGCGGCCGAACACGAACGGAGCGCGGCCGGATGACCACCACGCTGGAAGCACCGGCCGTCCACACCGGACCGGAAGCCTCGCCGCCGAAACCGCGCCGGTTCACGAAGACGCTCACCCGGGCCGTGCACGCGTCCGCCGCGGTCGTCCTGTTCGTCGCGCTGTGGGAGCTGGTCCCCCGGTTCGTCCTCGACGAAGGCACCCGGACGTTCCTCCCGCCGCTGTCGGAGGACCTGCAGGCGCTCTGGGACCTCGCGCTCGACGGCGAACTGGCCGATCACCTCCTGGCCAGCGTCGGCCGGTCGGCCGCCGGGTTCGCCGTCGCCGTCGCGGTCGCGGTGCCGCTCGGGCTGCTGATCGGCTGGTACCGGCCGGTGGCGCGGTTCCTGCAGCCGCTGCTGGAGCTCGCCCGCAACACCGCCGCGCTGGCGCTGCTCCCGGTGTTCACGCTGCTGCTGGGCATCGGCGAACTGTCCAAAGTGACCCTGGTCGTCTACGCCTGCGTGTGGCCGGTGCTGCTCAACACGATCGCCGGCGTCAACACCGTCGACCCGCTGCTGGTGAAGGCGGCCCGCTCGCTCGGGCTGTCCAGCCCGCGGTTGTTCCGGAAGGTGATCCTGCCCTCGGCGGTGCCGACGGTGTTCACCGGCATCCGGATGGCGGCGTCCTACTCGATCCTGGTGCTCGTGGCGGCCGAGATGGTCGGCGCGAAGGCCGGGCTCGGCTACCTCATCAACACCAGCCAGGTCAACTTCCAGATCCAGCAGATGTACGCCGGGATCATCGCGGTCTCGGTGCTCGGCGTGCTCGTCAACTCCGGTTTCGTCGTCCTCGAACGGCGGTTCTCGACCTGGCGTCCCAAGGAGAAAGCATGATGCACCTCAACGCGTTCGTGATGCCGAACGGCCACCACGAAGCCGCGTGGCGGCACCCGTCGACCGACCCGCACCGGGCGCGGACGCTGCAGCACTACGTCGACATCGCGCGCACGGCCGAACGCGGCAAGCTCGACTCGCTGTTCCTCGCCGACGGCGTCGCGCTGTGGGGCAACGTGAAGCACAATTCCCACAGCCACTTCGAGCCGTTGACGCTGCTGTCGGCGCTCGCCGCGTCGACAGTCCACATCGGACTCATCGCGACGGCGTCCACGACCTACAACGAGCCCTACCACCTGGCGCGCAAGTTCGCTTCGCTCGACCACCTCTCCGGCGGCCGCGCGGGCTGGAACATCGTCACCTCGGCGGGCATCGACGAGGCCCGGAACTTCAACCTGGCCAAGCGGCCGGCGCACGCCGCGCGCTACGAGCGGGCCGACGAGTTCATCGAGGTCGTCAAGAAGCTCTGGGACAGCTGGGACGACGACGCCGCGCTCGTCGACCGCGCGAGCGGGGTCTACGCGGACACCGACCGGATCCGCGCGATCGAGCACGACGGCCCGCACTTCCAGGTCCGCGGGCCGCTCAACATCGAACGGCCGGTCCAGGGCCACCCGCTGCTCGTGCAGGCCGGCTCGTCCGAAACCGGCAAGGAGTACGCGGCCCGGCACGCCGAAGCCGTGTTCACCGCGCAGCAGACGTTCGCCGAGGGCAAGGATTTCTACGACGACGTCAAAGGCCGGCTCGCGAAGTACGGCCGGACGCCGGACGAAATCAAGATCCTTCCCGGCATCTCGCCGATCCTCGGCCGCACCGAAGCCGAGGCGCGCGAACGCGAAGCCGAGCTGAACGCGCTGATCACGCCGGACTACGGGCTGCGGCAGCTGTCGAAGATGCTCGACCACGACGTCACCGGCTACCCGCTCGACGGCCCGCTGCCGGACGTCGGCAGCTTCACCGAAGGCGGCCAGAGCCGGTTCGAGCTGGTCGTCGGCCTGGCCCGGCGCGAAGACCTCACCATCCGGCAGCTCCTCGAACGGCTGGCGGGCGGGCGCGGGCACCGCGTCTTCGCCGGGACGCCGGTGCAGGTCGCCGACGAGCTGGAGGCGTGGTTCACCGGCGGCGCCGCGGACGGTTTCAACGTCATGCCGCCCACCCTGCCCGGCGGGCTGACCGACTTCGTCGACCTCGTCGTCCCCGAACTGCGGCGGCGCGGGCTGTTCCGCACCGAGTACGCCGGCACCACCTTGCGCGAGCACTACGGCCTCGCGCGTCCCGTCAACCGCAACCGAGTCAAGGAGCCCGCATGACCGCGATCAGAACCGACGTCCGCAAGATCACCGGGAACATCGGCGCCGAGATCATCGGCCTCGACCCGGCCGGCGACCTCGACGTCACCCAGGTGGCGTTCCTCGCCGACGCCCTGCACGAGCACAAGGCGCTGGTGTTCCGGAACACCGAGCTGGACGACGAGGGCCAGCAGCGGTTCGCCGCGCGGTTCGGCGAGCTGACCAAGGCGCACCCGACGGTGCCCGCGGCCGACGGCGCGCCGACGATCCTGCCGGTGGACAGCGAGCTGGGCCGGGCCAACCACTGGCACACCGACGTCACGTTCGTGCTCAACCCGCCGAAGGCCAGCACGCTGCGCAGCCTCGTGGTGCCGCCCTACGGCGGGGAAACGCTGATCGCCAACGCCGCCGCGGCCTACCGCGACCTACCGGAGCCGTTGCGGGCGTTCGCCGACACGCTGCGGGCGGTGCACACCAACGACTACGACTACGTCCAGCCGCCGGAGACGGTGGACGAGAAGGAGCAGGCACGCCGCGCCCAGTTCGTCTCGCGCAAGTACCGGACGGTGCACCCGGTGGTGCGCGTGCACCCGGCGACCGGCGAGCGCGGCCTGTTCATCGGCGGGTTCGCGCAGCGGATCGAAGGACTGTCGGTCAGCGAGTCGCGGGATCTGTTGCGGTTGCTGCAGTCCTACGTGACGCGGCCGGAGAACGTCGTGCGCGTGGCGTGGGAGCCCAACCAGCTGGTGCTGTTCGACAACCGCATCACCCAGCACTACGCGATCGACAACTACGACGGTCTCCCCCGGCGCCTCAACCGCGTCACGGTGGCCGGCGACGTCCCGGTGGGCGTCGACGGGCGGGCGAGCGAATCGCTGGAAGGTGACGCCTCGCACTACACCTCCGTCGCGTGAACCGGGGGCGGGACGGGCGCGCTCAGTGCCCGTTCCGCTCCAGGTCCCGGAAGCAATCCCACGCCCGGCTGACCAGCGCCGGGTGCGTACGCAAGTCCACCGCCGTCCGGGCCAGCGCCGCCGCCGATGCCAGCATCGCCGACCGGCCGCGCGGGCTGGCCGCGGCCGCCGCGAACTCCGGTGTGTGGTCCGAGTACTCCTCCGCCGTGATCGCCACGAACGGGTGGATCGCCGGGACCCGGACGCTCACGTCGCCGATGTCCGACGATCCCAGGAACACCCCCGGCGCCGGCGGGGTCGCGCGGATGCCGCACGCCGCCAGGTGCTCGGTGAACCGCTCCGACAACACGGGATTGTCGCGGAAGTGCGCGTACCCGCGCCCGAGGCGTTCGACGTCGACCTTCGCGCCCGTCGCCAGTGCCGCTCCCTGGGCGCACGTCGCGACGTCCTCGGCCAGGCGGTCCAGCGCGTCGGTCGTCAGCGCGCGGAGGCCGAAGCGGCCTTCGGCGCGGTCGGGGACGATGTTCGTGGCCTCGCCGCCGTGGGTGATGATGCCCTGGACGTGGGAGCCCGCCGGGAGCCGCTGGCGCAGGGCCGAGACCGCGCCGAACGCCTGGATCAGCGCGGACAGGGCGTCGATGCCGGCCTCCGGGTCGCCGGTCGGGTGGGCCGCGCGGCCGTGGAAGGTCACCTTCAGCTCGACCTGCGCGGTCAGCGGGGCCCACGACCACGAATGCACGCCGGGGTGGACCATCAGGGCCGCGTCGACGTCGTCGAAGACGCCCGCCTCGGCGAGCGCCACCTTGCCGCCGCCGCGTTCCTCGGCCGGGCAGCCCACGGCGAGCAGCGATCCCGGCTCGTCCGCCAGCACCTCGCGCGCCGCCAGCGCGGCACCGAGCCCGGCCGCGGCGATCAGGTTGTGGCCGCACGCGTGGCCCAGCCCCGGCAGCGCGTCGTACTCCATCAGCAGCGCCACGCACGGGCGCCCGCTCCCCGCCCGCGCGACGAACGCCGTGGGCAGCCCGGCGACCCCGGTCTCCACGTCGAACCCGTCGGCGGCCAGCTCGCCGGTCAGCCGCTCGGCGGCCGCGTGCTCCTCATAGGACAGTTCCGGCCGCTCGTGCAGTGCGGTCGCGACCGCCCACAGCCGGTCCGCCAGCGCACCGATCCGCTCGTCGGTCCGCTCGTGCAGCTCTTCGTGCCACTCCATGCCCACCGGAATACCCCTACCACGCACGGTCACACCACCGTGGGTGTTTCACCCGGCCGGCTTCCGGCTACCCGCGCCGCATGGACCACAGCAAGGCACCGGTGCTCGACGCGCTGCGCGAATACCACCGCATCGGGTACGTCCCGTTCAACGCGCCCGGCCACAAGCAGGGGCGGGGCGTCGACCCGCGGGTCCTCGACGTCGTCGGCGCCGACGTGTTCCGGTCCGACGTCATCGCGCTCAACGGCCTCGACGACCGGCTGATGCGCCGGGGTGTCCTGGCCGAGGCCCAGCAGCTGATGGCCGACGCGGTCGGTGCCGAGCACACGTTCTTCTCCACCTGCGGCAGCTCGTTGTCGGTGAAGAGCGCGATGCTCGCGGTCGCCGGCCCGCACGAGAAGCTGCTGGTGCCGCGGCACGTCCACAAGTCGGTCGTCTCCGGCCTGATCGTCAGCGGCGTGCAGCCGGTGTGGGTGCGGCCGCTGTGGGACGCCGACCAGCGGATGACGCACCCGCCGGGCGTCGAGGAGTTCGCGGAGGCGTACGAGCGCGACCCCGAGGTCAAGGGCGCGCTGATGGTGACGCCCACCGACTACGGCACGTGCGGCGACATCCGCGCGGTCGCCGACTGGTGCCACGAACGCGGGATCCCGCTGATCGTCGACGAGGCGTGGGGCGCGCACCTGCCCTTCCACGACGGCCTCCCGCCGTGGGGCATGGACGCGGGCGCCGACGTGTGCGTCACGAGCGTCCACAAGATGGGCGCGGCGGTCGAGCAGAGCTCGGTGTTCCACCTGCAGGGCGACCGCGTCGACCCGGCCGTGCTGAAGGCGCGCGAGGACCTGCTCGGCACGACGAGCGCCAGTTCCCTGGTGTACGCCGCACTCGACGGCTGGCGGCGCCAGATGGCCGAGCAGGGCAAGCAGCTGCTCGACGGCGCGCTGCAGCTGGTGACGTCGGTGCGCGGCCGGCTGGGCGAGCTCGGGTTCACCGTGCTGCACGACGAGTTCCTCGGCCCGGACCTCGCGGACTCCGTCGACCCGCTCAAGGTCGTGCTCGACCTCGACCCGCTGGGCATCAGCGGCTACCAGGCCGCCGACTGGCTGCGCGAGCACCGGCACGTCACCGTCGGCCTGTCCGACCACCGCCGGACGGTGGCCCAGTTCACCCATGCCGACGACGACGAAACGGCGAGCACGCTGATCGACGCGCTCGGCGCCCTCCTCAAGGCCGCGCCTTCGTTCGAGAAGCCGCCGACGGTGGACATCCCGCCGCCGCACGAGTTCGAGCTGGAGACGGCGATGCTGCCGCGCGACGCGTTCTTCGGCCGCACCGAGCAGGTGCCGCTGGCCGAGGCGGCGGGCCGCATCGCGGCGGAGATGATCACGCCCTATCCCCCGGGCGCGCCGGGCGTGCTGCCGGGTGAGGTGATCACCGAGCCGATCCTCGGGTACCTGCGCAGCGGGCTGGAAGCGGGCATGGAACTGCCCGACCCGGCCGACTCGTCGCTGGAGTCGGTCCGGGTCGTGGCGCGGGGTTAAGCCTTGGCGCTCTTGAGTTCCAACGGGTTCTTGGGCGCGTCACCGCGGGCGTCGATCATCCGCTGCCCCAGTTCCTGCAGCTTCTTGCGGCCCAACGCGGAGCGGACCTCCGGGAACCACTCGTCCTCTTCCTCTTCGACGTGGTGGCGGACGTTCTCGGTCAGCACCGTCACCTTCGCGTCGAAGGTCTCGTCCTTCGGGTCCATGCCGAGCAGCTCGGACAGCATCCACACGACGACGTGGTGCTCCTCCACGCTTTCCAGGACGTGGTCCTTCGTCTCCGGCACGGCTTCGCGCGCGGCCGGGTAGAAGATCTCCTCCTCGATGTACGCGTGGACGGTCAGCTCTTCGATGATCGAGTCGGCGATCCGGCGCTTTTCGCCGTACGCCTCTTCACCCGCCTTCTCGAACTCCTTGAACAGCTTCTCCACGGTCTTGTGGTCGTTCTTGAGCAGCACGATCGCGTCGGTCGACATCGGTGTCCTCACGGTGCGGCCAGGCCCCGCAGGGTGACCTGGGCGTTCTCCAGTTCCTTCGTCATCAGCAGCGCCACCGTCCGGGCGTGGGTCAACGCCCGGCCGACGGCCCCCACCGAGTCCCACGTCGCCGCGACGGCGTCGCCGCCGCCCGGGCCGGTCACCCGGCCGGACAGCAGACCGTCCTCCAGCCGGCCCTGCAGGGCCGGCAGCAGGTGGGTCAGGTCGTCCGCGAGCAGCCGCAGGGCGCCCAGCACGCGGTACATCTCGGCGGGTGAGTCGAGCTCGCCTTCGCCGACGCAGCAGGCCAGCCGTCGCACGGTGGCCCCGGCGTCGGCGGCCAGCAGCGACGGCGTGGGGGCGGCGCTCGAATTCATGACCGCCCGGTTACCCGCTCCCCGCCCGGGAAAACGCCGTTTGCGCAAGCCCCCGCCCGGGTATTCGACCGGCTCCCGACCCGCAGGAGAAACCCCGGTGAACCCAGACGTGCTGACCTTCGGCGTCGAAGAGGAATTCTTCGTCGTCGACCGGCGTGGTCATCTTTCGCAGGCAGGCGACGACGTCGTCGACGCCGCGGAAGCCGCCGAGGACGTCCAAGGCGAGCTGCAACACGAGCTGAACCTGTCGCAGGCCGAAGCCGCCACCGACGTCTGCCACACCCACGCCGAGGCACTGCGGCAGCTGGGCGGGCTGCGCGAAGACCTGGCCAAGGCGGCCCGGGCGCGCGGCTACCGGCTGCTCCCCGCCGGCGCGCCACCGCTGGCCGAAGCGGAGCCGCCGCGGATCACGCCGAACCCGCGCTACCAGCGGATGGCCGAGCACTTCGGCGCCACCGCGTGGACTTCGCTCACCTGCGGCTGCCACGTGCACGTCGCGATCCCCGACAAGGCGCGCGGGATCGACGTGCTCAACCACGTCCGGCCGTGGCTGCCCGCGCTGCTGGCGGTCACCGCCAATTCGGCGATCGTCGACGGCTACGACACCGGCTACGCCAGCTGGCGCTACCACCAGTGGAGCCGGTGGCCTTCGGCCGGGCCGCCGCCGCGGTTCGCGTCCCTCGACGAGTACGAGAGCATCGTCGACGGCTGGCTGCGCTCCGGCGCGATCCTGGACCGCGGGATGATCTACTGGGACGTCCGGTTGTCGGAGAAGCAGCCGACGCTGGAGTTCCGCATCTCCGACGTCGCCGCGACGCCGACGGAAGCGGTGCTGCTGGCCGTGCTGGCGCGCGGGCTCGTCGCGACCGCGCTGGCCGAGGACGGGCCGGCGCCGGAGCTGTCGAACGAAGTGCTGCGCGGCCGGCTTTGGCGCGCGTCGAAGGAAGGCGTGACCGGCTGCTGCCCGCACCCGCGGACCGGGGACCTGGAGCCGGTGAAGGCGGTGCTCGACGACTTGATCGCGCTGACCGCACCCGCGTTGGAGGCGGCGGGAGACCTGGACTTCGCGCGGGAGGAGACGAGCCGCCTGGCGGCCGAAGGCGGCGGCGCCGACCGGCAGCGGCGCGTCTTCGCGGAGAAGAACCGGGCGGAAGCCGTCGTCGACCTCCTGACCGAGGGCTAAAGCGGGAGCGGTCCGAGCCGGTCGAGCAGTTCGAGAGCGCGGACGGCGGCGCGGGACCGGCCGGGGTCGACGACGAGGTGGACGCCGGCCGCTTCCGCGTGCCGGTGGGCGCGCACGAGGACCCGCAGGCCCGCGACGCCGAAGAACCGGACCTCGCCCAGGTCGACCCGCAGGACGCCGGGATGGGCGCGGACGTGCTCGGCCAAGGTCGCCTCGAGCGCGGCCGCGGTGCAGAGATCGATCTCGCCGCCGACCTGCACGACGATCGCGTCGGGAGACTTCCACCGGAGCTTGCTCCGGAGGTCGTTCTCGGCCGGGGCGCGGGGCGACGGCAGCCGGTGCGTCAGCGGCGGATCGACCCCGGCCACGCGCGGACGCTCGTGAGTTGTCATGGGTGCGAGGTACCCCTCGCGCGTCCACGGCCAAACAAAGGCCGGGCCCAGGCGCATTTCCGGCGACCGAACGGGTAACCGCCGCCGAGCGCCCGCGCGGAAGGAGCCCGCCCATGTCCGACGGCCCGCCCACGATGGGCGTCGAAGAGGAGTTCTTGCTGGTCAACCCGCGCACCGGGCACGCGTCGGCGTGCGCGGAGCCGGTGCTGGCGCGGTACTCCCACCACGGCCCGCTGCCCGACGGCGTCCGGGTGCACCGCGAGCTGCGGCTCACGCAGATCGAGGCCGCGAGCGGGGTCTGCACCACCGCCGGCGAGCTGCGCGACCAGCTGACGGCGGCCCGGCGGGTGCTGGCGGGCGCGGCCGCGGCCGAGGACTGCGCGCTGCTGGCCACCGGGACGCCGGTCGGGCCCGGGCCGGCCACGCCGCCGCCCGCGGCCACCGGCCGCTACGCCGAGATCGACGCCGCCTACGGCGCGGTGGTCGCCGACTACGAAGCCTGCGGCTGCCACGTCCACGTCGGGGTCCCCGATCCCGACACCGCGGTCGCGGTCGTCAACCACCTCGGCCGCTGGCTGCCCACCCTGCTCGCCCTCTCCGCCAACGCCCCGTTCGACCACGGGCGCGACACGGGCTACCACAGCTGGCGGATGGTCCTGCAGTCCCGGTTCCCCGGCTCCGGCGTCGCCCCGCACCTGCGGGACCACGCCGAGTACCGGCGGACGGTCGAGACGCTCGTCGAGTGCGGGGCGCTGGTCGACCCGGACCAGACGTTCTGGCTGGCCCGGGTTTCCGGCCGCTTCCCGACCGTGGAGTTCCGCGTCGCCGACACCGCGCTGACCGTCGACCACGCCGTGCTGCAGGCCCTGCTGAGCCGGGCGCTGGTGCGGCGGGCGCTCGACGACCTGGCCGCCGGGCGCGAAGCCGCGCCGCTGTCGCCGCAGGTCGCCGCGGCGGCGGTGTGGGCCGCGGCGCGCCACGGGCTGGCCGGCCCGCTGGTCGATCCGCTCGAAGGGACGCGCCGCCCGGCGTGGTCCCGGGTCGAGGCGCTGCTGGAGCACGTCCGGACGGCGCTCGAGGACAGCGGGGACCTGGCCGAGGTCCAGGCGCTCGTCGCGGCACTGCGTGCCGACGGGACCGGTTCGGTGCAGCAGCGCGCGGTCGCCGGGCGCGGGACGGCGGAGGCGGTGCGGTGGCTCACCGCGCGGACCGTGCCGGCGGGGCATGGAACGCGGCTGACCGGGTAAACCCCGGCCATGACGACCTCCATCGCCGCCACGCTGCCGGCGTCCCGCGGCCCGCTCTCGGAGTCGGTCTTGCAGACGCTGCTGCGGGAACAGCCGCGCGCGGACCTCAGCTTCGACGGCTTGGCGGACACCGACCCGCTCGGCGACGACCTCCAGCTCGCCCTGCACCTGTGCTACGAGCTGCACTACCAGGGCCTGCCGGGCGTCTCGGCGGACTGGGAGTGGGACCCCGAACTGCTGCGGCTGCGCGGGGCGCTGGAGGCGCGGTTCCTGGCGGCGTTGCGGGAAGGCGTGCCGGGCGGCGACGACGTCACCGCCGAGCTCGACGCGCTGCTGGTCGAACCCCTGGACGCCGAAGGGCTGTCGCACTTCCTGCGCGACCACGGCACCTGGGACCAGGTGCGCGAGTACTTCACACACCGCTCGATCTACCACCACAAGGAGGCCGACCCGCACGCGTGGGTGATCCCACGGCTGCGCGGCCGGGCCAAGGCGGCGCTGGTGGCGGTGGAGTTCGACGAGTTCGGCGGCGGCCGCGCGGAGCTCGCGCACTCCCGCCTGTACGCGGACCTGTTGCGCGGCGCGGGCTTGCCGGACGGGTACCTCGAGCTGATCGACCAGGTGCCCGCGGCGATGCTCGCGGTGGTCAACATGATGTCGATGTTCGGCTTGCACCGCTCGCTGCGAGGAGCGCTGTGCGGCCACTTCGCGGCGGCGGAGATCACGACGGCACCGTCCGCGACGCGGCTGGACCAGGCGCTGCGGCGGATGAACGCACCCGAGGCGTGCCGGTTCTTCTACACGGAGCACATCGAGGCGGACGCGGTGCACGAACAGGTGATGCGCCACGACGTGCTCGGCGACCTGCTCGAGCGGGAGCCCGGGCTGGCCGCCGACGTCGTGTTCGGGATCCAGGCGACGGAGTTCCTGGAGGGCCGCTTCGGCGCGGGTCTGCTGGAGAACTGGCGCGCCGGCCGGTCGTCGCTGCGTCAGCCGGCGGGCTGAGCCCGAACTCGCTTGCGGTGGCTCGTGTCGCAGAAGGGGAACCGCTTGCTCCGGCGGCACGCGCACACCGCGACGACGAACCGGTCGGACGTGACCACCTCGCCGTCCGGAGTGCACAGCTCGACCGGTCCTTCGACGAGGACCGGTCCACCCGGGACGACCGTGACACGGCGGGGGCGGTCAGCGGACGGCACGCAGCACCACCAGCTCCTCCATCCGCTGCCCCGGCTCGATCAGGCCGGCGGCCTCCAGGAACTCCGTCCGTCCGGACAGGACCGGACCGAACGGGATGCGGGCCCTCCTGTCCACCTCGACCCGAAGTCCCTGCGCAGCAAGCATTTCCGCCGACTTGTCCACATCGGACATCGTGGAGTGGACGATCAGCAGCGTCCCGCCGGGACGCAGGAGCGTGCGCGCCTGGGTGCAGAGCGGGTCGAGGACGGCGCGGCCGTCGGGGCCCGCGTCCCAGCCGCGGGTCGCGCGGACCGTCGCGGCCGGGGACGGCACGTACGGCGGGTTCGCGACGACCACGTCGAACGGCCCCTCCCCCAGCGCGGTCGTCAGGTCGCCGCGACGCGGGCGGATGCGCAGGCCCCGCGTCAGGGCGTTGAGCCGGACCGACGCGAGTGCTCGGCGGGAAAGGTCCAGTGCCAGCACCGTTTCCGCGCCGCGGCGGGCGAGGGTGAGCGCCTGGGCGCCGGTGCCCGTGCAGAGGTCGAGGGCCCGCGCGCCGGGCGGGATCGCCAGGTCGGCGATCGCCGCGGCGAGCAGGGCGGTGTCCTCCTGGGGACGGTAGACCCCGGGCAGCCGCAGCAGCCGCGGCGCGGGCCGGAGGACGACGGGCCGGGCGGCCAAGGGGCCCGGGCGGACGGGTTCCGCCGACGTGGTCATCTCGGTCTCCTTCACCTCGCCGCGGCCCCGGCACTCGCCGGCGGACAACCGCGTCGCCCCCGGCTACCCGGCGAAGATCCGCGCAAACGGATGAGGCGCGGGTGGTTGAACGGGTGACGGCGGGGTAACCGCCTCCGGAACGGACCCTGGAGGAGGAACCGAAATGACGTCGCAGGACCGCACGCAGCACCCGACGGACCCGGCCGAGGGCGACGACCCGCACGGCGACACCCCCGAGGCCCAGCGCGAGACCCTGCGCGGTGAGCAGGGCACGTCGAGCGGCGACCAGCACGACGACAGCGACCCGCAGTCCGGCTGACCGGTCAGCCGGTACCGGGCACCTGACGCGAGAACACCGCGGCCCGGCCGCACGGGACCGGCCGGCCGCCGAACCCGTCCGCCGTCACACCGGCGCCGAGTTGTCCTCCATCATCAGCAACGCGCCCTGGCTCTCGCCGTTCGCGCTGCGCAGGGCGCTGCACCGCAGCCGCACCACGGTCGACCGGCCGCGGCGGTTGATCGCCTCCAGCACGACCTCCGCGTGGAAACCCGCGTCCGCCAGCGCGTCGCGGACCGCCGGGCGCAGCTCCGTCAGCGGGAGCCCGATGTCCAGGTTGAGCAGGTGCGTGCCCTCGGCTTCCTCGCGGCGCACGCCCCACAGGTCCTCGGCGCCGCGGTTCCACGCCTTGACCCGCATTTCGCGGTCGACCACCACGATGCCCGCCTGGACCGACGTCAGCACCGACTCGAAGAACTCGTTGACCTCGTCGAGGTCGAGGCTGCGCTCGCGCAGGGCGTCGTTGATCGTCTGGAGCTCGTCGTTGGTCGACTGCAGCTCCTCGTTCATCGTCTCCAGCTCTTCGTTGGTGGACTGGAGCTCCTCGTTCGTGGTCTCCAGTTCCTCCACCGTGGACTGGAGCTCTTCGTTGGTGGTCTCCAGCTCTTCGTTCGTCGACTGCAGCTCTTCGTAGGCCGACTCCAGCTGGCGGTTCGTGTGCTCCAGCTCGGTGAGCAGCTGCCGCGCCCAGCTGACGTCGTGGAACACCACCGACACGCCGAGGAGCTTCTTCTCCTTGCCCACCAGCGGGTTGACGTGCACCTCGTACCAGACGACCTCGCCGGCCCGGCGCCATTCGACGTCCTTGATCCGCAGTGACCGCCGCTCCAGCCGCGCCTGCTCGACGTACGCGCGCAGCGCCACCGGCCGGTACGACACGTCGAGGTCGCGCAGCGGGCGGCCGATGTCGCGTTCGGACAGTCCGAACGCGACTTCCGCCTGCGCGTTGACGAGTGCGGTGACCTCGTCCTCGGTCACCACGATCTGGGCCACCGGGCTCGCCGAGAACGCGTGCTCGCGCAGCTCGTCCAGCCCGGAGATGTCGCGGGTCCGGCGCTGCGGGAAGCCCGTCGAGACGAAGTGGTTGTAGCTCACCGGCGCGTTGACGGCCTTGCGGAACACCCGCCGCTTGAGGTCGAGCGGCTCGAAGATCCGGGCGTGCGAAAGCAGCATCTCGGCCTTGCCGAGGAACAGCATGCCCTTGGGCGCCAGCGCGAAGTGGAACCGCTCGAGGATCTTCGTCTGGGTCTCGGCGTTGAAGTACATCAGCGTGTTGCGGCAGACCAGCAGGTCGATGCGCGAGATCGGCGCGTCCTGCACCAGGTCGTTGCGGCCGAAGATCACCGAGCGGCGCAGGTCCTTGCGGAAGCAGTACCGGCTCCCCTGCAGCTCGAAGTACTGCTCCAGCTGCTCCTCGGTCAGGCCCTCGACCTCGGCGGGCGTGTAGGCCGCGTGCCGGGCCTGCCCCAGTGCCTCGTCGTCGACGTCGGTGGCGTAGATCTTGACCCGCTGGCGGAACGCGTCGATGCCGATCGCGTCGGCGAAGAGCATGGCGAGGCTGTAGGCCTCCTGCCCGCCCGCGCAGCCGGCGCTCCACACCCGGATCGGCTCCTCCGGGCTGCGCTCGGCCAGCAGTCCGGGCAGCACGTGCTCACGCAGGTAGTCCCAGGCGTCGGGGTCGCGGAAGAACCCGGTGACGTTGATCAGGATCGTGTTGAACAACGCCACGAACTCCTCGGAGTTCACCTGGAGCTGGTCGATGTAGTCGGTGTAGCTGTCGATGCCGATCTGGCTCATCCGCCTGCGGACCCGCCGCATCAGGCTGCTCCGCTTGTACCCGGTGAAGTCGAAGCCCCGCGACTCCTTCAGGTAGGCGAGCACCGATTCGAACTCGCCGTTCGGCTCCTTGGGCTCGGTCACGGTCCGACACGCTACCCGCTGTCGCCGTCACCGGGAGGAGCGGTACTCCTGGTCAGCACGGCCCAGACGACCTTGCCGCCGGACCACGTGCGGGAGCAGCCCCACACCTTCGCCACCTCGGCGACCATGCGCAGCCCGAGACCCGGTTCGAGGGCGTCGAGCCGCTCCAGCAGGACCGCCTGCCTCGGCTCGTCGTCGGTCACCGCGACGCTCAGCATGCCGTGCCGCAGCTCCAGGCGCACCCGCGGGGTGGACCCGGTGTGCCGGATGACGTTCTCGACGAACTCCGTCGCGACCAGCAGGGCGTCGTCGGTGTAAGCCGGCACGCTCCACTCGTCGCAGACGCGGCGGACGAAGTCACGGGCGAGCGCCGACGAGTTCACCGACCGCGCCAGCAGCTGCGCGGCCCGGCGGCGCGGGGGCGGTGAGAGGCGGCTCTCGGCGGTTTCGAGGTCTTCGTGCAGCGGGACGAAGCGGTCGACGGTCCGGTCGCTGAACATCGTCCGGTGCTCGGCGCGGCCGGTGACGACGCAGAAGGGGATGCCCGGCCAGTCGCCGATCCGCATGGCGACCAGCGAGAACAGCGTGACCAGCGCCGGGTCGCGGATGGCCAGCGCGTCGATGTCCGCGATGAGCCCGTCGGGCGACTCCACGGCGATCTTGAGCAACCCGTCGCGCAGTTCGGGGTAGGACTCGATGTCGAGGGTCCCCGTCACCAGCGCGGTCGTCGCCCCGGGCCGGTACCGCGGCTCCAGCTGCACCCGGCCGCTCGGCGCGCTCACGGCCCGGCCTCCTCCGGCGCGTCGGCCGACAACGACAGCAGGAACTTGCGCAGCGTCTCCGCGGCGGTCGCGCACTCCTTCGCCGTCGTGGCGTACCGGCTGGCGAGCAAGCTGTGGTTGCGGTGCTTCGAATCCCGGTGCAGGCGCTCGGCCAGCCCGGCCTTCTCGTCGAGCGAACGCAGTGCCGTCCACAGTGCCCGCTGGAACTCGGTCTCGTGGGCGGCCAGCAGCGCGTCGGCCGACCACGCGTGCCCGATCCGGCAGCGGTACTGCCCGGCCCGGTCGACCTCGAGCAGCGTGCCCTGGCAGTCCGGGCAGGTGTACCCGGACGGCGGCAGTTCGCTCGGCGACACGGCGCCGAGCCGCACGCCGTCGCGGGCGATGCGGTCTTCGAGCAGCAGCGCGGGCGAGGGCGGCGGCCCGCTCGCCGGGTCGAGCGGGATCCGGGTCAGCTTGTCCAGCGCGGCTCCGAGCTCCCCCGCCGGGAGGACGAACTCCGCGTCCACCGCGGCGAGCGCGCTCTCGGGCATGCCCGCGTACAACGCGTCCGCCGGGTCCTGGACGACGGCCACACCGCCGCGGTCGACGATCGCGCGCAGGCCCGCGGTCCCGTCGTCGAGGGTGCCCGAGAGGACGACGCCGATCGCGCGCGGCCCGGCCGTCACCGCCGCCGAACGGAAGGTGGCGTTGATCGCCGGCCGGTGCCCGTTCTCCGTCGGGCCGTTCGTCAGGATCACCGAACCGCCGTCGGTCAGCAGGTGCCGGTCCGGGGGCGCCACGTAGATCACGCCCGGCCGCAGTGGCGCGCCGTGGGTGGCGGGCAGGGCCGGGAGCGGCCCTGCCCGGTCGAGGATCATCGGCAGCGCGCTGCGCGCGCCCGGGGAGAGGTGCATGGTCACCAGCACCGTGGCGGGGAAGTCGGCGGGCAGCGAGCGGGCCAGCGCGCGCAGCGCTTCGACCCCGCCGGCCGACGCTCCGGCGACCACGACGTCCCGCCGGACTGCGGGCACGGTGACCACCTCCTCGCCGACCACGGTAGACCTCGCCACGGTGCTCGGATAGCCCACCCGGCGCTCGTCGAAACCCCGTTGTCAGCCTTCGTCGAACTCGAACCGCAGGGCGTCCACGCACGCCTGGTACTTCTGCGTCATCTCGTGTTCGGTGTGCGCGGCCACGAACAGCTGCGCCAGCTCGAAGCTGTAGCTGTCCTGTTCCGGCAGCTCCGAAAGCCGCTGGCCGGCCTCCGGCACGATCTCGATCTGCGTGCCGTCGATCCGGTCCTCGATCGCCGCGATCTCCTCCCGGCTCGGCACGCGTGTGACGACGCCGTCCTCGAACCGGCGCAGGTACCACTTGCCGGCGATCTGGTACTTGCCCTTGCTGGGCCGGCGGCTGGGGTCCTGTCCGAGGCCGAGGCGCACCATGATCTCGTGGTTGGCGACGCCGTCGACGAACTCGAACAGCTCGGCGTGCGACTGCGAGTGCCGCGGGTTGATCTCCAGCAGGGCGACCTGACCCGATTCGGGGTCGCAGAAGAACTCGATGCTGAAGGTGCCGTTGTCGTAGCCGATCTGCCGCATCACCCGCTCGGCCACCTCGCGCATCCGCCGCACGGGCTCCTCCCCCAGCTGGGACGGGTACTGGTGGCGCAGGAACGACGAGCTGTCCGGGTAGTTGACCGAGTCGAGAGCGCCGTAGACGACGACCTCGCCGTGGTACACGTAGCCCTCGACGGCCGCCTGGACGCCGTGCAGGGCCTCTTCGGCCAGGCACGCGGCCCCGCCGACCCGGGCGATCTCCGGCGGCAGCTGGACCTGGTCGAGGACGTACCCGAAGGGCTCGCCGACCCGGCCCACCCCGGCGCGGATCTCGGCGACCGCGTCGGCGAACTCGGCCTCGTTCCCGGCCTTGAAGGCGAGTTCGGAGGAGAACGACTTGACCGGTTTGAGCCACATCGGGAAGCCCACGCCGCGGGGCGGGGCCGGGTGCTCGTCGTCGAGGTCGACGATGCCGAAGTCCGGCAGCTCGTCGATCACCTCGCGCTGCTCCAGCCGGCTCCAGTACTTGTGTTCGCACTTGAGCACCGCCTCCAGCGACAGGCTGGGCAGGCCGTACCGGGCGCACAGGATCGGGACGAGCGTCGCCGCCGGGAAGTCCCAGTAGGTGACGATCGCGCCGACGTCGCCGTCGAAGGCGTCGAGCTGGTGCTGCGCCGTCTTCAGCAGCGCCTCGAAGTCGATGTCGCCGTGCTGCAGCTCTTCGGGGGTCAGCAGACCGTGGAACTCGTAAGCCCCGGCCCACGGCAGTCTCTGCAGAACGCGCTGGTTCTCCTCGTCCAGGCCGATCACGAAGATGTTGTTGCTCATGACCTCGGCCTACCCGGCGCCCCGGTGCCGAAACGGTCCACCCGGCCGAGTTTCGCGACGCCGGGAGCGGGCACCCCGCGCGCATGACCGCACTGCCCGAACCGCTTTCCCTCTGGGTCGAGACCGCGCCCGCGCCGGACCGGACGGGGGTGCCGGTGCCGGAGTCGGCGGACGTCGCGGTGCTGGGCGCGGGCATCGCCGGGCTCACCACCGCCCTGCTGCTCGCCCGGGCCGGCCGGTCGGTCGTGGTGCTCGAAGCGGAACGGGTCGCCGCCGGGGTGTCCGGCCACACGACCGCGAAGGTCAGCGCCCAGCACGGGGCCAAGTACGCGGACCTGACCTCCCGGCACGGCGAGAAGGCGGCGCAGACCTACGCGAAGACGCAGACCGCGGCCCTGGAGTGGATCGCCGCCACCGCGGCCGACCTCGGGATCGACTGCGGCTTCACGCGCGCGGACAGCTTCGTGTACACGACGCAGGAGAAGACGGTCGACTCGCTTCGGCGGGAAGCCGAAGCCGCCGCCGCGGCGGGCTTGGCCGCCTCCTTCACGACGGACGTCGCGCTCGACGTGCCGGCGCTGGGCGCGGTCCGGACCACCGGGCAGGCGCACTTCCACCCGCGCCGGTGGCTGCTGGGGCTGGCCGCCGAAGTCGAGCGCGCCGGCGGCACCGTCGTCGAGCACGCCCGCGCGACCGCGCTGAACGGGCAGACCGTCCGCACGTCACGCGGCGACGTCGTGGCGGGCGAGGTCGTCGTCGCGACCCACTACCCCGTCCTCGACCGCGGCCTGTACTTCGCGCGGCTCGAGCCGATCCGCGACCTCGTTGTGGCGGGGCCGGCGGCCGGGAACGCCCCACCGGAGGGCATGTTCCTCGACGCCGACACGCACCACTCGGTGCGCGGCCACACCGAGCACGGCACGCCGATGGTGATCGCCGGCGGCGAGCACTACCGGGTCGGGGCGCACGTCCACGTCGAGCGCCGGTACCGGCGGCTCGCGGACTGGGCGGACGCGCACGCGGGCCTGCACCGGGTGACCCACCGCTGGTCCGCGCACGACATGTCCACTGTGGACCTCCTGCCGTACGTCGGCCGGTACCTGCCGGGGACGAAGAACCTGTGGGTGGCCACCGGGTTCGGCCAGTGGGGCATGACCGGCGGCACCGCCGCGGGACACGTGCTGGCCGCGCGGATCCTCGGCGAGCCGCACCCGGCCGCGGAGCTGTTCGACCCCAACCGCTTCGACGCCCGCTCGGTGCTCGGGGTGGCCGAGGACAACCTGACGGTCGCGAAGTACCTGATCGGCGACCACGTGGCGGCGCTGTGGCGGTCGGAGAAGCTCGACGACCTCGCGCCCGGGGACGCCGAGGTGGTCCGCGTCGGCGGCGAGCTCGTCGCCGCGCACCGCGACGAAGCCGGGCAGCTGCACACCGTCGGCGCGCACTGCACGCACCTGGGCTGTCTCGTGTCCTTCAACGACGCCGAGAAGACCTGGGACTGCCCGTGCCACGGCTCGCGATTCGGTGTGGACGGCGAAGTCGTGCAGGGCCCCGCGGTCCGCCCCCTGCGCCGCGGCCCCGGATGAGCCGCCTGCGCGTCCTCACGATGAACGTGCTGGCGCCGGAGCACGCCTCCTGGCCGGAGCGCTGCCGGCTGCTCGCCGGGCGGCTGCGGGCCCTCGAGCCGGACGTCGTGGCGTTGCAGGAGATCGCCCCGGACGGCGTGCGCGAACTGCTGGGCGACGGCTGGCACGTCGTCGCGCACTCGGGCGTCGACGGCGGCGTCGGGGCGGCGCTGGCGAGCCGGTGGCCGGTCGGCGAGACCCACGAGCTCGACCAGCGGCCCGCCGGACGGCCGATCCGGCCGGCGTGGTGCGCCACGGTCGTCGCCCAGGTGCTGGCGCCGTCGCCGTGGGGTCCACTGTGGATGGTCCACCACAAGCCGAGCCGGCCCTACGGCTACGAAGCCGAGCGCGAAGTGCAAGCGTTGCGCACGGCTCGGTTCGTCGAGGAGCTGCTCCCCCGCCCCGAAGAGCACGTGGTGCTGCTCGGCGATCTGGACGCGCCGCCGGACTCGGCGAGCATCCGGTTCTTGACGGGGAAGCAGGCGCTGAACGGCACGAGCGTCTGCTACACCGACGCCTGGGCGGCGTTGTACC
Source organism: Amycolatopsis sp. NPDC098790 (assembly GCF_044759945.1). Lineage (NCBI taxonomy): Bacteria > Bacillati > Actinomycetota > Actinomycetes > Pseudonocardiales > Pseudonocardiaceae > Amycolatopsis > Amycolatopsis sp. NPDC098790. Next base: position 2,285,769 of record NZ_JBIWAI010000002.1, read on the forward strand.
CGGCGGAGCCGGGCCACACCTTCACGCCGGAGAACGCGCTGGTCCGCGCCGGCGACATGCCCCTGGAGACCGGCCGCCGGATCGACTACGTGCTGGTCCGCGGCGGCCCGTGGGGACCGCCGCTGGCCGTCGCCGCGTGCCGGCGGGTGCTGGTGGACCCGATCGACGGCGTCCAGGCGAGCGACCACTACGGCGTCTTCGCCGAGCTGACCCTCCCGCCCCACCCGCCGGGCGCGTGGCCGGAGCTTTCCCGGGAAAGCTCCGGCTAGTCAGCCCGACGCGAGCTTCTTGCCGGCGTCGTAGAGCAGGTGCAGCGCGTCGGCGAGGCCCACCGCGGTCAACACCGTCGCCGCCAGCCGGGTCGGGCGGGGCGCGATGACCAGGCCCGCCGCCAGGCCGGTGCCGATCCACACGTTCAGGCAGAACGGGCACGTCAGCAACTCGCCCAGCGCGTGCTCGACGTGCCCCTTCCCGGGAACGGACTCGTTCAGCTCGTCGTCGCCGGCCGGCTCTTCGTACCGCGTGAACGGCGCGCGCAGCGGGCTCGTCACCGCGTCCTTGGCCAGGAGCCGGCTCGCCTTGAACGTCGCCGTGCCCAGCAGGACCGTGTCGCCGACGCCGAACCGGGTGGGCAGCCGCTTGCCGAGGACGCGGCCCAGCGCCGTCAGGCCACCGACGACGGTGCCGTAGGCGCCCATCAAGCCGACGTAGCCGGCCAGCGGGCGGTCGGCGTCGCCGGCGTAACCGCGCTGGACCTGCTTGGCCTTCGCCGAAATCTCCTTGACCACGCTCATGCGTCCGCCGATCCGGGCTTCATCATCTTGCCCTGCTGCTTGGCCTTGGCCTGGTCCGGCAGGACGCGGGACGCGGCCGACTGGAGCCTGTTCTTCGCCGCACCGGGCACGATCTTGTCCTCGCCCTTCATGAGGGCTTCGTAGCCGGCCTCGGCGATCTCGGCCGGCGAGTCCTTGTCCCCGGCGGCGAGCTTCGTGTCCTCCATGTCCGCGCGCTCGAAGAACTCGGTGTCGACCGGGCCGGGCAGCATCGCCGTCACGGTGACGCCCTTGTCCTTGACCTCGGCCCGCAGGCCTTCGGAGAACGACGTCAGGAACGCCTTCGAAGCGGCGTAGACGGCCTGGTAGGGCGCCGGGGACGTGCCGGCGATCGACGAGGTGAACAGCACCCGGCCGTGGCCGCGGCCGACCATGCCGGGCACGACGCGCTTGGCGAGGTGCACGGCCGAGCGCACGTTGAGGTCGACGACGGTCAGCTGGTCCTCCAGCCGGGTGTCGCCGGCGAACTCGCCGTTGATGCCGACGCCGGCGTTGACGGCCAGCGCCTCCACTGGCCGGTCGGCGAGCCGGCGGACGAGTTCTTCGACGCCCTCGGCGGCGGCGAGATCGGTTCGTACCTCGTCGACCCGCGCCCCGCAGGCGCGGACCTCGTCGGCGGCCGCGGCCAGCTCGGCGTCTTCGGCGGCGAGCACGAGGTCGAAGTCGTGCCGGGCGAACTGCTTCGCCAGCTCGAGCCCGATCCCGCTGGACGCGCCGGTGACGACGGCCAGTGGCTTGGTGGCGGTGGTCATGCGACCGCTCCCTTCCGGTTGACTCCCCCCGGCGTACCCGGCGCGCCGCCGGGCAATCATGGTTTCCCGGTACGCGGGGCGGGTATTTCGCGGCGATGGGACGCACCCGACTCCGCCGCAGTGACCTGCGCGGCCCCGGCATCCGGCGGATCCGCCGCGGCCGGGGCTTCTCCTACGCCACGCCCGATGGCTCGCCGGTCACCGACCCGGAGCTGCTCGACCGGATCAAGGGCCTGGTCATCCCGCCCGCCTGGCGGAACGTGTGGATCTGCCCGTACCAGAACGGGCACGTCCAGGCGGTCGGCACCGACGACGCCGGGCGGCGCCAGTACCTCTACCACGAGCAGTGGCGCCGGGACCGCGACGAGGAGAAGCACGACCGCGTGCTGGCGATGGCGCGCCGCCTGCCGTCGTGGCGAGCGTCGGTCGAGGAGGACCTGGCCGGGTCCGGCCTCACCCGGAAGAGGGTCCTCGCCGCGGCGCTGCGGATGCTCGACCGCGGGATCTTCCGCACCGGCGGCGAGGAGTACGCGGAGGAGAACGGCACCCACGGCGTCGCGACGCTCCTGCGCTCGCACGCGTCGGTCCGCGGCGACGAGTGCCGGTTCTGCTACGTCGCGAAGGGCGGTCTCGACCGGGAGGTGGCGATCCGGGACGCCGCGCTGGCTTCGGTGGTGAAGTCGCTGCTGCGCAGCAAAACGGGCAGTGACCGGCTGCTCGTCTACCGCGACGGCCGGACGTGGCACGAGGTGCACGCGGCCGACGTCAACGAGCGGTTCAAGGAGCTGGCCGGCGACGACTGCACGGCGAAGGACCTGCGGACGTGGAACGCGACGGTCCTGGCGGCGGCCGCGTTCGCGGCGGCGGAGGCCCCGGCGTCGAAGGCGGCGGCCAAGCGGGCGGAGTCCGGGGTGATGAAGGAGGTCTCGAAGGCGCTGGGCAACACCCCGGCGGTGTGCCGGTCGTCCTATGTGGACCCCCGGCTGGTGGAGGCGTACCGCGACGAGCGCACGATCTCGTCGGCGATGAAGAGGGCCGCGCGGCTCGAGGGCGACGACGCGCGGGCGGTGCTGGAGAAGGCGTGCGCGCGGCTGCTCAGCCGCGCGTGACTGTGTCGGGGACAGACTTCCCCGGCTTCCCCGGTCGAGTGACAGGAGACACGGTGAGTGAAGTGCGATCCACCCGTCCGTGTACTGGCCCGCGGACCCGCTCGTCCGGGAACCTGGGACCGATGAACCCCGACGCTTCTTCCGTGCGCTGGCGCGCGTCGATCGGCCTGACGGTCGGCGGCGACGGGCCGGTGTCGAGCATCGTCGAGTCCGACCACGGCAGTGAGGGATCGGCCCGGGAGTGGGTCGAGCGGAAACTGCCGCGCACGAGGTTCCCGGCGTGGATTCCGGCGGCTCGTCGGGCCGATGGGGTCGAGTTGTTCGGGCGGGTCGCTCGCGGACGGGTCGTTACCGGGCGGTTGGTGCCGGTGTGGGAGTCCGAAGGGACTGCTGTTTGGCACGCCGATCCGGTTGCGGGGGATCAGGTCCGGTGGCGGCGGTGCGCGGCGGAGGCTGCCGACAGCTGAGGGTGGCCGGAGGGGTTGGCCGGGGTCCGAGGGCGCCCGCCTGCCTTGCCTCGCCCTGCCGATTTCACAGGCGAGAGGGCTGCGAGAACAGGCACCGACGAGAACCCAGACCTCCCCGCACCCCGATCCGAAGCCAGAACACGGCCGGCAACGCCGGGTCAAGGCATCTTTCCCGCCTTGACGCGGTGTTGCCGGCCGTAGTCACAATGACAGCTTCGGGGTGCCGGAAGGGGACGCAACAGGACAGCTATCCCCGCCCCGCGCCCGCCAGATCACAAATGTCCACAATCACCCGTGTCTTGAATGAGTCATTCAGGACCTCCGAGGTCCTGAATGACTCATTCAAGACATCCGCCGAAACGTCCCTCAGCCCTCCCCCACGTCCTTGCGCAGCAAGCAGAACTCGTTGCCCTCCGGGTCCTGCAGCACCTCCCACGACTCGGTCCCGTCCTGGCCCACGTCCGCCCGGCGGGCCCCCAACGCCAGCAACCTCGCCAGCTCCGTCTCGTGGTCCGTCCCCGCCGGGCTCACGTCCAGGTGCAACGGCAGCTTCCCGCGCCGGGGATTCTCGGTCTGCGCCAGGACCAGCGTCGGCGGGCCGGAACCGAAGCGGCCGCCGGGCGGCCCGAGTTCCAGGCCGTCCGGCTCGTGGCCGATCACCTCGTAGCCGAGCACCGCGCACCAGAACTCGGCCAGCCGGTCCGGGTCGTGGCAGTCCAGCACCAGTTCCGTGATCCGGCAGGCCATCCGCTCAGCTCCGTTCGGTTTCCTTCGCCACGCTCGCGGCTTCGTCGTCGTCCATCGCCTTCGTGTCGCGCGGGGGCAGGAACGGCTCCTCCTGGTCGTCCGAACGGCCCGCCTCGATCGCGCGCCCGCGGGCCAGCTCGGCGTCCAGCTCCGCCCCCAGCAGCACCGCGACGTTCGAGATCCACAACCATACAAGGAACACGATCACCCCGGCCAGCGAACCGTAGGTCTTGTTGTACGACCCGAAGTTCGCCACGTACAACGCGAACCCGGCCGACGCCAGCACCCACAGCACCACCGCCAGCAACCCGCCCGGCGTCAGCCACTTGAACCCCGGCAGCCGCACGTTCGGCCCCACCCAGTACAGCAGCGCGAACGCCAGGCTGACGAGCAGCGCGATCACCGGCCACTTCGCGATTTCCCACACCAGCACGCCCGTCGACCCGAGGCCGATCGCGTCGCCGATCCGGCGGGCCACCGAGCCCGTCGCCACCACGCCCAGCGCGCACGCCGCCAGCAGCACCACGATCCCGACCGTCAGCGCGATCCGCAGCGGGATCGTCTTCCAGACCGGCCGTCCCTCCGGCATCCCGTAGATCGCGTTCGACGCGCGCATGAACGCCCCGATGTAGCCGGACGCCGACCACAGCGCGCCGAGCAGGCCGATGATCGCCAGCGGCCCGGCCAGGCTGCGCGAGCCCGCCAGCTCCTTGATCGCGCCGACGAGGATGTCCTTGCCCTGCCCCGGAACCAGCTGGTTGATGTTGTCGATCACGGTCTGGATCGCGTTCGGCCCCAGCAGGCCCAGGATCGCCGTGAGCACGATGATGCCCGGGAACAGCGACAGCACGCCGTAGTACGTGAGCGCCGCGGCCCAGTCGGTCAGGTTGTCGCGGTTGAACTGCTTGAAGGTGCGCTTGAGCACCCCGCCCCAGGTCCGCTTGTTCAGTTCGCCCGGACCTTCGGGCGCTTTCCGTCCATCGGCTGCCATCGCCACCTCCTGCGTCGGCGCGGGGCATACCCCGTCCGTGGCGGGGTACTCCTGGTTCGTCCCGAACAGCAGGAGGAAGCCGTGACCGAGGTCAGCCGCGTGATCGACGTACCACCCGAGGCCGTGTTCGACGTCCTCGCCGACGGCTGGCTCTACGCCGGCTGGGTGGTCGGCAGCTCGCACATCCGCGACGTCGAGCAGGACTGGCCCGCGGTGGGCTCGAAGATCCACCACAGCGTGGGCCCGTGGCCGGTGCACATCCAGGACGAGACGGTCGTGACGGCCGTCGAGCCGGGCCTGTCGCTGTCCCTCGAAGCCCGCGGCTGGCCGCTGGGCGCGGCGGCGGTCGGGCTCACGCTCGTACCGCACGGCGAAGGCGCGACGCTGGTCCGGATGACCGAGCACATCGTCCGCGGTCCCGGGAAGGTGCTGCCGGCGGCCGTCCAGTCGCTGCTGGTGAAGCCTCGGAACACGGAGTCACTGGCCCGGCTGGCCGACCTGGCGACCGGCAAGCACGCCCGGGCGAAGAGCGGCCACCCGCGCCCGTGATCAGCCGGGCTCGCCGAACCAGCGGGCCAGGTGGACGTCCAGCTCCTGCTGCCGGTCACCGGCCCAGGCGACGTACCCGTCCGGACGGAGCAGGAGCGCGGGGACGTCCAGCGCGGCGGCCGGATCGGCGATGACGTCCACCCGGTCCGCCCAGCCGCCGGCGCTCAGCCGTTCGGTGCGGTCGAGGACCAGGCCGCGCCCGCGGTGCAGCCGGTCGTAGAGCTTTCCCCGATTCAGCTCGACGTCGCGCAGGCGCCTTCCGACGAGGTCCGGGCCTTCACCGAAGTCGTAGCGGACGCCGGTCGCGATGATCTTCTCGATCAGGTACCGGTTCACCTCGGGGAGGTCCATCAGCTCGGTCAGCAGCGCGCGCACGGCTCCGGCGGATTGGAGTTCCACCTGAGCGCGGGTGTTGGCCAGGACGTCCGCGGCCACCGGGTGGCGTTCGGCGTGGTAGGTGTCGAGCAGGGTTTCCGGTGCCCGGCCGCGGATCCGGGCGGCGAGCTTCCAGCCGAGGTTGACCGCGTCCTGGACGCCGAGGTTCAGGCCCTGCCCGCCGGCGGGCGGGTGGATGTGCGCGGCGTCGCCGGCGAGCAGCACGCGTCCGACGCGGTACTGCTCGACCAGCCGGGTCGCGTCGCCGAAGCGGGACAGCCAGCGTGGGGAGTGCACGCCGAAGTCGGTGCCGGCGACGGCACGCAACGCCTGCCGAAAGTCTTCGACAGTCGGCTGTTCAGCGCCGGCTCCTGAATCGGGAACCACGACGCGGTAGACGGCTCCCATGGGCCGGAAGTCGAAGGCCTTGGTCGTCTCACGAACCTCGGCGACCCTGGCGGAGATTTCCTCCGGTGGCGCGCCGGCTTCCACCTCGCCCATCAGCGTGAAGGTGCGCGACGGTTCGCCGGGGAAGCCGACGCCGAGCAGCTTGCGCACGGTGCTGCGGGCGCCGTCGCAGCCGACGAGGTACCGCGACCGCAGCCGCTCGCCGTCGGCGAGTTCGACGGTCACCCCTTCGTCGTCCTGGTCCAGACCGGTCAGCGCACGGCCGCGCCGGATCTCCGCGCCCAGGTCGGCCGCGTGGTCGCCGAGCAACCGGTCGACGACGGGCTGCGGGATGCCCAGCTGGTAGGCGGATTCCAGCGCTTCGGGCGCGGGTTTCGGGATGGCGGCGAAGACCCCGCCGACCGGCCGCCGCCGACCGTGTTCGAGGAGGCGGTCCAGGAGGCCGCGCATCGCCATGAGTTCGAGGCTGCGGGTGTGCAGGCTGACGACCCGGACGAACGACGACGCGGGCTCGGGTTCCTTGTCCAGGACGAGCACCCGTACCTCGTGCAGCCGCAGCTCGGCAGCCAGCATGGCGCCGGTGGGCCCACACCCGGCGATGATCACATCGAACACGAACCACCCGTTTCCGCAGGTCCCGACACCGGCGGCCGAGTATGCGGCAGCGGGGATACCGCCGCAAGCGAAATAGGGCGAAGGCTCAGCGGTGGATGGGGCTCGCGGTCCGCGGCACCGCGCTCAGCCGTAGATCGCGCGGTGGGCCGCCCGGATCACCGCCGCGTACCCCCCACCCAGGACACCCGCCCGCGCCAGCGCCGCCTTGGCCGCGTTCGCGCCCGGCCCACCGTGCACCGCCCCACCCGGGTGCGCCGACGCCCCAGCCAGGAACAGCCGGTCGACCGGTGTGTCCGCGCGCCCCGTTCCCGGCACCGGCCGGAAGAACAGCTGCTGGTGGATCGCCGTCGTGCCCGCGTTGATCGCGCCGCCCACCAGGCCCGGGTTGTGGTCCGCCAGCTCGGCCGGCCCCTGCGCGTACCGGGCCTTGATCAGCCCGGTGAACCCCGGCGCGTTCGCCTCGACCGTCTCCTCGATGCGCTTGACCCGCCGCTCCAGCGCCGTGCGGTTCTCCATCGTGCCGCGCGGTACGTGGGTGTACGCCCACGCCGCCTCCGTGCCCGCCGGCGAGCGCGTCGGGTCCGTCGTCGTCATCTGGCCCAGCAGCAGGAACGGGCGGCGCGGGGTCCGGCCGCGGGCCAGTTCGCCGCCGAACGCCGACAGCCCGTCCAGGTCCGTCCCCAAGTGGATCGTGCCGGCGCCGCGCGCCTCCGGGGCCGTCCACGGGATCGGGCCGGACAGCGCCCAGTCCACCTTCACCGTGCCGCTGTCCCATTCGAACTTGCCGAGGTCTTCGAGCAGCCGCGACGGCAGCCACTCCTCCCCCACCAGCCTGCGGTACAGCACCGGTGCCGGCACATCGGCCAGCACGGCCTTGTTCGCCCGCACCGCGACCCCCGAGCCGTCCCGGACGCCGAGCGCGCGGCCGTCGCCGACGAGCACCTCGCGCACCGGCCGTCCACAGTGGACCTGGCCGCCGCGGGACTCCAGCCGGCGCACCAAGGCCGCGACCAGCTCCCCGGCCCCGCCTTCGGGCACCGGGAAACCCACGTCCTGGCCGATCATCGCGAGCAGCCAGCCGAAGACCGCGCTGCCCGCGTTGTCCACGGAAAGGTCGCTGTGCGCGGAGTTCCCCGCCACGAGCAGCTTCGCGCCCTCGCCGGTGAACAGCTCGTCGCCGAACCGGCGCGCCGGCAGCGTCAGCATCCGCGCCAGGCGCAGCGCGTCGCCGGTTCCGGTGCGCCGCAACAGCTTCAGTGCCGGACGGACCGGCGGGAACGGCGTGAACAACGCGTTCAGCAACGGCTCGCGGATCTCCCGCCACTGCTCGAACAGCCGCCGCCACGCGTCGCCGTCGCCCGGGGCGAACTCGTCGGCCGACGCCGCCGTGCGGTCGACGTCCCGGGACAGCACCGCGCACCGGTCGTCGGGCAAGATGTGCGCGAGGACGTCGGGGGCGTGCCGCCAGCGCAGGCCGTGCTCCTCCAGCTTCAGGCCGCGGATCACCGGCGAAACCGCCGAAAGCGGGTAGAACGCGCTGAACAGGTCGTTGCGGAAGCCCGGTTCGGTGACCTCGGCCGTGCGGACCGAGCCGCCCACGTGCTCGGTCGCCTCCAGCACGAGCACCGACCAGCCCGCGTCGGCCAGCAGGTTCGCCGCCACCAGTCCGTTGTGGCCGGCGCCGATCACCACGGCGTCGGCGGCTTCGGTGCTCACTGGCGGCCTCCCGTTCAGGCTTGCGACTGGTGGCTCGGCCCCACCCGCGTGAGCGAGCGCAGCCTGGACACGACCCCACCGCGGCGCGGCGGGGCCAGGGGCGGGCTCGCCGCCCCCTCGCCCGACCGGAGCCCGGCGACCAGTTCGGCCACCGCGGACGCGGCGTCGTACCGAGGTTGCCAGCCCAGCGCGGTCTCCGCCAGCGTCGGGTCCGCGAGCGCGGCGCGGTCGGCGAGTTCCAGCCAGCCCGGGTGCACCGGCAGCGCGCCGGCCGCCCAGGCCGCGCGGACGGCCACCAGCGCCAACGGCTTCGGGACCGGGATCCGCCGTCCGCCGAGGACCGCGGCCAGCGCGTCGGAGTCGAGGACCTCGGGCGCGGCGAGGTTGACCGCGCCGGCGAACCGGCGTTCGAGGATCAGCCCGATCGCTTCGGCGACGTCGGAGGTGTGCACCGCCTGGGCGCGCAGGCCGGTCCACAGCGGAACCGGCAGCCGCTTGCCGCCGACGATCCGGGCGGGCACCACCGGGTCGAGCAGCCAGCGCGCGAACTCCCCGGCGGCACGCCGGTGGACGATCGCGCACGGCCGGATCCGCGCCACCGCGACCTCGGGGTGGCGTTCCTCGAACCGGTCGAGCAGGGACTCCAGCGCGGCCTTGCCGCGGCTGTAGGCGCTGTGCGGGATCCCGGTGCACGCGTGGGTTTCCGGCACCTTCTCCCAGCGCGGCGCGGGGCCGTAGGCCGCGACCGACGACGCGACGACCAGGTGCGGCACGCCGGCCGCCGCGGCCGCGGCGAGGACGTGCCGGGTGCCGTGGTCGTTGGTGCGCCACATCGGCGGGTCGCCGCGCACGGGCGAGATGGACCAGGCGAGGTGGACGACGGCGTCGGCACCGTCGAACAGCCCGGTCAGCTCCTGCTCGGCGCCCCGGACCCCGACGTCGACGGCGCGCCAGCCCGCCCGGCGGTACGGCTCGGCCGTGGTGTCGGGCAGCCGGCGCGCCAGGCCGACGACGTCGCAGGCAGGGTCGAGGGCGTCCAGCAGCGCCGTCCCGACGTTGCCGGTGGCCCCGGTGATCACGATCCGCACAGGGAGTGCGTACCCCGTGACGCGAACATGAAACTCAGACCAGGTCGCGCGGGATCCGCCGGTGCCAGTTGCGGGAGACGATCCGGCGGGCGCCGTCGTAGCCGTCGAGCCGGGCGTCGATCACGAACTCGGTGTCCGTGCAGGACACCCGGGTGCGCGTCTCGCTGCGCGCCAGCCACTCGCCGCGGGAGAACGTCACGACCCACTCGGTTTCGGCGACCGGCGAGCAGAAGTCGTCGGCCTCCCAGGTGTAGCGCTCCCGGACGTCGCGGGCGACCTCGAGGTCGAGGTCGTCGAAGCGCACGGTGCCCTCGTTCTTCACGATGTCCAGCGCCGAGTGGTAGTCGACGAGGTCGCGCGACACGGTCCAGCGCTGTTCCCCCGGCACCACCGGCGTCACGGAGATCGGCGGCGCGCCTTCGGGTTCGCCGAACGGCCGCGCGGGCAGCTCGTCCGGTTCGGCGACCGGCCGCACCGGCAGCTCCAGCGCGCTGTGTCCGGTGTGGACACTCAGCAGCACCGGCTTCGGCGGCGGCCACGCCAGCGGCCAGTACGAAGTGGACAGTGACAGCCGGATCCGGTGCCCCGCCGGGAAAGCCTGCGCGACGGCGTTCAGCTCGATCTCGACGGCGCACCGCTGACCCGGCTCCATCGGCGCGGGTTCGTCGTGGCCGTCCCGGTGGGTCAGGTTGAGCAGGCCGTAGGTGACGCGGGTGGCGCGCCCGTCCGGGGCGACGTCGGACAGCCGGGCGGCGACCATCGCCACCGGTTCGTCGGCCGACACCTCCAGCCGCACCACCGGCGAGCCGAGGATCTCGCAGCGCTCGGTGAGCACGTCGGTGTCGAAGACCAGCGAGCCGCCGTCCTCTTCGCGCTGGTCGTAGGGCAGGTCCGGCGGGGCGCTGTAGGACGCCCACTTGCCGGAGAACTGCCCGACCGACAGCGGCGAGGACACCGTCAGCGCCTCGTCTTCGACGGTCTCCCCCGGCCGCGCGAGCCGGTGCCGGGTCAGCGGCAGCTCCTGCGGCTTCACGTGCGGCGACGGCCAGGTGGCCTCGCCGACCCACCGGCCGGGCCGGTCCTCGTAGGACGTCGAGGGCGGGACGCTCTCCTGCATCCACGTCCGCAGCATCGGCCCGTCCATGGCCTCGTTGTCGACTCCGCGCAGCCAGTGGTCCCACCACGTCACGACTTCCTGGAGGTACCCGATGGCCGGGCCCGGCTCGCCGAGGTGCGGGTACTTGTGCGACCACGGCCCGATCAGCCCGCGCCGCGGGACGTCGAGGTGGGCGAGCAACCGGATGACGGCGTTGGAGTAGCCGTCGGCCCAGCCGCTGGAGGCCAGCACGGGGACCTGGACGTCGCTGTAGTTCTCCGACACCGAAGCGTGCCGCCAGTAGTCGTCGCGGCGCTGGTGGCCGAGCCAGTTCTCGATCCACAGGCTGCAGTTCTCCAGCCGCTCCCGCCACATCTCGCGCCACCGCTCGCCGACGACCGCGGGGTCGGGCGGCAACGTGGCGTAGGAGAACATCGTGCCCGACTCGGCGACGTTGTCCGACAGCAGGCAGCCGCCCATGTAGTGCATGTCGTCGGCGAACCGGTCGTCGGTGAACGACGAGATCACGATCGCGCGCAGGCTCGGCGGCTTGCGCGCCGCGACCTGGAGAGCGGCGAACGCGCCCCAGGAGATCCCCATCATGCCCGTGTCGCCGGTGCACCACGGCTGCGCGGCGATCCACTCGAGAACGTCCTCGGCGTCGAGCTGCTCGCGTTCGAGGTACTCGTCGGCCAGAACGCCCTCGGACTCGCCGGTGCCCCGGATGTCGACGCGCACGCACGCGTAGCCGTGGCCGGCGAGGTAGGGGTGGTGGATCGAGTCGCGCGGGGCGGTCAGGTCGCGCTTGCGGTACGGGATGTACTCGAGGATCGCCGGCACCGGCTCGGTGTCCGACGAGACCGGCCGCCAGATGCGGGCGGACAGCACGGTCCCGTCGGACGCCGGGATCCGGACGTGGTCGGTGACGGTGATTTCGTACGGCAGCGAGGTGACGGCTCGCAAGGGTCGGTTCCCTCCCGGGGTTACGCGTTGGGCTGCAACAGGATCTTCTGCGCGCCGTCGAGCTTCTTCTGGAAGATCTCGTACGCGCGCGGCGCGTCGGCCAGCGGCAGCTTGTGGGTGGCGAAGCCCTCGACGCCGAGCGGGTCGCCGTCGCCGGTGAGCACCGGCATGATGTCGTCGAGCCAGTGCCGGACGTTGGCCTGGCCCATCCGCAGCTGCACCTGCTTGTCGAACAGCTCCATCATCGGCATCGGGTCGACCATGCCGCCGTAGACGCCGGACAGCGAAATGGTGCCGCCGCGGCGGACGGCGTCGATCGCGGCGTAGAGCACGCTCAGGCGGTCGATGCCGGCCTTCTCGGTGATCTTCTCGCCCAGCGGCTGCGGCAGCAGGCCGACGAGGGTGTGCGCGAGCTTGCCGACCGGGGCGCCGTGGGCTTCCATGCCGACGGCGTCGATGACGGAGTCCGCGCCGCGGCCGCTGGTGAGCTGCCGGATGGCGTCGCCGATGTCCTTGTGGTCGCGGGTGTCGAGGGCGGTGGCGCCGTGCTCGCGGGCCCGGGCGAGCCGCTCGGGCACGAGGTCGACGCCGATGACCTGCGCGGCCCCGCGGTGCCGCGCGATCCGGCAGCACATCTGCCCGATCGGCCCGAGCCCGAAGACGACGACGGTGCCGTCCTTCGGGACGGCGGCGTACTCGACGGCCTGCCACGCGGTGGGGACGACGTCGGAGAGGTAGACGAACCGCTCGTCCGGCGGGCCTTCGGGGACCTTGATCGGGCCGTACTGCGCCTGCGGGACGCGCAGGTACTCGGCCTGGCCGCCGGGGACCTGGCCGTAGAGCTTGGTGTAGCCGAGCAGCGAAGCGCCCTTGCCGTGTTCCTTGACCTGGGTGGTCTCGCACTGCGACTGCAGGCCGCGTTCGCACATCCAGCAGTGGCCGCAGGAGATGTTGAAGGGGATGACGACGCGGTCACCGGGCTTGAGGTTCGACACGGCGTCCCCGACCTCCTCGACGACGCCCATCGGCTCGTGGCCGAGGATGTCGCCTTCGGTCATGAACGCGCCGAGCACTTCGTAGAGGTGCAGGTCGGAGCCGCAGATCCCGGTCGAGGTGACGCGGATGACGGCGTCGGTGGACTCCTCGATCTTGGGGTCCGGTACTTCGTCGACGCGGACGTCGCGCTTGCCGTGCCAGGTCACTGCCTTCATGGCTCTCCCTTTCCGGGTACGGGTCTCGGGGCCCGGTTTCCCGCAGGAGGAGACGGCAAACGCGGCTCAGGTCAGCGGCTCGCGGCGGCCGGATGACGTGAATGACTCATTCATGTCGCCAGACGACGTGAATGACTCATTCCTGTCATCGCCTCGGCCCAGACCGACCCACGCGGCTCAGGTCAGCGCGTCCGCCACCAGGTACACCGCCGCCGCCACCGCGGCCGCCGCCGGGAAGGTCAACACCCACCCCAGCACGATGTCCCTCGCGATCCCCCACCGCACCGCCGACAGCCGCCGCGTCGCGCCCACTCCCATGATCGCCGCCGTGATCACGTGGGTCGTCGAGATCGGGGCCTTCACCGCGAACGCCGTCACGTACAGCACCGATGACGCCACCGACTCCGCCACGAACCCGTGCGGCGGGTCGAGCGGGAACACCCGCCGGCCCAGTGTCCGCATGATCCGGAGACCACCCGAATAGGTGCCCAGCGACAAGGCCGCCGCGCACAGCAGGGTCACCCACAACGGCACCGAAAACGTCGACTGCTCCCCCGCCGCCACCAACGCCAGGACGATCACGCCCATGCCCTTCTGCGCGTCCTGCAACCCGTGGCCCAAGGCGAGCGCCGACGCCGAAAGGATCTGGAACCGGCGGAACACCCGGCCGCTGCGGTGCGGGTTCGCCCGCCGCAGCAACCACAGCGCCGCCACCATCGCCGCGTACCCCAGCCCCAGCCCGAGCAGCGGCGACGCCACCATCGGGATCAGCACCTTCTCGGCGATCCCCGCCCAGTGCACCGTGCTCGCCGCGGCCAGCGCCGCGCCCACCATCCCGCCGATCAGCGAGTGCGAGGACGACGAAGGCAGCCCGAAGTACCAGGTCACCAGGTTCCAGGTGATCGCGCCGGCGAGAGCGGCGAACACCACCGTCAGCGCGTCCGGGCCGGCCGGGACGTCGATGATGCCCTTCGCCACCGTCGCGGCGATGCCCGTCGACAGCAGTGCGCCCGCCAGGTTCATCACCGCTGCCAGCAGCAGCGCCGCGCGCAGGGTCAGCGCCCGCGTCGACACCGCGCTCGCGATCGCGTTCGCCGCGTCGTGGAACCCGTTGGTGTAATCGAAGAAGAGCGTCAGGACGATCACCACGACCAGGGCGGCCGTGCCCGTCACTCAGGACTCCTTGACGGCGATGGTCTGCACCACGTCGGCGACGTGCTCGAAGGCGTCGGCCGCCAGCTCGAACTGCTCGACGACCTCCTTGGTCTTCAGCACCTCGAGCGCGTCGCCACCCGGCTCGAACAGGTGGGCCAGTACCCGCCGGTAGACGCGGTCGGCCTCGTTCTCCAGCTCGTTGATCTCGATCCAGTACGGCTCGAGCTCGCCCACCTTCGCGAGCCCCGGCATCGAGTTCGCGGTCAGCTCGGCGCACCGGCACAGCACCCGGACCAGCACGTCGGTGCCCGGCGGGAACGCCTCGATGCGGTACAGCACGGCCAGGTCCGCCGCGGTGTCCATGAAGTCCAGGACGTCGTCGATCTTCCCGGCCAGCGCCTGGATGTCCTCGCGGTCGAACGGCGTCACGAACGAGCTGTTCAGCTCGACCATGATGGTGTGCATCAGCTCGTCGCCGTGGTGCTCGACCTCGTGCAGGCGCTTGGCGAGCTGTTCCCGCTCGCCGGGTTCGGCGGCGACGAGGTCGCGCAGCACCGCCGTGGCGGTCACCAGGTTTCTGCCCGCGTCGGTGAGCAGGTCGAAGAACCGGGTACCCCGTGGGGTGAACCGCATGGATGGCCGTCCCTTCGTCGACGCAGCAGCCACGAGCCGGGTACCCCGTTCAACTGCACGTTTAACGCCCGTTCTCCGGGAAACCAGTGGGCCATGACCGAACCCCGATCCCGGCGCCTGCGGGTACTGCTCTGGCACGTGCACGGCTCGTGGACCGACGCCTTCGTCCGCGGCCGCCACCAGTACCTGCTGCCGGTGTCGCCCGAAGGCGCGCCCTGGGGACTCGGGAAGGCGGGCCGCGACTGGCCGTCCGTGACCGAGGTGCCGCTCGACCGCCTGGCCGAGGCCGAGCCGGACGTCGTCGTCGTGCAGCGCCCGGAGGAGCTGGACCTCGTGGCGCGCCTGGGCGCGCCGGCCGTCTACGTCGAGCACAACGCGCCGCGGCCGTACGCCGCTTCGAGCGAGCACCCGCTGGCAGCGCGGTCGGACATCACGGTCGCGCACGTGACCCACTTCAACGAGGCGATGTGGGACTGCGGCCGCGCGCCCACCACCGTCGTCCCGCACGGCATCCCCGACCCCGGCGCACGCTACACCGGCGAGCTCGCCGCCGGCGTGTCGATGATCAACGAACCGGTGCGCCGCCGCCGCGTCACCGGCGCCGACCTCCTCGACACGCTCGCCGAAGCCGCGCCGGTCGACCTGTTCGGCATGGGCACGGAAGAGGTCGGCGGCCGCGGCGACGTCCCCGCGCCGGCGTTGCACGACGAGATCGCCCGCCGCCGCGTCTACCTGCACACCGCCCGCTGGACGTCGCTGGGACTGTCCCTCCTGGAGGCGATGCACCTGGCCATGCCGGTCGTCGTCTTCGCCGCCACCGAAGCGATCGAGGCCGTGCCGCCCGACGCGGGCGTGCTCTCCACCGACGTTTCCGTGCTGGCCCGGGGTTTCCGCGAGCTGGTGCACGAACCCGACTTCGCCGCGCTGGCCGGCAAGAACGCCCGCGAACACGCCCTGAAAAAACACGGGCTGGACGCCTTCCTCACCACTTGGGACCACCTCCTCGCCGAGACGGCCCGCTGAACCCCGAAGGGAACGCCTCACCGATGAAGATCGCGATGGTGTCCGAGCACGCCAACCCACTGGCCGCGTTGGGCGAGGCCGACGCCGGCGGACAGAACGTGCACGTCGCCGAGCTGTCGGCGGCCCTGGTGCGCGCCGGCCACGACGTCACCGTCTACACGCGCCGGGAGAGCCTCGACGAACCCGCCGAGGTCCGGACGCCGCAGGGGTACGACGTCGTGCACGTGCCCGCCGGGCCGCCGCGGAAGGAGCCGAAGGACCGCCTCCTGCCGTACATGGGCGAGTTCGGGAGCTTCCTGCGCGACCGGTGGGCCGCCGACCGCCCGGACGTCGCGCACGCGCACTTCTGGATGTCCGGCCTCGCGACCGTCCTCGCGGCGAGCGCGACCACGACACCGGTCGCCCAGACGTTCCACGCCCTGGGCGTCGTCAAGAAGCGGTACCAGGGCGACCAGGACACCAGCCCGGCCGACCGGATCCGGCTGGAGCGCATCATCGGCCGGCAGGCCGGGCGCGTCATCGCCACCTGCTCCGACGAGGTGTTCGAGCTGTCGCGCCTCGGCGTGCCGCGGTCGCGGATCTCGATCGTGCCCTGCGGCGTCGACCTCGGGCGCTTCTCCCCCGACGGGCCCATCGCCCGCCGCCGGGAACGCCACCGCCTGGTGGCCGTCGGCAGGCTGGTGCCGCGTAAAGGGTTCGACATCGCGATCACCGCGCTCGCGCAGCTGCCGGACACCGAACTGGTGATCGCGGGCGGTCCCGAGCGTGGGCGGCTGTCGCAGGACCCCGAGGCGAAGCGGCTGCGGGAGCTGGCCGACCGGCTCGGTGTCGGCGAACGCGTCCGGTGGCCCGGCCAGGTGTCGCGTGAGGACATGCCGGCGCTGCTGCGCTCGGCCGACGCCGTCGTGTGCACGCCGTGGTACGAGCCGTTTGGGATCGTGCCCCTCGAAGCGATGGCCTGCGGGGTCCCGGTGGTCGCGGCCGCGGTGGGCGGGCTGACCGACACCGTCGTCGACGGCGTCACCGGGCTGCTGGTCCGGCCGCACCAGCCGAAGGAGCTGGCGTCCCGGGTCCGCCGGCTGCTGGACGACCCGGCGCTCTGCCACGCGTACGGCACCGCCGGCCACGACCGCGCGGTGGCCCGCTATTCGTGGGACCGCGTCGCGGCCGACACGCTGCGGGCGTACCACAAGCTCGTCCCGCAGACCGCCGCCACCGCCGAGGCCCGCTGACGAAGACCGAGAACGGCCCATTCACGGCTTCTCAGGCCAGGTCTCCGCCCTGGCGGCAGCCAGGACTTGAAGGTCGCGAATGCCGCATTCGGGACGTGGGAGGTCTCGAATGAGGCATTCGCGGCACCGCCGCGGCCTCCGGGCTGCCGAGGAGGAGCGCCCTTCCGGCTTGAAGCGCGAGCTGCGCCCTGAGCAGAGAGGGGAATGAGCACGCGCGACTTTGCCGGACCCTGGCTTCTCAGGCCGTGAATGGGCCGTCACGGCGTTCAGCCCACGTAACGGCGGGCCTTCGAATTCCGCTGGGGTTCTTCCAGCAGGTACAGGCCGTGCTCGACGTGCGGTGGAACCACCCGGCGGTCGCGCAGGACCCACGGCAGGCCGCGGAGCACGTCGAGCAGGGCCGCCGCCGTCGCGCGGTCGCGAGGCGCCGTGCGCAGCACCTCGCGGCCGCGGCGGAAGACCGCCGGCCACGGGCGGCGCAGCAGGAGTGTCCACAGTGTATTGCGGATGCCGAGGCGGCGGCGGTGGCGCGGGTCCCGCAGCTTCGACGGCGCGTGGTGGATCACGACGTCCTCGGCCCAGCACATCCACCAGCCGCGCGCGGCGAGGTCCAGCGCGAACAGCTCCTCCTCGCCGCCCAGCCACATCCGCGTCGAGAAGCCGCCGACCTCGCGGAACGCGCTCGCGCGCACCGCGGTCAGCCCGGCCATGATGCCCAGCAGCGCCGGCCCCGGCAGCCACGAGGGGCCCGGCACCGGCGATTCGCGCAGCTCCGGCGTGATCGGGTCCTCCGACAGGCCCGGCTCGACCAGGCAGCGGCCGGTCACCGAGCCCAGGCCGGGATGGGCGTCGAGGATGTCCGCCGCCCGGGTCAGCGCACCCGGCTGCCAGGTCGTGTCGTCGTCGCAGAACGCGACGTACGGCGTCGTGACCTCTTCGACGGCCACGTTGCGCGCCACCGCGCCGAGGTTCTCCGCCAACGCGAACAGGCGGACGCCGGGGAACTCGCGCGCGACCATGGCGGCCGTTCCGTCCGCGGATCCGTTGTCCGCCACGAAGATCGGCGGATCGTCCGGTAAGGACGTCATGTGCGCCAAGGTCTCCCGCATCTGCTCTCGCCGGTTGCAGGTGATGATCACGACCGAGATGCGCGCCATTCGGCGGTCCTTTCCAGAGTCCGGGCCTGGTGTTCGACGTGGGCGGGCAGGACGCGGCGGGAGCCGAGCGCCCGGGGCAGCCGGGCCACCGCGCCGAGGACGGCGCCGGGCGCGGTGACGAGCGTCCGGGCCACCTCCCGGCGGCAGACGCGCGGCGGACGGCGCAGCACGGCGATGAGCAGCCGGTTGCGCAGCTCGGCGCGGCGGCGCCAGGACGACGGCGGCCGCGACCGCGACGGGTGGTGGTGGGCACGCAGGTGCCCGACGTAGCAGACGTCCCAGCCGCGCGCGGCCAGGTCGTAGGCGAGCAGCTGCTCCTCCGCCCCGAAGTGCAGCAACGGGCTGAAGCCGCCCACCTGCAGGTACGCCGTCCGCCGGACGATCGCGGAGCAGGCGAGGAACCCGAGGACCAGCGGCCCGGGCGCGCCGTCGGGACGGCCCAGCGGGCTTCTCTCCATGTCGGGCGTCACCGGGTCGTCCCGGCATTCCGGGCCGACGAGGGTGCGCGCGGCGAGCAGGCCGGTCCGCGGGTGTTCGTCGAAGATCCGTTCGGCTTCGGGCAGGGCGCCGGGCGCCCACCACGAGTCGTCGTCGCTGAAGGCCACGTAGGGCGTCTCCGCGACGAGCACCCCGAGCGTGCGGGCGGCGGCCCCGAGGTTGTGCGGCAGCCGGATCAGCCGGACGCCGGGGAAGCGCGCGGCGACGTCGGCCGTGTCGTCCTCGGAAGCGTTGTCCAGCACCACGACCGGCGGGCGCGGGTCCAAAGAGGACAGCTGGGCGAGGGTGCGCGCCAGCTCCCCGGCGCGGTTGTGGGTGGCGATGACGACGGTCGTGCGCGCGCTCACCGCGAGCCCGCCAGCTCGGCCACGAGCCCGGCCAAGGACGGCGCCGGCGGCGGCTCGACCGCGGTGGACAGGCACCACTTCAGGCGGGCGTCGAGCAAGGCGGTGTCCGCGACGTCCTCGGCGGCGACGACCGGCCAGCCGAGTGCTTTCCCCTGCGCGGTCACCTTCCCGCCGCCGGCCACCGGATCGACGGCCACCACCGGAACCCCCGCCTTCAACCCGAGCACCAGCCCGTGCAGCCGGGTGGTGACGACAGCGTCCATTTTGGACACCAGGGAGACGAACTGGTCCGGCGTGGCGCACCGCTCCCAGTCCTCGTGCGCCAGCCGGGTGTCCAGGGGCACCCGCGCGCAGTCCAGGCCGGCGACCCAGCCGGTCAGCGCTTCGTGGACGTCGTCGTGCCGCCCCGCACCGCCGTATTCGGGCTGGTGCGGGGCGAGCACCACGCCGAGCACCGGGGTCGTCGAGACCGTCGCGGCCAGGGACAGGTCCGCGGTGACGCCGTCGTCGCGCGGGAAGATCCGGTGGAACCCGGTCACCGCCGGGTCTTCCGGGTCGGGCACGGTCACGCCCACGGCGATCCGGCGGCAGGACGCGTACCGCTCGTGCAGCGAACGCACCTGCGGCCCGTGCACCGGGCCGCAGGCGAACACGACGTGCGTGTACTCCGACGGCGGCGCGTCGGGCAGGTGCCGGGCGCCGGGCCGGAAGCCGGGGCTCCACGCGACGTCGTGGCCGATCCCCGCCCGCGCGAGCGCGGCCCCCACCGCGCGCAAGCTGAGGACGTCACCCGCGGTCGCTTCGCCGTGCAGGAAACTGGCCCATCCGGTGAGCAGAACTCGCATACCGGCGGCTTACCCGATCGGGGTGGCCTTACACGGGGTTTGCCACGGGAACCGCCGGGTAGCCGCCACGGCATGACGAATCCGGGAGTGACCAGGCGGTTCGAACGTGCGGTGGTGACCGGGGGTGCCGGCTTCGTCGGTGCGCACCTGTGCGAGCTGCTGCTCGGAGAAGACGTCGAAGTGATCGCCGTGGACAACCTCGCGACGTCCTCGGCGGACACCCTCGACACGCTGCGCCGCCACGAGAAGTTCCAGTTCGTGCGCCACGACGTCACCCAGCCGATGCCGCTGGGCTGCCGGGCCGACGTCGTGTTCCACCTCGCGTCGGCCGCATCGCCGCGCGACTACCTCGCCCTGCCGCTGGAGACGCTGCGCGCGGGTTCGCACGGTACCGAGCACGCACTCGACCTCGCCCGCCGCGACGGCGCCCGGTTCGTCCTCGCCTCCACCAGCGAGGTCTACGGCGATCCCCTGGAGCACCCGCAGCGCGAGGAGTACTGGGGCAACGTCAACCCGATCGGCCCCCGCAGCGTCTACGACGAGGCCAAGCGCTTCGCCGAGGCGCTGACGTCGGCCTACCGCCGCGAACACGGCGTCGACACGGGGATCGCGCGGATCTTCAACACCTACGGCCCCGGGATGCGTGCCCACGACGGCCGGATGATCCCCGCGTTCCTCGACCAGGCCCTCAAGGGCGAACCGATCACCGTCACCGGCACCGGCGAGCAGACGCGGTCCATCTGCTACGTCGAGGACACCGTCCGCGGCCTCGTGGCCCTCGCGCGGTCGGACCACCCGGGACCGGTCAACATCGGCAACCCGCACGAGCTGACCGTCCGCCAGGTCGCCGAGCGGATCAAGGAGATCACCGGGTCGGCCTCGCCGATCGAGGAGATCGACGCCGTCGTCGACGACCCGAAGCGCCGGTGCCCCGACATCTCCCTCGCGCGGGACGTCCTCGGGTGGGAACCGAAGATCGACGCCGACGACGGTCTCCGTCGCACTGCGGCGTGGTTCCGGCGAGCGCCGCTGCGCTGAGTAGCGACGCCCAGGGGTTTTGCGCGCAATCGTTTATGGGTGACTTCGCCGGGTAGCGCTATAGGCGAGAGCGGACCGGCGATGACGTCCGCACCGGAACGCCAGAGGCAGGTCGATGCGCATCCTCGGGATCAACGCCGTCTTCCACGACCCGGCCGCCGCGCTGGTGGTGGACGGCGAGATCGTCGCCGCGGCCGAAGAAGAACGCTTCAGCCGCCGCAAGCACGGCAAGCAGGCCGTCCCGTTCTCCACGTGGGAGCAGCCCGCGCAGGCGGCGGCCTGGTGCCTGGAGCAAGCCGGGTTGTCCGCGAAGGACCTCGACGCCGTCGGGTACTCCTACGACCCCGCGCTGGTCGAACCCGGCCTGGCCGGCCACGACCCGAGCGGCGAGGAGCTGCGGACCGAGTTCGCGAAACGCGCGCCGCTGTTCCTCAAGTCCGCGTTGCCCGGCCTCGACCCGGGCATCGTCAAGTTCGTCCGCCACCACGTCGCGCACGCCGCGTCGGCCGCGCTGGCCGCGCCGTTCGGCGACTGCGCCGTGCTGGTGGCCGACGGCCGCGGCGAGAGCACGTCCTACCTGGCCGGTGAGTACCGCGACGGCCGGTTCAAGGAACTGGCCGCGCAGAAGCTCCCGCACTCGCTCGGGCTGCTGTACGAAGACCTCACCGAGCACCTCGGTTTCGCCCGCTCCAGCGACGAGTACAAGGTCATGGCGCTGGCCTCCTACGGCAAGCCGGAGTTCCTCGACGAGCTGTGCGAGCACGTCCACGTCACCGGCGACGGCGGCTTCCGCGCCGCCGGCGTGAACCTCGGCGCGCTCGCCCCGCGCCGGGGGGCGGGCGAAGAACTGACCCGCCGGCACGCCGATCTGGCTTCGAGCGTCCAGAAGGTCCTCGAAGACATCCTGCTGGAACTGACGGACTGGCTGCACGACCGCACCGGTCATCGCGACCTCGCCCTCGCCGGCGGGATCGCGCTGAACTGCGTCGCCAACAGCAGGCTGCACGCCGAAGGCCCGTTCGACCGCGTCTGGGTGCAGCCCGCGGCGGGCGACGCCGGCACGGCGCTGGGCGCGGCCCTGCAGCTGGCCGCCGACGCCGGGGAACGCGGCGCGCCGATGGGCGACGCCGGCCTGGGTCGCGAATGGACCGACGAGGAGCTCGAAGAGATCCTCATCAAGGCCAAGTTGCCGTACGAACGTCCCGGCGACGTTGCCGAGGCCGTCGCCGAAGCGCTCGCCGACGACGCCGTCGTCGCGTGGTTCCAGGGCCGTGCCGAGTTCGGCCCGCGGGCGCTCGGCCACCGGTCGCTGCTCGCCCACCCGGGCCGCAAGGCGAACCTCGAACGCCTCAACGACGTCAAGGGCCGCGAGCAGTTCCGCCCGGTGGCGCCGATGGTGCGCGCCGAGCGGGCGGCCGCGATCTTCACCCGCGGCCCGCTGCCGAGCCCGTACATGCTGTTCGTGCACGACGTCGCCGAAGACTGGCGGGAGAAGATCCCCGCCGTCACCCACGTCGACGGCACGGCTCGCGTGCAGACCGTCGAAGACCGCGAAAACCCCGTGCTGGCGCGGATGCTCGCCGGGTTCGAGCGGCGCACCGGCCTGCCGGTCGTGATCAACACCAGCCTCAACACCGCGGGCCGGCCGATGGTCGACTCCCCCCGCGACGCGCTCGAGTGCTTCGGCTCGGCGCCGATCGACCTGCTGGCGCTGGGGCCGTTCGTGCTCCGGCGTCCCCGTCCGACACGAGCCGGCGCGGCGTCGCCGGAGGAGAAGGAGGTGCCGTGATGGAAGACCATCTCGCCGCTCTGGCCGAGGCTGCCCGGCGGATGCGCGAATCCGCCCCCAAGATCACCGGCTGGGGCCGGCACCTGGCCGGCGTCTTCGAGGCCGGCGGCCGGCTGCTCGCCTGCGGCAACGGCGGCAGCGCGGCCGAGGCCCAGCACCTGACCGGTGAGCTCGTCGGCCGGTTCCGCGACGAACGGCAGCCGCTGTCGGCGATCGCGCTGCACGCGGACACCTCCGCGACCACCGCCATCGTCAACGACTACGGCGACCACGAGGTCTTCGCCCGCCAGGTGCGCGCGCACGGGCGCCCGGGCGACGTGCTGGTCTGCCTGTCCACCAGCGGAACCAGCCAGAACGTCGTCGCCGCCGCGAAGGCCGCGCACGAACTGGGCGTAACGACCTGGGCGCTGACGGGTCCCGCGCCGAACCCCCTGGCCGCGTTGTGCGACGACGCCGTGACGGTCGAAGCCCCGGCCGTCGCGACCGTCCAGGAAATGCACCTCGCCCTGGTGCACGGCCTGTGCGCGGCGCTCGACGACGCGCTCGGAGTGACCGCGTGAAGCCGCTGGTCGTCCTCGGCGACACGCTGCTCGACGTCGACGCCGAAGGCACCGCCGAGCGGCTGTGCCCGGAGGCGCCGGTACCGGTCGTCGACCTGACCGCACGCCGCCGCCGCCCGGGTGGCGCCGGCCTCGCCGCCCTGCTGGCCGCGCGGTCCGCCGCCGAAGTCGTGCTGGTGACGCCACTCGGCGACGACGAAGGCGGGCACGCGCTCACCGGCCTGCTCGAACCCGACGTCACCGTGCTGCCGCTGCCCCTGCGCGGCACGACGGTGTGCAAGACCCGCGTCCGCGCGGGCGGGCAGTCGTTGCTGCGCCTGGATTCCGGCGACGGCACGGCCACCACCGGCCCGCTGCCCGCCGAGGTGCGCGAAGTCCTCGAAGACGCCGGCGCGATCCTCGTCGCCGACTACGGACGCGGCCTGACGCGCAACCCGCACATCCGCCGGCTCCTGCGCGACCGGGCCGAGAAGGTCCCGGTGGTCTGGGACCCGCACCCCCGCGGCGCCCAGCCGGTGCCCGGCATCGCGCTGGTCACCCCGAACCTCGCCGAGGCCCGCGCGGTGCTCGCCGGCCACGAAGAGCCGGCCGAGCTGGCCAAGCTGCTGCGCGGGCACTGGCACGCCGACGCGGTCGCGGTGACCGTCGGCTCGCGCGGCGCCGTGGTGTCCGACGGCCTCGGCGAAACGGCCGTGCCGGTCCCCACCGCGGCGCGGGCACCCGGGCACGCCGCGCCCGACACGTGCGGCGCGGGCGACCGGTTCGCCGCGGCCGCCACCGCCGCCCTGCTCGACGGCGCGGACGCCGGGGAAGCCGTCACGACCGCGGTCGAAGCGGCGGCCCGGTTCGTCGCCGACGGCGGCGCCACCGCACTGTCCACGAACGACGGTCCGGTGGCCGACCCGCAGCCGGCCACCGACGCCTTCGGCCTCGCCGAGCGCGTCCGGGACCGCGGTGGCCGGCTCGTCGCCACCGGCGGCTGCTTCGACCTCTTGCACCCCGGGCACGTCAGCCTGCTGCGGCAGGCCCGCGCGCTCGGGGACGCCCTCGTCGTCTGCCTCAACTCCGACACGTCGGTGCGGGCCCTCAAGGGACCCGGCCGCCCGCTCGTGCGGGACCGCGACCGGGCGCGGCTGCTGACCGCGTTGTCCTTTGTGGACGCCGTCGCCGTGTTCGACGAATCGTCGCCGGCCGCCGTGCTGGAGCGGCTGCGCCCGCACGTGTGGGTCAAGGGCGGCGACTACGCCGCCGCCGACCTGCCCGAACGCGAGGTCGTCGAACGCCACGGCGGCGAGGTCGTGCTCGTCCCGACCGTCCCCGGCTACTCGACGTCGCGGCTGGTCGCCGCGGCGGCCAGTGCCTGAACCCCGAAGCTTGCGAAGGAGTGCGATGCGACCCCTCGGCAACGTCCTGATCACCGGTGGCGCTTCCGGCCTCGGCGCCGCCACCGTCGACGCCGTCCGCAAGGCGGGCGGCACCCCCTACGTCCTCGACCGCGTCCGCCCCGAGGACCCGGCCGAATACGTCGAAGCCGACCTGACCGACACCGCCGCGACCGAAGCCGCGGTCCGTGAACTCGCCGAGCGCGCCGGTGGTCTGGACGGCGTCTTCACCGCCGCCGGCACCGACGCCTGCGGTCCGCTGGGCGAAGTGTCCACTGAGGACTGGGAGCGGGTCGTCAAGGTGAACCTGCTCGGCACCGTCGCGGTGATCCGCGCCGCGCTCCCGTATCTGGAGCGGGCACACGGAACCGTCGTCACCGTGGCGTCCACTTTGGGCATCAAGGCGGTGAGCGACGCGACCGCCTACTGCGCCTCGAAGTTCGGCGTCGTCGGGTTCACCCGCGCGCTGGCCGCGGAGCTGGCCGGGCGCGTCGGCGTCACGCTGCTGATCCCGGGCGGGATGTGGACGCACTTCTTCGACGGCCGCACCGACCAGTACAAGCCGCCGCCGGACGCGAAGCTCAACCAGCCGGAGAACGTCGCGAACACCGTCGTCTTCGCGCTCCAGCAGCCGCCCGGCTCGGAGGTGCGCGAACTGGTCGTGTGCGCGTCGGAGGAGGGGTCGTGGCCGTGAGCTCCGCGGTCCTCGTGCTGCGCGCGCTCGGGCTCGGCGACCTGCTGACCGGGGTCCCCGCGCTGCGGGCGCTGCGCGCCGCGTACCCGGACGACCGCCTGGTCCTGGCCGCCCCCGAGGGGCTGCGCGACCTCGTCGGGCTGATCGACGCGGTCGACGAGCTGCTGCCGACCGCGGGCCTGGGCGACCTCGCGTGGCCCGGGCCGCCGCCGCGGCTCGCCGTCAACCTGCACGGCAGCGGGCCGGAAAGCATCCACGACCTGCTGGCCACCGATCCCGCCGAGCTGCTGACCCACCACCACCCCGATTTCCCCGACGTCCCCGGCCTCGAGTGGCGCGACGACGTCCACGAGGTCGACCGGTGGTGCCGGCTCGTCGAGTACGCCCACCTGGAAGCGGACCGCACGGCGCTGCGGCTGCCCGTACCGCCGGGCCCGAGCCCCGCGCCGGACGCCGTCGTCGTGCACCCCGGCGCGGCCTTCCCCGCGCGCCGCTGGCCGCCGGATCGGTTCGCCGGCGTCGTGCGGGCGCTCGCCGCGGCCGGGCACCGCGTGGTGCTCACCGGCAGCGCCGCCGAGCGCGAGTTGGCGGCATCTATCGCCGACCGCGCTGGGCTCGGCGAAGACGCCGTGCTGGCCGGGCGGACGGACCTGGCCGAGCTGGCCGCGCTGGTGGCCGGGGCCGCGCTGGTCGTCTGCGGCGACACCGGCGTCGGGCACCTCGCGACCGCGTTCGGCACGCCGTCGGTGCTGCTGTTCGGCCCGACCCCGCCGCGGCTGTGGGGCCCGCCGCCATCCGCGCGGCAGCACGTCGTGCTCTGGGCCGGGAACGTCGGCGACCCGCACGGTTCGGAACCCGACGGCGGGCTGCTGCTCCTCGGCGAGGAACGCGTGCTCGCCGCGACCCGCTCGGCGCTGGAAGCGCGGGTGGCGCATGGCTGAGCACATCGGGATCGTCGGCGCGGGCTACGTCGGCCTGACCAGTGCCGCCTGCTTCGCGCGGCTCGGGCACCGGGTGACCTGCGTGGACGCCGACGTGTCCAAAGTGGACGCCCTGGGTCGCGGCGAGGTGGGCATCGCCGAGCCCGGTCTGGCCGAGCTGGTCGGGCAGGGCCTCGGCGACGGCACGCTCACCTTCACCGACGCCCAGGCCGAGCTGTACGGCGCCGACCTGGTGTTCCTGTGCCTGCCGACCCCGCCCGCCGAAGACGGCCGGCCCGACCTCGGCGTGCTCGAACACGTCCTGCCGCAGCTGGGGCGCCTGCTGCGGCCCGGCTGCGTGGTCGTCACGAAGTCGACCGTCCCGGTCGGCACCGCGGCCCGGCTGCCCGGGCTGCTGGGGCGGGACGACCTGCCGGTCGTGGCCAACCCGGAGTTCCTCCGCGAAGGCCACGCCGTCGAGGACTTCCTGCACCCGGACCGGGTCGTGGTCGGCACCGACCCGGCCGGATCGCCGGCGGCTTCGCGCGTGGCCCGGCTGTACGAGCCGACCGGCGCGCCCGTGGTGGCGACCGACTCCGCCAGCGCCGAACTCGCGAAGTACGCGAGCAACGCGTTCCTCGCGGTGAAGCTGTCCTACGTGAACGTCCTCGCCGAACTGTGCGAACGGTTCGGCGCGGACGTCCGCGAAGTCGCCCGCACCATGGGCCTGGACGCGCGGATCGGCCCGGAGTTCCTCGCCCCCGGCCCCGGCTGGGGCGGCTCGTGCCTGCCGAAGGACACCTCGGCGCTGCTGCACGCGGCCGAATCCGCCGGCGTCGAGTTCGGCATCCTGCGCGACGCCGTCCGCGTCAACGCCCGGCAGCGCGCACGGGTCGTGCGGGCGGTGCGCCAGGCTGTCACCGGATCGACGGCGGGCTCCCTCGCCGGCACGCGGATCGGCCTGCTGGGCCTGGCGTTCAAGGCAGGCACCGGCGACCTGCGCGACTCGCCCGCGCTGGCGGTGGCGGCCGACCTCGCCCGCGCGGGCGCGGAACTGGCCGCCCACGACCCGGCCGTCGGTGCCGTGCCCGGCCTGGACGCCGTCCAGGTCGTCGACGACCCGTACCTGGTGGCCAAGGACGCCGCCGCGCTGGTCGTGCTCACCGAATGGCCGGAGTTCCGGGACCTCGACTGGGCCCGGCTGGCCGCGTCCGCCGCGCAGGCGATCGTCGTCGACACGCGCAACCTGCTCGACCCCGACGCCGTCGCGGGCTTCACGCACGTGGGCGTCGGCACCCAACCCAGGAGGCAGTCATGACCCTGCGCGTCCTCGCGCTGACCTGCACGCTCAAGCCGTCGCCGTCGAAGTCGAGCAGCGACCTCATCGCGCGCCAGCTGCTCGACCTCTTCGCCGAGCGCGGCGTCACCGGCGAGGTGGTCCGGGTGGTCGACCACGACGTCCGTCCCGGCGTCGAAGCCGACATGGGCGCGGGCGACGAGTGGCCGGAGATCCGCCGCAGGATCGCGGCCGCGGACATCCTGCTGATCGCCACCCCGACGTGGGTCGGCCACATGTCGAGCGTCGCGCAGCGCGTCCTCGAGCGGCTGGACGCGGAACTGTCCGAGACCGACGACGAGGGCCGGCCGGCGATGTTCGGCAAGGTCGCGGTGGCCGCCGTCGTCGGCAACGAAGACGGCGCGCACAAGATCATCGCCGATCTGTTCCAGGCGTTGAACGACACCGGCTTCACGGTGCCCGCGCAGGGCGCGACGTACTGGAACGGCGAAGCCATGCAGGGCGGCGACTACCAGGACCTCGACGAGACGCCGAAGGCCGTGGCGTCGACGAACGCGACGCTGGTCCGCAACGCCGTCCACCTCGCGACCGTGCTCGGAGCGCAGCAGTACCCGGCGTCCTGACTACTCCTTTCGAGTGAGGTCCTTGCTCCAGATGAGTGTGGTGCAGGCCACTGGGTAGCCGGGTGGGACCTTCGATCCCGTCAGGGGGCTTCACCGATGCCGAACCGAGTCATGATCAGCCGCGACAGCAAGCCCATTCCCTGCGAGGAGTGCGGCCTGCCCTCGTTGCACGTCGCCCGGCTGATCGCCGGGGACGGCTCACTGCTGGGCCAGACGATGGTCTGCACCGCCTGCCGCCGGCACCGCTCGGAAGCCGAGGCGGCCATCGCCGTGCCGTGACGGCCCGGCCCGCTCCACCGACGTAGTGAATGACTCATTCATGTCGCCTGGCGACATGAATGAGTCATTCACGTCAGGTCGGCTGCGTCCGGTCAGCGGTTCTCCAGCTTCTCCACCAGCAGACGTGCCGGAAGGATCATCGTGCCCAGGCCCAGCCGGGCCGGCACGCCGTCCTCGTCCGCCGTCACCAGCCGCTCCTCCAGCTTTTCCAGCAGCGCGCGGCATTCCTCCAAGTCGACCGGCTCCCCCGCGACGGCGACCGCCTGCACGGCGCCCGCCAGCAGGTGCACCAGGTCGGCCAGGGAGCCGCGCGCGTCCGCCCACGGGTACTCGAACGGGTGCCGGTCGCGCGCCTGCGCCGTCGTGCGCACCGCCGCGACCAGCTGCGCCACCGCGGGCCACAGCGCGGTGAGCGTCCGAAGTGGACGTTCGTGGTGCGCGCCGGACGTCGGCCGGCCGCGGCGCAGGTTCAGCATCCGCCCTTCGCGCGTCAGGCCGACCGCCTCCTCGGCTGCCAGCACCTGGCTCCGGGTGTCCTGGGACTGCGCCTGCAGGTCGTCGAGGTCGCCCGGCTCGTCGCGGCGCACCAGGTCCGACAGCGACTCGAGCAGGCCCGCCAGCGCCTTAGCCAGCTGATCGGTCGCCGTGGCCAAGCGTTCGCCGTACAGCGGCGGGAAGATCAGCGTGTTGACGGCGACGCCGATGGCCGCGCCCAGCGCCGTCTCCAGGAGGCGGTCGCCCAGCAGCGAAAGGTCGCGGGCGGTGCCGTAGGAGATCAGCAGCATGCCGGTGACGCCGACCCACACCCCCGCGTCGCCGAACCGCCGCCAGTTCCCCGCGAGCAGGCCCACGAACACGACGACGGCCAGCGCGACCGCCTGCGCCGGGATGAGCTGCCCGGCCACGGCGGCCAGCAGCACGCCCGTGGCCACCGAGCCGACCTGCTGGAGCCACCCGCGCAGCGACCGGTACACGGTCGCTTCCACCAGGAAGATGGCCGCGTACGGCGCGAGGAACGGCTGCGGCAGCTTCAGCACCAGCGTCGCCAGCAGCCACGCCGCCGTCGCCGCCAGCGTGGCCTTGGCCGTCTGGACGAGGATCCGGCGTTCGCGGCCGGGCACCCGCACGGCGCGGGCGAACCAGCCCACCGGCGTCCGGTCGTGCCCGTCGACGTCCGCGCCGCCCGTGCCGAACGCGGCGGCGAGGCCCCGCCGGACCTCGTCGCCCGCCTTCAGCCGGACCGGACGCCGGTCCCCGCCGTGCCGATCTCCGCCGTGCCGCGTTCTGCCGTGCCGGTCGGTCATCCGGGCGGCGCCACGTGCACGAGCTTCGTCTGGGTCAGCTCGTCGAGCAGTTCCGGCCCGTAGCCGTAGCCGTTCCCGCTGCGCCCGCGGGGATGTGCCGCCCCGCCGGGGGCGCCGCCGAAGACGTTGTTGACCTTCACCGTCCCGGCCGGCAGCTCCCGCCACGCGCGCTGGGCGTTCGCCATCGACGCCGTGAGCACGGTCGCCGCCAGGCCGTAGTCGCCCTTCGCCGCTTCGGCGAGCCCCTCGTCGAAGCTCGGCACGACCTGGACCGGGGCCACCGGGCCGAACGTCTCCTCGGCCATCACCCGCAGCTCGGACGCGCAGCCGGTGAGCACCGTCGCCGGGTAGTGCGCGCCGGGACCGTCCGGGACCGCTCCCCCGGTCAGCACCCGGGCCCCACGCTCGACCGCGTCCGCGACGTGCGAGTGCACGTGGTCGCGGTGGCGCCGATCGACCAGCGGCGCGAGCGTCCGCGCTTCGGCCTCCTTGACCAGTGCCTCGAGGAAGGCGTCGGCGATGGCTTCGTGGACGTAGATCCGTTCGACGGCGACGCAGATCTGGCCCGAGTTGGCGAACGCGCCGAGCGCCGCCTGGCCCGCCGCCCACGCCGGGTCGACGTCCGCGTCGATCACCAGCGGGTCGTTGCCGCCGTTCTCGAGCAGCGTCTTCGCGCCGGTCGCGGCCGCGCTCGCGGCGATCGACCGGCCGGTCGCCGTGCTGCCGACGTGGGCGAGGACGTCGACGTCGTCGCGCACCGCCAGGATCGCGCCGACCCCGCCGTCCCCGTGCACGGTCTGCACCACGCCACCGGGGAACACGCCGACGAGGATTTCGCCGAGCAGCTGTCCCGTGTGCGGCGCGCGCTCGCTCGGCTTGTGCACCACGGTGTTGCCGGTGACCAGTGCCGCGCCGAGCAGGCCGCAGGCGACCGCGACCGGGTCGTTCCACGGCGTCAGCGCGACGACCACGCCGCGCGGCTCGGGCACCATCAGGTCGGTCGCGCCCGGGTCGCCGAGCAGGCTGCGCCCGCGGTGGACCGGGCCGAGCTCCGCGTACTGGTCCAGCGTGCCGGCGCCGGCGAGCACGCCTTCACGGGCTTCGTCGCGCGGCCGTCCCGTTTCCTTCTCGTTCGCGGCGGCCAGTTCGTCCGCCTGGGCCCGCAGCCGCTCGGCCGCGCTGTGCAGCAGCGCGCCGCGCTCGGCGGCCAGCGTCCGCGCCCACGCGGCCTTGGTCTCGTTCGCCAGGGCCAGGACGGCGTCGATCTCGTCTTCGCCCGCGGTCGGCACGCTGCCCACCACGCTGCCGTCGGCCGGGTTCCGGATTTCGATCGTCCCCGCGGTCATCCGCACCTCCTCCGTGTCCCTGCCCGGTTACCCGCGCGCCCGCGATCGACACGCCGTTTGACCGGGCGCCACGCGGGTAGCCCGGTCCGGTGACTGCTTCGCTCGACTACACCGTGGTGATCCCCACGACGGGCCGGGAGACGCTTCGGCCACTGCTCGACACGATGCTCGGCGGCGAAGGCCCGCGCCCGGCGGAGATCCTCGTCGTCGACGACCGCCCCGGCGGGTCCGATCTGGACGTTCCCGGCGGCGTCCGCGTCCTGCGTTCGGGCGGGCGCGGCCCGGCCGCCGCGCGGAACCTCGGCTGGCGCACGGCGGAAAGCGAGTGGATCGCGTTCGTCGACGACGACGTCGTGCTCGCCCCCGACTGGCCCCGGCAGCTCGCCGAGGACCTGCTGTGGCTGCCACCCGAGGTGGCCGCGTCCCAGGGGCGGATCACCGTCCCGCTGCCTACGGACCGCCGTCCGACCGACGACGAGCGCAGCACGGCGGGCCTCGAGCACGCGCGGTGGATCACCGCGGACATGGCCTACCGGCGCGCGGCGCTGGTCGAAGTGGGCGGGTTCGACGAGCGGTTCCCGCGCGCGTTCCGCGAAGACTCCGACCTCGCGCTGCGCGTCGCCGAAGCCGGGCACCGGATCGACCAGGGCGAGCGGCTGACGACCCACCCCGCCCGCCGCGCCGGCTTCTTCTACAGCCTGAAAGCCCAGCGCGGCAACGCGGACAACGCGCTCATGCGCGCCAAGCACGGCGTCCTCTGGCGGCAGCGCACCGGCGCGGGCCAGGGCCGGCTCGGGCTGCACGCACTGTCCACAGTGGCCGGTCTGGCGGCGCTGGCCCTGCCGGTGCTGCGCCGGCGCGGGAAGGCGGTGGTGGCGGCCGGGATCTGGGCCGGGCTGACGGCGGAGTTCGCCACCCGCCGGATCCTGCCGGGCCCCCGCACCCCCGGCGAGATCGCCCGGATGGCCGTGACGAGCGCGCTCATCCCGCCGGCCGCGTGCTACCACCGCGTCCGCGGAGAAATCGCGGCGCGGCGCCCGAAGCCGCCGGTCGCGGTGCTGTTCGACCGGGACGACACCCTGATCGTCGACGTCCCCTACCTCAACGACCCGGCCGGCGTCCGCCCGGTGCCCGGCGCCGTCGAGCTCGTGCGCGGGCTGCGCGACCGCGGGGTCCCGGTAGGCGTGGTCAGCAACCAGTCGGGTGTCGCGAAAGGACTGATCAGCCCGGACCAGCTCGCCGCGGTGAACGCCCGCGTCAAGGAGCTGTTCGGCCCGTTCGGCACGTGGCAGGTCTGCGTCCACGACGACGGCGACGGCTGCGACTGCCGCAAACCCCGGCCGGGCATGGTGCTGCGCGCGGCCGGCGAGCTGGGCGTCGACCCCGCGTCCTGCGTGGTCATCGGCGACACCGGCGCCGACGTCGACGCCGCGCTGGCCGCCGGGGCGCGCGCGGTGCTGGTGCCGACGGCCCGCACGCTCGAACCCGAGATCGCCCGCGCGCGCCGGCACGCCGCCGTCGCGAAGGACCTGTCCGAAGCGCTGCGCGTCGCCGGGGTCGCCGGATGAGCCGGGTGCTCGTCGCCCGCCAGGACAACCTCGGGGACGTCCTGCTGGCCGGCCCGTGCGTGCGCGCGGTCGCCGCGCAGGCGTCCCACGTGACGCTGCTGGCCGGGCCGCACGGGCGTGCCGCGGCCGAGCTGCTGCCGGGCGTCGACGAGGTGCTCACGTGGACGGCGCCGTGGATCGACCCGTCGCCGCCCCCGGTCACCGCCGAGGACACCGGCGAGTTCGTGTCGCGGATCCGGGCGAAGTCGTTCGACCGGGCGTTGATCCTGACGTCGTTCCACCAGTCGCCGCTGCCCTTGGCGCTGCTGCTGCGGCAGGCCGGCGTCCCGTGGGTCGGCGCGATCTCCGAGGACTACCCGGGCAGCCTGCTCGACCTGCGCCACCGCGTCGGCGGCGACCCGCCGGAACCGGTCCGCATGCTGTCGCTCGCCGAAGCGGCCGGGTACGCGCTCCCGCCGGACGACCACGGCGCCCTGGCCCTGCGGCGCCCGCTGCCGCCCGTAACGCGGCTGACGGGCGGCGGCCCGTACGTCGTGGTGCACCCGGCGGCGTCGGTACCGGCGCGGCAGCCGTCACCGGCGTGGAGCCACCGGGTGGTGCGGGCGCTGGCGGCCGAAGGGCACCGCGTGTTGGTGACGGGCGCGCCGGGCGAGGCGCACCTGACGGCGGGCGTGGCGGGCACGTCGGCGGTGAACCTCGGCGGCCGGACGTCCCTGGCCGAGCTGGCGGCGGTGCTGTCGGGCGCGCAGGTCGTCGTCGCGCCCAACACCGGGCCGGCGCACCTGGCCGCGGCGGCGGGCACCCCGGTGGTGTCCCTGTTCGCCCCGGTGGTCCCGGCCGCGCGCTGGGCCCCGTACGGCGTTCCGACGGTGCTGCTGGGCGACCAGCGAGCACCGTGCCGCGACAGCCGGGCCCGAGTGTGCCCGGTACCGGGCCACCCGTGCTTGGAGGAGATCGCCCCGGCCGACGTCTGCCGCGCAGTGGCCGAACTCGGCGCGGTGGCACCGGCGGCGATCAGTTCCCTGCTGTAGCCCGTTCCCTGGGTGGTGACCTGTGTCCACATCGGACACCGAGCCGGTGACCACGGTGTACAGCTGGCGCGCCAAACCGGACTGCGTCGAGGAGTTCGCGGAGTGGGCCCGAGGAGCGACGGCCGAGGCGGCCCACTACCCGGGCAACCTCGCGGCGACGGTGGTGCACAACGAGGACAGCCGCGACTTCCACGTCGTCCACCAGTTCGCCACCCGCCGCGACCTGCGCCGGTGGCTCGATTCCCCGGAGCGCGAGAAGTGGTTGCGCCAGGCACGCAGGCTGGCGGCGACGAAGACGGCGCAGCAGCACCGGACAGGCCTGGAGACCTGGTTCCACGTCCCGTCCGAGGCGATCGCGACGATGAAACCGCCGCCGCGGTGGAAGATGTGGCTGATTTCGCTGGTCGCGGTCTACCCGCTGGTGCTGGGGTTCCAGGCGTGGGTGGTCCCGCTGACGGCGTCTTGGCCGCTCCCCCTGCGAGCGGCGCTGTTCCCGGTGGTGCTGCTGACGACGATGACGTACGTGGTGATGCCGGCGGTGACGCGGCTGCTGCGTCCGTGGCTGTGACGGCCCGGGCGAGCGGCACCCCGCCCGGGCCGCGTTCAGGGGGTCAGCCGCCGATCTCCTTGCTCACGCCGCTCGGCCCGTCGTAGGTGCGGTCGGGCAGGCCGCGCACGACATCGAGGGTCCCGTCATCGGCCCCGTTCCGCTCGGCGGCCCGCACGAGATCATCGCGCTGAGCGGGGTAGTCGACACCGGCGAGGTACTTCTGCAGTTCGATCGGGTTCGGCCTGCTCACGGCAGTTCCTTCCGTTCGGCGAACGGCGCGGTTACCCGGTCGAAGCCCGGACACACCCTCGGTTCGGAATCGATCGGCGCTCGTCCGTCAGTTAACGGCGGCACCGAAGCACCTGCGCCGTGACCCGGACGGCGGTACGCCACCGAGGAGGCGCGCGCAATCCATGACCCGATCGGCGGCACGACGGAACGGGGATCTCACGCCCCGTAGCAGACCCGTGGTGAACTGGGACGACGACGGCAGCCTCGTCGAGGTGTACGACTGGGCGCAGCAGGTCGCCCAGGACGCGATCGACTGGTACCTGACCGAGAAAAAGCGCAAAGCCCGGTGGTCCAGGGGCCTGCGCGCGGCGGCCGCGATCCTGACCGTGCTCGGTGGGGTGATTCCAGTGGCCGCGCTCACCGCCGGGCGCCCGGAGCTGGGTAACGGCGGGTTCATCATGCTGGCGCTCGCCGCCGGGTGCCTCGCCTACGACCGCTTCTTCGGGTACTCCTCGTCGTGGTTGCGCTATGTCGCGGCGGCGACGAAGCTGCGCGCGCAGCTGAACGATTTCCAGCTCTCGTGGCTGCAGGAAACCCTCCCGGCTCGACACGGCCCGGCGCCGGGCGACCCGCACTCGCTCATCGAGCTGGTCCGCGAGTTCGTCCGCTCACTGGACGAGACGATCCGCCAAGAAACGGATTCCTGGCTGGTGGAGTTCCACACCCGCATGGCCGAGCAGGAATCGAAGTCGACGCCACCGCAGCCGCCACCGACCTCGGCGAACGCGGAGTACGGAGGTTTCGGTGGTGCACGGGTTTGAGCAGACGCCGTTGTGGCGGCACACGTTGGCCCCGAGGACGGGCGAGGATCCGGAGCGGGAGCCCCGCGCGCACCTGCGGTCGGCCTACCTGCAGTTCCGCTCGGCGGTCGAACCCCTCGCCGCCGAGATCAGCCGGTCCATGCCGATGTTCACCGACCATTCGATAGCGCACGTGGACGCCCTCTGGGACACCGCGTCGCTCATCTGCGGCGAAGGCTTCCCGCTGAACGCCGCCGAAGCCTTCGTCCTGGGTGGCGCGTTCCTGCTGCACGACCTCGGGATGGGCCTCGCGTCCTACTCTGGCGGGCTGGCCACGATCGAGAACGACCCGCAGTTCGAAGACCTGCTGGCCAGCGCCGTCGCCCGGCTGAGACGCGCCGACCCGTCGGCCGGCGGACCGGCGCTGGAGCAAGCCGCCCGGGACCAGACGGTCGCGGACCTGCTCCGGCTGCGGCACGCCGAACAGGCCGAACGCCTGGTCGCCATGACGTTCAGAACCTCCGACGGCGAGGGGTTCTACCTGCTCCAGGACGTCGTGCTGCGGCAGACCTTCGGGTCCATGATCGGCCGGATCGCGCACAGCCACTGGTTCGACGTGTCGGACCTCCGGGCGTTCGAGCAACCGCAGGGCTCCTGCATCGACCATCCGACGTCCTGGGAGGTCGACCCGCTCAAGATCGCCTGCGTGCTCCGGCTCGCCGACGCCCCGCACGTCGACCAGCGCCGGGCTTCTCCGTACCTGCACGCCTTTCGCAAACCGGCCGGTACCTCACGCGACCACTGGTACTTCCAGGAACGGCTGACCCGGCCCCGCGTGCTGTCCGACCGGCTGGTGTACACCGCCACCCGGCCGTTCGGCCGCGACGAGGCGGCGGCGTGGTGGCTGGCCTACGAGGTGATCCGCACGATCGACAACGAGCTGCGCCGGGTCGACGCGCTGTGCGCCGACCTCGACCGGCCGCGCTTCGCGGTCCGGTCGGTGGCCGGCGCCGACTCCCCCGCCCGCCTGGCGCTCTACATCCGCACGGATCTGTGGGAACCGCTGGACGCCCGGCTGCGCGTCAGCGACGCGACCCAGCTGATCGCGAACCTCGGCGGCCGGGACCTCTACGGGAACAAGCCCGAGGTCGCGATCCGCGAACTGGTCGCGAACGCGGCCGACGCCACCCGGGCCCGGCGCGTCCACGAAGGGGACTACGGCGGAGCGGTCACCGTCCGGCTCTCCTCGGAAGACGATGAGTGGTGGCTCACCGTCGAGGACCACGGCATCGGCATGGCGCCGGAAACGATGGTCACCGCGCTGACCGACTTCGGGCACTCACGCTGGCTGGCGTCCGACATGCTCACCGATTTCCCCGGCCTGCTGGCCAAGGGGTTCCAGCCCACCGGCCGGTTCGGGATCGGGTTCTTCGCGGTGTTCATGATCGCCGACCAGGTGGAGGTGCGGAGCCTCGGGTACGACGAAGCCCCGCGTTCGACGCACGTGCTCGAGTTCCGCCACGGTGTGAGTAGCCGCCCGATGCTGCGCCAGGCCGACTTCCACGAGCGCCTCCGGAACAGCGGGACTGTCGTCCGGGTCAAGCTGCGGGAAGCCCCGCGCACGGAGGAGGGGTTGTTCCAGACCACCAACCGCCGTCTCTCGGAGACCGAACTGTTCCACAGCAGGATCACCCGACTCTGCGCCCTGTCCGATGTGGACATCAAGGTGCAGGGACCCGATGACGCACAGCCGATCCGGATCATCCAGGCCGACGACTGGCCCCGGATCGGGCACGGTGAGCTCTTCCGCCGGTTGTACCGGCGAGAGGAGGCCAGCCACCTCGATCGCACCGTGTACGACGGGTACGAGAAGGTGTTCATCGACCGGGCGCAGGACCTCCACGACGCTGACGGGAATCTGATCGGCCGGGCGATGATGGCGTCCGGCTGGGAGATGGTCCAACCCGACTTGCGCTGGCTGCAGCCCCCGACCGCATCGGTGTACGTCGGCGGTCTCTTCGCCGACGAGATCCACTACTTCATGGGTGCGTTCTGCGGGTATCCGCTGACCGCGGACCGGTTGCGGGCGTTTCCGCTCGCCAGCCCGGCGGAGTTCCACCGCTGGCTCGAGTCCCAAGCCGATTCGGTGCGCGACAGCAAGTGGTCGAACGCGGTGGACCTCTGGCTCTCGGGCTACCTTCTCCGTGGCCTCGACGCGCGCGCACCGCGGCTTCCCTGCGCGGAAAGCACGATGGGCCAGCTCGACGAACACGACCTGCGGAAGTGGCTGGAAAATCGCGACGAGGTGTTGCTGGTCGGCGGCGGGAGCATGGAGTGGTTCGACCGGTCCGATCGGACGACGCGGTTCCTGACCTTCGAAGGAGTCGACGTCGAGGTTCCGGACCACGCACTGGTCGTCAACCTGAATCCGACCTGGCTCTACCCCGAGGAGGTCCGGCCGCGTCCGCGGGACGAACGCTTCGTCGACGCGGTGGAACCGCCGTCGGGCTGGGACGCGCGAACGTGGTGGTACGACACCGGCAACTTCGGCTCGATCGGCCTGGTGGTGCGCACCATCGCGGAGCTGTGGGAGATCGACGTCGTGGCCGCGGTGAACCTCATGGAGCCACTCCACGTGCAGGACGACTGCGACCGCCGGCCCACGCTCGCGACCGCGGACGGAGGAGGGGTGCACGTGACGGCGATCCGCATGCGCCGGCCCGGCTGCTGACCCCGGAGCCTCAACTCGGCGCCGGCTCTTCCTCCGCCGAGTGAAGCCGCCGCACCACGGCGTCCGGATGCCGGGTCAACGGCTGCAACGGCAACTCCGGCTTGTCCACCACCCGTTCCAAATGCCGCAGCAAAATCCCCTCCCGCAAAGCCCAAGGACAGATCTCCACCCGCGGCACGTCCAAAGCCGACAGCGTCACCTCCGCCCCGACTGCCCCAGCCACGACCTGACGCGCCCGCGGGCGGGATATCCCTCGCAGTCCCGCGCGCTCGGCCGCCGGGAGCCGGGTCAACCGGGGAATCCACCTCCGCAAGTCCGCCAGGGAAAGCGAGCGCGTCACGAACGGTCCCTTCCGCTGCGGCGACGCGCCCGTCAAGCGGGCCAGCTGCTTGAACGTCTTCGACGTCGCCACCACGCGCCGCGGTGGTCCCTCCCAGCGCAGCCGGTCCAGGACCTCGGACAACGTGTCGCGGACGTGGCGGCGCACCGCCTTCAACTGCGCGCGCGTGGGTGGGTCCGCCGTCAAGAACTCGCGAGTCAGCCGGCCTGCACCCAACGGGAGCGAGATCGCCAGCTCGGGTTGCTCGTCGCGGCCGAGGACCAGTTCCATCGACCCTCCGCCGATGTCGATCAGGAGCAGGCGGCCGGCCGACCAGCCGTACCAGCGGCGGGCCGCGAAGTACGTCAGGCGCGCCTCCTCCTCGCCGGACAGGAACTGGGGGCGGATTCCCGAGCCGGCCTGGATGCGGTCGATCACGTCCTCGCGGTTCACCGCGTCGCGCACCGCCGCCGTCACGAACGGGTACAGGTGGTCGACGCCGAGGCGCACCGCTGCGTCGACCGACCGGCTCACCGCCGCCGCGACGCGCTCGATCCCCGTCTCGCTCAGCGTGCCGTCGGGCAGCAGCTCCTCGGCCAGCAGCGTCGGTTCCTTCACCGCGTGCGCCGGGAGCGGGGGTGCCCCGGCGGACACGTCCACGACCTGCAGCTGCGCGGAGTTCGACCCGATGTCCAGCACGGCCAACCTCATCCGGACGGATTACCCGGAGCCGGCCCGGTTTAGTCCCGGATGGACGTGGTAGCCGACCGGGAACGAAAGGAGCCGCCCGTGTCCCTTCCGGCGCCACTGCCCGCCGACGCCGCTTCGCCGCGACGCGCCGTCGTGACCGGTGCGGACTCCGGCATCGGCCGCGCGGTCGCCGTCGCGCTCGCCGGCGGGGGCCTGGACGTGGGCATCACCTACCACTCCGACGCCGGCGGCGCCGAGGAAACCGCCGCCGAAGTCCGCTCGCACGGGGTGACGGCGCACGTCCGGCAGCTCGACCTGACCCGGCTGCCCGAAGCCGCCGACGTCGTCGACGCGTTCGCCGAAGACCTCGGCGGCATCGACGTCCTGGTCAACTGCTCCGGCACCGGCAGCAGCCAGCGAGCGCTCGACCTCAGCTACGAAAAGTGGCGCGAAGTCCTCGACGTCGACCTCGACGGCGTCTTCCTCCTCTCGCAACGCGCGGCGCGGCACATGATCGACGCCGGCCACGGCGGCCGGATCATCACCATCACCAGCGTGCACGAGCACATCCCCCGCGTCGGCGCCGCGCCCTACTGCGCCGCCAAGGCCGGGGCGGGCGCGCTGACGCAGGTGCTGGCCATGGAGCTGGCCGAGCACGCCATCACGGTGAACTCCGTGGCGCCGGGCGAGATCTCGACGCCGATGACCGGGCAGGCCGACGCCGACCCGCGCGAGCAGCGGCGGCCCGGCATCCCGCTCGGCCGCACCGGGCACGCCGCCGAGGTGGCGGCCGCCGTCGCGTTCCTCGCCACCCCCGCGGCCGGTTACATCACCGGGACGTCGCTGGTCGTCGACGGCGGGCTGGTCCTGATGGGCGCCCAGCACGGCACCGCCCACGACGGGAACGACTGGCGTTCCCCCTGAGACCAGGGGCCCGCGCCGTGGCTGCAGGGACACCGGCGCGGGTCCCGGCCGTGGGCCGGACGGCGGCCCCCCAGCCCGCCGTCCGGCCCCTTCCACTCCCCCGTTTCCGGTCCGGTTCGCCGGGTATCCGGCCGGGAAGGGGAAAAGGAGGCTTTTCATGACGTCCGCCGATACCCGCACCCGGACCGGCCCCGCCTGGCTCCGCCCGGTCGTCGCCGTGTTCGGGCTGCTCTACCTCGCGCTGGGGATCGCCGGGTGGCTGACCCCGGAGACGGCGACAGTCGGCCACGTGACCAGCGGCCAGGTGGTGGGGCTGTTCAGCGCGAGCGTGCTCCTCAACCTCGTCCACACCGCGGTCGGCGTGCTCGGCCTGCTGGCCGCGACGCGCGGCGCCGGCGCGATCATCTACTGCTGGGTGCTGTTCGTGGGCTTCGCCGGCATGACCGCGTACGGCGTGCTCGCCACGGCGTTCAGCACGCCGGAGGACCCGATCAACGTCAACTGGGCGGACAACGTCCTGCACGGGCTCACCGCGATCGCCGGACTGGCGCTCGGGATCGCCGGTGCCCGCGCGTTTTCCGCGCGGGGGCGCCGGGTAGCCGGGGAAGACGCCGCGTGAAGGAGAGTGCCGTGCACGAGCCGAAAGCCGTGGTGGCGGAACCCACCGTCGTCGTGCACCACCGCCTGCACGCGGAGTTCTGCGTCCGGTTCCCCCGGCTGCGCCGCGTGCTCGGCGCCCGCAGCGGACTGGAACTGGACGCCGACGGCCTGCGCGTGCGGTTCGGGCCGTGGGTCGTCACGACCCCGTTGGGCAACATCGCCGGCGCCGAGGTGAGCGGGCCGTTCAGCCCGCTCCGCGCGCTGGGCGTCCGGCTGTCGCTCGCCGACCGCGGCCTGACGTTCGGCACGACCACCGAAGGCGGCGTGTGCCTGCGGTTCCGGGAGCCGGTCCGCGGCATCGACCCGTGGGGCCTGATCCGCCACCCGGGCCTGACGGTCACGGTCTGCGAACCGGACCTGGTCGCCGAGGCGATCAACCGGGTGGTGACGCAGGCGTGAAGATCCTCGCCGTGGCGGTCGACTGCCGCCGGCCCGATCTGCTGGCGGAGTTCTGGGAAAAGGCGTTGGGACGCGGGAAAAGCCGGACGTGGACCGACTCCCACGGCTTGACGTACCGGCAGCTGGACTTCGACGAAGGACCCGCGCTGCTCTTCCAGCCGGTGCCCGAGGAAAAGGCGGGGAAGAACCGGCTGCACCTCGACCTCGCGCCCGCGGAGGGCGACCAGCGCGCGGAGGTCGAGCGGCTGGTGATGCTGGGCGCGAAGGTCCTCGACGACCCGCCCGACGACCCGTGGATCGTGCTCGCGGACCCGGAGGGCAACGAGTTCTGCGTCCTCCCGGCGCGGTGATTCAGGCTTGGCCCTCGGGCAGGCAGACGGTGTCGTCGCTCGCGTAAGCCGCGAGGCGCTCGTCGAAGCCGTCCGGGGCCCCGGGTCTCCGGAAGTCCGGGGGATCCGGCCGGCCCGGGTAGCCGTCTCCGTACAGGCCGTGCACGAACGCCACCACCGCTTCCGGCGCCGGGAGCACGTCCGCGCCGAGGTAGGCCAGCACCACCACGTCCTCGCCGGTGGCCGACTCGACGGCCGCCGCCCAGCCGTCGCGCTCGTCCCACAGCAACGCCGTTTCGTGGTCCGGGAACCGCGCGAGCCGCCGCTCCAGCGCCAGGTACGCCGTCGCCGGCGCGTCCACCTCGCAGAACCAGGCGGGCGCGTCCAGCTCGGCCGCGACGGCCAGCAGGTACTGCCTCAGCCCGCGCGCCGCGGCGCCGAGCCCGTCCCGTTCGATCATCCGCGCCTGCCCATCCGGTCGGTACCCCCGCCGGGTGATACCCCGGCACCGATCCGGTCAATCGCCGTGTTCCCCCAGGTGGAGCAGCACATCTTCGTCACTCGTCTGGTGGAAGTCGGCGTACCACTGGCCCACCGCGCGGAAGTCCGGCGGTTCGGTCACGCAGACGACGGCGTCGGCTTCGCGCAGCAACCCCGCCGCCGCGCCCGGGGCGCCGACCGGTGCCGCGAACACGACCGTCCGCGGGTTCGCGGCCCGCACCTCGCGCAGGGCCGCCGTCGCGGTGACGCCGGTGGCGAGCCCGTCGTCGACGACGATGACGTCCCGGCCCTCGACGTCGGCCGGCGGCCGGCCGTCCCGGTAGCGCCCGAGCCGGCGGCGCGCCTCCGCGCGTTCGCGGTGCTCGGCCCGCGCCAGCCGGGCCGCGGTGAGCTTCAGCCCCCGCAGGATCGCTTCGTCGTAGATCGCCGGACCGTCCGGGGTGACCGCGCCGACGCCGAACTCGCGCCGCCCGGGCGCGCCGATCTTGCACGCCACCGCGACGTCCAGCTCGGCGCCGAGCCGGCGTGCGACGACCGCGGCCACCGGTACGCCGCCGCGGGCGAGGCCGAGCACGAGCGGGGACACCCAGTGCCGGCGCAGCAGTTCGCGGGCCAGGCGCCGGCCGCCGTCGTGGCGGTCGGCGAAGACGAGCCGCCCGTCAGCCACCACGCGAAGGGGTCTGCACCGGGAGGAAGGGGGTGTCGTCCTCCGGCTCCCAGTGGTGCAGCGGCGTGATCGCGGTGGTCTCGTCGCAGTGGACGAACGCGTCGTAGCGGGCCGCCGGCACGGTCGGGACGTACCCGTCGCCGCGGTGGACGACGCCGATCGCGCGCTGGCAGCACGGTTCGTGCGCCCACGCGTCGTCACCGCCGAAGACGAACAGGCTGTCCTCGCCGGGCACGGCGTCGTGCAGCACGCCCTCGAAGCTGTCCGGGCGCGCCGGCTCGACGGTCGTCCGGCGCCCCGGCCCGCCCCAGTGGCCGGCCGCGATCACCGACCCGCGGTGGGTGCCGAACCCGACCGTGACGACTCCCTCCGCCGCGTGCCGTCCGCGCGACAGCCAGCCGAGGATGCCGCCGACGTGCGAGTTGTGCGCCCACACCACGGCTTTCGAGCGCGGGCCGTACGCCTCCAGCAGCCGGTCGAGGGTGTCGCTCAAGTGGGTGGCGCGGACGTTCCTGGCCCGCGCTCCGCCGTGGAGGAGCTCGCGGTAGTGGTCCTCGGCGCCCGGCACCCCGGCTCTCGCCGACGTCAGCAGGCGCACGACCTCCTCCCGGCGGTTCTCCGGCACGAGTCCGGCCGAGTAGCGCCGGTCTTCCTCGTCGGGTTCGAAGCAGCGGAACGCGCGGATCGTCGCTTCGAGCCGGTCGGGCACGTGCTCGCGGACGAAACCGAGGACACTGCGCAAGGACTCCCCGAGGCTGAAGACGTCGAGTCCGTGGAAGCCGCACGGGACCCCGCCGGTCGCGTTGAACGCGCGCAGCCAGCGAGCGAATTCGGCGACCTCTTCGTTGGCCCACCGCCAGGTCGGCCAGCCGCGGAACCCCCAGAGGGCCTGGCCCGGGTCGTTCGGCGCGCCGGGCGCCCCGGCGACACAGGAGTGCAGCCGGTGGCACTCCGGCCAGTCCCCGTCCACGGCGACGAACGAGAAGTCCCGTTCGGCCAGCAGCCGCTGGGTCAGCTCGGCACGCCACCGGAAGAACTCGGCCGTGCCGTGGGTCGCCTCGCCGAGCAGCACGATCCGGGCGCGCCCGATGCGCCGGACCAGCGGGTCGAGGTCCTGCGGGCTGCGCAGGGGCGTCGCCGCCGCACGGATCGCCGTCTCGTCGGTGAGCAGGGTTCCGGACATACTTCGCAGTTCCCGTTCCGCCGGACCGCGAAACCCTCAGGGCCGCCAGCCGTCCTGCCAGTCCGGGTGGGCTTCGTACACCGAGGCGATCAGCTTCACGGAGGCGTCGTCGTGGACGTCGGAGATTTCGCGGCGCAGGAACTCGGCCTTTTCGGCGAACGGCACCGGGTGCCGGTCCTCCATCGCTTCGACCGGGCCGCCGGCGAGGATGAGCCCGTCGCCGTCGTCGGCGTACATGATCCGCAGCCTGCCCCGCCGTTCGGCCTCGTCGAGCAGCGGCAGTTCGCCGTCGCGGACCCGCTCTTCGTCCTCCGCGAGCCGGGCCAGCACGAACTCGTCCAGATTCGCG
The DNA here is from genome assembly GCF_044759945.1 of Amycolatopsis sp. NPDC098790. Taxonomy (NCBI): domain Bacteria; kingdom Bacillati; phylum Actinomycetota; class Actinomycetes; order Pseudonocardiales; family Pseudonocardiaceae; genus Amycolatopsis; species Amycolatopsis sp. NPDC098790. The sequence goes on from NZ_JBIWAI010000002.1 coordinate 2,329,743, forward strand.
ACCGGGGTGTCGTCGAGGTTCGTCATGGGCGGGGGTTACCCGCGCCGGCGCGGCCGCACACACGCCCGCGGTTCAAGCCTCCGCGCGCGCCGGCCGCCGGGCGACCGGGTGACCGTCGGCGGCGCCCGCGGCGACCTCCGCGGCGCCGTCGTCGCCGCCGGTCACGAGCACGGCCGCCGCGGCCCCGCCACCGAGGCGCCGGTCGTGCAGCAGGCGACGGCCGCGGCCCCGCCCACGCTGAGCCCGATGCTGCTGGTCGCCGCGCTCGTCACCGGGATCGCGGTGCTGTGCCTGCTGCTGCCCGGCTCGCGCCGTGAGTGAATTCCTGTCCGAAACCTGTCCAGGTAAGGACTGGACCAATATTATTAGCTCCCGAGAATGGAGTCATCGCCCTTCAGCGCGGAAGGTGACCGATGAACCTCCTCACTCCCCTCCTCGCCGTCGTCATGGCGGCCACTCCCACCCCGACGCCGGCGCCCGCGGCTCCCCTCGCGGCGATCTGCGACAAGTACTGCGACGCCAGGGATCCCGCCCTCTCCCCCGGCGACCGCGAAGGCGCTTCGGCGACCGTCGGCGGCCGTCGGCTCTCCCTGCACCTCGACGACGGCGACGACATGGGCTGGGCGGCGATCACCGGCGGGGCCGCCGGCGACCACGTCTGGCTGGACCGCTCGTTCGACGCCGGGCGCACGTGGGCGTCGGGCAGCAAGCTCGGCGACACGGCGACGCCGTCGGGCGCGACCGGCTGGCGAACGCTGATGTACAACGTCGACGACTGGGCCAACCGGGGCGTCGGCCTGCTGCGGGCGTGCGGGCAGCCCGCCGGTTCGGGGACGATCGCCTGCACCGGCTGGGCCCGCACGACGTGGAACGCGTGGGACCGCCGGACCGCGGCCGCGACGGCGTTGATGGAGCGCTACAACCAGGGCACCGGCCTGTTCGACACGACGGGCTGGTGGAACTCGGCGAACGCGCTGACCGCGATCGTCGACAACATCCGGATCAGCGGCATGGCCAGCTACCGGTACGCGATCGACACGACGTACACGAAGAACCTCGCGGCCCAGGGCGGCCAGTTCCGCAACGACTACATCGACGACACGGGCTGGTGGGGCCTGGCGTGGGTGGACGCGTACGACCTGACGGGTGACAGCAAGTACCTGAACACGGCCCGCGCCGACGCCGACCACATGTACGCGTACTGGGACGGCGTCTGCGGCGGCGGGGTCTGGTGGAGCACGAGCCGCACGTACAAGAACGCCATCCCGAACTCGCTGTACGTCCAGCTGAACGCGGCCCTGCACAACCGCATCCCGGGCGACACGGCGTACCTGGCGCGGGCACGGGCGGGCTGGACCTGGTTCGCCGGCAGCGGGATGATCAACGGCTCGAACCTGATCAACGACGGCCTGACGTCGGCCTGCGCGAACAACGGCCAGGCCGTGTGGTCGTACAACCAGGGCGTGCCGTTGGCGGCGCTGACGGAGCTGTACCGGGCGACCGGCGACGCGAGCTTGCTGACGAAGGCCCGGGCGCTGGCGAACGCGTCGACGACGAACGGGTCGTTGAACCCGGGCGGCATCCTCCGCGACCCGGGCGAGAGCGCGGGAGGCGGCGGCGCGGACGGCCCGACGTTCAAGGGCGTGTACGCGCGGGACCTGGCGGTGCTGAACGCGGCGCTGCCGGACCACCCGTACACGGGCTACCTGCAGCGCCAGGCGAACTCGGCGTACGCGAACGACCGGAACAGCGCGGAGGCGTACGGGTTGCTGTGGGCGGGCCCGTTCGACCAGGCCGACGCGGCCCGCCAGCAGAGCGCCCTCGACCTGATGAACGCGGCCCCCTGACCGAAGCCGGTCGTGAGTGGGAAACAGGGTTGGAACCCTGTTTCCCACTCACGACCGCGAACCTCAGAGGGTCTTCTCCAGGCGGCTCGCGAGGAGCTTGATGAACCGCCCCGGGTCGCCCAGCTCGCCGCCCTCGGCGAGCAACGCCATCCCGTACAGCAGCTCGGCCGTCTCCGCGAGTCCCTCGTCCTCCGGCCGCGCCGCGTGGGCCTCACGGAGTCCGGTGACCAGCCCGTGCTCCGGGTTCAGCTCCAGGATCCGCTTGATCGGCGGCAGCTCCTGCCCCATCGCGCGGTACATCTTCTCCAGCGTCGGCGTCATGTCGTGCGCGTCCCCGACGATGCACGCCGGCGACGTCGTCAGCCGGGACGACAGGCGGACCTCCTTGACGTCCTCGCCCAGCGCCGTGCCCATCCACGACAGCAGGCCCTCGAAGTCCTTCTTCTGCTGCTCGCGGGCGACCTCGGTGGCCTTCTTGTCCTCGTCCGACTCCAGGTCGACCTGGCCCTTGGCGATCGACTGGAACTGCTTGCCGTCGAAGCCGCCGACGCCGTCGACCCACATCTCGTCGATCGGGTCGGTCAGGACCAGCACCTCGTAGCCCTTGGCCCGGAACGCCTCCATGTGCGGGGAGTTCTCGATGGACGGGCGCGACTCGCCGGTCATGAAGTAGATGTGCTCCTGGCCTTCCTTCATCCGCGAGACGTAGTCGCGCAGCGAAGTCGGCTTCTCCGCGTCGTGCGTCGAGGCGAACGACGAGATCTCGAGGATGGCTTCGCGGTTCTCGAAGTCGTCGAGCAGGCCCTCCTTGACCGCCCGGCCGAACTCGCGCCAGAACGTCGCGTACTTCTCCGCGTCGGCGGTCATCATCGTCTTGACCGTCGAGAGGACCTTCTTCACCAGGCGACGGCGGATCAGCTGGATCTGCCGGTCCTGCTGCAGGATCTCCCGCGACACGTTGAGCGAGAGGTCCTGCGCGTCGACGACGCCCTTGACGAACCGCAGGTACTCGGGGACGAGCGACTCGCAGTCGTCCATGATGAAGACGCGCTTCACGTACAGCTGGACGCCGCGCTTGCGCTCCCGCAGGAACAGGTCCATCGGCGCGTGCGACGGCAAGAACAGCAGCGCCTGGTACTCGAACGTGCCCTCGGCCTGCAGCCGGATCGTCTCGAGGGGGTCCTGCCAGTCGTGGCTGACGTGCTTGTAGAACTCGTGGTACTCGTCCTCGGTGACCTCGCTCGACGAGCGCGCCCACAGCGCCTTCATCGAGTTGACGGTCTCGACCTCCGCGTCCTCGCCCTCGCCCTGCATCCGGATGGGCCAGGTGATGAAGTCGGAGTACTTCTTCACGATCTCCCGGATCTTCGCCGGGGACGTGTAGTCGTACAGGTGGTCCTCGGCGTCCTCGGGCTTGAGGTGCAGGGTCACCGCCGTGCCCTGCGGCGCGTCCTCGACCGGCTCGATCGTGTACGTGCCTTCGCCGGTCGACTCCCAGCGCACGCCCTCGCCGGTGCCGGCCTTGCGCGTCACGAGCGTGACCTTGTCCGCGACCATGAAGCTCGCGTAGAACCCGACGCCGAACTGGCCGATGAGGTCCTGCGACGCCGCCGCGTCCTTCGCCTCCTTCAGCTTGGTCAGGAAGTCGGCGGTGCCGGACTTGGCGATCGTGCCGATGAGCGCGACCACCTCGTCGCGCGTCATGCCGATGCCGTTGTCGCGCACGGTCAGGGTGCGCTCGCCCTGGTCCGCCTCGAGCGTGACGTGCAGGTCGGACGTCTCCGCCCCGAGGTCCTTGTCGCGGTAGGACTCCAGCCTCAGCTTGTCGAGGGCGTCGGAGGCGTTGGACACGAGCTCACGCAGGAAGGTGTCCTTGTTCGAGTAGATCGAATGGATCATCAGCTGCAGCAGCTGACGGGCTTCCGACTGGAACTCCAGCGTCTCGATCGGGGTGGTCACTTCCGGTCCTTTCCGGGTGCGGCGGACTTGGTTGGGTCGATCCTACCGAGCGGGTCCGACAGTCCCGGCCGCGCACTTTATGAACGCAATGCAGACTCCCCCGGCCGCCGGGGTGATGCTGACCACGCCCCGCTGCCGATCAAGGAGGATCGAGTGCCCGGACGCCTTCCCCGGTGGGCCGCCGCGTTCGCCGCGACCGCTGCCCTGACCACCGCTTTCGCCGCCCCCGCCGCCGCGGCGGGCGTCGCCGACCACCCCGTCCGCACCACCGGCTGCGGGCGCGCGGCCCCGGTTCCGGCCGGCGTCACGACGACGCGGCACGTCGTCTCCGGCGGCCTCGACCGCGAGTACACGGTCCACCTGCCGGCGCACTACAACCCGCGCCGGGCGTACCCGCTGGTGCTGTCGTTCCACGGGCACAAGCGCACGTCGCAGTACCAGGAGGAGCTGTCGGGCTTCTCGGCGCTCGACGCGATCTCGGTGTACCCGCAGGGCCTCATCGGCACCGACGGCGAGTCGGCCTGGACCGGCGCGCCCTACTCGGCGGCCGCGGACGACGTCCTGTTCACCAGCGACCTGCTCGACTCGCTGCAGCGCACGCTCTGCGTCGACAACACCCGGATCTTCGCGGCCGGGAAGTCCAACGGCGGCGGGTTCGTCGGCGTGCTGGCCTGCCGGCTGCCCGGCCGGATCGCGGCGTTCGCCCCGGTGTCGGGCGCGTTCTACCCGCAGGGCGGCGCGTGCGACCCGAGCCGCCCGGCGCCGATCCTCGACTTCCACGGCACCGCCGACACGACCATCCCGTACACCGGCAACCCGGCGAAGGGGCTGCCGGCGATCCCGGACTGGCTCGCGGATTGGTCCACAAGGGACGGTTGCTTCCCCCGTCCGGTCTCGTGGACACCGGTTTCCGGGGTGGTCGCGCAGAAGTGGCTGGGCTGCGCGCTCGAGCACTACCGCGTCGAAGGCGCCGGCCACGTCTGGCCGAGCACGAAGCCGAACAACGACTCGGCGACGCCGACGGTGATCGACGCGACTCCGGTCATCTGGCGGTTCTTCCGCTCGCACCCGCTGCGCTGAAACGCGATTGACGCACCTCTTTCCTCTCGGCGACGATTTTCGCCGAGAGGAAAGAAGGTGTGTTGTGAAGGTGCTCGTCCTGAACGCCGGTTATGAGCCGCTGCAGACGGTCTCGGTGCCGCACGCGATCCGCATGCTGGTTCGGCACGTCGCCGAGATCCACGAGGCCGAGGACGGTCTCGCGTACGGGTTGTTCCCGCGCCCGAAGATCGTGCGGTTGCTGAGGTACGTCGTGATGAAGTGGCGATATACGCAGCCGCCCCGCTGGTCCCGCAGAGGGGTGCTGACGCGCGACGGCCACCGTTGCGCGTATTGCGGCGGCCGTGCGACGACGATCGACCACGTGACGCCCCTGAGCCGCGGCGGCGAGCGGACGTCGTGGCTGAACACGGTCGCGGCGTGCGGCGGGACGTCCCGCAGCTGCAACGCGCGCAAGGCGGACAAGACCCCGGCCGAGGCGGGGATGAAGCTGCGGTTCATTCCGTACGTCCCGACGTGGGACCAGCTGCACGCACTCACCGCTTGAGGCGCCCGTCGGCGAGGCGGGCCGCCCGTCGTTAAGCTCGAACCGATCGTTCCCCGCATCCGTGTGTTCCGGGGAAGGCCGGGAGGTCGTCGTGACCGACGAAGGACAGCTGATCGCCGGGCGGTACCGCCTTGCCGACCGGGTCGGCCGGGGCGCCATGGGCGTCGTCTGGCGGGCGCGCGACGAGCGGCTCGACCGCGTCGTCGCCGTCAAGCAGCTGGGTTACGACCCCGCCATCGGGCAGGCCGCCGGCGGCGAGGCCGCCCAGCGAGCCCTCCGCGAGGCCCGGCTGACCGCGCGGCTGCGGCATCCCCACGCCGTCACCGTGCACGACGTCGTCGAGGAAGCCGGCGAGCCCTACCTCGTCATGGAGTACCTGCCCTCGCGCAGCCTCGCCGACGTCCTGCTCGACCGCGAGCGCCTGCCCGCCGACGAGGTCGCGCGCATCGGCGTGCAGATCTCCTCCGCACTGGCCGCCGCGCACGCCGAGGGCATCGTGCACCGGGACGTCACGCCCGCCAACGTCCTGCTCGCCGACGGCGGGCTCGCCAAGATCGCCGACTTCGGCATCTCGCGTGCCACCGGCGAAGGGACCGTGACCGGCGGCGGCTTCATCGCGGGCACCCCCGCCTACCTGTCCCCCGAAGTCGCCGGCGGCGGCGAAGCGGGCTTCCCCGCCGACGTCTTCTCCCTCGGCGCGACGCTCTACCGCGCCCTGGAAGGCCGGCCGCCGTTCGGCAACGACGACAACGCGATCGCCCTCCTGCTGCGGGTCGCCCGCGAGGAGCCGATCGCGCCGCAGTACCGCGGCCCGCTCGCCGAGGTGCTCGGCCGGCTCCTGCAGCGCGATCCCGCCCGGCGTCCGTCGATGGCCGAGGTCCATGAGCTGTTCGAAGCCGTCACCGACGGGCGTCCGCTGCCGCCGCCGCGTCCCCGGCCCCGCACCGAGACCCGCCTGCTGCGCGTCCACCGCCCCCGCCGCCGCGTCGTGCTGGCCGCCGCCGGCGGAGCCGTGCTGCTGGCCCTCGGCGTGGTCATCGGGACCGCGGTCGTCCCGGACGCGACGCCGATCGCCGCCCCGGTGCCGTCCTCACCGACACCGACGCCCCCGCCGACCACGACCAGCCCACCTCCCGACCTGGGTTGCGCCGCCAACTACCAGGTGACGAACACCTGGCCGGGCGGCTACCAGGTCGAGGTGACGGTCCGCAACGACCGCACCGACGACCTGTCCGGCTGGAGCGTCCGCTGGTCGCTGCCCGGCGGCCACCGCATCACCGGCCTGTGGAACGGCGACTTCACCGTCGAGGGCGACACCGTCACGGTCGACAACGCGGCCTGGAACGCGAAGCTCGACGCGGGCGGCGCGACGACGTTCGGCTTCATCGCCGTCACCGGCAGCGGCAACGCCACGAGCCGCCCGGAGCTGACCTGCCGGACGGTCTAGGACCGGCAGAGCAGCGCGTCCGGCGTCCGGCTCGAACCGATCCGGCCGGTGTACGCGACGCCGGCGACGTACTCCCCCGGCGCGCACTGGCCCTTGTAGTTCCCCGACGCGAAGTCGCCGCCGGGGCCGCCGGACGGCCGGTTGTCGCCGCGGTCGAACCACACCGTGCGGCCCGCGCGGCCCAGCGGCGTCGCAGACCGGCCGCACAGCACGGCAGAGAACGCCGCGGCCTGGACGCTGTACCCGACGACCACGTGGTCGGGCGGGCACTGCGTCTTCGTGTAGCCGGACGCCCAGTCCGTGTCGACGTAGGTCTCGTCGCGAACCACCACGTACCCCGTCGGCGCGGCGAGCGTCCCGGTGCACAGGCCGCGGTTGCCGGTGTGGGCGAGTCCGGCGAGCCGCTGGCCGTCGGGACAGACCCCCTTGCGTGAGCCCGGGTTCCAGTCCGGCAGCGCCCGGACCTGGCGTGACTCCTGGAAGTCGCCGTAGTCGAGGTTCAACATCGACCAGTGCTCGGCGGCCGGGATCGGCCCGGTCCGCGACGGCGCGGAGATCAGCCGCTGCCACGCCGGGCCGCGCCAGTCGGTGCCGTCCAGCACGTCGATGCGGCGGCCCGCCGAGTCGTACTCGAGCAGGGCCCACCCGTCGCCGGAACCGTTGGTCTGGAAGCCCACCGCGGGCCAGTAGGCGAAATCCGTGTCCGTCTCGGCGAGGTAGTTCACGAAGTTCTCGAAGAACGCGCGCGACGCCGGGTCGGTGGTGTTGCGACCCTCGCCGAACTCGCTGATCCACAGCGGCGCGGTGTAGTGCTTACCGGTGTCGGCCGAGACGAAGAACGCCTGCCGGTACAGGGTGTCCCGCAGTTCCTGAGGCGAGAGGTCGCGGTAGCGCGGGTCGTGCGTCTCGCCGACGCCGGTCGCGCCGGAGTGGTTGGGCCCGGTGTAGCCGTAGAAGTGCGCCGAATAGACGAGCTTGCCCGAGTCCACGAGCGTGTGCGACAGCGTCCGGGCGGGCTCCAGCGTCGGCCGGCCGTGCGCGAAGCCGTCGATCGGCAGCCCGGTCCAGTTGATGCCTTCGACGAAGATGAGCAGGTCGCGGTTCGCCTCGGTGAGGATGCGGTCGGCGACCTGCTGGCTCGCGCGCTGCCAGTCGGTGCCGTTGCCCCAGCCCCAGTTGGGGTCGTCGAAGGTGTTCCGGCGGACCTCGTTGTACAGGTCGGCGCCGACGACGCGCTTGTTCGCGGCGTACCGGCGGGCCATGAACAGCCAGTCGTCCTGCCACTGCTGCTCGGTCTGCGCGGTGTTCCAGCGCTCGTTGCCGTCGAGGCCGCAGCACCAGCGCGAGGTCGTCGTGTGGTTGTTGAGGACGATGGCGAACCCGCGCGCGGTCAGCCGGTCGACGACGCGGTCGTAGACCTGCAACGGCGTCAGGCCGTGCAGGTCCGGGTTGGCGGGCAGGTCCGGGACCGGCCGATTGTCGTGCAGCATCGCGTTGGAGAACTGGAGCCGGACGCTGTTGAGGCCCAGCTGCGCGAGGCCGTCGATGACGGTGTCGATCGACGCGCGGTCCAGCCCGAGCGGGGTCTGGTAGGCGATCTCGCCGGCGTGGTGGTTGGCCGGGTCGTTCACGTCGCCGGAGCCGGTCCACGTCCCGCTCGCGCCGTGCCAGTTGGCGGCTTTCAGCTTGAACCGGTCGCCGTGCGCGTCGACGATGTACCGGCCGCGGGTGCTGAGCGGTCCGGTCCACGACGGCGGATCCGCCGCGGCGACGGTCACGGGGACCGCCAGTCCGGTGGCGACGAGCAGGACGGTGAGCAGCGCACCCAAGATCCTCACGGAGGAAGTGAACCAACTCGGAGCGCACCGGATAAGGGCCATAAGGAGGTCGTGAGTGAGAAACAGGGTTAGAACACTGTTTCTCACTCACGACCTCTTTTACCCGTGGAGGCGGTCGAACGGCAGCCGCAGCACCTGCCCGGCGGTCACCGGGGCGTTCCGCAGCCGGATGGCGTCGAGTTCCGAGGGCGTGAGGGCCCGGCGGTAGAAGCGGACCTCGTCGAACGAGCCGTTCCAGCGGAACTGGTTGTCCAGCCGCTGCCCCAGCTGCAGCTGGAACGACACGGTCTGGCTCACCGACCCGGCCGCCGCGGCCCCGGACGCCACCTGAACGCCGTCGACCCACAGCAGCAACTGACCACCCGCCCGCTCGAGCGCCACGTGGTGCCAGGCCTGGTCGTCGTAGGCCTGCGCCGACGAGATCGACGCGCTCCCGGCCGCCGTCGTCATCATCGCGATCAGCCGGTGGTTGGCCGGCTCGCCGCGCAACCACAGCTGCGGCGCCGTCGTGCCCATCCCGCCCAGCCAGAACAGCACCTGGTTGCCCTTCGTGGCGCCGTACCGGAACCACCCCGTCCACGTGAGGTCGCCGTCGCCCGGCGGCTGCGCCGGGTCGTACGGCACGCGGACGTAGTCGTCGACGCCGTCCAAGGCAAGAGCCCCGCCGAACCGCCCCGCGGCAAGAGAAGCGCCCCCGAGCACCCGCGCGTCGGCGTGCCCGGAAACGTCCGGTGTGGACGGTCCCGCCGAATTCCGCCAGCCCAAATAGGATTCGTCGAAGCGCGCGAAGCGGATCTCGTCGCGCGCGTCGACCGCGCCACCTTCGTACATCAGCCCGATCGTCGAACCGTGGATCTGCACCAGATCCGAGTACCCCGACCAGTCGGACGTGATCTGCGTGCCCTGCTCGGCGTTCTCCCACGTCCGGCCGTTGTCGTAGGACGAGCGGATCATCATCCAGCGCCGCCGGTCGGTGTCCGACGGCGAGGAGAACAGCAGGCGGTTGCCGACGCGCAGGATCGAGCCCTGCACCATCGGCGTCACCAGGTCGGGGATGGTGGTGAAGGACCTGGTGAACGTCTCGCCGCCGTCGCGGCTGATCGCGTAGTCCCGGTTGCCGATGTCGGTGCCGCCCTGCTCGCGGCCGCCGGCGTAGACCGAGCCGTCGGGCAGCTCGACCACCGTCACTTCGGACGGCTTCTGCGTGTACGTGCCGCCGACCGGGTGCGGGTAGCTGTTCACCGCGCCGACATGCCAGCTGCGTCCGCCGTCGTCGCTGTACACGAGCCCGGCGTGGTTTTCGATCGAGTGCGTGCCGTCGCTGGTTTCCGCGTTGACGCCGAACACCAGCCGTCCCGCGTGGCGGCCGCGGGTCAGCTGGATGCCGTGCACCGGGCCGGACGCGTACCACGAGTCCCAGTTCGGCAGCTTCGCCTGCGCGCTGATGTCGACGGGCGTGGACCAGGTCCGGCCATCGTCGTCGCTGTACTGCGAGTGCGGTGTGCGCGGACACGGGACGTCGCACGCCTTGTCGTCGGCACGCCCCTTGTTGTACGTCGTGATCAGCACGATCCGGCCGGTGCGGCTGTCCACCATGGGCACCGGGTTGCCGTGCGTGTCCCCGCCGCCGCGGTTGACCACCTGCAGCGGCGACCACGTCTTGCCGCCGTCGGTCGAGCGCTTGAGCACCAGATCGATGTCGCCGGTGTCGCCGCAGTTGTCGATGCGGCCCTCGGCGAACGCCAGGAGCGTGCCGTGGGTGGACTCGACGATCGCCGGGATGCGGAAGCAGCTGTACCCGGGATCCTGCGAGGCCTTGAACAGGACCTGCTGGTCGAACATCGGCGCGGCCTGCGCCGGGCTCACCGCGAGCAGCGAGCCCGCCAGCAGGGCCACGAGCGCGGCCCATCTCCCCAGTGTTCTCATTCTCATCCCTTCAGGACGGCGACACCTCGCGGGGCGAGCCGCACCTCACGCACCGGCCGCGACGGGTCGGTCAGCAGGTCCGGCGCGGCGCGGCGCAGGTCGACGGTGACCGGCTCGGTGCCGTGGTTGAGCAATAGGAGGTAAGCGCTTTCCTGGCCGTGCCGGACGACGGCCTGGACACCGGGCGGGGTCTCGAGAACCGGCGCCGCGCCGGCTTCGGCACACAATCGCCGAAGCAGCGGGCTCAGGTCCGGCCGGGTGCCGAGGTACCAGGCAACGCCGTCCCCGAACTCATGGCGCGTGATCGCCGGACGCCCGGCCAGCTCCCCGGAGGCGAACGACGCGACGACGTCGGCGCCCTCCGGTTCGATCCACTCGGCCCAGATCGACCCGGTGTCCGTTGTGCCATCGGCGAACTCGAGCGAGACCGTGTCGTCCAGGGGCCAGAACTCGTCGACCCGCAGGCCGAGGATGTCCCGCAGCGGGGCAGGATGGCCGCCCAGGTAAGCGCGGTCGCAGCCGTCGACGATGCCGGAGAAGTACGACACCACCAGGTGCCCACCGCCGGCGACGTACGCCCGCAGGTTGTCGGCTGTCGACGGCTCCAGCAGGTACAGATTCGGGACGACGACCAGCTTGTATCGCGACAGATCCCGCGAAGGGTGGATGACGTCGCAGGTGACGTTGGCGTCGAACAGCGGCGCGTAGTGCGCCAGCTGCGTCTCCAGGTACTCGAGCTGAGCCGGGTGCGAGTCGAGTTCGAGACCCCACCAGCTCGGCCAGTCGTGCAGCAGGGCGACGTCGGCGCGCACGCGCGTCCCGGCGAGTTCGGGCACCCGGGCCAGTTCTTGACCCAAAGCGGCCGTCTCGCGGAAAGTACGGGTGTCCCGGCCGCCGTGCGGCACCATCGCCGAGTGGAACTTCTCGGCGCCGCCACTGGTTTGCCGCCACTGGAAGAACAACACCGCGTCGGCGCCCTGCGCGATGGCCTGCCAGCTGCCGAGCCGCACCGCCCCGGGTGGCTTGGGACTGTTGCGCGGCCGCCAGTTCACCGCGCTCGGCGCCTGTTCGAGCAGCATCCACGGCTGGTCCTTTGTGGACCGAACCAGGTCGTACGCGAACGCGGCTTCGACGCGGGCTCGCGGGTCGTAGGGGTCGGGGTAGGAGTCGAGGCTGACGACGTCCTCGTGCGGTGTCCACCGGTGCCAGTCGAGGGCTTTCTGGACCAGGCCGACGAAGTTCGTCGTGATCGGGACGTCCGGCGTGAGGCGGCGCAGCACCCGCTCTTCGGTCAGGAAGCACCCGAGCGCGGCGTCGGAGGAGAACCGGTGGAAGTCCAGCTGCTGCGCGGGGTTGGGGAACGTCGGGGCCACCCGCGGCGGCAGGATCTCGTCCCAAGTGGAATAGCGCTGGGCCCAGAAGGTGGTCGTCCACGCCGAGTTGAGTTCCTCGATCGTGCCGTAACGCTCCTGCAGCCAGACGCGGAAGTCCGAAGCGGACTCGTCGCAGTAACACGCGCGGATGTGGCAGCCGAACTCGTTGCCCACGTGCCACATCGCCAGCGCCGGGTGCCCGGCGTACCGCGTCGCCAGCTCCGTGACCAGCCGGGCGGCGTGCGCCAGGTAAACCGGACTGGACGGGCAGAACTGCTGCCGCGCCCCGGGCGACAGCCGGACGCCGTCGGCGCGCACCGGCAGGACCTCCGGGTGCGCGTGCGTCAGCCACGGCGGCGGCGACGCGGTCATCGTCGCCAGGCACGCCTTCACCCCGGCGCCGGCGAGGCCGTCCATGACGTCGTCGAACCAGCCGAAGTCCCACTCCCCCGGCCGCGGTTCGACGCCGGCCCACGAGTAGATCCCCGCCGTCACCATCGTGACGCCCGCTTCGGCCATCAGCTTCAGGTCGTCCCGGCGGACCTCTTCGGGCCAGTGCTCGGGGTTGTAGTCGGCGCCGTAGTGCAGCATCAGAGCAGACCCGCTTCGACGAGCTTCTCCTTGATCCGCAACAGTTCCTCGTCGTCCAGCGGGAGCTGCGGCGGCGCCATGACAGCGTTGTCGACGAACCCGCGCATCTTCATCGCGGCCTTGAAGGCGCCGAGCCCGGCCGAGCCGCGGCCCATCCGGCTCGGCGGCGCCACGGCCGTGATCGAGAACAGCTTCATCAGCCGCTCCTGCTCGCGGCGGGCCGCGGCGAGGTTGCCGGACTTGAAGTGGTCGTGGATCAGCACGTACCCGACCGGGTCGACGTTGCCGAGGCCCGGGACCGCGCCATCGGCGCCCATCGCCAAAGCCGCGTCCACGACGAGTTCGGAGCCGGTGAACACCGCGAAGGAGTCGAGGCCGCGGTCGCGCTTGCCGAGCAGCACGGCGCGGAAGGACGCCTCGTCGCCGCTGGAGTCCTTGAGTCCGGCGAGGACGCCGTCGGCGGCGAGGTCGAGCACCATCGGCCCGTCGAGCTTCGTGTGCACCGCGACCGGGATGTCGTAGGCGACGATCGGCAGCGCGGTGCGTTCGTGCAGCAGCCGGAAGTGCCGGTCGACCTCGGCGACGTGGGTGCGCGTGTAGTAGGGCGCGGTGACGACGACGGCGTCCGCCCCGGCGGCCTCGGCGGCCTTGACGTGCTCGGCGACCCGCAGGGTCGTCATGTCGATACAGCCGACGAGCACCGGGACGCGGCCGGCGACCTGGTCGACCGTCGTTTCGACGACGACGCGGCGCTGGGCGTCGGGCAGGAAGGCGACCTCGCTGGAGGAGCCGAGGACGAAGACGCCGTGCACACCGGCGCCGAGCTGGAACTCGACGTGGCGCCGCAGCGAGTCGGTGTCCACGCTGAAGTCGTCGTGGAACGGCGTGCACAGCGGCGGGACGATTCCGGCGAACTTCGGCATCAGGCGCTCACTTCGGTTGGGATCTCGGGGTGGATGCAGCGGTAGGTGTGGCCGCCTTCGGCCGCGGCGAGCGGCGGCAGCCCGGCCGCGCACTCGTCGGTGGCCTTGGGGCAGCGGGTGCGGAACGGGCAGCCGCTCGGCGGGTTCGTCGCGGACGGCACCGGGCCGGTCAGGACGATCGGCTCGACCGGGTGCAGCAGGCTCGGCGTCGCGGAGAACAACGCCCGCGTGTACGGGTGGCGGGCCTGCGCCCCCACCGGCGCCTCCTCGACGATCCGGCCCAGGTACATCGTGACGATCCGGTCGCTCATCTTCGACACCGTCTGGATGTCGTGGGAGACGAAGACCATCGCCAGTTCCAGCTGCTCGCGCAGGTCGAGCAGCAGGTTGAGGATCTGGGCGCGGACCGAGACGTCGAGGGCCGACGTCGGCTCGTCGGCGACCAGCAGCGCGGGCCGCAGGGCCAGGGCCCGGGCGATGGCGACGCGCTGGCGCTGGCCGCCCGACAGCTGGCCCGGCACGGCGTCGGCGACGCTCGGCGGCAGCCCGACCAGGGACATCAGCTCGCGGACGCGGTCGTCGCGCTCGGCCGGCGTCCCGACTTTGTGCACGTCGAGCGGGTCGCGGATGATCTTGGCGACGGCGAGCCGCCGGTTCAGCGCGGTCGACGGGTCCTGGAAGACCATGCCGACCTCGCGTCCGGAGACGAGCGGCTCCCCGCGGAAACGCACGGTCCCCGCGGTCGGCGCCTGCAGCCCGACGATCACCTTGGCCAGTGTCGACTTGCCGCAGCCGGACTCGCCGACCACGCCGATCGTCTCGCCCGGGTTTACCACCAGGTGGGCGTCGGTCAGGGCGTACACGTTCTGGTGGCCGAACAGGCCGCGGCCGCGGATCTTGTGGACGACGTGGACGCCGTCGACCTCGAGGAGGTTCACGCCGTCGCCTCCTTCTCGCGCGCGACGTCGACCGCCGGGAAGTGGCAGGCGACGAGGTGGTCGACCGGCTCCCCGAAGCGGACCGGCGTCTCTTCGTGGCACTTGGCGCGGGCCGCCGGGCACCGGTCGGCGAACCGGCAGCCGGCCGGGAACTCGGCCGGGGCCGGGACGACACCCTTGATCTGCGTCAGGCGGGCCTCGTTCTCCTCCAGCGACAGAACGGCGCTGAGCAGGCCGCGCGTGTAGTGGTGCCGGGGCGAGCCGACGACCTCGGCGGTGGCGCCCAGCTCGGCGACCTGGCCGCCGTACATGACGACGACCCGGTCGGCGATCTCGGACACGAGCGCGAGGTCGTGTGAGACGAGGACGAGCGCGAACCCGAGTTCCTCCTGCAGCCGCAGCAGCAGCGCCATGATCTGCGCCTGCACGGTGACGTCGAGCGCGGTCGTGGGCTCGTCGGCGACGATCAGCTTCGGGTCGCGGGAGAGCGCCATCGCGATGAGGACCCGCTGGCGCTGGCCGCCGGACAGCTCGTGCGGGTACGCCCGCAGCGTCCGGTCCGGGTCCAGGTTGACCAGTTCCAGCAGCTCGGCCGGGGTGCGGGTGCCGCCGCGGCGGGTGAACTGCTTGAGCTGGGCGCGGATGGTCATCGCCGGGTTGAGCGAGCTGAGCGCGTCCTGGTAGATCATCGCGATGTCGTGGCCGAGGTGACGGCGACGCTCGCCCGGCCGCAGGGCCAGCAGGTCGCGCTGGGCGAACCGGATCTGGCCG
The DNA here is from genome assembly GCF_044759945.1 of Amycolatopsis sp. NPDC098790. Lineage (NCBI taxonomy): Bacteria > Bacillati > Actinomycetota > Actinomycetes > Pseudonocardiales > Pseudonocardiaceae > Amycolatopsis > Amycolatopsis sp. NPDC098790. The sequence continues at coordinate 2,344,962 of NZ_JBIWAI010000002.1, forward strand.
GACACCTCCGCCGCCGGCGGCTGCAGGCCGAGGATCGACAACGCCGTGAGCGTCTTGCCGCAGCCGGATTCGCCGATGAGCCCCAGGACCTCCCCGGCGCGGACGCTGAAGGACACGCCGTCGACGACGTCGACACCCTCGTGGCGGCCGGGGAACGCGATCCGCAGCCGGTCGACCTCCAGGACCGTCTCGCGGTGGTCGAGGGACCGGGCGGTGCGGGCGAGCCGCTCCCCCGCCTCCCGCAGCCCGGCGATCGGCAGGACGGGCGCGGTGTCGGCGTCGTCGCGGGCTTCGACGGCCTTCGCCACTTCGGCCGCCTTGACCGCGCGGGCCGACGGCGCCGCCCAGGCGTCCGAGATCCGCTCGGACAGGATGTTCAGCGCGAGGACCGTCACCAGGATCAGCAGGCCGGGGAACAGCGTCGCCCACCAGCCGCCGGTCAGCACGAGGTCCTTGCCATCGGCGAGCACCGAGCCCCACGACGGGTCCGGCGGCTGGATGCCGGCGCCGATGAACGACAGCGACGCCTCGAAGACGATCGCGTCGGCCACCGTGACCGTGCAGTAGACGAGCACCGGCGCGGCGCAGTTGATCGCGACGTGCCGGGTCAGCACGAAGAACCGCTTCGCCCCGATGACGTGCTCGGCCGCGACGTAGTCTTCGCCGTACTGGGCCAGGACGTTCGCGCGGATCACCCGCGCCACCGCCGGCATGTTGAGGAAGCCGATGGCCAGGATCAGCACCAGGATGCCGTGGCCGAACACCGCGACCAGCACCGCGGCCAGCGCGATGCCCGGGAACGCCATGATGACGTCCAGGACGCGCATGACCACGGCGTCCACCCGGCGGTGCGAGGTCGCGGCGAAGGCCCCGATCACCGCCCCCGACACGAGCGCGAGCGCCACCGCCCCCAGGCCGATGGCGAGCGACCAGCGCGTGCCGGCGACGAGCCGGGAGAAGATGTCGCGGCCCGAGGTGTCCGTGCCGAACCAGTGCGACCCGCTGGGGCCGCCGGTGTCGGTGCTCAGCGCGTCCGGGTTGTGCGTCGCGACGAGCGTGCCGAGCACGGCGACCAGGAGCAGGACGCCGAGGATCGCGAGCGCGGGCCAGGCCGCGCGCAGGCGCCTCACGCGTGGCTCCGCAGGCGCGGGTTCGCGATCAGGTACAGGACGTCGACGATCAGGTTGACCAGGACGAACCCGATCGCGATGGTGATGACGAAACCTTGCACCTTGGCCGTGTCGCCGTCGGTGACGGCCTGGATCATGTTCTGCCCCATCCCCGGCAGCGCGAACATCGTCTCGATGACGACCGCGCCGCCCAGCAGGTAACCGACCCGCAGGCCGAGCACGGTCAGCGGCGTGACGAGCGCGTTGCGCAGCACGTTGCGCCCGACCACGACCACCGGCGGCAGCCCGCCGCCGCGGGCGGTCCGGACGTAGTCCTTGTCGAGTTCTTCGACCATCGACGTCCGGATCACCCGGGTCAGCTGGGCGGCCACCGGCAGCGCCAGGGAGACCGCGGGCAGCGTCAGTGAGTTCAGCCAGCCGCCGAAGGAGTCGGCCGGGCTGACGTACCCGCTGGTCGGGAAAAGGCCCTGGCCGACGGCGAGCCACTGGACCAGCAGCAGCGCCACCCAGAACGCCGGCGCGGCGACCCCGGCCAGGGTGACCACGCGGATCACCTTGTCCGGCCAGCGGTCGCGGAACAGCGCCGACGTCACGCCGAGTACGAGCGCGGTCACCAGCGCGATGACCAGGCCGAGCAGTGTCAGCTGGACGGTCAGCGGCAACGCGGTGGCGATGGTGTCGCCGACCGGCTGCTTGGTGATCACGCTGGTGCCGAAGTCGCCTTGCGCCAGGTGCCAGACGAAGTGGACGTACTGCAGCGGCAGCGGGTCCAGCAGCCCGTTCTCGAGCCGGAACTGCTGCAGCTGCTCGGCGGTGGCGTTCGCGCCGTCGAACGCGGCCAGCGCCGGGTCGGTCGGCGCGAACCGCATCACGATGAACACGAACAGGATCACGCCGAGCAGCAGCGGGATCAGGGCGAGGATGCGGCTGAGCAGCATCCGGGCGACGACGGCCACGGGTGTCGTCCTCCTAGGCCGGCTTGGCTTGGTTCAGGTAGATGCCCGGGTAACCCTGGGCGTGCACGCCGGTGATCGCCTTCGGGTCCCACGCCGTGCCGAGCTGGGTGAAGACGACCGGGTAGATGACGGCCTGCTCGGAGATCCGGTCCAGCAGCTGCTTGTTGAGCGTGGTCCGCTTGCCCTCGTCGGTCTCGGCCGCGGCCTGGTCCTGCAACGTGAGCAGCGACTGGGCTTCGGCGCCGGTGAAGCGGGCGTACTTGCTCGTGAGGATGGACTTGGCGTCGTAGTAGTACCGGATCATCAGGTCGGGGTCGTTGCCGAACTGCAGCGGGTTGTTCGTCGTCGCGACGACCTGGAAGTCGGCACCCGCGTCCAGCTTCGAGAACAGCGCCTTGGTGTCCTGGCTGTCCAAAGTGGTCTGGACGCCGATGGCGTCCCAGCCCTCCTTGATCACCTTGACGCAGTCGGCGACCAGCGAAGTGTTCGTGGTGGACAGGGTGACCTTGAGGTTGCTCACGCCGGCCTGCTGCAGCAGCAGCTTGGCCTTCTCGGGGTTGTAGACGAAGTCCTGCGACGCGGGCTGCGACGACGGGAGCTTCGGGTTGATGAACGACGTCCCCGGCGAGCCGGCGCCCTTCAGCCCGATGTCGATCATCTTCTGCTTGTCGATGGCGTAGTGCAGTGCCTGGCGCACGAGGTTCTTGTCGAACGGCGCGTGCGCGGTGTTGAAGAGCAGGAAGAGGTTGTTGCCGCCGTCGGCGAACTCGACCGTGCGGCCGGCCTTGCGGAGCTGGTCGGCGTTGGCGGCCGGGATGTTCTCGGCGATCTGCGCGTCCGGCTTGGCGCCGGAGATCGCGGCAACGCGCGGGGCGGCGTCCACGATGGACTTCCAGAGCATCTTGTCGTAGGCGGCCGGGCGCGGGCCGTTGTAGTCGGCGAACTTCTCGAAGCTGGTGTGGGACAGCGGCGCCTGCTCGACGACCTTGTACGGGCCGGAGCCGACGACCTTGCCGCCCTTGGCGTCGTCCCACTTGCCGTCGTAGACGTGCTTCGGCACGATCTTGCAGCACTGGATCCGCTGCAGCGCGTACGGGAAGGGGAACTTGAGGACGAACTCGACCGCGCGGTCGCCGGTCTTGCGGACTTCCTGCAGCCAGTGCGAGAAGAAGCTGTGGATCAGCACGTTCTCCTTCTCGTCGAGCGCCCGGGCGTAGGTGAAGACGACGTCGTCGGCCGTCACGGGCTGACCGTCGTGCCACTTGGCGCCGTCGCGCAGCTCGAACTTCAGGCTGGTGCCGCCGACGTCGGCGGGGAGCGCTTTCGCCAGGCCCGGGAAAGGCGCGCGGGTGATCGGGTCACCCTCCACGAGGGACTCGTAGCAGTGCAGGATCGCGGCCATCGAGAACGCGGACGCGGTCTGCAGCGGGTCCCACGTCTGGTTGTTGCCGTAGCCGACGACGGCGGTCAGCGAGCCCGCCGAACTGCCGGTCTTGTTGGTGGACGCCGGCCCGCCGCACGCGGCGAGGACGGTCGGGAACGCCACAGCCGCCCCGGCGAAGGTGGTGTAGCGCAGCAACTGGCGGCGGCTGAGCGACGGGCTCTGGGACATCGGTGTCTCCGGCTGGCTCCGAACGGTAGGACATGGGACGTCCTATGACCGGCGTGAGCCTAGGACGGGCGCGCGTGCCGGTCAACCCTTCTGGACGTATGACGTAGGATGTCCTCTCACGACGCACCCGGGGAGGACAGCAGTGGCCCGTCCGCAGCGCAGCGAAGAGATCACCAAGCGCATCATCGACCTGATCGTCGAGCGGGAGCTCCCGCCGGGCGCACCCATGCCCACCGAACTGAGCTTGATGGAGGACATCGGCGTCAGCCGCAACTCCATCCGCGAGGCGATCAAGGCCCTGCAGGCCCTCGGCATCGTCGAGATCCGCCACGGCTACGGCACGTTCGTCGGCTCCGCCGGCTCGGAGTCCCTGCAGACGTGGCTGCTGTTCCGCACCCGCGCCCGCGGCGCCACCGACGTCGGGCGGCTGCGCGACCTCCTGGAGGTGCGGGAGATGCTCGAGACCGAGCTGACCCGGCGCGTCGCCACCGACCACCGGCCCGGCCTGGTCGAGGAGCTGCAGTCCTGCGTCGGGCGGATGAAGCGCAAGGGCCCCGACGCGGCCGAGGCCGACCGCGAGTTCCACGACCTCATCTGCGCCGAGGCCGGCTTCGACCTCGCCCGCGAGCTCACCGGGCTGTTCTGGGACGTCTACCGGATCGCGGAAAGCGAGCTGGGCGGCCCCGCGTCGTCCCCGACGGCCACGGCGAAGCGGCACCAGGCCATCGTCGACGCGCTCCTGCTGCGCGACGCGGATGCCGCGGCCGAAGCCGTGCACCGGCACTTCGACGAGGTCCGCAAGCGCGCGAAAGCCGGTCCGTACGGCGGTTTCGGCGTCGCGCGGCCGGTTCCCGCCGCACGGTCTTGACTGTGCGTCGTTGAGCCGTTCGAGGTAATTCGCGCCGAGATCGCGGCCCGGCCTCAACGGCGCGGGCGGCTGGCCCGTCGGTAGTGGTGATCAACCACCACACGGAGGTGCCAGTGCGAAGAACTTTGTCCGTCCTGGGGGTCGTGCTCGCCGGGCTCGGGGGAATCGCTCCCCCGCAGGCCGGCGCCGCGGTGCCCGCGACGTCCGCCACCTTGATCACCGGCGAAACTGTCAGCGTCCGGACCACCGCCGACGGCCGGTCCCTGTTCGACGTCCGGCCGGTCGTCGAGAAGGGCATGGCGCGAGCGCTGGTGCACCTGCGGCTCGGCGACCGCGACTACGAGGTCCCCGGCACCGCGCTCCCCTACCTCGGGCGCGGCCTGGACCTGAGCCTGTTCGACGTCGGCGCGTTGCTGGCCGGCGCGCCGCTGCCCGCCGACCCGGCGACGTTCGGGCCCGCGCTGGCGAAGCAGTTCAAAGAGGACAACGCGCGCGGGCACTTCGGCGGGCAAGGACTCTTCGCCGGCGGTGCTTCCTTTGCGCTGCCCGGCGCGCGACCGGCCGTCCGGCCGCGTTCGGTGATGCGGACGGTGTCGCTCGACGCCACCGACATCGCCGGCAACCCGGCCGACACCGGCGTCGCGTTCCTCTACAACACCGACGACGGGAACCTCCTCGACTTCGACGAAAGCGTCAACTACTTCTCCGGCGGCACGGCGAAGTTCAGCGCCCCCGACGGGAACTACAGCGCGCTCGGCCTGTTCTGGACGGCCGACGCCGACGGCAACCCGACCGAGGTGCGGTTCAGCGCGCAGCCCGAGTTCGCGGTCAAGGCGGACAAGACCGTCCGCGTCGACGCTTCCCGCGCTTCGAGCAAGCTGACCTGGGTGACGCCGCGGCCGGCGCTGCTCGACGACACCGGGTTCCTGTTCCGCCGGGCGGCCAAGACCGGGCCGGCACTGCTCGTCGACTTCGACGCCGGGCCCGGCGTGCCGATCGCGGTGTCGCCGACGGCCGTTCCGGTGAAGACGGGCGCGCTGCAGACGTACCCGTACAGCAGGCTGGTGTCCCCGCCGGGGCCCGGCACGCCGTACGAATACGTGCTGCAGAAGGCGAGCACCGGCACGATTCCGAAGCAGCGGTACGTGATCACGGCGAAGGACGTCGCCGCGGTGGACTCGACCTACTTCAGCGAGTATTCGTCGCTCGGGTTGCGGCAGCGCAGCGGGATGTTCTCCTTCGAAGACGTCAGCGGCCGGGTGTCGCACCCGATCCAGCTGCCGCGCAAGCAGGTCGAGTACGTCTCGGCGGCGCCGGACCTGCGCTGGTTCGGCGGGTTCTCGAAGTACGTGCTGCCCGGCCCGTTCCCGGGCTGGGCCGGCGGCCAGTACGAGCCGTTCCACGCCTACCAGGGCGGCACCTCGGTCACCGAGGACTGGAACAGGTTCCCGCTGCACCCGGCGGGCGAGGTCGCGCTGCTGCCGCTGGACGACGGCAGCGCACCGGTGGCGCCGGCCGCGACGAGGGCCGGGGACCTGCTGCGGCTGTCGATCACGCCGTTCAGCGACAACCAGCCGGGGCACACCGGGCTGGGCTTCTACGGCGAGGCCCGCGACACCATCACCGGGCACTACGCGCTGACCCAGGACGGCGCCACGCTCGCCGAGGGCAACCCGCAGACCGCGATCACCGAACTCACGCTGGAGCAGCCAGTGGCGGCCGGGCCGTCGACACTGGGGCTGACGCTCGACGCCGGGCGCACCGGGCCGATGTACCACCAGAGCACCGCGACCCACACCGAGTGGACGTGGCCGTCGCGGCACGTCGAGGGCGCGGAGCTGCCGGCGGCGCTGGTCTGCCTGCGCCTGCGGGGCGGCGTCGACCGGTCGTGCGCGGTCGAGCCGATGCTGACCCTCGGGTACGCCGTCGGCGGGCTGCGGCCGGACGGTTCCACGGTGTCCGGGCCGCAGGGCCTCGACCTCACGGTCGGGCACCTGCAGCTGAGCACGGCTTCGCCGATCACGGCGGCGACCGTGCAGTACTCGGACGACGGCGCGACCTGGCACGACGCGGCGGTCACCGCCCGCGGCGACGGGGTCTTCCACGCGGACTTCACCGCGGTCACGGACGCCTTCCGCGGCACGGACGTCTCGCTGCGCGTGACGGCGGCCGACGCGGCCGGGGCGACCGTGACCGAGACGATCACCGCCGCCTACCACGTCTACGCGGTTTGAGAGGAGAGTCCACTGTGTACAGAGCACTGATCGGCGTGCTGAGCGCCGTCCTGGTCGTCGCGTTCGCTCCGGCCGCGACCGCCGCTCCGGCACCGCGCGCGGCGTGTCCCGAGCGACCCGGGGTGGCGCGCTGCCTCACCAGTTACACCCCGGTGCGCGCCTTGGCGGACGGCCCGGCCGGCTGGGGCGCCGACGACCTGGCCTCGGCCTACGCGCTACCGACGGCACCGGGACCGGACACCGTCGTCGGCATCTCGATCGCCTACGACGCACCGAACCTGGAGGCGGACCTCGCGGCGTACCGGGCGCAGTACGGCCTGCCGCCGTGCACGACGGCGAACGGCTGCTTCCGCAAGGTCAACCAGCAGGGTGCGGCCGTGCCGCTGCCCGAGGCGGACTTCGGCTGGGCGATGGAGTCCACTTTGGACGTCTCGATGGTGTCGGCGGCGTGCCCGTCGTGCCGGTTGCTGGTCGTCGAAGGGAACACGCCGGGGTTCGCCGACCTGGCGGAGACGGAGGACACGGCGGTCCGCTTGGGCGCGACGGTGGTGTCGAACAGCTACGGCGCCCGTGAAGGCGGCGCACCGCTGGCGTTCGCGAGCCACTACCAGCACCCGGGCGTGGCGGTGGTGGCCTCCTCGGGCGACGCGGGCTTCACGGCGGCGAGCTACCCGGCGAACCTGGCGACGACGATCGCGGTCGGCGGGACGTCGCTGGCCCGCGACCCGTCCTCGGCCCGCGGCTGGGCGGAATCGGCGTGGCAGTACGGCGGCAGCGGTTGCTCGGCGTACATCGCGAAGCCGTCGTGGCAGCGGGACACCCACTGCGGCAAGCGCACGGTCGCGGACGTCGCCGCGGCGGCGGAGGACATCGCGATCCACTACGCGGACGCGGGCGGCTGGCTCCCGGCGAACGGCACGAGCGCTTCGGCGCCGTTCGTCGCGGGGCTGATCGCGCGGTCGGGTCATGTCACGGCGCCGGCGGACCTGTACGCGAACGCGTCCCGGTTCACCGACGTCACGACGGGCCACAACGACCCCGCGGGCGGCGGCAAGAAGTGCGGCGGCGACTACTTGTGCGTCGCGGGGCCGGGCTATGACGCTCCGACCGGTGTAGGAGTCCCGAACGGCCTGACCGGCTTCTGACGCCTGGCCGCGTGTAGTGAATGACTCATTCCTGTCACCAGACGACAGGAATGAGTCATTCACGTCGTTTCGACCCCGGGCCGGCAGAGTCCGCGCTCGTACGCCAGCAAGCCGGCCTCGGTCCGGTGCGCGCACCCCAGCTTCCGCACCACCTGGTCCACCAGGGTGCGCACCACCGGCTCCGCCACGCCCAGCCGCGTCGCGATCTCCGCGTTCGACAACGCTGAGCCGATGCCGACCAGCACTTCCCGCTCGCGCGCGGACAGCCGGTCGACGCCCGCGAGGCGTTCGTCGCGCGGGCCGGACAGCCGGGTCGCCGCCGAGACCAGCCGGCGGGAGGCGTCCGGGGACAGCACCGCGTGCCCGTCGGCCGCCAGGCGGACCACCTTGATCAGCTCGTTGCGCCGGGCCGAACGCAGCACGTACCCGGCGGCCCCGTCACGTAGGGCGCGCAGGATGCCCGCGTCGGAGTCGAACGTCACCAGCGCCAGCACGGCCGGACGGCGGAACACCGGGCCCAGCGGGCCCAGCCGCAGGTCCAGCAGCACCACGTCCGGCAGCCGGCGGCGCAGCTCCGTCCGGGCCGCGGGCGCGTCCGGGACCGAGCCGATCAGCTCGATGCCGTCCGCTTCGCCCAGCACGGCGCCCAGCCGGGCCCGCACCGCCGGATCGCGTTCGGCCACCAGGACCCGGACCGGTGGCGGGGGCAGCACCGTCAGTCCTGGTCCTTGGGCCGCAGGCGGATCAGCGGCAGGTCGGTGCGCGAGGCGCCCACCAGGTCACGCCCGCCCGGGCCGCGCAGGCGCAGCTCGCGGAACCGGACCGAGGACAGCTGCGCCGCTTCGATCGGGTACACGTCGCCGTAGCGCTTGATCTTGTCGACCAGTTCCTTGCCGAGCAGTTCCACCAGGCCGGCGTGGCGCGTCGCGGCGCCGCCGAGGGGCACGTCGAGCTGCTTGCGGACCTCGGGGAACCGCTGGTCCAGCTCGACCGCCAGCTGGTGGATGGTCACGTAGGCCGGGCCGAACTCCGGCGCGTCCGGTCCCGGCGGGATCTCCTTCAGCACTTTGATGAGCTTGTCGTCCATCCCGAGCGTGTCCCACAGCGTCACCGCCGCAGGTCTACCAGAGGACCGGCACGCGGTCCACTCCCCCGGTGACCCGGTTCGCCCGGATCTCCAGCTCGTCGACCGGCACCGCGAGCCGGAGCCCGGGGAACCGGCGGAAGAGGGAGCCGAACACGACGCGCAGCTCCGTGCGGGCCAGGCTCGCGCCGATGCAGAACCAGCCGCCGTACGCGAACGCCACGTGCGGGTTCGGCTTGCGCCCGGCGTCGAACTCGTCGGCGTGCGGGAACACGGCCGGGTCCCGGTTCGCGGCGGTCAGCGCCAGGACGACCGCGTCGCCACGGGCGACCCGCACTCCGCCGAGGTCGACGTCGTCGTGCGCGTACCGCAGGGCGCCGAGCCCACCCGGCGCCGAGAGCCGCAGGATCTCCTCGACCACGCCGTGGGTCGTCCCGTCGGGGTCGGCGACCAGGGCGTCGCGCCGCGCGAGGTCGGTGAGCAGGTAGAGGACGCCGAGGTCGATCCGGTTGGACGTGGTCTCGTGGCCGGCGAACAGCAGGCCGGCGGCGAGCCGGGCGAGGTCGTCGTCGGTGAAGGACGGATCCTCGGCCTGCGCCCGGACCAGGTCCGAGACGACGTCTTGGCCGGGGTCACGCCGTTTGGCCGCGGCGAGCCGGCCCAGGTAGGCGGCGAACTCGTCGAGGGCGGCTTCGGCGCCGGAACCGATGTCCATCCGGCCCATCCGCTCGGACAGGACCCGGAAGGTGTCGCGGTCCTCGTACGGGACGCCGAGGAGCTCGCAGATCACCAGCACGGGCAGCGGGAACGAGAGGTGTTCGCGCAGGTCGACGGGCTCGTCCCCACGCCGGGCGCGTTCCATGGCGGCGAAGCAGCCGTCGGCCAGCTCCTGCACGTGGCCGGCGAGCCGCCGGATCCGGTTGGCGGAGAAGGCGGGCACGAGCACCCGCCGCATCCGCGCGTGCTCCACGTGCTCGGTTTCGTGGTCCCCCTGCGGCCGGCTGAGAATGGCGGCGTCGGAGAGCGCCGAGGCTTCCTCGGGCGCGGGGTGCGAGCGCCCGAAGCGCGGATCGGTGAAGACGGCGCGCACTTCGTCGAACCCGGTGACGAGCCAGGCCGGGTCCCCGGCCGGGGTGGTCACGGCCACGACCGGCCCCTGCCGGCGCGGCACCTCGAAGAGCGGAGCGATTTCCAGGACGTTCGCCCGCTCGAAAGGCAGGCGCGGGGTGTCCGTGGTCGCGGTCATCGGATCTCCTCCCGGACGCGCGGCCGGTCGGGCGCGGACACGGGCGGGCCGGTCACCGGCCGCTCCCCCCGGTCCCCCTGCGGTCCACGGTACTCAGAAAGCCCCGCCGGGACGGGGAATGCGCGATTCCCCGCCCTTTCGGGTCAACCCCGGCAACCCGCTTCGGCCCGGCGAAAGGTCTTGAATGACTCATTCAGGACCTCGGAGGTCCTGAATGAGTCATTCAAGACGTCGGCGACCGACTCCGCCGGACCCTGCCCGTCCGCGTCACCACGGCGAAACTGTCGGTGCCGTCCGCTAGCGTGGATACCGGGGGCCGGAGGCAAGCCCTACAGCATCTTCCACGCCTGGGTCAGCGTGTCCCGCAGGATCTGCTCCATCTCGTCGAACTCCGCCTGGCCACAGACCAACGGCGGCGAAAGCTGCACGACCGGCTCGGCCCGATCGTCGGCCCGGCAGTACAACCCGGCCTCGAACAACGCATCCGACAGGAACCCGCGCAGCACCCGCTCCGACTCGGCGGCGCTGAACGTCTCCTTGGTCACCTTGTCCTTCACCAGTTCGATGCCGTAGAAGAACCCGGCCCCCCGCACGTCCCCGACGATCGGCAAGTCCGTCAACTTGTCCAAAGTGGACCGAAACGCGTCTTCCGAAGCAAGCACGTGGTCGTACGAGCCTTCCCGGGCCATCAAGTCCAAATTGGCCAGCGCCACCGCGCACGAAACCGGGTGCCCACCGTACGTGGAGCCGTGCATGAACGTCGTCGAACCCCGCGTGAACGGCTCCATCAACCGCTCCGAGGCCAGCACCGCCCCCAGCGGCGCGTACCCGGACGTCAGCCCCTTCGCCGTCGTGATGATGTCCGGCTGGTACCCGTACCGCTTCGCGGCGAAGTCGTACCCGACGCGGCCGAACGCGCAGATCACCTCGTCGGACACCAGCAGCACGTCGTGCCTGTCGCAGATCTCGCGCACCCGCTCGAAATACCCGGGCGGCGGCACGAAACACCCGCCGGTGTTCTGCACCGGCTCGAGGAACACCGCGGCGACCGTGTCCGCACCCTCGAACTCGATCGCCTGCTCAATCTGGTCGGCGGCCCAGCGCCCGTAGGCGACGTAGTCGTCGGCGTGCTCGGGCGCGCGGTAGAAGTTCGTGTTCGGCACGCGCAGGGTGCTCGGCACCAGCGGCTCGAAGTCGGCCTTCGCGCCCGGGATGCCGGTGATCGACAGCGCGCCCTGCGACGTGCCGTGGTAGGCCAGCGCGCGGCTGATCACCTTGTGCTTACCCGGTTTCCCGACGAGCTTGAAGTACTGCTTCGCCAGCTTCCACGCCGTTTCGACGGACTCGCCGCCGCTCACGGTGAAGAACACGCGGTTCAAGTCGCCCGGGGCCGCGGAAGCGAGCCGCGAGGCCAGTTCGATCGCCGTCGGGTGCGCGTGGCCCCACAACGGGAAGTACGCGAGCTGCTTCGTCTGCCGCGCGGCGGCTTCGGCGAGTTCCTCGCGGCCGTGGCCGACCTGGACCGCGAACAGGCCCGCGAGCCCGTCCAGATAGCGCTTTCCGCGGGAGTCCCAGATGTACGGTCCTTCGCCGCGCACGATCACCGGGACGTCGGCCTCGTCGAAGGCGGAGTGGCGGGTGAAGTGCATCCAGAGGTGGTCGCGAGCCGTCTGAGCGAGGTCGGCGGTAGTGGTCATGCCTCGGTTATCGCATGCTCGACACCCTTGGAGCAAGCGATTCAGTCGTCCAGCCGAACCTGCTCGACTAATTCAAGGTCATTTACCCACTGGGACCTTCGGATTTAGTCGTCACGCTCAGCGAGTACCCCACTGGTACGTCTGTTTCCGCAGCTTGAGGTACACCATCGCTTCCGCGTGCCGGACGCCCGGCAGCGCGCGGATCCGCGTCGAGATCAGCTGAAGCAGCGCCTCGTCGTCCGCGCAGACGGCCTCGCACAGCAGGTCGTAGCGCCCGGCGCAGAGGATCACGTACGCGATTTCGTCCATTTCGGCCAGTGCGTCGCCGACCGGCTCGAGGGGCCCGTCGACGGTGATCGCGATCATCGCCTGCCGGAACAGCCCGACCTGCAAGGGATCCGAGACGGCGACGATCTGGATGACGCCGGAGTCGGACAGCCGCTGCACCCGCTGCCGGACGGCGGCCTCGGACAGGCCGACGGCCTTGCCGATCGTCGCGTACGCGCGCCGGCCGTCCTCCTGGAGCTGCGCGATGATCTGCCGCGAGATGTCGTCGAGCACCGGCGGCGCGGGCCGGCTCGGGGTGTCCTGGCTGCTCACGCCCCGGATCATCCCCGACGCGGGCGACCCGGGGCAATCCCGGCACGCCGTCACCACCCGTGACTAAATCCGAAGGCTCCAAGCCGGGACAGACGACGATTTCGGTCGTCTTCGGCGCGTTGACAACACCGAATCGGTGCTGTTCCATCCGTCGCACCTTGCCCCCGGCCGGAGGGAACGCCCATGCCCCGCACTCCCGCCCCGCCCGACGTCACCGCACCCGCCGAAGCGAAGAAGACCCTCACGCGCTCCATCGGCGTCGGCGGCGGCACCCTGCTCACGCTCAGCTGCGTGACGCCGGCGTCGTCGCTGTTCGTCCTCGTGCCCCCGCTGTTCGCCGACCTCGGCACCGGCACCGCGCTCGCCATCGCCCTCGCCGTGCTGCTCTGCGTCGGGATCGCTTTCTGCTACTCGGAACTCGGCACGCTGGTGCCGAGCGCGGGCGGCGAATACGCGATGGTGACGACGGTGGCGAACCGCTTCGCGGGCTGGCTGACCTTCATGCTGTCGTTCATCGTCATCCTCGTCGTGCCGCCGATCATCGCGATCGGCGTCGCGGACTACGTGGCCGCGGTGGCCGACATCGACCCGTCGGTCGCCGGAGCGCTCGTGATGCTCGCGTCCACCGTCATGGGCCTGCTGAACCTGCGGGCCAACGCCTGGATCACCGGGATCTTCCTCGTCATCGAGGTCGTCGCGATCTTCGCCGTGTCCCTACTGGGGTTCACGCACACGACGCAGAGCCCGGCCGTGCTGCTGAAGCCGAGCCTCGGGACGAGCCCGATCGGGCTGATCGCCGTCGTCGCCGGGCTCGCCGTCGCGCTGTTCGTCGTGCAGGGCTTCAGCACCGCCGTCTACCTCGCCGAGGAGATGCGGGAGCCGCGCAAGACGGTCGCCCGCACGGTGTTCTGGACGCTCGGGATCAGCGCGCTGGTCATCCTCGTCCCGGTCGTCGCGGTGACCCTCGCCGTGCCGGACGCCGCCGCGCTCGCCGGCGTCGACCTCACGGCGCTGGTCACGGGCTGGAGCAATTCCACTGTGGGCGCCGCGATCAGCCTGTGCATCGCCGCCGCGATCGTCAACGCGGTGATCGTCATGGTCATCCAGAACTCGCGCGTGCTCTACGCCTCCGCGCGCGACCGGGCGTGGCCGACGCCCGTCAACCGCGCGATGAGCGTGGTGAGCACCCGGTTCGGCGCGCCGTGGATCGCGACGCTGGTGGTCGGGCTGTCCGAGGCCGTCCTGTGCTTCGTGCCGGTGGACACGCTCAGCGGCGTCACCGGGGTCGCCGTCGTCGCGCTCTACCTCAGCGTCGCCGCCGCCGCGTTGCGGGGCCGCCGGGCCGCGCACCGGAAGCCGCACGTGTGGCGAATGCCGGCGTGGCCGGTGGTGCCGGTGCTCGCCGTCGGGGCGCTCGCCTACGTCCTGGTGGAGCAGAGCGCGCTCGACCTCGGGATCACCGCCGGCGTGCTGGTGGTGTCGGCGCTGTACTGGTGGGGCTACCTGCGCCGCCGTCCCGAGCGGTGGGTCGTGACGGTCCCGCAGGAGTAGCTCAGTCCTTCCGGCGGCCCAGCAGCTGGCGCAGCCCGACGACGATGACCGCGAGCAGGCCGGCGATCGCGACCACTACCCAGATCCAGCCCGGGATGCCGGTGTCCACCGCGGCCGGGGCGGGGGCCTGGGCCTGGACGGCGGGTGCGGCCGCGGACGTCGTCGGGGCGGCTGCCGTCGTCGTCGCCGCGGCCGTGACGGTGAAGTGGACGGTGCCGGTGAGGTTGTCGCCGTCCTTCGCGATCACCTTCCAGGTCAGTGTGTAGGCCTGGGCCGGTCCGGACGGCGTCACCGGCGCGGTCACGACCGACCCGGCCACGGTCGGCGTGCCGACCGTCCAGGCGGTGCCGTCGCGGCCGGTCACCTTGACGGCCTCCGGCGGCAGCGTCACCGGCTCTTCGAAAGTCAGCTTGACCTCGGACGGCGCGGCCGTGAGCGAAGCGCCCTCGGCAGGCGAGCTGGACGTCAGGTCGGTGTGGGCGGCGGCCGGTCCGGCCAGCACCACGAGCCCGGTGAGGGTGGCGAGAACGGCTCCGAACGCACGACGCGGGATCATCCGGACATCCTGCCCTATCCGCCCGTGCAGTGTTCGTGTCCACCCGTGCACCCGGGTGGGCCGGTCTTCTCATCGCGACGACCATTGGCCAGGATGGACGCCTGGGTGGCGAGGGAGGACCTCAAATGGCGACGGTGCGCGACGAGGCCGACGCGCGGCGGCAGCTGCGTGCGGAAGAGCAGCGTGAAACGAATGAGCCGGTCATCGTGGGACCGGTGACCAGCGGCATCGAGCTTCACTACGACGGTGTGGTGGACGCCAAGAGTGCCATCGACGCGCACTACGACGAGCTGTCCCGCCATCTCGAGACGGCGCGCGGTCTCGACACCGAGCTGGCCGACGGCAAGGGCCCGGTCGCCCACTGGATGCGCCGCTCGTTCGCGGTGCGCGGCGGTGCCGAGACGGGCGGGGTCCAGGCCGCGCTGCAGTCGTACCTGGCCGAGCTGGCGACGCTGCGGCAGACGCTCGACACCGTCGTGACGATGCACCAGGGCAACGACCAAGAGGCCGCCGCGGCCCTGCCGGCGGGGGACGCCGATGCCTGAGTTCCACTCGACGCACCACGCGCCGACCGCGCGGCAGCGGGCCAAGGCCCGGCGGGTCCGCCGGGCGAAGACCAGGAACAACCGCGAAGCGACGTTCGGCAAGATCAACTGGAACGCCTACGAGCACCGCGAGCTGTGGGACATGGTGCAGTCGGCCGTCCCGGCGAAGCTCGGCGAGCACGCGGCGTGGTGGCAGGAGGTCGCCACGGGCGTCCGCAACGCGACCGAAGAGGTGTCCGCGCTGGTCCGGAAGCTGCGCGAGTCGTGGCAGGGGCCGTCGGCGGACCAGGCGGCGGCGTCGGTCGACCGGCTGACCGGCTGGGCGACGACGGTGGGCGAGAACGCCCAGCGCGTCGGCTCCGGCCTCGACTCGTACACGTCGGTGGTCAGCGAAGCGCGGCGCCGGATGCCCGAGCCGGTGCACTACTGGGCCGAGCGGTGGTTCCGGCAGGGGTACGCGGTGAAGCGGCTCGACGGCCCCGAAGGCACGTACATGCTGGACCAGCTGCTCGACGACAAGCTGCCGACGAAGCAGGAAGCCGACGCCGCCAAGGCCGAAGCGGTCCGGGTGATGGAGCAGTACGAGAGCGCGAGCCACGACGTCCGCCACCGGCTGCCCCCGGAGTTCGACACGGCCCCGCCGGTGACCGCCGGCCCCGGTGGCACCACACCGCTGCCCCCGGCTCCCCCGCCGGGCCCTCCGGCGCCTCCCGGACCTCCGGTCCCGCCCGCTCCGGGCGGCCCCGGCGAGCCGGGGCCCGGGCCGCACGACGGATCCGGCCACGAGCCGGGCACCGGACCGGACGACTCGACGTCGACGGCGTCCGCGTTGCCGCCGGTGTTCACGGGCGCCGGGGTCCCGGGCGCGCTCGACGGGGTGATCGGCGCCGCCGGACCGGGTTCGCCCGCGGCCGGCTACGGCTTCCCCGTCGCGGGAACGCCGGGTTCCGGAGCGCCCGGTCTCGGCGAAGGCGGCCGGGCCGGCGCGGGACGTTTCGGCGCCGGGACAACGGGCTTCGGGCCGGGCGGGACGGGCGGCCGCGGCACGGCGGGCGGGTACGGGATGTACCCGCCCGGCCAGCAGACGCGACGCGAGGAGGACACCGAGCACCGCGACAAGTACGCGAAGGGCTACGACCTGCTCGACGACCTCCCGCCGGCGTACCCCCCGGTGTTCGGCGAATGAGCGGCTTCCACGCGGACCCGCAGGCCCTCGACGCGTTGGCGCTGCGCTTGGCGGACACGGCCGAGGAGTACGGTGCGGCGGCGGTTGCACTGGAGGCACCGGCCGGGGAGTGCGGGCCGGGCCCGGTCGCGGCCGCGCTCACCGCGCTGACGGGCAAGTGGTCCGGCAGGATACGGGCGGTGGAGAGCGATTTCGCCGCAGCGGCAACGGATGTCCGGACGGCCGCGAAGGCGTACCGGGCAACAGATGCGGCGGCGGCCGAGGAGCTGGGCCGCGCCGATGGCTGAGTACCGCGGCCTCGGCTTCGACCCGGTCCCCGGCAACCCCGACACCGTCGCCGAAGCCGCCCGCCACTACACCGACACCGCGACCCACCTCGCCCAAATCCCCTCCCCCGGCGAAATCCCCGAATGGGCCGGCCGCTCCGCGCGAGCCCAAGCCGACCGCGCCGAACGGACCGCCGCCGGCCTCGCCACCACCCGCGAAGCCCTCCGCGCCGCCGCCGGTGTCCTCGAAGACTGGGCCGGCATTCTCGTGGCGAACCACCGCCGGGCCGAAGACCTCGACCGCCGCGCCATCGCCGCGCGCCAAGCCGTCACCGCCGCCCGCGACGACGTCGAGCAAGCCGAAACCGAAGCCCAGTTCTCCCCCGCCACCCAACCGAACCTCACCGCCGCCCGCGCCCGGCTCACCGCCCGCCAAGACGACCTCGACCGCGTCCTCGCCGAAGCCCGCGACCTCGACCGCGCCCACCGCACCGAGGCCATCCGCGTCGCCGAGCGGCTGACCGCTCTCGGCGAGGGCACCCCTCTGCCGGAAACTCCCGTCTTCGCCGGAATCACCACCCACCTGGACACGTTCTCGGCCGCCGGGCGCGAGCTGGGCGTCACGGTCGCGAAGACCCCCGTCGTGCCCGTCACGCCGCCGCCGGGTGCCGTCAGCGCCTTCGCCGCGGCACTGGGTGGCCGGTGAAGCTCCCCGCCGTTCCGGGGATCACCCCGGTCACCCTGGACTCCGTCGAGCGCACCACCGCCGAGTTGCACGCGCTGATGGCCCGCCTGCGCGGCCCCGACGCCGCCCGCGACCTCGGTCTGGAAGCGGCCGCCGTCCAGTGCGCGGAGATCGCCCACGAACAGCGGGCCGGGCTGCTGGCCCTCGTCGAACACCGCGACGCCGACCCCGCCCTGCTCATCGCCGGCGTCGTCCCGGTCGACCACCCCGGCGACGCCGCCGACCTCGGCTACTTCATCGCCGACACGACCCCCGGCATCCGCGAGGTCAGCAACGCGCACACCGGCCGCGGCTACCCGGTGGTGATCGTCGAGCGGATCGGCCTGTCCGGCGCGCAGCTGCAGGCCGTCGTGCTCGACCCGGACCGGCCGCGCGCCGCCGTGTTCACCCTGCACTCCCCCGGCGGGCGTGGCTGGCTGGAGGTCGCCGGGCTGGCCGGGACGCTCGTCGCCGGCGTCGACCTCACCCCCGCAGCGCCCGTTCCCGGAACTCGCGCGGGGTCCGGCCGGTCGCCTGGCGGAACGTCCGCGAGAAGTGCGGGGCGCTGGTGAACCCGCAGTCCCGCGCGATCTCCGCGATCCCGCGTCCCGCCTTCGCCGGGTCGGCCAGCACCGCCTTCGCACGCTCGATCCGCAGGCCCTTCAACCGTTCCGAGACGCCCTGGCCGTCGTCGAACAGCTGGTACAGCCGCCGACGCGAGATGTACAGCGCTTCGGCGATCTTGTCCGCGCTGAGCGACTGCTCGCCGAGGTGCGCGCGCATGTACTCGAGTGCTTCACGCCTTCGCGCCGCCAAAGCGTCGACGCGGTCCAGCTCGACGCGCAGGGCACTCCGCAGCACCAGTTCGGCCAGGCCCAGCAGGTGGTGCGCGAGCCCGTGCGGGTCGAGCCGCGGCCCGGCCGCCACGACGTGCGCGACGGCGCCGGCGAACAGCGACCGCAGCGGCGCGTCGACCTCGACCGGCCGGAACATCAGCGGCCGCAGCTCGGCGAACGAGATCGACAGCTTCGCCGCCGCGACGGTCAGCATCACGACGCCGGACGGTTGCAGGTGCAGCGTCGCGTCGGCGAACGTCAGCTTCGCGCCGGACTCGGCGACCGCTCGCGGGACGGGACAGCGCAGCAGCAGCTGGACGTCCTCGGGGTCCCGGCGGCCGCCGAGGATCGCGGCGCGCGCGGCCGCCGCGCCGGACGCGCGGACGACGAGGTACCCGCTCGCGGGGACGTCCATCGACTGCGGCTCGGCCATCGGCACCATCGTGCCCGACGGCGGCCGCTCGGCACGGGAAGGGGGACCATGGCGCGGCGCACCGCGACGGCGGCGGGAGTGATCCTGTCGCATCTGGAATTCGATCTCCTCTGGGAGGACCTGGGACCGGGCGGGCCGCCGCCGTACCCGTTCGACGTGCCGTCGCACGGCGCGACGCACGCCGAGCGCGACGACCTGGGCGTCCAGGTGTTCGCCGGCCTCACCGACGCGGGTCTCACGGACGGCGAGGACGTCGACCCGGAGCTGGCGGACCTGGTAGTGCTGCTGGGTTCGGCGTCGCTGAGCGTCGACGCGCTGGTGCTGGGCGACGCGCCCTGGCGGCTGCTCGCGGCGGCCCGCGACGGTGCCGGGGTGCTCGCGGTGCTGGACGACCGCGACCTGGTGCTGGAGCCGGTCCGCCCGGACGGCCTGGTCGCCGCGGTGGCCCGGATGGTGGGCTCTCCCGAAGCCGGCCCCGGCGACCAGCTGCGTCTCCCCCGCGCGGTGTACTCGGCCGCGATGGACGCGTACGCACGCAACGGGTACGACGCGTTCGAGCGGGCGTTGAGCACGGCCGGGATCACCGGCCGCGCGGTCCGTCCACTGGCGACGCTGGTGACGGCGGAGCGGTACGCGGCCGGCCAGCTGGCGGCGACGGGCCCGGCGGGCCGCAGCCCGGTGCTGGCCTGGTTCGACACGGCGGCGGGCCGGTACGCGGTCACGCCGGAGGACGTGGGCGGCGAGCCGTGGGTGACGGTCACCCCCGCCGACGGCGCCTGGCTCGCCGACCGCCTGGCGCGCATGGTCGACGACGTCCATTGAGCAGTCTTCCGCGGCTCGTCGTGAGTGAGAAACAGTGTTCTAACCCTGTTTCTCACTCACGACCGCGGTCAGGTCGCCCAGGTGGCGGGCAGGAACTCGTCGGGTTCGGGGTTCCGCCGGGGCCGGATCCTCGGCCCGGCGTCGGTCACGCTCGCCGGCCGCTCCGCGATCTTCGGGCCTTCCGAGCTCTCGGGTAGCAGGTCGCCCAGCAGTTCGCGGCCCTGCCGCAAGGTTTCCGCGCCCGCCTCCGAAGCCAGCCGCCGGATCAGCCCGGCCAATTCCCCCGGCGATTTGTTCAGCGCCCACCGGTCGAACCGCAGGTCCACCAGCGCGCCGTGCAGGTCGACCACCACCGAGACCCCGTCGTCCGCGGCGGTGGCGCGGATCGCCGCCAGGCGCGCGCCATACCCGGGCTCCGAGGCCGCGAAAGCGTCGTCGGCCAGTTCTACAGCCGTGCGGTTCACTGGGCCCGCCAGCTGTCCGGAGTGGTCTCTTCCGCGGCTTCCCCCGGCTCGGGCAGGCCGAGGGCGGCCACGCCGTCGTAGGTGTGCCACAAGGAAGCCGTGGCCCGCGCCGACGCCGCCGCCGTCAGCAGCAGGATCCGGCGCGCCAGCTCGTCCGGCTCCAGCCGCAGCGCCGCGGCCTCCAAGGTCAGCTCCTGCAGCGCGCCGCCGGGCGCGACCTCCACGGCGACCGTCCGGTCGGCGGCTTTTCCGGTGATCACGGGTGCACCCCTCCGTAGAACGTCGACGCCGACAGCGTGTGCGTGTTCCGGCGGACGGCGTCCCCGGAGTTGCCCTCGATCATCGTGACCCGGTTCCCGTCGACCTTCTCGACGATGCCGATGTGCGTGCTCGTCGACGTGTTCTGCGGGCCGGTGCCGAAGATCAGCACGTCCCCCGGTTTCGCTTCGTGCAGCGAGTTCTTGCCGTAGGCGTGCCCATTGCGTTCGCCCCAGCGGTAGACGTCGCCGCTGAAGGGCAGGACCGGGATCTTCACGCCGGCCTTGCGCCACATCGCCGTCGCGAACGACGAGCACCACGCCGCGGTCGGCCCGTACGGGTTCCGGTTGCTGCCCGGCGGGCTCTCGCGCGTACCCAGTTCCTTCCGCGCCGCGTGGACGATCTCCTTGCCCCGCCCCGAAACCGCCTTCGCGGGCACCGTCTTGTCCGCGACCCCGTCGTGGGTCAGGTCCTTGCGCAGCTCCTGCAGCTTCTTCGCCGCCGCCTTGAGTTCCGCGTCGACGTGCCGCAGGGTCGACGCCGACTGGCGCGTGTACCGGGGTGCCAGGTCGGCGGCGTGCCCGACGGCCCGCATCAGCGCCGCCTGCGTCCCGGCCGCGACCCCGGCGTCGAGGACCTGCTTGGCCTGCGCGGTGTACTCGTCGACCAGCCGCTGCACGGCCGTGTGCCCGCTGTCCACTGTGGACGCCACGTGCGCGACGACCTTTTCCGCCGCCGCGCCGGCCGCACCGGTGATCTTCAGTTCCTTGGTCAGCTTCGCGCTGTTGTGCCGGAAGCCGTCGGCGCCGCGGCCGTGCCAGTGACCCAGGACCGTGGTGCTTTCCTTGTGGTAGGCGTCGTGCTGGGCGTCCAGCGCCCCGGCCACCTGGTGCAGCGAGTATTCGGCGCGGACGGCGTCTTCGGCTTTCCCGGCGAGCTTGTTGCGGTGCGCGATCAGGTCCTTCGCGAAGGAGCGCGCGAGTGCGGCGGTGTCCACGTCAGCCCTTCCCGTTCAGCGCGGCGGCGGTGGCCGTCTCGTGGTCGCGGTAGGACTTCGCGGCCTTCCCGGCCGCCGACGCGAGCCCGTCGGCGTGCGCGCCGACGCCCTTGACCTGCCGCTGCAGCGCCAGCCCGAACCCGGCCAGCGCGTCGGCGAAGCCCGATTCCTCGCCGATCTTCCCGAAGCTGTCGCGCGCGATCTCGCGGACGTCTCGCAGCTGCCCGGTCGCGGTGCCCAGCGCGTCGGCGACGTGCCGCGTCCGGCGCACGTAGGCGTGCAGCACCGTGTCGTCGACCCGGAGCGGCTCGCCACCACCCCCTCGCGACTGGGGCTCGTCGTGGTGCTTCGTGACGTCTTGGGCGGCCTTGCGCGCGGCCGTCAGGTGGTGCTTGTACGCGCCGTTCGTGTACGTCGACCAGGGCGTGAAGTCGTGGCCGTCGCTAGAAATGCTGTTCGCGACCCGGGCGTTGGTGTCCGCGTCGAACAGCTGGTCGTCGGACTTCAGGTGGTACTGCCGGCGCCGTTCCGGGCCGAGCGCGCCCAGCATGTTGATCTGCCAGAGGCCGTAGGAGTCGTCCGGCGGGGTGGCGTTGTGCGCGGTCGTCCGCCCGCCCGACTCGGCCAGCGCGACCGCGACCGCCGTGGTCAGGCCCTGGCCGCGGAACCCGGCCGCGTAGGCGTGCCGGGCGATCTGCTCGGCGCTCAGCTTCGTCATGGTTCGACCTTGTCCCTCCGGGTACCTGTTCCGGTAGGCGCGGTGCACGCAGGGACAACCCGGGTGCACGCGCGGCTCAACCTCCGGGGCCGCTCACACGTACTGATCAGGGGAGAACGTTCGGCGAGGGGAAGACGGATGCGCGCAACCGGGGTGGTCACCCTGCTGGGGTTGACGCTGGTCACGGCGTCGTGCGCGGCACCGCGCGCGACGACGCCGAGCCCGATCGCGGAACCCGCGCCACTGGTCCGGACGTCCACTCCGGTCACCACGACCACGCCGCCACCCGCGCCGCCCTGCGCGGTCACGACCGGCGCGTGCGTGAGCCTCGCGCAGCACCTGGCCTGGCTGCTGCGCGACGGCCGGGTCGTGCGCGGCCCGGTCCCGGCCGGCTTCGGGCCGCCGGACCAGACGACGCCCGCCGGGTCGTTCCACGTCGTCTGGAAGGACCGCGAGCACACGAGCAGTGAGTACGGCACGGACATGCCGAACTCGGTGTTCTTCGCCGCCGGCGGCATCGCCTTCCACGCCGGGCCGCTGGACGCGCCGTCGCACGGCTGCGTCCACCTCTCCGACGCCGATTCGGCCGCGTTCTTCGACGGCCTGAACGTCGGGGACGCGGTGCAGGTCCAGTAGGCTCGTTCCCCGTTGGACACTTCACCGATCGTTTCCCGGCTGCGCGCGGCGGGCTGCGTGTTCGCCGAGGACGAGGCGGACCTGCTCGTCGCGGCCGCGTCGACGCCCGCCGAGCTGGAGTCGCTGGTGGCACGCCGGGTCGCCGGGCTGCCGCTGGAGCACCTGCTGGGCTGGGCGGAGTTCCACGGGCTGCGGATCGCCGTGCGGCCCGGGGTGTTCGTGCCGCGCCACCGCACCGAGTTCCTGGTCGACGTCGCCGTCTCGCTCGCTCCGCCGGACCCGGTGGTGCTGGACTTGTGCTGTGGCTCGGGCGCTTTGGGGGCCGCGTTCCGTGCCGCGGTGGTCCCCCGTGAGCTGCACGCGGCCGACGTCGAGCCCGCGGCTGTTTCCTGTGCGCGGGTGAACCTCCCTGACGCTCGGGTTTACCTGGGGAATCTGTACGACGCGCTGCCGGCGTCCCTGCGCGGCCGGGTCGACGTGCTGCTGGCGAACGTGCCGTACGTGCCTTCGGAGGCCGTCGCGACGATGCCGCCGGAGGCGCGCCTGCACGAACCGCGCGTCGCGCTCGACGGCGGGCTCGACGGCCTCGACCTCGCCCGCCGCGTCGCCGAGGGTGCTCCGCGCTGGCTCGCGCCGGGCGGGACGCTGCTGGTGGAGACGAGTTCCGCGCAGGCGCCGGTGCTGAGCGGGATCTTCGCCGCGGCCGGATTGGCTGCCCGCGTGCACGAGTCGGACGAACTGGGTGCGACTGTGGTCACGGGTACCACGAAAGTGTGACCTCACGTTCCCGCGGACCCGGACGTCTTCAAGGTGTGATCGTGAAACCGTTCGAGCAGATCGTGGCCGAGCACGGGCCGATGGTCCTGCGCGTCTGCCGGGCCGTCCTCGGGCAAGCGGACGCCGAAGACGCCTGGTCGGAGACGTTCCTGGCGGCGCTGAAGGCGTACCCCGAGCTGCCCGCCGACGCGAACGTCCAGGCGTGGCTCGTCACGATCGCGCACCGCAAGGCCGTCGACGTCACCCGCGCGCAGGCCCGCCGTCCCCTGCCGGTGGGCGAGATCCCGGACCGCCCCGGCCGCGCCGACGCGTGGAACGGCGACCTGTGGGACGCGCTGGCCAAGCTGCCGGACAAGCAGCGCACCGCCGTCGCGTACCACTACCTGGCCGGGCTGCCCTACCGCGAGATCGCGGAGATCACCGGAGGCACGGCGGACGCCGCCCGCCGCGCGGCCGCCGACGGCGTCAAGGCCTTGCGGGCCGTCTACCCCCTGGAAGGAGCGCACTCATGATCGACGCAATCTGGTCGTTCCCGGTCGAGGCTCAGGTCCTGCCGCACCACATGCACGAACGGCTGAGCACCGAAGCGGAGCGCGAGGGCCTGCTGGACGTCGCGTACCACACGATCAACACCCCAGTCGGCCCATTGCTCCTGGCGGCGACGGCCCAGGGCCTGGTCAAGGTGGCATTCGACCGCCAGGACCACGACGCGGTCCTGGAAGCGTTGGCAGCGGCGATCAGCCCCCGGATCCTCCGAGCCCCGGCCCGCCTGGACGCAGCGGTCCGCCAGCTGGACGAGTACTTCACGGGCGGCCGCCGCACCTTCGACCTGCCCCTGGACTTCCGCTTGGCGCGCGGGTTCCGCTTGTCGGTACTGGAGCACTTGCCGGAGATCGACTACGGCCACACGGAGAGCTACGCGGAAGTGGCAGCGGCGGCGGGGAGTCCAAGGGCGGTCCGAGCGGTGGGGACGGCTTGTGCGCTCAACCCGCTGCCGGTGGTGGTGCCGTGTCATCGGGTGGTGCGGTCCGATGGGTCGTACGGGCAGTACGCGGGGGGCGAGGAGGCGAAGCGGACGCTGCTCACTTTGGAGGCGGCTTGAGTTCGTGAGGTTGGCGGTCCTCCCGCCGGTCGCCGGCGGCGGGGAGGGGCAGCGGGGGCGGGGCGACCTTGGTCTTCACCACTTCGCGCCGCTTCTTCTCCTCGCGCTCCCCAGCCCCTGCCGCAGCCCTCGCCCCTCGCGCTCCCTAACCCCCTGCCGCAGCCCTCGCCCCCGCGCTCCTGCCCCTGCCACTGCCCTCGCGCTCCTGCCCCTGCCACTGCCCTCGCGCTCCTGCCCCTGCCACTGCCCCCGCCCTCGCGCCCCTGCCACTGCCCTCGCGCTCCTGCCCCTGCCACTGCCCCTGCCCTCGCGCCCCTGCCCTGCCCTCGCGCTCCTGCCCCTGCCCCTGCCCCTGCCTTGCCCCTCGCACCCCGCCCTCGCGCGTTCCCTCGCTCCCTCTCTCCTTTCTCTCTGCCCGCCTACCCCTCTTGCCATCCGCACCTCTTCCCTTCGTCCGCCCGGCCGTCTCGCAGCGCCCCACCCCCTTGCTCCAGCCCTCGTCCCCTCGCGCTGCCTCCCACCTGAGCCATCGCCCTCTCGCCACCCCCTCCAGCGCTCGCGCTCCCGCCCCTAGCCGGTCCCTCTTTCTCTCGCCGCTCGGGTAACACCAAGCGAAACTTCTCGCCCATCCGATCTCACGTTTCACCCCGCCCGGGCGTCTACCCAATATGAGCACCTTCGAGAAACGCGTCGCCGCGGCTGACTGGGGCGCGGTGGCCGCCGAGGTCGATGATTACGGCTGCGCGCTCCTTCCGCCGCTGCTCACTCCGGCCGAATGCGCGAAGATCGTCGCACTCTGGGACCGGCCCGACCACTTCCGCGCGACCGTCAACCTGCGCCGTCACCGCTTCGGCGACCACGGCGACTACCACTACTTCGCCGAACCCTTCCCGGAACCCGTCCAGCGACTACGACAAGCCCTCTACCCACGCCTGCTGTCCATCGCCCAAGACTGGTACACCCGGCTCGGCCGTGAGCCGGAATGGCCGTCCACTTTGGACGAATGGCTGACGATCTGCCACGACGCCGGGCAACGGCGGCCCACCCCGATCCTCCTCCGCTACGAAACCGGCGGCTGGAACGCACTGCACCGCGACCTCTACGGCGACAAGGTCTTCCCGCTGCAAGTCGTGATCAACCTCAACGAACCGGGCGTCGACCACACCGGCGGCGAGTTCCTGCTCGTCGAACAACGCCCGCGAGCCCAGTCGCGCGGCACCGCGACGCTCATCCCGCAAGGCCACGGCCTGGTCTTCACCACCCGCGACCGCCCCGTCCGCTCGGCCCGCGGCTGGTCCGCGTCGCCGGTGCGACACGGCGTCTCGGCCGTGCGGTCCGGCCGGCGGCACACCCTGGGCCTCGTCTTCCACGACGCGGCATGACCGACGCGGAACTCGAGGCACTCGTGAAGCTGATCGGCCCAGCGCGGCACATAGTGATCGGCACGGACACCACCTCGCGGGCCCACGGCCACCGGATCGCCGAAGCCTGGGGCGGCCTCGTGCTCGCGACCGTGACGTGGCCGGAGACGGCGGCGTCGTGGCTGCGTCAAGCCCGGCGCTTCGCGGCGCCGGACCCGGACGTCTGGGTGGTCAGCGCCACCCCGGCCGGCTGGGCAGGCATGTCCCGGCGGCTCGAGCTGTCCACCGGATGGAGTCCACATCGGACGGTCGCCACCGCGAAGCTGGCCGATGTCCCCGGGCTGCGCGGCGCCCGAACAGACGGCACCACTTGGGAGAACTGATGCACCACGCGATCATCGACTCACCGATCGGCGAACTCACCCTGGTCGGCGACAGCGACGTCGTCACCGGCCTCTACTTCCCGCACCACTGGACCCGTCCCGACCGGACCACGTTCGGCCCGCGCGACGACTCGGCGTTCCCGGCCGCGGTGGCGCAGCTGAAGGAGTACTTCGCCGGCCAGCGCACCGAATTCGACGTGCGCACGCGAGCCGACGGGCCCGCCTTCGACCGGAACGTCTGGGCCGAGATCGCCGAGATCCCGTACGGCGCGACCGCCACGTACGCGACCTCGCGCAAGCCGTCGGGGCGTTGCCGCACGAAGTCGGGGCCGCCGTCGGGCGGAACCCGCTGAGCATCCTCGTGGCGTGCCACCGGGTCGTCGGGAAGAACGGGAAGCTCACCGGGTACGCGGGCGGCGTCAAACGCAAGGAGTTCCTGCTGGAACTGGAACGCCCGCCGGCCGACGAGCGTGGGCAGCTCTGGTGAATCACACGTGGCTCAGAAGCATCGTCGCGCCGAGGGCGGTCATCGTGACGGCGATCAGGACGTCGAGGACACGCCAGGCCGCGGGCCGGGCGAAGACTCCGGCGAGGCGACGGGCGCCGAAGCCGAGGGCGCTGAACCAGACGGCGCTCGCGATGCCGGCGCCGAGGCCGAACAGCCAGCGACCGTCGCCGTGGGCGACCGCGACCGAGCCGAGGAGCAGCACCGTGTCCAGGTAGACGTGCGGGTTGAGCCAAGTGAACGCCACGCAGGCGAGCACGGCCTTGCGCAACGGCGTCCGTGCGTCGCCGAGGGCCATGACCGACGGCCGGAACGCCCGCCGCGCGGCGAGGGCGCCGTAGCCGAGCAGGAAAAGCCCGCCCCCGACGGCGATCACCCCGATCGCCGTCGGCCACTGCTCAAGCACCGCCCCGATCCCGCTCACGCCGAGCCCGATCAGCACGAGGTCCGACACGGCACAGATGACGACGAGCGGAGCGACAGCACCACCGCGCAGACCCTGTTGCAGCAAGAAGGCGTTCTGGGAACCGATGGCGACGATGAGGGAGAGACCGGTTCCGAACCCGGCGAGGAGCAGCGGCAGCACCCGTCCACGGTACGACCGTCCCGCTGGATTACTCCAGCTAAAGATTCTTACGTAACATTAGCGCTCGTGATGCCAGATCTCCCGCTCGACCAGGTCAGGACGCTGCTGGCCGTCGTGGACGAGCAAAGTTTCGACGCCGCGGCGGCGGTGCTGCACGTGACGCCGTCGGCGGTCAGCCAGCGGGTGAAGGCCCTGGAGCAGCGCACGGGCCGCGTGCTCCTGCTCCGCACGAAGCCGGTCACGCTCACCGAGTCCGGTCAGGTGTTGATCCGCTTCGCGCGCTCACTGGCCCAGCTGGAGCAGGACGCCCTGGCCGAGCTGGGCCTCGGCTCGTCGCCCCGGACGCTGTCGATCGCGGTGAACGCGGACTCCCTCGCCACGTGGTTCCTCCCGAGCCTGGCGCGGCTCCCGGAATCGCACAAAATCTGCTTCGACCTGCAACGCGAAGACCAGGACCACACGGCGGCGCTCCTGCGCGAGGGCCTGGTGATGGCCGCGGTGACGGCGTCGCCGCAGCCGGTCCAGGGCTGCACGTCGGTCCGCCTGGGCCGCATGCGCTACCGCGCGATGGCGTCCCCCGGGTTCATCGAACGCTGGCTGTCCGCGGACCCGCTCCCCGCGTCCCTCCCCCAGGCACCGGTGATCCTGTTCGACCGCAAGGACGACCTCCAGGACCGCTTCCTCCGCGGCCTCACCCGCCGCCGCACGTTCACCCTGGTCCGCCACTACATCCCGGCATCGGAGTCGTTCGCCGACGCGGTGGCGGCCGGCCTGGGCTGGGGCATGGTCCCGGAGATCCAGGCGGCACCCCGCGGAGACGCCTTGGTGGACCTGGCCCCGGACCGCCCGCTGGACGTACCGCTGCACTGGCAGCAGTGGAAGCTGGACTCCCCCGCCCTCGCGGCCGTCGCCCAAGCAGTCGCCGAGGGCGCGAACCAAGCACTCCGCTGATCAGCACGAGATCTCGCGAGCTTTCGGTTCGTTGAACTCAGTATCCGTGGTGACCGCGAGACACGAAGGGCTCGATCCGCAGCATCACCGCTTGTCAACTCATTCCCGCTCAGATGCCGGACCAGCGCGAGATCGAGTCGGCAACGCAGCGAGATGTCGGCTCCGATGAACGTCAACAAGTTGCCGTACAGACAGCGCCCAATCCGGCCCATAGGCTCGCAGCCGAGGCAGGTTGCACTCGCCGGGAGGGCTTGCATGCTCGACGCCAAACAGCATCAGGGCAAATTCGGTGAAGACTACGTGCGTGTGCTGGCTTCGGCGGCGGGACTTCTCGTTCTGAAGGACGATCTCGACGTGGACGGCATCGACCTCGGGTTCCGTGCCAGCGGTCGGTACGGCAAGGTTTACTCGCCGACCATTGAAGCCCAGATCAAGACTTGGTCAAGGCCGTCGGGCTCGTCCGGGCACTTGAACTTTCGCGGCCTCGACGAATGCCAGTTCAACAAGCTTGCCGGGCCGGATTTCACCGTGCCCCGGTTCCTCTTCGTCGTCTGTGTTCCGCTGGACAACCAGTCGTACGCCGCCTCCATCACCGACGGTGTGATGCTCCGCCATCTGGGATACTTCGTCTCGCTCCGTTCCGAGACTCCGATTCCCCACCCGGATCGCAATCGGAAACGCCTGGTCAAGGTTCCGACCGCGAACGTACTCACGGTCGCGACCTTGCGCCGCCTCACCGAAACCCAGTCGGACTGGTAGGCGCACACCATGACGATTCCCTTGCAGATCGACGACATCGTCGGCTACCTGTCCGAAACCGGCTGGGAACGGGTTGCGGAGGACTCGCACGGAGCAAGTTCTTGGAGACACGCCGAGGACTTCGAGGTTCTGGTCCCCGCTCAGGACGGTCTGCGGGACGGCGAACGCCGCGTACGTGACATCCTGCGCTGTCTTCGTGCAGTCGAAGGCCGCCCGGAATCAGAGATCGCTTCGGAAATCTCCCGCCCCCATCTCGACAGGCTGCTTTTCCGCACGTTCCCCGAAGACCACGACGCCGGCTACACCTCCCTGGCGTCCGGTGTGCAAGCGCTGGACGGTGTCCGAAGCCTCCTCGCAACAGCAACCCGTACCGTCCTGCAGGGCCCGCATTTCTCATTCGCGGGGCGGCCGCCGGCCGCAGTCGGCGATGTACTGCGAGCCGCTGAGCTCGGCGCGGCACGGTCAGGCAGCTACGTCCTCGAGGTTCGACTGGCTGTGAACGAACCCTCCGGCGCCCGGACCACGAACCCGCCGGCCGGACGGACGATCGTCACGCAGATGCTGGAAGCGATCAGCGCTGCTCGCAACGCGGTACTTGCCGGTTATCCTGAGGCCTTCGACGAATCCGTCACCACCGGCGTCTCAGGAGACCTGTGCCGGGCCCTCGGCGATCTGTCCGCTCGCGGCCGCGACGAACCGTTCGAGATCACCTTCCGCTGGGCCCGCGCACGGCCGCTCGACAAACCATCGCACGTGCTCGTATTCCCGCCCACCTCGGCGTCCCTGCTTCATGCTGCAGCATCGCGGTTGCGGGGGCTCGACGCTTCCGGAGCAGCGACGGTAACCGGCGTGGTGTCGGGGCTCGAGGACGATTCCGCGACCGGCGACCGCTGGCGGATCAAAATCCGTGGCGACCTGCACACCGAGCGCGCCGAGCAGTCGCGTCGGGCGACGGTGTGGGTTCGGCTGGCCGATCAAGTCACCTACGACCGGGCCATCACCGCCCATCGTGAAAGGCGCCGAGTCACCGTGTCCGGCGCGTTGTCCAGCACGACCGGCCGGGTGGAGCTGGTGCCCGGGCGGAGGCTCGAAATCTGAACCGAACCGATTCCAGGAGGCTCACGTGGCGACCGGATTGACCGTGCGAGACCAGGTATCGTTGTTCGCTCTCATGGTCGTGGCGCGGCCGGTGACCAATCGCGAATTGCGTGACCTGGCAGGTCTGGAAATCACCGCTGAGGTGCGGAGAAGCGTGAACCGCGAGGCCAAGCTGGTCACGACGACGAGGCGCGGCAGAGTCAACACCCACCGGCTCACCCCTGACGGGCTGAGCTGGTGCGACACCGCACTCGTAGCCGGCTGCCCGGACGGTGCCAAGTTCCCGGCTGGAGCCCTTTACGCCGTACTGGACAGCGTCGGTGCCTACCTGTCGCGCTCCGATACGAAGCTCGGCGAATTCTTCCGGCCCGACATCGAGACTTGGATCCGCGCGGCATACGCCGAGCTGACCGTCCGCCGTTCCCCCGGCAGTCCGGTCAAGTTGTCAGCGCTGCGTCCCTGGTTGGAGGACGTTCCCCGCGACGTCGTCGACGCCGAGCTCGACCGGATGATCGAACAGCCCGACGTGCGCCTGACGGCCGAACTCAACCGGAAGACGCTGACCGACGATGACCGGCGGGCTGCGGTCGAGATCGGTGGCGAAGCGCGCCATTTGCTGAAGATCGGTGCGGCATGAACCCGCAACTCGAGGCGCTGGAGCGATTGTCCATAACCACCGCGCCGACACCGGATGAGGTGTGGACGTCGCAGTCTTCTTACCACGTCGCGAGCCTTCACCCCGACGTGTCCCGGCGCCTCCTCGCCGCGATGGACGTGGTGAGCGACCATCGCACTCCCACCATATCCGTGGTACGAGGCGATAAAGGAGCCGGCAAAACCCACCTCCTCGGCTGGACTCGCCAACAGATTCAGTCGCGGAGCGGCTTCTTCTTCTACATCAAGCTGGTCACGGGCCGTGATTTTTGGGAGAGTGCCACCGGCAGCCTGGTCGACAGCTTGTACCGCAAAGACGACGGTGGCCACGAACAGCTACTTCTCCTGCTCGATGAACTCGCCCGGCGAGCCGGTCTCGACAACGACGTCCGCGCCGCCGTCATCGGTGAACGCGAGTTGACCCGAGCTCATCTGGACTCGTTCGTAAGCGGTATCAGGCGCCTGGACCGGCAGGTCGGCAACGAAGCGGGCTACACGGCCCGCGCGCTGGCGCTCGTCGCGTCCGCAGGCATGGCCGTCGAGGCAGGTACTTCCTACTTTGCTCTCAACGACGACGAACTGGAGCAGCGCACTGCGTGGGGACTGCCGTCACGCGCGCGGTCGGCTCAGCTCGTTCTTCGAGACCTCACCCGCCTCTTCGCCCTGGTCGGACCGCTGGTCTTCGCGTTCGACCAGCTCGACCATCTCGTCGAAATCTCGGAGACGTCCGAGAACTCACCCTCATCCGCCGAGCGCAGCGCGGCGAGACGCTTGAGCCTGGACATCGCCGCGGGGCTCATGGAGCTACGGGAGGAGACTCGCCGCACCCTCATGGTGGTCGCCTGCCAGTCGGATACTTGGCAAAAGATCTCGAAGGTGGCACTGGGTTCCGCTCTGGACCGCATCGATCTTCTGCCCGAGCTTGGAGCGATTCCTGATCGATCGACCGCCGAGCAGATCGTGGCCAGGCGTTTCCAGGCTGCCTACGCAGCGGCCGGCTTCGCGCCACCGAGCCCGACCTGGCCGATCGGCGCCGCCGCGCTCGCCGAGGCACCGCATCGCTACACCGTACGGCGGCTGCTCAGCCGAATCGCCGAACACGTCAAGAGTTGTTTGGACTCCGGGGCGGTCGTAGAGCTGACCTCGCTGGCCCCCGAACAGCCCGCTATAAAGGTCACGCTGGCACCAGAAGCCGGAGACGACACCCTGACCGAACGGTTCGAAGACCTGCGGAGGGAAGCCGACATCGCTTCGCCGTTCGCCAAGGAAACCGAAGATCGGCTCATGCCCGGCCTGATCGGCGCCGGCCTGAAAAGTCTGGTGCTGGAGCTCGACGGCGACTCCCGCTGCCAAGTCGAGATTGACTTCGGCCGCAATCCGGCGTTGCACGCGACGCTACACTATTCCATCGCCGAAGACATCGACGACGACATTCGTTGGTCCTTCCGGGCCATCTCCGCGGAAAAGGCGGTCGCGACCCAAGCGCGCATGCGAAACGCGATGAACGAAGCCGAACTGACCGCGGGCTCATCGGATCGACACCTGACCCTGCTGCGGAACACCCCCTATCCAGGAGGCCCCAAGAGCGACGAAATGAAGGACGACTTCTTGGCTCGTGGCGGATCATCGGTGCCGTTCGGCGCCGACGACGTCAGAACGTTCACCGCGCTGCGGGAGCTCCTCGCCACCAGTCCACCCGGTCTCGGCGCCTGGCTGAAGCAAGCGCGTCCGGCATCGCGGAGCGAGGTGCTTGCCGGCGTGCAGAGCGAGTTGCGACGTCATCTCGGCGGTTCTCGATCACCCGACCATTCGGAGAACGACAGCACGCCGCCCCGGTCCCAGATCACCATCGGCGTGACGAAGCGAGGTACCCGCCCCTTCACCGTGGCCGCGCGGCAGCTGCGCATGCACACTGCCGTGATCGGCGCCGCCGGTTCTGGAAAGACGGTTTTGATCAAACGGATCGTTGAACAGTGCGCGCTGCAAGGCGTCTCGGCCATCGTCCTCGACCCGAACGACGACCTCGGTCGTCTCGGTGACCGATGGCCGAGCACACCGGACGAATGGACAGAGGAACACGAGGCCGATGCTCGGCGCTACTTCTCCGACACCGAGGTGATGGTCTGGACCCCGGGCTTGAACCGCGGCCGCCCGCTGTCTTTTCACCCGCTTCCCGATTTCGGCCCGGTGCTGGGCGATAGCGACGACTTCACGCGCCTGCTTGCCTCCACAGTCGCGACGCTCGCGCCGCCCGCAGGCGTCCGCGGCAATGGCCCGCGCGCGACGAGGCAGCTGGGAATCCTCAAACGAGTGCTGAATCACTACGTACGCGACGGAGGGCAGAAACTGGCCGGATTCGTCGAGTTGCTCGGCGAGCCACCACCCGACACCGTCAACAGCAGGATGACCCGGCTGGCCGTCGAGATGGCGGACACCCTCGAGGCTTCGATGGAGACCGACCCCCTGTTCGGGGAGTCCGGCGCACCGGCCGATCCGGGGCTGCTCTTGACGCCGTCGACGGGAAAGAAATCTCGGATATCGGTCATCAGCTTCGTCGGGCTTTCAGGCGACGCGCCGGCCCGGTTCGTCAGCCGTTTGCAAGCCGCACTGTTTTCCTGGTTCAGGGCGCATCCCGCGGGCGACAGTCCGTTGGGTGGCTTGCTGGTCATGGACGAGGCACAGAACTTCGTTCCGTCGGGCAGCGCGAATCCCAGTACCGAAAGCACGGTCGAGCTCATCCGCCAGATCCGGAAGTACGGTCTCGGTATCGTGCTCGCCTCGCAGGCACCCAGGTCCATTCACCACCAGACTGTCGGGAACACGGCAAACCAGTTCCTCGGCCGGTTGACGGCGCAGGCCCAGATTGACGCAGCCAAGGCCATGGCGGCCTCGCGAACCTCGGTTGTGGACGATCTCGGCAGGCTTGGCCGCGGAACCTTCTATGCCGCGGGAGAAGGGACCGGCTTCAGCAAGATCGAGGTACCGATCTGCCTCAGCCACCACACCGGCCCCCTGCACGAGGAGGAGGTCGTCGAACGCGCCCGCCGCACCTGAGCGCTCGCCGGCGGGACGGAGTACCGGATGCAGTGTCCCGGTCGCATCGGGGCGCGCTGACCTCAATCAGCTCGACGCAGCCGGGAAGTCGCCCACTCCGCGTTCCACCAGGTCAAACGCCTGGTCGATCACCGCGACCTGGTCCCCCCGGACCACCTCCGCGTCCCCGCCCGCCACGATGCGCCCCATCGCGTGCGAAAACACCGTCGTGATCGCCGTCGTCAGCAAGCCCGCCACCATCCGGGACCGGAACACCTCGCCCGTCTCGGAAACCAGCACCTCCGCGATCGCCGCGGCGATCTCCCGCTCCTGCTCGTACCACCGGGCCGTCAACGCCGGGCTCGACGTCAGCACCCACCAGAACCCCGGGCCGCCGGTGATCGCGCCCGACAGGGGATGCCCCGAAGCCAACAGTGCGTGCTGGTGGGCGCGCAACGCCGCCACCGGGGACTCCCCGGCCGGGCGGGAACGGACCACTTCGGTCAACTCCGCCAGCCGGTCCGCGTGGCGGTCGAGGAACAGATCCTCCTTGCGCGGGAAGTAGTTGAACACCGTCATCTTCGAGACGCCCGCCGCCTCGGCGATCTCGGCCACCGTCACCTCCTCGAAGCCGCGCTGGATGAACAGGCCCGTCGCCACGTTCGAGATCAGCTCGCGCGTGGCCCGCTTCTTGCGCTCGCGCAGTCCGTGATCCGCCATGAACCGAGAGTATAGACCGAGCACAAAGTTTGACTCGGTAAAAGTTTCGCGGCATCATCGGAGCCATGAACAGGGATGTGGTGATCTCCGGGGGCGGACCGGTCGGGTTGATGCTGGCCTGCGAACTCCGGCTGAAGAACGTGGACGTGCTGGTCGTCGAGCGGCTGAGCGAGCCGGACACGACCATCAAGGCCGGAGCGGTCAACTTGACGACCGCCGAGGCCTTCTACCGCCGTGGCCTGCTGCCCGCGGTGGAGGAAGTCGTGCAGCAGAACGCCAAGCAGATCGAGGCGTTCCTGAAGTCACGCGGCGCGGGAGGACCGAAAGCCGCGATCCCGGTGGGGCACTTCGCCGGGATCATGATCGCTTCGGGCGGGGTCCACTTCGACGACCCCGCCTTCCGCGAGGTCGGGCCCGCCTCGCGCGTCGTCGTGATCCAGCAGCAGGCCGTCGAGGCGGTACTCGCCGCGCGCGCCGTCGAACTCGGGGCCGAGATCCGGCGCGGGGTCGAGGTAATCGGGTTCGACGCCGGCGACGACGGCGTCACCGTGCGGCTCGACGACGGCACCGAGGTCGGCGCGGCCTGGCTCGTCGGGGCCGACGGCGGCCGCAGCTTCGTGCGCAAGCACGCCGGGTTCGAGTTCCCCGGGACCGACCCCGCCATCACCGGGCGGCAGGCGCTCGCCGAGCTGACCGGCGCCGACGCACTCCCCGCCGGCTGGCAACACGGCAACGGCGGCCTCTACGTCCACGGGCCGATGCCCGGCCGGATGCTGACCGTCGAGTTCGACGGGCCGCCCGCGGACCGGACCACCCCGGTCACCGCCGAGGAGCTGGAAGAAAGCTTCCGACGCGTGTCCGGCGCCGACATCCGGATCAAGAAGATCCACAGCGCGACGCGCTTCACCGACAACGCGCGGCAGGCGAGCACCTACCGCCAGGGCCGCGTGCTGCTGGCCGGCGACGCCGCGCACGTCCACTCCCCCTTCGGCGGGCAAGGGCTCAACCTCGGCATCGGCGACGCCGTCAACCTCGGCTGGAAGCTCGCCGCGACCATCCACGGCACCGCGCCGGACGGCCTGCTCGACACCTACACGACCGAACGGCACCCGATCGGCGAGTGGGTCCTCGAGTGGACCCGGGCGCAGGTCGCGTTGATGCGCAGCGACGTCCGGACGAAGGCGCTGCGCCAGGTCGTCACCGACCTGCTGCTCACCGACGACGGCGCCACCTACCTGGCCAAGAAGCTCTCCGGGGTCCTGCACCGGTACCCGATCGACGGCGAGCACGACCTCACCGGCCGCGGCGCGCCCGACTTCGCGTTCGCCGACGGCACCCGGCTCGGCGAGCACCTCCAGGACGGCAAGGCGCTCCTGCTCGACCTCGCCGAGAACGCCGAACTGCGCGAGACGGCGAGCGGCTGGACCGACCACGTGACGACGCTGACGGCGAAGTGCGTCAGCGACCCGTCCCTCACCGGGGTCCTGGTCCGGCCGGACGGCTACATCGCCTGGGCCCGTGAGGACGGCACGACGACCGGCCTGGCGGACTCGCTGCACCGCTGGTTCGGCGAACCCGCCTGACAACGAAGAAAGGGGCGCGCCGGGAAACCGGCGCGCCCCAAGGAATTCAGTAAGCGACCGCGAAAGCGTGGCTCATCGCGTCGTAGTGCTTCGCCGTCGAACCGATCGCGTCGGGCAGGCCGCCCGACGCCATCTGAACCGCGCCCGTCGAGCCGCTCACCCAGTCGGTCTTCACGTAGAAGTTGAACTTCGGCACGCAGCCGTTGCCCGTCGCCGCCGTGAAGCGCGTGTTCAGCGGGACCACGTAGTGGTGGACGTCGCGGCGGACCAACGCCGTCACGCTCGAGGAGGCGTCCGACTTGCACAGCGTGCCGTCGGCCTTCCACTGGTTGACGAACAGCGTCACCCGGGCGGTCATGCTGTTCACCGGGCAGCCGTCCTTCGGCTCGGGGTAGCACGCCATCAGTTCCATGTCGCCGAACACGCTCAGCCCGGTCACCGGCGCCATCTCGAAGATGCCGGTGGCCGGCTCGCGGACCGTCGGGGCCGCGGAGCCGAGGCCGATGACGCGGCCCGGCGGCGTGTCACCGTCGTCGGCCTGCGGCGGCGTGCCGGCCGTCGTGTTCGCGACGCTGGTGTCCGCGAACTTCAGCTCGCCGCTCGCCAGCCGCACGGTCGAGTTGCCCAGCCCGAGGTTGGCGCTGCGCAGGTACGTCGTGCACGTGACGGTGCCCGCCGCGCCCGGGTGCACCAGGAACCGGGTCGTGACGTTGATGTCCCGCAGCGACGCCGGGGTGCCGGTGGCGCTCGCGATGATGACGTTCTGGCCGAGCACCTCGTTCTTCGTCCAGCCGCTCGTGCTCGAGCAGCGGACCTCGTTGTCGATCAGCGTCGTGTTGGACGCGTTGTTCGCGCGCAGCGTCGAGTAGACGTACGCGGTCTGGTTCGCCGTCATCGCCAGCTGCACCGAACCCAGCGCCGCGATGTACTGGGTCTCGTGCGGCGAGGTCACCGTGCGCGGGGTGAACGTCACCGACGTCGCCGCCTGCGCCGCCGGAGCGGCGCCGAGCAGCCCCGCGAACGTGGCCGCGCAGGCCACGGCCGCGGCGAAGATCCTGCGTTTCATCGAAGTCCCCTCAGCGGAAGTGGAATGATCGATCGGGACCGATTCTGCTGGCGGAGAGCGTGCCGCGAACCGGTCAAGACCGGACGTTGACCGCCTGCGGACACCGAGGAGACGCCGATGCACCCGCCGATCGAGCCCTACGACCAGGGGCTCCTCGACGTCGGCGACGGGCACCGGATCCACTGGGAGACCAGCGGGAACCCGGCCGGCAAGCCCGCGGTCGTGCTGCACGGCGGGCCCGGCCAGGGCTGCGTTCCGGGGATGCGGCGGATGTTCGACCCCGCGCGCTACCGGGTGGTGCTGCTCGACCAGCGCGGCTGCGGCCGGAGCACCCCGAACGCCGTCGATTCGGTGCGGGACAACACCACCGGCCACCTCGTCGCCGATCTGGAAAAGCTGCGGCAGCACCTCGGCATCGAGCGGTGGCTGGTCACCGGCGGGTCGTGGGGCACGACGCTCGCGCTGGTGTACGCCGAGCGGTTCCCGGAGCGCGTTTCGGAACTGGTGCTCAGCGCGATCAGCACCACGCGCCGCTGCGAGATCGACTGGCTCTACCGCGGGGTGCGCCGGTTCTTCCCCGAGGAATGGGCGCGGTTCAGCTTGGGCACCGAAAACGACGTCGCCGCGTACGCGCGGCTGCTGGCCGACCCCGACCCGGCGGTCCGCGACCGGGCGGCCGCCGCGTGGTCGCGGTGGGAGGACGTCGTGCTGTCGCTCGAGCCCGGCGCTCCCCCGGTGCGAGACGAACCGGTGGACGACGCGACCCTCGCGTTCGTCCGCCTCACAACGCACTACTACGCGAACGCGGGCTGGCTGGAGGAGGGCGCGGTGATCCGGGATGCCGGCCGGCTCGCCGGCATCCCGGGCGTGCTCATCCACGGCCGCCTCGACCTGAGCTGCCCGGTGACGACGGCGGTCGAGCTGGCCGAGGCGTGGCCCGGTGCGGAGCTGCTGGTCGACGACCACTCCGGGCACCGGGCCAGCGACGTCAAGCGCGCCTGGACGCTCGCGGCGCTCGACCGGTTCGCGGGTTAGCCCTCGGCGGCCAGCGTCACCGCCACGTCGATGATCATGTCCTCCTGGCCGCCGACGAGCGCGAGTTCGCCGCAGCGGCGCAGGATCGCCTGTGCCGGCACGCCGTACCGTTCGGCCGCACGCTCGGCATGCAGCAGGAAGCTCGAATAGACCCCGGCCCAGCCCTGGACGATCGCGTTGCGGTCCATTTTCGGCCAGCGGTTCAGGTACGGGCGGACGACCTCTTCGGCCGCGTCGAGGAGCCCGCCGACGTCGAGGCCCGTGTCGATGTCCAGGCGGTCGAACACCGCCGCGAGCACCTCGGTCGGCGAGTTGCCGGCGCCCGCGCCGAGCGCGCAGAGCGACCCGTCGATGTAGCGGACGCCGGCCTCGTACGCCAGCACGGAGTTCGCGACGCCGAGGCTCAGGTTCTGGTGGCCGTGGTAGCCGACCCACGCCGTGTCGCCGACCTCCGCGACCAGCGCCTCGAACCGCGCGCGGGCTTCGTGCATCAGCAGCGCGCCGGCCGAGTCAGTCACGTACGCCGCCTGGCAGCCCGCGTCGACCATGATCCGCGCCTGCTTCGCGAGGTCCTCCGGCGGCGTCCGGTGCGCCATCATCAGGAACCCGGCGGTCTCCATGCCGAGCTCGCGCGCCAGCCCGAAGTGCTGCGGCGAGACATCGGCCTCCGTGCAGTGCGTCGCCACGCGCACCATCTCCGCGCCCGCGTCGAACGCGCGCTGGAGGTCTTCCGCCGTCCCGATTCCCGGCACGAGCAGCACGGCGATCTTCGCCTGCTTCGCCTCTTCGCGGGCCGCGGCGATCAGCTTCAGCTCGTCGACGGCGGAGAAGCCGTAGGTGAACGACGAGCCGCCGAGGCCGTCGCCGTGGGTCACCTCGATCACCTCGACGCCGGCGCGGTCCAGCGCGCGCACGGTGTCGCGCACGTGCTGTTCGGTGAAGCGGTGGGCCATCGCGTGGCTGCCGTCGCGCAGCGTCGTGTCGACGATCCGGACGTCGTGCTTCAGTGCTGGCCGGGTCACGCCGGGACCTCCTGCTTCGCGCGCGCCATGAGCTCGCCGACGCGGGCGGCCGCGGCGGTCATGA
This sequence comes from Amycolatopsis sp. NPDC098790, assembly GCF_044759945.1. Classification (NCBI taxonomy): domain Bacteria; kingdom Bacillati; phylum Actinomycetota; class Actinomycetes; order Pseudonocardiales; family Pseudonocardiaceae; genus Amycolatopsis; species Amycolatopsis sp. NPDC098790. The sequence continues at coordinate 2,384,225 of NZ_JBIWAI010000002.1, forward strand.
TGTCGAGGTTCCCGGCGTACTCCGGCAGGTAGTCGCCGTTGCCGCGGACTTCGAGGAAGATGCCGACGCGGGCGTTGCCGTCCCACTCCTCGCGCGCGTCGTCGAACTGGGGGTCCGCGCGCAACGTGTAGCCGGGGACATACTTTCGGACTTCTTCGGCCATTTCGTGGATGGACGCGGTGATCGCGTCGCGGTCGGCGTCGGGCCCGATCGCGCAGAACACGGTGTCGCGCATGATCATCGGCGGCTCGACCGGGTTGAGGATGATGATCGCCTTGCCGCGCCCCGCGCCGCCCACTTCGGCGACCGCGCTGGACGTCGTGCGCGTGAACTCGTCGATGTTCGCGCGGGTACCAGGTCCCGCGCCGCGTGAGGCGACCGACGCGACGATCTCCGCGTACGGCACCGGCGTCACCCGGGAAACCGCGTGCACCATGGGGATCGTGGCCTGGCCGCCGCAGGTGATCATCGAGACGTTCGGCGCGTCGAGGTGCGCGCCGAGGTTCACCGGCGGGCACACCATCGGGCCGAGGTGCGCCGGGGTGAGGTCGACCGCCTGGATGCCGGCCTCTTCGTAGCGAGGGGCGTTGGCGGCGTGCGCCTTCGCCGACGTCGCCTCGAACACCAGCTCCGGCAGCTCCTCCTGGCGCAGCAGCCAGTCGACGCCCTCGGCGGACGCTTCGATCCCCTGCGCGCGGGCGCGCTGGAGCCCGTCGGACTCGACTACGCCGACCATGTATCCGACTTCGATCACTTCGCTGCGTCGCAGCTTCGCCAGCAAATCGGTGCCGATGTTGCCGGGGCCGACGATCGCCGCTTTCACGGGTGCCATGCCCCCGACCGTCGCACCGGGCGCGTCGGCGAGGACAGTCTTGTGTTCCGACCAGCGGAACGTGCATGTCGGGCGCCGGTTTGATCACCCCGCGATCGGGGCAGCTTCGGAAGGCAACCGAACGAGGAGGCGCGATGGCCGGGCAGACCCCGTTGGCACGTGATCCCGAGGACGGCCCCGCTGTGCTGGCTCAGCCTGGCGGCGGGAGTGTTGCTCCTGGTGTCGAGCATCATCACCTTGACGACGGCGGCGGCGAGGGTGCCGGTTCTGGAAGTGATCGTCGCGGTGGTGGCGGTGGCGCTGATCGCCTTGGCGGGCGTCGGACTGGCCCGGCCGGACCTGCGCGGCCGCTGAGTCAGGGACGTACGCAGCGCTGGGTGTCGATGTCCCAGGTGCCGCCGCCGTTCAGGCAGTCGGTGAACTCGCGCTGTCCGTCGATCCACGCTTTGTGGCCGGCGCAGACCTCGAATTTCGTCTCGTCGCCGTCCCGGCACTGGTACCCGTATTGCGGCGGCTTCCGGGTCGGTGTCTTGCGGACCGGCGCCTTCTTCGTGGTCGCCGGGACCGTCGCGGACGTCGTCGCCGCGGCGCTCGACGTCGCCGGCACCGTGACGGTCACGACGGGTGTCGGCTCGATGGTGAGGATCGATTCGCTGGCGGGAGGCGGGTCCGGAGCACGCGGAGCTTGCGGAGACGCACCGCAGGCGGCCGTCGCCACGCCCGTGGCGAGCAGCAGCCCGCACCACCAAGACTTCACCGGTACACCTTCGACGAGTTCGAATCGGACAGCGGTGAGGTCGCCGAAGGGGCGGCGGCGGTTACAGCCGTCCGGTCGTCGTCGCCGGATCGCAATGCGCGGCCGCTGAGGTCAGCGCGGCCGGCGGCGGGTCGTCGTGCGGTGGGGAGTCGTCGGCTTCTTCGTTGTCGCCGTCGGCGGGTGCGCCCTCGTTGCCGGAGTCGTCGTGAGGGCCGGCGTCGTCGTCACCGTCGGTGGTTCGGTCGTCGTCGCCGGGGCCGGGGTGTCCGACGTGGACGGTGTCCGCGGGACCACCACGCCGGTGCCCGAGCCGCCTCCCGTGCACGCCGCCACCAGCAGACCCACCCCCACCACGGCACCGCACCACCACACCTTCACCCGCCGGACGTTAGCAGCGGCGAGCCGCCGGCGAGGGCGAAACCGGCCGGGTCCCGCGGCGGCGCCGGGGCCCGGCCGGACGTTCTCTACAGCTCCTCGTGGTCCGCGTGCGCCACCTTCGCCTCCGGGACCGGGCGGCCGTCGCTCACCCGGAAGTCGTCCACGTCGTCCAGGACGAACGTCGGGGTCCCCGCCACCTTGTCCGCGCGGCAGTGGTGCACGTCCAGATCCGCGACGTCGCGCGCCACGAACGCCGGGCGCGTGTCCGGCGCTCCGAATCGGACGTCCACATTGTCCAGACCGATCCCGCGCGCGTGCCGGATGAAGAACCCGTACGCCGGCAGCGTGCCGAACATCGACGGCTCCGGGTACGCCGTCTCCAGCTCCGGCGGGTTCTGGACCGCGTCGCCTGGGGTCAAGCCGCCCGCCAGGTGGTGGCGGATGTTGCTCAGCTTGACGTCTTCGATCGGGTGGCCCGGGATCCCCGCGAAGCACGACGGATACCTCGGGTCCGCGGCGAACGTCGTGACGTCGCTGATGCTCACCCGCCGCAGGAAGCCGACCGGGATGCCCGCCGGCCCGCGCATCCGCGCGCCCAGCCTCAGGAACAGCGGCATCTGGACGTTGCGCATCGTCAGGTTGCTGATCGTCACGTCCTCCAGCCAACCGCCGTCGACGGTTTCCAGTGCCAGGCCGCGGCAGTACTCGAAGACCACGTTCGAAATCGCGATGTTGCGGAACCCGCCGTTGGCCTCGGTGCCGAACTTGACCCGGCCGGTCCGGCCGTACGACGACGTCTTGAACGTGCCGTCGATCAGCGTGCCAAGGTCGTAGCCGCTCACGAAACAGTTGTCGATCGTGACGTTTTCCGTGTCCCGCACCCGGTTCAGCGCGTACGAGCTCTTCAGCACGATCGCGTCGTCGTTCGGCGAGTTCACCGTCGTGTTCGCGATCCGGACGTTCTTGCAGCAGTCGATGTTGATGCCGTCGCGGTTGGTGTCGATCACGAGACCGTCGATGCGGAAGTTGTCGACGCCGGTCGGCAGGATGCCGAAGTGCCCGCCGTTGACGATCGTGATGTCGCGGATCGCCACGTTGCGGCACAGCTTGAGCGCGATCGCCTTGTTCCCGTTGAGCGGCGCGGACTCCGCGCTGCCGCCCGCGACGAGACCCTTGCCATCGATCTTGCCCGGCCCCTCGATGGTGACGTTCTCCAGGTTCTCGCCCCAGATCAGGCTGTTGTGCCAGTGGCTGTGCCCGAAGTCCTGGTACGGGTTGCCCGCGCCCGGTTCGGCGGGGTCGTACCCCTTGCCGCCGGCCGGGGTGGCCGCGAGGATCGTCGCGTTCGCCGCCAGGTACAGCGCCACGTTGCTCTTGAGGTGGATCGAATAGCTCGCGTACGTCCCGGCCGGGAAGTACACGGTCCCGCCGCGGGTCGCGGCCGCGTCGATCGCGCGGTTGATCGCCGCGGTGTCGAGGGTGCGGCCGTCGCCCTTGGCGCCGAACTTGGTGACGTCGAAGACGCGGCCCGGCTCGTTCTCCTCCGCCCCGAAAGCCGGAGATCCGATGAATGGCAGCGCGGCCCCGGCCGCCGCTCCCCACGTGACCGCACGACGACGGCTCAACGGTCTGCTCACGAAAGCTCCCTTTCCTAGCCGCGGCGGAAACACCACGCGGTGCTCCGACGGCGGATCGGGAATGCGCCAAATCAGGCTAAGAGGAAGTGATCGGATGAGTCAAGCGTGAGCGCATCACCAGCGCCGCGACGTGGTAGGAACACGGCTCCGCACCGCGGTTGGCGTACGAATGCGTTGCGTCGGCCGGGAAGTAGAGCGAATCCCCCGCCGCCAGGACGTACTCCGCCGAGCCGACGCCCAGCCACAACGTCCCCGCCTCGACCACGACGAACTCGTGCGAACCCGCCGCGTACGCCGGGAAACTGCCCGCGTCGCACCCCGGCGGCAGCGTGGTCCGGATCCATTCGAAGTTGACGCCGGGGACTACCGGCGTCAGGACCGTGCGGTGCCAGCCGCCCGGTTCCGCGACGTGGTCCTGCTCCGCCGCGCGGCGGACGATCACCCGGTCCGCCTCCAGGTCGGCGAGCAGCCGCGACAGCGACAGGCCCAAGCCGTCGGCTACGCGGGACAGCACCACCACCGTCGGCGTCTTCTCGCCGCGTTCGATCGCCGACAGCATGCTCACGCTCACCGCCGCCCGCGCGGCCAGCGCGCTCAACGCCCGGCCGCGGTCGGCCCGCAGGTCGTGCAGGCGGCGGCCGAGGGCGACGGGGTCGATCATTCCCCTATGATACCCATTATGTCCACTATCGAGGAAGCCAGTGACGCCGACGCCGAAGGCATCGCGGCGGTCTTCGCGCCCTACGTCACCGATTCGGTCTTCACGTTCGAGACGACACCGCCCACCGCGGACCAGTGGCGCGCGAAGATCAGCGAACTGCCGTTCCTCGTCCTGCGCGGCACGAAGGTCGACGGCTTCGCGTACGCCTCGCCGTGGCGCCCGAAGCCCGCCTACCGGCACACGGTCGAGACCACGATCTACCTCGCGCCCGAAGCCGCCGGGCACGGGCACGGCCGCCGGCTGCTGGACGAACTGCTCGAGCGGTGCGCGAAAGCCGGCGCCCGGCAGGCGATCGCGGTCGTCGTCGACTCCGGCAACCCCGCGTCGCGGAACCTGCACCGCGCGGCCGGCTTCACCGACGTCGGCGTGCTCCGGCGCGTCGGGTTCAAGCACGGCCGGTGGCTCGACACCCTCCTGATGCAGCGCGAACTCGGCTGACCGTCGGGCAGGATGCGCGCATGGACACCGAAGCCGACCTCCTCGAAGCGGCGCGACGCGCGGACCGCGGCGCGTTCGACCGGCTCGTGCGGCCCTACCAGAGCGAGCTGCGCGCCCACTGCTACCGGATGCTCGGTGCCCTGCACGACGCCGAAGACGCGCTGCAGGAGGCCCTGCTCGGCGCGTGGCGCGGGCTGGCCGGGTTCGAGGGGCGCAGCTCGGTGCGCGCGTGGCTCTACCGGATCGCCACGAACGCCTGCCTGCGGCTGATCAAGCAGCGTCCGAAACGCCTGATGCCGCGCGACTTCCACCCTGCGGCGAGCCCCGGCGACCCGCTGGCCGACCCGGTCGACGGCGAGGTGTTCGTCGAGCCCTACCCCGAAGACGACTGGGACCCGCAACGCCGCTTCGAACTCCGCGAAAGCGTGGAACTGGCGTTCATCGCGGCACTGCAGCACCTGCCCGGCACCCAGCGGGCCGTGCTGATCCTGCGCGAGGTGCTCGCGTTCTCCGCGGCGGAAGTCGCCGACGCGCTGGGCACGTCGGTCGCTTCGGTCAACAGCGCGCTGCAGCGGGCGCGCAGGACCCTCGACGAGCACGCGCCTTCGCAGAGCCAGCAGGCGACGTTGCGCGCCCTCGGCGAGGACGCGCAACGCACGCTGGTGGCGGACTTCGTCGCGGCCTGGGAACGCGCGGACGTCCCGGCGCTGCTGCACCTGCTCGCCGAGGACGCCCGCTTCACGATGCCGCCGCTGCCCGCCTGGTTCGACGGCCGCGACGACGTCGCCCGCTTCCTTTCCGGCAGCGTGTTCGCGACGCCGTGGCGGCTGGTGCCGGTCCGGGCCGCCGGCCAGCTCGCGTTCGCCTGCTACCAGCGCCACCCCGACGGCGTCTTCCGCATCGGCTGCGTGAACGTGCTGACGCTGCGCGGTGACAAGATCGCGGAGATCATCGGCTTCCTCGACCCGAAGATGTACGCGGGCTTCGGCCTGCCGGAGACGCTCCCCTAGCTCGTCCAGAGACGCAGTTTCTCGGGGTTCCGGACGACCCAGATGTGCCGGATCCGGTCGTCCGCGACGTCGAACGCGAACACCGTCACGGTCACGCCGTCCTCCACGGCCACCAGCCCGGGGCGCCCGTTCACCGTGCGCTCCACGAACGCCGTGGCGGGGGGCCGGCGCCGGGCCAGCTCGACCCAGGCGGCCGCGATCCGCTCGGCACCTTCGAGGGGGTGCAGGAACGTCGTGGCGAGACCGCCGCCGTCCGCGGTCGCGGTGGCGGCGGGGTCGAGCAGGCCGATCAGGGCGTCGATGTCCTTGGCCTCCCACGCCTGCTTGAAGTCCCGGACGATCACCGCCTGCCGTGCGGCCGGGGTCGCCGTGCCCCGGGCCGCGCGGACCCGGCGGCGGGCCGAGGACGCCAGCTGACGGCACGCCGCCGGCGTCCGGCCGACGATCTCGGCGACCTCCGCGAACGAGTGGCAGAAGACGTCGTGCAGGACGAACGCGACGCGCTCGGCCGGCGTCATCGACTCGAGCACGACCAGGAAGGCCATGCCGACCGACTCGTCGAGGGTGACCCGGTCGGCCGGGTCGCCGCCCTGGTCCTCGGGCACCGGCTCGGGAAGCCAGTCGCCGACGTAGGTCTCGCGCCGGGCCCGGGCCGAGCCGAGGACGTTCAGGCAGACGCGGCCGGTCACCGTCGTCAGCCACGCGCCCGGCGACACGATCGCGTCCCGCCGGTCCGGCGCCAGCGCGAACCAGCGGGCGTAGGCCTCCTGGACGGCGTCCTCGGCCTCGGCCAAGCTGCCCAGGAGCCGGTAGGCGATGTTGAGCAACGCGCGCCGCTCGCCCATGACCGGGTCCGGAGTGGTCATCGTGCTCCCTTCGTCGTCACCGGTACGACCGGGCAGCGCCCCGGAATGTGAGGCCTCACGTTTCGGCCGGCTGCGTTGTCGAACCCTCCGAAACCGATCCGACCACGTTCTGGAGCCAGCATGACCACCTTCGCCGAGCCCGCCCCCGCCGGAACCCTGGAGCGCGCGGCCGCCGCGTTGACCGCACACGGGTTCGCCGTGGAGATCCTCGACGACGCCGCCGCCGCGCGCATCCGCGTCAAGGAGCTGGTCCCGGCGGGGGCCGCCGTGTTCACCGGGTCCAGCGAGACCCTCCGCCGGTCCGGCATCGAGGACGACCTCAACGCGACCGGGAGCTACGAGGCCATCCGGCCGCGGGTGCTGGCCATCGACCGCGCGACCGGCGCCGACGAGATCCGGCGGCTGCTCGCGAGCCCGGACGTCGTCGTGGGCAGCGTCGCGGCGGTCACCGAAACCGGTTCGCTCGTGGCCGCTTCGGGCAGCGGAAGCCAGCTGCCCGCGTACGCCGGGGGCGCGGCCCAGGCGATCTGGATCGTCGGTGCGCAGAAGATCGTGCCCGACCTGGAGACCGCGCTGCGCCGCGTCGAGGAGCACTGCCTGCCGCTGGAAAGCGTCCGCACGCGGGAGGCTTACGGGTGGCCGAGCGCCGTCAACCGCCTGCTGGTGCTCAACGGGGAACCGCGGCCGGGACGCGCCACCGTGCTGTTGCTGCGTGAGGCGATCGGGTTCTAGCGGGACTTGGCGCGCAGGTGGAGCCGCTCGCCCTGTTTGCCGAACAGGCTGAGGATCTCCGCCGGCCGCCCGACCGCGCCGAACCAGTGCGGCAGGCGCGTGTCGAACTCGGCCGCCTCGCCCGGCCCCAGCGTCATGTCGCGGTCGGCCAGGATCAGGCGCAGCCGGCCCGACAGGACGTAGAGCCACTCGTAGCCCTCGTGGACCTGCGGGTCGGGCTCGCCGGTCTCCGGTTCCAGGATCATCTTGAACGCCTGGGGCGCGCCGGGCTGGCGGGTCAGCGGCAGGACGGTCATCGTCGCGCCGTTGCTGCGCGGGAGGCGGCGGGCGGTCAGCCGGACCCGCGGGTCGCCGACCTCCGGGGCGCCGACCAGCTCGTCGAGGGGTACCTGGTGGGCCTGCGCGATCGGCAGCAGCAGCTCGAGGCTCGGTTTGCGCTGCCCGGACTCCAGGCGGGAGAGCGTGCTCTTCGAGATGCCCGTCGCGGCCGAGAGGTCGGCCAGCGTGACCCGCCGCTGCGTGCGGACCCGCTTGAGGCGGGGGCCGACCTCGGACAGGGCCTGGGTGATCGCGTCGGTCATGCCTCCAGGAAACGCGCTCGTTGCGAAAACGGCAACATTTGTTGTCGGATTCGCGAAGCCGGGCTCATGGTGGCGGCATGACCGAAAACAGCTATGACGTCCTGGTGGTGGGTGGCGGCGCGGCGGGTCTGAGCGCCGCCCTGATGCTGGGCCGGGCGCGGCGGCGCGTCGCGGTCGTCGACGGCGGCTCGCCGCGCAACGCGCCCGCCCAGCACATGCACGGATTCCTGTCCCGCGACGGCCTGCGGCCGTCCGAACTGCTCAAGATCGGCCGCGAGGAGCTCGCCGGCTACGGCGTCGAGGTCCTCGACGACCGGGTGACCCGGCTCGACGCGGGCTTCACGGCCGGGCTGGCGAGCGGCCGCGAGCTGACCGCCCGGCGCGTCCTGGTCGCGACCGGCGTCCACGACGACCTGCCGGACCTGCCCGGCCTGCGCGAGAGCTGGGGCACCGACGCGGTGACCTGCCCGTACTGCCACGGTTACGAGGTCCGCGACCAGCCGCTCGGCGTCCTCGGCACCGAGCCGCTGAGCGTCGAGCACGCGCTGCTGGTGCGCCAGTGGTCGCCGGACGTCGTGTACTTCCCGCACACCGTGCCGCTGTCCGAAGAGGACCGCACCCGGCTCGACGCGCGAGGTATCCGGATCGTCGACGGCACCGTCACGGCGGTGCGGCGCTCGGACGGGCACCTCGACGGGGTCGAGCTGGGCGCGCGGTTCGTCCCGCGGGTGGCGTTGTTCATCCGCACGCGGACGGTGCCGCACGACGACCTGCTGCGCGGCCTCGGCTACGAAGAGACCGACGCGATGGGCAAGACGAACGTGCCGGGCGTGTGGGCGGCAGGCAACGTCGTCGACGCGCGGGCAACGGTGATCATCGCCGCGGCCCAGGGCGCGGCCGCCGCGGGCGCGCTGAACCACGACCTGGTGGCAGAGGACGTCGAGCGGGCGGTGAACGCGTTCGGCGGCTTCACCCCGGAAGCCGAGCGCGCGGCCGCGGCGGCGCGCTGACCTCCTGGCGTCCGGCGGCCGGACGTGCCAGGCTCGGCCGGTGCGTCCGACCCTGTACGACTTCGCCGGCGGCGACCCCGCGTTCCTCGCGCTGGCCACCGCCCACCACGAGCGGTGCCTGGCCGATCCCGAGCTGAACCACCCGTTCTCGCACCCGGGGCAGCATCCCCGGCACGTGGAGCGGCTGGCCTGGTACTGGGCCGAGGTCATGGGCGGCCCGCCGCGGTTCTCCGCCCAGTGCAACGACCACTCGGCGATGCTGCGGATGCACGCCGGCAACGGCGACATGAGCGACCTCGGCCGCCGGTTCGTCGACTGCTTCGTGCGCGCCGCGGACGACGCCGGCCTGCCCGCCGATCCGGAGTTCCGCGCCGCGCTGCGGTCCTACATGGAATGGGCGGTGGCGGAGGTGCTCACCTACCCCGGCCCGGCGACGGAAGTCCCCGGCGGGCTGGCGATGCCGCGCTGGTCGTGGACGGGCTTGCAGCCGGTGTAACGCCCGGGCCGGCGGCGACGTCTTGCAGGCAACGACCGGCTGTGGAGGTCCGTCGCAGAGCCGGCCCCGGGCGCGTTTCCCCCAGCCCGCCCCGGGCCGGCTCGTCCACGGCGTCCGAAACCCGCCTGCGCCTCCCCCGGCGCCGGGCCAGACTGGCGGGCATGCTCCTCGATCGTTTTCTGCTCGCCGCCAAGGGTTTCGAACACCACCTCCGCGCGGTGCCGCCCGCCGGCTGGCACGCGCCGACGCCCTGCACCGACTGGGACGTCCGCGCGCTGGTGAACCACATGACGCGCGGCAACCTCAACTACATCGGGTTGCTCCACGGCGCCACCCGCGAGGAGTTCCTGGCGCTGCGCGACGCCGACGCCCTCGGCGACGACCCCGTGACCGCGTTCACCGAGTCGGTGCGGGCCTGCGCGCGGGCGTTCGCCGAAGAGGGTGCGCTGGACCGGGTCGTCGACTACCCGCTGGGCGAGCTGACCGGACGGCGGGCGCTGGCCGTCCGCACCGCCGACAGCACCGTGCACACCTGGGACCTCGCCCGCGCCCTCGGCGCCGACGAAACCCTCGACCACGGCCTCGTCGCGTGGATCGACGAGAGCTACGACGACATCTTCGCGGGCCTGGCGCTCAACTCCCGCGTCTTCGCCGACCCGCCGGCCGGCGCGCCCACGGCGTCCCGGCAGGACCGGCTGCTCACGCGCTTCGGTCGCGATCCCCGCCGGCCGCGCACCCCAGCCGCGCCGCCAGCTCGGTGAGCGCCTGCCCCAGCGGCAGGTCCACGCGCAGCGACGCGTGACGATCGCCGCGCGTCTCGCCGCGGTTGACGATCACCACCGGCTTGCCCGCGGCCGCCGCGTGGCGGACGAACCTCAGGCCGGACATCACCGTCAGGGACGAGCCCAGCACCAGCAGCGCGCCGGCCTCGTCGACCAGCCGGTAGCACTGCTCGACACGCGGCCGCGGCACGTTCTCGCCGAAGAACACCACGTCCGGCTTGAGCACTCCCCCGCACGCGACGCACGGCACCGGCGTGAACCGGCGGACGACGTCCTCGGGCAGCTCGACGTCGCCGTCCGGGTTGATGCGGGTGGCCGCGCCCCCGAAGTCCGGGTTCGCCGCGCGCAGCCGCCGGTCCAGCTCGGCGCGCGGGCTCGTGCGGCGGCAGTCCAGGCAGATCACCCGGTCGAGGCTGCCGTGCAGCTCGATCGCGTCCGCCGTGCCGGCCGCCTGGTGCAGGCCGTCGACGTTCTGCGTGATGACGCCGCCGAGGTACCCGCCGTCACGCAGGGCGGCGACCGCGCGGTGGCCGTCGTTCGGGTCGGCGCGGGCGATGGTGCGCCAGCCGAGGTGGCTGCGCGCCCAGTACCGCTGCCGCCCGTCGGCGCTGGTGACGAACTCGTCGTAGGTCATCGGCGTGTGCTTGCGCAGGCTGCCGGACTCGCCGCGGTAGTCGGGGATCCCGGACTCCGTCGAGAGCCCGGCCCCGCTGAGCACGGCGACCTCGCGCCGCGCCACGACGTCGGCGAGCTCGTCGAGGCTCGAGGTCCGGGGCAGCGGCGCGTCCGGGGACGTCCAGGTCAGGGTGGGGCGGGTCCGCACCAATCCAGGGTACGTGGGTGTAACGCGACGCCGCGTGCGGCAGACTTCCCGGTGTCGGGGTGCCCTGCGGGAAGGAAGCGCGTGAGCTGGCAGTTCGGCCCGTACCGCGTCGAGTCGCTGATCGCCAGGGGTGGCATGGGCGAGGTCGTGCGCGCCTACGACTCCCGCCACGACCGGGTCGTGGCCCTGAAGCTGCTGGCCCCGGAGTTCGCGGCCGACCGCGACTTCCAGGAGCGGTTCCGGCGGGAGGCGCACGCCGTGGCGCGGCTGCGCGAGCCGCACGTGATCCCGATCCACGCCTACGGCGAGATCGACGGGCGCCTCTACCTCGACATGCGCCTGGTCGACGGCGACGACCTCGGCAGCCGGCTGGCCGCCGGTGGCGCACTCGCCCCGGCCGAGGCGGTCGACGTCGTCGGGCAGGTCGCGCAGGCGCTGGCGGCCGCGCACGCCGAAGGCCTGGTGCACCGGGACGTCAAACCGTCGAACGTGCTGGTCGGCGCCACCGGGTTCGCCTACCTCGTCGACTTCGGCATCGCCCGCGCGGCCGGGCCCGCCACCGGGATCACGGCGACCGGCGGCGCGGTCGGCACCCTCGACTACATGGCGCCCGAGCGTTTCACCGACGCGCCCGCCGACCACCGCGTCGACGTCTACTCGCTCGCCTGCGTGCTGCACCAGTGCCTGACCGGCAGCAAGCCGTTCACGGCGACGACGGCCGCGTCGCTGATCGGCGCGCACCTGCACCAGCCGCCGCCGCTGCCCAGCGCGCTGCGGCCCGGGCTGCCCGCCGCGTTCGACGGCGTGATCGCGCGGGGCATGGCGAAGGACCCCGCAGCGCGCTTCGGCAGCGTGACGGAGCTGGCGGACGCCGCCCGCGGCGCGCTCGGCGGCACCAGCCCGGTGCACGCCGCCGCGCCGCCGACCCGCCAGGGCACCCGGCTGGCGCCACCCCCGACGGCCCCGGCGCCGAAGCGGCCGTCGAAGGCGCCGTGGCTGGTCGCCGGGGTGGCGCTGCTCGCGCTCGTGGCCGTCGTCGGGTGGTTCACCGTCCTGAAGCCGTCGTCGCCGGCCGCTTCCGGCTCGACACCACCTTCGACACCGCCGTCGACGACGTCGTCCCCGGCGCCGTCGGTGACCGCCCCGCCGGTCACCACGACGCGGACGAGCGTCCGGACGTCCGTCGCCACCAGCGTCGCGAGCAGCGCGGACCTCGGCCTGGCGACGGCACTGAGCACCCCGGCGTGCGACGGCTCGTTCGTCGTGATCCTCGGTTCGGCCATCACCCCGGCCCGCTACCGCGCCGACGTCCAGCGGTTCCTCGACGCCCACCCGGGCGCCGGGTACCTGCACGCGCCGAGCACGGGGTGCGGCTCGCTGCGGCACGAGGTGAACGGCGCCGACGTGTACGCCGTCTACAGTGGACCGTACGGCACCAAGGACGCGGCGTGCGCCCACCGCAGCGGCGGCGCGTACGTCAAGCGGCTGGACAACACGACGTCGTCGGCGCAGGTCGTCAACTGCTGACCGCGTTCCACACGGATTCGGCGTCCACAAAGGACTTGAGCAGCGCGGTCAGCCGCGGGTCGCCGCGCCCGTTGAGCGCGTCGGAGGCGATCCGGCGGGCGACCCCGGCGAGGAAGTCCGCGACCTGCACGCGGGCGTCGGACCGCGAGTCGACGAACCGGACGCCGGCCAGCCGGTGCCCGAGCGTGGCCTTGAGCTGCAGCACGCGCTCGGCGGTCAGGGCCAGCTGTTCGTCGTGGACCAGGGCGACCGGGGTGCCGCCGGTGCTGAAGTGCCGGACGGTGTGGCTGACCGCGGGCACCAGCGGATCCAGCACCGGGACCAGGCCGGGGTCGGTCGCCAGCCGGACGCGGTAGTCGGCCACGCGCTCGCCGCCGTCCTTGAGGCGCCCCAGGATTTCGCCGGCTTCGCCGGGGACGGCGGCGAGTTCGCCGGCGAGCGCGAAGAATTCGGCGGGTGACGTCGTCACGCCGCGCCGCGGCCGGAGCCGCAGCACACTGGTGAACGCGGCCAGGAAGTACGGCCAGCGCTCGGCGCCGAACGCGGCCGGGCCGGCGCGGTGGAGGGTGCGTGCCATCGCGTCGGTGCCGTCCTCGGCCAGCAGCGTGACGGCGGCCCGCACGGCGAAGAACGTCTTGTCGGTCAGGTGGACGTGCCCGCGGCCGGCGAGCGGGCCGCCGGGGTCGAGCAGCCACTCGAGCACCGGCCGGTGCTTGGCGCGCAGCAGGTGGTTGGCCTTGTACTCCTCGGCGGGCGAACCGATCCGGGCGCGGATCTCGGCCACGCAGGCGGAGGCGGCCTCGGGCGTCAGCCGGACGCCGGCGTGGGCGAAGACGTCCGTTTCGCCGCCGACGAGGTTCTCGCCCTCGGAGCCCGACTCGTCGCAGGCGATCTCGACCGGGCTCACCGGTCCGATGGTGCCAGAAGGGCAGCGCGGCGGCGACCGATTACCCGGCTGTCACGGTTGGGCCACGGTGGCTAACGACCATGCCGGGTCCGGTGACTTGCCGGTGGTAGGGGTTCCCGGGGAGGCGCCGATGGCCACGAACGACCGGCCGGCCCGGCTCGCACTGACCGCGGCGGTGCTCGTGCTGCTGCTCGGTGGGGCCGGAGTGCTGGTGCAGCACCGGTTTTCCGCGTCGGCGAGTCCGGCTGGAACGGTCGCCGGGATCGAGGTCGACGCACCCGCCGGCACCCGCGTCTCGGTGCGACCCGCGCCGGAACCGGCCGTCGCGCCGTTGACGCGCCGGATCGGCGGTGGCGCGGACCTGGCTTTCGACGGTCCGGGGCCGGTGCGGGTCCGGATCGCCGTGCCCGCGGCGCCGCCGGCCGGGTTCGCGCCGGTCGTCATCGGCGGGCGGACGCTCGTCCCCGCGGTCTACGACGCCGGGAGCATCGTCGCGGACCTGGCCCGGGGTGGTCCGTTCTGGGGCGGGCTGCTCGACTTCGCCGCGCTGGGCCGCGAGGTCCGGCCGGAACCGGCGGCCCGGCCGGCCTGCACGGGCCGCTCGGCCGGTTCCGACGGCGTGGTGATCGCCCTCGGCGACCCGGCTCCGGCGGCACCGCTGGTCCCCTGCGTCACCGCCGGTGGTGGCCGCGCGAGCGTCACGTTGACGTCGAACGCCCGCGTGCCCTACCGGATCACCCCGCCGCGGGGCTGGCCCGACCCGGCCGCCCGGATGACCACCACGGGCCAGCCGTCCGGCCGCCCGCGGCAGCGCGACCTGCTTTGGCCGGGCGGCGCCGTGACCTACGACGTCCCGTTCGGCCGGCTTCCCGGCACCCTCCGCGGCCAGGCCGAGCCCGGTCCCGCGATCGGCACCGCGCTCGCCGCGGCCACCCACCGCCTCGCGGCCCTGTTCGGCATGACCGACGCCGCCGGGCCCGCTCCGGAGGTGGTGGCCTGCGCCGCGGACGCCGGCGCGGCGCACTTCTCCGCGGACCGGCCGGAAGCCGCCGTCTGGGCCGCGCTCCCGGCGTGCCACCCGGCCGGCGGTGACGTGGTGCGCCGGTTCCTCGCGCCCGGGATCGGGCCGGTGACCGGCGGGCTCGCCGCCGGCCCCGCGTTCGAGGTCCCGGTCACGACGAGCCGTGCCGAACGCTTCACCCAGACCGTCGAATATCGGCCGCGCGCCACGACGACCCGGGCTGCCGGGACCTGCGGCGCGGTGTCCGCGGTGACCGGCCGCCACGACGCGTACCGCTGCACGAGCGCCGGCACGACGTACGACCCGTGCTTCGCCGTGCCGGGAACGCGGGTCGTCTGCCCGGTCTCGGCGGTGAAGGCCGTGCTGCTGACCTACACCGCCGGGCTGCCCGCCCCGCCGGAGCCCGGCGGGACGGCCGAGGTGTTCCTGCTGACGCTGGCGGACGGCCGGCAGTGCGCGGCGGTCGCGGACGCCGCCCGGTTCGCCTGCGCGGACGGGACCGTCCTGTCCGGCGCACTGGACACTTCGGGTCCATTGTGGACGATCGGCGGGTTGACCGTCGCGAAGGCGTACACCTAGGTGTGCTGTCCGGGGAGCGCTACCGCGCCGACGGCGCGGCCGGGATGGCTGACCGCAGTTGCCGTCCGCAGCACAGCCCGACCCGCACCTGGTCCGGTCGATCGTGCGGCCGCGGTGGGGCTGGGCCCGCTTGGCGGCGATCATGAGCGTCTTGGCCGCTGCGGCCGGTCACCTCGACTCGGGACGACGTCCCCGGACATCACACCTAGGTCAGCTTGATCTTGCCGTTGGCGACGGTGACCGTCTTCTTGTCGAGCGCCTTCGACGCCGGGCCGTTCGCGACCGAGCCGTCGGCGATCTTGAACTTGCTGCCGTGGCAGGGGCAGTTGATGGTGCCGTCCGCGACGGCGTCCACCGTGCAGCCCTGGTGCGTGCAGACCGCCGAGAAGGCCGCGAACCTGCCCGCCGCCGGCTGGGTCACCACCACCTGCTTGTCGGCGAACACCTTGCCGCCGCCGACCGGGACGTCGGCGGCCGCGCCCAGCTCCGTGCCGCCCGGTGCCGCGGGTGTCGGGGCGGCCGGCGGCGGGGCTGTACTGCCGCCGTAGGTGCTGCAGCCCGCCACCAGGCCCGCGCCGGCCGCCGCGATCGCCGTCCGGCGGGTGACCGCCGGGTCCGTGTCGTCGTTGCCCACGATCGCCCCCTTAGAAGGTCAAGCCGGATTGGGTGAAGAACCACAGCGACGCGGTCAGCCAGAGCCCGACGAGCCCGGTGAACACGAGCCCGCCGAGGACCGGGAGCGACCAGCCGGGCGCGCCGTGCTTGCGCAGCAGCAGCATCTTCGCGACGAACGCGCCGTAGAAGAAGCAGCCCAGCAGCGAATGCAGCAGCACGCGCGTGTCGAACGACTGGAACCCCAGCGCGTAGAGGCAGTGCAGCGCCACCGGGATCGAGACGAGGAACGCCAGCCGCCCCGACCAGCGGTGCACCGGCGACACCCACGCCGGGACGGTCCGGCCGAGCTTGCCGTACATCGCCAGCGCCGACAGCAATTGCACGACCGCCAGCACGACGACGACCGTCGCGAGCCACGCCTTCACCGACATCGGGCTCGAGAACCCGGCGACGTTCACCGCGACGCCGGTCGGCGTGTGCAGACTGCCGTAGACGCCGAGCACCACCGAGACGACGGCGCCGACGACGAGTGGCACGAGGAGCGCGGCCGCGGCGCGGTTGCCCGCCGTGGTCATCAGAAGTCACCGTTCCCGGTGAGGCCGCTGACCGGCTCGGCGGTCACGGGCGCACCGTCGACGGTCGCGGTGCCGGCCGCCGCGTCGAGCGCGGGGGCGGCCGCCGAGTCCTCGTCCGTGGTGAGGACGCCGACCTGGCTGCCGTCGGGCTGCACGATCCAGCCGACCTTCGCCGGCTTGCCCTTGACCTTGGGTGCCGCGCGGTAGAGCCCCGCCGGCTTCTTCGCCGTGGGCGCGGTGAACTGGAAGGTCCTGCCGGACGCCGTCACGGTCCCGGTGACCGCGGCCGCGTCGAAGCTGCCCGTCAAGGTGGCGTCCTTCGCCCCTTTGAGGTCGAGCTTCCCGCCGACCGTCACGCCCTGCAGCCAGGCTTCGACCTTCTTGCCGTCGCAGAGGTAGGCGATGGCGTGGCCGTCGCGCACCGACACCGCAACGGACGCGCCGCCGCCGGTGACGCGTCCCGCGTAGTCGGCCCGCGCGGGCGCATTCGCTTGGGGTGCTTCGGTTTTCGGCGCTCCGGCCTTCGGAGCTTCCGCCGTTTCGGACGGCGCCGCCGTGGCGGCCGCGTTGGCGGCTCCGGCGACCGGCGCGACGCCCGTCCCGGTAGCCAGGTTGACGATCCCGATCCCGCCGGCGAGCACGACACCGGCGAGCAGTGTGAACAACGGCCCCGGATGTTTCATGGTCTTCCCCGCATTCCCCTAACCCACCACCGTGCCCATAACACGGAAGTCGGGGCGAAACGGCTCAAACGCTACGCGCGGAAAAGAGGTATCGCTTAGCCCCCGCAACCGGTTGGGCCGTGGTTGACTGGCGGCATGCTGCCCTGGGACGGCGACCTCGCCGGCCGGCTCGACCGGCACACCGTCACTTCCGCACTGCTGCGCGGCAACCCGCTCGGCGACCCGCACGAGCGGCCGCTGTGGGTGTACGTCCCGCCGGGCTACGACGACGGCGACGGGCGGTACCCGGCGGTGTACGTCATCCAGGGCTACACCGGGCACCTGTCGATGTGGGCCAACCGGACGCCGTTCCGCCAGCCGTTCGTGGAGACGGCGGACGCGGTGTTCGCGAACGGCGCACCGGGTTGCGTCGTGGTGTACGTCGACGCGTGGACGGCCTACGGCGGCTCGCAGTTCGTCGACTCGCCGGGCACGGGCCGGTACCACTCGTACCTGTGCGACGAGATCGTCCCGTGGGTGGACGAGCACTACCGGACGATCCCGGACCGCGAGTCCCGCGCGATCGCGGGCAAGTCCTCGGGCGGCTTCGGCGCGATGATCACGCCGATGCTGCGCCCGGACCTGTTCGGCGCGCTGGCGACGCACGCGGGCGACTCGCTGTACGAGCTGTGCTACGTCCCGGACTTCGGCAAGGCGGTCCGCGCGCTGCGGCACCACGGAGGCGACATCCGGCAGTGGTGGGCGGACTTCCGGTCCCGTCCGGCGTTCACGTCCCCCGACGACCCGACGCTGCTGCAGCTGCTCGGGGTCTCGGCATGCTTCTCGGCGGGTGCGGACGGCACCCCGGAACTGCCGTTCGACCCGGCGACGGGGGTGATCCGCCCGGAGGTGTGGCAGCGCTGGCTGGACTGGGACCCGGTCCGCATGGTGCCGTCGCGGGCTTCGGCGGTGAGTTCGTGGCGAGCGGTGTGGATCGACGCGGGCACGAGCGACGAGTACTTCCTCGACGTGGGCGCGGAGGCGTTCCGGGCGGAGATCCTCAAGGCGGGGCTGCCGGAGGACCGGATCCACTTCGAGCTGTTCGAGGCGGGCCACGCCGCGATCGACTACCGGTACCCGTTGTCCTTGGCCTGGCTGGCCGGAAAGCTGGCGCGGTGAACGTCACCGAAACCGACCTCGCCCTGCCCGGCGGGCGCACCCTGCACGTCTACGACACGGGCAACCCCGCCCGGCTCACCGTCCTCTGGCACCACGGCACGCCCAACCTCGGCGCCCCGCCCGGACCGCTTCTCCCGCTCTCCGAATCCCTCGGCGTCCGGTGGATCTCCTACGACCGGCCCGGTTACGGCTCCTCCACGCCCGTGCCCACCCGGACCGTCGGGGACGCCGCCGGGTGCGCGGCCGCCGTCGCCGATGCCCTCCACGTCGATCGCTTCGCCGTCATGGGTCACTCCGGGGGCAGCTCGCACGCCCTCGCCACCGCCGCCCTGCTGCCGGACCGCGTCGAAGCCGTCGCGAGCCTCGCCGCCGTTGCCCCCTTCGGGGCCGAGGGCTGGTTCGACGGGATGGCCGCCGCCAGTGCCGCTTCCCTGCGGGCTGCCGCCGACGGCCGGGACGCCAAGGAAAAGCACGAAGCCTCCGCCGAGTTCGATCCCGAGGTCTTCACCGAAGCCGACTTCGCCGCTCTCAACGGGTCGTGGTCCTGGCTCAACGACGTCGTCCGGCCCGCGCTCGGGGCCGTCGGGCTGATCGACGACGACCTCGCCTACGTCACGCCGTGGGGCTGCGATCCCGCCGCCATCACCGCACCCGTCCTGCTGGTGCACGGCGAGGACGACCGGATGATCCCCGCCACGCACGGCAAGTGGCTCGCCGGAGCGATCCCCGGCGCCGAGCTCCGGCTCTCCCCCGGCGACGGGCACATCTCCGTCCTGAGCCACGCCGCCGACGCGCTCACCTGGCTCGCCGGTCAGGACAGCAGCGACAGCGACGCGACGACCGGCGCCAGGTAGAGCGCCGGGAAGGCCAGGTGCCCGTACGACCGCGCGCGGGCCACCGTGACCAGCGCGCCGAGGAAGTACAGCACCAGCCCGATCGCCGCGGCGATCCCGATCGGCGTCCAGAACAAGCCGGCGACCAGGCCGGCCGCGCCGGCGGCCTTCGCCGCGCCGAGCCAGTTCCACCACGCCTGCGGCACGCCGTAGGAGGTGATCGGCTCGACGACCCACTCCGCGCGGGTGAAGACCGAGACGGCCGAGAAACCGACGAACGCGGCGGCGAACAGGGTGACGATCACGTAAGCGAGGGACATCGGAACTCCTTCGAGGGGCGCGGACGCCGGGATTCGGTGTCCGTCACCCCCACGACTCCGCCGGCCGCGACGATGTGACCGGCCGTGACGACCGTCACAAATCGAGCCGCAGCACGATCTCCCCGTGGTCGACCTCGCCGGTCGGCGCGAACCCGTACTTCCGGTAGAACGCGCCGGGCCCGTCGTCGCCGGGCTGGTGGCTCGTGAGCAGCTCGGTCGCGCCGCCGGCCCGCACCAGCGCGACGACCTCGTCCAGCACCGCGCGGCCGATCCCGCGGCCCTGGTGCCGCCCGTCGACGAGCAGCCGCCACAGGAAGTACGGCCCGAGGATGCCATCCCGGCCGGGCGGGACGTTCCAGCTGAGCATCACGAACGCGACCGGCTCGCCGTCCGCGTAGACGGCCCGGTACCAGGGCTCGGCTTCGGGCGTCGCCGCGGCGTCGTCGAGGGACTTCGCCACCGACGCGACGAACCGCTCCTGGCCGGGCCGCACGCGCAGGGCGCACACCGCCTCGCGGTTGGCGTCGGTGATTTCGACCAGGCGGATCGAGGTGGTCACAGCGCTCCCGTCGGGGTGGGCACGCGCACCTCGCCGGGTGTCCGGTCCGGGCGCAGGCCGCGCCACGACGTGTGGCGCAGCCGCAGGTCGGGGGTGACCCGGCGGTGGACGACCTCGCCGACGAGGTCCGGCTCGACCCAGTGCGCGCCTCGGGCGCGGTCGCGCGGCACCTCGGTGCCGAACGGGCACCGCGTGCGGGCCAGCGGCGCCAGAACGTCGCGGAGGTGGTCGAGCGCGTCGTCGGTGAACCCGGTGCCGACGTCGCCGATGTAGACGAGCGTGCCGTCGTCGTCGAAGCCGCCGAGCAGCAACGCGCCGAGGGTGCCCGCGCGGCGGCCGGCGCCGGTCCGCCAGCCGCCGACGACCACTTCGCGCGTCTGGGTCAGCGCGTGCTTGGTCCACGCCGGCGAGCGGGTGCCGGGCAGGTAAGGCGCGTCCAGCCGCTTCGCGACGACGCCCTCGATGCCGTGCTGGGCCGCCGTCGCCAGCAGCTGGTCCGGCGCGATGTCGGCGCGGGTGTACCAGGGCGGCACGACGAGCCGGCCGTCGGCGGGCCGGACCAGCTCGGACAGGAGCTCGCGACGCCGTTCGTACGGCCGGTCCAGCAGCGACTCGGCGCCGATGCGCAGCAGGTCGAAGGCGAAGTAGACGACCGGGACCTCGGCGCGCAGTTTCGCCGTCGGCTCGTGCATGGCGCGGCGCTGCATCAGCTCGAACTCCGGGCGGCCGGCCGCGTTCAGCGCGACGACCTCGCCGTCGAGCACCGCCGGGCGGCCGCCGAGCGCGGGCGCGAAGACGTCCTGCAGCTCGGGGTAGCGGTGGGTGTGGTCGCTGCCGCTGCGGGCGGTGATCCGGGCTTCGCCGGTGCCCGCGACGCGGGCGCAGCCGCGAAAGCCGTCCCACTTCCACTCGTAGCCGTGCAGGTCGTCGTCCGGGAGGGTCCCGTCGACGGCCAGCATCGGCGCCACCGCGTCCGGCACCGTCCCCATCGCTCCAGTGTGGAGGATCGGCCGCGCCCGCGTCACCCCGCCGGCAGCAACGGCAGCAGGTCCTGGTGGCTGCCCGCGCGGCGCAGCACGGGTGATCCGGGCCCGTCCGGTCCGAGGTCCCCGGCGCGCAGCGCGGCCAGGAACCGCACGATCACCCGCGGCGGCGGGAGGATGTCGGCCCCGCCGAGGTAGGCGAGCACGATCATCTCCTCCCCGCACGCCGCCTCGACCGCGACGGCCCAGCCGTGCACCTCGTCCCACAGCAGCGCCACGTCGCGCTCGGGGTAGCGGCGCAGACGCCAGTCCACCGCGACGTAGGCCGACACCGGGACGTCGACGTCCACGGTGCAGGACTCGAAGCCGAAGCCGAGCGCGCCCGCCACCTCGCCGAGGTAGGCGCGCAGGCCGCGCTGGAACCAGAACTCGAGGTCGGTGTCGATCAGGACGGACACCCGTTTCCCTTCTTCCCGGACCCGCCGGGCACCCTGCCCGGCGGGGCGAAGCGGATCAGCCGGCCGCCGCCAGCGCGTCGGCCCGATCCCGGTAGCAGGAGAAGCCGGCGACGCCGGTCCCCTGCAGCAGCCGCCGAACCGCCGGGGTGCGCACCACCCACGCGACCGGGACCGCCGCCGCGTCCGCGCGGTGCTGCACGCGGTGCAGCGCCCGGACGCCGACGCCGGAGCAGAACGTGGTCCCGCCGAGGTCCACGACGAGCGCGCCGCCGCGCCCGAGCGCGATTTCCGCGCATTCGACAAAAGTGGCGACGGTCGCCAAATCGATGTCACCGACCACCGCGAGAAGCGTGCACCGTTCACCCGGGAACGTCGTGGTGACCGAGAACGGCTCGCACAACGCTCCCGGCGACGAACGGCCGAAAGCTCGCGAAAGCCGCGGCGGTTTCTGGATCTTCATGACCGGCTCCGGCGGCTCGGGACGAACGATTACGGGTAGACCGTACCCACCTCGTCCACCTTGCCGCACCGCAAGATCTTCCCGCCGGCCGGGCCGTGCAGCGACACGGCCGTCTGCACGTGCAGTAGTCCACAAAGGACGATCGAAATCGCCTGGTCGGCTCCGGGGTTCGACAATTCCGCCGAAACGGTCGGCGGCACTCGCGGAACCGGAGCGTCCACACCGGGAGAATTGCGGTTTCGGAATTCAGCCGAATGCGGGAATCGCGGCGCGCGTCCGGCCCAGGTCCGCGAAGAGGTCGCCGGCGTCGTCGACGCGGTCGAGCACCGCTTCGGCGGTGAAGCGCAGGTGCGAGACGTGCCGACAGGCGCGTACCTCGTCCCACGTGACCGGGGTCGACACGGTCGGCTCGTCGCGCCCGCGCAGCGAGTACGGCGCGACCGTCGTCTTGAACGGGTTGTTCTGGCTCCAGTCGATGAAGACCTTGCCCGGCCGCAGGGTCTTCGTCATCCGCGCCACGACGAGGTCCGGCGTCTCGGCGGCGAGCCGCTCCGCGAGCGCTTTCGCGTACTGCGACGTCTCGCCGGGGTCCGTCGTCACGACGCCCGCGTACAGCTGCATCCCCTTGGAGCCGCTGGTCTTCGCGACGGGGGTGAGCCCGTCGGCGGTGAGCACGTCGTGCAGCCGCTCGGCGACGCGGCAGCAGTCGACGACCGTCGCGCCGGGCCCGGGATCGAGGTCGAACACGAGCCGGTCGGGCGTGCTCCGCTCGTCGCCGTCGTCGACGGTCCACTGGTGGACGTGCAGTTCGAGCGCGGCGAGGTTGGCCGCCCAGACGAGCTCGGGCAGGTCGTTGATCAACGGGTAGGCCACGACTTCGGGGTCCTTCCCGCGGCCGCCGACGGTGAGGCGGGCGGTGCGGACCCAGTCGGGCGCGTGGCGCGAGACGTCCTTCTCGAAGAAGGAGCCGCCGGCGACGCCGTCCGGGAAGCGCACGAAGGTCATGGCGCGGTCGCGGATGTGCGGCAGCAGCACCGGCGCGATGCGCGTGTAGTAGTCGAGCACCTCGCCCTTGGTGAAGCCGTGCCGCGGGTAGAGCACCTTTTCGAGGTTCGAGAGCGTGAGCTGCCGCTCGCCCACCCGCACCGTGATCCGGCTCCCCGCCACGGCGCCACGGTATCACCCATGGTTATGATGCACTTGTACCACCAACGGGAGGGGACAGCGTGAAGTTCGACGTGCTGCAGATCGTGGGAGCGGTCCTGACGGTCCTGGGCGCCCAGGGCGCGATCCGGCTGCTGCTGGACCACGGGAACACCGGCCTGCTGGGCTGGCTGGGAGCGGGGTTCGCCGGGACGCTGGTCTGCTACCTGGTGGTGACGGCGGTGGGGGTCGTGCTGGCCGGCTGGGCGCACGACCGCGCGAAGGCGCTGGGGCGGCGGAAGTAAGTCCCCGCCGGTCAGGCGGTCGCCGCGTCGAGGAACCGTTCGAGCTCGGTCCGGACGTCCGGTCCGGTCGGCTGGACCACGATCTCGGTGACGCCGCGGGCGGCGACGTCGGCCAGCCGCCGCCGGATCTCGTCGCGGGTGCCGGTCAACGTCACGTCCCGCAGCATCGTGTGGCCGCCCGCCTGCCACGCCGCCTGGTCGGCTTCCCCGAGTTCGACGCAGTGGCCGCGGTGGACCGCGAGGTGGCGCCGCTCCGGCGGGGTCCGCTCCACCACCTCCAGCCACTCGGCGCCGCCCGGCAGTTCGCGCACGGCGGCAGGGCCGCCGAACTCGTAGGCGCCGTGGTAGGCCAGCGCCCAGCCGGGCCCGGCGGCCTGGCGGGCGTGCTCGGTGTCGGTGGGTTCCAAGTCGTCGAGCACCGTGCCCCACACGAGATAGGGCACCCACGAGTATTCGGTCGCGAACTCCGGCAGCTGCAACGTCACGTAAAGCCCGTCGCCGAGTTCCTTGGCCACCCGGTGCCCCTTCGGCCCGAGCGCCCCGATCAGGACGGGGACGTCGACCGGCCGGTCGGGGGCGTGCCCGCCGGGGTGCAGCATCTGCATCCGCGCCCCTTCCCACTCGACGACGTCGCCGCGCAGGAGACCGCGGTACGCGCGGATGTAGGAGTCCATGAAGGACCAGGTGAGCGCGCGGTGGCCCATGGCGCGGCGGCCGGTGAACCCGGTGCCGAAGGAGACCGCGACCCGGCCCGGCGCCAGCGCGGCGAGGGTCGCGGTCGCCGCGGCGTTGACCATCGGGTGCCGCAGGCTGGGCACCAGCACGCCGGGGCCGAGCCCGATCCGCTCGGTCCGCGCGGCGGCCAGCGCGAGGGTCATCCACACGTCGGGGCTCTGCTGCGGCGTGTCGTAGACCCACGCCCGCGCGTAGCCCAGCTCTTCGGCCACGGCGATGTTCTCCGGGGAGTCCAGCGCGGTCGGGAAAGCGCACGAGACGTCCACGACGTCCCTCCGTCCGGTCGTCGGGGTCAGGGCAGGCCGGCGTGCGGAACCTCCACGCGGACCGCGAGCAGCTGCGCTTCCCGGACCGGACGGCGTTCGTGCTCGGCGAAGGACGGCGCCGCGCAGAGGAACAGCGTCCGGCCGTCGCCGCCGCCGAGCATGCACGCGAAAACCCCGGTGCCGGCGTCGACCTCTTCGAGGATCCGGCCGCCCTCCTCGACCCGCAGGACGCGGTTGTGGACGGCGTCGGCCACCCAGATCGCGCCCTCGGCGTCGGCGCAGATGCCGTCGGGGGCCACTTCGAGGGCCGCCACGGCCTCACCGACGTCCTGAGTCCCCGGCGTTTCCCCGAACCGCGCCCAGACGCGCCGGCCGCTCAGCTCGCCGCCGGCGCCGATGTCGAAGGCGGTGAGCCGCCCGGCGAAGGTCTCGGCGACCACCAGCACGTCGCCGAGGATCACCATGCCGTTGGGGAAGCCGAGGTCTTCGGCGGCGACGGCCACGCCGCCGTCCGGGTCGACGCGGGTGAGCGTGGTGTAGCGCAGGGGTGCGCCGCCCATGAGGTCGAAGCCGAAGTTGCCGACCCAGGCGCGGCCGCGGCCGTCGACGACCATGTCGTTGAGCACCCCGGACACCACGCCGGAGAGGTCGGCGTGCTCCGTGAGCTTCCCGTCTTCGTCGCGCACGAGGACGCGGTGGTCG
The DNA here is from genome assembly GCF_044759945.1 of Amycolatopsis sp. NPDC098790. Taxonomy (NCBI): domain Bacteria; kingdom Bacillati; phylum Actinomycetota; class Actinomycetes; order Pseudonocardiales; family Pseudonocardiaceae; genus Amycolatopsis; species Amycolatopsis sp. NPDC098790. The sequence continues at coordinate 2,409,117 of NZ_JBIWAI010000002.1, forward strand.
CGCATCGACACGACGAGCAGGCGCCCGTCGGGCAGGAACCCGAGGCCCGACGGCTGTCCGGGAACGTCGGCGACGACCTCGCTGCCGCCGCGCTCGTCGATGGCCACGACCTTCTCGGTGTAGAAGTCCGACACCCACAGCCGGCCGTCGCGCCACCGCGGGCATTCGAGGTAGGAGAACCCGTCGAGGACGACGGCCGGCTGCCTGGACGCGGTCGATCCCATCGCGGCTCTCCTCGTCGTCGTCGACTGACTGAGCGCCCAGTTACCATGACTCCGGCACCGGGCGGTGTCAAGGCCGGAGGAGAGCGGCGATGGCAGGTAAGGAACGCCGGCGCGGCGGCGGGCGGTACCCGGTGGCGGCCGCGGTGGAGCTCACGACCAAGCTCGGGCCCGAGACCGTCCCGGACGAGTTCTGGGGAGAGCACACCTCCCCGGTGGCCCGCGCGCTGCTGTCCTCCGCCGTGCAGTGCTTCGCCCGCCAGGGTTTCCACGCCACCACCACCCGCGACATCACCGCCGTCGTCGGCCTGAGCCCCGGTTCGCTGTACGTGCACTTCGCCTCGAAGGAGGCCGTGCTGTTCCACATCACCCGGACCGGTCACGAGCGCGCCCTCGCCGCGCTGACCGCCCAGCCCGACGACGGTGATTGCCGGCAGCACATCCGGCGGCTGGTGGCCGCCCACGTGTCGTGGCACGCCCGCCACCACACCGTCGCGAGGGTCTGCCAGTACGAGCTGGCCGCGCTCGAGCCGGAGCACGCGGCCGAAGTCCTCGACCTCCGGCAGCGGTTCTCCGCGGTCGTGCGGACCACCGTGGAACAGGGTGCCCGGGAAGGCGTGTTCGACGTCGCCGACATCGACCGGACGGTGCGCGCGATCCTGTCGCTGGGCATCGACCTGGTGCGCTGGTACCGCCTCGACGGCGCGGACTCCCCCGACGCACTCGGCGAGTCCTACGCCGAGCTGGCCGCCCGGATGCTGGGCGCCGCCGGTCCGTCCACTTAGGACCGCGACATCGCGTGTCCCCCGTGCGAGCTACCCGGACTGCTCGCTCCGGGGTGACGTCCGCGCGGTGCGTTCCTCGCTAGCTTCGTCGCCATCGACGCGACCCGGAAACCGGGCCGCGGCAACGAAAACGGAGGGCGAGCAGCATGAGGAACACACGCGGGTTCACCGCGGTCCTGGCGGTCACCACGCTGACCGCGCTCGGCGTGGCCGCTTGTGACAGCGCGGACGACGAAGACCGGCCGGCGGCCGCGGCGCTCGCCTGGGGGCCGTGCCCGGCCCCGGCGCCGGGCACGACCCGCGATCCGCGGCTCACCTGCGCGAAGGTCAAGGTCCCCCTCGACTACGGCCGCCCGGACGGCAAGTCGGTCGACGTCACGATCTCCCGGCTGGGCGCCGCCGATCCCGCGAAGCGCCACGGCGTTCTCCTGCTGAACCCGGGTGGTCCGGCGTTGCCGGGTCTCGACACCCCGGGCGCGATGGCGCCGACGCTGCCGAAGACCGTCCTGGACGGCTACGACCTGATCGGCTTCGACCCGCGCGGCGTCGGGACCAGCACCCCGCAGAGCTGCGGTCTCGACGACCCGGGCGTCGCCGCGCTCTTCCCCTACCCGGCCGCCGACGGGTCGATCGACGCGAACGTCCGGTCCGCCCGCGCCACCGCCGCGAAGTGCGCCGCGAAGGGCGGGGACGACCTGCGGTACTTCACCACCGCCAACACCGCCCGCGACCTCGACCGCGTCCGCGAAGCGCTCGGCGAAGCCAAGATCTCGTACTGGGGCCAGTCCTACGGCACCTACCTCGGGACCGTCTACAACGCACTGTTCCCCGACCGCGCCGACCGCGTGATCCTGGAGGGCAACGTCGATCCCGCCCACGTGTGGGCCGGGGAAGCGGCGAGCTGGGGCAAGGGCATGGCCGAACGGTTCCCCGACGCGGCCGCCGTCGCCGCCGGGCAGAACGCCGCCCTCGGGCTCGGTGCGACCGCCGAAGACGTCACGCGCACCTACCTCGCGCTCGCCGACCGGCTCGACCGCCGGCCGGCGCCCGTGCCGGGCACGCCCCAGGCGCTGAGCGGGGCCCTGCTGCGCGGCGTCACGTACGCGCTGCTGCTGCACAACGACACCTTGCCGGTGCTCGCGCAGGTCTGGAAGGCCGCCGGGGACCTCGCCGACGGCCGCCTCACCGAGGCCGACGGCCAGGTGCTGGAGCAGGTGTTCGCCGACAGCCCGGCCGCCCCGGGCGTGCCCGCGGACAACCAGGCGACCATGTTCCTGGCCCTCACGTGCGGGGACGCCGAGTGGTCGCACGACGTCGGCGACTACGCCCGGCGCACCGCCGCCGACCGGGCGACGTGGCCGCTGACCGCGGGCATGCCGGCGAACATCTGGCCCTGCGCGTTCTGGCCGCGGCCGGTCGAGAAGCCGGTCGCGGTGACGGACCAGGGCCCGCGCAACACGTTGATCCTGCAGAACCGCCGCGACCACGCGACCACGTGGGACTCCGGCGTGGGACTGCGCCGGATCCTGGGCGGGCGCGCCGCGCTGGTCGGCGTCGACAACGGCGGGCACTACGTCCACCACGAAGGTTCGGCGTGCGCCGACAACGCGACCGCGGCCTTCCTCAACACCGGCCGGCTACCCGAGAAGGACCTCGACTGCACCGACGTCGCCCGGCGCTGACGGCCCGGACCGGGTGTCTTGAACGAGTCATTCAGGACCTCCGAAGACCTGAATGACTCATTCAAGACGTTTGGTGACGCCGCGGCCACCGTGACGGACCCGGCCTCGCTAGGCTCCCGGCCATGCCGACGCTGGGACGTCTCCGCAACCGCTGGGCGCGCGTGACTCCGGAGGTCCGGGACCTGGCGCTCGCCGCGGCTTCCACGGCTGCCGCGTTCGTACCGGGCCTCTCGATGCTCGGGGCCCAGTTCGGCGACCTGCCGCGGCACGACGGCGGCCTGCCGGCGGTGCTGCTCGTGCTCGGCCAGACGCTCCCGCTGGCCGTGCGCGGCCGGTGGCCCGCGGCGACCCTGGCCATCATCGCGACCTGTTTCGCCGCGCACGAAGTGCTCGCGTACTCCCCCACCATCGCCAGCCTCGCGCTCTACTTCGCGCTCTATTCGGCCGGGGCGCGCGAGGAGCGGTTCCGCCGGGCGCTGCCCGTGACGATGTCCGCGGGGTACGTCGTCTTCGCGCTCCTGGTCGTCGGGCGCGGTTCGCCGTCGGACTTGCCGGTCTTCGTCGTCTACTACGCGGTGCTGGTGCTCTTCTGGTCGCTGGGGGTCCTCGTCCGGCAGCGCCGGCGGCAGGAGGCCGAGCGGCGGCGGCTCACCGCCCGGGCCGCGGCGGCGGACGAGCGGGCACGGCTGGCGCGCGAGCTGCACGACGTCGTCACCCACCACGTGACCGCCATGGTGGTCCAGGCCGACGCCGCCCGGTTCCTGCCGCCCGACCGCTTCCCCGACGTGTTCGCCACCATCACCGGCTCGGGCCGCGACGCCCTCACCGAACTGCGGTTCCTGCTCGGCGTGCTCGAAGCGACCGGCGCACGCACGCCGGGCCTCAGCGCGCTGCGCGGCCTCGTCGAGCAGCCGGGCCGGACGGTCGAGCTGGTCGAGTCGGGCGAGCGCACGGCGTTGCCGGCGGAAACCGAGCTCACCGCGTACCGGATCGTGCAGGAAGCGCTGACCAACGCGGCCAAGTACGCCGCCGGACGGCCCGCGACGGTGCGCGTCGGCTACGGCGAGGACCGCCTCGAGATCGAGGTGACCACCCGGGGCCCAGCGACCGGAGCCGGCGCGCTCGGCTCCGGCGGCCGCGGGCTGGCCGGGCTCCGCGACCGCGTCGACGCGCTCGGCGGCCGGTTCACCGCCGGTCCGGCCGGCGAGGGATTCCGGGTCAGCGCCGAATTCCCGACGGTCCCGGTGGGGAGCGTCCGGTGACCGGCGGGCCGATCCGGGTGCTGATCTGCGAGGACCAGGAACTCATCCGCGCGGGGTACGTGGCGGTGCTCGGCGCCCAGCCGGACCTGGAGGTCGTGGGGCAGGCCGCCAACGGCCGCGAAGCCCTCGCCGAGGCCGGCCGGCTGCACCCGGACGTCGTCGTGATGGACATCCGGATGCCGCTGCTGGACGGGATCGAGGTGACCCGCCGGATCGCCGGCCCCGACGCGGCGGACCCGGCGAAGGTCCTGGTCGTCACGACGTTCAACGTCGGCCAGTACGTCTACGACGCGCTGCGCGCCGGGGCGAGCGGGTTCCTTTTGAAGGACGCGCCGCTGGACGAGCTCGCCGACGCCGTGCGCACGATCGCGCGCGGCGAGTCGCTGCTGTCGCCCGCGGTGACCCGGACGCTGATCGGGCGCTACGCCGACCGCGTCCAGCCGCCGGCGCCCGACGGCGGCCCGCTGGACCGGCTCGCGCCCCGGGAGCGGGAGGTGCTGGCGCTGATCGCCGGCGGGCTCTCGAACGCCGAGATCGCGGCGGAACTGGTGCTGGGCGTGGAAACGGTGAAGACGTACGTCTCGCGGATCCTCACCAAGCTCGACCTGCGCGACCGGGTCCAGGCGGTGGTGCTGGCCTACCGGACCGGGCTGGTCAGCGCCGCGGGATGAGCCGCGTGGGAACCGGCGCGCCCGCCGGACGTCCCTGGAGGTGACCCCGCTGCCCAGCCGGAAGGAACCGCGGGTTGTCCGTCTCCACGAGCCTGCCGCCGACCTCGGTGACCTCGGAGGACGTGCCGCCGGAACCTCGCGCACGTCCACGGGGCCGCCGGTGGCTGGTCGCGCTCGCGGTGGCCGCGCTGCTCACCGAGATGGCGATCGCGATGATCACCACGGCGGTGGCGCAGTCCCCGACGATCGACGAGCCGGTCTACGTGGGCACGGCGGTGGTCTACCTGGAGCAGCACAGCCTGCGGTACAACCCGGAGCACCCGCCGCTGGGCAAACTGCTGATGGCGACCGGCCTGGCCTTCGCCGACGTCCACCTCGACCCGGCGTTCACCGGCGACCAGACCCAGCTCGGCCGGCATGTGCTCTACGAGTCGGGCAACGACCCGGGACGGCTGCTGTTCCTGGCGCGGCTGCCGGTGATCGTGCTGACGCTGCTCTTCGGCCTGGTCGTCTTCGCCTTCGCGCGCGACCTGGCCGGCCCGGCCGGCGGGCTGACCGCGCTCGCGCTGTACGCGTTCTCGCCGGACCTCATCGCGCACGGCTCGCTGGCCACTCTCGACGTGCCGGTGGCCGGCTTCGTGCTGACGTCGGTCTGGCTGGCGTGGCGGGCCCGGCGGCGCCCGGTCCGGTACCTCCCGTTGGCGGGACTCGCCCTCGGGGCGGCCGTGGCGACGAAGATGAGTGCGCTGGCCGCGGTTCCGGTGCTGCTGGTCCTGGTGGCGCTTTCCGTGTGGCACCATCTACGTCCACAAAGGACTCTCCGGCGGCTCGGCTTCGGCGTGGCGGCGGCGGTCGCGGTGGCCGTGATCGCGATCGGCGTCGTGTGGGCCGCTTACCTCGCCGTGGACCCGCGGCTGCGCTGGACGGCGCCGCCGGGCCTGCCGGGCCTCGACGGCCCGCGCGCCTTGGCCGACCTGCTGCCGCTGCCCCGGCCGTACCTCGACGGGATGCGCGTCCAGTTCGGTTTCGAGGACCGGGTGTGGAGCACCTTCCTGCTCGGCCGGTACCACGTCGGCGCGGTCTGGTACTACCTCCCGGCCGCGCTTCTGGTGAAGCTGCCACTGGGGGCGCTGACCCTCGGGTCGGCCGGGACCGTCGCACTGGTCACGATCCGCCGGCTGCGCCCGGCGGCGCCCTACGTGCTCGTGCCCGCGGTCGTGCTGCTCGCCGCGGCGATGACCGGCGCCCGCGACCTCGGCGTCCGGTACGCGATCTTCGTACCGATGTTCCTGGCGGTCGCGGCGGCCGGTCTCGTCCTCGTCCGCCGCCGGTGGGCGCCCGCCGCGGTGGCGGCGCTGGTCGTCTTCGCGGCGGTCAGCTCCCTGCGGACGTTCCCCTACTACCTGCCGTACTCCAACGAGGCTTTCGGCGGACCGCCGCGGACCCACCTCCGGCTGCACGATTCGAACGTCGACTGGGGCCAGGACCTCGGCCGGCTGGCCGACCGGTACCGCGGCGAGCGGATCTGGCTCGTCTACAAGGGCAGCGGCGTGCCGTCTGCCTACGGCATCGAGGCCGCCGACCCGCGCGGTGTGCGCCCGGAGGACGTGCACGGGCTGCTCGCGGTGTCGGACTCCGCGATCGCCAAAGCCGACGACCGCCTCACGGCGCTGATCGCCGGCAGCACCCCGATCGACGACATCGGCCACTCCATCACGATCTACCACCGGCCCTAGCCCGCACTCACGGCTCGACCGGCATGCCGATCAAGCTGATCATCCGGCGGGTGCGGCCCGCGCCGGCTTCGCGGCCGAGCCGGGCGGAGACTGCCTCGCGGATCTCGGCACCCAGCTCGGCCATCTCGGCGTCGGTCAGCCACAGCGCCGCCTGCTGGTAGGTGACGCCGTCCGCGGACGGGTCCGGTGCCTCCGTGGCCAGGTACCGGTCGAAGTCGGCGAGCAGCCCGCCCACGAACGCGGTGAACGCGCGCCGGTGGTCTTCGGTGGTCATCGTGGCGCGGACCTCGGGGGCGATCTCGGTGTGCTGCCACGACACCCGGTAGGTGCGCTCGACCGCGCCGCGGACGCGCTTCTCGTCGAGGACCTCGAGCACGCCGGCCGCCGCCAGGGCCGCGACGTGCCGGTACATGGTGGCCGGCGGGATGTCCGGCAGCCGTTCGCGCAGCTGCGCGGTCGTCGCGGGGTGGCCGTCCAGGAACGTGCGCAGGATCCGGAGGCGGACCGGGTGCAGCAGGAGGTCGAGCGTCGTCATGGACGCATCATTACCCGTTCTGGTACCTTTATCAAAACTGATAATGATGGAGGTCGACGTGTACGAGACCCTGACGGAGATCGAGCTGGCCGCACCGGCGGCGGACGGCGTGCCGCTCGCGGGCACCCTCACCCTGCCCGCCGGGCCGGGACCGCACGCCGCGGTGCTGTGCCTGCCCGGCTCCGGCAAGCTCGACCGGAACTCCGACACCGCCAAGCTGCGGATGGACCTGGGGCGCCCGCTGGCCGAGAAGCTGGCCCGGCACGGCCTCGCCTCGTTCCGCTACGACCGCCGCGGCGTGGGCGCGACACCCGGCGACTGGCACACGGTCGGCTTCCTGGACAACCGCGCCGACGCGGCCGCCGCGCTGCAGGCGGTGCGCACGCACCCGGCGGTGCACGGACGCCCGGTCGGCGTGCTGGGCCACAGCGAAGGCGCGGTCCACGCCATGTGGCTGGCCGCCCACGCGCAGGCGACGGCCGCGGTCCTGCTGGCCGGGTACGCGCGCCCCGGCGAGGCGGCGGTGCGGTGGCAGGGCACCCGGCTCGCCGCGGCGGCGCCGAGACTGGTCCGCCCGCTGCTGCCGGTGCTGCGCCGCGCGGCTTCGAAGCAACTGGCCCGGCTGGCCGCGTCCACGACCGACGCCACGCGCGTCGGCGGCGTGCGCGTCAACGCGAAGTGGTGGCGGGAGCAGCTCGCGTACGACCCGCGGGCGGACCTGAGCCGCATCCGGGTTCCCGTGCTGGCGGTCACCGGCGAGAAGGACGTCCAGGTCGATCCCGCCGACCTCGACGTGATCGCGGGCCTGGTGCCCGGGGCTCGTGTCCACCGGATTCCGGGCCTGACGCACCTCCTTCGCCGCACCGACGGGCCCGGAACCGTGTTCGCGTACCGGGAGCTGCTCCGCCGGCCCGTCGAGGACGACCTGATGACCGGGGTCGCGCAGTGGCTCGCCGAACGACTCGGCTGACGCCCGTGCGCGCTGGCGTCAACGCGATCAAGCCGACGCACGCAGGACCAGCTCCGTCTCCAGCACCGCGCAACGCGGCGAGGCCGAACCGCCCAGCATCGCCAGCAGCTCCCCCGTCATCCGCGCACCCATCTCTTCGATCGGCTGGCGCACGGTTGTGAGCGGCGGGTCCGTGCGACGGCCGATCGGCAGGTCGTCGAACCCGATGACGGCCACGTCACCCGGTACCCGCCGCCCCGCGCGGTGCAAGGCTCGCAGCGCGCCGATCGCCATCAGGTCCGATGCGGCGAAAATCGCGTCGACGTCCGGCCGTCGGTCCAGCAGGCGCGCGGTGGCCCGCTCGCCCGACGCCTGGCCGAAGTCCCCGAACACGACCAGCCCGCGGTCGCCGCAGCCGGCGCGCGCCACCGCCTGCCGGTAGCCGAGCAGCCGGTCCACGCCGGCGGTCATGTCCTGAGGGCCGGCGATCGTCGCCACGCGGTGACGTCCGGCGTCGACGAGCCGCTGGGTGGCGCGCCGTGCGCCGCCGCGGTTGTCCACGTCGACGTAGGAGAACCGGCCCGCGCAGACCGGACGGCCGCCGAACACCACCGGGATCCCGAGCCAGCCCAGCTCGAGCGGGCGGCGGCCGTGCATCCCGACGACGAGCGCCCCGTCGACGTGGCCGCCGTCGAGGTAGCGCACCACCGGCGCCTGGTAGTCCTCCGTCGCGGGCACGGTGAGCAGGACGAGCTGCAGGCCGGCCGCGGTCAGCTCCCGGCCCGCGCCGGCGGCGATGCGGGCGAAGAACGGGTCGGCGAACAACCGGAGGACCTCTTCGCACACGACCAGGGCGACCGATCCGGTGGGCCCGCCCGTCGCGCGCGCGGCCCGCTGCCGGGCGTAGCCGAGCGCCGCCATCGCCGACTCGACCTGCTCGCGCGTTTCCGGCCGCACCCGGGCGAAGCCGTTGAGCACCCGGGACGCGGTGGCGGTCGACACCCCGGCCGCCCGGGCGACGTCGGCCAGGGTCGGGCGGGGCTCGGGTGGCTCGGCGGAGGACACGGTCGCTCTCCCCAGACGTCGTCGTCTTCGCGGGCCGGTCGGCCCCGCGGCCCGGTCGTGTAAGTTTCACGCCCTCTCTGTCCTCTGTGGACTCCGATGACAGCCCTGAGGTGCGGGATCACCGGCCCCGGCGTCCGCATCGCCGGGCCGCCGGCCGCGTCGATTGACAACCGTCCGACGGCGAGCCCAGGCTGGCGCACCAATGTTAGCGATAACAGCCGACCGGGAGAAGGTCGTCATGAACAGAGGAAGCACCAGCCGCAGGGTCGCCGCGCTCGCCGCCGCGGCCACGGTCGCGGCGGCGGTCGTGTCGGCCGTGACGCTCGGGGCGGGGCCGGCACTGGCCGACGTCACCGGCAGCCTGCGCGGCGTCGGTTCGGGACGCTGCCTGGACGTCCCGAACGCCACCCAGACCGACGGCACCTCCCTGCAGATCTACGACTGCTGGAACGGCGCCGGCCAGCAGTGGACGTCGACCACCGCCGGCCTGCTGACGGTGTTCGGCGGCAAGTGCCTCGACGTGCCCGGCAGCGCGCCGGCCCCCGGCACGCGGGTGCAGATCTGGACCTGCCACGGCGGCGCCAACCAGCAGTGGCGGGTGAACTCCGACGGCACGGTGGTCGCGACGCAGTCCGGGCTCTGCCTGGACGTCACCGGCGCCGGCACGGCCAACGGCACCTCGGTGGGGCTCTGGACGTGCACCGGTGCCGGCAACCAGAAGTGGACGGGCCTGTCGGGCACGCCCCCGACGACCACGACCGGCGGGAGCGGCGGCTGCTCGCTCCCTTCGACGTACCGCTGGTCGTCGACGGGCGTGCTGGCGACCCCGAAGAACGGGTGGGTCTCGCTCAAGGACTTCACCAGCGTCGTCCACAACGGCAAGCACCTCGTCTACGCGTCGAACGTCGCCGGCTCGTCGTACGGCTCGATGGCCTTCAGCCCCTTCACCAGCTGGTCCGACATGGCGTCGGCCGGTCAGAACGGGATGAGCCAGGCCGCAGTGGCACCGACGCTGTTCTACTTCGCGCCGAAGAACATCTGGGTGCTGGCGTACCAGTGGGGTGCCTGGCCCTTCATCTACCGCACGTCCAGCGACCCCACCAACCCCAACGGCTGGTCGTCGCCGCAGCCGCTGTTCACCGGCAGCATCTCCGGCTCCGGCACGGGCCCGATCGACCAGACCCTGATCGCCGACGGCTCGACCGTGTACCTGTTCTTCGCCGGTGACAACGGCAAGATCTACCGGGCGAGCATGCCGATCGGCAACTTCCCCGGCAGCTTCGGCTCCAGCTACACGACGATCATGAGCGACACGCAGGCCAACCTGTTCGAAGCGGTGCAGGTCTACAAGGTCCAGGGCCGGAACCAGTACCTGATGATCGTCGAGGCGATGGGCGCGAACGGGCGCTACTTCCGCTCGTTCACCGCGAGCAGCCTGAACGGTTCGTGGACACCGCAGGCGGCGAGCGAAAGCAACCCCTTCGCGGGCAAGGCCAACAGCGGCGCCGGCTGGACCAACGACATCAGCCACGGTGACCTGGTCCGCACCAACCCCGACCAGACCATGACCGTCGACCCCTGCAACCTGCAGCTGCTCTACCAAGGCAAGTCGCCGAACGCGACCGGCCCCTACGACCAGCTGCCGTGGCGCCCGGGCCTCCTGACGCTGCAGCGGTGATCGTCAGACGACGCCGCTGGAAACGACCCGCTCGACGAACTGTTCGGCGACCTCGCGCAGTTTCACGTTCTCCCGCTGGGACTGCTCGACGAGGAGGGCGAAGGCGTCGTCGGCGCCGATCCGGCGGATCGCCATCAGCATGCCCTTGGCCTGGTCGATGACCGCGCGCGACGTCAGCGCCGTTCGCAGGTGCTCGGCGGTCTCGCGGGCCGCCACGTACCGGTGGTACACGCGGAAGACCGCTTCCACCGCGGTCGTGTACAGCTCGAGCAGCTGCGCTTCGATCTCCTCGAAGCCGTCGTCCTGCCTGCCGTAGCAGTTCACCGCGCCCGTGTACTCCTCGTCCGCCACCAGCGGCGCGGCGAGGAAACTGCCGAAGCCCGCTTCCGTGGCCCCGCTCGCGAACGCCGGCCAGCGCTCCATCGCGTCGGCGACCGAGGTGCGGACGATCTTGCCGCTGCGGACGGCCTCCAGGCACGGCCCGTCGCCGAGGCGGTACTGGTCGGCGTCGAGCTCGCTCACGACGGCGGCGGTCGCGGACGCCGTGTGCGGCTCGTCCGCGCGCACCAGCGTGACGGACGCTTCGGCGACGCCTGGCACGGCGTGCCGCACCTGCAGGCACACGTGCTGCAGCAGGATCCGGAAGTCGTCTTCCTGCCGCAGGACGGCGGTGAGGGCCTCCAAAGCCCCGGTGACGTCGTCGAGCAGCGGTGAAGCCGTCGCGGTGCGCTCCGGCAGTTCCATGTCCTCTCCTCCCGCTGGGCACCGAACCGCTCGGGTACCCACTTCGCGCAGGTTTGACCACGGCCACCCTTTGGTATTCAGCGGCCATGGCGACGGAGAAGGCGGCCGGGCTGCCGCTGGACGGGGAGCTGGCGGCGGTCGCCGCACGCATGTCGGGGTTGCTGCTGTCGCGCGAAACCGTCGACTCGGTGCTCGAGCTGGTCGTCTCGCTGGCGGGCAAGACGATCGCCACCGCGGCCGGCGCCGGGGTGACGCTCATCGACGGCGAAGGCCACCCCGCCACCACGAGCGCGTCGGGCCCGCTGGTGCGCGAAGCCGACACCCTGCAGTACCGGCTCGGCGAGGGTCCGTGCATGGCCGCGCTCGCGGAGTGCTCGCCGATGCGGATCGACGACGTCACGACCGAACGGCGCTGGCCGCGGTGGTGCGCCGCGGTCACCGGCTCGGGTCTGCGGTCGGTGCTCACCACGCCGCTCGTCGCCGAGGACGGCTGCCACGGCGCCATCAAGATCTACGCGACGACCGCCGGCGCGTTCGGTGAGGCCGAGGAGCGGACGCTGGCTTCGTTCGCCGCCCGCGCCGCGACGCTGGTCGCCAACGCCCGCGCCTACGAGCGGGCGAGCCGCTTCAGCGAGCAGTTCAAGCACACCCTGCGCGACCGCGACGTGATCACCATGGCGAAGGGCTTCTTGATGGGCCGCGACGGCCTCGACGAGGACACCGCGTTCGACCGCCTGCTGTCGCTGGCCCGCGCGGACGGCCTCACCCCGGCCGAAGCCGCGACCGGGCTGCTCGCGCCGGCGCCGCGGGGAAGGTGAGCCGCCGATGCGCTTCCTGCCCGCGGAGGAACAGCAACGGCTGCTCGCCGCCTGCTTCGCCCGCAGCGACCTGAGCCCGGAACAGCTGTGGATGCGCTACTTCGCGCTCGGCGGCAGCCAGAGCCTGCTGGAGCTGGACGCCTACCTCAACGGCCTGACCACGCTGCCCCGCGTCGACCGCGACATGCTCGCCCACGCCGTCAACGAGCGGCTCGACGAGCTGGCCGGCCCGCCCCGCGCGCCCTACAGCCATTCGGTGCGCGACGGGAAGCCGTTGCACGGCCCGCTGAAGGCGCTTGTCGACCTCCTCGAAGGTGCCCACCGGGCACCGCCCGAGCGGCTGCCCGCCGTCGTCGCGGCGGCGGGCCGCGCGCTCGACCTGTCGATCGGCGTCTACCTCGCCGACTACGACCAGAGGACGCTCGTGCGCGCGGACTCCGCCGTGGAACTGGACATCGACACCACCGTCGCCGGCGACGTCTTCCGCCGCGCCGGCACCGCGGTGACGCGGGACGGCCCCGGTCCCACGCTGTGGACGGTGCTGCTCGACGGCGTCGAGCGGCTCGGCGTGCTGGAGATCGTCCCGACCGACGACGCCGACCCCGACGACCCCGTCCTGCGCGAGCAGTGCCGGTGGCTGAGCACGCTGCTCGGGCACCTGGTGACGGTCACGACCCAGTACGGCGACGGTCTCGACGTGCGCCGCCGGCGGCGCCACCGCGCGTCCCCCGCCGAGTTGCTGTGGCAGAGCCTGCCGCCGCTCACGGGCGCGACCGAGAGCGTGGTGGTCGGCGCGAGCGTCCAGCCGGCGTACGACCTGTGCGGGGTGGTGTTCGACTACGCGCTCTCGGAACGGTGGGCGCGGCTGGCGATGTTCGACGCGGGCCCGCGCACGGGCGGCGCGAGCTACGCGGTGGTGAACGCGCTGGCGGCCTACCGCGCGGCCCGGCGCGACGGGGCGTCGCTGGAGGAGCAGTACACGGCGGTCGCCGGTTCGGGCGCGGCGGTCACGGGGGTGCTCGCGGAGCTGGACCTGGTGACCGGTGCCGTGCGGTGGCTGGATGCCGGGCACCCGGCCCCGCTGATCCTCCGCGGCGGGGCGGTGCTGCCGGAAACGGGCGCGGTGGCGGGCGGGTTCGAGCGGCCGCCGCGGGTCACGGAGGCCCGGCTCCGTCCCGGCGACGTGCTCGCGCTGTACTCGCACGGTGTGGCCGGGGCGACCGACCGGGCGGGGACGCCGTTCGGGCGGGACCGGGTGGCGGCGTGCCTGGCGGGCGGGACGCTGCCGCCGGAGTCCGCGCGCATGGTGACGCAGACGGTCGTCGCGCACGCGGGTGGCGAGTTGAGGTCCGACGCGGGGGTCCTGGTGACCCGCTGGGTCCCGCGCTGAGCGGCGCGGGGGACGCGAACTGCTGTAGTGAATGACTCATTCCTGTCGCCTGGCGACTGGAATGAGTCATTCACTACAGCGGAACCGGCGGGTTCAGCAGGCCGTGTCCCGCACCCCCGCCGCCAGCAACTCTCGCAGCGCGTCCGACAGCGACGCGAACATCGGGACCACCGCCGCCAGCCCCGTGATCCGGAACAGCCGCGCCAGGGTCCGGCTGTTCGCCACCACCCCGAACCGGCCGCCCTCCGCGCTCGCGAGCCGGGCGGCGGCCGCCAGTGCCCGGGCGCCCGCCAGGCCGAGGAACGCCACCTGCGTGAGGTCGACCACCGTCGTCCCCGGTGGGGACGCCGCCAGCTCGCGTTCCAGGATCGGCAGGGTCAGCGCGTCGATCTCGCCGGCGAAGGTCAGCACCAGCAGACCGGGGCGGTACTCCGTCCGGCGCGCCGTCAAGGGCGCGGACCGGCTCGGGACCGGGGACATGGGGGACACGGGTTCGGCAGGCCTTCCGCGCCGGCGTCCGGCCGGCGTCGCGGGTGGGGTGATCAAGGTCGGGGTCTTGATACCCAAACCGCCGGAACGGAAACGCCCTATTCCGCGGTGAACGCCGACCAGAGCCGCTCGGCCGCGTGCCGGGCCGGGGCGCCGGGCCGGATCTCCCGGGCGCCGTCGGGCGCGTGCCCGCCGCCGACGTGCTCGACCAGCGCGACGGCCAGCTCGCGGACCTTCACGTTGAACTCCTGGCTGCCCCGGCGCAGCGTCTGCCATGCCTCGTCCGGTGCGCACCGCCGGACCGCCATGACCACGCCTTTCGCCTGCTCGATGGCGGCGCGCGAAGCCAGCAGGTCCAGTGTCTGGTCCGGGTCGCCCGCGGTCGCGGCCTCGGCGACCACCAGCGTCGTCTCGGTCAGCTTCTCGTACCGCCGCAGGACGCTCAGCACACCGGCGTCGAGCGGCCGGTCGAACACCGCCGACAGCACGAACGCACTGGTGTCTTCCCAGAGGCCGGGCAGGGCGGCCGCGCCGCGGATCGCGGCGAGCTCCGGGCCGGCGACGGCACCGGAGAGCCCGGGCCAGCGCCCGTCGGCGAAGAGGTCGTCGGTCGTCACCGGCTCGCCCGTGGCGGCCGCGACGGCGACCGGGCCGCCGTGCGCCAGCGAAACCGGCAGCAACCCGGCCGCGACGCCGGCGGCCGCCAGCACCTGCGGCGGACGGCCGCCCCGGCCCACCGTGAGCCCCGCGCCGAGGCAGCCCGGCAGCTCGCCGGTGATCCGCTCGAGCAGCGCGCCCAGCAGCTCGGTCAGCGGTCTCCACCGGTCCGCGGCGTTCATCAACGTCTCGGTCACCCGAACCTCACTTTCACCCGTGTCCTCGTCTCCCTGATTTACCCGAAGACGAGGTGATCCACATCCCGGGTGCGGACGAACCGGTGCGGCCGTCCGGGGCAACGGCGGATCACCCGGTGACGCCCGGCCGCGACCCGAACGTGCGGTTTACCGCCCACCCGGAACCGGGTAGCCGATCTTCGCCAACCGAGGAGGCGCCATGACCGACCGGCGGTACCGGTGATGTACAGCGAAGTCGTGGTCGTCGGGCAGATCGCCCGCGACCTGGTGGTCGAGGTCCCGGACGCGCCCGACGCCGACTCCTCGGCGCCGGTGACGCACCGCAAGGAGATGCTCGGCGGGAAGGGCGCCAACCAGGCCGTCGCGCTGAGCCAGCTCGGCGTGGCCGTGTCGCTGGTCGGCGTCGTCGGCCGGGACCGCACCGGCGACGCCCTGCGCGCGCAAGCCCGCGCCGACCGGATCGGCACCTCGCACGTGGTCCGCCGGCCGGGCACCGAGACGGCGCTGCTGATCGACGTCGTCGACGCCCACGGCCGCCGCCGCTACCTTGAGCACGTCCCGGAGGGGACCCTGCTGACCGAGACCGACGTCTTCGCCGCGTCGGCGCCGATCTCGGCGGCGAGCTCGCTGATCGTCCAGCTGCAGCAGCCGGCCCCGGCCGCGCTGCTGGCGGCGCGGCTCGCGCACACGGCGGGCACGCGGGTCGTGCTGGACGGGGCACCGCAGGACCGGACGGGCGAGCTGCTCGCCCTGGCCGACGTCGTGCGCGCCGACGGGCACGAAGCCGAGCTGCTCACGGGCCGGCCCGTGGACGACGTCGCGAGCGCGGCCCGCGCGGCGGCGGACCTGCGGGAGCGCGGGCCGTCGCTGGTCGTGCTGGAGGTGGCCGGGCAGGGGAACCTGTTCGCGGGCCCGGCGGAGTCGTGGTTCGTGCCGCACGTGGAGACCGAGGTGGTCGACCCGACTGGCGCGGGCGACGCCCTGGTGGCGACGCTGACGGCGGCCCTGACCCGCCGCCGCCCGCTGGAGACGGCGGCGTGCCTGGCAGTGGCGGCAGCCGCGGCGACGACCGAGCACGCGGGCGGCCGGCCCCACCTGTCCCGCCCCGACCTCGACCGGCTGCAACCCCGCAAGCTGGAGACCGTCCACGCCTGACGGGCTGAAGGGCACCTTCCGTGCATGTGACGAGAGAAAGGTGCCCTTCAGCGCGTCGGATGTGAGGAAGGTGCCCTTCAGCTCACAGGCCCGGCAGCTTCTGCTCGACCCCGAGCAGCGCCGCGAACGGGTCACCGTGCTCCGCCAGCCGCTTCGGGACGTCCCGGATCGTCCAGCGGTCCGGGGTGAGGCCGTCGTCGTCCAGCTCCTCCCACTCCAGCGGCACCGACACCGGCGCCCCCGGCCGCGGGCGCACGCTGTACGGCGCCACCAGCGTCTTGTTCAGCACGTTCTGCGTGTAGTCGAGCCGGGCGCGGCCCTGGCGCTTGTCCTTCGACCACGCCCAGCTCACCAGGTCCGGCAGGACCCGCCCGATCGTCTTCGAGACGGTCTCCGCCCACGCGCGCGTCTGCTCGAACGTGCAGTGCGGCGCGATCGGCACCCACACCTGGATCCCGCGCTGCCCGGTCACCTTCGGCCGCCCGGTCAGGCCGAGGTGCTCCAGGGCCGTGCGGTGCAGCCGCGCCAGCTCCAGGACCTCGGCGAACGACGTCCGCGGGCCCGGGTCGATGTCGAACAGCACCCACGTCGGGTGGTCGACGTCGGCCGCGCGCGACGTCCACGCGTGCAGCTCCAGGGCGCCGTAGTTCGCGAGCCACGCCAGCGTCGCGACGCTGTCCGCCACGACGTACCGCTGGCTCTCCCCCGCTTCGGCGCGCTCGTTGCGCCACGTCGTCAGCCAGTCCGGCGCGTGCTTCGGGACTTCCTTCTGCCAGAAGCCGGGTTCGGTGACGCCCTGCGGGAAGCGGTGCGTGTTGAGGGGACGGCCCGCCAGGTACGGCAGCATGACCGGGCCGGCGGTGACGTAGTAGCGGATCAGGTCCCGCTTGGTCACCGGCTCGCCGTCCCCGGCCGGCGGGAAGAGGACCTTGTCCAGGTTGGTCAAGGAGAGCTCGCGGCCGGCGACCGACCACCTGCCCTTGGCGCCGAGGTCGTCGAGGGCCGCCAGCTCGTCGGCGGTGGCGGCGGTGAACCCGACGGTTTCCTCCGCCTGCGCGGCCGGCCGGTCGCCGTGCCACAACGCGCCGGGCGCGGCCGCCACCTCGTCGTTGGTGCGGCCGCTCTTCACCGAACGCGGGTGGTCCTCGGCGTCCCAGCCGGCTTCGGCGTGCTCGTCCTCCTTGTGCAGGAGGAACCACTGGTCCTTCTCGCCGCGGTTCGTGCGGACGAGCACGAACCGGCCGGCCAGCTTCTCGCCGTCGAGGTCGAAGTGCAGGGTGCCGTCCTCGATCGCCTTCGCCGGGTCCTCGTCGACCGGCCGCCACTGGCCGCGGTCCCAGACGATGACGTCCCCGCCGCCGTATTCGCCGCGCGGGATCACGCCTTCGAAGTCGGCGTACTCGATCGGGTGATCTTCGACGTGCACGGCCAGCCGGCGGGCCTTCGGGTCCAGCGTCGGGCCCTTCGGCACCGCCCAGCTGACCAGGACACCGTCCAGCTCCAGCCGGAAGTCGTAGTGCAGGCGGCGGGCGCGGTGCCGCTGCACCACGAACCGGTGCCCAGCCGGCCCGCCGGCGGCCCCGCCGGCCGGCTCGGCGGTCCGGCCGAAGTCACGCATCTCCTGGTAGCGCCGCAGTTTGCGGGCCGAGCCGTCTGCCATGCCGACGGGGTACCCACTCAGTCCGGCGCCGACCAGGGTGGGTTCTTCTTCGCCAGCTCCTGGTACTCCTCGACCTCCTGCGGGGTCGGATCCAGCCCGGCTTCCTCCGCGAACTCTTCGGGGTCCCGGGGTTCTCGGGGTTCTCGAGGTTCTTCGGACGTCACCGCGCTCACCTCCCCAGGGCGCCGCGGATGAGGTCGCGCGCCCGGTCCATGATCGCCGCGGGCGGGCCCAGCACCAGGTTCGCCGTCGCGCTCTCGACGCCGGGGTGCGGCCGGGTCGGACCGACGGCTTCGGCCAGCTTGGCGGTCGCGGCCATGGCGCGCAGGCGCTCCGGCGGCCGGTGGGCGCGCAGCAGCGGGAACTCCTCGCGCTCTTCGTGGTCGGCGTGCGCGAGCACGTCGTCGCGCAGCTGGACCAGCAGCGTGTCGAACCCGTCGGCGCCGGGTCCCATCTTCTGCAGGGTGGTCAGCAGTTCCTTGGCGCGGTGCTCCTCGCCGAGCCGCGCGTCGACGACCGGTCCGGCCGCGGGCTCGAGGTCCCGGATCTCCGGGTGCACCACGAGTTCTTCCGCCGTCTCGTGCACGGCGAGCAGCCGCACGAGATCGGCGAACACCTCTCGCCGCCGGTCGTCCCCGGCGGTTTCCAGCGCGGCGAACAGTTCCCGGATTTCGCGGTGCTGGCGCTGCAGCAGTTCGATGACGTCCTCGTCGTGGTCGGGCACGGAAAGCCTCCTCGTCACTGGTGTGCGGAGGGCTTTCCCCGTGACGGGCGGGTTACTCGTGCCGGTTGCCGACGGTGAGCCACAGCACGCCGGCGGCGGTCAGCGCGATCCCCGCGGCCGTCCACCACGACCACCACGTGAAGAACGCGACGACCAGCCCGACGGCGAGCAGCACGCCCCCGCCGACCGACGCCGCGTCGTCGTTGCCCGCGCGGGAAAACCCGCCGGCGAGGGCCATCAGGCCATCCTCCCGTCGACCGCGGCCACGACCAGCGCCGCGCAGCGCGGCACCGTCAGGCCTCTCTCCTGGGCCATCGCCTTCAGCGCGGTGTGCGCGGCGGGGCGGCTCATGCCTTGCGCCGCAAGGACTTCCAGCGCCAGGCCGACGACGTCGGTGGCGGGCGGGGCAGCGGATCGGACGGGCATCGGACGACCTCCGGCTCGGACGGCGGCAGCGAACGCGACCGGGTACCCCGCCGCTCCCGCTTTCACACCACCGAATCAACCCGGCCGGGTGACGTCAGGTCACCTCCTGGCGAGCCACACCGCGGCGTCGGACGGGAGCCTGCCCTCGTCGAGGGGCACGCTGGAGAGCAGAACCCGGTCGCCGCCCGGAAGTTCGGCCGGTTCCGCCGAAAGGTTGACCACGCACGCGAACCCCGGTTCCCGCGTGAAGGACAGCACGCCGGGAGACGAGGGCGCCCACGTCAGCGTCCCGTCCCCCAGCGCCGGGTTCGCCCGGCGCTCGGCCAGCGCGGCCCGGTAGAGGGCGAGCATCGACGCGGGATCGGCCGCCTGCGCCTCGGCCGTCGCCGTGCGCCAGTGGGCCGGCTGCGGCAGCCACGTCCGCACGCCCTCGGGCGCGAAGCCGAACGGCGGCTCGGTGCCCGACCACGGCAGCGGGACCCGGCAGCCGTCGCGGCCGCGGCGGGTGTGGCCCGACCGTTCCCATGTCGGGTCGGCGAGCACCTCCTCCGGCAAGTCCTCGACCTCCTCGAGGCCCAGCTCCTCGCCCTGGTACAGGTACGCGCCGCCGGGCAGCGCGAGCATGAGCAGCAGCGCCGCCCGGGCCCGCTGCCGGCCGCGCGCGAGGTCGCCTCCGGGGGCGAACCGCGTCACGTGCCGGACGACGTCGTGGTTCGACAGCACCCACGTCGCCGGCGCGCCGACCGCGTGCAGGGCTTCCAGCGTCCGGTCGACGACCTCGCGCAGCGCGACCGCGTCCCAGTCGCAGCGCAGGTAGTCGAAGTTGAAGGCGGTGTGCAGCTCGTCCGGGCGCACGTACCGGGCGAGGCGGTCCGGCCGGTCGACCCACGCCTCGGCGACGAACACGCGGTCCGGGCCGAACTCGCCGGCGATCTTGCGCCAGGTGCGGTAGATCTCGTGGACGCCGTCAAGGTCCCAGTGCGGGTGCGCGGCGCGATCCGGCGGCCGCGCGATCTCCTCGTCGTCGGCGCCGAGGTCGGGGAAGGCCGGGTCCTTGAGCAGGCCGTGGGCGACGTCGATGCGGACGCCGTCGACCCCGCGGGAGAACCAGAACCGCAGCAGGTCCTCGAAGTCCGCCCGGACTTCCGGGTTGTCCCAGTTGAGGTCGGGCTGCTCCGGGGCGAACAGGTGCAGGTACCAGTCGCCGTCGGAGGCGCGCGTCCAGGCGGGGCCGCCGAAGACGCTGCGCCAGTCGGTCGGCGGCAGTTCGCCGTCTTCGCCGCGGCCGGGCCGGAAGTGGTAGCGGGCGCGCTCGGGCCCGCCGGCCAGTGCGGCCCGGAACCAGGGGTGGCGGTCGGAGGTGTGGTTCGGGACGACGTCGATCAGCAGCCGCAGGCCCACCCGGTGCGCCTCGGCGACCAGGTCCAGGACGTCGGGATCGGTGCCGAAGAGCGGGTCGGGGGTCCGGTGGTCCTCGACGTCGTAGCCGCCGTCGACCATCGGCGAGCGGTACCAGGGGGTGGTCCACACGGCGTCGACGCCGAGGCCGGCGAGGAAGCCCAGCCGCGAGCGCAGGCCCGCGAGATCCCCGGTGCCGTCCCCGTCGGCGTCGGCGAAGCTGCGGACGTAGACCTCGTAGACGACGGCGTCGCGCCACCAGTTCGCGGAGTCCATGACACCCGAGTATCTACGCTGGCGGCGTGGCTGAGGTGTGGGAGTGGGATCCGTCCCTCTATTCGGGCAGTGCCGGGTACTACGCGCGGGGCCGTGCCGCGTATCCGCCGTCGCTGGCCGAGGCGTTCGTGGCCGAGCTGGGGCTGGACGGATCGGGGCGCCTGCTCGACGTCGGCTGCGGGCCGGGGTCGCTCACCCTGCTGCTGGCCGGGTGGTTCGAGGAGGCGGTCGGGCTCGACGCGGACGAGGACATGCTCGCGGAAGCGCGGCAGCTTTCCGCGGACTGCCGCTGGGTGCTCAGGCGCGCGGAGGAACTGCCGGCCGGGCTGGGCCGGTTCCGGCTGGTGACGTTCGCCCAGTCGTTCCACTGGTTCGACCGGGAGAAGGTCGCCGCGGCGGTGCACGGGATGCTGGTGCCGGGCGGGGTCTGCGCCCACGTCCACGCGACGACGCACGAGGGTGCCGAAGGATCGGTGCCGCGGCCGGAGATCGCCGCGCTGGTACAGGAGTACCTGGGACCGGTGCGCCGGGCCGGACGGGGAACGCTGCCGCAGGGGACGGCGAGCGGCGAGTCGGAGATCTACCGGGCGGCCGGCTTCCGCGGCCCGCGGCGGTTCACGGTGCCGGGTCGGGTGGTGACGCGGACGGTGGACGACGTGGTGGCGGGGGTGTTCTCGCTGTCCAGCTCGGCGCCGCACTTGTTCGGTGAGCGCCGCGCGGAGTTCGAGGCCGGGCTGCGCGAGCTGCTGGAGCGCGCGAGCCCGGCCGGGGTGTTCACCGAGCGGCTGCGGGAGATCGCGGTCGACCTCTGGATGCCGTGACGGCCGGGCCCGGCTTCGAGGCCGCGCCGCGGGCTTCCGGCGGCGCGGCCGACCGGCTCACCAGGGGTTGTTGTCGAAGTCGTCCTCGGCCTCCGCCGCCCGGGCACGGCGTCCCCGCCGCGGGGCCTCGTCCCGGGCCGGCGACGCCGACGGGGGCGGGCCCGACGGCGCGAACGGCGACGCGCCACCCGGCTCGCCGCCGAAGGCGTCCGTGTCGAACGCCGACGGCGGTTCCGTGCCCTGCCGGTCCGTGCTCCAGCCCGACTTCGTCTTGCGCTGCGCCACCTCGCGCACGTGCTGGACGTACCGCTCGGCCGCCTGGACCTGCTTGGTCATGTACTCCTGCGACCGGGCCTTGATCTCCTCGCCCCGCTGCTCGCGCAGCGCGCGCCGCTCGGACTGTTCGCGCACCAGGCCGGCCAGCTCGGCCTTCATCGCGGCGATGTCGGTCATGGGTCCTCCTACCAGGTCCGGCGAGCGGTCGGCGGGTCTTCGTCGTCGTTCAGGGAGCCGATGATCCGGCGGCCCGGCTCACCGAGGTTGTCGAACACCGCGCCTTCGATCCGGTACGCGGGCGAGCGCCGCTCGGTGTCGCCGCCACCACCGCCGTGGGCCCCGCCCATCGCGCCCATGCCGGGCATCCCGGACATCGACTGGCCGCCGGTCCCGGCCGACGCCCCCGCCGGCGCGAACGCGGCCGCGGGCTGCGCCTGCCCGACGCCGACGCCCGCTCCCGTGTGCGCGCCGCCGGACACCGGTGTATCGCCGAGCCCGGCGTGCGAGTCGAATCCGGCCGAAGACAACCCGGCGCCGCCGTGCGAACCGCCGCCGATCCCGGCCCCCGCTCCGCCGCCGCCGTGGTGCGCGCCGGCGCCGCTGTCGTCCGGGCCGCCACCGTGGTGCGCTCCCGAACCGCCGTCGGACGACGAAGACCCGAGGTCGTCGAGCGTGCCGCGGTGGGAGGGCAGGTCGTCGACCTTCTTGTCGGGCGTGTCCCCGAGGACGTCCGAGGGCTTGTCGTCCTCCCCGAGCGTGTAGGTCGTGGGGGTGCCGCTGCCGTCGTCGACGGTGACGACGGTCGGCCCGTCCGGACCGTCCGGCCGCTCGGCGGTGATCTTGAGGTCGCCGTCCTCGATGTGGATCTTGCCGTCGGGGCCGGGGCAGTACGTGTCGTCCGTCCCTTGTGGACTCTGCCCGTCGGCGTCCTTCGACCAGTCGAGCTTGAAGTCCTTGACGGCGTCGGTCCCCTCGCCGACCTTGATGTCCATCTTCCCGTCGTGGTCGGGTTCGGTCATCTCGAAGGTCTTGTCGCCCTGCTTGACCTTCAGGGTGTCGGGGTTGTCGTCGCCGTCCTTGCCGTCGGCGTCCTTGCCGTCCTCGTCGAGCAGGCCGTCGGGCTTGCCGTCGCCGTCGGTGTCCTTGCTGTCGGGCTTGCCGTCGCCATCGGTGTCGAGGCCGTCCGGCTTGCCGTCCCCGTCGACGTCCTTGCCGTCGGGCTTGCCGTCGCCATCGGTGTCGAGGCCGTCCGGCTTGCCGTCGCCATCGGTGTCCGCGCCGGTGTCGCCGAGCCCCGCGCCCTCGCCGGAGTCGGTCTTGATGCCCTCGCCGCTGAACTCCTTCAGCGCGTCGGCCGCCTTCTGCTTGGCCTCTTCCGCGGCCTGCTCGGCCGCCGCCTTGCCGTCGTCGCCGGAGCCACCCGAGCCCGAGCCGCCACCCGAGCCGGAGCCGGAGCCGCCGCCCAGGCCTTC
Organism: Amycolatopsis sp. NPDC098790; assembly: GCF_044759945.1. Taxonomy (NCBI): domain Bacteria; kingdom Bacillati; phylum Actinomycetota; class Actinomycetes; order Pseudonocardiales; family Pseudonocardiaceae; genus Amycolatopsis; species Amycolatopsis sp. NPDC098790. Next base: position 2,432,204 of record NZ_JBIWAI010000002.1, read on the forward strand.
GCCGCCGAGGCCGCTGCCCCCGGAGCCGGAGCCGGAACCGGAACCCAAACCGGCGCCGTCACCGGACTCGGTCTCGATCCCGGGTCCGCTGAACTCCTTCAACGCGTCGGCGGCCTTCTTCTTGGCCTCTTCGGCGGCCGCGGCCGCGGCGTCCTGCCCGCTGGACGAAGGCGGCGGCACCGACGACGGCGACGTGTCATCGGAACCCGAGCCCGAGCCGGAACCACTGCCCGAACCGGAACCGCCGCCCAGCCCTTCGCCACCGCCCGAACCGGAGCCACCGCCCAGGCCTTCGCCACCGCCGAGGCCGGCACCCCCGCTCCCGCCGCCGTCGAGCGAACTCAACGCTTCCGAAGCCTGCTGCTTGGCGGCTTCCGCGGCCTCGGCCGCCTTCTGCTTGGCCGCCGCCGCGGCGGCCTCCTGGTCGTCTCCCGACGAACCGGAGCCACCACCGGCCGACCCGGAGCCGCCACCGGCCGACCCGGCCCCCGAGGGTGTGTCCGTGTCCGGGATCGGCGGCACGGAACCGCCACCCCCGGCACCCGACCCACCGGAACCCGAGCCCGAGCCCGAACCGGATCCACCGCCCGGAATGCCCGAACCGCCGGTCCCGGAGCCACCGGTACCCGAACCGTCGCCGGGGATCCCCGAACCGCTGCCCGCTCCCGAACCGCTGCCCGCTCCCGAACCGGACCCGGAACCGCCACCGGCCCCGGAACCCTCACCGGACCCGAAGCCGCCGGCCCCGGAACCGCTCCCGGTCCCGGTCCCAGACCCGTTCCCGGTCCCGAAACCGCCGCCGGCCCCGCCCCCGGCACCACCACCGGTGCCACCGGTACCCGGGCCACCGGCCCCGCCGGTACCGGACCCGCCGGGCATCGAAACGCCCTCGAACTCGTTCTTGACCGCGCCCATGACCTTGTCGAGCGCGTCGTAGGCCTGGTCGACGAGGTCCTTCGTGTCCTTGCAGGTCTTCTCGAAGCCCTTGTAGAGCCGGTCCCACATGTCGGGGTTGAACTGGTTCTGGATCCACTGCTTGGCCAGGTCCTGGCCGTGCTTCTTGATCTCGTCGCCGTCGCAGCAGCCCTGGTCGTTGAGCGTCTTGACGAGGTTGGTGCCGAAGTTGAGGTCCATCCAGCCCGCGATCTGGGCCAGGTCCTGTTCGTTGCCGTGCTCGCCGCTGGCGACCGCGACGACCTTCTGCGCCATCGTGTAGTCGGCCTTGCCGACCAGGTCGGTGTACATGCCGATGACCGCGTCGGCCTTGCCCTTGCACAGCTGGAACACCGTGGTCGCGGTGGTGTTCGTCGCTTCGCCGACGTTGCCGAGCGTCTGGGCGAGCTTGGCCGCCTTCGGCTGGATCTTGTCGTTGTACGTGTCGGACGCGGCGTCCGCACCCGCGCCGCTCCACGTCTGGTACAGCGTGCCCAGCTGCGAGCCGGTGTCCTCGAGCGTCCGGTCCACCGTTTCCGAGCCGGTCTTGAAGTGCGCGGCGTCCTGGACGAAGTGCTCGAAGCTGATCCCGCGCTGCTCGTCGAACGGCGCGCGGATGTCCTTGTCGAGGTCGAGCGCGCGCGTGTTGCCGCGGCAGTCGGCCGGGATCTTCGCCAGCAGCGACCCGAAGGTCTCGAACAGCTTCAGCGCGGGCGCGGCGGCGTCGAAGATCTCGTCGGACGTCTTCGTCCCGGTGGTGGTGCCGCCGTCGGCGGCCGCGGGCGGCTGGGTGCCGTCGAGCTTGGTCTTGCCCTCGTCGACGGCCTTCTTTTCCTGGTCTTCGTTGTAGGAGTTCTGGTCACCGCTCTGCTTGGCCTTGTCGAAGGCCTCGTCGACCGACTGCCCGGCGAAGAGCGGGTTGGCGTTGTACGCGTTCGCGTACTTTTCGGCTTCCTGCCGCTTCTGCTTGATGTCGTCCGGTTCCTGGTCGGACAGGAACGGCGGGGGCGGCGGGTTTTCCCGCAGCCAGCTGCTGATCAGCGCGCTCTTCTGCTGGGCGGGGACGCTCGGGTCGTCCAGCAGCGCCTTGACGTCGGACCACTTCTTCTTGTTTTCGTCGGCCATCAGAGCGAGCCCCCGGCGTTCGTGATCGCGCCGGCCTGGTTGTCCTCGTTGGCGCTGTAGCTCGACCCGGCGGTGCCGAGGTTGGTGCCGAAGGAGCCGAGCGTGCTGCTGTAGCCGGAGACCGCGGCCCACAGCGCCTGCGCGCCGGCGGTGTACTTCGCCGCGTGCGCGTTGTGCGCCTTGCCGAACCCCTCCGCGGTCACCTGTGGCGTCTGCAGGTCCGGGTTGTCGTCCAGCAGGTGTTCCGCCAGGTCCCCGATGGTCTTGGACGCCGTCGACAACGCTTCCGTCGTCGCGGTGTACCCCCCGCCGCTCATTTCCGAGCCTCTCCTGTAGGTCCGCCAGTTCCCAGGGCTTCCGCGAGCACGGCGGCCACCGAACCCACGTCGGTGAACCGATCGAGCTGGTCCAGGTCGATCGTCACGCCGTAGTAGACCTCCAGCGCCGCGAGGAGCTTGATCCGGCCCTTCGAGTCGATGCCCAGCTCCTCCAGCGGTGCGTCGGGCTCGACGAGGGCCGGGTCCAGCCGGAAGGTGTCGCTGACGACCTTCGTGACCTCGGCGCGGTGATCACCCACGGCCGCCACCATAACGTGCCTTCGCCGCCGACCGGGCGACCTTGCCACTCGATGTGCGCGGAAGTCCGCCGGAAGGGACCAGATGTACCGCACGGAGCGTGAGATCGTGCTCGCGCGACACCGCGCGCAGCACCGCCCGGGTCACCTCTTTGAGGTCGGCGTCGGCACCGCGGGCCCATTCGGCCACCACCACCGCGCCCTCGCCGTCCTCGTCGGCGACGCCGAACGCGGCGACGCGGTCGCGGCGGACCGCCGGGTGGGCCTCGCCGGCCGCGGCCTCGATGTCCTGCGGGTGGAAGTTGCGGCCGTCGACGACGATGAGGTCCTTGAGCCGTCCGGTGACGTAGAGGTCGCCGCGGTGCACGACGCCGAGGTCGCCGGTGCGCAGCCAGCCGCCGGTGCCGTCCAGCGTGGCGTCGAACGCGGCCGCGTCGCCCCGGCCCCAATAGCCGGTGGCCACGTTGGGGCCGCGAAGCCAGATCTCGCCCACCAGGCCCTCAGGCTGCTCCTGTCCTTCGTGGACGATCCGCACGTCCTGCCCGACCGGGCGGCCGACGGACACCAGTTCCTGGCCGTCGACGGTTTCGACGACCCGGCCCTGCGCGAGCGTTTCGCGGTCGAACACCGCCCCCGTCGGCCCTTCCGGCCCCGCGCTCGCGACGTAGACCGTGGCTTCGGCGAGCCCGTACGACGGCCGGTACGCCGCGCGCCGGAAGCCGTAGGGGCCGAATACCTCGAGAAAGCGCTCCACCGTGCGCGGGCGGACGGGCTCCGCGCCGTTGAGCGCCACCCGCACGTCCGACAGGTCGAGGCCCTCTTCGGGGCCGGCCTCGACAGCGAGGTCGTAGGCGAAGTTCGGCGCCGCGGTGAACACGGCCGGGTAGTCCGCGAGCTGCCGCAGCCAGCGCCGCGGCCGGTGCACGAACTCGGCCGGCGCCATGAACACCGCGCGGCCGCCGGCGAAGACGGGCAGGCACAGCAACTGGATCAGGCCCATGTCGTGGAAGAACGGGATCCAGCCCGCGCAGGTCGTGCCCTCGTCCACGGCGTAGGCCCGGCTGCCCTGCCAGCAGGCCGCGACGATCGCCCGGTGCGGGATCACCGCGCCGGCCGGCTCCCGCGTCGAGCCCGAGGTGTACTGCAGGTACGCGGGGCTGTCCGGCGCGACCGGCACCGGGTCGGCGCCCGGCCCGCTCAGCTCGTCCACCAACAGCAGCTCGCCGGGGTCGCCGAACTCGCGGACCCGCGCCGCCGCGGCCGACGACGTCAGCCACACCCGCGCTCCGGAGTCGGCCAGTACGCCGCCGAGCCGCTCGGCCTGCGCGGTGTTCCCCGGCGGCATCAGCGGGACGGCGACCAGCCCCGCGGCGAGGGCGCCGAAGAACGCGAGCGGGTAGGCGAGTTCCTGCCCGGCGAGGACGGCGACCCGCTCCCCCGGCTCGGCGACCCGGCGCAGCCCGCCCGCGACGACGCGGACCCGCGCGGCGAACTCGGCCCACGTCACCGTGTGCTCGGCGTCGTGGCTGTGGTCCTGGTGGGTGAACAGCGGGCGCTCGTCGTCCGCGCGGGCAAACAACCGCTCCACGATCGAGACGCGCAGCACCTCGTCGGGCACGGTCGCGGGCGGACGGGGCACGCAGCGAACCTACTGGACGTCCCACAGGGCACCGAGCCCGGCCACGTCCACGACGGTGGCGGTGCGCGGGAACACCCCGCCGGTCAGGAAGTCGTGCGTGGCCCGCTCGCGGTCGCCGCAGGCGTCGCGCAGGACGACGAGCCGGTAGTCGCGGTCCATCGCCTCGCGGACGGTGCTCAGCACGACGCCGCTCGTGCTGAGCCCGGCGAGGACGAGCGTGGTGATCCCGCGCTTCTCCAGCTGCGGCCCGAGATCGGTGGTGGAGAACGCGCCGACGCGGGTCTTGCGGACCCGGATGTCGTCCGGCTCCGGCGCGAGCCGGGCGTGGATCCGCGTGCCGGGCCCGTCCGCGTGCATCGCCGCGCGCAGGTCGGGCGACGCGGCGATCGGGGCGAACATGCTCGTCTCGGGGATGGCGTCGAACTCGGCGTCTTCGAACGCGACGCGCACCCAGCCGACGTGCCCGCCGCGGGCGCGGACGTCGTCGACCACGCTCGCGACGCGGTCGAGCAGCGGGCCGGTGTCGGGCAGCTGCCCGACGATCCCCTCCTGGTAGTCCATCACCAGCAGGGCGGTGCGGTTCGGGTCAAGCATCGGGGTCGTCCTTCCCGGGCGGGGTGGTGCTCCTGGTGAGCGAACGGTCGAACACGGTGACGGCGAGGAAGACCGCGCCGATGCCGAGCAGCAGCAGTGCGAGGTCGTGCAGCCCGCCGGTTTCGGCGGCGGGGCCGTAGAAAGCGCCCTGCAGCGCGGAGGAGACGATCGCGCCGAGGTAGCCGGAGGTGCGGAGCAGCCCGGCCGACGCGCCGATGTCGGCGGGGTTCGCCTGGCGGTACACGGAGTTCTGCAGCGCGAGGCTGTTGAGCCCCTGCGGGATCCCGGCCACGAGCGCGACCACGACGAGCAGCCAGACGGCGGCGGAGGAGTCCAGGGTCAGCAGCAGCGCGCAGCCGGCGAGCTGCCCGAGCGCGGCGACGACCAGCTTGCCGCGCACCTGCTCGCGGCGGCCGCTGACCAGCGACACGAGGATCCCGGTCGCGAACAGCGGCAGCGTGGCGAGGCCGGCTTCGGCCGCCGACAGGCCGCGCCCGTGTTCGAGCCACTGGGTGTAGCTGTAGAGGAAGCTGTACGCGACGACGTAGGCCAGCAACGAGCGCCCGTAGGTCAGCAGCAGCGGGCCGTTGCGGCCGAGCAGCCGCAGGTCGATGAACGGGTGGGCGCAGGTCAGCTCGCGCACGGCGAAGCCCGCCGCACCCGCGACGGCGACGACCGCCAGGTACCAGTCCCCCGCGCCGGGGTGCATCAGGAACAGCAGCACCGCGACGAGCGAGCCCGCGAACAGCGCCATGCCGGGCAGGTCGAGGTCCAACGAGCCCTTCGCCGCCGGCTTGGGTGTCCTGGGGAAGCGGCGTGCGCCGAGGACGAACGCGGCCAGCGCGATGGGGATGTTGAGGGCGAAGGTCGTGCGCCAGCCGCCGACGCCGATCAGCAGACCGCCCAGCGCCGGGCCGATCACCGAGATCGTCTGCGTGGAGATGGCCAGCACGGTGAGCACGGACGCGGGACTGTCGCGGCCGGTGCGGTCGCTTTCGTCGCGGATCAGCCGCATCGCCGCCGGGTAGCCGGCGCACGTGCCGAAGCCGAGCACGACCCGGGCGGCGATCAGCCACCCCAGGTTCGGGGCGAGGGTGCCGAGCACGCCGGCCAGGCCGACCAGCGCGGTCGCCGGCAGGAACACCGGGCGCGGGCCGAAGCGGTCGATGAGCCGCCCGGCGACCGGCTGCCCGACGGCGGTGGCGAGGTACAGCGCGGAGATCAGCCACGCGGTCGCCGAGGCGGGCGCGCCGAACGCGACGCCGATCGGCACCAGCGCGACCGCGATGATGGTCGAGTTGACCGGGTTCAGCACCGCGCCCGAGACGAGCGGGGCCAGCAGCTTCCGGTCGAACCCGTCCCGCGCCCGATCGCGCGTGGTCACGGCTCGACGACGCGGCCGAGCAGGGCGAGCGCCTCGGTGACCACGGCCAGTTCGTCGTCGGTGAGCCGTTCGGCGAGCGTCTGGGCCAGCCATTCCTGCCGCGAGGCGCGGGCGCCCTGGCCGTAGGCGCGGCCCTCCGGGGTGAAGAAGATCAGCTGGCGGCGGCCGTCCTCGGGGTCGTCCTCGCGGCGGACCAAGCCCAGCTTCTCCAGTGCGGCCACCGTCGCGGCCATCGACTGCGGGCGCACGCGTTCCGCGCCGGCCAGCACGCTCGCCGTGGCCGGCTCCATCTTCGCGAGCCGGGCGAGCGCCGAGGCCTGCGCGGAGGTGAGGCCGCCGACCGCCGTCGCGTCCATCATCTGCCGCCGCAGCCTGCCGACGAGCACGCGCAGGGTCTGCGCGGCCGCGACGGCCTCGGCCTTCTTCGAAGTCATATCGACAGGGTAGGCTGAACAGGTAACCCTGTCGAATCTATTGTGGACTCAGGGCAGCACGGCCGGGAGGTCGAACAACGCCAGCACGGCGGGGTCGGCGAAGACCACGTTGCGCGCCACGCGCGCGCCGGCCACCGTGAACACCTGCAGGGTGTGCAGCCGGAACACCCCGGTGTCGTCGCGGCAGTAGGCGACCAGCGCGGGCTGCCCGTTCGCCGCCGCCCGCGTCATGCGCCACTCGCGGCCGCGCATCGCGAACAGCCGCTCCAGGAACCGGCCGTAGCCGTCCGGGCCGAGGTACCACAGCGGCACCGGCGGCATCTCCAGCACGACGTCCTCGGTCAGCAGCCCGACCAGGCCCGCGACGTCAGCCGACTCGAAGGCGCGTACGTAGCGGTCCAGGATCGCTTCCACCGCCGGGTCGTCCGGTTCGGGCACGTCGTCCGCGGTGAGGCCGCCGAGACCGGCGCGGGCGCGTTGCAGGGCGCTGTTGACGGCGGCCGGCGTCGTCTCCAGGAAGCCGGCCACCTCCGCCGCACTGAACTCCAGGACGTCGCGCAGGATCAGGACCGCGCGCTGCTTCGGCGGCAGCGTCTGCATCGCCGCGAGCAGTGCCAGCCGCAGGGTGCCGCGCCGGGCGAGGCGCAGGCCGGGGTCGTCGAGGCGCGCGTCCGGGAACGGGTGCAGCCACGGGATTTCGAACGACGGCGTCAGCGGCGCGGCCGGGTCGTCACTCGGCCGGCCGAGGCCCGAGGGCAGCGGCCGCCGGGTCCGGGTCTCCAGCGCCGTCAGGCAGGCGTTGGTCGCGATCCGGTAGAGCCAGGTGCGCACCGACGCGCGGGCCGGGTCGTAGCCGTCCCACGCCTTCCAGGCGCGGACCAGGGTCTCCTGGACCAGGTCCTCGGCCTCGTGCACCGAACCCAGCATGCGGTAGCAGTGCACCAGGAGCTCACGCCGGTGCGGCTCGGTGTCCGTCGCGAAGTCCGGCATCGCACCCCCGTCGCCCGCGGCCAGGGAGCCGATTCTGCTACAGGTCGAAGTCCTCGGGACGCAGCCCGTCGAGTTCGGCGCGGAACCGGGCGACCTCGGCCTCGGTGTCCAGCACGTCGGTGGCGGGGCCTTCGGCTTCCTGCTCGACCTCGAGCTGCACCGACGCGACGTCGAGCACCTCTTCGGCGACGCTGATCGGCGCGCCCTGGCGCAGGCCGAGCGCGACGGCGTCGCTCGGCCGGGCCGACACGCGCGTGCCGGAAGCGAGCACGAGATCGGCGTAGAAGATCCCGTCCCGCACCTCGGTGAGCTCGACCGCGGCGACGCCCTGGCCGAACGCGGCGAGCACGTCCCCGAGCAGCTCGATGGTCCCCGGGCGCGGCTGCGCGATCTGCTCGCGCGCCCGCACGAGGGCCTCGGCCTCGCCGTACCCGATCATGATCGCCAGCCAGCGGCGGGCCCCGTCCGGTTCCCGCAGCAGCATCAGCGGCGCTTCGCCGGGCACCGGGACGGCCATGCCCACGACCTCGATCGGGATCACGCTGACCACCGCACCCTCCGTGTAGGGACACTCCTCCGCGCGCGAGATACCCAGAACCCGCGGTCGGCAACCCGGTTCCGCGCGGGAGTTTTTTCACCGCCGACTCTCCTCCGCTGCGGAGTCCGCGGGAACCCCTTGCCGGGCCGGCAGGGGCACTGTCACCGTCGGGTCGTGGAACCGACGATTTCGCGCGCCATCGACGTCCCGGCCGACGCGGGCACGGTGTGGTCGTGGGTCACCGACCTGCCCCGCATGGGCGAGCTGAGCCCGGAGAACATCGGCGGCGAGTGGCTGGACGAGCCCGGGCTCGGAGCCCGGTTCCGCGGCCGCAACCGCAACGGCGACCTCCAGTGGTGGACGCGGGTGCGGGTGGTGGCGTTCGAGGAGCGGCACCGGTTCGCGTTCGACGTGCGGACGCCGATCGGATCGCGGGTGTCGAGGTGGGAGTACGTGCTGACCCCGACGGCGGCCGGCTGCCGGGTCGAGGAGAACTGGTACCGGATCGGCAGCTGGGTGGTCCGGAAGTTCATGGGGCCGCGGGTGACGGGGCGGGCGGATCGGCCGGGGTACAACGTGCGGTCGATCGAGCACACATTGGCGGCGATCAAGGCGCGGGCGGAGGAGCGGGCCGCGGCCGCTTGAGCCGCCCCTGGAACGCCGCGAAAGTCGCATTCGCGGCGCCGGAGGTCCCGAATGCGTCATTCGCGGCAGTTCGGCCCAGCGCGGTCGCCGACTCTCGGCACCGGCGTGCGGCAGCCGGCCGAGCGTGGAGGGGCAGCCCACTCGCGCGAGCGTGGCCGCCGGGCTGGTCCGCCCGCCCGGCAAGGGTTCCTGGCCCACTTCCGCCTCGCTTGAACGCGACCGCCGGGCTGGTCCGCCCGCCCAGCAACGGCTCCTGATCACTTCCGCCTCGCGCAGCGCGGCCGCCTCGGTACCCCCCGCCCCCAGGCCCACGAAGTGCCGCGAATGGCGCATTCGCGGCGCCGGAGGTCCCGAATGCGTCATTCGCGGCACCTCCGGCCGAGCACCGCCCACCCCGGCCCCGGGACACCCGGCCACCCGAGCCCCTCGAGCCCCTCCACCTCGCACCCCTCCCCGCCTCCACGTGACCTACCTCGCTCCGAACAGCTCAGTCTCTTGTTGAAACCCACCCCTGCCGACTAGGTTGCTTTTTCAAACCTAGGAGGACCATGACCACCACCGCGCCGAAGCCCGGCCTCGTGCTGCTGGTCGTCTCGACGGCGGCGTTCCTCGCCAGCCTCGACACGTTCATCGTCACCATCGCCTTCCCCGGCATCCGGGCCGCCTTCGCCGGCGACGACCTCGCCACGCTCTCCTGGGTCCTCAACGGCTACACCGTCCTGTTCGCCGCCTGCCTCGCGCCCGCCGGGCGGCTCGCCGACCGGTACGGCCGGAAGCGGCTCTTCCTGCTCGGCGTCGCCGTCTTCACGCTCGCCTCCGCCGCCTGCGCCGCCGCGCCGTCCATCCCCCTGCTCGTCGCCTTCCGCGCGGTGCAGGCCGTCGGCGCCGCGCTCGTCATGCCGACGTCGCTGGCCCTGCTGCTCACCGCGTTCCCCGCGCACCGGCGGCCGATGGCGGTCGGTGTGTGGGCGTCCGTCGGCGCCGCGGCCGCCGCGCTCGGGCCGCCCGTCGGCGGGCTGCTCGTCGAGGCTTCCTGGCGCTGGGTGTTCCTGGTGAACCTGCCGATCTGCGCGCTGACGCTGCTCGCCGGCCCGCGCGTGCTGCGCGAGACGCGGGACACCACCACCGGCGTCCCGGACCTGCTCGGCGCGGCCGGCCTGCTCGCCGGCGTCGGCGCCCTCGCCTACGCGCTCGTCGAAGCACCCGACCGCGGCTGGACGGCGGGGCCCGTCCTGCTCGCCTTCGCGATCGCGGTCGTCGCGCTGGCCTGGGTGCCGCTGCGCTCGGCGCGGCACGCGGTGCCGGTGCTGGACCTGCCCGCCCTGCGCGTCCCGACGCTGTGGCTGGCCTGCGTCACGACCGGCGTGTTCGCGGCCGGGTTCGCCGCGATGCTGTTCGGCAACGTCCTGTTCCTGACGTCGGTCTGGCACGACTCGATCCTGGTGGCCGGCCTGTCACTGGCCCCGGGACCGCTGATGGTCGTGCCGGTGTCGATCCTCGGCGGCCGGTTCGTGCACCGCTTCGGCCCGGGCCTGCTGGTCGCCCTCGGCGGCGTCTCGTTCGGCGCCGGCACGCTGATCTGGTTGCTGCGCATGGGTTCGACGCCCGACTACGCCGCTTCGATGCTGCCCGGCCAGCTCCTCACGGGCATCGGGGTCGGCCTGATCCTGCCGAGCCTGTCCGGCGTGGTCGGCACGGTCCTGCCCCCGGCTCGCTGGGGCGCGGGCTCGTCGATGGTCAACACGACGCGCCAGATCGGCACGGTCCTGGGAACGGCGGTCCTGGTGGCGATCTTCGCCGGAACGCCGGACCTGACGGACTTCCGCCACGGCTGGCTCCTCGTCCTGGCCACCGCGGTGGCGACGTCGGCGGGCGGGCTGCTCATCGCCGCGCGCCGCCGGGCCGACCACTACGTCGAGGCCCAGGCCCGGTCCAGCGCCGCTAGCCCGTCGCCGATCCTCTCGACCGGGATCGAGCCGTAGCCCAGTACCAGTCCCGGTGACGGCGACCCGCCGCACAGGTCGGAAAGCGTCTGCACCGCCACCCCCGCGTTCCACGCCCGCGCGGCGATCGGCTCCAAGTCGACGTCGGCCAGCGCGCACACGTGCAGCCCCGCCGCCGACGGCACCACCCGGAGCCGGCCCGCGAACAGCCGGTCCACTGTGGACACCAGACGCTCGTGGCGCTCCGCGTACACCTTCGTCGCGCGGCGGATGTGGCGGGCGAACAACCCCTCGTCGACGAATCGGGCCAGCGCCGCCTGGGCCGGGACGTCGCCGTGCCAGTCCGAAAGCTGACGCGCGGTCCGCAAGGCGTCGCGCAACGACGCGGGTGCCACCAGGAAACCCAGGCGCAGCAGGGGAAGCAGCGTCTTCGAGAACGACCCGACGTACGCGACGCGCCCACCGCGGTCCAGGCTCTGCAACGGTTCGAGGGGCCGGTCGGAGAACCGGAACTCGCTGTCGTAGTCGTCCTCGACGACGACCGCGTCCGCCCGCCCGGCCCACGCCAGCAGCGCCGTGCGGCGAGCCAGGGACATCGGCGTGCCGAGCGGGAACTGGTGCGACGGCGTGACGTACACCAGCTTCGTCCGCGACGGCAGCGCGTCGACGTCGAGGCCTTCGCCGTCCACCGGCACGCCGACGACTTCGGCGCCGTGCGAGGCGAACAGCAGCCTCGCCTGCCGGTAGCCGGGTTCTTCGACGGCGACGCGGTCGCCCGGCGAGAGCAGCACGCGGCACAGCAGGTCGAGGGCCTGCTGCGCGCCCTGCGTGACGAGCACGTCGTCCGCGTCGGCGCGCACCGAGCGGGAGACGCCGACGTGCCGGGCGATCGCCGCGCGCAGCCCCGCGTGGCCGCCCGGGTCGGCGTAGTGCGCGACGCTCGCCCGCAGTTCCCGGCCGAGCAGCCGTCGCCAGGTTTCGAGGGGGAACAGCGACGCGTCGGGCACGCCGACGCGGAAGTCGAACTCCGGCGTCTCCGCCACCGCGGCGGCCGGCGGCGGCAGCGAGTTCCAGATCGCCTTCGGCCGCGGCCCGTGCGGCGAAGGCGCCTTGCGCGGCTTGGGCGCGGGCAGCGAACCGCTGACGTACGTCCCGGCGCCGACGCGGCCGGTGAGGAAGCCGTCGGCGGTCAGCCGGTCGTAGGCGACCGCGACGGTGTTGCGCGAGACGGCCAGGCGCCGCGCCAGCTCCCGCGTCGGCGGCAGCCGCTCCCCTGCCCGCAGCCGGCCGTCCAGCACGGCGTCCCGAAGCTGCCGGTAGATCCGGACGGACAGGTCCCCGCGCCCGGCCAGGCTGACGTGGAAGTCCATCCGGCGACCCTACATTGGCCCAATCCGATTCCAGAGAATTGGATCTGGGATCGGGCCAAGTGGCGATCTACGGTAGATCCATGACGCTGACCCAGGACCGCCCCGCGCGGCTGCTCGCCGCCGCCCAGCTGGCCGGCTCGCTCGGCGACGGCGCCTTCCTGACCTGCTCGGTCCTGTTCTTCACACGGGTCGCCGGGCTGACGCCGGCGCAGGTCGGGCTGGGCCTGACGCTCGGCTGGGCGGTCGGCTCGGTCGCGGGCGTGCCGCTCGGCCACCTCGCCGACCGCCACGGCGCCCGAGGCTGCGCGATCCTGCTGGCGCTGGCGACGAGCGCGTCGATCCTGGTGTTCCCGTTCGTCCGCTCGCCGCTGCTGTTCGTGCTGGCCGCGTGCCTCTACGGCAGCTGCCAGACCGGCCTGGCCGCCGTCCGCCAAGCCCTGCTGGCCGCGCTCGCCGACCCGGAACGCCGGACGCGCATCCGGGCGCAGCTGCAGTCGGCGGGCAACGCGGGGCTCGCCGTCGGCGCCGGACTGGGCGGGCTCGCCCTCTCGGCCGACACGAAGTCGGCGTACGTCACGGTCTTCGCGCTCGACGCCGCGGCTTTCATCGTGACGGCGGTGCTCATGGTCAAGCTCCCGCCGGTGGCGGCGTCGGCCCCGCGGGCGGGCGAGCCGAAATGGGCCGTGCTGCGCGACCGGCCGTACGCGGTGGTGACGGTGCTGAACGCGGTGCTGCTGTTGCGGATGCCGTTGCTGAGCGTCGCGATCCCGCTGTGGATCGTCGAGCGGACCGCCGCGCCGGGCTGGACGGTGTCCGCACTGTTCGTGCTCAACACGGTCGTGGTGGTGCTGCTGCAGGTCCGCGTGGCGGGACGGCTGGCGAGCATCGGCGCGGCGGCGCGGATGGTCCGCCGGTCGGGGGTGCTGCTGCTGGCGTCGTGCGTGGCGTTCGCGCTGGCGGCGGCCGGAACGTCGCCGTGGACGGCGTTCGCGGTGCTGGTGGCGGGCGCGGTGGTCCAGGTGTTCGGCGAGATGCTGCAGTCGGCGGGCACGTGGGAGATCGGCTTCGCGCTGGCCCCGGCGGACCGGCAGGGGCAGTACCAGGGGTTCTTCGGCACGGGGGTGTCGGTGGCGCGCGCGGTGGGGCCGGTACTGCTGAGCACGGTGGTGATCGGGTGGGGCCTGCCGGGGTGGCTCCTGCTGGGCGCGGTGTTCCTGGCCGCGGGGGTGGCGATGGGCACGGCGGTCCGCTGGGCCCAGGCGGCTCGGTCCACGGCCGGCACCACGGCCGCCGCGCGCTGACCCGCGCACCCGAAGCACGCCGCCCGCGCCCAACCCACGCTGCCCAACCGCCGGCGCCCGCTGATCCCGCGCGGCCCACCCACCGGCCGCCGGGCGATCACCCGCAGCGCGCCAACCCACGCCGCCCACCCCGCCGGCGCCGGCCAACCCACACCGCTCAGCCACCGGCCGCCGAGCGATCGCCCGCAGCGCCGCCAATCCCGCGCGCTGACCCGCGCACCCGAAGCACGCCGCCCGCGCCAACCCACGCCGCCCACCCCGCCGGCGCCCGCCAACCCCGCGCGGCCCACCCACCGGCCGCCAAGCGATCACCCGCAGCGCGCCAACCCACGCCGCCCACCCCGCCGGCGCCCGCCAACCCCGCGCGGCCCACCACCGGCCGCCAAGCGATCACCCGCAGCGCGCCAACCCACGCCGCCCACCCCGCCGGCGCCCGCCAACCCACGCTGCTCAGCCACCGGCCGCCGGACGATCGCCCGCAGCGCCGCCAATCCCGCGCGCCATCCCATGCCGCGCCTCGCCCGCGCCGCCCACCTCACCGGCCGCCGCGGCCCCGCCTAAGACTTCAGCTTTCGCGCGTTGAGGCCGTACTGCGCCATCTTCCGGTACAGCGTCGCCCGGCCCATGCCGAGCTTCTCCGCCGCCTGCACCACCGTCGCCCCCGGCTCGGACAGGCAGCGCACGATCTCGTCCCTCTCCAACGCCTGCAACCGGCTCAACCGGTGTCCCACCGCACTGAACACCTCCGCCGGCAGATGCCCCACATCGACCACCCCAGACCGCGAAGCCGCTTCGCGCACAACCCGCCGTAGCTGCTTCGCGTTCTCCGGCCAGTCGTAAGCCGCCAACGCGCGCGAAGCCGCCGAAGTGAACGTGACTTCGCGGCCGCGGTCGCGGCGGGCGAAGTGGTGGGCCAGCGGCAAGACGTCGTCCGGCCGGAACCGCAGCGCCGGGACCTCGACCACCCGGTCGACCAGCGGCCGCAGCGCCGCGGGCAGTGAACCGGCGTCCGCGGCCGTCAACACGAACGGCGGCACGTCCCCGCGGACCTCGGCGAACCGCCGCGCCAGTTCCTCCGCCGCCCACGCCGGCAGGGCCTCGACGCCGGACACGATCACGCACGTGCCGTCCTTGGCCAGCTCCGGCGTCCACAGCGTCAGCCACGTGTCGACGTCGTCCGGCGCCGGCGGGCGCGCGTTCAGCACCCGCTCGCGCGGTCGCAGCTGCCGCCGCGCCAGCGACGCCAGCGCCGTCTTGCCCGCACCCGGCTCGCCGACGACCGCGACCACCTGCCCCGCCCCGAACGCCGTCTGCGCCGCACCGACCGCGCTGGTCCAGGCGGGTGACAGCCGCGGCAGGTCGCCGGGGTCGACACGGTCGGCGTACACGCGGAAGACCTCGCCGCGCGGGGTCGGCCGGGCGGTGCGGCCGGACGCGCGGGCCAACATCAGCGCCGCCGTGTTGCCCGCCGCGGCCTGCGCGAGCGCCAGCAGCAGCTCCGACGACTGCTCAGACCAGGTGGTCAGGTTGACGCTGCCGGCCAGCGACCCGGTCAGCGGGTCGAGCACCGGCACCGCCGCGCACGTGTACCCGCGCAGGTCGGTGCAGTAGTGCTCACTCGCCCGGACCAGCGACGGCGCCCGGTCGGCGAGCGCCAGCCCGAGGCCGTTGGTGCCCGCGTTGCTCTCCGCGAAGTAGAACCCCGGCGCCAAGTGCACGCGGTCCAGCGACCGGTTGATGGACGCGTCCGTGCACAGCCGGCTCAGCACCAGGCCCTCGCTGTCGGTGATCATCAGGCTGATCGGCTCGTTGGCCAGCGTCGCCTGCAGGCCGCGCAGCACCTCGGTGCCGCACTCGTAGAGCAGCGACCCGGTGTCGACCGCGCCCGAGAACACCGGCAGGACCTCGTCCTCGGGGACGCCGTAGCGCTCGCTGCGCTGCCACGACGCCCGCAGCCGGGCCGCGTCGAACGACCGCATGACCTGCACCTGCGGGTGCTCCACCTCGACCTCCCGGGACGCGCCGTTGCGTCGGACTCCCCCACCCTACGTTCGCCCGCCGGGTGACGGCGGCTCGAGCTGTCTCATATCGAGACACCCGACGGGTCCCTGACCAGCCCGGACGTCCCTAGCGTCGCCTGCACCGAGCCGACAGTGGAGGACCGCATGTACACCAAGGACGGCGAGACGTACTTCATCGTGGACGCCCACGTGGCGCTGTGGGACGCGCGCCCGGAGAACCAGCGCAACATCCACGGCAAGCAGTTCATCGACTGCTTCTACGACTACCACCGCAACCTCAGCCCCGAGTCCGAGGTCTGGCCCTACGAGGACTACCTCTACCAGGGCGGCGAGCGGCTGATGCGCGACCTGTTCGAGAACGGGTACGTCGACCACGCGATCTTCCAGCCCGCGCACCTCGGCGCGTTCTACGAAAACGGTTTCGGGCAGACCGAAGAAGCGTTCGCGCTTACGCAGAAGCACGAAGGAAAGCTGACGTACAACCACTTCTTCGACCCGCGCTTCGAGCAGGCCGGCATCGACCAGCTTCGCCGTGACGCGGAGCGGTTCAACCTCAAGGGCGTCAAGCTCTACACGGCCGAGTGGCAGGGCGACTCGCGCGGCTACAAGCTCGACGACAAGTGGACGTACAAGTACTTCGAGGCCTGCCAGGAACTCGGGATCAAGAACATCCACGTCCACAAAGGACCGACGATCCGGCCCCTCGACCGCGACGCCTTCGACGTCGCCGACGTCGACCACGCCGCGACCGACTTCACCGACCTCAACTTCGTCGTCGAGCACTGCGGCCTGCCCCGGCTGGAGGACTTCTGCTGGATCGCGACGCAGGAGCCGAACGTCCACGCGGGACTCGCGGTCGCCATCCCGTTCATCCACACGCGGCCACGGTACTTCGCGCAGATCATCGGCGAGCTGCTGTACTGGCTGGACGAGGACCGCATCCAGTTCTCCAGCGACTACGCGCTCTGGACGCCGCGCTGGCTGATCGAGCGGTTCGTCGACTTCCAGATCCCGGAGGACATGCCCGAGTACGCGCCGCTGACCGTGGACCAGAAGAAGAAGATCCTCGGCCTCAACGCGGCGGCGATGTACGACATCCCGGTCCCTTCCGAGCTGCAGCTCGCGCCGATCGAGACCCAGGCCGTGTCGGTGGCCTGACGTGGACGCCTACACCGCGCTGGACGCGGTACTCGACCCCGAGCTCGACGAGCCCATCACCGACCTCGGCTTCGTCAAGTCCCTCGACGTCGACGGCGGGCGGGTGACCGTCCACTTGCGACTTCCGACGTCGTTCTGCGCGCCGAACTTCGCCTACCTCATGGCGTCGGACGCCAAGGACGTGCTGACGGCGCTGCCGTGGACGACCGAAGTCGTGGTGGAGCTGGACGACCACCACGACTCGGACCTCATCAACGCCGGTCTCGCCGCGGACGCGGGTTACCGCGGGACGTTCGGTCACGAAGCCGACCAGGACCTCGAAGAGCTGCGGGAAACCTTCCGCCGCAAGGCCCACCAGGCCGCGATGGAACGCGCGTTGACGGTCCTGCTGCGCGCCGACGAGGGCGTCGACCTGCACGGCGTCACCCTCGCGGACCTGCCGGACGTGCCCGCGTCGGCGGCTTTGCTGCGGCGTCGCGAGGCTCTCGGGCTGCCTTCCGCCCCGGCGTCGCCCGTACTGGTCGACCACGAGGGGACCCCGTTCCCCCGCGAGGAAATCCCGTTGCGGCTGCGGTTCGCCCGCTCGGTCCGCATTTCCATCGAAGGCAATTCGCACTTCTGCCGCGGCCTGCTCCGCACCCGCTACCCCGAGTCCACTGTGGAGGTTTCAGCATGAAAGCGGTCCAGGTCGTCGGGTACGACTCGCCGTTGCGGATGACCGAGGTCCCTGCGCCGGAGGTGACCGGGCCGTACGACGTGGTCGTCCGGATCGGCGGCGCCGGCGTCTGCCGCACCGATCTGCACATCCTGGAAGGGCAGTGGAAGGAGAAGTCCGGCGTCACGCTGCCCTACACGATCGGGCACGAGAACGCGGGCTGGGTGCACGCGGTCGGCAGCGCCGTCACGAACGTCGCCGAGGGCGACAAGGTGATCGTGCACCCGCTGATCACGTGCGGGCTGTGCCGGGCGTGCCGCTTCGGCGACGACGTCCACTGCGAGCAGTCGCAGTTCCCCGGCATCGACACCGCGGGCGGGTACGCGGAGTACCTGAAGACGTCGGCTCGCAGCGTCGTCAAGATCGACGACGCCCTGGAGCCGGCGGACGTCGCGGCGCTGGCGGACGCGGGACTGACGGCGTACCACGCGGCGGCGAAGGCGGCGCGGCGCCTGCGTCCGGGCGACAAGTGCGTCGTCATCGGCGCGGGCGGGCTCGGGCACATCGGGATCCAGGTGCTGAAGGCGATCTCGGCGGCGGAGCTGATCGTCGTCGACCGCAACCCGGACGCGGTGAAGCTGGCGGTGTCGATCGGCGCGGACCACGGCGTCGTCGGCGACGGCTCGCAGATTTCGCAGGTGCTCGAACTGACGGGCGGCCACGGCGCGGAAGCGGTGCTCGACTTCGTCGGCGAGGGCGGGGCGACGCGCGACGGGATCGCGATGCTGCGGCGGGCGGGCGACTACCACGTCGTCGGCTACGGCGAGAACATCGACGTCCCGACGATCGACATCATCTCGACGGAGATCAACCTGATCGGCAACCTGGTGGGGTCGTACAACGACCTGTGCGAGCTGATGGTGCTGGCGGCCCAGGGCCGGGTGAAGCTGCACACGGCCCGCTACCGGCTGGAAGAGTTCCAGTCGGCACTCGACGACCTCGACGCGGGCCGCATCCGAGGCCGCGCGATCCTCGTCCCCTAACCCAAGGCGGAGCTTTCACGTGAAAGCTACCCGGAGTGCCCACTCCGGGTCACTTTCACGTGAAAGTGACCCGGAGCGCGTACTCCGGATCACTTTCGTAGGGAAAGTGGCACTACTCGCTGGGCTGGGCCGCCGCCGCGGCCTGGTGCAGCGAGAGGTTCGGGCCGGCGGCGGAGTCCTGGGTCCAGGCCCCGGACTCCGCCGTCCACGTCTGGCCGGCGAAGCTCACCTTGTCGACGCCCAGCGCTTCCGCGCGGCCGACCAGCCAGCTCGCGTACGCCCACCCCTGCGCCGCCGGGTGGGCGCCGCTCAAGCGGGCCGTGCCCAGCTCGTCCGTCGCCGAGGAAGCCAGGTCGGCCGGGGCCGCCAGGGTCAGGTTCCGGCACGTCATCGCGGCCGGGAACTGGCCGGTGAACGCCGCCGCCATGGCGCGCGCCTGCGGTTCCCACTGCGCGTACGCGTCCGGGACGCCCGAGCGCTGGATCTCCTGGGCCGCCTCGGTGATCGGCAGCGTCTCCCAGCCCGGCAGCTTCTCGAGCTTCTCGTAGAACGCCGTCGCCGCGTAGACCGGGTCGCGCAGCTGGGCCACCGTGCCCCAGCCCTGGCTGGGCCGCTGCTGGAACAGCCCGACCGAGTCGCGGTCACCGCCTTCGAGGTTGCGCAGCTTGGACTCCTGCAGCGCGGTGGCCAGCGCGACCGTGGCGGCGTGCGGCGGGAGGCCGAGCTTCGTCCCGACGCCGGCGATCGTCGCGGCGCTGTCCATCTGCTCGGGCGTGAAGGTGTACGACGTCTGCCCGGGCAGGGCCACGGTGCAGCCCGGCGTCCGCACCGGGCTGCGCGTCAGCACGACCACCACGACGATCCCCGCGGTCAGCACGACGACCGCCCCCAGGAAGATCGCCACCTTCAGACCACATCCGCGCACCCTGCCCCGCTTTCACCCGTTCGCACCAGTCTGCCAAAGGACGCGGCGCGAGGTGTGGAGGTTCGGTGAAGGTTGTCGGCCGGGCAGAGCGTGCGTCAGTGGTCCGTGCCGAGGAAGATCGGGTTCGACATCGCCACCATCGCGTTCGGCTGGGTGGTGTTCGGCCCTCCGGACGGGCGACGGACCTCCACCCGCACCCACCGCGAGTACCTCGGGTAGGTCGTCCACGTGACCGTCGCCGCGCCGCCGTCGCCGATCGTCTCCACGTGCTCCGGGCCGAGCTGGTCGAGGAACGTCACCGTCGTGCCCGGGACGCCGCCCACCACCGCGCGCACCGTCACCGGCGTGCCCGTACCCGCCGGCAGCCGGTCGCCGATGCCCGCCGTGCGGCCGCCGCCCGACGCCGTGAAGTCCAGCTGGACCGCCGACGACTCGGCCAGCCACGACCGGCCCGCCTTCAGCCCTTCGAGGAGCTCCTTTCGGCTCAAGCGGTCGGCGAGGACGACCGTGTGCGGCAAAGCGACGCGCTGGTCCGGGTTGTGCGCGTCGGAGTCGCCGATCGCCGGGATGAACCGGCCGCCGCGGAGAAGCCCGTCCCAGTGGATCACGCTCGCCTCGTCGTCCTGGGTCCACGGGCCGTTCCAGACCTCGACCAGGTCGGCGATCTCGTACGCGAACTCGTAGGTGCAGCCGAAGCAGTTGGCGAACGGGTGCGCCGCGGTGACCAGGCCGCCCGCGCGGTGCACCTGGTCGGTGAAGCGGCGGAAGTCCCGCGGGTCGGCCGCGCGGTAGCGCCAGTCGATCCACGTGCCGGCGGGCAGGCCGATCGCGGGCCAGTGCCCGGACCGCGTCGTCACCTCCTCGCCGTTGAGGATCAGCAGGTCGTCGGTGGCGTAGTCGCCCCAGACGAGCTGCGAGCTGGACGTGTTGTGGTCGGTGGAGACGATGAAGTCCAGCCCGGCGGCGCGCGCGTCGGCGACCAGCTGGTCCGGGGTGCGGCGGCCGTCGGAGTGGACGGTGTGCAGGTGCCCGTCGCCGCGGTACCAGGCCCGGCCGCGCTCGCGGGCGGGCGCGAACTCCGGCGCCGGCTTCGGCACGAACGGCGCCGCGTCCGCCCCGAACGTCAGCGTGATGTCCACCTGGTAGTTCAGGCCCTGCGGCGCGACCGTGTACGGCCCGAGGATGACGTGCCAGCGGCCCGGCTTGATCGGCCCGGCGAGGTAGCCCGGCGTGGCTTCGGACGCGCTGATCGAGAACCGGTCGCGGAAGCCGCCCGACCAGCCGCGGAAGCCGCGCGCGTTGCCGAGGTCGTGGCCTTCCGGCCCGAACATCCCGATGTCGCAGGCGTTCCCGCGGGTCCCGGCGGGCACCGACGGCTTGTCGTAGGAGTAGACGACGTCGATCTGCCGCACCCCGCGCGGGACGTCGACGGGCAGGTAGTACCAGTCCGGGACGTCCGGCTTCAGCGTGCCGGTCACGGTCCGGGTCTGGCTGCCGGTGCCGCCCGGCTGGTCGGCGAACGCGACGCCCGGAAGCAGTCCCGCTGCGGCCGCCACCCCGCTCGCGCGCAGCAGCGTGCGCCGGCTGAAGTCCCCAGTACTCATGCGTACCTCCGCATCGAAAGACGCCCCGACGCTAAGTGAGCTACACGAACGCGGGCGCGAACCGGCGGTGAACTTCCGGCGTCAGCGCCGCGAAAGGATCTTGGCGAGCGCGACGACGGTGACGGCCGCGGCGAGCCCCAGCCGGGTCCGGTCGACGGCGGGCACCCAGGTCACGGCGTCGCGGCGGACGACGAACGCACCGGCGGGCCGGGCGAAGACCCCGAACCCGGCCCCTTCCCGGACGGGCAGCGCGGCCGTGTCGTCCGCGCCCCCACCGCCGCCACCGAACACCGCGGCGGCCGGGATGACGACGACCCCGTCGCGCTCCACCGGATCGCCGTAGACCAGCTTGGCGGTGAACAGCTCCCGCGCGGTGGCGGCCAGTTGCCCCAGCTTCATCAGGCCATCATGGCGGACTTTTCTCCACCATCGGGTGTAAACCCGGTGTATCCGGGGCATCAACCAGGGACACCTGTGCTTCACGGGGAGTGCGTACCGAGGGGAGACCGCGATGACGTTCGACTTCGTCGGCCGCTGGCTGGGCAGGCATCGCGACCGCCCGGGCATCAGCGTCGACCTCTCCTGCGGCGGCCGGGTGACCTTGCGCGAGATCGACGGGCAGCCGGTGCTGGCCATCACGACGGCCCCCGGCCCGGACGGCCGGTGCAGCGTCGCGGCCGTTCCCCTCTCGGAAGCGGAACGGCGTGAGCTGGGCCAGGTCCTCGGCCCGGACGTCCTGCTGGCTTCCTGACCCCTGCCGCGGGCCCGCGAACAGGGGCCCGTACTTCCGCGTCACCGGATGTTTCCCCACCCGTCGCCGCCGTAAGCTGCGCAGCGTGCTTTGTGAGAGTCCTCGCGAGAAATGCGGCCCCCGCGGTGTGGCGCGGGTCGCTTTTTGTGGGGTCTCCACAACGCAGCCGCCTCGGCATGCGCCATGGCGGACATTGGTCTACCCCTCCGTCATCCAGCAGGGTGTAGACAGGTGCAGGCGACGCCCCAGGACAGGTGCGTCGCCTTCTGTGCGTGGGTACTTGGGAGGCTCAGCCGGTGTTCAATCGTGTCGCCATCGTCAACCGCGGAGAGGCCGCGATGCGGCTCATCCACGCCGTCCGGGATCTGTCGGCGGAAACCGGCACGAAGATCGAGACGGTCGCCCTCTACACCGACGCCGACCGCACCGCCACCTTCGTCCGTGAGGCCGACCTGGCCTACGACCTGGGGCCCGCTTCGGCCCGCCCCTACCTCGACCTGGCCAAGCTCGAACAGGCCCTCGTCGAGACGAAGGCCGACGCCGCGTGGGTCGGCTGGGGCTTCGTCGCCGAAGACCCGGCTTTCGCGGAACTGTGCGAGAAGGTCGGCATCACCTTCGTCGGGCCGAGCGCCGACGCGATGCGCAAGCTCGGCGACAAGATCGGCGCCAAGCTGATCGCCGAAGAGGTCGGCGTGCCGGTCGCGCCGTGGAGCCGCGGCGAGGTCGCCACCCTCGAAGACGCGCTGAAGGCCGGCGAGCGGATCGGCTACCCGCTGATGCTCAAGGCCACCGCGGGCGGCGGCGGGCGCGGCATCCGCATGGTCGCCTCCGGCGAGGACCTCGCCGACGCCTACGAGCGCACCAGCCAGGAAGCGTTGCGCGCCTTCGGGTCCGGCGTCGTGTTCCTCGAGCGCCTGGTCACCGGCGCCCGGCACGTCGAGGTCCAGGTGATCTCCGACGGCGAGACGGCGTGGGCGCTCGGCGTCCGCGACTGCTCGGTGCAGCGGCGCAACCAGAAGATCATCGAGGAGTCGGCCTCCCCCGTCCTCGCGCCGGAGCAGACCGCCGAGCTGAAGGCGTCGGCCGAGCGGCTCGCGGTGAAGGTCGGCTACCGCGGCGCGTGCACCGTCGAGTTCCTCTACCACCCGGGCGAGAAGCTGTTCGCCTTCCTCGAGGTCAACACGCGCCTGCAGGTCGAGCACCCGATCACCGAGATCACCACCGGCACCGACCTGGTCCGGCTGCAGCTGCACGTCGCCGGCGGCGGCAAGCTCGACGGCGCCCAGCCGGCCGAGCTCGGCCACGCCGTCGAAGCGCGCCTGAACGCCGAAGACCCCGACCGCGACTTCGCGCCCTCCCCGGGCCGCATCGCGCGGCTGGCGCTGCCCGCCGGCCCGGGCATCCGCGTCGACACCGGCGTCAGCGAGGGCGACACCATCCCCGCCGACTTCGACTCGATGATCGCCAAGATCATCGCCTACGGCCGCGACCGCGACGAGGCGCTCGGCCGCCTGCGCCGCGCCATGGGCGAGACCACCGTCATCATCGAGGGCGGCGCGACCAACAAGAGCTTCGTGCTCGAGCTGCTCGACCAGCCCGAGGTGATCGACGCGAGCGCCGACACCGGCTGGATCGACCGCGTCCGCGCCGAAGGCCGCCTGGTCACCCACCGGCACTCCGCGGTCGCGCTCGCCGCGGCCGCCATCGAGGCCTACGAAGACGAAGAAGAGGTCTCCGTCCAGCGGCTGCTGTCCACCGCGCACGGCGGGCGCCCGCAGGTCCAGCACGAAACCGGCCGCCCGCTCGACCTCAAGCTCCGCGGCGTCGGCTACCGCGTCAGCGTCGCGCGCATCGGCCAGAAGCGCTTCCGCGTCGGCGTTTCGGCCGGGACGTCGGAGGTGCACCACGCCGACGTCGAGATCGACCGCTTCGACGCCCACAGCGGCCGGATCCGCGTCAACGGCCAGGGCTTCCGCCTGGTCGCGGCCACGCACGGCCCGATCCACCTCGTCGAGGTCGACGGCGTCACCCACCGCGTCAGCCGCGACGAAGGCGGCGTCGTCCGCTCCCCCGCGCCCGCGCTGGTCGTCGCGACCCCCCTGGCCGTCGGCGACGAGGTCGAGGCGAACGCGCCGATCCTCGTGCTGGAGAGCATGAAGATGGAAACGGTGCTGCGCGCGCCGTTCCGCGCCCGCGTCCGCGAATGCCCGGTGTCGGTCGGCAGCCAGGTCGAGACCGGTGCGCCGCTGATGCGCCTGGAGCCCTTGGCCGACGGCGCCGAGGACGAGGTCGCCGAGGAGACCGAGACCGTCGAGATCGACCTGCCCGCCGAGGCGGCGGACGTCTCCGCGGCCGACCGCGTCGAGCGCGGCCTGCAGGACCTGCGCAGCCTCCTACTCGGCTACGACGTCGACCCGGCGGAACGCAAGCGCGTCCTCTCGGCGTACTCCGCCGCGCGGGCCGAGCTGGGCGGCCGTCCGGTGGAAGGCGAGCTGGAGCTGCTCACCGTCTTCGCCGACCTGTCCGAGCTGAGCCGCAACACCCCGGGCGGCGAGGACACCGTCCCGAACGGCGCGGTGCACAGCCCGCGCGAGTTCTTCCACAGCTACCTGCAGAGCCTCGACGTCGAACGCGCCGGCGTCACCGAGGGCTTCCAGGCCAAGCTGACCAAGGTCCTCGCCCACTACGGCGTCGCCGACCTGGAGCGCACGCCGGAGCTGGAGGCCGCGGTCTTCCGGATCTTCCTGGCGCAGCAACGGACTTCGGCCGACGTCGCCGTCGTCTCCGAGCTGCTGCGGCAGTGGCTGACCGGGCCGCCGCCCACCGAAGCGCTGAGCGACCGCGCCGGCCGGACGCTCGAACACGTCGTCGAGGCCACGCAGGTCCGCTTCCCCGCGGTGTCCGACCTGGCCCGCGGCGTGGTCTTCCGCTGGTTCGCCCAGCCGCTGCTGCGCCGCAACCGCGCCGAGGTCTACGCGGCCGTCCGCACCGAGCTGCGCTACCTCGACCAGCACCCGGACGCCGCGGACCGCGCCGACCGGATCCAGGCCATGATCACCGGCTCCCAGCCCCTGGTTCGGCTGATCGGGCAGCGGATCGGCCGGCCGGGCCGCGACCACGCGCCGCTGCTGGAGGTCCTGACCCGCCGCTACTACGGCAACCGCCGGCTGTCCGGCGTCGCCGTGCGCGACGCGGGTGGCTCCCGGTGGCTGACCGCCGCGCTCGACACCCCGGACGGCGCGCTGCCGCTGGTCACCACGGCCGTCGACTTCGCCGCCCTGCCCGACGCGTTGCGCGCGCTCGGCGAGGTGGCCACCGACGGCGTCGTCGCCGACCTGTACCTGCGCTGGGAGGACCAGCCGGACGTCGACGCGACCGCGGAGCGGCTCGGCGCGCTGCTCGCCGAGCACGTGGTGCCGGCGAGCGTCCGCCGGATCGTGGTCACCGTGGCCGGCACCGGCGGCGCGGTCATGCACCACCACTTCACCTTCCGCCGCGACGACAGTGGCTTGACCGGCTTCGCCGAGGACCGGCTGATCCGCGGCCTGCACCCGCAGATCGCGCAGCGCCTGCAGCTGCAGCGGCTGCACGAGTTCGACCTCACCCGGCTGCCGTCGGCGGACGAGGAGATCTACCTCTTCAAGGCCGTGGCGAAGAGCAACCCGGCCGACGAGCGGCTCATCGCGATGGGCCAGGTCCGCGACCTGACGCCGCTGCGCGAGGCCGACGGCCGGCTGGTCGCGCTGCCCGCGCTCGAGGACGCCGTCACCGCGTGCCTCGACGCCATCCGCAACATCCAGGCGCAGCGGCCGCAGAACAAGCGGTTCGACACCAACCGGATCATGATGTACGTCTGGCCGCAGACGGACCTGACGACCGAAGAGCTGAACACGCTCGTCCAGCGCATCCTGCCGACCTCGGTGGGCGCCGGTCTCGAGGAGGTCCAGTTCCTGGCCCGCCGGCGCACCGACGCGGGCAAGCTGACCGAGCTCGCCGTCCGGATCACGTTCGACCCGAGCCAGGGCGCGCGGCTGCACGTCGGGCCGCCGTCGACCGAGCCGGTCAAGCCCCTCGACGACTACCGCCTGAAGGTGCTGCGCGCGGCGCGGCGCGGCAACGTCTACCCCTACGAGCTGACCGACCTGCTCGCCGGGCCGGCCGGCACGTTCGTCGAGCACGACCTGGAGGCCGGGGCGCTGGTGCCGGTCGACCGGCCGAAGGGCGGGAACACCGCGGCGATCGTCGCCGGCGTCGTCACGACACCGAGTGAGCGGCACCCCGAGGGCGTCACCCGGGTCGTGCTGCTCGGCGACCCGACGAAGTCGCTGGGCGCGCTGTCGGAGCCGGAGTGTTCGCGCGTCATCGCGGCGCTCGACCTGGCCGAGCGCATGCAGGTGCCGCTGGAGTGGTTCGCGCTGTCCTCGGGCGCGCGGATCTCGATGTCCTCGGGCACCGAGAACATGGACTGGGTCGCCGCGGCGCTCAAGCGGATCGTCACGTTCACCCAGGACGGCGGCGAGATCAACATCGTGGTCAACGGGATCAACGTCGGCGCCCAGCCGTACTGGAACGCCGAAGCCACGATGCTCATGCACACCAAGGGCGTTCTCATCATGACGCCGGACTCGGCCATGGTGCTGACCGGCAAGCAGGCGCTCGACTTCTCCGGTGGCGTGTCGGCCGAGGACAACTTCGGCATCGGCGGCTACGACCGCGTGATGGGCCCGAACGGCCAGGCGCAGTACTGGGCGCCGAACCTGCCCGCCGCGCGGGAAGTGCTGATGGCGCACTACGACCACACGTACGTGGTGCCGGGCGAGGCCGGGCCGCGCAAGGTGGGCACGAACGACCCGGTCGACCGCGACGTCTCGCCGTTCCCGCACGCGATCGCCGACAGCGACTTCCGCACGGTCGGGGAGATCTTCTCGGCCGAGCACAACCCGGACCGCAAGAAGCCGTTCGACATCCGCACGGTGATGCGCGCGCTGTCCGACCAGGACCACCCGGTGCTGGAGCGCTGGGCGGGCATGGCCGACGCGGACACCGCGGCGGTGCAGGACGTGCACATCGGCGGCCGCCCGGTCTGCCTGGTCGGCATCGAGTCGCGGTCGGTCCCCCGTCGCGGCTTCCCGCCCACCGACGGGCCGGACACCTACACGGCGGGCACGCTGTTCCCGCGGTCGTCGAAGAAGACGGCGCGGGCGATCAACGCGGCTTCGGGCAACCGGCCCCTGGTCGTGCTGGCGAACCTGTCCGGCTTCGACGGCTCGCCGGAGTCGCTGCGCAAGCTGCAGCTGGAGTACGGCGCGGAGATCGGCCGGGCGATCGTCAACTTCGAGGGCCCGATCGTGTTCACCGTGATCTCCCGCTACCACGGCGGCGCGTTCGTGGTGTTCTCCAAGGCGCTGAACCCGAACATGACGGTGCTGGCCCTGGAGGGCTCGTTCGCCTCGGTGCTGGGCGGCGCCCCGGCGGCGGCGGTGGTGTTCGCCGGCGAGGTGGCCAAGCGCACGGCGAACGACCCGCGGGTGACGGAGCTGCAGACCCAGGTCACGGCGGCCGACGCGGCCTCGCGAGCGGCGTTGAGCGCCAAGCTGGCGGAGGTCCAGTCGTCGGTCCGAGCGGAGAAGGTCAGCGAGATCGCGGCGGAGTTCGACAAGGTCCACAGCATCCAGCGAGCGGTGGAGGTCGGCTCGGTGGACGCGATCATCTCGACGGCCGAACTGCGGCCGCGCATCATCGAGGCCATCGAACACGGCCTGAAGCGCTAGCAGCGGGGTTCCGATGACCTGATCGGGGGTTTCCGTCGCCGCTCGGCGGCGGAAACCCCCGATCAGCGTTCAGCCCGAAATTTCTCTTCGATCTCAAGCAGGTCTTCCAGGGCGTACTGCGCGCCGAACCGGATGCGGAACGGAATCCAACGGGGCAGGCCGGTGAAGACGACGGTGATCCTCGTCAAGCAGTCCACGAGGAACCGGGCGTCGAGGATCAATCGCGGTGGAACGTCCTCGGCCGCGTCAACCTCGTCCATCTCCCGTCGTATGGACAAGCGCAAGCGGTCGACGTACTCGCTGACCCAATCAAGGGTCGGACGCACGGACTTGGGCATCTGCACTCCGAGGTGCGTGAGCTGCCGGATCAACTCGATCGACTGCTCGTCCAGTTCCTTCGCGAGGATTTCCTTGACCTCGAGAAGCTGATGTGATTCGCCGTGGGCCCGAATGTTGCCCGCGGTCGTCGAGAGCAGCTCGATCGTCACCAGACATTCACGTTGGACCCGTGCACGCGCCAGCAGCCGATCTTTGCGCACCTCGAGGCTCGGTTTGGCGAAGTACTCGATCAGCAGCGTGACGAGAGCCGATGTGAGCACGCTGATCAGCACCGTCTGCACGACGACCAGCGTAGAGCCCGGCCCTTCGGCATTCCGGCGCTTCGCGACTTTCGGGGGTATGGCGGTTTTGTCCGCGCCGACACACTGTGCGTGCCGGTACGGTGACCACGGGTGCCGGCCGAGCCTCCATCCGTGCGGCGTGAGGAGATCCTGATGGCGTCGAGGTCCCTGTCCCGGCTCGCCCTGGCGGCGACCGGTGTCCTGCTCGCGTCCCTGCTCGGCGGTACCGCCACCGCTCAGGCGGCCGACACGCCGGTCTTCTGGCGCGTCCCGGCCACCGCCGCCCAGGCGCAGGCCCTCGAGGCGGCCGGGTTCGACGTCGAGGAAGGGGACGCGGGCGCGGTCCTCGTCGTCGGCGGGCAGGCCGTCGCGAACCAGCTGCGGGCCCGCGGCTTCGCGCCGTCGTTCCACGACACCGTCTACAAAGAACTCCCCGCGCAGTCGAACTCCCTGGCGGCGGACACGTATTACGGCGGGTACCGCACGGTCACCGCGCACGAGAACCACCTCACCGCCGTCGCCGCCGCGCACCCCGACCTGGCCACGAAGTACACGATCGGCCAGTCGTGGAAGAAGACGAAGGGCCAGGGCGGGCACGATGTCCAGGCCCTCTGCCTCACCAAGAAGCAGGCGGGCGACTGCTCGCTCTCGACGACGTCGCCGAAGCCGAAGTTCTTCCTGATGGCCCAGATCCACGCGCGCGAGCTGTCGACGGGTGAGCTCGCCTGGCGCTGGATCGACTACCTGGCCGATGGTTACGCCACCGACGCCACCGCGAAGTCCATTTTGGACACGACCGAGGTGTGGGTGGTCCCGATCGCGAACCCCGACGGCGTCGACATCGTCGCCTCCGGCGGCAACTCGCCGAAGCTGCAGCGCAAGAACGCGAACAACTCCCGGGGTAGCTGCACGGGCACGAACATCGGCATCGACCTCAACCGCAACTCCACGTTCAAGTGGGGCGGCGACTCGAACTCCGCCTGCTCCGAGACCTACCAGGGCGTGAGCGCCGGCTCCGAGCCCGAGGTCCAAGCGCTGGAGAAGCTGGCCCGCGCGATCTTCCCGGACCAGCGCGGCACGGGCAACAACGATCCCGCGCCGTCGACCGCGAAGGGGACGATGATCACGCTGCACAGCTACGGCAACGACATCATCATCCCGTGGGGCTTCACCCCGGCGACGTCGCCGAACGACGCGCAGTACCGCAGGCTGGGAGCGAAGTACGCGGCGTCGAACGGGTACCTGGTCGGCACCAACGAGGAGACGGTCGGCTACGACACGAGCGGCACGACGGACGACTTCACGTACGGCGAACTGGGTGTCGCGAGCGTGACGTTCGAGGTCGGCGGTTCGAGCGGGACTTGCGGCGGCTTCCTGCCGAGGTACACGTGTGTGGACAGCACGTTCTGGCCGAAGAACAAGGGCGCGCTGATCACCGCCGCGAAGGCCGCGGCGGCGCCGTACCAGCAGTGAGTCACGGCCGGCAGACGTAGACGCACGGTCAGGGCGCTGCCGGTCAGGGTCACCGCGAAGTCCTTTTCCTCCATGCGGCAGAAGCCTGTCCGCCGGGCGGACCGTCCGAAGTGGACGATCCGTCCGGCGCGACGCGGACGACCCGGCGGCTCCAGCCGACCGAGCCGCGGACCGGTCGAGCCCCCGCTCGGGCCGTCCGCCCGGCCCCGGTCAGTCCTCGTCCTCCAGGCCGGCGTCGGCGAGCACCGCGTAGACGCGGCGCCGCGCGTCGGCGAGGATCTTCTTGACCTCGGCGACCTGCGCTTCCGTGCCGCTTTGGCCGACCTGGGCGGTCGCGCCGGACAGTTCGCCCAGCGCGTGCCACAGGGCGGCGAAGCGGTCGGCGTTGGGCGCCTCCTCGGGTTCCTCCCAGAGGGCGGCGAACTCGGCTTCCCGCCCGGCGACGTGCTCCCGCCCGGCGTCGGTCAGCTCCGCGACGCGGCGGCCGCCGGTCTCGGCCGTGCGCACCAGGCCTTCGTCTTCCAGCTGCTGCAGGATCGGGTAGACCGAACCGGGGCTGGGTCGCCACCGATCGTGGGTGCGGCGCCGGATCTCCTGCATGAGCTGGTAGCCGTGCATGGGTTCTTCGGCGAGCAACGCGAGCACGGCGGGCCGCACGGGACGGCTCGGACCGCGCCCGCCGCCGCGGAACTCCTGGACTCGCTGGAACGGACCCGCGCCGCCGAACCAGCCCCCGGGACCACCGAAGGAGCCGGGACCACCGGGGAAGCTGGGGAACCCCGGCGCTCCAGGCGGCCCCGGCTGCTGGGGTGGGTGCGGTGGGTGGGGCGGGAAGCCGCCGCGGGCCAGGTCGGGGCCGGGGTCGAAGTCCTCGTGGCCGGGGAAGCCGTGGTCACGCCCGTGACCGGGGTGACCGTGCCCGCCGAACACCGCACCCCCGAAGCCGCCGAACATCCGGTTCGCGCCTGCGCTCATCTCCATGGTTGCCTCCTCAGTTCGCCGTATCGCCGACACTACGACGATATATCGCCGTCCGATCGGCCGCAAGGAAGCCCTTCGAGCCGAAGCCGACCCCCTCGAAAACACCTGGTCAGGCCACCCCCGACTTCACCGCCAGGTCAACAGCTCCGCCGACGGCCCGGTCAACCGCCGCCCGGCCGGCCACACCGCCCGCAGCACCCGGCCCAGCTCCACCCCCGCCACCGCGACCGGAACCAACCGCCGCCCCGCCACTTCCCGCACCACGTCCAGCTCGCTGATCACCGCCGGCCCCGCCCCCGCGATCACCGCGTTCCGCACGGCCGATGCCGACCCCAGCTCCAGCAACGGCGTCACCGGCCCCGCCCCCGCCCGGCGCAACGCCGCCTCCACGGTGTCGCGCGTGCCCGAACCCGGCTCCCTCACCACCAACGGCGTCGCCGCCAGCTCCGCCGCCGTCAGCGGGCGGCGCCGGCGCGCCCACGGGTGGCCCGCCGGGACCACGACCACCAGGCGGTCCGTCGCCACCCGGCGCGTCGCCAAGCCCGGCCACGGCCCCGGCGACTCGACGAACCCCAAGTCCACGCGTCCGTGCGCCACCAGGTCGGCGACGTGCTCCGAATTCACCACCTCGAGCCCGACGTACGTGTCCGGCCCGGTCCGCTTCACCTCGCCGATCCACGCCGGGACGAAGTGCTCGGCCAGCGTCATGCTCGCCGCGACCCGCAGCTTCGCGCCGCGCTGCGTACGCAGGGCCTCCGCGCCCGTGCGCAGTCCGTCCACTTCGGTCAGGACGCGGTGCGCCCAGCCCGCGATCACCCGGCCGTCCGGGGTCAACGCGGAACCGCGTCGAGTCCGATCCACTAGCGACAATCCTAATTGTCTCTCCAAAGTGGACAAACGCTTGCTCGCCGACGGCTGGGCGATGCCGAGTGCCGCGGCCGCCTGGCCGATGCTGCCGAGGTCGTCGACGAGCACCAGCAGGCGCAACGAGTCCAGATCCGGTCCGGTCATAGCCTCAGTCTATGACCTCCTCACCGACCGGCGGCTACCGCGCGCACGCGAACGCGGCGACGCTGGGAGCATGGCCATGACGTCGACGAAGATCTCCGGTTTCGCGATCACCGGAGCCGGGGTGGCCGCGGCATACGCGCTGAGCTCGCTCTGGCCGGTGGCGGGCGCGCTGACGGTCGCCGTCGTGCTCGGCATCGTCGCCGGGAGCACCCCGCTGCTCACCGACGAGCACCGCCAAGCCGTCGCCCGGCTCACGAAACGCCTGTTGCGCGCCGGCGTCGTCCTGCTCGGGCTGCAGCTCGCGGTCCCGGCCGTGCTCGCGCTCGGCGCCGGCACCCTCGCCGCCGTTGTGGTGACGGTCGCGGTCACCTTCCTCGGCACACTCATCCTCGGCCGGCTGGTCGGGGTCCGGCGCGGCCTCGCCGTGCTGGTCGCCACCGGGTTCTCGATCTGCGGCGCGTCGGCGATCGCGGCGATGGAGGGCGTCGTCGAGCGCGAGGACGAAGACGTCGCGACGGCCGTCGCGCTCGTCACCTGCTACGGCAGCCTCGCCCTCGGCGTGCTCCCGCTGCTCGCCCACGTCTTCGGCCTCGACGCGACCCGCACCGGCAGCTGGGCCGGGATCTCGGTGCACGAAGTCGCGCAGGTCGTCGCGGCGGCCGGGCCCGCGGGCGCCGCGGCGGTCGCGATCGCGATCGTGGTCAAGCTGAGCCGCGTCGTCCTGCTGGCGCCGGTGGTCGCGCTCGTCGGCGCCGCCGAACGCACCCGCCGCGGCGGCCACACCCCCCTGGTCCCGCTGTTCGTCCTCGGGTTCCTCGCGATGGTCGCGATCCGCGGCACCGGGCTCGTTCCCGCGTTCGCGCTCGACGTCGCGAAGACGGCGTCGACGCTCCTGCTCGCCGGCGCGCTGTTCGGCCTCGGCTGCGCTGTCCGGCTCGGTTCGCTGCTCCGCGGCGGCGGCCGGGCGCTGCTCCTGGGTCTCCTGTCGACGCTGCTCGTGTTGGCGACCGGTTTCGGGACGCTGACCGCGTTCACCTGATGTTTTCCACCCGGCCATGAATAGTTCGTTATGCGCCGGGTTGTACGGGTCTTGTACGGGCCGAGTCGACGCTACCGCCGAGACGTAGGACGTAGAACGAATCCGTAGGGAGCTTTCACCGTGAAGATCACCCGACTCGCCCAGGGCCTGCTGGCCGGGCTGCTGGGGTGCGCCGCCGTCGCCGTCCCGGCGGCCGTCGGCGCCGCGACCGCATCGGCCGACGTCGCCAGTACATTGGTGTTCAACAAGAACACCGAAGGCCACGACTGCTACCGCATCCCGACCATCGTCAAGGGGAACAACGGCGACCTGCTCGCCTTCGCCGAAGGGCGCAACGGCGGCGCCGCCAACTGCGCCGACCTCGGCGAGATCGACCTCGTGCTGAAGCGCTCCACCGACGGCGGCAAGACGTGGAGCGCGCTGCAGACCGTCATCAAGGCCAACGGCGACACCAAGGGCAACCCGGCGCCGATCGTCATCCCGGGCAGCAACCGGATCGTGCTGCTGTCGACGATGCAGTGCTACACCAACCCCTCCTGCGGGCGGATCCCGCGCGTGTCGATCAGTGAGGACAACGGGAAGACCTGGGGTGCCCCGAGGGTCCTGACGACCGAGCTCGGGTTCACGAGCGCGCCCGGCTGGCTGGCCACGGGCCCGTCGCACGGCATCGTGCTCACGCGCGGCGCGCACGCCGGGCGGATCGTCGCCGGGATGAGCTACACGATCGGCGGCAAGAACACCGGTTCGCTGGTGTACAGCGACGACCAGGGCGCGACCTGGCACCGCGGGGCGACCGACACGTCCACTTCGGACCTGATGAACCCGCAGGAGATCAGCGTCACCGAGCTGAAGGACGGCCGGATCTACGCCGCCGCGCGCAACGACGCCAATGGCGACAACAAATGCCTCGCGGACGGCACGCACAACCGCGCGTTCGCGATCAGCTCGGACGGCGGTGCGACGTTCAGCTCGAAGTTCGCCTTCGCGACCGACCTCGTCACCCCGACCGTCGAGGGCTCGACGGCGCGGATGAGCGCGACCGACACCGGCGGCAAGTACAACCGGGTCGTCTTCGCCGCACCGTCCACTTGCGACCGTCGCAAGGAGCTGCGCATCCACTCGTCGTTCGACGAAGGCGCCAACTGGACGGGCACCGCGGGCAGCCTGCTCGTGTGGGGCCAGGACGCGGCGTACTCGGACATGGTGCAGCTGTCGCAGGCGTCGGTGGGCGTGCTGTTCGAGGCGGGCCCGGAGTTCCACGCCAACGACACGATCCGCTACGCCGCGGTGACGGACGACCAGCTCGGCGCCCCGGCGTGCGGCGGCGGGTACGGCGTGATCGACCAGGCCCCGCTCGGCACGGCGGGCACGGTGTTCCTGTCGTACAACGCGTCGAACGGCAAGAACTGCGTGAGCGCGATGAAGAGCACGTCCGCGGGGACGGCGACGCAGACGTCGGCCTACCTGGAGGTCAAGGGGTCGACGCGGATCACGGACTCGGGCGCGTACTCGTACTTCGCCGGCCCGGTCGCGGCGGCCGCGGCGGACAAGTGCGTCAAGTGGGGCGGCGCGGTCGACGGCCAGGCGTTCAACAGCGAGTTCGAGCACTGCAGCTGAGCGGCTCGCGGGGCGGCCGGGTTTCCCGGCCGCCCGTGGACATTCGTCCACCACCCTCCCGTAACGGCTCAATTGCGCCGTGTGGGTGACGCCCCTGTAGCGATTCGACGCCCGGCAGCGATGTAACCGTCATGGTCTGGCCCGAGGACGACGCCCGGCACCGCGAGGTGCTGGCGGCCCTCCGCGCCTGGGCCCGGGAAATCGACGCCGTCCCCTACCCCGCCGGCCTGGACATCGACGCCCTGATGGCCCGCTACTACGACAGCCTGCGCGGCGACCCCGGGATGGGCCTCGTCCTCACCGCCACCGCCGAGGCCAGCGTGCTCGCCGTGCACGGGGACGTCGACTTCGACGGCAGCTTGCGGCTGCGCTCGCGGCTCACCGAGGAGCTCGGCCTGGCGCCCGCCGTCCTCGTCCTGGACCTGACCGGCGCCATCCACTGCTCCGCCCGGGGCGTCGCGGTGCTCGTCGAAGCCACCGCGGACGCCCGCGAGGCCGGTGTCGCCTTCGCCATCGCCGGCTGCGCACCGGTGGTCCGCCGCGCCATCGAGGCGCTCGGCCTGGGCGACGCGCTCTCGCTGCACTTCACGACGGCCGAGGCGATCGAGTGGCTCAAGCTGCTGGAGCAGCTGAAGACCTCCCGGTGACCGTGCTCCACGCGAAGACCGTCGCCGCGCGGGTCTACTGAGATCCGGCCGGGGCCGTCGTCACCGCCGTCTCGCCGAACCGGATTCCCTTGGCCTCCTTGCCGATCGCCGTCAGGACCGCGACCACCACCAGCCCCGGCACGACTGTCCACAAGAGAGCCGACGAGTAGCCGTGTGACTCCGCGATCGCCTGCTGGATCGGCAGGTTCAGCGCCGCGAGCAGGTTGCCCAGCTGGTAGGTCACGCCCGGGTAGAAGCCGCGGATCGCGTCCGGGGACATCTCCGTCAGGTGCGCCGGGATCACGCCCCACGCGCCCTGGACCATGATCTGCATCAGGAACGAGCCCAGCGCCAGCATCCCGGCGCCGTGGTCGAACGCGAAGATCGGGATCACCGGCAGGCCCAGCACCGCGGCCGTCACGATCGTCCGGCGGCGGCCGAGCCGCTCCGACAGCGTGCCGAAGGTGAGGCCGCCGATGATCGCGCCGACGTTGTACAGCACCGCGATCCACGTGCTCGTCGACGCGCTCAGGCCGGCGCCGCCGTTGTCGTGGGCCTTCAGGAAGCTCGGGTAGACGTCCTGGGTGCCGTGGCTCATCCAGTTGAACGCCGTCATCAGCAGGATCAGGTACCCGAAGCGGCGGATCACCTTCCCGTTCAGCAGGACGTCCTTGACCGACGTCCGCGTCACCTTCAGCTTCTCCCGGGTCGCCTCCCACACCTCCGACTCGCGCACCCGCGCGCGGATCAGCAGCGTGATCAGCGCCGGGAAGATGCTCAGCACGAAGATCCAGCGCCACTCGAGGCCGAGCGCGGAGTGGAACAGCAGGTACGCGAGCGCGGCCAGCAGGTACCCGATGGAATAGCCGACCTGCAGCAGGCCGGAGAAGAACCCGCGCCGCTCGACCGGGATCTTCTCCATCGCCAGCGCCGCGCCGAGGCCCCACTCGCCGCCCATGCCGACGCCGTAGACGAACCGCAGGACCAGCAGCACCGTGAAGTTCGGCGCGAACGCGCAGAGCAGACCGGCCACCGAGTACAGGAGGACGTCGGCGATCAGCGGGATCCGCCGGCCCACCCGGTCGGCCCAGAGACCGAACAGCAGGGCGCCGACCGGGCGCATCACCAGCGTCGCCGTGGTGATGAACGCCAGCTGGGTCGCCGTCGCGCCGAACGACTTGTCCTTGGCGATGTCCGCGAGGACGAAGACGACGAGGAAGTAGTCGAACGAGTCCATGCTCCAGCCGAGCAGCGCCGCGAGGAACGCGTTGCGCTGATCGGATGTAAGCGCTTTCTTGCCTTGAGCCGGTGCCGCTTCCCGTTCCGTCACGTTTGCCCCGTCCCGTCGGTTCTTCACCGGAAGACCTCAGGGCTGGTCTAGCACTCACCGGCCCGAGCGGGCAAGGGGTCTACAGCGCCACGCGCGTGCGGACGCGACGGCCGACGTCGCGGGCCCACGCCTTGATCCGGTCCCAGTCGCGGAAGTCGCCCGCGCGCTGCCCCGACGCCATCAGCCGCGGGATCAGCCCGCGCACGGTCGCCGGGTCCAGCCGGCCGCCGAAGGTCGCGGTGCGCTCGGCGTCGATGCGCGCGGCGAGCAGCGCCACGTTCGCCGGCAGGCTGACCTGGTGGGTGGCGGCGCCCGGGCCGCACGGTCCGCTGTGGAACAGCCACACCGGACGCTCGGACAGGGCCCGGGCGTTGCGCTCCAGCAGCCGGACGGCTTCGGGCCGCCAGCGGTGGTAGTACAGGGCGCTGCCGACGACGACCGCGCCGTAGTGGTCGACCGTGGCGACGTCGGCGGCGTCGCGCACGTCCACGCTCAGGCCGGCTTCGCCGAGCTCGGCGGCGATCACCTCGGCGATCTGCCGGGTTCCGCCGTGGCGCCCGGCGTAGGCGACGAGGACTGCGGTCATGCGGTCCATTGTCGGCCCTGCCGCGCGGTCTTGCGCCGCGGGCCGCCCACGATCCGCCATACGGGCGCTCCGACGTTGCTCTCCGTGGCGCCCCGCTCGCCGACGCAACTCAGTCCGGTGAGAGGAACGCGGGCCGCTCCTCGGGGTCGGGCGGGTCGTAGTACCGGTGGAAGACGGGAGTCTGGCCGCCCGAGAGCGGCGGGACGATCCAGCTCCAGTCGGCCGGGCACCGCCGGCCGGACCGCTCTTCGCGGTCCAGGTGGGACAGGAAGCGCCGCGATTCCGTGTGGTGGTCGGCCATCGTCACGCCGGCCGCGTCGAACGAGTGCTGCACGGCGAGCGTCAGCTCGACCAGCGCCCGGTCGCGCCACAGCGTCCGCTCGGACGCCGTCTCCAGGCCCATCAGCTCGGCGACGACCGGCAGCAGGTCGTAGCGCTGCTCGTCGGCCAGGTTCCGCGCGCCGATCTCGCTGCCGAGGTACCAGCCGTTGAACGGCGCGGCGGGGTAGGTGACGCCGCCGATCTCGAGGGGCATGTTGCTGATCGCCGGCACGGCGTGCCAGCGCAGGCCGAGCCCGGCGAACCAGCGGTGGTCAGGGTGGGTCAGCGGCACCTCGAGGACGGCGTCGGCGGGGAGCGTGAACAGCCGCGGCTCGCCGGGGGCGGCCTCGATCAGCAGCGGCAGGACGTCGAAGGAGCCTCGGCGTTCCGGTGGCCGCCACCCGAGTCTTCGCACCCGCTCGGTGAACTCGGCGTAGCGCGGGTCGCCGAGGACCGAACCGTCGTCGAGGCGGTACCCGGCGTACCGGATCAGCTGCTCGTTGTGGATGCGCGGCCCCGGCTCGGCGGGCGTGTCCGGGGCGAAGACCGTGATCGTCGGCCGGATCCGGCCGCCGCGGGTGGCCTGGCGCAGGTGCGCGACGCACTCGCCGGCGATCCCGGCGGCGTCGGTGACCCGGCGCCGGTCGCGGATCCGCAGGCTGTTCCAGTACAGGCGGCCGATGCAGCGGGCGGAGTTGCGCCACGCGACCCGCGCGCCGTACGCGAGTTCGGCCGCGGTGTGCCGGTAGGTGCCCGTTTCGGCGATTTCCGCACGGACCTCCGCGAGCCGGGTCTCGAAGCGGTCGCCCTCTTCGGCGGCGCCTTCGGCGAACATCCGGTCCAGGAATTCCTCCGCCGCAGCGGAATTGACGTCCTGCTCCCCCGAGACGCGCTGGTAGATAGGCAGCGGGGGCGTCACCCGCTCGGGTGTAACCGTCATCGCGCTTCCCCACTCTCCGGAATCGTGTCCTGCTTTCCGGCCGAAAGGTGCACCGTTCCTCCGATGTTCGCCGCAACGGGACAGGCCGGAAGTCGCTGCCACCGCAGCACCTCCGGCCAGGCCGGGGAGAGTACCCCACGTTCTCGCCAGCGCAATCCCCCGGACGTGAACGGCCTTCCGACATGACCCGCAATTCCGTTCCCGCCAGCGGAAACGCCGGAAAAATAACTGCTACCAAGCGTTATCCGGACATGCCGGAACGCATTTCCCGTGAATCGATCACTGTGGACAGTCGCACCGGAGTGATCCTTTGCCGACGGAGGAGTTTCGGCTGTTCGAGGGTATTCGCCGAATGGTCTTTCCCGGCGCCGGTCCCCCGTGTATGCCCGCGCCCGCGCGCGGGCGCTAGAGTCGTTTTGTGCGCAAGATCCCCGTGGTCCTCGTCGCCGGGTTCCTCGGCGCGGGCAAGACGACGCTGCTCAACCACCTGCTCGCCAACCGCGAGGGCGCGCGGGTCGGCGTCGTGGTCAACGACTTCGGCAGCGTGAACGTCGACGCGCTCGCCGTGGCCGGCCAGGTCGACACGATGGTCTCGCTCGGCAACGGGTGTCTCTGTTGCGCGGTCGACGCGAGCGGGCTCGACGCCATGCTGGGCCGGCTCTCGAGCGCCGAGGCGGGGATCGACGTCATCGTCGTCGAGGCCAGCGGCATCGCCGAGCCGCGCGACCTGATCCGGCTGATGATCGCCAGCGAGAACCCGGACATCCGCTACGGCGGGCTGGCGGAAGTGGTCGACGCGGCCGAGTTCGAGTCCGCCCGCGAGCGCCACCCCGAGCTGGCCGACCACGTGCGGCTGGCCGACCTGGTGGTGCTGAACAAGGCCGACCGGGTGCCGGCGGAGGAGCTGGCGAAGGTCACCGCGACGGTCGAGGAGCTCGCGCCCGGCCGTCCGCTGCTGGTCACCTCGCACGGGCGCGTCGACCCGCGGCTGTTCTTCGACCCCGAGCCCCGCGGCGAGCGCGTCGGCCAGCTGTCGTTCGACGACCTGCGCGAGCACGAACACAGCGAGCACCTGCACGCCGCGTACGAGACGGTGACGTTCACCGCGCAGACGCCGCTGGCGCCCAAGGCGTTCGTCGAGTGGCTCGAGCGGCGCCCGGCCGGGCTGTACCGGATGAAGGGCCGGGCGGACTTCGCCGCCGACGCGCGCTTCCACCTGCACACGGTGGGCGGGTTCGTGCAGCTGGAGCGCTCGGCGTGGCCGCCGGGCGAACCCCGGCGCACGGAGCTGGTGCTGATCGGCGCGGGCATCGACGCGGGTGTGGTGCTCGCCGAGCTGGCCGCGTGCGTCGCGCCGGACCCGTCGGTGGTCGACGAGCGCGGGTTGCTGCATATCCTCCGGTACCTGCCCGACGAGGCCTGACACCCCGCCACGCCGAAGATCGGCAAATGCGCCCGGGTCGCGGGAGCGGCGACGGAGACTGACGGCCATGACGACCACCGCGGTGAGCGCACCACGCTGGTACCTGGTCGGTGTGCTGCCCGAAGAAGTGCCGCTGGCGCACCTGATGACCCGCTCCGGCGACCTGCGCTACCGGCGTTCGGCGTGTGGTGAGCGCGAGTCCCGCAGCTGGAAGCCGGTGGACCTGACGACGTCGGAGGTGGCGCCCTGCCCGGCGTGCGTGGCGACGCTGCCCGCGCCGCCGGCGGGTATTCGCGTGGCGCCGTCCGGCGATGACCTCGGCCAGCTCTCGCTGGACCTGGGGGTCTAAGCCGTCAAGGTCTCCGCGAGCCGCTTCGCCGTGCGGAACGGCTGCGCGGTCCGGACGACCACGGCGGTGACCGCGGCGCCTTCGAGCAGCAGCATCAGCTCGTCCGCGAGCGTTCCGGCGTCGGCGCGTCCGCCGCGGTCGAGCTGGGCACGCAGGAAGCCGTGCAGCGCGGTTTTGTGGTGGCGGACGACCTCGCGGACCGGGTCGCCGGGGTCGGGGAACTCCGAGGTCGCGTTGAGGAAGGCGCAGCCGCGGTAGTCGTCGCGGGCCAGCCAGTCTTCGTAGGCGTCGAACACCGCCAGGACGCGGCTTCGCGGGTCGGCGTGCCCGTCGGTGATCCGGTCGATCTCCTCCTGCCACCGCCGGTCGCGTTCCCGCAGGTAGGCGACGACGAGCCGGGTCTTGGAGCCGAAGTTGCCGTAGAGGGCCGCTTTCGTCACGCCCGCCTCGGCCGCGACCGTGTCGACACCCACGGCGTGGATCCCGTCGCGGTAGAACAGCGTCGACGCGGCTTCGAGCACCTTGGCTCGCGCGGCGCCGGGAGGCGTGCGACCCACGGCGTTTCTCCCCACTGGTCGGTATGGCTCTGGCCTGCACTGATTGTACCATCGATTGACAACAGACAGACCTGTCTGTTTGGTGGAGGTCATGGCCCTCGAAACGGAACGGAAGCCCACGGCCGCGTGGTGGCCGACCGCCGCGGCCGGAGCTGGTGTGATCGCCCTTTGCTACGGCTTCGCGCGCTACGCGTACGGGCTGTTCGTGCCGCGGTTCAGCGAGACGTTCGGGCTGACGACCGTCGGCGTCGGCGTCCTCGGCGGCTTGTCCACCGCCGGGTACGGTCTCGGCCTGCTGCTGTCGCCGTCGACGTCCCGCAGGTCCGCGCACGGCACGGTCGTCCTGGCCGGCGTGTCGGCGACGCTCGGCCTGGCGTTGATGGCGGCGGCCCCGGGGGTCGTGGTGTTCGGGGCGGGCATCGTCGTCGCGGGCGCCGGCGCCGGGCTCGTTTCGCCCGGCGTCGCCCAGCTGATCGGCCGGACGGTCGGGGTGGGCGTCCGCGACCGGGCGCAGACCTGGGCCAACACCGGGACCGGGCTGGGGTTGGCGGCATCGGCGTTCACACCGTTGCTGGCGTTCGGCTGGCCCGCGATCTGGGCCGCGTTCGCCGCCCTCGGCGTGGTGGTGACGCTGCTCGCGTGGCGGGTGCTGCCCCGGACACCGGCCGCCGCGCCGGATTCCGGCTCGGCCCGTGGCATGGCACCGCTGGTGGTCAACTCGGTCCTGATCGGGGTGACCAGCGCGCCGTACTGGACCTTCTCGAGTTCGCGGCTCACCGAAGCGGGCCTGAGTCCGGTCGCGGTCACGTGCTGCTGGTGCGCGATCGGCCTGGCCGGGTTGTTCGGCGGCCTGGCCGGCCGGTGGGCCTCGCGGGTGGGCTTGCGGATCGCGAACGTGGCGGTGTGGACGCTGGCGGCCGCGGGGATCGGCTTGCTGGCCTTGCCCCAGCTCGGATTGGTCGGGGCGCTGGTGTCGAGCGCGCTGTTCGGTTTGACGTACATGGCGCTGACCGGGCTGTGCATCCTGTGGGCCGCGCGGCTGTTCCCCGAGCGGCCGGCCCGCGGGGTGACGTGGTCGTTCGCGGGACTGGGCGCGGGCCAGACGGCCGCGGCTCCCTTGGCGGGCGCCGCGGCGGCCGGGATCGGGCAGGCGGCGGTGTTCGGGGTGACGGCGTTGGTGGCTCTGGTCGCTTGGAGCCAGCTCTCACCCCGGCTCGCACCGCCGGTCGAATCACTCCCCGGCTAGGCCAATTCCTTCTCGTAGCAGACCGACTCCGGGTCACCCTCGTGCGGCGGGAAGTTCGGCACCCGCCGGTACCCCGCCCTCTCGTACAAGCGCATCGCCTCCGGCTGGCGGACCCCGGTCTCGAGGCGAATCCGCACCCCGCCCCCGCTGCGGGCCAGCCGCTCGGACTCCGCCATCAGCGCCGTCGACACGCCCGTGCCGCGGGCGTCCGGCGCGACGAACATCCGTTTCAGCTCATATACGCCCGGCGAGACCGGCTCGACCGCGCAGCAGCCGATCGCGCGGGAACCCTCGCGGGCCAACAGGAAGCGGCTCGCCGGGGCCAGCGGTCGCGGGCGGGCGTCCGGAGGCAAGTCGTAAACGACCACCAGTTCGGCCGTCATCGCCGTCAGCAGCGCCAGCAGGAACCCGTCGTCGGCTGGGCACTCCGCGACCGTCGCCACCTCACGCCTTCTTCGCCCGGCTCGGCGCCACCCGCGGCGGCTCGTTCGGCATCTTCGGGTACACCGGCGGCCAGGGCGCGTCCATCAGCCCGTTCGCCAGGTCCGCTTCGGACATCGCCAGCAGCGGCTCGATCGACTGCGGCCGCTCCCCCGCCCCCGCCCACGGGTCGCCGCGCTCGGCCACCCGCGCCGGCACCGTGCTCAACGTGAACGCGTCCGGCTCGACGCCGTCCAGCTCGTCCCACGCGATCGGCGTCGACACCTGGCCGCCCACCCGCGGCCGCACGCACCACGTGCCGAACACGGTCTTGTGCGGCGCGTTCTGGTTGAAGTCGACGAACACGCGCGAGCCGCGTTCTTCCTTCCACCACTGCGCGGTGATCTTCTCCGGGTGCCGCCGCTCCAGCGCCCGCGCCAGCGCGACGGCCGCGGCCCGCACCTGGAAGCCGTCCCAGCGCGGTTCGAGCATCACGTACAGGTGCAGGCCCCGCGACCCGGACGTCTTCAGGTGGCCCTCGATACCGTGCTCCGCCAAGAAGTCCTTGGTCAACAGGGCGGCTTCGCGCAGCTCGTCGAACCCGATCCCCGGCGACGGGTCGAGGTCGACGCGCAGCTCGTCGGTCACCTCGGGTGTGTCCGCGAGGTACGGCCAGACGTGGAAACCGAGGCACCCCAGGTTGACCGCCCACAGGATGTGGGCCAGGTCCTTGGCGACGAGCGCGTCGCTCGTCGTGCCGTTCGGCGTCGAGACGACCGTGGTGCTCAGCCACGGCGGCGCGCCCTTCGGCACGCGCTTCTGGAACCAGTTCTTGCCGCCCGCGCCGTCCGGGTAGCGCTCCAGCAGCAGCGGACGCCCGCCGAGCCGCGCCAGCAACGGCCCCGAAACCGCCCGGTAGTACTCGACGAGGTCGAGCTTCGTCTGCCCCCGCTCCGGGAAGTAGACCTTGTCCGGGCTGCTGATCTTGACCTCGACGCC
Organism: Amycolatopsis sp. NPDC098790; assembly: GCF_044759945.1. Lineage (NCBI taxonomy): Bacteria > Bacillati > Actinomycetota > Actinomycetes > Pseudonocardiales > Pseudonocardiaceae > Amycolatopsis > Amycolatopsis sp. NPDC098790. Next base: position 2,475,161 of record NZ_JBIWAI010000002.1, read on the forward strand.
GTCGACGTCGAGCAGCATCGCCTCGCTCATCTCGCCTCCCCGAACAGGTTCGCGAGCTCGGCGGGCGGTGCCTCGTCGAGCTGGGCGTACGTGCACGACTCCGGCGTGCGATCGGGCCGGAACCGGACCAGCCGCCCGCCGTGGCGGAACCGGCCGCCCTGCAGGTGCTCGTAACGGACCTCCGCGACCCACTCCGGACGCAGCGGCTCCCAGGACAGGTCCTTCTGCGGCGCCCAGCGGCTGTTCGCGCCCGGTTGCCTGCCGGCCGGGGGCTCGTACTCGGCCCAGGACCGCCACGGGTGCCCTTCCAGCGCGTTCTCCCGCAGGGGTGCCAGCTCTTCGACCAGCTCCGCCCGCCGCGTCTTCGTGAAGCTGCTGGCCACCCCGACGTGGTGGAGCACGCCTTCGTCGTCGAACAGGCCGAGCAGCAGCGAACCGACGCCGGCGCCGTCCTTGTGCCAGCGGAACCCCGTCACGACGCAGTCGGCCGTGCGCTCGTGCTTGACCTTCAGCATCACGCGCTTGTCCTGCTCGTACGGCAGGTCGCCGGGCTTGGCCATGACGCCGTCGAAGCCCGCGCCCTCGAACCGGGTGAACCAGTCCTCGGCCTGGGCGGGATCTTCGCTCAACGGCGTCAGGTGGACGCGCTGGAGGCCTTCGGCGTCGGTGCGGAGGATGCTTTCCAGCTGCGCGCGCCGCTCGCGGAAGGGCGCCTCGGTGAGGTCGGTGTCGCCGAGGGCGAGCAGGTCGAAGGCGATGAAGCTGGCCGGCGTCTCCTCCGCGAGCTTGCGCACGCGCGAAGCCGCCGGGTGCAGCCGCAGCTGCAGCGTCTCGAAGTCGAGCCCGGCCGGGGTGACCAGCACGATCTCGCCGTCCACGACGCAGCGCGGCGGCAGCGCGGCGGCCAGCAGCTCCACCAGCTCCGGGAAGTAGCGGGTCAGCGGGCGGTCGTTGCGGGAGCCGAGCTCGATCTCGTCGCCGTCGCGGAACACGACGCAGCGGAAGCCGTCCCACTTGGGCTCGTACAGCAGCCCCGGGTCACGAGGCACCTCGTGCACGGCTTTCGCGAGCATCGGCCGCACGGGCGGCATCACGGGCAAGTCCACGTCGGCGAGCTTAAATCACCGGTACGACACTTCTTGGAAAAAGACGCAGCTCGGCGTGATAGACACTGTCCGGTGACCACCGAACGACCCGAACCGCCGCTGACCGGGGGCGAGCGCGAAATGCTGCGCACGTTCCTCGACTTCCACCGCGCCACCCTCGCCATGAAGTGCGACGGGCTGTCCGACGAGGACCTCCGCCGGGCGTCGAGCCCGCCGTCGACGCTGTCCCTGCTGGGCCTCGTGCGGCACATGGCCGAGGTCGAGCGCACCTGGTTCCGGCGGGTGATCAACGCCGAGGACGTCCCGCTGCGGTGGTCACCCGAAGGGGACTTCCAGGCCGCCTACGACGCGAGCGGTTCGACCCGCGCGGAAGCGTTTGAAGCGTGGCAGGCCGAAGTGGAGCACTCGCGCAAGATCGAAGAAGCGGCCGAGTCCCTGGACGTCACCGGGCACCAGGCGCGCTGGGGCGAGGACGTCTCGCTGCGGCTGGTGATGCTGCACATGATCCACGAGTACGCGCGCCACAACGGTCACGCCGACTTCCTGCGCGAGGCCATCGACGGGGTCACGGGCGCCTGATGGACGTGCTCGCCTGGTTGCGCGACTCCGATCCGGCGCTGCGCTGGCAGGTCGAGCGCGACCTGGCGGGCGAGCCGCCCGAGGTCTGGCAGGCGACGCGCGCCCGGGTCGCCACGGAAGGCTTCGGCGCGCGGCTGCTGTCCCTGCAGGACCCGGACGGCCAGTGGGCGGGCGGCGCGTTCTTCCCGGCGGGCTTCCGCGGCGGCGAGGCCCAGCCCTGGACGGCGACGACGTGGACGTTGAACTCCCTGCGCGAATGGGGCCTCGACGCTTCGGTGCTCGGCGACACCGCCTCGCGGCTGGCCGAGAACAGCCGGTGGGAGTACGAGAACTTGCCCTACTGGGCCGGCGAGGTCGACTGCTGCATCAACGCGTGGACGCTGGCCAACGGCGTGTGGCTCGGCGCGGACGTCGCCGGGATCGCGGAGTGGTTCGTGACGCACCGGCTGCCGGACGGCGGCTGGAACTGCGAGTGGGTCGAGGGTTCGACGCGCTCGTCCGTCCACTCCACACTCAACTCGCTCAAGGGCCTGCTGGCGTTCGAGCAGGCCACCGGCGGCACCGACGCGGTGCGCGAAGCCCGCCTCGCCGGCGAGGAGTACCTGCTGGAGCGCCGCCTCCTGCGGCGGTTGTCGACGGGCGAACCGATCGTGCCCGGTGTGGGCGAGTTCTCCTACCCGATCCGCTGGCACTACGACGTGCTCAACGCGGCTTCGTACTTCCGCGACGCGGACCGCCCCGACCCGCGCCTGACCGACGCGATCGACCTGATCCGCGCGGCCCGGCAGCCGGACGGGACGTGGCTGCAGACCGAGCGGCACACCGGCCGGGTGTGGTTCGAGGTGGACGTGCCGGCGGGCCAGCCGTCGAAGTGGCTGACGCTGTTCGCGACCCGGGTCCTCAGCTGGTGGGACGCCCGGCCGCTCCCCTGCCTGACGTGAATGACTCATTCATGTCGTCAGGCGACATGAATGAGTCATTCACGTCATTTCGGACCCGTCACAGCTCCGCCAGCACCAGCCCGCTGCGCGGCTTCGGCGTGAAGTAGGTGGCCTTCCGCGGCATCCGCCGCCCCGCCGCGTGCACGGCGAGCACGTCCGCGAACCGCACCGGCGCGAGCAGGACCACCGCGTCCGCGCCGGCCGGCACCGGACGTCCCGCGGGCAGCGGCCGGACGCACGGCCCGTCCGGGTCCACGCCCAGCGCGCCGGCGAACAGGACCCGCTCGACGACCTCGTGGTCGATCACCGGCGACGGCCCGTCCGGAACCGGCAGCGGGATCCGCAGCACCGCCGCACCCGCGCGGACCACCACCTCGCCCGGGACGGGCACCGCGTGCTCGTCGTACCGGACGTCCAAGCCGGCCGCCGACCAGCGTGTCACCAGGTCCTCCGGGCCGAGCCCGGTGCCCGTCAGCACCCGGTGGATCGCGCCGATCCGCAGTTGCGGGCCCGCCGTGACCAGGGCCAGCAGCGCGCCGTGGCCGGCCGCCGCGGCCGCCGCGACCCGGTGGTTGCCGTCGGCCACCAGGAGGTCGGCCGCCGCGACCGCGGCCAGCAGCCGGTTCTGCAACGGCCCCGGCGGCACCACCCACAGCTCGTGCCGCCGCCCGGCCGCGTCCGTTGTGGACAGATCGGGCAGACCGAGGCCGGCGCAGGCGCGTTCGACCTGCTCGGTCAGCAGGTCGCCGCCCGAGGCCGGGACGAGCATCGCGGCGCTCGTCGCGCAGCCCAGCCCGGCCAGCACCGCGGCGCGTTCGGCCACGACGTCGGCGTAGACGTCTTCGGTGTGCCGGACCCGCGCGGCGCCGTCGTCGGTGACGGCCGCCGGGTCGACCAGGCACAGCAGGCCGAGTGCCACGCCGTCCGGCCCTTCGATCCGGTAGGGCGCGACGAACTCGTGCACCGGCCGGTAGGACCGCTTGCGGAGCCGTTCGAGCACGGCCCGCGCGACCGGGACCGCGGCGGCCAGGTCGAGCCCGCGCGCCAGCGCCGCCGGCGTCCGGGCCGGGTGCTGCACGGCCAGCAGGCTGTCGGCGGCGCCGGGCTCGGCCAGCGCGGCGACCACGCGGTCGGGCTCGGCGAACTCGTCGACGTCGGGGCCGGGCACCGCGTCGCGCACCACCCACCCCTGCCCGATCGGGCGGATCCAGTCGCTCATCCGACCCATCTTCCGGGATGCGCACTGTGACGGAAATTCACTGGGGTCCCGGGGACCCGGATGGAATGCTTAGGAGAGCAAAGTAGTTGACCCCGGTCATGACCCTCCCGAGGAGCAGCCCGCCGATGACGACCGACGCCGCCACCAGCGTGAAAGGGGTCGGTTTCCGGTCGGAGCGCGGCCCGGTGCTGATCGCGGTCATGCTCAGCACGGCGCTCGTCGCGCTGGACAGCACGATCATCGCGACCGCCGTCCCGTCGGTGGTGCGCGACCTCGGCGGGTTTTCGCAGTTCCCGTGGCTGTTTTCGATCTACCTGCTGACCCAGGCGGTCACCGTCCCGCTCTACGGCAAGTTCGCCGACGTCCTCGGCCGCCGCCCGGTGATGTTCTTCGGAGTCGCGGCGTTCCTCGTCGGCTCGGTGCTGTGCGGCGCCGCGTGGAGCATGCCGGTGCTGATCGCGGCGCGCGCGGTGCAGGGCATCGGCGCCGGCGCGATCCAGCCGATGTCGATGACGATCATCGGCGACCTCTACACGGTCGAGGAGCGCGCCCGGGTGCAGGGCTACGTCGCGAGCGTCTGGGGCATCGCGTCGGTCGTCGGCCCGACGCTCGGCGGTGTGTTCGCCGAGTACCTCGACTGGCGCTGGATCTTCTTCATCAACCTGCCGCTCGGCGCGATCGCCGCGCTGATGCTGCACCGCAACTTCGCCGAGAAGGTGGAACGCAAGGCCCACAAGGTCGACTACACGGGCGCGGCGCTGCTGACGATCGGCTGCTCGCTGGTCATCCTGGGCCTGCTCGAAGGCGGCGTCGCGTGGGGTTGGGGCTCGGTGCCGAGCGTGGCGATCTTCGCCGCGGGCGCGCTGCTGCTCGTCGCGTTCGTGCTGGTCGAGAAGCGTGCCGTCGAGCCGGTGCTGCCGCTGTGGGTGTTCACCCGCCGGATCCTGGTCGGCGGCAACCTCCTGGCCGTGGTGGTCGGCGCGGTCCTGATGGGCCTGACGTCGTACCTGCCGACGTACGCCCAGGGCGTCCTCGGCGCGGGCGCGCTGGTCGCCGGGTTCGCGGTGGCCGCGCTGACGGTCGGCTGGCCGATCTCGGCGTCCCTGGCCGGCAAGGTCTACCTGCGCATCGGCTTCCGCGACACGGCCCTGATCGGCACGGTGTTCGTCGTCGGCGGCGGCGTCCTGGTGGCGCTGCTGGACGCGTCGTCGTCGATCTGGGCGGCGGCGCTGGCGGCGTTCGTCCTGGGGCTGGGCCTGGGCATGACGTCGAGCCCGACGCTGGTGGCGGTCCAGTCGGTGGTCGGCTGGGACCGCCGCGGCGTGGTGACGGCGACGAACCTGTTCAGCCGTTCCCTGGGCAGCGCGGTCGGCGCGGCGGTCTTCGGCGCGATCGCCAACGCGACGCTGGCCTCGCGGTTCGCGTCGCCGCCGCCCGAGGTGGCGGGCAAGCTCCCGCCCTCGGTGGACGCGACGAGCACGGTGCTGAGCGGCCACCCGGACAACTCCCCGGTGGCGACGTTCGTGCGGGGTGCCTTGGCGGAGGCGACCCACTACGTCTTCGTCGGGCTGCTGGTCGTGGCGGTGGTTTCGGTGGTCGCGCTGCTGCTCATGCCGCGCAAGACCGAACAGCTGGAGTTCTAAGCGCTTCGGACGGCCAGCGAACGCAGCTCCGCCGGCACCGGACCGGGGTGCACGACGCCGAGTCCGCGAGTCGCGCGGGTCATGGCCACGTAGAGGTCGGCGGGGCCGGCGGCCAGGATGGCCGCCGGGTCGGCGATGACGACTTCGTCGAACTCCAGCCCCTTCGCCTCGGCCGGCGTCAGCAGGACGACGTCGTCGGTGAGGTCGGGCGGCACCGGCAGCGCGAGTGCGGCCGCCAGCTCGTCCGTCCGCGGCGCGATGATCGCCAGCTTGCCGCCGGTGTGCGCGCGGGCCAGCGCGGCGAGTGTCCCGGGCACGTCCGCGGTCCCGACGCGCCACGGCCGTTCCCCGCTCTCGCGCACCGACCGCGGCGGCCGCACCGCCGGGTGGTGCGCGGCGAGCACTTCGGCCGCGACCGCCATGATCTCGGCCGGCGTGCGGTAGTTGACGGTCAGCTCGGCGAGCCGGTGCGGCCGCGGCACGCGGTCCCACGAAGTGGCGCCCGCCGCGGTCCCGGTCTGCGCCAGGTCCCCGACGACGGTCATCGACCGGGACGGGCAGCGGCGCGCCAGCATCCGCCAGTCCATTTCGGACAGTTCCTGCGCCTCGTCGACCACCACGTGCCCGAACACCGGCACGCTCGCGCCGACCAGGGCGGCGGCTTCGTCGAGCAACGGGACGTCCGCGGCGCTCCACGGCCCCGCGACGACGTCGGCCGGGGTCAGCGGCGGCCACAGGTCGTCGAGCACGTCCTGGACGCCGGGGTCGGCGAGCAGCGCCGTCCGCACGGCTTCCCGATCGACGTCATCCAGCAGGACGCGCGGGCCGTCGTCCTCGGCGCCGAGGACCACGCCCGCACCGGCCAGCGCCCGGAGGTCGGCATCGCTGAGCCGGCCGTCGGCGCTGCCGCCGTCGAGTGCTTCCCCGGTTTCGGTGAACACGACCGCCTCCATGCGGTCGACCAGCTCCCCGGCGAGCGTCCCCACGACCTCCCGGTGGAACACCTGACGCGCCGGGTTGTGCGGCAACCCGGTCTCCCGCGCCTTCCGGACGGCCCGGCGGACCACCGCCGTTTCCAGCCGCAGCACCTGCTGCTCGAACTCGACGTCGACCGGTTCGTCCGGCACCCGGACGGTCGCGCGTACCCGCCTGGAAAGCTCGGCGGCCATGTCCGCGCGGCCCTTGCGGACGGCGTCCTCGGCCGAGTCCACCTCGCTCACGACTACGCCGGGGACGAGGTCGGGCACGGTCGCCGTCACCACGCGATTTTCGCCGAGCCCGGGCAGCACCTGGCCGATGTAGTCGAGGAACACCCGGCTGGGGCCGAGCACGAGCACGCCGCGGGTCCGCAGGTGCTCGTGGGTGTAGAGCAGGTAGGCGACGCGGTGCAGGGCGACGGCCGTCTTGCCGGTGCCCGGGCCGCCCTGCACGACGAGCACGCCGCGGGCGCCGTCGCGGACGATCCGGTCCTGCTCGGCCCGCAGGGTCGTGACGACGTCGCGCATGCGCCCGGTGCGCTCGGCCGTCACCGCGGCGAGCAGCGCGGCCTCGCCGACGAGGTCGTCACCGGGTGCGTCGGGGTCGAGCAGTTCGTCGTCGAGGGCGACGACGGTCCGCCCGCGCGTGCTGATCCGCCGCCGGCGCACGACGTCGCCGGGTTCGGCGGCGGTGGCGGTGTAGAAGTGCCGGGCCGCGGGTGCGCGCCAGTCGACCAGCAGGGCCTCGTCGTCTTCGAACAGGCCGAGCCGTCCGATGTAGACCCGCCGGCCGCCGGTGAGGTCGAGCCGCCCGAAGCAGAGCCCGTCTTCGACCACCTTCAGCCGAGCGAGTTCCCCCTGCCACACGTCTGCCGCGTGCCCGCGGGCGAGGGCGGCGGCCGCTTCCGCGCGCAACGCGTCGAGGCGGGCGTACAGGGTGTTCAGGTGGTCCTGCTCGGCGGCGAGTTCACGCATGCCGACGAGGGTGCCCGCGAACTCGCGCGAAGTGCAGTCTTGTTCTTCTTGACAGCCTCAGCCGTCAGTTCTGGAGCGGCGCCAGCTCGGCCTGGAACTTCTCCAGGAAGTCCTCGAAGTCGCCGTGGCCGGGGCGGATCACGAACTTCGACAGGCCGGCCTCGATGTGCTGCTCTACCAGCCTGCGGGCGTCGGCCCAGCTCGTCGCGACGAGGTCTTCGAGTGGCGCGCCCGGATTCCGCCGGGCCGCGGCGGCCGTCAGCTCGCCGGGCAGGCCGTGTTCCGCGACGGCCAGGCTCAGCCCGAAGTGGTCTTCCTCGATTTCGCGTCCCGCCTCGGCCGCGGCCTCCTGGATCGCCAGCCGAGCGTCGCGCGCCTGGGCCGGGGTGAGGAAGCTGCCCAGCCAGCCGTCGGCCAGCCGGCCGGTGCGGCGCAGGGCCGCCGGAGCCGAGCCGCCCAGCCAGACGTCCAGGCGCTTCGCCGGACGCGGACCCAGCCTTACTTCGGAGACTTGGAAGAACTCGCCGTCGAAGGTCACTTCGTCCTCTTCGAGGAGACGGCGTAGCAAGGTCAGGGACTCGTCGAACACCGCAGCACGCTTGCCCGCCGGCACCGGGAACAGGTCGTTTTCCGCCGGACGCGCCGGGCGCAGGCCGAACACCGGCAAGACCCGCTTCGGTGCCAGGCCGGCCAGCGTCAGCAGCTGCTTGGCGACGAGCACCGGGTGCCGTCCGGGCAGGATCGCGACGCCGGTGCCGACCTTGAGCTTCGACGTCCGCGCGAGTGCGTGCGCCATGCCGATCATGGGGTCGACTTCGGATGAGTACACCAGTTCGGAGAGCCACAGCGAGTCGACGCCGGCGTCCTCGAGCCGCTCCGCCAGCCCGGCGAACGCCGGCGGCCCCGTCCCCGCCGCCGGCGCGACGCCCAGCCTGATCTTCAGCACACTGTGCTCAACCCCACGCGGCGCGGGGGCATTCCTCAGGCCGTGGCGTCGATGACCCGGGTCAGCACACCGTGGAGCTCCTCGAGTTCGGCGACGTCCATCCCGAGCGTCTCGACCACCTTGTACGGGATCTTCTCCGCCTCGGCCCGCAGCGCGCGGCCCTTGTCAGTCAGCTCGACCGTCAGCTGCCGCTCGTCTTCGCGGCTCCGGCTGCGCGTGACGTACCCGAGCGCCTCGACCCGCTTGAGCAGCGGGGACAGCGTCGCCGGCTCGTGGCGCAGCGTTGTCCCGAGATCCTTGACCGAGCGCGGCGAGCGCTCCCACAGCGCCAGCATCACCAGGTACTGCGGGTGGGTCAGGCCGTACGGCTCCAGCAGCGGCCGGTAGATCGCGATCACGCTGCGCGAAGCCACCGACAGCGCGAAGCACACTTGCCGGTCCAGCTTCAGCGGGTCTTCACCCAGGTCGATCATGGCGCGATCCTAACGTGGCCCACGAGACAGTTAGTACACTAATCATTAGTGTACGCTAGACCTCATGGAACGACCTGGTGTGCTCCGCTGGTTCGGCTACGCGGTCGGGGTCAAGCTGCCGGCCCGCTACAACGACTGGGCACTGCACGACGCGACGTCGAAGCACTGGCGGGCCCGGTACGTGCTGCAGCGCTCGGTCGGCATCGTGCCGCTGTGCGCGGTGTGGCTGCTGCTGCCCGGCTCGATCTGGCTGCGGCTCTCGCTGGTCCTGATGGCCGCGCTCGTGGCGTACTTCTACTCCTGCGCGTACATGGAGGAGAGCGTCGAGCACCGGCTGGGCAGGCAGGGCTTCCCGCACCACACCGGCCGCCGCATCCGCGCCGAGGCCGCCGAAGCGAAGAACGCCGAGGCGACCGCCCGCTACGTCGCGCGCTACCGGACGCCGTCGGAGGGTTAGCTACAGTCGGGGGACGATGAGACGCAAGCTCCGGCCCCCGATCCCGCCCCGCCACGGGCTGGATCCCGCCCGGCTGAAACTGCCCGACGGCGAGTGGCCGACCCTGCTGGCGCACCTCGTCGACCGGCTGCCGCGGGTGACGCCGGACCGCATCGAGCAGATGCTGCGCGAGGAACGCATCCACGGCTCCGACGGCCCGCTCGGCGTCGACACGCCGTACGCGCCCGGCTCGTTCATCTGGTTCCACCGCGACCTCCCCGACGAGGTGCCGGTGCCGTTCGAAATCCGCGTCGTGCACCGCGACGAGCACCTGCTGGTCGTCGACAAGCCGCACTTCCTGGCGACCATCCCGCGCGGGCAGCACATCCTCGAGACGGCGCTCGTGCGCCTGCGCCGCGACCTCGACCTGCCGCACCTCTCCCCCGCCCACCGCCTCGACCGCGTCACCGCCGGGCTGGTGATGTTCGTGATCACGCCGGAGCTGCGCGGGAAGTACCAGACGCTCTTCCGCGACCGGAAGGTCCACAAGGAGTACGAGGCGATCGCGCCGTTCGACGCGGCTTTGGAGCTGCCGCGGATAGTGCGCAGCCGGATCGTCAAGGAGCGTGGCGTGCTGGCCGCGCAGGAGGTGCCGGGCGAGCCGAACGCGGAGACGTACGTCGAGCTGGCCGAGCACCGCCACGGCCTGGGCCGCTACCGGCTGGTGCCGTCGACGGGCCGGACGCACCAGCTGCGCGTGCACCTGAGCGGCTTGGGCATCCCGATCCTCGGCGACGACTTCTACCCGGTGCTGCGCGAAAAGCCGTTGGGGGACTTCACGAAACCGCTGCAGCTGCTGGCGCGGGTCGTCGCGTTCGACGACCCGGTGACCGGGACGCCCCGCCGGTTCACGAGCGGCCTGCACCTGACGGCTTGGGACGACCTCGACGCGTGGGCGGCGCGCCCGGCGTGAACCGGGACGCCGCGTGCGTCACCCGGGTCGGGACGGCGGATCAGCCGAGCCCGAGTCCGGGCAACTCGACCGCGGTGGCCTCCGCACCCTGCGGTTGGCGCCACGCCCGGTACCGGAGTTCATCCGGGCCGACGATGCCGTACGCCTGGCGAAGCGCCGCAACACAACGCCGTGCCAGCTGCGCGAACTCGGCGGTGAGCGCGGGGCGCCGAAGCGACGACGTCCAGTTCGGCTGCCCGGCGTCCGGCGCCACCCAGTCGAACCTGCGCAGCTGAAACTCGTCGGCGTCCGCCACGACGTCCGTCCCCGGTGCTTCCGCGTAGAGCCGGTCGGGCGAGCCGGCGAACTGCACGTACCGCCTCGGGTCCGCCGCCGCGTGGACGATGAGGACCACACCATCGGTCACGTCGCGGAACGTGTCCGTGAGCCGTTCGGTGAACTGCTCCCAGTCGTACGCGACCTTCCACGGCATCGAAACGGGGGTGACCGTGGTGGTGAACCGCAGCTCCGGGTCCCCGAACACGACGTGCTTCTGCAACGGCCCGCGATGATCGGCCCGCTCGAAACCCTCGGCGACCGCCCGTGGGTCGTGCGCGGTCACCCAGTAACCACCCGGCGCGCCCTGACCGACCTCGACCGGCAGACCGCGGTAGGTGCCGGGGCAGGACACGTCGTAGCAGTCCAGCACGTCATCGTGCTTGATCGGCCGCACGAAGTAGCGGCGCCCTTCCTTGGCGAACGACTCGTCGACCGCGTGGTCCGCCGCGATCCACCACTTCCCGGCCGAGTGCCGCAGCCGGTACTCGACATCCCGGTACCGGACGAATCGCCCGGTCTCCCGAGGGTCCGGGTTCACCGGTGTCCGGCCTTCCGGTCGAGCTCGACGCCCTGCGGGGTCTCGAACTTCGCACCGAGGCCCTTCAAAGCGTTGTCGAACGAGATCCGCGCGCCGGACGCCGTGTCCCAGGTCGCGGACGACGTCCCCTCGAAGTCACGCATCGCCGGCGCCCCCCACCGCGTTTCCGCCTCGCGCACCACCAGGGCGAAGGCGTCCCCGAGGAACCGCCTCGATGCGGCGGTGACCTCGCGGATCGTGTCCGAGACGTCGAGCTTGACGTAGGACAGGTCACCTTTGGAGCCGATGGTCATCACGTCCGCGAAGGTGAACCCGGACACGGTGTTCATGAGGTAGGAGACGCCGTCCTCGACCTCGATCGTCCAGCCGAACCACTCGACGGCCAGCTGGTGCACCTGCTCACGCGTGAGCGGCCACGGCGCGACCTCCCAGAACTCCATGAGGTCACACACCTCGACGGGCGTCATCGCCTTCCAGCTCACTTCGTGATCGTCTCATGTCGATCTTGCGGCAGGGTTCGCAGACGGCCTGACCAGATCAACAACGACAAACAGCGGGTCAGGGCCCCACCTCGCCTATTTGTGCCAAAACTTAGGGCATCGTTTTTCCGAGCTGGCACCTTTCGTGGTCAGATAGGGCCTGACCTGCATTTTCGGGCCGGTTGAGGCTGACTAAGGCCGATCCGGGCCGGACGTGTGACGGCCTGGCCTCCTGCCGCTCCCCATGCGCATGCGGTCCGCTGACTACCTGAAGGCCACGGCAGAGAATCGGGCCCGCGCGTCCAGCCGTTCACGACGGTGTCACTGGGCCGGCGGGGCAGGTTCGAGGACATCGTGCACGCGGTGCTGCTGTCGGTGTCGGCGACGGACCCGGAGCGGGCCCTGGCCAGCTGGAAGACGACCGACCGCCTCCGCTCCGAGCTCGTCGCAGGCAGCCTCGACGTGCCGCTGACCCCGTCCGTCGCCGCGAAGTTCCGGTCGGTGAGCACGGCCGGAGACGGCGCCGAAGAAGGGGGACGCCCGGTCAGGCGGTCTTCACCGCGCCGCCGTCGACCAGGTAGTCCTGTCCGGTGATGCTCGCGGCCCGGGGCGAGGCCAGGTAGGCGACCAGCGACGCGACCTCGTCGGGTTCGACCATCCGGCCCGACCGGATGCCGGACGCCGCGGCCAGGCCGGCCAGCAGGTCGGCGTGGGCCACTCCCTGCGCCGCGGCGACGGCCCCGCCGAACCCTTCGGGGTCGGTCCACAACGACGTCCTCGTCGGCCCCGGCGACACGGTCACCACCCGCACGCCCTGCTCGCCGACCTCCTCGGCCAGCGCCTTGCCGAACGCGGTCAGCGCGGCCTTCGCCGTGGTGTAAGGCACCGGCCCGTCGTGCGGCACCCGCGCCCCGATCGAGGAGATGTTCACGATCAACCCGCGCCGGCGGGTCAACCCGGCGATCGCGGCCCGGCACGCGCGCACCGCCGAGAAGAAGTTCAAGTCGAACTGGCGCTGCCACGCGGCGTCGTCGTACCCGAAGAAGTCCCGCAGGTCCCGCTGGTCCTGCTCGTTGCCCCCGCCGACGTTGTTGACCAGGACGTCGAGGTCGCCGTGCTCGGCCGCCACCGACGTCACGAGCTCGTCCGGGCCCGACGGCGTCGAGAGGTCGGCCACCACCGGGTGGGCGCCGCTGGCGGCCAGCTCCTCGGACACCGTGCGCGCCGCGCCGATCACCGTCGCGCCCTCCGCGACCAAGGTTTGCGCGATGGCCAGCCCGATCCCCCGGCTCGCTCCCGTGACCAGCACGGTCTTTCCCGTCAGCTGCAGATCCACGATTGCTCCTTCCGCCTTGCTTCGTCCGTGATGCCATCGAAGCACAACTTGCGTCATCAATGTCGCAAGTCGGGGCAGGGGTAAGACCGTCGCGTAGCCTGACGCCCGTGACGAACCAGGACCGGCCGCATCGAGCGGACTCCGCGCGCACGATGCGCACGATCCTCGAAGCCGCCGAGCAGGTCTACGGCGCGAACCCGGCCGCGACCATCGAGCAGGTCGCCGACGCCGCCGGCGTCGCCCGGTCGACCGTGCACCGCCGCTTCGCCACCCGCGAAGCTCTGCTCGACGCGTTGTCCACCTGGGCCAACGAGCAGTTCAACGCCGCCGTGGACGCGGCCCGTCCCGAGACGACCCCACCCCTGATCGGCCTGTACCAGGTCACCGCGAACGTGTTGCGGGTCAAGCGAAGCTGGGCGTTCGCGATGAACCGGGCGGGCCACACCCACCCGGGCATGCCCAGCCTGCTGTCCCGCTGCGACGAGCTGTTCGGCCGGGCCCGGGAGGCGGGCTTGCTCCGCGAAGACGTCGACCCCCGCTGGGCGACCCGCGTCTACCGCGCCCTCATCGAGGAGGTCTGCCACCCGGACAACGACGCCGAAGACCCGGACGCGTTGGCGACGGCGGTCGTGGACACGCTCCTGCGCGGCGTCGGCTCCCCCTCGGCCCGCCTCTGACGGGTCACGTTCAGGGCGCTGTCGCCGGTCCGGTCAGGCAGTGCTGCACGAGGGGGCCGAACCGGCCGGCCAGTTCGTCGACGGAGGCGGACGCGATCGGTTCCATCCGCATGATGTACCGCGCGACGGTGAGACCGAGGATCTGGACGTTGACCATCGCGGCCCGCACCGCGGCGTCCGGCGTGCCGAGCAGCGCCGCGAGCCGCTCGGTGATCTCGCGGTCGACGAACTCGCGCAGCAGCGCTTCGGACTGGGCATCGGTGGGCGCCGACCTGGTCAGCATCACGAGCGGCGTGCGGCCGGACCGGTCGAGGTTTTCGACCAGCGTCCGGACGATGCGCTCGCCGACGCCCTCGAGACCGCCGGTGAAGATCGACGCGATGGCGGGCGCGACGTCGCCGGACATGTCCACCGCGGCACCGAACAGGCGCTGCTTGGTGCCGAAGAAGTAGAACACCATCGCCGGGTCGACCCCGGCCGCGGTGGCGATCGCGCGCACCGTCGTGGCGCCGTAGCCGTGCTCGCCGAACAGTTCGCGCGCGGTGTCGAGGATCCGCTGCTTGCTCTCCGCGCCGGACCGCCAGCGGCCGGACCGGTGGGGGGTGCTGTCTTCCGTCATGACGGCCGGAGCCTAACACCTTTCTTCATCGCTCGGTGGAGTTTCGCTCCGATCCCGCGTAGCGTGTTCTTCACCAGGCGGTGAAGAAAAGGTGGCGGGGATGAAGGTGATCGTGATCGGCGCCGGGCCGGGCGGGCTGACGCTGGCCCACGGGCTGCGCCGGCGAGGGATCGACGTCGCGGTGCACGAGCGGGACGGCGTGCGTGGCCGTCCGCAAGGCGTGAGCCTGCACGTCGACGACCGGGGCATGACGGCGCTGCGCGGCTGCCTGCCCGCGGCGCACGTCGCCATGGTGGAGGCGACCGCGGGCGGACCGCGCGAGCAGACCCTGGCGCTGTCCGATGTGGACGGAGAGCTCACCGTCGCCGGCACCCGGCCGTCGGAGGCCCGCCCCGGCCGGCAGGTCCACCGGCCGCTGCTGCGGGCGGTGCTGCTGACCGGCCTGGCCGACGTCGTCAGGTTCGGGTCGCAGTTCACGCGGTTCGAGCAACGCCCCGACGGCACCGTCCGGGTGTTCTTCGCCGACGGCCGCACGGAAACGGCGGACGTGGTGGTCGGCGCGGACGGCATCGGGTCGGCCGTCCGCCGCCGGTACCTGCCGGACGTGCGGGTCGTCGACACCGGACGGCGCATGATCACGGGTGCGACACCGCTGAGTGCCGTGACCGGTACCGGTTTGCCGCAGCTGATCGGCGACAGTCCGGCCGGCGTGCGGACGGGCGGCACGACGATGGCGCTGGGCGTGCTGCGGTTCACCCGGCAGCCGGTGGCCGCGCGGAGGAACTGCTGCCCGCCTTGTGTTCGCGGGTGGCCGACGACGCCGAGGACTACGTGATGTGGGCCTTGCCCGTCAGACGTGAGCAAATCGGTGCGGCCGGGGCGTGGCACCGCGCCCGGGAACTGGCTCGCGGCCTGCACCCGGCCCTGCGGGCCGTCGTCGCCGCGGCGTGGCCGGACGTCACGACCGCGCTGAGGATAGGGACGATCCCGCCGATGCCCGCCTGGCCCGCCACCGCGGTGACCCTCATCGGCGACGCCGTCCACCTCGCCCCGGGCTTCGGCGCCAACCTCGCGATGCGCGACGCCCACCGCCTCTGCGAAGCACTGGCCGAGGCGAACCTTGGCCGGCTCGGCCTGCTCGACGCGATCGGCGGCTACGAGGAAACGATGCGCCGCACCAGTTTCCCGTCCGCCGAGGCGAAGGCGAGCGCATGAGCCTGAAGGTGCTGACCGACAAGTCGCTCTCGCTGTTCGGCGCGGTGGGTGGCTGGCGCACGGTCGCCGAGAGCGTCGCGTCGCGGGTGGTGTTCCTGGTCGCTTACCTGGTGACCGGGCAGGTGTGGACCGCCGCCCTGATCGCGGTGGGTGGCGTGGCGGTGCTCGCGGCCGTGCGGATGGCGACCGACCGGCGCTTCTGGTCCGCGGCGATCGGGCTGGTCGTCGTCGGTGCGTCCGCGTTGCTCGCGGGGAGTACCGGGCAGGCCATCAACTTCTACCTCCCGGCCGTGCTGATCCAAGCCGCCCAGGGGGCGGTGTTCTTGCTGTCGATGGTGGTGCGGTGGCCGCTGGTCGGGGTGGTGGTCGGGGCGGTGCGCCGCGACCGGTCCGGCTGGCGGCACGATCCGCGGCAACGGCGGCGCTACCAGCTGTGCACGGCGGTGTTCGTGCTGAAGTGCGGAATCGCGACGGCGGTGCAGATGCCGTTGTACACGGCCGGGCAGACCACGGCACTCGGCATAGCGGCCACCCTGCTGGGAGGCGCCCCCGCTGCGGGCGCGTGCCTTTACGCGTGCTGGCGCATTCTCCGTGAAGCGCCCCGAAGTTCCGACGACGTCCGCGATTCGACATGAGGGCGTCGCGATCGTGCCATGATGGCGCGGTGACTGGGGATTCGAACGCCACATGGCACGACGCCGGGGTGGGCATCACCCGGAGCCTGGAGCTCGCGCATCGGTCTTTGCTCGCCGGCGGCCTGCCGGTCGGCGCCGTGGTGCTCGGCCCTGGGGGTGACGTGGTCGCCGAAGGCCGCAATCGGGCGTATGACCCGCCCGGTGGTGACGACCCCTTGCAGGGTAACCCGATCGCCCACGCGGAGATGAACGCGCTGGCCCGCATCTCCGTCGATGCGGATCTGTCCACAACCACGCTGTGGAGCTCCCACCACCCGTGCGTGATGTGCGCGGCAGCGTGCGAATTCACCGGCGTGGGGCAGGTTCGGTTCATTGCGCCTGATCCTTCCGACGATCGCCACGGCCCCGATCCGACCGGCGTCGACGACCAGTGGCTGATCGTCGCCAACCTGCTCTTCCTGACCGGAATTCGCGCGTACTCCGGTGCCGATGCTCCGATTCTCCGGCGAGCTCGCGACCATGAGCCGGAGACCACCGACCTGCTCACCACCGTTGCACCGCACCAGTTCCAGACCGCGGCCCTGCCGGATGCGCTGGGCCTCATCTGGCCGGACGTCGTCGACGCGGCGCAGCGGCGCCGGCGTCGCACCGGCGGTTGACCGGGCCTTGACCTGATCGAGAGCGGCGGCCAGTGGATCTCGTCCATCGAGCCGGAGAACCGCCTGAGCCGGTCCGGCGCGGCCGCGACACGATCAAGGGCTGACGCGCACGCGGCCGCGCCGGACTGGTTCTCCTCAGCGCAGAGCGCGGAAGGCGGCGCGGAGCTCGGCGGTGAACAGGCCGGGCTCCTCCCAAGCGGCGAAGTGTCCGCCTCGGTCCGGCTGGTGGTAGGAGGAGAGCGTCGGGTACGAGGACTGCACCCAACTGCGCGGCGCCTGGAAGATTTCGCCCGGGAAGGCGCTGAAGGCGACCGGCACGGTCACCGGCGGCGGGGTCTGGCCGCCGCCGGCGTGAGCGTTTTCCCAATACGCGCGGGCGGCCGAGACACCCGTGCCGGTGAGCCAGTACAACGTGATGTTGTCGAGGATGTGCTCCCGGGTGAGGTTGCCCGACGGCGCCTCGCCCAGGAAGGCGCGGGCGATCTTGTGGTAGCTGTCGGTGTCGTGGTCGAGCATCCACGCCGCCAGCGCGACGGGAGAATCCAGCAGCGCGTAGCCGATCGTCTCGGGCCGGGTGGACTGCTCGACCAGGTAACCGCGACCGGTGGCGCCGAACACTTCGAGCGCGGCGTCCGCGGCCTTCTCCTCATCGGTGTTCTTGGGCAGGCCTGCCGTGCTGCGCAATGCGGTGACCAGCAGGTTCAGGTGGATGCCGAGGAGCCCAGCGGGTGCCAGCCGACCCAGGTTGTCGGTGACGGCGGCGCCGACGTCGCCGCCTTGGGCGACGTAGCAGGGGTAGCCCAGGCGGCGCATCAGCTCGACCCAGGCGCGCGCGGTCCGGCTCGTGTCCCAGCCGAGTCCCGTCGGCTGGCCGGAGAAGCCGTAGCCGGGAATCGACGGCAGCACGAGGTGGAACGCATCGGCGGCAGTGCCGCCGTACGCGGTCGGGTTCGTGAGCGGTCCGACGGTCTCGAGCAGCTCCACGAAGGAGCCCGGCCAGCCGTGGGTCATGATGAGCGGCAGCGCGCCGGCATGCCGTGAGCGCACGTGGACGAAGTGGATGTCGACGCCGTCGATCTCGGTCGTGAACTGCGGGAGCGCGTTGATCTTCGCCTCGAAGCGGCGCCAGTCGTACCGGGTGGTCCAGAAGCGGGCGAGTGCTTGCGCGGCCGCCAGTTGCACGCCCTGCGTGCGGTCGGCGACGAGTTCTCGTGACGGCCAGCGCGTCGCGGCGACCCGGTCGCGCAGGTCGGCCAGCTGCCGGTGCGGGACCGCGACCCGGAACGGATGGATCCCGGCCGGCGATGCGTACGCCGGGGAGTCGCCGAACGCACTCGCCATCGCGACGGTGAGGCCGGCAGCGATTCCGCCCTGCAGCAGCTGCCGTCTTGTAGGTGTGAACATGGCTCTCCCCTCCTATCGCAGTGCTCGGAACGCGGCTCGAAGCTCGGCCGCGAACAGCTCCGGCTCTTCCCAAGCGGCGAAGTGACCGCCCCGAGCGGCGACCCCGAAATAGCTGAGCGTGGGATACGACGCTTCGGCCCAGCTGCGCGGAGTCCGCCAGATCTCGCCGGGGAACGTGCTGAAGCCGACCGGAACCCGCGGCGCCGGAAGCGGTGGGCTGCCCGCGGTCGGAGCATCGGATCCGTAGGCCTCCCAATAGCTTCGAGCGGTGGACGCGCCGGTGCCGGTCAGCCAGTAGGCGGTGATGTTGTCCAGAACGTGGTCGCGGGTGAGGTTGCCGGACGGCTTGCCGTCGACGAACGCGCCGGCGATCTTGTAGTAGGCGTCGGTGTCGTGGTCGATCATCCAGGCGGCGAGCGCGGACGGGGAGTCCAGCAGCGCGTACCCGATGGTCTGCGGCCGGGTGGCCATCTCCACGAAGTAGCCGTTGCCGGTGGTCTGGAACTCCTTGATCGCGGCGAGCGCCGCGCGTTCCTCCTCGGTGTGGTCCGGCAGCACCGAAGGGTCGTTGAGCGCGGGCACGAGCAGGTTGGTGTGGATGCCGGCCAGCCCCGGCGGGCCCAGTCGTCCGATCGCGTCGGTGACGCCGGCCCCGACGTCGCCGCCCTGAGCCACGTAGCGGTCGTAGCCGAGCCGACGCATCAGCTCGGCCCACGCGCGAGCGGTGCGTACGAGGTCCCAGCCGACCTCGGCCGGCTCCGCCGAGAAGCCGTACCCGGGCAGGGACGGCAGCACGAGGTGGAACGCGTCCGCCGCGTCGCCGCCGTGCGCAGTCGGGTCGGTCAGCGGGCCGACGGAGTCGAGCATCTCGATGACCGATCCCGGCCAGCCATGGGTCATGATCAGGGGCAGCGCGTCCCGGTGCTTCGACTTGACGTGCACGAAGTGGATCTCCACTCCGTCGATCTCGGTCGTGAACTGCGGCAACGCGTTGAGCCGGGATTCGACTCGCCGCAGGTCGTACTCGTTCTCCCAGTAACGGTGCAGAGCTCGCATCGTGGCCAGCTGCACCCCTTGCGAGCGGTCGCCGACCAGTTCCGGGGTCGGCCAGCGTGTCGCCTCCAGGCGACGGCGCAGCTGGTCGAGCGCTTCCCGGCGGAAGCGTACGGTGAACGGTCGGATCGCATGGTCGGCTTGCTGCTCGAGCGTGGTCATGTCGCACCCTGCCTTTCACGAGGGATTCGGTACGCCCGTCAGCGTGGCCGTGTCCACACGCGGATCGCGCCCGTGAGAACCCCTGGTCGATGCATCACCAGGGACCGGCCCAGGGTGTTCACGGGCTCGGACGAGCGGGCAGCGCACGCCTACGACGTGGCGTGCGAATTCTCGTCGCCGGGCTACCTGACGGCAATCGCCCGAGTGCGCACCGGCAGCTCCGGGCCGTCGTGGAACGGGATCACCGCGACACTTCCATTTCGGCGGCGCAAGCCGCTGCCGGATCCTGGATGCCCGGCAGCGGTCACCGATCCGCCCGTCGGTGACAGTCGGGTGACCGAAGCCGTAGGGGCGGCGGCCGGCCGTGCGGTCCGGTGATGGTGCTCATCGGCCGGGAGCGGGAGCTTCGGATGCTCGCAGAACTCATCGACCGCGGCTGGCCGGCGAGCGAGGTTTCCGGGTGCTCACCGTGGTCGGGGTCGAGTTCCCCATGACCTCCACCGGCAAGGTCCTCAAACGCGAGCTCCAGTGACCGATCAGGACCACTGGTCGTGCAGGTAGGCGGCGAACCGCACCCGCAGCTCGCGGACGGCGGCCAGGTCGAACGTGAACTCTCCGGTCGGCCGGTAGCCGGCATGGTCCCCGACCGAGCGGCACGGCCCGTTGATATAGACGAAGCCGTCGTCGGGGTCGTGGCGGGGCTCGGACCAGACCGACTCACCCGGAGCCCCACGACCAGCCCTGGCTCGCCAGTAGGCCGGGAGCTTCATCACCTCGCCCAGCGCCTTCGCGAACGCTTCGACGTCGTGTTCGTGCAGCGCCAGGCCGCGGCCGCCCCACACGCGCGGCGCGTCGTGAACCTGGCGTTCGCGCGGGGCCGCGACGTGGGTGAACGTCACCTCGTCCCCGGACGTGCGGATCGTCCAGCAGGGCAATTCGGTCAAGGTCGGCATGGGTCGCTCCTCATCGCAGCGGCCCCCAGGCGCAGCCCACCTTAATCGATCTTGAGCCGGTCGGCAGCGGCCGTCCCACGGGTACCCGGCCGGAAGGTTCATCACCCACCGCAACGCCACGGCACACAGCGCGGTCTCGGTCCCGCGCCGACAGGCCACCACCACGCCCGCCTCCCGCTCACGACGGCAACGCGGCCGGACACGACGACGATTCCGCTTGCCGCCGGTCACCTGGACGAACGCGCTGTTCAGACGTCGCGTTCGTGGCAGCCACCCCGCCACCTCGAACTAGGTCCGACGCCGGCGAGCGGGCTTGGCCTGCCGGCGCGGCTTCGGGACGTAGGGGATGTCCGCGAAGCGCAGCGTCGCCCGCAGCACACCCACCGCCCAGTCCGACCGCAGGAACGAAACCAGGCCAAATCCAGTCGCATGGCCCCGCACTCGGATGGCGTGGGCGGGTAGGCGAGGTTCCCCCCGCTCGATCGCCTTCACGCCTACGCCGCGGCCGGGCTCGCCTACACACCACGGCGGAACGGGATGCACGGCATGCGGCACTTCTACGCCTCGATCGCCTTGGCATCCGGAGTGTCGGTCAAGGAGCCGGCCGAGTACCACGATCCGGGTTGCACGCTCCGGATCTATACCCACCTCGTCCCGTCAAGTCATCGCCGGGCGCGAGAGGCAGCCGACGGGATTTTCAAACCGCGCCACACCGCGGCGGCACGGCTTGAAAATCCCGAGACGGCCTAGCGACGGCCTGACGCCATCAGAAGCCACATAACAGCAGGTCAGGCCCTATCTACCCTACTTGTGCCAGAACTTGATGCCGCTCCACTGCACCGTGATCGGCCCGGCGCCGCTGCTCGTGCGGTAGCTGCCGAACTTGTCGTAGTAACTTCCGCCCGGGCTCGAGATCGTCTGCTTCAGCGAGCCGTTCAGGTACACCTTGTGCGAGCTGCCGACCTGGTTGATCGTGTTCACCCGCACCGACGTGCCGACCGTCGCGCCGCTGCCCAGGGTCGCGCCGCCCTCCACCGCGTACATGCGGCCGCCCTTCTCGACCGCCAGCAGGAAGTACGGGCCGGCGCTGGAGCCGTCCCGGAACGTCTGCTTGAGGCTGATCCGGGAGCCCGACATGCTCGTGATCTTGAACGAACCCTCGAATTGGTGGGTTCCACCGCTGTAGGTGGTGTAGCGGCGTTCCGCTCGCTGGTCACCGCTGGCCGTGGAGCAGGTCAGCTTGAACGTGAGCCCGGAGACGTCGCCGCACCCCCGCTCCTGCTCCGAGTACCCCGGCGAGTCCGAAATCCACGGACCGGTCCCGACCTGGGCGCCGGCGACCGGGGTGAGTACCGCGAGCCCCGTCGCGACCGCCGCGAGCACGCCCGCGCCGCGAAGTTTGCGCACCGTCCGACCTCCTGTCGTTCGAGGCGGCGGTGGCGGACAAAGGTTCAGACCTTTACCCGGCGTGAGCACGACTGTACGAGGCCGGACCGTCGCGGACAAGACCCTGAAGGTTTTCTCGAAACGGGTGTCGAAAACGGCCGCGGCCGTTCGACAGACTCGTGAGAGCACGGAACGACCACCGAGGAGCACCCATGCGCACCCTGATCGCCACCGCCTTCGTCTCGCTCGACGGCGTCGTCGAAGCCCCCGGCGGCGAGCCCGGCTACCGCAACGCCGGCTGGACCTTCAAGGACATCGAGTTCGACCCGGCCGCCTACGAGCTCAAGGGCCGCGAGCAGGGCGAATCCGCGGCGATGATGATGGGCCGGGTCAGCTACGAGGCGTTCGCGCCGGTGTGGCCGGGCATGACCGAGGAGTTCCCCGGCTACAACGCGATGCCGAAGTACGTCGTCTCGACGACGCTGTCCGACCGCGACCTGGTGTCGAACTGGGGCGAGATCACCGTCCTGCGCTCGCTCGACGACGTCGCTGCGCTCAAGGAGACCGACGGCGGGCCGATCACCGTCCACGGCAGCGCCACCCTGAACCGCGCGCTGGCCGACGCGGGCCTGATCGACCGCTACCACCTGCTGGTCTTCCCGGTCCTGCTCGGCGCGGGGAAGCGGCTGTTCAGCGCGACCGACAAGGACAAGCAGAGCCTGAAGGTCGTCGAGAGCGAGACCTACGGCAACGGGATCCAGAAGCTCGTCTACGACGTGATTCACTAGAACAGGTGTTCGATCTTGGTGTAGGGTGGAACCCATGAACCCGGGTCTCCAGTCCTCACTGTTCGACACCCAGGGGTCGATCGCGCTGCGCCCCCTCGCGCCCGAGCGGACCGACCTCGGCTCGGGCGCGTGGGTGGACATCCACCCCGGCTGGCTCGAGGGCGCCGACGAGCTGTTCGCGGCGCTGGTCGAGGGCGTGCCGTGGCAGGCCGAGAAGCGGAAGATGTACGACCGCGTCGTCGCCGTGCCGCGGCTGCTGAGCTACTACCGGGAGAACGTGCCGCTCCCCCACCCGGTGCTGGCCGCCGCGCGGGACGCGTTGAGCCGGCACTACCTGCGGGAGTTGCGGGAGCCGTTCCGGACGGCCGGGCTGTGCTACTACCGCGACGGCCGGGACAGCGTGGCCTGGCATGGTGACCGGATCGGGCGAGGGGCCCGCGAGGACACCATGGTCGCGATTCTGTCCGTGGGGGCGGCGCGGAACCTGGCGCTGCGGCCTCGGGGCGGTGGCGGAAAGACGTTGGCTCGACCTCTCGGGCATGGGGATCTGCTCGTCATGGGCGGGAGTTGCCAACGGACCTGGGAGCATTCGATTCCCAAGACCGCCAAGGCTGTCGGGCCTCGGATCTCGGTTCAGTTTCGGCCTCGCGGGGTGAATTGACGGTTTTCCGGGGGCGGTCAGTCCAAAAAGGACTTCCGGTGGCCCCGTAAGATGACTTCGTGCACTCCCTCTTCGAGCCGCCACTCTTCACCCGGCTTCGTTCCGCTCGGCGTGTTCTCGTTGCCGGGGCCGGTGGCGGCTTCGATGTCTACGCCGGGCTTCCCCTCGCCTTTGCTCTTCGCTCGCAAGGCAAAGAGGTCCACCTCGCCAACCTGGCCTTCAGCGACCTCGACCGGCTTGATCTCGACGACTGGCTCTCCCCCGGGGTCGCCGCCGTACGCCCGTCCAGCTCCGGCGATGACGCCTACTTCCCCGAACGGACCCTCGCCCGGTGGCTCGACTCCCGTGGTCTGCCGTCCACCGTCTACGCCTTCCCCCGCACCGGGGTTCGGCCGGTGCTCGACGGCTACCGAGACCTCGTTGCCCACCTCGATGTCGATGCCGTCGTGCTCGTCGACGGGGGCACCGACATCCTGTTGCGCGGCGACGAAGCCGGCCTCGGTACGCCTGAAGAAGACATGACCAGCCTTGCCGCCGTCGCCGCCCTCGACGGCGTTGACCGGCTCGTCGTCAGTCTCGGCTTCGGCATCGACGCCTTCCATGGCGTCTGCCACGCCCACGTCCTCGAGAACCTCGCCGCCCTCGATCGGGACGGCGGGTACCTCGGGGCCCTGTCCATCCCCTCGCGGTCACCGGAAGCCGAGGCCTACCTCGACGCCGTCGCCGATGCCCAGCGCGCCACCCCGGATCGGCCGAGCATCGTGCACGGGCAGATCGCCGCCGCACTGCGCGGCGAGTTCGGCGACACCCGGTTCACCGCGCGCACCGCCGGCAGCGAGCTCTTCGTGAACCCGCTGATGGGCGTCTACTTCACCGTCGACCTGGCGATCCTCGCCCAGAGCGTCGGGTACCTCGGCGAACTCGCCGGCACGGAGACCGCCGTCGACGTCGCCATGGTCATCGAAGCCCACCGGGACCGCGTCGAACGGCGGCCGCGGCGGGCCATTCCGCACTGAGCCCTCAGTCCACCAGGACCGGCAGCTCGTCCAGGCCGTACACAATGGACACCTTGCGGAACGCCAGGTCTTCGGCCGGCACCGCCAGCCGCAGGTTCGGGAACCGCTTGACCAGCGCCGGGTACGCCGTGCGCAGCTCCATGCGGGCCAGCTCCGCGCCGATGCAGCGGTGGATCCCGTAGCTGAACGCCAGGTGCGACGTCGGCTCGCGGGTCGCGTCGAACTTCTCGATGTCCGCGCCCAGCTTCGGGTCGCGGTCGGCCGCCGACAGGGACACCAGCACGATGTCGCCCTCGCCGATCCGCACGCCCGCGATCTCCATGTCCTCCTTGGCGAACCGCGGGAACGCCATCTGGACGACCGTCAGGTACCGCAGCAGCTCCTCGACGAACCGGTGCACCGACTGCTCGTCACCGCGGACCGCGTCGAACGCCTTCTCGTCGCGCAGCAGCACCAGCGCGCCGAGCGCGAGCATGCTGGCCGTCGTCTCCAGGCCGCCGGTGAGCACGCCGTCGGCGAGACCGGCCAGCTCGCGGTCGTCGATCTCGTCGCCGTGCTCCTTGATCAGCATGCCCAGTAGCCCGTCGCCGGGCTCCTCGCGCTGCTTCTTCACGATGTCGAGCAGGTAGGTCAGCGACTCCGACATCGCGCCGAGCGACGCGCCCGCGCCGCCGAACAGGTCGAACCGGGCGGTGCTCAGCCGCTGGAAGTCCTCACGGTCCTCGTAGGACACGCCCAGCAGCTCGCAGATCGTCAGCGACGGGATCGGCAGCGCGAACGCCTGCCACAGGTCGACCGGGCCCTCGGTCTTGGCCATCGCGTCGAGCTGCTCGGCGACGATCTCGTCGATGCGCGGCGTCAGCCTGCTCAGCCGCCGCATGGTGAACTCCGGCGTCAGCAGCTTCCGCAGCCGCGTGTGCACCGGCGGGTCCGCGAAGCCGAGGCCGCCCGGGTTCTGGTCCGCGGTCACACCGGCGTTGCCGACGAGGTTGCCGAAGTCGCTGGAGAACCCGGTCGCCTTGCCGAGCACCGCCTTCGCCTCGTCGTACCCCGTGACCAGCCACGCGTTCATCCCGAACGGCAGGTCGAGCTTGCTGATCGGGGCTTCGGCGCGGCGCTCGGCCATCGCGGGCACCGGGTCGAGGCCCTCGCGCCGGAGCGGCTCCAGCGCCGAGTCCGGCAGGATGGCCGACATCTTTTCGAGGTCGAAGCCTTTTTTCGACTGGCGCGCGAGGTACCGGCGCCCGACCCAGCCCAGGACCCGTGAGCGGAGACTCCCCATGAACCCGACAGTACCGCACTAGCCCGATCGGGTGAGGCGGGGCGAGACCGGACTCACCTCCGCGGCGGGAGCTCCCGGTTCTCGGTGATCCGCCCGTGCTCGCTCGCGACGTAGTGGAAGTACGGCCGGCCGAGGTCGTCGGTGCCCGCGTACGACGTGCGCGAGCGGCCGTCCGCCTCCGTGTTGACGCCGTTCGTCCGCGCCAGCACGCCGGACGAGCTCAGCCACTCCGTCGACGCGCGGACCGGCCGCCAGTGCCGGCCGTCGCCGGTGAGGTCGCCGAGGGTCTGCGTCATCTGCGCCGCGCCGGAGATCCGCAGGTTCTGGTCGTCGGTGATGTTCGCGGTGGCGTCGGTGGTCAGCGGGTAGGACCAGGTGTGCCGGTTCGCCGCGCGCACTCGGCCGTCCACAGTGGACGTCGAAGTCTGCTGGCCCGAGTCGCCCTGCACGACGTGCTGGGTGAAGCCGCCGCCGGTGACGTCGTCGCTGTTGCGGTAGTCGCGGGTGCGCTCGACGCGGGTGTACACGCGGCCGGCGGAGGTGTCGACGTAGCCGGCGGTCACGTCGTGGCGCTTCGCCGTCACCGTCACGTTCACGCCGTCCTTGATGTCCTTCACGGTCGTCTGGCGCGCCGGCGCGGCGGCGACGTCGTGCTGGACCAGGGCGCCAGAGGTACGCGCGGCGTTTTTGTCGGTGTAGAGCATTAGCGTCGGGACGACGGTGAACTCGCCGCCGATGTCCGGGAAGGAGAAGGAGAGGTCGTGCACCGCGCCGTCCACGAGCCGGCCCGCGAACGGCGTGATGTCGTACGTTTCGGCGTGCAGGCTGAAGGTGTCGATCGCGACGATCGGCCGCCACAGCTGCGGCACGATCCCGCCGGAGTAGATGTGCGGGAAGGTGAACGCGCTGCCGGCGGGCGTCCCGTCGAGCGCGAAGTTCGCTTCGCGGTACGGGCCCTTGCCGCAGAGCCCGGCGGCCGGGTACTTCGCGCTCACTTCGTCCGGGACGTCGTCGAACCACTGCTCGTCGCAGGCGTGGCCTTCGAGGGTGACCTCGAGGTAGGCGCGGGTGATGTTGCGCGGCAGGTCCTTCGCGCTGAAGTGGACGGTGGGCGCCGCCGGGGTGGCGTCGGCGTGCCCGAACCCGGCCACGTGGTCGGGCGTCTCGGGCGCGGGGTGCTTGCGGTCGGCCTGGTAGTAAGTGAGCGTCACGGTCTGGGCGTACACACCGGTGTAGACCGGCGAGTTGTAGTTCTCGATGCCGCCGTGGAACGGCTGCGGCGTGCGCAGGAGCGCGGTGTACGGCGTGAGGTCCTTGTCGAAGTGGTAGGTGATCGGCCGGGTGCCCTCGCCGCTGGGCTCCTCCGTGGTCCCCCACCAGACTTCGGTGCCGCCGATCCGCAGGTCGCCGATCCGGTCGTACTGGCGGCCGCTGACGGTGACGGTCTGGTCCATGACGACCTTGGCCCACGGGCCGGGGCACGCCTTCGGCGGCGCGAGCGTGCCTTCGTAGTACTGGGGCGTGCCGTCGGCGGTGTTGGAGCGGAAGGCGTCGGCGAGGGTGACCGTGCAGTGCGCGGTGTCCGGCCGGGTCACCGCGGGCGCGGCCGTCACCGGGTCGTCGGTGTCGTGTTCGAGCACGGGGTCCGCCGAGGCGACCGCCCCGGAGAGCACCCACGTCAGCACCAGTGACAGGACGATCGTGAAGATCCGCACCCGGACTCCTCCCAGCGGCAGGCACACCGCGGGGAAGCCTAGTACCGCGATCATGCGACTTACGGTGGGAAACCGACGTTCTGAAACGTTTCAGTACCGTGGTAGGCTCACGCCTTCTCAGCGAGGGGGTGCGGTGGTCGGCATCAAGGACGTCGCGAAGCGGGCCGGCGTCTCGATCGGCACGGTGTCCAATGTGGTCAACCGGCCGCACGTGGTCGCCGCGGCCACCCGGAACCGGGTGCTGTCGGTCATCGAGGAGCTCGGCTACGTCCGCGACGAGTCGGCCCGGCAGCTGCGCGCCGGCCGCAGCCGGATCATGGGGCTGCTCGTGCTCGACCTCGGCAACCCCTTCTTCGTCGACGTCGCCCGCGGTGCCGAGCAGGCCGCGCACGCCGAAGGCCTCAACATCATCACCTGCAACAGCGGCCAGCGATCCGACCTCGAAGCGTCGTACCTGGCCATGTTCGCCGAGCAGCGGGTCCGCGGCGTGCTGCTGAGCCCGGTCGGGGCGTCGAGCGAGGCGCTGCGCGCGTTCCGCCGCAGCGGCACGCCGTACGTGTTCGTCGACCGCAAGGCGCCGACGTCGGAGGCGAGCTCGGTGGCTGTCGACGACATCGCGGGCGGCGCGCTCGCGGCCCGCCACCTCCTGGAGACCGGCCACCACCGCATCGCGTTCGTCAACGGCCCGGCGATCCTCGCCCAGTGCCGCGACCGCGAACAGGGCCTGCGCACGGCGCTGACGGGCGCGTCGGTGGAGCTGACGGTGCTGGAGGCGATCGGCCTCGACGTGGCCTCGGGCCGGGACGCGGGCGCCCGCCTCCTGGGCACGATCCCCCGCCCGACGGCGGTGTTCTGCGCCAACGACCTCCTCGCACTGGGCGTGCTGCAGGCGATGGTCGGCGCGGGCGTCCGCGTCCCGGACGAGATGGCGATCATCGGCTACGACGACATCGAGTTCGCGGGCGCGGCGGCGGTCCCGCTGACGTCGGTCCGCCAGCCGGCCCAGCGCCTCGGCCGCACGGCGGCGGAGCTGCTGCTGGCGGAAACCGCCGACACGACGGTCGACCGCCGGGCCGTGGTGTTCACCCCGGAGCTGGTCGTCCGCGAGTCCACCCGCGTGCGCCGGTGACCGCTACCCGGCGATGACGGCGACGATCGTCGTGCCCGGCGGGAACTCCCCGGCGCGGATGCGGTCGCGCAGGCCGAACATCATCTTGGCTTCGTAGACCCACTCGAGCCGGATGCCGTGGCACCGCTCGAACTCGTCGATGAACCCGTCGAGTTCGCGGGTCCGCCGCGCGAAGCCCCCGAAGTGGTAGCCGGTCTCCACCGACCACTCCCCCAGTTCGCGCCCGAACGCCTCGCGCTGGAACCGGGCCACGTCGGCGCTCGGGAAGTCGCCTTTCAAAGCGGAAAATCCGATCGCGCGCTGCCCGGGCCCGAGCCCGGCGGCGATCCCGGCGAGCGTCGCGCCCGTGCCGACCGCGCAGGTGACGACGTCGAACGGCCGGTCGATCTCGGCGACCAGCTCGGCGCAGCCCCGGACGCCCGCCGCGTTCGCCCCGCCTTCCGGGATCAGGAAGAACTCGCTCCACTCGCGCCGCAGCGCGGCGAGGACGTCGGGATCGGTTTTCGCGCGGTACGCCGTGCGATCGAGGTAGGTGAGCGTCATGCCGTGGCCAGCCGCCGCCCGCAGCGTGTCGTTGAGCGGCAGGTGTTCCTCGCCCCGGACGACGCCGATCGTCTCGAAGCCGAAGTGGTGCCCGGCCGCGGCGGTGGCGAGCAGGTGGTTGGAGTAGGCGCCGCCGAAGGTCAGCAGGCGGGTGGCGCCGGCCGCGTCGGAGAGGTTGTGCTTGAGCTTGCGCCACTTGTTGCCGGGCAGCTCGGGGTGGATCAGGTCGTCGCGCTTGAGGAAGACGCGCACGCCGCATTCGGAATGTCTCAGCTCGACGAGCGGGGAAGGAACGGTGAGCTGCAGCTTCGTCACGGTGTGAGCTTAAATCGTTTGAACTGCGAACGACCTTTCGGCATCATGCCGATCATGGGGTTTCGCGCGTGACCAACAGGTGGGTGCGGCTGCAGGCGGTCGCGGTGTCCGGTTCGTCCGCCGAAGGGCTGATGCTCGCCGCGCTGCCGTTGCTCGCGGTCTCCGTCACCACCGATCCGCGCGAGGTGTCGCTGGTCAACGTCGCCGGGCAGGCGCCGTGGCTGCTGCTTTCCCTCTTCGCCGGCGTGCTCATCGACCGGGTGCGGCGGACCGCCGTGCTCGCGTGGGCCTACGCCGTGCAGGTCGCCGCCGCTGTCGTGCTCGCCGCCGTCGCCTCCGCCGGGCTGCTCAGCTTGCCGGTGCTGCTGGTGGTCGCGTTCGTCGTCACGTCCGCGCAGGTGCTGGGCGATGGCGCGAGCGGCGCGCTGGTGCCCGAACTCGTCCCGCCGGACCGGCTCGCGCACGCCAACGCGCGGCTCACGGTGATCGACCGGGGTGTCGTGCAGTTCATCGTGCCGCCGCTGACGGGGTTCGTGATCGTCGCCAGCGCCGGAGCGCCCGCGTGGCTGGCCGCCGGTTGCGCGCTGGCCGCCCTGCTCATGGCGCGGCGCATCCCGTCCGAGTCGCGGACCATCGCGCGGACCCATCCGCTGCGGGACCTGTCGGCCGGGCTGCGGCACCTCGTGCGGACGCCGCTGCTGCGGTCGATCACGCTCAACGTCGCCCTCGGCTCGTTCGCCGCCAGCGCCGGCAACTCGATGTTCGTGCTGTACGCGACGCAGGAGCTGCACGTCGGCTCGGTCGGCTACGGCCTGCTGCTCGCGTGCCTGGCGTTCGGCTGGATCGCGTCGTCGTTCGTGGTGCAGAAGGTGGTCGACCGGATCGGCTACTCGTGGTCGATGCGGTTCGGGCAGAGCTTCGGCGTGGTGACGAACCTGCTGATCGCTTTGGTCCCGCCGTGGCCCCCGCTGGTCGGCGGCGTCCTGGTGCTGCTGACGGCGACGGTGCTGATCTGGAACGTGTGTTCGCAGTCGAGCCGCCAGCGCTTCACGCCGGCGCCGCTGCTCGGCCGGGTACTGACGAGCCACCGGGCGCTGGCCTGGGGGTTGACGCCGCTGGGTGCGCTGACGGGCGGTTTCGTGGCGGCGCACTGGGGTCTGCGCGCGGTGTGGGTGATGGCGGCGGTGATCCAGGGAGTGAGCGCGGTGCTCGTGTGGTTCACCCTGTCTCCCGCGGCGTTCGACCGCACCGAGCGCGAGATGGCCGAAGCGCAGGCTTGATGCCGGGTGGTGTGCCGGGTCGGGGCACCGGCACACCACCCGGACGCCTACCCGCCCAGCGCCAGCGCCACCGCGCCCAGCAGCGCCGCGTCCTGGTCGAACCGGGCCGACACCAGCTCCGGCGGGAACGGCACCGCGTGCGCCAGCCGGTCGGCCAGTGCCGGCAGCAGCACGTCCGCCGAGCGCACCAGGCCGCCGCCGACCGCGATGCGCTGCGGGTCCAGCGCGATCGCCAGGTTGGCCACGTGCATCGACAGCTCGTCCAGGGCCGCCGTCACCAGTTCCTTCGCCTCGACGTTCTCCTTGGCCAGCGCGAACAGCTCGCCCGCGGTGACCGGGCGGCCGAGCAGTTCGCTCGCCCGGCCGCCCAGCCCACGCCCACCGACGGCTTCCTCGAGCGGCGCCGCTCCGCTCGCGAAACCCTCGGTGTCCTGCGGCGAAAGCAGGTTGTACCCGATCTCGCCCGCAGCTCCGTTGGCGCCGGTCAGCAACCGCCCGCCGACCAGCACCGCCGCCGCGATGCCTGTGCCCAGCGACAGGAACACCGCCGGGTCCGCTCCCTCCAGCGCACCCCAGCGCCACTCCGCCAGCGCCGCCGCCTTCGCGTCCGTGCCCACCGAAATCGGCACGTCCGGGAACTCGGCCGCGACCAGCTCGGCCAGGTGCAGCTCCTCCCAGCCCGGGACGTTCGGCGCGAGCAGGATGCGGTCCGGCAGCACGATCCCCGGGCTGACGACACCGATGGCGGTCGGCACGGCACCCGCGTCGGCCAGGAGCGATCGCGCCCCGGCCAGCGCCCGCACCACCACCTGCTCGGCCCCCGCCTGCGCGTCGGTGTCCAGCCGGCGCGTGGCCAGCAGGGTCCCGTCGTGGTCGGCGAGCCCCAGCGCCACCTTCGTGCCGCCGAAGTCGATCCCGAGAATTTTTCCCCCGCTCACTCCGCAGCCCCTCCTGTCCCCCGGACCACGATCCGGCCCGTGTTCAACCCGTCGACGCTGATCACCGGCGCGGCGCCCCGCAGGTCGGACGCCTTGTAGGTGACGGTCAGCGTCTGCGACTGCCCCGGCCACAGCGTGATGTCGTTGTCGTCCCAGGTCGCGTTCGCGAGCTGGTTGTCGCCCGGTGCCTCACGTCCGTCCGGCGTGCCGCGGCGGACGTCGGCCCGCAGGAAGAACGCCGCCCCCGGCGTCTTCGCCGTGTTGGTCACGGTCACCGTGGAGACGAGGTCGCCGTTGCTGAACCGCGTCGACGCCACGGCGCTGACCTGCGACTTCGGCAGGTTCTGCAGGGCCTGCAGGTTGCTGTACTGCGAGAGCGTCGCCTGCGGGTTGCCCAGCGTCTTGTCCCAGTCGACGACGTCCTTCTGCGTCGAGAGCCAGTAGACGTTGCGGTCGACGACCTTCCCGCCCTGCTTCACCTGCAGCTCGACGAAGTACACCTGCGCCTTCGCGGGCGCCTTCGTCTCGGCGGGCACCTTCGGCTTCAGCACGCCGGTCTTGACGCCCTGGCTCCCCAAGGAGATCCCGCCGGCGGTCTGGTCGTCGAGGACCTTGCCCGCGGTGTCGATCACCCGTGCCTGCACCGAAAGACCGGACTGCGTGGCCGCGCCGAGGTTGTCCAGCGTGACGGACCCGTTGTCGTAGCCGTAGATCGCGTGCAGCGGCTTGTTCGCCTTCTTGGCGCCGAAGAACGCGCCGGCCTGGTCGCCGTCGTCGTTGTAGAGCGACCACAGCAGCGTCGGCCAGCCCTTGTTCAGCTGCCAGTAGACGACACCCGTCGACGGGTTGTCCTTGTCCGTCGAGTGGTGCAGGAACGCCTCGAACTGCGAGCGGGTGTTCTCGTAGTTCGCGATGTTCGCCAGGTCCACATAGGACTTCAGGGAGTTCCACTTGCCGTACCGCTGCAAGATCGACTGGTCCAAGGTGTACAGCGTGCCGAACGCGTAGCCGCCGTGGCCCGGCTCGAAGTTGGCGTGGTACTGGTTGTATTCCGGGTCCTGCCAGAGCTTCGCCTGCTCGGCGGGCGACAGGAACCGCTTGATCGAGTCCAGCGTCGGGACGGTGTGCCCGGCGCTCTGCTCGCTCGCGAAGCCCCACGACCCGCCCGCGTTGGTACGGCTGTCGTCGGAAGCGTCGAAGTGCGAGGTGTCGTACCAGTACGACGGCGGAACCCAGTCGTACGGGCCTTCCTTCTCCCCCGACTGCCCGAGCGTCGGGGTGCTCTTGTACTCCGCCGAGGCGATCACCGGCACCTGGAAGTCGGCTTCCTTGAACGCTTTCAGCGTTTCGGACTCCTGACGCGGCACCGGTTCGTTGTCGCTCCAGCCGTAGTTGAAGACGCTCGGGTGGTTCCGCTCCATCTGCGCGATGGTGTACGCGGAGTCGTGCATGATCCGGTAGTCGCGCTCGGTCAGCGTCGAGGCGTCCTCGGGCTGCCACGCGTCGCAGCAGAGGAACCCGCCGATGACGAGCAGCCCGGCGCGGTCGGCCTGGTCGTAGAAGTCCTGCGGCATGTCGTGGCCCTCGAGGCGGACGCCGGAGAGGCCCATGTTCTTGATCAGCGCGATCTGGTGCGCGGTGTCGGCCTTGTCGTAGCGCAGGAACAGGTCCGGCGCGAAACCGCCGCCGCGGAACACGAAGTCCTTGCCGTTGATGGTGAACTGCCGTGCGCCCTCGGGCAGCGGCGCGGACTTGCCGACCAGGCGCGAGGTGACCGTGCGGATGCCGAAGGTGCTCTTCGACGACGTCGACAGCACGCCACCCTGCGAGACCGCGGTGCTCAGCGTGTAGAGCGGCTGGTCGCCCATCGAGTACGGCCACCAGACCCGCGGCTTGCCGATCTTCACCGGCGCGAACGCGACGGTCCGCTTGGTGTTCGCCGGGATCGTCACGCGCTGCTTGACCACGATCGGCGCGCCCGAGGGCGGCGTGATCGTGGCGGCGACGTCGCCGGTCTGCGACGTGGCCGCGTTGTTGGTGACGTCGACCTTCACCGTCAGTTTCGAGCTGGACAGGTCGGGGGCGTTGTCCTGCACGACGTGCGCGTTGTCGCCGGTGAGCGCGTCACCCACCTGCAGCGTCGGCGGGAACTGGATGCCGGTGTTGTTGTCCGGCGGGATCTGGCCCCAGTCGACCTGGTCGAGCGTGTACATCTTGAGCGGGTCGTTGGGGTAGACCTTGATGGCAAGGGTGTTCTTGCCCGGCTTGACCAGTTTCGAGACGTCGAAGGTGTGCCCGGCGAACGCGCCGCTCACGACGTCCTTCGTGGCGACGAGCTTGCCGTTCACCCAGGCGTCGCCCTCGCCGACGATGCCCGGGATGGTCAGCTTCGCGTGCTGGCCGGCCTTGATCTCGGGGGTGAAGTCCGTGCGGTACCACCACGGGTCGGAGAACGGCTTGGTGACGACGGGGCCGAGCTTGTCGACGTACCCGAAGCACTTGCGCATGTTGTCGGAGTAGAAGACGTTCGGGCACTTGCCGTTCTGCACCAGGGCGGTGATCTCGGTGCCGGGCGCGCCCGCGTCGTCCGGCTTGACCGGCAGCCAGCCGCGGGTGGCGTACCCGGGCGTGGAGACCTTGTCTCCGCCGTCCTTGACGCTCGCGGTCGTCAGAACCTGCCAGCCCTGTGCCCCGATCGTGGTGAGGCCGTGCGGCTTCGCCGCTTCGGTCCGCGCGTCCTGCGCGGCGGCGGGTCCGGCGACGCTGAGCACGCCGGGCACGAGCAGCAGCGCGGCGAGCGCCGCGAGCTTCTTCGTCATGCCTGAGCCCCTTCGGTGTCGGTGGAGGCGAAGGCCTCCTTGATCTCCTTGGGTCCGAACGGCCAGGTGTTCTCGGCCTTGGCGTAGACCAGGTACGCGATCGCGCCGAGGGCGATCCAGCCCAGCGACAGGCCGATCGACAGCCAGGTCGCGGAAACGTAGATGTAGACCCAGCCGACCAGCGCGAGCAGCGTCGGCACCGGGTAGAGCCACTGCCGGTAGGGCCGCTTCAGGTCCGGCTGGCGGCGGCGCAGCGTCACGATCGCCGCGACCTGGGCCAGCGACTGGATGATGACCAGGGTCGCGACGGCCGCGTTGATGACGTCGGTCAGCGTGAACAGCGAGCCGATGATCGTGATGGCGCCCATGGTGAGCACGCCGGCGGTCGGCAGGTTCAGCTTCGGGTGCAGCTTGCCGAACATCGGCAGGAACACCTTGTCGCGCGCGGCTTCGAAGGGGACGCGCGAGCCGCCGAGCAGGCCGGCGAACACCGAGCCGACGGCCGCGACGACGATGAAGACGGTGACGACCTTCGCCGTCGCGGTGCCCCACGCCTGCTCGAGGACGGTCGAGGCGACCGAGGTGGCCGTCTTCAGCTCCTCGAGGGGAACCGAGCCGAGGACGCCGACCTGCAGCAGGAAGTAGAGGCTCATGATGCCGACGATCGAGAAGAGGATCGACCGCGGGAGCGTCCGGCCCGGGTTGCGGACCTCGCCGCCGAGGTAGGCCGTCGTGTTGTAGCCGAGGTAGTCGTAGATCGCGATGATCAGGCCGGCGCCGAGGCCGCCCCAGAACGTGCCCTCGCCGGCCGAGCTGAACGCGCCCGGGGTGAAGGCGAACGCCTGTGCGCCGCTGAAGTGCGTGAACGCGGCGACGACGGTGGTGAGCACCGCGATCAGCATGACCACGAACAGCACCGTCGTGAGCTTGCCGATCTGGCCGATCTTGCGGAACAGCGCGGCCACGATGACGAGCGTGATGCCGACGCCGATGATCTTGCCCAGCGGTGTCGTGCCCGCGTCGTCGGTGACGCCGGGGATGAGGTAGCCGAGGTACTGGACGAGCCCGATGATGCCGGTGGACATGATCAGCGGGATGAACAGCACCGCGCTCCACACGAACAGGAACGGCATCAGGCGGCCGGTGCGGTACTGGAACGCCTCGCGCAGGTAGAGGTAGGTGCCGCCGGCGCCCGGCATCGCGGCGCCGAGCTCGGCCCAGATCAGCCCGTCGGCCAGCGCGACGATCGCCCCGATGATCCAGCCGAACATCGCCTGCGGGCCGCCCATCGTGGCGACCATGGCCGGGATCGTGACGAACGGGCCGATCCCGCACATCTGCGTCATGTTGATCGCGGTGGCCTGCAGGGGGCCGATCTTGCGTTCAAGGGCGGGCTGCGGCTCCCCTGAACGAGTGGGTGAACTCACGACGTGCCTCCGGCTAGTAGTTAGTAAAGTTTCTTAACATAGAACGCGCGGGGTCGAAAGAGTTCCGTCGATAAACTTGCGGCAACGCGGGAGGATCCAGTGGGGCAAAACGGGCCGCAGGTCGGAACTCCGGCGAGCATGCGGGCGCTGAACCAGCGGCTCGTGCTCGACCGGCTGCGCACGCACGGCGAGGCGACGCGGCCGCAGATCGCGGCCGAGACGGGGTTGTCGAAACCCACGGTGGGACAGGCGCTCCTCGACCTCGAGCAGCACGGACTGGTCCGGACCACTGGCCGCAGCCTGTCCGGCCCGGGCCGCGCGGCGGTCGTGTACCAGGCGGCGCCCGACGCGGGGCACGTCGTCGGCGTCGACATCGGACGGCGCGCGATCCGGATCGCAGTGGCGGACCTGGAGGGCAGCATCGTCGCGCGGCTCGACGAGCCCAACCGGTACCGGTCCGCGAGCGCTTTGGTGCGCACGGTGAGCGAATCCGTCGACCGGGCGGTGGCGTCGGCGGGGCTGGCGCCGCACGACGTCGTCGCGACGGTGGTCGGCACGCCGGGTGTCCCCGACCCGGCCACCGGGACGGTCCACCGCGCGCCGAACCTCCCGGGCTGGGAGCGGCGCGGAGTGCTGCACGAACTGGTGGCGGCTTTGGCCGGCGCGGGGTCGGACGTCGTGGTGGAGAACGACGCGAACCTGTGCGCGGTGGGCGAGCACGCGCTCGGGGCGGCGCTGGGGGTGGACGTGCTGGTGTGCTTGACGGTGGGGACGGGCATCGGGATGGGGTTGCTGGTGGAGGGCCGCCTGTTCCGCGGCGCCCACGGGGCGGCGGGCGAGATCGCGGACCTGCCGTTCGATCCGTTGCCGACGGCCGCGGGGGCTTCTGTCGGGGCTTCCGCGGGGACTTCCGTGGGGGCTTCCGTGGGGGCGACTGCCGGTGCGTCTGTGGGGGCTCGCCGGCCGGGCCCGGTGGAGACCGCAGCGGCAGGACAGGCCGTCGTGGACGCGGCGCGGTCTTCGGGGTTGGCGGTGCGGTCGGCCAAGGATGTGTTCCGGTTGGCTCGGGCCGGCGACGCGCGGGCTTCGCGGGTGGTCGAGGAGGAAGCGGAGAAGCTGGCTTACGTGGTCGCGGCGGTGACGGCGGTGCTGGACCCGCGGTTGATCGTGCTGGGCGGCGGGATCGGCGGGAACGCGGACTTGCTGGCCGCCCCGATGCGGCGGGCGCTCGCGGCGACGGTGCCGGTGGTGCCGGAGATCGTGGCGGGCCAGTTGGGCGAGGACGCGGTATTGGCGGGGGCAATCGCGACGGCACTGGGAACGGCCCGGGAGCTGGTGTTCGACCGGCGCGGCCTGCGCCGGGTGGCTGGGGAGGGTTAGCGGGAGAACGACCGGTCACGTTGCGGGGAGAATGATCGGTCACCCTCAGCCGCCCGCCTCAGCAGGCAGCTATGCGACGAGTCCACGGCGCGAGAACGACCGGTCACGATCCCGGAAGAATGATCGGTCACCCTCGGCCGACCTCCGCCGAGGGCACTACCTGGTGAGACAGCTCCGGCAACCTCGGTGAGCGAGAACGACCAGTCATGCTGCAGAGAGAATGATCGGTCATCCTCGACTGACCGTCGCCGACCCTCTACCGGCGAGTTCGCGGCGGCAAATGGACGCGAGAGAACGACCCGTCCGCTCCAGGGAGAATGATCGGTCACCCTCTGCAAGCCGGAACGAGCCGGCGAGTGGGTGAACCACCTCCGCAAGTCAGTCCGACGGCCCCCGCAGCGTGAGCACCACCCGCAGCACGTGCTCGACCGCCGTCGGGAAAGGCGCGCCTCGCAACTCCCCCCGCTCCGCCAAGTTCTCTGCCGCGAACTCCAGCACCCGCTCCAGCCCGCCCCGCCGCACGACCAGCGCCGCCAGGTCCTCGAGGTCCAGGTCCGGGTGGTCCAAGCGCGTCAAGGCGAACTCGACCATCAGCTCCTCCGCCGTCATGTCCACCTCCACCCTCCATCGTAGGCGCCGCCGGCTAACACTTGATCGACCGAACTGCGAGCCCCGATGTGGTGACGCCGACCCGCGACCCCACCACCCACAGCAGGGCACCATTGGGCCGTTCGGCGGGTATTTTGGGCGATCGTGTACAGACCGCGAATACCCGGTAACCCGGACGAGCCGGTCAGTCATGATTCAGAACCCAGGCGGACGGAGGCGACCCATGGCGATGCACCGGCAGCCCACCCGAGCCGTCGTGCGGCGGCCGCGGCACGCCCTCCCCTCGCGGTGGTGGCCGCCCATGCTGCTCGCCGCCTCCATCGCCGCCGTCGTCCCCGGTGACACCGTCGGCGGCCTGCTCGTCGGGACCGGCGTGCTCGTCACCCTGACCGCGGTCGCCGCCGCGCGGCGGGTCCTGGGGCACGCCGCCGTGCACGTCGACCTCATCCTCGCCCAGGAACTGAGCGAAAACCCGCGAAGCAACTAACAGCGCCCACAAAAGCCGGTGATCGGCTTCACCCGCGTTACTGTACCGTCCAGACGGTATAGTAACGCCCATGACCTTCACTACGCCGAACTCCCGGAACACCGCTGTAAGCCGCCGGTGGGCAGCCTTGGCCGTGCTGGTCGGCGCGGTCATCCTCCTCGCCGTCGACGGCACGGTGCTCTACCTCGCCGTCCCGTCGCTCACCCGCGAACTCGCGCCGAGCGCCGTCGAAGTCCTCTGGATCGGCGACGTCTACTCGCTCGCGCTGGCCGGTCTGCTCGTCACCGCCGGCAACCTGGCCGACCGCTTCGGCCGCAAGAAGGTGCTGCTCCTCGGCACTGCCGCGTTCGGGCTGGCCTCCGCACTGGCGGCCTTCTCCCCCACCGCCGGCGTCCTCGTCGTCGCCCGGCTGCTGCTGGGCGTCGCGGGCGCGACGATCATGCCGTCGACGCTCTCCCTCATCCGCACCCTGTTCACCGACCCGCGTGAGCGCACCCGCGCCATCGCGATCTGGTCGGCCGGGTCCGGCGGCGGCATCGCGCTCGGCCCACTCGTCGGCGGGATGCTGCTCGAACACTTCTGGTGGGGCTCGGTGTTCCTGATCAACGTGCCGATCGTCGTCGTCTTCCTGGTCGCGGGCGCGTTCCTGCTGCCGGAGTCGCGCGACCCGAACCCCGGCCGCTTCGACGTGCTCTCGGCCGCCCTCTCGATGGCCGCGATCGTCCCGCTGGTCTACGCGGTCAAGCACGCCGTCAGCACCGGGATCGACGCGCAGGTCGCCGTGGCCGCCGTCGTCGGGATCGCCGCCGGCTTCCTGTTCGTGCGACGGCAGAAGCGCGCGGCCGACCCGCTGATCGACGTCACCCTGTTCCGCAACGGCGCCTTCAGCGGCGCCGTCCTCGCCAGCTTCATCGCGGTCTTCGCGCTGATGGGCCTGCTGTTCTTCTTTTCCCAGTACCTGCAACTGGTCCGCGGCTTCTCGCCCCTGCAGGCCGGCTTCGCGGAAATGCCGGCGACGCTCGCGTCGATCGTCGTCGTGGCCGCGGTCGGCGTGGTCGTCCGCCGGCTCGGCCGGGGACGCGCCGTCGCCGCGGCACTGGCCGTCGCCGCGCTGGGCCTGGCGCTGGTCGCCGTGGCCGAACGGATGCCGCAGTACTGGTGGCTCGGCCTGACGCTCGTCCCGGTCGGGCTCGGCGTCGGCCTCGCGCTGACGCTCACCGTCGACTCGGTGCTCTCCGCCGTGCCGCGCGACAAGGCGGGCTCGGCGTCCGCGATCTCCGAGACGGCGTACGAACTCGGTGCGGCACTGGGCATCGCGATCCTCGGGTCGCTCGTCACCGTGGTCTACCGCGCCTTCCTGCCGGACGGCCCGGTCCCGGCCGAGGTCCGCGATTCCCTCGCGGCGGCGGCGAACTCCCTCGACCCGGCGTCCGGCCTCGCCCACGCCGCGCGCGAAGCCTTCACCGGCGCCATGCAGGTGACGTCGCTGGCGGCCGCCGCGGTCACCGCCGTCGCCGCGGTGATCGCCTGGCGTACGATTCCGTCCGGAAAGGACTGACCATGCCTCGCAAAGCCGGGCGCGGCCCGGAAGAAACGCGCCGGGCGCTGCTGGACGCGGCCGGGACCGTCATCCGCACGCGCGGGATCGCCGCGTCGCTCGACGAGATCGCGAAGGCGGCCGGGGTGTCGAAAGGCGGGCTGCTGTACCACTTCCCCGCCAAGGACGCGCTGGTCCGCACATTGGCGCAAGATCTGCTGGAAACCTTCCGCGCCGAAGTCCACGCGGCGCTGGACCCGGAAGACACGGCACCGGGCAGGCTGACGCGCGCGTACGTCCGGGCGTCGCTGGACACCTCGTACGACGAGGTCGCGATCCGCGAGAACATCGCCCTGATCGCCCAGCTGATCTCGATCCCCGAGATCGCCGAGCTGGCCCGCGCGGACGCCGAGCGCTGGAACGCCGACCTGAGCGCCGACGGCCTCCCGGGCCCACTGGTCACCTTGGTGATCGCGGCCGCGGACGGCGCGAGCACGGCCCCGCTGTGGGGCGCGGGCATCGACGTCACCGCGGCCCGCGAACTCGAACAGCAGTTGCTCGACCTGACGACCGGGGCTTTGTCAACCCGCGATTAGTGTTGGTAAATCACCAGTTTCACCGCCCTACGGAAGTCGGCTCCGGGAGAGGCGAACAGCCGGTAAATTTTCGACAGCGCGCGCAAATCCGGCAAATCTCTCCGTCCCCCACGAGGAGTCTTCCGATGTCGAGGAAGTTCGCCCTGGCCGGCGCCGTCGCCATGGCCTTGGCCGTGACGCCGATCGCCGCGGGCACCGCGTCCGCCGCGCCGGCCTCCACCCAGCAGGAAGCCGCCGTCACGACGGTTTACTACAGCACCGCCAGCGCGCCGACCTTCCGGTCGGTCATCAACGCCGGTGCCGCCAACTGGAACCGCAGCGTCACCAACGTCAGGCTGGTCGAGCGCAACTCCGGCGCCAGCCTGCGCTACACCGAGGGCAACGACCCCCGCGGCTCCTACGCCTCGACCAACGGGCACGGCAGCGGCACCATCTTCATCGACTACACCCAGGCCCGCCAGTACAACCCGACCCGCATCGCGGCGCACGAGACCGGCCACGCCCTCGGGCTGCCGGACCACTACTCGGGCCCGTGCTCGGAACTGATGTCGGGCGGCGGCCCCGGCCCGTCCTGCACCAACGCGGTGCCGAACGCGGCCGAGCGCAGCCGGGTGAACTCGCTGTGGGCCAACGGCCTCGTGGCGACGAACCAGCAGCAGGTCTACGAAACGATCTACGGCTTCTGATCGCACGCGCGGCGGCCCCGGGGTATCGTCCCCGGGGCCGCTTCGTTTTCTCCGGACAGGAAATGCCCCCCGTAACAATGGCCGCGGGAAACGCGACTTCCCCGGTGCCGACCGGCGTACGCTGAACAGCGCGGAGTGTCGTTCGACCACTCTTCCAGGCCGCTGTGAGACCGTCCCCGCAGAGGTACCCGACGCGAAAGGTGCTGACGCCATGACCACCGATGCGGCCGCTCCCGAGCGGGAAGCCACCTCCCCGGACCCACCCGGGGAGTCGATCATCGACCAGTCGCCGCGGCGGAAGGTCGGGAACTCCGTTTACGTGTCGGTGCCCGGCCCGGTCCCGAAGATCAAGGCCAGATCCTCGAAGAAATAGCGTCAACCGAGGTTGATGGCGTATTCCGCGGCCAGCTGGAGGCTGACCAGGAGCTGGTTGGTGCGTTCGGAGTCCAG
Source organism: Amycolatopsis sp. NPDC098790 (assembly GCF_044759945.1). NCBI lineage: Bacteria > Bacillati > Actinomycetota > Actinomycetes > Pseudonocardiales > Pseudonocardiaceae > Amycolatopsis > Amycolatopsis sp. NPDC098790. The sequence continues at coordinate 2,516,521 of NZ_JBIWAI010000002.1, forward strand.
CTTGCTGATCAACGACAGGTCGCGGGGAGCCACTTCGTCGCCGTTCGGGTTGACGACGAACGTCGAATTCAACGTGATCGCCCCGACCGTCAGCACGTCGGCCGGGTCGCCGCCGATGACGTGGTCGCTCCCCGTTCCCGACATCAGGATCGGCGCGGCGAGGATTCCCCGCCAGATCTGGGCGATGGGTGACGGCGTCAGGTTCGCCGCCTGCGGAGCACCGGTGAAGACGGCTTGCGCGGCGGCGAAGTCCGATCCGCGGTCGACGGTCACGTGGTGCCGCAGCGACCATTCCTCGCGGTGGGTGTAGACGGAAGTGCCGACCAGGTTGATGGTGTAGCGCCGCCGCCCGTTCTCCTGGCCGCGGGTGCGCAGCCACAGGAACAGGCCGAAGTTCTCGCCGGTGTTGCTGCCGAGGACGTGCTCGTCGTAGTCCTGGGCGAGCTCGCGGAGGACGTCGAGCGGCCCGCCAGGGATCTCCAGGGCGTCGTGCAGCCTCGTGGTGAGGTCTTCGGCGGCGTCGCCGGCCGGGATCTCGGCGTGCGGCTCGCAGCCGATCGCGGTGTAGCAGGTGTCCAGCGCCTTCGTGAGCCGGCGGCTGTAGACGAGCGAATCGGCGCTCTCCACCCCCGGCCGGTAGCGGTCCGGCTCCACCACCGCGAGCGCGAGGTCGGAGATCGCCTGGTTCAGCTGCGAGTGGGACTTGAGGAAGATCGGCTTGAGCCCCAGCATCTTCTCGAGGTAGCGCGCGGAGCTGATGGCGTAGCGGGCGGCCTGGGTCGGCGACACGTCGTCCACCGCCGGGGGCACCACGAGCGAGAACCGGGGCGAGGTCGCCGGCGCGCTTTCGTAGAGCGGCCCCACGAGGTTCGGGTCGGACATGCTCAGGCCGATGAAAAGGGTGCACGCGTTCTCGAGGGAGGCCGAGATGATCTCCCGGACCTGGGCGCCGTACTTGAGGAACTGGGACTCCGTGAGGATGATCGGCTCTTCCGGGTTGCGGGCTTGGCGGACCAGGCCGTGCAGGTGGAGCACGCCGACGTGGTCGGGGTCGGCGTTCCACTCCGTCCAAGCCGCGCTGCCACCGGGCCTCATCGAGAAGGATTTGACGTCCTTCTCGGCGAAGTAGGCCAGCAGGGACTCCTCGAGGATGATGTCGAAGTTCGTGGTCAGCAACCGGGTGTCCACCCGGGTCGCGTAGGCCAGCCGCGCGATCGACTTCGCCAGTTCGCCCGGGATCACCTGCAGGTCGCGCTGGTAGAGCGCGTCGCGGATGATCTCGTGGTCCTGGATGTTGCGGTTCTCGTCCTTGATCAGCTGGAGGATGATCTCGGCTTTGCGCATGAGGTCGGCGCCGTCGCGGCTCGCGAGGTTGCGGACCTCGGGGTCGGCGATCGTCGCGGTCATCTTGTCGATCAGCGCGCGCCAGGACGGCAGGCTCGAGTTCATCGAAACCCCCGCGCCGACGACGATCGTCAGCGGCAGCGCCCGGTCGCGGACGGTCTCGAACAGCTCCCGCAGGTACGGCTGGGAGCGGAAGGAGAACGTGTCGCCCTTCTCGAACACCCCGGGATCGACGATCTTCGAGTGGAAACTCCCGTGCATGCTCGTCCTCGCCGCGCTTCGCGCTGTCTTTCCGCTGCCTCACACGATCGGCGGCGGAAGAACGGCGACACAAGGCAACCGCGAGGATTGTCCCGCTTTTGTCCAGCTGCGGAAGGGAACTCAGGTACTCGCGCGGTCTCCGTCGACGACGTCCTCGGCGAGCTGCCAGCCCCCGCGACGTCGCAGCACCACCCCGTAGTACACCGCCGCCAGCAGGACTATCCCCGCCGTCACGATCAAGCTCGGCCGGCCCACCGCCGGGTCCAGGAGGTTCTGGTAGACCACGAAAACCAAGACCGCCAGCGCCAGCACCGGGGCCACCGGGAACCACGGCATGCGGTACCGCGCGTGCGCCGTCGCGCCCGTTCGGCGGCCGTTGATCGCGCCCACGCACAGGGCCGCGTACACCGCCACGATCGACGTGCTCGTCACCACCAGCAGCAGCTTCGGGTCGACGTAGCACAACGCCGCCGCCACGATACCCGTGCCGGCCGTGGCCACCCACGGGGTGCCGAAGCGCGGGTGGACCGCCGCCAGCGCGCGGTTGATCGCGCCCGGCCAGGCGCGGTCGCGGCCGCTGCTGAACACCAGGCGGGCGCTGATCAGCACGATCGCCAGCACCGCGTTCACGATCGCGAGGGCCACCGCGAGGCTGATCGCCGTGTCGAGCGCGCCGCCGCCGCGGGCGGAGATGAAGGCCGACAACATGTTCTCCGCCCCGAAAAGCTGCCCGAGGTCGGGCGCGCCCACCAGGACCGCCGTCACCGGGACGAGCTCGGCGACCACCGTGATCGCCAGCGCCAGCAGGATCGCGCGGGCGATCCCGCGCGGCGCGTCCTGGGTCTCCTCGCCGAAGTAGACCGCCGAGCCGTAGCCGTTGTAGGCGAACATCGCCACGGCCACCGCGATCGCGATGGCGCCGACGGTCGCCGGGCCGCCGTCCGCCGCCACCGGGTGGGCGACCAGGTCGGTGACCGGCCGGGCCGGGTGCAGGAACCCGAGCGCGCTCACCACGACCAGCGCGAGGACCTCGATGGCCAGGAAGACGCCGGTCACCCACGCGTTCACCTTGATGTCGAACACGCCGACCACGGCGGCCAGCACGCACGTCACCGCGGCGACCGTCGGCCCGGGCAGGCCCGGCCACAGCACCCCGAGGTAGGTGCCGACGCCGAGCGCGATGACCGCGACGATCAGCACCTGCGTGATGATCATCAGGCCGAGCACGGCGAAGCCGGGCAGCCGGCCGAGCGTGCGCGCGACGATCGCGTATTCGCCGCCGGCCAGCGGGAACGCCGACGCCAGTTCCGCGTAGACGAACGCCATGAACACGCCGACGACCGCCGCGGCCGCGAAGCTCAGGAACGCGCCGGTGCCGGCGCCGGTCAGCACCCCCGGCGCGATGATGAACACCGACGACGCGGGGCTGATCGCCGAGAGCGTGATGAGCAGGGTGCCGAGGGTCCGCAGTCCGCGGCGCAGCGCAGGGGTGGTCACGACCGGGCCTCCAGTTCTTTGAAGCTCCTTCGAACAACCAGGTGACCACGCATCAAAGGCGCTCATCGCAGGCAAGTCAAGCTCTTGCTTTTTTCGACGATCCTTCGAAGAATGACGCACATGGCACGACCGAGCAGGGCGCCCGAGCGGCGGGCCGAGCTGATCGCGGTGGCGCGCCGCGCCGTCGTCGAACGCGGGATCCTCAACCTCAAGCTGCGGGACATCGCCGACGGCGCCGGCCTCTCGTCGGGCTCGGTGCTCTACTACTTCCCCACCCTCACCGACCTCCTGCAGCAGGTGCAGCACGAAGCCGTCGAACGCTTCTGCACCCGGCGGGAGGAAGCCGCCCGGCACGGGACGCCCCGGGAACGGCTGCTCGCCACGATCCGCGGCGGCCTGCCGGCCGGGCCGGACGACGAGCTGTGCGTGCTGCTCTACGAACTCGGCACGATCGCCCGCCGCGACCCCGCCTACGCCGCCCGGCACATCGCGCTGTACGAGCGGCAGGTGCGGATCTACACCGGCATCCTCGAGGCCGGCGCCGCGACCGGCGAGTTCGCCCTGACAGCCGACGCGGTCGCGATCGCGCGGAACCTCGTCGCTCTCGAAGACGGCTACGGCCTGCACCTCACCCAGGCCGTGCCCACGTTGGAGCGGGCCACCGCCGAAGCGATGCTGCTGTCCTACGCCCGCACGGCCTGCACCCTGGAGGAGCTGTCATGACCCGTGCCCGCGACCTGGGCATCCCGCTGCCCGGCCGGCCCGGCACGCACAACGCGCTCACCGACGTCCCCGGCGTCGAAATCGGCTACACGACGCTGGCCGAGGGCGAGTCGGTGCGCACCGGCGTCACCGCGGTCCTCCCCCGCGGCCGCGCGGGCTTCGCCGTCCCGTGCGCGGCCGGGACGTCCTCCCTCAACGGCAACGGCGAGATGACCGGCACCGCGTGGCTCGCCGAGACCGGGTCGCTGACGCTGCCGGTGCTGATCACCAACACCCACGCCGTCGGGCCGTGCCACCGCGGCGCGATCGACTGGGTCGTGCGCGAGCGCCCGGACGTCGCGGCCGAGTGGCTGCTCCCCGTGGTCGCCGAGACGTGGGACGGCTACCTCAACGACATCAACGCCCCGACCATCCACAGTGGACACGCCGTGGCGGCGATCGACGCGGCCCGCCCGGGCGCGGTCGCCGAGGGCTCGGTCGGCGGCGGCACCGGGATGACCTGCTACGGCTTCAAGGGCGGCACCGGCACGGCGTCGCGGATCGTCGCCCACGGCGCGGACGAGTACACGGTGGGTGCACTGGTGCAGGCCAACTTCGGCAGCCGGCGCGAACTCACCGTCGCGGGCTCGCCGGTCGGGCAGGAGCTGAGGGCGGACAACCCGATGGAGGAGTGGGCGGCCGCCCCGGCGGGCGCGGGTTCGGTGATCGTCGTCGTCGGGACGGACGCGCCCCTGCTGCCGGGCCAGTGCACGGCGCTCGCGCGCCGCGTCCCGCTCGGCCTGGCCCGCACGGGCACAACGGGCTCGCACTTCTCCGGCGACCTCTTCCTCGCGTTCAGCACGGCGAACCCGGGCGCGTTGACCAGCACGTTCCCGCGCACGGCGGAGGCCGCGTACGAGACGCTGCGGTTCGTGCCGTGGGGCCGGATCGACCCGTTCTTCGAGGCGGTCGTGCAGGCCGTCGAGGAGGCCGTGCTCAACGCCCTGGTCGCCGGCCGCGAGACGACCGGCCACCGCGGCCGCCGGGTGCCCGGGCTGCCGGTCTCGCACTGGCTCGGGTGACCCTGACCGGGACGAAATCGGTGATCGTCCCGATGGCGCGCCCGCGCCACGACAATACGGTCGAACCATGCGAAAAACCCTCCTCGCCGGGCTCACCGGCGTTCTCCTGGCGACCACGGTTTCCACGGCCGCCGCCGCACCGGAACGGCTCGGCCTGCCCGCGCCGACCGGCCCGTACGCCGTCGGCCGCACCGACCTGCACCTCGTCGACCACGCCCGGCCCGACCCGTGGGTCGCCGGCACGACGCGGGAGCTGATGGTGACGGTCCGGTACCCGGCGCGGTCCGGCGGCGGCCCGAAAACGCCGTACACCGCACCGGGAGCCGCGCAGGTCCTGGCCGAGGAAGACGCGCGTCAGCTGGGCATCACCGCCGACCGGCTCGGCTACACCTTCCCGACGCACGCCCGCGCCGACGCGCCGGCGGCCGCGGGACGACGGCCCGTCGTGCTCTATTCGCCGAGCGCCAAGTACCCGCGTTCGGTCGGGACGGCGTTGCTGGAGCAGCTTTCCAGCGAGGGCTACGTGACCGTGGCCGTCGACCACACCCACGAACCGGCGGCGGTGGAGTTCCCCGGCGGCCGCGTCGAACGGCGGGTGCTCCCGCCCGGCACCGACGGCAAGCTCCTGATCGCCACGCGGGTGGCCGACTCGCGGTTCGTCCTCGACACGCTGGAAACGCTTTCCGGCAACGGGGCACTGCCCGCGGGATTGTCCATCGACCTCACCCGGGTCGGCATGTTCGGCCATTCCGCGGGCGGGTTCACCACCGGCGAGACGATGGTGCACGACCGCCGCATCGCCGCGGGCGCCGACCTCGACGGCAGCATGGCGTATTCCCAGTCCGCCCGCGACTTCGGCCGCGTCGCCGACGAAGGTCTGGACCGGCCGTTCCTGCTGCTGAGCGCGGGCGACCACAGCGCGGCGTCCGACGGTTCGTGGCAGGAGTTCCTGAGCCACCAGCGCGGTCCGGTCCACCAACGCCACCTGGCGGACGGCGAGCACTTCAGCTACACGGACTACCAGGCGCTCCTCCCCCGGCTCGGCCTCGACCCGGCCGTGCTCGCACCGCTCATCGGCACCGTGGACGCGGGGCGGAGCATCGCCGGGCAGCGTGCGGCGTTGAGCGCTTTCTTCGACCGGTACCTGCGGCACTGAACCGTTTCCGGCCACCACACCCACCCGATTCGCGGAAACGGGAATCGGGTGGGTGTCTCGCTCTTTTCCTTTGCGGCCGACCACGTCCGGAGTAAAGTCCGGGTTTCTCCCTTCTCCTCGAGAATGCGAGGATTCCCATGCGGCGATCACCCTGGCTGGTTGCGGCACTTCTCCTGACCGGGCTGTTCACGGCGGCACCCGCCCAAGCGGCCGCGCCGGCCGCGCCGACCTTCACGAACCCGTTGAGCCAGCACGGTCCCGACCCCTGGCTGCAGTACCACAACGGCTACTACCACCTCGCCACGACGACGTGGAACTCGACGATCACCATGCGCAAGTCGCGCACCCTCGGCGGGCTGGCTTCCGCGCGCGACACCGTCGTGTTCACCCTGAGCAGGCCGAACGGCGCCGGGACGATGTGGGCACCGGAGTTCCACCTGCTCACCGGGCCGGACGGGCCGCGCTGGTACCTGTACTACGTCGCCGGCCGGGAACCCTACGACCTCGGCACGCAGCGCATCCACGTGCTCGAGAGCGCCGGGACCGACCCGATGGGGCCGTACGCCTTCAAGGCCGATCTGCTCGACCCGGTCCAGGACACCACGTGGGAGCTCGACCCGAGCATCCTGCAGCTGAACGGGAAGCTGTACCTCCTCGGCACGTTCTACAACGGCTCCCAGCCGAACTTCATCCGCCCGCTGGCGAACCCGTGGACGGCGAGCGGCACGCGGCACGTCCTGTCGACGCCCACCTACAGCTGGGAAACCGTCGGCGGCGCGGTCAACGAAGGCGCGGAAGTGCTGCAGCGCAACGGGAAGACGTTCATCGTCTTCTCGGCCGGCCACTGCTCCACCCCCGACTACAAGCTCGGTATCCTGACCTACAACGGCGGTGATCCGCTGCAGCAGTCGTCCTGGGTCAAGTCCGCCCAGCCGGTGTTCCGGCGCAGCGCCGCGAACGCGGTGTTCGGGCCGGGGCACAACGGGTTCTTCAAGTCCCCCGACGGCACCGAGGACTGGATCGTCTACCACGCCAACAGTTCCGCGAGCGGTGGCTGCGACATGAACCGGACGACCCGCGCGCAGAAGTTCACCTGGAACGCCGACGGGACACCGAACTTCGGCACGCCGGTCGCCCTGGGCACCCGGCTCCCCGTCCCGTCCGGGGAGCCGGCGTCCTAGGTCGGCTCACAGGCGCCAGTACACCGTGTACCGCTGGTGGTGCGTGGCGTAGAACGGCAGCAGCGTCACCGGCCCGGTGCTCGCCGTGCCGGTGAAGCGCAGCGGGTTCGCCGGGTCCTGCACCAGCGAACCCGGCTGCAGCACCGGCAGCGCGCTCAGGTTCGACGAGCCGTACTGGCCCGCGAGGACGATCGGGCCGTACTTCGCCGCGCCGACGTTCGCGTTGTCGTTGGTGCGCGGGAAGGTCAGCGACGCCGGGAGCGTCACCGTGACGACGTCCCCGGACGCCCAGGTCCGGTCGATCGTGAAGTACGTTCCCGGCGTCGGCGTGCCCTGGGCCACGCCGTTCACCTTCACCACCGCGCCCGAGGTCCAGCGCGGAATCCGGATCTTCAGCGCGATGTGCCCGGAGCCGGTGATCGTCAGCTTCGTCGCGGACGACGCCGGGAACGTCGTGTCCTGCCGGACCGTGATCCCGCGGCCCGGCCAGGTGAGCACCGACGCGATGAACAGGTTGACGTACAACGTTTCGCCGCTGGAGAAGTAGATGCTGTCGGCGAACTTCGTCTGCGACTCCATGCCGGTGCCGTGGTCGCAGGTGAAGTCGTTGTAGTCGTTGGCGTACGTCTTCATCCCACCGGCGCGCAACGGCGTGTAGTACGTGACGAACCCGTGGCTCGAGCTCGGGTCCTGCTCGCCGAGGATCTGGTTGTACAGCGCCAGTTCGTAGTAGTCCATGTACTCGGGCACCTGGCTGGTGAAGAACAGCTGCCGGGTCAGCTTGAGCATGTTGTAAGTGTTGCAGACTTCGCACGTGCTGTCCGAGAGCTGGCTCGCGATCGCGTCCGGGGTCTGGAAGTACTCACCGTTCGAGTTGCCGCCGACGACGTACGTGTGGTGGTCCAGGACGATCCGCCAGAAGTTGACGGCGATGTCGCGGTAGCGGGTCGTCCCGGTCGCGTGGTACTCGCGCAGCGCCCCGAGGACCTTGGGGATCTGCGTGTTGGCGTGGAACCCGGCGAGCCGGTCCTGGTTCGCCGCCAGGGGGTCGAGGATCTGCGCGTGGTCGAACCGCCGGGCCGTGGTCAGGTGGTTCGCGTTCCCAGTGACCTGGTACAGGTTCGTGAGCACCTCGGGCATCCCGCCGAACTCCGTCCGCAGCACCTGCTGCATCCGGGTGGCCGACAGCGGGTCGGTGCGTGCCTTCGTCCAGGCCGCCTTGCGCAGCAGGACGTCCAGGGCCTGCTGGTTACCGGCCAGCAGGTACTGGTCGAGCAGGCCGGCCATGATCTTGTGGAGCGTGTAGTAGGGCGCCCAGACGGACTGGCCGTTCTCCAGCCGGTCGAAGAAGCTCTCCGGGAACGCCGACAGGTAGCCGGCGTGGAAGCCGCGTCCCGGCGAGGCCGCCTGGCACGCGGCCAGGGCGTTGACCAGGTAGTCGCCCTTGGTCTTGTACGCGGTGTCGCCGGTGTTCGCGTACGCCTGCGCCAGCCCGGACAGGAGGTGGCCGGTCGAGTGGCCGCGCAGTTCCGTGGCCGGGCTTTCCCAGCCGCCGCACGGCTGGGCCGAGCTGGCGAGCCCGGCGTTGGTGCGGAACGTGTGCAGCAGGCGGTCGGCGTCGACGAACCGGAAGTACGCCAGCTGCCGGTTCATGTTGTCGAGGAACGGGCCCGGTTGCAGCCGCACCGCGCTCAGCGGGAACGGGAACACCGAGACGCCGATGTCGGGCCGCGCGGCCGCGGTGGCGGTCCCGGGGAGCGCCGGGGTCAGCGCCGCGCTCGCCGAGAGCGCGCCCACGGCCTTGAGGAGCAGACGACGGTCGAAGGAGGGTTCACGCATCATCGTGCCTTTCCGGAGGGCGGGCTCAGCTCGCGAGGGTGATGGTCACCGTGTTCGCGGTCGCGGTGACCGTGTGCGTCGAGGCGTTGTAGCTGCCGCCGTTGACCGAGTTCACGCCGGTCGAAAAGAACACCGGCAGCTGGATGGACACCGCACCGCCGGGCAGGCTGCCCGACAGCGTCACCGTGACGACCCGCGCGCCGCTGGAACCGCTGACGGCGAGCGAGACGCCGTAGGTGGTCCGGCTGCCCGATGCCACGTCGTAGGTGTTGGTCAGGTTGCCCATCGAGATCGTCTGGCCGGGCGTGAGCCAGGCGTTCGGGACCCCGCGTCCGATGTAGAGCGGCCGCGTGAACGTGTACGGCCCGGAGCCGGTCGAAGCCAGCCCTTCCGCGACCAGCGACTCCAGCAGGCCCTGCTGCTGCCCGGCGATCGGCCACGCGTACGGGCACGCGCCGAACTGCGGGCCCGCGTGGCTGCCGATCCACGGGTTGGCCGAGCTGGGGCCGCTCCCGTTGGCCTCCCACCAGGCGTTCGGGCCGCCCGTGGTGGTCTTGAGCTGCCAGGCGTAGCTGGTGATCGGCAGGTCGCGGTAGGTGTTCGAGAAGAGCCCGTCGGACGAGTAGGACGTGTTGTACGCCGTCGAATACCCGGTGAACGCCCCGAACGTCGGGAACGGGTAGCCGTTGGCGGACAGCCGGCCGAAGCCCCACTGGTACATGCGGTCGATCTGGCCGGGGTCGCCCATGATGCCGGTCAGGGTGCCGCCGGACAGCATCGTCGACCACTGGTTCTGCCCGACCCAGCCCGGCGATGCCCAGTTGGCGTCGTTGAAGGTGCCGCAGCGGTTCGCGCTGTTGGGTTTGTCCACTTCACACGGCAGGTAGCTGAACCCGTTCGCGGACTGGTTGCGGCCCACGACCGTGTTCAACGCGGTCAGCAGCGAGGTGTAGGCCGTGTTCGCCCACGTCGCTTCGGCCGTCCGGCCGAGCTTGGTCGCGATGTACTTGTACGACGCCAGCATCTGCAAGGCCGAGAAATTGCTGAACAGCCAGCGCCCGGTGGAGTCGTTGTCGAAGTTGGTCTTCAACGTGCCGTCCGAGGCGAGCTGGGCGGGGTACTTCGTCCGGGCGATGGTGCGGAGGCTGGGTCCCCACGAGCCGGTGTCGTCGAAGTACTGGCCGACGAACGCGGTGTCGTTCGTCTTGGCCAGGTACGTCGCCCACGCGCCCATCGTCTTCCAGACGCCGTCCCAGTACCAGTTCGCGCCGACCTCGTCCCAGTTGTCCTGTTCGGAGATCCGGGCGGTGAGCAGCAGGTTCCGTGCGTCCCGGAAGTCGCCGGTCTCGAACTTGGCGGTCAGCTCGCCCGGGACGTCGTGGTTGAGGATCCAGTTGTAGTTGTTGGCGCCGGAGAACTGCGCCTTGCCGACCTGCATGATCAGGTTGTAGATCGTCCCGGCCTTGTACGCGTTGGCCAGCGCCGTGCCCGGGTTGGCGAGCCCGCCGGTGTTGGGCAGCGTCGTGTTCGGCAGGCTGAACGTGTTCGTCTCGGCCAGCCGTGAGTTCCAGTAGGACGCCATCTGGTTGTACGCGGTGTCGTAGCTCGGCGCGTTCGAGGACAACGTCGAACCGGTCGGCAGCGCGACGCCGCTGCCGAAGTTGTCCACCGCGACCACGAAGTCGTGGTTGCTGGTCTGCCCGGCCGCGACCGTGTCCAAAGAGGACGAGGTGAGCCGGACCAGGTTCGGGCCGGAACCGCCCGGCGGGACCGTGACGGACGCCGAGCCGTTGTTCTTGATCGACACCCGGGTGTACACGAGCATGACCGCGGTGCCGTTGATGGTGACCTTGTCCGCGAAGTTCTTGATCGTGATCCCGACGCTGCCGGAGGTCCGGCTGGTCGTCATCGCGGGCAGGTACCCGTTGTCTTCGGTCCACTGCACCGACTGCGCGCCCGGATTGCCGCCGTAGGTGTAGGCGCCGAACGAATACATCCCGCCGCACAGGCCGTTGTACGTCGTCGGTACCCCGCGCGCGAAGAACGAACCGGACAGGTAGCTCGAGACGGGCCAGTGGTTGCCGTCCCACCCGATGGCCGTGGTGTTCTGGAAACCCTGGCCGTACGGGTCGTTGGGGGTCTGGAAGTTCGTGCCGTACGACCGCGGCAGGCCGGAGTTCTTGCACGAGTTCGGCGCGAGGTTGGGGATGCCCTCGTAGGCGTCCGACGGGCCCGGGGTGTAGCCCGGCAGCCGCCACGCGCTCGCGGCCGAACACGGCAGCTGGACGAGCACCGAGCCCGAGGGCGTGATGCACTTGCCCGAGCTGACCGCGACGACGGTGAACGTGTTCGTCCCGGCCGGCTGCAGCCGGAACTGCTGGTTGGTACCGGAATGGCAGGCGTACTGGATCACGGCGGCGTTGTCCGAAGTGGACGCGCCGGAGATGTCGACGCAGCTGCCGGCGGTGAAGGTGCCGATGGTGTAGGCGTCGCCGGCCGGGGTGAAGGTGTACGACTGCCCGGCACCGGAGGTGCAGGCCGTCTGGGTCAGCTGGACGGCGCTGGTGGCGTTGGGCACGGTGGCGCAGCCGCCCGCCGGGGCGACCATCGTGCTGGTGAAGGTGGCCGCGGCGGCTGCCGGGGCCACCACGGCGGAGCCGGCCACCAGGAGCGCGGCGGCGAGCAGGACTGGACGTCTCATCGCGTTCTCCAAGCTCAGAAGAGGAAGGAGCCGTACGGGCCGTTGAGGATCGCGGTCTTCTGGCTCTGGCTGAAGTGCGTGTCCGGGTAGTCGTAGAACGACGCCGACATCGGCGTCCCGTCGGTCGAGGTCGAGTCCGGCAGGCCGAACGCGTGCCCGAGCTCGTGCACCATGCCGCCGTACCAGCGGTTCATCGGGCCGTTCATCCCGGCCGCGCCGTCGGCGTCGTGCTGGCAGAGGATCACCCAGCCGCCACCACCGCCGCCGCCCGCGCCCTGGCCCTCGGCGATGACCTCGCCGACGTTGATCCACCGGCTGTCCGGCGCCTTGACGTCGAACCGGCGCAGGAGTTCCTGCTGCATGTTGAACACGGCCCACCAGTAGCGGTCACCGCCGTTGGGCGTGTTCTCGTACCAGCTCTTGACGTGCTCGCCGGTGACGACCTGCACCACCGGGTCGGCGAGCCGGAACGTCTTGCCCAGCTCCCGTCCGTAGTACCGCTGGGCTTCGCGCAGCACGTTCGCGATGCCGTCGGGGTACCGCTGGTCATACGGCACGTCGGACGGCCGCAGCAGCCACACCCGTACGGTCTTCTCCGCCGGGTTCGGCGTGCCGGCCGGGTACCCGGCGAGCCGCCACGCGGCCGCCGAGCCGCACGGCAGCTGGACGAGCAGGTTGTTCACCGCAGTGACGCACTTGCCCGAGCCGACCGCCACCAGCGTGAACGCGGTGCCCGCGGCCTGGAGCCGGAACTGCTGGTTCGTGCCGGAGTGGCAGGCGTACTGGATCACCGGGGCGTTGTCCGAAGTGGACGCGCCGGAGACGTCCACGCAGCTGCCGGAGGTGAACGTGCTGATCGTGTAGACGTCTCCGGACACCGGGGTGAACCGGAACGACTGCCCGGCGGCCGAGGTGCAGCCCGATTGGGTCAGCTGCACCGCGCTGTTCCCGTTCGGGACGGTGGCGCAGTTCCCGGTCGCCTGGTTGACGACCGTGCTGGTGAAGGTGGTCGCGGCCCGCGCGGTACCCACGGGAAGCAGACCGGCCACGAGGCACGCCACCGCGGCGGCGGCTATCCGAAAGAGCGGACGCGTCATCGAGTCCTCGCAATCTTCGGTTGTTAGCGTTAACAGAACCGGCCGGGTGCGCTCCCGTGCTCGTGAGTGGGAAACCGTGTTCTAACCCTGTTCCACACTCACGACGTCAGTTCAGCTGGAGGTAGTCGAGTTCGGCGTAGCCGGTGCCGCCGGCGAAGAACGGCGCGCCCTTGGCCAGCCGGATGGTGTTGTACCCCGCGTGCAGGCTCACCGTCGTCGAGACCGTGCCGAACCGGCCCCAACCCGCGGTCGGCGGGTAGCTCACCGTCGACCAGGCCCCGCCGTTGTAGGCCAGCCCCTGGGTCGACGTCGCGCCAGTGCCGTTCGCGTAGCCGATCGTCATTGTGTACGCACGCGCGCTCGGGACGTTCACCACGAAGTCGACGTAGCTGTCGCTGCGCGGGTCACCGGAGTTGTCGATGCGGCCGACGTAACCGCCGTTGGACGCGCTGCCGCTCGACAGCCGCTGCGCGCGGAACACCGACGCGTTCTCGGCTTCGAAGCGCTGCTGATAAGTACCGCTGGTGGGTTCGACGACCAGGTGGTACGCGCTCGTCGCGGACATGTTCGGCACCGGCACGGTGATCTGTCCATTCGAGACGGTGTACGTCGACGTCGAAAGCACCGTCGGCGCGGGCACCGCGGTGAACCGGCCCGACGACGGCGTCGACTCCAAGGTGACGCGGACGGTTCCGCTGATCCCGGTCACCCGCACCGAGTTGGTCCCGGCCTCGTCGCCGAAGACGACGTCGACGCGTTTGCGGGTGGAGTCGTAGGAAGCGAACCCGTCGAGCCCGGTCTGCGCCGGCGGGGTCGTGCGCACCATCGAGCCCGCCAGGTCGCCGTACCACTTGTACAGCCACCACGTCCCGGTCGGCTGGTTGTTGACGACCAGCCCGTTCACGGTCCCGTACTCGTACCAGAACGCCCGGTCGGCACCCGCCACCCCGGCGCGTTCCAGTTTCGAGACGTAGTTCGCGACGCGCCCGGGCACGTCGACCTCGTCGGTCCAGGCGTACTCGTTGATGAAGATCTGCCGCGGGCTGATGCCGAGCGACGCCTCCAGGGAGCGGTACGCGGCGACGTCGGCCGCGATCGCGCCGCTGCTGTGGTTCAGCTCGTGCCAGACGACGAGGTCCGGCAGGGTGTTCGTGCTCTTCGCGGCGGTCAGGAACGCCCGCATCCGGGTGGCGTCCCAGCCGGCGTAGCCCGGCCCGGCGACCGGCGTGACGGTGTCGCGGGTCCGGATCCGCTGGACCGTTCGGGCCCACCCGGCGGTGAAGTCGCCGGCCGCGGCGGTGTTCCAGGTCCAGTCGGGCTCGTTCCAGATCTCCCACGCGGCCACGTTGCTCACCGAGGTGGCCGACAGCCGCTTCGCCACCATCGTGTCCACTTTGGACAGCCAGTCGTCCCAGCTCACCCACTTGTACGGGAAGTCCGGGTAGATGTCGGGCATCCGGATCACCTGGGCGGCGCCGACCCGGTCGGCCTGCGGGGCGACCAGCAGCGCGTCGCCACCGGGCGGCTGGCCGTTGGGCTTCTGCCCGACGCCCGGCGGCGGCTGGGTCAGGGTGTTCAGCTTGAGCGGCAGCAAGGTCGAGTCGGCCGGACGGTTGTTTTCGGCCAGCGCGTACAGCCCGCCGGCGGCGGCGTGCGTCACCGGCCGGAACGGCGACGCGGCGTCGACCACGAGGGTGTGGCCGGCGGCCGCCGCCGGGGCGGCGGTGACCGCGGCGAAGACGACCAGCACAGCGGCCAGCACGGGTGTTCGGGACATCGGGGACCTCGATCGTTGTCGGGGACGGGGATCACCCGGTGGCGGCCGGCAGCCAGACCCGCATCGGGCCGGGTTCCCGGTTGCCCCACCGGAAGTACGGGATCAGGGTCAGCTCGACGGGCACCTCGGTCACGTGCGGGTCGGCCGGGTACAGCTCGGCCGACGCCGGCGCCTCGACACTGCCCCGCGCGCTGAGGGTCACCGGGGTCTCGTTCCCGGCGGTGACGGGGGCGGCCGGGTCGATCCGCACGTCCTCCAGCGTGACGCCGCCGGGCAGGTCGGCCTGCTCCACGCAGTAGACGAGCGGCCCGCGCGCCACCGCGACGCAGCCGCGCACGGCGTCGATCCTGGGGTGCGGCCGGACGATCCGGGCGGGCATCGGCAGGTCGAGGGTCACCGTGGCGCCGCCGGACCAGTCCCGGCGGACCTCCGCGTAGCCGTCGCGGACCTCGGCGGGCGAGCCGTCGAGGGAAGCGCCGTCCGCCCAGGCCGGGACGCGCAGGGCCAGCACGAGCGGCACCTCCGTCGTCACGGTCAGCTCGACCCGGCCGTCCCACGGGTAGTTCGTGCGCGTCTCGACGTGGACGTCCGCACCGTCCACAGTGGTCCGCAGCGAGCCGGCGGCGTACAGGTGCACCTGGAGGCCGCCGGGGTCGGTGGTCGCCACGTACCCGGACAGCGACGCGACCAGCCGGGCGAGGTTCGGCGGGCAGCACGCGCACGAGTACCACGCGAGGCGCTGCGAGGGTGCGTCCTCGTGCGAACCGTCGTGGCCGGTCCGCAGGTGCAGCGGGTTGGAGTAGAAGAAGTGCGTGCCGTCGAGCGCGGTCGACCCGGCGATCGCGTTGTGCAGCACGCGTTCCATCTCGTCGGCGTACTTTCCTTCGCCGGTGGCCAGCAGCATCCGCCAGTTCCACTGGAAGCTCGCGATCGCGGCGCAGGTCTCGCCGTACGCCCGGTCCGGCGGCAGCTCGTAGGGGTCGCCGAACGCCTCGTCGCGGTGGCGCGAGCCCTGGGCACCGGTGAGGTAGGTCTTCGCGCCGAACGCGTCGGCCCAGAGCCGGCGGGCGGAGTCGAGCAGCGCGTCTTCGCGCGTCTCGACGGCGACGTCGACCACGCTGGCCAGCAGGTACAGCTGGCGCACGACATGGCCGGCCACCTCGTCGGCCTCGCGCACCGGCACGTGGTCCTGCAGGTACCGCGGCCCGAACCGCTCGCCGTCGATCAGCCCGCGCCCGCGCAGGTCGAGGAACCGCTTAGCAAGGTCGAGGTAGGGCCGGTGCCCGGTCACCCGGTACAGCTCGACCAGGGCGGTCTCGATCTCCGGGTGCCCGTCGACGTCGTCGACGACCGAAAACCGTTCGACGATCAGGTCGGCGAAGCGCCGGGCGACCGTGACGAGCTGGGCGCCCACGCCGGCCCGCGCGGCAGCGACGGCGGCTTGGATCAGGTGGCCCGCGCAGTACAGCTCATGGCTCCAGTGCAACTCTTTCCACCGCAGCTCCGGCTTGTCCACGGCGAAGTAGGAGTTCAGGTAGCCGTCCTCGCCCTGCGCCTTGGCCACCAGCGCGGCGGTCGTGTCGAGGAACGCGCGCAGCTCGGCGTCGTCCGGCGTCCGGCCGAGCTGCCAGGCGGCGGCTTCGAGCGTCTTGTAGACGTCGGAGTCGGCGAACCACATGTTCCGGCGCCCGGCGTCGACCTCGCCGGTGACGCGCCGCAGGTTGTCCAGCGCGCCCGCGGCGTCGAGCTGCTCGATGCAGTGCGGCAACGACCGCGTCGCGTTGCGCTCCTGCCAGTCGCCGAGGAGGCTGCCCGGCGCGAACGTGACGGCACCGAGGAAGAGCGGGCGCAGCGCCGCCGTCGCGGCGGACGTGGGGTGGACGGGGCCGAGGATGCGTTCGGTCATCGAGTGCTCCTGTCACGCCGTTGAATGGCTCAGCCCTTGAGGGCTCCCGAGGTGAAACCGCGGACGTAGTACCGCTGCAGGACGAGGAAGACCGCCACGCACGGCAGGGCGGACACGACCACACCCGCCTGCAGGGCCCCGAAGTCGACCGAGCCGAGGCTGCCGGACTGGAGGTTGAACAGCGCGACCGGCAGCGTGAACTTCTCGCCGTCGGTGAGGAAGATCAGCGGCGCGACGAACTCGTTCCACGCGGCCAGGAACGAGAACAGCGCGATGGTGACGATGCCGGGGAGCACCCCGCGCAGCAGCACCCGGCGCAGCGCGCCGCCGACCGAGCAGCCGTCGATCAGCGCCGCCTCCTCGAGTTCGACCGGTAGTGCCTCGAAGGAGCTGCGCATCATGAACAGCCCGAACGGCAGCTGCAGCACGGCCAGCACCAAGCCCAGGCCGATCAGCGAGTTCTGCAGGCCGAGCCAGCCGAGCAGGATGTAGAGCGGCACCAGGATCGTCGTGTACGGCACCATCAGGATCGCCAGGGTGACCAGGAACAGCAGGTTGCGCCCGGGGAAGGCGAGGCGGGCCATGGCGTAGCCGCCGAGCGTGGTCGTCACGACGGTGACGCTCACCGCGACCAGCGCGACGACCGTCGTGTTGAGCAGGTAGGTGCCGAGGCCGGTGCCGTAGTCGGCGAGCCGCCGGTAGTTGTCGATCCCGGAGTCGCCGGCCTCGCGCCCGGTGAGCGACGAGTACAGCGTCCACAGCAGTGGCAGCAGGAACAGCACGGCCAGCGCCGCGCTCGTGACGAGCCGCCCCGCGCCCCGGATCACCGGCCCTCCCGGCGGATCAGCCGCAGCTGGGCGACGTTGAGGAGGACGAGCACGGCGAGCGTCGCCACCGACACCGCGGCGGCCCGGCCCAGGTCCTGCGACAGGAACGCTTCGCGGTAGATGTCGATGACGACCGTGGCCGTGTCGTGCCGTCCGCCGGTGAGGATGAAGAACTGGTCGAACGCCAGCAGCGAGCCGGTCAGCGACAGCACCGCCGCGAGCGCGAGCGTCGGCCGCAGCAGGGGCAGCGTGACGCGCCAGAGGATCTGCCACCGGGTGGCTCCGTCGATCCGCGCGGCCTCGTAGAGCGCGGGGTCGATGCTCTGCAGGCCGGTCATCAGGATGAGCATGTAGAACCCGGCGAACCGCCAGGTGATCATCCCGACGGCCGACCCGAGCGCGCCGCCGCCCGAGCCGAGCCAGTCGACCCGGCCGAGGCCGAGGAAGCCCACCAGGTTGTTGAGCGCACTCGAGTCCGTGTTGAACAGGCCGTAGAACAGCAGGCTGGTCGACGCGAGCCCGACCGCGCTGGGCAGGAAGAACACCGTCCTGGCCACGCCGGTGCCGCGCCGGTCGTGCTGCACCAGCAGCGCCAGCCCGAACGCGACGAGCCCGAGCACCACCGTCGTCACCACGGTGTACTTCACCGTGAACCCGACCGCGCGCAGGAACAGCGGGTCGGTCAGCGCGTCGTAGTTCGCGACGCCGTTGGGCGCGGACGTGCCGACCAGCGGCCAGTGGTTGACCGACATCCACAGCATCAGCCCGAGCGGGACGACGAAGAAGACGGCGACCAGCACGGCCATCGGTGCGGCGTAGGCGATCCCCAGCCGGCGGCGGCCGCGCGCGATCGAGCCGCGACGGCGGCGGGGTGCCGGCGCCGGGGTCTCCGGCGCCGGTGCCCGCGAGGACAGCAGCGACACCATCGTCAGCCGCCGCTGGAGAGGGATTCGGTGACGGCCGCGTTGTGCTGCTTGAGGATCGAGCCGACGTCCCCGCCGCCGAACACCGCGTCGATCACTGTCGCGGTCCAGGGACCGTTGGTGTCGTTGAACGTCTTGCCGAAGTTGACCGAGATCGGCGTCTGGCCCTGGCCGGCGAGCCGGTTGAAGACGCCGAGCCGCGGGTCCTGCTGCGCGTAGGTGTTGTCGGCGAGGTCGGAGCGGACGGTGATGTTCTTGCTCTTCGCCACGACGTCGACCTGCGCCTGGTCGGACAGCGTCCAGGCGATGAAGTCCCACGCGGCCGCCGCGTGCGCGCTGTTGCTGCTCACCCCGAGGACGTCCCCGCCGACGAACGACGAGCTGCCGCCGGTCAAGCCGGGGGTCGGGGCGACGCCGACCTGCAGGCCCGGCCCCTCCTTGATGCCCTGCAACGCGGTCGCGCCCATCGGCTGGATGCCGATCTTGCCGTCGAGGAACGGCTGCGTCCACGTCGGCCCGGACTCGTTCTTCGCCGACGCGGGCACGACGCCGTCGGTGTAGAGCTGCCGCAGCAGCGCGTAGACCTGCGCGGCCTGCGGGCTGTCGAGGGTGGCCGCGGTGCCCTGCTCGTTGAGCACCGTGCCGCCGGAGGCCCAGATCATCGGCCAGCTGGTGAACAGCTGGCAGCCCGGGCAGGCGCCGCCGAAGAAGTAACCCTTGACGTCGCCGCCGAGCGCGGCGATCTTGCGGGCGGCCGCGGCGAGTTCGTCCAAAGTGGCCGGTGGCTTCGCCGGGTCGAGGCCGGCGCGGGTGAAGAGGACCTTGTTGTAGAACACCGCGGACAGGTCGATGTCGTGCGGCACCGCGAAGTGCTTGCCCTCGAACGTGGCCGCCTTCATGTGCGCCGGGGCGAGGGAACCTTTGAACGCCAGCTGGTTCACGCGGGCGGTGACGTCGAGGAACAGGCCCTTCGCCGCGTAGTTCGGCGCGTAGACGACGTCGGCGGCCAGCAGGTCCGGCAGCTGCCGCGCGCCGGCCGCCGTGCCGACCTTCTGCTGGTAGGAGTCGGCCGGGAAGACCGTCAGCTTGACCTTGTTCTTGTGGCTCGCGTTGTAGGCGTCGATCAGCGTCTGGCTGAACGTGGCCGTCGGCGACCGGGTCCACATGGTGATCGTGGTGCCGTCGTCCACGCCGGCCGTGTCACCGGCCGCCGCGCCGGACGGACCGCTCTGGCAGGCCGCCAGGACGAGGACGCCGGCGAGAGCTGCCGCGGCCCTGGTTCGGATGTGCGAAATCATCGACTCTCCTCACGAGAGGCCGCTACCTGGTACATCGAAGAAGAAAATTCGGAAACCGGTTGCCGACCCAAGTTAGGCGCTTCGACACGAGCTAGTCAAGCGCCTGAGGTACTGTCGCAGCATGCCTCCGCGGAAACTTTCGGAAACTCCCGGAAACGTCGCCAAGCCGGCCACGATCAGCGAGGTCGCGCTGCTGGCCGGCGTCTCGGTCGGCACCGCGTCCAAGGCGCTCAACGGCCGCGGGTCGTTGCGCGCGGAAACCCGGCAGCGGGTGCTGTCCGCCGCCGAGCAGCTCGGCTTCCAGCCCAACCGGGCGGCCGTCACGCTCAACTCGGGCCGCACCTACACCGTCGGGATGATCACCACCGACACGATCGGCCGGTTCAGCATCCCGCTGATGATGGGCGCGGAGGACGCGCTGGGCGCCGGGGAGATGTCGGTCTTCCTCTGCGACGCCCGCGACGACCCGATCCGGGAGCAGTACTACCTGCGCACGCTCCTGTCGCGCCGGGTCGACGGCATCATCGTCACCGGCCGGCGGACCCAGGCCCGGCCGCCGATCGGCGCCGCGCTGCCGATCCCCGTGGTGTACGCGTTCATCAGCTCGGCCGACCCGCACGACTGCTCCGTCGTGCCGGACGAGGCCGGTGGGGCCCGCAAGGCCGTCGACCACCTCCTGGCCACCGGCCGCCGCCGCGTCGCCCACGTCACCGGCCCCGAGCACCACCACTCGGCGACCGTGCGCGCGGCCGCGGCCGCCGGGCGGCTCGCCGAAGACGGGCTCGACCTGGTCGGCGCGCCGATGTTCGGCGAGTGGAGCGAGGCGTGGGGACGCCAGGCGGTGCGCATCCTGCTCGGTGCGGACCACCCGTTCGACGCGGTGTTCTGCGGCAGCGACCAGATCGCCCGCGGCGTCGCCGACGCGTTGCAGGCGGCCGGCCGGCGCGTGCCCGACGACGTCGCGCTGGTCGGCTTCGACAACTGGGACGTCATGGCGCTGGCCTGCCAGCCGCCGCTGACCAGCGTCGACATGGAGCTGGAGGCGCTCGGCCGGACCGCCGCCGACCTGCTGCTGGCGGCGATCAACGGCGAGCCGTCCCCCGGCAGGCACACCCGGCCGTGCCGGCTGGTGATCCGGGACTCGACGGCGTAGGTCACCGCCGGGTCCACTGCTGGTTGGCCCCGCCGCCGCAGGCCCAGAGGACGATCTTCGTGCCGTTGGCGGTGGCGGCACCGCTCGCGTCGAGGCACAGCCCGGACAGCGCGTTCGTGATGGTGCCGTTGCTGTTCAGGGTCCACTGCTGGTTGCGCTGGCCGTTGCAGTCCCAGATGACGACGGCGGTGCCGTTGCTCGTGCCGTTGTTGTAGGCGTCCAGGCACTTGGTGCCGTTGACGACGAGCCGGCCGCGCACCGGCGCCCACGTCTGGTTGGGGCCCGCGGCGCAGTCCCACAGCTGCGTCTGGACGCCGTTGGTGATGCTGTTGTCGTTCACGTCGAGGCACCGGCCCGACTGCGTGCCGGCCACCTGGACGGCGGCGGTGCCGGGCAGAGGCAGGATGGCGACGTCGGTGACCTGCGGCGGGGTGCCCGTGATCCGGTTCGTCCCCTTGCCGAGGGAGACGATCGCCGAGACGGTCTTGGCCGCTCCCCCGGTCGCCGGGAAGGTGACGACGGTGGGCTGCTGGCTGTTGACCGCCAGTGTCGCTGTCTGCGTCGTCGTCGCGCTGTAGGTGAAGGTCGCGACCGCCAAACCCGTTGCCGCCGCGGTGATCGCGGCGTTCGAGGAGTAGTGGGCGGACGCGGCGTCGGTGCCCTGGACGGTCAGCAGGACCGAGTCGTTCGCCGGGACGCTCACGCTGTAGCCGGTGGCGTGGCTGCCGTTGTCCTGGGCGGTCCAGAGGTTCCTGACTTTCGCCGTGGCCGCTGTCAGGCCGAGGTCCGCCCATCGCACGGTCATCGTCGCCGTCGAGGACGTCCGGTTGAGCAGGAGCACCGCGCGTTTTCCGTTGCCGCTCAGGACTTTGCTGTAAACCTGGAGGCCGTCGGCGTCCTCGGCGACCTTCACCCCCTGCAGGCCGCGCGGATCCTGGTCGACCGCGATCACCTCGCGGTTCTTCAGGATGGTGGCCGTCTCGGTGCTCATCGTCGCGAGGTTGTTGCCCGCCAGCAGAGGCGCGCCGGAAACGGCCCACATGCCGAACTCGGTGCGGCCCTGCGCGGCCGTCAGTCCAGGCAGGCCGACGGTGAGCATGTCGGGGTCGTTGACGTACCCGGTGTGCTGCGAGACGGGGTGCTGCGCCTGGTCGAAGTTGGTCAGCGCCTGCGGGAGCGTGGCTGTCTGGCCGTAGTAGATGATGTCGGTGCTGGTGCGCCACATCGGCGCGGTGCCGGGGCCCCAGTTCCACGGATTTTTCTTGCCCCAGTTGCAGATCGACAGCGTGAGCGTGCGCCCGGTCTGCGCGGTCGCGGCCTGGTTGGCGTCGCTGATCGCCCGGTACGTGCTCGCCGGGTCGAGGCCCTCGGCGTCGCCGCCGCACCAGTCGACCTTGACGAAGTCGAAGCCCCAGCGCTGGAACTGCAGCATGTCCTGCAGGTAGTGGCCTTCGCTGCCGGAGCCGGGCGCGGCGGGGCGGCCGGTCGGGAAGTAGTAGCCGCAGCCGTCGCGCCCGGCGTCGGTGTAGATGCCGGCCTTCAACCCCTTGCCGTGCAAGTAATCTGCGATGGCTTTCATGCCGCCGGGCCACTCTTCTTCGTCGACGGTGATGTCGCCGGCAGAGTTCCGCGTGCCCTGCCACCAGCCTTCGTCGATGTTGACGTAGGTGTAGCCGGCGTCCTTCAGACCGGACGTGACCAGCGCGTCGGCTTGCGCTTTGATGACGGCGTAGTCGATCTTGGCGGCGAAGGTGTTCCAGGACGCCCAGCCCATCGCGGGTCCCGGGACCGGGGCTTCCGCGGCACTTGCGGTCCCCGTACTCAGGAGCGTTCCGGTGAGCAGCAGGAGCACGGACAACGCGTGGCGCAGCTTCATGGCGGGGCTCCGACTTCGTCGTCGAAAGTGTTAGCGTTAACATTCCGGGCTACGGGTGAATTGTTGACCTCCGGCGAATCCCGCGTCAACCGGCGGATGGTGGAAAGGTCGCTAGCCCCAGGTCAGGAACCGGTAGTGCAGCCCGGTCGACGACTCCTGCCACTCCCCCGTGGCGTCCGGCGCCCGCCCCACCTCCGGCGCCCGCGTGTCGCCCTCGAAGGTCTCGCGGATCTCCGTCACCACGATCCGGTCCGCGAACGGCAGCGCCGCCCGGTAGACCGCCGCGCCGCCGATCACCCAGGCGTCGTCCGGCACCGCGTCCAACGCCGGCGTCAGCTCCGGGAACGTCTCGACGCCCTCCTGCGGTGTCGACGACAGCACCAGGTTGCGCCGGCCCGGCAGCGGCCGGAACCGCGGCGGCAGCGACTCCCACGTGCGGCGTCCCATGAGGACGGTCGCGCCCGCCGTCAGCGCGCGGAAGTGCTTGAGGTCCTCCGGCAGGTGCCACGGCAGCGTGCCGTCGCGGCCGATGACGCCGTTCGCCGACTGCGCCCAGACCAGGCCGATCACACCGCCACCGGCGCCTTGATGCCCGGGTGCGGGTCGTAGCCGTCGAGCGCGATGTCGTCGTAGGTGTAGGCGAAGAGGCTGTCGGCCGCCTTCAGGCTCAGCGTCGGGAACGGCCGCGCGTCGCGGGCGAGCTGCTTGCGGACCTGCTCTTCGTGGTTGTCGTAGATGTGGCAGTCGCCGCCGGTCCAGACGAAGTCGCCGACCCGGAGCCCGACCTGCGCGGCGATCATGTGCGTCAGCAGCGCGTAGCTCGCGATGTTGAACGGCACGCCGAGGAACAGGTCCGCGCTGC
The DNA here is from genome assembly GCF_044759945.1 of Amycolatopsis sp. NPDC098790. NCBI lineage: Bacteria > Bacillati > Actinomycetota > Actinomycetes > Pseudonocardiales > Pseudonocardiaceae > Amycolatopsis > Amycolatopsis sp. NPDC098790. The sequence continues at coordinate 2,540,003 of NZ_JBIWAI010000002.1, forward strand.
GCTGGTACAGCTGGCACGAGAGCTCGCCGTCGGCGACGTAGAACTGGAAGAACGCGTGGCACGGCGGCAGCGCCATCTGCGGGATCTCCCCGACGTTCCACGCCGACACGATGATGCGCCGCGAGTCCGGGTTCTCGCGCAGCGTGCGCAGGACCTCGGCGATCTGGTCGACGTGCCCGCCGTCCGGGGTCGGCCACGACCGCCACTGGACGCCGTAGACCGGGCCGAGGTCGCCGTCCGGCGCGGCCCACTCGTCCCAGATCGTGACGCCGTTGTCCTGCAGCCACCGGACGTTGCCGTCGCCGCGCAGGAACCACAGCAGCTCGTAGGCGACCGACCGGAAGTGGACCTTCTTCGTCGTGATCAGCGGGAAGCCGTCGGCCAGGCGGTAGCGCAGCTGGTGCCCGAAGATCGACCGCGTGCCGGTGCCGGTGCGGTCCGCCTTGCGGGCGCCGGTGTCGAGAACGTGGCGGAGCAGGTCTTCGTACTGCGTGTCGGGCATGCCCGCGAGCCTAGACGAGCCGCTCCAGGTAGGCCCGGAGCATCGCCTTCAGCTGGTCGAGCAGCGCGGCGGCGCCGTCGGGGTCGGCGCGGAACGCCTCCTGGATCACGGCGTCGGCGGCGAGGAACGCGGTGCGACACGCCGTCGCGGCCTCTTCGTCGTCGCGGAGCCGGCCCTGGGCGACGAGCACGCGGTGCACGCCGGCGGCCATCACGCGCTTGTGGGCGACGTCGGCTTCCCGCGTCGCCTGGGTGAGGCCGCGGCCCAGCCAGAGCGCGCGGAACCCGGGTTCGGCACGGTAGAGCGCGGCGAACGCGTCGACCAGCAGGCCGACGGGGTCCTCCCAAGTCTCGGTGGCGGCCTGGTCGGCGAAGGCCGTCATGAGGTCTTCGAGGCGGGCGAGGTAGCCGTCGGCCAGCGCTTCGGTGATGGCGTCGCGGTCGGGGAGGTACTGGTAGAGCGTCCCGACGGAGACGCCGGCCGCGGCGGCCACCCGCGTGGTCGTCAACGCCTCGACGCCCTCTTCGGCGAGCAGCCGGTCCGCGGCTTCGAGGACCCGGGCCAGCTTTTCGCGGGCCCGGGCCTGGCGCGGTACTCGCTGCGGCATCCGGCTCCAAACCTGAACGTGACTTTGTTTCGGGTTTATCCTAGCCTCGGACCATGGCAGCAGGAAGTTTGGTGCTCGACGACGCCCGGCGGGCGGTGGCCCGGGCGAGCAACGGCCTCGCCGCGGAGGGCCTGCTGATCGGCACGGCGGGCAACGTGAGCGTCCGGGCCGGCGAGCACGTGGCCGTGACCGCGACGGGGGTCGTGCTGGGCACAGCCGGGCCGTCGGACGTCACGGTCGTCGACCTCGACGGCGGCGTCGTCGACGGCGAGCTGGCGCCGACCTCGGAACTGGAGCTGCACCTGGGGATCTACCGGCGCTTCGGCGCGGGCGCGGTGGTGCACACGCACTCCCCGCAGGCGACCGCGGTGTCCCTGGTGCTCGACGAGCTGCCGTGCGTGCACTACCAGCAGCTCGCGCTGGGCGGCGCGGTCCGGGTCGCGCCGTTCGCCGTGTTCGGGTCGGCCGAGCTGGCCGAAAGCACCCTCGCGGCGCTCGAGGGCAAGGCGGCGGCACTGCTGGCCAACCACGGCGCGATCGTCCACGGCCCGACCCTGGAGGCGGCGATGGACCACGCGCTGCTGCTGGAGTGGGCGTGCGGCCTGTACGTCCGGGCGGCGACGCTCGGCGTGCCACGGGCGCTGGACGACGTGCAGCAGGAAGCCGTCGTGACCGCGGCGGTCCAGCGCGGCTACGGCCGCCCGCGGCGGGTGGAGGACCGGTGACGCAGACCGTCGTGACCCTGGGGGCGCACGTGTTCGACGTGCAGGTCCGGCCGGTGTCGGCGATCCCCGAGGGCCAGGGCGCGGCGCTGGTGGAGCAGATCCGCTTCGGCCCGGCGGGGACGGCGGCGGGCACGGCGGTGACGCTGGCGAAGCTCGGCGCCGGCGTCCGGACGGCGGGCGCGGTGGGTGCCGACCCGATCGGCGACCTGCTGCTTTCGATGCTCGCTCAGTACGGGATCGACACGTCGCTGGTGCTGCGGCGGGCGGGGGTGCAGACGTCGGCGTCGGTCCTCCCGATCCGCCCGGACGGCAGCCGGCCGGCGTTCCACGTCCCGGGGGCGAACCTGGGTTTCGAGCCGTCGGAGGTCCCTTTCGAGGGGATTGCTTCCGCGACGCACCTGCACCTGGGCGGGCCGGAGCTGATGGGCGGAGTGGCGGCGGCGTCACTCCTGGCGCCGGCTCGGTCCGCCGGCGTGGTGACGTCGGCGGACCTGCTGGCGCCCGGCGATCCGGGGGTGCTCGCCTGGATCGACCCGGCGTTGTCCTCTGTGGACTACCTGTTGCCGAACGAAGAGCAGGTGCTCGGGTTGACGAGCGCGGTTTCCTTGGAGGACGGCGCCCGCACGCTGCTGGAGCGCGGGGTCGGTTGCGTGGCGGTCACGCGGGGTGCGCGTGGGGCTTTGGTGGTGACGCCGAAGTCGACATTGGCGGTCCCGGCGTTCGACGTTCCGGTGCTGGACACGACGGGCTGCGGCGACGCGTTCTCGGCGGGGTTCCTGCGGGGCATCGGGCTCGGACGGTCGTTGCGGGAGGCAGCGGTGCTGGGTTGCGCGGCGGCGGGGCTGGTGGCCCAGGGGCTGGGCAGCGACCACGGCGAGTTCGACTTGGCGGCAGCGGACGCCTTCGCGGCGGCGACCCCGGTGCTCCCGATCGACTGACCCAGAGCGCCCCAAGGCGGCCTTGGTTGCGTCTGACGCACCCAAGGCGGCCTTCGGTGCGTATCACGCACCGAAGGCCACATTGGGGTTGTTTCAACCTGGTTGTGGCTGGTCAGCATGGCGCAGTCGGACTGTTGTCCTTACACAGGAGCAACTGCCGCTGGGACCAGCGTGGCGACCGGGACATGGGTGAAGCCCTCGGCAAGATCGAGATGTGAGTCAACCACC